>NZ_AP025589.1:0-2660000 GCF_022846535.1 Pseudoalteromonas sp. KAN5
TCAGCGCAATGTTCATAGTTCAGTGCGATCGCGTGGTGTAAAAATTGCTGTTGCATGGGCGTTTTAGCGGATTCGCTCAAAGATAATAGTTGTTGTAGATGGTGGTTATCAGTTGCTCACAAAATTGATGGTGGGTTTGTGCATCATATTTCACATGCTCAGAGATTGCTTGTTTACTGGTAGTAAAGTGTACAAAGGCTTGTTGATAATTTAGCCTGTTGGCTGTCGTTTAATTCAGCTAGCGAATAGTGAGCTTGAAAATGCTGTGGATGTTGTTTTATTAATCTGTGTAGCAGCTGTTGCGCATCACTAAATTGCCCCATGATTTTATAGGCTACGGCTAAGTTATAACAGATTTGTGGATTTTTAGGGGCTTGTTGATAGGCACGTGATTGCCATTCGAGTGCGAGCTGATAGTGTCCTAGACGCGTTAATACATTGGCAATTAAATCGCATTCAATAGCTGCAAATTGTGGATGTTTTATAGCTTCATCAATAGCTAGTTGCGCATCTAATAGCTGGCCACTGAGCACAGCAAGTTTAGCCGAGTGAGCAAAGTACACTGGCACAGGGGCAATGCTAATCGCTTTGGCGAGTAGTTTATTGGCCTTGTTAATATCCTTAGCTGCAATATTTACTTGCGCCAGTAAAAAGTAGCTAAAGTGGTCATCTGGGTTTTGTTTTATATTACTGATCAGGAATAAATGCGCGTCATTAAGCTTACCTTGATTAATGGCGTGCTCAACGCGTTGTTGTAGGTGTTTTTGTATAGATGTCAGCATAGCAATAAGCATAAAAGCCTTGGCGTAAAACACCAAGGCTTTTTTAGTTTATAAAGAACCGTGATTACAGTTCAAAATTATACGTAAACTTCATGCCGATAGTACGAGGGGCTGTGGTGTAGTGCCCATACACACGTTGTAGTTCAGGCAGGTCTTTGTTTAGCTCTTCATACTTAGCCATTCCCGCCCATGATTTATCACGACGTACTGAGGTAAACGCGTACTTATCGAATAAGTTATCAACATAGAGAGTGGCTGACCACATATCGCCTGTTAATTTGGCTGATAAGTTACTCAGAGCATAGCCTGCAAGCGTTTCACCATCGGCTTTTAAGCCAACTTTTGTGATCACATCACTTTGTGCAGTCATACCATAGTTAATACTTAATAGTTTATCGTCTAACACATCTTGCTCATAACGCAGGCCGAATGAAAATTGATGCTCAGGCGCACCTGGCAAACGATCGCCATCAGCACCATCGTAGTATGATTGATACTGTGCGTAATCTTCATCTAACTCACCAAATAAAATAGGTACATTTTCAGTTAGCTCTGCTTTTGCATAGGCATAAGTGGCGTAGGCAGTCCAGTTATCAGCAATTATAGCGCGTGATGAAATTTCCACACCTTTTGAATTGGCTGCACCGGCATTTGAGGTGATCAGCTCTTGGCCATTAACTGTCGAAGATCCAACTTGTGGATCTTTCCAATCAACATTAAAAAGTGCCGCGTTAAAGTGTAAGCGGTTTTTAAACCAGCTCGATTTAAAACCAAGTTCATAGTTTACCGTGGTATCTGGTTTATAATCTTCTTCATTTGGCAGCGTACAAATAATTTGTTGTTCTGGTAATACATCAGGACATAAAGGGATACCATTGTCACCGCCAATTCTAAAGCCTTCACTCACGGTAAAATAAGCAAGTACACCAGAATCAAAGGTATAGTTGGCATTAAACTTAAATAGGCTACCACTATCATTGGTCTTTATATTCGAGAATACAATTTTATCCAGTGATGAAATGTAGTTGTCGTCCTCTATATAGAGTGGGGTAGCTGAGCCAACATTAGATGAAATGTCATATTCATAAACGCGTGCACCAAGCGTTACATTTAACTTTTCAGTAAAGCTATAACTTATCTCACCAAATAATGCTTTTTCTGTGGTTTCCGAATTAGTTAATAAAATATACTCAAGGTCAGTTTCTATGTTTGGGATTTCATCCCCCCAAAACTCAGTTAAACCTGGTGTGTATTCACGGTCATTAACATGGCTTTCTAGTTTGTTGTAATAACCACCGACAATCCAGTTGAAGGCACTATCAGAGTTAGACACTAAGCGAATTTCTTGAGTGAAATTATCACGTTTGGAAGTATCCCGTGCTTGCGCAACAAACGCTGGAAAGTCAGCATAACCGGAATATATGTCATAAAGTAAATCGGTTTGGTCGCGTTGCCCAGATTGCTCGTAGCTTGACCAGCCTGAGGCTGATACAAGCTCAGCAAAGCCTAAGTCAGCCTTGATCTCTAAGCTTAGTAAGTCGTTTTCTTCTTCACCCGGCTCAAGTATGCGGGCGGCATTTTCATACTGCCCAACCATACTGTGTAAGGCGCTGCTGTCGCTTAATGAGTTATATTGTGACGTAGAGTTGCCGCCGTTCTCTTGTTTTTGATAAAAGTAGTTAAGGGTGGCATCAATATCTTCATTGGCTTGCCAGCGCAGTGATACACGACCTGTGGTAATCTGCTCATCGTTCACGTCACTGACACTGCGTAAGTTGGCGTTAACGTCTTGCTCATTCGTAAAATCAGGATTTGGGTTCGATACCCCAGGGTTTTGCACCACGTAGTTATAATCGATATAACCTGGGTTAGTGTAATAATTAACACTGGCGCGGATTGCCAATACATCATCAATTAATGGTGTATTAAACACTAAACCAAATTCACCACCGGTGCCGTCGCTTTCATTTAAGCTAAATACGTCACCAGTAACTTGGCCTTCGGTAATATCAAGCTCTGGTTGCTTTAATAAGTAACGAATAGCGCCACCTAACGTACCTGCACCGTATAAAGTCCCTTGTGGACCAATAAGCACCTCAACACGATCAACGTCAGTTAAACGTAAATCAATATTAAGTGGGATTTCACCAACGTAAGTTGCCACCGTACCACCATCAGAAATACGATCAGAGGTATTGGTATTTAAACCACGTACAATGATAGGTGAGCCTTCACGACCACCCTGATCAGAAATCGTTAAACCAGGCACCCAGCGTGCGACATCTTCAAGATCAGTAATGTTTTGATCTTTAATCACATCACCATCAAGAGCGGTAATATTTAGAGGTGCTTCCTGCACTGAGCCCGCACGACGAGTAGCGGTAATTTGAATGGTTTCAATCGCTTTGTCTAGTTGGGTTGTTGATTCTTCAGCTGCAAGGTGTTGGCTATTAAATAAAATAGCTGAAACAGCTGATGCAAGAAGTGCTGGCCTAAAGGTGCTCATGTTCATTTTCCGAATAAGTTACAGTAATTTTATGCTTAAAAATCAAAGTAATTTGATTTTTTAAACAGAATACGGTGGATGTTTAGTGAATTTATATCCAATTATAGTGTATTTTTATTCTTTTAGTCATGCGTTATTTGCAGCTTTATGTCATTATTTTGAATAAATACTCTATGCGTTTTTATAAGGGCAGTTTTTACAGTTGTTTTTACAGCATTTTCCACGCTTTAAGAAAAACCAACGAGTGAATACCATGTAGCTATTTTGCATTTCATAGTCGAGGTTTTCTATTAAATTAGCATTGCTTTGAAAGTGTTTAGCAAAAGCCAGTTGCTCTTTTAAAGGTTGGTTATACAAGGTAGTTAAAAATTGATTAATTTTAACCAGCGTACACGCTTTGCATAAACAGCTGGTGGTTGTGCTATCAAGGGGTAAAATAGCGGGCAGTTCATTGCACCAACAGGCATTAATGTTATCAACATTACATGTAAGCGTTGTTTGGCATTGTGAGCAGGCTAAAATCGTCATTTATATTCATTCAGTTTTTAAAGTAATCATTATTAGAATAACAGATAAGCAACTATGAACAGAGCACAAGCGCTAGCAGAATTCGTTACTTTTGGTAAAAACAGGGATCAAGCCATTGGTATAATTATTTCAGCAAATGATGCTGAGCCGATCCCATGCTATGTATTAACGCTCGAAAGCGTACTTGATGTGCTCAATCGATGCCTTGCAGGCGAAATAGATTTAGACGACCTTGAGCTGTGGGCTAACGTTATAGAATCAAGAACCGACATCGACTACAGCGCCGTTGAAGGTGTGATATATGCACTGAGTAACAGCGAACAAATGGGTGAATTAGATAAAGATAAAGTGGCGAAGTTGGTTGAATTATTGAAAACTTAGCCGTCAGCCGTCAGCCGTCAGTTTAGTGATCTGACCCCTGTAAAATAAAGGCCATCTTGATTTAACAAGCATGGCCCTTATTTTTGAGCTGAGAGCTGAGAGCTGAGAGCTGAGAGCTGAGAGCTGAGAGCTGAGAGCTACTTATGATACCCCAAGCAGGTTTCTACTTCGTTTTTCGAACCTAAAATCACCGCTACGCGTTGGTGGATAGCATCAGGTTGAATATCCATAATACGCTCAGTACCCGTTGAGGCGATGCCGCCAGCTTGTTCGATTAGCATCGCCATTGGATTTGCTTCGTAAAGTAGACGCAGTTTATTTGGCTTGTTCGGATCTTTAGTATCTGTAGGGTAGGTAAAAATACCACCGCGGCATAATACGCGATGCACGTCACCAACCATGGCTGCAATCCAACGCATGTTGAAGTTACGTGCACGTGGCCCTGTTTCACCTGCAATTAAGTCGTTAATGTAATTTTGCATGGCTGGCTGCCAATGACGCTGGTTTGATGCATTGATAGCAAATTCGTTGGTCTCTTCAGGAACCTTCGCAAAATCTTCAGTTAATAAGAATGTGCCGTGGGTTTTATCTAGTGTGAAAAAGCGCGTGCCTTTACCTGTAGTTAGTGCTAGCACTGTTGATGGACCATATAAAACATAACCTGCCGCAACTTGGTTTTTACCTGGTTGCATGAAAATACTTTGATCGGCAGGATCTGAGCCTTCAGGTGCTTTCATTATTGAAAAAATAGTGCCCACTAATGAATTGATGTCAGTATTTGACGAGCCATCAAGTGGATCAAATGCAACAATATAGCTTGCATCAGGGTTACCAGCCACGGTGTAATCTTCTTCTTCAGAGGCAATGGCTTTTACATAGCCTGATTCCAGTAAAATGTCTTTTAGTAGCTGATTGGTTAACACATCTAGCTTTTTTTGGGTTTCACCTTGAATATTCTCATCGAGAGTTGAACCAAGTACGCCAGATAATGCGCCTTGGCCTACGCGAAAAGAAATTTCTTTACATGCTGCTAAAACTGTTCGGATCAACGAGATTAAATCTCTAGGGCAACCGTCTTCGAGTAATACTGGAGGTAGTCTACGCATTCTATTTTCCTGATAACGTTATGAGCTATGATAATCATAAGGGGTGAGAGGGATTATCAAAGCAAGCGCTGAATTTCGTCTTAAATAACTGTATTTTAGGCGTAATATCCTATACTGGAAACACCTTGAATGTATTTAAAACGCGAATAACAAAGATAAGATTATGCAAAAAATACCATTGATACGTTACATACTCTTTACTGTGTTGCTGACTATGATAACCCAAGCGCACGCAGCAATTAAGTCTATTAGTGATTTTACTGAGCAAATGAATCATTTTCCGGGCTATTTTTCTTTTTATTATGATACTCAAAATGGCAAAGTTTACTTAAAAGTCGATAAACTCAAGCAGCAATTTCTATTACAGCAAAGCTTGCCTTATGGCGTCGGCTCTAATGATATTGGCCTTGACCGTGGTCAATTAGGTAATACTCATTTGGTACAATTTGAGCGCTTTGGCGACAAAGTGATGTTGCGAGCTATTAACAGTTATTACCGAGCTAATACCAGTAATAAAGCTGAGCAAAAAAGCATTCAAGAAGCGTTTGCATCGAGTATTTTGGCTGGCTTCAATGTCGTGGCGCAAAATTCAGAGGCCGCTTTGATTGACTACACGCCTTACTTACTCAGTGATGTACATGGGGTGAGTCGCACTTTAACTGCGCGTAAGCAAGGCAACTTTAATCTTGATGAAAGCCGCAGCGCTGTCTATATTGAGCGCTCAAAAGCATTTATGAAGAATACCGAACTCGAAGCCGTATTAACGTTTAAAGGCAGCCAGCCCGGTGAGTATATCCGTCAAGTCAGTGCTGATCCGTATGCGTTAACAGTGCATATGCATCACTCTTTAATCGAATTACCGGATGATAATTACACACCACGTGCATTTCATCCTCAGTCTGGTTATTGGAGTATCGAACACAAAGATTATGCAGCCCCGCTTGGTGAGTCTATGTTAGTGCGCTATATACCGCGCCACCGCCTTAGTAAAAAAGATCCGACACTACCGATTAGTGAACCTGTTGAACCGATAACTTATTATTTAGATCCTGGTGTACCTGAGCCGGTGAAAACGGCGTTACTTGATGGTGCCAAATGGTGGGATGATGCCTTTGCCCAGGCGGGTTATAAGAATGCTTTTATCGTTAAAGTATTACCAGATAACGCGGATCCTATGGATATTCGTTATAACGTGATCCAGTGGGTACATCGTGCCACCCGAGGCTGGTCTTATGGTAGCTCGGTGATTGACCCTCGCACTGGGGAAATTTTAAAAGGGCATGTGACTTTAGGATCACTGCGTGTACGCCAAGATATCTTAATTGCTGAAGCCCTAGCGGCGCCTTATTTACAAGGCAACGAAGTGGCTAAAACACTGCAAGCGATGGCGCTTGATCGTATCCGTCAACTCAGTGCCCATGAAATTGGTCATACGCTAGGTATTGCGCATAACTTTTCAGCGTCAGTGGCCGATCGTGCTTCTGTTATGGATTACCCTCATCCATTAGTTGGCTTTAATGATAAAGGTGAGCTGGATGTTAGCCGTGGTTATGCACACGGTATGGGGCAATGGGATACCCAAGTAATTAAGTACGGTTACAGTGATTTTACTGGTTTTGATGAAAGCAAAGGGTTAGCTGCTATTTTGGCTGATAATCAAAATAAAGGGTTGGAGTTTATCTCTGATAGTGATGCTAGGGCGCAAGGTGGCGCGCACCCAACCGCACATCTTTGGGATAACGGTAGTTCACCCAGTGAAGAACTGAGAAGGGTACTGGAAGTAAGAAAACAGGCACTTGCTCAATTTGGTATTAATAACATAAAAACGGGGACGGCGTTATCGCAGCTAGAAGAAATGCTGGTGCCGCTTTATTTATTTCATCGCTATCAAGTGGAGTCTGTGGTTAAACTGATTGCCGGCGTTGATTATGATTACGAGGTTCGCGGAAATTCACCTGTTAAAGGTGCACTGGTGGTTGCTAAAAAGCAGCAGCAGCAGGCATTAAGCGCTATTTTAAGTACGTTAAAAGCCGATAATTTGCTGTTACCCGAGAGTGTACTCGCTTTAATTCCGCCCAAAGCGTACGGTGAATCTAAAAACCGCGAAAGTGTCATTGGCCGTACAGGTTTAACACTTGATGCTATGGCATTACCTGAAGTGTCTGCTCAGCATAGCTTATCGTTACTACTAAATGCTCAGCGGCTAAATCGTCTAGCGCAACAGCAGGCACGCAGTGAAGCATTCTTTAGTTTAGACGAGCTCCTCGCACAGTTATATGAACAGGTTTTTAAAGTTCAAACAACTACGACTATGGCGCAGAAAATTGCGCAGCGAGTGCAGCTACTTACAGCTAAACAATTTGCTGATTTAATTGCTAGTGATAAAGTTGAACCAGAGGTGCAAGCTCAGTTGCGCTATTATTTAGTGAAATTGAGTGAAGAATATCAACAGCGTTCATTGCTTGGCAGTGTCGATGTGGGTGAAAGTGCATTTAAGCAGTATCTGGTAGAGCAAATTAATCAGTTTCTAATAAATGGTGCTTGGCCTATGAACTTCAAAGTACTTCCTATTCCACCGGGGTCACCGATTTAACACAACCACCTAGGCCCTAGCTGCTAGGGCCTAGGTTTAGTTTTTCTTGCATAAAACTGGGTTTTTGTTAACCTAGCTGCCTTTCATTTTTAGTCTTTTTTGAGGTGTTTATGGCGTTCTTATCTCGTTCGATATTGGCGATGTCCATAGCACTATCAAGTTTTAATGTCTGCGCGAAAGTCAGTTGTGACGTTGAATTAGGGCATGGCTTGATCATTACTGATGATGTAATACGTATTGTTGATAAAGGCCAAACACGCGTACAGATAAATAATGATAACCAGTTGTTTATTCGTGGGTATTGGATAGATTTAAGCCCTGAAGAAAGCCAAGTATTAATGCAGTTCAGCGCAGGTATTCGTGATACGGTACCTGAATTGGTAGAACTTGCAACTGATGGTGTAAACCTTGGGTTAAGTGCGATAGAGCAAGTTGTTGAAGGTATGTCTGATAAAGAACCAGAGGTATTGAAAACACAACTGCAATATGTAGAACGTGCTTTAATGGATAAGTTTAAACGTGGTGATGATTTCTTTTTCATTGCACCACAATCCCTGTCAAAAATAGACGATTTTTTCACAGAAGAAATTAGTAAAAAAATTCATTCGGCCGTTCATGGCTCACTTGGCGCAATATTAGTATCACTTGGCGACGCTTTTAAATCTCGCGAAGGTAATATTGAAGATCGCATTAATGATATGGGTCAACGGATGGATATTATTTCAAAAGAAATAGATAAATCCTTACAGAAGAAAGCCCAACAACTCGAATTTAAAGCCTCAGAGTACTGCGAATGTTTAAATTCACTAGATGTCACTGAGTCACGATTACAAATGATAGTACCCAGTATGGCTGATTTTGACTTAGTGCAAATTAAATCGTAGTTGCTATGCAGTAATTATATTTGAATCAATAAGCTTTTGCTTAATAGGCCCTTCGAAAAAACCTCTGAAAAGCATGTTTTCTATAATTATTAAAGGAAAGCCGTCACCGGAAAGTTGTTCAAACTCCTTTAAGCCTTGCGGATTTTTTTCTATGTCAATTTCGATGTACTTGACGTGATGTTTATCTAACATTTCTTTAGCTTTTGCGCAAAAGTCACACCAATCAACAGTATAAATTTTTACCTTATCTATATCAGTGATACCCACATGTTGATAATTACCAACTTCTATAGCCGGTTCTTTGAATAAACCCTTAACCGTGGGTAAAGCATACTGACCTAGCAGCGCACCTAAGCATACTGTAATAAAGAAAATAGTCGTGTATTTAGCGAGTGATTTCATCTATGTATTTTTCATTACGTTAGTTGGAAAAGGGGGAAAGCCCCCTCACTTTTAACTGCTGCACTTACTTATGCAGTTTGCTTTTACATCCCTGCAGTTTAAGTAAGAATTATTCGATGACATTGCACATTTATAATATTCATAGCCGCAATAATTATCTATAGAGCCATAGGGCTCCCAGTTGCAGTCACTAACTGCTGAAACAGTTGCTGTCATTCCAATACCAAATGACAGACCTAGAATTGCTGTTAAGAGTTTCTTTTTTTTCATGACTAGTTCCTTTTTAGTTAAGAATTTGGAAACGCTTACTACCTTTTCCAGTTCCCAAAATAACCATCAAAGACAGCGCTGTCAATTTATTTTATATTTATTTAACGTTTTAGCTACATTGTTACGACCTAAATTTACCCGTTTCAGCTTCTAAATCGCTTGTCAGGCCTTTTATTAAGTCTGTTGCGGCATGTGCTTGATGTGATACATCGGCAGTTTGTGATGCGGTATCTGAGATGGTCACAATTCGTCTTGCCGTATCTTCTCCAGCATCAAGTTGCTCTTTAGCGGCGATCGCTATTTGATGGCTCATTTGAGCAATAGCACTTAATGATGTCGCAACACGTTGTAACTCTTCGCTGGCATCTTTTGATTTCGCAACTGTTTGCTCGCTAGTTGCAATACTTAAGTTAACTGATGTTTTCGCATCTTTAGTTGCTGATTGCAATTTACTGATCATAGTGCGAATTTCTTCAGTGCTGGTTTGCGTGCGTTGCGCTAATTGGCGCACTTCGTCAGCAACAACAGCAAAACCTCGCCCTTGCTCGCCGGCACGGGCAGCCTCAATGGCGGCATTAAGTGCTAAGAGGTTAGTTTGCTCGGCAATACCTTGAATAACACTTAACACATTTGCGATATTATTTACTTCATCATCAAGGAGTTGGATGTTATTACCAGCGCTGTCAATTTGTTGCTCTAAAAGCACAATAGTGTTTGCTGCTTCGGTTGTTAGATGATTTGCACTTTGGCCTTGGCGCTCCGCTTCTTGTACTGAATATGCGGATTGCTCGGCATGCTCTACAACGGTTTGTGCTGATGCCGTCAGCTCAGTTATGGCTGATGCGACCATATGAGTTTCTTCATTCAGACTGCGAGTCAATTTATCAAGCTCTGTCGAGCGAGATTCATTATCGAGACTTTGATTTTTTAAGCTATCAGTTACATCTTTTATGCCGCCTACTACGCCACGTAAGCCTTGTTGCATATAATGCATAGCTGCAATGATACTCTCAGGTGGTGCATCCGTTCTAATATGAGAATTTAAATTACCGTGTGAAACCTGCGTAACGATATTAATAACCTCTTTTACCTCACCGCCTAAGGCATTACTGAGTGAGATACCAAAACGAGCGATCGCTGCTGTTAAACCAAGGGCAATGAGTAATGATAGTCCTAGCAACCATTTTGCGGTATTCCAGTAACGCTCATCGACTTCTTTAGCGCTGATCCCTGTGCCAACATACCAGCCAAAATACGGTGTTTTTTGTACTACAGAGGTTAAATCAACCGTTTCGCCTTCACGGACTGAATCCCAGTGGTAAGTAATTATTTTATTCGTTTGATTCCCCACTAGCTGCTCAACCATATGACCAATGCTCTTGCCACTGGCATCTTTGAAGTCGTTAAAGCTGGTATTATGAAGTTCAGGATCATGGGGAGTGGCAATAAAGTCGAGTTTGTCATTTACGACATAGACATATTCACTGTCGTGATACTTGTTCTCACGTAACATTTTTGTGGCAAAGTCTCGCGCCTGTTGCTCACTTAATTGCCCGTTTTTTGCTAGCAATTCAAACTGCTCTACAATATTAGCAGTGCTTTTCATTAACTGATTTATACGGGCGATATTATCGCTTTCACTTGCGTGACGAAGAGATTGTAAGCCCAGTAATGCAATAGCATTAAGTGCTATAAACATCGCTCCAGCAAACAAGATTATTTTAGTTCTTAATGCTAAACCTGACAGCACATTGCGCCCCTTATTATTATTATGACCCTAAATTTCTACCATGTTTATCGGCCAAGAGTAAGTTTTAATTAATAATAATAAGGAATTTTTACGTGACTTTTACTCAAGTTTCTGTTTTGGGTTCTTAGAGCTTCACTTCATCGCTTGTTAAAAGTCGATATTCACCACTATTTAAATTTTCATCAAGTTCAATGTCGGCTATTTTTTCTCTATGTAATTCAACTACCTTATTACCGACGGCAGCAAGCATACGCTTTACTTGGTGATATTTCCCTTCGCAAATTGATAGCCGTAAGCTGTAAGTCGCAAGTTGTTCTGCGGTGGCGGGGCGGGTACGTTCTTTTTCGTTGTGCAACAGTACGCCCAGACGAAGTTGTTCAAGTGCATCTTCGGTGAGTGCTTCTTGTGTTTCAACGAGGTAGGTCTTAAATTTATTGTGCTTAGGCGATGTGATCTTATGTGACCAATCACCATCATTGGTGATCAGTACCAACCCTGTTGTATCAAGATCAAGACGGCCTGCAACATGAAAATCACTCATGTTAGGCTCGTCCAAGAGTTCAAATACTGTAGGATGCAAATCATCGCTATTCGCACATACATAACCAACAGGTTTATTGAGCATGTAATAGCGCTTTCCCAAAAATGCTAGAGGCTGGCCTTGATACACAATTATATCGGAGGCTGTGATTTGATGATCATAGGTTGTGACCACTTCACCATTGACTGTTGCATCTTTGCGCTTAATGCCAGCTCGTGCTTTAGTGCGTGGTATTTCAGCTAGATGGCTAATAAATTTATCTAAGCGGCAAGGAAATTTCATTGGGTTCACATTTTGAGTCAGCTACAATGGTGGCGAGTATAACGAATCAGTACAGTCTATGACAGTGCCAAACGGGCAAATTTTACAGCATTACTATACGCAAATTAATTGTGGCAAGCTTCAGCGCGATGATGCCCAACTTAAGGCTGTAAAGGCGCTTGGTGAGCTTGCTCAAGCGCTACAACGGCCACAAGTTTGGTGGCGTAAGTCGGTGAGTCCGCGAGGTATCTATTTATATGGTCCGGTAGGGCGGGGTAAATCGATGCTAATGGACTCGTTCTATGAGCGTGTCGCAATTGAGCAAAAAACACGATTGCATTTTCATCATTTTATCGCGCAAGTTCACACCCGATTAGGACAATTACAAGGCTTACAAAATCCCCTACAGCAAATAGCCCGAGAGTGGTCAAAAACATTAAAGCTTATTTGTTTTGATGAGTTTTTTGTCTCTGATATTGGTGATGCGATGATCATGGCAGGGCTGTTTAAGGCTTTATTTGCCAAAGGTGTGGTATTAGTGGCTACGTCAAATTGTCAGCCAGATCAGCTTTATTATAACGGTTTACAGCGCGCGCGATTTTTGCCCACCATCGAGCTATTAAAAAGCCACTGTCACATTATTAATATTGCAGGCGTTGTTGATCACCGTTTTCGTTTTGGTACACATACGACTTATTACTTTAATAGCGCTGTTGAAAATCAGTTACAAAGCAATTTTTTAGCTTTTGCAGATCAATTGCTCACAGATAAAAGTGTGACTATTTGTGGACGTAACATTGAATGTCTACAACGCAGTAATAATGCCATTATGTTTGATTTTATGGCGTTGTGTTCAGGTCCTCGCAGTACTGCTGATTACATATATTTAGCACAGCATTACCAACGAGTGTATGTTTGTGATGTACCTGCAATGGGGTTTATGGCAACAAATAAGCAAATTGTCCATGGTATTGAAGATAGCTATCAGCGAGAAAAACAAGATTTACAAGAACATACTTTGGATGATGAAGCTCGGCGTTTTATTGCCTTAGTGGATGAGTTTTATGATCGCGGTAAACTGCTGGTACTCAGTGCGCAAGTAGATATTGCAGATTTATATCAAGGGCAAAAGTTAGCATTTGAGTATGCCCGTACTGAATCACGGCTAATCGAAATGCAAAGTTGGCGCTAAGTAATAAAAAGAAAAAAGGTACGCTCTAGCGAGACGTACCTTTGACAACAACCTAGTAGGTATAAAGCAAGTGAAGCACTATGGCTTCACAGCAATAAATTTAGACGCTATCTTAAAAACTATATTGTGCACCTAAGTACACATAACGACCTGTACCGCCGCCGTATCCGCTATAATAGTTACCGTTGCCGCTAGGGTAGAATGCTCCCTTATTGTCAAAAATATTATTAACGCCACCGAATACGCGTAAATCGCTCTGTGGTGTTAAGGCCATAGTGTAAGAGGCTGATAAACTATGCTTTATGTATGAACCGTAGTCTTGATATGCGAGGGGCTCAGGGTTGGCAATACAGTCTGCATTTGCAGCAGCACAGTTTTTATCGTTGTCTGCCACGGCCGCTAGGTAGTCTTTTTCGTCTTGTTGATCGGCTTTAAAAGAACCCAAAAAGTTAGTACGCCAACGGATCCGTAGGTCATCAAAACTCCATGCAATAGACATTGCAGCTTTATCTTTACTGCGGCCATATCCAGCATACTGAGTGACAACATCGTTACCATCTAAACCTTCATAAGTTTGTGAGTTTTCAATAACGTGATTGTAATCAAGTTTTAATGCGACGTTACCATAACTACCTAGCTCAAAGTCATAGGTGGCAACTACGTCATAACCACGGGCAGTTAACTCATCTAAGTTATACTCGCGTTGTAGAATTTTGATGATGTTACCTTCGCTATTACGGGTAATATCATTACAGAACTCATTGTCACTGCCCCATGCTGCTTCTGAGTCATAACATTCACGCATTATGTTTTCGTTACTGATCTCGTCGATGGCATCCACAATAGCAATATCGTAGTAATCTACAGCAAGGTTGAAGCCGCTGAAAAACTCTGGAGATAATGTTACACCAAAGGTGTAAGTATCTGCGGTTTCTTCTTTAAGGTTTGGATTACCAGTGCCCGGTGAATAGTTGTTATCTTCACTTTCAAATTTAAAGTCTGGATTTTCAGCAAGCTGTTTAGCTAAAGTTGGTTCTAAACGACAATTAGCATGACCCGGTTTAGTTGAAGTAGCAGTTAAGCCATCACAAATATCATCATATGAATCAAAGTCTCCACGTGGTGGCGACATTAATTCAGTGATAGTCGGTGCGCGCTGCGCACGAGCATAGTTAGCTCTTACCATATAGCCATCAATAGGTTGCCATAACAAACCTAGTTTATAACTGGCTACCGTGTTCACGTTCTCCATACTGTAATTTGCTAAGCGCAGTGAAGTCTCAGCGGATAAACTTTTTGCTAATGGTGCATCTTGTAGAAGTGGAATAGCCAACTCTGCAAAAGCCTCATAGACTTCAACTTCACCATAAAATGAAGGAACCACATTAAATGTAATGCCACCCACTTTCATATCATCACTGGTGTCTAGGCTTTGGGTGTCTTTACGGTATTCACCACCAAATACAGCTGACACATTACCGGCTGGCAGTTCAAATAAATCGCCAGTGATATAACCCATCACAGTGTATTGCTGAATTTTAGTATCAATAATTGGGTTGGTACGGATCCAATCGGCCATATCTGGTGTGATTGAGCCTTCACCGAATAAGTTAATTGGTACACAGCCTGCAGCACGTGCCGCGTCATCAATACATTGTATAGTGCCGTCGGCTAACTTTTCAGCTTGTAATGCTTGATTTTAAGTTAACCACGTTTAACTCGTTATTACGAATTTGATGCTGTTTAAATTGCCCGTAACCGGCTGATACATCCCAATCCCACTGGTGATCAAACATAGTGCCTTGTAATCCTGCCCAAGTGCGGATTGTGGTACGGTCGTTATCGGTACTAATGTTACCCACTTCACCGAAGCGACGATCCCAGTAAATTCGATCTCTGTATGGGTTGGCATCTAAAATTTGCTGCGGTACATAAGGGTTATCAATGGGGATATAGCCAGGCGCTATATCGGCAATTGGATCGCCTGTTACAGCATCATAGCGAGGCACAAATGCACCTTCATATTCATCTTCAGGTGATTTATCGTTGAATGAACCACTTTTGCTGTATTGCAATTGAAAGTAACTCATGATGTCGTCGGTGACATCAAAATCGATTTTTACAGCCGTTGAAAAGTTATCACTGGGTACATCCAGCATTACGAATTGGTTTGAGTTAATACCATAGATTTCTTCATTGTCTTTCCAGTCATCACGTAGAGTTTGACCGTCATACCAAAATTGGGTGTCGTTATTGCTATTTTCTAAAAAAACGCCCCCTAAAGTACCGTCGCTTTTACTCATCCAGTCTGCTTGAGTAATATCTCGCATACATTGAGAGCCGGTTGCGGTTACCATTTGATTACACATTAAATCGTTATTATAGCTATGTGCTGCTTCTATTTTTGCCCGGTCGCGATCATAGTAGCTAATACCAAAATCACGATCCCAGTTAGCACTAAAAAACACATAACCTCTATTATCGGCAAATGAATCACCGTAATTTAAATCCAAAGTAAACTCTTTACCACCGCCTTCGGTTGTTTGACCACCACGTGCCTGAAAATCAAATCCCTCTTTCTTTGACTGAGTAATAATATTTACCACACCGGCTACGGCATCGGCACCATAAGTAGCAGACGCACCGCCACTGATGATTTCAACGCGTTCAACCATGCCACTGGGAATGGTATTTAAACTGACATAGTTACCGCCGTAGCTATTTGAGACTACACGACGACCGTCTATAAGAGTGAGAGTACGATTAGCGCCTAAATCACGTAACTCAACGGTTGAAAGCCCGGTTCCTGAAATACTAGATTGACTCGTATTATTACCAATGCTTTGGCTCAGTGCTGGCATGTTGTCGACAAGTACATCAGATAGGTTACCAAGCCCTGTATCCTGAATGGCAGAGCGATCCATAGTGACTAGCGGCGTAGCAACAGAGAAACTATCGCGTTTTAAGCGAGATCCGGTCACGACAATTTTTTCAGGTTCTGCTTGCTTAGCTTCATTGATTGTTGTTTGACTCGGTGTTAATTGGCGTTCAATTTGTGCATCGTTTGCAATTGAGTGGCCCGAAAAGCTTGCCGTGATAGCCAGTGCTAGAGCGCATTTTCTTGTTGATATTTTGCTCACAGATTTCCCTTATATTTTTAATTTTATAAAACTAATGCATTAGCCATTTTGACGGGCAGTTCAAAATACTTCGGCTAATGCATCAGTGGATGGGGTTTACGGAGTTGTTTTTAAGTAACCGTGAACAAAAACACAATAAAAGGTATCTCGTTTATATCCCTATTTTACATCTATTTAATATCTATTCTTTTGTTATCAATTGTTTGCGTTATTATATGTGGCACCCTAATAAATTAAGTTTGTGCCGTTTATCGCGTTGTTTTGCTTTTTCTACTAACAATGAGGTACCCTTCTAGACTGCTAAACATAAAGGTGTCAAAGCGTTACTTATGAAAACAAATCAGCCATTTCTTGTTGGACAGTGCCAAGTTTGTGCGTTTGAAAATAAGCTCATTTGTGCTGACAAGGAGCATGTACTACAGCCTAAATTTATTGAGTTGTTGTGCTTTTTAGTAGAACGCTACCCTGCGGCGGTGACTCGTGAAGAGTTAATCACTAACGTGTGGGATGGAAATCAATTTGTTGGTGAAAAAGCACTGACAAATGCGATATGGCATTTACGAAAAACCTTTAAAGAGCTTGATCCTGAGCGCAGCTATATCACTACGTTGCGTAAAACCGGTTATCGTTTAGATCAGCCACCGATATTTGCTGAGTTACACAAAAGTGAGACCTCATCACAAGAATTACAGCCAACTGTAATTGCAACAAAGCAAGGGCGCATTAGTAACCTACAAATAGCCACTGTATTAATGATTACTATGATGTGTATTGCATTTTTTTATTTTCAACGCACGCCAATCATTTCTGCGCCGCTAGTTACTACCACTTTAGCTGAGCATATAGAAACCATTACAACTAACCCAGGGCGTGAGTTATTTCCGGCTATCTCAAACGACAGTCATTTTCTTGCTTATTCTTGGCGTCGTCCTGGCCAACAAACAAATCTTTATCTACGAGATTTATTTTCCCCAGAGCAAGCCGCTATTGCCCTGACCGATAGTTTATATGTTGAGGGGCGTGCGGTATTTAGTGATGATCTCAATGATATTTTTTATTTTCGTTTGGATGCACAAGAACGCTGCGAAATCGTGAAACAGCAAATCGTAACGGCAAAAGTAACGGTATTGGCTTCATGCGGGCAAGGTGGAAACCTTGACCTTGATATAAATAGAGCAGGTAGTAAGTTGGTCTTTATTAGTGAGGGTAACAAGACTCTAGGTCAAACAAAGCTAAATATTATAGATTTGCAAAGAACGGACATGGCGATTACTCAAGTTCCTTGTCCTGATGATTGTCAGTTTTATGATGAGTCTGTGGTATTTTCTCCTGACGGGGAGCAGTTGCTGGTATCGCGTAATTTAGCGTCAGGCTATGAAGCGCTGTTTTTAGTTGAACTGGCTACTGGACAAGCGAAGCAACTAACCCCAGAATTTGTTGATATTCGCGGTGTTGATTGGCACCCAAATAAAGATATTCTGGTGTTTTCGGGCGTTGAGCAAGGCAAGCGCCATGGTTATTTTTATGAATTAGCAACGGGACGGTTAATCGACTCGCAAGTTAATGGGTTAAGTTATCCTGAATATGGTCAAGATGGTAGTTTATACTTTCATCAATGGCATATCGATTCTGCGTTGATGCGGGTAGAGACAGATAATGCAATTGCCAGTTCGCCATTTCCGATTCTATCGACCCACTTTAATACGCGTTTCCCTGATTACAGTGCTATAAAAAATAAATTGGCGTTTGTATCTAATGAGTCTGGCAGCACTGAATTGTGGATCGCTAACAAAGATGGCACCGAGCGAAAAAAAATTACCGAGTTAAATGCTACTATTTACAGCCCTGTCTGGTCTTTTGACGGGCGCTATATTGCTTTTATTGCATCAAAAAACGCTATGAATACTTTGCAGTTATATGATTTTAATACGCAAACAACGACAGAGTTAAAAACGGGCTTTAACTATCATGGTAAGCCGAGCTGGGCACAAGACAGTCGCAGTATTTTGACGTCAAATGGTAATGAATTATATCGGTTTGATCTTAACGGTAATAACTTAGGTAAGGTGATTGAACAAGCTACGCTGTATGGGTATGAAGATCGCCATGGCGCAATCATTTTTGCAGATCTGAATGCGCGGCAGTTATGGATAAAACAACCAGATAGCAAGCACGCTGAACTACTCGTTGATGCTATTAACTTATCAAATCATTTATCATGGTATTACGTCGAAGGTGCTACACAGGCTACATCTCGTGTGTATTATTTTAATGTTGAGCAAGCTGATTATCGGCTAAGTTATTATGATTTTGCATCGCAAACAAAGCATGATGTGATTCGTTTACCTGAGCGGGCATTTAGCCGTAGCTCAGGTTTAACTTATATCAAAGAAGTGGGGTGGTTGGTATATACCTCGTATAAGTCACCGCAAATTGATATTAAACGTATTAAAGCGGAGTATTTACCTTAAGGTCTGTTTATCTTTCGAGGTTAATCCTTAACGGTCAACAGCCTCTAGCATTTACGGTAAATCTCGTGTTCCATGTCGTGTACGTTGACGCTTAAACTATCAGAATCCCGACAGTAAATTTGTAAACAATGCAGTAAACTTTCGCTGAGTTGTTGTTTTTGTTCAATACTGCGCCCAGCCATAATATGTACAGCAATATGTATAAAGCCTTCTTTACCATCGCCTAGTTGATAGTGGGTGTAGGCAATGGCGCGGGTTTTGATTGTTGGTAATTCAAATAAACCAGTGGCAAATGCCGCATTGTGTATTTTTTCAACCAATACTTGCGGTAATACAGGTAAATCTTCTGAGTGCTCAATAATAATATGCGGCATGGGATCTAGTGACCTCCTTTAGAAACGGTAGGTGAAGCCTAAGCTTGTTTGAAACTGATTAAGTACATCACCATCAAAATGCCATAAACATTGATTGTCTTCATCAGTCGGTAATGTACACGAAACGTTACTGGCGTTATTAACTATCGTTGCTAACCAACGAGTTTCAAATAAAACCCGGGCTTGGTCGTTAAATAAGTATTCAAATCCGCCATATAAGCCACTGGCAAAGAAGATATCTGAACTGACAAAATTAGGTTTTACATAGTTAGCACCAATTTGCGCGCCAACATAGCCGTTAACGCGGTTACCTAACGGGACTTCAATAGCACTTTGAAACAAAAAATACTGCATTTCTACATCGAGTTCAGGAGAGGATTCAAAGTCACTTTTGGTATTAGAAAAATAAAATCCATAGCGAGCAGAATCGATTGTTCTATCAATACTAAAAGCAAGATGATTACTATCATCAAGCTCAATCGCTAAACCTTCTTCTGTCTGCAATGATTGGTTAAAGCTTTTACCCGTGTAAACACTGAGTGAGTAGCCAGCTGCTGCGCTGTGACTTATAAACAGTAAACAAAATGCAGTGAATGCTTTTTTCATAGTGTCGGTGCTCGTTGTTGTGATTTATTTGAGTTAGTATTGAAGCATAGATAAATGTAAGCCACAAACCGTTCTACCTATTTGGAGCAAGGAAAATTATGAAAGCGATTATATTTGGTGTATTGGCAAGTTTACTGCTCACTTTATCAGGGTGCTCTGATGATGCAGCTTCAGTAAGTTTAGGGTTATTTACCACCAAGGATATTAAAGTGGTAGCACAGCAGGATCCTTTAGTTACTGGGGTTACTTGCCATATAAGTCATGTTGAAGCTAATTTAGACTTTTCAGATCCATCTGATATGTCAATTTCATGTCGTCAAACAGGGGCAATTACCGCTGAGCAATTACAGGCGATTGATCGAAGCAAATCAGGTGAAGTGGTATTTAAATCATCAAAAAGTATTTTATTCAAATCCTTAAAAGTGCGTCGTATTTATGATGCACCGACTCGTACTTTATTGTATTTATCATATTCGACTAAAGAATCGACGGGTAGTCATCATCATGCGCTATCTACGGTACCTTTGTATAACACCCAAGCTTGGGCGTGGGCACAACAGCAGCAAGAGTAATTCAATGCAATCGGTAAAAGTAAAAAGAGCAAGCTATGTTAGCGTTATTTAAAAGTAAACCATTATTAGAACAACAAGAGCAGCAATGGCTGATTGATACTTTTGTGTGGGCGGTGGAAAACTTTGACAGTGACTATTTTCTGAGTCATTCACAATTAGTGCTCCCTAATCATCAGTGTTTTCCTGATGCGGTATCAAGTATTGAGGAAATGGCAAGTAAGGTGTTTGAGCGAGTGGTTGGTTATGCTGGGCTGCAAGCATGGCCTATTAAGCTAGTTGCTCCGCAGCAATTACAACCGCAAGTATTTCCTCATTTCGCTTTTAGCAATCAACTACGAGGTGAAAGCAGTCAATTAATTGTGCCTGCCAGTCATAATGTACATATATCGTTTAACCCCAATCAAATAAACCAGCCGCAAGACTTAGTTGCCAGCTTTGCTGGCACCTTAGCTACCATAATGATCCACCATGTTGGCGTATTACCTCCTGGTGGGAAAGAGTTTTTACCGCAAGCGGCAGATGCATTGGCGTGCTTTTTAGGCTTTGGGGTGATGATGAGTAACACAGTTTACCAATTTAAAGGGGGCTGTGGTTCGTGTTATAACCCGTATGCAAACAGGCAAGCAGCACTGAGTGAACCGCAAACTTTATTTATGCACGCACTGGTTTGCCACTTTAAAGGCCATCAAAATTCTAAAAAGTATTTAAAGCCGCATTTACGCAGTCAATTTAAAAAAGCGCAAAAAGAAATTAAAGCCTTGGTTAATGATACTGCTAACCCGTTATTGTTAGCACTTGATGAACAAAAAGCAGGGTGATAAGTGGCTTACTTAGATGAATTTTTATTAATTGCACTGGCTCACTTTTTTGCTGTAGCAAGCCCCGGTCCTGATTTTGCAATTGTACTTAAGCAAAGTATTCAACAAGGGCGAACGAATGCACTATGGACTAGCTTTGGGGTTGGCTTGGCAATCTTACTGCATGTTAGCTACTGTTTGTTAGGTGTTGCGGTACTTTTAACGCAATCACCAACCGTATTTATGGCATTAAAATATTTAGCGGGGGCATATTTGGCATATATAGGCGTACAAGCGCTCAGAGCTGCAAAGCCTGCAACCGCGCAACACGAAACCACATCACATTCTGTTGTGGCTGAATCAAGTTGGATTGCCTTTCGCCGTGGTTTTTTTACTAATGCATTAAACCCTAAAGCGACTTTATTTTTTATGTCGTTATTTACTTTGGTGATCAGCCAATCAACACCGTTAATTATTCAAGCAGGTTATGGACTTTATATGGCGTTGGCAACGTGGCTGTGGTTTTCGTGTTTGTCTTTAGTGTTATCAAAGCCCAATGTACGTGGTTTTTTTCAAAAAAGTGGTCATTGGTTTGACCGTGGTATTGGCGTTATTCTGATTGCATTAGCGATAAGAATTGTGGTGTAAAGAAAGTATCAGTGTTCTGGATTTTGATTAAGTAAAGTAGGTAGTTATGGCTGTATATAATTTTTCGTTTGGTTCCAATATGTCATCAAGTCGGTTATTAGCGCGTTTACCAAACGCCACGCGTATTGGTACAGCTACATTGGCAGGCTACGAACTTACATTTGATATGCTAAGTTGTGATGGCTCTGGAAAAGGCAATATTCGCCCTGTTGATGACGATAATGCGCAAGTTTATGGCGTGGTGTACCAACTCAATGATGCCGAAAAAGAGATTTTAGATGCCATTGAAGGACCACGTTATGACTGTGTCGATATTCAAGTAACCCTTCTTGATGGAGAAAAAATAGCCGCACATTGTTATATCGCCAATACAACAGACGCAAACACCTTGCCTTATGATTGGTATATGCAGCACGTTTATCGCGGGGCGCTTGAAGCAGGCGTGCCAAATGCGTACAGTGAGGCCATAAAATCTCGGCCAATGTGCCAAGATAGCGATACTGTACGTGCGGCCATTGAGTTTGCTGTGCATAAAAATAAAAACGAGAACTAACCCCAAGGATTGTTATGAAGTTAACAAAATTAGCGATTGCTGGCGCACTATTAACAGGTTGCGCATTTAATAGTTATGCTGACATTGATACTGCACAGATTGAACAAGTAATTGAAAATTCAATGGCACGTTTTGATGTCCCTGGCATGGCGGTAGCAATTGTTGAAAACGATAAGGTTATTTTGGCTAAAGGCTTTGGTGTTAGTAATTTAGATACCGGTAATAAAGTAAATAAAGACACTTTATTTGGTATCGCATCGAATACCAAAGCATTTACCGCAGCTGCATTGGCTAAATTAGTCGATGAAGAAAAAATCAGCTGGGATGATAAAGTAATTGATCACCTTCCTGAGTTTCGTCTGTATGACCCTTATGTAACCCGTGAACTGACCATTCGTGATTTATTAAGCCATCGCAGTGGTTTAGGGCTAGGACAAGGCGATTTAATGATTTGGCCTGATACCGATAAATCGGTAGAGGATATTCTAGCTGGCCTAAAATATTTAAAACCCGCAAGTAGTTTTCGCAGCCAATACGCGTATAACAACTTGATGTTTGTCACCGCCGGTGAAGTGGTTGCACGTGTTTCAGGCATGAGCTGGAACGATTATATTGAAAAGAATATTCTTCAGCCTTTGCACATGGATAACTCGCGCGCTGGCTTTTCGCGTATTCCGAAAAGTAATAAAAACTGGGCAACGGGCCACATTCCTATGGATGGGCAATTACACCCATTCTTCGTTAATTATTTAGAAGATTTTCGTGGCGCAGGGGCTATTGCCTCCAGTGTTAACGATATGAGCCAGTGGCTTCGTACCCAGCTTGCTGGTGGCAAAATGCCAAATGGCGAACAATTGTTCAGTGAAAAACAACAGGCACAAATGTGGCACCCGCATATCACTTCATTAGCTTCAAAAAGCGCGTACGAAGCATATCATCAACAGTTTCGAGGTTATGGTTTAGGTTGGAGCATCGAAGATTTCCACGGCATTAAAAAGTTAGGCCATGGAGGCGGTATTTTAGGTATGGTATCGCAAGTAACTTTGGTGCCAGAGAAAAACCTCGGTATTGTGATTTTAAGTAATCAACAAGCGTTTAGTGCGTTATCTGCGGTTACTTATGAAGTACTAGAAGATGCATTCGAACTTGAAGATAAAGATTGGGTTGAAGACTTAGCTAAAAAGCATTTTGAAGGTAAGCAAAAAGCATATGCAAATGCTAAACCTGAAGCCCCTGCAGACTACCAACCGCAATTGCCTAATATTAGTTACACTGGCACCTTACATGATAATTGGTATGGTGATGTGGTAATTGAACAGCTAAATGAAAAGCTGCGAATTGACTTTACTCATACTAAGCGTTTGAAAGGGCAACTTGAGCATTACACGGGCAATACCTTCATTGTAAAGTGGGATGAAAAATTACTTGAAGCTGATGCTTACATTACTTTTGATATGAGTACTGAAAATCGTGTGGTTGAGGCAAAAATGCGCGCTGTATCAACAGCTGTAACCGATTTTAGCTTTGACTTTAGAAACCTTACACTGAAAGCCAAAAAGTAACCTTTACTATAAATATAGTAAACCAAAGTCGCAAAGCCACTGTTTAGTGGCTTTGTTATAGTTATCGCGTAAATTAGTTTGGAGCTGTTATGCGTACTGCGATTATTTCACATCCTTTTTGTCGTAAACACAAAATGATTGACGAGCATCCAGAGTGCCCCGAGCGCTTAGATGCGATTGCTGATCGTTTGTTAGCAAGTGGGTTAGATATTGCTATACAGCAAAAGCAAGCACCTAAAGCATCTCGCGAGCATTACTTGTTAGCCCATGATGAAGCCTTGGTTGCACTAGTGGAAAATACCATACCAGAGCAGGGTTTAACGTCACTTGATGGTGACACTTGGTTGTGCCCTGATTCATTATTGGCTATTGAGCGTGCAGTAGGTGCCGGGGTTTTAGCGGTTGATGAAATATTAGCAGATAACCTTGATGCTGCATTTTGTTCGGTGCGTCCTCCAGGGCATCATGCTAATCGTACAACTTCAGCCGGTTTTTGTGTTTTTAACAATTTAGCAATTGCGGTGAAATACGCGCAAAGCAAAGGAATAAGGCGCATCGCTATTGTTGATTTTGACGTACATCATGGCAATGGCACTCAAGACATTTTTATAGATGATGAAAATGTATTATTTTGTTCGTTATTTCAATATCCATTTTACCCAAATACAGCCATTGAAAATAACGATACATTAGTTAACTCACCATTACCAATTGCCAGTGATGGCAATGATCTAAAAGCGCTGTATAAGCAACAGTGGCAGCCTAAATTAACTGAGTTTAAGCCTGAGCTGTTATTTATTAGTGCAGGTTTCGACGCCCATCTTGAAGATGATATGGCCAGTTTGAAGTTTGTTGAAGATGATTATCGTTGGCTTACTGAACAACTTGCAATACTTAGTAAAGAACTTGGTTGTAAAGGTATTATCTCTTATTTAGAAGGCGGGTATGCACTCTCAGCGCTTGGACGCAGCGCTATTGCACATGTTAAAGCGCTAGTCGATAACGAGTAAATTAAATGCTTGTTGAGGGGTCAATTGCTCTATTTTACTCAAGCAGCATTGTCCTTCATTTGCTAAATAGTGCTTTACGCAGCGAGTAAGTACTTCGCTACTTAGTGGTTGGCTAAGTTTGCCATCAAGGGTGCGGTAATTGCCGTCCTGATCCAAAACGGTTATTTGCGTTTGTGTGTCTGTATTCATTCCATATAAAAAATCATCTACGTCACCTGGCTGATGAGCTACCTCTATTTCCTCATTATAAATAATGATTTTTGGGTATGGCATACTAATTTATTGTCCTAAATCAAATTTCTATTTATTTGCCTAATTATACTTGCAAGTTCGTGTAAAGCTAGGGGTGATCTAATGCCAAAAAGTAGCCGTTATCAAAAAGTCTGTGATGTATTCACTGATAAAGTACTTTCATGTACTAAATACACGCAACTTATCAATGCCGTAAAATTAATGCGAGCGCATAATGTTAGCGCTATTTTTGTGCAAGAAGATCAGCAGATATGCGGTATCTGGACTGAAGCCGATTGTATTAAACTTGATTTTACTAGCAACACAATTAAGCATCTTGAAATACAAAATGTAATGTCGAGCCCTGTTTTAAGTATTTCATATTCACAATTATTGAGTGATGCCGCGCTTATTTTTCATCAACATAACGTACGTCATTTATTAGTTGTTGATGAAAATGAATTGCCCTGTGGCGTTGTGAGTATTACTGATATCGTACGAAATCAAGGGCTGGATCACTATTTACAGTTTAGGCCAATCAAAGATCAATACCATCAAAATGTACTTGTAGTACCAAGTCACTGTGCGTTGAATGAGGCTGTAAATATGATGCGAGAGCGCGCAGAGCAATTTATTTTAGTCTACAACCAGCAACAAAATGAACATGGTATTATTACTGCGCGAGACTTACTGCATTTGATTGTTACACCTAATAACTATGTATCCTGCTGGCAGTTGGCAAGCCACCCTCTGTACCAAATTCACTCTAAAAGTAGTTTGTTTGATGCTTATCGGTTAATGTCGGAAAATAATGTACGTCATTTGGTTGTGAGTGAAGAACAAGAAATTAAAGGTGTGCTTACTCTCGAACATCTTATTAATGAGATAGAAAACGCGTATTGCAGCGAACTTGAAAAAGTACTTGAGCAACGTGATATGGCACTGCAGCATTCACAGCGCAATTTATTCTTAGCGAATAAAATTATTGATGCCTCTTTAGATGGCATTATGATCACCCAACAAGATGGAGTGATCATTCAAGTTAATCCGGCTTTTACGGTGCTCACCGGTTATAAACCGGAAGAAGTTATCGGTCAGCACCCTCGCATTTTAAGCTCGGGCAAGCACAGTAAAAGTTTTTATACCCAAATGTGGCAGTCGATCGCAGAAAAAGGGGTATGGCAAGGGGAGATCTGTAACCGCAAGAAAAATGGTGATGTCTATGTTGAGTGGCTGACCATTATTGAAATACATGAGCCTACTAGTGATGAGGTTGTTTACGCGGCTATTTTTAGTGATATTACTGAGCGTAAAAACACAGAAGAAAAAATAGTCCAACTCGCATATTTTGATGAACTAACAGGGTTGCCAAATCGACGTTTATTTAATGATCGATTAAGCATGGCATTAGCCGCGGCGCACCGTAACAATGAAATGCTCGCAGTCATGTTTATTGATCTCGATCGCTTTAAAGAAATCAATGATAGCTTAGGCCATAGTGCTGGTGATGTATTACTGAAAATGGTCGCTAAGCGGCTTCAGGGCGTGCTGTCTGAAGGGGATACTTTAGCGCGACTAGGTGGTGATGAATTTGTAGTACTTTGTGAGATAGATGATATTACAGCCGTAATCAACTTAGCTGATAACATACTTAGCCACTTAAACACGCCTTTTCAACTTGAAGGCTTTGAAGTAGGGGCAACGGCATCAATTGGCGCAGCGGTTTACCCTGAAGATGGGCTTGATAGTGAAACGTTACTGAAGCATGCTGATATTGCGATGTATCGCTCAAAAGCAGTGGGTCGCAATTCGTTTCAGTTATTTAAATCATCGATGAATGCACGCTCATTAGAGCGCCTAGCGATGAACAGTCGGTTTCAGCATGCCTTGGAAAATGATGAGTTTGAATTGTATTTTCAACCTAAACAATGCTTAAAAACAAGTAAAATCAAAGGCGTTGAAGCACTGTTACGTTGGCATGATCCTGCACTAGGGGTGATTTCACCTGCACAATTTATTCCGTTAGCCGAAGAGTTAGGCCTAATTGTTAAGCTTGACCTTTGGGTGCTTAATAATGCCGGTGCGCAGTTGGCTTTATGGCAAAAGCTAGGGATCACAGCGGGACGTTTAGCTATCAATATTTCTGCTTTTCACCTTAGTCAGGGGAAGTTATCAAACAGTGTTGAGCAGATGCTACAGCGTTATAATTTATCAGGTCATTGCTTGGAGATTGAGCTTACTGAAAGTAGCTTTATTAGTTCATTTAGTCAGGCTAAAAAAGAATTGCAGCAACTTAAAGAAATGGGCGTAAACATTGCCTTGGATGATTTTGGTACCGGATACTCAGCTTTGAGTTACCTAACAAAACTGCCTATAGATACATTAAAGATAGACGCTAGCTTTATTGCTAAAATCCCCGATGAATATGGCAATAGTGAAGTGGTTGCAGCCATCGTCGCGATGGCGAATAGTTTAAATTTACAGGTTATTGCCGAAGGAGTAGAAAAGCCTGAGCAGTATAATTATTTGCTGGCGCTAGGCTGTGAAGTGATCCAAGGTTATTACTATAGCCGCCCGTTAACGCAGCGGCAATGGTTAGCGTTTTATCAGTTAAAAAATCAACCTACAGTTACATCGTAAGAGGTAAATTTACGGATGTTAATAACGCCGGTATCAAAAATTAAATATTGACCTTTAATGCCCATTAATATGCCGCTAACGACAGGCTCTTTATCAAAATTAAAGGAGCTTATTTTTGTTGGGTAGGCGGTGACAGGGAACGCTAAATCAACAACCTCTTCATCTAGTTGTTCAATGGCTGTTGCGCCAAATAACTCAGCAAGTTCATTGAGTTTATCTGCAATTTGCGGGATAAGCTCAGCTGCCGCCGCTTTTAAATCAAGCTCTTCGCTTTGCCCTTTGAGCATATTACGCCAATTGGTTTTATCAGCAATAAATTGCGCCAGCGCCACTTCGACTAAACCTGATTGCAAACGTGTTTGCACTTTAAAAATAGGCAAGGCTTGGGTTGCCCCTTGGTCAATCCAGCGAGTTGGAATTTGTGTGTGACGCGTGATCCCAACTTTAAGCCCTGATGTGTTCGCAAGGTAAACATAGTGTGGGATCATGCAGTTTTCTTCCCCCCACTGTGGCTCACGACAAGTGCCTTGGTCGTAGTGACAGGTTTCAGGTTTCATAATACACATGTCGCAGCTAGCAAGTTTGCGCATGCAAACAAAGCAATGTCCTTGCGAGTAGCTTTTTTTGGTTTTTTTACCGCAGCTTGAGCAGAAAATGACGCCATTAAACGTTAAAGTGAGTTGCTTACCGATATATGCATTAAGATCGACTAACTCATCACCCACAGGCAAATGATATTGGATTGGCTGTGTGAGTGATGATTTTAGTTTTTTAATTGTGCCTTGCATCTTTACGCCCCTAAAGATGTGAAAAAGGGCAGTATACCATGGCTGTCCAATAGTGTAGGCAGTCGTTTAAGATGTTTTTATACAACCCTTACTTATCAGCTAACCACAGCAAGTAATCATCAATAATAATAGCTTTAGAGTAATAGTAGCCTTGACCATAGTCGGCCCCCATGGTTTGTAAAAGCTGCTGTGTTACATCATCTTCTATGCCTTCAGCGGTGACTTTTAAACCTAAGCTATGAGCCATTTCAATTGCAGCCTTAACAATGACCTTGTTGGCGCTGTGTGTAGGTAAGTCGAAGATAAATGATTTATCTATTTTTAAGGTTGAAAAGTTGTAGCTAACAAAGCAATTTAGTGACGAATAACCAGTACCAAAATCATCTAAAATAACTTCTATACCAAGTTCTGTTAACTGATTTACTAAGCGAACCATCTGTTGTTGGTTATCAATTAAAGCGGACTCAGTTAATTCAAGCTTAAGTTGTGTGGCAGAGACGTTATGTTTGATCAAAGTGTTTTCGACTTTTTCAATTAAGCTATGGATCTGCAAGTTTTTAGCACTTAAATTAACGCTGACTTTATGCTCGATAAATCCAGCATTATTTAATTTGACGATATCTTGGCAAGCCTTATCGAGTACCCACAAGGTGAGTTCGTTTATTAGCCCTGTTCGCTCAGCTAATAAAATTAATGACTCAATATTGATTTGCTCGTAAGGAGCGTTAGGCCAGCGTAATAAAGCTTCGCTGCCAATCGTTTTTCCAGAGAGTAAGTGTATTTGTGGTTGATGATAAATTGCTAACTGATCTGCTTTTAAGGCTTTTTGAAATGCGGTTGCTAAGCTTATATTCATCATAGCAGGCATAGTTTGTGGCGAGCTTATTGGGCTGCTAAGGTGGGTTGTTTCGGTCAGTGATAGGTAACCATTTTGCAGCCAGTTATCAAAGTCGCTGTCGTTTTCCAAAGCGCAATAACCAATTGAATAGCTTAGCTGTAAATCAAACCCTTGGACAGGATAATGTTTTGGTAAACTCTTCATTATTTTGCTGAGGTTTTTATGCAAAGTGAGGTTGCTTTGCATTTTAACGGAAACAAATGCGAGTACGCCGTTGCCTAAGTCTGCTATTCGCGGGCAAGTATCTAAGTCATTTTCTAACTGTATGAACTCTCTCTCTTTACTAAGTTGTAGCTCCAGCGCTTTAGCTACATTAATAATTAATTCAGCCCGTTGGGTTTGATTTAATATATGATTTAGTGAGTGAAAATGGGTGATCCTAATTAAGCACAGGTTGCTTGGGCGCTGGCTGAGCTGCAACGTTGTGTATGCCTGTTTTAGCATCGCGCTGTTTAAAAGTTTTGTTTGTTCAGTGTGGGTGGCGTGATAGAGCGCTTTTTCTCGCTGGTAGCGTACGCGATCAGCGAGGGCCATGGCCATTAATGTTACTTCACACAGAATTGCCACTAAGAATGCGTGGCGGGTAGTAAAGCTATATTCTACTACACCCGTTAGTTCTAATGGTTGAACAGCGGCGCCAATGATAAGTGGGATCCATGAAATTACATAAAACTTAGCCCACCGAAAGCCACTGCGTAATTTTTTGTAAATTAATGTGATACATACAATATAAAGTAAAACTAAGACAGCAAAGAATATTTGTGAAGAAATATATTCGACAATAAAAAAACTAGCAATGCCTAAGCATAGCATGAGGCTCAATAGTGCAAGGCTTAGTTTATAACGCCAGCACTTATCTTTATGGTAGCGTAAAAACATTGTACAGAAAGCGAGGGTAAAAAATGCAATTGCAAAATTACTCACCACAATATAGTGATTAAAAAGTTGTTGTAACACGACTGGCCATAAGTAAAAACCAAAGCCTAATACTGACCCCATTAAAATGAGTGCCGACAGTATATAGCCTATGTAAATCAGGTATACGCGATCGCGGATACCAAAATACAGTACTAAATTATATAAAGCCGCCATAATGAGTACGCCAACGAAAATTCCCCAAATAGCTGTTTGAGCGCGGAGTAAATCTTTAAATTCAGCTTCACCATATAAATTTATAGGGGTTTTGCTGATCCCCGTCGTATCTATCTTGATGGCTAAAAAAAGGTGGCTTTGTGCTGCAATCGCTAAACTGATATGAGGTACACTGTATTTAAATAAACTTAACTCGGTTTGCCGATCGCCTAAATTATTGGTGTTTACTAATTGCCCCTGATTGTCTAATTGGTACACGGTTAAGTAATCAATCATAGGATTATCAAAGTGAGCGTACAGCTGCTGTGGCTTGGCTGATTTATTTTCCAGCTTCAATAAAAGCCAATAATCTTGTGACTTTAAACCCCATGGAATAGTGTCAAATGGCTTTGTAACGCGTTTATTCGAATCACTTAAAAACTCAGTAAGTGAGAGTGACTTTGATGGATCGACACGATAGCTTTGCTCTAAATAAACAGCAGCGGTTTTATTAATTGTATAACGGGTAGGAGTAGCTAAATGATTTGCAAAGGTATAGATAATGAACAGCAAAGTGCTCAAAATAAACATTGCAATAATATGGTATTTAAATGGCTGTTGTTCCAAAGGGCTACTTATTTGTAATACATCACCGTTTTAGTGTAGCACTAAAAAAGCGCAGATAAACTGCGCTTAGTTATTTATAGGTACTGGTTAGACCTATTTTTCACGAGCGATAGCACGATAAGCAATATCGGTACGGTACTCCATACCTTGCCAACTAATTTCATCAACGAGTTTATATGCACGTTGTTGTGCTTCGGTTACTGTATTTCCAAGCGCTGTAGCACATAATACACGACCGCCGGCAGTCACCACGTTGTCGCCGTCTTGTTTAGTTCCCGCATGGAAGACTTTTTCGCCTTCTGGGTAGCTAACTTTTAGACCACTGATTGCATCACCTTTCGGATAGCTGTCAGGATAGCCCTTAGCCGCTAAAACAACACCTACAGCTGCACGAGGATCAAACTCAATGGTGGTTTTATCAAGTTCTACACGGTTAGCCGCTTCAATCAGCTCAACTAAGTCTGATTGTAGACGTAGCATCATAGGTTGTGTTTCAGGATCACCAAAACGACAGTTATACTCGATAACCTTAGGTGTACCGTCGCTGTCGATCATCAGGCCTGCATATAAGAAGCCAGTATAAGGATGGCCTTCACTTGCCATGCCCTCGACTGTTGGATAGATAACTTCATTCATAATACGTTGGTGGATTTCGTCAGTCACCACAGGTGCTGGTGAGTATGCACCCATACCGCCAGTATTTGGACCTGCATCACCATTGTATGCACGTTTATGATCTTGGCTGGTTGCAAACGGCAATACGTTTTTACCATCTACCATCACGATAAATGACGCTTCTTCGCCTTCTAAGAACTCCTCAATGACTACGCGGCTACCAGCCTCACCAAATGCGTTACCCGCTAGCATATCACGGATAGCTGCTTCAGCATCTGCTTCCGTCATGGCAACTATAACGCCTTTACCCGCAGCTAGACCGTCAGCTTTAATAACAATTGGTGCGCCTTTTTCTTTTAAGTACGCAAGGGCAGGGTCAATTTGCTCAAATGTTTGATAATCAGCTGTAGGAATATCATGGCGTGCTAAAAAGTCTTTAGTGAACGACTTAGAGCCTTCAAGTTGTGCAGCTCCAGCCGTTGGGCCAAAGATAGCTAAACCGTGTTCACGGAATTTATCTACCACACCAAGCACTAATGGTACTTCAGGGCCAACAATGGTCAGCTCTACATTATTTTGTTTTGCAAAGTTAAGCAAACCATCGAGGTCTTCAACGTTAATGGTAACATTCTCAAGTTTTGGCTCAAGCGCAGTACCCGCATTACCTGGGGCTACAAATACAGTGTTAACTTTGGTGTTTTGAGCGGCCTTAAACGCAAGTGCGTGTTCGCGGCCGCCGCTGCCAATGACTAATACATTCATGGCGAATATCCTATTTAAAGCGGTTTTTTAAATTTCAGCGTCATGCGGTCGCTTTCACCAATGGCTTTATATTTAGCGGCATCTTGCTCGCCAAGTCTAAGGCTTGGTGGAAGGGTCCACACCCCTTTAGGGTGATCGGCTGTATCAAGTGAGTTTGCATTTATGTCACTGCTTGCTTCAAGTTCAAAGCCTGCTTGCTTTGCAAGTGCGATAACGACACTTTGCTTCATATAACCCGATGACTTTTGCATATCATCAGCACGCTCTTCAGGTAGGCGATGCTCAACCACACCTAATGTGCCACCTGGTTTAAGTGCTGTGTAAAAAGACTTAAAGGCATTGGCTGCGGCGTCTTTATCTTTGCTCATGTACCAGTTATGCACATTGCGGAAGGTTAAAACTAAATCAGCGCTACCAGCAGGTGCAATATCTACATGTGTTGAAGGGGCAAACTCAGTAATTTTTACCTTACTGAATCGCTCATCTTCGGCGACTTTCTTTTTAAAGCCAGCAAGTGAGCGTTGGTAGTAGCCAACCGATGAATCAGCAGGGAAGTGAGCAGCATAATAAACGCCGTGCTCTTTCAGTGCTGGTGCTAAAATTTCGCTGTACCAACCACCGCCTGGTGCAATTTCAACCACAGTCATAGTTGGCTTTAGGCCAAAAAACTCCAGCGTTTCTACAGGGTGGCGATATTGGTCACGTTCAGAGTTTCGCTCAGTTGACTTTACGGCTTGAACAACGGCAGAACTTTGCTCATGATTATGGGCAACGACTAGCGTTGAGCTCATAGCAAGAGTGGTAACTAGTAGCGTTTTTAGTGCAAATTTCATCATCTGTTCCTTCACATTATAATTTTATAGAGGTTATAGAATAAGCAGAATACGTGAATTTGGTGCAAACAAAAAGAGCTAACTGATGTCGTTAGCTCTTTGTGTGATTAGTGGCGGAAGTGACGCATGCCAGTAAACACCATTGCCATGCCAGCTTCGTCAGCTGCAGCGATAACTTCTTCATCGCGCATTGAACCACCTGGTTGAATTACAGCAGTAATACCAGCCTCTGCAGCTGCATCAATACCATCACGGAATGGGAAGAATGCATCAGACGCCATGACTGAACCTTTTACTTCAAGGTTTTCATCAGCGGCTTTAATACCGGCAATTTTAGCTGAGTAAACGCGGCTCATTTGGCCTGCGCCTACACCTATGGTCATACCGTCACGGGCATAAACAATGGCGTTTGATTTAACAAACTTAGCGACTTTCCAGCAGAATAATAAGTCTTTAAGCTCTTGCTCAGTAGGTTGACGTTTAGACACAACTTTTAAGTCGCCTTGCGTCACCATACCTAAATCACGGTCTTGAATTAATACACCACCATTTACACGCTTAATGTCGTGACCTGTGCCTTTAGCAGAGAATTCACCACACTCTAATAAACGCACGTTTTGCTTTGCAGATACAATTTGTGCTGCCGCTTCTGATACTTTAGGTGCAATGATCACTTCAACAAATTGACGTGACACGATTGCTTCTGCGGTATCAGCATCAAGCTCTTGGTTAAAGGCAATGATGCCACCAAATGCTGATGTAGGATCTGTTTTGAATGCACGGTCATAAGCTTCAAGGATATTTTCACCGATTGACACGCCACACGGATTTGCATGTTTTACGATAACACAAGCCGGTACATCAAATTCTTTAACACACTCTAAGGCGGCATCAGTGTCAGCAATATTGTTAAACGACAATGCTTTACCTTGTAGCTGAACAGCTGTTGCTACAGAGGCTTCTTGTACGTCATTTTCAACATAAAACGCCGCGTCTTGGTGTGAGTTTTCACCGTAGCGCATGTCTTGCTTTTTAGTGAACTGCATATTGATAGTGCGTGGGAATTTAGTTTCCTCAGCTGCTTCATCAGTATAATCAGCAACCATTTTACCAAAGTAGTTAGCGATCATGCCGTCATACTGTGCGGTGTGCTCGTAAGCCGCAATAGCAAGGTCAAAACGTGTTTTGTAGGTTGTTGAACCATTGTTGCTTTGCATTTCGCTGATCACGCGATCGTAATCTTTCGCGTTTACTACAATAGTCACGTCTTTATGGTTTTTAGCCGCAGCGCGAACCATAGTTGGGCCACCGATATCAATGTTCTCAATGGCATCTTCAAGGCTGCAGTTTTCTTGAGCGACTGTATTCGCAAAGGGGTATAAGTTAACTACAACAATATCGATAGCTGAGATGTTGTTCTCAGTCATTACGTCTTCATCTTGACCACGACGCGCTAAAATGCCGCCATGAATTTTTGGATGAAGAGTTTTTACGCGACCATCCATGATCTCAGGGTGACCTGTGTGGTCAGATACTTCAGTGACTTTAATGCCATTATCAGCAAGTAATTTACAAGTACCGCCAGTTGACAAGATATCTACGCCTTGTGATTCAAGAGCGCGAGCAAATTCAACAATACCGGTTTTATCTGACACACTTAGTAGTGCGCGACGAATTGGACGATGTATATCCATTGTAGTTTGATTACCTCAGTGTTTGAGCTAGCTTAGAAAGGCGATATTTTAACTGAAAACCGCTTAAAAAACGATGTTTAAAGAGTGAGGATTTTGCAATTAAGTAATATTTTTTGCAGATAAAAAAAGCACCCGAAGGTGCTTTTTCAAACGAGTACTGTGATAAATCACAGCACGGTATTAGTTCATGCCGTATTTCTTTAGTTTCTTACGTAAAGTACCGCGGTTGATACCTAGTAAGATTGCCGCACGTGTTTGGTTACCACGTGTGTAAGTCATTACTTCTTCAAGTAATGGTGCTTCTAGCTCTGAAAGAACAAGGTCGTAAACGTCTTGCACATCTTGACCGTTAAGCTGTTTTAAATAGTGATGAACAGCTTTCTTCACTGCATCGCGTAATGGCTGCGGTTTCTCGTGTGACTGAACATGAGGGTTAGTGATAAATGGAGAAGTCACGTTTTGTTCGAACATTGTTTATATCTCTTTCTTTCTTAGTTAGCTGCTAGTGTTTTAAAGTATTGCTCTAATGTCTCGATTTGTGCCTGTGGATTATCGAGAGCATTAAATACTCGCCTAAACTGACCGTCACTGTCATGGGTTTGCAAATACCAAGATACATGTTTGCGAGCGATGCGCGCTCCCATTGGTTCGCCGTAAAACGCATGAAGGTTCACTAAGTGTTCCATCAAAATACCACGTACTTCCTCAATCGGAGGTACAGGTAAATGTTCACCGGTTCGCAAATAGTGGTCTATCTCCCTAAATATCCAAGGGCGACCTTGGGCGGCTCGACCAATCATAATGGCATCTGCACCCGTATAGTCCAAAACCTGCTTTGCTTTTTCAGGAGACGTAATATCTCCATTAGCAACGACAGGTATCGACACTGAACGCTTAATATCCCTAATTGTGGCGTATTCTGCTTCACCTTTATACATACATGCGCGTGTACGCCCATGTACGGCTAATGAAGCTATGCCATAACGTTCAGCTATTCTCGCAATCTCAACACCGTTACGGTTATCCTGATCCCATCCAGTTCGGATTTTCAGTGTTACAGGTACTTCAACAGCGCTAACCACTGCATCTATAATCTCTTCCACTAAATCAGGAAACTGTAGCAAGGCGGAGCCTGCGAGTTTCTTGTTCACTTTCTTAGCTGGGCACCCCATATTAATATCTATGATTTGTGCACCATTAGTTACATTGAATTGTGCGGCCTGAGCCATAAGCTCAGGATCAGCTCCTGCGATTTGCACCGCGCGTATTCCCGATTCACCACTATGGTCCATACGGTTCATCGATTTTTCGGTTTTCCATACCAAAGGATTTGACGAGAGCATTTCAGACACAGCAAGCCCTGCACCTAAGCGACGGCAAAGTTGTCTAAATGGTCTATCAGTAATTCCCGCCATAGGCGCTACAATTACATTGTTTTCTAATTGGTATGATCCGATACGCACTGTATTCAATAGGCCTCTTTTCAAGGGGCGCTAAGTTTACGGTTTTTTTTGCAAAAATCAAAGGCTATAAATTGAACAAAAGTGACTTTTTTTTGGCTTTTGTGTATTGACATTTGATAACAGTTTGACGAATGGCTTTATTTGTCTGAATTTTATACAGAACTAATTTACGATAAGAAAATCATTCTGTTTAGCAGTGTGTAAATAATAGGTAAAGCCTGTTAATTACAGGCTTTACATGGTGGTTTTGAGTTAATGATCTTACGCATTTACAGTAGTTAATTATGCGTGTTTAGTCCCGCTAACACGGGTCCACTCACCTTCAACGGCTATGTCATCAAGGGTTAAAAATGGTGCATAAACATCAGCTACAGATTGTGCTTGTTCTTCTAAAATACCTGACATAGCAATTTTACCGCCAGGTTTTAATAAGCCCAATATTACATTATGCAGTTCACGTAATGGCGCAGCTAAAATATTAGCCACCACAATATCGGCGGTAAATTCAGGCTGGTTTTCTGGCAGATAAACTTCAAGCTTGTCGGCAACACCGTTGCGTTGTGCGTTATCAAGGCTGGCTTCAAGCGCTTGAGGGTCGATATCTATACCAATCATGCGCTCAGCACCGAGTTTGATTGCTGCAATGCCTAAAATGCCTGAGCCACAGCCAAAGTCGACCACGGTTTTACCCGTTAAATCTTGGCTTTCAAGCCATTTTAAACACAAAGCGGTGGTGGCATGAGTGCCAGTACCAAACGCAAGGCCAGGATCAAGTAGCACGTTAACGGCGTCAGGATCTGGAATGTCACGCCAGCTTGGACAAATCCATAATTTTTCGCCAAACTGAATAGGGTGGAAGTTATCCATCCATTCACGTTCCCAGTCTTTATCCTCTAGTTGCTCTATTTTGTATACTAGCGTGTCTTTTAGCTCGTCATGGCGTTTTAATAGCGCAATCACGGCATTCATATCGTGGTTAGCTTCGAATAGACCAATTACGGTAGTGTCAGCCCAAAATTCGACCGTGCCAATTTTTGGTTCATAAATAGGGGTATCTTTAGCATCAATAAAGGTAACAGATGCACTACCTGCTGCCATTAATAGGTCGCTTACTGCATCAGCGGTAGTGGCATTTGCATTGATACGAATTTGGATCCAAGCCATGATTATTTCCTGTAAATAGAAAAAAGGCCGCTACAGCGGCCTTTTGATTATGTTTTTAGCAGCTAATTACTTAGCGTCTAAGAAGCTTTTCAGTAAGTCAGAGCGAGAAGGGTGGCGTAGTTTACGCAGTGCCTTCGCTTCGATTTGACGAATACGCTCACGGGTTACGTCAAACTGTTTACCTACTTCTTCTAGGGTATGGTCAGTATTCATATCGATACCAAAACGCATACGTAATACTTTTGCTTCACGGGCGGTAAGGCCTGCTAGCACATCGTTGGTAGCACCACGAAGAGACTCCATTGTTGCCGAATCAATTGGCGAATCAATAGTGGTGTCTTCGATAAAGTCACCTAAGTGCGAATCTTCATCATCACCGATTGGTGTTTCCATTGAAATTGGCTCTTTTGCGATTTTAAGTACCTTACGGATCTTATCCTCAGGCATCATCATGCGCTCTGCTAATTCTTCTGGATTTGGCTCACGACCCATTTCTTGCAGCATTTGACGAGAAATACGATTAAGTTTGTTAATCGTTTCAATCATATGTACCGGAATACGGATTGTACGCGCTTGGTCAGCGATAGAGCGGGTGATTGCTTGACGGATCCACCATGTAGCATAAGTTGAAAACTTATAACCACGGCGATATTCAAACTTATCAACGGCTTTCATCAAACCAATGTTACCTTCTTGGATTAAGTCCAAAAATTGTAAGCCACGGTTGGTGTATTTTTTAGCAATTGAAATTACAAGACGTAAGTTAGCTTCAACCATTTCTTTTTTCGCACGGCGAGCTTTCGCTTCACCAATGCTCATGCGGCGGTTAATGTCTTTAATACGTTCAATGCTTAAGCCTGTGCTTTCTTCTATTACACACAGTTTATTAATACAACGAATGATTTCTGGTTTGATTTCATCTAACTTCGCTGAATATTTTTCATTAGCAGCGATTTCAAGGTCAATCCACGCAGTATCAGTTTCATTGTTAGCAAAATGCTTAACAAAAGTTTTCTTTGGTAATTTAGCAATTTGTACAGCTTGCTTCATGATGATACGTTCTTGCACACGCACTCTATCCATCATTTCACGCATGTTATTAACCATGCGGTCAAACTGTTTTGGTACTAATTTAAATGTTCTGAATAGTTCACCAATTTCAAAAATCGCGGCTTGTGATTCAGGGTGTGAACGACCTTTACTTTCAAATGTGTCGCGTGCTTTATTGTAAAGATCACGAAGATTTTCAAAGTGTACACGGGCCTCTTCAGGATCTGGGCCGGTATCTACTTCTTCATCGTCTTCATCATCATCACTATCCACATCATCGTCGTCTTCATCATCAAGCTCTTTTTCGCTTAATTCAGAACCAATGTGCGTGGCTGAAATAGGGGCTTCATCTTCATTAGGATCAAAGAAACCAGAAATAATGTCGCTTAAGCGCATCTCTTCTGCTTCAAATTTATCCCACTGCTCAAGAAGATAAGTAATTGCTTCAGGGTATTCAGCAACCGATATTTGTACTTGGTTGATCCCTTCTTCAATACGCTTGGCGATAACAATTTCGCCTTCACGGGTAAGTAGTTCAACAGTACCCATTTCACGCATGTACATACGAACCGGATCCGTAGTACGGCCGATTTCTTTATCTACAGTAGCAAGCGCAGCGGCTGCAGCTTCTGCTGCGTCTTCATCTGTTGTCGTTTCTTGCATCATCAATTCATCGGCATCAGGCGCATTTTCGCTAACCTTGATACCCATATCATTGATCATGCTAATGATATCTTCTACTTGATCTGAATCGATAATATCTTGTGGAAGGTGATCATTAACTTCTGCAAAAGTTAAGTAACCTTGCTCTTTACCTTTTTGAATCAGAAGTTTTAATTGTGACTGAGGAGTTGGATCCATAGAGATTGTTTCTTCCACTCTGATAAGTTGATACAACAGGCGCCAGCTTGCTTATTTATTAAGCCAAGCTAAGTATAATGTGACGCAGTGAATAGCACAGTATAACAGTATAAATCATTTTTGACTAGTTGTTAGTGCCTTTTAAAGCTTGTGTTAAGAGATGACATTCAAGTCGCTCTTCACCATTCAAGCCTTGAGTCTTGTCTTTTATTAATAGGGTCTCGAGTCGATAATTTAAACACTGATCTTCAATAAATTTAAAAGTATTTTTAAATTCAGCTTCTAAACGGTCGTCGTTGATCTCATGTCGCCATGTTGCTAGTTTGATCAATGCTTCATATTCAGGTGTTTCGCGAAATGATTCAAGTAATTGCGCGGTGGTTATCGGTGATTTTTGTAATGCGTAATGCTGTAACTTAATTAGTAACGCGATACCAGCAATGTTCATTTGTGCTAAATCAGGTAAGTAAGGTACTGCGTGAGCGAGTTGCGGATGTTGGATCAACAGGCCAATGGCACGGCGCATAGGTGTAATTTTAAATTTTCGCTCAATAGCATGCTGTTGTTTGGGCGTTTTCAAGCGATTATTGAGTTGCTCTTTAGTGCGACCAATTAAGCGTCCTAAATGCTCTAGTAGGTTCTCTTGATAAAACTCGCTAGGGATTTTTTCAACTAACGGTAATACCGCGCTGAGTAACTTTGCTTTTCCTGCGTCGGTCGTTAAGTCAATTTCTTGGCTGAGTTTATTAAACAGCACTTTGGTAAAGTTATCAGCTTGCGATAAACGCTGTTCAAACGCGTCTTTACCTTCTTTTTGTACTAGAGAATCAGGGTCTTCGCCATCGGGTAAAAATACAAATTGTAATGCTTTACCGTCATTTAGGTAAGGTAGGGCATTTTCAAGTGCTCGCCATGCTGCATCACGCCCGGCACGGTCGCCATCGTAACAGCAAATTACACGGTCTGTGGTTCTAAATAGCGTATGCATGTGCTCGGCTGTGGTGGCTGTTCCTAGTGCTGCTACTGCGTATTCTATACCTTGCTCACTGAGCGCCACTACGTCCATATAACCTTCTACAATAAGGATATGGTCGAGTTTTTTATGGGCTTGTTTAGCCTCGTATAAACCATACAGTTCAAAGCCCTTATGGAAAATTCGGGTTTCCGGCGAGTTTAAATATTTTGGGCCTTGGTCAGCTTGCATTACACGACCACCAAAGGCGATAACACGACCTCGCTTATCACGAATAGGGAACATTAATCGATCACGGAAAAAGTCGAACTGCCGCCCAGGGGTTTTCTCTGACGCCAACTTTAGTTCAACGAGTTGCTCTTTTTGTTCTTTATTACGACCTAATTGTTGGCATAGGCCCTCCCACTCGCTGGGAGCATAGCCAATCATAAACTTTTTAACGGTTTCACCGCTTAATCCCCGGCCTTTTACATAGTTTATGACGGTGGCTGAATTAGCATGATGCTTTAACTGATGTTGATAAAAACGTGCAGCATGCAGCATCAAATCGTAATCAGAGCGCTTTTGCTCTGCTGTACGCTCTGGGCCACTGCTTGTGCCTTGCTCGCGCGGCACATCAAGATTCATGAGGCTGGCAAGTTCTTCAATTGCGTCAACAAACTCAAGTTTGTCGTATTCCATTACAAATGAAATAGCGTTGCCATTGGCACCACAGCCAAAGCAATGATAAAACTGTTTGTCTTGAGATACAGTAAATGATGGTGATTTTTCGTTATGAAAAGGGCAGCAGGCTTGGTAATCTTTGCCCGCTTTTTTTAAGCCAATTTTGGAGTCTATTAGCTCAACAATATCGGTTCTGGCAAGTAAGTCGTCTATAAAATTACGTGGGATCTTTCCAGCCATTGGTAAAGTCTAGTCCTGAGATAAATAGAAAAATGGTTTATACCAATCGACTTAAATATTTAACCATTCTAGCGGGCTAAATAAAGCGCTAACTGCGTTATAAATTTTTCATGTAGAACAACTACATGTCAAAATTTATGCCTTGTTATCACTCCATTTATCTGTCGCTATAAATGGTCAGTAACTTAACACGATTGGTATTAGTTCTACAAATTTAGATTTGAACACAAATGCTATTTTTATTAAAGCTAAAAACGAAGAAACCGAGCACATGGCTCGGTTTGCTTAATCATACATCTGTATGTGGGAGTATTAGGCTGTTAATCGTTGCTTAATTAAACCTGAAATTTTGCCTAAATCGGCGCGACCTTCAGCTTTGCTTTTGATTATACCCATTACTTTACCCATGTCTTGCATACCGGCTGCGTTTGTATCAGCAATAGCCGCATCAATGAGAGCAATGATTTCATCTTCACTCAGTTGTTGAGGTAAAAATTCTTCAAGTGCTGCTATTTCATTGGCTTCAATTTCGGCTAAATCTTCACGGCCAGCATCTTTGTACTGAGTGTAAGAATCACGGCGTTGTTTAACAAGCTTCACTAATACTGCGGTAATACCGTCATCATCAAGTGTTATTTGCTCGTCAATTTCACGCTGCTTGATTGCAGCAAGTACCATGCGAATTGGATTAAGACGTTGTTTGTCTTTCGCTTTCATCGCATCTTTTTGCGCATCTTTTAGCTTTATTAAAAGGCTCATTTATACAAGACCAATACTGATCAATATAATTTAACGCGACGTGCGTTATCGCGAGAAAGCTTCTTCATGTGACGCTTAACCGCTGCAGCTTTTTTACGCTTACGCTCAGCTGTTGGCTTTTCATAGTGCTCGCGACGACGAACTTCTGAAAGGATACCTGCTTTTTCACATGAACGCTTGAAGCGACGAAGTGCTACGTCAAACGGTTCGTTCTCTCTTACTTTAATTACTGGCATTAAAAATTCACCTACCTAAATAATGAGCGTTGCTCAAGTTGATCAAACAATGATCAAGTGGTTCAAAAATGGTGCAGTATTGTAATCCGAAGCTACACCACATGTAAAGGATAAATATAAGTCTGTTCTTATAGGAACCCTAAAATATTTGTATGTTACTAATTTCACTGTAATTCATAGAGGCGGGAAAGTACTTGCCCAGCTACTTTTTCTTTTAGTAACAGCCAATTGCTTGGTGTGTGTAATGCTGGCATGTCGCTTTCTACTTCGACGTAAATAAGAGCATTTTTATCTAACCAAGCATTATGTGTGAGTAAATCACAGCATTGTTGTGCCAGACCTTGACGAAATGGTGGGTCAATAAACACTAAATTAAATTGTTGCTGATGTGGATTTTTACTTAAAAATTGTAAACTGTCAGTACACACAACTTCTGCATTAGTGAGCTTTAACGTTTCTATATTGGCTTTTAGTTGCGTCGCAGCGAGTTTGTCCATTTCTAAAAAGCAGGCCGATTGAGCAAAGCGAGATAATGCTTCAAACCCTAATCCGCCCGATCCTGCAAAACAATCGAGTACTTTGGCATCACGTGTATCTTGCATTAACCAGTTAAAGACCGTTTCTTTGATGCGGTCTGTGGTTGGGCGCAAGCCTTGCACATCTTTTACAGGTAGTTTTCGGCCACGAAATTGCCCACTAATGATCCTAATAACGCCATCATTAGTTTTATTACTCATTTGTTTTTGTGGTGATTTATTTCTCATTTAGCTCACTAAAAAATGGTATCTAGAATCTAGCTCAGATAATATTGTACACATAAAGCAGCAGGTCATTTTTCAACTGCACTAAAAGTGTTACTATGAGCATCTTAGACAATATGGTGTGATTATTACGGCTAAGTTTTAATTCAGGCTGCAAATTCACACATTATTTCCGTTAGTTTATCAGATTTTTATAAGTGGTTATTAGCAAGTATGGCAAAAAAAAGTAAATTCCTGTCTTGGTTCGGCTTTGGTAAGTCAGATAAAAATCAACAAACAGAGCAAAACACCGAAGAGGTCAATAACCAACAAGCTGAAGCTGAGGGTTTAGAGCAAGAGCGACTTGCTGCAGAACAAGCAGAAGCAGAGCGTTTAGAGCAACAGCAACTTGCTGAAGAGCAAGCGCAACGTGAAGCAGAACGCATTGCAGCAGAAAAGGCGGAAGCCGAGCGTGTTGCAATTGCAAATGCTGAATTAGCCGCAGCTGAAAAAGCAGAGCAACAACGTCGTGACGAAGCAGCTCGTTTAGCTGAGCAACAAGAAGCTATGTTGTTAGAGCAAGAACGACAAGCTGCTGAGCAAGCGCAACGTGAAGCTGAACGCATTGCAGCAGAAAAGGCAGAAGCCGAACGTGCAGAGCAACAGCGCATTGCTACAGAAAAGGCAGAAGCTGAGCGTTTAGAGCAAGAGCAGCTACTCGCAGCAGAGCAGGCTGAGCAACTTCGTCGTGAGCAAGCTGAGCGCTTAGCACAGCAAGAAGAAGCAATGCGTTTGGAACTTGAGCGCAAAGCTGCAGAGCAAGCGCAACATGATGCTGAATTAGAACAACAACGCATTGCGACTGAAAAGGCTGAACGTGTAGAGCAAGAGCGCATTGCTGCAGAGAAAGCAGAGGTTGAACGTGTAGAGCAAGAACGTATCGCTGCAGAGAAAGCAGAGGCTGAACGTGTAGAGCAAGAGCGTATCGCTGCAGAAAAAGCAGAGGCTGAACGTGTAGAGCAAGAACGTATTGCCGCAGAGAAAGCAGAGGCTGAACGTGTAGAGCAAGAGCGTATCGCTGCAGAGAAAGCAGAGGCTGAACGTGTAGAGCAAGAGCGTATCGCTGCAGAGAAAGCAGAGGCTGAACGTGTAGAGCAAGAGCGTATCGCTGCAGAAAAAGCAGAGGCTAAACGTGTAGAACAAGAACGCATTGCAGCAGAGCAAGCTGAGGCTGAGCGTGTAGAACAAGCACGTATTGCAGCAGAGCAAGCAGAAGTTGAACGTGTAGAGCAAGAACGCTTAACTGCAGAGCTTGCCAAAGATGAAGCTAAACAGGCAGAAAAGCCTAAAAAAGAAGGGTTTTTCGCACGCCTTAAAAAAGGTTTACTGAAAACCAAAGTAAATTTAGGTTCTGGTTTTGCATCGATTTTTAGTGGTAAGAAAATTGATGATGAATTATTTGAAGATCTTGAAACCCAGCTATTAACAGCCGACTTAGGTGTTGATACCACCATGAAGCTGATTGACCGTCTGACTGATGCTGCCAATCGCAAGCAATTAAAAGATGGTGATGCGCTGTATGAGTTAATGAAGCAAGAAATGGCGGCTATGCTTAAAACGGCAGAGCAACCATTAGAAATTCCTGCTGATAAAAAGCCTTTTGTGATATTGATGGTAGGGGTTAACGGAGTGGGTAAAACGACCACTATTGGTAAACTTGCTAAGCAATTTCAAGATCAAGGTAAATCAGTAATGCTTGCTGCGGGTGATACCTTCCGAGCTGCAGCTGTTGAGCAATTACAAGTGTGGGGTGAGCGTAATCAAATCCCTGTAATTGCACAACACACGGGGGCAGACAGTGCTTCAGTGGTCTTTGACGCATTTCAAGCTGCAAAAGCTCGAAATGTAGATGTATTAATTGCCGATACAGCTGGGCGCTTGCAAAATAAAGATAACCTAATGCAAGAGCTTGAAAAAATAGCTCGCGTAATGAAGAAAATTGATGCCGATGCACCACATGAAGTAATGTTAACTATCGATGCGGGCACCGGACAAAATGCCATTAGCCAAGTTAATTTATTTAATCAATGCGTGGGTCTTACCGGGATCACTTTATCTAAGTTAGACGGTACAGCTAAAGGTGGAGTTATCTTCGCTGTGGCAGATAAGTTTAATATTCCGATCCGCTATATTGGTGTGGGTGAAGGCATTGAAGATTTACGCGCATTTAATAGCAATGACTTCATTGATGCGCTATTTAGCCAAGATGAGGACGAAGTTTAATTTTCAAAAGGGAGCTTGCTCCCTTTTTAGCTGCGGATGATTGATAACTAAAATGATAAATTTTCAGCAAGTCAGTAAAACATATCCCGGTGGTCATCGAGCGCTGGAAAAAGTTAGTTTCCATGTTAAACCCGGTGAACTGGCATTTTTAACCGGCCATAGTGGCGCAGGTAAAAGTACCTTACTTAAACTTATTAGTTTAATGGAGCGTCCTTCTGCGGGGCATGTTTTTATTAATGGTGTTGATTTAAACGCGGTTAAATCTCGGCAAATTCCTTATGTCCGACGTGATATTGGGATCATCTTCCAAAACCATCGCTTATTAGAGCGCCATACTATTTTTGATAATGTTGCTCTGCCCTTGATCATCGAAGGTACGCATCATAAACAAATTGCAAAGCGTGTTCATGGTGCGCTCGATAAAGTCGGCTTGCTAGACAAAGTTAAATGCCATCCATCAACACTCTCTGGCGGTGAACAGCAACGTGTGGGGATTGCCCGTGCAATTGTAAACTCTCCACCATTATTACTTGCCGATGAGCCTACAGGTAACTTAGATCCTGAGTTATCAATGGATATATTACGCTTGTTTGAAGACTTTAATAAACATGGTACGACAGTGCTTATTGCGACTCATGATTTAGGGCTGATCTCGCGAATGAAATACCGCAGTTTAACACTAAAGGATGGCCGTATGAGCCAAGATCCTTTGGCAGAGGCAACACTATGAGCTTGTTATTTAAAGGTCGAAAAAGCCAAAATGAGCGTGTTAAAAAATCATTATTTGCAGCCTGCTATTTCTTTGTGTTGAACATCTTTCGCCAAGGTATACATAGTTTAGGTGAAATGTGGCGTACGCCGATGGCATCAATGATGACCATTGCTGTGCTAGGCTTGAGTTTAACATTACCCGCAACCTTGTATTTAGTCGTTAAAAATGTCCAGCAAGTAAGTAGTGGTTTTGAAGAAGCGGCAGAGATCTCATTATTTGTTAAAGAGTCCATGAGTGAACAAGAAACGCAAACGCTAGTAAAGCGATTAGCGCTCTATCCTGAAATAGACAATGTCACCTTTATCTCAAAGCAAAAAGCACTCATTGAATTCAAAGAAGTGTCTGGTTTTGGCCAAGCACTTGAGTATTTAGACGCTAACCCTTTACCTGATGTAGTTATTGTGACACCCACTTCACGCCATCGTCAGCCAAACGCAGCGCAAACGTTATTAAAAAAGCTTGAAGCAGAGCGAGAGGTTGATTTTGGTAAGTTAGATATTGCGTGGCTGGAGCGCTTAAACGCATTGTTAAGTTTATTAAAAGAAAGCGTCATTACTATTGCCTTATTATTATTAACATCGGTTACTTTAATTATTGGTAATACGATCCGTTTATCAATCATGGATAAAAAAGAAGAGATCCAGGTGATGAAGTTAGTAGGGGCGACTAATACCTTTATCCATGCGCCATTTTTATGGACGGGTATTTGGTATGGTATTATAGGTGGTTTGTTTGCATTTATATGTGTCGCTTTAATGATGTGGTGGCTCGGTTCAGCAGTATCAGAAGTTGCTGGCGTATATCAAACCAGTTTTAATTTAATTGGTTTGAGTATTGCTGAATTTGGTGCTTTAGTACTATTGGCGACCAGCTTAGGGTTTATAGGTTCATATTTATCAGTTAATCGTTATATTAAAGAAATTGAACCCGATAAAGTGTAACAATTGTTGATTATAATCATTGATTCAGTTGGTTATGGGGAATCACCTTCTTATAACCAATTGACCGCAAAGCTAGAATTCATCGCTTATTCAGGCATTTAAAGTAGAATAAAAAAACACGAAAAAACCACTTGCTTCAATCTAAAAAAAGTTTTAAATTGAAGTTAGCACTCTAGGTCAAAGAGTGCTAAGATGGTTTCAAATATTTATCACCGAGGTGAAAAATGAGTAAAGATTTATACGCAATGGCACTCACAGTTGGACAGCAAAGCGCAAGTATGGACGGCTACCTTCAAGCGGTAAGCACTATACCTATGCTAGATGCTGAGCAAGAAAAAGAGTTGGCGACTCGCTTACAGGAAGATGGCGATCTTAACGCTGCAAAGCAACTCATCATGTCTCACCTTCGTTTTGTGGCACATATAGCTAAAGGTTATTCAGGCTACGGTTTGCCACAAGCAGACTTGATCCAAGAAGGTAACATTGGCCTGATGAAAGCTGTAAAGCGTTTCGACCCGTCAGTGGGCGTACGTTTGGTTTCATTTGCAGTGCACTGGATAAAAGCTGAAATTCACGAATTCGTGCTGAAAAACTGGCGTATCGTAAAAGTTGCGACCACTAAAGCGCAGCGTAAACTGTTCTTTAATCTTCGTAAGAACAAAAAACGTTTAGGTTGGTTTAACCAGGCTGAAGTTGCTACGGTAGCGAACGAGCTAGGTGTAAGTGAAAAAGAAGTACGTGAAATGGAATCGCGCATGAGCGGCCAAGACATGGGCTTTGATTTAACCGGTGACGACAGCGATGACGCGCCAACAAGCACTTATTCACCAGTGCAATACTTAACAGATGGCAGCAACGACCTTGCTGAGGAAGTTGAGCAACAGCAGTGGCAAGAACAGTCGCATACACGTTTATTTAGTGCTTTAAAAACCTTAGACGAACGTTCACAAGATATTGTTAGCGCTCGTTGGTTGTCTGATGAAAAAGCAACACTGCAAGAGCTTGCTGAAAAATACAGCGTATCAGCAGAGCGTGTTCGTCAGCTTGAGAAAACAGCGATGAAAAAGCTACAAACAGCAATGAGCTAATATCAGCTTTGTAAAATTATTAAAGCCCTGCATGAAAATGCGGGGCTTTTTTGCTTTAAGGGAAGTTATAAGTTTTAAGCGATAAGTCATAAGCACGAGAAAGTTTTAAGTGGCAAACGTGGCCACCGTTATTTTCTTTCCCTGTTGCGAAACATTATAGAAAAGAGCTTAAAGTAATTTATTCACAAAGAGGTTTAGAGGCGCTGCGCTTTATAATTATCAACGTAGGTTGGTTTGAGCGCAGCGAAACCCAACGAAAAGTACCCAACCAATTAGCGCCAGTATTTTGCATTATCGGCTGTCTAAAGTCAGTCCCAGTCCTCTACCGAAGTACGGCTCAGTGCCAAAATCAGGCCTTCAGACGTAACTCGTTTCTGCCCCATTGTGAGCTTGCACAAATACTCAATGACGAATCGTGCCGCCGAAATCATCTTACTTTTATTCATGTTTGGCAGTTGAGAGGCCGTGACAGAACCCTCATTTTTCGTTTCACAACAAACACTCCAGTCTCATTTTTGCATAACTATGTAGCTATAGTATTTAGCGGCAATCAATATTTGGAGCTCTGATTACCTACTAGAATGTGTCGTTTTTGTTCAACCTATTAAGCTTCCCATCACTTATTATTTGCAGCATATCACCTTTGATACGTTTCTTTTTCGTAATAACGCTACAGCTATAAGTAGGATATACAGTCATGTTAGAAATCAAGCCAATTGACCTATATGGAACTCACTCAATGCGAAGAACCAAAGCGACTTTGGTTTATGCTCGAACCAAAAATATACCGGCCGTTCAGTTACGACTTGGTCATACAAAATTGACAATGCCATCAAATATTGGGGAACAGAGATTGAAGACGCCATTAAGAAATCGAGAGAAACCGATTGTTGATTTAACGCATGCAGTGTTCTTGTGCTGCTTCGCCCCAATATGTTTTAGATTAATTACTCTTTGTTGTGATTCAATGATACTTCGAGGAAAAGTTTTTTCATACTAAAAGTTATCCTTTCTTATAGTGTGCCGTTCGTTTTGAGGTAATGCAATTTATCGAGGAAGCGAATTTCTCGTTAACTCAATAAGCACTCTAAATAAATATGAAGCAATCCCCCTCTGTTTTAGAGACGGGCTAGCTATAAAATAGGAAGCTCAAATGGCTTCCTATTTTTTACTTGACGACTAAAAATATGAAAAATAAATCAATGTGAGTGATGCAATAGCCCTGTAGAAATCATAGTGGCAGTTGCGATTTCCTGACATCGCTTAGTGTTTACGCAACTATCTACGGCGACTTGTTGATCACTTGAATATACCGTTTGCCCTTCTTTTATCGTTTCTAATACTTTGATATCGACCAGTGTTTCAGGTTTTGCCGTGAGCGGGTTATCAGATAAAATAACCAAGTCAGCGAGTTTGCCTACTTCCAGAGAACCTTTGCTTTTCTCTTCTTTGTATTGAGTGGCAGCCCATAATGTTTGCGATTTTAATCCGTCCAGCGCCGACACACGTTGTTTAGGCCCCATAATCTGACCAGTACGACTTACCCGGTTAACTGTCGCGGAATAAACACGCATTGAGTTAGGCAAAGCCACAGGAGAATCGTGGTGAGAGGTATAAATCATGCCTAAATCTCGAGCCCAACCGGTTGGCGAGATATTCTCTGCTCGATCTTTGCCTAAAACGGAATTCATGTGCCAATCACCCCAATAGAAGGTATGCATTGGAAAAAACGACGGAAAAACGCCCAAGCGTTTAAATTGCTCTACTTGATCTTTACGAGCTGTCTGCGCATGTATTGCGATAAATCCTCGGTCTGGTACACCGTGTTTTTTCTCACTCGCTTTAATCCCATTAAGCAATTGATCAATTGCAGCATCACCGTTGACATGGGTTAACAGCTGCCAGCCATTACGTTGTGCTAACTCAATATACTCGGCGGCTTTTTCATCACTCATACTCGGGTAACCTTTGTAGTCTTTCTCTTGACCAACCGGTGGAACAAGATAAGGCTCCGTTAGCCAAGCGGTTTTGCCCTGAGGAGAACCATCAAGATTAAGCTTAGCCCCAGCGACGCGGAATCCATAAGAATACTCGCTTGAGTAATACGGAGGAGAGATGACCTCTTGAGCCACTTGAATATCAGGGTACGCGACCACATCGATAGGGAGTTTTGCCTCTTGAGCTAAGTCGTACATGGTTTTCACTGCCGATGTCGAAGCGCGGCCTTCCTGAGCGGTGGTATAACCAAAGCTTGCGTAAAGATCCATACCCGCTTTAAAAATGACTTCATTCTCTTTAGCGCTGAGCTTGGCAAATAGCGGTAGCAAGGTTCCAAAGAAAGCAGTTTCTTCCAGCACACCATTAGGTGTTTTTCCATCACTCTCACGACGAATCTTACCGCCATCAGGATTGGTGTTCTCTGCCGTCAAACCTGCCAACTCCAATGCTTTAGTATTCAAAGTTGCTAAGTGACCTGACTGATGGATAATAAGTACTGGAAGATCTTTAGATACTTCATCCAATTCTTGGCGAGTAGGATGCCTTTGTTCTTTTAACTGTGAGTCATCATAACCAAACCCCAGGATGATTCCATGCTTACCGTTTTCTGGCTTCGCCACCCAAGATCTTAGTTCTTTTTGAAGTGACGCTATACTATTTATATTACCATCAGGATCGGCAAGTAAGTTCGCAGATAAAGCCTGAATACCCGTGTTAAAAACATGCCCATGACCATCGATAAAGCCAGGGATCATCGTTTTACCATCTAAATCGACAATTTTCGTATGATCATCTCGTAACTTCATCAATTCTGATTCTTTACCGACCGCTAAAATGCGACCATTCTTAATCGCTAAAGCTTCAGCGCTAAGGTCAGAGTCGTTGACCGTAATAATATCTCCGCCAACATAGATTCTATCCGCAAAAGGTTTTGTAGGGCTGGAAGCCAGAGTGGTACAACTGACAGATAGTAAAGCGAATGCCAAAGGTAAGAGCCTCATTAATGTTTTCCCTCTAATGAACTATGAAAATTGACTGTAAATAAGCAGAAAGTGTAGACTAAGCAAGTAGATTTTACCTAATTGATATTAATAAGATTTCATACGAAGGTGAAAAGTAAGGCTAGTGCTTCAAATTACTAAATGTATTAAATTTACGTCTAAATGATAAACCATCCGATGAATAGGGAACTCATTCTCGGAATGCATAAGAACAGACGTTCTAATCTGCGCCAGTAAGACTGGGCACCTTACTAAGCGACTTTTCCATACCTGAAGTTATTCATAAATTGCTAATGTTCGATTCTTCGAAGTTCATTACTGTCCAAAAATGAGTTTGATCGACCGTTTGCTTCTCACAGCTCTACACCGTTACTCAATTTTATTCTTACATCGTTGGGTTTCGTTGCTCTCAACCACAACCTACGTGGCTAATTTAACGATGGACTATTCTGTTTTCTAAAATCTAAAATCTAAAATCTAAAATCTAAAATCTTTCCCTTGCAATTTGTAACTTTCAACTTGACCGCTGACCGCTTTTATCTCGCACTCACTCCTTTACTCTCGGCCTGCGCGAGTTGTATATATTTACGCTCTACTAGTTGTGATAGCGGCACGAGTTCAAAGCCTTGTTGTTCCAGTTCGGGGAGTTTGCGCTGTAAAAACTCGATAGTTTCAGGGTAAGGGTGGGCAATTGCGATGGCGAAGCTATAATGCTCGGCTTTATACTTTAGTTCGTTGAGACGAAATTGTAATTGTTGTTCACTAATAATATTGTCAAGAAACACGTGACGGCCAACATTTTCCACACCATATAAATTAGCGACGTTTTGCGCTTGGCTTAAGCCGGTCGTGCGGCTATCTAAAAAGTACAGGTTGCGCTTCTTTAGCACTTCCATGGTCCATTTCATGGGCTGGCTTTCTTGAGTAAGTGCTGAGCCCATGTGGTTATTCACGCCTTTAACTTGTGGCAGTGTGGCAAGGGCATTACCGAGTGTATGCTGTAATTGTTCTTTGCTCATATCGCTGGTGAGTGCGCCTGGGCCAAGTGCTTTACTGTTATCCAATGCTTGCATAGGAATATGCAGCAGTAATTCTTTATCTGATTGACTGGCCAAGCGAGCAAAAATTTGTGAATAGGGGGTATGAGGCAAAATCGAAAACGATATTTTACCTGGTAAATTTAAGGTTTCGAGGTCGCGTTGATGATTACCAATATCATCAATCACGATGGCTATTTGTTTACCTGCCGCAACAGCGGGTAAGCTGCAAATAGCCAATAATAGCCAAGCTAGTTTTTTCACGTTTATAATTTTTATTATCTTTTTTATGAGCTACAACACTTATTTCATCGTTAATAGCTGCTGCGCCTTTAATAACAGAGGATCGGTTACGTCTGAATTTTGCCATAACGGATCGTCGCTTCCTTGTTCATTTTTTATTATAACTACTTTATCTATTTGTGAAAGACCTGATTGATTAATCGCCACGTCGGGGGTCACGCCAACACCATCAATTGATTGCCCTGACGGAGTGAAGTATCTTGCGGTGGTTAGTTTTAGGGCTGTATTACCATTACCAAGTGGGATCAGCGACTGTACAGAACCTTTACCAAAAGACTGGCTACCGATTAACGTAGCACGGTGATTGTCTTTTAATGCCGCGGCTAAGATTTCTGCTGCTGAGGCTGAGTTTTCATTGATCAGCACCGCAATGGGGGCACCATTGAGGATATCCCCTTTCTTGGCGCGATAATGTTGATTTGCATCATAAAAGCGTCCTTTGGTGGTGACTATGGTACCGCTTTGTAAGAACAGATCCGAGACTGCTACGGCACTTTGTAATGTGCCGCCTGGGTTGTCGCGTAAGTCGATCACTAACCCCGAAAGGGCTGAGCCATAATTACTTTGTAGCACGGTTATATGCCGTGCTACATCGTGTAAGGTGTGATTACTAAAGCTATTAATTGCTAAGTAGCCTATTCCAAAGCTTGATAAAGAACTGGTTACGCTCTCTATGTTAATTTCAGAGCGAATAATATCAAAATCCATTGCTTGCATCGCTCGCTCAATTGTTAAGATGACTGATGCGGTGTCGCTGCTTTTAATCATTTGTGCAACTTGGTCAATGTTTTTATTAACTATCGGTTGTTGATTGATAGCAAGTACCACATCATTTTTTTGTATGCCAGCGAGGGCTGCAGGGGAGTTGTTAATGGTGTTGATAATAACAATTTTTTGATCTTGTTGTTTTACCTCTATACCAAGCCCTGTGTAGCGCCCGTTAGTGCTACTAAATAGCGCTTCTAACTCTTGTTCATTAAGGTATTTAGAGTACGGATCGAGTTGCGCTAGTAAGGCTTCAAATTGTTGGTTGCTTTCGAAGCTTTGTTGCAGTGCTAAATCTTCAACATAATAGGCGTGGATATTAAATAGGATTTCGCTTTTTTGTTGGCTTTTTAAATCACCTACATTGGTAAGGGCAAAGCTATTAAAACTCAGGCACAAGAAAACACTAATTAATAGCAGATAACAGATATAGGCACGCGTTATAGCATAATGCTGTAACGGTTTTATTTTGTATTGTGTATGTGGCATCAGCTGCTCCCAACGGGGTGCAGCTGTTTAATCACTTAAATGCGTCTGCACCATTTTACAGGGTTTACTGCGCGTCCTTTGTGGCGTATTTCAAAGTATAGACCAGAATTTGCTTGTCCGCCGCTTTGTCCCACTAAGGCGATGATGTCACCTTTACGAACCATATCGCCAACGTCTTTTAACAGGGTTTGCGTATGACCGTATAAACTCATAAAACCGTCGCCATGGTCCAGTACAATTACCCAGCCATAGCCTTTTAGCCAATCAGCAAATACTACTTGACCGTTGTGAACGCTTTGCACGTTACTGCCTTCTCGTGCGCCAATTAACACGCCTTTCCAGTCAATTCCACCGTGTTTGCGTTGTCCAAAACTATGTTCTATTTTCCCTTTTGTTGGCCAGTCTAGTTTTCCTTTGCTTTTCGCTAAGCCGAGCAGTTCAACCTTTTGCGTTTTTTCTTTTTCAAGCTCTTGCAGGGTTGTGACTAAGGTTTTTTCGTTTTCTTTTAGGTAATCAATCTCGTTTTTTGTAGAGCTAAGTTTGGTTTTTAGTTCATTGATATTTGCTTTACGCTGCTGTTGTGCTGCAACTAATGCTTGATGACGATTGGCTTGCTCTTTATGTAAGGCAGTTAAATGGAGTTTAGTTTTTTCCAGTTCAGCTTGTACCACTTCGATTTCGAGCAGTAGGGCTTTTAATTCTTCAATTTGTTCGATACGGGCTTTGTTAAGGTAGTTGTAATAACTTAATGTGCGCTCAACTTGTGCCGTATTTTCTTGATTCAGCAGCATTTTTGAATAGTCGTGCCCGCCGGACATGTAAGCACTTTTAATTTGTGCTGCAAGTGCTTGCTGTTGCTCTTTACGCTTTTTCTCAAGCGCATCAGCTTGTTGCTGTTGTTGTTTTTGTTGTTTTTCGGTATCGCGAATTGACTGCTCTGCAATATTCAGTGCTTTGGCGTTTTTAGCGATATCGAGTTCATGCTGCTGTAGGCTTTTTTGTGATTTAGCGATGTCCTTACGCTGGGCGGCCAACTCTGCTTGACTTTGCTTTAATGCACTTTGAATTTCACTGAGATCTTTTTTAGTACGATCTTCATTAGCGGTAGCCGAAGCGACCACTAATGAAGACATAATTAATGTACTAACAATTAATTGTTTAACACATTTTTTCATGGTTTACTTCAAAGTCATGATCGGTGTGCCAGTCATTTCACTTGGCTGCTCCATACCCATTAGATGCAACATGGTTGGTGCAACATCGCTTAAAGCTTTGCCTTCACTTGGGGTTGCATCACGGCCAACGTAAATGAATGGCACAGGTTCACTGGTGTGAGCGGTATGTGCTTGGCCTGTGGCAGGGTTTGCCATTTGCTCAGCATTACCATGATCGGCAGTAATAAGTGCCTCACCGCCAAACTCTTCTAAAGCTGCGACAACACGGCCAATACAGTGATCCACTGCTTCACAGGCTTTTACAGCAGCTTCAAATACACCTGAGTGACCAACCATGTCACCATTCGGGTAGTTACAAATAATAGCGTCGTATTTACCGCTCTTGATTGCTTCAACCAGTTTATCGGTAAGCATTTCTGAGTTCATTTCAGGTTGTAAGTCGTATGTTGCAACTTGCGGAGATGGGATAAGCTCGCGAGTTTCGCCTTCAAATTCATCTTCACGACCACCACTAAAAAAGAACGTAACGTGTGCGTATTTTTCAGTTTCAGAAATACGTAATTGCGTTTTACCGTGTTTTTCAAACCATTCGCCAAGTACATTATTAAGTGGCTCAGGAGAAAAAGCGGCAGGTGCATCAATATCAGCTGCATACTCGGTTAACATGACAAAGCCGCTTAACTGAGGGGCTTTTTTCTTCGCAAAGCCATCAAAGTCTGCATCAACAAATGCACGGGTCATTTCACGGGCGCGGTCAGCTCTAAAGTTTAAGAAAATAACCGTATCACCATCATTGATTTGTGCCGCTTGTTGGTCGTTATCTGTAATCGCTGTTGCTGCTACAAATTCATCGTTTTCATCGCGTTCGTAGGCCGCAGCTAATGCATCAACACCATTATCGTAGCTATGCTGTGCGATACCACTTACCATTAGGTCATAAGCTTGCTCAACCCGATTCCAGCGATTATCACGGTCCATTGCGTAGTAGCGACCAATAATAGATGCAAGACGACCGCAAGCTAGTTTACTAAACACAGCTTCAACACGTTCAATTGAGGCTTTTGCGCTGCGTGGTGGGGTATCTCGGCCATCTAAAAATGCATGAAAATACACTTCTTTAGCACCGCGTTCTGCTGCTAACTCGATAGCAGCGACAATATGATCTTCATGGCTATGAACACCGCCTGGACTTAACAAGCCCATTAAGTGCACGGCTTTACCGGCATTGACCGCTTTATCTATGTTTTCGACTAACACGGGGTTGTGGGCAAATTCACCGTCGTTTATTGCTTTAGTAATGCGAGTAAAGTCTTGATAAACCACACGGCCTGCGCCGAGGTTGACGTGGCCCACTTCTGAGTTCCCCATTTGCCCATCAGGAAGACCAACATCTAAACCCGATCCAGAAATTAGGGTATGCGGGCGAGTTGCCCAAAGTTCATCTAAAACTGGGGTATTAGCCGCTAAAATTGCATTACTTTGTGCATCTTCACGGTATCCCCAACCATCTAAAATCATTAATACGAGAGGTTTTTTATGTTGTGTCATTTTGGTTCCTGAAAATTAGCTCCTGTTTAAGCTAAGCATACCGTGTTTTATCGTTATGATCAGCAATCAAAGGCGCATATTAAAATATTTCACTCTCTGGTAATTTCTAATCAAGCACGTATACTTGCGTGGCTAGGGCATTGCCCTTACGTTTAACCCCAGCGCTAAAGGCGCGGGACAATTTTCATAGTGGAAGACGCATGGATCAATATATTGAATTTGTCGGTAATCATCCGATATTAAGTTTAGTGTGGGTTGCTTTGGTTGCACTCATTGTTGGCGGTTGGTTTAAAAGTAAGTTTTCAGCAATTCGTCAAATAAATCCGCAACAATTAACGTTATTAATTAACCGTGAAGACGGTCTAGTTGTAGATATACGTGCCCAAAAAGAATTTAATAATGGTCGTATTGCAGGCGCTGAGCACCTTAGCCCTGAAAAAGCTAAACAATCTGACTTTTCAAGCCTTGAAAAGTCTAAGAGTAAACCCATTATATTGGTATGCACCACAGGCATGACTGCCTCAGGTATTGCAACCGCCATGCATAAAGCTGGTTTTGAATCAGTATATGTATTATCAGGTGGTATGGGGGCATGGCAAAGTGCCGGTCTACCAACGACAACAGGTCGCTAATTTACTTAGTTAGGCCGTTAGAGGAATTGTTATGAGTAATGTTGTTCTTTACACCAAAGCGTATTGTCCTTTTTGCCAACGAGCACTGGCATTGTTAACCAGTAAAGGTGTGCAATATAAGAATATAGATATCGGTGTACAGCCTGAGCTACGTGATGAAATGATCGCCAAAGCAGGTGGGGCGAGCACAGTACCGCAAATCTTTATTAATGATGAGCATATCGGCGGTTGTGACGACATGATGGCGATTGAAGCACAAGGTAAACTTGATGCTAAGTTGAACGCTTAAATATTTATTATAAAAACGATTAAAAGTTAGGAATTATTATGAACGAAGAAAATCAGAACGTAGCAGCACAAGAAGAAACAGGCCCACAATTTACTATTCAACGTATTTACACTAAAGACGTGTCTTTTGAAACGCCTAATTCTCCTGCTATTTTCCAAAAAGAGTGGACACCTGAAGTTAAACTTGATCTTGATACCCGTTCTAACAAACTAGACGAAGGTGTATTTGAAGTTGTATTAGCACTCACTGTTACTGCTTCTATCGGTGAAGAAACAGCGTTTTTATGTGAAATTCAGCAAGCGGGTATTTTCACTATCGCAGAAGTTGAAGAAGTACAACTTGCACATATGCTAGGCGCTTTTTGTCCAAATGTACTTTTCCCATATGCGCGTGAGGCGGTATCTAACTTAGTTAACCGTGGTACATTCCCGCAGCTTAACCTTGCACCTGTTAACTTTGACGCGTTATTCGCGCAATATATGCAGCAACGTGCAGCGCAAGCTGAACAGGCAACTGCAGACGCTTAATTGATGAATACAGCCAATTCAGCTGTTACAGTTTTAGGGGCGGGGTCTTATGGCACCGCCCTTGCTATTTGTTTAGCCCGAAATGGTCACGTAGTGACGCTTTGGGGACGCAATAGCGATGACGTTGCCACGCTTGCAGCTGAGCGGAAGAATCAACGTTACCTACCCGATGTCACATTTCCTGATACTTTACACTTAGAAGCCGATTTACACACCGCTGTTACTGCAAGCCAAGTTATTTTGGTTGTAGTACCAAGCCATGCATTTGGCGACACATTGCAGCAAATAAAGCCTTCATTACTTGATGGTGCGCAAGTGGCGTGGGCAACCAAAGGGTTAGAGCCCGATACTGGTCGGTTACTGCAAGAGGTTGCCCAACAAGAGCTAGGCGATGATGTGCCATTGGCGGTTGTTTCTGGGCCGACTTTTGCCAAAGAAATGGCAATGGGGTTACCTACCGCTGTTTCGGTGTCGTCAACATCAACCACCTTTGCAAAACAGCTTGCTGATTTATTGCATTGTGGCCGCTCATTCCGAGTTTATAACAATAATGATTTTATTGGCATTCAACTTGGTGGTGCAGTTAAAAATGTGATCGCGATTGGTGCGGGAATGTCTGATGGCTTTGGTTTTGGTGCTAATGCTAGAACAGCACTTATCACCCGTGGTTTAGCTGAATTATGCCGTTTAGGTTGTGCACTTGGCGCGAAATCTGAAACCTTTATGGGCATGGCCGGCCTTGGTGATTTGATACTTACGTGTACTGATAACCAGTCTCGTAACCGTCGTTTTGGCTTAGCACTAGGCAAAGGTGAGGGGGTTGAACAGGCGATAGCGTCAATTGGTCAAGTGGTCGAAGGTTACCGCAACACCAAAGAGGTGTATTTACTTGCTCAGCGTACAGGCATTGAAATGCCAATTACTGAGCAAATCTATCAGGTACTTTATGAAAATAAAGACGTGAAAGAAGCGGCTATGGCGTTATTAGGCCGTGAGCAAAAATCAGAATAAGCATGAGTGTCAGCGTTGTGCTAATCATTACGCTGACAACAACTCACGTTTAGTCATTGCCCAAACTAGAGTGTTTTCGCTGATTATTTTTTTCAATAAAAGCCGCAACCTTATCAGCATGTAGCGGGCGGCTATAGTAATAACCTTGCATGGTATTACAACCCATTACATGGAGCATATAAGCTTGCTCTTTCGTTTCAACGCCTTCTGCAACTACATCGATTTTTAAATATTTAGCCAGGCGTATAATCGTCGCGGTGATATTTCGGTCTTGTTCGCTATCAATAATATCTTTAATAAAAGAACGGTCAATTTTTAAGGTATCGATAGGAAAGCGCTTTAAATAGCCAAGTGATGAATGTCCTGTGCCAAAATCATCTAAGGCAATCGTGAAGCCAAGCGCTTTTAAGCGATTCATTTGTTGCTGGGCAAACTCAGGGTTATCCATCATGGCGCTTTCGGTTATTTCTAACTCTACACAGCGAGCCGGTACATCATAGTTTGTTAAGCACTCGGTAAGTGTTTCAAGTAAGCTGCTTTGCTGAAAATGTAATGCAGAAATATTAATTGCTACTTTACCAAAGTTAACTCGTTGATTACGCCATAATTCAAGCTGTTTAAATAATTGTTTCATTAGTAATAATGTTAATGGAATTATCGCCCCATTTTGTTCTGCTAGCGGTATGAACTCGCTAGGACTAATAAGGCTACCGTCAACTTGTGGCCAGCGAACTAATGCCTCAAAGCCATGAATTTGATTTTTGTCAGCATTATATTTTACTTGATAAAACAATTGAAAGTCTTGATGTTCAATGGCTCTAAATAGCGCACTTTCTTTATTGAGCTCATTTGAGTCTATGGTGTGTTTAGATTTATCAAAAAACTGATAATTGTTATGACCTATTTTTTTTGCGTGGTTAAGCGCGCTATTGGCGCAGCGCATAAGTGCTTCACTGCTATAGCCGTTTTCGGGATAGACAGCAATGCCGCAACAAGCTGAAATAAAGCTCTCTATGCCATCAAGCATAAACGGAGTTTGAAACTGTGCCAGGATTTTATCGGCAAGCTTTTTCGCGAAAAAGATAGTCATTCCTGAATATAAATAAGGTGGCACCAAAATAGCAAATTCATCACCGCCTAAACGGGCGAGTGTATAACCAGAGTCAAGATTGCGAGAGAGTCTACCTGCAACCTCTTTTAATAGTTCATCTCCAATTGCATGACCGAGGGACTCATTTATTTTATTGAAATTATCTAAATCGATAAAAATTATTAGTAGATCAGGGAAGTTATTATTACAACTGGCAATGGCTTTATTAACAGATTCAATAAAAATAGTACGATTAGATAGCCCAGTAACAGAGTCTCGGGTGGTGAGCTTTAGCATGGCCCGTTCATTATTTTTCCGGGCAGTTACATCGGAGAATAAGCCAATATAATGCGCGCTACTGTTACGCAGGTTAGGGGTTTTTACTTTGGTTATCGATAAGTCTAACGCATAAGGTTGCCCGTCTTTGCGCAAGTTCCAGATTTCTCCTGACCAATAGCCATCGGTTTCCAAATCATTACGAATAAGACTTTCTAGTTTTTTGTCTCGGCCTTCGACTGTGTATGCCTTTGGCTTTTTACCGATAACATCAGCTAGGGTGAATCCACAAATGGTTGTAAAAGCTTGGTTTATATCTGTTATTTGAAAGTCTTCGTTGGCAATCCAAATAGCGTCTTTAGATTGCGCCATTAATGCATTAGCTAAATTGTGTTTCGCACCATTTTTTAGTTTATAAATAACAAGTAGTAATAAAATAATAAAAATAGTCGTTAAAATTAAATAATTAAACCAGTTAGGTAGGGTTAAAGCCGTTTGTTTTATTAGTAACACTAATGGCTCGCTATTTACTTGATTAAGGTTTTTAACTTCAAGGTAAATATTTTTTTGATCAGCTGTGAGCGACAGCATAGATTGAGAGCTTGGTAGTGGCAGCCACTGTCCATTAGGATCGAGTCGATAAGACAGTCGCATGGGTAAATTACTATCACTGGTGAACCAAACGGATACACCTTTTAGCGGTTGTTGTACATGCAGCGCATTCGTCGCTAAGTGATAATAGTGTTCGTCATTTTCTTGATAGTGTAACGCTAGGTGACTGATTGAAAATAGATTATTTTGCGGTATTGATTGTGTTGCATGTACTTCAAGAAGAATACTGGTATTTTGAGGCGCGAACAGCATTATTTTATCGCGGTAGCTTACGGTAAATTGAGCTTGTGGCAATTGCTGCTGGCTAATTGAATCATCTATATTTGCAGCCATGCTGTGGGTCGCATTTTCAACCCATACATTAGTACTGGGAGTGTAGAGTTTGATTGCTTGAGAATCGACTATCCACAGTGTATCAAGTGGAGCTTCGTAGATGGCAGTAGTGTCAAACATGCTGACTTTATTAAAGTGTACGCTTTTTGTTGTCAGTGCTGAGTCTACGGGGGTTTGCCATAAACCGTTTTTTGTCGCAAGCCAAAGCCTTGATGAATTACGCTGATAAAAAATATCTCTGATCTCGCCAAGGGTGTGTGTGGTGTCTAGCGCTAAGGGAATTGCTTGTTGATCGCTAATATAAAATAACTGCTGGTTATTACTTGCTAAATACTGTGTATCAGAGAGGGGGGTGAAAGCATTTATGTTACTAACTGGCAGCGAAAAATTATGTTGTTGAGTTGCAAAATCATAATTGATTAACTGTTTTTTGCTTGCTATCCATAGCGTTGTCGGTGCTGTGAAGTGCAGCACATTTGCTTGCTCTGGTAGTAATAAATCAAATGCTTGGGTGCGAGCACTGTATAAATACAACCCGTTAGAGGTTGTTATTGCCCACTTGTCTTCGTGTAAATAATAAATACTGAGTACTTTTTTACCTTTAGAAAAGTTATCTATCTGGGCCAGCATTTTGAAATATTGCTGTATTCTTGGCGCTGGACTCTCGGTAATTGGCGTTGCAATAATTTGCATTGCATAAAGCCTCACCCAATTTTTAGTGTTGGTTTGCAGCCACAGTTGTTCATTGTTTTGTTTTATTGATAAAAAATGCGCCGGAGAATTATAAAATAAAGGCTTACTGCTTTTGGTTGTTAAATCATATTTATAAGCTTGATTATTATGTAAATAGTAAAGGTGGTCTTGAAAGAAGTTTAGGTGTTGCACATTGATGTGATTGAGTTTTATTGTTTCTAATGAGTGGGTGTTATTAAATAGATAATGTTGTTCATTTGAGGTGCTAATAACGAGTGCGGTTGATGTTTGACTTGGGCTTAGCTGAGTAATGTCAGCCGGTGCGCTGAGCCGAGAGATAATTGCGTTGCTGGCTGTATCAAAGCGACTGGCCGCATTCCCGCCAGAATGTAACCATAAACTGTTGTTAAACCCAGCTGCAAGCTCAACAATTTGTTCAGAAAAAGCATAGGCAGAATGAAGTTTTTCGTTTTTTATTGTGTAAATCTGACCTAAATGTAGAAAATAAAAGCCATGATCTGTGGTAAAGATCTGTTGCTTTAATGGGCTGTCGGTTAGTTGAATTAGTTGATTGCTGATTAGATCTATTAAACTTAAACCTTGCTCTGTATTAACTAATAACCATGATTTATAAGCGGCTACCTGCAAAACATTAAGCGTTGCAAATGCTGAAAATGGCGGTGTGTGACTACTAAACAGGTGCGTAGAATCGTAGCTAAATAAACCTTTTTCAGTTGCGAGCCAAAATGTGTTAGTCGGGCTTTGGGTAAAGTCGTTAATGGCAGGTATAGAAAGCGCGTTGGCGTTTATTTCATCCACCATACTGGCGTTTACATTTACAAAAAAGAACATACTGATAAAGCAGCATGTTTTAAGTATAAACCGCATTGCAATCCATTGAATAAGTTTAAAAAGAACTTATTTAGAATAGTGCATGAATAAATAAATTGCGAATCGTCAAGCGTGAAATTTATTACAGTAAGTGCAGTGGCATTTTAGCCTTAAAGGGGGAGCTAAAGCGCCTAATGGGCGCTTTATTTGCAGTGTTTACTGAGCGTTAGGGAAACCTAACTGACGCCATGATTCATAAACAAACACAGCAACCGCATTGGATAAGTTCATGCTTCTGCTATTGGCTTGCATTGGGATCCGCACTCGTTGCTCATTTGGTAATGATTGAATTAATTCATCCGGTAAGCCACGTGTTTCTGGGCCAAATACTAAACAGTCACCCGCTTCATAGCTTGCTTGGTGATGGAATTGACTACCTTTAGTAGTACACGCGTATACTTTCTTTGGTTGGCACTTTGCTAAGTACGCCTCGAACGAAGCATGGCGTTGCACATGGCTAAATTCATGGTAATCAAGGCCCGCTCTTTTGACGCGCTTATCATCCCACTCAAAGCCCAGTGGTTCGATGAGGTGCAAAGCAAAACCTGTATTTGCGCACAAACGAATAATATTCCCTGTGTTAGGGGGAATTTCTGGTTGGTATAAAACGATATCGAGCATAACGAGCCTTATTGGTGATCTACATTTTGACGTTCGAGAGTATACACGAAACAGCGAAAAAAAATGATATACTGATTTTAATCAAACAGTTTAAAACATAGGCAAAAGCGTGCATCAACGTAGTTATGAATTTTGGGTGAAAACCGCCAGTATTGTTACCATGGTTATGGTGAGCTTGATGATTGCGGCTAAATGTTGGGCATGGCTTGCGTCGGGCTCAGCATCCATGCTTGGCTCACTTACAGACTCTTTGATGGATATTACCGCCTCAGCGATGAGTTTTTTAGTGTTAGGTTATGCACTGCGCCCTGCAGATGACGATCACCGCTTTGGTCACGGTAAAGCTGAAGCATTAGCTGGGTTAGGTCAAGCAGCCTTTATTGCTGGTTCAGGTTGTTTATTAGCATTTCATGGTATTGAGCGCTTATTTAACCCTGTGGTATTAAACCATTCGATGCTGGGTGTGTGGGTCAGTATTTTTGCCATTGCTTGTACGCTGGTGGTGGTATATGTACAAACCAAAGTGATAAGGCATACCGAATCTATCGCGATCAAAGCGGACTCAGTGCACTACAAAGGTGACTTAATTTTAAATGCCGCGGTATTGATTGCGATATTACTGGCGCAAAATGGCATGCTTTACGCCGACCCTATTTTTGCTATTGGCGTTGCTGGCTACCTTCTTTATAACAGCTGGGATATAGCAACACAAAGTGCTGATCACTTGATGGATAAAGAACTTCCAGATGAAGAAAAAGCCAGCATAGTATCAATTGCCAACAGTCATAACGATGTTTTTGGCGTACACGACGTACGTACTCGGCAAGGCGGCAAAGTTAAATTTATTCAAATGCATTTAGAACTTGAAGATCAACTGCCTTTGATCCGTGCGCATTACGTTGCTGATGAAGTGGTGGCAATGATCCAACAAGAGTTTAATTGTGAAATGGATATTTTGATCCACCAAGATCCCATGTCGTTGAGTCAGCCAAACTCTCAATTTAGTGAGTCACAAAACTGATAAAAGCGGCTAAGTACGGCTTGGCGAATGGTGTCTTGTTCAAACAGTAGCTCATGTTTTGCACCAGCAAACGTCTGTAAAACCGCATTGTTTTGACGATGCACCAATGCAATTTGAGCTTGGTTATCGACAACCGTATCGTTTTCAGCACTGGCAATAAAAACGGGGAGCGTTAGCTGTTGTTGCTCAAGAGTCGCCATAAAGCCAAACGCAGCATTTAACCAGCCATAAGTGACGCCACCTAATTGCAATATGCTATCGCTTTGATAGGTTTGTCTAAACAATTGATAGCGGACCTCGCTACTCGTTAGATCATTATTCAGAAAATCGTATGCTAGATAATCAGTTTGACCAAGTGCATAACACTGGTTAAAGCCTAATAAGCACGCTGTACGTGCGGCAAGTTTAGCAAGTGGTTTTGGTGTGCCTTTGGTGTAAATATCAAACATGGGGGCAGACAGGAAAACACCACTGTAGTTATGCTTAAATCGAGTGAGAAAGTCCACTGCAATCGCTCCGCCCATTGAGTGCCCGAGCATGACCTTTTTACCTTGGTAAAGAGTATTCACAATTTGACTGTCAAATAGTGCCAAATCATCTGCATAATCAGTAAATTTATTCACAAAGCCTTTATGCGGGTTTGCAAGCGCCCGATAAGATCGCCCTTGTCCTTGGTGGTCGACAATAAATACAGCGTAATTATTTTTAAATAACTCCCATATCAGCTCTTGGTATTTATCTAACCCTTCTATACGCCCAGAGCTAATGACTATAGCGGCTTTGGGCTGTTCCGGTATCGCATAACCATAATATAAATCACCATTTGTCGTCGTCAGCAGTGCTTTATTCACCTGTTGCGCAAAAAATTGCGATATTTCAGGCTGTCGCGCGAGTAAATCTGACTCTGTACTGTAAAACATAGGGCGCATTCTTATTTTTGTTTATTTAACGGTAAGGCAATGCGCACGCAGAGCCCGTTAGGTTCACTATTATGCAGTGTTAAGCTGCCAGCATGGGCGGCAATAGCGTTTTTAGCGATTGCTAAACCAAGCCCAGTACCACCGCTGGTTCTATCTCGTGCATCTGATTGACGAAAAAACGGCTCACATAGCTTAGTTAAATTTTGTGGCTCAACGCCAGGACCATCATCACTGATCTCAATATAAATCGCATCACTTAAACTCATCGATAAGGTAATTGTATGCACAGCATACTTTATCGCATTACGTAATACATTTTCTAATGCGCTGGCAATTAAGCTCTCATCGCAACGAATATCAACATTCAGCTGGCCTTGAATAAGCAGTTGTTTGTTATTTTGTTTCGCTTCAAACTGAGCATCATTTAACACGTGATCTATGATCACTTGTAAAGATTGTTCATGTAATGACAGTGCTTGGCTTTTCGCCTCAAGGCGCGATACTTGCAACACATCGGCAATCATTTTATCAAGTTGATTAGCTTCTTTTTCAATACGTAATAAGTAAGTTTGGTTTTCTTCTGGGGTTTGCATTTGCGCAAGGCCTGTCGCCATTTTTAAACGCGTTAACGGTGAACGTAATTCGTGAGATATATCAGCTAATAAGCGTTTTTGTGCGCTAATGAGTTGCTCTAACTGACTCGCCATACTATTAAAATCACGACCTAACACACCTAACTCATCTTGCCTGTTTGGATCTATGTTAGCGCGGGCGCTTAGATCACCATTGGACAGTTTAATCGCGGCTTGTTTTAAATGATTAATCGGTGCAATTAGGTTACGACTAAATATAAAACTTAATATTAATGAAGCAAGAAGTGCAATAACCACTTTTAACCAAATCGGCATTAGTTTCAAGCGCACAATAAATGGCGTTTGGTGATTTTCGTCGATTTCGTATAAATAAAATGTGCCTTCTGGAAGGTCTATTTTTATTGGCCCAAATGCTTGGTAATACTCAGTAAAAATAACTTGTGGCGGCATACTTTTAGTGAAATTAATTAGACTTAGATCAATCTCATTTGGCGGTGTCCGACTACTCAATGAATGCTCAGGTTGATCTGAATTTAAGTACAATAATTTACGTTTGGCTAAACGTGGGTGCATTAAAATCTCAACAACGGGTTTTTCATGCTTTACTACGGAACGTTCAAGGCCTTTTGCTGTGTATTGCAGGTTTTTTAGCATAGGGCCATGTAAATCTTCATTGCTCACTTGATTGGTTGCAATATTACTTAAAAATACTAACGCAGTGATCGTGCCGATAACTGTCAGCCAAAACCACACAAAAATTTTAAAAAATAAAAAGTGTTTCGGGTGTTTCAGCCAAGCTAAACGGGGGGCGCTATTCTCCTTGGATAAAGACATAGCCGGTTCCTCGCATGGTTTTAATACGTTCAGCACTATTAAATTCGGCAATTTTTTTGCGAATATTACTGACATGCATATCTATAGAGCGGTCAAAAGAAGCCAGACGCCTTCCAAGTACTTCTTCACTTATTTGTTCTTTACTCACCACTTCGCCAGCGTGCTTAACCAATAAAGCAAGTACTTCATATTCAGTGCCAGTTAGACTCAATGGATGATCATCTACCGATGCTTCGCGGGCTGCTAAGTTAATAACGATATTATTGACACTAAGTTTATTTGAGTTGTGATTAGTTAAGCTAGTAATGTGCTCAATACGACGCGTAATTGCTTTAACTCGTGCGAATAACTCACGATGGTTGAATGGTTTAGGAATGTAATCATCGGCGCCAAGTTCAAGGCCAAAGATACGGTCAAAGTCTTCACCTTTGGCGGTTAGCATAATCACAGGTGTTAATTTTTTTGTCTTAGCTGTTTAAGTACTTCAAAGCCATCCAGTTTAGGTAGCATCACATCGAGTAAAATTAGTGCATACTCATGCTCAAGCGCTTGCTTTAAACCTTGTTCGCCATCGTGTACACATTCAATTTGAAACCCTTGCGCAGTTAAATACTCAGAAAGTAACTCACATAAACCGGTATCATCATCAATCATTAATAATTTCATTTGCTCGCCTTAACCACGCTGGAATAACTTTATTTTACGCCTTAATGTGCTTAAAAGTGAACCTTTACACAACCTTTACATTGCTTTGCGTTGCTTTGCATTGGGGGCGTTATAGTGAACATAACAACTGAATACACAGTAAGTTCGCAACCAACCAAAGGTAATTATTATGACTATTTCAAGTAAAGTTTCTAAATTAGTATTAATTTGTGGATTAGCGACAGCAACATTAGGCACTGGCGCTGTAATAGCAAAAGAAGGCATGCAGCATAAACAAGGCCACTCTATTGAACATAAACAAGCGCGTTTTTTATTGTCTGAACGTGGCGTTAAAAAACTTGATTTGACTGAGCAACAACAAACCCAGTTGAAAACAATTTTTGAAGCGCAAAAAGCGCAATTTAAAGCACTTCGTGGTACTGATAAAGAGGCTATGAAGCAAGAACGTGAGGCACATAAAGCCCAAATGAAAGCATTATTAGATATGCCGTCATTTGATGAAGCCGCAGCTAAAGAGTTATTAGCGAAGCGCCAAGCTAAAGGCGAGCAATTTGCTTTAATTAACTTAAAAACGCAACATCAAGTTTGGCAGGTATTAAATGCCGAGCAACGTGAAAAGTATGAAGAAATTAAAAAACACATGCGTAAAAAAGGTCATAAAAAAGGTGACAAAAAACGCAGCCGCGATGAGCAAAAGCAAGATAAGTAATTATCAAAATTACTAAAACGAAATATAAAAACGCGAGAGAGATCTCGCGTTTTTCATTTTTACTAAGCCATGTAGCGACTTTACCTCGTGGCTGGCTTTCGTCACTTAAAGACTTTTTTACACAAGGAGAAGTGAATGAGTGTAAATGAGAAAAAAATACCGCGGGCTTCGAGCAACGAACTCCGAATACACCCCAGCACCTAGCCACTACCAAGGCCCTATTTTTACAATTACTTCTCTAAAAGCGCAGCGCCTCATAACCTCTTTGTGAATAAATTTTAATTGCGCGGGGTAAACCCGCGCCTACGAAATATCACCCATCTCGTAGCAGCGATTTTATATCGCGTCATAGTGTTAACTTGATAGGTGCACGTAATTTGCGTACATTTAAGCGCATGCACAAGGCAAGCTAACCTTATTCACTTATGCTATGAATGACGCAAATAACCCCGCCATTTCACCCGATGAAATCATTAATATTCGCGAAACGTTTAATATGTCGCGCGGGGTATTTGCAAACTTATTACATACCTCAGCAAGAACCTTTGAAAACTGGGAGCAAGGCCGCAGCGCACCTAATGATCAGGCCATTACTTTATTAAAGTTAGTGCAGCGATACCCTGAAACGTTGAATTATATAGCTGAGTTGTAGGAAATGAATGATAAAGGAATATAAAAAGAATCCTTTCTTTTTATCGTTTATTAAATCATTACATAAAGTTATTTATGATTAATAAAATTGGAGAAATTGAAGTAACTAATCTTACTAAATTAGCTAAAAGCTTCTCACTTATTTCAATCGTGATATGCATAAGCACCTCTCGGTTAAGCGGTTCAAATTAATTGACCAAATAACTATGTTGGTGCTACCCTTCAGTTGCGACACTGGGTGGTTGGCTTTAACTTTGTTATTTGATCAACACCTACAATCAAGCCTAAGTTTGTTTATTCATGCTTAGGCTTTTTTGTTCTTTAAGTTTACCATTTTGAAATGGCTGCGCAACCAAGGTGGCCGCTTAACCGCTTGATTTAATTAAATATAAAGCTTGTAATTTCTTTTTTGGATTCAATGTTATTTTTAGAAATGTTTTTATTTCATTGATTAAGTTAAAGAAATTATATTGTTTAAAAATAACACTCGAGATTTTTAATTCCTAATGTTTATAACTACCATTTTTATATGCGAATATGTTATAAAAAACTTGTTCAAACTGCTGTTTTTAGATTGATAGATAAAACTAAAGAGTTGATGCTCTCTAACATATTACTTAACTCAACCCCCTTATCGCTCTACTAATGCCATCTAAGCTCAGTGGGTACATGCGGTTATCCATCAGCTGCTTTATAAAATCAATTGATTGATAATAGCGCCAGTGTTCAACCGGTTGTGGGTTGAGCCACGCTACTTTGTCAAAGTGATTGGTGATACGAGCAAGCCATGCGCTGCCGGGCTCTTCGTTGTAGTGCTCAACAGAGCCGCCGGGGTAGGCGATTTCATACGGGCCCATGGTGGCATCGCCTACAAAGATGACTTTATAGTCACTGGTGAACTTGTTTATTAGCGTCATAGTGTCGATGATGTTTGAGTGGCGGCGTTGGTTGTCTTGCCAAACGTGTTCGTACAGGCAGTTATGAAAGTAGTAAAACTCTAAGTGTTTAAACTCGCTGTGGGCGGCGCTAAAGAGCTCTTCACAGGTATGAATGTAATCATCCATTGAGCCGCCAATATCAAACAGCATTAACACTTTTACCGCGTTATGGCGCTCTGGCGCCATTTTTACATCAAGCATGCCGCCTTGTTTGGCGGTCGCGCGAATGGTCTCGTTTAAATCTAGGGTGTCACTTGCGCCAGTACGGGCAAATTTACGCAGTTTTTTAAGCGCAAGTTTTATGGTGCGCGAACCTATTTCACGATCAGAATCGAGGTTTTTATATTCGCGTTTATCCCACACTTTTACAGCGCGGCGGTTACGGTTGCCGTCCTGACCAATCCGTACGCCTTCTGGGTTGTAGCCATACGCGCCAAAGGGCGATGTACCGCCTGTGCCCACCCATTTATTACCGCCTGCGTGGCGCTTTTGTTGTTCTTCAAGGCGCTCTTTTAGGGTTTTCATTAACTCATCAAGGCCGCCCATGGCCTTAAGTTGTGCTTTTTCTTCATCGCTTAAGTGTTTTTCAAACTCTTTGCGCAGCCAATCATGAGGTAAGTCATGTTGCTGTTTTAGGCTCTCTAGTAAGTCGAGATCGGCAATGCCGCTAAAGTAATCAGCAAAGGCTTTGTCAAAGCGGTCAAAGTGGGTTTCGTCTTTTACCATGATAGTGCGGGCCAAATAGTAAAACCCGTCAACATCAGCAAATACCGCACCTTTTTTCAGCGCGTTGATTAAATCAAGTAACTCACGCATGCTTACAGGTAAGCGGTACTCTCGTAATTTGAAGAAAAACGCAATCAACATCTTAACGGCGACTCATAAAGGCTAGTTTTTCAATTAAGCTGATATCTTGCTCATTTTTTAGTAGCGCACCAAACATTGGCATTAAGCCACCTTTTTGGCTTTTATCATGTAGGGTTTTCGCGTCGATGTCTTCGGCCATTAACAGTTTTAGCCAATCAAGTAACTCGCTGGTGGACGGTTTTTTCTTGATGCCGTTAACGTCACGAAGGTTAAAGAATACTTCCAGCGCTTGGCGCACTAAATCTTGTTTTACATTCGGGTGGTGAACATCAACAATTTGCTGCATCTCGTCGCTCGATGGAAAATCAATGTAATGGAAAAAGCAGCGGCGTAAAAAGGCATCTGGTAGCTCTTTTTCATTATTTGAGGTGATGATCACAATAGGGCGCTGCTTAGCTACAATTCTTTCGCCAGTTTCATAAACATGAAACTCCATTTTATCCAGCTCCAGTAGCAAGTCGTTTGGAAATTCGATGTCGGCTTTATCTATTTCATCAATTAATAATACCGGGCGTTTATTGTGCTCTTCGCCGTAGGTAAATGCCTGCCAAAGTTTGCCTTTTATTATGTAGTTACCAATATTATGCACGCGCTCATCACCGAGTTGACTGTCGCGCAGGCGTGATACTGCATCGTACTCGTATAAGCCTTGCTGTGCTTTAGTGGTTGATTTTATATGCCACTGGATAAGGTGGGTATCTAAGCTGTTAGCTAACTCTTCGGCTAGCATGGTTTTACCTGTACCGGGTTCGCCTTTTATTAATAGTGGCTTTTCAAGCAAAATAGCCGCATTAACCGCTTGTTTTAACGAATTACTTGCGATGTAGTTATCTGTAGAATTAAATTGCACGTAAATACCTGTCTGGTCTGAGCAGTAATAAATAAGGCTATCATGCCATAGTTACTCGACCTCTCCAAGGTATGCAAAGCGAGGAATAACGTGGCCGTCTTTTTCAACCGTTTCTAAAAACATACTCAGTGGTCGCGCCCACATGCCAAACTCACCATACAAGGCCTGATAAATTACCAGCTGTTCGTCGGTTTCGCTGTGGGTGGCAATGTACAAAACTTTGTATTTAGGACCTTTGTAATGTTGGTATATGCCTGATTTAAGGGAAAGTGGTTTTATTGCTGTAGTCATGTTTTGATCTCTTGTATAATTTGCGCTGCACTTTTAATGCTAACCAATTTGCCAATATTATGAACTATATATCGTTAGATGATTACAAGAAAGCGTGGGTTTTTCGCCATCAAGATGCGCCCGTATCAGAGCAAGATCTTGCTTTAATTAAACCTATGAGCCATGAGCGTGCAGCTGTTCTATGGAGCACTATGGTAAGCCGTGAACATGATCACCCTGATTTTTTTGAAAAAACCGATTGGTGTGGCAATGATGATAATTTCTCGCAAATAGTTCCTTGGGAAGCTGCGTGGGAAGAAGGCGCAGAGCAATTACCTACTGAAATTCTAGCTCACCTTGATTGGCAAGCAAACACCACCATCTATTTTTGTATGGCCCGTGACAATATCATTGAAACCAGTTTTGATGTGTTTAAACGCAATTGGCAGAATTTTATGTTTTTAGCTGATGGCAGTTTATTGCTTGGTAAAAAACGTAATGAAGTAGTGCAGTTTTTAGCAACGGGTGATGCAAAATTAGGTATAAAGGCTAGCGTTAAGTAACAGAGCTTAAAAAGCAGCCAATACTGTGCTATAAAACAAGCAACTAGATGTTTTTGAGTGTAATCGTTGGCTGCAAGCGACCCCTTTCAACAAGTCGATATTTGGCAATCTGATGCGCAGCGTGTGCTATATACACAGCTGTGTAACGCCTTCTATGCGCGAGAAATTGCTTTGTTAGTTGCAGAACCTAATGAGCAACGCTTACGCAAACGATTAAAAAGCCTTCCTTTTTATATCGAGCGTGCCGCAGCTGCTGTAGTTAATGGCCAGGTTCCTTTTCAGTTAGATCCCCATAATGGTAGCTGGCTTGATAAGCAAAAATTGCGGCCACCAAATGAAAAAAGTAATGATGATTTTTACCAGCAACATAAAAAAGTGGGTCTAATTGTGCCGCTGTTACTTAATCGCGCAAATCAAACCCGCGTTGCAATAGACAGCATCGACCAAGTAAGCGACAATAAACTTCATTGTAATGAACATGGTTGGTTTGATGACCAAGGGCAGCCGTTAGAGGGGCAGTCTGTAGTGTTATTAAAACCTACAAAAGCAACAATGGCTGCTGCATGTTGCGGTCATCAGTGGTCTTTTGATAAACGTACAACACCACGAACCTTATCTCTGAGAGAAATGCTGTTAGCAGGTAATATCAATTGGCGTAATTTAAAACGCCCTCATGTTCGAGTTAAAAAAATTTAATACCAGTTGCCTTAAGTGCATTATAAATTTGTACTGGTAGAGTAAAATCAAGGAGTGTTTAATGCGACTGTTTCAACTTGCGCTACTGTGTTTAGCGTTATTTGTACAATACCGGTTATGGTTTGGCCACAATGGGGTACAAGATTATAGTCGTTTAAAAGCGGCGGTTACTTCCCATCAAGATACTAATGCCCAGCTGATAAAACGTAATAAAGTGCTTAAAGCAGATATCGAAGATTTAAAATTAGGTCAAGAAGGGGTGGAGGAGCGCGCTCGCAATGAATTGGGGATGATCAAACCTGGCGAAACATTTATCCGTGTTTTACCTGGACAGCAACTAAATGAAAACTAATTATACTCTTGCCATTATAGTCCCAGCCGCCGGTGTGGGAAGTCGTATGCAACATTCTGCGCCTAAGCAATATATACGTTTAGCAGGCAAAACTATTCTTGAGCATACACTGGCTAAATTAGCACAATTGAAACAAGCGAGTAGTATTGTCGTAGCGGTGAGTGATGATGATCCGTACTTTGATTCTCTTGGGCTTATTGATCCCCGTATTATACGTGTAAGCGGCGGCAAAGAGCGCGCCGACTCAGTGCTTAACGGTTTATTAGCGTTAGCTGCTAACCCACCTGATTGGGTGTTAGTGCATGATGCGGCAAGACCCTTGGTTATGCTTACTGATATTGAGCGCTTACTAACTGAGTGTATAAATGCCGATGAAGGTGGCATTTTAGCCAGTAAAGTGAAAGACACTATTAAACGTGGTGGCACACACAGTAAGCAAACCGTACCTCGTGATGATTTATGGCAGGCGTTGACTCCGCAATTATTTAAGTATCATGATTTAATGCAGGCCCTACAAAGTGCGCTTGCCCAGCAAGTGACGATCACCGATGAAGCATCCGCAATCGAATGGGCAAATAAGCCTGTAAAGCTCGTTGCGGGACGCAGTGATAATATCAAAATAACTACCCCAGAAGATTTAGATTTAGCCAACTTTTTACTCCAAAAACAACACAGTGAGAATACACCATGATTAGAATTGGCCACGGCTTTGATGTTCATAAATTTGGTGGCGAAGGCCCGTTAACCATTTGTGGTGAAAAAATTGCTTATCCACAAGGTTTTTTAGCCCACTCCGATGGTGATGTGGCTATTCATGCGTTATGTGATGCTATTTTAGGGGCGTTGGCAATGGGCGATATCGGCAAACATTTTCCAGATACAGCCAGTGAGTATGAAAATATCGACAGCCGTATTTTATTGCGTCATGTTGTTGATTTAGCCAAACAGCAAGGTTATACGCTGGGCAATGCTGATGTGACGATTGTGGCACAAGCGCCTAAAATGCTGCCACACATTCAAGCGATGCGTGCTAACTTGGCGGCTGATTTGAATGCAGAAATTAGCCAAGTAAACGTAAAAGCCACCACCACTGAAAAACTGGGTTTTGAAGGCCGTAAAGAAGGTATATCAAGTCATGCCGTGGTGATTATGAGTAAAAGTTTACTAAGTAATCAATCACTATGAGTGAGTTAAATTACTTATATGGTGCGCCATTATCTAAGGCCGACTTTAAAACCACAGCGGAAGACTTTATGGTCGATGAAGACTTAGGTATAGAGTTTACTGGTAGTGGGGAACATGTATGTTTACAAGTGGTAAAAAAGGGCGAAAACACCCAGTACGTTGCTAAATTACTTGCCCAAAAAGCCGGGATTTCACCACGAGATGTAAGTTACGCAGGAATGAAAGATCGTCATGGTGTCTGTAGCCAATGGTTTAGTGTGCCAGTGCCGATTAAAAAAGACATTGATTTTACCGAATTAAATAGTGATTCCGTATTTATTATTGCCCAGCAGCGTCATAACCGTAAATTACGTACGGGCTGTCACAAAGGTAATAAATTTACTATTACGCTTAGAAATGTCACACAGCCGTTAGATATCCTTTGTAGAATTAATGCTGTACGTGCAGGTGTACCTAATTATTTTGGTGAGCAACGTTTTGGTCACGATGGTCATAATCTTGAAATGGCCAAGCGAATGTTTGCTGGTGAGCGTATTCGCGATAAAAAGTTACGCGGTTTAATTATCTCTGCGGCACGCTCTTATGTATTTAATCAAATTGTGAATTTGCGCGTTGCTGAGCATGGTTTAGCTAAAACTATGCACCGTGAAGTATTTATGCTCAGTGGTAGTAATGCATTTTTTGAGGATGCAATTAGCGATGAGAATATCGCACGGCTTGCCTCTGGCGATATTATGATGTCTGCACCTTTGGTTGGTAAAAGTGAAAAAGGCCTCACTGAGCAAGAAAAAATATGGTTGGAACCTTATAAACAATGGTGTGAAGGACTTGGTGAGCTAGGGCTTAAAAACGAGCGGAGAATGCTGCGTTTGATACCACAAGATTTAACCGTTACAACGATTGATGACACCACCATTAAATTAAGCTTTGCTTTACCTAAAGGTACTTTTGCCACGGCGCTGTTACGTGAGCTGGTGGATTACACCGATGCAAGTCCCCGTGTTTATAAAGAAAAGGACGCTGAAAATGAAAATATTGTTAAGTAATGATGATGGCGTAAATGCAAAAGGGATTGCGGTGTTATACCAAGCATTAACGCAAATTGCTGATGTTACTTTGGTTGCACCTGACCGCAATTGTAGTGGTGCGAGCAATTCTCTGACGCTTATGAATCCACTGCGAGCAACCACACTTGATAATGGATTTATTTCTGTCAATGGCACGCCAACTGATTGTGTGCATTTAGGAGTGAATGAGTTACTTAATGAAAAGCCTGATTTAGTGGTGGCGGGAATCAATCATGGCGCAAATTTAGGTGACGATACGTTATATTCAGGCACTGTTGCCGCAGCAACAGAAGGTCGTCATTTAGGCCTACCAGCCGTGGCTGTATCGTTATGCTCTAAAGAAGGGGAACACTTTGAAACGGCTGCGGCAGTGACAGTCAGTATTATTAAAGAGCTGACTTCACATCCATTACCGAAAGATCAAATTATTAATATCAATGTACCAGACATTCCGCTAGCAGAGCTTAAAGGCGTGCAAGTTACCCGATTAGGGGCTCGCCACAAAGCCGAAACCATGACAAAACAACAAGATCCTTGGGGGCGTGATATTTATTGGTATGGTGTTTTGGGCGCTGAAAGTGATGCTGGTGAGGGCACTGATTTTTTCGCAATTAATAATGGTTATGCCTCAGTAACCCCATTAAGTGTCGATATGACTGCTAAAGACAGCTTAGCTGCGGTAAGTGATTGGCTGAAAACAATGGAGATCAATGGTGCTGGCTAATTATACTCGCAGTGCGCGCGCGCTGGCCGAATTATTACAGCGTGAAGGAGTTGAAGATAGTGTGGTACTTAGTGCCATTGCTGACATTCCTCGGCATTTGTTTATTGATGATGTGCTTAAACACAAAGCCTACCAAAATACGGCATTACCAATAGGCCAAGGTCAAACAATTTCGCAGCCTTATATCGTTGCGAGGATGACGGAGCTGCTGCGTTTAGCGGGAGTACGTGAAAAAGTACTCGAAATTGGTACTGGTTCTGGTTATCAAACGGCGATACTGGCTAAAACCTTTACAAAAGTATTTTCGGTGGAACGAATTAAAGCGTTACAATGGCAAGCTAAGCGCCGTTTACATAATCTAGATCTTTATAATGTGTCTATGAAGCACGGCGATGGCTGGCAAGGTTGGCAATCGCAAGCCCCATTTGATGGCATTATTGTCACTGCTGCTGCATCGCAGGTACCGCAAGCATTACTTGAGCAACTCAGTGATGGCGGGGTGATGATTGCACCAATAGGAAATGAAGAACAACAACTGGTTATGGTTGTGCGCGAAGGCGAAAAATTTACTCAACATGTTATTGCGCCAGTTAGGTTTGTACCTTTGGTTCCTGGCGATATTGAATAGGAAGTCACTTTGAAATTGTTTACCAAGTTGTATGATATGGCATTAGTGTGGGCGAAACATCGCCACGCAGAGCGTTATTTAGCAGGGATGAGTTTTGCTGAATCAGTTATTTTTCCTATTCCACCGGATGTTATGCTTGCGCCTATGTCGCTTGCACAACCGAGTAAAGCATGGCGTTACGCTACCTTTGCTACGGTTGCGTCAGTACTTGGTGGGGTATTTGGTTATTTATTAGGGTTTTGGTTATTTGAGCCTGTTGTCGAGCCTTTGATTGCGCAAATGGGTTGGCAGGAAAAGTTTAATACTGCCCTAAGTTGGTTTAAAGATTATGGTGTGTGGGTGGTGTTTTTAGCTGGCTTCTCACCAATACCTTATAAGGTATTTACTATTGGTGCGGGGCTTTTACAAATGGCCTTCCTACCTTTTCTATTAGCTTCAGCGGTTGGGCGTGGCGCACGATTCTTTTTAGTCTCAGCACTAATGAAGTGGGGAGGAGTAAAAATGGAGCAAAAATTACGTCAATATGTAGAAGCACTTGGCTGGGGATTAGTGATTTTAGTGGTGGTAGCGTACTTTTTACTACGTTAAGCGTTAAAAACCACAATTATTAATACAAGGAGCAAAACACTATGAATAGCCGGTACATTTTCTATGTTACTTTATTTACAAGTGTTTTGCTCAGTGCTTGCTCTTCTCGTCAAGCGCCAGCTCCAGTAAGTAGTTTAAATACTTCTGTTAAGCCTTATACCAGTAAAGTGAACATCAATGGCGATCGTTATGTTGTAAAAAAAGGCGATACACTTTACTCAATCGCTTTCAGCGCCCAACAAGATTTTCGCATGTTGGCAAAAAACAATGATATTCCAGCTCCTTACATGATCCATCCAGGTCAAGTTATTTCGTTTAAAAAACCATCAGTAAAAACGAAAAAGCAGAAAAAATATACGAATTCGAGTAAAAAGTCTACAAAAGAAATACAAAAAAATAACAAAAAATTAAAAAAAGAGCTTGATCAGCCAAAACAACGAGAGTATGTTCAAAAACAAGCCAGTAAAAAAGTTAGTAATACCAACAGTTTGGTTTCAGGAAAGGTACATTGGTCCTGGCCTGCTAAAGGGACTGTAACACAGCGGTTTTCAACTAAAGAAAATGGCTACAAAGGGTTACAGATTACTAATAAAAAAGGTGTGGCTGTGGTTGCTGCCGCACAAGGAACAGTCGTATACGCGGGAAATGCACTTAGAGGGTACGGTAATTTAATCATTTTGAAACATAATGATGATTATCTTAGTGCTTATGCACATAACTCTAAGTTATTAGTGAAAGAAAAACAGGATGTGAAAGCTGGGCAAAAAATCGCAGAGATTGGCAGTTCAGATTCTGACGTGACGGCATTACGTTTTGAGATCCGTTATCGAGGACAGGCTGTTAATCCCGAAAAGTATTTGCCTTAGCTATCGGGTATTGATCATAGTGATATAAGATCACTTATTTGCTTGAGGGTACGCTCATGGGTAACACAGCAAAAATAGAGAAAACGAAAGACGCGGTTGATGATAAATTTGATGATATAGTGGTAGACGATGCTGCTTCTGAATTATTAGATGACGTCGATAAAGATGATGATAAAGATGATGAAATATTTGCTAAAGAGGAAATAACTAAAAATTTAGATGCGACTCAACTCTATTTAGGTGAGATTGGTTTTTCACCATTATTGAGCGCTGAAGAAGAAGTGTTTTTTGCCCGCAAAGCGTTGAAAGGCTGTGAAGCCTCCCGCAAACGCATGATTGAAAGTAACCTACGTTTAGTTGTAAAAATTGCCCGCCGTTATAATAATCGAGGCTTAGCGCTACTGGATTTAATTGAAGAAGGTAACCTAGGTTTAATCCGCGCTGTTGAAAAATTTGACCCTGAGCGTGGTTTTAGATTTTCTACCTATGCTACTTGGTGGATCCGTCAAACCATTGAACGTGCCATCATGAATCAAACTCGCACCATTCGTTTACCAATCCATGTTGTAAAAGAATTGAATGTTTATTTACGTACTGCTCGTGAGTTAACTCAAAAGCTTGATCATGAACCGACTGCCGAAGAAATTGCCGCCTCTTTAGATAAGCCCGTTGAAGACGTAACTAAAATGCTGCGTTTAAATGAGAAAATTACTTCTGTAGATACGCCAATTGGCGGCGAAAATGATAAAGCACTACTTGATATTATTGCCGATGAAAAAGGCTTTGGCCCAGAAGGCGAAGTACAAAACAATGATATTAATAAGCATATTGTTGATTGGTTAGGTGAGTTAAACCCTAAACAACGTGAAGTGCTTGCGCGTCGCTTTGGCTTATTAGGCTATGAGCCGTCAACGCTTGAAGATGTTGGCCGTGAGATTGGTTTAACACGTGAGCGAGTAAGACAAATTCAAGTTGAAGCGCTGCGTCGTTTAAAAGATATTTTACAGCATGAAGGATTAAGTACTGATAGCTTATTTGATCAGTTCTCATAACGACTAGCACAGTAATAGACAAAAAACACACACAGAAAATAGTTATTAAAAAGCTGAAGAGCAAAACTCTTCAGCTTTTTTTGTGGTTTTTCTTATCTTAAAGTAAGGCTTTTAATTTATAAAGTAGCGCGTGAGCTTGGCGCGGGCTTAAGTCATCAACATCAATTTCAGCAAGCTGGGTTTCTACTTGCGACGGCTCAGCTTCGAATAATGAAGGTTGCACGGCATTGATGTCTGCGGTGACTGGCTGATGATTTTCGAGCATTTTAAGCTTTTGTTTTGCTTGTTTTATAACTGCTTTTGGCACGCCAGCCAGAGCCGCTACTTGTAGGCCAAAACTTTTACTTGCAGCGCCATCAAGCACGGTATGCATAAAAGCAATGGTGTCGTTATGCTCTATGGCATCTAGATGAACATTGACCAGTCCAGCTTGTTGCTCGGCAAGTTCTGTCAGTTCAAAATAGTGCGTTGCAAACAATGTTTTAGCTGATATTTTTGACGCTAAATGATCAGCTGTCGCATAGGCGAGAGACAGACCATCGTAAGTACTGGTGCCACGGCCTATTTCATCCATTAATACCAGCGATTGCGCCGTGGCATTATTTAAAATGGTGGCTGTTTCTGTCATTTCGACCATAAAGGTTGAGCGCCCTGATGCTAAATCATCACTGGCACCAATACGTGTAAATATGCGGTCAATATTACCTATTTTAGCGCTGTCTGCGCTCACGTAACTACCAATGTGAGCCATGAGCACAATGAGAGCCGTTTGACGCATATAAGTTGATTTACCGCCCATATTTGGCCCTGTGATAATCAACATTTTGCGTTGTGCATTAAGTTCTACAGGGTTGGCTATAAATGGGTCTTTCATGACTTGCTCAACAACTGGGTGGCGCCCCTGTTTGATGCTGATATCGTCACTATCACAAAGTTCTGGTTTGGCGTAATTAAGTGCAATAGCGCGCTCAGCTAAGTTATTCAGCACATCTAAATCAGCCAGTGCGGCAGCCATAATTTGTAGCTGCTCAATGTGCGGCGCTATAAACTCAAACAATTGTTCGTACAGCTGCTTTTCAAGTGCGAGTGCTTTTGATTGGCTGCCTAATACTTTGTCTTCATGTTCTTTAAGCTCTGGAATTATATAGCGTTCATTATTTTTAAGTGTTTGCCTGCGAATATAATCTGCCGGTACTAAGTGTGCATTGGCACGGCTAACTTCAATAAAGAAGCCATGTACACGGTTATAGCCAATTTTGAGCGTGCTGATACCAGTACGTTCGCGTTCACGCTGTTCAAGCTGCTCGAGTATATCAGTTGCACCTTGGCTTAATGATCGCCACTCATCGAGTTCATTATTGTATCCAGGGGCGATTACGCCGCCATCACGAATTAATACCGGTGGGTTTTCAATGACGGCTTGTTCGAGTAATTGTTGTAACTCAGGTAATTCTGGTGATTGCGCGATAATTTGGCTAATACGTGGATCGCTAGCATCGGCTAATAATTGGTGTAATGGTGCAAGGGCTTGTAGTGCACTGCGCAGGCGGGTTAAGTCACGCGGGCGGGCGGTCCACAAGGCTAAGCGAGCAATAACGCGCTCGATATCGCCTATTTGTTTGAGCGACTCATGTAGCTCGCCACACAGTTGTACATCAATAATGGCACTAATGGCATTAAGGCGCGCATTTAGCTCAGGCTTGGATCGTATTGGAGTATGAATACGGCGCTTTAATAGCCGCGATCCCATTGCCGTTGCTGTTTTATCAAGTATTTGTGCTAGGGTGTTTTCAAATCCGCCGGATAGATTGACGGTCAGCTCTAAGTTTTTACGTGTGGCGGCATCTAAAATAACCGCATGTTCATTATGCTCTAAAGTGATGGCACGAATATGTGGTAAAGCAATGCGTTGGGTATCTTTGACATATTGCATTAAGCAACCAGCTGCAACCAATGCGGTTTTTGCTTTATCAACGCCAAAACCGATTAAATCTTTAGTGCCAAATTGCTCACATAACAAATGCTGGGCTGTGTCTAAATCAAACTCCCACTCAGGGCGTCGACGAATACCTTTAATATGTTCAATTAAATGAAAGTTAGTAAAGTCTTCACTATAAAGTAGTTCGGCTGGTGCTAAGCGTTGTAAAGTAGAACTAAACGCTTCCTCAGTATGTACTTCAACAATATTAAAACGACCTGAGTTAATGTCTAAGTAAGCGATGCCATACACGCCTTTTTTACTTTGCCAAACACTGGTTAGTAAATTGTCTTGGCGTTCTTGTAATAATGCTTCATCAGAAATTGTGCCTGGGGTGACAATGCGTACCACCTTACGCTCAACGGGGCCTTTGCTCGTTGCAGGGTCGCCTATTTGCTCACATATTGCGACTGATTCACCCATTTGTACCAAGCGGGCTAAATAGTTTTCTACGGCGTGATAGGGTACGCCGGCCATTGGAATAGGATCTCCGCCAGCTTTACCGCGGTGCGTTTGCGAAATATCGAGCAGTTGCGCTGCGCGCTTAGCATCATCAAAAAATAGCTCATAAAAGTCGCCCATGCGATAAAACAGTAGAATATCACGATGCTCCGATTTTATTTTTAGATACTGCTGCATCATTGGCGTTTGTTGATTTATAGTGTGTGGTGCATAAAGATCGAACGACATGTATTTACCCAAAGGCTGAATATGGAATTACATCAAGAGATTAAAACACTTGCTGCGCAATTAGGCGCTATTTTAACGGATAAACGCTTGTGGATCACTAGTGCTGAATCATGTACTGGTGGAGGAGTAAGTTATGCATTAACAGATACCCCAGGCAGCTCAACTTATATAGATCGCGCATTTGTCACTTATAGTAATCAAGCCAAGCAAGATTTACTAGGTGTCGATGAGCAAACCTTAGCTTTATATGGGGCTGTGAGCGAGCAAACAGTTTTGCAAATGGCTGCGGGTGCCTGTAAAGCGGCTGGAGCTGATATTTCCGTTGCAGTATCGGGTGTGGCAGGTCCAGGCGGCGGCAGTAAAGAAAAACCCGTCGGGTTAGTGTGGTTTTGTATTCAGATTGGCGATAAACAGTATCCGAGCCAACAGATATTTGCAGGTGATAGAGCACAAGTTAGATTGCAAGCTATTGTTTATTCTTTAAAAACTGTTATTGAAAAGATAAATTGATAAAATTAACTTGATACTGTGATTTCATACAGTATACTTGTCTGCATTAGCCGGATTTGGAGAGTAAAATGAACGATAACAAACAAAAAGCGTTGGACGCTGCTTTATCTCAAATTGAACGTCAATTTGGTAAAGGCTCAATTATGAAATTGGGTGACAACAAAGCATTAGATATTGATGCTATATCAACAGGCTCTCTGGGCATTGATATCGCATTAGGCATAGGTGGTTTACCTATGGGTCGTATTGTTGAGGTATATGGTCCTGAATCATCAGGTAAAACTACGCTAACATTACAAGTTATCGCAGAAGCACAAAAAGAAGGCAAAACCTGTGCATTCGTCGATGCTGAGCACGCACTTGATCCAATTTACGCACAAAAATTAGGTGTAAATATTGATGATCTACTAGTGTCGCAACCAGATACCGGTGAGCAAGCACTTGAAATTTGTGACATGTTAGTACGTTCAAGCGCTGTTGATGTAGTTATTGTCGACTCTGTTGCAGCACTTACACCAAAAGCGGAAATTGAAGGCGACATGGGTGATTCACACATGGGCTTACAAGCACGCTTAATGTCGCAAGCATTGCGTAAGCTAACCGGTAACATCAAACGCTCTAACACTTTATGTATTTTCATTAACCAAATCCGTATGAAAATTGGTGTTATGTTTGGTAACCCAGAAACCACAACGGGTGGTAATGCTCTTAAATTCTACGCCTCAGTACGTTTAGATATTCGCCGTATTGGTTCTGTGAAAGAGGGCGATGAAGTCGTGGGTAATGAGACCCGCGTTAAAGTGGTAAAAAATAAAGTTGCACCACCATTTAAACAAGCTGAATTTATCATTATGTACGGCGAAGGTATCTCTAAACATGGTGAACTAATTGATTTAGGTGTTAAGCATAAGCTAGTTGAAAAAGCCGGTGCTTGGTACAGTTATAATGGTAGTAAAGTTGGTCAAGGTAAATCAAATTCAATTAAGTTTTTGAAAGAAAACCCTGAGATCTCTGATGAAATTGAAGGCAAGTTACGTGACATGCTGTTACTAAAAGCGACCATTAAGCCAGATGATAATGAAGATGTTTTATTAGCGGATGGTGCTGAGCTTTAACTACATGAAATAAGCCCGCTTTGACCCGAGCTTAATTGTCAAAAAGCCACTAAATGTATGTTTAGTGGCTTTTTTGTGTATTTTTGTTACCAATAGCCAATCTACAGAGGCCGCTAATACCAATCGTGTTAAGTTATTGACCATTTATAGCGACAGATAAATGGAGTGATAACAAGGCATAAATTTTGATATGTAGTTGTTCTACATGAAAAATTTATAACGCAGTTAGCGCTTTATTTAGCCCGCTAGAATGGTTAAATATTTAAGTCGATTGGTATAAGTTGCTCAGTGAGTCGTAATCGTTATGTTTGTAGCTTAAGTGGAGAACATCAGATAAAGGCTGCGGAGCAAAAAAAAGCGGCCTAGGCCGCTTAAGGAAGTAATAAAATGTGCTATTCGTTTAGAATGCGTATTTTACAGAGAACTGTAAGCGATCCATATCGCCATCATTTCCGCTTTCTACTTCACGCTCAGCGTGTTTCAGCTCTGCACCAAAGGTAAGCTTTTTAACCGGGGAGTAAAGAATGTTAGCACTGTAGCTTTGGCTTGATTTTGTTGGGTCGCCGGTAATGGCCAATAAGTCGGTGTTGTTATCCGCTGAAAAGAATGAATAAACAAATGTTGAACGCCACTGGCTATTCCAATTTTGTTGGTATGCAATAAAGCCTGATGTCGAATCAATTGCATCAAGTTCATCACCATTTAATACAGCACCGTGAGCAACGTTAACACCAATATAACGACCTAGTCCTTTACCTTGAGTAAGCATAAATTTGAGGTTGTTTTCACCGAAGTTAACTTTACCTGACGCACTGATACCAAATGAAGTTTCATCGGCATCTAAACCATTTTGTTTATAAGTAAGTTGGCGTGCAAGGCCTGCAACAACAAATTCACCCCAATCAGCTTTCATCCCATATCGTGCGGTAAAATCAGGGAGTGTTGAGTCATCTATCGTTGCTCGTGCACCACCTTGAGTGGTGATAGTGCTTTCTGGATTCTCTAATGAGAAAGACCAGTTACCAGTGCTATAGCGCACTTGTGCTTGACGAACGAACACGGTGCCCTCAGCAGGACCAATGAAATCTAAAGTTTCTGGTAATGCACCCACATTTTGGAAGTTTGACCAAGCTTGACCAAATAACCACCCATCATAAGTAATAAATGCTTGGCGAATACGCGGTGCGTATGAATTACTTACACGCTCATCACCACCAGGGGCTGATGCAATGAAGTCGACTTCAATTTTGGTTTTTACTTCTTTTCCATCGTCTAGTTTAGTTGCAGTGCCTAAGAAAAAGCGTGATTGACGGGCATGCATATCAAATACCGGATCACTATCAACATCGACACCTACAGGTGTTGTGCTAGGAATATAAAAATCACGACCTATACTACCACCTGCGGGCACTCCGTCAGAGTAGTCACTCCACATTGCATCGAGCTTTACATAACCGCCATAAGTAACATCAGTTCCACCGATAGTTGCGGCTTGAGCTGTTGCTGTTAGTGCGCACAATACGGCAGTTGCGGTAAGTGTCTTTAGTAGTGTTGCTTTAGTTGTCATAGTCAAAATCCTATTCTGGGCTACTTGTTGCATTATTGTAATTATGTTGTGATACCACTTTTGATTAAGTATGATTTTTACTCAATTACCTATTGGTCTATTAGACTAAGGTGGCAAGTTATCTTGTAACGTAACTTCATCATTAACACCTTGTATTAATAGTGCAAAATATTAATATTTGAAAGTATGTATGGGTACATAGAAATAAATCAAAGATAATACAACTAAGGTCTAATACTTTCACTCGCTATGCTGAGTGATCCTTGGGGGAGGCCTTAGGCAAGTAATTAAAATGGAGACGAGTATGTCACAAAGTATCTATCCAGTTCCTGCACATATCAAGAATGCAGCCTTAGTTGATAACGATAAATATAATACACTTTACAAGCAATCTATTGATGACCCAGAAGGTTTTTGGCGCGAACACGGTAAACGTCTCGATTGGTCAACACCTTATACCAAAGTGAAAAACACCTCTTTTGATAAAGGTCATATTGATATTCGTTGGTATGAAGATGGGGAACTTAATGCGTCATACAATTGTATTGACCGTCACCTTGCTACCAAAGCTGATAAAACGGCACTGATCTGGGAGGGAGATGACCCTTCACAAAGCGAACATATTTCTTACCAGCAATTACATGACGAAGTGGCTAAATTTGCCAATGGTTTGAAAAAACTCGGTGTAAAAAAAGGCGATCGTATTGCTATTTACATGCCTATGTCACCGCAAGCTGTTTATGCTATGCAAGCATGTGCACGTTTAGGGGCGATTCATTCTGTGGTATTTGGTGGTTTTTCACCATCAGCAATTGCTGACCGCATTAAAGATTCTGGCGCTAAAATTGTTATTACTTCTGACGAAGGCCGTCGTGCAGGTAATACAGTGCCACTAAAAGCCAATGTTGATGAAGCGGTTGCGCAAGAGTCAGTAACAACGATAGAACACGTTGTTGTTCATCAGTTAACAGGTGGCGACGTACAGTGGCATGAGCATGATGTGTGGTGGCATGATTTAGTCGCTGATCAAGCTGCTGAATGTGCACCAGAGCCGATGAATGCAGAAGATCCACTGTTTATTCTTTATACGTCAGGCTCAACGGGTCAGCCTAAAGGTGTTGTACATACCACGGGTGGTTACTTAGTTTACGCATCTATGACTCATGAATATGTATTTGATCTAAAAGAAGATGATATTTTTTGGTGTAGTGCCGATGTAGGCTGGATCACAGGCCACAGCTATATTGCATACGGCCCGTTAGTAAACGGTTGTACACAAGTATTATTCGAAGGTGTACCAACCTACCCAACCGCAGGGCGTATGGGTGAAGTAGTTGATAAACATAAAGTGACTATTTTATACACTGCACCTACTGCAATTCGCGCATTGATGGCTAAAGGCGATGAGCCAACGGCAACATCACACCGTGATAGCTTACGTGTACTTGGTTCAGTTGGTGAGCCAATTAACCCTGAAGCGTGGTCTTGGTATTACGAGAATATTGGTAAGAGCAATTGCCCAATTGTTGATACCTGGTGGCAAACCGAGACTGGTGGCATTATGATCACACCATTACCAGGTGCGACTGATATGAAACCAGGCTCAGCAACACGTCCATTCTTTGGTATTGCGCCTGCACTTTATGATGCAGAAGGTAATACACTTGAAGGCGCAATTGACGGCAATTTAGTCATTCTTGATAGTTGGCCATCACAAGCACGTACAGTTTACGGCGATCATGAACGTTTTGAACAAACTTACTTCTCAGCATACCCTGGTGTTTATTTTACAGGGGATGGTTGTCGTCGCGATGAAGATGGTTACTACTGGATCACAGGCCGAGTTGATGACGTACTTAACGTATCTGGTCACCGTCTGGGCACAGCTGAAATCGAAAGCGCATTGGTTGCTCATGAAGCAGTAGCTGAAGCCGCTGTGGTGGGTTACCCGCACGATATTAAAGGTCAGGGCATTTATGTATACCTTACGCCAAATGAAGGTGTAACGGTAAGTGATGAATTAACCAAAGAAGTACGTAATTGGGTGCGTAAAGAACTTAGCCCAATTGCATCGCCTGATATGATCCAATGGTCACCGGGTTTACCTAAGACGCGCTCTGGTAAAATTATGCGCCGTATTTTACGTAAAATCGCTGCAAATGAGCACGAGCAGTTAGGAGATACTTCGACACTTGCCGATCCAAGTGTGGTTGATGAATTAATTGAAAACCGATTAAATCGTTAAATATGCGTTAAAAACTTGATTAGAAGTTGATTCTAAACGTAGTATATCGGCTGTCAGCTATTAGATAGGTGGCAGCCGAATTCATTAGGAGTGAACCATGAGTCAGTTTTTAATAGCGGATGACCACCCGTTATTCCGTGAAGCACTAAAAGGGGCATTAACTGCAAAGTTTGACGATTTAGACGTTTTCGAGTCTGAAAACTTTGAAACGACACTGCAGGTGCTAAGCGAACAAGAAGATTTAGACATCTTACTACTAGACCTACATATGCCAGGTAGTGGCGACTTATACGGCTTAATTCGCATTCGCGAAGATTACCCAAGTTTACCCATTGCCGTAGTGTCGGGTAGTGAAGATATTAATATTGTTTCAAAGGTCATGAGTTACGGTGCGATGGGATTTATTCCTAAGTCGTCATCATCCGATGATATTGCTGGTGCAATTAATCAAATACTCGATGGTGATGTATGGCTACCTAGCGAACTAAAAGATAAAGTGGCGAGCATAACAAACGAAGATAAAGAAATTGCCGCTCAAGTTGCCTCACTTACCCCACAACAATACAAAGTACTCCAATATTTACATGAAGGCTTATTGAATAAGCAGATTGCCTACGAACTGCATATTTCAGAAGCAACAATCAAAGCACACATTACCGCAATATTCCGTAAACTTGGGGTGTATAACCGTACTCAAGCAGTGCTCATTGCAGCCAAGTTACAACTCGAACCGATTGAGCAAGCATAATAATTACAATGTAAGAGTGTTGAATAATAAAAATAAAGAGGCTATAGGCCTCTTCATTTTTACTCGCGAATAAAACCTAACTAAACACCACGGTACGGTTGCCATTAATAAATAGCTTATGCTCAGAGGCTAATTGTAGCGCTTTACAAAATACGGTTTTTTCAACGTCTTTACCCATTTTAGCCATCATCTCTGCAGTATTTGCATGATTCACATGTGTCACGTCTTGCATGATGATAGGCCCTTCATCGAGCTCATTATTAACAAAGTGCGCTGTTGCACCAATGATTTTTACACCACGTTCGAATGCTTGATGGTACGGTTTAGCGCCGATAAATGCCGGTAAAAATGAGTGATGGATATTAATGATTTTACCGTCAAAACGACCAACAAACTCAGGGCTTAAAATTCGCATATATTTAGCAAGGCCAATAACATCTGGGTTGTAGCTGGCAATTAAGTCACCCACTTGCAGGTCGTGTTCAGCGCGTGACAGTCCTTCATGGCTGACTACATGAAACGGTACATCAAAACCCTTCGCCAGCGGTGCAAGATCAGGGTAATTAGCGATCACAGCAAGTACTTCAATATTCAGTGCTTGCTCAAACTGCTTAAGTAATACGCCGCCCAAGCAATGCGCTTCTTTAGTTGCTAATAGCACTACTTTGGTTTTTTCGTCAGTGTGCAGCGCTAATTGCGCGCCATCAGGCAGCAAAGCATGTAATTGATTTAAAAAGTCCGGTGCTGGGACGCCAGTTAACTCAGTGCGCATAAAAAAGCGCTGTGCGTCTTTATCTACAAATTCATTATTGCGAGTAATATTTAAATTATGCTCGTGACAAAGTCCGGTGATCTTGGCTATTAAGCCTACATCATCGGCACATTGCGTAGTTAGTATTGTGTTCATGTTTCCTCATTCAAATCCCGTGAACCTAAGCTCCCATTATTTGTTAATTTGCTACTAATGCAAGGGCTTTTAATAGAGTATTACTCACATTGATTTAAGTTGACAACGTAAGTTGCTAGGTGTGGTCCCAGTCCAGCGTTTGAATGCGCGGCGAAAATTGGTTAGGTCAGTAAAATTCAGTGTGCTTGCGAGGGTTTCGTTACTTTGGGCAAGAGTGGTGAGGTTAAACACTGCTGTTTGGCGGTTAATGCAATCTTGTAAGGTGCTAAAGCGAGTGTGGTGCTGCTTGAGTTTGCGTTTAAATGTGGCTGGGCTCATTGCAAAATAGTGGGCAACGGTTTCGAGGTTTTGCTGTGGGTGTTTGGTAATATACTCTCGCACAGCCTGTAGCCATGGTTTCGCGGGCAGGGGTTGTTGCCCAATAGATGCTAAAGATTGCTGGAGTAAGCTTGGGCAGCTGTCGATTAAGTGCCTGTTGTACAATTCATCACTGACACTGACCATAAATAACTGTTGCGAGAACTTGCAATTGGCTTGCAGGTTCGTTTGATACTGCTCTATATGTTTGGGTTCAGGGTAGGGAAACGAAAAACTTAAGTCACTGTTATTACCTATTCGCCATTTACAGGTTGCGGCTATAAAGCTGGCAAATAATTCACAGCAAAACTGCTCAACTAGGGTATTGATTGCCCCAAAGCTGAGGTTAATAATAAAGTAATGGCGGCCTTGATGATGTTTATGTGTTGCATTAAATAAATTGAAGCCATGCAAAGGAGCACGTATCAGGATTTTTTGTAATGAGCATAAACTTTCCGCCTGCGAAAATGCGCTATATAGCGGGTTGTTATTGAGCAATTTTCGTCCGAGTAAAAAACTAAGCTGGTGTTGGTTATCAAATTGGCGGCAGTTTTCTTGCAATTGATAAAACTGCGCAACACTAATTATGGCGGTTCCAGCGGCAAAGTCTTGATAAAATAACTTAGTGCCTTTGAGTAATTTATCTGGGTGTATGCCACGGTGTTTTGCTAAATCAGCCAGCTGTGCTGCCCACGACTGCAAGCCTTGGCAAGGGGTATCGATATAACTGACATCAGTTAGTTTTGTACTCACGTTTGTACTCACGCAGTTTGCTCATGACAATATTCGTGCAAGTGCTTATTTTTTAGCAGCCCTTGATGTAACTTACTTAATAACCCAGAAGTAGAATCTGCGCTTGTCGCAGCCACTAAGCTCGTATGTACTTTTTGTTTATAAGTTAGGGTGCTATCGCTGCTGTTAAACGAAAATGCTTCTAATGCGCCGACAATAGATGAACTCAGTTGTTCAGCTATCGCAAGTTGTGTATTAGGCAGCATAACGATAAAACAGTCACTGGCGTAACGACAGACTAAATCTTGTTCGCGGACATTGAGGGTGATCACTTGCGCAAACTCTTGTAGCAGTTTATCGCCTTCGGCATCGCCAAATTGGCGATTAAAGCGATCAAATTGGGCAATATCCAGCATCAGTAATGAAAAGCCATGTTGACTATGATGCAATAAATTCAGCTCGCGGTTGATTTGGCTTTTCATATAATCGGCACTGGCAAGGCCGCTTATGGCATCGCTGAGTTGGTGCTCCCGGTAGAAGCGCTCTCGGTTGCGCAGCTGTTGATTTATACTCATTTGCTCTTGATGCCAATGATAGAGCGCGATAGTCATTAAAATCATGCCAAAAGGGGCGGGAATTGATTCAATAGTGCTAAGCCAAGCTTGCTCATCACTGTAGCTGACAAATTCGTCAATAAAATCTAATGTCATAGATAGGTTCATAATCGCAAGGCCTGCGAATAGTAAGTTGGTAACTCGTCCTTTAGGCCTGCTAAGTAGAATAAAAAATATCCACACTAGGGTCATGGCAGTAATGCCACCTTCACCTGCGACATCAAACCAATCAACTTCACTGTGGCCTTTATATTGGCCAAAGCTGAGCGTTAGGATTAATACGCTGGTTTGCATTACAACAAAGATAAGTAGTAATGAGCGGTGTAATTTTAAAAACGATAAATTCATGTTGAGCTCGATAGGTCATGTCTGATTGGCAGAATAAGCAAACTGCTTTATTACCACTAGGGTCAGATTAGCTCACAGTGATGACATATTTTTTACCATGGGTGATTTATTTAGCTAAACACAGTGTCTTTTAGTCAAATAATGCCGCTTGGCAGGGGGTCGAATTAGCTCATTTGGGATTATTTTAGTGTTGAAAAAAACCTAATAGCAACGAATTTACAGTGTTGCGTTAGGGACTGACATATTTCTTTCATGATTGCCCCTTAGGGTGTTGCTCCAGCCACGTATTGGCAAACAAAAACCATAATCAATAGCAGCAACCAAGAGAACAATTATGAACCCGTTTAAAACGTCACCTTTTATTAAGTCGAGTATTGCATTAGCGTGTTGTGGAATTTTATATGCAACACCTGCATTAGCTGATGGTCGTGTGCAAGGTCGTATTACAGATGCCAGCCAAAGTGTGTATTTTGGTGGTGCGAAAGTATCGGTGAAAGAGTTAAACCTCAATACAGTGAGTAACCGCGATGGTTCTTTTTCTTTTAATAAATTGCCAGCGGGTGAGTACACCTTAGTGGTTGACTACATTGGCGCACCATCAGTAGAACAAAAAATAACGGTGGTGGATTCGCAGGTGTTTACACAGCAAATTATTATTGGTGAGCAACAAGAGGCCATCGATAACATTATTGTTTATGGCCAAAGTGCAGGGCAAGCTGGGGCAATTAACCGACAAAAAAATGCTGATAATTTAAAGTCAGTAGTCAGTGCCGATTCGATTGGTCAATTCCCAGATCAAAATGCGGCCGAAGCACTACAACGTCTACCTGGGATCTTTATTGCTCGCGACCAAGGTGAAGGACGTTTTGTGGGTATTCGTGGTATTGATCCTAATCTCAATAACGTCACCGTCAACGGTTTAAATGTACCTTCTCCTGAGGCAGGTGTTCGCTCAGTGGCGATGGATGTATTACCAAGTGAACTTATTCAAAGTTTAGAAGTGAGCAAAACAGTTACTCCAGACATGGATGCTAGTGCTGTTGGTGGCTCGATTGAAGTGAAAAGCTTGAGTGCTTTTGACAGAGCGGGTGAAAGCTATAGCTTTACCGCGCAGGGTTCATATAACGAGCTAGAATCTAAAACGAGTCCTAAGTTATCGGGCAGTTACACCAATATTTACCAGTTAGATAATGGCCTTGATTTAGGTGTTGCTACAGCGGTTTCATGGTCTAAACGTGAATTTGGTTCGCGTAATATTGAAACTGGAAGTGGCTGGAGTACCTTCGAAGTTGAAGACGCTGCGACTGGTGATGATTTTGACATGTTTGGTGCAGAAGAAATTGAACAACGCCATTACCAAATTACACGCGAGCGTTTAGGTGCAGCCCTTAATTTAGACCTGCACAGTGGTGCAACAGATAAATATTACTTACGCACCTTGTATAGTGACTTTTCGGATGATGAGTATCGCCTATCAAACGAGTATAAATTTAGCGATGGTAAGCAATTAGCAAGCACGGTGAGCAGTGGTAGCTTCACTGATGCGGAAATGTCACGTAACACCAAAGATCGTTATGAAGAGCAAAGCATTTTAAGTATGGTGTTAGGTGGTGAGAATCAATTAAGTGATTGGTTTATCGAATATAATGTCGGCTATTCAAAATCTGAAGAAAAAGAACCAAATCGACTTGATGCCGCGTTTACAGGTTCTGGGTTTGATTTAGGTTATGTCGCTCAAGTTGATGTTCCGTTACTTAGCCAATCAGCGGATGCTCATGACTTAAGCCTATTTGAGTTAGATACAATAGAGGCGATGAATAACGTTAGTGATGATCAAGAGATCAGTTTTAAAATCGATTTCAGCCGTAATTTTGTTTGGCAAAATAATAATGGTCAGTTTAAATTTGGTTTTAAACAGCAAAACAGAGAAAAGCGCAATGATGCGCGCGTTGCTATTTATGACGGTGATTTTTCAGGAGCATTAGCAAGTGATTTCTCCGCACCTGTACCAGATTATGACTTAGGTGACTTTGGCCCGGGTTTAAACCGCACTGCGCTGCAAAAATTTGTAGCTGAAAATAAACAATCATTTGCTTTCAATAGTAACGAGTCACAAGTTGAATCAGATGGTCAAAGCTACGTTAGTAATGAAGATATTACCGCCGCTTATGCAATGATCAGCATGGATATCGATAAGTTACATGTTGTTGCGGGTGTACGTTATGAAGGTACACAATTTGAGACTCGCGGCAATCAGGTTGAGTTAGTGGTTGATGATATTAACGATACTGAAACGGTTACCACCACACCTTGGCAAGTAAGCAAAGATTACGACTATTTTTTACCTAGCCTAAATTTACGCTATAACATGAGTGATAAATTGGTCACGCGCTTTGCCTATACCAACACGATAGCGCGTCCCACGTTTAGTGATTCAGCGGCATATCAACTAATTGAAACAGAAACCAGTGAAGAGGATGGCGTACAAGTAACCGAGCGTAAAGCTGAGGTTGGTAACCCTGACTTAGACCCTTATGAATCAATGAACTTAGATGCGTCAATCGAATATTACCCAGGCACCATAGGCGTGTTATCGGCGGGCATTTTCTATAAAGATATCGATAACTTCATCATTCAACAAGAAGTACAAGATAACGGTGACTGGGATGGTTTTGATGAAGTAGTACAAATGGTGAATGGTGGCAAAGCGTCATTAACGGGTATAGAGCTTAACTGGAATAAAACCTTTAAGTCAGGCTTTGTGCTTGGTGCAAATGGTACCTTTATTGATGCTGATGATAAGCTACCTAATCAAGCTGATACCGTGGCTAATATCATTGTTGGTTATGAAAATAATGCCATTAGTACGCGTTTAAGCGCATCATATAAAAGTGAAAGCTACCAATTTGATGATGCGGATATGGCGGTTTATGAAGATAGTCACATGCAGTTGGACTTTAGCAGTAAATACTATTTCAACGACACTATGAATGTGTACTTTAATGCTACTAACTTAACCGATGAGCCTATGTACTTGTATCATGGTGATAAGCTTTACAACTATCAGTATGAGTCTTATGGACGTACCTTTGAGCTAGGTTTTACCTTTTCTTCTTTATAGCATCAGTTAGTTAAATATTATTACAGTGAGCCTGCTTGATATTGCAGGCTTACTTTTGTTGAGTGAATTATGAATAAATTAAGTACGTTATGCATTGCTCTTAGCGCCTGCCTTGGCACAGTTGGCTGTACGTCTAAAACAACAGATGCAACACCAACAGCTGCTGTGAGTAATATTGAATTTTTAGCGTTTGGAGATGGTGGTTACCATGTTGACTATCCCAAAACCAAGCACATCAGCAATCCTAAAAATGAACAGCAGTTTATAGCAGCAGAGCTGGCTGATTGGTTAGAAGATTATCGCCCGCGCGATGAATTTGATCATGCGCCTATTTATATTTACCCAGATACTGATATTGCTACGGAGCAAGGTGGTGCGCAGGCTGTTGGTATCGCAATGGCTAAGTTATGTGAAAGCAAAAATTGCCAATTTGCAATTCAGTTGGGTGATAACGTTTACCCAGATGGCGCCGATGCCGATGATGGCAAAGACGATCAGAAGCGCTTATATGATCTTGTTTATGCGCCATTAGAGCCGTTATTTCTAGCAGACCCTAACTTGGTGGTGTATTCAGCATTAGGTAATCACGATTGGCAAAGCTCGCGTAAAGGCGTGGCATTGCAAACCCAGTGGATGGCACAGCAGCCGAATTTTTTTATGGGCGAAAATGGTTATTACAGCTACAAAATGGGTGAACCGGGCAACGACGTTGAATTTTTTGTACTTGATACCAATATGTTGTTAGCAGGACAAACCTTTTATGAAGTACCGCTTAACCCTGATGGCAGCGAAGGCGATTTACAACAAGCGATAGAAAATGGCACAGCTGAACTTGAAATTCATGATGAACATGAAGGGCCTCAAAATGGTGAAGATTTAGCCCAACTTACGTGGCTTGAACAAGGTATTGCAAGTTCGACAGCGAAATGGAAGTTGGTTTATGGCCACCATATTTTATGGTCTATAGGTGGCACTAAATACAGCGAAGGTCATGTGCTTCGTAAGTTATTGATGCCAACCTTATGTAAGTATGCTGACGGCTATATTGCTGGCCACGAGCATGATTTAGAGTTACTTACCGATGATTGCTCAAAGTTCGATTCAGGTAATAGTATTGGTAAATTACCGCTGATCATCTCAGGAGCTGCATCAAAAATGCGTGGCACACATACGCCATTTGCACAGTATCAAGAGCGCCAATACCCTGAGTATGATTTGCTGTGGTCAAAAAGTTTTGTCTGGGGGTTTAGCCATATTAATCTTGATAATCAAGCAAATAATTTGGGTGTAAGCTTTTATACTACGCCGCGAGATTTAAGTGGTAAAGTTATAGAAGAAGGCCATTTTAGCTTCGCTAAACGTACTCGTTAAATGTCACAATAATCCAGTCTGCTAGTGCAGGGTCTTGTTTGTTTTATGGACTTTAAACGTGTGCATTGTTTGCACATTTGTACAGTTATTTACGAATTCGTAAATAACTGTAAGCAGAGGTAATGCTTTGTAAATCATGGAATTATTCTTTTTGTTAAGGGTCGAATTCAAACTATTAACAATAAGGAATTGATTCCATGCAAGGCCCTTTATTTAAAACTGCACTAACAACTTCTCTAATTGCAACTCTAACTGCGTGTTCGGGTGACGATTCAAGCTCGAGTCAAAGTGGTTACATTCAATTATATAATGGCTCTTATAATAGCCCATACACGCGTTTATTCATTGATGATGCTGAGCGTTCGGGTACTGATTTTGGTGATGTAACGACGCGCCATAATTACAGCACTAATAGCTACGATGTAAGCTTTGAATATGTAGATGCAAATGACAGCTATATTACGATCAGCGAGCAAACAGTGACGGTCAAAGATGATATGACCCAGCTGTGGGTAATGAATGGCGATTTTTCAGAGCCGACATTCAGTGAACTAAGTGTGCCTACAGGCGGTGATGAGGGGTCAGCTAACTTAGGCTTTTTTAATATCGTTGGCGAAAACTTGAGTTTCGACGTGTATTTAGCAAATGATGATGGCTTATTTGAGACTGCAGAACTTATTGCTTCTCCCACTTATTTAAATGAGTTAGCGTTACAAAGCTTTGACGAGGGTTATTACACCTTGTATTTAACGCAAAGTGGTAGCACAGATGTGTTGTTTGAGTCAGCCACCGTGTATTTGAATGACGAGGCAAGCTATGTAGTGATGATCCGCCCAAGTTACGCCACCGAAGAAAACGGTATTACCCTTGATGTTGTTACTTCAAGCAATAGTGTTACTGCACTTAAGCACCAGAATGCGCAGGGGCAATTACGCTTTATCAATACCATTGATGATTATTCACAAGTTAGCTTTAGTGCAACGCGAGGCTCACAAGCCAGTACCACAGATGTAACAACTAACGATACGTATTCTAACTATATTGAGCTTGATCCTAACAGCTACAGTATTGCGATGTTAGATGAAACAGGTAGCAAAATTGTCGATAACTTTTTACTGACTCTTGAGCGTGAACAAAGCAATGTTGGCATTTTTTATAATGACAAAGATTACGGTCCACGGATGATGACGGTGAAAGAAAGCTTAACCCCGAGTAGCTACAGTCATAAAGTAACAGTTGTTAACTTATTAGATAGTTACGCAGGACAAGAAATTAGTAACGTTGATGTAGTATTTACTCTCAATGGTGAAACGGTTGATGATGCGAAAAATATTATTGATGGCATTGATCAATACGACCAAGAAGACCAAGTTGTTGATAATGAAATTTATACTACCTATGTGCTTTATGAAGATAATGGCCAGCAAATTGTGTTGATGCAACAGGGGGATATGGACTTTAGCCAAGAAGGTAATTACATCTTAATTCTTGAGCATGATGAAACAAGTAGCACAGGTTATAAAATGACGCTAGAACGTACCGTTACTGATTCGGTAGAATAGCCTGATATTAATCTCAGCCTTGTCGCGGTGAGGCTGAGATTTTTTGGGTATATTTTCAATACACTTTACGCTATAAGGAACTATTAAAAGTAGTCAAGGATTGAAAAAGTGGATGATGTCATAGGGCTCATAGTCATTTTATCGTTAGTTGTGGTTGCAGGCTCGATTGCAGGTTTAGTTGCTTTAACTAAAGTCAGTACGTTAAAGCAAGAGGTTGTACTTTTAAAAAAACAACTACAGGCAGTTATAGCTCACAAGAGCAGTCAACAACAAGCTCACAGTGCAACACAAACAGTACAATCGCACGTTGAGCCAGTACAATCACAGCATGTCAATGTCGTTAAACAACAAGATGCAGTCATAACGCAAACAACAGTCACTGGCCGCGAAAAACCATCTTCTCCTTCCGCTATTGATCTTTTTGTTAATAAATTAAAAACTCAGTTTCAACAAAACTGGATGACCTGGATTGGCGGTGTCGCGTTGGCCTTTGGTGGGATTTTTTTAGCGAAATATAGCTTAGATGCGGGGTTATTATCGCCAACATTACGACTCACATTGGGTGGTTTATTTGGTGTTACGTTAATTGCAGGGGCTGAATACTTACATCGAAAAGGTATTGTTTTTGAAGGGTTTAATAACTACGTTCCTGCAGCGTTGGCAGGTGGTGGGTTTATTAGCTGCTTTGCTTTAACCCTGCTTGCCTATTCAAGTTATGCGATGTTAAGCCCAACAGTTGCTTTTGTGATGCTGGCTATTATTGCTCTGGCTGCAAGTTCTATGGCACTGCGCTTAGGACCATTGCTCGCTGTGTTAGGTATTGTTGGTGCTTACAGCGTGCCAATCTGGGTGAATACTGGTAGCGGTAACTTAGTGGCATTATTGATGTATATTGGCTTGGTGACTTTGTCAGCAGTGTTAGTGGCACAAAAGGTAAAACGGCCATGGTTGTGGTATTTACTTTGGGCAGGGCATATTGGCTGGTATTGGGTAGCGCTGAGTGTCATAAAGCCGACTCAATATTGGTTAGTAGGTGGTTTTGCACTGCTATCAATTATTGGTTTAATCGCGATGATGCGTTTAGGGTTAACCCTGCGTTTATTGGAATATCGGCCACATAGTTTAAAGCGGTTATTAAAATTACAGCCAGATCATCCATTATTGTTAGCGATTGTGGTGCCATTATTGATCACCATAGTAATCTCTATGGCAAGTGTACAATGGCAAATTGTGCTGCTGTGTTTAATTGTTATGCTGCTATTTTTAGTGCTGCAAAATAGCCGTTGGGATCTATGGCAAGGTCTAGCGCTGTTAATTGCCGTATTGCTGGTAGTCAGTCAACACGCTTATCACATTGATAGCCACGACCATTTATTCATATTCAAAAATATCTATGGACTTGGTTTATTGCTCGGCATTGGTTTTTGTTTATACGGGCTGTATTTTGGCGCGCGTTACTACAAACGTTTAAGTTTTCACTTAGTGGCCGCCTTTAGTATGTTTACCTTCATTGCTACGCTTTACACTTTAACCCCAGCGCAAGATTTAGCGGTAGCCTACTCATTATGGACTGTAATACTGCTTCTGGGCAGTGGTGTACTCATTAAGCGTGCGCAAGCTGCTCGCACACAATGGCAACAGTTTAGTTATTGGCTTGGTGCTAATGCCAACATTACGCTGTGTTTAACTATGTTACTTGCCGATAGTGGTTTAACGCTTGCGTTGGCTATTCAAGTGTTGGTTATTAGTTTTCTCGTTAAACGTCACAAAGTGCCAATGCCGCACTGGCCAATTAAAGTATTAGTCGCCGTGGTGCTTACAAGGCTAACCTTTGCGCCATGGGTATACGATACCGATTTAACCTTTTTAGCATTACACTGGAGCATAGTGGTTTACCCCATTGCTATTGGATTGTTTTGGTTTGCTGCCAAACAATGGCAACAAACAGAGATGAAAATATGGCTAGAAGGCGCTGCACTGCATTGTTTGGCATTATTTATCACTACCGAAACGAGCTATCAATTGGTTGGGCATTATCCTCAGCTTTTTTCTCTAAGCTTTTATGAGCAAGTATTACTTAGCTGTAACTGGCTTGCACTGGGTTGCGTTTATTTATATCGTGCACGAACTGCTGGGCAGTTGGGTAAGCTATACCGCACAGCCGGCCTGAGCTTATCTGGGTTAGCGGGCTTATTGTTAATAAACACAACACTACATGATAATCCGTTATTAGTACGTCTATATGTAGGGGAAACGCCGTTATTTAACTGGCTGCTTTTCACCTGGTTAGCCCCGAGCCTGCTGGTAGCGTGGTTAGCAAGTTTAGTTAAACCTTTAAATGTTAAATTGAACCAAATAGTGCTACTTGGGTCTGGTTTATTAGCTGTATTGGCAATCAATACATTGATCCGCCAATACTGGCAGGGTGGCTTTATTTACCTTGATAAAGCAACCAGTGACGCCGAGCTATACAGTTACTCGATCATTTGGTTAATACTGGGGGCGTTGGTCGTGGTCGCAGGACATTTGAAACAGCAGCTGCTGTTACAAAAAGTTGGTTTAGGCATTCTTGGCGCGGTGATAGTGAAAGTGTTTTTAATTGATATGGCAAGCCTAACTGGTTTACTCAAAGCGGTATCATTTATTGGGTTAGGGCTATCGCTTGTGGGCTTGAGCTGGTTGTTCCAAAAGCTCAGGAGTAAGACTAACCATAGAGATGTGCTTGGGTAAATTGCTTGGCTGTATTAAACTAGTAAAAAATAATTGAGGCTGATATGTTAATTTTAACACCATTTGGTAAAGCACTTTCGTCATTAGAACTGGCGTTGCAGCAACCCAAAAATGAATTTATTCGAGATAGTGTTATTCAGCGTTTTGAATACAGTTATGAGCTTGCTTGGAAGATGCTCCGCCGTTACTTAGTTGAAGACATGGGCGCTGAAACACTCGCGCCACTAAGTCGTAAAGATTTATTTAGATTAGCCGCTGATAAGCAACTAATAAATGACCCTCTTCCTTGGTTTGAATACCATATTGCGCGAAACACAACTTCCCATACCTATGATGAAGCGGTTGCTGAAAAGGTCTATCAAGCTGCAAAAGCTTTTTTTATCGATGCCAGTCACCTGTTAGCAGAGCTTGAGCGTAGAAATGCAGATTGAACAGCAACACTTAAAAATCATAGAAGATTGTTTACAAAAGCAAAATTTAAGTGATAAAGGAATAGATGTATATATATTTGGCTCTCGAGCTAAAAATACTGCTAGAACTTATTCTGATCTAGATTTGGCCTTAAAAGCTAAAAACAAAGTAATTGAACACACCGTTATTTTTAAACTTAAAAATGCGTTTAGTGAATCAAACTTACCCTACCTAGTTGATGTGATAGATCTAAACGCCATAAAGCCTGATTTTTATAATGCGATTAGTGATGATCTTATTCCTCTTAAGTATTTATAAATACTTAAGAGGCGTTTATACCCAAACCACCTCAATATGCAGAATTCAGCGTTTCACAGGTGCTTAATATCAAGGCGTTACTTTGCAAGAATCAGTCCCTTTTAAGAAGGAACAACGATGAGAGTAAGTGCCTGTGAAACGCCCAGCGGGTTGGTTTAAAAGCGATTTATACTGCGTTATTGATTTTAACAAGGGAATCACCATTCTTTGCAATCAATGCCTTGCCTAAACCGCTTTTAATTCCAATGACGCTCGCATCTTGAGGTGGCTTGGGTATATATCCCTTTGAAAATTTTCACTTCACGTACTGTGATTCAGCAGTGCTTTTAATTTCCCTGGTTTTATTGGTTTGGATAAGTAATGAATATCCTCAGCTTTTGTGGCCTGTTTTAGCTCTACGTCACGCACTGCGGTGATCAAGATAGCGGGCACATTGGCTTGCCAAATCTCCCGTAAGGCTTTTATTAAGCTAATACCGTCATGTGCGTGACCAAGCTGATAGTCCATTAATATAACATCCGGTGCACTGTGCGTTTGTGCGTATTCCAGCACGCTTTCTACTTGATCAAATAACTGATAATCAGCCTGCCACTTTTGTAATAAGCTTGCCATGGCATTGAGGTTTTCAGGGTCATCATCAACGGCGATGATATTCATCGCAGAGCGATGTTCAAACAAACTGTTAGTTGCCAGTTTTTGTTGTACAAACTGACTCTCACCATAAGGTATTTCGATACTAAAACAGCTGCCTTTTTGTGGTGTTGAGCGCACATCTAAACGAATTGAGAGTAAATCAACCATGCGCTTAACCACACTTAAACCAAGACCAACACCTTTATTGTCAGAGGCTTCCACGCGGTAAAAGTCGTTGAATATTTTTGCTTGCTCTACCTCGCTAATACCGGGACCTGTGTCCCAAACCTCAATACGAAGGTGATGTTTGCGTTTACGACACGCCACTAACACCTTACCTGAATTGGTATATTTAACCGCATTTGATACTAAGTTCTGTACAATTCGTCGCAGATAGGTGATATCACTGTGGACAATATGTTGTGCACTGCGAACCGTGAGCTTTAGGCCTTTTTCACTGGATAAAATAGCGTACTCGTTGCGCAGTGGTGCCAGAATATCATCAATACTAAAGTGACGTGGGGTAGGAGCCATTGCACCTTGCTCTAATTTGGCTATTTCTAATAATGCTGACATTAAATGTACCGTTGAATCGAGACTGGCGCCGAGCTTTTCAAAGTTATTAATATTGTTATCAGTCAGCGACTTTTCATCAATGGCAGCAAGGTATAAACGAGCGGCATTGAGGGGTTGTAAAATATCGTGACTGGCTAAGGCTAAAAAGCGGGTTTTGCTGTCATTTGCTTGTTCTGCCTCACGTTTTGCTAAAGTGAGTGCTTGCTCCGTTTGGACGCGGCTTTCTATTTGCGCTTCAAGATCTTTATTGATGGTACGAATTTCTTGGGTACGGGCTTCAATGCGGTTTTCCAGATCCATATTGACCTCTTCAAGCGCATTTTGTGTGGCAATGTGAGTAGTGATATCTGAAAAGCTGGTTACAAAGCCGCCGTCGGGCAGTGGATTACCTATCATTTCGTACACTAAGCCATTACGACGATGACGAATAAAGTGATGCGAACTGCCATTTTTTAAATGTTGTACGCGTTTTTCTACTTGGCGTTCTATTTCACCTGGGCCACATTCACCGCGCTCTGCGTTATAACGAATAATATCTTCAATTGGTTGGCCTACCTCTAAAAATCCCGCGGGATAGCTAAACATTTCTGCGTAGCGCTTATTCCATGCTACGAGGTTTAGCTCTTTATCGACAACAGAAATACCATGACTAAGGTTTTCTAGTGAGGTGTAGAGTAGGTTCTGGTTAAATTGCAGAGCTTGAGTGGTTTCATCAAAAAAGTTAACCACCTCTTCAAATGCCATGCGTTTACCCGAGGCCACCGTGTGAATAAGTGCTTGCGCCGAGGAGGCACCCAATACGCCAGTTAAAGCACGTTCGCAGTAGGCGATAAACTCAGGATCAGGGTGTGTATTATTATCATCAAGTTGATGGGTAAGCGAAAAATGCGCGAGAACTTGTTGACTACGTTGAATCCCTAAAAAGGTTTGCAGCAGCACTTTAAAATCGTAGACAGTGGCTTTTACATTTTTGTTTAAACGCCTTGCCAGTACCGCTTGCTCTTTAGGGTTTACAAAAGCGGCTGCTTGAATTTTATCGATTAAGCGCTCATCAGCCCCTAATGAAAAGCTAATGTAACAACCTATATTGGCAAATAAAGCGATTAAAGTACCGCGGGTGATCAGCGTTTGTTGTAGCTCTGTATCAAGGGTGTTACCTGCATCGAGTATTGGCAGCATTAAAAACAGTATCCAACAGATCAAACCTGCTAATAATCCTGCATACACACCGTAAGCATGGCCTTTACGCCAGTATAAACCGCCCACAATAGCAGGCAGTAATTGTGTTACAAGTGAGAAAGCGACTAAGCCCATGCTCGCCAATGCTTTACCATGACCAAACCATTGTTGGTAAAAGTAAGACAAGATCAAAATACCGGCAATTGTAAAACGTCTCACCAAGAGTATTTGTGGTTTGTAGCTGCTAGTGATCAGGTTACGTTTGAATTTACGGCGCAACATTAATGGCAATACCACATCATTTGAGATCATGGTACTGAGGGTGAGCGTTGCAACAACAATCATGGCAGTTGCAGCGGATATACCGCCAATAAAAACAAAGGTGGTAAGAAGCACATTGTCATGCATGAGTGGCAGTGCCAGTACAAAACTATCGGGTGAGAAACCATTGCCAATTTCAGGGTGAATAGCTGCAGTAGCTATGGGTAAAATCATTGCCGCAGTCAGCAATAAATACAGCGGGAAGGCCCAGCGAGCGGTAAATAAATGGCGTTTGTCTTGGTTATCAACCACGGTAACGTGAAACTGACGTGGTAAACAGATAATGGCCGCGGCGGCCATTAATGACTGACCAATAAAGTTAAAGCTCAAAAAGTTAAAGTTGTTCCAGTGTTGCCACAACGATTCTTTAATTTGTAGTTCGCTGGTACTGGGTAAGTTATATAAAGTGAACAAAGCTAAACCAGCTACAGCCACTAAAGCCAGTAGTTTTATCATCGATTCAAACGCTACCGCAAGCATTAATCCTGAGCGGTATTCGGTTACATCCACTTTGCGAGTACCAAAGAAAATCGCAAACATGGCCATGATCAAAGTGGCAGATAACGCCACCATTGAACCGGATATTTTGTTGTCGCTTTGCAGTAGTAAAAAGCTGTTACTGAGTGCTTTTAGTTGCAAGGCGATATAGGGAATAGTTGCCAGCAAGGCAATTACAGTCACCATTATGGCGGTGGTTTGCCGCTTGCCATAGCGGGCTGAGATAAAGTCAGCAATGGTGGTGATATTTTGTTTTTTACTCACGAGTACTAGTTTACGTAAAAACCCTTGTCCGAAAAAAAACAACAGTGCAGGCCCTAGTAAAATTGGCAAGTAACTCCAGCTGCTGGTGGCTGCTGTGCCCACAGAGCCGTAGTAAGTCCACGAGGTGCAATAAATACCTAAGGAGAAAGAGTAAACAAAAGGGTGGTGGCTAATTCGCTTGGCTAAGGGGGTGGTCTTATCGCCCCAGTTTGCTAACCAAAATAAGATGCCAATGTACGCCAAAGCGACAAAAATAAGTGCAGCAGTCATGTATATATTCAATTTTTATTTTGTTATTGCACACCATACCAGAAGTTCTCCTTGTTTTGAGCTGTCAATTTTTATAGTTATTTCACCGCTAATGTTATCTTCTTGATTAGTAAGTGAAATTTAATAAGTTGCTGATCTATTAGACTAATGTCGCAGATCTGCAACATAGCTTAGGTGAATACCGAAAATAACCTAGCGAAAATAGTTAACACAATGATAAATAATGTTTTTTACTTATATTTAACAACTGCCAATCTCCAGTTTACGTAAACGTTAATTTGATGTTACGACTATGGTCTCAATTCAATATTAAGACGGCGTTGCTAAATTGGTTAACGAAGACAACAAAACACACACATCACTTTTTGCGGTGTTAAAGAGGAAATAAAAAATGGCTTTTAAAGATGAAGAACAAGCAAAAGCTTATTGGGCGGAAAACATTTCACTGCTGTTTAAATTATTAGCAGTTTGGTTTGTCGTGTCATTCGGGTTTGGCATATTACTGGTTGATGTACTTAATGAAGTGCGTTTTTTTGGGTTTAAACTTGGCTTCTGGTTCTCCCAGCAAGGCGCGATTTATACCTTTGTGGCTTTGATTTTTGTGTACGTTTTCAAAATGAATACGTTAGATAAAAAATACGGCGTAGACGAATAAGGAGCTAAGCAATGGATGTTCAAACACTCACGTTTATTATTGTCGGTTTAAGCTTCGCGCTTTATATCGGCATTGCAATCTGGGCTCGAGCTGGGTCTACAAATGAATTTTATGTAGCGGGCGGTGGCGTTCCACCTCTTGCAAATGGTATGGCTACAGCTGCTGACTGGATGAGTGCGGCGTCATTTATCTCAATGGCGGGTATAATCTCTTTCGCCGGTTACGATGGCGGTGTTTATTTAATGGGTTGGACAGGTGGTTATGTATTACTTGCCATGTGTTTAGCACCTTATTTACGTAAATTTGGCAAGTTTACAGTGCCAGACTTTATCGGTGACCGTTATTACTCACAAACGGCCCGCGTTGTGGCAATTTTATGTGCCATTTTTATCTGCTTTACTTATATTGCAGGCCAAATGCGCGGTGTAGGCGTTGTATTCTCTCGTTTCTTAGAAGTTGAAATTGAAACTGGTGTTTACATTGGTATGGTTATCGTATTCTTTTATGCTGTTCTAGGTGGTATGAAAGGTATTACTTACACCCAAGTAGCACAGTACTGTGTATTGGTATTTGCTTATCTTGTTCCTGCTATCTTTATCTCTATGATGATGACAGGTCACTTCTTCCCGCAAACGGGCTTTGGCGCAACATTAATTGGCGGCGATGGAGCGTATGTTCTTGATAAACTCGATGGCTTAAGCGCTGAGCTTGGTTTTGCACAATACACTGAAGGCTCTAAGAGCATGATTGATGTGTTTGCCATCACTGGTGCTTTAATGGTGGGTACTGCTGGTCTTCCTCATGTAATTGTACGCTTTTTCACTGTACCACGTGTTAAAGATACCCGTATCTCTGCAGCATGGACTTTAGTATTCATCGCGATTGTTTACACCACAGCACCTGCAGTTGCGGCATTTGCCCGTGTTAACATGATTGATACGATTAACGGTAAAGATGGTAGCGGTACAGAATACGCAGAAGCACCAGCTTGGGTTAAAAACTGGGAAAGAACAGGCTTAATCACCTTTAATGATAAAAACGGTGATGGCAAAATGTTCTACACAGCGGGTAAAATTGATGATCCAAATAGCGCTAACGAAGTTAACGTTGACCGCGACATCATGGTACTTGCTAACCCAGAAATCGCTAACTTACCTGCATGGGTAGTGGCACTGGTGGCGGCCGGCGGTATTGCTGCGGCACTTTCCACTACAGCGGGCTTACTACTGGTTATTTCGACCTCCGTATCGCACGATTTACTTAAGCGAACACTTAAACCTGATATTAGCGATAAGCAAGAGTTACTCGCCGCGAGGTTGGCTGCCATGATTGCGATTGTTATCTCCGCTTACTTTGGTATTAACCCGCCTGGATTTGTGGCGTCGGTGGTGGCATTTGCATTCGGCTTAGCAGCTGCAAGTTTCTTCCCGGCGATCATTATGGGTATCTTCTCTAAGAAGATGAATAAAGAAGGCGCAGTCCTAGGTATGATAACCGGTATTACCTTTACTGCGGCTTACATTATCTTCTTCAAGTTTATCAGCCCAGAGCTAAATAACCCTGAGCATTGGTTGTTGGGTATTTCACCGGAAGGTATTGGTTTAGTTGGTATGGTTATTAACTTTGCAGTTGCTGCAATTGTAGCTAAGTTTACCGCAGAAACCCCGCTTGAAATCCAAGAAATGGTTGAGGGGATTCGTAATCCTAAAGGTTCTAGTGCTGCACACGCACACTAACAACTCTGATACTCTATTAATTTATATTGATAGACCCAAAAGCCCGACTTAAGTCGGGCTTTTTATTTATCGCTGATAGCAGTACAGTGATTGTACGATTGTTTTTTGCGAGTAGATAAATGAATAATGAGCAACAGGAAGTCGCCCAGTTTGTACTAGCACAAATGCCATTTAGCGACCTTGATAGTAGCGCAACCGATTACTTTGTAAAACACCTCGATGTTATTTATCTGACCCGTGAAAACCAAACGCAATGGCTACAATCAGCTTCCCCTAAACTGTTTTTAATTCGCTCTGGTTTATATGATTTAGTGGATGCAAAAGGCGATGTAATAACCCGTTTAGCGCAAGGCGACTATTTTGGTTTTCCGTCATTATTAACCGGCGAGGCAATTAAAAACCGTCTAGAAGTACAAAAAGAGGGCATTGTTTATATGCTCAATCAAGATGCGTTTGACTATCTGCGCCGTGAATATAAACCATTTGAACAGTATTTTGTTCGTGCACATGCTAACCGGTTGTTGTCGTCACACTATAAAAGCCAAAATGACAGTTGGTCTGAGCGAAAAATATCAGAGCTAATGTCTCGTAAAGCTGTGACCTTGTCACCGGATGCGAGCATTCGTCAAGCCGCAAAAAAAATGAAAGAGCACGGCGTATCATCAATTATGGTTACTGAATATGAGCGCTTAGTTGGGGTGGTGACTGACCGCGATTTGCGAAATCGCGTATTAGCTGATGAAGTCGACCCACAGCAGGCCGTAAGCTCAATAATGAGTGCTAAACCGAAGTTTATTTTTGAAAATAACAGGGTGTTTTCTGCGCTGCATTTAATGCTCAAACATAATATTCATCACTTACCTGTATTGGACGAGCATCACAAAGCGTTAGGAATGATTACCAGTACCGATTTGTTACGCCAACAAAAGAGCGATCCGGTGCAACTTATTGGCCGTATTTATAAAGCACATAGTGTGACAGATTTAAAACGTTATGCGGCTGAAGTTCCCGAGTTATTGCGCAGCTTTTCGCATAATATTGATGATATTTCGCTAATTGGTAAGTTACTCAGTGGCTTGACTGATGCGCTAACGTCTCGATTAATTTATCTATTTCAAGAAGAACATGGCGCAGCGCCGACCAGTTTTAGTTTTATTTGTTTTGGATCACAAGCACGGGAAGAGCAAACCTTGCATTCAGATCAAGATAACGGTTTATTACTGCCGGATGATTTATCTGAACAACACCAAGATTATTTCCGTCGCATGGGGGAATTTGTCTGTGAGCAATTGGTTGAGTGCGGTATTAGGCGTTGCCCTGGTAATATAATGGCCAGCAGCGAATTGTGCCGAATGAGTATATCGGATTGGTGTGATAAGTTTTTTACGTGGATAAAAAGCCCAACGCCGCAGGCTATGCTTAATTGTAAAATATTTTTTGATTTACGTTTTATTGAAGGTTCAACAGCACTTTACACAGCATTTTGTGAGCAATTAACCCGTATTTCTCGCAACGAATTATTTTATGCAGCAATGGCAACGGATATTAAGTCAAACTCAGTGCCAATTGGTTTATTTAACCAGTTTAAACTCGAAAAAGACGCTAAACAGCATAAATACATTGATTTGAAAAAACGTGGTGTAGTGATCATTAACGACATTGTGCGTTTATATGCGTTAAAAGCGGGAATACGCCGAGCAAACACTCAAGAGCGCTTAGATGCATTGCTGAAACATGATTTATTAAATAATCACGATGTGTATAACTTAAAGGACTGTTGGCGATTTTTAACTCAGTTACGTTTGCGCACACAAATCAACGAGGAAGGCTTACCCAGTAATTGCATTAACCCAGATAAATTAAATTCTCTTGAACGCCACCAATTAAAAGAAGCGTTTTATCTGCTTAAGCTGGCGCAACAAGCTGCGGCATTTAAGTTTGCCCGTGGGAGTTTATAACTATGTGTTTTGCAATGAATAAGGTGACAAGCTAAGTGGTTAAACGTTGGTTGAATCGTTATTTTGCGCGTAAGCAATTGCTTGGCGAAAACGCATTAACGCAGCGCTACTTGGTGATTGACTTAGAGCTAACTGGGCTTGATCCAAAACAGCATGAAATTGTCTCGATAGCCTGGGTGTTGATAGACAATCAATGTATTAAGTTAAGTCAAGCGCAACATGCGATTAATAAGGATGTGCGGCATCTTGAGCAAAGCCCTGTATATCATGGTATTGCCCAGCAAGACGTGGCTACAGGGCAAAACTTGACGGCTATTTTAGCGGCCCTAAGCAGCCACTTTGCGGATGCTATTTTGGTGTTTCATAATGCCACATTAGACTGGGGATTTTTAAAGCAAGCATTTCAAGCGAAGGGAGTAGCTGCACACCCTAAATTGATACTCGATACCTTTCATATTGAAAAAAAACGTCTGCACCAACAAGGGCATGAAATTGGCCTGGATGATTTAACGCTTTCTGCATGTCGTGCGCGATATGGGTTGCCGCATTATGGTTGCCATCATGCGTTGACAGATGCCATGGCTACTGCAGAGTTGTTGTTGGCACAATGTCATCAAATAAGTCGTGGCCAGCAATTAAAACTAGCTGCGTTGCTCTAAGGTAATGCTGGTTTGAGTATTGTCACAATTTATCGTCACTGAATGGCTGCTATAATTAGCATCTAAATCAAGTCATAAGTATTAATTTTTATTTTCAATAACAGGCTTTTGCAGTGCGGTTATTCGGTACGGTGCTTGCTATTATAGGGCGCTGTTATTTTACTTTATCTGTTGGTTTTTTACTCTATGAAAAATAATTTACTGCCATCTTTAGCGGGTGTTTTAGCAAGCTTATTTGCTGTATGGTGGCTACATGGATTTTTAATGGCTGATCAATGTTTAGACGCCGGTGGTGCAATTGATTATGAGACTAACCTGTGTTTGAGCAAAAACGATCAAGTGATCGAGCTGGCTACATCGTCAAGCATGCTAGTGATATATTGTCTTGTTATTATGATCGTTTCCTTAATAACCAGTAGCCTGATACGTAAGCTATTTAAACGTTAGCGGATATAGGGTTAGGAGTTAGTTGCTAGGGTATGGTTGGTTACCTAAGTGGGCCATCTAGGTTGTATTGCAAACATTTATTTAACCTTACCACTTATATTCAAACTCAAGGTCGATTACCAAAATTGCGCCATCTTAGCAGGTTAATTTTAAGTTTCTGCTGTTAACCTCTTATATTCAAACTCAAGGTCGATTACAATACCGCCATCTCAAAGGCAGGTTGCCTTTATCTGCAAGCAACTAGAGTGGATTTTCTTTCTAATGGCAATCAAACTTGCAATTAATGGTTTTGGTCGAATTGGTCGAAATATTGTCCGCGCGCTTTATGAATCGGGACTTAGTGACAATATTAAAATTGTTGCGATTAATGAACTCGCCGATCCTCAAGGGATTGCTCACTTACTGAAATATGACACCTCTCATGGTCGTTTTAAGTATCCAGTTACGTTGGGGGAAGACTCCCTAAATGTTGCAGGCGATACCATTGCATTATTTTCTGAGCAAAATCCAATTGAGCTGCCATGGCAGTTACTTGATATTGATGTGGTTTTAGAGTGTACCGGTGTTTATCATTCTCGTGAACACGCGCAATTGCATTTAGATGCAGGGGCCAAAAAAGTTTTATTTTCTCAGCCAGCTGATGCAGATGTGGATGCCACGATAGTGTATGGTATCAACGACGATGAGCTGCTTGCTGAGCATACGATTGTGTCTAATGGTTCATGTACGACTAACTGTATCGTGCCAGTTATCAAGGTACTTGATGATGCGTTTGCTATTGAGTCAGGGGCGATTACCACTATTCATGCGTCAATGAATGATCAACAAGTGATTGATGCTTATCACCATGATTTACGTCGTACCCGTGCTGCAAGTCAGTCTATTATTCCTGTTGATACTAAGTTAGCTCGTGGGATTGAACGGATTTTACCTAAGTTTCATGGCCGTTTTGAAGCCATTGCGGTACGCGTGCCTACTATCAATGTGACAGCGATGGATCTAAGTGTAACAGTCAACGCAGATGTTGATTTAAACGCGGTGAATAAAGTATTAAAAGCTGCAGCGAAAGATCGTTTAGAAGGTATTTTAAGCTATACCGAAGAGCCATTAGTATCCGTTGATTTTAATCATGACCCACATTCTTGTATTATAGATGGCACACAGACACGAGTCAGTCATAAACGGCTGATAAAGTTGTTAGTCTGGTGTGATAATGAATGGGGTTTCGCTAATCGGATGCTCGATACAGCACGAGTAATGATGGCAGCAAGTAATTAATATAAAAGTTATACCATAAAATAAAACCTATATATTTCAAGTCAGTATCGTTAACTAAGGAGAAGTCCATGTCGGTCATAAATATGGCAGATTTAGATTTAAACGGCAAACGCGTGTTAATTCGTGAAGATTTAAATGTACCAGTAAAAGCAGGTAAAGTGACCTCAGATGCACGTATTCGTGCTGCATTACCAAGTATTAAGCTTGCTCTTGAAAAAGGCGCTAAAGTAATGGTGATGTCACATTTAGGCCGCCCTACGGAAGGGGAATACAACGAAGAGTTTTCTTTAGCTCCGGTTGTTGATTATTTAAATGAAGCACTTGAGCAAAATGTACGTCTTGAAAAAGATTACTTAAATGGCGTTGAAATTGCTGATAATGAAGTGGTGGTTTTTGAAAACGTACGCTTTAACGTTGGTGAAAAGAAAGACGATGAAACGCTAGCTAAAAAACTAGCGGCATTATGTGATGTCTATGTAATGGATGCATTTGGTACGGCTCACCGTGCGCAAGCATCTACCCATGGCGTTGGCTTATATGCAGATGTTGCGTGTGCGGGGCCACTTTTAGCCGCAGAATTAGAAGCGTTAGGCAAAGCACTTGATAACCCTGCACGTCCACTTGTGGCAATTGTTGGTGGTTCAAAAGTATCAACTAAATTAACGGTACTTGATTCATTGTCAACGATAGTTGATCAACTTGTAACTGGCGGCGGTATCGCGAATACTTTTATTGCTGCAGCGGGTTACCCTGTAGGTAAATCATTATACGAAGCTGACTTAATTGACGAAGCAAATAAGTTAAGTGCAGCGGCGAAAAGCAATAATGGCGAAATCCCAGTACCAACAGATGTTGTTGTTGCTAATGAATTTTCTGAGTCTGCTGTGGCAACATTAAAAGATGTTAGCGATGTAACAGACACAGATATGATTTTTGATATTGGCCCAGATACGGCTAATCAACTTGCAAAAATTATTGCAAATGCGGGAACTGTCGTCTGGAATGGCCCGGTTGGCGTATTTGAATTTGATCAGTTTGGTAATGGCACGCGTGCGATTGCACAAGCGATTGCTAATTCTAACGCATTTTCAATTGCCGGTGGCGGTGATACGTTAGCAGCCATTGATAAATATGGCATTGCCGATAAAATCTCGTATATTTCAACTGGCGGTGGCGCTTTCCTTGAGTTCTTAGAAGGGAAAAAACTACCTGCAGTTGCTATGCTTGAACAACGCGCTAAGTAATTAGCGTTTGCTTAGTGTGCTTATTTAAGTAAGCACACTGAGTACGACCAGTTATTAAATACCTCTCACCCTTATTTAATTACTGGTTATGTATAACGGTAAATTTGGCATAAGCCGAGGCTATCGAGGTGCAGTGATTGCACCGAACTCAACTATTCCGTTCGAACTAGGTAGTGGTGCGTGCACTGCTATCGACAATTTGGAGAATACCAAATGGCTTTAATCAGTATGCGACAACTTCTTGATCATGCAGCTGAACACGGTTATGGCGTACCTGCTTTTAACGTTAATAACCAAGAGCAAATCCGCGCTATTATGATGGCGGCTGATAAAACTAACAGCCCTGTGATAGTACAAGGTTCAGCTGGCGCTCGTGCCTATGCTGGTGCCCCATTTATTCGTCACATGATTTTAGCTGCCATTGAAGAGTGGCCACATATTCCTGTGGTTATGCACCAAGATCACGGCACTTCACCTGGCGTTTGCCAACGTTCAATTCAATTAGGCTTTTCATCAGTGATGATGGATGGTTCATTAATGACTGATGGTAAAACACCATCAAGCTACGACTATAACGTTGATGTTACACGTAAAACTGTTGAACTTGCGCACTCATGTGGTGTGTCTGTTGAAGGTGAATTAGGTGTACTTGGCTCACTTGAAACAGGTGAAGCTGGCGAAGAAGATGGGGTTGGCGCAGAAGGCAAATTAACCACAGATCAGATGCTTACCGATCCTGAAGAAGCAGCTGACTTTGTCAGTAAAACTCACGTGGATGCACTGGCAATTGCTTGCGGCACATCACATGGTGCGTACAAATTTACCCGTCCACCGACAGATGATATTTTAGCAATTGATCGTATTAAAGCGATTCATGCGCGTATCCCTAATACTCACCTAGTAATGCATGGTTCGTCATCGGTACCGCAAGAATGGCTTGAGATCATTAACCAATACGGTGGTGAGATCCCTGAAACTTACGGTGTACCAGTTGAGCAGATCATCGAAGGTATTAAGTTTGGTGTACGTAAAGTGAATATCGATACTGACTTACGTTTAGCATCAACTGGGGCTATTCGCCGTCATATGGCGTTGAACCCAGCCAACTTTGATCCACGTAAATATTTAGCCGAAGCGACAAAAGCAATGACAGAGATCTGTGTTGCACGTTATGAGTCATTTGGTACTGCAGGTCAAGCTGGTAAGATCAAGCCAATTTCATTGGATGATATGCACCTTAAGTATTTAACTGGTGAATTAGATCCACAGATTAAATAAGTTAACTCATTAAGTTGTTTAATAAATAAACAGCCAGTAGCGTTATGTTACTGGCTTTTTTTGTCGTTGATCAACAGAGATCATTATTTTACCAAGCATTGAATTTGGGATCACTGACTTACTAACTTGATATAATTGGGATCAGATTTTTACTAAGGATCAGCTTTGTTGTGAGAGTTTTTGTTGTATAAATAACCACTTCACAGCTTGCTTGTTTAAATGATCAACAACTTACAGATTTTGCTAGGTAAAACAGTGATCCCAGATCGAGCTTGGTTAGTAAAAGCGTGATCCCAAACTCAATGCTTAGTAGAATTTTGATCTCTATAAATGATCAAAGCAACCCGTGCTATATTCATAATTATGCAAAGTTCGATCCCGCCATAATGATGAAGAATGGCTATGGAAGCAGAATCACCCCTCGTCAGAGAAATAAAATAAGAGTGCCTTTAGTTAAAGTTGATACGAGCTAAAATATTTCAACTAGTAAAAAAGGGTTAGTTTAATTGCTTGTACTGAGCTTATTTACGCTTATTTAGTTCCTGATATCGGTTAATTGCTGTTTTTTTCCCTGCATTTTGATTTACACGTTACACTTTCATAAAAATGTCATACTTAGTCATAATAATGAAAACTAGTTCGATAACGAAAGAGATAAATTGGAATGTCACGTAAAGTACTTGTCGTCGATGACGAAGCACCGATCAGAGAGATGCTGGTTTTTGTATTAGAGCAAAATGGTTTTCAAGCAATTGAAGCTGAAGACTATGATTCAGCAATTGCTGCTATGGTAGAACCTTATCCTGATATGGTGCTACTCGATTGGATGCTGCCAGGTGGTAGCGGAATTCAAATAGCCAAAAAGTTTAAGCAAAGCGAATATACTAGGCAGATCCCGATTATCATGCTGACGGCCCGCGGAGAAGAAGAAGATAAAGTTCGTGGACTTGAAGTCGGTGCAGATGATTATGTTACTAAGCCATTTTCACCTAAAGAATTGATGGCGCGTATTAAAGCCGTAATTCGTCGTGTTTCACCAACGTCATTGGAAGAAGCGATTGATGTACATGGTTTACGCCTTGATCCTATTTCACACCGTGTTACTTCACAAGGTAGCGAGCTGGATATGGGACCAACTGAGTTTCGTTTATTGCATTTCTTTATGACTCACCCTGAGCGAGTGTATAGCCGTGAACAATTGCTAGATAACGTGTGGGGGACTAATGTCTATGTTGAAGATAGAACCGTAGACGTGCATATTCGTCGCTTACGTAAAGCGATTGCTCCGCTTGGTCATGACCGTTTAGTACAAACTGTACGTGGTGCAGGTTATCGTTTTTCGAGTAAACTATAAACATTCAGGCCAAGGTCGGTCTTGCTCTAAGGTAAAGTGAGTGTATGTATCGAGTTGTCAATAAGCAGGCGTTAGCTAAGCGTCTGCTTATCTATTTCCTACCTTTATTATTAGTGGGTGTGTTGATTGGCGCACCATTTTTGCTTTTGTTTTTAGGTTCATTTTCACTGCTTATTTGGCATTATCATCAGTTATATCGGCTTAGTGATTGGTTATTGAATCAACGCAGTTTCAATCCTCCTGAAGGTGAGGGAGCATGGGAGCAGGTGTTTGAGGGGATCTATCATTTGCAGCACCGCAACCGAAAAAAGCGCAATGAGTTAGCGGATCTGATCCGCCGCTTTCGTGATGGTGCCGAAGCGGTTCCTGATGCTGTTGTGGTATTGCAACGTGACTTAAGTATTGTTTGGTGCAACCAATTGGCGCTAAAGGTGTTGGGTTTACAGTGGCCGACGGATCATGGTCAACGCCTTGATAATCTTGTGAGGGATCCTAAGTTTGCAAAGTATATGCAAATGGGATTGTTTGATGAGGCACTTGAACTGGAAAGTGGTCACAGTGTTGAACACGTTTTAGAGTTTCGGGTAATGCCTTACGCCAGTTCACAATTAATGGTAGTAGTCAGGGATGTGACACGGTTGAAGCAACTAGAGCAAATGCGCAAAGATTTTGTAGCCAATGTGTCACATGAATTACGCACGCCACTGACGGTCGTTACGGGTTATCTAGAAATGTTTGATGGTGACATGATGCCGCCGCCAGCGATGTGGAATAAAGCTCAGGGCACTATGCTTGAGCAATGTAAGCGTATGGATAGCCTCGTAAACCAGCTGTTGTCGTTATCACGTATTGAAGGCGCTCGGCGTCAAGACAACGATAAAGCAGTTAACGTACCGCAATTACTCACTTATGTAAAAACTGAGGCACAGTCTTTGAACCAAGATAAAGGCCATGAGTTGATTTTCGATATTGATGCAGGGCTTGATATTAAAGGTTCGGAAGAAGAGTTGCGCAGTGCGTTTTCTAACTTAGTGTTTAACGCCATTCACTACACTAAAGCCGGCGGTAGAATTACCGTAAGTTGGCAGTTAAAAAATAAACAAGCACATTTCTCGGTGGTTGATAATGGTGATGGTATTGCGCCTGAGCATATAAATCGTTTAACAGAGCGCTTTTACCGAGTGGATAAAGCGCGTAGTCGTACTACCGGTGGTTCAGGGCTAGGTTTGGCGATCACTAAACATGTATTAACTCGTCACGAAAGTAAGTTACAAATAACCAGTAAATTAGGTGAAGGCTCAACATTTTCGTTTGCCTTCAATAGCGATAAAACGCTATTACTAACTAATTTAGCTGAGAAAGTATAAAGTCATAAAACTGTCATTTTAGAGTAATCTAACTGTCATCTATTCTCTTTACAGTAGAGCGCAGTTAAGAAATGGACGAACCAAATTGGAGTAACCCAATGAAATTTAAAAATCTAGTCGCCGCAATGGGTGTGGCAGTAACAACATTTGTGTCTGCACAAGCAATGGCAACGGATGCAAGCATTCCTGAATATCAAAAAGTCAGTGGTATTTCAGGTAATTTTTCATCTGTGGGCTCTGATACGTTAGCCAACATGATGACTTTTTGGGCAGAAGAATATAAGCGTATTTACCCAAATGTAAATATTCAAATTCAGGCTGCAGGTTCATCAACAGCGCCGCCGGCATTAACAGAAGGCACGTCTAATTTTGGCCCTATGAGCCGAAAAATGAAATCAAAAGAAATTGAAGCGTTTGAGAAACGTTACGGTTATAAGCCTACTGAAGTGCGTGTAGCTATCGATGCATTAGCAGTGTTTGTACATAAAGATAACCCAATTGAAGGCCTGCGAATTGATCAAGTTGATGCGATTTTCTCGTCAACACGTAAATGTGGCGCAAATGCTGATGTAACACGCTGGAGTGACGTTGGTTTAACGGGTGATTGGGCTGCTAAAGATATTCAGCTTTACGGTCGTAACTCTGTGTCGGGTACATATGGTTACTTTAAAAGTAAAGCACTTTGTAAAGGTGACTTCCGCAACAATGTAAATGAGCAACCAGGCTCTGCTTCTGTGGTACAGTCAATTTCATCATCAGTGAACGCAATTGGTTACTCAGGTATTGGTTATAAAACTTCTGGTGTACGTACAGTGCCGCTGGCGAAAAAAGGTGATAACTTTGTTGATGCAACACTTGAAAACGTTGCTACAGGTAAATATCCACTGTCGCGCTTTTTATATGTGTATGTGAATAAACACCCGAACAAACCACTTGCACCAATTGAAGCTGAGTTCTTAAAAATGGTGTTATCACAAGATGGCCAAAAAATTGTAGAGAAAGATGGTTATGTGCCGCTTTCTGGCAAAATGGCGATGAGCGAACTTAAGAAGTTAGGTCTGCTTTAAACTCAACTCATCCTAATAATGAGTTAATAAAAAACCGCGCAATGCAAATTGCGCGGTTTTTTATGTTTACGAGTCAAGTTTAAACTAGTTAAATAGTTTCTTCTTGATTTGTTGGTGGGCATTTAAAACGCGTTTTCGTTTACTTAACCCTTGGCGCTTAAAGCTTTGGATTGGCATTACACTCGCATGCTCTGGTGGCAATTCAGGGATTGAGAAATTGGCGACCTCATCACTAGGTAATGTAATTTCTTGCTCATGAACACGTAAGGCGGCAAGTGTGTCGTCATTATCTACTTCACTTGGGCAAATGAATATCCCCATTTTCCGTAACTTAACCCCAAAGCCAATGCTACTTGAATAACGAACAATAGGCGCTGCTAAAATTAATCCGACTAAAATCGGTGACAACCACCAAAAGAAAGTGGGTGTATAGTAATAAGCAACGCTACCCCAAGCAATGGCAACTAAAGTCGCTATTAACGTATAGCCAATTGCTTCTTTCCAAGGCACCATTCGACCCGTTCTTGGTTGCGCATCCCAGGTTACTTTTTTACCTAAAAATACACACACCACAAAGTAACTATGAAATACCATCATGAGTGGTGCGATGATGATTGCAAACACGGTCTCAATTATTGAGCCCAAAATTAGTTTGTATGAGCCTCCAAATTGCTTATTACGATGGATCAAGGTAACTATGATCCCCATTAATTTTGGTAATAATAACAATACGATGGTGACAAACAGCAGGGAATTAATTAAATCTGTTTTAGCAATTTGCCAAGTCGGAAATAATTGATATGCCTGATTAAAATAGACATTACTATTCATTGCACGAGTAACGGCGTCAATGGTACTAAGCACTAACATTGATAACCAAATCAATGACGAAATATAAGCTGTTGCACCAAGTAAAAAGTGCAGTTTACTCATCATTTTTAAACCTGATGAAGGTAATAAACCTAAATGCTGAATATTACCTTGCACCCAGCGTCTATCCCGAATGGCATAGTCTAGAATATTACTTGGTACTTCTTCGTAGCTACCTTGAATATCGCTAAGCAATAACACATCCCAGCCAGCACGATGTAATAATGAGGCTTCGACAAAGTCATGGCTTAAAATTTCACCGCCGAATGGGGCATTACCTTCAAGTACAGGTAAACCGCAGCAATCAATAAACGCTTCAACACGAATAATGGCATTATGGCCCCAGTAATTAGCCTGATTGGTTTGCCAAAAAGCAGAACCAGTCGCCAGCATAGGGCTGTACAAAACAGAGGCAAACTGTAAAAAACGGCCAAAGAAAGTATCTTGTCTTACTGGAATAGGAATGGTTTGAATAAGCCCTGTTTGTGGATTGTTGATCATACTTGAGGTGAGTTCAAGCATACATTGGCCAGTCATGATACTGTCAGCATCAAGCACAATCATGTGCTCATATTTACTGCCCCAACGTTCACAAAAATCAGTTAGATTACCTACTTTACGGTGTTTGTTATCTTCACGGCGACGATAAAAAGTTTGTTTCGCAACATCATCGCCTAATCGCTCGCTTAGGGCGTGCCACGCTTTTAGCTCGTTATTGGCTATTTCTGGATCTTGAGTGTCACTGAGCAAATAAAAGTCATAATGAGCAAATTGACCTGTTTTTATTAGTGAGCGCATGCTTACTTCAAAACCTGCTATAACACGCTGGGTATCTTCATTGTAGATAGGCATGACAACCGCTGTTCTGGTTTTACTCAGTGCTTGTTCATCAATTTTAATTGCCTTTTGGCGCTTGAGCGTTAAGGGATCGATTCTAAACAATTGTAAAATAAATCCCATGCAGCCACTGCAAAACGCGGTGACAATCCACGTAAAGGTGATTGAAAACAGTGCCAGTAATGCATACTCAAGTGGGGTCATGCCATTTGAATTTAAAATATCAAACATGATCCACATGCCGTAGGCCGAGATGGCTAACACTAACAGTGAAAATAACCATACTCTGGCCTTTTTAAAAGGCATTGCAGTGTTGTGTGTGCTGTTGCTATTCGACGTCATTTGGATACCAGACATAACTCCATACCTCGCTTACTTCTTTGTCACGTAGTGTTAATGATAAGCGCATATCGACAGGCTTATCTCCCTCAGGCGCGATTTTAAAAGCAACACGCCATCCTTGATTATTTGGTAATTGTTGTACTGTTTTATCGCTTATCTTTCCTGAATTGAGAGTTAAATTAGCGAGTAGTTTAATATTGGCTGATAAACTATTAATTGTGTCACCTGTAAAATCGACCGTAAATTGACGGTGGCTTTTTGGTGGTGGATTTTTTTCACCTGGCAAGGCTGCACTGCCAATACGTGTGCGTAAAACGCGCGCTTTATTTTGGCTCGCAAGTGCAGTATTAAAAGTTGACAACTTATAGCTGTAACTTAGTGTCTCACCCGCTTTAAGTGGCTGCTCTGGTACCCAGTAACTAACGATATTGTCGTTAGTCTCTGTATCCGTGGGGATTTCCACTAACTCAACCCGGCCTTTACCCCATTCACCTTTTGGTTCAATCCACAAGCTTGGACGAGCATGGTAATGCGCTTCGGTATCAAGGTAGTTATTAAATTCACGGTCACGTTGCGCGAGGCCAAAACCTTTCGGGTTATCATAACTGAATGAAGTTACGCTAAGTTGCTTAGGATTATTAAGCGCTCGCCATACCCATTTATCATCCTGAGATTGCATTAATAAACCGTCAGAATCATGTACTTCTGGTCGGTAATCATCAAAGAATTTAGTGCTATTTTCACCGTGATAAAACATGCTTGTAAGTGGAGCAATGCCAAGCTTTTTAATATCTTTACGGGCAAATATTTGCATCTGCGTTGTGATTTCAGTGTTAGTCGATGGACTTATCTCAAAACGATAGGCGCCTGTTACAGACGGGCTGTCTAGCAATGCATAAAGCACAATATTTGTGTCTTCTGCTGTTGGTTTAACTAACCAAAACTCTTTAAACACGGGGAATTCTTCACCAGAGCTAAGTGCAGTATCAACGGCAAGGCCACGAGCTGAAATGCCGTACACTTGCTGTGGGCCTACTAAACGAAAGTAAGAAGCACCTTGGAATACTGCGACTTCATCTTTGTACTCGTTATTATTGAGCGGGAAATGAAGTCGAAAGCCTGCGTGACCTAATTGAGTGTTGCCTAAGGCTGCGCTAATTTCCTGCTCAAGTGGAGCTGCAGTACTATCATAGCGGTAGTAATCTGTTTTAAAAGGCAGCTTTTGTACCTTACCATCGGTATCCACGGTGTTGATAGCGATAGGGTTTTTATAAAGAAAACCAGGATGGAAAAGCTGCACTTCATACAAGCTTTGATCCTTCCAAATGGCATGATCTTGGCGAAAACGAATTGCTCTATAATCTTGATAGTTAATGTTATTTAACGTATCTATTGCTATTTCAGGTGCTGCGACGTAGTCGTTTGCTGCTAACTGTTTCGCTCTTGCTGTGATCACTTCAAATAATCTTTCTGAAGGAATGGTAAGCAGCGTTGGTTGTTTTACAGAGACTGGCGCAGCAGTATCTGGCTTTTTAGCTGCTACAGGTGCGGCTGCTTCTGGCTTTTTAGTTGGCTCTTCGGCTGCGCCTGCATTAAAAACAGACAAAGCTAAGAGGGCACTTAACACACTCTTTTTTTTAAATGATGAAGACAGAGCTGCTCGCATTTTCGTTTCCATGAGGCTTCCTTTAGCTGTTACCTAATTAATTTTAAATTTTGCAATAAGTTACATTCATTTTTGCAAGAAGCGATCCTGAAATAATTACTTATATTTCAATGGCTTTAGTTTCGCTTATCGTGAGGATGATGTACTTTCTTTGTATAAGCGGGAAATAATTACATGGAATGTATGACTACTTCTTACTAATGTAAGTAGATGTTACTAGATGCAACCTTGCTCTAAAGTGAATGAAAAGGCATTTTACAGACTTTGTTTTACGGGTAATTAGCCAAGGGGAAGAGAGGGGGAACTTGCCAATCACTTTAATAATTGGCAAGTAAGTTTTAATTGATTATTGAACATTACCTAATGCTTCAGCATTTGCTTTACATTGGTTATACGCTTCAATACATTTTGTGCTACACACTTTATGAACCATACCTTCACCGGTACTTTGTTGTTCACAATTTACTTCGCATTGATAGTTTTGCTGCGCACATTGCTGCATTTCAGGGTTTTCTATCTGGCTTTGGCATCCCGCAAGTACCCCAACACAAAGCGCTATGCTTGATAATTTTAGTAATGAATTCATGTTTATCCCTAATTATTGTTATGTAATATCAACTTGCAGATTATCTATAAGCCTAACAGGGCCTAAAAATGCTGCGGCCAATATCACTAGATGGCTATCATTGAGTGTAGCTTTTTTTAGTGTATCGCGCTGCGCTATTTCAAAGTAATCTGGTTTTAGCCCCGCCTGCTGTAATCGTTGTTTAGCTTGCTGGCATATTTCAGTAAAGTCGCGCTGTCCTGCATTTAGTTGCTCAACACTCCAATTTAGCGTTCTAAATAGTTCTGTGGCGGTTTCTTTTTGAATGTCTGATAAGTAGCCATTACGAGAACTCATTGCTAAACCTGAGACTTCACGGCTGGTAGCAACACCAATGATCTCAACAGGAATAGATAAGTCGTGAGCCATGGTTTTAATCACTTGTAATTGCTGGAAGTCTTTCTCACCAAAGCAAGCGTAATCAGGTTGAACTAAGTTAAATAACTTAGTTACAACTGTGGCAACACCACGAAAATGACCTGGGCGAGAGCCTCCACAGTATCCCATGGAAATTCCCGGTACGTCCACAAAGCTTTGGGCATCTAAACCATTTGGATAAATGGTTTCCACGGTCGGTGTAAATACAATATCAGTACCTAGCTCAGCGAGCCCTTGTTTATCAGCAATTAGGGTGCGAGGGTAGTTATCTAAATCTTCGTTTGCGCCAAACTGCATTGGGTTTACGAAAATACTCACGACAACTTTATCGGCCATGTTCTTAGCTTTTTCAACTAACGAGAAGTGGCCTTGATGTAAGTTACCCATGGTCGGCACTAAGGCGACGCTTAGACCGGCTTGACGCCATGCTTTAATTTGGCTGCGTAAGGATTTTATTTCAGTGATCGACTGCATTATTTAAACTCATGTTCTGTGCTTGGAAAAGCACCGCTTTTAACATCGTTACAATACTTTTTAACTGCATCTGGCATGTTGCCTGTCTCGAGTAAAAAGTTTTTAGAAAATTTAGGAATATAACCTGCGGAGATACCCACTAAGTCATGCATAACGAGAATTTGCCCGTCGGTTTGATTACCAGCACCAATACCAATCGTTGGGATTGATACAGCTTCGGTGATTAATTTTGCAAGCTCTGTTGGAATACATTCAAGGACAATCATTTGTGCGCCAGCAGCTTCCAATGCTTTGGCATCGCTAATCATTTTCTGAGCTTGCTCTGCACCACGGCCTTGGATTTTAAAGCCGCCAAAAACATGCACAGATTGTGGTGTTAAACCTAAGTGACCACATACAGGAATACCTTGTTGAGTAAGCGCGACAATTGAGTCATATAACCATTCACCACCTTCAAGCTTGACCATATTAGCGCCTGCACGCATTAACTCAGCCGCATTTTTACAACTTTCTGCTGGGTTTGAGTAGGTCATAAATGGCATATCAGCTATAACGAATAACTCGCGGCTACCAGCGCGTACACTGCGCGTATGATATGCAATATCTTGATTTGTCACAGCTAGTGTATCGTCACCACCTTGTAACACCATGCCTAATGAATCACCAACTAAAATGACATCAACGCCGTTATCGTGAAATAACTTAGCAAAGCTTGCGTCGTAAGCAGTTAAAGCAGTGATTTTTTGCTGTTCTGCTTTCATTTTATTGAGCGTAGAAACGGTTATTTTAGACATAATATCCTCGTAGGCAATGGCCTGAAATTAATTACAGAGGTAATTGGTGTAATTCGTTTAATGCCAAAGTAGCAGTAACACTGTGCAGTGCTGTTCCATTTGGCAGCGTAATATTTGGGGCGATCTCAAGCAGTGGGTAAACCACAAACTCTCGTTCGGTCAAGCCATAATGGGGCACAATTAAGCGCTCACTCTTTATGACTTGATCGCCAAATAATAAAATATCAATATCTAAGGTGCGCGGCCCCCAGCGCTCGGCTTTTCGAACTCTGCCGTGTTGAAGTTCTATTTGTTGTGTTAAATCAAGTAGTTGCTCAGGCTGTAGTGTTGTTTTTAAGGCCGCCACGGCATTTACGTAATCAGGCTGATCTTGCGGGCCCATCGGTTTGCTTGCGTAATAATGCGAAACAGCAATAAATTCACAATCAGCTAATGCGCGCAATGCAGCTACCGCATGATCGAGTTGCGTACGTGGGCTATTTAAATTAGCCCCTAAACCTAGATAGACTGTTTGCATTTTCATTCAGATGCTGGCTTTGGGCTGCGTCGGCGAGTACGGCGACGGCCTTTGCTTGCCCCTTGATTACCTAACGCTTTCACCATGTCTTTTTGACCATTAATGTCTTGTTTTAAATAGTCAGTCCACCAGTTTGCTAATTCCTGATGTTGTTTTTCTCCGGCTTCTACACGGAGTAATAAAAAGTCGTAGGCGGCTTTAAAGCGTGGTTGCTGAGTTAAGCGGTATGCACGTTGTCCTGAGCGTTTATCTAAACGATGTTGGATATGCCAAATATCGCGGGCACCCAAAGTAAATCGCTTCGGCACTGCGATGTGCTGGGCATTTTCACTGAGTACTTTGTTCATTGCTTGCGCAAATGCATCGTATTCAGATAGTTGCTCTTGTGCTTGCAAGGTTTTAGTGATCTTTAATAATGGAAACCAAAGCAAGGCGGCAAAAATAAAGGCTGGTGTTACTTTCTTTTCTGCATTTATGCGTGCATCAGTATTGCGGAACATTTGACGAATAAACGCAAATTCTAAGCCATCAGGGTTGCTATCTAAAATACGATCAAGCGCTGGGAATAATGCCTTGAAAAGTCCATATTTGCGTAGCATTAAAAAGTTAGCTTCAGCTTTACCATTTAAAAACAGTTTTAATGTTTCTTCAAATAAACGTGCTGGCGGTATGTTATCGAGTAGGTTTGCTAATTTTGTTAATGGTTGCTCCGTTGCTGGTGCAATTGACATGTCCAACTTGGTGGCAAAACGTACTGCGCGTAGCATACGTACCGGATCTTCGCGGTAACGCGTTTGCGGATCACCAATCATTTCGATTTGTCTAGCATTGATAGCAGCTAGCCCGTTAGCATAATCATGAATTGAAAAGTCATTAATTGAGTAATATAAAGCATTGATTGAAAAATCACGACGTTCCGCATCTTCTTCAATACTACCAAATACGTTGTCTCGTAGTAGTTGACCTTGCTCATTTGATTGGCTGATTTGGTTTTTATCATCGGCAGCTTCGTGATGACCACGCATGGTGGCAACTTCGATGATCTCACGACCAAAGACAATATGCGCTAAGCGAAAACGACGACCAATTAAGCGGCAATTACGAAACAGCTTTTTAACCTGATCTGGGGTGGCATTGGTGACTACATCAAAATCTTTTGGTTGTTGACCTAACAAAATATCACGAATGCAACCACCAACGAGGTAGGCATCAAAGCCACCATCTTTAAGGCGATATAATACCTTGATTGCATTTGGGCTAAATTGTTTGCGAGAAATACCATGCTCATTGCGTCCAATTATTAAAGGCTGCGCAGAGACTTGAGTATGTTCGGCTGTTGTTGAGGCGGTTGGGCCTATGATTTGCCGACAAAATTGAAAAAGCTTGGAAATAATAATCTGTCTCCTACAGAATCTGGTTATTTGATGGACGCCATCAAAAATTAAACCAAGTATAGTCGCACTACGAGAGTGATCGCTATGCTATGTAATTACTTGGTGATACCTATTGTATTAGAGTTTCGCTTAATCTAGCGAGTTAAAGTTACCATTAACAGCATTAAAACGTTACAACAGGCTAATGTTGTAGATTTTATTTTGTTATTGAACCGTTTTAGTGGTGCTAGTATTGCTTGCTCATTTATCGCAATGGGTATTACTAAATGAATTGCACATTTAAGGTTGGCTATCATATACCAGCACAGCTCAAAAATTAAGTTGAAGGCTTTAAAATTCACCATTTTTAGCGAATTTTTATTTGTTTATATGCGTAAATAGGGTTGCTTGGCTGTGTGGGTTTTGTGAAACTTGAATTTCGGCCACTTTAGGCACGCTTTGCAAGCTGTAATGAGTGATAGCCCAGCACAGCATTTTTTCAATACTTAGTTCAATTAGTTCAGCTTGTGGGGTCAAACCTAAAAATTCAAATGCGTTGAACAGTGCCGGTTTTGGGTTGTCTTTGGCAATCGCTGGGGCATAATTTTGTTTCGATAATTTAAAACCAGGTTGTGCAACTGCTAATGGTAAATGTGCGTAATGTGGGGCTGTATGATTTAACTGTTTAAATAAGCTGAGTTGTCGAGCAGTCGGTTCAAGTAAATCAGCGCCACGCACAATATGAGTTATGCCTTGATCAATATCATCTGCAACCACCACCAATTGATAAGCAAATAAACCATCGCTGCGTTTTATTAAGTAATCTTCACGGGCTAATTCTTGGTTTATTGTTACTGCACCTTGGATAAGGTCATGATACTGGCTGATGGGGTGCTGCTGTATTAAGCGTAAGGCGCTGTGGCGTTGCGAGTGGTTTAGGTGACGGCAATGGCCTTGGTATATTCCACCGAGCGCTTTGATCTGTTTGCGTGAGCAGTGGCAAGCGTAAATAAGTTGCTGCTTATTTAATTGCTCAATGGTGTGTGCGTATAAATCGTGACGCTGGGTTTGATAGACAACCTCTTCATCCCAATGTAAGCCATAGGCTTCAAGGGTTGTTAGAATATCTTTGGCTGCCCCTTGTGCGACACGTGTGGTGTCAATGTCTTCTATTCGAACTAACCAAGTTCCCTGGTTGCTTTTAGCGTCAAGGTAACTGCCCACAGCCGCCACAAGTGAACCAAAGTGAAGTGGCCCAGAAGGTGACGGTGCAAATCGACCGCGGTAGTTGCGCGTAGGCGCAGTAATAACGGCTGTGGTAGACATTGATTAATTACAAAAATTAACCGCGTCCAGATTGTTTTTCTTTGATTTCCGCAAGTGTTTTACAGTCTACGCATAAATCCGCTGTAGGACGTGCTTCTAAACGACGAATACCAATTTCAATCCCGCACGAGTCACAAAAACCAAAATCATCTTCTTTAATGAGGATAATTGTTTTTTCAATTTTTTTGATCAGTTTACGTTCACGGTCACGAGTACGCAGTTCTAAAGAGAACTCTTCTTCTTGTGCGGCACGGTCAACTGGATCAGGGAAGTTAGCTGCTTCGTCTTGCATATGCGATTTAGTACGGTCAACTTCATTGCGTAAATCGTTGCGCCATGCTTCCAAAATAGTTCTAAAATGAGCGCGTTGTGCCTCATTCATATACTCTTCGCCCGGCTTTTCCTGATACGGTTCTAATCCGGCCTGAGCCAATAACCCTAATTTTTTTTGGTCTGGCATAACTTTCTCCTAAATCCTTAATATAATGCCCAGCTTTAGCCGGCGGCTATAAATAACAGAATCCTATGGCCTAGGCAAATTTATTTTTAATTTATTGGCTGCGGTTAAATAATTTTCACTGGTTAAAAACACAATTTGAAAAAATTATAATGGCTGTTTAACCAGTTAGCTATTTTCTAACTGGCCTAGTTATATGGGCAAAAAAATGAAAAGCAACTCAATTTTTTTACATCTCTTGTAATTACCTAGTTCTGGATGACGAATATCTTAAGGTTAATTCTGCCGCTGGCATGGTTTATAGGTTAAAAACTTTTTAGGGGTACAGCCATACCAGCGTTTAAAGGCACGTTGAAAAGCACTTTGCTCACAAAAACCTAGACGACTCGTAATCTCCAGAACACTTATTTTTTGTTGCAACATTAGTTTGGCATGGTACTTACGCAGTTCATCAACCAATTGTGAGTAACTACAGTTTTGTGAGTGTAAGTAGCGTTGAAAACTGCGTTTTTTGAACCCTAAGTGATAAGCGGCTTGATCGACGGTAGGCACGTGTGGAAAGTGAGCGGTAATAAATGCTTTGAGTTGATTAATTTCGTCGTGTTCGCTTACTAATGTACTTGCCTGAGCGGCAAGTAAATACTCAAGGTCTTTATTGGCATTATGTAATGGGCTAGTTAATAAGCTACTTTTGAAACATAAGCAGTTATGGTTCGCGGAAAATTCAATAGGGCAATTAAATACAGCTTTATAAGCTCGCAAGCTCGTCGAGCTTGGTTCCAAGCGCCTAAGCTGTACTTTCTCTAGTGCTAACTCAGCTGTGTTGTAGCAGCAATGCTTAGCAAACGATAACCAACTGCTAAATAGTTCATCGACCATGTGATGTTGAATGTCGACGTTGGGTTGCCAAGTTAAATAACTTAGCGATCCTTCACTACGCAAGGTAATGGTGCCAATATTGCGAACAAGAGTGTTGAGTTTTTGAGCGTGTAATAAGACCTTTGCTAATGACTCACTGACCAATGCTATATGGCCTAGCAGTCCCCAACTTTGTGTTTTTAATGATTGCCCAAATTTTAAACCGATATGATCACACTGTAATGACTGCTCTGCGTAACTCATTAGTTGCTCATAATCTTGGACTGGAAATCGATAATTGCTTTCATCTAAATAACGAGCACGTGTTGTCAGTACGGCTGTAAGTTTGGCCGGTGCAATGCCTTGTGCTATTAAAAAGTGCACGAGTGCGCGAATAATTTGACTACTAACAACGTACATAGCGAGCTATTTTGTAGAGTGAATAACAGAGTAAGCTGCATTAGTTGGCGCGCAAAGTCAATTTTTTGCGTGAAAGGTCAAGATTTAGTTCATTTAATAAGGCAAGGTAGCCAATGGAACAAACAATAATGGATAGGAACCCCAATGAAACTTCACACACTTTCAATTAGTATTGCTGCGGCATTATTGCTCAGCGCATGTAGCTCTGATGACGATAAAAACGTTATTACGCCACCACCTGTGGTTGTGGAACCAACGCCAGAACCTGCCCCAACCATTACCGCTTTTGACGACGACAATAAGCTCGATGCTAATATTCGTTGGACCACATTTGGTGTGCCGCATATTACAGCGGATAACCTTGAAAGCTTAGCTTTTGGCAGTGGTTATGCTTATGCAAAAGATCATGCGTGTTTGTTACTCGATCAAATTGTTAAAACACGTGGTGAACGAGCTAAGTTTTATGGCCCCGATAAAGTACCGGGTAGTGGCGATTCTGGGCATTTAATTTCTGACTTTGGTTACAAAGCATTGGGCGTCAATGAGTATGCCAAAGCGCACTATAGTGAACTTAATGAAGACAGTCGTGCGCATTATGAGGGGTTTGTGCAAGGCTTTAATAAATACGTAAGCGATACAGGAGTAGATAACTTAGCTCCAGAGTGTGCATCGCAACCTTGGGTGTTCGCATTAACGCCAGAAGACATGTTGGCTTACGCTATGGCAACGGTACAATTAGCCAGTTCTGCAAATTTTCTAGATTTAGCGTTTTTAGCAAGCCCAGGTGATGGCGATGAGTATTTACCAACCCCAGTTGCATCGGCTGCAAGTGCGGTCTCCAGTGTTGTCAAAAATCTTAACCAGCAAGCAAAAAGCTTTAAATTAGAGAAAAAGTACCAGCATCTTGGCTCAAACGGTTGGGGGCTTGGTAAAGATAAAATGGCCAATGGCAAAGGAGGATTATTAGCTAACCCACATTTCCCACATGAAGGTAATTTACGGTTTTGGCAATCACATTTAACCATTCCTGGCGCTATGAATGTAATGGGGGGCAGTTTGCAAGGCATGCCAGGGGTTATCAATATTGGTTTTAATGAGCACGTTGCATGGACTCATACATTTTCTACAGCGCGACACTTTTTAATTTATCAATTAGCGTTGAATGAGAATGACCGAATGAGTTACAGCGTTGAAGGTGATAACCACACAATTACGAGCAAAAAAGTTACCGTGGAAGTGGCTGTTGCACCAGGCATGACCATTAATTTAGAGAAGGAGTTTTATTACAGCCACCATGGTTTGATGATCGAAACGCCAGCTGCAAATGGTTTAGGTTGGGATGATAGCCAAGCATTTACTATTAAAGATGCTAATGAATTTAATATGGATGTAGTTGCTCAGTGGTCGGCTTTAAACCAAGCTCGCAGCCTTGATGATATGAAAGCCTCATTTGCTCAGTTTGATGGTGTGGCGTTTAACAACACCATGGCAACAGATAAAGCAGGCAATGTATTTTATGTTGATGACAGTACGGTATTAAATGTGAGTGATACTGCTAACATGGCTATTCGTATCCAACCTGAGCTTGTTGCACTGCGAGAATCAACAGGGTTTGATTTAGTACCCGGCAATTTAAAAATATTTGAAAGTAACGGTAATGTTCCTTTTGAAAAGGCCCCGCAATTGCACCGTACCGACTATGTACAAAACTCCAACGACAGCTACTGGGTTACTAACCCTGAGCGGCCATTATTGGGTTTTGCTGCGCAATATGGTGATGTACATCAGCCGCTATCATTGCGTACTCGCATGGGATTACAGTTATTAAAAGACGGTGCTGGTGAGGATGGTTTATTTACTTTAGATGAACTCGAAACCGCACTGGTAGGCGATCGTATTTATCTTGGTGAGCTGGTGTTTGAGCAGCTTATTACACAATGTAAGGCACAAGGCGATACGCCAGTCATGCTAAGTAACGGTGATAGTATTGATTTAACTCAAGCATGTGACGTTTTAGCGCAATGGAATGGTGCTATGAATCTAGACACGAAAGGTGCAGCGCTTATTAGGGAGTTTGCACATTTATTCGATCCTAAAACCCACCTTGGTGATAACTTTGATGTAACTGATCCTGCTAATACACCAAACACCTTACGTATTGACGGCTCGGCACTGGTTACGTTGGCACATGCTGTTGCTACATTGCAAAGTAATGGTATTGCACTCGATGCAACGCTTGCGCAAATGCAATTTGTAGAGAAAACATTGGCTGGTGGTAACGCGAGTGGCGAAAAATTACCGTGGAGTGGGCCAATGCATGTTGAAGGTGGTTTTAATGTATATCGTTATGATCGCAGCGGTACCACGCGCTCAACCTTGATCCCGTATATTGATCACCAAGCACTAAATGATGCGATTACTGGCCAGCCTTTGCGCTCTAATTTAACAGCGTCAGGTTATCCAGTGAATTATGGCTCAAGTTGGATGTTTGTTATGAACTTTACCGATGATGGTCCGGTTGCTAAAGGGATATTGACGATGTCACAAAGTTCAGACTCAACCTCTGATCACTTTGATGATCAATCACGTTTTTATTCTGAAAATGCGACGCTTAGACCACTACTGTTCAAGGATGAAGATATAAACCTTAATTTGATTGGTGAGATGGACGTGTCACTAACTAAGGAATAATACCAATCGACTTAAATATTTAACCATTCTAGCGGGCTAAATAAAGCGCTAACTGCGTTATAAATTTTTCATGTAGAACAACTACATGTCAAAATTTATGCCTTGTTATCACTCCATTTATCTGTCGCTATAAATGGTCAGTAACTTAACACGATTGGTATAAATGGAATTCTTTCGGCCAGAGTTACCTCTTTGGCCGAAATTTTCGCTTTATAAGCCAGAACTTCAACACCGACAGCAATTGCTTGGGTTAATAGTTGCGCGTATTTTTCATCGATATGTTTTGCGGCACTAACTTGGCTAATGCCTTCATGTAAAACAGCAAAAAATAAAACAGCACGTTGGCCTTGTGCAACCATGTCGATTAATTCGCGAATATGTTTTTGTCCGCGTAAGGTCTGCGCATCAGGAAAATAGCCTTGGCCACTCAAAGGAGAGTCTTGACTCAGTAAAGTGACAGACTTTACTTCAATATAGCAATTTGGGCGTTTAGAATCACTGAGTAAAAAATCAATACGACTGTTCTCTTGGCCGTATTTCACTTCACTTTGTAGTTGCTCATAACCACTTAACTCAGTAACCAGATTAGCGTGTAGGGCTTCTTCGACCACTTTATTGGCTACCGCCGTGTTTACACAAATTAATTGTTCAAATTGATTCTGGGTCAACTCGAGTGAATGAGGGTACTTACGTTTGGAGTTATCACTTGTTGAATAAAATGCGGCAAAGTCAGGCTCAGCGCAGCCGGTCATTTTTCCTGTATTAGCACAATGAGCTGTAAATTCAGAGCCGTCCTGTAGGCGTAAATCGGCTAAAAACCGTTTGTAGCGTTTAATTAATGTGGCTTGTTGTAATGGCTTAGCAAATTTCATTATTTAGTCTCATTCGGTTGGGAAGTTGTGCCAGCTATAGTAGACTCAGTGTCACTATTTAGCGCAAAGAGTATTCTAACATGTCTGAAAAATTTGTTGTTCAATTAAGCGAGCAGGGTGCTGCATCGCATTGGGGCGAAACCGCCACATTATCTTTCAATGAGCAAGGTGCAACCGTTCATTTAGCTGAGCAAGACACATTGATGAAAGTGCAAAAAGCCGCGCGCAGTATTGCCAATCAAGGTGTTAAGAATGTAGTACTTGCGGGTGATTGTTGGTGTACTGAAACGCAATGGGCATTTTATCAAGGTTTTGTATCACCTAAAACATTAGCTGGTGTTGAGTTTGTAGAAAATGCAAAAACCGACAGTAAAGAACTTGAGTCATTATTACGCTCTGCTACCTGGGCGCGTGAAATGATCAATGGCACGGCTGATGATATTTTTCCTGAGAGCTTAGCTGGTAAGGCGGCTGAATTTATTCAATCATTGGCGCCTGAGCATGTCAGTTATCAAATTATTAAAGGTGATGCGCTACTTGAACAGCAATGGATTGGTATTCATGCGGTTGGTCGTGGAAGTGAGCGCCCGCCAGTATTACTAGCGCTTGATTACAACCCAACAGGCAATGACAACGCACCGGTAGATGCCGCTTTAGTGGGTAAAGGGATCACTTTTGATTCGGGTGGATACTCAATTAAAGCCAGCGAAGGTATGCTAGGCATGAAGTGCGATATGGGGGGCGCAGCAACAGTGACTGCTGGCCTTGCATTAGCCATTAGCCGTGGAATTAATAAGCGTATTAAATTATTTTTATGCTGTGCTGAAAACTTGATCTCAGGTCACGCTTATAAGCTAGGTGATATTCTTACTTATAAAAATGGCACAACTGTTGAGATTGTAAATACGGACGCAGAAGGCCGTTTAGTACTTGCTGATGGCCTTATGGCTGCAGGGGAAACTGGTGCGCCACTTATTATTGATGCGGCAACACTGACTGGTGCAGCACTGGTTGCTGTTGGTCAAGAGTACAATGCTTTATTTGGCCTTGATAAAGAGTTTGTACGTGAAGTGGAAGGTTTTGCAGAGCAAGAAATGGAAGCTGCATGGCCATTACCGCTTGAAAAGTGGCATCAACAAAACTGTCCTTCGCCGTATGCTGATACTGCAAATAGTCGTGCGCAAAAAGGTGGCGGATATGGTGGTGCATCAAATGCTGCGGGCTTCTTATCGCGCTTTGTACCCAATGATGGCAAAGGGTGGGTACATATTGATTTAGCTGCGGCGTTTAATATGGGCAGTACTAGCCAGTGGGCGGCAGGCGCTACAACGGTAGGTATGCGAACCGTAGCACGTACCTTGTTAGAAAAAGCATAAATTTAATATGCGAATAAAGCGCCTACTTGTGTGAGTTACTTCACTTAGGCGCTTTTTTATTATCTGAAAAATAGTAATTACAAACTCAAACAAGCTTTTCTTATTTTTTTACTGTAAAATCACGCCCCACTTTGTTGTTCAAGGTTGCTTTACACTACACTTGAATGATCTACTTACACTGGGGTTTCTATTATGTCTGATAAGACTTACATCACAGCGCAGCAACTACTTGAAGATTCTTTTCGTGTTGCAGCACAAGTTTACCAAGATGGTTTTCGTCCTGATTTTATAATTGGCATTTGGCGAGGTGGCGCTCCAATTGGTATTGCAGTGCAAGAATACTATGATTATAAAGGAATAGAAACAGACCATATTGCAGTGCGTACGTCATCTTATTATGGTATCAACCAGCAATCTAAAGAAATAAAAGTACATGGTTTACATTATATTATTGAGAATGCCAATGCCGGTGATTCATTATTGATCGTTGATGATGTTTTTGACTCAGGTCGCAGTATTTTTGCACTAAAAGAAAAGCTATCAGAGTTGATGCGTTTAAATTTACCACAAGATATTCGCGTTGCTTGCCCATACTATAAGCCGAAAAATTCAAAAGTAGACATGAAGCCTGATTACTATATTCATGAATCAGATGAGTGGCTAGTATTCCCACATGAGCTCTCGGGTTTAACTCCTGATGAGATCATCGCTGGCAAAACGGATTTAGTAAAAATACACGATATACTGTTAGAAAAATAACTCTTCATACAGGGGAATGTTAAGCGAATTAAGTGCTTATCCATTCTAGTGGCTGAGCAAAGCGTAAACAACATTAGTGATTTTTGAGTCGCATAGTTACATGCTAAAATTCAGCTTGGTTATCACTTGGCTTATCTGCCACTGTGAATGAGCCGCAACTTAACACTCTTGGAAAAAGGCCTGAATAGGCCTTTTTTAATATGTGTTATTATTTATACGTTTCGTATGCTTCTTTTAATCGTGCTAAGTGAGCATAAACATAGCTACTCGACATACGATCTTGGTTTAGGAAGCTCTTATCAAGGTCAATACTTGAAATAGGTATGAAGGCACTATTGAAGTCAAGCGCATTATGCGATTCGCCAATACGAGTTTTGACTCCATGAGTCCAGCTTTTAGCTCCTTTAACCTGCCAATTTCCAGCATTCATATCTTTACGTGCAGTAAGTGGAATAGTAAACGAAATGCCAACTTTTTCTATGTTTGTATCACTGTATGATAGTGCAATATTAGCATCCCCAAACCAGAACTTGGTTTCAAGCAAGTAACCGCTATCATCATTCCAAAACTCTCCACCAGTTACATGAAATGATACGTCTTTTTCAGCCCAGAGGTAGCGGTATGAAAAAACAGAATAATCACGTTGGTCAACATTGTAGTCTTTATAATCAAACACGCCAAACTTCGCTTTTAACTTATGGCGACCAGCAGGACTTTGCCAGACTGTTTCATTGGTGATCCCCATAAAGTCAAAATAGTCTTGGAACAAACCAATTTGCGTTTGGTTATAGATATTAAATGGTAAAGCAAAGGTTTGATAGACTATTGCACGTTTGATACCGGTTTCTTGGCGGGCATTGGTGAATGCTTTGCCTTCTTCAAAATGATCTGAGTTTGCGACATTAACTTGGCCGGTAATGTTGACACCTGCACCTTGCCAAAGTGGCATATGTAAATCAGCTTGTAATGCTAATGAATAATCATATACACCGAGCTCAGTGGCATAAGTTGATGCTAAAGAAGGAGTAAAGGTTAATCGTGGTACAAAGTAAGGACTAGTGCTTGGGGTATTATCTGCCCAGCTTACATTTGCAATGTTCTCACCACTAAATTGTGTGTTGATCATTAAATCAGGGGTAATATTTTCATCAATAAAGCGGCGATAATTGTCCAAACGGCCATTTACTTGTAATAACGGGATATCCTGTTTTGATAAGCGGACAATAAACTCATTATTACCATCAGCAAAGTTTTCAGTAATACGGCCTAGCACAAGCCCTAATGCATCTATTTCATTGCGATTAAATACCGAGTTTTCAAACTCAACTATGATTTGCGCATTGCCACTGATACCAACACGAATATTTTCAAACCCATCATTGACTAAGCTATTTTTAAGGCTATGGATTTGATGGTTGTTATTTTGCTCAGTCGTAATAGTTGCTGTAGCACTACTCGTCGCTTCAGCTTGTTTCACTGAAGGAGCTTTTGGTGTTGCTAATGAACGACTATTAGAAGGGGTGGTTACAGTAAACTCAGGAGTTGTATTTGCAGGAGTGGCTGTGTGAACTACAGGTTCTGGCGCAGGCTTTGGTTTTGTGTAATTCGCTTGCGCTTCATCACTAAGTGGCATACTAATATTGACGCCCCAATAAGTATCATCATCAGCAAGTTCAGTATTAGAATAAAAACGGCTATTAAATGATATTGTCGCAATATCGTATAGCCACTCTTTGGGTACGGTAACACGTGCGCCTAAATTGAATGCTTCAGCATCATGTTCAGCGAGCACTGAGAGCCAACTAAAAGGTTGGTATTCAATACCTGCAAAAGCACCGTCTAATTGCCCTGTAAGTGTATCTGAGGTGCCAATACCAGCACTAAAGCGAAAGTCCCATAATTGTTTAGAAGCAACAGCATAAAATGCTTCATAGTTATTAGCTGCACCACCAACATCTTTTGCACCTAGAGCAACACTAAACCAGTCTTTTGGTATAAATGGAATTTGATATTTGGCATTAAATGATAAATCACGAATTTGTCCTTTGCTGTCATAGCTGAACATATTGTCATGCATTGTCGATGAAGTAATTCGGCCAGTGACTTCTAGGCCATCAAACAACCCAGCAGAAAAAGTGAAGTTATGACCATCTGTGTATTTGCCTCTAATTTCGAGTTGATTACTGTAGCCTATATCAACGACACCTTTATCCATAACTTCCGCAGAAGGGGTATGAAAAATACCGGTAAAACCGTTATAGGCAATACCATGAGATATTGCATCATCGGCAAGTAATGGTGAGCTGACAGTGAGGGCGCAAACCGTTGCTAAAGTTGTTTTTTTATTTATCACGTTGTTAACCAAAATAGATTAAAGTTAGGCTTTAAATCCTTAAAGCCAGTCAGTAGTTTTACTGTAGCAAGAAATACTGAAAACAAGAAGTAACTATAATATCTAACCTATAAAAAAGCCGCGCAATTGCGCGGCTTTTAGAGTTTATTTAGTCGTTGTTACTAATTAGCTGCCGCCAGTAGTACCAGTACCAGTTACTGGTACGGTTTCAACTTCACACGTTACTGGAATATCAAACGTTGCTGCAGTTGCATTTGCTGCTACGTTAGTTGATATCCAATTACCAGTGTTGTAATCATAGTAGTTCGCTGTATAAGACGCACCTTGCTCTAACTTAACAGAGAAAGTTCCTGTTGAGTATATTGATTGTAGGTAAGAATTATTTTTGAACAATGCTACAATAGCTGGAGTAGGCACAGGAGCAGTGTTTACATCAAAGTCTGCTGTGTTGCTACATACTAATTGTGTTTTTATTTGCTTAGTTACAATCGTTGGTGGAGCAATTGTAAGTTTAAGATTTTGATTGTTCAAATCGCATAGGTTGTTAACTGTTAATGCAGATGCAACACCATCAGAGTTAGTTGATAAACCATCTAAAACGTTAGCGCCATTGCGTAATACTTTCATTTTTACAGGGAAACCAGGAGGGTTATAAATTGTTGCTGACGAATAATCACCAGTATAACTTGTCAGAACACGTCTATAACCATTGATTTCAAGAACAAGTTTAGTTTCTGCAATATTAGCAGAATCTGTATTATCCAGGATGTTGAATTTTACACTTGAACATTTATTGTTGTTGAAGTAATCAAGGTTCCAGTAAGATAAGTGATTTACATCAACAGATACATCAAATGTTGACGCATTACCGCTATCAGTTACTTCCCCGTAGCTTTCGAATCCCCATTTACCAACTTCTTCATCGTAGCTCCAAACTGGGAAAATATCACCAGCGGCAATTTTACGAGCTACAGGAGCTGCAACTGTACATACGCCATTTTTAAAGCCATTTGCTTCAGCGTAGGCTGCGATATCAGCTGTACCAGCTGGTAAAGTTACAGGACAAGGGTTCGATGTTTTCTTATCTACCTGCATAGCAACAGTAATAGAGTTACCTTCACCAAATGACTTAACTTTATTACCCGCATCGTCAACTAACTCAATAGCAACAAAACCACCTGAAGTGAATGAGCCTTCAACTTGCTCAGTACTGTTAGGATCAGATGCTACAGATAGAGCTAGGCCACCAGGAAATGCATCTAACGATGATGAAGTGGCAGCAGCTGATTCAGCTTCTTCATCATTACGTGTTGCTTCATTCGCAAAGTAGGCAACTGTCATTTTAGGAACGGTTGTTAATGCTGTACCATCTTTATCTAGGAATTGCGTGCCATTTTTAATTTTAACCGTTGAACCACCAACAGCAATACCCGCTTTGTTGATTGTTTGTGGTAGAGCGATTTCTGTTTTATCGCCAGAAACTGATAAACCAGAAGTTGGATCATACGATACAGTCGTATTCTCTCCTTCAGGTACAAGTTCTTCTAGCGCTTTGGTATCAGCAACAATTGCAACATCAGAATCCGCTAGAGTGCGAGGTGTTAAGCGAATCTCTTGTGCAACTACGTTATCTGTAGTTGACAGCGTTAATGTACCTGAGTTATTTAAAAATCCATCAGCAGAAATAACATAGTCATAGCTGATACCATCAGTAGGGATTGAGCCTACTGTAAAAGCAAATGAACTTGCAGTTGTTGACTTGTCTGCATCAGTTAAAGCATTACCCGCAGCAGTTAAAAGGCCGTCTTCAGATGAAGTGAAGCTAATCATAGCTGTTACCGTGTCAGCTAAAGGTGCACCATTAATATCTACGATATTAACCGTTACCGAGCCAGCTTGAGCTTCAGTAGCTGTAGGAGGTACAGCAACGTCTTGCGTTGGAACAGGTGGCGCAACGTAATCATTATTATCGTTGTCGCTAAAACAAGCACTTAAGCTTGCAGTTAGACCAAGTGCAAGAGCTAGCTTGGTGAGCTTGAATTTATTATTTCCCATAATCGTTACCTTTCTTTCCTTTCTCTTTAAAGTAAACAGACTTAATTGCAGTTCTATAAATGTATCGAAGCACGTACCAGATCAGGCTTGCACCTATAATACAATAATTGGTTAATCAAGGATAAGCGCACATTATATATACGTCAAGTGAACATTATATATACTTTCATTAATTAAATAAGAAAATTGTTACCAGCGGAATGTAAAAATTCACTGTTTAATTTTTGAGCGCTTTGCGTAATCCAGTTGTTAGGTTGCTATGCTAAAGTAGTGGGCTGCGCTTGTAAATGTAAATAGTTGTATCATAGTTAGTGAAACGTTGTTTTTTTCTGCTAAATTTTGGCGCTCAGTCATCTATAATTGTGAAAAACTATCTACGTAATCGCTAAGTCTATCCAAGTCGACCGCTTTTAGACCATTATTTGAGCGAGCAACTAAACCTTTTTCTACTAATTCAGAAACTACGCGACGATAAGCCCGCTCTGTGGTGGCGAAGCGTTCTGCTTCAGCATTAACTGTTGGGTATGCACGCAATAGTGTTGGGTTGTTTTTTTCTGCGCGTAATAAGCAATCTTTAGCAATATTATAACCTAATGGTAATAGTAATTTGTCTAAGTTAATTTTTTGGTTTTCTTGAAACTTAGCGGCAATAGTTTGCGCTGTGTATAAACTGAGCTCTGGTTTTTCAAGTAATAAAGCACGCCAGTGTTTTAGCTCTATTAAGTTGTAGCTAACATCACTAAAGCAAGTAACAGTATAAATGCAAGGGTTATTGTTAAGCGCTTCAATTTCGCCAATCAGGGTATTGTTGCAATCTAGCTGGCCTAGTAGCAAGCGACGACCATTACCTACATCATAGCTAAATGATATAGTCCCACTTCTGACCAATACTAATTTGCTCAGAGGTTGATCTTGGTGGAGCAAGACTTCTTTTTTTGAGTGTTGATAACGACTGCCAGCAAACGTAAGTAGCTGGTCGACGAGATAGCTGGAAAAATGATATTGAAACATCAACAATGCCCTTCGGACAATTGTCCTATTTATTACACCTTAATGACGCTAGCATTAAGATCCTGAGAATTTACGCTAACTTACTAGTTTAGTTAACGAGATTAATTAAACTTAATACCTATATCCCGTGTAATGATTATAAAAAGTGTGCTTTAAAGCTGCTTTGGGTTTTTAGTAAGTTAGCCTTTTTATACTATTGCTATATTGTGGAATATCTTTGTGTAAACTACAACATTTGCAATGCTAACCTAAAGTATCGGAGAGAACAAATGAGTTGGGAATATTTGGGCTATTTAGCCTCGGCTTTACTAATTGTTTCTCTAACCATGAGTGATGTGAGCAAACTTCGCTGGTTCAACCTTGCCGGTTGTATTGCATTTACAGCATACGGGGTTGCGATAGCTGCTTGGCCTGTAGCTATTACCAATGGTTTACTGACATTTGTGAATATATATCATTTATTAAAACTTAATCGTCAGCAAAAAACGTCATAACAACTCGCCAATCGAGTTGTTATTACTCCGATGGTTGTTCTTGCGCTTTTTGATAGCGCAGCTCGCCCCCAATCCATGTTTGGTTAACTGTAATAGTAAAAATGTCTTCGACTGGGACTTTAAAATAATCTTTATCAATTAAAATAAAGTCAGCCCATTTACCTTGCTCTAAACTGCCTAATTTAAACTCTTGATGTGCGGCATAGGCTGCACCTAATGTGAATGCTCTTAGCGCATCTTCTCTGCTGAGCGCTTCGCTAACACGCCACCCCTCAGCTGGTAGCTGATTGTGATCTTGGCGAGTTATTGCTGAATACAAACCATCAAATGGATTAGCCAGTTCAACAGGGTAGTCAGAACCGGCGGCTACAACTGAGCCTTGCTTTAAAAAAGTCTGCCAAGCATAAGCGCCTTGCAACTGGGTGTCGGCAAGGCGTTGCTCAGCCATATGCATATCAGATGTGGCGTGCACAGGCTGCATTGATGGAATAATTTTAAGTGTTTTGAAACGAGGAATATCAGCAGGGGTAACTATTTGTGCGTGCTCTATGCGGTTACGCAATAAAATACCGCCCGTTTTTTTAAACACGTTTTGATAAGCATCCAATACAATATGGTTTGCCTTATCACCAATAGCATGGGTATTCGCACTAAAACCATGGCTAAAGCTTAATGTGAAAAGTTGCTCTAGTTTTTGCTGAGTCTCTAGCATTAAACCTTGGTGGTTTTTTCTATCGGCGTAATCATTTAGCAACGCAGCACCGCGACTTCCCAAGGCACCATCAGCGTATATTTTTACACTGCGTATTGACATAAAGTCGTTAAGATCTTTGTAGCGCCCAGCCCTGAGCATGCTTTCAAGTGCAGGATCCGTTGCACTGAGCATGGCTACTATACGCAGTGGTAGTGTGCCTTGCTCCGCTCTTTGCTTATAAATTTGCCAGGTTTGTTTATCAATACCGGCATCATGAGTTGAAGTTATTCCTAAACTTACAAGGTGTTGGCCTGCTTGAGTTAATGCATTGCTTACGTCTTGATCGGATGGAGCTGGAATATGTGCAGTGATCAAGCGCTCGGCCTTATCGATGAAAATACCACTTAGTTTACCCGTTTGGTCACGAATAATTTCACCGCCCGTGGGGGCTTGTGTTGCGGCGGTTAACTTTGCCAGTTCTATCGCTTTACTGTTAACCCAAATCGCGTGACCATCTATCCGTGAAAGCACTACCGGAATATCTTTTACAACTTTATCTAAATCAGCTGCCGTAGGAAATTGCTTGTCAGTCCATAACTCTTGATTCCAGCCGCGGCCAATTATCCAGCCATTTTTATTCTTGGCAAATAGTGCTAGCTGCTGCTGGATTTGTGCAATCGAGGTCGTGCCGCGTAAATCGAGCTGGGTTAAATTATTACCCAATCCTATAACATGGCCATGGGCGTCTATTAAACCAGGTAACAGGGTCTGTTGCTCAGCATCAAAAGACTCTGCATCAGGAAAGCTGCTTTTTAGTTTATCGTCACCGACTTTAACAACTTTACCGTCTTTAATAACCAAGGTAGAAAATTGTTGTAATTGGCCGCTATAAGTTGGTGTGTAGCCATTCGCGTTATAAACCACTTTAGTATCAGCGATAGTAAAGAATGATAAAAAGAGCAAACAGCTCAATAAGCATTTCATTGTTAGTATTCTTTTAAGTGCCCTTGGTAGTTAAACAGTAACAGAGAATGACGAGCCTGCAAATTAAATAGCCTAAAAATATTTATAGTTTAATATTTTAAGCTATGCTTATGAATTAGTTATTATTAATTTATTTTAATCGGAACATAAATGAAGCTTAACCAACTGGCTATGCGTAGCAAATTCATACTCTTATCAGCTTTAATATGCATCATTTTTATTGTTGCGATGGCATTTATTAAAGTTGCTAATAATCAAATAGCAGCAGGTTTTGAGCGCTTCTATCAACATAATTTTATGGTAACTAAGCTCAGTGCAGATCTAAAGCAAGCTCAAGATGGCATTTTATCTGGGGTAAGGGGATTGCAAGTTGTTTACTTACTCGGCTTAAAAGAACAAGCACCTGAGTTACTCAATAGTATTGATAAAAATGTTGCACTAACAATGCCACTCATTCAACAAATTAGCCAAGCGTATAAAGGTGAAGCTAATTTACTTATCAGATTAAAAAATAACTCGCAGCGCTACGAGCAAGCAGCAATTCAATTTAAGCAGGCAATGGAAAGCGCAGCTGATAATAAAGCGGATTATGCTATCTATCGTGAATTTGTGGACTCTCACAATGCGTTAACCGATTTTTTTGACGAGTTTGAAAAAATCAATGTCGCACAAGTTGCAAAAGCGCAAGCCGCGGCGCAGCAATCCATTGATTTTGCAAATACAGTATTTTATTTATCAATTTTAATTGCGCTTGGTTTAGCTGTGTTATTTAGCCATATGTTGTCGCAAAAAGTGGTGATGGGATTAACGATTGTTAGCGAAAGTGCCCATGCTCTGCAGCGCGGCGAATTAGATCACTACTCTCAAGTAGAAGGTGAAGATGAAGTTGCTGATTTAAGTCGTACCTTAGATGCTACAATTCGTCACTTAAATACCACACTGGCCACTATTCATAACTCTGTAGCACAGGTTAATAATCATAGTGATGAGTTACTCAGTTCAAACACTCAAATTCAAACGGCTACCTCTGAGGTCTCTGATCATACAACACAAGCTGTAACTGCAATTGAAGAGTTATCTGTCACCAGTAAGAGTATTGCAGTAAATACTGCTGAGTCAGCGACAGCTTCAGATAGCATGATGCAACTTGCCAATAGTGGATTAGAGGCGTCTGAGCAAACCAAAGAGGCGGTGAGCCATTTACTAGGCACATTAAACGAAACATCAGACGTTGTTGATCAACTGCAAAGTGAATCCAGTAAAATTGAGACGATCCTTGATGTGATCCGTAATATTTCCGAACAAACTAATTTACTAGCACTCAACGCTGCAATTGAGGCTGCCAGAGCGGGTGAGCAAGGGCGCGGTTTTGCTGTGGTGGCTGATGAAGTACGCACCTTAGCTCAGCGTTCTCATAGTTCAGTAAACGAGATTGAAACAATGCTTGGGCAGCTTCGTTCTGCAAGTCAAAATGCAGTGACTATGATGGCTGATAGCACAAGAGTTGCAGCACAAGCTGAAGATAAAATGGATGAAAGTAATCGCTTATTAAAAGAGATTATGGAAATGATCAATCAAGTAAACGACCAAACACAGCAAATAGCAACAGCAGCAGAGGAGCAATCAGCGGTTGCTGCTGATATTAGCCAAAATATGCATACCATCCACACTCTAACCGATACCACCGCTGATATTTCGCAACAAACTGCGAATACCAGCAATAGTATGGCCGAACAAAGTCAATTGGTTTTAAAGCAAGTTGCATTCTTTAAATTAAATTAACTTTGCGACAGTGGTATAATCTACGCTTACTTATTAGCGTACATGCTAAATTCTGCCAGCGATAACTTGTTATCTTTATCGCTGTCGTAATTTTTAAAGCGTGACCATAGTGCAGGATCTTTCGCTGACTCTGAGCGAGTGAGCAACCCGTCTTGATTACGGTCTAAGTTTTTGAATTGCTCGGCAATGCTATCAGTTGTTGCAAAACTGCTACAGCTGACAATAAGGAGTAAAGCATACCCTAATTGTATGGTGTATTTCATTGGTGAAACTCATTAATGCAGATTATTAGTTAAAAAGTTCTTAAATTCGACGAGTGAAATCTTGTTATCTCGGTCAGTATCCCAACGCTGAAACTGTTTTATAAGCTGTGGCTGGGCATCTAACTCATTTTCGGTTAAGTAACCATCTCTATTGTTATCTAAATGATCAAAACGTTGTTTTACATCCAGCGCCATAGCATTAAAGCTGCTAGCTAACATTACAGTTAATGGTACTAATATGCTTTTCATTGTTAAGGTCCTTTTAGTTAACTTGAGTCAGGTTAGCGAGTAAAAAGATAAAGTATTTGCCATAATTTAAATCCCAACATTAAATCCGTTTACACATTCCCTCCGGGATTATGGCAAATACTTTAAAGTCTTTTAAATTTTAAAATTAGCAAACTCTTGCTCTGATAACACCTCGTCGTTGTTATCATCTAGATCAGTAAACTGCTTCAATAAAGCATCATTTTGCTTCGCTTCAAGTAATGATATTTGTCCGTCAGCGTTAGTATCTAGTTGTGCAAATTTAACGTTTAGCTGCGATGCTAAAACGGTGGCGCTAATGATTAAAAACATTAATGAAAAGGCGGCGATAAGTTGTCTCATAACTGAATTTCCTTATGGGTAAGTTATTGTAAAAACTGCTTAAATTCAGTCATTGATATTTGACCATTCTGGTCTTTATCAATTTGCTCAAAGCTTTCATGCAAGACTGCATCTTCCGAAGCTTCGGCTTCACTTAATGTGCCATTGCTGTCTTTATCAAGCTCTGCGAAGGTAGCCTCAACATCCATTGCAAAGCTATTAAAGCTAAATAGGGAGCAGCAACATAAACACAGTGGAGCTAATACTTTCATATAATTACCTTATAAACAGTTGTTGCTTCAGGTATTACAAAAATGATGCCAATAATACTTTTATTTAAATATCAGTGGCTTATGGTTTTTTGGTGAAGTTCAGTGTGAAATAATGACTCAATACTGTGTCTTTTTTGCAACAGTTTTTTGTGCTTTTTAATAAAATTACTTAAAAACAAATGGTTAAGTTGTTTCAATTTAGCGTCAGTAGTTTTACAGAGGCTATAAATTTCATCTTATTCATTATTCTTATTGATTCAGCTAGTGTATAAGTAACACCTTTCATAATTCAATATTTAAACTAAAGGAGTAGCGACAGTGGCCTCACTCGCTAAAAAGTACAGCGCTTTACTTCGTTGGCGACCTAATTTAATTGGCCAGTTTTTATTTAGTACTTTGTTATCTTTACTGCCATTGTCATTGGTAGTGATTGTGTTTTTAAATGCGTTGAACAAACAGCTTGCCGTAACTCAACAAATCGTCAGTGATAACTATCAAATAACCAAGTCATTTAATAACCTAAAACAAGACCTTAATAGTTTAGAGCGGGCAACGCGACAAAACTGGGTGCTAAAAAGTGAATCGCTTGATGAATTGATAGTTGATAAATGGCAATCGTCGTTGCAAAGTATTGATGAACTGACTTTTATTAGTCCTACAGGGGATTATATTAACCAATGGCAGCAACTTGCCAAGGAATTGCAGCTAGCGCATACACAGCTTGTTAGCGAAGGGCTACAAGATGCGCAATTATTTATTCCGGTGAGTGAATTAATCGCTCGTCAAACCTTATGGCTAAGAGATCAAAACGAACTACAAATAACTAAAAACCAGCAACAGTTAAAAGCATTACAAAATTCTTTTATTAATTGGCTGATAGCCCTTACTCCGTTAACGTTACTCGTAGGTGGTGGTTTTTTGTGGCGTATAAGTGGTCGATTGAAAGGCTTAACCTCAGTTATTGATAAACTCGGACAAGGTCATTGGCAGCAAAAAATATCTGTACAGGGTTCTGCTGAACTGGTTGAACTGGGTAATAAATTACAATGGGTGCAAGAGCAATTGCATCAATTAGAGCAACAAAAAGATACCTTTTTACGCCATGTTACCCATGAATTGAAAACTCCTTTAGCATCAATGGTGGAAGGTACCGACTTATTAACCGATGAAATCGTTGGGCCAATTAACAAAGAGCAGCAAGCCGTACTGGAGCTTATCACCCAAAGTATGGTGCGCTTGCGAGCAATGATAGACAGTTTGCTCAGCTATAATGCAATTCGTAGCAGTAAAGAGGACTTAAGTGAGTTGGTTTTTTCACAATTAATAACCAAAATAAACAATCACTTTGAGCACCGTTTAGTGGCACGCAAACAAAGTTTATGTTGGCATTGTGATTTACCTGAGCAGCCGCTGGAAATAGCAGCAGAGCTTGTTGAAATGATTTTAATACAGCTAATTTCTAATGGCTTGAAGTTTTCACCGCAACAGCAAGCAGTTGATATCCATTTATCGTTAGCGGGCTCTACCTTAAAAATGATCGTCAGTGATCAGGGCACAGGTATTCAAGAGCAAGAAAAGTCACATATTTTCAGTGCTTTTTATCAAGGTAAAAATGCTAAAGATGTGACTGCGCAAGGTAGCGGCTTAGGGCTGACAATTGTTAAAGAATCTGTTGAGCAATTAATGGGAACTTTGCTGCTTGAGCAGAATGAACCACAAGGTTGTCGTTTTATAATTCAAATCCCAATCATCAATCCAACCAATAAAAACCAAGGAGTTAATTAGCATGGGCGTGCGTTTAAATACCATTTTAGTGGTGTGTTTCACCACTTTAGGGCTCGCTGGGTGTGAGTTAACTGAGCAACCAGTAAAAGAAGATAATACCGAAGCAGAGCAGGTTGTTAAAGTGGTTGAGCCACAAGGTGATGGTTTACCAAATCCAAAACCTCGGCCAAAAACCGATCCTATGTATCCGCCGGCAGAAATCGTCATCGGCTGGCATGCGAAGGCCTGTGGAGGCTTTAAAGTGGTGGCGAGTAAGGTTTCTTATATTGGCACCAAAGAGATTCAGAACTACTTTGATTTTAGTTGCAAAAATAATGTATTAGCGCCGGAAAAGGTATTAACGCAATTATTAAAGCTTGATCAGGCGTATTATTGGCCTGATGATATAAAGCAGTATTTATGGTTACAAAAACAGCAAATAAAACAACAAATAGACGCCAAGAAAGAGCAGCAAGCACTGAATAATAAAATGCAAGAGACCCTGTCATCGTTGGCAACTATTGAGCAGCAATTATTACTACGCGAAGAAACTAAGGAGCAGTAATCATGTCGATAGAGCAAAATCAAGGCGCACGAATTTTACTGGTTGATGATGATGCAAGTTTATTAAAGTTACTGGCTATTCGTATTGAATCTAAAGGCTATCAAGTAACGACCTGTGAAAGTGGTATAGCGGCTTTGCAGTTATTAAAAAACCATGTGTATGATGCGGTAGTAACTGATCTACGTATGGATGAAATGGATGGTATGGCATTACACCGTCAGTTGCAGCAGCGTTACCCAGCACTGCCGGTGATCATGATGACCGCGCATGGGTCAATTCCCGATGCGGTTGAGGCCACGAAGCAAGGGATTTTCGCGTTTATTACTAAACCGGTAGATAAAGATGAATTATTCGATAGCTTAGCTAAAGCGATTGAAATTCATGGCTTAAGCGCTGATGAAAACACAGCAAGTAGTAATATTGTAACCCGCAGTGGCGCTATGCTGCATTTGCTTGAACAAGTTAAATTGCTAGGCCCTACACACGTAAATGTATTAATTTCAGGTGCCAGTGGTACAGGTAAAGAGTTATTAGCAAATGCAATTCATCAACACAGTCATGTCAGTGATGGCCCGTTTGTAGCCATTAACTGTGGTGCGGTGCCAGGGGAGTTGCTCGAGTCTGAATTATTCGGCCATAAAAAAGGGGCGTTTACAGGCGCCGTTAAAGATCATCAAGGGTTATTTCAACAAGCCCAAGGTGGTACTTTATTTTTAGATGAAATTGGTGATATGCCGCTTAATTTACAAGTTAAGTTACTACGTGTTCTGCAAGAGAAAACTATTCGTCCAGTGGGCTTTCAAGAAGAGATCCCGATAGATGTACGAATTGTTTCAGCAACCCATAAAAATTTACCGGATGCGATTGCAAATCAACAATTCCGTGAAGATTTATACTATCGCTTAAATGTGGTGAATCTTAAATTACCGCCTTTATCTGAGCGTAGAGAAGATGTCAGTCTATTAGCACAGTACTTTAGCGCCACCATTGCCAAGCGAATGGGACAAAAAGAGAAGCGCTTTGCCAGCGAGGCTATGCATGCATTGGTGCGCCATGATTGGCCTGGTAACATTCGCCAATTACAAAATGTGGTTGAGCAGGTTGTTGCACTCACTCCAGGTGAGGTAATATCGGTACAACTGGTGGAGAGTGCGCTTAATAGTAATGACAGTAATGTTGAGCCGCTTTCGCTAAATGATGCTAAAAAAGAGTTTGAGCGTGATTATGTTATTAACACCTTGAAAATGGCGGGTGGTAATGTGGCCGAAGGGGCAAAACTGGCTAAACGTAACCGTTCAGATTTTTATAAGCTAATAAAAAAACACAACATAGACGTTGATAGCATTTGCTAGGAGAAAACATGCAATTATTTATGGTGTATTTAGGTGGGCGAGTTCAGGGATGCCATATTGAAATGCATGATGTTCGTTTTGTGGTAGGGGAATCAATCGAGCAAACGTACACAAAGTTAAAAGCGCAGTGGGTTGGCGATAAAAATAGTGTGCATATGGATAGTTACATGGCGGTCAATGATATCGATGGTTTTGCCGTTAGTGTGGTTGATGAGCCTGTTGAACAAGCTGAGCAGTTATACTTCGTAAATTTAGGCGCTTACCGAGCAGACAGTTTAGCGGAACAACATGATTTTGCATTGTATGTAGCGAGCAGTAGTGATGAGGCTAAACAAAGAGCAAAACAGGATTTACTGGCTGGCCTAAGCCATATTCATAAAGATGACTTATACGACGTAGATGATTGCTTTGCTGTTGATTTACTCGACAGCCAACTGCACATCAAGCTCACCCCAAGTGGCCAATCTCAAGTTATCAAGCCTGACTGGTTTGGTTATCATATTTTATAACAGTGTTACCTGACTAAGCGGCTAATCGTGGTCGCTGTGTTCCGCGCGCTCTTTATCTTCGCTTTTACTGGCAATTTTAAATGCAATAATTACTAAGCCAAACATAGCAAAAGGGAGGGCAGCAAGTAAGTATTCTGTCAGGTTACTGTCAGCAAAGCTGGCTTGTAATAAAAAATGCCCTGCAACGCAGAGTATGATCACAATGAAGAGAATAGGTAATAGAATAAGTTCTTTTTTGGCTGAGTGAGTTTTCATTATTAGGCGGTTAGGCGGTGCTTTTACAAGGTGCGTCATTGTAATGAGCAAAGCGCTTTTAGGTCAAATAACTTGTTTTATAAATAGTGGCTGATTGCGCTGTATCAAGTTTTTCAGTTTCAGGCTCTAAGTCTTCAGTGGTGGCCTCATCACACTCAGCATGATGATACAGGTCGAATATAAAATCGATTTCTTCGCGCTTTAATACAGTTTGCATTTTAACCTCCTAATAATCAGTCTAAAACTTGCTGATAATAAGAGTATGCCTGTGAGCCTGAATTATAGGTGAACACTTATTGATCAAAGTGTGTAGAAATGTAACCCTCAACTTTTTTGGGTATAAATTGTAAATATAAAACATACACAATCGGCAAATCCTAATTACGGCTTTTATGTCAATTAGTAAGCATTCGGTATAAGTGGTTTACGCTAAACAGCTAGGGTTAGGTGTCTAATATACCGTTAACTTTTTATCGGATATAGAGGCAATTACAATGCTATAAAATATGCCATTATCTTCAATAATCTTTAGATTGCCGCCTTTACTTGCGCGTTTCATTACTTCATTTGATGACATAGCCTCTAATGCCTTATCAGCATCATCAAGGTTATTTGAGCTTAGAATAAAACCACATATGCTGTCAGAGCATTGCACATCATCAACGGTTATATTTTTAACTGAATGCTGATAACCTAACGCTATATCATTTAAGTCTTCTCTTATTGTACTAGCTCTAGCGCCGAGTAAATTATCCGGTAACTGTGATATCAGCTCCCTAAATTCGTTTATATTTAATGTATCTAATGGTTTTGTATTGAAGTAAATGCTCCCATCTTCACTAGGAGCGCTTATTAAATTATCAAGTGATTGCAGTACATGAATTTCATCATTATCAACTTGTAATGTATCTGTTTGAGAAGTAGCTTCTGCTGTAAAAGAAGAGTCATTTTTTTCAGCATTAAGGTCGATTATTTCTGACTTGCTCTGCTCTACTGCAGCTGGATTAAATTCTTGTTTTTTAGTATTTAGTGTTGCAGTTTCTTTGGAATCGACATTTGTTTTAGGATCTTTGTTAAGTACAAACAGAGATACGATGGAGAAAATTACTATAAGTAAAACTAAGAGGTTTTTTTTCATCTGAAATATCCTTATGAAAGAGTGGAAAACCACTCTTTGATTTTTTTAACGGGGCACGTTATCAGTCAATAGTAGGAACTTGTTTCTTCCATACATTACCTCCACCAGAGTCTGTCACACTCCCATCATCACCTACAACGCATGCATTATCACAGCGAAATGTACCTTTTGATGTAACTACAGTACTTTCAGCTAAAGAATAGCCTGTAAATAAGCTTCCTTAGATAATAAGTGATGTTAATAAGATTGTTTTAAATTTATTCATGAAACGTTCCTGTTTGAATTTTTAATTTAAGGTTAGGTTTTTGTGGCTTTCTTGTGTCTTGTTTGTTGTACCTTTTACTCTTCAATAATTCAAGTTTAGTTGAGCCTTTATTTTGTATATCAGCTATCTAAAGGTAAACTCACGGTAAATATAACACCATCTTTTTGCTGATTATTGACTGCTATTACACTGCCTTTATGGTATTCACAGACTAAACGTACAATGTATAAGCCTAAGCCTAAATGAGGTTGCTGTTGTAGTTGTTGGCTGCGCACAGAAACCATTGAGTCAAAAATATGTTCGGCCAGCCCTTCAGGTAATAATGGTCCTTTATTTTTAACCGTTAAAACGGCCTCGTTGTCGCTTTTAGTTAAGCTAACACTAATTGCACTATCGTAAAGATTAAATTCTAAAGCATTATTAATGAGTTTATCGAGTAGCTGAGCGACAAATTCAGGCGCCCCCATCACAGTTAAAGGAGAGTCGCAGATATCGATAGTAAAAGCCTGTTGCGGGTAGGTAAGTTGATAGCCTTGCATACAGCCCGTTATCACTTTTCGTAAATCAAATGGTTCAGCTTCAGCGTTTTGAATACTTTGCTCAAGACGAGTTGCTTCACTCATGGTGGTAATAATTTTACCTAAACGTTCTACCCCTTCACTGGCTCGATCGAGGTACTTTTGGCTAAGTTCACTTTGCGGCTGCATTTGTAAATTCTCAAGCGAACTTCGTACTACCGCAACTGGGGTTCTTAGTTCATGAGATAATCGCGACGACATGGTTTCTAAATAGTTAGTATAACCTCCTAAGCGACTAACAATATTTGCAAAGCTGCGAGATAAATCGCCTATTTCATCGTTTGAGTCAGAATAATTAATAGTACCCGTTACACGCCCTTGGGCATCAATAGCTTGCTCTGCGGTATCACGCAGTCGGCGAATACGACTTGAAATTCTTGAGGCAAAAAAGAATAACGTTACCGTGCCAATCAGCATAACAGCTAAAATGACATTAAATAATTTCTCCAACGATTTATTACGCAATGTGCGAACACCGTTGGTTGTTTCTTCGGCAATTACTGCACCAATTACTTGGTCTTGGATCCAAATTGGATAAGCGGCCGATAAAATAACTGCTTTATTGTCGGGAGTGAGTCGCCATGCAGAGGCTGGCGTACCATGCAGTGCTTTACCTATGTGTGTGCCTTGCATGGCGGCTACATCGTGCAAGGTATCTAAAAATTCATTTTCAGGGCGGGTAAGTACTTTATAGTACAGTGGGTGTAAATAGTTTTTCTCAAAGCGCTGCCACCAGGTTTTTGCGGGCTGCTCATTCAAACCATCAGCCCAAACACCATCGGCATGATGAATCGAACCTGATTGCGCCAGTACGCGGTGATGATTATCAACCACCCAAATTCGACTACCGCTGTGTCCCATGCCTTTTAAAATGCGGTTTATTTCAGGGGAGGGCACGAGTACTGAGCCAATATCATTAGGATTGAGTATATTTGACGTTGACATTAATTGTGGCTCAACTTTATCAACGTCCCAGTCTTCTATAGCAAAACCTAGCTTATTGCCTAACATAGTGAGAGGAAAGCGCAGTTCGATGTTGTAGCCTGTGGCTGTACTAACAAAGTAACCCTGAATTTTAGTAACAGGTAGTTTAGTTTCGGCGTCAAAGGCATTCACCCAGCCATCTTGGCGAGCCGCAACGATATAGTGTTTAAATTCTCCTTGGGGCGTTTTTAACATGATCTGTAAGTGATCGTTTCGGGTTAAGCTCAAACTATTCTTAGCGCGGTAAACGAGTGAGTCATCGGTTACTTTAAATACTGCATATAAAAACGACTCATACTTGCCAACCATGTGATCAAACGATAGATCAGTACGTTGATGATCTGCTTTATCACCTTGCAAATATCGCTCATCATAGTGCCATATCAAGCTTTGGTATGGCTGCCAGTCAGATAATTTACCATCAAGTTGAATAGGGTTGCTGAGGTTGTAGGCATATAGATCACGGCCTTTGACGACTTGATCTAAAAAATTGGTTTGTGAGTCAAATAAAGCCGGGCGTTCATGTAATGCAGTTGCAAGGGCGCGAGTGGTGCCAACGAGCGTTTTTTCTTGCCCTTGACGGAGGAATTTTTCCATTTCCCACACATATTCATAACCAAGCCAAGGTAATAAAAACAAAAAGCATGACAGCAATATAAACTTACTGCGCAAACCAAAACGCAGCATTACACCTGCTCCCAGCGGTAGCCCATACCATACACGGTATCAATACAATCAAACTGCGCATCTAAGACGATAAACTTCTTACGAATGCGTTTTACATGTGAGGTGATGGTGCTGTCGTCGACATAAATTTTGGCATCACTCATTAATTCATTACGGCTTTTTACATGGCCTGGACGCTGCGCTAGCGAATGCACCATCCAAAACTCTGTGACAGTTAAATCCACTATTTGTTGCTGCCAAAACACTTGCATACGCTGAGTATCCAGTGTCAATGGGCCGCGATTGAGTAAGGCATTGATATCGGCTGGTTGCTCCAGCGCTTCCATACGTCTAAATAGTGCACCAATTCGTGCCGCCAAATGCGCCATACTGATGTCTTTAGTAAGGTAGTCATCAGCGCCCATGCGCAGGCCGCACACGGTATCTATTTCGCTGTCACGGGCCGTTAAAAAAATAATTGGTAGCGTTTTAGAAAGTGAGCGCAGGGTTTGGCACAATAAAAAACCACCATCAATTTCATGGCCTAAACCAATATCAACAATGGCTAAATCGGGCAAGGCATCATTAAAGGCTCGCTCTGCACTTTGGCGGTCACTATAACCACTGACTTGATAACCTTGCGCGCTGAGCATTTCCATGTAATTTTCACGAATAGCGGGTTCGTCTTCAATGATGGCTATTTTTTTCATCTTAATCATTATCCTATCGTTTATGCTGTGCACTATAACGAAGTTTTTAACCTAAGTAAGGTTAAAAAGGCAATTGCCATTTTTTTGCCACAATTGCTCAGCAGTTTGCCCTTTTTGCTCCCCTTTATTGCCACTTCAGCTTGTTTTAATAGCGTTATTCCAAATCGGGCAGCTACCAACCCATGAGTTGCCAACTATTAAGTTACTAAGCAAAAAAGGATTACATCATGAAGAAAATTATTATCGCTTGCACCCTCGCAACTATTTTTGCAGCACCAAACTTAGCGCACGCTGACGCAGCTGTAGTTAAAGCAAAGGAAACGCATAAAGAAACCGTTATCGGACTCAGTACTGGCGCAATTTTAGGCGGTATTGTTGGCGGGCCAATTGGTGCGTTTGTTGGTGCATTTGCTGGTGGCTTGATTGGCGAGCAAGAAGTCGCTGAAGATAAAATTGCCGAGCAACAACGTGCTTTATTGGTGAAGCAAGATAAAACCGCAGATTATCAAGATGTCCTTGCTCATAACGCACAACTGAGTGATCAGCTTGGCTTATTAGAAGAAAATAATGAACGGCTGGCACTGGCTCAAATGCATAACCTAATGGCCATGACGATTCAATTTAAAACCGGTTCAAGTGAAATCGCGCCGCACTTTGCCAATCAACTCGACCAGTTGGTGAATTTGCTACAAAGCCAACCTGACTTGCAGTTGGATTTAAACGGCTTTGCTGACCAGCGAGGTGATGAACTGGCTAATTTAGCTCTCTCAAAACAACGAGTCGCAGCGGTACAAAGCTACTTAATCAAGCAAGGTATTGCACATACCCGTTTGACGGCAACGGCTTTTGGTGAGCAACAGACCGTGGCTGATAGCGATAATTATGAAGAAAACATGTTTGACCGCCGTGTGACCTTAACCACTCGCCCAAGCACTCAGCCGTATAGTCAAACTGCGAGTAATTAATTGCCATTTTGCCAAGTAGCCGCCAAGGGAGTGATTTTTATGTTGAGTAAACCAAGCAAGGTGTTAACCCGTAGCCGTTTATGGCTACGGGGAACCCTTTTACCTTTATTGTGTTGGTGAGTGGGATGAGTAATGCCAACACATCGCCAGAACTAACAATGTTTGACAGCAGTGGTGCAATGGCTGCACCTGGCGTTATCCTAAAAAGTGATGCCACTATGACACTTACAGGATTGATAAACCATGTTGTGGTCACTCAACATTATCGCAACGAAAATCCGTTTGCTGTTAATGCGCGTTATGTATTTCCACTGGCCGATGAAAGTGCGGTCCATGCCATGACGATGCGTATTGGCGAACGGGTGATCAAAGGTGAAATTGATAAAAAAGCAGTGGCTGAATCTCGTTATCAAGAGGCTAAGCAAGCAGGTCAACAGGCTGCATTGGTTCGCCAACAACGAGCGAATATGTTTGTAAGTAATGTTGCAAATATTGGCCCCGGTGAGGAAGTGCAAATACAGCTGCAATATCAAGAAGTGATTGATTATCGCAGTGGTACATTTGCATTGCGCTTTCCAACCACACTAACCCCGCGTTACCATCCTATTAATGGTGTTTTGCAAGCACAAGAGCAAAGTGATCATCCAAGCAGTAATGAGCAGCCCTCGTTTACACCGTCAGCATGGATTGCGCCGATTTACTCAACCTCGCGTCATGGTGATGCCCCGCAAAGTGAGTTTAGTTTAACAATTAATATTGATGTTGGCTTAGAGCTGGTCGATATTCAGTCAAAATACCATAAGGTTGCAATCGAGAACCCTGCTTTTGGTCGATATCGAGTTGCTTTGAATGAATCTAATGCGATGAATCGTGACTTTTTACTAGAGTTTAAACCACTGCAAAAAGAGCAAGCGCAAGCGGCATTTTTTACAGAGCAGCTTGACAATGGTGAGCGCTATGGTTTGCTAATGTTACTGCCGCCAGATGATCATTTTACCCAAACCCAGCGTTTAGCAAGAGAGCTTATTTTTGTCGTTGATACTTCGGGTTCTATGCATGGGCAGTCAATGGAACAAGCCAAAAGTGCGCTATATTATGCGCTATCATTACTCGATAGTAACGACTGCTTTAATATTATTGGCTTTGATGACCAAGTAATGCCGATGAGTACTCAACCAGTGCCAGCAAACGATTTTAATCTACGTCGCGCAGAGCGTTTTGTTTACGACTTACAAGCCGATGGCGGCACTGATATTAAAGGTGCGTTGGATAGTGTGCTCGATGGTCAAGCGCATACCGGCTATGTACGCCAAGTGGTGTTTTTAACTGATGGCAGTGTTAGTAATGAAGACGCCTTGTTTAAACATATAAGCGCGGAACTTGGTGATAGTCGTTTGTTTACTGTGGGGATAGGCAGTGCACCAAATAGTTATTTTATGCGCCGCGCCGCAGATGTTGGACGTGGCACATTTACTCATATCGGTAGTACAGCTCAAGTACAGCCCAAAATGCAGCAGCTGTTTGATAAGTTAGCACACCCGGCAATTACACAGCTTGCGTTGATAAATGATGGCATTGATCAGCAACTTGAATATTGGCCATCGCCTTTGCCTGACTTGTATTTTTCAGAGCCCGTTATGGTGGCCGTTAAGCTTGACAGCCAAGCTGCGATTACATTAACCGGGCAAACGGCGCAAGGACCACTGGCAGTAAAATTAAGCACCCAACAAGGGCAATCAGCGCAGGGGGTTGCACGACTTTGGGCACGCCAAAAAATTAAATCTTTATTGCTTTATAATCAACAACAGCAAGTAAAAGCACAGGTTGAGAGCTTGGCGCTTGAGCATCAATTACTCAGTTCCTTTTACTGCTTTTATTGCAATTGAGCAAACACCGTTGAGTACAGTTGCTGAGCATAATGTACAGGTTGCAAATCAGTTACCACAGGGATTAACGATGCGATTACCGCAAACTGATGGACAAAGCAGGCTATCTATTGTGTTGGGATTGTTGCTGCTATCAGGGGTTGCTGTGCTTAGGTTTAAAAAATGAAAACAGTGTTTGGCATCGTTTTATTAATTACAGGCGTGGGCTTGTTTGGCCATGGAAGTTATATGCAAGGCAAAGCATGGTTGGCACAACGCCTTATAGAGCAGGCTTGGCAAAAAGCACTAACAACGCCAAAGCAGCAGGTAAAACCATGGTTTTATGCTGATAGCTATGTAACTGGGCAGCTTAATTGGCCAAGCCAACAACAAACATTAACACTATTAGCGGGAGCCAGCGGGCGTAACTTAGCGTTTGCGCCAAGTCACTTTTTACCAAGTGGTGAACTTGGCTCAGAGCGTGGTGTATTGATCGCAGGGCATAATGATACACATTTTGCATTTTTACAAAACGTGAAGGTAGGCGAGCAATTTAGTTTGCAAACTCAAAATGGTGTGATTGAACAATACCGAGTACGTGGGATTGATGTGATTCACCAATCCCAATTTGACTTTTTAGCACAAACTGGTTTGTACTTACTGACCTGTTATCCTTTTAACTCACTGGCATCAGGTACTGAATTACGCTTGTTAGTTTCAGCTAGTAAGGTATCTGTTGATGAAGTTTCATCCGATATAGCCTCGTCACTGACATCAATAACTAACTCTTGATGGCGTTGGCTTATCATCACGCCAATAAACACCACGAAAATACTTAACCATTGCCCTAAGGTGAGGACTTCTCCCAAAATAATTGCCGACAAAATAAGTGTAAAAATAGGAATTAAATTTGAAAAGGCAGCAGCGGTTAATACCGACACTTTGCTAATCGCATAGTTATACATGCCGTAGCCACCGAGTGTGACACACGAGCCTAAATATAGAATGCTTAATAAGGCGGTTAAATCGTGTTGATTTTCGCTGGGTAAATCAATAAACAGCAAAAAAGGCGCAAAGAATAGGCTGCCACTAAAGCCTTGTAATGCAATAAGTGTTAGCGGTGAATAACGGGCGGCTAAATGCTTTACTGATACGGTGTAAAATGCAGCACATACCATGGCCATTAGTTCTAAAAAATTACCGAGTAATGGATTGGGGGCTTGCTCGGAAGTCGGCGATAATAAAGTAAGTAAAATACTGCCGCCAATACAGAAGGTAAACCCTATCACAATGGCTTTGCTGATGTACTCCTTAAGCATGAAATAAGCTAAAAGCGCCACAATAATTGGCAAACAAGAAACAATAACACCTGCCTGCGAGGCAGAGGTGTATTCCATTGCGTGACCTTCAAACAAGAAATATAAGCAGGGTTCTGCTAGTGACATGCCAACAAGGTATTTCCAGTCACCTTTATGGTAGTCAAATCGGATCACATAGCGCCATAAACACAGTGCTAACATCAAGGTGGTGAGCATGCGTAAAAAAATTACTAAAGCAGGGTCATAAATCGCAATAGCATATTTTAACGCGATAAAAGAACTCCCCCATAAAAAGGTGGCAATGATCAAACAAAGGCTAGCTGGCATAAACGTCGTATGATTGTAGTAAAAGGCAATCCTAGCATGAATATTTTTTACTTGTTCAAAAATCGATAAATGGTATAAATAAATCCTTCATTTTTGAACCGTAGTAAAAAGCATGCAAAGGGCACAGGTAATAGTGGTTAAGCTGGGAACGAGTGTACTCACCGGCGGCACCGATAAACTCGACAAAGCACACATGGTAGAGTTAGTTCGCCAATGTTGTGAGTTAAAAAAGTTAGGTCATCAAGTCGTATTGGTATCAAGCGGTGCGGTGGCAGCGGGTCGCGAACAACTATTAAAACCCTGTGGTCGTTCATTAATTGATAAACAGATGCTGGCAGCTATTGGCCAAGGCCAACTTATTCATACATGGCAAAGTTTATTCGCTTTATATGGTGTTAATGTAGGGCAAATGTTGCTGACCCGTGCTGACGTGGACGACAGAGAACGCTACCTAAATGCCCGTGATACATTAACTGCGTTATTAAATTATGACGTGGTGCCGATTATTAATGAAAATGACGCGGTTGCCACGGCGGAAATTAAAGTCGGTGATAACGATAACCTTTCGGCGCTGGTGGCCATATTAGCCAATGCCGACAAACTGTTGCTATTAACCGATCAAGAAGGTTTATTCACCAGCGATCCACGCACAAACATTAATGCTCAACTTATTGATGAAGTAAATCATATAGATGATGAGTTACGGCAACTTGCTGGTGGTAGTGGTACTAATTTAGGTACAGGGGGCATGGCAACAAAATTACAAGCAGCAGATATCGCTCGCCGTGCAGGGGTTGAAGTGATCATTGCTAAAGGAGCCGGGGAAAATGTTATTCTTAATTGTATGAGCGAACAGTTGCCTGGTACGCGCTTTGTAAAATTAACAGCCCCCAGAGATGGTCGTAAAAAGTGGTTATTAGCAGGACCTAAAAGTAGTGGCCAGGTGGTAATTGATGATGGCGCGGTGAATGCTTTACAACTACAAGGTGCCAGTTTATTAGCAAAAGGGGTGTGCGCAGTACATGGTCAGTTTGAGCGCGGTGACCTTATTGAACTTGTGACTTGTGAGCAGCAATTAGTTGCCCGTGGTTTAGTGCGTTTTAGTAAAGCTGAAACCAACCTTATAAAGGGTTGTCACTCAAGTGAAATTGCTAAGCTATTAGCCTTTGATTGCGGTAGTGAGGTGATCCATCGCGATGATTTGGTGTTGTTCTAAACTAATAATTTAGTAAAATTGCAAAGCTAACCTAAACTAGTGATATGTATTTGTTTAGGTTGGCTTAGATGATAACAACCCCCTGCGGACATGAATGGATCGTATTCTTAACGCAACAAGTGGAAGAACAGTCTTTAGATACCGCGCTTATCACAGCTGTTTCGGGTCTGCCTGAGATCAACGTTTTTGCGCTCTATATTAATAAACATTTTGATCCGCAAATTTCTCCCACGTTATTGAATGCCGATAGCCAAATAGCACCGCTTTCACCTGTTGAACTGATGCATCTACTAGAGAAAGTAAGCAAAAATAAAATACGTGTAAGCTGTGCTTTCGCTGGTGTGACTACCTATGTCCCTATGTATTATTTAGGCACCGTCATTGGCTTGTTAATAGTTGAATCAAAGGATGAATTACCTGAAGACGTGGGGATGTTAGCACGACATATTTTAAATGTTTATGCTAATCAGCTCGCCTTGATCCATAAATCACGACTAGACCCATTAACAGAGTTACTTAATCGACAAACATTTGATAAAAAAGTGATTGAAATACTTTCCGAAGAGGACTTTTCTGGCAAAGGTGAGATCTCCACTGAAAATCAAAGTTGGTATTTAGCGATTATCGATATTGATCATTTTAAACGGGTGAATGATAATTTTGGTCACGTTATTGGTGACGAAGTTATTTTGTTGGTATCACGATTATTAAAAGATAACTTCCGCTTTAAGGACTATGTATTTCGCTATGGTGGTGAAGAGTTTGCCGTATTGTTTCAAAGTTACGATAAAGTAGCGGCTCGACAGAAGTTAAATTGTTTACGTGCGAATATCGCTGAATACCCTTTTCCACAAGTAGGCAACTTAACTGTTAGTGCGGGATTTTTAGAACTCAGCTATGTTGATATGGTTGCATCTTTAGTACATAAAGCCGATTTAGCATTGTATGAATCGAAAAATAATGGTCGTAATCTAGTGACTGCTTATAGTGATCTTGGTCTCGTTGATGATATCGCTAATGATGATGATATTGAGCTTTTTTGAATCTTTTGCAGTTGCTTTAACTGTGCTAAAATCCACGCCCTTAAATCGTTGTAAACAGGGCTCAGTTAATGAAATTAGTTCGTTGGTTATTAGGTTCTTTAATACTTTTTTTTGATTTTGTGTTTACCCCTCGCAGTAAAAAACGTCCTGCGGATGAGCAACAACAGCTAGATCTACTCACAGCTCAATTTAAATTGTATCAATTCAAAGCGTGCCCTTTTTGCGTAAAAGTTCGCCGTGCAATTAAACGTGAAGGCTTAAAAATTGAAACTCGCGACGCTAAAAATAACCCGCAGTACCGCCAAGAGTTGTTAGAGCAAGGTGGCAAAATAAAAGTCCCATGCTTACGTATTGAAAAAGATAACCAAGTTACTTGGTTATACGAATCAAACGATATTATTGCTTACTTAGATAAAGTCGCGGTATAAAGCGCGCAACCATTTCGAAAATAGCCCATGCTGTGCTAGCATTTGGGCAACTTTTATAGTCCTTTTTTAAAGAGAATATACCCATGACAATCCGTACTCGTGTTGCTCCGTCACCTACTGGTGACCCGCATCTTGGCACCGCTTACATTGCCCTGTTCAACTATTGCTTTGCTAAGCATCAAGGTGGTGAATTTGTACTTCGTATTGAAGATACTGACCAAGTGCGTAGCACTTCAGAATCAGAGCAAGCGATCATGGATAGCTTACGCTGGTTAGGACTTGAATGGGATCATGGTCCTGATGTAGGTGGTGAGTTTGGCCCTTACCGTCAGTCAGAACGCAGCGACTTATATAAAAAATATGCTCACCAACTTGTTGACGATGGTAAAGCATTTTACTGTTTCGCGACCAGTGAAGAGCTGGATCAAATGCGTGAAGAGCAAATGGCACAAGGTCTGCGCCCTAAATACGATGGCCGCGGTTTAAAACTGAGCGATGACGAAGTTAAAGCAAACTTAGCCGCTGGCAAGCCTTATGTTATTCGTATGAATATTCCAAGTGAGGGTACCTTTAAGTTTAACGATTACTTACGTGGTGAAATTGAGATCCCATGGGAAAACGTGGACATGCAAGTGCTTCTCAAAGCTGATGGTTTCCCTACTTACTTTTTAGCTAATGTAGTTGATGATCACCACATGGAAATTAGCCATATTTTCCGTGGAGAAGAGTGGATCAACTCAGCACCTAAGTTATTAAAGCTTTATGAAGACTTTGGTTGGCAAGCTCCAGTGCTTGGTCACCTACCATTGTTACGTAACCCTGATAAATCTAAGCTATCAAAGCGTAAAAATCCAACGTCTATTAATTACTATAAAGAAATGGGTTACCTACCAGAAGCGGTACTTAACTACCTTGGTCGCATGGGGTGGTCAATGCCTGATGAGCGTGAAAAATTCACCCTTGCTGAAATGATTGAACACTTTGATATGAAACGTGTATCACTGGGTGGCCCGGTCTTTGACGTAGATAAACTAAGCTGGTTAAACGGCATGTGGATCCGCGAAAACTTAACTGATGCAGAGTTAATCCAGCGCTTTGTTGATTGGAAGTTTAACGGTGAAATGCTTGCTAAAGTGTTACCTGAAGCAAAAACGCGTATAAATACACTATCAGATATGGTTGATTTAGCAGGGCACTTTGTTGGCGGCATTCCAACTTACGATCCTGCACTACTAACTGCGGGTAAGGCGGATGAAGATGTTATTCGTCAGGCATTACAATTCTTTATCTGGCAGCTTGAAGGTTTACGTAGCTGGGAGAAACCAGAAATATTTGCCATTGCTAAAGCCGTTGCAACCTTCCATGAGTTGAAGATAAAAGACTTTTTAGAGCCGATTTTTGTCGCTATTACTGGCAAAACGTCTTCTACATCTGTACTTGATGCTATGGAAATTCTAGGATCTGACCTATCACGCGCTCGCTTACGTGTTGCGCTTGCACATTTAGGTATGTCTAAAAAGCAAGCCAAAAATATTGAGCGTGCTTATCGCGAGTACCCAGCTGCATAGTTAAACTATTTTCTGTTACTTACAGAAAAAACCGAACCTTACTAACGTAACGTTCGGTTTTTTATTCGCCACTGTGCTGGAAGTATGTTTAGAATTGGTTTTAATATATCTTTTTAAATTATTATACAAGTTTATCTGCAGCGGATATGATCGCTAAACTCTTGCTATAACAGCTATTTGTAATGATATCTATTCTATACAATAAAATAATAAGGTTAAGGTGATTTGAGTACAATGATAAGATTATTAGGGTTGTTATTTTTTGTATGCGTAAGTGCAAGTGCGCAAGATGAATTAAAACAACAACAATTAATAAAAAAATCAACATTACATGCGAGTATTACACTTGGCTATGGTGGTATTCAAAATCCAGTAGCGAATTCGAAAAATATTACGTCAGTAATACTGCCAAATTTTGCTTACTATGGTGATCGTTGGTATGTTGATGATTTTGCTCTTGGTTATAGTCTTATCGAGAATGAACGTTATTATATCGATATAGCAGGGCGCTTTAATGAAGATGGTTTTTTCTTTGAATTAGATGGTATAAATAAGTTGTTTGCTACGAGTGTTATGTCTGACAACCTTAAAGCGCCAACTAGACCTTCAGCACCCGCGACGGTTTCACTTACCCCAATAGAACGTGATCTCTCATACTTAGCAGGGCTTTCATCAGGTATAAAGTTATTTGCCGATTCGTGGGTAGAGCTGGCAGTGCTACAGGATATTACCAATGTGCACAATGGGCATGAAGTACAACTTAACGGCTATAAGTTACTCTCGGTTTTGGGAGGAATGTTTGGAGTTGAAGCTGGTGTAAATTATAAAAGTAGTGAATTGATTAAATATTATTATACCATTGCACCAACAGAAGCCTTATCACGGCTAACTAAGTACGAATTACAAAGCGCACTCAACTATCATTTAAAGATGGCATATGAGTATCCTATCAGTGAGCAATTGAGTTTTGATATGAAACTTAAATATACATGGTTAGATAGTGAGTTAGCGAATAACCCAATAATTAATGAAAATGGTTACTTCTCAGGATTTATAGGTGTGACTTATCATTTTTAGCAGCAAAGTATTCGGTTAATATCAGTATAAGTGTATAGAATAGTTAAAAACATACAGTAATTATCGCCGTTTTTATTCGCAATTTGGCGATATCCGAAAAAATTATAAACTCCAACCAAAACGCCGCCGTAAACGGTAGTCATTGGCTTCATAATTAGCAACAGAGAGTATTTGTTCTATGACCACTAAATTAGTTAGAGGATCAATAAGTTGCACTTTAAACTCTTTATTTGCAGCAATTTTAAACCTTTCTTCAATTACTCCACGCTGAGTATAGCACTGAGTATATTGGGGACGGTTTGATATCTCTATACACAACTCTTTAAATGGGTCTAAGATAAAGCTCACTTGAATATTAAACTCACAGACTGCTTGCTTGGTTTCAGTAATGCATACTGTTGGTGAAACTTTAAAAAATGGTTTGTCCTTTGTAGTTGCAAAGCAGTTGAAGCACAGTGCAGTACAACATAGATACACGAAAGGTATAATTTTTTTGTGTATGTTTTTCACATCAATTTTTAGAGTCCTGAGAATGCTACACAACGGAGAACCTATTTATAATAGCGGGTTTAGCAATGCTTAAAAATTTTAGCTGCAAACTTATATATTTATGTATAACCTAAACTTTACGAATAAAGTAATCTGAGACTGTAGCTGTTATTAAATTTTTTAATTCTTTTAAACAGTAATAATCGGACTTAATAAACTTTTAGTTATAAGGAATAAACTGAAGATTAACAGGCTCGTAGCTACTGTTTGTTGACATAAAATAATACACACTATTAACAAGGGAGTAAATCTAAGTAATCAACTTATTTTCTTCTGATATTAAAAAGTAAGTAATATATTTTAAATGTGACGGGGTATAACGATTATTTCTCACGTTATATTCTATTCTGGGGACTGAAAAGTGTGAACTGTTGAGCTGAGTTATGGTAGAAGCCGTACTCAACAATGAGTACGGCTTTTTACTTTAGACTTTAAATTCATCTACAGATAAGCGTAGCTCTTCTGCAAGTTTAGCAACTTCAGAGCTAGATATATTAGTTTGATTTGCTCCTTCTGCTGTTTGCTCTGCAATTGCGACAATTGATTCAAGACGTTCACTGATCTCTTGGGATACTTGTTGTTGCTCTTGTGCTGCTGTTGAGATCTCTTCACTTACATCATGGGCTAGAGCAACAGCGGCAGTAATTGAATCAAGCGCCGTATTGGCTAAATCAGATTGCTCCACACAAGAGTCCGCTTGCTGTTTGCCTTTAGACATTGCCGTTACAGCGGCTTCAGCGCCAGTTTGTAACGACTCGATCATAGCCTGAATTTCTTGTGTTGAGGCTTGTGTTTTACTTGCTAATGAACGTACTTCATCAGCAACTACAGCAAAACCACGACCTTGCTCACCAGCGCGGGCAGCTTCTATAGCCGCATTAAGTGCAAGTAAGTTGGTTTGATCAGCAATACCACGAATAACGTCCAAGATACTACCGATAGAAGCGCTATCTTGATGCAGCTTATTGATAACTTTAGATGCAGACTCCACTTCACGGGCAAGCTGCTCAATTGTTGATTTATTTTGGTTTGAAATTCCTTTAACGCGGTCAGCTTCTTTGTCCGCATTTTTAATTTCTTTAAGAGCTTGTTGAGCGCTATTACTGACCGTTTGTGACGTGCTACTCATTTCAGTTGTTGCTGTTGCAGCTTGCTCCACTTGCGCTTGCTGATTACGAATAGCTTGGCTTGATTCACCGGTGATAGCGGAAGTTTCTTCCGATGCAGCGGCCAGCTGTGTGGAGCGAGATATAATCCCTTGGATCAAGCTACGTAAGCTTGTAATTAATGTATTGCAGCTTCGTGATAGCTCACCAAACTCATCTTTAGCGCTATCATCAAGACGCTGAGTCATATCGCCACTGGCAACGATATCTAGAATTCGGTTAACTTCTGCTAATGGTCTTATTATACGATTCACCGTAATATAAGCCACAATGATAGCTAAAAGTGTAGCGCTGATCATGCCAATCCAAGTCCAAAGGTTGGCGGCAGCAACATCGCTACTAACTTCTTTTTGTAATTCAAAAGCGACATTACTTGCTTGCTCAACGAGTTCATTGAGTTGTTTTAAAGCCGTTGTTGTGGCTTGCTCTGCTTGTGCGAGTTCAGCTTCAGTTGTGGCAATAACATCAATTAAACGCTTTTTATTCGCAGAAATACTATTATTTCCAAGAATGTTATCGCGAATAGAAACAAAATAATTATTGAGGTCATTGTATAAACCAGGATCTGCAGCTTCTACCGCAGGTTTAAGTAAATTTAAACTACGTTCAATTTCTTCTAGATAATAAAGTTGCTCATTTTTAACGATATCTAATGTATTTTGAGTTTTCACTGTCAGCATATCAGTGCTGTTTGTTACTAGTGATAAAAAATTATTCTCTAATTTATTAGCAGCTTGGTACGCTCTGCTATCATTGTTTTCTAAGCCATCTATATCAATGATATCTAATACCACAGAATTGGCATCTTCAGCTGCCAGTTCAATGGCTTCTAATTGAGCACGTAGTGACTTGTTGAGTTCTAATTGATTACTTTTATCTTTTAATAAGTTTTCTACTGACTTGATGAAACCTTTGTAAGTACGTTCTACGTTTTGACTACTTTGATTAAGTTGTGGGTTATCACGAACAACGTCTTGTAATTGTGAATAAGATTTATCAAAGCGTTGCTTTTGCTCTAAGACTGACTGTTGGATTGGTGCAAGTTCTGCCGCCGAGGTTGTGTAAAAACTTGCTTGTGCAGCTTTGCTCATTAAAATAAATTCAACTTGTAAGTCTGAGCTTTGCTCTAAGGCTGGCAGTGATAATTGATTCACTTGCTGCGCTGAATTATTAATATTTGCGATTCTGAACAGTGAATTACCTCCAATTAAAAGAAGTAATAAGGTGATACAAATAAATCCACCCCAAATACGCTGACTGACAGTTAAGTTCATATAAAATTCCATAAAGAGTAGCAATTAGACTTTATCGGCTTTGTTGCAGATAAGTTAAGTAATTAAATTTAATTACTTTTAACATTCATTACAATAAATCTAACAGAAGATGAATTTTTTTTCAGTTTATTTAGATAGAATTAGCTGAATTAATGCTGAATCGCTGTTTATTTTTTAATTCTAGTAAGGTCATAGCGCCTCCCCATACACAGCCGGTATCTAAAGCGTGAATATTTGCATGATTAGTAATGCCCTCAAGAGCCGCCCAATGACCAAAGACAATGTGCTTTTTAAATGTGTTAAATCGAGGGTGTTTAAACCAAGGGATCATTGCATTTGAGTCAGCAATACCACCTTTAAAGGTTAATTCTAATTGTTCATCAAGGGTTAAAAAACGCATTCGTGTAAAGTAATTCACAATATAGCGAAATTGCTCAAACTCAGTAAGCTGGTCATTCCAAACAGCTGGGTGCTGCTCATACATATGTTTGAAATAGTTACTCGCATCAGCACCTTGATAACAGTTTTGTGCAAATTGTGCGTACTGTAGGGCTTGCTTAATAGACCAGGCCGGATTGAGACCTGCGTGACTTATAAACACTTGCTCTTGCTTAAGCCATAGCGCGAGCGGTTGTTGCTGTAACATGGCAATATAAGCGGGCAGCTTTTCTGATCTCAATAGGGCGGCGAGTTTATCTTTGGGGTTAGCTGGTTTGTTCAGCAAGTAGTTGGCAATAAGGTGTAAATCATGATTGCCTAAGGTTACAGTGATACTATCTTGGTGTGTGTATAAGTAATCTAAGCAGGCTAGGGAGTCGGGGCCGCGGGCAACAATGTCGCCCACTAAATAAAGGTGATCTTTACTTGGGTTGAAATCAACGTGCAGCAACAAAGCTTGAAATTCTTGATAACAGCCTTGTAGATCACCAATTGCATAGTTAGCCATTTAATGCAAAATATTAGGTTGTGCTAAACGAAAAACGTTAATGGGTGCATCAAACTCAGTGCCGAACTCATTCTTCAAGGTATAGTAACCTTGCATCGTGCCGACTGGCGTGTCGAGCACTGCACCACTGGTATATTTATAGCTTTCACCAGGGCCTATCGTTGGCTTTTCACCGACCACACCTTCACCCTGTACTTCAACTTCTTTACCATTTGCATCAGTGATCAACCAATAACGGCTAATTAATTTAGCACTGCATAAGCTGTGATTTTTAATGGTAATTGAATAGGCAAAGACATATTTATCGAGCTCAGGTTGTGATTGACCTTCAACATAAAATGTTTCTACCGAGACTTTAATGGGCGAGCCCAATTTACTGCTTGTTGTCATAAATCCAATTTGCTATATCAATGAATTGTTGTAACGAAAGGCTTTCTGCGCGTAAGGTAATATCAATACCGATACTTGTTAATTCATCCGCAGTGACCAAGTTGGCTAAACTATTACGTAGTGTTTTACGGCGTTGGTTAAAGGCCTCTAAGCACACAGTGTTCAGGATTTTAGTACTTTTTGCTGTACGTTGCTCTGGTTTTTTCGGTATTAAACGAATAACGGCAGAGTCGACTTTAGGGGCAGGCTTGAAGCATTCAGGCGGTACTTCAATAACTGGTATTGCATTACAGTAATACTGAGTCATAACACTCAAACGACCGAATGTTTTGCTACCTGGGCCTGCCACCATGCGTTTTACTACTTCTTTTTGCAGCATAAAGTGCATATGTTCAATACTGTCAGCAAACTCAAACAAGTGGAAAAGTAGAGGTGTTGAAATGTTGTAAGGCAAGTTACCAAAGACTTTTAATTTACGTTCATCTTTCATCAAGCTTGAAAAATCAAACTGCATGGCATCGCCTTGATGAACGCTCAGTTTTGGTCCTAAAAAAGGATGTTCTGTTAAGCGTTGGGCTAAATCTTTATCGAGTTCAACAACCGTTAAATGGCCGCTTAATTCACTTACAGGCTCAGTGATAGCGCCAAGACCTGGGCCGATTTCAACTAAATTATCCTGCGGTTTAGGATCAATTGCGCTGACAATTTTATCGATGATCATTTCATCGCATAAAAAGTTTTGCCCAAAACGTTTACGGGCGCGGTGTCCTAAATGTACTTTATCTGTCATTGATTTTGTGCTTTTTCATGGGCGAGCTTAATTGCTTCGCGGATCGCTAATTCAAAACTACCAACGTCAGCATCACCGCTGCCGGCTAAATCGAGCGCCGTACCGTGATCAACTGAAGTGCGTATAAACGGCAAACCTAGCGTTACATTAACTGATTTACCAAAACCTTTGTATTTTAGCACAGGTAGGCCTTGATCGTGATACATTGCGAGCACCGCATCAGCTTGTGACAGGTATTTATCTTGAAACAAAGTATCTGCAGGCAGTGGACCGATAAGATTCATTCCTTCACTATTGAGTTGTTCAAGCGTTGGTGTAATTGTATCGATTTCTTCACGACCTAAATGGCCATCTTCTCCCGCATGTGGATTAAGCCCACAAACTAAAATCCGTGGCTTCTCAATACCAAATTTTGTTTGTAAATCATGATGTAAAATACGGGTTACTTTAGTAAGGCGCTCACTTGTAATAGCACGAGATACATAAGCCAGTGGTATGTGAGTCGTTACTAATGCAACGCGAAGACCTTCCGTAGCTAACAGCATGACTACATCAGGCGTGTTAGATTGTTGAGCAAAATACTCAGTGTGGCCACTAAAAGAAATCCCTGCTTTATTAATAATGCCTTTATGAACCGGGCCAGTGACGACCGCTGCAAAAGTACCATTCATATTCATTTCACAGGCAATGCGCAAAGTATCGAGTACATACTGACCGTTGGCATCATTTAATACACCCATTTCAACCTCTGCACCTAAATCTACTTGGTGTAGATAGATGCTGCCTGCGGGAGCAGGTGTTGCAGGGGCACTTTCATCAAATGGGATCGCCTTAATTGTTAACCCCAGTTGTTTGGCTCGCTGTAGTAATAACTGTTTATCAGCAATCACAACCAGTTGTGCTGGCCAGTCATGCTGAGCAAGTTGTAACAATAGATCCGGGCCAATCCCGGCAGGTTCGCCGGGAGTAATAGCAATACGTAGTGTCATTGGTTATTCATCAATTGGGAAAATTTCAACATGGGCTTGTTCGCGCATTTCTTGCTGCCAGTTAAAGCTTTCTTCTTTAAATTTACGATTAAATAGCATACCGTGAGCGCGATTTCGTTTTGCAATCTCTGTTTTATCAGCCACGCGTTTATCTAATAATTGCACAATATGCCAGCCAAATGTGGTTCTAAATGGGTCACTTATTTCATTTTTATCAAGTGATAACAGAGTGTCTCTAAACTGTGGCACATAGGTTGTAGGGTCTGTCCAATCGTACTCACCCCCTTTTAGTGCTGAGCCAGGATCTTCTGAATACTCTTTAGCAAGTTCAGCAAAATCTGCAGTTCCGGCACGTAAATCTTTAGCAAAGCCATTGAGCATATTACGGGCTTTTTCTTCGCTTAAAATAATAGACGGTTTGATTAAGATATGGCGAGATTTAACTTCCGTTGTTTCAACAACTTGGCGGCCACGAATATCTTGAACTTTGATGATATGAAAACCAGCGCCCGAACGAAGCGGGCCGATGATGGCATCTTTTTTGGTGCCTTTAACGGCTTCGGCAAAGAGTGATGGCATTTCATTAATGCTCATCCAGCCTAATTGTCCACCTTCAAGGGCTTTCGAGCCACTTGATGATGAAATCGCGATGCGTTTAAATTCTTTGCCTTCTTGTAAAAATTCGATCACTTTATCAGCACGAGTTTTTGCACTTGCAATTTCGTCCGCCGTGGCGTTGTTAGGAATGTCGATTAAAATATGGCCAATATCGTATTCTTCAGTATTTTGGCCTTGGCTTTCCATAATTTTTAATAAGTTATCAACTTCTTGTGGGCTGATATAAATACGACGGTCAACGTTTGCACGCATGACTTGCTGGGTGGTAATTTCTTTACGAATTTCTTCACGGTAAGCTTGGAAGCTTTCACCGGATGCTTCAATTGTACGGCGTAAATCTGCGATTGAACCGCCTTGCTCTTTGGCCATGCCAATCAAGGTTTGATCAAGTTGGCTATCAGAAATCTCTAAGCCCATACGTTCGGCTAATTGCATCATCAGTGTTTGGTTTACTAAACGTTCCATTGCTTGGATACGTAAAGTGCCATCAGAAGGCAATTCTTGGCCTTGCTCTTTGGCTTGGGCTTTAACTCGGTTAACAATAGTGTCAACTTCACTTTGTAAAATGACCCCTTGGTTGACAATACCCACTACTTTGTCGATTTCAACAGGGGCTGCGAAAGCGCTTTGGCATAGACCAAGCGTTAATACTGCGGATGCTAATAATTTTTTTAAATTCATACTTTTTCTAATACTCTTGCTAATAGTACGGTAATACTAGTTATTAAGAAAATACGGTCTACGATAGCCAAAAATACCTTGTTGTAATAATTTTTGTGCATCATAACGGCTTTTACTACCTAACCCTTTTAAGACAATATTAAAGCCAATACTTGAATCAAAAGTGGCTTGTTCTTGGCCTATCGCTTGATTTAAATCAGTTTCAATTTGACGACGGGCAGTAACTTGAAAGGCCCAACAGCAAGATTCATATTGCAATCCACTGAATACCTCGACGCTACGGCCGCTTTCTAAATCGCGGTGATAGCTACTTACAAATTGCCATTGTTCACTAAGCGGGAAGCTAGTAAAGAAGCCAACTTGCTCGATTGTATTGCCTGAGACATCATTTGCATAGCGATGGTTCAATTGGACGAGTTGATTATCGTCACCTTTATAATCTAGGGTTACATTTGACTGAATGATTTGTTTTCCATCTGTGTCATATTGAATCCCACCGGATAAATACCAACGACGGTGCCAATGTAACATGGTTTGCGCGGCAAACAAGGCATTATAGTTAGTATCTGAATCCAGATTTTGTGCAGTTGGTTTAGCTGAATCGCTTAAATAGAAGATTTGCCCAGCACTAAAGTTAAACAGCTCCTCACTATTATCATTAAATAATCGTGTAGTAGCACCGAGTGTAAATTGATTTGCAGCGGCGATGCGGTCAACGCTTGAGAAGCGGCTATCGCGGAATAAACCAAAAAAGTCATCTTGTAACTTTGTTGTATCATATAAGCCAATATCAGATTGATCTTTGTCTGGTGTGTAAAGGTACTGAACTTGCGGCTCTAAAGTTTGAATACCATTGTCGATCATACTGGTATCACGTTCAAAGTTTAGCTGGCTATATAAACGTACTTTTGGCAAGGTCCGTGATACTGTTTCAGCATAATCGGTGTTAGCTAAGTCGCCCTCTTGTTTATAATTAGTGTGTAGTACACTAAATTCCGACAGAAACGACCACGCATGTTCTTGATAACCATAACTAGCTTTAGGCTCAATATGTACCCGAGTGGCTTTTTCTATAATTGCCGTATCGTTGGTAAAATGGCTTAATTCGCCATTGAGTGTTAACTCAATATCGTTAAAGCGAAACGGTGTCGTTTGCGAAAAACTAATTTGCGGTAATGCAGCATAAGACTCAATATGATCACCTAATACTTCAAAGTTTTGTACTTTGATATCCGTGCGCCAAGTTTCGCCTAAGTAAGAGAGTGAACCAGTACGATAAAGCTGCGTATCAGTTCGAGTCGCGTAATTTGAATCTAAATCAGTGAGGTAGTTGTCATCACTGACATTAGTTATATCTATCGCTGCTCGCCAGTTTTCATCAAAATAGCTTTGTTGTTGCCAATGAAACAGAAATCGCTCATCAAGCTCAGGCTCAGAGTCATCTTTATCTAGATACTCAAGCGCAACTAAACCTTCGTTACTATCACTTAAATATCTAAACTCGCCTTGTAATTGTAAGCCTTTTTTAGACATATAGCGTGGCGTTATAGTGGCATCGTAATTAGGTGCAATATTCCAATAATATGGTGTGATGCTTTCAATGCCATAACGATCTGAACTGGAAATGTTAGGGGTCAGTAAGCCTGATTTTCTGCGATCATCAATCGGAAAAGTAAAATACGGTAAGTACAGCACTGGTGTGTCCATAATACGCAGTACCATATCATGGGTTTCACCCCAGCCCTCTTCACGAGAGAGTAAGATTTCTTCAGCTTGAATTGCCCACAATGGCGTTTCATTTGGGCAGGTAGTAAAGCTTGCGTTCAGTAGTGCTAAGCCAGACTGGTTCACTGTGAGCTTTTCTGCACCGCCGTGGCCTTGTTGATCGGTTAGTTTATAATCGGCACCGAGCAAACTGATTTCAGAGTTATTTAAATCAGCATTGAGACCAGCACTATTTACTTCACTGATTGCATCACGATAAGTAATAGGGCCCGTTGCATTAAGTAACCCACGCTGTTTGTCAATTAGCGCACTTTGTGCGGACAAACTCATAGTAAGGGTGTTAATATCAACATTATCGGTAAATTCTGCGCTTTGGGTACCAAGTAATTCAATATCATTTGATTGGATATCGACCATGCCTAAATCAAGGCCAGCAAGCGGTTGCCAAGCTCTGGTTTGCATTGAATTGCCACAAAAGTTGTGTGCAAGTTCAGTTTCGGCAAGCGATGGTGCGCTGATCACACTTAGCATCATTATGCCCCAGGTTTTGCTCATTTATTAACCTTAATACGCTGTCGTTGAATATAAGAGTGACATAATAAAGGAAAACAATGGCAAATACAGTAATTGACTTAGTGAAAAATAGATATCATTACGAAATGAACCGTTATAAAAGTTTACAGCAGTTTTTAAGTCCGCATTTTGAAGATGAAGTATATCAACTTGCTGCGATCACTGGAGATGCGAGTTTTCGTCGCTACTTCCGCTTAAACAGTGGTCAAGAGAGCTATATAGTCATGGACTCAGATCCAACTAAGCTGGATAACACACCTTATATAGAACTGAATAAGGTTTTTTCTGAGCATGGATTTAAATTACCGAAAATATTACACGCTGATGAAAAACAAGGTTTCTTTTTATTAAGTGATTTAGGTAATGTGCACCTTGCTGATATGCTCGATGATAAAGAGCGCATCAATCATTATAAGCATTTAATAAAGCTCAGTGCGCAATGGGCAAAAATGCCTGCAGTTGAACATATGAAAGATTTCGACCGTGCGTTCTTAGAATTAGAGCTAGGTATTTTTTTACAGTGGCTGGTCGAAGCGTTTTTACAATTAAAAATCACTCCTGCTGAGCGCTTACTTTGGCAAGCTAGCTGCGAGTTACTGATTGCTAACGTACTTGCTCAGCCAAGTGTGACAGTGCATCGTGATTTCCATAGTCGCAATATTATGCGCAGTGAACAACAATGGGCAATTATTGACTATCAAGATGCTGTGCAAGGTCCGGTTTGTTATGATTTAGTTTCGCTATTGCGGGACTGCTATTTTAAACTTCCTCACGATGAACTTGAGTATTTACTTGAGCATGCATTTAGCGAGTTTGAACAACAGGGATTGATCAGCAATATTAGTTTTACAACCTTTAAACAATGGTTTGATCTAACGGGCATTCAGCGTCATTTAAAAGCCGCTGGTATTTTTTGTCGGCTGAATTTACGTGATGGTAAACCAGGGTATATGGACAATGTATTGCCAACCTTGCACTATATTAGTGATGTTGCTCAAGATCATCCGTCATTAATGGAGTTAGGTCTTTGGATTAAAAATACCATTATACCGGCTACAATAGTGGCACTTGATAAAGCACCTGATAAATAATGAAAGCGATGATACTAGCCGCGGGTCGCGGTCAACGTATGATGCCATTAACTGCAAATTTACCTAAACCAATGTTAAAGGTACAAGGTAAGCCATTAATAGAACATCATATTGAACGACTCAAAAGTGCCGGGATTACTGACTTTGTAATCAACCTAGCATGGCAAGGTGATAAAATTCGTGATTACTTTGCTGATGGCAGCCAACTCGGTGTGCAGATTGAGTATAGCCAAGAGCCTGAACAGGGGCTTGAAACCGCAGGCGGTATTATTCAAGCTCTGCCTTTACTGGGAGAGCAATTTATTGTTATTAACGGTGATATATTTACCGATTATGACGTAAGTTCATTGCTGCATATTCATCTAGATGATGGGGAAGGGCACATAGTATTAGTTGAAAACCCGCCGCATAACCCACATGGTGACTTTACTTTGCGCCATTTAGATGACGCCAGTCCGAAGTACACTTTCTCTGGTATTAGCCGTTTCCATCAACAATTTTTTGCTGGGATCACTGCAGGGTCTCATCGCTTAGGGCCGTTATTAAAAGAAAAATTGGCTGAGCAGCTTGTCTCTACTGAGCTGTATATTGGTCGTTGGGATGATATTGGTACGCCGGAGCGATTGGCGCAATTGAATGAGTCACTGATAGCGCAGCAGAATAATTTTCACAATCTAGGAGCGCCACATGTGGGGTAAAATTTTAGGTGCCTGTTTTGGCTTTATGTTTGGGCGCATTATAGGCTTATTTATAGGCTTATATTTAGGCCATATGTTTGATAAAAGCTTAAAGCAAAATTTTGATAAAGCAGGTGGCTTTGCAAGTTTATTTAAAGGTGATGACGACATTCATCAACGCCAAGCGCTATTTTTCACCAGTTGCTTTGGCGTCATGGGGCACATTGCTAAGTCAAATGGCCGGGTAAGCGAAACCCATATTCGTGCTGCTAGCTTATTTATGGATGAAATGGGCTTGACGGGAGATGATCGAAAAGAAGCGCAGGATGCTTTTAAAGCGGGAAAAGACAGCGACTTTTCACTCAAAGAAACCGTGTTTGATTTTAAAGAACGTTTTGCACGCCGTCATGATCTACTGCAGTTGTTTTTAGAAATTCAAATTCAAATGGCGTTTTCTGATGGGGTGCTTGCAACGCAAGAAAAAGAGCTATTGCAAGAGGTCAGTAAATTATTGGGGATCTCTAAAACTCACTTTGCATTTGTGCTTAAGCGCTACCAAGCTGAGTTTTCTTTTCGCCAGCAACAACAGCGTTACCAACAACAGCAACAGCGCCAAAATGGGCAAAGTAGCAGTTATCGAGAAGGCTCAGGTCATCACGTGCCACCTAATACTGGTATGAGTCGTACTCAAGCGTTAGCTTTGTTGGGTTTAAATAATGAAGCGAGTGCGCGAGACATAAAAGTCGCGTACCGTAAACTCATGGCGCAACATCACCCTGATAAATTGGTTTCTCAAGGGTTGCCTAAGCACATGATGGAATTGGCGGTAAAGAAGAGCCAAGACATTCAAGCTGCGTATGAGTTCTTAAAAAAGGCGGCGTAAAAAGCCGTCTACTTCTTTGGTGAGGCGCTCATGTTGCTGTGGCTCTGAGCGCAAGCCAAATAGTTCACGTTGACGGTAGTCATACTTGCTATGGCGTTTTACCCAACGTTTTCTATCCGCCACACTTAATAGTAAATCAGGGTTATCAACACTGTAGTAAATATCTAACAATGGTGGACTAATCGTTGAGATTGTTGCGTTGAGTTGCTGATTTCGTTGACTATTTGGTAAGTAACTGCTGAGACTGATAAACGCATCAATATTAGTGCTTGGGTATTGGGCATAATGCTCGAGTAACACTGCTGCACTCGCACCTTGGGCAATGACCACTATTTTGCCATCTTCATTCAATGCACTTTGATATAGCGCATTAAAACGTGCGATTAAGTTGAGTTTATAATTATCGATTATTGCATTACTTATTTGCGCAATCGCCTCAACATGCACTGGTTTAGCCGGTGGAGTCGTAGGCGAATCATCATTGTTATCGCTTTCAGTTTGGTTGCTATTAGCTGGCTTGCTTTGAGGATTTTCAGCTTCAGTTGGTACGGCTTGCCAGTCAATATCAGGTACTGTCATTGCTAATGTGGCATAACCTAAATCATTTAGTTGGGTGCGTAAAAAATTAATTCCATCGTTATCGGTCGGTAAGTGCTGCCAGTCAGGAATGATCAATACCACACCACGCTGCTGAGCACTCATGTGCTGACGATATAAGCTCAAAAACTCAGTGTCACCAGCAAGCAGCGGCTTTAACTCGTCTTGTGGCATTAAGCGTGATAAATCGCTACTGACAACGGTTGACCAAGGAGTGGGTGTAATAAAGTCGGCAGCTAGTACAGGTGTCAATAGCGTAATACCTATAGCTAAGCCTATTAATTGCGGTATTTTAAATTGTTTACCAGTAATCATATCAGCCACCACGATGAGTCAATAAGTCGTTATCGGCTTGAATGATAAAAAGTTTAGCCTTGATTTTAGGACTTAAAAATCAGGCTCTGCCGTAAATGTCATGATTTGTCCTGTTAACGGGTGCGCTAGTTGCAACATTTGTGCATGTAATTGAAGTCGTTTTGCACCAGCTAATGCATCGGCATGAGCATAGAGGCGATCGGCTAAAATTGGGTGTCCTAGTGATAACATATGTACGCGTAACTGATGAGAGCGGCCAGTGATTGGGGTAAGCTCTACCCGTGTCGCATGTGCTTCATATTCAATCACATTGTAGTGAGTTAATGATGGCTTACCATTATCATGATCAACCATTTGTTTTGGTCGATTAGGCCAATCGCAGATCAGCGGTAAATCAACCGATCCTGACTGTGGTTCTAGTTTTCCATAAACCCGCGCTATGTAGCGTTTAGCTGTTTGGCGTTCTTGAAATTGCATACTTAAATTACGATGCGCAGCTTTATTCATCGCTAAACAAATAATACCAGAGGTTGCCATATCTAAGCGGTGCACAATTCTAGCGGTAGGAAATACGCGATTAACGCGAGCAATTAAGCAGTCAGCGTGTTTAGGATCTTTGCCTGGTACGGTGAGTAGTTCACTGGGCTTATTAACAATCAGTAAGTCATCATCTTGAAAGATAATGCTCAAATACGGATCTAGTGGGGGGTTGTAGTTAATTAACACGGCGGGCCTCAGTGGTTTATCAGCGCGCTATTTTAGAGAAGTCAGCGCTTATATACAATGAGTTGTTTTTCAGGCAAAAGAAAAGCGCGAACTATCGCTAGTCGCGCTTGCGGAATCTTCTAATTTTCTGCATCCTGCAATTGAACTTAATCAACTCCTAATCTTTACAAATCCATGTGATCACGCTGTTACTTGTTCGTTCTGCGTGATGAAGGCGCTCCGAGCCTATCTCCTGTGTGCTTCCTTGTCATCCCTATTGGTAATGTCTATTACCGATCCCTTACGCACCGTCCTGATGCTATCCATTTATTAACAGTTCCATTGCGTTGCCCTCAAGGCCTGTCCATTCGTCCGCTTTTTTAACTTCCTGTCTAACAACTCTCTTGCGAGCCCTGTTGTTTATCCTTTTCGCATCATCTTGACGCTGTCCGTTTATTTACTATCCATAGTGTTACTCTTCCTGAGCCTGTCCATGAGTCCATTTTTTCCTAACGTAACCTAAAATACGAGGTTTATGAGTAAGCAATCCTTGTCCGTTTACTCATTTAAGCGTCACTGCTTAACCGATGAAGTAAGTATAGAGAGAATCTGCAAACAAAATAGGCTAAAAACAACAACGAAAATTAGGTCATTATTTTGTAATGATGTTAAAGTTGTTATTTTTTAAATAGTTACCTTGTATGCTTCAGTTTTTTATCGTGTTTTATACTCAATAGCTGTCATAACCGTGAGATATATCGCACAAGTGATTTCCATTATGGGTGTAGTCACCTTTGATTACGATTTAATGGGTGCACAGATTCAAGGGACAAGTTATGATAATTGTTATTATTTATATGGAAGCGACTTATGAAAAAAACATTAGCAGTTTTAGTTGGCTTAGTGGTAGCCGCCCCCGCGTTTGCAAACGAAGTAGTCAATATTTACTCTTTTCGCCAACCGTTTTTAATTCAGCCAATTTTAGATGATTTCACAGCGCAAACAGGGATTAAAACTAATGTTGTGTTTGCTAAAAAAGGGCTAATTGAGCGAGTTAAACGTGAAGGGAAACACAGCCAAGCGGATTTAGTGCTGACTTCAAACTTTAGTGATTTAGTTCAGCTTGATGAGCTTAATTTAACTCAAACAATTAGCAGCGAAACGGTTAATAATAATGTGCCTGCTAAGTTTCGTGATAGTGAAGGGCAGTGGGTTGCCTTAACTAAACGGGTGCGTAATGTTTATTCATCAAAAGAGCGCGTGGGAGCATTACCACATTTAAGCTATGAAGAGCTGGCTTTACCTAAATACAAAGGTAAAATTTGTACTCGCTCAGGTAAGCACCCTTATAATTTAGGGCTTGTAGCATCAATGATTGCTCATCATGGCGAAGCTAAAACAAAAACTTGGCTTGAAGGGGTGAAAGCAAATTTAGTTCGTAAACCGCAGGGCAATGACCGTGGGCAAGTGAAAGCAGTTAAAGAGGGGTTGTGTGACTTAGCATTGGGCAATAGTTATTACCTTGGGAAGATGATTGAAGATCCTGAGCAAAAAGCATGGGCCGATGCTGTATATATCAACTTCCCTAATCAAGATAACAGAGGTTCGCACATTAATGTTTCAGGCGTGGTTATGACCAAGTACGCGAAAAACCCAGAAAATGCCTTGAAACTTATTGAGTATATGACCGACAATAAGGCACAAAACATGTACGCCTCGGTCAATATGGAATATCCGGTTAAGCCTGGCGTTGAATTATCAAGCTTAGTAGCATCGTGGGGCAGCTTCAAGGAAGACAGTTTAGTGCTTGATGAAATTAGCAAATATCGTCCTTTAGCACTTAAGCTAATTGATGAGGTGAAGTTCGATCTTTAATGCGCTTTAAATTTTCGCTGTCACGATGGCAGTTTTTTGCGTGGGTTATTGGCTTACTGTTAATAACCCCGTTATGCTTTTTGTTGTTTGAATCTCTGCAAGGTGATTCCGAGGTATTTAGTCACCTCTGGGATACAGTATTGTGGGATTATACTCGCAATACACTATTACTGATTTTAGGGGTTGGCGTTGTCAGCTGCCTCATTGCTTTACCATTGGGGTGGCTCACTGCTTATTGTGATTTCCCTGGCCGCAGGCAGTTTGAGTGGGCGTTAATGTTGCCGTTAGCAATGCCCACGTATATTATCGCCTACGTTTACACAGACTTGTTTGATTATGCTGGCCCGGTGCAAATAGCACTGAGAAACTGGTTTGGTTGGCAAGCCCCCTCCGATTATTGGTTTTTTGATATCCGCACTTTGCCTGGTGCAATTATGATGATTGCGTTAGTGTTGTATCCGTACCTTTATTTGATTTTTAAAACTGCGTTACGCGAGCAATCATTTAAGTTAGTACAGGCTAGCCAGTTAATGGGACATTCACCTAGACATAGCTTTTATAAGGTTAGTTTACCGCTGTCGCGTGGTGCTATTGTGGCAGGGCTTGCGCTTATTAGTATGGAAGCAATGGCTGATTTTGCAACGGTAAATTACTTTGCTGTAAGCACGTTAACAACGGCGGTATACGATACGTGGTTAGGGTATTACTCCTTAACGGCAGCTGCAAAAATATCAGCAATTATGCTGCTTATTTTATTTCTTGCGCTGACAATGGAGCGTTACAGTCGCCGTAATCAAGCGGTATTCGAACGTCAATCAGGGGTTAATAGTGATACGTTATATACCTTAACGGGCAAAAGCGCATGGTTAGCAACCGCATTTTGTTTTGTGGTGCTGTTTTTTGCCTTTGTACTACCTGTTGCAGTATTGGTGGGTTATGCAATTTCATATGCTGAGCAAGCGTGGAATAGTGCCTTTTTCTTTTATGCATGGCAAAGCTTTAAAGTCGCAATTATTGTGAGTGTAGTAACAATTGCGCTGAGCTTACTTGTGGTGTTTTATCAGCGTATTGCTAAGCAAGCGTATCCGCTTATTCCTGGGCGCTTAGCCAGTATTGGCTACGCATTGCCCGGTACGGTATTAGCAATAGCTGTATTGCTACCTTTAACCTTACTCGATGATAAATTAAACACGTGGTTAGAACCCGCGGGTTTTTCACCCGGCTTATTATTGAGCGGTACTTTATTTGCTATCATTTTTGCTTATGTGGTGCGTTTTTATGCGATTGCTCATGGCGCTGTTGAGGCAAGCTTTATGCGTATTAGCCCCTCCCTAGATATGGCAAGCCAATCAATGGGAAAAAGCCAAGCTCAAACATTACGTAAGGTACATATCCCGTTGTTACGGCGGGGTATCTTAACGGCTGCGCTGTTGGTGTTCATAGAATGTATGAAAGAGTTACCAGCCGCTTTATTACTCAGGCCGTTTAATTTTGAAACACTCGCTACCCATGTTTTTCAATATGTTAGTGATGAACAATTAGAATTAGCCTCCATTTCAGCGTTAGCAATTGTATTGGTTGGGTTAGTACCTTTGTATTTTGTTAATCGCTCGATGGAGCAACGTAGCTAAATGAGAAGTTAAATGAGCAGTTTAGTGTTAGAAAATTTATCGTATCAGTATAACGGCACGCCAGTAATAACAGGGTTGGATTTGGTCGTCGCTCAAGATGAGATTGTCTGTTTGCTTGGCGCCAGTGGCTGCGGTAAAACCACCACCTTAAAAGCGATTGCAGGGTTGCTAGCAACCAAGCAAGGAAAGGTATTTATTGGTGGTAAGCTTGTTAGCGATGAACGCACATTTTTAGCGCCTGAATACCGTAATATTGGCATGATGTTTCAAGATTATGCGTTGTTCCCGCACTTAACAGTAGCTGATAATATTGCTTTTGGCTTAACAAAAATGAGCAAAATACAAAAACAGCAACGGGTTAATGAAATGCTTGAGCTTGTGCACTTAGTTGGCTGTGAAAAACGTTTTCCCCATCAACTCTCGGGTGGCCAACAGCAGCGGGTAGCTATTGCCAGAGCGCTGGCTTATAAGCCCAGTTTATTGTTATTAGACGAGCCATTTTCAAATATTGATACTCAAGTGCGTTTTGAGCTTATTGCAGATATTCGCCGCATTATTAAAAATCAGCAAGTATCCGCTGTATTTGTCACTCATTCAAAAGAAGAGGCCTTTGCCTTCGCCGATACACTCGCGATTATGGACTGCGGTAAAATTGCGCAACAAGGCACGCCTGAGCAGCTTTTTAACACGCCAAACTCAAAGGTGGTTGCAGAATTTCTTGGTCAGGGCATATACTTAGACGCTGAAGCATTAACAGCAACTGAATACAGTACTGCTTTTGGGCGAGTTGAGTCACTGCTTGCACACAGTCATGCAAAGCGCGTTGGGCAACTCTATGTTCGCCCGCATCATTTAGAACTAACGCCTTTGCAATCAAAACACAGTAGTGTAAACACGGTGACTGTATTAAACCGTCGTTTCGTTGGCTCGCACTTTGTCTATAAAGTCATGATTGAAGGGCAAGAAATTGATGTTGCTGCTCAGTCGGGTCAATCATTTTTAGTAAATGAAGATGTCACTATAAGAATAACACCGCACACGGTTAATTTTTTCGCTGAATAACTACATTCGCGTTACGCCGTGTAGGACTTTTTGAGTTAAGGAAATATCATGGCGCAAGCGCAGTCAGGGATTTGTGCTGAAGCAAACTTGCACGGTTTACATTTATTTTTTAATGTACTTGATGGTCACGATGAGTCATTACGCAAAAAATTAAAATATGTTAGCGCTATTCAAGATGAGTTTGCGGATCAGTTTTCTGAATCTATGCTCTCTAGCGTGGTTGCGGTAGGGGCGCAGTATTGGCCACATATATTGCCAGAATTCCTGCCGAGTCAACTACAGAGTTTTCCTAACATCACCCATAACGATCATGTTATGGGGGCACAGCCATTTGATTTATTTGTACAAATTCGTTCTGACAGAGAAGATGTGAATCACCTGTTTGCGTTACAAGTGCTTAAGTTATTCGCCCCTGATGTTGAACTTGTTGAGCAAGTAAGAAATTTTCGGTTTCTTGATGGGCGTGATTTTAACGGTTTTATCCTCGGTGGTGATACTCCGCATGGCCGTCAAAAGCGCCTAACTGCACTCATTCATAAACCCGAACACTTTGAAGATCAAGGGAGTTATGTGCATGTGCAACGTTATAAACATGACTTGAGTGTATGGCAAAATCTGCCGCTGAGTGAACAAGAACAAATTATGGGCCGTACGCGCTTAGACAATAAGTTAATAGAGCCGGCACAGGACAACAGTCATGCTACCCGCACTGAACTTAAAAATGAGCAAGGGCAGCCACTGCAGCTAAATCAAAACATGCCGTATGGTGATGTTTATGAGCAGGGGATATTAGCGATCAGCTATGCGGCGCAGGGTAATGCGTTTGAGCAAATGCTATTGAGTAGATTAGGGCAGGGCGATTGCTATGACCACTGGCTCGATTTTACGCAAGCTGATATGGGTTCAGCATTTTTCGCCCCATCAATTAATTTCTTAAAGCAGCTTTAAACTGTATCAAATAGAGTGCGTACGCGCTCTAACGTTACATCAATTTCGGAGATTTTTGCGGGGGCGATAAAAATAGTATCATCACCGGCAATTGTTCCCAGCACACCATCTGCTTTACCTAATGAATCTAATAAACGGGCGATCAGTTGTGCCGCACCTGGGCTGGTGCGAATGATGATCATCATTTCGTTATGCATAATATCAATTACCAACTGACGTAACGGGCTTTTTGCGGTAGGCACCCCCATTTCAGCGGGTAAGCAGTAAACCATTTCTTGTTTGGCATTGCGGGTACGAACGGCGCCAAACTTGCTCAACATGCGTGAAACTTTACTTTGGCTGATATTATCAAAGCCTTGTTCTTTTAAAGCATCGACGATCTCGCCTTGAGAACCAAAATTCTCTTCTTTTAAAAGTGATTTAAAGGCTTTAACTAACGCTTCTTGTTTATCTTGTGGTTGCATGTGGTTGTTCTGCTCTGTTATTTGATGACCTAAATTCTACACAAAAATGAATATTTATGCAGTAGTTGTTTAGCTTTGCGTACTCTTTCGCCGTTGTAAATAAAAAAATTTACAACTATGGTCGAAATTATATGCAAAATAAGCAGGATAAATTTGTCTTTAGGCGTTAATTTCATTATCTTTAGAGCCACAAATATTTCCTACCTCAAATTACGGAGAATTCCAATGAAAGTTGCTGTATTAGGTGCTGCTGGCGGTATCGGCCAAGCGTTGTCTTTATTATTAAAAACAGGCTTACCAGCTGGTTCTGAATTATCACTTTATGATGTTGCTCCAGTTGTTCCTGGTGTTGCTGTTGATCTTTCTCACATCCCAACTGACGTTAAAGTAGCTGGTTTTGGTGCTGACGCACTTGATCAAGCATTAACTGGTTGTGATATCGTTCTTATCCCAGCTGGCATGCCACGTAAGCCTGGTATGGACCGTGCTGATTTATTCAACGTAAATGCCGGTATTATTAAAACGCTAGCTGAAGGCATTGTTGCTAACTGCCCTAAAGCATTAGTGGGTATTATCACTAACCCAGTAAACGGTACTGTGCCAATTGTTGCTGAAGTATTCAAAAAAGCGGGTACTTACGATGCTAAGCGCGTTTTCGGTATCACTACTTTAGATGTGATCCGTTCAGAAGCATTTGTTGCTGAGCTTAAAGGTGTTGATGTGGCTACTGTTAAAGTACCAGTTATTGGTGGTCACTCAGGCACAACGATTCTACCTCTACTTTCTCAAGTTGAAGGTGTTACTTTCACAGATGAAGAAGTTGCTGCACTTACTCCACGTATCCAAAATGCAGGTACTGAAGTAGTTAACGCTAAAGCGGGCGGTGGTTCAGCTACATTATCAATGGGCGCAGCAGCTGCTCGTTTTTGTATGTCTTTAGTTAAAGGTCTACAAGGCGAAGACGTTGTTGATTACGCTTATGTTGCTGTTGAAGGCGGCGATGCTGCATACTTTGCACACCCAGTACGTTTAGGTAAAAACGGCGTAGAAGAAATTCTTGCTTACGGCGAACTAAGCGCATTTGAAGAGCAAGCTAAAAACGACATGCTAGATACGCTGAAAAAAGACATTCAAGAAGGTGTTGATTTCATCAACGCATAAGCTTGATTTACCTCGGCTGTTAGTTGAGGTAAAGATAAAAAAGCCTGCAATTGCAGGCTTTTTTATGCTCGAAGTATTGTGTATTTAATACCGGTTATTAATGACTGCGATCGACCGCTATTCGGGCAAGGCTAATTAAAGCCTCTTTATATGGCGATTCATCTAATACAGCTAAACAGGCAATTGCCTTATCAGCTTCTTCGTTTGCTTTATCCATTGTGAACTCTAGGGCTTTGGTCTGGGTTAGGGCTGTTAAAATCGCCTCTAAATGATCCATACCGTTATTGTGTTCAATAGCATCGCGAATTAACTGTACTTGTTCTTCATTACCGTGACGCATGGCGTAAAGCAAAGGCAGTGTTGGCTTGCCTTCAGCTAAATCGTCACCGATATTCTTCCCTAGTTGCTCTGCATCTGCATTGTAATCAAGTACATCATCAACGAGTTGAAAAGCGGTGCCTAAATGCATTCCGTATAAATTGAGTGCTTTTAATGTTGCTGCATCCTGCTCGGTAATAATAGCTGCAAGGCCTGTGGCTGCTTCAAATAACTTTGCTGTTTTAGAGTAAATAACCTGCATATAACTGTCTTCAGTGGTATCAGGGTCATTACAATTCATTAGTTGTAATACTTCGCCTTCGGCAATGACATTGGTGGCATCGGCAAGTATTTGCATCACTTGCATTTTGCCAAGTCCTACCATCAGCTGAAATGAGCGGGTGTAAATAAAGTCACCAACCAACACGCTTGCAGCATTACCAAACTCAGCATTGGCTGTTGGTGTACCGCGACGTAAATTTGATTCATCAACAACATCATCATGTAATAATGTCGCCGTGTGAATAAATTCAACAATAGTTGCTAAAGTGATATGGTCTTTGCCTTCATAGCCAAGCGCCTTAGCCGCCAAAATAGCTAACATAGGGCGAACACGCTTGCCGCCACTGTTCACTATATATAAGCCGAGCTGATTGACGAGTGCTACATCAGAGCGCATTTGTGCGTAAATTAGTTGATTGACGTCATTCATATCGTTTTCGATTAACGCCTGGATAGCTTTTATATCCATTGATCTCCGAGCCAAATTTAATGGGTATACGGGGCTGATTGTACAACAAAAAACGGCTTTGCTCGACAGTTTGTGACGATTCGCTGAAAAAACACGGTTATGCAGCTTAATTTAACCTTAATTAGTAAAGATAACTTTTTTATTTAAGAAATTAACGCCAATTCAACATGCTTATTTTTATTCCTTGAGGTAGTTTGCGCATGGTGTAATTTATTTGTCATCAAACGCTAAAAAGGCTTGGCATAATGCCAATTTAATATAAAATGGAGGAAAATATTGAATCGCTCTCAATGCAGCTATTTTTTATTCATTTAATTAATAAAACAGGCTTGCTAGTTTTTGCACATTAGCGTAAACTTCGCGCCCTATTGAATAATATTTTAGTTGCGTCGATTTGAGGGCGCACAGACGGAGTTAATTATGTACGCGGTTTTCCAAAGTGGTGGTAAACAGCACCGTGTGACTGAAGGTCAAACAATTCGTCTTGAGAAATTAGACGTTGAGACTGGTGCAGCAGTTGAATTTGATTCAGTACTTTTAGTTGCTGATGGTGAGAAAATCGAGATCGGTGTACCGTTCGTAAACGGTGGTAAAATAACAGCTGAGGTTGTTTCACATGGTCGCGGTGAGAAGATTAAGGTTGTTAAATTTAGACGCCGTAAGCATTCTCGTAAGCAAATGGGCCATCGTCAATGGTTCACAGAAGTTAAAATCACTGGCATTAGCGCTTAATTAGAGGTACTTAGAAATGGCACATAAAAAAGCAGCTGGTAGTACTCGTAACGGTCGCGATTCAGAAAGCAAACGCCTAGGTGTTAAGCGTTTTGGTGGCGAATCAGTTCTAGCGGGAAGCATCATTGTTCGTCAACGTGGAACTAAATTTCACGCAGGCGTAAACGTAGGTATCGGTAAAGACCACACTATCTTCGCAAAAGCGGATGGTAAAGTTCAATTTGAACAAAAAGGTCCTTTAAACCGTAAATACGTAAGCATCGTATCTGAGTAATCAGAGCCGGTTCTTAAAAAACCCCGCCTTTGCGGGGTTTTTTGTTTTAAGTCTGTTACTAATCTATACCCAAGTGTTTTTTATGCAGAGTGTGCTCTATAGGCCACTTAGGTATATAATAGTGAAATTAACAAGCCAATCCCTAAAGTGAGTAATCATGAAGTTTGTAGATGAAGTAGAAATTCGCGCAGAAGCTGGAGACGGTGGTAGCGGCATTGTATCTTTCCGTCGTGAAAAATATGTCCCAGATGGTGGACCTGACGGGGGTGACGGTGGTGATGGTGGTAGTGTTTATCTACAAGCTGATGAAAACTTAAATACCCTTATTGATTATCAGTTTGAACGTTTTCATAGAGCTGAACGTGGTACAAATGGTCGCAGTCGTAACTGTACCGGCAAAAAGGCTGATGACTTATATGTCATGGTGCCTGTTGGTACGCGCATTACTGATGTGGATACTCAAGAAGGGCTTGGTGATTTAACTCAGCATGGCCAAAGAATTTTGGTTGCAAAAGGCGGTTTCCATGGCTTGGGGAATGCGCGTTTCAAATCAAGTACTAACCGCGCTCCGAGACAAAAAACATTAGGTACGCCAGGTGAAGTACGTAATCTTAAGCTTGAGTTATTGTTATTAGCTGATGTCGGTTTATTAGGCTTACCTAACGCAGGTAAATCGACTTTCATTCGAAGTGTGTCGGCAGCACGCCCTAAAGTGGCTGACTATCCGTTTACTACGCTTATTCCTAATTTAGGCGTGGTGCGCCCAGAAGCAAATAAATCATTTGTGATTGCTGATATTCCAGGTTTGATTGAGGGTGCCTCGGAAGGTGCTGGTTTAGGTATTCGCTTTTTGAAGCATTTAGAACGTTGTCGTGTGCTATTACATATTATTGATGTGATGCCTGTGGATGGCTCAAATCCAGTTGATAATGCATTTGCGATCATTAATGAATTACATCAATATAGTCCTAAGCTAGCAGAAAAACCACGTTGGCTAGTTTTTAATAAAATAGACTTATTACCGGAAGATGAAGCCCAAGCATTATGTGATCAAATTGCAGAAGAGTTAGGTGAGACAGAGAATATTTATCATATCTCAGCAATTAACAAATTGAATACTCAACCGTTAATTCATAACATAATGACACTGCTTGAGAGCATGCCAAAAGAAAAGTTTGTGCCAGTTGAAGATGAAGAAGTTGAATTCAAATGGGATACTTATCATAGAGATGCTACGAAGAAGAGTAATGACGACGACGATTGGGATAGTTGGGATGATGACGACTATGACGTTGAAGTTATTTATGAACGTTAGTAAAAATTAGAATGTTATAAAAGGAGCTTGTGCTCCTTTTTTCTTGTTTAATGAAAAAGTACTAGGGTATTGATGTGAAAATTTCAATGATTGCAGCCATGGCAAACAATCGCGTAATTGGTCAAGATAATAATATGCCATGGCATTTGCCAGCTGATTTACAGCATTTTAAAGCGGTTACCATGAGTAAGCCGGTGATCATGGGACGTAAAACATTTGAGTCAATTGGCCGTCCGTTGCCTGGTAGACATAATATAGTGATAAGCCGTAATAGCGACTTTGAAGCCACAGGTGTTGATGTGGTGTCATCGCCAGAGGCCGCAATTTCATTGGTTTGCGAATGTGATGAAGTGATGGTGATTGGCGGTGGTAACATATATCAACAGTTCTTAGAGCGTGCGGATACGCTTTATTTAACGTTTATAGATCTTGATGTTAAAGGGGATACTCAATTCCCTGATTATGAGGGCGCCGCCAATTGGCAAGTTGTAGATGAGCAACATAATCAACCTAATGATAAGAATTTACACGCATATACCTTCGTTACATTGGATAAAATTAAGTAACATTATTGCGAATAGGCTGATAGGTTGGTACAATATTAGCCAACTAAGGTAGTTATAAAGTATTACACAAGGGTATACAATGATTAAATTATCAACATTACTAGTTGTTTCGGCTGTTGTTTCTGGCTCTATAGCTTTCAGTGCGCCTGTTAAAGCGGATGATCAGTTAGCTGTTTCAATCTGTGAATACATAGCTGCGGATGATAAAAATCGTCTACGTGATAAGCTAAAAAGTTCACGTGTTAAAATTCGTAACATATACGATGCTGTACAGTGTAATGGCCTTAATTTACTGCGCCATGCAATTGCTAGTAATGCTGCTGATGCTGGTGAGTACGTTGTGAAAAACTTATCTAAAAGCTCTTTAGAAGATGGTGCTGATATCACATGGGCTGAATCAAACGGCCACGCAGGATCTGCATTAATCCCTGTAATTAAAGATCGTGCAGGCTTATAAAAGAAGCAAATTTAATTATAAAAAACCGCGTTCGATCGCGGTTTTTTTATACCTGTTTGATACGCTCTATTTAGCCCGCTAGCTGGATTAAAGTGTTGATTGTTTAGGCCAACTAAGTGTTACCTTTGCACCACCTGTTACATTACTGTTGGCCATAATAACATCTCCACTGTGCCAACTAGCAATGCGTTTTACGATATACAGGCCTAGTCCATAACCGCTGGCAAGGTTATCATTTTCACCTTGTTGGAAGGGGTCGATTAAAGATGTAGCATTGACAGGAAGACCTTGGCCATCATCTTCGACACTTAAATAATAGTGTGTGTTATCTTCTGTAACACTAATATTGATAAGCTTTTTTGCGTATTTTGACGCATTTACCAATAAGTTCTGTACAGCAATAGCTATGTAATTGGCTTCACAGCAGAGTGTTTTAACTTGGCTGTTTTGTGCTATTGTTAAATTTTCATACAAGACATATTTTTCTATTTCAGCCTGAATTAATTCTTCGATATTGGTTTTTTCTTGTTCAAAGTGCTGTTGTTGATGTTCAATGCGAGCAAAGTGTAAGTATTGGTCTAACCGTTGTTCTATTTCATCAATGTCCTGCTGGATTTGCTCGTTTATTAGGTCATCCTCAGTTAATGATAGGGCAAACCGCATCCGCGTTAATGGCGTACGTATTTCATGTGAAATAATACGCGATAGATCACGGTGTAAATGAATGAATTGCTCTATGCGTTGTGACATCTGTGAAAATGTATTGGCTAGTGGCGCAATTGAAGAGTTGGGTTTTATTGCGGGTTGCATCATTACTGGTTGCTGGCTAAATTGGTCTGCAGCTGTTTGTAAGATGCTTAAATCTCTAAATACGGGTCTTATTAAAATAAGAATAATGCTACCAAGCAAAATATAGAATGCAAAAAAAACAATTAGATTATTATTTTCATGGTGATTTTGCGGGAGAGGGCCAACTCGATATACAAAGCCCGTTCGCTCACTGGGTAGGTAAATAACGCGTTGGTTATTTTGATTGTTAACTGTAATGATCCCTTCAGTTGATAACTGTTTATGTAGCGATTGCGGCAATGCTAAATCAGCATGTGGAATTTCAGCGATCTGTTGCTCCTTATTTGCAATTAATTGCTGAAAATTTTGTACGGTAAACGGTATGCTGGGCGTGTCTTGCTCAAAAAAGTAGTTATATAACTGACCAAAAATAACGACTAAAACAATTAAACTTGCCGTAATAAAAATATAAAGTCGCAAAAATTGCTGAGTCATATGTTGTTCTATTTATTGTCTTTAGTGTTAATAATGTCTAGGCAATAACCTTTACTACGTACAGATTTTATATCTAGAGTGATGCTGCTTTTTTGGTTACTAAATAGCGTAGTTAGTTTTTTTCTTAATCGACTTATTTTTAAGTCAATAGCACGGTCTAAACCGTTATAGTTACGACCAATAACCTGTTTAAAAAGTATTTCCCGTGATACAGGGTGCGGCGCATTTTTTATTAAAAAAGCAATAATTTCGAACTCACTGTCATTTAAGTTTAATGGAAGTCCGGCAAAATAGGCTTCACGTTTGGTCTGATTGAGAGTTAGTGGGTGTTCAGTACTGTCATGTTGTTGGGTCTGATCATTTTGTCGTAAGATTGCATTAATTTTTGCAAGCAAGAGTTCTGGTTTGAGTGGTTTGATCAAATAATCATAGGCACCTAAATTTAAGCCCTTGATGTGAGATTGATCTGAGTCAAGCGCAGTTAGAAAAATGATTGGGCATGTATGTTCAGTACTTAACTGTTGAAATAATTCAAAGCCATTGCCGTCAGGTAGCATAACATCACAAATAATTAAAGCGGGTATAAAGGTTGCTTTATGTTGTTTGTAGTCAGCTACACTGTTAAATACATCGATAGTAAACCCTTGCTTTAATAAGAATAACTGTATTAATTTTGCGAGTTTTAAATCATCTTCAATTAAATAGATATGCATTACAAGCTCCAGCCAAAGCGACGTTTTACACGATATGATTTTTCTTTATAGTGGGCGACAGTTATTTTTTGTTGTGCCACTGATTTGTTGCTCTATGGGATCAAAAAGTTGCACTATAATGTCATAGTTTGTTCTTATTTTCAGTTTCTTACTGATGCTATCGGTTGAACTGAAACATTGTGTGTAATTAGGACGTTGCGGTATTTCTAAGCAGAGTTCTTTAAATTGAGCTAGTTTGAAGTAAACGTGTAAATTAAACTCACACGTTGATTGATCTTCTTCAAGAATACACGTTTTGGGCGTGGTGTTAAATTGTACTTGGGGATTTGGCTCAGCAAATAACCCACTGCTTACAGTAGTTATGAATATAACGGTGAGTGGCTTTATCATATTCATACTAGAACCTATAGTTCAAACCTAAAAAACCAGAGTAGTAATATTGTTTCTGGATCAAGGGAGTATCAGCGAGTTGGCTATCTAGGCGGGTGCGCTTTAATTGAAAATCAATAGCCCAGTGGCTGTCGAGTTCAAGCCAATACGCCAGTTTTACGTAAGCATTATAGCTGGTTCCTAATTCATATTCCGGTATTCTGATCAACGCTTCTCCTGGGCGAAGCATGTAATAGTAATTACTGAGCTTTTCATCTTTAGCGACCATAGCAGCTTCAATAGCTAAGTCCCCACCTAAAAGTGGCAATATCTTTAGGGCACTAAGATGGGTTTCTGATCCATGGTGAACGCCTGAAATATCCTTTAAATAGGCTATATTTATTGTGGCAAAAGAATTAGGAATTATCGCTGAGAGTCCACCAAGGTATGAGAGTTTTCGCTGTATTTCATTCGCGACTACAGGTACTCCGCCAGGACGAGTTGGCCCACTTGGCACAATAGAAGTAATAAAAAAATTATCTAAGCCATCAAGTTCAAAGAAAAATCCATCTTCATTAAAATTTGTAGCTACATCTAAAATAAGGTGTTCATTTTCTATGAGGCTATAACCTAAAGAAAAATCTTCAAAGTACCATTTATCACCGTAATAATTTATATGAGGAAGAATCGGTGTAAAGGTATTTTCTGAGTTAACTAAAGGGTTTTCAAACCCTCCAGCACCTACAGAGATACTTACATTGAGTTTGTGTGTTTCGACGAGTTGTGTATTTGCTTGCTCATTAGCATTAATAGGCGCAGCCATGCTAAAAAATGCCAGCAATAGACAATATGACAATAGACGAAATGTTGTGCAATTGGAGATCATTTACTCAACCTTTGTAACAACAGCTTAAAGGTATTTAAGCATTACTTATTTTTTAACTTTTCGCAGCATACATTTTGAAGAATGTACATAATGCTACGTTTGTATCTAAGATAAATGGAAGAGACAATTTACTTGTTATGCATACTAATTCACTGTTCATAAATTCGCAATGCCCATTTAGGACTGGTTGGACGGTGAGGGCACTAATGATGGAATCATTTTATTTACTTTAAAGTGCTGGTTATTACACTTGATGTTTGTAATTCATTATATTCTGTTTGGCTAATTTGTTTTAGTATTTAATTGTAGTACTAAAATTGCAGTGGTAGACATATTGTTTGAGTGCTTAATGTTAATGAGGTTGTTTAGTTGTTAATTTTATGTACATAGTGATACATAAATGCTTTAGTGTTTTTAACTCCTTTTGTGTTTAGATTTGTTGAATAAATATTTCATATTTTGAATATTTATTTTTATCTAATGATCAAGGGAAAGAAAATGAAACTAAAACCTATTGCGCTGTCGGTTGCAACTGTTTTATATGCAGTTGGAACGTTACATGCAGCGACATCAACCAATAACAATGAAAATCAATTACAAGCGGCTAATATTTCATTTGAAGAAATTAAGCAATTAACACGCTCATTAAATAGCCAGAAAATATCTACGCTTGCTTCACAAAATGATGTCAATATTCAACTTAATCCGCTAGGCAATAAGTTTCAATCAGAAGGGCTTGACGGAGAACACATTTATATTGTGCGTTTAAAAGACAGTCCAGTTGCTGTAGCTGCCCGTCAAGCAGGGAGTACCGTGGCGGCCTCACTTCGATCAAAAACAACTCAAAAAGTATTTAGTCAAGGTAAAGCGACTACTCAAGCTGTGCAAACTTACCAAGAGCAGCTATTACAAAAACAAAAAACAGTGCTGAATGAAGTGAGTGCGTTAACAGGGCAAACAAAAGTTCGTAGGCAGTTTACTAATGCGTTAAATGGTTTCTCTATTAAACTGACAGAAACAGAAGCTGAGAATATTGCTCAATTAGGCAGTGTTGCATCAGTAATGCGTTCAAAACATTATGATCTACTCTCTGATGAAGGCCCAACACATATTGGCGCAGATAAAGTGTGGAATGGCAGTGCTTCACCCACCGGTATTGCCGGAAAAGGGGAAGGTCAAATTATTGGTATTATTGATACAGGGATCAATTCAGATCATCCCTCATTTGCAGATATAGGGGGGATGGTTATGACCACACGAACCCATGGGGCAGTGGTAACTATGTTGGTGACTGTGTTGAAGAAAGTGATTTAGTAAAATGTAATGACAAACTAATTGGTATTCGTTCATATGATGTAATCACTGATACATTTTCAGCAATGATCCCAAACTGGCCTGCTATTGGTGAAGATTATCAAGGCCATGGTTCACACGTTGCCTCAACGGCTGCAGGTAACATTTTAAATAATGTGCCTCTACTATTAACGGGATTAGAAGAAGAATCTGATGGCGAAGTATTAAGAGAAGATTTCTTTGCGCAGATATCAGGTGTAGCACCTCATGCTAATATAATCTCTTACCAAGTGTGTCACTCGGACAACGACCAAGGTTACTCAGGTTGTCCAGGTGAAGCTTTAGTTGCAGGTATTGAAGATGCGATAAGTGACGGTGTTGATGTTATTAACTTCTCAATAGGTGGTGCTGACTCAAATGTGTGGGCTGATCCTGTACAACTCGCATTTTTATCAGCACGTGAGGCAGGCATAAGTGTTGCTGCTGCGGCTGGTAACTCAGGCACTGGTACGTGCGGTGAGGAATGTTTAGGGTATCTTGATAATTCATCACCATGGTTAACACAAGTAGCTGCAACGACACATGGCCGTACAATTGCCATAGATACCCCAGTGAGCTTTGAAGGTTTTATCGACAGTGAACTTGGCAGTGAAATCCCCACTTGGTCAGAAACAGGGTTAGTCGGTGGTGCTATCAATAATACAGAAATAACTGGTGTTGTTGTTTGGGCCAAAGACTATGCCGATGAAAATGGTGATATTGATAACAATGGATATTGCACTGCGCCTTATGCGCCAAATACATTTGATTTCTTCAAAGATGGTAGTGCAATTCCTGGGGCTGCTGAGGGTGACACCAATGTTATTGTGGTTTGCCGCCGTCATACTCCTACTGATGCCAACGCTAATGCTAGAACCGCCAAGGTCGACAATGTTAAAGCAGGCGGTGCCGATGCCTTTATTTTATATAATTGGGTAAATGGTCAAGACACAACACCTGAAGCCTATTCTATTCCCGGCGTTCACTTCACACTTGAAGACTTCAATGGTTCCTACCCTGAAGATGGTTTAGAAGATTGGATTGATAGCACCTCTGAAATGGGCCATATGATAACTATAGGTAAAACGTTAATTGAACGTCGTGTCAATGAAGAGGATGCTGACTGGCTTGCTGCTTTTTCTTCTCGTGGACCTTCTTATAGTAACGTTGAAATTTTAGCTCCTGCGGTAGCCGCTCCTGGGGTTGATATTTATGCCGCATTTTCGGATGAACACCCATTTGCAGCCACCCCTTATGGCGCTGATTTTGCACGCTTAAGTGGCACATCAATGGCCTCACCACATGTTGCAGGTGCGCTTGCGCTGATGCGTCAAATCCATCCAACATGGACGCCTGCTGAAATTCAATCTGCCTTACTAATGACTGCAGATAATGTGGTGCAGTATCACCGCTTAAATCGCGAAAATGGTACCGTTGGCCTTGCTGAGATATACCGAGCAGGAACCGGTCGAATCAACGTTGAAAGTGCCGCCAAAGCGGGTTTGGTTATGGATGAAAGCGCCGAGAATTTCTTAGCTGCAAATCCATTTAATGGTGGTACTCCACACAAGCTTAATCTACCTAACTTGGTTGACTTTAACTGCCAACCAGAGTGTCAATGGGTCAGAACTGTAAAAGCAACACGCGATGGCAGTTGGACCATTGAGCAAGGTGATGTCGTTAATTGGAATCCTGATGTAGATGCACAAACGGCACAAAACGGCGTTAATATTGAAGTTATCCCTGCTAATTTCAGCTTAAAAGCCGGTGAAACACAAACCATCATTGTCAAAGCATCAATTATGGACACCCAAGATATCTTTAGTAATTCAGAGGTGGAGTTACACTCAGATCTAACCTTCAAATCTCAAGACAGTGATACTCCAGATGCTCGATGGCCTGTTGTTTTTAAGTATGATAAAGGCGATTTACCTGCATCATTAAAGCAAGTTGTTCATGAAGATAACGGCTCTTTTGTGGTTAAACAATTGCCAATACCACAGGCTGCTGCACCTGTAGGTCAAATTTATGTTCCTACTAAAGCACAAGTAAAAACAGTTACCATTCCTAAAGATGATGATCGAATATTCCCTTGGGCTATAAATCGCACGGTTGAAGTAGCAGAAGAAGATATACTTGATGAGGCAGTACATCAAGAATTCATTAATGTTCCTAAAGATGCAAAGCGTCTAATAGTAGAAATGCAAGCAACAATAGCATCTCCACTGGATAACACGCTTGATAAAGGCAATCCGAGTATCTATGTGGGTAAAGACTACAATGAAAACGGTATTATAGAGCCACAAGATGAAATTTTATGTATATCATCTCACTCTGTAATTAATAACTTCTGTAATATTAATAACCCTGAGCCAGGGCAATACTGGGCCTTGATTTACAACTCAAATACCTCTGATAATCAAGGTGTCGAAGAAACTTTCACATATACAACCGCAGTTGTTACTTCACAGGTTAGCACTGACATCACTGCTACTTTAGCGGCCAGTGACGGCATAACACCGGTAGATATGGAAATTGCTTGGCAACTGCCTATGCAAGAGGAAGATATCTATTACACAGCCATTGATGTTGGTACATCAAGTGTAAACCAAGCAAATGTCGGCACTATTCCACTCAAGGTTATTCGTGGTAAAAACCTTATTAATTTAGATGTGCCGCAAACAAGTGCAAAAATAAATGAACGTATTCCATATACATTTGAAGTACAAGCGAATAACACCGGTATTGACCGTGAATATACCATCACCGCCGCTATTCCAAGTGGACTATCAATCACTCCAGAGAATGTATTAGCCTCAAATTTTGATACCACAACCATTAATATAGAAGATAACACATTAACAATCACTGGAACTCAAATAGATACTTCTACCACTGAGCCCGAATATATTGTTACAGATAACATCACAGATGAAATGTGTCGACTGCCTGACTTAGGTAACTCAAATCCAGGTGGTTATATTGATCTTAAAGAGTTTGGTATCTTGCCTGTTTTATCAGGTTTTGATGATATTAATAATGTTATCTACGACCGCGGTTGGATTATTCCTTATGCTGAGTTCTCAAATGGCGCATTCAGCAACTTTACACTGTATAACAACCAAGATGAAATGAATCTTGATTCAAGCTATATGAATATTTTAGGCACTGGCTTGCTGGGCTTTAATAATAGTCGAGGCTTTGCATACCATTTAGAAATGCCATCAGGTATGACTCCTTATGAGAGCGTTGCTCCGCTTTGGCGCTCTGCATCAATTAACTATGATCTTTCATTCCAATCGCTTGGGCTCAATGTAAATGAAGGTATTTCATTAGCATCAACACCCAGTGGCTGGGGGATAATAGAATGGGACAACGCCTCTGATTATTCTGATCCGCAGTATAATTCTGAAACCGGTAAATACGAGTGGACTAAAGCCGATAATAGCGTTGATTTTGAAGTGGTGTTTAATGCCAATGTAGATCATGGCACAAATAAACATGAAATCTACTTTGCTTACGATAATATCGATTTTGCTGACACTGATAACCGAGGTAGTATCGGCTTTCAAGGATTTAAAGGAGCACTTTATCGTCGTGGACCACTTGAAAAATTCCGCGGAAAAAGTATCGCATGGGACAACTTAGACGAAGTAGTTAAAGACGGTTATGTGGTATGTATGGATTACACAGGTCCTGAAGCATCTTATTTTGAGGTAACTGCATGGGCTGATGTGACCCCTGCCGCGGCTGGTAAAACGCTTAACTTCTCAGGCACCGCAAGCTTATCTGGTACAGAGGATATTGCTTTTTCAAGCTCGTTAAGCGTACCAAGTCATATTACTGTACTACCACTTCCTGATATGCATACAACAGAAGAAACACCTGTTAGCTTCACGGTTAGCCATATTGATGAGCAAAACTCAGCAAATCAAGTGTTAGTAAGTGGTGAAGGAGTAACCGCTGTTGTAAACGGTGATACCGTAACCTTAACACCAGATACAAACTTCTCGGGTGTAACAGAAATTGCAGTCACCGTGGCTGATATTGAGCATCCGGACGATGCTGCAAGTACATCATTTTTATTAACCGTAGAAAATACAGATGATGCACCGACAGCTGTTGTTGCTCAGTCAGAAATCTTTATCACGGAGGGTGAGGAAGTAACGCTTGATGCTTCTCAATCGAATGATGTGGATGGTGATGAGCTCACATTTATGTGGTCTGGTAATGGGCAAATTGCAGATACTTCAGCTGCAACAACGACGGTATCAGGCTTAACTGCTGGCGATCACACTTTTACAGTAACAGTATCTGATGGCAAGCATACCAGTGAAGCGACTATGTTGGTTAAAGTAGCCACGATTCAAGAAAGCTTATCAATTGCTGATATAGAGCATACTGACGTTAATGAAGATGAGAGTACTGAAATCACAGTTAACTTTGATAACTCATTAGGTCAAGAAACACTAATATCAGCTATCGCTGACAATGCCAGTGTGCAAGTCAGTGGCCATGAAACAGGTTCAACCTTAACGCTAACACCAACGGCAAACTTCAATGGTGATATTGAAGTAACCGTAATGGTGGCCTTTAAAAGTGAGCCTACAGCTGTTGCCAAGACAACATTTACCTTAACAGTCAATGCGGTTAATGACGCGCCTGTAGCTGAAATGGCAGATACTCATATCACTGTTCGCGAAGATCAAGTGCCTACACTCGCCGTGACAGCAACAGATCTTGATGGTGACGAACTGAGCTATCAATGGGCTGGAAGTGGCACACTGTTAACGCCCACAGCAGCCAGTACTCAAGTAACTGGTTTAGCGGCAGGTGAATATAGTTACACCGTGACCATTAGCGATGGAACAACGTCAGTGGAGCAGGCAATGCAAGTTACTGTCACCAAAAAGCCAGATGTTGTAGAACCACAAGATAATGATGACTCAAGTGGCTCGATTACTTGGCTTGCATTACTAATGGCTGGTTTTGCTGGCGTTCGTCGTCGTAACGTAAAACACGATTAATGTATCCCCTAAGTATGTTATGTAAGCAAAGGGTCCAATAGGGCCCTTTTTTATATTTGAAACAAAAGTTTAACAGATTCGACCTCTATTACATTTTTATCTGGTAGAATAGGCAGGTTATAAGCAGTTTAAGCAGTGAACAACTATGTTAAGTCCTTTTTATCAGCAACATGCTGATCATATCTCTATATCGCGTGAGCAAGGCTGTCGTTTCGCAAAATGTGTAGCCGATGATTACAACCCGCTACACGATAAAGACGCAAAGAAGTTTTGTGTTCCTGGAGATTTACTTTTTTCATTGGTATTAAATCAGTATGGTATCAGTGAAAAAATGGAATTTACCTTCGCAGGCATGGTTGATGAGACTACCAAACTCAGCTTCCCTGAGGGCGCCGATGAATTTGATATTACCAGCGGCGAAAAAGTCATGTTAAAGGTAAAGCGTGACGGTAAAACCAGTCAGTGTCAAACACTCACCGATAGCCTAATCAAGAATTACGTTGAGTTTTCCGGCACCACTTTCCCGCATGTGATTATTCCACTTATGGGTAAGCAAGATGTAATGATTAACCCAGCTCGCCCTATGGTTATCTATGAATCAATGTTAATTAACCTTGATACATTAGACATTCATGCACCTACGTTAGAGTTTGCCGAGCCGAGTTTTGAATATACCGGTAAACGCGGAAAAATTACCTTACGTTTCAACTTACTTGAAGAAGGTAAAAAAGTAGGGAATGGTGAAAAACACATGCTAGTGTCTGGTATTCGTGAATATTGCCAAGATACTGTTGATGATCTTATTTCGTTTTATAATCAGCGTAAAGAAACGCTTAAGCCCGTTGCATAAGCAACACGAACTTGAAGATTTAAATGAAGGCGCGCAAGCGCCTTTTTTGTTACTTATTTTGTGCGTACAATAGCGCCATTATTAGTTATTTCAAGTCAATGCTATGTCTGCTGCAACCTTTACGGATCTTCATCTCGACCCTTTACTGCTTAAAGCGCTTGAGCTCAATGAATATCAAACGCCTACGGCTATTCAACTACAAGCCATTCCATTAATTTTAGCCGGTCACGATGTGATGGGCAGTGCACAAACGGGCACAGGTAAGACAGCGGCATTTGTGCTTCCTTTATTACATAAATTATTAAATAGTAATAAGAAAGATGAGCAAGGTACGGCGCGGATACTAATTTTAACGCCTACCCGAGAGCTTGCTCAGCAAGTATTTGCCAGCTTTGAAAAGTACGCGCAAGGGTCTGATATTAAAGGGGCATTAGCCTATGGTGGCGCAAGCATTGGCCCGCAAGTTAAAGCAATGAAAGACGCGCAAGTGGTGGTTGCAACGCCAGGACGATTACTTGATCACATCATCAAAGGCAGTATTAAACTCTCAAGCGTAGATTCTTTGGTATTTGATGAAGCTGATCGTATGCTAGACATGGGCTTTATTGATGAAATTAAGCGAATTTTGCGCCATGTACCAAGTGATCGGCAAACCTTATTATTCTCAGCGACTTTTGATGACAGCGTGTTTGAACTGAGTAAAAAGTTACTTAAAGATCCTAAATTAATTGAAGTTGATAAGCGTAACTCGGCTGCTGTCGAAGTTGAACAAGTGATTTACGCGGTTGATGAAGATCGTAAACGTGAGCTAGTTTCACACATGATTGGTATGAAAAATTGGCGCCAAGTGCTTATTTTCACACGTACTAAACAAATGGCCGACAAACTTGCTAAAGAAATGTGCAAAGATGGCCTGAAAACAGAATCTATCCATGGTGATAAATCACAAGGCGCACGTGATAGAGCATTACAGAACTTTAAAGAAGGTACGACCCGTGTACTCGTTGCTACCGATGTCGCTGCTCGCGGCTTAGATATTAGCTCATTAAAGTATGTGATTAACTTTGAACTACCATATATAGCAGAAGACTACGTACACCGCATTGGCCGTACTGGCCGTGCAGGTGAACAAGGTTTAGCTATGTCACTGGTGAGTCTTGATGAACAGTGGCTACTAGAAGAAATTGAAGTATTATTAGATACCCGCCTTACTCCGCAGTGGTTGACCGGCTATGAGCCCGACCCAAACAAAAAGCCTAAAGATAATCGAAAAAATACGAATAAATCGCGAAAAGAACGGGATAAAAAGCGAATTTTAGGTAAAAAAAGTTCAAACCGACGCCGATAAGTTTCTTATACTTAAAGCTCTGCAACTAGCTTGAGTAAGTAGTATGTTTAAAACTAATCAGTGGGTGTTCTCAGGAAAAGACAGTCAAATATCTTTACAAAAGTGGCAAAAGACAGTCGATTTAATGACTGAATTATTTTCAGCCCCTGCAGGATTTGTTGTTCAAGCTACTGACGCTGGTTACCGAATTGTAGTTGCCAGCGAACAGCGAGAAAACCCGTATAAAGCAGGGGAGGTCGTGCCACGTGATACAAATATTTTCTGTAAAAAAGTGGTGCAAGACAACCAAGCTTTATATGTGAATCATGCAAGTAAAGATGATATGTGGCTAGACAACCCTGAGGTGACGCAAGACGGGTTTGAGTCATACCTAGGTTTGCCGATCCATTGGCCAGATGGTGAAGTGTTTGGCACTTTTTGTGTCATGGACTTTGAACAAACGGATTATCAGCGCAATTACTTGGAATTAATCAAGCAACTCAGAGATATGGTTGAAGATGATTTAGCATTAATAAACAGTTTTGTGCAAATGCGCGAAATCGCAATGTTAGATCCACTCACTCATATTTATAACCGCCGCGCTCTGAACTTACTCGCCCAACAAAAGCTCAGTTTATCAGGCCGATTAGGCTTTGATGTCTGTTGCTTATTCATTGATATAAATGATTTTAAAAAATTAAATGACAACTATGGCCATGAAATTGGTGATCAAGCCTTAATGACACTCGCCAAAACACTAAAGTCTCATTTGCGTGATGCTGATATTATTGGTCGTTTAGGCGGGGATGAATTTGTTGCGTTGATTCAGATTTCTGACAAACGATTAATTAGTCATGTGATAGATAAAATAATTAATGCTTACCAAGCAGAGCTTGCAGATAAAAACCTACCAAATTTAACCTTGAGCATAGGACGTAGTTTTAACTCTTCAGAAAAAGAGTCGTTCGAAGCATTGCTAGATATGGCAGATAAAGATATGTATAGCGTAAAACAAGCGTTTAAGTTAGCCAAAAAACCTTAAAACCTCACAGGACAGGCAGCTAAGAGCGATAACCAGTCACTAAAGAAATTAAATTTATTCCTGTGTTTTAAGTAGAAATCTAATTTTGTCCAATAACATTATTAAACGCCGTATTGGGGCAAAATAACACGCTTAACCCTAGCTGTTTTAATTATTTGTTTACAAAGGTAATTATTGGTGAAATTATCAGGGTATGTAATATACGCCGTTTTGGTGTGTTATAAACCACCAAAATGGTGTTCGATAAGCGTTAAGCGCCCGATCGTTAGTGATACTTATAAAGAGTCAGGAGTCGATATTGAATGTTAACTGAAAAAAATAGAGATGAGTTTTATAAGGCCACCGACTCATTGAAAAGATTTAAGCGTGCAGAGATCAAAGATGAGCAAGAAAGATCTTTGATAGAGACGCTCTATACAGATCTTTTACCTGAAAATCAGGTGTTTAAAATGATTCTTTCTGACAACACTACATTTTTAGTTGGTCGAAAGGGAACAGGAAAGTCTACAATAATTTTACGACTCGAAAGCGAGTACAGAAAAAAAGATGATTACCTTCCTTGTTATATTGATACAAAAACTGTATTTGAGAGTACGAAGAGTGAATACCAAAATTTAGACTATTTGAAGGGAAGAATACCTGATGAAGCACTTGGAAAGTACCTTGTAGAAAGGTCTTTTATTCAAAGCATTTTAAAATCAATTGTAAAAGAGCTGGATATTAGAGCTGATTCATATTTGAGTAAAATTGCTAACGTAATAGGTTTAAGTAAAACCAGTAAAGTAAAAGACTATATTAGTATTCTTCGCGATAAAATAGATAATAATCAACATCTTAAGTCAATCGAGTTACCAGTAATTAATGAGTATGTGAGTACTATATCGGGAGTTGAAGAAAGCGAATCATCTACTTCTAAAGGGTATGATGACAATCTAAATTTTGGTTTTGACTCTAAAGGACCAGTAGTCGGAGCTAAAAGTGGCTCCTCATCAAACAAAAAAGATAGAGCGAAACAAGTTGAATCTTGGGAAAAACAATTTTCAGGTGCGCTGCTAAAAGTATTTCAAATAAAAGAAGTTATAGATGAGATTAGAAATATACTTGCAATTCTAAAAATAAAAAAACTGGTGATATTTCTAGATGATTTCTCAGAGGTCGATGAGAAAACGATCAAGAATTTTGTTGATGTTGTCCTAGCCCCGCTAAACAACTGGGGCGATGAGTTTATTTGTTTTAAAGTTGCAGCATACCCTAACAGGATACATTTTGGAGATATCGACAAAGGCAAGATTGATGTTATAGATTTGGACTTCTACAACTTATATTCAAATTATGATAAAAATACGATGGAGTCTCTTTCTCTAGATTTTACAAAGAGATTGGTAAATACAAGGATCAGATATTTTAGCACTCAACCGATTGACGATTATTTTGATATCTCATCATCAATGACAATTGATGATTACATGGAATTGCTTTTTAAATGCTCCATGAATGTGCCTCGGATTATTGGGTATTTGCTTTTCTATTGCCATCAAACGCATATATCTATCGGTAGAAAAATAACAAAATCAGCGATAGAAGGCGCAGCTCAAAAATACTATGAGAAAGTTATATCATCATTTTTTGATATAACCACAAATAGTTTGCTTTCTTTCGATGAAAAAGTCTCAGAGTTACAGCAGAGGAATCTCCTGCATGTTTTCATAAGTCAATTGAAAAATATCAGGAAGCAAATAATTACAGGAGAATTAAGTAGTTCAGTATATCAGTCAGACAAAACCAACCCATACACAAGTCATTTTAATTTTTCTCCAAGTTTGGAGCGGTTTGTAAGAACACTTGAACTTAATTTCTTTATTTCAAAGTACTCAGAAATGAGCGATAGAGATGGGAAAAAGATCTCAGTATATTGCCTTAATTATGGCTTAACTCTATTAGAGAATATGCGCTGGGGAAAGCCAGTAGGTAGTGAATACAGAAAATATTTTATTGCGCGCCCCTTTAGCTTTGATGGGATATTTGAAGGTTTTCTAAGGGAATCAAAGCACATACAGTGTATCAACCCTGAATGTGGTAAATCCTATCCCTATGAGCAGCTACCATTTTTGGAATTCAATAAAATGCGCTGTAACGAGTGCCAAAGTGAAGTCAAGGTGAAATCAGTTTCGGACGATATAAAAACAGAGTTGGATAAAATTGATAAATCAAAATTGCTTCCAGCAATTGAGCTTGGAGTAATGCACGAATTAAACAGTAGCAATGAAAAAATGTATGCAAGGGATCTATCGGAAGAATTAGATATTTCATCCCATCTTATAGCGAAGCGAGCAAAGAAATTAGATGAAGAGAAAGGGCTTGTTGATCGGGACCGAACTGAACAATTGATAAGGTATTCAATATCTAGGAAAGCAATTGATGAGTATTTTAATAGCAATTAAATGGCGCATAACAAGTTACTGCACGCGGAAATTTTACTCGCTCTGCTCCCAAAATTCCGGTGAGTGAAGCGTTATGTCTCTTGGAGCTATATGATTACGAGTTGGAGTGAAATTCAAGAAGAGTTACCCAATTTATTATTTGGTAACGGGCTTGGAAGGACATATTGGGAAGGTTTTTCTTATAAATCACTTTTAGAGCTTTTTGGAGATCGTCCAGTGGGGCGGTATTTATGTACTCGTGAGCTTTTCAATAAATTAAATACTGAAAATTTTGAAGAAGTCTTACGAGCAATCTATCATGCATATCAAGTGTCAATTGATAATGAAAGCGCAACAAAAACTCTTTATATTGACGTTCAAAATGCACTAATTCGTTCGGTAAATGAAGTCCATCCTAATTATAGAGATGTTCCAACGGAACATATTAGAGAATGTATGAGTAAATATAAAAGTATATTTACTACAAACTATGACTTGCTTCCATATTGGGCTGTTCTTGATGGTGGTCAAGCTTGTTTTGTTGATTACTTTTGGGGTGATAATGAATTTGATCTTTACAATTCATCAGTTTACCAATCTAAAATACCAATCCATTTTCTACATGGCGCACTCCACTTAAGGTCAGAAAAAATATCAAATACAAGAAAAATTGCAATTACACTAGAGTCGGATCTAGACGGTGCTTTAGAACTAGATTTTAACAATACTTTTCCATTATTTATTTCTGAAGGTAAGTCTCAACTAAAAATGAATAGAATTAGATCTAATTCATATCTAAGTTTCTGTTATAGAAATCTTAGAAAGTCTAATGGTGGATTGGTTGTCTTTGGACATGATTTAAATGAGGAATATGATGAACATATTGTGAGTGCGATTAAGGCGAGCACAAATAGTACTGTCGCAATAAGCGTGTTTTCAGGCTTAGATGATTCTTCTAAAAAAATGTTTGTCGGTAGAATAAATGCATTATTTGCAGATTCTGATCAGAGCATTAAATTTTTTGAATCGAATACTCATCCATTTGCGCAAAACAAGGCATAATCGGGTAGCCGGAGGCCTCCTCCAGCTCGCACACCACCCATCATGCGCTTTTTATTTACAGGAAGTGCAATGGGCGGTTCATCCCCCGTAATGAATATTGATCCAAATAACTCTTAATGACACTAAACCTTGTGGCGCTAAGTAGTCATTGCCTATCGCAATGTTAATTCCTTTTGTTTTTGAGCTTCGACAAGGCCCCTCGCTTGCAAGCGCCTAGTTTGGGGCTGGTGATATCACATGTTATGGCAAGTCGGGACTAGAATCTGTATTACTCTTAAGCGCAGCGTCTCTTAACCTCTTTGTGAATAATTCACTAAGTTTTTTCACAATGAGAAGGAAACGAAGCTAAATACTTGAGCTGGCTTATTCTATGTCGCTTATCATTATTGCCCGAAGCCCGAAGCCCGAAGCCCGAAGCCCGAAGCCCGAAGCCCGAAGCCCGAAGCCCGAAGCCCGAAGCCCGAACCTAAGCTATCTGCTTTTCAGCTAAATTTAATTCCATTGTCGCTTTTAACAAACGATAAAGGTTAATTGACGCATCAATCTCTTCTTTACGGTTGGTTAAACTTTCAATATTTAGCCCTAGTGGTACATCTAAATGGGCACAACTTTTTAGAATTGAATCTAGGTTCTCGCGGCAAATGCGTACTGATTCGCTTAATGGGTTTTCGGCATCAAGCATGCGCCATTTGGTCGCTTCAGGCACTGAAATACCTAGCCATTGCATAAAGTCTAAGGTTTTCTCACTACCACACGGGGTGAAAGTCAAAATTATACGGTTTGGCTTAATACCTTGCGCTTTACAGCTGCGAGCATAGCTGGTGATCAAATCAATGGTGTCTTGTGCGTTATAAACCGCTTGCGAGATAAAAAACTGACAACCCTGTGCGGTTTTTTCAAGTAAACGCTCATGCTCGTTACGTTTACTTGCATGGCGCTCAGCAATGGTTACACCGCCTAGAAAGAAATCATCAGCTTGCTCTGCGAGTGCTTTATAAGCATTAGGTAAGCTTAACTTTATATCGCCATCAGATGACGGGCTGCCAACTAATACCAAGTTTTTTAAATCAAAGTCGTTCTTTGTTTCGTTTAACCACGCTTTAAATTCTGCTTCGCCACGTTGTGCAACACTTTTATAGGTGATCACATCTAGGTGCGATAAGCTGCGTAATAAATGGCTATATTCACGTGGATCAACCGTTTGCTTAAATGGAAAAGGGCGTGGCTTATCAGTACGGCTGCTCTCGTCTTGAATGTCATAAATAACAACACCGTCATACTCTATTTCATGTAAACGGCCTAACAGCTTTTGGGCAATGGTTTCAAGCTGGGCTTTATCGGTACCAATACGCGGTGGAGTTGTGCCAATTAAGTAAACACCCTGATTGGTATCTTCAATTTTCTCTTGTAATGATAAAGCCATAATCCTCATTCCAGCCAATTAACGTTCTATGCTTGGTAATATATCAGCCATTTAGACGTCTAGATAGATTTTTTTAATGAAACTTTCTCAATGAATATGAATTTATCTCATGTTTAATTGGTTTTTGGGGACAGGCATACACAACTGTTTACATAATTCATTGGCCTAGGGGTCTTATATTGATTCACTTTGTTGCATAATCATAAAGGTATAAAAATTTTATAACTAAAAAAATATTCAACTAACAAGGGATAACAATGAAATTTAAATTATTAGCAACAAGTTTAGCGGTAACGCTGGCACTAAGTGGCTGTGCAAGTAGCAGCGGCTCTAATATGGTTAAAGAAGTTGAGATTGAACAGTCAACGGTTGCCAGTAGCAATGACCGTGTGTTTTCACAAGATTACCTATTGGAAGAGCTTGAAAATGGTTTACGGGTTATGGTGGTGAAAACTGATTACCCTGATGTGGTATCACTACAAATACCTGTCTCCGTGGGGTCTCGTAACGAAGTGGAAGCGGGTAAAACGGGCTTTGCACATTTTTTTGAACACATGATGTTTAAAGGCTCTGAGAAATTCCCACAAGATGTGTATTCAGACATCCTAAAAAACTCAGGAGTTGATAACCGGGCTTATACCACTAATGACTATACTAATTATCACTTAAACTTTTCAAAGCAGCACCTTGATAAAGTACTTGAGATTGAAGCTGATATTTTCCAAAACTTAACATATTCAGAAGAGCAATTTCGTACGGAAGCGTTAACAGTAAAAGGTGAATACCTTAAAAATAACGCCAGCCCAATTCGCAAGTTACTTTCAGCTGTGCGTAATGAAGCTTTTGAAAAGCACACGTACAAACACACCACCATGGGCTTTTTTGAAGATATCGAAGCGATGCCTGATCAAATGGCGTACGGTAAAGAGTTTTTTGAAAAGTTTTATAAGCCTGAATATGTATCGCTAGTGATTGTGGGTGATGTCGATCCGCAAGAGACGATGGCGATGGTTAAAAAGCACTGGGGTGGCTGGCAAAAAGGTAATTACGTTGCTGATATCCCAACTGAGCCTAAGCAACAAGCAGCTAAATATGTACATGAGCAGAATGAAGGCTTACCAGGGCATTGGTTGCTAGTATCATACAAGGGCGCAGCTTGGCAGCCTGAGAAAAAAGACCGTGCAGCCCTTGATTTGCTGTCGCAGCTTTATTTCTCAAATAACTCTGAACTATATCAAGAGTTAGTGGTTGATAAGCAAATTGCCAGCCAAATGTTTACCTACAACCCAGATACAAAAGATCCGGGTTTGTTACATGTATTTGTCAAAGTAGAAAACGAAGAAGACTTAGTTAAAGCGCGTGATGCAATTAATAACACTTACGCTAAAGCGCGTACGGAGTTAGTTGATAGCCAAAAACTAGCTGATTTAAAATCAAACTTAAAATACAGCTTCATTAACGGCTTAGATTCATCACAAGCAATTGCATCAACCCTTGCAAGCTACATGCATTTTGAGCGCGACCCAGAAGTCGTTAATCAATTATATGCAACGGCTGACAGTATCAGCGCGCAAGATATTCAAGATATTGCCAATCAGTATTTTGTTGATAGCAGCCGTACTACGGTAACAATGTCGGCGCTTGATAAAGTGGCAGGCTTTGAGCAAGAAGTAGACTTAAACTCCCTTGTTGCGAGTAAGCACACAGTACAAGAGCGTCACTTTAAAGTGCTTGATAAAACCAATAGCTCACCATTAATTGATGTTAACTGGTTATTCCACACCGGTGCTGCGGCTGATCCACAAGGCAAAAAAGGGGTTGCTGCACTAACCGCAGCCATGCTTGCGCAAGGTGGCTCAGAATCTAAGAGCTATAACGATATCAAACAAGCACTGTATCCGTTGGCAGGTAGCTTTGGTTATCAGATTGATAAAGAAATGATTTCTCTTCAAGGGCGTGTTCATAAAGATAATGCGGCTAAATGGTATGCATTGGTTAGTGAGCAGTTACTAAACCCTGGCTTTAGAGAAGACGACTTTAAGCGCTTAAAGAAAGAGCTGATTGATGGCATAAAATCAGGACTTAAAGCGTCGAACGATGAAGAGCTAGGTAAAGAAGTGCTTTACCATAAGCTGTACCAAGGTCACCCATATGAAAGTTATAACTATGGTGATTTATCTGATCTAGAAGCGCTAACTTTGGATGATGTAAAAGCGTTTTACGCAAAAGAGTTTACTCAGGCTAAGTTAACGGTTGGTCTAATTGGCGCTGTGCCAGACTCACTTAAAACAACCATGTTTGCAGATTTAAGCCAGTTGCCAAAAGGTCAGCAAAGCCGTTTATCAATTCCTGATGCACCAGTGCTTAAAGGTCACCATGCGACAATTGTTGAAAAGTCAGCACAGTCTACAGCGGTATCATTTGGTTTCCCTATTGATACCATACGTAGCAGTGAAGATTGGACAGCACTTTGGTTAGTGCGTTCATACTTTGGTGAGCACCGTAGCTCAAATGCATATTTATATAATCGTATTCGCCAAACCCGTGGTATGAACTACGGTGACTACGCGTATATAGAATACTTCCCACGCGGCATGTTCCAAACAAAACCAGATGCCAACCTGGGTCGTTCAGAGCAAATATTCCAAGTGTGGTTGCGCCCACTGCGTTCAAATAATGATGCGCACTTTGCAACACGTACGGCTTTATTTGAACTTGATAAGCTGATCAAAAATGGCATGACCGAAAAAGACTTTGACGCAACGCGTAACTTCTTAATCAACTTTGTGCCGCAAATGGTCGCCAGTCAAAATCGTCAATTAGGTTACGCACTTGATAGCGAGTTTTATAACACTGAATCGTTTGTGAAATATGTAACGAGTAAGCTTGAAAAGCTGACTTTAGCTGATGTTAATCGTGTCATTAAAGATAATTTACAAACTGATGATATCCAGTATGTGTTTATTACTGGTGATGGCAAAGATATGCAAAAACGCTTAGCGTCAGAGCAAACATCGCCAATGGTGTATAACGCAGAAAAGCCAGCAGAGTTAGTAGCTGAAGATAAAGTGATTGCTGACTATAAACTTGCAATTCCTGCGAAAAACATCGAAGTAGTTGCAGTAGATAAAGTGTTTCAATAAAAGCGATATAAATTAAGCTAATTAAAGTGCCCCATTTATTGGGGCATTTTTATAACATCGCGCCAATTTTTACACCTAATTCAAAAAGTATAATTGCACTGACGATAAGCACTAACGTGATGTGTCCTCGCGATTCTTTTGACATCGTTTAAACCCCTTATTTCATAATCAAAAATACAGTGATCATACCAAGCACAAAGCTGGCAATGGACGACAACGCTAAAATTGTTGTGATACTTTGCGTATTTAAAGTGTGTGTCTGAGCAACTGAAACTGTATTTTCCTCAAGTTTTATTAACTCACCTTGGCGTACTTCTAACACAGCACATAAAGCCATGGTGGTTTCTTTCGATGCAGCACCTTCTTTTTCAACGCGTTGGATGGTGCGTAAACTCACGTCGCAGGCATCGGCAAGTTGTTGTTGAGTCCAATCAAGCTTTTGCCTTAATGCTTTTATAGTTTTGGGGTTAAGTTGCATTTTAAAATTCCCCAAGTAAAAATTCTAAAATAGAAATAAGTATAAAACCGCCAGCGAGTCCGCCCAAGAAACAGCCCACCATAACTTTAAGTGAGGTCTTAGGGTTATTAAACAGTGATGATTGCTGATAGCTTTTAACTAACTTTTTATTTTTATAAAGTGAGCACTCAAGCCTCCCAGTTAAAATATTGTGCATTTCAAATTTAACGTTGAAAGTATTACCTGAAAGTTCAAATTGGTGTTTACTCGTGACATTAATACTGCGCTTTTCACTGACCAATTCATCATTAACATAGACTTCTTCTTTGCCAGTAAAGTAACTACCAAAGCAGGCTATTTGATCGTCACCGTCTTGAAAGTAAAATTTATAGCCAAGTTTTTTTGTGTTGAGTATGTCGTTTTTCATCATCATATTCCTTGTTAAGTTGATGATGCTAATTTAGCGATTGTAATTGTTATTTTCGCCGTCAGCTTTATGCCAGTGGTTATTTTGTCATATGACAGTTAAGCTGTCATGTTTGTTACTTTTTGAATTTTAAGCTTTTAATTTAATTTTATAAATTTTTTACTACTATGTTTACTGTCGTTACAACGATTCTTAAATAGGGGCGATTATTACTGTTTAGGGTTTTTAAGTTTCGTTATATCTAATAACCAGAACAAATAATTACAGTGTTAACACATACGCCATGAAATCCGTTAAACTGCACAAAAGCTTATATTCGTATTAATTAAAGGCCGTCCTATGCGTCATGAAATTTGGCAACAGCTTCGCGCAGAAGCAAATGAAGTCGTTACCCGTGAACCTCTTTTGGCAAGTCATGTGTATTCATGCATTTTAAATCATGAGTGTTTAGGATCTGCGTTGAGTTTTATCGTTGCGAATAAATTGTCTGATGCTGTGGTATCCGCATTTACTATTCGTGAATTGTTTGACCAAGCCTTTGTTGAGTGCGATCGCATGCTTACTCACGTTGCTCATGATATTAAAGCGGTTAAAGATCGCGACCCTGCTGCCGATACTTATTTAACTGTGATCTTAAACTTAAAAGGTTTTCATGCAATTCAAGCTCATCGACTCGCCCATTGCCTATGGTTACAAAACCGTAAAGAGCTCGCTCGCTTTATTCAAAGCCGTACCTCAGAAGTATTTGGCGTTGATATCCATCCTGCTTGTAAAGTCGGCCATGGTATTATGTTTGACCACGCCACTGGTATAGTGATTGGTGAAACTGCGGTAATAGAAGATAACGTCTCTATTTTACAATCAGTCACTTTAGGGGGCACTGGTAATGAAAAAGGTGATCGTCATCCGAAAATTCGCGCAGGTGTCCTAATTGGTGCGGGTGCAAAAGTGCTCGGAAATATTGAAGTCGGCGAGGGCGCGCGTATTGGCGCAGGCTCTGTTGTGCTAAGTGCTGTGCCGCCGCACACCACAGTTGTGGGCGTGCCGGCTAAAATTGTTGGTAAACCAAATTGCCCTTGCCCTGCGCAAAGCATGAACCAAAACTTTTTAGACGTTGACGAGCCGCAAAACGAATCACATACCAGTGCTATGTTATAAACCACCTTTGACAATGCAGCCAAGGTATTGATTACAAATTGATTGTAAGTTATAAACAAAAGCAGTAAAGGAATGCCAAAATATGATGAAAAATAATTTTACTGCTTTATTGTTAGCTTTTATAGCGGGTGTTGCCTGTGCTTCAATATTCTTTGGTGTCATTTTATTCTCTCAATTGGCAGCTATTGCAGATGATGCTCAATCAGAGCAAGCCTATCAAAAGTTTGTAACAGAAGCACAATCTATTAGCCTAGAATCTGTTTCTGATCATGCAGTAAGTAAACACAGCCAAACAGCAGAAGTCGATGTATTAGAATCTTCAACCCCCTCTTCAGATGTAGAAAATACTCGTGCACTTGAAACCCAGTTAGCACAGCTTCAAGTTGAATTGGAAGCGCAGCGAAAGCTGGTAAAAACATATGAAAAACGTCTAACAGCTCCTTCAGATCTTGAACAAGCATTATTGACTAAATTTGACGAACAAAACCGTAACGAAGAGTGGGCTTACCGCACAGAAACAGCCATGAAAGACTTTTTGCAAATGGCCGATCTTAGCATTAGCCCTGAGTTAGTAAGTGCGCAATGTAAAAGTTCGGTCTGTAAATTTGAGCTTGTAGCACCACAAGATATTGATGACTTTGGTCACACTCAGTGGCGTGAGCTAAATGATCAATTGGTCAAACAAGAATTTTGGCAACAATTTACCGTCACCACTTCTAAATCCAGCGATCGCGACTTTTCTTTACTGCTTGCAACAGAATCGGACTAACCCGGCTCTGCTGCAAAATAGTTAACTAACGACCGATTGAATGACCCCATCCGCTAATTCTGTGAGCAGTAAGTCGCCTTGATTCACTTGCTGCGTTGATTTTATTACCTGCCCTTGCTCGTTTTTAGTAATACTATAGCCGCGTGCCAGCACATTGAGAGGACTCACCGACTCTAAGCGACTCGCTTGAAGAGCCAGTGTATTTTGGCTGCTACGTAGTTGTTGCTGCATACTTTGCTGTAAGCGTGCTTGCAATTGTTGTAACTGATGGCCCGCCTGTGCAAGCATGCGATCCGGTGAGCGCTGCATTAAACGCGGCACTAAATTACTTAAGCGGCGTTCATGCTGGTAAATACGTTGTTGCATTGCTTGTTGCAGTGCTAAAAATAGCTCATCTAAACGCTGTGCTTGTTGATTTAATTGATTGCGCGGGTGGCATAATGTTAACCGGTGTTCAAGTGCGGTGGCTGTACTTTGCTTGGCAGATAGCTGATGTTTAAACGCGTTTGCTAAACGCTGCAATTGTTGTTGAATTTGGTTATAAAGTTCACTGCTATTAGGGCTAACAAGCTCTGCGGCCGCGGATGGTGTGGCGGCGCGGATATCGGCCACATAGTCACTAATGGTGGTATCAATTTCATGCCCGACGGCACTAATGATAGGGAGTCTGCTGGCATAAATTGCTCGCGCCAGTAGTTCATGGTTAAAGCACCATAAATCTTCCAAAGAGCCACCGCCACGGCCTAAAATGAGCACATCAACTTCATTGCGAGCGTTGGCGAGGTTAATTTTATCAATTAACTGCAAATGCGCCTCTTTACCTTGCACCATAGCAGGGTAGATCACCACTTCTAGTTGTGGTGCGCGGCGTTTAAGTACCGTTAAAATATCTTTAATAGCAGCGCCGGTTGCTGATGTGATCACACCTACACGATGCACAACGCTTGGCAATGGCTGTTTGTATGCTGAGCTAAATAAGCCCTCAGCCGCGAGGCGCATTTTCAATTCATCAAACTCTTGCTTTAATTGGCCTTCGCCGGCCGCTTCCATGTGTTCAACAATCAGCTGATAATCACCGCGTGGTTCATACAAGGATACTCGAGCGCGTACAGTTACCTGAGCGCCATTTTCAGGGCGATAGCGTTGGCCGCGATTATTGCCACGCCACATTGCGGCTTTGACTTGGGCACGATCATCTTTAAGCGTAAAATACCAATGCCCAGACGCAGGGGTTATGAAGTTTGAGATCTCACCGGTTAAAATTAACGATGCGAACCCTTGCTCAAGCACAGATCTAATTTCTCTGTTTAGTCTAGAAACGGTATAAACCGTTTGCTGCTGGGATGTTATGGCCATAAAACGACTCTAAAAAGCGATGATGGTGGTATTTTATCATAAATAATTGTGAAATCTTATTTACTCATGTCGATAACGCTGATAAAATTTGGCCGCAATTCCTTATACAAGATCCACATGTGAGAAGTTGCCAAAATGCTTAGAATTGCTAAAGAAGCTCTTACCTTTGATGACGTACTTTTAGTACCAGGTCATTCTACTGTTTTGCCACACACGGCAAACATTTCAACTCGCTTAACGCGTGGTATCAAACTTAACTTGCCGTTAGTTTCAGCATCTATGGATACTGTAACAGAAGCTCGCTTAGCGATTGCGCTAGCGCAAGAAGGCGGTTTAGGTTTTATCCACAAAAACATGACAATTGAAGAACAAGCTAAAAACGTACGTAAAGTTAAAACGTACGAAGCCGGTATTGTGTCTTTTCCTGTCACTGTGACAGCGGATTTAACTATTGCGGATGCGGTTGCGTTGTCTGAAGAAAAAGGCTTTTCAGGTTTTCCGGTAACGGATGCTGATAATGGCCTGGTTGGTATTGTTACCAGCCGTGATATGCGTTTCGAAACTAAACTTGAGCAACCTGTTTCAACAGTCATGACTAAAAAAGAAAAGTTAGTCACTGTGAAAGAAGGTGCTGCACGTGAAGAAATCTTAGGCTTAATGCACGAACATCGCATTGAAAAAATTCTTGTAGTTGATGATGCATTTAAATTAAAAGGCATGATCACGGTAAAAGATTACCAAAAAGCACAAGACAAACCTCACGCCTGTAAAGATGACCAAGGTCGTCTACGTGTAGGTGCGGCAGTGGGTGTCGGTCCAGGTACTGATGAACGTATCGCTGCACTTGTTGAAGCGGGCGTTGATGTATTACTTATTGATACTTCACATGGTCATTCACAAGGTGTTATTGACCGTGTTGCTGCAACTCGCCAAGCATACCCAGATTTGCAAATTGTAGCGGGTAACGTTGCAACAGCTGAAGGTGCGATTGCTCTTGCTGATGCCGGTGTTGATGCCGTTAAAGTAGGTATCGGTCCTGGTTCAATCTGTACTACGCGTATTGTTACTGGTTGCGGCGTACCGCAAATTACAGCTATTTCTGATGCTGTTGAAGGCTTAAAAGGCCGTGACATTCCAGTTATCGCCGACGGTGGTATTCGTTTCTCGGGTGATATCGTAAAAGCATTGGTTGCTGGTGCATCATGCGTAATGGTTGGTTCAATGCTAGCAGGTACTGAAGAAGCGCCGGGTGAAGTTGAGCTTTATCAAGGTCGTTACTACAAATCATACCGTGGTATGGGGAGCCTTGGTGCGATGAACCAAAAAGAAGGTTCATCAGATCGTTACTTCCAAAAATCTAACCAAGCAGACAAACTTGTACCAGAAGGTATTGAAGGTCGTGTGGCTTATAAAGGCCCGATCGCGACTATCATTCACCAACAAGTGGGCGGCCTACGCAGCGCAATGGGCTTAACTGGTTGTGCAACGATTGAAGAATTAAACACCAAACCTCAGTTTGTTCGTGTTACTTCAGCTGGTATGGGTGAATCACATGTTCACGATGTACAAATCACTAAAGAAGCACCTAACTACCGTTTAGGTTAATCAATATAACGTATTGAAATTACTGGGCTAGCATTTGCTAGCCCTTATTTATTTTTAGTCATTCAGATACTCTGAGTGCCAGTTCTTGACTAACGAGATCCTCAATGAGCAAAGACATTCACGATTCACGAATTCTTATTTTAGACTTTGGTTCGCAATACACGCAATTGATCGCCCGCCGTGTGCGTGAAATTGGTGTTTACTGTGAGCTGTGGGCATGGGACGTAACGGAAGAACAAATCCGTGAGTTCAACCCACAAGGTATCATTCTATCTGGTGGCCCAGAGTCAACAACCTTAGAAAACAGCCCACGTGCCCCTGAGTATGTATTTAATGCTGGCGTACCAGTACTTGGTATTTGCTACGGCATGCAAACAATGGCAACGCAACTAGGCGGCAGCGTTCACAGCTCTGATAAAAAAGAGTTTGGTTACGCGCAGGTTGAAAAAGTAGGCAACTGTGCATTATTTGATGCAATTGAAGATCATATTACTGATGGTGGCAATGGCGTACTTGATGTATGGATGAGCCATGGTGATAAAGTAATGGAAATTCCAGCTACGTTTAAAACCACAGCTAAAACGTCTACTTGCCCGCATGCGGCAATGTCTAACGAAGAAAAGCGTTTTTACGGCGTACAGTTCCACCCAGAAGTAACGCACACGCATCAAGGTCAACGCTTATTAGAGCGTTTTGCAATTGATATTTGTGGTTGTGAAAAGTTATGGACACCTGCAAAAATCATTGATGACGCGATTGAGCGTATTAAAGACACTGTAGGTGAAGACGAAGTCATTTTAGGCTTATCAGGTGGTGTTGATTCATCAGTTGTAGCTATGCTTATTCACCGTGCTATTGGTGAGCGTCTAACTTGTGTATTTGTTGATAACGGTTTACTTCGTTTAAACGAAGGTCAGCAAGTGATGGACATGTTTGGCAACAAGTTTGGCCTTAACATTGTTAAAGTCGATGCTGAAGATCAATTTTTAGCTGATCTTGCTGGTAAATCAGATCCAGAAGATAAGCGCAAAGCTATCGGTCACACCTTTATCAACGTATTTGATGAGCAAGCTAAAAAGCTTAAAAATGCGAAGTGGTTAGGTCAAGGTACTATCTACCCAGACGTAATTGAATCAGCAGCATCAGCGACAGGCAAAGCGCATGTGATTAAATCTCACCACAATGTAGGTGGATTACCAGATGACATGAAGATGGGCTTAGTTGAGCCTTTACGTGAATTATTTAAAGATGAAGTACGTAAAATTGGTTTAGAGCTAGGTTTACCATACGACATGCTTTACCGTCACCCATTCCCAGGACCTGGTTTAGGCGTGCGTGTACTTGGCGAAATCAAAAAAGAGTACTGTGATTTACTACGCCGTGCTGATGCAATTTTCATTGAAGAACTACATAAAGCTGAGCTTTATCATAAAGTGAGCCAAGCGTTCACGGTATTCTTACCGGTTAAATCGGTCGGTGTTATGGGCGATGCCCGTAAGTACGATTGGGTTGTAAGCCTTCGTTGTGTTGAAACGATTGACTTTATGACTGCACGTTGGTCGCACTTACCGTATGAGTTCTTAGGTGTGGTTTCAAACCGTATCATTAATGAAATCGACGGTATCTCACGTGTTGTTTACGATATTTCAGGTAAACCACCGGCAACGATTGAGTGGGAATAACCTATAAACGGTTTTTTTAACTGATTATAAAACGGCGAATTAGCATGCTAATTCGCCGTTTTGTTTATTTAAAAAGCAAACAAACCAAAAAAGTAATTTTTTTCTTTACCTTTAGCGAAAGGTCTCTATAATTCGTCGTCATTGCAGGGGCGTAGTTCCAATTGGTAGAACAGCGGTCTCCAAAACCGATGGTTGGGAGTTCGAGTCTCTCCGCCCCTGCCATTTCTTCTTTACATCGTTTTTATTACTTCTTATATTGTTCTAGTGTTTAAATCTACTGAGTTGTTATGCATCCACGATACGCAGCTATTTTTGGTATAGAAAACCTTGAACTAAATACGCATTTTCGCTCTGAGCCCGTTGTTGAAGACGTGTGTGAGCCTAAAGCTGAAGCACCACTTATACCCGTTGAGCTAAGTACACAATTACTCGCTGATTTAAATCGCGCTATTACGCCACTGCATATTAGTAATGTAGTAAAGGGCGACACTTTAGCATGGCATGACGGTCAACTGAGCTTACCAACTCAACAGCTTAATGCTGATACTAAACGCGCACTTTGGGCGCTGATGAGCAAACATATTGATAACCTTTAAAGCAGTCACTGAAGCATCGATAGATGCGTTGATGCATATTGAGAACGCATGCCATAGCCATCCATGGGCGCGCAGCACTATGCAATCATGTTTAGCTGGGCGCTATTTTAATTTAGCGGCATTTCAAGCAGAACAAATGATAGGGTTTTATATTGGTGAAAAGGCAGGCCCTGATTTTACCTTAATGGATATCTGTGTAGCACCCCAATTCCAAGGGCAGGGCATTGCTAAGCAGTTACTTGCTAATTTTATAGCTTACGGTGAGCAGCATAATGCTGAAAACTTGTTTTTAGAAGTGCGAGAAACCAACACCCGCGCCATTGCGCTGTATGAACAAGCAGGCTTTAGTGAGATGTCGATACGTAAAAACTATTACCCAAGCGATGATCCAACCAAAAATGGCCATGAAGATGCTATTCTTATGGGCATGACGCTGCTATTTGGCTAACTTAGGTAGGCTAGTACATTTTATACTTCGGTTAACGGCTGTTGCTGTAAGGTGTATTTAATCGACTCAATTAAGCTTAGCGCTAAATAATCACGTCGGCTTTGGTCGCGTCCACGTAAATTATCCTCAAGTGCCGCTGCAGCATGATGAATATTACTAAAACCAAAACAACCAGCACTGCCTTTTAAGCTGTGGGCAAGCGCTCTGAGTTGCTCCCACTCGTTGGCATTGTGTAATTGTGTTACTTGAATTAAATAATCAGGCAACTTTGAACGGTAGTCGTTATTGATTTGCTGGAATTTTTCACTATTGAGTAAGTTTTCCCATTTATTCTGCGTGTCTTTTTCAATATTTAAGTAAGTAACCAGTACACTTTCTAAAGCGTCTTTGTCGATAGGTTTAGCTAGCGCCTCATCACAACCTGCGTGCAGATATGTATTGACGTCATGTTTCATTACGTTCGCGGTGAGGGCAATGATTGGGCCATCATATGCTGCATGACGCAGCATTTGTGTCGCTTCTAGTCCTCCCATCACTGGCATTTGCATATCCATGATAATCAACTGGTAGTCATTCACTAATGCCATTTCAACAGCCTCAGCGCCGTTGTTGGCAATATCTGGCTCAAGCCCCCATGTTTGTAAGAGTAACTTGAGCAATAGTTGATTATCAGGGTTATCTTCTGCGACTAAAATATTGGCATCGAAATTATTTTGTGCAAATGAAAGTTGTAAGTCTTTTTCTGGTGTTAATTGGCTTTGCTCTGTGAGCATCAGAGGTAATAGTTCGTTGTCTGTTACTAAGTTGCAGGCAATCTGTACACGAAAACAACTACCTTTGCCAGGAGTACTTTGTACATACACATCACCGCCGAGTAATTGGGCTAAGTTTTTAGAAATACATAAGCCTAATCCTGTACCGCCAAAGCGACGAGTGGTGGTGGTATCAGCTTGTTCAAACGGCTTAAATACCCGTTCAACCTCACGCTCTGACATACCTATGCCACTATCTTGAATGGCAAATTCAATAAGCTGTGAATCACTATTATAAGTAATGTCTAAGGTGATCAAACCTTGTTCGGTAAACTTCACTGCATTACTGGCAATATTGATTAAAATTTGCTTTAAACGCGTGCCATCACTATTAATGATCCGTGGCAGTGGTAAGTGAAAATTAATATTACAGCTGAGCTTTTTCTCTTGTGTTAAAGGACGAATAATAGAATCAATATCATGCACCAGTTGCACTATATCAAGCGGCTCTTTTTCGACAGCGAGCTTTTCCGCTTCAATTTTTGATAAGTCTAAAATATTATTTATGAGCTCAAGTAGGTGCTTCGAGTTGCGCAATATAGTACTTAGGTGCAACGCATCGCCGCTGGTTTTATTACTGTGCAATAGTTGCTCAGTAAAGCCCATAATAGCGGTCAGTGGGGTACGAATTTCATGACTCATATTAGCTAAAAATCGGCTTTTTAATTGATTAGCTTGCTCTGCTTGAGCAATAGCAACCTCTAGCTGGCTATTCATGGTTTCAAGTGCTTTTGTACGACTTTCTACTTTATCTTCAAGGTGATGTTTATATTCTTCAAGTTCGTCTTGGTAATGACGAATTTGGTTTACCATGTGATTAAAATCGTTAAATAATACACCTACTTCATCGTTATTATGGGCGGGTAAGTACACAGATAAGTCACCGTCACCAACGCGATGACTGGCGGCGCCAAGTAATTCTATTGGATTAAGTAATAAATTGCGCACCACAATAAAAATCAGCATCGGCAAGGTGATCACTGAAATAATTACAATTAACGCGGTAATTAAACTGATGGCTTTACCAGATTGATAAAGTAACGCTTTAGGAATGGTCGAGACATAATAATAACCGCCACTCATTTGGATGGCGTAAATCATCCGTTCAACTTTATCTATACTGGATAGCTCTATGGTTGAAAGCTTGCCCAAATCAGCGAGTTCATGAATTTGTTTTAGTTCATACTCACTAATATATTGGCCGCGTTTATCGTAATCAGAGCTAAATAATATTTTGCCATTATTGGTGAGCAGTAAATTAAGCGTGTTGTTATAAGGCGCTTCTAAAATGCTGGTATTTAAAATGGATGGTTCAACGTGTACTACAATAAAGCCAAGCTGTTGCGGTCGTTTTAGGTAGTAATCGGCACTGTAAATACGTTGAATAAAATACAAGCTCGTGGTGCCATCTTGCTTTTGCACCATAAATTGCTGCTGGCGTAAGTTACTCTGTAATACTTGCGAAAAAAATGGGTAGCTGGTTGGTGCGGTATTTAAGTTACTGGAGTAATAGGCATCGCTATGGCCATCGGGTGAAATCAAATTCACACTAATGATATCAGGGTAAGCCTCTGAGTAACTCGCAAATACATCCATTAGCGCGCCCAGTCTTCGGGTGTAGTTACCGTTGTCGCGTAAGTCATCGGCTAAAAAGTCACTGAGTACAGGGGAAGTTGACAGTAATTTAGTGGTTGAGTGGAACGAATCAATGTAGTTAAACATTTTTTGCTGTTGTTGCTCAACAAAACGACTAACTATAAGTTCCGCTTGTTTTTGTGTAGAACTGGTAACGTTGGTGAGAGTAAAACCACCTAAAAACAGCAAAGGCAAAATCACCAACGGCGTGATATACCATAATAATCTTATACTTAGCTTACTGGTTTTCATTGTGCTGGTGGGATCCTTTGCAATCTATTCCTAATTACTATAGCCATTAGCAAATTGGTGATAATAAATACTTCCCCATAATACACATAGTGAGTAGTAGAAGTCACTTTTGTGGTAATTAAGTTTTCTGATTTGTGGGAAATTGAGTAGTAGGGGATCTAACGTGAGCGGTTTCTTCGTTGTTTTTATTAGCATCTCGAGACGATAGTTAATAGAGTTGTTCCAGTGGGTTGTAAAAAGCAGCTAAGCGCCACTTTTTACATTGGTTACTTATTGCTTAGTTTTTACCATTGATACGTTGCGGTGAGTGCCACCTTACGACGGTCGCCATAGGAGCATGAAGTGCTGCCGCAAGTGGTGATCACTGTTTTATCTGTCAGGTTACGTACATTTAGAGCTAGTTTCCATTGCGCTAAATCATAGCTTAGCATCGCATCCAGTAACGTATAACTGTCGACTGCAATTGGCGCTTTTTCTCCCGTGCCATAATTACTTCCGGTGTAACGTGCCCCTAAGCCAACAGTGAATACATCGGCAAAACGGTAGTCGCCCCACACACTGAATTGATGCTCTGAAATAGCTTTATCTTGCTTACCAATTTCAATTGTATTACCACTTTCAGTGACTTCGGCTGTAGGTATCCAGCTGTATGCCGCAGTGATATTTGTTCTGCTCGTTGGTTGCACCAGTGCTTCTAACTCCACCCCTCGTACTTCAATGGCGCCAGTTTGTTTGAACCCTGCAGGTTCTGTTGTCCATACCCACTGCGTGAAATCACTACGCTCTATATCAAATGCTGCCATGCTATAGCTTGCTGCCGTGTCAAATGGTTGGTAGCGCACACCTACTTCATATTGACGGCCAGTTTCAGGTGAAAATGGCCTACCTTGCTGAGGGTCAACATTAGTGGTTGGGGCAAAAGATTCTGAATAGCTGATATACGGAGCTAAACCGTTGTCGGCTAGGTAAACTAAGCCGGCACGTGCAGTAAACTCTGTATCTGTGCGCTGCGAGGTAGGATCAATAATACCATCGGGCGTTTCATTTTTTATTTCGGCACGATCCCAACGTCCAGCTAGTGTCATTATCCATTTATCATCAAATTTAATTTGATCTTGTAGATAAACACCGACCTGTGCAAGCGTTGAAATACCGGCAATATTTGGTTCTGGCTGAATGACCTCAGAGCCATAGTTCGGCGCAAAGATATCTAAGTCATCTAATACACCGCCGTAGCGAGCAGCTACATCTATTTCAGTGTCCTGATAATCAATACCAAGTAAGATTGTGTGTTGTAGTTTACCTGTATTGATTTTACCTATTAAACGAGTATCAATTGCAAGGCCGGTTACCGTTTCTTGGCTAGATAAAGGGGTACGTTTTAAATAACGAAAGTTATCAGCTGAATGTGGGTCACTATTTTTTTGCGCCCATTTACCCCAGATTACCCCATAATCAACATTAAACTTAGCATAGCGACTGTGTTGTTGAAGTTGCCAATTATTATTGAAGTGGTACTCACCTTGATAGCCTACCACCCATTGCTCTTGTTTATAGCGATTAAAATCGGGCTCACCAATTAAAGTAGAAATAGCGATATCACCATTAGGATTAGGTAATAATGTGCCTTCTAGTGGGTAAGCATGCCACGCGGCGCCAGCGTCAACGTTGTAATATTGCGAGTAAAAGGTGATTTTTCCTTGAGTACTTGGTTGCCAAGTTAATGAAAGCGCTAAATAGTCACGATCATTTTCTAGTGATTCAGTACTGAGTTCAGCATCTTTTGTTAAACCAGTGAACCGGTATAAATATTCACTATCATCATCTAAAGGTCCAGACATATCTACAGCGATTTGTTTTAACTCATAATTCCCCACCTTAACTTGTAATTCATTATGGCTAAATGGAGTTGGCATTTTACTCACTAAATTGACAACGCCACCAGGACCATTTTGGCCATATAATACAGAGGCAGGGCCTTTTAGTACTTCTATGCGTTCCATTCCATAGGGTTCTGTTTGCCATATCCCCCAGTTACCACTGTTTCTGATCTGTAATCCATCTTGATAAAAGCCAGGCGCATAGGCATCGAAACCACGAATATACAACCAATCATATTGAGGTAAATCTCCCCATGGAGAGGTGTTTACACCTGCTGTGTAAGCTAGGGCTTCTGTTACTCGCGTTGCTCCAATTGCTTCTATTTTGTCTGCTGTGACGATGGAAATAGATTGTGGTGTTTCAATGAGTGGCGTATCTGTTTTTGTTGCTGTGACACTCTTACGAGCAATAAAACCATCAACAGGGCCCGTTGCTGTTTCTTGATCAGCATCAGCATTGACAGTGACAGCTTTTAATTGACTCGGCTGATTACTTTTTGCGTAACTAATAGAAATAGAATTAACGGCTATCAATGCAAGCGTAATGGCTGATAGAGGCTTAGGGAATACTAAGATGGGACGAGTAGGTTTCACATAAACTCCTTATTTTTTGTGTGAAATGATTTTTAAATCAGTTTGTTATGTCGTAATGTTGTTTTTAAATTTAGAGATAATGGCTGGTTTTAGGCTACATAAATTAGTAAAATTGCTAAGGTAATTGAGTAACAAAATTTAACGAGGTCACGCCAGAATTCTGCGCCAATGCCATCACTTGTACTACTTTTTCATAAGGTACTTGTGCAGCTCCTTGCAATTGCAAGCTAGGTTGAGGAGATTGCTGCGCTATGTTTGCTAAGTTAGCTTTAAGCGCAGTAATATCAATATCTTGCTGTTTCCATTTGATTTGACCATTAGCCATAACCTGCAAACTTATACTTTCTACATGTTCAGTTAATTCACTTTGTGTTACTTGTGCTTTTGGGAGTTCCACGGTGATGGATTGAGTGATCACCGGCATCGCAATGATAAAAATAATAAGCAACACCAACATTACATCGACAAACGGAGTCATATTGATTTCAGCCATCATTTGTTCTTCATCATTTATTTGTTGACCAAAAGCCATAGCTACTCTCCTACAACTTTTAGTTGATGCGCAGTTTTGCTGGGGGCAGAGCCAATCACTAAGTAAGCATGAATTTCGTGAGCAAAGAAATTGAGGCGCTCTATCACTTGTGTATTTCCACGAGTTAGTGCGTTATAACCTAAGACCGCGGGGATCGCGACAGCAAGGCCAAAAGCCGTCATTATCAGCGCTTCGCCCACAGGGCCCGCTACTTTATCAATACTAGCTTGACCACTGATGCCTATATTAATTAGGGCATGATAAATACCCCATACAGTACCTAATAAGCCAATAAATGGGGCGGTTGCGCCAACAGATGCTAATATGGCTAAACCTCGCTGCAGCTCCGCTTTACTGCCATCAATAGAATGACGCAAGCATGTTGTCAGCCAGTGTGTGAGATTTAAATCACTGTGCAGTTCATTCTTATGTTGCTGGTAATGCGCTTTAGCATTGAGTCCTTCATTTACTAGCTGACTAAAAGGGGTCGGATGTCCTGAGCGTGTGTCGAGATGTTTTATTTCAGCATGAATGTCTTTAGAATGCCAAAATCCATTTACTTTTAATGCACAGCGCTGTAATCGAAATAGCTTTACCGCTTTTATTGTAATGACACTCCACGATGCAACAGACATTAAAAGTAGGCATATTGCGACAGTTTTAATTACGCCATCACTTTGTGCCCAAAGCGCTGTAATACCATAGGGACCTTCCATAAATCCTCCTTATCAGGGTTGGTTAAGTGCAAAATGCACGGGTTGTATGTACCAATAGCCAATAGGCGTATTATTTTGTTTCGCTGGTTGATAGTGCCAATGTTTAACAGTGGCTTTAGCTGATTGATCTAATCGAGAAAACCCACTGGATTGGTGCAACTGTATTTGCTCTACCTTGCCACTTACATTGATATAAATTTTTAGTAAAACCGTTCCTTGCTCTTTCATTCTGCGAGATAAGCGAGGGTAGCGTGGAGTTGGATTATTAACGGCATTGGCATCACTTAAGTGTGGTAAAACTAAACCAGCAGGTAGCTCGATATTATAGTCATCAGCATATTGTTGAGTGTTTGAGTTTGTAGGCTCGGCGTTAGGTGCTTGGGTAGGCTTGGGTTGAATTACAGGCTTTGGTTTTGCTACCGGTTCAGGCTTTGCTACCGGTTCAGGCTTTGCCACAGGTTCAGGCTTTGCCACAGGTTCAGGTTTTGCCACAGGCTCAGGTTTTGCCACAGGCTCAGGCTTTGCCGCAGGTTCAGGTTTTTTAGCTGGTTCAGACTGTATTTTTTGATCAAACAAGTTATTTCTAGTGGGTTGCTTAGTGTTACTAGGGAAGTAGATTAAGTTCCCTTTGATAGAGCTTGGATTCTTTTCTAACACCACTCGAGTATTCGCTGTTTCTAACCACAGCAAGGTAATAGCAGCAGCGTGAACTGTAATAACAAGTAAGCAAATCGCAACAGAACATAGTGATAAGTTTTGTTGCTTTAATGCAGAAAATGTAACTGGAGAAAAATTAATAGTAGCCATTATTAAGTTTGGTTCAAATACAAATCGTCATTATTTTATTGTTTTTAAATTAGGGTCGCAAGTGGTAATTGTTTTTATTATCACTTGCTGGCGGTAAGATGCTTTTAGCTATTGTTTCAGGGGGATTGAGTTCCGGTTTTGATGTTGAGGACTGTTTCGGTAGTTAAAAGTCTGTGGCTAACCCTAACAGTTCAATATGTTTGAATTACTTGAATTTTACTAAGCAGTTAATTACTTGCAATCGCTGCTTTTTTGGCTACAACAAACAAGGTATAATGTCAGTAATTCTATTTTATATTTACAATGCCTCAAAATAACCTGAATCGGGTTGTTTTAGCTGTGCCTTGTTATGACTTAAAGCGGCTTACATGTCTAATTTATCTAGTGAAATTAATAAACGACGCACCTTTGCGATCATTTCTCACCCGGATGCGGGTAAAACCACCATTACTGAAAAAGTACTGTTGTTCGGGCAGGCTATTCAAAAAGCGGGGACTGTTAAAGGGCGTGGTTCTAATCAGCATGCAAAATCAGACTGGATGGAAATGGAAAAAGAGCGTGGGATCTCAGTAACTACCTCTGTAATGCAGTTTCCATACAACAAAGCGCTCGTTAATTTACTGGATACCCCAGGGCACGAAGATTTCTCTGAAGATACTTACCGTACTCTTACCGCTGTTGATTCATGTTTAATGGTTATCGATGCGGCAAAAGGTGTCGAAGATCGTACCCGTAAATTGATGGAAGTAACACGCCTGCGTACTACGCCGATTGTTACTTTCATGAATAAGTGTGACCGTGATATCCGCGACCCAATGGAGTTATTAGACGAAGTTGAAACTGAGCTTAACATAGCTTGCGCGCCAATCACGTGGCCAATTGGTTGTGGTAAAGAGTTCAAAGGTGTTTACCACATTCATAACGAAGAAACGATTTTATATAAAACAGGCCAAGGTCATACGATTCAAGAAGTACGCAGTATTAAAGGGTTAGATAACCCAGAGCTGGATGAAGCAATTGGTGACGAATTAGCAGAACAATTACGTGAAGAATTAGAGCTGGTTATTGGTGCTTCACACGAATTTGATTTAGAGCTATTTTTAGCCGGTGAATTATCACCAGTATATTTTGGTACTGCACTTGGTAACTTTGGTGTTGACCATGTACTTGATGGCCTGACTGAATGGGCGCCAACGCCACTGCCACGTGAAACAGAAGACCGTACAGTTCTTGCTACAGAAGAAAACTTCACCGGTTTCGTATTTAAAATTCAAGCCAACATGGATCCAAAACATCGTGACCGTATTGCCTTTATGCGTATTGTATCGGGCAAGTACAGCCAAGGTATGAAAATGAACCATGTGCGTATTGGCAAGCAAGTCAGTATATCTGATGCAGTGACCTTTATGGCCGGCGACCGTGAACGCGCAAGTGACGCGTTTGCTGGTGATATTATAGGTTTACATAACCACGGTACGATTCAAATTGGTGATACTTTCACCCAAGGTGAAAAACTTAAATTTACTGGTATTCCAAACTTTGCACCAGAGCTGTTCCGCCGTATTCGTTTGCGTGATCCACTAAAACAAAAGCAATTGTTAAAAGGCTTAGTACAGCTTTCAGAAGAAGGTGCAGTACAAGTATTTAGACCGCTTATCAATAATGATTTAATCGTGGGTGCAGTCGGTGTGCTGCAGTTTGACGTGGTTGTGGCACGCTTAAAAGCAGAATATAACGTAGATGCTTTGTATGAAAGCGTGAATGTAAATACAGCACGCTGGGTCAGTTCGGATGACGTTAAAAAGTTTGAAGACTTTAAACGTAAGTGCGAGAGCAACTTAGCACTTGATGGCGGTGATAACTTAACTTACATAGCGCCAAGCCGTGTGAATCTTAATTTATCAATAGAGCGTTACCCTGAAGTGACGTTTAACCACACCCGTGAAAACTAAACGCAAAATTTAATTAAAGCCCGCAATGCGGGCTGACAAAGGTAACAAATTACATGAATATTCGTACGCTTCTAATCGATAAAGCTATTGCTGCAATGACTGCTGCAGGACTACCCGCAGACACTAATCCTGCGGTTACACAAAGTACTCGTCCACAGTTTGGTGATTACCAGATTAATGGTGCAATGGGTGCGGCTAAAAAAATGAAAAGCAATCCTCGTGAGCTTGCACAAAAAATTATTGATAACTTAGATGTTAGCGATATTGCTGATAAAACTGAAATTGCAGGCCCAGGTTTTATTAATATTCACCTCAAGCCTGAATTTTTAGCGCACAGCGTAAAAGCGGCAAATCAAGATGCAAAACTTGCAGTTGCTGAGCATGCAAAGCCGCAAACCGTTGTGGTTGATTACTCATCACCAAATCTTGCAAAAGAAATGCACGTAGGCCACTTACGTTCAACTATCATAGGCGATGCTGTTGTGCGTGCCCTTGAGTTTCGTGGTGACACGGTTATTCGTCAAAATCACATGGGTGATTGGGGTACTCAGTTTGGTATGTTGATTGCTCACCTAGAAGATCAAATTAACCAAGGTGTTGATTTAGATTCAGTGGCATTGGCTGACTTAGAAACCTTCTACCGCGACGCGAAAAAGCGTTTTGATGAAGAAGAAGGGTTTGCCGATAAAGCCCGTGATTACGTAGTAAAACTACAAGGTGGCGATGCACACTGTGAAAAACTGTGGAAGTTATTTATTGCAACCTCAGTAAAACATTCTGAAGAAGTGTATAAGCGTTTAAATGTAACACTAACGCCAGACGACATTATGGCTGAAAGTGCATATAACAGTGAGCTTAATAACATTATCGCGTTATTAAAAGACAAAAATATTGCTGTGGAGTCGCAAGGCGCACAAGTGGTGTTTTTAGACGAACTAGCGAATAAAGATGGTGAGCCATCAGCGTTTATTGTACAAAAATCAGGTGGTGGCTTCTTATATGCAACCACTGATTTAGCGGCCTGTGATTACCGCTCAAATAAGTTAGGCGCAGCTCGTATCTTAATTTTTGTTGATGCCCGCCAAAGTCTGCACTTTAATCAAGTAGAGCTTACAGCCCGTAAAGCGGGTTTATTACGTGATGAAACCAGTTACGAATTTTGCCCATTCGGCACCATGATGGGCGAAGACGGTAAACCATTTAAAACCCGTACTGGCGGTACGGTTAAACTTGCTGATTTACTAGAAGAATCAATTGTTCGTGCAACGGCAAAACTGGCAGAGCGTGAATCTGATTTAACGGATGCAGAGCGTGCAGAAATCGCCCGTAAAGTTGGTATCGGTGCGGTTAAATACGCCGACCTATCAAAAAATCGTACCAGTGATTATATTTTCAACTGGGATACCATGCTTAGTTTTGAAGGTGCTACGGCCCCTTACTTACAATACGCGTATACGCGTGTTCGCAGCATCTTCCGTAAATCGGGTGTAGACGCAGCAAACTTAACCGCAGATGTCGCCATTGTTGAGCCACAAGAAAAAGCCCTTGCACTAAAACTTCTTCAATTAGAAGAAGTGCTTGATCAAATGATCAATGAAGCAACACCGCACGTATTATGTAGTTACTTATATGAGCTGGCTAGTCTTTACATGACCTTCTACGAAGCCTGCCCAGTACTGAAAGACGGCGTAGAGCCAAGTGTACGTGACAGCCGTTTAGTGTTGTGTAATTTAGTGGCGGATACGTTGAAAACAGGGTTGGACCTGTTAGGCATTGAAGTCATGGAGCAAATGTAACCTACTGCGTGTAGTTCGCTTTAGCTGCGTTAATGAGTTTATTTAGCCTAAGTCACATACAAAACACGTATGCTCCTTGGCATAAATAAACTCATTGCCTTGCTAGCACTCCTACACTTGCAGATAATTTTAGGTGCTAGGTGCTAGGTTTAGCTTGACACTGAGCTGCAATGGCTTAATTTTGTAGCTGATAGCTGATAGCTGATAGCTGATAGCTGATAGCTGATAGCTGATAGCTGATAGCTGATAGCTGATAGCTGATAGCTGATAGCTGATAGCTGATAGCTGATAGCTGATAGCTGATAGCTGATAGCTGATAGCTGATAGCTGATAGCTGATAGCTGATAGCTGATAGCTGATAGCTGATAGCTGATAGCTGATAGCTGATAGCTGATAGCTGATAGCTGATAGCTGATAGCTGATAGCTGATAGCTGATAGCTGATAGCTGATAGCTGATAGCTGATAGCTGATAGCTGATAGCTGATAGCTGATAGCTGATAGCTGATAGCTGATAGCTGATAAAGAAGGATTTGATATGAAACTCGAAGATATTCGTCGTGAATACCTACAAGATGGGTTGAGCGAAGATAGTTTGCTTGATTGCCCTTTTAAGCAGTTTGAAAAGTGGCTCGATAACGCTGTAACCGCTAATTTATCAGACCCAACTGCGATGGTGGTGGCGACGGTGGATGAAACTGGTCAGCCTTCACAGCGTATTGTGTTGTTAAAACACCTTGATGATAATGGTTTTGTATTTTTCACCAATACTGGCTCACGTAAAGCGCAAGAGCTTAAAGGTAATAACAAAATATCGTTACACTTCCCGTGGCACACCATGGAGCGTCAGGTCATTGTTTATGGCGAAGCACAGCCGTTACCGACCTCAGCGGTAGCGAAATACTTTTTGTCCCGTCCTAAAGAAAGCCAGTTAGCAGCATGGGCATCAGCACAAAGTAGGCCGGTATCATCACGTAAAGTGTTGATGGAAACCTTTGCCAATATGAAAAATAAATTTGCGAAGGGTGAAATCCCATTACCCGATTTTTGGGGCGGCTATTGCGTCGTGCCTACCAAAATTGAGTTTTGGCAAGGCGGCGCGCATCGTTTACATGATCGTTTTATGTATCAGCGCCAAGCTGATAATAGTTGGCAAATTACACGCTTGAATCCATAAGCTGCTATGGCGTTTATTGATTCTCACTGCCACTTAGACTTTGCTGAATTTGATGCTTCTCGCACACAACTCATTGCACAATGTCAGCAGCATAGCATCGACAAACTCATTGTGCCGGGGATTACCTTGGCACAATCTCACGCATTAATTGCATTTGCCGCTAAGTATAAGGGCGTGCACATTGCCGCTGGTTTACATCCTTATTTTTTAGCTGAATATCAACCAAGCCATTTAGCAGCATTAACTGAATTTGCCGAGCAACATCAGCCGCAGCTGGTTGCTATTGGTGAATGTGGTATTGACCGCAGTATCGATAATTTAGCCTTACAAACTCAGATATTTGAGCATCATATTGAACTTGCTAATCAACTAGCATTGCCTCTGATCGTACATCATCGACAAAGCCACGATTTAATTGCACAGTCATTTAAGCGTTGCAAGCCTAAATTCGGTGGGGTTATTCATGCCTTTTCAGGTTCAATGCAACAAGCACAGTACTACATTAAGCAAGGTTTTAAGCTAGGAGTGGGTGGCGTGATCACCTATGAGCGGGCACAAAAGACCCGTAGTGTCGTTGCTGCATTGGCAGCTGAACATTTAGTGCTTGAAACAGATGCGCCATCAATGCCATTGGCGGGCTTTCAGGGGCAAATCAATACGCCGTTACAGCTGCCTTTAGTGTTTGAACAACTATGCCAATTGAAGCAGATCACAGCACCTTATAAAGCTGATTTTAAAAAGCAGCTTTATGAATCGTGTTCAGCACTTTTTCGGATATAGCGATTAACCTGCCAGCGCTTTAAGCCTCGGCCAAGTTGCCATGTGAAAATACAGGTGATCACCAGCATTAGTAATACTTGGCGACCTAGATCATGAAAACTACTGTGACTCGTTGCCACCGCTGAGCGAGTTAAATAAGTAACAGAAGCAAACCCCAATGGGCGATTATCATCACTTATAATTGGTTCAACAAACGGTGTCTTAAGCTTACTAATACCTGGAGTTGAATTTGGTAACTTCCCCAATAAATGGTGCATTTGCCAATTATCACTACTGGCGATAAGGACACCTTGATGATCGTAAATCGTTGCTGCTAATACAAACTCATCTTTACTAATACTATTACATAAGGCGGTGAGTTCGGGTTTGTTTTTTTCAAGTAATGGTGTTTTAGCATTAAGTGCCATAAAGCGGGTTAAGCTTCTTGCCGTGCTGTCTGCATTATCATAAAGCAGTTGGTGACTTTGAAAACTGCCATTAACCGCTACCCAAGTCAGTAATAAAAAGCAAGCAGCAGCAATGCTTAATCGCACTAAACGCTGCCTTAGGGATGCTGAAATAGGGTTTTTAAGATGGTTATTTTTCATAGTCACCGTTTACGCTGCTGACAGCTTTTGCTTTTGATGTTACAACTAAGCCTAACTATAACCTTAAATCCCCCTTTATGGCGAGTTAACTGTTATTTGGCAGGGGAGACATTAGTATTATTTTTGGAGTCACCATGACATTGGAGCGCATTGCGAGCCTTTCATCTGAGCAATTGTCAATGCAGTTGTCGTTAGGCAAGTGGTATCACTATCAAAGCGCCTTAGTAGAGCAAGCACCTTTACCAGCCGATCCACAAGGGGTGTTTAGCATTGCTTTTACTGGGAATTTTAACGGCCAACAACTAACAGATATTGTTCAGTTTTTATCGCAACAGCAATTTACAGTCTCAGCTGTATGTCGTTATCAGCCTGATCCAAGTTTAACGCCTGCTTTGTGCTTTTACAGTGATACCGCAAACGCGAGTATTAACCCCCTATTACTGAATGAGTTTGCTCATCCGCTGGGTTTTCAACTTGTACAAGTTAGCAAGCCGCCAAAGCTTACAGCTCCAGGCTTATTAGTCATGGATATGGACTCAACTGCCATCACCATCGAATGTATTGACGAAATTGCTCGTCTAGCTGATGTGTACGATGATGTTGCGGCGGTGACTGCACAAGCAATGGCTGGCAAATTAGATTTTAGTGAAAGCTTGCATCAACGTGTAGCCAAGCTTGAGGGAATAGAGCCAAGCTTAATTGATGAGCTGAAAAGCAGCTTGCCTTTAATGCCGGGGATTAAAGAATTATGCGAAGTGTTGAAACAACATAGTTGGTATTTAGCCATCGCATCAGGTGGCTTTGTACCATTTGCTGAGCAAGTGCAACAGCTTATTGGTTTAGATGAAATCCATGCTAATGTTTTAGAGTTTAAAGACGACAGACTCACAGGTAAAGTGCTGGGTACAATTGTTGATGCGCAGCAAAAAGCCGTGGTACTTCGTAACTTACAGCAGCAGTTAAGTTTACCAATGCAGCAAACAGTGGCTATTGGTGATGGCGCAAATGATTTAACCATGATGGCAGAGGCAGGGCTCGGAGTTGCCGTTCACGGTAAGCCGAAGGTGGTTGAGCAAGCTCAAGCAGCCATTTGCCAAGGCTCGCTACTGCAGCTGCTGTATTTATTAACCATTCCAATGGCTGAGTAATTAACTTAGTCGCTTTAACCAAATTTGTTTACGCTTATTCATTTGTTCTATCAGCTCAACTGGTAAATCTAAATGACTAAGCGTTTCATCAGTTACATCAACCATGTCACCAACACCTGCTACTGACCACAACGCTTCTTCCAGATCTTTGGCTTTATGAAGTGCGTATTGGCTTACGTATTTTAGCTCGTTAGCTAAGTAATCAGTGTCAGGGCGACCTGTTCGCGAAATAAAAACACGCATTATAAATAACAATTCAGATTTTAAACCTTTCTTTAAAAAGAGGAGGTTAGGGGTGAAATCGTCCGTTGCACTGCATTGGCTTTTCACAGCCTCTTCAATAGTTGATTTTTTCGGATCAAAACGGATAAATAAAGTAAAAGGTAATGGTGGATCTTGTCGGCTGCGGTCTTTTATTTGTGGGGTAATGACCTCATTTATTTTCTCTGGTGGCAAAAGCGCATCAATGCTGGTGGTGTCATTGAGCAAACCATAGTTTTGTAAAATAATATGTAATGGACTGGGGTATAAACCTTGGCCAATTGCGCCTGTTTTAAAATGCGCCGCCTCTTTATGTAAGTAAAACGGAAATTGACACACGCTCTTAGTCACCATGTTCCTAAGTGCCGTTGAAAGTCCAGGTACTTTTGGTGCTTCTTCAGATACTTTTAGTTTATCTTTATTATTTTCAATTAACTGTGTGAAAAACCTCACCCCTTCATGCGGGACGTCAGCTACTCTAGATGCTTTTAAATTGATAGTGGTTAATGACTTGCTAACAGCCATCACTTCATATTTCAATTTACTAAGCACATGCTTTTTAGTGATTTTTTGTAGCTCAGGCAAGCTTAACTCTACAATGTCACCTTTTTGAAAAGTAACGGGTTGTTCGCATTCTATTTGTAGCCCCATTACTGAGAAATCACGGCTATGGGCGGTATATGTTTGCTCATCTTGTGTAGTTAATAGTGCATCAGTTTTGTATAAATAGCGCTTATGCGAGCGCAGGTTCACATACTCTAAATCAACGGTTTCAAGCTTTGGTGGAGTTTTATGTTTACCGTGCCCAAAGCGCTTTAACTGATTAACGATACTTTTATCATAATCAAAACGTTGATAATGGGCTTGTTCTGCTGCGGTGCCAATGGAGGTTAAGATCAGTAAATACTTTACGTCTTTGATCATACCTTGAACGCGAGGCGAAGGGGGCTTATTGAGCTTTTCAATATCTTTAGCTGCGGTATTTGGTAAGCTCAGCGGAATATATGAGTCTTCAGGGTGGCTAGGCATTAACTGTACTTTAAAGCATTGCCAGCTGTCTTTTTGACTACCAAAACCAAAAAATAACGCACTTAAATGTGGCTCTTTAGCAAGCTCACTGCGTGTTGCTGAATAGTAATATACTTTACCAGCGACTACATGGGTAAAGGTGTATAAATACTCTTCTTTAACTTGCGCAGGGTTACTTAATAATTGGCTTAAACGTTGTTGGTTTAAAATAGTATATAAACAGGATAACTTACGTTCATCACAAAAATAACGCTGGATGAAAATATTGTTTTCAGTTGTGAGCACTAAGCTTGGGTAGAGCTTGTCATTTTGCAGGCTAAAAAAGGTGAATAATGAGGTAACGCGAGGAATATAATACTGCTCATAGCCCTTAGAAACCACAGCATCTAAAGTGTTATCTAAATTCACCTTATAACGGCGCTTATTACCATGAATAAAGCTTTCTAAAAATTCATCGAACTTTGCATTGTTCTCGATAAAAGTGCGTTTTAACCGCACATGATTATACTCTGTCGATATTTTTTCAACCGCAACAACTTCGTATTGAATACCGTTTTTTAAACCCAGTTCAAAATCTTGTTCAAGTCCCACTAAGCGTAGCCCAAGCAATTGGCCTTTCTTGACTTGGTAACGAGGGGAAAGTTTGATTTTTGCGCCACTTAAAGAAATATCAGACGTACTGGCCGCGATTGTATTGTCTTTGCTCAATTCTACCGTAATTTTGATTGAGTAATTCATTCGTTCTTCACGACGACTTTCATAAGAAGCAAACTTAATAACCTGACAATCTCGTTTTTGTTCATTTTGTTGGTCAGCTTGGTTTGCTTGCTGTGCAGCCTTTTTTTGCATGACGCGGTGATTGTTATCGGTATTCATAACGGCTTCATAAACCGCAAGAATATACCCACCATGACGTTTTATGGCTTTTTCAAATACCGCAATGGCGGTTTCATCCATAAAGTGTTGTTTGCCTTCATACTCATAAGGCTTCACCTGGCCTGTAACTTGGCCACGTAAATCAATAAAACGAGCAATGGGTTGCGATAAGCGTGACATTTCCATCTTGATCAAGAATTGCTCAGGTTTTGTTAAACCTGCTGTCTTTGATTTAAAGATAGTGTCAAATTTGGCATTACCTAAATACGATTTAAGTTCGTCAACCAAACTTTCGTACTTCAGTAGAATGTCTTCAGTCATTTATAAAACCATCACCGTCTATTCTAAAAAGTTGGTATACTGCGTGAGTATTTATACATTCTCTGGGCTGCTGGTTTTCAGCGTAGAAAATGTAATGAGCTACCATCTTTAGTTTTTATTATTATTAAACTGCCAAATAAATGGCTCATTACTTTAATTTTAGGATCAAAAAGCCCAAGTAGGAAAGGTTAAGCAAAAAGTATGCCCTAAAAAAAGTAAATTACTTTTATATAACTCGATTGTGGCGTTGATTTGTCTAGTTGGCAAGGTCAATATTCGTCAATCAAAGTACGGCATAGCAAACTAAACATTACCTAGTATTAACATAAATAATTTCAAAATGACGAGTATAGGCAAAAGTTTATGGCAAAAGCGGCAAAAATAGAGTTTGTTTGTACCGAATGCGGTATGAACTATCAGCGCTGGCAAGGGCAGTGCCGCTGTGGCGCATGGAATACCTTAGCCGAGTTTAAGCCTTCGGCAGGGCAAGCTAAGCTAAAAAAGCAGCAGCGCGTAGTGCTGTTGGCGGTTATGCTGGAGGTGTGGGCGGTGGCTCGAAAAAAATTAATGACATCGCAACCACTGAAGCCGAAAAGCAGCTCACCGGCATTGGTGAGCTTGATCGTGTTTTATCGGGCGGTGTTACCACAGGCTCTGTAAATATTATCTCTGGCGACCCTGGGGCTGGTAAAACAACATTATTATCTGACTTAGTAGCGCGTATGTCACAACGTATGCCGTCACTGTATTGCACCGCGGAAGAGTCGTTATCGCAATTTAAAAACCGTGTAAATCGCTTAAAGCTTGATTACAACCCTGATGAACTGTACTTATTATCAGAAACCAGTGTCGAAACTATTATCGAAGAGCTTGAAAAGAACAAAATTAAGTTTGCGGTGATCGACTCTGTTCAAGCCGTAGTAACTGATACCGCCAATGGCAGCCCAGGATCCCCGTCGCAAGTTAAAAGTGCCGCGCAAGCATTGACCCAGTATTGTAAGCAAAACGATGTCACTATGTTTATTATTGCCCATGTAAATAAGAATAATGAAATAGCTGGGCCGCAAACCTTAGTACACATTGTTGATGCGTTACTGCATATAGATACCAACGATGGCCAAATACGTACCTTACGTGCCAATAAAAATCGCTTTGGCGACATTGACACAGTGGGCATTTTTAGAATGTGTGAACGCGGCATGCTTAGTGTTGATAATCCCAGTGAAATATTTTTATCAGGCTCTAGCACTGATTCGCCGGGTTCAGCCATTACTTGTATTCGTAAAGGTAACCGTAATCTACTCCTCGAAATTCAATGTTTAACTACTGAAACCGAAGCTGAATTTCCGCAGCGGGTGTGTGTGGGCTTAAATATGAATCGGATCAAAATGCTCACCGGTATTTTGCGCAAGCACACTAAAACCAAAATCTTCCACGATACGTTTTTTAACATTGTGGGTGGGCTGAGAATTGATGAAACAGAAACCTGTATCGATTTAGCACTAGTGACTGCCTTACTTAGTAGCTTAAATGAATTTGTGGTGCCACGAACTACCTGTATTATGGGGGAGCTGAGCTTAAATGGTGACGTACGGCCAATTGACAGTGGCGTACCGCGCGTCAAAGAAGCTGCACAACATGGCTTTACCGAAATATTCATTCCATTTCGAAATTACCATAAATCGATGGAAGGGCTGGGCGCTAAAATCACCCCAGTTAAAACGGTACATGAGCTGTTAAGTTTAATTAATTAGTGGTAAGTACATAAGACATATTAGTGCTCCTGATCCAACGCAAGCCCTTACTAAAGCGATTATTGAGTGATAGGCTTAGGTAAATTTTTAGTATAAAGCCGTTTAAAACGTTATAAATAACAACGGTGATAAAGAATAGTAATAAGGAAATAGAATGAAAAAACTCGCAATTGTTGCCGTTGTTGTTGCCGCTGCAATCGGTGGTGTTAGCTACGCAAATCACGCACTGACACAAGAAGTGAAAGTAGAAGTTGATCGTCAACTAGCGCTGATGAATCAACAAATGGGCGTGACAGCCAGTTATGAAGATATCTCGGCGAGCGTATTTGGTCAAAGTGTAGAAATATCGAATATGGAAATCACCGGTTTTGACCAGCAACCAGTAGCCAATATTGCGAGTATTAAAGTGTCAGGATACGAAACCGATAAAATCGCGCCTCGTACCGAGCTGACAATTAAAAACTTTGCCTTTAGCGAGCACTTTTTAGCTCAGCTACCAGCAGATGCTAATAATAACCTTGCTTCAGCCAGTTATGATTTACATACTTTAATGAATTACGATGAAAAGTCAGGGGATAGCGATATTGCGTTCGATCTTAATGCTAATAAAATAGTTGCCCTTAATTTTAACCTCGGTTTAGCAAAATCAACTGCACTGATGAACGCATCATTAAAGTTAAGTCAAATGCAGCAAGAGTTAGGCAATCAGCAACCTACCCTAGAGCAGCAATTACAACAACAAACCATTTTAATGGAAGCACTTTCCCAGCTTGAACCGCGCAGCATTGAAATAGCCCTTAACAACGAAGGTGAGTTTAAAGCATTAGTAGAGCAAGCACTTGAAAAACAAGGTATGACGCTAGAGCAAATGCAGCAAATGGTCGACATGCAGTTGCAGCAAGCCCCTGTGAGTAAAGAGCTGGGTGAAGCGATTAAAAACTTTACACAAGGGTTAAGCTCATTAACCGTGTCAGCAAGCTTGCCAGAAGGGCAAACTATGACCGAGATCAACCAACAGATTTTTACTCTTATGGGGCAACCAGAAGAGCTGGCAGCGTTTATTAATTTAAAAGCGAAGGGTGAATAATAGCTGTCAGCTATCAGTCGTAAGCTGTCAGTTTAAAACAGCGGTAGTTTTGAGTTAGTTGAAAGCGCGAGTTTAGCTCGCGCTTTTTTTATTGGGTGATTTTAGGGGGTAGGAGCTAGGTTTTAGGCGCTAGGAAAAACCAAAGTAGGTCGGCGTTCAATTTATCATCGTAGATTGTGACTGAGCGCAACGAAACCCAACCGTGACAGAGCAAAACTGAGTGATGGCTTCAAGGTGGAAACCGACGTTGATATAGGTTTAGAATAATAACTCATTGAATAATAAAGCTGTTGTTTTCTCCCATATTCAGGAAAATGAGCGACACATGCATATTGTTTCATTTAGCTTTGCTTAAAGATAATAGAAAACGTAGTGATAGTAATACGTTAGCTAATTTGTTAACGTCAAATAATACCAAAAGGACTCCCGTTTGAGCTTAAATCATATCTTGAACTTATTGAATTAACTGGGCGCTGCGTTAAGGAAGGTAAACAGGGCTATATAGAGTGTAGTCATTTGCCATTATTAGAGCGTGTAAATATTTCCCCCGAAAACTGGTTAAAACTGACCACACAATTTACTCGCGTTTTTCATGGTGCAGTGGGTAGAGCGGCGGCACAAGAAAGCTACTGTGAAAATCTGAAGAGAAAACGACGTAGTAACGTGAGCAATAGCGAAAAACTACTGGCCTAGTCCTTATACTCAACTAAAACGTTAACTATTGTCTCAAGACAAGGGTTGCTATGTCAGTAATTTAGGGATTGTCGAATAAAAGCTTTCCGAGAGAATAGTAAATGTAATTTTGAATGAGTTTTAGGTGGTGAATACATTTTATGTGGACTTATCTTGTTCATTTTTTAGGTTGTTATTAAAGGTGGGTGTCAAGCAAAGAGCTCATTTTCCATACATTTATGGGGAGCTTGGACATTACGACTAAAAAGATTTAATGGAACGGAACCTACACTGCTCTTTGCAAAAAATATTTATTCCACTCAAAATAAAAGCCGTGCTTGACTTAACAAGCACGGCTTTTATTTTTACTAGCATCTAGCATCTAGCATCTAGCATCTAGCATCTAGCATCTAGCATCTAGCATCTAGCATCTAGCATCTAGTGAAGAATACGTGCTCTGATCGTGCCCTCTACTGCACTTAACTCTTTTAGTGCAACTTCTGACTGATCAGTGTCTACGTCGATTACTACGTAACCAATCGCTTCGTCTGTCTGTAAATACTGCGCGGCGATGTTGATGCCGTGCTGAGCAAATGCCTGGTTAATCTGTGTTAACACGCCTGGGCGGTTGTGGTGTACGTGTAATAAGCGGCTACGGTTAGCAAGCTCTGGCAGTGACACTTCAGGGAAGTTAACAGCAGTAATCGTTGAGCCGTTATCTGAGTACTTAGCCAGTTTGCCTGCTACTTCAATACCGATGTTTTCTTGTGCTTCTTGCGTTGAACCGCCAATGTGTGGTGTTAAAATCACGTTGTCGAATTCGCGTAGCGGCGATACAAACTCTTCATCGTTTGATTTTGGTTCAACAGGGAATACGTCGATGGCAGCGCCACTGATTTTTTTGTCACGTAGTGCTTCGGCTAAGGCGTCAATATCAACGACCGTACCGCGTGAGGCGTTGATCAAAATGGCGCCTTGCTTCATTACAGCGATTTCTGCACTACCTATGAGGTTTTTAGTTTGCGGTGTTTCAGGTACGTGTAAGCTAATAACATCAGCGCGTTGTAATAGCTGTGTTAGGTTATGGACTTGTGTTGCATTACCTAGGGTTAGCTTGTCTTCAATATCGTAAAATTCAACATTCATACCGATATTTTCTGCCATGATACTCAGCTGTGTGCCAATGTGGCCGTAACCAATAATACCTAAGGTTTTACCGCGAGCTTCAAATGAACCATTGGCTGTTTTTAACCAGCCACCGCGGTGGGCAATAGCATTACGCTCAGGAATACCACGGAACAACAGTAAAATTTCACCAAGTACTAACTCTGCAACAGAGCGAGTGTTAGAAAACGGCGCGTTGAACACAGCAATGCCGCGCTCACGGGCTGCGTTTAAATCAACTTGGTTAGTGCCGATACAAAAGCAGCCAACAGCAACCAGTTTTTCAGCCGCATCTAATACTGCTTCGGTAATATGAGTACGAGAACGTAGACCCACAAAGTGCACATCTTTGATGCGCTCCAGCAGTTCGTCCTCAGGTAATGAGGTTTTTACATAATCAATATTGCTGTAGCCGTTGCGTTTAAGCGTTTCAACAGCACTTTGATGCACACCTTCAAGCAAAAGAATTTTAATTTTGTCTTTTGCTAACGATACCTTACTCATATCCTCATCCTATTTATCTAATTTGCGGCCCATTTTTGGTACCGATAATTACTTTATCTGCGCCACGGTGGGCAAATAAGCCGTTGGTTACTACGCCAACAATTTGGTTAATTGTCAGCTCTAAATCTTTTGCTTGGCTGATAGACAAATTATGGACGTCTAAAATAACGTTACCATTGTCAGTCACAACCCCTTGACGATAAACGGGATCGCCGCCCAGTTTTAGTAATTCGCGGGCTACATAACTGCGTGCCATAGGAATAACTTCTACTGGCAGTGGAAATTCACCTAAGGTATCCACTATTTTTGTTTCATCAACAATACAAACAAACTGCTTAGCTACTGCAGAAACGATCTTTTCACGAGTGAGTGCTGCGCCGCCACCTTTGATCATTTCGTTTTGTGCGTTAATTTCATCTGCACCATCAACGTATACATCTAAGCTATCAACATCGTTTAACTCATACACTTCAATACCAAGAGCTTTAAGTTTTTCGGTTGATGCATCTGAGCTTGAAACCGCACCGGCTATGGTGTCTTTTATTGAACCTAGAGCGTCAATAAAGTGGTTTACCGTTGAACCTGTACCCACACCGACTATGGTGCCTTCTTTTACAAATTCGAGTGCAGCCCAAGCTGCTGCTTTTTTTAATTCATCTTGTGTCATGGTATTTGCTCAATAGGTGGAGTTACTTACCTTTAGTATACAAATTTATTGCTTACCAATGGTAGATTTTCTGCGGTGTAATTATGTAATTTAATGGTACGTCCCACGATTCAACCGGTAAACTTGTAACATGTTGGCATTGATGTGCAAGGCCAATTAGTTGTGGTTTTTGCCAGTTTTCTTTTTCGTAGCGCGCCAGTGTTTTATCATAAAAACCACCCCCCATACCTAACCGGTTGCCATTATCATCAAATGCAACTAACGGCATTAGCAGGTAATCAAGCTCTGCAAGCGGGCATATATGACTACAATTTAACTTGGGCTCCAAGATACCATAGCGATTTGCCTTCATGGGTGAATTTTCTTCATAACGCTGAAAGTATAAAGTAGTGCCGTTAAAGGGGTGGATAACCGGTAAATAAAGGTGGTGGTTTTTACTCCAAAGGTCCTTTATTAACAATGATGTATCAAGTTCTGCGTCATTGCTAAAATAGATGCCTATGTGAGCGTTTTTTACTTTTTTTTGCTGTTTTAAGTGTTGAGTAAAATTCACTTTCATTGCTTTTGCTGCAATTTTTTGCTCAGATTTTGACAGTAAATTACGTGCTTTGCGGATCTGTTGACGGATCTGTGCTCTTGTTTCACTCATTGTTAACTAGGTTGTACCTTTTATTTTATGTTAAAAACTGAATAAGTCAGGAAATGCAAACGATAACCCCAATACCACAAGTAGTATAACGACCATTGCGATCAGCGAAAATAACAGCACATTACTGCGCTTTTTAATTGGTGTGGTTAACTCTTCATCTAGTAGTAAATCGTCCGTTTGCCAATTATCGTCTTCATCTGTATTTGCTGGGTGTTGGCTTGTTGCTATACGTTGCTCTAAGTCATCGAGTTTTTCTTCAATGCGAATTAAGCTACTGGTGATGTAATCAAGGGCGTTAAAAATTCGTTCGTCGCGCTGGTTGGGGGTTTCAGTCGTATTGGCTGTCATATGTGTTTCAACAGGATGCAGCTTGCTCTTGATGCCAACACTCGCAAGTATTTTGGCTTGTTTTAGCGCTTTCTCTTTTTCACAAGGGGCAAACAATGGCTTGTTGTCAAAAAAAGCGGCCACTTTGGCCGTGGGGGCTTTTAGTTTCGTCGCCAACTGGCTGATCGCGTGTGCTTGGTCTGTATCTTTGGCTAGACCAGCAAACATGACACGGAAGTTTTCTGCCATTTTTGTTTTCCAAAACGTAAAATCAATGGTTTGAGTATATACCTAAACGTTTACATGTTGCGAAAAAAAAAGCCCGTAATAATCGGGCTTTTTATTAATTAGGGCAGTGCAATGTTTAATATTTTGCAGCTTCGCCTTCTTTAGGTAATGATTTTAAAATGAAATCTCGTAGATCATTATTCGAGCTTTCTAAATCTGCATGGCGTAAGTACATCATATGACCACTACGGTAGCCTTTAAAACTTAAGCGGTCACGCATTTTACTACTTGGATCAAGTTGCCACATAGTGTACTTGGCATCAAAGTAATTGGTTGCGCCATCAAAATAACCCGATTGGATCATTACATTTAAGTAAGGGTTTTGCGCCATTGCTAAACGTAAGTTTTCACCAGTATTATTATTTGTACGATCCCACGGATGAACATTGCCAAACAAGTTATATTTAACATCTGTTTTATAGTTTAATTCATCACGTAAATAGTGATTGATTGCCGGTGTAAAAGAGTGCAGCCATGATGTAAGTTCCGCCCAATAGTCAGGAGATTCACCCGCATCACGCTTATCAATACCTAAGTAGCGAGAGTCTAAACGACCTACTGTTTGGCCGCGTTCACGCAGTAACTCTTTCCAGAAAAAGTTATTTGGAATGTCGAGGTTGTTTTGCGCTACAAACTTTTCTGACACACCCGCATATAAAGCCATTTGTTTGATGATGGCTTGTTTTTCCTCAGCAGCAATAAATCCCCCTTTTGCGATAGCAGGCAGTAATTTATTAACGGTAAACTCTTCCACTTCAGGCAGTAATTTGTCTAAATCTTTTGCTTGCAGTGCAGGGCTGAGTGCTTTGTGGTACCAAGCGGTTGCGGCAAAGTAAGGTAAGCGGTTCGCCGCTTCCACTGGGCCTTCACGTTTAATACCAATCTCTGTTGGAGAGACTAACACCACACCATTTATGTACATCCATTGGCGATTTTGTAGCTCATGAGCAAGGCCTGAAACACGGGTTGTGCCGTAGCTTTCACCAATTAAAAATTTAGGCGAGCGCCAGCGTTCGTTGCGTGATACAAAAGTGTTTAACCACTCGGCTAAATATTTAATATCAGCATTAACACCAAAAAACATTTTTTGCTGTGCTTCTTTGCTTGGTAGTTCGCCTTTGTCGTTTTCAAGAACGCGTGAATAGCCGGTATTGACTGGGTTAACATAAACAATGTCGGCAACATCAAGTACTGAATAAGGATTGTCCTTTATACCGTAAGGCTGAATAGGGTAGCCTTCGTCATCAATTTTTAACACCCGTGGGCCAGTATAAGCAATGTGCATCCATACTGAGGCCGATCCCGGTCCACCATTAAATGAGATCAGTAATGGGCGTTTAGTGCGATCATCAACTTTATCACGTTCATAGTAAGTGTATTGTAATGTAGCTACAGCATCACCGTTATCATCCCATACAGGTTGTGTGCCTGTGGTTGCTGTATAAGTAAAGCGCTCCCCATTGATACGCGCTTTATGTTCGGTGACAACTTTGCTGTCGACATCAATGCGACGTTGGTTTTCTGCGTAACTGGTTGTACTGACAGTTAAAGTAAGTACAGCTAGTGAGAAACTAATGATACTGATAAGCTTCATGGTTTATCCTTTAGATAATTGTTAACCTATTAAAGATAATTTCTAGGTAAATAACAAAGGGAATGAGACTAGACGCCAATATTAGTCGGTAAGAGGTAGACAATAATATTATCCTAAAGGGAACTACTATGCTTTTATGCGTATATTTGCGGTAGGATATTTTGCTTAAAGCAATAATAAAGTATATTCCATACTTAGTTCTTATTTTTATTTTTTATTCGTAAATAATTTTTATCGGCATTGTTCCGCTGAAGTGTTGAGAAGATATATGCAAAGAGTGTTAGTAGTTGAAGATAGTAAAGTTGTCCAGCAAGTATTACGGCACTTATCCGCTCATTATCTTGATGTAGCGATTGACTTTGCTTGGTCACTTGCACAGGGCAAGGAGTTTATTGCAAAACACCAATACACACTTGCGTTAGTTGATTTAACCCTGCCTGATGCAATGGATGGCCAAGTAGTAAAATACACCTTAGAGCACGCTATTCCTACAGTTGTGCTTACATCTACCATTGATGAATATAAACGCCAGCAGATATTAGAGCTGGGTGTGGTTGATTATGTGATCAAAGATAATCGTGACTCTTATCATTATGCTATTAAATTAGTGTCACAGTTATTGCGTAATCAAGGGTGTAAGGCGTTGATCGCTGATGATTCGTTATTGAGTCGCTCACTTATGAGGCAAATGCTCGAAAAACAGTTATTTGATGTGCAAGATGCCCATGATGGTAAGCAAGCATTACAGATTATTAAAAATGATCCAGAGATCAAGTTACTTTTGACCGATTACGCAATGCCGACCATGGATGGTTTTGAGCTAGTTAAAGCCGTGCGGAATATTCGCGGCCGTGATGATCTCGCTATTATAGGCTTATCTGGTGCTGGTAAGCATGGTTTATCTGCGCGGTTTATCAAATTTGGTGCGAATGACTTTTTAACAAAACCCTTTATGAATGAAGAGTTTCATTGCCGTGTATTGCAAACTATGGAGCAACTTGCACTTATTGCTGATATCAAAGAAAGTGCGTTTCGCGATGATTTAACCAACCTTTATAATCGTCGTTATTTTTATCAATTTGCCGAAAAACTGTTAAAAGAAACCTCTCGCACTAATTGCTTAGCATTACTTGATATTGATTTTTTTAAAGCGATTAATGATAAGTTTGGTCATGAAGCAGGGGATCAAGCGCTAAAACAGGTGGCATCATTATTACGGAGTTCGTTTCAAGATTTCACTGTTGCACGGGTTGGTGGTGAAGAATTTGCAATCGTGTTAACTGATGTGGGGTTAGATCAAGCATACCCGCTGCTAGATGCATTTAGAGTCAGGTTGTCAGAGTATGAATTTGTGATAAATGGTCAAGCATTTGCGATAACGGTAAGTATTGGTTTAACTAAATTTCAAAATGTGACGTTAACCAGCGCTATGCGCTCGGCGGATAAAGCCTTGTATCAAGCAAAAGAGCGAAATCGTGACTGTGTTGTAAAGCAAAATTAGCGAGCTGCACCACGACAGTAAAGATGTTAAAAAAATGCACCTTCGTGGTGCATTTTTTGTGAGGTGGATTTATTTTACTTGTTTAAGTTATTGTTTTTTATTTATTTAAAATAGTGGCACAAAGGTTGGATTATCTTAGCAAACAGGATAACAATAAGCGTCCGAAGGGGGCCACTATGAAAATGATTAGTGCAATAATAAAGCCATTCAAACTAGATGATGTGCGTGAAGCACTGGCTGATTTAGGCATTGAGGGGATGACGGTTGTTGACGTCAAAGGTTTTGGTCGTCAACGCGGTCACACAGAGTTGTACCGTGGAGCTGAATATCAAGTCGATTTTATTCCTAAAATCAAACTTGAAATTGCTACTCGTACCGAAAATTGTCAAAGGGTCGTTGAGACCATTACCAAAATTGCTTCAACAGGCAAAATTGGCGACGGTAAGATTTTCGTTTACGACTTAGATCAAATTGTCCGTATTCGAACGGGCGAATTAGACGAAGAAGCAATTTAAGGGGGCTTTATGGAAAACACAATAATAGAACTGAAGTTTTCGTTAGATACATTTTATTTCTTAATATCAGGTATTTTAGTTATGTGGATGGCGGCAGGTTTCGCCATGTTAGAAGCGGGCTTAGTCCGTTCAAAAAATACCACAGAGATCTTAACTAAGAACGTGGCGCTTTATGCTATTGCGTGTACCATGTTTTTATTAGTTGGCTACAACATCATGTATGTAGACAATGCCGAAGGCGGATTAATCCCATCGTTTGGAACACTTATTGGCACTCAAGCTGGAGATGCTGATCATTCATTAGAGTCTGATTTCTTCTTCCAAGTGGTATTCGTTGCAACGGCTATGTCGATTGTATCGGGCGCCGTTGCTGAACGCATGAAGTTGTGGGCTTTCCTTGCCTTTGCAATCGTACTAACTGGCATTATTTACCCAATTGAAGGCTATTGGACTTGGGGCGGTGGCTTCTTATCTGAAATGGGCTTTGTTGATTTTGCTGGTTCTGCCATTGTTCACGGTACTGGCGCCGCAGCTGCACTAGCTGGTGTATTAATGTTAGGTGCGCGTAAAGGTAAATACGGTAAAAATGGTGAAATCTACCCAATTCCTGGCTCTAACTTACCACTTGCTACACTAGGTACTTTTATTCTGTGGATGGGTTGGTTTGGCTTTAATGGTGGTTCGCAACTACTTATTTCTGATGCTGAAAATGCCACTGCGGTAGGTAAAATCCTACTTAACACCAACGCTGCTGCGGCAACAGGTGCAATTGCAGCGCTGTTTGTATGTAAAGTGTTATGGGGTAAAGCTGATTTAACTATGGTACTAAATGGTGCACTTGCAGGCTTAGTAGTGATTACCGCTGACCCATTATCACCATCACCATTACTTGCGTGTTTACTGGGTATTTTAGGTGGCTCACTGGTTGTATTTAGTATTGTTGCGCTAGACAAAATTAAAATTGATGATCCAGTTGGTGCCATTTCAGTGCACGGTGTGTGCGGTATCTTGGGGATTATCTTAGTGCCAGTATCAAATGCCGATGCTTCATTTGTTACTCAATTAATTGGCTTAGTATGTATCTTAGGCTTCGTGTTTATCGCTTCACTTATTGTGTGGACTATCCTTAAGAAAACCATGGGTATCCGTGTAACAGAAGAAGAAGAGTTAAACGGTATGGATCAGCACGATTGTGGTATCGATGCCTACCCTGAGTTTGTTTCAGTACGTAGTAACTAAGCGAATAATTTAAAAATCATTGTGTGTTCAGAACAAAGTCCTAATTTCGATTAGGACTTTTTTTGTGTTTGCAATAAAAAGTTATTGATAAAACTCAGCGTATTCGGGTAGGAAAATAAGGATTTAGTGTCTACTCTTTAAATGACATTAACTACAAATAAAAGGCTAGCTATGGATAACAAATTACTTTTGATCATTCTGTCGATATTTTTACCTCCGGTGGCCGTATTCTTAAAAGCTGGAGTTGGTAAAGATCTGATTATTAATATTATCTTGTGTTTTATCTTTTTTATTCCGGCAATGGTTCATTCACTATGGCTGTGTACACGCTAAGTTTCAGTGACTGTTAATTTTACTGGTGTTAGTATTGCGCTTATAGCACCTGTAAAATTAACTTCTGGAACTAAATAGCAACGTCAATGGCTGATAAAAAAGATCCTCGCTCTAGTAAAACTCCACCAAAGCGCCCAACAAAAAAAGCGTCAAGTACAGCATCTAAGTCAGTGAAAAAAACACCGACTAAAAAAACGCCGACAAAAAATATAAAAAAGCGTGGTATCGGTCGTCAGCTTTGGTCTATTTTTTGGAAACTCAGCTTAGCTGGCATAATTGCTATGGCGTTATATTTAATTTACCTCGATGCAAAAATCACCCGCCAATTTGAAGGCAATAAATGGCAGCTACCTGCACAAGTTTATGCTAGGGCAATGGGCTTTTACCCTGGGCAATTTTTATCTAGTCAAGAAGTCGTGTGGGAGCTTGATAGGTTAAATTATAGCTCGGTGAATAAACTCAGCCGAACCGGGCAATATGTAAAAGCAGACGATAGCATTAAAATTTTCCGCCGCGAATTTGAGTTTTATGATGGTTTAGAACAAGCACAAGTTATTGAGCTGCGTTTTGCGGGTCAAAAACTTGCCAGCATTAAAGATAAGTTTGGCAGACGCTTAAATAGCGCTCGCTTGGAGCCCGTACAAATTGCTCGGATTGGTAATGATTCAAAACAAGACCGTGAATTTGTACCACTGGATAAGTTTCCACCTATGCTTACAGATACACTTTTAGTGGTTGAAGATCAGAATTTTTATCAACACCACGGTGTATCCGTATTTTCGATCATGCGTGCTTTATATAGCAATATAAAAGCAGGGCGCACTGTTCAGGGTGGCAGTACGTTAACTCAGCAGTTGGCAAAAAATATTTATTTAACGCGAGACCGCACGCTGATACGCAAATTTAATGAAGCATTGATCGCGTTAATTTTAGATTATCGTTATTCAAAAGATCAAATATTAGAAGCCTACCTTAATGAGGTGTATCTTGGTCAATCGTATAACCAAGGTGTGCATGGTATGGGCTTAGCGTCTGAATTTTATTTTTCTAAACCGGTCGATGAGCTAGAGTACGATCAAATAGCGCTACTTGTTGCTATGGTGAAAGGACCTTCATACTATAATCCTCGCCGTTACCCTGAGCGCACTATGGAACGTCGTGATTTAGTATTACGGTTAATGGTTGATAATAAATTGATTGATACCCGCGAATACCGTGCTGCTTTAAAACGGCCAATCGACATTGCACCAATGAAGGATAGCTTGCCTAAATCATACCCTGGTTATTTAGAGCTGGTGGATCGTGAGCTGAAAAAATTACTACCTGATCAAGAAGTACTTGATGCTGGCGTGCGCGTGTTTACGTATTTTGACTTACAAAAACAAACCGCGATGGAAGAAGCCATTGAAAAAAGCCTGCCGTATCTCGAAAAACGTGCTGCTACGGAGCAGCTTGAAGCGGCAATGATCTCAGTTAATGTAGAGAAGGGCGGGGTATCAGCTTTAGTTGCAGGGCGTGATCCACGTTTCTTAGGGTTTAATCGAGTATTAGATACAAAACGAAACATTGGCTCGTTAGTAAAACCTGCGGTGTATTTAACGGCGTTGGGGTTACCCCACTATAACTTAGCAACGCTATTGGATGATTCACCAGTGCAAGTAACTAATGAACAGGGCAAAGTGTGGCAGCCTGAAAATTTTGACCATCAATATCGCGGTATGATGCCGCTGTATAAAGCTTTTAGTAATAGCATCAATATACCAGCTGTGAATCTAGGCCTAGATGTTGGAGTCGATAAAGTGGCTGATACGCTTACCAAGCTTGGTGCAAAAGGTCATATTCGTCATTACCCATCATTACTACTTGGGGCGCTTGAAATGTCGAGCTTTGAAGTCGCTCAACTTTATACCACATTGGCGGCAGATGGTGAGTATCGCCAATTGACATCAATCTCAGCGTTAACGGACTCAGTCGGAAAGGTGCTCTATCAGCATAATATCAGCTCGCAGCCGCGCTTTGATAAAGACGCGCTATACATGACAAAATATGCGATGAAACGGGTTACAAAAGATGGTACTGCAAAACGCTTAAATGCCCATTTTCCATCAATTCAATTGGCGGGTAAAACCGGAACTAGTAATGATTTACGTGATAGTTGGTATGCAGGTTTTGATCAAAATACGGTAACTGTCGCATGGCTTGGCCGTGATGATAACAAAAGCACTGGATTAACAGGCAGTGTTGGTGCACTAGAAACCTATATTCGCTATCTTAAACCACTTAATCCAGAGTCTATTGCTGATACTCGTCCGCCCTCGATCCGCTGGGCATTTGTTAATGAACAGACGGGTAAACAAGCACCTCCAGGCTGTGGTAAGGTCATTCAACTCCCATTGCGAGTTAGTGAGTTTGAGCCAAGACCTAGTTGTCAGCGTTAAGTGTATTGAAGTGACTTATAAACAAACGCAGCAACCTAGGTTGCTGCGTTTGTTTAGCAAGTAAGCTGATCAAGGTTTAAAAAATTGCATCGCACTGCTTAGTTGCTCAGACAGCTGGCTGATTGTCTTTGTATCTACAGAGCTTGAATGCGCGGAGTTTTGTGCTTTTATTGCTAACGTACTGATCTGTTGCGAATCTTTTAAAACTTGGCTGGTGGCAATGGATTGTGATTGTACCCGCTGGGCTATTAACTTACCTTGTAATGTTATTTCTTGCATACTCTGTTGCGCATTTTGCAGCACGCTATTTGTATTGTTAGCTGACTGTACGCAATGCACCATTTTATCAACACTTGAGCGCATTTTTTGCTGTGTATCGTCAGAGGCATGTTGCAAAGAACTGATGATTTGATGAATTTCTTGAGTTTGTAGTTGAGTCCGCTGAGCTAAGGTTCTTACTTCATCCGCTACCACAGCAAAACCACGTCCTTGTTCGCCCGCACGTGCAGCCTCAATAGCTGCATTAAGTGCTAATAAGTTAGTTTGATCAGCTATTTCACTGATCCCTTTACTGACTTTACTTATATTTTGACTGTCTTTGGCTAGGCGATCTAAAGCATGTTGATTGTCACTGAATTCAACTTGTAGATCGTGCATAAACTCAGCAAGTTCCATGGTGTTATGTGAGCTTTCTAAGACGTGATCTGCCGCTGTTTGCGCAATCAGCATGGCTTGGTTTGCAGCGTCTTCGACCGTATGTGCGCTGTCAGCCATTTCACTCAAGGCGCTGTGAATGGTATTGACGCGATTTTGTTGCTCACCGACATCAAGGTTTGTTTGATGGCTTGCTTGTTCAAGAGAAATTATTGCGCTACTTAAATCGAATGTTGTTTGATTAACCTGTGCCAAGAAACCTTTAAATGCGTTCAGTAAGGCATTATATCGAGTAGTGATTATGCTCATTTCATCACTGCCAATAGTGTCTAACTTGGCATTTAAATTACCATTTGCAGCATGCTCTGCTGCGTTAGCGAAGCGAGTGATACCGTCAACCACCGCAAAGTAGAAACCAATTAATAGGTAACAAGCGCTGAGCAAGCTAAATAAAGAAGCAAGCAGTACTGTGTTTCTGATCCATTGCTGTTGTTGTAACTTTTCACTAATTAGCTGTTCTAACATTGGTACACTTGCAGCAATCAAGTGACGGGTATCGTTGATAACCTCGGTATGTAATTGTGTGAATTCAGCTTGGGTCAGTGCCAGCTCATCTGGTTCAAGTATTCTCTTATCTATAGCTGTTTTAAAATTAATAATACTCTGCTCAAGCTTACTGAGTTGTGGTGTAATTTTTGCGTCTACTTGTTTGTTGGCATCAGTCGCAACTTGTAAGGTGGTGCGAACATTTGCTAAATATTGTGGTAATGATTTCGATAGGTTAGATAAACTAATAAATGTTGCAGGAGTAAACGATTGGCGCTCTAGTACGGTGTCGGCACTTTGCTTTATTTGATGTAGTTGCGAAATTAAGGCGGGCAGCGGTGAGACTAATGTACGATTTAAATAGGCGCTCGCTAACTGCTCGTCAAGGGCTAACTTTGAAGCTGTAGATATGCGTTCTAATGCCTCGTTCGATTGAGCATCTGTAACCGAATAGCCGTAGGAGCGAGCGATAGCGGCATTATTATCTGTACGTGAATTTAAATAGTTATCAAGTAAAGCACTGTAGCTATGCAAGCCATGGCGTTTAGATTGCGATACTTCAATATTATTAGTAAGCAAAGACAATAAAAAAAATAAACTAACGCTTAAAGGCACTAATAAAATACCAAACACTAAACTAATTTTGGTTTTATATTTGAGGTTTGCCATCAAATTGATAGCGGGGGAAGTTATGCGTCTTAATCCTGACATAGAGCTCTCTTGATGGCTTAGTTGTTAATACTTATTACTAAGACCGCATACCTTGGTAATATCATTCATTGATATGAGAGCTGAAGCAAAAAAAGCCCTTACGGGCTTTTTTATCACTTAAAATTACAACTTAAAGCTTAGCGAACGCACGCTCGGCGGCGGCGATGGTATCGGCGATTTCTTGTTCTGAGTGCTCAGAGCAAACAAAGCCCGCTTCAAACGCTGAAGGTGCTAAGTACACGCCCTCTTCAAGCATTAAGTGGAAGAACTTTTTAAAGCGCTCTAAATCGCACTGCGTTGCTTGTTGGTAAGTGGTTACTTTTTCTTGTTCAGTGAAGAAGAAACCATACATGCCACCGGCGTAGTTTGTGGTCAGTGGAATACCGGCTTTTTGAGCCGCGGCTTCAAAGCCTTCACAGATTGCTTTGCTTTTTGCTTCAAGCTCAGCGTGTAGGCCATCAACACATAAAAGTTCAAGTGCTTTTAAGCCTGCTGCCATGGCGATTGGGTTACCAGACAATGTACCAGCTTGATACACAGGGCCAACTGGTGCAATGTAATCCATGATCTCAGTTTTACCACCAAAAGCGCCTACTGGCATACCACCACCAATGACTTTACCTAAACAGGTTAAATCTGGAGTGATATTGTAATAGGCTTGTGCGCCGCCAAGGGCTACGCGAAAACCTGTCATTACTTCATCAAAAATAAGTACTGATTTGTACTCGTCACATACTGCGCGCAAGCCTTCTAAAAAGCCAGGAACCGGCGGGATACAGTTCATGTTACCGGCTACAGGCTCTACGATAATACAGGCGATTTCGTCGGCGTACTTGGCGAAAATAGCTTTAACTTCATCAAGGTTGTTAAACGACACTGTTAAGGTGTGCTTAGCAAAATCTTCAGGGATACCCGGTGAATTTGGTACACCCATTGTTAATGCGCCCGAACCGGCTTTTACTAACAATGAGTCTGCGTGACCGTGGTAACAGCCTTCAAACTTAAGTATTTTGTCACGGCCGGTAAAACCACGCGCTAAACGGATCGCACTCATGGTGGCTTCAGTGCCTGAGCTTACCATGCGTACTTTTTCAATTGATGGCACAAGCTGTTTTACTTTTTCAGCCATGAAAATTTCAGTTTCAGTGGGGGCACCATAACTAAGGCCATTTTCTACCGCATCAAGTACCGCTTGTTTAATGGCTGGGTGATTATGGCCCATGATCATCGGGCCCCATGAGCCTACATAATCAATGTAACGATTGCCATCGGCATCAAAGGTAAATGGGCCTTGCGCTTTAGTTATAAACAGCGGCGTACCGCCAACACCATTAAAGGCACGTACTGGTGAGTTTACGCCACCAGGGATAGACGCTTGGGCGCGGGCAAATAAATCTTGGCTAATTGTCATGAAAAATCCTATTAGTTGTACTGGTAGATTAACTATCGCGTTTACGGCTAAACCATGGCACAGCAACTTCATATTGCTCAACTTTGTCGGCAACATCTAAGGTCAATGCAAATAGTGCCATGCGAATTAACACGCCATTTTGTACTTGGCGAAAGATAGCTAAGTTATCGTTACTATTTAAATCGTTATCGAGTTCATTGGCTTCCATGCGGCTGTCGCGCGGCAATGGATGCATTAACACGGAGTTTGGTTTGCAGTGTGCGTTGTAAATTGATTGGCTGATCCGAAAACCACCACGGTATTTATTCGCTTCTTCTTGAGAAGGAAAACGCTCTTCTTGAATACGGGTTTGGTAGACTATATCGGCGGCTAAGTTGCCTTCCATTTTGTCGACGATTTCAATTTTATGGCCTGCATTATCAACGGCATCCAAAATGTAGCTTGGCATTTGTAAGCCATCAGGTGCCACCATTGAAAATTTGATGTCTTTATAATGGCATAATAACTTAGAGAGTGAATGCACAGTACGACCATATTTTAAATCACCAACAAGGGCGATGTGCATGCCATCAATACCTTGCTCAAAACGGTTGAGTTCACGTTCTATGGTTAACAAATCAAGCAAGGCCTGAGTTGGGTGTTCATTTGGGCCGTCGCCGCCGTTGATCACCGGTACTGAGCAGCCAGTGGCAAACTCAGCTACAGAGCCTGCATCAGGGTGGCGCATTGCGACTGCATCTGCGTAAGCTGAAATAACACGGGCGGTATCGTATAACGATTCGCCTTTCGCAAGTGCAGAGCTTTGCATGCCGGTGGTTTCACGGACGAGGCCGCCTAATAAATTAAAGGCGGTGCCAAAACTTACACGAGTACGGGTACTTGGCTCAAAGAATAGGTTTGCTAAGATCGCGCCTTCTAACACATTGGTGCGCTTTTGCTTTTTAGCATATGGCTCCATTTTTTTGGCTACTGCAAAAATACGTTCAATACAGTCGCGGTCGAGCTGATTGACAGAAAGAATATTTTCACCTTGGAAACTTAACATTGGGGTTATTCCTATCACATTGAAAAGGGGCGCGATCAACCATCAACGATGGGCACGCAATCGCGCGATATTATACCCAAACCACTTCAAGAAGCGAGTTTCTACATTTTGAGGTGGTTTGGGTATACAGCAAATTTTTTATAAACTAGGTTTAGTTACGGCTAAAAATATGATGACTAACAATAGCAATACTGGTAACTCATTAAAAATACGGTAAAAACGGTGACTTCGAGTATTACGGTCGTGTTTAAAATCAGCCAGCAACTTAAAACAAAAGCCGTGGTATAGGTATAAAATAATCACTAATACCAGTTTGTAGTGCAGCCACATGCTGTGTTTGAACCACTCACGGCCGTATTCCATAATGGTTAATACACCAAATACCGCGGTTAATATGGCAAACGGAGTAACAAAATACAGTAAGCGGCGTTCCATGACTTTAAGCATTGAATTACATGACTTCTCTTCGCTCATAGCATGATAAACAAACAGTCTTGGCAGGTAGAAAATGCCAGCAAACCAGGCAATCATAAAAAAGATATGTAGGGCTTTGTAGACTAGTAGCGCGCTCATAATGTTCTCTATTGGGTTAGTTAAAGTAAGCTATTACGTATGGTGAGGATATGGCGGATCTGATCCCAGCGCATAATCCCCATAATTTGTTGATTATCGAGTAAGTTATAGATATACACAGCGCCACTGCGTTTATCTTTTAATACCTCAAATGCATCGGCAAGGGTTGCTTGGCTGCTGATCCCTTGCAGGCTGATATAGTTAATAGCAATGTTTTGATCCGACATTAAACTTAAATCATACTCTGCAAGCCGGTAGCCATTTTCAGCATCATAAACAATCAGCGGGGTTTGGCTATCCACCGCATTTAAGGTACTTTCGATTTGTTGTTTATCATCTGAATACAGTAGCTTAAAGTTTTCATCCATTTCGTCCATAACCCCTACTTTTTGTAGGGCTTCGGTGGCTGGAGAAACTTGATAACTTAAGCCTTGAAAATCAAGTTGCTGTAAAAATATCGAGCGATTGCCAAATATTTGTAACGCAGTAACATAGGCGGTTGTAATAACCAGCATAGCAGGAACTATAATTTCTTGGCTTGAGGTAAGCTCCATTACCGTGGTTAAAGCGGCAAGTGGCGCGTGTAAAGTGGCGGCAAGTAACCCAGCCATGCCTAACACGCTGTAAGTACCCGCTATATCAACACCTGGACTAATAAATTGCGCAAAAAACGCCATTAAGGTGCCCATTAATACGCCGAGCCCGATCACTGGGCCAATAATGCCGCCGGGAATACCTAGCCCAATAGCGAATAAGGTGGCGAGTAATTTAGCGATTAAAATGGTGGTGAGCAGTTGTACATCTTCTGGGGTTTCTACGGCGAGCGTTATTGCACTCATCCCAGACCCCATTGCTTGGGGAACTAAATAAGCGATGCCGCCAGCGATAAGGCCTGCCAATAACAGCCGTGGAAACATGCTTAAAGGTTTAAAGGTGCGGATGATCAGCATTAAATTTTGGTTAAACGCATAAGCAACAGCGCCCAGTGCAATACCAAATAGGACTAAAAATGGATAGTGCCAACCACTTAAAGTGGTGATGGTGATGAGTTCTAATTCAGAGGCATTACCAAAAACAAATTGAGTAGCTAAAGCACCGGTAACCGCAGCAAGCATAATAGGCACAAAGATATGCACTTTGTACTCACGCATCACGACTTCCATTACAAAAATTACCGCCGCTAATGGGGTGTTGAATGAGGCTGCAATGCCTGCTGCAACCCCACAACCACTTAGGGTTCGCATAGCGTTGTAAGGTAAATGCAGTTTGTCAGCTAAGATACTAGCGCCGGTTGCGCCCATATGGACGGAAGGGCCTTCACGGCCGACAGAAAAACCACTGATCAATGCTAATGCACCGCCGACAAATTGATTAACGGTGTTATACAACGGCATTTGCCCATAGTGACTTTTAATGCGGTGAATAACGAAAGGAATACCTAATCGATAATGTTTAAAACCAGTGAAAGCCGCGAATAGCGCAATTAAAAACGCGGCAATAATAGGCATTAACACCCGTTCTAGAGGCGGTAAGGTGGTAAAATCGTCAGGGTTATCAAGGAATAAGCCTTGAAAAAATAGAATGGTTAAACGAAATAGAATGATCAAAAACGCCGCAATTAATCCAGCACTTACGCCAAGTAAGCACAATTGCACCGATGTTTTTGGCTTTGCCAAGCGACGCCTAAGCGTTTCAAGCCACATGCTTTGTTCCTCGCCACCTATTCCAGCGCGCAGTTTAGCAAAAGTGTCACAGTAAGTCCTTTTGATTTTCATCAATAGTTTAACTTAAATCAAATTGATACCAAGTAGTTGGGTGATTGTGTAGCGTACAATTGGCTAAGTAGTAAAAATATAAAGGAGTGTGTGTCACGGCCAAAATTCGTAGGTTCTCATTCATTATTAGGAGCTCACTGGTTGATAATAACTTGTTGTTTCACATCCTTGGCGCGTTTATGGTTGTACATTCTGGCATCAGCTTTGTTGAGTAATTCATCTAAGCTTTCTCCTTCATCTGGGTAAATAGCATAACCGATACTGGCCCCCACACAAAGACTGCCTTGTGATGACATTATCGGTAATTCAATCGCGGCAATAAATCGCGCCAATGCTGTTTTAACTTGGTTGTTTTCTTCAATGTGAGTGATGAGAATGACAAATTCGTCACCACCTATACGGGCGATACAATCGGTTTTTCTGGCTGTGTCACTTAAGCGTTTCGCTATTTCAACCAAAACTAGGTCACCGATTAAGTGGCCATGGGTGTCATTAATAGGTTTAAACTTGTCTAAATCAAAATATAAACAGGCGACTTTAGTGGCAGTGCGTTTTGTGCAGTCAAATGCGTGCTCAGCAAACTTACATAACGCATTACGATTAGCGAGGCCGGTGAGGTGATCAGTTTGTGCTAATTGCAGTATTTTATTTTCAGCAATCACGCGTTTTGAGATATCAAAATTAATTCCAACCATACAATCGCCATAGATCTGGCCGTCAGCATTTAAGTAACGTGTTTCCCCACTAGGTAACATAATTTGAAACTCAGCATGGAACTCCCCCTTATTGGCCACCGCACTTTTTAAATTTTTGATTACATTTTTAAAATCATCTGGGTGGACTCTTTTTTCCCATTCAGTGTAGTTACTAGTAAAAGCCGACTTGTCAACGCCATAGAGTGCGAACATCCACTCATCCCAGATCAGTTCATTGGTCTTAAAGTTCCACTCCCATACGCCAATATGCGCCGCATTCGCTGCTATAGACATACGATGATGCAGCTTTTCAAGTTCTAGCTTGGCAACTCTCAGTTCAGTTATGTCCTCAGCGACTGCGAGTAAAAACTTTGTTTTACCCTGACTATCTTTGATAGCCATTTTTCGCGTGCGTAAATAGTGGGTCTGGCCATCAATGGTGATAGGTTCCTCATCAATTGTTATACCTTCACCGGAACTTAAAACTGATCGATCTGACGCAGTAAAACATTCGGCCTCTTGCTCAGGAAATATATCAAAATCACTGAGCCCAATAAGTTCGTCTCGTGTTTTCCCAAGTAATTGTTCACCTGCTTTGTTGATATGACTAAAAGACAGTTGCTCAGCTTCTTTGACGACTAACATAATTGGTAACGTGTCGAAAATGGTTTGGGTAAATGCTTCTTGATTTTGGATATTGGTTAAATCTTTAATGGTAGCGACAAATGAGGGGTTGGCGTGTTTTCTGATTGGACTAATCGAGACCGTAATAGGAAAGTCTGCCCCTTTGTTGTTTCGCCCTTGTAATAATTGACTTTTACCTGCTTGTTCAGCGTCATTATAGTGAGTTGTTTGTGTTGCATATTTTTGTGGTATCAACAGGGCTATGTTTTTACCAATTAATTCGTGCTGCTCAAAGCCAAAAATACTGGTTGTGGCAGGATTTGCAAACTCAATATTTCCTTGCTTATCAAAGCAGATGACCGCATCTTGCACTGTATTTAGTACTGCTTTTAATTTTGCTGATAATAGGCTTCTGGCTCGTAATTCCATCCCGCCAACCAGAAATAAACTCAGTGCTAACAGAACAAACAGGATAACTTGGGCAAGTTCAGCGCTATTTTCATTAGTGATATAGGTAGTGTGATGTGCAGCAAAAACATACATAGACATCATACCTATGTAATGCATGCCTGAGATAGCGGTGCCCATGGTCAAAGCTGCAAGTAAGTTTACCCAATAAAGCTTAGTATGGGTGCTTAATCGTAATTCGTTTATTTTTAATGCCAGGCCTGAGAGCACCACAGCAACCAACACAGAGAATGAAAATAACCAGGGTTCGTAAGCCATATGGGCGGGCATGCGCATCGCCATCATGCCAATATAATGCATGCTGCCAATACCTAGACCCATGAGTATACTTCTGAGCCATAAATTATTAAAACGCCCTAATGTGGGTGACATAACAATATAGCTGGCAAAAATACTGGGAAAAATAGACACGAGCGTTATTGTGATATCGTACTCTACAGGAATGGGGAGCTTATAGGCTAGCATGCCAATAAAGTGCATAGCCCAAATTCCGCCACCTAAAAAGCAAGATGCTACGATTGTCCATAGCCGTGTTTCTTCTTTTAATTGTGAGCCTTTAATGCGCGCTGATAATAAAAAAGAAATATAAGATGCAAATACGGCCGTTAATATTGAGGCCAATACAAGATAGCCATCATACTGAGCCGAAATAACTGGGGCATTCAGCATTTCAGATGTAATAAAGTGGAGCGTTAAATGGTTATCCAAGATGGTCCCTCATCTTAATTGAAACAGAGTATCGTGTGGATTTATTTCAGCCTGAGAAATAAATATAGTATAGAAATAACAGGTGCACCATTTTACATCGCTTACAACTGGCTATATAAAAATTAGCTTAACTATTATAAGCAAACTTATCCCTATACTTGATTAAAACACTCGGGTATTAGATAATCGCAATAATGTAGGTATAGAGGGTTATGGTATGTCAGATGAATTACCCATTAAGTTCAGCGATGCAGCGGCTGTTCGTGTTAAACAGTTAATCGACGAAGAAGAGAATCCAAATTTAAAACTGCGTGTTTATGTCACAGGTGGTGGTTGCTCTGGTTTCCAGTATGGGTTTACTTTTGATGAAAAAGCAAATCCAGGCGATTTAGAAATTGTTAAAAATGGTGTGACCTTAGTGGTTGACCCAATGAGTATTCAATATTTAGTTGACGGTGAAGTAGATTATACCGAAGGACTTGAAGGCGCACGCTTTTTTGTTGCAAACCCCAATGCAACGACTACCTGCGGGTGTGGCGCTAGTTTTAGCGTTTAAAGATATTGATTAAAGCCGCAGGTTGCGGCTTTTTTATTGACTAAAATTTAATACCAAAGATAACACTCTAATCTTATTGCCTTAAAACTACTACGTACTCTATTATTTGCACAATCATGCACATTTATTATTGATAGCTAAAAGGAAACTTTGTGTTGAAAAAGCTTGCCCAGCAACTAGAAGAAAAACCCTATATTCTCGCCATAATCATTGTTGTTGCTATTTGTATTTGGATGGGCTCTGGATCAAGTCATGCGAGTAATGAGCAGTCTTCAAGCACTTTTGAGAAAACAGCGAAAGTGCAAGTGGTGAAATTAGTCGCGCAAGACATCAAGAAAACCTTGTCGTTTTATGGTAAATCAGAACCAGATAAGTTAGCCCGTGTGAGTGCACGTCAAGCCGGTGAAGTTAACAAAATTTATGTGCAAGAAGGCCAGTTTGTTGAGCAAGGGGCACTAATACTTGAGTTAGATAAATCTGATTTAGTTGCACAGTTGGGCTCTGCCACAGCACTGTTAAAGCAATATACGGCAGAATATGAAGGTGCGTTGTCACTGAGAGATCAAGGATTGCAAGATCGGGTGCAAACTATGCGCAGCGAAGCGGTATTAGCGCAAGGAAAAGCACGTTTAGCTGGGCTTGAACTGCAATTGGAGCGTACCGAGATCCGTGCGCCTTTTAGTGGCATCATTAATAAACGCCTTGTACAGCTCGGTGATTATGTTGCGATTGGCGATCCTATTTTAGAGTTGGTTGATCTTGATCCTTTAGTGGTTCGTGCTGATGCGACACAAAAAGAAATTACTGGTTTGCAAGTCGGTCAAGCTGTGCACGCCCATGTTTTAAACGATAAAACATACCCAGGAAAAGTGCGTTATATTGCCTCTGTCGCCGACGACAGCACCAATACGTTTCGTATCGAAGCTGCATTTGCCAATCCCGAAATGAAATTTAAAGCAGGTTATTCAACGCAACTTGATATCTCCCTCGATTCCGCGCCAGCGATGTTACTAAGTCCTGCCTACATGGCACTAGATAGTGAAGGCAATATTGGAGTTAAGGTAATAAACGCTGAAAATCGTGTCGAGTTTAAAAATGTGAGCCTTGCTAAATCGACAGCTGAAGGAGTGTGGTTGTGGGGATTAGGTGAAACAGCAAATGTGATCACGTTAGGGCAAGGTTTTGTTAGAGTCGGTGATAGTGTCGAACCTGTGTTTGTTGAAGCTGATACTATAGCGGGCGAATAACGGCATGAAAAATTTAATAGAAGCCTCGCTCAATCATACGCGCACAGTACTGCTGATTTTTATTTTATTATTGATATCAGGGTGGGTGACCTACCAAAATATTCCGAAAGAAGCGAATCCCGATGTAACGATTCCGTTTATTTACGTATCCATCATTCATGATGGTATATCACCCGAAGATGCTGAACGGTTACTTGTAAGGCCCATGGAAATTGAATTGCGTTCTATCGAGGGCGTAAAAGAAATGACCGCGGTGGCCAGTGAAGGCCATGCTTCTGTTACGTTAGAGTTTATGGCGGGCATGGATCCTAAAGAGGCGCTTGCCGATGTGCGTGACAAAGTCAGTTTAGCCAAGGCAAAGCTCCCTTCTGAATCAGAAGAGCCAGAAGTTCATGAAATACTCATGGAAGACGAGCAACCCACCATCACTTTAACACTCTCAGGCGACTCACCAGAGCGAGGCTTATTAACCCTTGCGCGTAATTTAAAAGACGAGCTCGAAAGCATCTCTAGCGTATTGGAAGTAGATGTGGGGGGGATCGTGAAGATATGGTGGAAATTGAGGTCGATCCGCTAGCGATGATCTCCTACGGGCTTGAACCAAACGATATTATTCAACTACTTTCTAACAATAACCGCTTAGTTGCGGCGGGTACTTTGGATACTGGTAAAGGGCGCTTTGCTGTAAAAATTCCTTCGGTATTTGAAACCATTCAAGATGTAATGGAACAACCTGTAAAAGTGGTAGGCGATCGAGTCGTGCGCTTTATGGATGTTGCTAAAATTCGCCGCGCTTATAAAGATCCGAACTCAATCGCACGTATCAACGGCCGTCAAGCCGTGTCTCTTGAAGTTAAAAAAGCGTGCTGGGGAAAATATTATAGACACAGTAGCGCAAGTGAAAGAAGTTGTTAAGCAAGCGCAAAAAATATGGCCTGAGCATATTCGTGTTGATTACACCGGTGACATGTCAAAAGACGTTGAAATGATGCTGTCAGACTTACAAAATAACGTGTTGTCGGCGGTATTGCTGGTGGTTATTGTGATTGTTGCAGTCCTTGGTGCTCGCACTGCTTTTTTAGTGGGTATTGCGATCCCAGGTTCATTTCTAACGGGTATTTTAGTCATTTCTTTATTTGGCTTAACCGTCAACATCGTGGTGCTATTTGCGCTGATCATGGCAGTCGGGATGTTGGTAGATGGTGCAATTGTTGTCACAGAATTTGCTGATAGAGCAATGAGTGAAGGCAAGTCACGTAAGCAGGCTTATAAGATTGCTGCTGAGCGTATGGCATGGCCAATTATTGCATCAACGGCTACGACACTTGCGGCTTTTGCACCGTTAATATTTTGGCCAGGAATGATGGGTGAGTTTATGAAGTACTTACCAATTACGTTAATAGCGACGCTATCAGCATCATTACTAATGGCATTGGTTTTTGTACCAACAATTGGCGGTATGATAGGAAAAATTAGACCCTTAACGCCAGTGCAAAAGCAGGATTTAGTGATTGCTGAATCTGGTGATTTAACTCAACTGCAAGGTTTTGCAGGGCGGTATGTGCGTGTACTAGATAGGGCGCTTGATAAACCATGGTGGACCTTACTCGCGGCGATTGTGTTCTCAATTTTAGTATTTATTGGCTTTGGAGCATCAAAACTCGGGGTTGAGTTTTTCCCAGATGTTGAGCCAAATGGGGTAAATATTAAAGTACGTTCGTATAGTGATTTGTCTATTTATGAAAAAGACGTGATCATGAAGGAGATTGAAACCCGTATTTTGGCCGTTGAGGGTATTAAAACCTTGTATGCACGCACTGGTGGGCAAGATCAAATAGGTTCATTTCGATTAAATTTAAAAGATTGGCATGAACGCCCGCCAGCTGAAGACATTATTACCCAAGTTAATGAAATCACAGCAAGCTTTGCTGGGGTTGAGATTGAGATGCGTAAGGATGAAAATGGCCCAGGTGGCGGCAAAGCACTGAGTATAGAGTTAAGTTCAAAATTTCCTGAGATACTCAACCAACAAGCTAAAGTGATCCGCCAAGCCATTGAAAACGATGGGGCTTTTCGTAATGTAGACGACACCGCTTCAAAACCGGGAATTGAATGGCAGTTAAAACTTAATCGAGCCGATGCCGCACGTTATGGCGCAGATGCCGCTATGCTCGGTGCCAATGTGCAGTTAATTACCAATGGATTAAAGCTGGGAGAGTATCGCCCAGATGATGTTGATGATGAAATTGATATTCGCGTGCGCTTTCCGCATGACAAACGAGACTTAAGCCGCCTTGAAACGTTACGTGTTAAAACCATACATGGGCAAGTACCGATTAGCTATTTTGTTGAACGCCATGCGGCGCCAAAAGTCGATACAATTCGTCGAGTTGACGCTCACCGAGTCGTGACCATTAACGCTGATATGAAAGTAGGTGAACAACTGGCTAAAGCGTTACCGCGCTTACAAGCACAGCTTAAAGAGCAAGGCTTAGATCCTAGAGTTAAAATCAAAGTTCGTGGTGAAACCGAAGATCAAGATGAATCAGAAGCTTTCTTGAAAAATGCCTTTTTAGTTGCGCTGTTTGTGATGGGTATTATTTTAGTCACTCAGTTTAATAGTTTTTATCAGGCCTTTTTGATTTTAAGCGCGGTGGTGTTTTCAACTGTTGGCGTGTTCTTAGGGTTATTAGTGTTACAGCAACCGTTTGGTATTGTTATGTCAGGCATTGGGGTTATTTCGTTAGCCGGTATTGTTGTTAATAATAATATTGTACTAATTGATACTTATAACGTACTCAGAACACAAGGACTTGCGGTAAAAGATGCCATTTTAAGGACGGGAGCACAGCGCTTACGACCAGTGTTATTAACCACGGTAACAACTATTTTGGGCTTAATGCCGATGGTATTACAGATCAATATTGATTTATTTAATCGCACAATTGATTTTGGTGCACCGTCAACGCAGTGGTGGGTGCAATTAGCAACTGCCGTTGCGGGGGGCTTGACCTTTGCGACTATACTAACCTTAGTACTCACACCTTGTTTATTGATGTTACGTGAACGCCGCAGAGCGTAATATTGATTTATTTTTAGTCACTCACGACACGTGAGTGACTTTCATCATTAGAACAAAAAAACCTAACACCAGTGCAGAAAATGCCAAAATGTATATAAAGCCTTTTTTACCTTGTTTGATCGGGACTTGGTTGTATTTAAGAAAAAAGTACCAAATTAAGCAAAGTACAATGGGCATTAGGAATAATAATCGGAACATAAATCTCTCTCTTTTGTAATGATTATACAGTTTATTAGCATAACTATTTAATTTTAAAGTTAAAAATAATTTATCGTAAAAAGGGTTCATTTCAATAATTTATTTGTTACATTAAAGAGGAACTAAAATTAGACTATTAACTTTAATGTTTGTTTTACAATAAAGTTAATAGCCTATAATAGCAATTACCCGTAACGGGTAATTGCTAGAAATTAGTTATTTCACATGGTTGTGAATAGTATATAATGTATCCAAGAGTGAGACGGGCAAACTTTCACTCTTAATTAATTAAACTTTAAATCATCTAGTAGGAGATGTTTTTTATGATGGGTAAAACAGTTTCTTCTGAAGAAAACTCAAAACTAACCAAATGGCTTAAAACTAAGCGTCATGAGAAAGGTCATACAATGCGTAGCCTTGCTCAAGTACTTGGTACACCGCATTCATTCATTGGTAAAATTGAAAACCAAGAGCGCCGTTTAGACGTGATTGAATTTCTACGTTATTGTGATGCGCTAGAAGTCGACCCGTATGAAGGTTTAGGCTTATTAAAAGAAGACTAATAATTAGTTTTTTTAGCAAGCGCAGGGAAGCGCTTTCATCAATAATTTATTCCCCCATTAATTACTTTCTCCCTTTTCAAAACTTTATTTACTGCCGTGATAGCTACTTTCTAATGCATACAACCGGTGACGAATTAGATATAAAAATATCAATGATGGCAATACCATTAAAGCAGTTAAAATAAAGAACAGCGACCAATTACCACTAAGCCAATCATCAATCACTACACCACTATAACTTGATAGTAATGTTCGTCCTAAATTCCCTAATGATGCTAACAATGCATAATGTGTTGCACTAAATGCTCGATCGCAAAGCATTGATATAAATGCCACCATAGCCACTAACGACCATGCTTGAGTAAAACCGTCTACAACAATCGCCATTGCATATAAATGCTCTTGTGGTCCGGCTAATGCTATCCATGAAAACATTAGATTAGATGCCGCCATTGCCACACCACTGATAAATAACCCTTTTACGATGCCGTATTTATGATTAAAAATACTGCCTAAAAATGCAAACACGATGGTAATTAAACCAGTTCCCAGCTTTGAGTAATTGGCTATTTGTGTATTACTAAAACCAACCTCTTTATAAAATACAATCGACATACGGGCTAAAAATGCTTCGCCAATTTTAAATAAGAATATAAAGGCCAGTAGGGCGAGTGCAGTTTTAACCCCGTTACGGGCGAAGAAGGTTTTAAATGGGTCGAACACCGTCACCGCGAGCCATGCGGCCAGCTTAGTTAACTGTGTTTGCTTACCAAGAGATAGTTTTTGTTGGTAAATACGCTCTAACTCAGCGTGCACAGCTTCTCGATTTGATTTAGGCTCTTTTGCCCAAAACACGCAGCTCATTAGCAGCAGCATGATCATTGCTAAAAAGTAATATACTTGTGGCCAATCAATGTTTGGCATATCCGCCATATAAAAGGGGATAGCGCCCAGTAGCGCATAGCCGCTCCACCAACCTGAAGTGGCCATAGCAGCGGCTGCGGTCGCTTTGTGGCTTTCGTTTTCATCTAAGGTATCAATACGAAACGCATCAATTGCGATATCTTGGGTAGCGGAGGCGATAGCAATGAGTAAACATAAAGCAGCAGCGACGCCTAAATGAGCGGTGATATCGAGTCCCGCCAATAAAACCACACCAAGTAAAATAAAGCTTTGGCAAAGCAGTATCCAACTACGGCGTTGACCAAGCCAATTATAAAGCAGGGGAAGTTTGATACGGTCAACCAGAGGGGACCATAAAAAGTTTATACTGTACGCACCAAAAACAATGCCGAATAATCCGATCATACTACGGCTTAAGCCTTCATCTTTGAGCCAAGCTGACATTACTGAGCCAATTAATACCCAAGGAAAACCACTGCTCATGCCAAAGATAAACACATTAATAAGGCGTTTATCTTTAAAGTAAGAAAAATATTCTGCTATCGACAAGTTTTTAGTCATAACGCCTTCAATGGCAAAGAGAGCGACTCGCTCTCTTTATTAATAATTATAATGGAGTTGGCTCTAATACCGTCATATTTAAAATGACAACGGGAGTTTTAGGTACGAAGTCATAACCAATTTTCTCGTTAAATCCAGTTTCGACCTGCATGATTTTATCAAGCGTCTCATAACCTTCCATTACCATGCCAAAAACAGCAAAGCCCCAATCTTTGCCTGGGTTTAGGTGGTCGTTATCATCCATATTAAAGAAGAACTGGCGAGTGCCAGAATGCGGCTGGCGATCTTGGTAGGCCATGGCAATACTGTACATATCGTTTTTTGAACCATTGCCACTTTCGTTAAAGATTGGCTCACCCTCATAGACACCATCATACTCCTTGTCATAGCCACCACCTTGAATAACAAAGTCACGATCGTTTTCTACATCTCGCTCTACACGATGAAACACAGTGCCTTTATAGCTACCATCCATAACATAAGTTAGAAAATTATTGACGGTGATAGGAGCTTTTGAGCGATCCATTTCAATGACTATTTTCCCCATCGTGGTGGTGATTTCTACGCGAGGAAACATATTGTTTTTCTGAACAAAGCGTCCTTCGGTTGCTGCTATCAATGGTTGGCTCAACAGTAATAAAACCGCTAATAAAAATACACGTTTCATGATTAACCTTCTAAAAATGCAAGTAATTCAGGGTCTGATACCATGCGGGTTATTAGTTGCTCAGTCAACTTATTAAGTTGACCTTCAATTTTTGCTCGATCATGGCCAAGCGGTCCTTCAAGGCTGGCATTACCTCGGTAGATTTTACTAAAGTTACTGCTGCTACGGATCACCCGTACGCCAAGTTCAATTTTTGCATCGCTAGTGTGGGTAACCAGCTTTTCTGTCACGACAGCTTGTAAGGTATGAATATCAACTTCAAAGCGTGTGGTTGCTAAGTTTGAAATACTGGCGCCATTTCGGCTAAGTGCGCTATCTAGGGCACTTTTAATTGATTCTGTTAGCCCTTGACTGGCAATGGTTTGCGTTTTATCTGAAGTAATTAATTTTAAAGTGGCAGGATCACCACGTAAATCAATCACACTCGTATTTAAGCTTTGGCTAATAGAGCTGAGCTTGCCGCCCTGATAAACCGGATTCAAGATCATTTGATTCGGTTGGCTAGTACAGGCCGACAGTGCTAATAAAGCACAGCTAGGTAAAATGTATTTCATCATGGTTATAACATCCCATTATTTTTAGTCGCACTTAATACTACAAATTTTTTATTTGAACCAAGTAACTTACAGTTGCCAAACATGCGTTTTAGTTTGTCATGGTAGTCTAGGTGGCGATTACCAATAATACGTAATTCACCGCCATTTTTTAAGGTATCTTTGGCTTGTTTGAACATTTGCCATGCAATGTGATCGGTCACCGCTTGTGCTTGGTGGAAAGGTGGATTACATAGCACCATATCTACACTTTCGCGCTCAAACCCAGTTAAACAGTCATTTTCAATAAATGAACACTGTTCGAACTTATCTTCCATATTGAGTTCTATGTTTAACCGTGCTGATTCAACAGCCATATAGGATTCATCTACAAAGGTGACCTCAGCGTTTGGACAGCGCGCGAGCGTCATTAACCCCACCACACCATTGCCACAACCTAGATCAATTATGCTTTTGGCTTTACTGGTTTGTGGTAAGTAATTAAAAAAGAACCGCGCACCAATATCTAGAGAATCACGAGAAAATACATTGGCATGATTACTAATGGTAAAGTCGCTGCCTTCAAGTGGCCAACTGACAGGAAAATCTGCGGCTTTATAGCCACCTTCAGCATGACTGATAATTAAACGTGACTTTTTAACGGCTAAACTGGTTTTAGTTTCACCTATAAACTGCTCAAATGCTTTAATCGTCGAGTTGTGTACATCTTTGGTTTTAGCTGCCCCGATTACCGCTGTGCCGGGGGCTAATACTTCACTGAGCTCTGAGAGTTGGTATTGTAAAAAAGCTAATGTGCGTGGCACTTTTAAAATCACCAAATCAACCTGCTCAGGCAAAGCAGATAAGCTATCAAGCTGACTAAAAGCTGTAGTCGCAATTTTATTCTCAGCTAAATTGTAAGCAGCAGCTTGGTGGCTAATATATGAATCATTCACTGAACAAACCGTTAACTGCTGTTTGCTAAAATAACAGGACAAAGCACCAAAGCTGTCGTTTAAGATCAGCAAAGAGCGACAATCGGGATAATGTTCAGTAACATAGTCAATTAGATATTCGTCAGCAGAATCCCAAGCTTGTAAGCTGCGGTTTTTTTGATCTAACGGAAAACGTTCAAGAGTAAAGGTTGTATCGCCGAGCTGTGCTTGCGTGGTCATAATAGTTTAATGATCGGTAATCAATTGATAGGTAAATTCTAACATGCAACGGCAAAAGGCCAACCCCCATATGTTACCAAATGGCTTTTCTTATCAAAGAAGCGCATTGAGCGCACAAAAAAGCCTCGATTTATTTTATCATCTGCAGCAAAGTTTAAATTGGCAGCAACCCAATACCACCGTTTATGGGCGAACAGGCCCAATCCCACGGTTGCAATGTTTTATTAGTGATAACCAGGTTGAATATGGTTACTCACACAGTAAGTTAGTGGTTGAACCTTGGCCTAGGGTGTTATTAGCCATGCGAAAACGATTGGAACGCCATTTACAACAACCGTTTAATTCTTTGTTGGTCAACTATTACCGCGATGGCAATGACACTATGGGTTGGCACAGTGATGATGAAATTGAACTCGGACCAAAGCCAACGATTGTCTGTATCTCTTTAGGTGCAGAGCGGGTGTTAAAACTAAAACATAAGGCCAGTAATAAAGTAACCGATTTATTACTTCACAGTGGCAGTTGTTTAGTGATGCATGGTGACAGCCAGCGGGATTACCAACACGCAATTGCAAAGCAAACAACGTTAGCTCACCCTCGTATAAGTTTGACATTCAGGTATATTTTACCAAAACCCAGCTAGCCAATTTACAAACTTAGTTGTTATAGTATGGCCCTCATTAGTTATGGATCGGCCCTTTATATGTCAATGCAGCAGCAGATACAAAGCAAAATAGCAGACGCGATTGCTTGCAAGCACCTTAATGTCATTAATGAAAGTCATATGCATAGTCGCGGTGAAGAGTCGCACTTTAAAGTGATTGTTGTTAGCGAAGAGTTTAGCGGCAAACGTTTATTGCAACGCCATCGACAAATTAACGAAATATTAAAAAATGAGCTTGCAAATCATATTCATGCATTAGCAATTCATACCTTTACCCCTGAAGAATTTAGTGGGCAAAGTGGTCAGGTTGCTGATTCGCCTACCTGTTTGGGCGGTTCTAAATTAGATTAACGGCCAGGTTTGATTGGGCATAACACTCATCAGACCTGTATTTTTACAATTAGCCTTTAAACTAGCGCTAATTTTTATTGAGATAGATATAGGATGATCAATGGTCATTAAGCCTAAAATTCGCGGTTTCATCTGTACAAATGCCCACCCAGTAGGCTGTGCAGAGCACGTACAAGAACAAATTAACTATGTAAAACAACAAGGCGAGCTAAAAAATGCGCCTAAAAATGTACTAGTTATCGGTGCTTCTACAGGTTATGGCCTTGCATCGCGCATTACTGCTGCGTTTGGTGGTGGTGCTAAAACCTTAGGTATCTTTTTTGAAAAAGAAGGCACTGAGCGTAAAACCGGTTCTGCGGGTTGGTATAACACTGCAGCGTTTCAAAATGCGGCCGACGAAGCTGGGCTTTGGTCTAAGAATATCAATGGCGATGCGTTCTCAAACGAAATCAAGCAAAAAACGATTGAAACAATCAAAGCTGATTTAGGTAAAGTTGATTTAGTGATCTACAGCTTGGCATCACCGCGCCGTACTGATCCAAATACAGGTGAAACATATTCTTCTACGCTTAAGCCAATTGGCAACTCTGTGACGACGAAAAACCTGAATACGTCAAAGCGTGAAATAGATGAAATAACTGTCGAGGCGGCAAGCCAAGAAGATATCGATAACACCATCAAAGTAATGGGTGGTGAAGATTGGGAAATGTGGATAGGCGCTTTAAAAGAAGCAGGCGTTCTAGCTGACAACTTCAAAACTACCGCTTATACCTACATTGGTAAAGAGCTGACATGGCCAATTTACGGTCATGCGACGATCGGTAAAGCAAAAGAAGATTTAGACCGTGCAACGGTTGCTATTAAAGAGTCGACTAAGTCATTAAATGGTGAAGCATACGTTTCGTCACTTAACGCCGTAGTAACACAAGCAAGCTCTGCTATACCTATTATGCCACTTTATATCTCTGCTTTATTCAAAGTAATGAAAGCCGATGGCACTTATGAAGGGACGATTGAGCAAATTCACGCGTTATTCACTGAGAACTTATATGGTGATTCTCCACGTTTTGATGACGGCGGTCATTTATTCCAAAACTACAAAGAACTGGAAGATGACGTGCAAGCACGTATCCAGACTGTGTGGGACTCAGTTACTACTGAAACAATTGACGAATTAACGGATTATGTGGGTTACCATAATGAGTTTTTACGTTTATTTGGTTTTGGTATTGATTCGGTTGATTATGAGCAAGAGGTTGATGCCGTTGCTCCGATTGCCAATTTGATTGATTAATCAACAATTGATTGTTTAAAAGTCGCTACGGCGACTTTTTTTATGATCAATCTTTTTTTCTGTATTTTTGCTTAATTTCTCTCCTTGCTCGCGAGCAATAGCACTTTGGTCTATATTGAATTTTATTCAAATGCGGCGATTGAGCTAAATAACCACATCTGTCGTATAAATTTCATATTTACACTCGCATAGTAGTCACGATTAATGTTAAAATTCGGGCAATATATGTGAGGAGTTTAACTGCGTTGCTTGTTTTGAGATTAAAACAGGTAGTTCTTTGATATCTTGAATTTAGCTTGAGTAGTCACAAAGGCGACGTGGTTGGTACGATTTTTCAGTTTCTTTCCGTTAATGTAGTGCAAGTGCGTATGATCAACATAAAAAAAGGTCTGGACTTACCCATAGAGGGCGCACCTCAGCAAGTTATTCATGATGGCTCTGCCGTCAAACGTGTAGCTGTGCTAGGTGAAGAGTTTATTGGTATGCGTCCAACCATGCATGTTCGTGTGGATGACCAAGTTAAAAAAGGCCAGGTACTTTTTGAAGACAAAAAGAACCCAGGTGTATTATTTACTGCCCCAGCTGCTGGTACAGTAAAAGAAATTAATCGTGGTGCAAAACGTGTGCTGCAATCTGTCGTTATTGAAGTAAATGGCAGTGAGCAAATCACCTTTGACTCTTTCTCAGCTGAGCAACTTTCGAGCCTCGACCGTGAAAAAGCCAAAGAAGTACTTATTCAGTCAGGTCAATGGACGGCGCTTCGTGCTCGCCCATTTAGCAAAGTTGCGGCTGTGGATGCAAATCCTAGCTCTATCTTTGTGACCGCAATCGACACTAACCCTCTTGCTGCAGATCCTGCGGTAATTATTGCTGAAAATGCGCAAGCATTTGAAGCGGGTTTAGCTGTGGTTTCGCGTTTAACTGACGGTAAAGTATTTGTTTGTAAACAAGCAGGTAGCCAAGTACCTAGTTCATCAATCCCTCAAGTAGAAGTGCATGAGTTTGGTGGCGTACATCCGGCTGGCCTTGTTGGCACACATATCCATCACTTAGACCCAGTCTCTGCAAGCAAGCAAGTTTGGCATATTGGTTACCAAGATGTTATTGCCTTTGGTCACTTATTCCTAACGGGTGAAATTAGCACTGATCGTGTGGTTTCGCTTGCTGGTCCTCGTGTTAAAAACCCGCGTTTAGTGAAAACTCAACTAGGTGCAGCGCTTGATGATTTAGTTGCCGGTGAGCTAGAAGACGGTGATAACCGTGTTATTTCTGGTTCTGTTTTATCAGGTGCTATTTCGCAAGGTCCTCAAGCATTCTTAGGTCGCTACCATGTTCAAGTATCAGTATTACTTGAAGGTCGTGAAAAAGAATTGTTTGGTTGGATTGCTCCAGGTACAGACAAATTCTCTGTAACACGTACATTCTTATCTCACCTTACACCGAGTCGTTTATTTAAAATGACGACGTCAACAGGTGGTTCAAAACGTGCCATGGTACCAATTGGTAGCTATGAGCGTGTAATGCCTTTAGATATTTTACCAACGCTTTTATTACGTGACTTAATTGCACGTGATTTAGACGGTGCTATTGCTTTAGGTGCGCTTGAACTTGATGAAGAAGATTTAGCGTTATGTACCTTCGTTTGTCCAGGTAAATACGAGTATGGTTCAATCCTACGCGATTGCTTGACTACGATCGAGAAGGAAGGCTAGAGAGATGGGTTTAAAGAAATTTCTAGAAGATATCGAGCCGCATTTTGAAGCCGGTGGTAAACATGAAAAGTGGTATGCACTGTATGAAGCAGCGGCAACTATTTTTTATACCCCGGGTTATGTAAATAAAGGCAAAACACACGTTCGTGATAACATCGACCTAAAACGTATGATGATTTTAGTGTGGATGGCGACATTCCCTGCGATGTTTTTTGGTATGTTCAATATCGGTCATCAGGCCGCGGGTGCTTTAGCACAAGGTTTTGAACTAGCAAACTCTTGGCAAGTAGGTTTATTTCAGTTATTTGGCGGTGAATTAACGGCTGAATCTGGATGGGGCGCAAAAATGTTCTACGGAGCATGTTTCTTCTTACCAATCTACGCAGTAACCTTTGCTGTAGGTGGTTTTTGGGAAGTATTGTTTGCCTCTGTACGTAAGCATGAAGTTAACGAAGGTTTCTTCGTAACCTCTGTATTATTTGCATTGATCCTACCAGCAACTATTCCACTATGGCAGGTTGCATTAGGTATTACATTCGGTGTTGTTATTGCTAAAGAAATCTTTGGTGGTACTGGCCGTAACTTCTTAAACCCTGCTTTAGCGGGCCGTGCGTTCTTATTCTTCGCATACCCAGCGCAAATTTCAGGTGACACAGTATGGACAGCAGTAGATTCGTTCTCTGGTGCAACTATGCTAGGTCAAGCGTTTGTTGGTTCACTAGATTACAGCAACATGGAGCTATGGTGGAATGCGTTTTACGGTTTCATTCAAGGTTCAGTAGGTGAAACATCGACTCTTGCATTGTTAATCGGTGGCTTGTTCTTAATCTACGTGCGAATTGCGTCTTGGCGTATCGTGCTAGGTGTATTCTTGGGTATGGTTGCAACTGCATTCTTATTAAATGCAATTGGCTCAGAGACTAACCCAGTGTTTGCAATGCCTTGGCATTGGCACTTAGTACTAGGTGGTTTTGCTTTTGGTATGTTCTTCATGGCGACAGATCCAGTATCTGCTGCTTTTACCGACAAAGCAAAATTCGCATACGGTGCATTAATCGGCTTTATGGTAGTGATGATCCGCGTAGTAAACCCTGCTTTCCCAGAAGGTATGATGCTAGCGATTTTATTTGCTAACTTATTTGCGCCATTATTTGATCACTTTGTAGTGCAAGCTAATATCAAGCGGAGGTTGGCACGTAATGTCTAGTAATAACGAATCAATCGGCAAAACGCTAACCGTTGTTGTTGCACTATGTTTAGTGTGCGCAATCATCGTATCGTTTGCTTCAGTTCAGCTTCGCCCTTTACAGCAAGCTAACAAAACGCAAGATATTCAAAAGAATATCTTAGCTGCAGCGGGTATTGATGCTGTTGAAAATATCTCTGATACGTTCAACGCAAAAATCGAAGCGCGCGTGGTAAACATGCAAACAGGTGAGTTTGTTGAAACTGACCCTAACTCATTTGACTTTGAAAAAAGCAAATTTGACCAAAAAATTAGTTTTGCATTAAAAGCAGAAGGCATCAAAGACATCGCTGGTATTCAGCGCATGACTAAAGAGTCACCTGTTTATATCTCGAAAAAAGCTGACGGTTCTACAGACGCTATCATTTTACCAATCCAAGGTTACGGCCTTTGGGGTGTAATGTATGGTTTCTTAGCGCTAGAAAGCGATGGCGAAACAGTTAAAGATATTAACTTTTATAAGCACAATGAAACACCGGGTCTAGGTGGTGAAATTCAAAACCCACAATGGACAGCAACATGGGGTGGTAAAGAGTTACCAGTTGATGTTGTAAAAAGTGGCGCTAAAAATGATCATCAAATTGATGGCCTTTCAGGTGCAACTTTAACGTCTAACGGTGTTGATCACGCAGTTGATTTTTGGACTGGTGAAAACGGCTTTGGTCCTTTCCTTGAGAAAGTGCGTAAAGGAGCGTTGAAATAATGGCTGATACTAAAGAAATGAAGTCGGTCCTATTTGGACCGGTACTGGCAAATAACCCGATCGCGTTACAAGTACTTGGTATTTGTTCTGCGCTTGCGGTAACGTCGAGCTTAAAAAATGCGTTAATCATGTCAATTGCGTTGACTTTGGTAACAGCATTCTCAAGCTTCTTTATCTCAATTATTCGTAACCAGATCCCGTCATCAGTACGTATCATCGTGCAAATGACCATCATTGCGTCGCTAGTAATCGTTGTTGACCAAGTACTTCAGGCTTTCTCTTATGCTACGGCTAAAGAGTTGTCGGTATTCGTTGGTCTAATCATTACTAACTGTATCGTAATGGGTCGTGCAGAAGCGTATGCGATGAAGTCACCGCCGCTTATGTCGTTCCTTGATGGTATCGGTAATGGCTTAGGTTACTCAGTAGTGTTACTTACTGTTGGCTTTATTCGTGAACTATTTGGTAAAGGCACATTGTTTGGTGCTGAAATCATCCCTCTTGTACAAGATGGCGGTTGGTATCAGCCTATGGGTCTATTGATTTTACCTCCTAGTGCGTTCTTCATCATTGGTTTATTCATATGGGTACTTCGTACTTATAAGAAAGACCAAGTAGAAGCGAAAGGGTAAGGGGTAGATAGTGGAACATTATATTAGTTTATTCGTAAAAGCGGTTTTCATTGAAAACTTAGCTTTAGCCTTCTTCTTAGGTATGTGTACTTTCCTTGCTGTATCAAAGAAAGTAACAACGTCTATCGGCCTAGGTGTGGCAGTTATCGTGGTATTGGGTATCTCTGTACCGGTAAATAACTTGGTTTATCATGCGGTTCTTGCACCGGGTGCATTAGAATGGCTTGGTTATCCTGAAGCGGATCTTAGCTTCTTACGTTTCTTGACTTTCATCGGTGTAATTGCAGCACTAGTACAAATTCTTGAAATGGCATTAGATAAGTTCTTCCCTGCACTATATAACGCGTTAGGTATCTTCCTACCATTGATCACAGTTAACTGTGCAATCTTTGGTGCGGTATCTTTCATGGTAGAGCGTAACTATAACTTCGGCGAGTCTGTGGTTTATGGTATCGGTTCTGGTGTAGGTTGGGCGCTAGCAATTACATTACTTGCTGGTATTCGTGAAAAAATGAAATATTCAGACGTGCCAGATGGCCTACGTGGTTTAGGTATTACCTTCATCACAGTTGGTTTAATGGGTCTTGGCTTTATGTCATTCTCTGGTATTTCACTTTAATAGGTAGCGAGGATAAATCATGAGTTATGAGATTTTCTTAGGCGTTGGTGTTTTCATCGCTATCGTTGTACTACTAGTTTTAGTCATCATTGGTGCTAAATCTAAGTTAGTTGCAAGCGGTGACATCATCATCGGCATTAATGGCGACCCAGATAAAGCCATTAAAACATCAGCAGGTAGCAAGCTTTTAGGTGCGCTATCTGAATCAGGTATCTTCGTATCATCTGCATGTGGTGGCGGTGGCTCTTGTGGTCAGTGTCGTGTACACATTAAAGAAGGTGGTGGTGATATCCTACCAACAGAACTTGATCACATTTCTAAAGGTGAAGCCCGTGAAGGCTGTCGTTTAGCGTGTCAGGTAAATGTTAAAAACGACATGGAAATTGAACTAGAAGAGTCAATTTTCGGTGTTAAAAAATGGGATTGTGAAGTTATCTCTAACGATAACAAAGCAACGTTCATTAAAGAACTTAAGCTACAAATTCCTGATGGTGAATCAGTACCGTTCCGTGCCGGTGGTTATATTCAAATTGAAGCCCCTGCGCACCACGTTAAATACGCTGATTTCGATGTACCAGAAGAGTACCGTGGCGACTGGAACCATTTTGGTTTCTTCAAGCTGGAGTCAAAAGTAGACGAAGAAACAATTCGTGCTTACTCAATGGCTAACTACCCAGAAGAAGAAGGCATCATCATGCTTAACGTGCGTATCGCTACGCCGCCACCAAGAGATTTAAGCTTACCTTGTGGTAAAATGTCATCGTACATTTGGTCACTAAAAGAAGGTGACAAAGTGACTATCTCTGGTCCATTCGGTGAGTTCTTTGCCAAAGACACTGACGCTGAAATGGTATTCGTAGGTGGTGGTGCTGGTATGGCGCCAATGCGTTCACATATCTTTGACCAGCTTAAGCGCCTAAACTCTAAGCGTAAGATGAGCTTCTGGTATGGTGCGCGTTCTAAACGTGAAATGTTCTACGTAGAAGATTTTGACGGCTTAGCGGCTGAAAATGATAACTTCGTATGGCATACAGCACTTTCAGATCCGCAGCCTGAAGATAACTGGGAAGGCTATACTGGCTTTATCCATAACGTGTTATTTGAGAACTATCTTAAAGATCACGAAGCGCCGGAAGATTGTGAGTTCTACATGTGTGGTCCTCCAATGATGAACGCCGCTGTTATCAATATGTTGAAAGACTTAGGTGTTGAAGACGAAAATATCTTACTAGATGATTTCGGTGGTTAATACCAAAACTAAATAAAATTAGTTAAAATACTAGCCCCGTAACAATAGCTGTTACGGGGCTTTTTTATATTCTAACTTAACTAAGTAGGCTGCAATGAATAGAGTATTTCATCCACAAGGCATCATTGCCTTATTCTTCCTTACCCTCACTTTACTCATTAGTGGCTGTGGCCAGAGCGATGAACCACAAGAGCTTTACCTTGAAGGTAAAACGATGGGGACGACCTATCACATAAAGGTGTTTGCCAAGCAAGACAAGTTAGACGCATTGAACTTACAGCCAGAGATCACTCAGCTACTTAAAGATATTAATCAATCAATGTCGACCTATATACCCGATTCTGAGATCAATACATTTAATCGCCTCGCTGCGGAGCAAGTGATGCCAATTAGTAACGATTTTAGAGCGGTTGTTAGTGAGTCTATCCGTCTTGGCGAATCAACAAAAACCCTTGATGTAACTATGGGCCCATTAATTGATTTATGGGGTTTTGGCCCTGATAAAAAACCAACAAAACGTCCAACCGACGCAGAGTTATCAGCGATGATTGCACAAATTGGCGTTGATAAATTAATACTGACGGAGCAAGGATTAGCAAAAACAATCGATGGTTTGGAGCTGTCGTTTTCAGCTACTGCAAAAGGCTATGGCATAGATAAAGTGGCTGAGTTATTAGAAAGTCACGATTTATCTAATTACATGGTTGAGATTGGCGGTGAATTAAGAGTTGCCGGTAAAAAACCTCATGATCAAGATTGGCGCATCGCGATAGAGCAGCCGGATACAGAGCCTGGGGTGCGTAAAGTACATCGCGTTTTAGCGCCGGGTAATAATGGTATTGCCACATCTGGTGATTACCGTATTTTTTATGAAATGGAAGGGGTTACTTACAGTCATTTAATTGATCCAGCAACTGGGATGCCGAGTCGCCATGATTTAGTATCGGTGACTGTACTACATCCATCCGCGATGACTGCTGACGGCCTTGCAACAGCGCTAACGGTAATGGGAATGGATAAAGCTAAGGCTTATGCTGAAAAATATGATTTACCCGTGTACTTAATTGGCAAATCAGATGATGGATTAGTGACCTATTCTAGCCCAGCATTCAAACCCTATTTGTAGACAAGCGCAAAGCGGTTTATAATACACGCAGCTTGATGACTAGCATCAAGCATTTTTATTGCTGAACAATAGGGGCTAAGCAATGTCACTTTTTCTTCTTACTTTTGGTTTATTGATTTTAATCGTTGCAGCAATGGCTGTAGGCATGATAGTGCAAAAGAAGTCTATGGCTAGTAGTTGTGGCGGTTTAGGCTCTGTTGGTATCGATAAGGCCTGTGATTGCGATGATCCATGCGATAAACGCAAAAAGCGTATGGCCAAAGAGCAAGTTTGGAAAGAAAACCAAATTTTATAATTTTTCTCTGACTGAAAATTTAAGTTTAGGTTAGTAAAAAGCGCCAGGTGGGCGCTTTTTTGCGTTTACAATTTAATTAATTGCTCTCCTAGCACGGCATATTTGGCAGTACCTTGTTCACGTAATATAAAAGCCGCAGCGCCATGGCGAGTAGGCATAGCTGAAAGCGTATTGGCACATTGATAGCTTAACCAGTCACTTTGGTTGTTGATTAGTGTTAAATCACCAGAAAAACAGCTGTAGCCTTGTACTAATAGTTGACGATACTTCTCGGTTGTAAGGTCTAATGGCTTTGCTAGTGGGTAAGCTTTACCTGCATCAAAGCTGAGTGTGTGGGCATCTAGCTGGGTAAACCCCTGTCGAATACTGCTTATATCTCCCAGCTCATTGATTTGTGGGTAGCGTCCTTTAGCGTTAATCGCAATATCAGTAACGTAGCTGCCTTGTGGGCTGAGAATCGTCACATCATTGATGAGTAAATCTACCCATGCATCCTTAACATTAAACGGGATTGCTTGGTAGGTTGCTATTTCTTGTTGTTGCCACTTGTCAGATATCAGCTCATCAATCATTTGTACATACAGCATCCGATTGATTTTGCGAGCAACCTGCCGGTTTGGATCATGAGGGTAGGCGCCAGATTCTATCAGTATGGTACTGATCCCCATTTCAGAAAACGTATCACCAAAACTTCGGTATGAGTAGCTATCATTATACTTTGCTAAGTGATTGGGAACCTCTTGTTCAATCAGTTTACTTAGTTGCGCAATTAATTTCATGGCATTGCCACGGCTTAGGTTAATTTCACGTTGCTGATTATATGCAGGAGCTAAAACAGATATGGTTGCAGGGAGGCCTTTTTCACCTGCACCGTAATAAGCGTTTTGGTCATGAAGATTAAAGCCAAAGTCTGGCTTAAAACTTTTCGCCGCAGCCATTAAAAGCTGGCCTTCAGGCGTTCTCAGCGCTTTAGCGTCTCGGTTTAGATCGATGCCTTGCGCGTTAAAACGCGTTTGTAGTTGTGCTCCGTCAGGGTTAATCATTGGAATGACCATTAATGATAATTTGTTTTGCCAGCTTTTTCGCCACGTCTTATTTTCATCGTCGATTACATAGCTAAGAAAATCCATCAATGCCGCACTTGCTGTATTTTCATCCCCATGCATTTGGCTCCACAGCATTACTTTAATTGGTCCTGAACCAATATAGAAGGCATCAATTGGCTGACCTAAAAATGATTGCCCCAGGTTTTTTCGGGTAATTGCGCTATGAGTTGCCAGAGAATCAAGTACAGGAGCAAGATCTGTGGGTTTAATAGCAGGCTTATTCAGCCCTTCAACTTTATGAGTTGCAATAGGTGTAGCAGTTAAAATAAATGAGCAACTAAGTAAGTATAGTAGTATGGCATTGCGAATCATATCAATATCCTAATATTCTTATTTTTAATTTCAATAGGAATATTATATCTAAACATTCACATAAAAAAATATTTAAACTATAGCTGCAATCATTTTATTAAAACGTGAGAGTTACTTTAATTTATATGTAATTAATTGTTTATTATCAAAAATAAAACAATTAAAGGTTGTTTTATTTAACATTTAGGTAAACTTTTAGGTCGAAATATAGACTAAAGTATATGGGTTAATTTTTTTCATCTATCGGATTTATTTTTATCAGTTGTCAGCCTTGAGCTATTACACTAAATTTAGTTTCAAGGAAGCGAAGAGCCGCTAACAAAGAATCTTTATAATTGTGTGTGAAGATGTTGTCAAAGGCGGTTCAAGTTTAGTGGTGACTAAGCTTGAACTGTTTTTATTTTACTGCCACGCAATTAAATGAACATAGCGTTCATTAGCAAATTTACAATGTGTATTGAACTGCACTAGAACCGAATCTTTATAATTGTGTGTGAAGATGTTGTCAAAAAGACGACTCAAGTTAGGGATTAACTTGGCTTGAGTTGCTTTTTATTTTACTGCCACGCAATTAAATGAACATAGCGTTCATTAGCAAATTTACAATGTGTATTGAACTGCACTAGAACCGAATCTTTATAATTGTGTGTGAAGATGTTGTCAAAGGCGGTTCAAGTTTAGTGATTACTAAGCTTGAGCTGTTTTTATTTTACTGCCACGCAATTAAATGAACATAGCGTTCATTAGCAAATTTACAATGTGTATTGAACTGCACTGGAACCGAATCTTTATAATTGTGTGTGAAGATGTTGTCAAAGGCGGTTCAAGTTTAGTGATTACTAAGCTTGAGCTGTTTTTATTTTACTGCCACGCAATTAAATGAACTTATCGTTCAGTAGCGAATCTACACTATATACTGAAGAATATTAGAACCGAATCTTTATAATTGTGTGTGAAGATGTTGTCAAAAGTAGTTCAAGCTTGGTGGTTACTAAGTTTGAGCTGTTTTTATTTTTAGCCACGCAATTAGATGAACATAGCGTTCATTAGCAAATTTACAAGGTGTATGAACTACACCAAAACCGAATCTTTATAATTGTGTGTGAAGATGTTGTCAAAAGTAGTTCAAGTTTAGTGGTTACTAAGCTTGAGCTGTTTTTATTTTCAGCCCATTTATAATTAGCATTCCATTCAAAGCGCCAGTTTGGCGCTTTTTTGTAACTGTAATTTTTTAACTATCAAATAGCTGCGCAATACTTTCTTTCCCGTGTTTTAATAAACTTTCTTTTATGGTCTGCCTTATCGCAGTTGACTTATTTTGACTAAGTTTAAAATTGCCACGCCAGTGACATGGGATAAATTCAATAAAACTCAGTTGTTGGTACATTGCATGGCGATGCTGGACGGGTACCTCATCTAGTTGCCATTTAGTTGTATCAGGTTTGCTAAAATGCAGCTCAAAGTGATCCGTTAGCCGTTGCATGATTTGCTCTTTTTTATCTGTATTTGTTATGAGCCGCACTTGAGCGGTTATATACACACTCGAATAAAGCCAGCTGGGCAAAGTTTTGTTTTGCGAATAAGAGGGTGATAAATAACAATCCTCGCCACTAAATAGTAAGTTCACAGATTGACCATCGAGTAACGATAGTGGATTGTATTTAGCAACATGGCCGATAAAAACTTTTTGCTCTAAGTCATATAATAACGGCACGTGGCAAATATCATTAAGCTGGCTTTGAGAATTTGGCATTAAAATAGTTGCCAGTGGATAACTATTTACTAACTGCTGTAATTGCTTACCATCATGTTGTTGAAAATGCTCTGCTGGGTACATTATAGTTTTCCTTCTAGCTGCGACTTTATTGCTGGCCATTGCTCATCAATAATACTGAACCTAGCGGTATTTCGGGATGAGCCATCAGCGAGTAATCTGTCTTTATAGCTAATCCCCTCAAATCTTGCGCCAAGACGGGTAATAGCATTACGAGATTTAGTGTTTTTTTCATGGGTATTAAAGGTGATCCGTACCAGCCCTAATTCATCGAACGCGTAACACAGTAACAAATATTTAGCGTGTGTATTTACAAAGCTGCGCTGCCAAGCTGTGCCGATAAAAGTGTGGCCAATCTCAGCAGTTAAATGCTGTTTATTTAAAGCAAATAGTCGAGTCGTGCCTAGCACTTGCTGTGTTGCTTTATCAATAATGGCGTATACCACTTGCTGTTGAGCGTGAAATTGTGCGGTATTGGTAAACCATTCAGTGAGCATGGTTCGGGTTTGCGTGTAATTCATCAATACCCAACGCCATACTTGCGGATCTTGTCCTGCTTGATATAAACCTTCAAGATGGTTGGCAGATAAGGGCACTAGCGATAATCGCTCTGTACACAGGCTTTGTTTGCTAAACATAACATTCCTTGGATTTTAATTGGTTATTGCTTACTGTTAAGGTACGCTGGTTTGGTAAGTAATAAACAACCAGTTTTAGCTTTTTAACTAGACCAGTTTGACATTTTGTGGAGCAATGATGCAGCCTTTAGCCATTGAGTTTGATGATTTAGAGCCAGCCAAGTATTTGCAACTGGCCGACGCGATACGCAGTGCAGTCATGCACGGTAAGCTTGCTCCGGGAGTTAAACTCAGTTCAGCACGAAGCATGGCACACACTTATCGGTTAAATCGGCATACGGTAATGAATGCATTGCAATTATTAGTCGCTGAAGGCTGGCTTGAATCCCACGAGCGCTCAGGTTATCGAGTTACCAAATCATTGCCCATTGAAAGTAGTATCAACACATCGAATACTCCAATATTAAAAGCAAACCCCTATCAATTTGCCAAAACCTTGGCCGTGCCTGCTGCTGGCATGGATTTAACCGCGTATAAATATAACTTTGCCGGTGGCTTGCCTGATCTTGCCAGTTTCCCACATAAAGAGTTTAAACGCGCAATCAGTTATGTGTGTAATCACCTAGACGTTAACCAGCTGCATTATGGGCAGATCAGTGGTAACGAGCAGCTAAAAGCGCATATTTGCGATTATTTATACAAAGCGCGTAATTTAAACGCAAACGATGTATTGGTTTGCAATGGCTCGCAAGAAGCACTGTTTTTAATCGCAAAAGCGTTTATAACAAACGGTGATTTTGTTGCTGTAGAAACTCTCGGTTATCCGCCTGCAAGGCACGCATTTGCAGCCTGTGGCGCACAGCTGATTGATATAAAACAAGACAATGAAGGCTTATGTGTTGATGATTTAAAAGCTCAGCTGCAGCGTTATCCAATTAAATTGTTGTACTTAACGCCGCTGCACCAATATCCAACTACCGTGACTTTATCACCCACGCGACGCTTACAAATTTATCAGCTGTGTTATGCCCACAATGTGATGATCATCGAGGATGATTACGACCACGAATTTCATTATCGCTGTCATCCATTACAACCGATGGCCGCCGATGACCCCGCAGGCATTGTGATTTATGTATCGACGTTTTCAAAGATTATGTTTTCAGCCGCACGCATCGGTTATATTTGTGCAGCGCCGGAAGTATTAGCACAATTAACCGCGTGGAAGCAGCTGATGAATCATAAGAACGATGTAGTCATGCAATTAGCTGTCGCACATTGGATGAAAGAAGGCGCTTTTGAGCGCCATTTAAAGCGCATGACCAAGTTGTATAAACAGCGCTATGAAGCGATGGATAGCTATTTAACAGCGTTACAAGCAAAAGGGCTTCCCATAGACTACATAAAGCCCGACGGTGGTATGGCAATGTGGGTGAACTTGAATGAAGACACGCGCCATTTAAAAGCGCAGTTAGCAAAGCAAGGTATATATTTACAGACCGAAGTCGAATTTTACTATGCCAACTCAGTACGTAGTTTAAAGCCTGTAAACTATAGCCATATCCGGCTTGGTTTTGCCGGCCAATCGAGCGAGGAAATGCAGCAAGGTCTAGCGCTTATAGTAGGAGCTTTGTATAAACAGGCGTGAAAAATTTAGTATTCCGATACTCGATTCGGCAGTGAGTATAGTATGGAGTTTACGCATCTTGGAGTGTTTTTTAACCTAAAAATCATGTGGTTATATTGGTTTTAGGCTTAAAGCAGGTATATCAACGGCGATGACTGTGGCTGTTTCAGTGAAAGTAGGTACTAAATTAGATTTTGATGTTGGTGGGTGGGCTGCTGTTCAAAATGTGGCATCACATGCGATGGTAGGAGGCGTTTCTGCTGTTCTTCAAGGAGGAAAGTTTGGCCATGGCTTTGTCAGCTCCTTAGTCACCGCCAGTATGAAAGGGTTTATGAATCCGAAAACCACTGAATTTGGTAATGCATATAGCCGTACCGCGATTGCAGGGGTTGTGGGTGGCACCGTATCTAAACTTACAGGTGGAAAGTTTGCCAATGGCGCCGTCACCTCAGCAATGCAATGCAATGGTGGTATAATGCAGAAAAAATGGGGGAGGTTCAAGAACACAGAAAAGCTGAAAAAATATTTAATGACTTAGTGGCTAGAGGCATATCAGAAAATAATAGTGGCTTACATCAGCAGGCGTTAAACTTTGCTGCTGGATACTGGGGGATTGATTTTGAAGATCGTGGTGAGTTTTTCTATCCTAAATTTGACAGTGCTTTGAAGCATTATGCTTTAATTAAAGACAATGGAATTTCTGTCAGTTTGAGTACATTACAAGAAGGACTTGGTTTTACCGGCTCAACTCTTTTTCATGAAATGGATCATATAAAAAATGGTAGTAGGTATATTGGGCAGTTTGGAATGGAATCTTCTCGCTTATTAGAAGTTTCAGCTTATGATGCTCAACTTAAACACAATCAGCGTTTTAGGTTAACGGAAAGACAGGTGGGGATATTGCAAAGTAATAGAAATGATAATTGTATAAATATTCACATTGATAATAGAACTTCTAGGGGAATAACATGTTAAAAATAGCATCATTATTTTTTTTCTTATCTGTATTTAATATTCAAGCTGAAGAGTTAATTGCTTTCAAAAATAAAAGTAGTATCTATTTTTTTTTTGATAATGGTGAAAATATGCCAGAAAAATATTATCCGCATGTATTTATTGTTGGCTCATGTAAACAAAAATCAAATATATGCCCAGTTGTGATAGATAAGAATGGTAATGTGATAGATACACAGCTATCTTTGGCGAACTTCGATATGTCACATAGTAAAGTTGTAAAAATACCTAGGTTTAACATATATGGGTCAAAGGTAGATTTAGATTGGATTAAGGAATGGCATAAACTTAAGAAAGGTGAATATGAAATAAAATTTAGGTATATGGATTGGGGAAAAAATAAACATTTAGATAGTAATTTTGTTAATTTTAAAATTAATTAATTAGAGTGTAATAAATAGGGTCACCCATCAGGGCAAGATCACGAACTTTACCTTGACATAAATTTATGATCTTATACTGCTTTTCTAATTAAGCAGCCCAATTATGTCAGCCGATACATTGTTTGAACATTTCTCTTCCATTGATGACCCACGCCAGCAAGGCAAAGTGCAACATCCATTATTCGATATTCTGTTTCTAACTATCAGTGCCGTAATAGCAGGTTGCCAAGGCTGGGAAGAAATTGAAGATTTTGCCCATGATAAACTACCTTGGTTGCGTAAATTTATAGCGTTAGCCAACGGTGTGCCAAGGCACGACACGATTGCAAGGGTTATAAGCCGCATCGATATGACCCAATTTCAAGCTAGTTTCTCTCAATGGATGCAAAGCTGTAGTGAGCTAACAGACGGCAGTGTGGTTGCCATTGATGGAAAAAGGCTAAAAGGTTCATTTAAACAGCCAGATAGAAAAGATGCTATCCACATTGTCAGTGCGTTTGCCTGTGAAAATGGTGTGACGTTAGGTCAGTGTAAGACCGACTCGAAGTCCAATGAAATCACCGCAATCCCAGAGTTACTAAAGTTACTAGAGTTAAAAGGTTGCTTAGTGACCATTGATGCAATGGGCTGCCAAAAGGAGATTGCGAAGCAAATTATAGAAAAAGAAGCAGATTATTTGCTGGCACTCAAAGCTAATCAGGGCAGCTTATTTGAACAAGTAAAACAACGCTTACAGCCAGAAATCACACACCAAATAGCGAATGGCAGTCTACTAAATGAAGTAGATTATCAACGAGGACGAGAAGAGTTCAGAGCGGCTGTTGTCTGCCATGATATGGCCCATATACCAGCAAGTGCGAGCTGGCCCAATTTACAAAGTGTAGGCGTGATAGTGTCTTATCGTAAACAGGATAACCAACAGCAAGGTGAATTAACATATCGATATTACATAAGCTCCGCGAACTTGAATGCGCAAAGACTAGCTGAAGCCACACGAGCGCATTGGCATATCGAGAACAGCCTTCACTGGTGTTTGGACGTGGCAATGAATGAAGATGGCTGCCGTATACGCCGAGACGGTGCGGCAGAAGTGTTTGCTGGTGTTAGGCATATTGCATTGAATTTATTGAAGAAAGAAACATCCTTTAACAAAGGTGTACGTGCTAAACAGCTAAAAGCCGCTAGAAACGAGTGCTATCTAGAAAAGGTATTGAAGAGCAAGTGATTTTTCATGCTCTTGCTCTGGGTCACCCATTAGAAAGTTCCGGTCAAGCAGGCAGCTGTGTTTTCTTGATCTTTTTAGTGAAAAGAATAGGGTCAGGTCTTTCTTCTTGCCTTTTTATTTATTGCAATTTTAGCTTTATAATAAAGCTAAAATAATTTTTTGAGAGTTTAATATGTTTAAAATGGGTGTTTTCTTGTTATGTGTTTTTTTCAGTACTGCTAGTTCAGCAGGGATGAAGTGGACTGATGATTATTGGCGTGGTAAAGGTGTTGAAGTAGAAAATGTATACCTTCAATGGGACAATCATTGGGTATAGTTTTATGGCAGTGATGGGCGCTCTTATGTTTACTATTGGGGAGAGCAAGCGATGCCTGATGAAAAGGCAAAGATGTTTTTTTCAATGTTATAAACAACATTTCACATACCTCGTTGAGTTTTCAGTCACTTTGACTGCAAACCTTCAACATCAAAATAAAGCGGCTTTAAGGTGCCGCAATTTACAAACTTATAAGTGAGCTCACTAACACTCGGGACCAGCTGGGTAGTTGAGAACTTTTGCAAGCAAGGACTGGTTAGGTCGACATAAATTAGGTGGTTAAAACTCGGTGCTTGGGTGATTTGATGGATATAAATTCGCTCATTTTCATTGAGTGTGATCATATCGTATTGTTGCCATTTTGATGCTGGGCTTAACTTATTAAGCTCGCGCGCATAAAGTAGTTTATTAAAAACAATTGTTCTATTTTCATAAATTAAACTACCACCATTTCTATAATCACCTTCATACACGTCGGCGGTGATTGTGAGTTCTTCGCCACGCATTAAACGTTGAATATTAAAAGGCTTGGGCTTGATAGTTACCAGCTCAGCACCCTAAGGGATCCCCAAAAATAATGATTAAATTTCAATTACATCACTCACATCCATATTTTTCCAATCGAGTTTCACTACCACTTGCACTAAATAGGCTAGCCCTTCCAAATAATCTCGCCGTCGCAGTTTTATGGACTGTTTTTTGAAGTATCGCAGCCCAACAAATGCCCATGAAACTACTCGTCTGTTTTTGGTTGAGTTAGCTTGAAAAGCGCCTGTCTTTCCTGCTTTGTCTATCACTGCACCCAGCATCATTGAGAACCAATGGGCCAGCGTGGCAAGCAGTAACAGTATGTCTAATCGATTGAGTTTGTTCGTTCTGTGCAGATCTGAGCCTAAGCCGAACCTTACACTTTTTTGGTCTCGAAACCCTTCCTCTATCTGCATTCTCATACCATATAGCTTAAGCACTTTTTCGAGAAAGTGGTGCCTCTTTGGAAGTGAAGAAACGAGTAACCAAGGCTCCTTATAGCCACGTTCTTTATCTCTTTTTAATAACTTATGTCCCTTGCCAACCAACACTGCATGAGTTTGATATTTTGCATTCTTGGTCAGCTCAGTCGCACCAAGATACTGGCTCTTACGTAGATTGTTTTTGAATAGTGACTGGCATGGAATAAACTTATCGCTGCACTGCGTTTTCAAATGTGCTGTCCCACGAACTCGGCTGATATAATGCCAGCCATTGTTCCGCACGGCTTTGAGCCAAGGGACTTTAAAGCCTGCATCCGTCACAATGACGGGCCGACAATCACTCGGCAAGATCAGTTTGAGCATCTTTAAGAACCGCTTTTGAACTTTTGGGCAATGATATTGAAAGCTGAATGCGCTTTCCTGGTATAAGGTCAAAGAACGACCTTCACTGGCAATGCTGGCACGCAGAATACAGTATTTGGTATGTGTATCAGCATGACTCCAATCAACCAAAATGACGGGATGCTTTTCAGTGACCACAAAACGGCTTAAGCGAACATACACTGATGTTGATTCACGCAAAAGCTCGTGGTTACTGAGTAGTCGATCAATACGCTTGATATCATGTTTTTCAGTTGTTTTTGAATCCAAATTGCGACCGATAGAAGTCAAGGTGCATTGCTGGCAGTGTAAAAGAGATTTAACGGCAGCAACGAGAGTATTAAATCTAGCTTTATGAATAGAATTAGGGGTGACAGCGCGGAGCATATTGTGCAAAATAGTTGAAGCATTCATGGTGTTTAGTTCGGTTGTTTTTGGCGATTCATAAGATCACAAAACACCATGAATGTTCCCTCATTCCCCACATTTTTAATATTATTAGTTCATTGATATATAAAGGCTAATTCTGGGGATACTTTAGCTCAGCACCTCTGACTACATTTAAAAATGCCACATCAGGGTTTTCAATCTTATAAACTAGCTGTACGTCATGGGGTAGCTTATAGGTGGGTAAATTTGCCGCAAAAATACGTGGGCCTTGATTAACGAGTATCATAGCGTGCTCGACTTCGTAAGCTGGGTTGATAGGGGGAAGTTCTTGTTCTTCAGCAATTACAAAACAGCTTACAGATACTAACAATAAGGTAAGTAGTCGTCGCATATAAATTTTAATCTCAATTGTTGATTCATTTTTGCATTCAAGTACTAAGTGTAGTCAACAATAGCGCTTTAGCCGTTTATAGTTAACTTAAAAACGCGCGGCTTGCTCAACTACGATGGCGTGGCGTTTGGCAAGGCGCAAGTGATCTTTGTCATAACCTCCGCCAATCACGGTTGCCACAGCTGTATTGCTTTCATGGCAGCGTTTAAGAACCAGATGATCACGTTTTTCAATGCCTTGCCAGCTAATATCAAGTTTGCCTAGGCCATCTTGTTGCCAAATATCGACCCCCGCGTCATAAAGTACTAGATCAGGGTTGAGCTCATTGAGTAGAAAGCTCAGTGTGTCATCAACAATCCCCAAATATTCATCGTCTTGCATATTATTGGCTAAACCAATGTCGAGATCGCTAGCTGATTTACGAAATGGAAAATTCTTTTCACAATGAATCGAGCATGTATAGGCATACGGTTGGTGGGCAAGCATTGCCGCAGTACCATCACCTTGGTGTACGTCTAAGTCAAAAATTAATACATTGGTGACTTCGCCTGATTGAATAAGGGTTTGCGCTGTAAAAGCTAGGTCGTTGACCATGCAATACCCTGAGCCAAAGTCGGTATGGGCATGGTGAGTGCCGCCAGCTAAATGACAGGCAATACCATGTTTAAGTGCAAGGCGTGCGGTTTGCAGCGTACCTTGTGGCGCGGTAAAGGTGCGTGCCATTAATTGTTTTGACCAAGGCAGGCCAATACGTCGCATGGCTTTGTCGTCTAACTGGTTATGCCATAAGTCTTGAATGTAATTATCACAATGTACTAATTCAAGGGGATCTGGGCTGCCAAGTTGGGGGGTAATAAGGTTGTCATTTACTAAACCAAGGGCTTTCACTTGCTGGAATAAATTAGCAAACTTACTCATTACAAACCGATGCTTAGGATCAAAGTTAAACGAATAGTTGGGATGGTAAACCAGTGGTAGGTGTGGATTCAGTGCCATAATGACATTATTTTGTAAATTTGTGTCTAGGGTAACCTACTGAACAACTGCAATCCAGTGGCTTACAAGCTTAGTGGATCAAACTTTCAAGTTCACGATGGAGTAATTCATCATCTGCAAGGTTTAACTCAATTAAGCGTTTTAAGTGAGTGATACTATCAAGATCAATATGAGTGCATTTTAAACCAACATGTTGCTGCTTGATATGGCAAATAGTGACTGTCATCGCGATGATAATATCACTTTGCGGGAGTTTAAAAGCCAAAATGGCAGTACTATTTTTTGCAAAATCAAACTCATCATCACGGCTAACTAATGCACCATTTAATGAGATATCAAGCAATTGGCAAGGATAACTATGGGTATTATTGGTCAAATGCGCAGGGGTTGAAAATAAAATGCGCGTGTAATGTCGACGGTTTTCCATAGTGACTCCTTTTAGTTGCAGTAGCTTAAGTATAGCGTTTTTTTACTCGCTTGTAGCAGCTTCAGCAACGAAAATTATAGGGGGTAAATGACTGTGAATACGTATTTCATAGTCACTATTTTTAGTCTGACGATACTTAACTAGAAATGACTAAGCGTATATTTCTTTCAAAAATAAAAAGCCCCACATAAATGCAGGGCTTGAAAGGTGGATACAGTCTAGCAGCTAGAGCTTAACCAATCTTTTTGTATTTGATACGCTTTGGTTGAGCAGCTTCAGCACCTAAGGTCTTTTTAAGCCACTCTTCGTATTCAGTGTAGTTACCATCAAAGAAGTTAATTTGCCCTTCGTCACGGTAATCAAGAATATGGGTGGCGATACGGTCTAAGAACCAACGGTCATGCGATATACACATTACGCAGCCTGGGAATTCTAAAATCGCGTTCTCAAGTGCACGTAATGTTTCAACGTCCAAGTCATTGGTTGGCTCATCCAGTAGGATAACGTTACCACCAGCTTTGAGTAGTTTAGCCAAGTGTAAGCGGTTGCGCTCACCACCTGATAGGTCTTTAACAAACTTTTGCTGATCGTTACCTTTGAAGTTAAAACGACTTACATAAGCACGGCTTTGGAATTCAAAGTTACCAATTTTCAGTACATCTTGCCCGTTAGAAATTTCTTGGAAAACAGTATTGCTTTCATCCATGTTGCCACGGAACTGATCAACTGTTGCCAGTTCAACCGTTTCACCTAAGCAAACTTCACCACTATCGGCTTGTTCTTCACCACTGAGCATTTTAAACAAGGTTGATTTACCCGCACCGTTGGCACCGATGATGCCAACTATTGCGCCTTTAGGCATAGTAAAGCTGAGATCATCAATAAGTACACGATCACCAAAGCTCTTTTTCAAGTTTTTCACTTCGATAACTTGATCACCTAAACGTGGTCCAGGTGGAATAAATAACTCGTTAGTTTCATTACGCTTTTGGTAGTCAGACTGCTGTAGTTCACTAAATTGTGCCATACGTGCTTTTGACTTCGCTTGACGACCTTTCGGGTTTGAACGAACCCACTCAAGCTCTTGCGCAATTGATTTTTGACGGGCTTTTTCAGATTTTTGCTCTTGTTGTAAGCGGGCATCTTTTTGTTCTAGCCACGACGAGTAGTTACCTTCCCATGGAATACCTTCACCACGGTCAAGCTCTAAAATCCAGCCAGCTACGTTATCTAGGAAGTAGCGGTCATGGGTTACCGCCACAACAGTGCCTTCGTAATCGTGTAAGAAGCGCTCTAACCATGCAACAGACTCTGCATCTAAGTGGTTGGTTGGCTCATCAAGAATAAGCATATCTGGTTTTTCAAGTAGTAAGCGACAGATCGCAACACGGCGACGTTCACCACCTGATAAGTGTTCAACCTTTGCATCCCAAGGTGGTAGGCGAAGTGCATCAGCAGCACGCTCTAGAACATTATCAATGTTATGGCCATCATGGGCTTGGATGATTGCTTCAAGTTCACCTTGTTCTTTGGCCAACGCATCAAAGTCAGCATCTTCCATCGCGTATTCGTTATACACTTCATCAAGGCGATTCAACGCGTTTTTAACTTCGCTTACAGCTTCTTCAACCGTTTCACGTACTGTTTTGCTTTCATCTAAAACTGGTTCTTGTGGTAAGTAACCAATTTTAGTACCTGGTTGCGGGCGAGCCTCACCTTCAAACTCTTGATCAACACCGGCCATAATGCGTAGTAAACTTGATTTACCCGAACCGTTTAAGCCAAGTACACCAATTTTAGCGCCAGGGAAAAAATGCAAAGAGATATCTTTTAAGATAGTGCGCTTAGGTGGCACAACCTTAGATACTCGACTCATCGAGAAAATAAACTTATCAGGTAAAACCATGGAAGGAGCCTTCAAATAATAATAAAAATTTCAATGTTGTATTGTAGTGGCTCACAGGTGAAACAGTCAACGAATGGCGTAGATAGATTATTTTTTACAGCTCTAGTAGCTTAGTTAAATAGCGTAATAAATAGTTAGAAAATTATGCGTTAATGGGGATGCGATGTTTCGGCATTAATGGGGGGGGCTATATATGTAAGTTTTTGTAAGCATTTGTTTTTTATTGTTGGCAGGCTTTTTATTATACAAAAATTGAAGTAATGTTCATTTACTAATAAATTAAAGGATTAAAAATGCTTAAAGTAATCGTCAGTTCTATGTTTTTTTTAGCCGTTTGTTCCACAAGTGTATTTTCTAAAGCTGAGACAAAATACTATACAGGGATTGCAATTAGTAGCCAGACCTTAAAGCTAGATAATGAGTTTAAGCTCTATGATAACGGTGAGTTTAAATCTACAGTGTTTACACCATATGTAGGGTATCAATTTAACCAGTACGTAGCGTTAGAAGCAAGATTCGGGTTTGGTAGTGGTAATGATAATGAAGTTATTGCATCGCAACCTATTAAAATCACTGATGAATATGAGTTAGAAAATCAACAAGGATTATTACTTAAACTGCAGTATCCATTATCGGAAGGTTTTTCTTTGTACGCCACGGCCGGTTACTTTGATAGTAAGTTTAAAGTTCGCTCAACTTATACACAAATAAACAGTGACTTTTCTCAATCTAGCAATGGTAGTTTTAGTGAAAAAGGTGCGTCGTTTGGTGTTGGTGCCGCTTACTCTATTAATCAAAACTGGCAATTGTCTAGTGAGTTTCAATACTTCGATCAAGGCAGCGAGAAAAGTGAAGCGCTGAGTGTAGCCATTAGCTATTACTTTTAATCGAATAGTATTGCTAATTCGTTAGCAATACACCCACGCCCATTAGCGCAAGTAAACCGCCTATCAGCATCTTACTAGTAACTGGCTCGCGTTTTATAAAACCGATACTCATTACAATCAATGGTGCAGTTGCGAAAATCGTTTGTGCAATGGCAGGATCGGTGTATTTAACTGCCCCAAGCTGTAGCCACAAGCCAAGAAAAGTACCAAGAAAAACCGCGGCAAAGAACCATTGCTTGCCGCTAACCCCTTTCAAAGTGAGTGCCTGTTTAAATTCACTGTTTTTAAACACTGTGACGACTAAACCCACAGTTATGGTTCCTGCTGCTAATCTAATTAATGCCGCCCATAAGCTGCTCATTTGTTCGTTATTGAGAGCGCCTTTTGACATTACCATACCGAGCGCTTGGCAAATAGCAGCCGCGAGGGCACATAAAATACCTTTGCGATAATGTTGTTGATCAACCCTAGGAAGCGATTTTTCTGGCTTGATTGCTATTACTACACCGATTGTTGTCAATGCTATGCCTCCCCAAGCAAGGAGAGATAAATAATGGTTTAACAGCACAATATTAAAAATCCCCACTAGTGCTGGAGCTAGGGATTCAATAACTAAAGTACGGACTGGGCCAATATTACGCAGGGCTGCAAAGTAGGCGCTATCACCAATAGCAATCCCAATCACACCACCGGCAACTAGCCACAGCCAGCTGGTCATATATTGTGGTATTGCAGAGTCTTGAGTAATGGCAATTGCTGCTAACATCATGGCACTGGCTAACACACCTTTACTAATATTGAGCTGCATAGACGTTAAGTGATGACTAAAACCTTTATATAGCATGGTCGAAAGTGCCCAAGCTATCGCTGCTAATATTGCAAAAAGTTCTCCTAAACCAAGCCAATCAATCACGTTTATCACCTTAAAGTAAAATCAACAGGCGCATTATGGCGAGCTGTTTTGAGAATGCAAAAAAATAGTTAAGATAAACTCATTTAGACATCTAAACATCTAGAGGTTGAAATTTCTAGCTATCAGTTCATAATTAGCCATTGGTTAATTATGCCTTGGAGATGAGTATGCCTATTACCGTTAAAGATGAATTGCCCGCGATTGCGAGGTTACGTCAAGAAAACGTATTCGTAATGCCAAAAAGCCGCGCGAAAACGCAAGAAATTCGCCCTATGCGCTTGGCGATTTTAAATTTAATGCCTAATAAGGTTGAAACCGAGGTACAGTTCATTCGTTTACTTGCCAATTCCCCTTTACAAGTGAATGTAGAACTACTGCGTTTAGACACTCATCGTAGTAAAAATACTTCAGAGCAGCATTTAGATACGTTTTACCGTTATTTCTCTGAAGTTAAAGACAACAATTATGATGCGCTGTTGATCACTGGTGCGCCACTGGCACATTTAGAGTACGATGAAGTGGCTTACTGGGATGAACTCAAAGTCATTCTAGATTGGGCAGAGCAACATGTTACCTCAACGCTGTTTTCGTGTTGGGCGGCCCATGCGGGTTTATTCCATCATCATAATTTAAAGCGCGAGCTAAAAGAAAATAAACTCTGTGGCGTGTTTACCCACAAGTGTTACTTTGAACATGGCGCATTAACCCGTGGTTTTGACGATACCTTTGTGGTGCCGCACTCGCGCTATGGTCATATTGATATTGAAAAAATTAACGCCTGTGATGACTTAGTTGTTCTGGCAGGTTCAGAGCAAGTGGGTGCTTACTTAATAAAAAATAAATCAGGCAGCCAAGTGTACATTACCGGTCACCCTGAATATGATGCCGATACCTTAAAAGGGGAATATCAGCGGGATTTAGAAAAAGGCCCCGATGCTCCCATGCCAGAAAATTACTTTCCAGATAACAACCCAGATAACGAACCGTCGAAAACCTGGCAAAGCCATGCCTTTTTGCTTTTTTCGAACTGGTTAAATTATTATGTGTACCAAACGACACCTTATGATATTAATTTAGTTAGCCAAGCCGTAAGGACTAACAACTATGCCGAGTAATACAGTGAATAAACATGCAGAACTAGCCGAGGCGCTGAAACAGCGAATTTTAATCCTCGACGGCGCCATGGGCACCATGATCCAAGAACATAAATTAGAAGAACAAGATTATCGTGGTGAGCGCTTTAAAGATTGGCATGTCCTGATCAAAGGCAACAATGATTTATTAAGCCTGACTCAGCCAAAAATTATTGCCGATATTCACCGTGGCTTTTTAAATGCTGGCGCTGACATTATCGAAACAAACACCTTTAACTCGACCACCATTTCGATGGAAGACTACGATATGGCAAGCATCAGTCGAGAAATAAATGTAGAGTCTGCCAAACTAGCACGCAGTATTTGTGATGAGTTTACTGCAAAAAATCCCGCAAAGCCGCGTTATGTTGCAGGTGTGCTGGGGCCAACTTCAAAAACCTGTTCAATCTCGCCTGATGTTAACGACCCAGGCTACCGTAATATTACTTTTGACAAACTTGTCACCGCCTATGTTGAGTCAACCCTTGCGCTTATGGAAGGTGGTGTTGATTTGATTTTGATAGAAACAATTTTTGATACCTTGAATGCTAAAGCAGCATCGTTTGCAGTTGAAGAAGCGTTTGAGCAAGCGGGGCGCAAGTTGCCAGTTATGATCTCAGGCACTATCACTGACGCCTCAGGACGTACCTTGTCAGGGCAAACTACTGAAGCATTTTATAATTCGATTCGCCATATTAAGCCAATTTCGATCGGTTTAAATTGTGCACTTGGGCCAGATTTACTGCGTCAATATGTTGAAGAATTATCACGTGTTTGCGAAACCTTTGTATCTGTTCACCCTAATGCCGGTTTACCGAATGAGTTTGGTGAGTATGATTTAGAAGCGCCGGAAATGGCTGCTGAGATCATTGATTGGGGCAAATCAGGCTTTATTAATATTGTGGGTGGGTGCTGTGGTACGACACCTGCGCATATTAAAGCGTTTGCTAAAGGTCTTGAAGGGGTCAAACCTCGTCCACTGCCTGAGCTGGAAGTGCGTATGCGCTTATCGGGTCTTGAAGCGTGTAACTTAAATTAAGGTAGCCGAGATGACACAACAAATAGCAGTATTTACCAACGTCGGCGAACGTACCAATGTGACCGGCTCAGCCATGTTCAAACGCTTGATCATGGAAGAAGACTATGAAACCGCCCTCAATGTTGCCCGCGAACAAGTAGAAAATGGCGCACAGGTGATTGATATCAACATGGATGAAGCCATGTTGGATTCAAAAGCTGCCATGGTGAAGTTTTTGAATTTGATTGCCTCAGAGCCAGATATCTCTAAAGTACCGATCATGGTCGACTCCTCTAAGTGGGAAGTGATTGAAGCGGGCTTAAAGTGTATTCAGGGTAAGGCGATTGTTAACTCAATCTCGCTTAAAGAAGGTGAAGAACCGTTTATTCGCCAAGCTAAAATTATTAAACGCTTTGGCGCAGCAGCTGTGGTTATGGCGTTTGATACCGATGGCCAAGCTGAAACTGCAGACCGTAAATATGAAATTTGCGAGCGTAGTTACCGTATTTTAGTTGATGAAATTGGCTTTCCACCAGAAGATATTATTTTTGACCCAAATATATTTGCGGTTGCCACGGGTATCGAAGAACACGACAACTACGCTGTTGAATTTATTGAAGGCACACGCCGCATTAAGCAAAACCTACCACACTGTAAAGTGTCGGGCGGTGTATCAAACGTCTCGTTTTCATTTCGTGGTAATAACCCAGTACGAGAAGCGATCCACTCGGTCTTTTTATACCATGCAATAAAAGCGGGCATGGATATGGGGATTGTAAACGCAGGGCAACTTGCGGTTTATGATGATATCCCAGCAGAGCTACGTAAAGCGGTTGAAGATGTTATTTTAAATACCGATCCCGGTGCGGGGGAGCGTTTAGTTGAGCTGGCACCTAAATATTCTGGTATGGCGCAAGCAGAACGCGTTGAAGATTTAGAGTGGCGCACATGGCCAGTTGAAAAACGCTTAGAGCATGCACTTGTAAAGGGTATAACAGAATACATTGATATTGACACCGAAGAATGTCGTGCGGCGGCTGATAAACCTATTCACGTGATTGAAGGTCCATTGATGGACGGCATGAATGTGGTGGGTGATTTATTTGGCGCAGGTAAAATGTTTTTACCACAAGTGGTTAAATCAGCCCGTGTAATGAAGCGTGCAGTGGCCTACTTAGACCCATTTATTGAAGCTGAAAAAGAAGAAGGGGCCACTAACGGTAAAGTGGTCATGGCCACCGTTAAGGGTGACGTACACGACATTGGTAAAAACATTGTTGGCGTTGTTTTACAGTGTAACAATTACGAAGTCATCGACTTAGGCGTTATGGTACCGGCAGAGAAAATTTTGCAAACTGCCATCGATGAAAAAGCCGATATCATTGGTCTATCTGGGCTTATTACGCCATCACTTGATGAAATGGTGCACGTTGCCAAAGAAATGAAGCGCCGTGATTTTGAGCTACCGTTATTAATTGGCGGTGCGACTACCTCAAAAGCGCATACGGCTGTTAAAATTGAACCGCAATACGATAAAGGCGTGGTGTATGTTAATAACGCCAGCCGTGCAGTAGGTGTGGTATCAAACTTATTATCAAAAGAGTTAAAGCCAGCCTTTTTAGAAAAAACACAAGCTGAATATGTAAAAGTACGTGAGCAGCAAGCACGTAAAAAGCCACGTTCAAAGCCTGTAACCATTCAGCGTGCTCGAGATAACGCCGCTCAACTTGATTGGGATAACTACACACCACCGGTGCCGAAAAAGCTCGGTGTGACTGAGTTTAAAGATGTTTCGATTGCTACTTTACGCAAATACATCGACTGGACGCCGTATTTCATGACCTGGTCAATCGCGGGTAAATACCCACGCATTTTAACGGATGAAGTGGTTGGCGAGCAGGCACAAAGTTTGTTTAAAGATGCGAATGAGATGCTCGATGAGCTTGAAAAATCAGGTAGTTTACAGCCATTGGGTGTGATTGGTTTATTCCCAGCCAACCGCGTAGGTGATGATATTGAAATATACACAGACGAAAGCCGCTCTGAATTATTAACCACGTCATGCCATTTACGTCAGCAAACCGAAAAAAGTGATTTTGCGAATTACTGTTTAGCCGATTACATCGCCCCGAAAGGCACGCCTGATTATTTTGGCGCGTTTGCTGTAACTGGTGGTCTTGAAGAAGATGACTTAGCTGATGCATTTGATGCCAAGCAGGATGATTATAATAAAATTATGGTTAAAGCCGTGGCAGATAGACTCGCTGAAGCATTTGCCGAGTATTTACACGAACAAGTGCGTAAAGAGTATTGGGGCTTTGCCCCTGATGAAAACTTATCAAACGATGAGCTTATTCGTGAAAACTACCAAGGTATTCGCCCAGCACCAGGTTACCCAGCCTGCCCTGAGCATACTGAGAAAAAGAAAATCTGGCAGCTACTCGATACTGAAAAACGTATTGGCATGCAGCTCACCAGTTCATACGCCATGTGGCCAGGTGCTGCTGTTTCAGGTTGGTACTTCTCCCACCCTGAAGCTAAATACTACGCAGTAGCGCAAATCCAAAAGGATCAGGTTGAAGACTACGCCAAACGCACCAACATGACGCTGGCAGAAGCAGAGCGTTGGTTATCGCCTAACTTAGGGTATGAGCCGGAATAGAGCAGCTGTAAGCGGTCAGCTATCAGCCGTCAGTTTAAAACAAAAAACGAGTCAAATTAGGCTCGTTTTTTTTGGTGGTATTATCCAATGGTGCAAGTTAAATCATGTTGATAGAGTATAAGTCACTAAAACCGTATTATGGGTTATCTAGGCGTTAATTTATAATGATTCGCAACGACTTAGAAACTGTAACTTACCTAAAGGATCGTGCATGAAGTTGCTAAACTACATTCTACTTTGCTTATCTTTACTTTTTGCATCGCATACGTTTGCGCTTGAGCAGCAGTATCATCAGAATATTTCACCTATTATTGCCGCGTTTAAAGCTGATGATAAAGCGGTGGTTGCTGCGCTGGTGAGTTATCCGTTAAAACGCAGCTATCCAGTACCTGCTATTAATAATGAAGCTGAGTTGGTTGAGCGATTTGATGACGTATTTGATGAAACGCTTATTAAACAGATTGCTAATTCAAATATCGATACTGATTGGGATAAAGTAGGTTGGCGCGGCATTATGCTAAATAGTGGGCTCGTTTGGGTTGATACCGATGGTAAAATTATTGGGGGTTAATTATCAAACAGCTAAAGAGCAGCAGTTGGCGAAACGTTTAATAGCAGCAGATAAGCAAGCGCTGCATCCAAGCCTTAATAATTTTGATAAACCAGTATTAAAATGGCAGACGGCTAAATACCGTATGCGTATTGATGATTTAGGGGATAATAATTATCGGTATGCATCATGGCACATTGATAAAAAAACCAGTGATAAACCAGATAGTGTGTTATTTAATGGTGAGATGAATTTTGAAGGCAGTGGCGGTAATCATAGTTACACCTTTAAAAATGGCCGTTACAGGTACGTGTTACAGGTATCGGTTATTGGTTGCGAGAACTCACCACCGGGCTGGCTTGAAGTATACAAAGACGATGAATTGTTGTTATCTGAAGATGTGATCATAACTAAATAAAAATTTTTTCGCAGATAATAAAAAACCGCCAACTGGCGGTTTTTATCAAAGCGTTTAGTTGGCTTTTAGGTTAGTGACTTTTTTCAAAATCACTCACTTCGCGCTCAGCTTCTTCTTTCGATTTTCCGTATGCTTGCTGAATTCTGCCAACAAGCTCTTTACGGCTACCTTCGATTTTATCTAAATCATCGTTGGTAAGGTCGCCCCATTTACGTTGCGCTTTACCTTTCAGTTCTTTCCAATTACCTTCGATACGATCGCTATTCATAATTTACTCCTTGTATAGATAAGTGATTTGTTCAATTAGTAAATTGCAAACGCTATACCAAATTAGTAAACATCTATTTTTTAATTTAAATCAAGTGATTATGATTTAAAGTGAAGTGGGCCGAGATAAACGATGTTCAATAGTTACTGCAAAGTGTGTAATTATTGCGACGTTAAATACGCGCTTTTACAAATGCCGCAATTGCGTCGTCTTGGCAATGTGCGAAAAAACACTCTTGAAAACGTGGACCGCCAATAGCTTGTTTGATCAGCTCAGGGTCAATGGCTTCAAGTGCACTTAAGTAATCTTTAGCGACATCTGTTTTTAATTGATTTAAGATCCCCGCATTAGTCACTTGTGACTCTTTACGCTCAGCTGGGTAACCTTGGCCTTTTTCACCGGTAAAGGCTTTTTCAAAAATATATTTAATATTTAACTCAGCACCCCAACCAAATCCTTTGGCATATGGTAAAGCAAGGGCATTACCATTGTTTATTTGTGCAAATAGATAAGCATCAGATGGGTCAATACAGTATCCACAGTTGACACCCGCAAATGCATTGCTCGCCATTAGCGCTCCTTGACCTGTACCACAACCTGTCACAACAAAGTCTACTGCTTTAGAATTTAATAATAAGCTGGCGATTATACCAAGGTGGATATAAGTCAACCTGTGGTCGTTATCGCCATCCATTCCAACATTAAAAACTTGATGACCTTGCGCCTGTGCAACGCTATTTAATTGCTCAAGTACGATTGGATTTTTAGCCGCTTGACTGAATTCATTCATTAATGCAATTTTCATTTAGTCCTACCCAAATTAATTAGTGTTAAGTCGATTCTAGCTGTATTTGCTACCGGTGGCAAATGCGGGTGACTGTAATAGGTGGCCGATTACATAATTTAACGTAGGTTAACAGTTTGTGCGTTGTTGCTGTATAATTAGTCGCTGTGGCCTGTAGGTGCAATGACTTTTTATTTTCAGGGCTTTCCTATGAAGTATGTTTTTTATTTGTTTATGTTGTTTAGTAGTAGTGTAGCTGCAAAGCCAGCATTGGTTATTGATATCCTAAGTAATGAAAATTTTAGTGAGCGTTATAGCGCTTTTTTAAATGGTCGCGATGTACTCAGTATTACTGACTTTACAGCCAATACGGATGGTTCTCATCTTGAAATTGTGGAAATGATTTTACTGCAACAAGCGCTTTATTTAGGAGGTGAAACTCGGCCTGTTGAGTTTCGGGCGCAACCTTGGGCTGCGAATACTGAGTTTGATGCCTTAATTGATGGGACTAGTTTAATGCTGGCGCGCAGTATGTGGCATGAAGACATCTTAAATTACCGAGGCTCGCTTTATGTGAGTGATGCTGTTATTGAGTTTGGCCAATATGAAGCGGGCTTATATGTCTCTGCTGATAACTTGCAGGCGCAACAATTACAATTATCACAACTCAATAAGCTAACTGTGGTGGTCAACCCGCGTTGGCATGTTGATTGGCGGGCGCTCATTAACACTCCGATGAGTGCAATTAGCTATATTGGTCCGTGGGAGGAGATGTTAGCTATGGTTAAAGCGAACGTGGTTGATGCAATGATGATTAATTTTAGTGTCGGTGCGAACTTGGATTTAAACTATGAAGGGCACTTATTTACACCAATTAAAAACGTAAAAGTCGTATTACCTGATACTCGGCACTTTGTTGTTAGTAAAAATCATCCGCAGGGTAAAGAGGTTGCTCAAGCACTGTTTACAGGTTTAAACGTTTTGCGACAACGCGGCATCATCAATAAGGCATTTCAGCAATCAGGGTTTATCAATCAGCAGGTTAAAGATTGGCAAGTAGTAAATCAGCAAATGATAGTTACTAAGCAATGATAAATTTTCAAAGCATATTTTTATTCGTACTTCTGATGTATGGTGGTGAACTTTTTGCAAATACGACAGCGCAAGATAAACAGCAATTAGAGCACTATTACACTAAGTTTAAAGCCGATATTGATGCCGATAACATGCTGCATGTTATGAGTTACATTCACCAATTGCGGCAATTAGCTGTATCGCAACAGGCGTTGGAAATTGAGGTTGAAAGTTACTTATTTGAAGCCATGGTCAAGCGCCGTTATGGGGCATTTGAAGAAGGTGTAAAGCTTAATAATTATGCTCTGGAATTAGCGCAATCAGCAGGAAATAAAAAGTACACGGCTTGGGCTTATTTACATTTAGCACATTTAGAAATGGAGCTAGAGCGTTTTCGTTTGGCGCAGCAGTATATACACCATGCTATTGATTATTATAAAAGTGATAATTCAGAATACACCACACTAATGTACCTTTGGCAAAGTAAGATCTACTTGGCAATGGGGAGTTATCATCAAGCATTAGCAGCGAGCAATAAAGCGCAAAGTGTGACAGCAAATATTGGTGACACCATGTATGAGGTTGCGGTCAACCACGCGCAAATCCTCCTTAAACTTGGCAATTATCAAGCTGCACAGACGATGTTAGCTAACGTTGATCCTACCCAGATCAGTAAGTCACAAGAACGTGTTCGTTTACAATATTATTTGGCGTTGGCTAATTGCTATTTGCAAGCAGGTAATTTCAAGTTGGCCATTCATACCGCGTTATCACAGCTTGCAAATAGTTATAATACGCGTTTTTTAGAAGAACAGGCACAATTACAGTTTTTGGTGGCAAGTGCTTATCGCCAGCAAAAAGAATTTAAGTTGGCGTATCGTTATTTGAATCGATATTCGCTGAGCAAAGATGCATTAAGCTTACAGCGACGCAATAATAAGGTATTACAACTAGAGGCTCATTTTAAATTTGATTCGCAAAATCAACAATTATTGCTTTTGAGTAAAGATAACGCGTTAAAAGAGCAACGTTTATTACAGCAACAGCAAACAATAGAGAACCACCATTTACAGCAACAACGTTGGTTATTAGCCGGTATTTTGATTATGTGCGGCTTGGCATTTATCTATTGGCGCTGGCAAAATCAGCGCTATTTAGTAACGCTAAAACAACAAGTTGCTGAGCGTACTCATGCACTTGCTAAAAGTAATGAACTTTTAAAAACAATGAGTTATACAGATAGTTTAACGGGGTTACATAATCGTCACTACTTTTTTAGTGTGATTAATCAGCAACTAGCAAAATTAGCACGAGCAAATCATTTACTCCCGCCTGCGCAATTGCAAAACTTAGTTTTTGCAGTGGTAGATATAGATCATTTCAAGCAAATTAACGATAGTCATGGCCATGGGGCGGGCGATCAGGTGTTAGAGCAGTTTTCAAAAATACTGCAACAACACAGCCGTGATAGCGACTTATTGATCCGCTGGGGCGGGGAAGAGTTTTTATTAGTAATGGATAATCTCACCTTTAATGAAGCCGCACATACACTAAATCGCGTGCGTAACGCGGTTGCAGATCATCAATTTACTTTAAACCATGATGAGTCGTTGCAGTGTACTTGTTCAGTCGGGTTTGCCAGTTATCCTTTTATAGCTGCGATGCCGGAGTTATTTAACTGGGAACAAGTGATCGAACTGGCGGATGGAGCATTGTATTTAGCGAAGGAAAATCAACGCAATGCATGGGTTGGTATAGCCCCTTCAACAGAAAAAACACATTGGCAAAGTGATGATGTAGTTAAGCATTATCGTAAATATCTGTTAGCCGGTGAACTACAAAGCTATAGTAATATTACCGCAAAGCTGAAATTTTAACGTATCTTGAGGTGGTTTGGGTATAATCAGCAAAATGGTTATTAATGGTAAAACGTGTGCTACCCGTTGAAGATATTTATACACAGCTAGTTTCCCAACTAAAAACTCAGCCGATGACATTATTACAAGCGCCGCCAGGAGCGGGTAAGTCAACGTGGTTGCCATTGCAGCTAATGCGTGACGGGCATTTCCAACGCATTGTAATGCTTGAACCACGGCGTCTTGCTGCACGAAATATCGCCAACTATTTAGCTAGTTGCCAGAATGAAAATGTTGGCCAAAGTGTTGGCTTACGGATCAAACAAGAAACTAAAGTCAGCGCTAATACTCGCCTTGAAATTGTCACCGAAGGCATGTTGACGCGAATGCTACAAAACGACCCTGAATTGACTGGCGTTGATTTACTTATTTTTGATGAGTTCCATGAGCGCTCACTCGCCGCTGATACTGCATTAGCTTTTGCGCTGGAATCACAGGCTGCACTACGTGATGATTTAACTATTCTATTGATGTCAGCAACTCTTGACGGGCAGCGTTATCAGCAGTTTTTTGACTGCCCGATTATAGAGTCAAGTGGGCGTAGTTTTCCTATTGATGAAGTGTATATTCCATTGAAAGATGAAAGCCGTTGGCTCGATCAAATACCTGCAATAATCACTCAGGCGGTCAATGAACAAGTGGGGAGTGTACTGGTATTTTTACCCGGTCAGCGAGAAATAAATCGTGTACAGCAAGCACTCACAGAATTACCTACAGACTGTCAGGTGTTCACCTTATTCGGTGAGCAAGATAAGGCGACTCAGCAAGCTGCTATTGCACCGGCAAAAAGTGGGCAGCGAAAAATCGTATTGACTACCAATGTGGCTGAAACAAGTTTAACCATTGAAGGTATTCGAGTTGTAGTTGACAGTGGCAAACGTCGTACTGCCAGTTTTAATTTAAAAACAGGTGTAACTGAGTTGATAACGCAAAGTATTTCTCGTTCATCAGCAATACAAAGGGCTGGTCGTGCTGGGCGTGTAGAGCCCGGAGTAGTATATCGGCTTGGCTCTGTGCAAACTTTTGAGCGACGTAATAGTCATGATGCGCCAGAAATAGTCAGCACTGATATAAGCCAATTATTATTAGAGGCAAAGTGTTGGGGCGCTGAGCTAAGTGATTTGCGCTTGTTAGATCCACCTGCACAACAACAAGTTCAGCAAGCAACTAAACTACTCCAAATGTTAGAAGCTCTCGACGGTAAAGAAAAGCTCACTGCCCTTGGTACACAGATGCTCGGTTTTGGTACTGACATTCGCTTAGCGCATATGCTTATTAAGGCGCAGCAATTAGAGTCGAGCATGCCGGGGATGTATAGTTTAGCAGCGTATTTAGTGGCGTTATTGGAAAGCCGCATTAGCTATGCAGCTGATCTTAATCTAGCGCTACATAGCCAACATGCTCGGCCACATTCCATATTTAAACAACAACTTAATTATTGGTTAAAGCGCTTAAAACTCAGCCCCGTAGCAGAGCTAAAAACCAAATACTTAGCGTTGCTGGTCGCGTTTGCATTCCCCGATAGGCTCGCGAAAAAACGAGGTAATGGTTATTTACTTGCCAATGGTGCTGGCGCTGAGCTTAGTGAAGAGTTTTGGCATAACGATGATTATCTCGCTATTGCCAGTATGGGTGGGCACAAAGGCGGCCGGGTGTTTGCGGGTGTTGCATTTACACCAGCTGAAATTGAAAGCGAACTTGGGCATTTGTTTTACCAGCAAACCCGTTGCGAATTCGACGAAAAAGCCGGGCGTTTCATTCACCAAGATGAAATAAAGTTAGGGGCTATTACTCTTAGCAGTCAGCCGAGTCAGCAAAAGCTTGATAAAAGTGAACGAGCTAAAGCATGGCTTAACATGTTTAAAAAGCATAGTTTTAGTATTTTCAATGAACAAGTCGAGAGTGAGCAGTTACTTATTCGCATGCGCTTAGCCAGTAAATTACTGCCAGAGCAGTTCCCAGCCATTACTGAGCAGTCACTCATTGACAGTGCCGATAGCTGGCTTGTGGCATACCTACAAGATATTAAAACGCTTGATCAGCTTAAAAAGTTTAATTACTGCGAGGCACTACAAAATGTCTTTGACTGGCAGCAACAATCAGCTTTAAAGGCGTTATTACCACTTAGATTAACAGTGCCGAGTGGCTCAAATATTCGTATTGAATATCAACTCGATGGCCCTGCAAAACTCAGTGTGCGGATGCAAGAAGTATACGGCATGACCAGTACGCCATTACTCGCACAAGGCAAGCTTGCCCTATTAATGGAGCTGCTTTCACCAGCAAGGCGACCATTACAGCTTACGCAAGATCTTGCTGGCTTTTGGCAAACTAGTTATCGCGATGTGCAAAAAGAAATGAAGGGCCGATATCCCAAGCACTTTTGGCCAGACAACCCAGCAACCAGTATCGCGACCAGTAAAGTAAAAAGTAAAATGTGAAAGTAAGTTTAACTATAAAGTCGTGATTTATGGTTCAAAAAAAGGTAAGTTAAATACTTATTGATTGCATAAACAAGGAGTTTGAAATGAAGAATATAATTGTTGTTCTATGTTTATTTATAAGCGCACTCACTTGGGCACAGACGCTAAAGGTTGTTGATGTTGCAACAGAAATCGCTCCAGCTACGAGTTGGTTAGAAGTGGTTGATAGTGGAAAATACGCAAATAGTTGGCAACAGGCGGGGGTGTTTTTTCAAGAAAACGTACCTAAGGCGCTTTGGGTATCTAAGTTAGAGGAAGTGCGTGCTCCGCTTGGTAAAGTTCAATCCCGCCAAGGTATCAGTCGTCAAGAGCTAACTGCTATCCCACAATTACCTGATGGTGAGTATGTCATTTTAGAGTTTCAAACTGATTTTGAAAATAAAGCGGACTCTATTGAAACGGTGACGCTAAAAAAATCAGCTGAGCAGTGGCAAGTGATTGGCTATTTTATTCAATAAGCCTCATAAAATGAGTATCGCTATTTCGTTGTCGCAATATGTTAAGAAACGAACAGGTGTGGCGCTGGGAGCCTCAGGTTCAATGCGTAATATGCTCGAGCGCTCGCTGGGGGCCCCTTCGTTTTATGTCTTTTGGCGTTATTGGAACCCAATTTGGAGCTACTATTTATCGCGCTTCGTGATGAAACCAATAGCCGATTTTTTACCTAATTGGTGTGCGGTATTAGTGACGTTTGCTGTTAGTGGGGCACTGCATGACTTGGCTGTAATGCTTATTAAGTGGCGGTTTATTTACTTCTTTACGCCGTGGTTTATCTTAATGGGTGGATGTGCGCTGGTAAGCCTGCAATTTAAACTCAGTTTCCCCCAACTTCCTTGGTTTGCAAGGGCTGCTATAAATTTGATTTATATTGTGGGGAGTTTTTTGCTTGTGGATTTATTCTTTTAATTTCAATTCATTAATGCCTTGCACGGGGTTACGTACAAGGCATTGAGTATTACTTCTTGCCAGTCAGTTCTTCAACAATGGCATTCATCTCGAGTGGCATTTGCGCCAAAATAGCATCTTGGTCATTACCTAAAACCAGATCTTTTTCAATGTAAGAAATAACTTCTAGGTTTTTCACATTGATGATTCCGCCAAATGCTGTAACGCGTCTTACACCTGGTACTGGAATACCGCCCGTGCTATCTACGTGAAGTACAATAACGTTTTCAAAAGAAAAGTCTTTATCTTTGATTGCACCTGAGCTTTTTAGTGCTTTGGTTAACTTATCCATTGAGTATTGTAAATCAGTTGCGATTTGTTCACCGTAATAGTTAATTTGGTAATCACCTTTATTCGCACCACGGCGGATACTTTCACCTAGTGTCCATGAAAGGTTACCCACCACACTATAAAGTTGTTGCGCAGAAATAACTGATGCGCCGTATTTACCAGCAACACCGGCTGTGATTGCTAAACCTACTTCAGTATCATTTCCTGGTACACCATGCAGTGAAACCGGAAAAATCATTGCAGGGTTTGTGGTTGTAAACTCTACAGGTAGTTCATATTTGTTGTTTGTTTTAAGTTCTGTTGATACACAGCCAGTTAAAGCAAGTGATGCCGCAAGAGAGATGGTTGCAACGGTTTTCTTTAGATAAGCATTCATAAGGGATCCTTTTTAATAGTGTTTAGCTTCCTAGGGCGGCGATTATACAAATGGTTGTTATATAAGCAATGCGTAAATTTTGCAGCAATTAAAGGTGCCGATTTTTTATTTTAATATGTGCAATTAAAAATAGGGCAGGCTTATAAATATAAGGTACAAATAGAGTGGCTTGTTGCTGATATAGGGATGGTAAAACTAAGATGAAAAATATTCAATACCAATGTTTTGTTATACTGTAACGTTATGTTTTAACTGTATTTATATTGTGTGCAGGGAATGTTTATGCTGTTTAATTATTGAAAGTGAGTCAACTAATTGGGAGGTTGAAGGAGTATTAAGAGTGAACTCCATTAATGTTTGTATAGAGTTTGTTGCTCAGATCATTACTTTAATTTTGCTTTAATCAATACCATAGCGTATTTTTAGATATTCTTACCACTGAGTTTTAAAGGAATTCTAATGAAAAAAGTAATTGGTATTGCGCTGATCTGTATTGGTGTTGCATTAGCTTTTTGGGGGTATGACATTTATGACTCAGCGAGTGCGCAAATAACTCGTACTCTCAATGGCGAAACACCACTTGAAGCTTGGGCCGCGATGGTTGGCGGGGCAGTGTGTATTGTGCTTGGTGCATTCAAAGTCAAAGGTTAAATTGGTCTCAGTTGCTATTTTTTATCCATCATTAAATTGCAGTTTAAGCCATTGTTTGAGCTGCAGTATCTTCGTGTTTTCTGCTTTTTCTTTTGTACTAGCAAAATGAAATTGTTGATGAGGATTTAGAATGGGTTCACCTATTTGCACCAGCATGCCATGTTTAATATCATCTTTTACAAACTGTTTATGGGTAACCAGTATACCTAACTGGCGCATAGCCGCTTGTGTTGCTTGCACTGATATATTGAAGGTTAAGTTTTTATGCTGCTGTGGTAAAGGGAGTTTTTGGGCGTCACACCAAACTTGCCAATCGGTATGCCGACGCGGGTTTTGAACAAAAATAGCAGGGTACTTACTCAGTATGGTTTTTAGGCATTGCGTTGTATCGAGTAGCTGTGAGCTGCATACCAAAATGAGTTCATCATCACCTAACTTTTCACACGCGTAGTTACTCCAGTCATTGGCATTACCGTGAATTAATGCAACATCGACCCCTTGATGATCTAGGTTAAACTCACCAACTAAATTAGATAAGCGCACATCCAGCTCGGGTGCATAGGCCTGTAGCTCTGCAACGCGGGGTATCCACCAATGTAGCGCCATAGAATTAACCATGTTTAATGTTAAATGATTATCGGCTTGTGCTTTGGAAACTTCATCACTGGCGGCGATAATTTCGCGCAAAGCAGGCTGTACTCGCTGATAATAACGCCTACCTGTATTGTTTAATTCAACACGACGACCCACTCGGTTAAATAACGGTGTATTGAGTTGTGACTCAAGTGACTTTATTGCTTGGCTTACCGCTGAATGACTTATATGTAGTTGCTGTGCGGCAAGCACCATACTGCCAGTTTGCGCCACGGCAACAAAGCTGTGTAATGATTTTAATGGGATCGAATGAGCCATACTTTCTCTTTATTAAGTTTTACTTACAGGTTTGTACACTATTACTCGCTTTTTAATTTTCTGCTTCCACGCTACTTTAGCGACCATATTTATCTTAAGCTTATTATTCTCAATGTAAAATGCATTTTTTGGTTGAGGGTGGGGGTGTTATGGTTGCTATATTACGGCCTAGTATGTTTATGCTGTTGTCCACATTTACTTTAGCGTTGAACGGTTTGTTGTCAAAGTTTTTAACGGTTCATTTTAGTGACGCTATTTTAGTGATGCTACGCTTACTGTTACCTGCCTTAGTAATGCTAATTTTCGCTGCATGCAGTCACTGGGTTGTGCCTGATAAAGCGGCGGTGCGAGCATTTACCCTACGGGCTATTTTTATTGCCAGCTGTCAAAGTTGTTTTATGCTGGCATTAAGTCATTTGACGTTAATTGAAGCGGTGGTGTTATTTAGTACAGGACCGCTATTTATTCCGTTATTAGAGCGGTTTTTTTATAAAACCAAAATTAGCTGGCTGGTCATGCCGACTTTAATGTTGATGATCATTGGTGTCGCGATGCAAAATTTAACCGCGCAAGGGATAACGTGGCGTTGGGAATTATTAATTGGTTTAGCTGCGGGGTTTTTTAATGGCTGTTCGCAAGTGGCATTATTTAAAGCCAGTAAGATTGACTTACCCGTGTTGGTGATCAATGGCTGGTGTTTTGCAATTGCGAGTTTATTGGTATTACCCGTGATGCTGATGTTTACAAGTCAGTATGAATATCAACATAGCTTAGAGTTGCTGGTTAGTTTTGAACAAGGGATCCCACTTTTATTGGTATTTTTGGGGTTGTCGACAGCATCCACGCAGTTCTTTCGTTCTAAGGCGTATCGTTTAGTTGATTCTAATTCAGAGCTGGCGCCGTTGATCTACACAAATTTAATTTTTGCGATGGTGTTTCAATTCATGTTTTTCGATACGTCAATGAGTGTGATGCAAATATCAGGGACTGGGTTGATAGTGCTTGCTACATTGTTAAACACATTTGCGCCACATTATTTTAAACGGGATAAAGCACAAAAAGGAATAATCTAAAAGGGTAGGAAGGTGTTCCCCAAGTATGCGGCACTCGGTGTCAGTCCTGAAACCATAAGGTTTCAGGGCGGGGATCTGCGGTTTACCGTAGGCTTCTCGGTACATGCCGAGCTTGCACAATAGTAGACGAACAGAAACCCTAACATAAAATTTATCGGCTCAGGGACTTAACCAAGCTCCAACACCCTAGGGAACAACTTCAGTATATAAGACATAATCCATTCCTTACACCCCAAATTGAAAAAACTTATACTGTTTGCGTAGTTTTTCGGCGCTGGTAACGGCGCATTTACTTTTTGGATTGCTTTTTGACCTCAATCATACTTTTCATTGGAGTTGCTATTTATCGAGTGGTAGCATTAACTTAATTAGCCAAGCGAAAGATGCCAGCATGAACGAATTACCAGATTACCAACAAGCTCAATTATTACTTGAGAAAAACGAAATTTTTGTCACTCCTGCAGAAGCCCATGGTGTGATCAGTGGCTTACTCGCCTGTGGTTTGAATATTGAAGCCAAAGAGTACCTCGGACTATTAAGCGATGTATTTAATGATGGTCAATCATTTAGCCACGACCTAAAAGAATTTTTTGCGGTGATTTATAAGCAGGTAGTGGCCAGTTTTAACGACGAAGAATTTCAATTTGATTTATTTTTACCAAGCGATGATGAAACCTTAATTGATCAAGCCAATGGCTTAGTTTCGTGGGTGGCCGGATTTATGCTTGGTTTTGGTTTAAAACAAAAAGATTACGGCACACTGTCGGCTGATGTCAAAGAAGTGATCAGCGACTTTAGCGAAATTACCCGCTTAGACACTATGTTTGATGAAACTGAAGAAGACAGCCAAGCTCTGCATGAAGTGGTTGAATATGTGCGTGTTTCGGCGTTGTTATGTTTTGCAGAGTTAGGTCAAGAGCAAGCAGCAAAAAGCACTAAAAAAACACTCCATTAAATTGCTAAAACAGAGTTGAGTATGCCGACAGTGAGTATTGATAAAGCAGAGTTTAAAGCACGCCGCGAACGTTTATTAGCGATGATGGATCCAAATAGCGTGGCTATCATTGCTGGTGCGAGTGAAGTGACTCGTAGCCGTGATACCGAGTATGCATTTCGCCAAGACAGTGATTTTTATTATCTAACGGGTTTTAATGAACCTGATGCTGTATTGGTTCTTTGTCCAAGCAGTGAAACACCCAGTACACTGTTTTGTTTGAATAAAGATAAATTGGCTGAAATTTGGCATGGTCGCCGTATTGGCTTTGAAAAAGCAAAAACAGAGTATTTATTCGACCAAACCTGTGCACTGAGTGAGCTAGATGAGCAATTATTGAATTTGGTGAACGGCCAGCAGATTTTATTTTATGCACAAGGCACTTATTCGCAGTTTGATGACAAAGTGTGGCGGTTATTAAATACCCTGCGTGGCGCGCCTAAAAAAGGCTACAAAGCACCGCACACCATTAAAGATATTCGTGGCTTAGTGCATGAAATGCGCTTGTTTAAATCAGCAGCTGAAGTAGCAATTATGCGCAAAGCATGCGAGATCAGTGCGCAAGGCCATATTCGCGCGATGCAATTTGCTCAAGTTGGCGCTACTGAATATCAATTAGAAGCAGAGCTTCATCACCATTATGCAATGCACGGTGCTCGTCATCCAGCTTACGGTACTATTGTTGGTAGCGGCGATAACGCCAATATATTGCATTACACCGCTAACAGCGATGTACTCACTGATGGTGATTTAGTACTGATTGATTCAGGGGCTGAGCTACAAGGTTACGCGGCTGATATTACGCGCACCTTCCCAGTTAATGGCAAGTTTAGTGAACCGCAAGCGCAGTTGTATAATATTGTACTTGCGGCACAAGAAGCGGCATTTACTGAAGTTAAACCCGGTGGCAGCTTATCTAAGGCGAACCAATTAGCGATGACGGTATTAACTCAAGGCTTACTGGACTTAGGGGTTTTACAAGGTGAATTACAAGAGCTACTTGATAACCAAGCCTGTAAAGCATTTTATATGCATGGCTTGGGTCATTGGCTTGGCCTTGATGTGCATGATGTTGGTGACTACAAACAAGATGAAAAAGAGCGCCCATTTGCACCTGGCATGGTGCTGACAATTGAGCCAGGGCTGTACATTAGCCTTGATGCCAAAGCGCCAGAGCAATATAAAGGTATTGGTATTCGTATTGAGGATAACCTATTAGTGACTGAGCAAGGCCACGAGAATTTAACTGTTAGTGTGCCAAAAAGCATTAGTGAGATAGAGGCCGTTATGAACATGGCCAAGGGCTAGGAGCAAACGTGGCAAAGCAGTTTGATGTAGTCATTATTGGTGGTGGTCTAGCTGGCGCGAGCTGTGCCTTGAGTTTAGCGAAATTAGCACCAGCGCTGAGCATTGCGGTTATTGAAGCGAATAACCCTGCTGCTGAGCACCACCCCAGTTTTGATGATCGCAGTATTGCACTTGCTCAGCAGTCAGTGCAATTTTTACGACAGCTTAATCTATTCAACCCAACAGCGAGTTTCTCGACTGCGATAAAGAACGTGACGGTTTCAGATCGTGGCCATTTTGGTAAAACCCATATTGATTGCCAAGAATTTAACCAATCGGCATTAGGTTATGTGGTTGAGGTTAATCCATTTGGCCGCTCTTTACACCAGTTACTAACGCACTCCAAGGCGGAGCTTTTTTGCCCCGACAGTGTGGCAAGTTTAAGTTACCAGCAAGACTATGCCGCTATAACTCTAAACTCTAGGCAGCAAATTCAAGCCGCGTTAGTGGTAATTGCCGATGGTGCGCAATCGCCAACACGGCAATTAGCCAACCTTAATTTTACGACCGAAGCTTATTCACAAGGGGCAGTCATTGCCAATATTGAAGTTGCAGATGGTCATCACCACCATGCTTTTGAGCGATTTACGGAGCAGGGGCCAATGGCACTGTTGCCAATGAGCAAGAATCGTTACTCATTGGTGTGGTGTATGCAGCCGCAGCAAGTGAGTATGCATATGTCACTCGATGACGACGCGTTTTTAACAGCACTACACACGGCATTTGGTTATCGAGCTGGGCAATTCACTAAAGTCGGTATGCGAGCAAGCTACCCGTTAGTATATGGTCGCGCCGAGTCGTTAACCGCGCATCGCACTGTGTTGATCGGTAATGCAGGGCATGCAATTCACCCTATTGCAGGGCAAGGGTTTAACTTAGGCCTGCGCGATGTACAAGCATTGTGTGAACTTGTTAAAAGCAAACAGCCATTGGGTAGTTATGCGTTTACCCGCGAATACGCCAAACAACGCAGTCAAGATATAAGTACAGTGATGACCTTGACCGATGGGCTAGTTCGATTATTTTCAAATAGCTCGCGATTACTCGCTTTAGGCCGTAGTTGCGGTTTATTCTCCATGGATTTATGTTCTTCATTAAAAACCCCACTGGCCAAGCAATTAATGGGGCAAGTTAAACAAGGTAAACGACTATGAAACAAGCGCAAGTATGTGTTGTGGGTGGCGGCTGCGTTGGCTTAACTCTCGCGCTAGGATTGGCTAAAGCAAATATCAGCGTGGTGGTTATTGATGCAGCAGCAAAGCAAATGTTACCTGAGGCTGATTATGCTCTGCGAGTGAGTGCATTAAGCTTAGCCAGCCAAGCGTTATTTGAATCACTCAATGTATGGCCTGAAATTATCGCTCAGCGAGCATGTGCGTACACGCATATGGATGTACGTGATCAAGACAGTTTTGGAAAAATAGCGTTTAATAGTGCTGAATTAGATTTACCTCAGTTAGGTCATATTGTTGAAAACGATATTATTCGTTATGCGTTGATCAAAGAGCTCGAAAACTATAGTCACGCAACACTGATGTTTGCTACACGCTATCAACAAATTCACCAAAGCGATAGTGACGTATTTATAACACTTGACTCTGGCGAACCTGTTATTGCCAAATTGCTGGTGGCGGCCGATGGTGCAAATTCAGCAATTCGCAAACAGTTTAACTTGCCAATCACTTTTAAAGACTATGATCATAACGCCATTGTCGCAACGGTAAAAACAGCAGAGCCCCATAACTACACCGCTCGCCAAGTGTTTCTACCTAGCGGGCCATTAGCATTTTTACCATTGCCTGATAGCAACACTCACTCAATTGTGTGGTCAACGAGTCCTGAGCATTGTCAGCAGTTATTGGCAATGGACAATGCAGATTTTAATAAAGCGGTTATGGCGGCCCTTGATGGCCAATGTGGCTTATGCGAAGTACAAAGTGAACGTGCAGCATTCCCGCTTAAAATGCGTTACGCACAAAAATGGGTAGAGGGCAAAGTGGTGTTAATAGGCGATGCGGCACACACCATTCACCCTTTGGCAGGGTTAGGCATGAACTTAGGCCTTAAAGATGCCGCCTATTTAATTGAGTTGTTAAGCTCGCAACAAGGCGAGTTTGCCAATGAGCGGTTATTGCGAGATTACGAACGTACCCGTAAACTAGATGCACAAAAACACATAGCCATGATGCAAGGCTTAAAAGAGCTGTTTGCAGGTACTAACCCACTTAAAAAATTCGTCCGTGGCGTAGGTTTAACTATGGTTGATAATGTTGCCCCAATTAAGCAGCTGTTTGCAAAACAAGCGCTAGGGAAATAGTAAAACTAGCTGTTTATACAAGAGATTTTTGCCGTAGGCGTTTTCTAAATTGCGAAGGAGTTGAACCTTTTAGAGCGAGAAAGCGCCGATTAAAGTTAGAAATGTTCTTAAATCCACACTGATCACTAATGGCGGTAATAGCGCGATTAGTGTTGATCAATTCTTTACAGGCTTTGCCGATCCTCAACTGATTAATAAATTCAGTTAATGTGCGTTCCATGCGCTTTTTAAAAAAGCGATGAAAATGGTTAGTGCTCATATGTGCCATCGTAGCGAGCTGTTCAGCGCTGAGCGATTCAGTGTAATGCTGGTAAATATATTCAACCACCTTATCAAATTTATCTCGTGCTGGGTCACTCTTATCTAAATAGTTAAATGTTGAGCTCGATAGTGTGCGTGCTTCACTGTCTTTGCTTAATAAGTACAATAGTTTAAACAACCCCAAATACTGTTCAAGCGGCTCTGCTTGCTCAATCTGCTCAAAAATAGCTTTCGCTTTAACTGCAGTAGATAAGGAAAACTTTAAACCTCTAAATGCGGTAATAAGCATTGGTTCTAAGACTGCAAATTCAGGGTGACTTGCTACTTGTTGTTGGAGCCATTTCTTTGGTATTTGCGCTACATGTACAACTTGAGAGCTGTCATCGTGATTAGTGGATGATTGCCAAGTATGCGGTAAGTCAGGTCCTAAAATTACTAAATCTAATTCTGCATAAGGTGCTATATAGTCACCAATATGACAAACGCCGCGGCTGTTAAGTGTTAAGCAAATTTCAAACTCAGGATGGTAATGCCAATTAAATGGAATAAAATCAATTGTATACTTACAATACCGCCATGATGAATTGGTATTAGGAATGACTTTTTCACACATAGCCCGCATTTTTCTCTCCTTATTATTATTATTTTGAAGATAAAAACAGCTTTTAGCAGAGTGGTCAAGCGTTAGGTATCCGCCTTTAGTATTAGCTTGATAATTCATCAACTCCCTAACGATAGTTGAAAAGTATCATAACTTCATAGATAAGTGCCGCATAAAAATTATTCAAGGTGCAGACTAAATACTCCATTTAGAGTGGTGATCACACCCCTTTGAATCATTTTGTTTGTATGCCCACAAACCATTTGAGATCACCACTGTGCTTATAATTTTAGGTAGAACAACAATGAAGCCACATTATTTTATCGTTGCACTGGTACTGTGCACCTTTTTTGTTATTTCGTTTATAACAAACTTATTAGCGCCGATTTTTCCGGCACTTATTGATAGCTATAAAATTGGTTTAACTTTAGCAGGATTATTTCCGTTTGCCTTTTTTATAGCTTATGGCGTGATGTCTATTCCTGCGGGATTATTAGTACAGCGCATAGGCGAGAGAAAAGTCATGTTAATCGCGTTCACAATCGCCTTTATAGGCTGTGTATTGTTTGTGTGGTTACCGGTATTTTTGGTCGCGATGGCGGCACTTTTTTTAATTGGCACTGCAATGGCATTTTTGCAGGTCGCGATTAATCCATTATTGAGAGCGGGTGGCGGATCTAAACATTTTGCGGTATTTTCGGTTGCTGCTCAGTTGATGTTTGGCGCAGCTGCGGCACTTTCACCGTTAGTTTACAGCGCGATAACTCAGTCTAGCTCATCATTTTCCAGCCAATTAATGCACTTAGTGCCAACGAATATGAGTTGGTTGAGTATGTATGTGATTTTTGCCGTGATTTGTCTAATCATGTTAATCACAGTGGCCATTGCACCGATAAAGAGGCTTGAAAATACAGCCATCAACAAGCCGGTCTCTATTAAGCAAAGTATTGCTTTATTAACCGATAGCACAGTACTTAAGTTTTTCTTTGCGATTGTCGCCTATGTTGCACTAGAGCAAGGGGTTGCAAATTCTATATCGGTATTTTTACAACGTTATCATCAAATTGATCCCTCAGTGCAAGGTGCACAGGTGGTTAGCCAGTTTTGGTTAGCACTGACTTTAGGCTGCTTATTAGGCATTGTGTTACTTAAGTTATTCGATGCAAAAACGGTATTGCTGGGCTTTAGTATAGGCGCAGGGCTAAGTTTACTGTGTGGATTATTTGGTAGTACATCAATTGCACTGTTAGCTTTCCCGTGTGTTGGCTTCTTTTTATCAATTATGTGGTCAGTGATTTTTTCATTGGCATTAAACTCAGTGTCGCAAAATCATGGTGCTGTATCAGGCATTTTATGTACAGGTATTGTTGGTGGCGCATTTGCCTCCCCAATTGTTGGCGGGCTTAGTGAACTCAGTGGTAGTTTACAGCTCTCATTACTGATTTTGTTGTTACCCCTTGGCTATATCTTTAGTGTTGGTATTTGGGCTGCACCACTTGTGAAAAATCATACCTTTAAGTTTGCTCGAAAAGTATCAAGCAACAAAAAAGTTCAACCACATACACATTAAAATAGACAGGGGCTGTAATGTCACAAACTTTACTCTGTGTCGACTTGGGCGGCACAAAAGCACTGGTAGCAAAAGTCACGGCTGTTGGTGTAATTGAAAAACGTTATTTTGATGTTGATAGTAATGCAAGCAAAGCACAAATGAACGAATTTTTGTGCAAAATTATTGAGCAAGTTATTGATAATAGTTGTCAGGGCATCGTTATCGGCGTTCCTAGTATGGTATTGATGGAAACTGGGGAGGTGATCGAAACCGTTAATATTCCAGATTGGAAAAACGTGCAACTCAAGCCACTACTTAGTGAGTATTTTAACTTGCCGGTACTGGTTCATAACGACGCCAACTGCTTTGCGATGGGGGAATTCAGCCAAGGGCGCTTTAATGCCGATACAAATTTAATTGGCATTTGTTTGGGCACAGGGTTGGGGGCAGGGGTGGTACTAAACGGTCAACTTTATACAGGGAAGCACTCTGCAGCGGGTGAATTTGGCAGTTTTGCTTATCGAAACGGGATCATTGAAAACTATACCTCTGGGCAGTTTTTTATTGAGCAAGGCACAACGGGAAAGCTGCTTTATGAGCGTGCTCTTGCCAATGATGTAGACGCGCAAGCACAGTTTTCAGAGTTTGGTAAACACTTAGCGCATGCAATAAACCAAGTGATTTTAGCCTTTGATCCAGATGTTATTACCTTAGGGGGCTCTGTTGCAAAAGCGTCAGCTTACTTCTTACCGAGTTTGCGAGGCCAGTTAGCTAAGTTAGTTAACCCAATTATTTTTCACGCTTTAGATATTCGCGTCAGCACACTTGGTGATGATGCACCATTACTAGGCGGTTATGCTTTATTTGTTAATGAAATCAATTATAAACAACAATTAGGAGCTAATTATGCGTAGCTTTTTACTGCTTATTGGTAGCCTTAGCTCTACGACTGCTATGGCCACATCACTGAGCCAATACACGCTTGATACATTTGCACAGCAGTTATCAGTTCAGTATGAACTGATATCGGCAAAGCCCGAAAAGTGCCCACAGCCTTATGCTAGCTGTTATTTATCGCGGTTAACCTTTAGTACACCCGTTGAAATTAACAGCAATCAGTGGTCGATTTATTTCAGTCAGTTAATGCCAATTTATCACACTGATTCGAGCCAATTTAGTATTACTCATATCAATGGTGATTTACACCAGCTAAAACCAACCGCTGTATTTTCTGGTTTCACAGCAGATCAACCCATCAGTATTGAGTTTTATACACAAGATTCGCAAATTACTCGTTCTGAATTTATGCCTAATTACTTATTAGCCAGTAAAGGGCTTACGAGTCGTGTGATCAACAGTACCAAAACCAGTATAGATCCACAAACTCAGTTAGAGTTACAACCTTATTTGGCTGAGTTTTTAACACTCGATCAATTACAGATCAGTAAAGAGGATGCTACGCCGTGGATGGGTGCAGCGTATTTATACGAAAATGAATCTCGGCCAACATTACCACAGGCGCCGCTTAGTCTGATCCCTAAGCCTATGTCCTTGCAAAAACTCAGTGGTGATGGAGTTAACTTAAGCCAAGGCATTAACGTCATTGGGCTTGATGAACAGCAACTAAAACTCAGTGCGGCGTTTGGGCGCTTAGCGCAATTGGGAGTAAAGCAAAATGAGTTAGGAATTACGATCTCTATCAGCTTAGGTTTAAGCTCCCCGCACAGTGAAGCCTACGAATTACAGATAAAAGATCAAAAAATTACCATTAAAGCGAATACTGACAGCGGGGCGTTTTACGCATTGCAAAGCCTTGCAGGGCTCATTAGTGTTGATGATCTAACAATTCCTGCGCTAAGCATAACAGATGCACCTCGTTACTCATTTAGAGGCATGCATATTGATGTAGCGCGAAACTTTCGCTCTAAAGCATTTATTTTAAATACCATAGAGCAAATGGCAGCGTATAAACTCAATAAACTACACCTACATTTAGCCGATGACGAAGGTTGGCGATTAGCGATTAATGATTTGCCAGAGCTGACCGATGTAGGGGCTAAGCGTTGTTTAGACTTAACCGAGCAACAATGCTTATTGCCGCAGCTAGGCGCGGGGCTGGATAGTTCCTCGGCGGTAAATGGCTACTATAGCCAAGCTGATTACATTGAAATACTGAAGTATGCACAAGCGCATTTTATTGAAGTGATCCCATCTTTTGATATGCCTGGTCACTCACGAGCAGCGATTGTTGCCATGGAGGCGCGCTTTAATCGTTTGACTGCACAAGGAAAAAACGTAGCAGCGGCCAAGTATAGGTTGAGAGAGCCTGAAGATAAAACACGATATAGTTCAATACAACACTATAACGATAACACCTTGAATGTGTGTTTAGATTCAACGTACCAATTTATTGATAAAGTCCTTAATGAAGTTAACACATTACATATTAAAGCAGGTGTGCCGTTTAAGACTTACCATATTGGCGCAGATGAAACCGCTGGTGCTTGGCTTGATTCGCCCAGCTGTAAAGCATTACAAGCACAACAACCTACCTTGCACTCATTTAATGGTTACTTTATTGAAAAAATAAGCGCTCTGGTTGCTAGTAAAGGTTTAAAAGTAGCTGGCTGGAGTGATGGTATGAGTGATGTGGAACTTGCCAATATGCCTAACAATGTGCAATCAAATGCTTGGGCAACACTTAGTGAAAGTGGCCACGAAGTTGCTCATCGTCATGCTAATCAAGGTTGGGATGTAGTGCTATCAAGCCCGGATGTTACTTACTTTGATTTTCCTTATCAGTCACACCCACAGGAGCCCGGAAATCATTGGGCTAGCCGCGCTATTGATAGTCAAAAAGTGTTCTCATTTATGCCAGACAACTTACCAGCACATGCTGAAATTTGGCGCTCGGTAAGAAATCATCATTACAGTGCTGATGATCGTAAAACGATACGCACAAAGCCTTTTATAGGTTTGCAAGGGCATTTGTGGTCAGAGCTAATTCGCAGTGATCAGCAAGCAGAATATATGCTCTACCCAAGATTATTAGCATTGGCAGAACGTGCTTGGCATAAAGCACCGTGGGAACTCGAATATAATAAACAGGGTACTAAATATGATCAACATAGCGATTATTTTAATGTTGATTTACAGCAACAAAAAGAGGCTGATTGGCAACGTTTTGCTGCACTGGTGGGGTTTAAAGAGTTAGCGAAGTTGGAACACGTTGGCCGTTTTTACCGCCTACCAAGTGTCGCGGCACGAGTTACTAATAATGGTGTAGACGCATTTGTGCCGTATCCAGGGCTTACTATTGAGTATCAAAATAGTGTAGGTAATTGGCTTTTGTATAATGCAGCGAATAAACCTGCCTTGGTGCAACAAGTGCGCGCTATATCAGTTAATGGTTTGCGCAAGGGGCGTGCACTCAAAGTAGATTAATCAATACACTCAATCTATAAAGCCGTGCGAAAGGTAAGCGTACGGCTTTTTCACATTTAAATTTAAATGATAGCGCTGTCATTTTTGTTGGTGTATGATTAATTTTATGTAATAAAAATGGTTTTAGTATTGCTGTACCGTTAAAGAATTTTCGCACAAATACTAAAATAATTAATTAAAATAAACTGTTGAGATAAAACTATGGAAGCAACCGTCGAATGTGAAGCAAATACTAAACATAGTATTTGGCTACCGATGACATTGGCAGGGTCAATGTTTTTTATTTTAGGGTGTATAACTTGGCTAAATGGTGCCATTACGCCATTTTTACAACAAATGCTGGTGTTATCACCACTGCAAGCATCGTTTATTATTTCTTCATTTTACATCGCGGTTACAGTTGCAGGCATTCCTTCAGCGATGTTGATCAAGCGAGTGGGCTATAAAAATGGTATGGCAATTGGTTGTGCTGTGATGGCCGCTTCTGCCTTGATGTATATTCCTGCCGCTAAAATGCAGATGATTGAAATATTTTTATTCGCACAGCTAATGATAGGTGTTGGCCAAACAATCCTGCAAACAGCGGTAAATCCGTATGTAGTTAAAATTGGCCCTGAAAAATCAGCTGCGGTAAGGGTTTGTATTGTAGGTTTATTGAATAAATTTGCTGGGGTTATTGTTCCTGTTATTTTTGCTGCGGTAGTTGTTACTGGCGTGGTTGATGGTAGCGGCCAACTTTCGCAACAGCAAAAAGATATCATGGCAGATAGCTTAGTAATGCCTTATGTGCTGATTGCAGGGTTGATTTTCTTATTTGCAGCCTTTGCCAAACTTGTGCCACTGCCAGATTTAGTGTTTGAAGAGTCTGAAGGTAATAGTAAAGGTGAAATAAAAGAAGCATTACAACATCCTCACTTAGTGTTGGGGGTAGTGGCAATTGCGCTATATGTTGCAGTTGAAGTTATTTCAGCAGATACCATTGGCTCTTATGCGCTGCAAATTGGTATTGCTGATTACTCAGTGATGACCTCATATACCATGGCGTGTATGCTGATTGGTTATGCCATCGGTATTGCACTTATTCCTCGTTTTATGTCGCAGCAAAGTGCGCTTACCATGTCAGGCATCGCGGGTATAGTTACGGTGTTTGCAGTGGTTATGGGAAGTAATGATTCGTTTGTTATAGCAAACCTGTTGTTAGTACCATTTGGTGGCCCTGAACTACCAGACCCGCTTTTATGCATCGCACTACTTGGTTTTGCTAATGCTATGATGTGGCCGGCAATTTGGCCCTTAGCCCTAGCTGGCTTAGGTCGCTTAACTGGTACTGCTTCTGGTTTATTAATCATGGGTATTGCAGGTGGTGCGTTAGGCCCATTATTAATTGGCCTAGGTAACGTAGCTGGTTTAGGTGCTCAAGGTGCATATACGGTGATGCTGCCAAGTTATATCTTCATCTTATTTTATGCGCTTAAAGGCCATAAAATGAGAAGTTGGAAGTAGATTAAAGTTGGCTCGTTAAGAAAGTTTGTAAGTGAGCAAAAGCGCGATTTATAACACATCGCGCTTTTTTATGCCTGAAGATCGGGTTTAGCCGAAAAAGCACTGAAGTTTAAGGTTACTGATCTATTTTATTTAAGCGCTATTTTCGTGATAAATCACGACCTACAAATAAACTGAATTCCAATATGGGTATTTACTTACTGAGCAAACTAATCCTTTTCTAAGTGGGTTGGCAAGTATGTAACGTGAAATTTGCTGGCGGTCTTCTTCTTTTCTTAAAGCATGATCGTAGTAATTCTTTTGCCATATTTTTATATTGTGGTTATTTAATTTATTTATCTTAAATGCACTACCGCCTTTAAGGTGTGCAATTGTATTAGGTAAGCTCTGAGTTCCTAGTCTTAATAAACCATGGAAATGATCTGGCATTAATACCCACGTCAACCACTTACATTGTGTTTTGGTTTCATTTATTTGTATATGTCTACAAAATAAGTGAGCGAAATTGAGATTAAGAAATAGTGGAGTTCTTGAATATGTATTAAAGGTAATAAAATACTCTTGCCCACAAATTGAATGACGACCTTTACGAAGCTCTGTCCACATAATATTTCCTCCATGAAGCTTTCCCATAAAGTATACAAAGTATTCGTATATTTGCTTCGTTTTGATAAATCACGACCTACAATTAGATTGGTGTTTACTTGTAGGTTCGGCTTTAGCTGAAAAAGCACTGAAGTTTGAGGTTACTGATCTATTTTATTTAAGCGCTATTTTCGTGATAAATCACGACCTACAATTAGATCGGTGTTTACCTGTAGGTTCGGCTTTAGCCGAAAAAAGCACTGAAGTTTGAGGTTACTGATCTGTTTTATTTAAGCCCTATTTTCGTGATAAATCACGACCTACAATTAGCTCGGTGTTTACCTGTAGGTTCGGCTTTAGCTGGAAAAGCAATGAGGTTACTAATCTGTTTTATTTAAGCCCCATTTTCGTGATAAATCACGACCTACAATTAGCTCGGTGTTTACTTGTAGGTTCGGCTTTAGCCGAAAAAGCACTGAGGTCACTAATCTGTTTTATTTAAGCGGCATTTTCGTGATAAATCACGACCTACAATTAGCTCGGTGTTTACCTGTAGGTTCGGCTTTAGCTGAAAAAGCACTGAAGTTTGAGGTTACTAATCTGTTTTATTTAAGCGCTATTTTCGTGATAAATCACGACCTACAATTAGCTTGGTGTTTACTTGTAGGTTCGGCTTTAGCCGAAAAAGCAATGAGGTTTAAGGTTACTAATCTGTTTTATTTAAGCGCTATTTTCGTGATAAATCACGACCTACAATTAGCTCGGTGTTTACCTGTAGGTTCGGCTTTAGCCGAAAAAGCACTGAGGTTACTAATCTGTTTTATTTAAGTCCCATTTTCGTGATAAATCACGACCTACAATTAGCTCGGTGTTTACCTGTAGGTTCGGCTTTAGCTGGAAAAGCAATGAGGTTACTAATCTGTTTTATTTAAGCCCCATTTTCGTGATAAATCACGACCTACAATTAGCTTGGTGTTTACCTGTAGGTTCGGCTTTAGCCGAAAAAGCACTGAGGTCACTAATCTGTTTTATTTAAGCCCCATTTTCGTGATAAATCACGACCTACAATTAGCTCGGTGTTTACCTGTAGGTTCGGCTTTAGCCGAAAAAAGCACTGAGGTTTGGGTTACCAGTAGCTTTAATTAAAGTGCTGAAGTGTTTATTAATCAGCTCCAACAAAAAAGCCGTGCTTGATTTAACAAACACGGCTTTTATAATTTTTAGCCTTTAGTTAGAAAGCGTAGCTGTAACCTAGTTGTAGAGTGCGAGGTTTACCAGGTTGAATACCACCGTTTGCGCGGTTAGCAATGTAGGTTTTATCAAATAGGTTATCAACGGTTAGGTATACTTTTTGATTGTCATCAATTAAGTATTTAGCAGCTAAGTCCCACACTACGCGGCTGTCGATTGCATTTAACCCTGTAGGGCTTAAATCTGCATGTGAGTCAGATACATAGCGCATTTGCGTATCAAATACGAAACTTGAAAGCTCAGCGCCAAATGATAAGGCAACTTGGTTTTCTGGTACGTAAGGCATTGCATCACCTTTATTTACTTGACCCCAAAGGCCTGATTCAAAGTCGTTTTCAAATGTTGAATCAGTATAGGTGTATGTCAAGCGAACAGGGAATGAAGCGCTCTGTGTTGCGAATACGCGACCTGCACTAAATTCAAAACCTTCAACAGATACTTCGCCGTAGTTGTACTGATCGCCAATGTTGTCGTCGTTACAGCCGATCGCTGCAGTACAGTTACCGTGCATGTTGTCGTAATCAGAGTTAAAGTAAATAACTTCACCGCTGAAGCCTGCGTAATCGTAACGGCCGCCTAACTCAATGTTTAAGCTTTCTTCTTCTTGTTGATCTGCATTACCAGGGGCTGCTGGCGCATAACCTTGCTGAATACCGGCAAGTAGTGTCAAGTTGTCGTTAACTGTGTAAGTTGCACCCAGTGATGGCACTAAAATTTCGGTGTCATTGCTAATGTCTTTTGTTAAGCCATTTTCACGTTTAGGATCAGACTTTGACCATTCTTCGCGAGAGATAGTGATGTCTTCGTAACGAAGGCCTGCACTAATTACTAGCGCATCTACAGTCCATTGATCCTGAATAAACAAGGTCGTTGCTTTTGCGCTATCAAAACGGTTGCTATCAGAGCCAGGTACACCTTGGCTGGTTAGTGTCATTGATAAGTCTTGGTTTAGCGTGTACTCGTCTTGCCACTGAAAGCGGTCCATTTCATCTTCGTGGTAACGCATACCAACAGTAATGTAGTGGTTACCTGCAGGAATATGTAACTCTGACTGAATCCCTTTAGCTTGATAATTGCGATTGTTAGCTTTAACGCCGATGCCTTCGATACCTTCGCTCGTTGGGTTTGCTTCAAAGTCACTGTACTGCTCTAAGTAACTTTCACTGACTTTGCTGGCTTTATACCAGTTACGATGAAAGTCATTTAAATAAGCGGTTGCTAAAAACTCATAACCATCACCAAAGCGATAGGCGTAGTTAAGTTGATAGGCATTGTGCTGAGTGTTCATTTCATCTTCTTGAGACGCAGCATAACGGCGATACGGTGATTCTTTATAATCCGCATCAGTCAGGCCCATATAGGTTTCATCAGAGCGCTCATCAGAGTACTTAACTTTCATTTCAAGGTTATGCGCTTCATTTTCGCCAAAATCAAAACCAAATTTTAGCAATAAATCATTCTTTTCAAAGCCAGTGTTGTCGCTGCCTACTGGTAACTCTTTAAAGCCATCTGCGCCGTAACTAAATACTTCAATTAAGCCAGCTGCATTGTTTTTCTTTTTGCCAAAGTAAGCATGGCCTTTGTAAAAGCCATCACTGCCAAGCTCTGCATTAACTAAGCCTGTTGAGCCTTCTGTTGGTAGGCTACGTGATACTAAATTTAATACGCCACCTGTGGTACGTGGGCCGTATTTTACAGATGCCGCACCTTTTAACACTTCGATTGACTGCATACGGCCAGTAGTTGGAAAGTAGTAAGCAGCAGGGGCTGAATATGGCGCAGGTGCAACCAGCACACCGTCTTCCATTACCGCAATTTTATCGTTACGACCAGTACCTGTACCACGCATACCAATGTTTGGGCGTAGGCCATAACCGTCTTCTTCTTGAACATATACACCAGGAACTGTGCTTAATACGCGCGAGATATCGGTGTATTCAAATTTTTGTAACTCTTCGTCACTAATAAAAGTAGCTGAACCTGGAATATCATTAATAGCAGCATGTGAGCCAATCACGGTGATTTGCTCAAATGCGTGTTCTGTGTCGGTTGCATCTTTAGCAATAGCGCCCGTGCTAAGCGATAAAGTAACCGCAGCAGCAAGTGAAGAAACAATAAACTGAGATTTCATTGAAAGTCCTGTGTTTTTAATGGAAACAAAATAAATTACCCAATTTAAACACGGTGAAAAATACGAATCAATGTCATTTACTATTTTAAACACTTATTTTATTGAAAATAAGTGTTTAGTATTGCGTTTCTTTTTTAGGTTTGTGTAATTCTGGTACTAAAGTTATTAATGCAGCAGACCTCTATTTAAAGGCGGTTGTAAAGAACGAAATTCACTTGTAATGAGGGCACAAATTAGCTGTACTTGTTAGTTTGTTGCAATAAATGCACTTATTCGATAAGTGCACAGCTCAGATCAACATTAACTCAAACGTAGGCTGATAAATTCGGCAAGTTTAGCTACGGCATGTTCAGGTCGCTCCACACGATTTATTAAGCTAATACCAATACGGCCAAGTTCGGGTAAATGTTTAGTGTGTAACTGGTAGTTTAGTTCATGCGGCACGGTACTTTTGGCGAGTACCGTAATCCCCAAACCTTCTTTTAAAGCAGCGGTAAGGCCGGTTAAATCAGCGTTACTATAACTTATGCGGTATTTTATCCCCGCTAGTTGCAGAGCCTCGATAGCACGACGACGGTATATGCAGCCCTCTGGCGCAGTAACTAAGGTGACCACTTCATTCTGTGCTAACGATAAATCGCCCACCCATACCAGTTGGTCTTGCATAAACACGGGAAACTTTTCAGAGTTTAAGTCTTCATTGAGTGCCAATACTAAATCAAATTGATCTTCCCTTGATACAGATAACAGATGTTTACTTAAACGTGATTTAACCTCTAATGACACATCAGGGTATAGCGCAATAAAGTCGCCAATAATTGAAGGTAAGATGCGCGCAGCAAATTCACTGGGAATACCAAGGCGCACTTTGCCAGTAACGTTCTCTTTAGTAAACAACTGCAAGATACTGTCGTTTTGCAATAACATTTGCTTTGCCATTGGCAATAAGAGTTCACCATATTGGTTAAGCACTTGGCGCTGACCTTGCTTTTTAAAGAGCTTATGGCCAAGCATGTCTTCAAGGCGTTTTATTTGTAAGCTTACCGCTGGTTGAGAAAGGCCTAATAATTCGCCTGCTTTGGCAAAGCCGCCTACCTCGACCACCGTGATTAAGGTGCGTAATCCATCTGTTGAAATATTCTTCATATAAAAAAATTCAATTTATAAGGTTAAATACATAATTATTATTTATCAATTGATAAGAAATTACAATTTGTTGTTGCACCTCACCCGCAATATACTTTTGTGACTATAGATTGATAGGTGTCAATAATGACTTTTACTCCGATAATGTTTGCTCGTCACAGCCAACTAGATGCGCCGCAAAGCAATATGTTGCAGGCCGAAAATAACAGTGTGGTGATCGATTTTAGCGGTACTGAAGCAATCCCATTTTTGACCACGATTTTAGGGTTGGATTTAAATAAATTAACCGCCAGTGGTTTAGGGATTAAAGGCACTTTGGATGATGACTTAAACAGCACCTATAGTTTTGCCTTGTATTACTTTAGTGAAACAGCGTTTAGATTTGTGCTGCATAGCGATGGCGCAGCACAATTACAAGCTTTGATCAGTGAGCAACAGCTACGTTATGACGTTGAATTTGTAATACGCACAGACTTAGCTACGCTAACTTTATCCGGTGAGCAGGCCTTTGATGCCTTAGTTAATGCATTTAAATTAACCCCTGGGTTGCGCTTATCAGACGCAAACAGTTGTTATGGTGCACAAAGTGGTGAAGTATTTATTACTGCCATCGAGAAACAGTCTCAACAGTATTTTCAATTGCTTGCCAAGGCGCCAGAGCTAACAAAATGGCAAGTTTATTTACAGCAACATGGCTTTGATCTGTCACTGTCAGACGTTGCTTAGTAGATTTTATAAACTGGTTGGTGTAATGAACACTTGCCAGTGTTTTTGTAAGAACAAATCGCAATTTGGGTGTTAGTGCAGTACAACTTATGTATAATCGCCGCCCATGTTATTCCCCCTCATTAAATTGAGGCCACGCCCAAAAATTGGGTTAATTATAAAGTGAAGGAATATTATGACTTCTAAAACAGTTTTACATGCAAAGCACCTTGAAGCCAACGCTAAAATGGTTGATTTTCACGGCTGGGAAATGCCAATCAACTATGGCTCGCAAATCGAAGAGCACAACGCGGTGCGTACTGATGCTGGTATGTTTGACGTTTCACACATGACCATTGTGGATGTTAAAGGCGAGCAAGCGCAAGCGTTCCTTCGTAAACTGGTTGCTAACGACGTGGCTAAATTAACTGTTCCTGGCAAAGCGCTTTACACCGGTATGCTTAACGAGCAAGGCGGCGTAATCGATGACCTTATCATCTACTTCTTCTCTGAAACAGATTACCGTTTAGTGGTTAACTCAGCCACGCGCGAGAAAGATTTAGCGCACATGGCTAAAGTTTCAGCTGATTTTGCCGTTGAAGTGACTGAGCGCCCAGAGTTTGCCATGATTGCAGTACAAGGCCCTAATGCAAAAGCAAAAACAGCGACTATCTTAACGGCTGACCAACAAGCTGCTGTTGAAGGTATGAAGCCATTTTTTGGTGTTCAAGCGGGTGATTTATTTATTGCAACAACAGGCTATACTGGCGAAGACGGTTACGAAATTGTAGTACCGAACGAGCAAGCAGCTGATCTTTGGCAGCAACTGTTAGATGCAGGTGTTAAGCCAGCGGGCCTTGGCGCACGTGACACACTACGTTTAGAAGCTGGTATGAACCTTTACGGCCTAGATATGGACGAAAGCGTTTCACCACTTGCTGCTAACATGGCGTGGACTATTGCCTGGGAGCCTGAAGATCGTGACTTTATTGGTCGTGATGTATTAGTTAAGCAACGCGCTGAGCAAAGCACTGACAAACTTGTTGGTCTAGTGCTTGAAGAAAAAGGCGTATTGCGTAGCGGTTCAAAAGTAATCGTTGATGGTGGCGAAGGGGTTATTACCTCAGGTACTTTCTCACCTACGCTTGGTTTTAGTGTTGCCCTTGCACGTGTACCACGTTCAACTGGCGAGACAGCCCAAGTAGAAATGCGTAAAAAATTAGTTAACGTAAAAGTAGTTAAACCAAGCTTTGTACGTAACGGTAAGTCAGTACTTTAAAGTATTAATTAAAAGATTTGGTGTTATCACCCAATATAAACCAAAGGAACATAAAAATGAGCAATATCCCTAGTGAGTTAAAGTATGCCTCTTCACACGAGTGGGTTCGCGACGAAGGTGACGGTACTTTCACTGTAGGTATTTCTGAGCACGCGCAAGAGCTGCTTGGCGATATGGTATTTGTTGAATTACCAGAAGTTGGTGACGAAGTAGATGCTGGCGAAGACTGTGCAGTAGCAGAGTCTGTTAAAGCAGCATCAGATATCTACGCACCAATCAGCGGTGAAATCGTAGCAATCAACGAAGATCTTGAAGATGCACCAGAAACGGTAAACAACGACGCTTACGGCGACGGTTGGTTATTCCGCATTAAAGCATCTGACGAGTCTGAGCTTGAAAACCTGCTTGACGCTGAAGGCTATGCACATACGATCGACGAAGACTAATTATTAGTTTTATTCGATATTAAAAGCCCCAGTGATACCCAAACCCCTTGAGGATACAAAATTCAGTGGGAATTTAAATTGCTTTAGGTAAGGCAACTGATTGAAGGTCTAGTGGACTAAATCGAAATCAGTTAACGCAGAATAAAGCAATTTAAAACCCACCGCTTCGGGATGTGTGAGCAATATCACTTCATCGTTATATTGATTTAAAAGGGAATGCCATTCCTGCATCAATATGCCTTGAATTGAAAATGCTCACAGCATCCTGAATAAAGTATTATCAAGCGGTTTGGGTATCCAGACGGGGCTTTTATGATTTTATCGCTTACCTTCCCATACGTTGTAAGTCATTAAATCAAAAAGCTTTTAAGTTATTGCTAGTTACCCATTAGTGATAACCATTTATTTTTTGGATCATAGGAATCTGGACAAATGTCAAACGCCAAATCTCTTGAACAATTAGAGCAAACGCAAGATTTTATTCGCCGTCATATTGGGCCAAGCCCAGCACAAGTAAGCGATATGCTAAGTGCTCTTGGAGTATCGAGTGTTGAAGAGCTGATCGGTCAAACTGTACCTGCAAGCATCCGCTTAGAGCAAGGCCTAACTGTGGGCGAGAGCCGTACTGAAGTTGAAACACTAAGCTACTTAAAATCAGTAGCCAGCAAAAATAAAGTGTTCAAATCATATATTGGTCAAGGCTACCACCCAACTCACGTACCACACGTAATTTTACGTAACGTACTTGAGAACCCAGGCTGGTACACAGCGTACACTCCATACCAACCAGAGATTGCTCAAGGGCGTTTAGAGTCATTATTAAATTTCCAAACTATGACCCTAGACCTGACAGGTCTTGATTTAGCAAGTGCATCATTACTTGACGAATCAACCGCGGCTGCTGAGGCGATGGGCCTTGCAAAGCGTGTATCTAAAGCTAAAAAAGCCAACATCTTCTTTATTGCAGATGACGTACACACACAAACAATCGACGTTGTAGCAACCCGCGCAGAGCAATTTGGTTTTGACGTTGTGGTAGGTCCTGCCGCAGATGCAGTTAATCACGAGATTTTTGGCGCGTTATTCCAATACCCGTCAACATCAGGTGAAGTGGTAGATATCACTGATTTAATCGCTGGCGTACAAAGCAAAAAAGCGATTGCCTGTGTTGCAGCCGACATCATGAGCTTATTACTACTAAAAGCACCGGGTAAACTAGGCGCAGACGTTGTACTTGGTTCTGCACAGCGTTTTGGTGTACCTATGGGTTACGGCGGTCCTCACGCGGCATTCTTTGCAACGCGTGACGCTTATAAACGTTCACTTCCAGGTCGTATCATTGGTGTATCTAAAGACCGTTTAGGTAACGACGCATTACGTATGGCAATGCAAACGCGCGAGCAACACATTCGCCGCGACAAAGCCAACTCAAACATTTGTACAGCGCAAGTATTACTTGCCAATATGGCAGCGTTTTACGCGGTGTACCACGGCCCACAAGGCTTAAAAACAATCGCACAGCGTATTCATCGCTTTGCTGATATTTTAGCTGCTGGCTTACAAGCTAAAGACGTAGCACTTAAGCACAGCTCATGGTTTGATACCCTAACGATTGTTAGTGATAACAAAGATGACGTAGTAGCACGTGCAGTTGCAAACGGCGTTAACTTTGCAACTAACCACGATGGCGAATACTCAATCTCAGTATCAGAGACCACAACACGCGCAGACGTGGCAGAGTTATTCGACATCATCCTTGGTGAAGGCCATGGTTTAAGTGTTGATGCAATTGCTGCTGACATTGAAGCGAACGGCAGCGATTCAATCCCTGCAAGCCTAGTACGTGATGACGAAGTGCTAACGCACCCGAACTTCAACTCGTACCACAGCGAAACTGAGATGCTGCGTTATATCAAGCGCCTTGAAAACAAAGATTTAGCACTTAACCATTCAATGATCTCGTTAGGTTCATGTACTATGAAGCTAAACGCGACCGCTGAGATGATCCCAATCACATGGCCTGAGTTTGCTAACCTTCACCCATTCTGCCCGCTAGACCAAGCAGAAGGTTACCAAATCATGATCAATGAACTACATGATTGGTTAGTTAATATTACTGGTTACGATGCCGTATCACTGCAACCAAACTCGGGTGCACAAGGTGAATACGCAGGCTTAATCGCCATTCGTAAATACCATGAGTCACGTGGCGATGCACACCGTAATGTATGTTTGATCCCAAGTTCAGCGCACGGTACTAACCCTGCATCTGCACAAATGGCGAGCATGAAAATAGTGGTTGTTGATTGTGACAAAAACGGTAACGTTGATATGGCTGATCTTAAAGCGAAAGCTGAAGAAGTATCAGAAAACCTATCATGTATCATGATCACATACCCGTCTACGCACGGTGTATACGAAGAAACAATCCGTGAAATTTGCGACATCGTGCACCAGCACGGCGGCCAAGTTTACATGGATGGCGCAAACATGAACGCCCAAGTAGGTGTTACTAGCCCAGGTTCTATCGGCTCAGACGTATCGCACTTAAACCTGCACAAAACGTTCTGTATCCCGCACGGTGGCGGTGGCCCAGGTGTTGGCCCAATCGGTGTTAAATCACACCTAGCGCCATTTATGCCTAACCACAGCGTAATTAACGTACCTGGCACTAATGTAGGCAACGGCGCGGTATCAGCAGCACCATACGGCTCAGCAGCTATTTTACCTATCTCATGGGCTTATATCACCATGATGGGCAGCGAAGGCCTTAAACAAGCCACCGAAATGGCGATTGTGAATGCTAACTACTTAACTCATGAGTTAAGCCAGCACTTCCCAATTTTATACCGTGGCCGCAACAACCGCGTTGCTCACGAATGTATTGTTGACTTACGTCCACTTAAAGAGCTTTCAGGCATCACTGAAATGGACGTAGCTAAGCGCTTACAAGATTACGGCTTCCATTCACCAACGATGTCGTTCCCTGTTGCGGGCACGTTAATGATTGAGCCGACTGAGTCTGAGTCTAAAGTTGAGATCGACCGTTTCATCGAAGCGATGGTATCAATCAAAGGCGAAATCGACAAAGTGATCTCTGGCGAATGGTCTATCGAAAACAACCCGCTAGTGTTTGCACCGCATACACAAGGCGACGTACTTGGTAACGAGTGGGATCGTGCATACGACCGCTTCTACGCTGCGTTCCCAGTACCAGCCGTGGCTAAAAACAAATTCTGGCCTACAGTAACGCGTATCGATGACGTATACGGCGACCGTAACCTAGTGTGTTCATGCCCAGCGGTAGAGACATACAGAGATTAATTTTTAGATGATCAGAGTTATTATAGTTTGGGAATGATAATTATAGATTGGGAAAGTTATTAAAGATTGGGAATTCTTTTCCCAAACTATAACTCTAGAAAAGGTGAGCAAATAAGCTCACCTTTTTTGTTTCTAATAACTCCAGTCTTCATAGGCCAGAGGCAAGCTATTAAGTAGGTTTCTGCGTTCACGCCAGTTAGGCATGTGTTTGTCCATGAGAGAGCGGAATCTGTCATTATGATGGCGCTCTAGTAGGTGAACTAACTCGTGGGCAAGTATAAACTCCATGCATTCTGGAGGTTTCTTAGCTAGTTCTAGGTTTAGCCATATACGCTTAGCTTGAATATTGCAGCTTCCCCATTTGGTTTTCATCTTTTTGATGTTAATAGAACCAGCGTTTACAGCTAGTTTTTTTTCCCATTGAGGTAATAACTTCTCAAGTGAGCGCTGCATTTCATCACGATAGAAACGGTTAAGTAGTTTGAGTTTATTGTCGGTTGACGTATTTTCTGCAACAGATAAAACTAAATTACCGTTGCCTTTTGCAGTAACCGCATATTTCCCTTGCGCTTCAACAAGCTTTAAGCGGTATTTTTTACCCCATAAATAGTGGCACTCTCCATTAACCATTTCACGAATTGATTGGCGTTCTTGGCCTGCAAAGTCAGCTTGCTGTTTCTTAATCCACGCAAGTTTGTTAACGATTGCCAGCCGAATCTTTTGTTCACTTGTATCGTTGGGGATAGACAATCGTACTTTGCCGTTTGGCGGTAGCACGCTTAAGTGAATGTTTTTAATGGCTCTGCGATTTAGCTCTACATCAATGTCACCAATGCGAACTACTTCAACGCTCTGAGCATTGCTTTTAGTATGGCGCACTAATGATATTCCTTCTGAGCTTTAATTAGCTCCATAACATCAACAATATTGATGTTATAATCAGCCGCTTCTTGTCGCACTGCGTTGGCTATCTCACGTTCTTTAAATCTATCTCCTAGCCAATCGGCTTTTTTAGTGTAGCGAACAGCGGTATCAATTTTAGTTGTAAGTACTTCATCATTACCGAAGTTATCATAAATTGCTTGTTTGGCTGGCGTATCAACAGAAGTGGGGTAGCTTTGATTGCTATTTTCAGTCGGATTAACCACTTTCTTAGCGAGAGCTTTAATCTGCTCTAGATACTCTTGATAGCTGATAGCTTGCTCTCTTCGCTGCTTAATTATTTCATCGAGCAACGTTGCCATGCTGTCGAAGTACTTAGGGTTTACAGGATTTTCATCCACAATAGTTTTTCTGACGTTATTCTCTATGGCTTCTGCCATTGCGTCTTCGTTATCACGCAAGCCTTCAGGTAAATTTTCTAAGCTTTTGCCCTTGTTGTTTACAACTAGATCGATCAACCCCAACTCTTCAAAATCCATAAGCTGTTCACTGTCATCAGCTCGAATATACATATCAAGTAACTGACGCATAGCAGGCTCAAACCGCTTCATTTCGAGTAGATCGCCACTGGAAAGCTTTACCTCATCTCGTACTTTCTCAAAGTACGCGACTTCCTTTTTAATATTTTTAGCTTCTTCAAAGGTGTAACCAGCTTGCTCCATTTCATTGGCAAGGTTAGTGTAAGCGCGGATGAGCTTAGCTACCGATTGATATAGAGTTAAACGCAGTGCTTCTTTTTCTGTGCGCTCATTTTCATCTTTAGGTTCAACACCAGACTCACCACAAAAATAATGAATAAAATCTTTAGTATCTCTAGGTGCTTTCACTGGCTCACATAACACTCGTACTGCCTCCAGTGCATTATCTAAATCTGCACGAGACTCTTGTAAGCGATCTTTTAAAAGCCCTTTAACATCGTCAGCATCGTAGCCATCAAATGCTTCTGCTGTGTAATCTTTAATAGCTTTATCAAGTGATCGGAACAAGTCTTTATAGTCGATAATGTAACCGTAGTCTTTATCTTCACCATCCAATCGGTTTACCCGGCAGATTGCCTGAAATAGGTTATGATCAGCCATTTTTTTATCGATATAAAGATAAGTGGCAGAAGGCGCATCAAAGCCAGTGAGCAGCTTATCTACAACAATCAGCAGGCGCATTTGCCCCGGCTCTTCAATAAAGCGTTTCTTAACGACTTTTTCGAACTCTTCAACACGCTTAGCGGCTTCATCTTCACTTTGCTCAAAGTAATCAGCTAACATCTTGCGATAGGTGTCATACTTAAACAGTTTTTCGGTTAACCCTTCACCAGATTCTTCACCTTTTATCGAACTAGCAGCAGGTTGATAACTGGTCACTACCGCACATTTACCAGCAAGATCTGTTTTAGAAAACATCTCATAAACCATGCAGGCTTGATGGACGCTAGCGCACACCAACATGGCGTTGCCTCTACCAGACATCAGTGCAGGCTTTCTTTTCATATCAAGCCATATATCCATCACAATACGTTCTAGTCGTGACTTACTAGAGAGCACTTTTTGCATGGTGCCCCATTTTTGTTTGAGCTGCATTTTGGCAAGGTTAGATAAGCCTTCGGTATTAGCATTAAACCAAGTATCAACGCCTTTCTCAGATGTTAAGTGTTGATCAATATCTCTGGCTTCATATCGAAGGTCTAACACCACACCGTCACTTACGGCTTCATCAAATTTATAGGTGTGAATATAAGGGCCAAAAACTTCTAAGGATTTCTTCTTGTCCTTCTTCATCAGTGGTGTACCGGTAAAACCTATAAACATGGCTTCAGGCCCCTCTCCCATACTAAATAGGGCCTTCATTGCTTCGTGCAGTTTACCCGATTGAGTTCGATGACACTCATCGACAAACACAAACAAGTTACCTTTTGCGGCAAAGTCACTTGGTAGGTTTTTGGTTAATGCCTCAAGGTAATCTTTTGTTGCTTCATCATCGTCTTCTTCTGTAACTGCTTCACCATTTCGACCAAACTTATGCACGAGTGAGCAGAACAACCAAGGGTTAGGTTGATTAAGCGTGGCAACCAAATCCCGTCCGCTTTTTGTACGATAGATCTCTTCATCAACCCCAGAGAATACTTTTTCTATTTGTTCGTCTAATTCGGTTCGGTCAGTAACAATAAGCACTCGTGAATCCGTTACATTTTCACGTATCCACTTAGCAAGCCAAACCATAGTTAAGCTTTTGCCTGAACCTTGCGTGTGCCAGATAATGCCATCATCGTGCGTTTGAACGTGTTTCTGTGCGGCTTGGATGCCGAAGTATTGATTGTGTCGGCATGTTTTCTTTACCCCAGCATCAAACACAATAAAGTCATGAATGAGTTGCAGGAATCGCTTTTTGTCGCACAATTGTGCGATATGAGTGTCGAGTAAGCTCTCAGTTGTAATGTCTTCTGCTGGAAGTGGGTTGGGGTTTTCTTTACCAGCGCACTCTTTCCATTTGAGGTAGTATTTTTCTGATGTTTCTATGGTGCCGTAACGGACACCTTGAGTATCGTTACCCGCCATTACTAGCTGCATAGTGGTAAAGAAGTTACGAATAAACGCTTTCTTTTGATTGTCTAAGTTTTGGCGAATACCTTCACTGACTGAGACTGAAGAGCGTTTTAATTCAATTACACCAAGCGCGATGCCATTTACATAAATCACAATATCAGGGCGTTTTTTCAATTCACCTTTTACAGTGACTTCTTCAGCAATGGCAAAGTCGTTAGCTTCTGGGTTTTTCCAGTCAATTAGCCAAACAGTCTGGTTTTGCTCACCAGCACCTTCTTTTTCTTTTACGCCATAGCGCAGTAGGCGGTAAACATCTTTGTTTGCATCAAAGAGCTTTTTACCTTCGCCAAGGGCTGCGGCTGTATCGAGTTGGCGTAATGTGCGGTTAATCAGCGCATCAGAAATTCCACGACCTTTTAGCCATTTTATGAGCAGGTCTTTTTCAATATTGCTGTTACCTTCACGGTATTCCCAATTACCTAAGTAGTTGTAATTAAGCTGTTCTTTAAAAAACTTAACCACGCGGTTTTGGGTTTTTCGTTCTAATTGACCGACATTGCTCATATAGTTCCTTTATATTCTTTTTATTGGACTAACTTATTTAACTTAGTTTTTCCAAGCTAGATAAAGCAAATTCAATTTCTTTATCACCAAATAGAGTTAATTTTCGTTGTGCCCACTTTGCCCCAGCAGGCCAATTTGCGATGCCTTGCTTAATAGACTCAACATTCTTATCACATCCTTGTCTAGTAACAAGCCAATCTACTGTCGATAGAAGCTCAAGACCAAAAGGAGATTCAAAGCCATTAATTACTTCACTTGCTTTTTCTAATGCAGGTAAATACTCTTTCGCCTCGGTACTTAAGTAGGTCGAAACTTTTTGCCTCTCTTTTTCATTGAACCAGATGACATCTAAAGGATCACAATCAGGAATACGTTTATCTGATTTCAAATAACTACCATCTAAAGCATTTAACAAGTGCTCTAGGTTGTTGGCATAGGGTCCATAATAATTTGCTTCGAAGTTGAGCTTTAATTCATTTTTCAAGCCAGAATTCTCAATGGTTCTCTGTAAAAACCAAGCTAACTTTTGAATTTCTAGCAGGCTACACTCCATGCCTAATATCCAATAACGTCTTACCAATTCTGCAACTAACGCTCTTGCAGGGGTTAGTTTCTTTACACCTGCTTTTTTGGCTACATTTTGATATTTGCTGGTAGGTTCAAATACAATAATATTTGTGTTTTCAATATCAGATAATGCTTTTTCTATTTCCAATTTCACCTCAGGCCAAGATAGACCACCTTGCCCTGCGCCAAGAGGAGGAATTGCTATAGAGCTGACATTATTATTTTCTATAAAATGGCGAAGATCGATTAAACCATCTTGAACCCATTCCATTTTAGATTTTGCACGCCAATGCTGCTTGGTAGGGAAATTTACAATCCACCTAGGCCCCATTAGTTCGCCTGTTTCAGTAACAAACATTTTGCCCGTAGTTACCTGCTTAGCTTTACATGCACTTGCATATTCTGCCATATTTTTAGGAAAACGTTCTTTAAACATTAACGCAATGCCTTTCCCCATGACCCCTACAGTATTCACTGTATTAACTAGTGCATCAGCGTTAGCTTCGAGTAAATTACCTTGTGTATAAGTGATCATTAGAAATACCATCCCGGACGTACAATAACGTCCAAATTCATATTGCGTTGTTGAATATGCTGTTTTAATTGTTGTTCAACTTGGGCGTTGTAACAAGCTATGCCTAATAAAGCATTTATTGGACAATGCTGTTTGATTAATGCCTCAGCTTGATATCGCTCGAACTTCGCTGGGTCATTCAAATCTCTAGCAAAATTCCTTGCTTGTAAAATAGGCCAATCTACCTTACCTAAGTGGCTTAAGTCAGAATAGAAATTAGCCCATTGATAGTAAGCATGCATGTCTGTATAGACAAATTCCAAGTTTAATTGTTCAACTTTATGTAATGATGATACCAAAATAACGATATCTTCGTTAGCCCTCTGAATAACGCCTCGCCCTGACTTTATGTTTAGCAACATAGGTGAGAAAGGAGTAAAGTAAAAAGGCACATAGTCATTTAATGAACCAAAAGGAGCAATCGGGACAGGGTGAGTTGCTCGTTTTTGTATTAACTCCGAACTACCAATTGCTTCCCAATTAGGTGACTGCACCTGACTATTACCACAATACAAACCGTTATCTAAGATCCACGGTATATTGTTGCGATGCACTATGCGCCAAATTAGCGCTTTTTGTGGGTTAAGAGTTTGACTATAGTTATACAATTTACTCACCAACAAACATTGCAGAATTAATGTCTACATGACAATTTACTCTATGTGAATTCACCAGCCTATCTACAACGGCTTTAACTCGAGCATTTTTAACATAAATACAGAATATTAAGTTAGGGTTTACACTAGTAGGCGACAAACACTCAGCCATACATGTCACTTTGCAAGCTCTATAATCATAATCTCTTTCTTCCATCAATTCCCAATCAATCGCTGCAAAGCCAGCATCATAATCTAAAATTTGATAACCCTCTTCAGCTAAAGGGTGTGTAGGAACAATTTGCCACCCATTTGCTCTAGCAGTAGCTCTCTGAATAGCAATTAAAACAAAATCTTTGTTTGGGTGAGCACGCTGCACACCATAATCAAATGGATTTTTGGCAAAAAAGTGAAATGGCACATAACGGTCTAAGTGATGGTTAGCCCTAGAGTCTAATATGTCACCATCCGCAACATCATCAAATTCTTCATTACTTAGCTCACACCTTGGTTGCAAACCATGCTGAAGAATCGATGCTAAGTTCTCTAAAGCGGTTAAATGATATAGTAATCTTCCATCTCTAATCATTATTCATTCCTTGTATCGTTTTAAATTAAACTGACTAACATTACTCATAAGAGATCCTTTCTATTTACTCATCAACACCATGTCTTGTTTACAAATTGTAGTATTGCTTCTTGACGATTTTTGATCGCGGTAATATCCCACTTTTGTGTTTCTTCTGAAATATAACCTTTAAGCTCACCTTGGCTTAAATAAGTGGAGCTTTCAGAAAATTTTTGCCACTTATCGTCAAATTCGCCGTCTTTTTTCGACGAGTTAGACGAAATAGTATCGATAACCAAATTACCTAGCTTGTGCAAAGCGACATCTTTAAACGGTTTAGGTTCATCGTTTTCATTCCAATAAACCATTTGCTCGGATAGTTGACCATTTTGCGCAGCAATATGCTCAAGGCTTAATTTTTCGGCATGGTTGCTTGGTGTCACTATTTCTCGCCATGACAATTTTGACCATTTATTTTGTCCCTTATTACCTTCGCGCAGGTAATTTTCATAACGCCATAAAATATACAAGGCAGCTTGCTTGTGATTATGGTAAAAATTGGCACTTTGCAAATTAGCAGCTACACGGCTAGGCAAATTCCACCAGCCACTCATCGCAGCCAACTCTTTAAATAACCAGTCAAAATCATGAATATTAGACGGCGTTGCTTGGTCGTTTGTGTTGAATTTTTTAGCTATCCAAAGTAAATGTGACTGACCTGCATTCGCTCTTAGGCTCGCGACTCCATAAGCACGTAGACAGAAGACTTCGAGCAAGTGGCAAACTTTTTTAAAATTAGTTTTGTCTGGTGAAGTATCTAATTGATAGGTTTTTATTAGTACTGGCCAAAACAAAGCTAGGCGGTTTAAGACCACTAGATTTGAGAATTCTGGATAACGTTCAATCGTTTTATAGGTAGTAAGTATATTGCAATAACATTGCTTTAAATCAGAAACAAATTTACCAACCCAATTAACAACGGTTTGCGCACCTTCAGCTTCAATTGCGATGATTTTTTTTCTGATGAGCTTTTTAGGTTTTAAATAATCGTCTCCCGTCCAGTTAAAATAGCCGGAGCAAAAATACGATAAGATACTGTCTTCATTTGGTGTTCTTGGGTAATGTTCTAACTCTTCAATCGCTCGAAAAATCGTCTCAAAATGCTTATGCATCGTTTCAAGTTTAGCTTCGCTGTCGTTATGGCAATTTAAATGTACGGCATGCATCAAAAAGCTTTTGACTGTTTCTAAATTACTGAGCTTTTTACCTCGATCATTTTGAAATTCAAAAATTTGCGTCGCGGTCGCTAAGTCATTAATAACGTAGGCAAGTACCTGAGCGTTTCGCAATAACTCGATCATCGGCTGCCACTCTTCGTTTTTTATATTTGCGCTAAAGTAATCTCGCGCAAATATAAGTTTTTGTGCCGAAAAGGTAGTAGCAACTTCTTCAAAATCATCAATGTTTAACACCGATGCGCGATAGCAGTCATTGTCTACGCCAACGGTTTTAAATTTTTGTCCTAGTGCATTGTGGCAAATATAATTTTGTTGAATTGTGTCAGCATCGGCTATTTGCACGCCTTGCAATAACGCTGTAGCAATGAACGTAACAATGGTGGTTAATCTTTGCTGGCCATCAACAACATCAACCAAAATACAGGGTTGTTGTTCACCTTTACGGTGTAACAGTAAGGTGCCAATAAAATACGGCTTCTTACTATCATCGGTATGCGATTTTAGTTGATGGCGTAAATCGTCAATAAATGTCTCTAGCTGCTCTTCTTCCCACACATACGACCGTTGATAATTTGGAATGGTAAATTTATGTTGCCTAAATAACGCATCAACAGTGGTTAATATGTTATCGCCCATCGTTAAGCTTCCTTGTCTTTATTAAATGGTAAACGGGTGCGACCTGTGAGTAGCTCTTGCATCATGCCTTTTTTGATTTGGCGGGTTTTCGCTAAACGCTGTTCAAGGGATTGGATTTCGTTATCCATATCCGAGAGGATTGTGGCGATGGCGGTTTGTTCTTCTAAGTTATTTGAAAATGGAAACTTCATACTTTTTACTTGTGAGAAGTTTAAGCCTTCACGATTTCCGCCTGCTTGATAGCTATCAATTTGGTTCTGCCCTGACTCTGAATTTATCAATGTTTGTAGAATATAGGGATGCGCTTTTTGGCTAATTACGCGGATAATACAAACATGCTGATTAACGTTGCCATTAACTACTTTTTCAGAAGCTAACGCACAACGACCAATAGAAGCACCTGTTATATTAAGTAGCACATCATGCAACTTTATTTCGGAGCCTTTAAAGGTATTGTGAGTTTCTTCTGTAATGAAAGATAAATCTGTTAGACGAAGCTCTCCCCAACCCACATTTTGACTTCGCACAAATGGTCGACCACTATCCACATAAACTGATGAGCCACCTGTAGGCGTTTTCCCACTTCCAACTTTAATTGAACACTCTTCGATACTTAAAACATCCCAATCCTCAGGTATTTCGCCTAGTTCGCTGGGTTTTGTGCCTTTTGGCTGGCCCTGTTTTTCGCCTTCGGTGTATGTGGCGAATTGGGGTAAACGGGTTTTGCCTGTCAGCAGTTGTTGCATGGTGGCGGTTTTAATCGTTTGTTTTTTCGCGATCAGCTTTTCCAATTCCGTCAACAGCGCATCAACATCGGACAAGGCATTGGCAATGGCAGTTTGTTCTGACTTTGATGGTAACGGTAATTTTATACCTTTTATAATTCCTGAGCTTAAATTCTCTTGCCCACCAGAGTTACTTAATTCCCGGATATCTTCATACATGTAATTTAGAGTATGTAGTATATATTCTCCAGAATCGCTAGAGTTTACTTCTATTGCTGCACATGCTTGATTAATAGACGCATCTATAGTTAAAGCTCCGGCTTTACCACGAGTTTTTCCTTGTCCATACATCGCCATTAGAATTGTGCCTGCTTTGCACATTTTGGCTGAGGAGCTTTCTAACCCTTTTTTAGTGATAAATTCATTGGCATAGCTAATATCATTACCGTTTATTAGTGTGGTTGTAACCCAAGGAATATCCCCGTCCCAAAAATCTTTCACTTTACGATTTGGGGTTCCACCTGAACTTACAGACGCAATTTCTCCAATCGCTTTTATATCCCATTCTTTCGGAAAAACGCCATGTTCAGTCAGTTCATATCCATCGGGAATCGAGAGTGGTAATTTGCTCATATTTGTTACCACTCCAAGCCCATTGCTTTTAAGTGGCCTGCCACTTTATCGCTAAGGTCATCAACCGATTTAGAAAGGGTTGGTAATGGTGTGCTGTAGCGCTCTTCCAGTTGCTTAACACGGTTTGCCATTTGTTGGGTAACGCGCTCAATTTCAGCAACGATATTGGCTTGTAATGTGGCTAGCCACTTGTCATCGACAATCAGGGCTTTGATTTCATCAATATTAAGTTTTGGATATCGGTTAAATACGCTTAAATCCAAAGCTTCTTGTGCTTCTTTGACCGCTTTTTTCGCAGCCGCTTCGGCATTAAACAACTTGGTTGCATGTTTCAGCGCTTTAACTTCATCAGCATCGGTTGCTAGCTTAGTTCTTGCAGCAACGCTGGCTTTGGTGATTTTGTCTTTCTCGTTGATAGCTTCAACCAATAAGCCATCTTCAGCGCCATGTTCCTCAAGGTAACTTTCCAGTGCTTGAGTGGCTTCATCTTGTTTGGCTTGCAGGGAATCAACTTGCGTTTGTTCGTCAGCAAAGTAACGGGCAACGATTAGGCTTGGTGGAATAATCTCGGCTTTGTACTTTTTCTTATCGATGATTAAATCAGGTGTTTCTTTAAGCTTTTCGCCTTTTTTAGCCACTAACTCACGAAGGGTATTACCTGCTTGCCAATCGTCCTGCACCAATACATAGACATCGTCCTGCATGGTATCAGCCCAGTAATCCATCAGGATTTGGTAAATATCGTATTTGCTTAACAGGTCACTATTGGAATAGCTATTTAACAAGTTCTCTGAAATGTTAAAGATAAAGTTTTTCGGGTTATCGCCTACTTTAATCTCTTTAAGTTTTGCTTCTGGAATCCACTGTTCAAATGGTAATAAGCTACGGGCGGCAAAATCTTTAAATTCTTGGTGGGCTAAGATAGTGCTTTTAACTTGGCTTGCTTCAACCAGTGCATGGCTATAGCTTTCACGTTCAGGTTTAAATAATGTTGATCGAATACTTGGGAATACCTGCCAGTAATGCTCAAGCGCGTCAATGTCATGGTTTGGAATACCGCTTTGCAGGTGAGCGCTTAAATCGTGTAAGTCTTCTGGCTCAGACGAGTCGATATAACGCGGGATGTTAAGGTTGTAGTCGTTAGCGGCAATTTCATCAATTTCGACTAAGCGGCTATAACGCTCAAGCTCTAAGCCTTTGTTAAACACATCAACAATTTTATGAATGTCTTGACTGCGTAGGCGGTTTTTGTTGCCATCTTTGATGAATCCTTTACTGGCATCAATCATAAAGATTGGGCGACCTGAAACGGTTGGTAACTCTGCATCACCTTCGTTAAAGCTAGTAACCGCTTTTTGCGCGTGCTCCTTATCAATCACGATAATACAGGCAGGAATACCAGTGCCGTAAAACAAGTTGGCAGGTAAACCAATTATGCCTTTTACGTAACCTTGTTTGATCAGGTTTTCACGAATCGTAGCTTCAGCATTACCACGGAATAATACACCGTGCGGTAAGATCACCGCGCCTTTACCAGTGCTTTTTAAACTTTTGATAATGTGTAATAAGAAGGCGTAGTCACCGTTTTTTTCTGGTGGAATGCCCCAAGTAAAGCGATTATATATATCCGCTTCTGGGGTTAAGCCACTGGTCCAGTTTTTATTCGAAAATGGTGGGTTGGCTACCGCAAAATCAAACGTTTTGAGTTGGTCAGGGGCATCTTTCCATTGTGGGTCCGAAAGCGTATTTCCTTTCCAGATCTTAGCCGTGGTGTTGTTATGTAAGATCATGTTCATACGGGCAAGTGCGCTGGTGGCGTTATCCATTTCTTGACCGTATAGCGTTAAGCCGCGCTCTGCTTGATCGCTGGCTTTTAACAACAATGAACCTGAGCCGCAAGTAGGGTCGTAAGCGGTGGCATCTTGAGGTGTGTCTTCTTTAATGCCGACCACTTTGGCGAGGATTTGCGACACTTCCGATGGTGTATAGAATTGGCCTTTAGATTTACCTGATTCTGTTGCGAAATGGCGCATTAGATATTCGTAAGCGTCACCTAATAGGTCATCACCGCCAGCACGATTAGAAGATAAGTCTAAGCCTTGGAAAATACCGACTAGCTTGGTTAGACGATCTACCATTTCTTTGCCTTTACCGAGCTTGTCTTCATCGTTGAAGTCAGCAACGTCTATTATGCCTTTAAGGTCGTTTTCTTCGGCTAGAGCTGCAATGATCTTATTAATTTTATCACCAATTTCCTTGTCGTTTTTGGCGGTAATCATATCGTCATAGCTTGCGCCTTCTGGCACGACAATCATGCCGTATGGGTCGCCTTTGTATTTATCGCTAACGTACTTCATGAAAAGCATGGTTAGCACGTAGTCTTTATACTGGCTGGCATCCATACCGCCACGCAGTTCGTCACAGCTTGCCCATAATGATGAATAAAGTTCTGTCTTTTTAATTGCCATGTGTGTTCCTTTAAATCCTTGTGCCTGAGCGGTTAGAGCAAGTCGGTGTTTAAGCCTGCGGCTTTTAAACGATGAGTGAGATTACGCATTTTAGAAAATTCAGTGCCAAAGCTTGGTTTAAGACCTACGCCTTCGCAAAACTCTTTGGCAGTCATGCTTTTTAAGCTATCTGCGTATTTGATCATTTGCAGATGCAACTCAGTGGTGTACTGATTGCGAGGCGCATCATCTAATGCATGTTTGATATGGTCGAAGATCGCTTGCTCGTTCATAAGACTATTCTTCTTTTCGATAGTAATTTATCTAATTTATATAAATTAGCTAAATAAGCAAGGCGTACAGGTGTTATTGTACAAATTAATTGTGTCGATGCGATCTCATTAGGTAGTTACAACACCATAATGGATACAGTACGTCATCAAGTTAGCCCTAACGCGGTGGTTATTTGTGGCGCATCTAAAATTACGAGTTTGGCGAATAACTTTGAAATACTCATCATGGCCACAGGTGCAAAAAAGTCAGTTAATTCATGCCAAAAACACAGATGAAACAATACCTAAAGTAGAGCAAACAACAAAAGCTAAAGCTGTTGTATCTAGTCAAAGTGATATTTTTGATATTCCGGCTTTTATACGCAGTCAATCACCAGCTCCCTCTGTTAAGTAGCTTCACAAGGTTGCCACCAATCTAGCTCTGCGTATCTGTGCTCAGTTATTTGGTTGTTCTAAATACTACCAAAGCAATTGTAATGAGGATCAGTAAAGAACCTGACATTTGTATCTTGCAAAGAAAAATTAGCTTTTATCTCTTTAACTATATGCTTTTTAAACAAGCTTTTGTCTAAATAAACGTAAGAGCTATTTTGCTCAGCATTAAAAACAACTCGACCTCTGGGAAAGTTGTAGTAGTCAGTATTGTCTAACATTAAACCAAACAATTTATAAATATTATTATCTTCCCACTCAACTTGGTGTTGCAGCGTGCTATCAATAAATCCAAGTTGATCTGGCTTTAAGTCGATAGCACTTTGAGCTTTAGAGACTAATTTGCATTTCGCCCAGTAAAGCTAGAGAAAATAACCTTATAGACGCTTAAAAAGCCTGTAAGTGCATAATAGTTTAAAGTAATAATGCAAATCTAGCATAGAGTGTGTCACTTTAAATATTAAATATTAACCTATCAGTTATAATTACCTTAAGTTTCTGGAGGTCTTGGTGTTTATTTTTCATTGAGTGAGTAACAGAATTGAAATTTTTTCGGTCTGTAGCATGCAAAATTTTATTTTTTTCACAATCTAAAAAGTAAACAAATTTCCCTGATTCGAATGCAATACTAATTCTTGCAGCCCAAAAACGACCATCATTACCGCCTTTGTGGAAACCTGTAATTAACACCTCAGTGCTTGCGAGTATGTGTTTGAAGATTACATGATCAGCAATACCCATAGGGGTATATACCGAATCAAAGCGCGTCATAATACAATTTGTAACTCTTAAGCCTGAATTTTTAGTTAATTTGGTGTTTGTTACACCGATTAAGTGAACATTTTGAGTATCATGTTTTAAAAGAGCAATTTCATTGCCTGATTTAACTAAATCAAAAATGCCAAGCTTTTCTAAAAGAACTAGCTTTTTATTAGTTGAAATACTGAAATACTGAGCCGAATTAACCTCTTCTAAGTTAAGGTTATAGTCAATATTAACCGTGCTGCTAATAGGCTCATTTAAAGCTACAACAGTTTCAAAAATATCATCATAAAGGTTCATAGGAAGAGCCTAATTTTAGCTGTAACAGACATTAAGATACCATGATAGGTTTCGAAATTATAAGAATGACTGCACAAAAAAACGCCATAGAATTGGGCGCTTGGTAGTATTTAATTTGCTCTAAATACTACCAAAGCAATTGTAATGAGGATCAGTAAAGAACCTGACATTTGTATCTAGCAAAGAAAAACTAGCTTTTATCTTTTTAACTATATGCTTTTTAAACAAGCTTTTGTCTAAATATACGCAAGAGGTATTTTGCTCAACATTAAAAACCACTCGACCTCTAGGAAAGTTGTAGTAGTCAGTATTGTCTAGCATTAAACCAAACAATTGATAAATATTATTATCTTCCCACTCAACTTGGTGTTGCAGCGTGCTATCAATAAATCCAAGTTGATCTGGCTTTAAGTCTATAGCACTTTGAGCTTTAAAGACTAATTTGTGTTCAACAAACCAAAAGATGCCAACTTTGCTATTCATGAATGGCTCCTAAATTTATTCTTCCTAACTAAATTCAGCCAAATCTTAATTAAGGTAGATGTCATGCATTCATTAAAGGTGCTTACGTAAACCTATTGTTTTTGATAATTGTTCCATTTTTCTAGCATCATTTTTCTCTCAGCAAAACAAAACATACAATTGTCATACTTCATACTACCATCCTCATTTTCAAACTCTTGGCATAACAACTGATACTGCTCATTAGACTCATCGAATGGAACATCTACATATAAATACATAGGGCCACCAGAAAGATAACCAGACCATCTTTCTGGACCTAGCAACTCATATTCTATGTCATGCTTTTTACAAAACTTAAGCACCTGTTCTAAACGTTCCTCATCATTTTCAGGAAAATATTCATCAAAAGGTTCTTCTGTTTTTATAACAAACCTAAAATATAAGCTAACCTCAGGTCCTTCAATTACTTTTTCATCTAAACATCTAATCAACTGTGGCATAGTATTTCCTCTAAAATTTTAGTTGGGAGCATTATTTAAATGCTTTTAAAGCAAGAATAGTGTGAACCCGTGAAGAATTTAAAAGCTGTATCCTCAAGATGGAATTTGCTTGTTATAGTTTTAACAACTCCTTTTTTAAAAATTTTTTTATCTAAATAAATCAATGATGTTTGCAGGTTATAGTTAAATACAACACGGCCTCTGGGGAAGTTGTAGTATTCAGTATTGTAAAGGCTTAAAGAAAATTGCTCATAAATTAGATTTTCTTCCCATTCGATTTGATGTTGCAGTGTACTATCAACAAAACCAAGTGAATCTGGCTTTAAGTCTATGACATTTTGAGTTTTGTAAACGAATGTGTTTTCAGTAAACCAAAAGATACCAACTCTGTTATTCATTTAGGGCTCCTAAATTTATATCTCCCAGCGCTACTCGGGTAACACAGGTTAAGAACCCTTTTATGGATGATTTTTTCAACACTACAAAAAATATACTGTAGTATTCATACGTTCCGTAAATTGCTCAGTCGAAATGTATACACATTACATATTCCCCGCATAACACCATAGTAAAATAAGTTTTGACTGCATAACACTTCTCAGAAAACCAAAATAAAGAGACTCCTCATGCGCCTAAAAACCTAGCTACAAAAAACCTATAATTTCACTCTTTCTATAATTTGATTTGTTATTATTGTTAAGTTTTAAATTGTTGTTTTTATTGTGATTATGTTTTTATTTATCTTTTTATGCAATAAATAACGTTATATGTTTTTAGTTGCTCGCTTTTCTATTTAAACCAAAAAAAGATATTTTAAAACAGTCGGTTAGGAAAATAAATTTGATATTTACTTGCTTAACTTTGATTTGCTGTTATTACTAAAAATAGAAGAGATATTTGGAGTAAATACAGTGAAAGATTTATATGTATCAGAATCAACAGTAAAACGAATCAAAGCGTTTAACAAAGCTAAAGAACGCGGTGTTCATATTCCTTATGTTCGAAGCACATTCATGTCGATTGGCACGCGATCTATTTTCTTTTGCCCTGTCCAAAAGCGGGTGATTACTCTGCTAGGAAAAGGTGAAAAGCATCTTTATATCACAAAACTATTTGAACCAAATGTGATTGAAATTAAAGAGCAATACCCACTGATTCCGTGTGGTCAAAGGAGTCATTTTTAAACGCAATTTAAATATGACTATGCACCCAGTAATGATGTTGATTGTTGTGAAGATGCCCACAGGCTTGGACAAGAAATGCTTGATGAATTTGGGTGATTAAAAAGTATCAACGATGATAAATTAAGTCCCTCGGCTTTCGTTTAGTGCTTCTATAGTATAGGGCGTTTTTGGCAAGTTTACTCGCTGTAAGCAAGGATGCGGATAAACTTATGAAGGTGCTATTTGAACTTTAGATCGCTTATTCATCTTTATTGTAGATTTTAGCCCCAATTAAAGCTTCACAGTGTTGATCAGCCAACCAGTGGAAACCAGGTTCAAAACGCAAAATATCGGCTATTTTATTTTGACTCTTCCGGTTTGTATAAGCTCGATCAATTGTATTGAAATACAATGATTTAGGATTTCTAAAAGTAGGGTGATCATTTTGTAATTGTCTTGTACAGTAATTGATATTCATAATTCCAATAATGACTTGCCTGCCTATATCAGTATCTAAGTTTGGTATGCGGCCTTGCTCAATATCAATAACTAGTTGCAACGTTGAAGCGGCACCTAAACTAAAGGTGATGAGCTGTGGAGCATCAAATTTTTCATACACATAGCGCTCATAATCATCACGAATACCGTTGTCATTTTGATCAACCCCGTCCAACGTTTTATAGTCGTCTGGGTGTTCAGGTGGTAGCTCTGGGGTAAGGAAAAATAAATCTTTGATGCGTTGCCAACTACTCTGGGGCTTAGGTTCGTTATTCTCATTCCAGTAGCGGGCAAGATAATAGTCAGTACCGTGTTTTACAAGGTTACCGGCTTGATACACTTTGTTTGCTTGCCACTTTTCTATCACGGTATTTTGCAGCCAAATCCAACCATCCCAATGGGGTTGGTTTTCTATTGGTTCAATGCCTTTTACCCAAAAAGCGGCTATAAATAAGCTGTTGTTGTGAGTCACAACATCACCAGCTACATAAATCGAACTGGCATGCCATTGTGGGTGGTTTGGTTGAATATCTTTTAAGTTTATATTGTTAGCCTCAGAGTTCAGCTGAAAAATATTTGTCGCGTAAGCATGCGAACAAAAAAGTAAACTAACGGTGATTATGAACTTAGTCATTGCAAAATCCTTTTTATTGAAGCTCCATTATTTTTTAAACTAAGTTCACATTTCAGGTAATTGCAAGGTGGTATGAGCAAATATTTAAAGTGGTTATTAAATGGGGCGATTTAGCTTTAGTGCGAAAGGGGGGAGCTCACCACCGTAGGATTGTTCTTATTGTTGCGTGTAAGGCTAACTGTTTTACTCGTTAACCTGGTTAGTTATACACTCTAATGGCAAAATTACGGTAGTTACAGTGCTAACCTATTTGGCCTGTGACCTAATACATAATAAAAGCAGCTGTTTGGGTTGCTATTCCAAGTTTTAAATCGGGTATAACGTATAAAACAACTTTTACTGAGGTTTCTTTGAATTATTTAGCGCATCTTTATTTAGCACAACCAACGGCTGATTCGCATTTTGGCAATCTGCTTGGCGATTTTGGTGGCCAACGACAGCTTATACAGATACCTGATACTGTTAAAAATGCACTTGATAACCATTATTTAGTTGATAAATTCACTGATACTCACCCTCTAGTTAAAGAAGCTAAGCAGTATTTTTCCTCTAAACGTAAACGCTTTGCAGGCGTTGCAATTGATGTGATGTTTGATCACTTCCTGATCCAGCATTGGCAACGCTTTAACGAGCAGCCCTTAAGTGAGTTTAAGAAAAGCAGTTTCGCTCTTTTGGGTAAGCGTATACCAATTATGCCAGTACGAATGCAGCGCGTGGTAACTAGCATGACAAGAAACGACTGGTTTAAAGAATATGAAACGATCTCAGGGGTGGGGCTGGCGCTTGATAATATTGCTGCGCGTATTCGTTTTGCGAATACGTTTACTGGTGCAGCAGAAGATATAGCACGCTATTACAGTGAGTTAGATGAAATTTTCTTGGCGTTTTTCCCTGCATTGATCGAGCATGTAAATTATCATGCGCTTGAAAATAGTTAAAATAGCGCGATATAAATTTTTTGTAGGTCAAGCGTTAGTCTGAAAATGACGCGACTATTAGTGACGAAAGCCTGATTCAATCATCAGGCCCTTTGAGGGTAAACACTAAATGTTTACGCATATCTTTTAAAATCACGCCTTTTTTCAGCATCGCGCCACTTAAGCGCTTTTGCCATTTTAATAACTCAGGCTCTGAGGCTGCCAGCGCTTGTTCATTCTCAAACTGAAAGCACATTAGCAAAGACCCTGGAAATAAGTGGTATTCAACATCAAACCAGCATTGCAGCATACCAGGGAGTTCATTACGACCTTGTTCTTCAATGGTATCAGCAACATTTAGCACAAGTGCTTGTTGCTTTATTTGCACGGCAGAGAGTTTTTTCATTGTGGTGATCCAAGTTAGAGGCTAAAAAGATAGCCATAAAAACCGATTATAACCGAGCTTATCATTTGCCAACAACCTTAAGCAGATTTAAGTTAGGCACAAGTTTAAAGCAGTTAACGATGAGTATGGCCATGATATTGGTGATGAACTGATACAAACTAACAGGCTTTATCGAGTTTAATTTTATTTGTTCATTAATTTCACCTGATCCGTTTTGTAAAGTTGTCACTGGCTTTGTAATTATGCCCTAGTCGTTGTGTAATTTATTATTACCGCTAGCCTTGTATAGTTAATTTCTACACTTTATAATTTTTTATTCTATTTAAAATCAATATGTTACTCTTATTTTTGGGTGTGTGTTAGAGAACGTATCCTATTTGGTATGGAGTTTGAATCTTTATACAAAACAGTCGCTTTATTTAGCGTTTTGTTTTATCAAATTCATACTAAACGAGGAGATAATGATGAATAGCTTGCAGTTTAATTCACCAGTGAAAAAAAGTGTGGCACGTATTTCAAAACCTGCTTGTGCCGTATTATTTGCCAGTATATTCCTGCAAAATACCGCTTTGGCGAACATTAACGTTGAAATGCATCAGGTAATAAAGTCTGGACAGGGGCAGTTACTGGGTACTATCACACTCTCAGAAAATGACCACGGTGTTGTGTTAACTCCTGACTTAAAAGGATTAACTCCTGGCCAACACGGGTTCCATATTCATCAATTTGCGAGCTGTGAGCCTAAAGTTAAAGAGGGGAAAGTTGTACCTGCGGGAGCCGCTGGTGGCCATTTTGATCCAAAGGCAACTGAACATCATGATTCCCCTTGGGGAGATGGGCACTTAGGTGATTTACCTGCATTGTATGTTAATGAACAAGGCGAAGCTAAGTCTCCTGTACTGGCGCCAAGGATCACTCTTGATGAACTTAAACAACATGCAATCATGGTTCATGAAGGTAACGACAACTACGCGGATAAGCCAAAACCACTCGGTGGTGGCGGAGGTCGTATTGCATGTGGTGTTATTAAATAGATAGGGAGAACACCACATGCAATACGATAATCGTGATGAATTACCTGATTCAGTAAAAAATAACTTACCAAAGCATGCTCAAGAGATATACCAAGAGGCTTTTAATAGTGCTTGGGATACTTATGAGGATCCAAGCGATAGAAAAGGCGATGATGACCGAGAAACAACGGCACATAAAGTAGCTTGGTCTGCAGTTAAAGGTAGTTATAGTAAAAACGACAATGGCAATTGGGTAAAATCAAATAGCTAGCGATTGGTGAACAGTTGAGCAAAAGCTTTGCCATTAAAGGTGAGTAAAACCTAAGTAATTTAAAATAGCTTCTACAATACTGTAGCGGCTTTTTTATGTCTATGTGAAACACATGAGTTCGATATTATGTAAAGTGGAAAGACGTTAGTTTAGCGTTATAAACAGTAATAAGTTATCGATTATCGGTAATTTTAGTTGTTTTTTAATTTTTTCAGTGCCATAGTAAATTCTTTACTAGGGGAGCTTAAAATGAAACATAGGTTACTAACTGTTGCTACGGTAGTGTTAGTTGTGCTGCAAACTGCATGTACGACAATCTCAGTTAATGAGTCACACTTTTTGAATCCGGATCAAAAGATACAGGTTAAAGAACTCAATAAAATAGAACCAACAGCTACAACAGAAAACATAACCATTAATGGGTTTGACGATGTGACGTTGAGTGGCACCTTGATAAAGGTTGATAATGCGCAAGCAACGGTCATTTATTTTGGTGGTAATCAATTTCGTGTAAGCGTTGCTGGAGGTGAACCCGCGCAGCAAATATTGCCAATGAATGTAAATATTTTAATGGTTGATCATCGAGGTTACGGTAATAGTGAAGGCACGCCAACAGTTGAAAACTTAAAGCGCGATGCATTGTCTGTTTATGATTATGCCGCCAACCTTGTTGACCTTGAGAATGCCCCTATTATTTTGCATGGGCACTCTTTAGGCAGTGTCATTGCAGGGTACGTCGCAAGCGAGCGATCTGCGGATGCGTTAGTACTTGAAGGCAGTATTACCAATGTGCAGCAAATGACATCACAACGTATCCCTTGGTTTGTAAAGCCGTTTGTAGAGCTTCATTTTAGCGATGAACTCGCTAGGGTTGATAATTTAAAAGTCGTGGAATCATTTACAGCCCCGCTTTTAATAATTACTGGTGAAAATGATACTCAAACACCACCTGTATTAGCTGAAACTTTATATCAACATGCACTTTCAAAGCAAAAGCAATTATATATTGTAAAAGGCAAGCACCATGGTAATGCATTAACTGGTGATAAGTTACAGCTACATTATCAGCGATTAGTAAAGCAGTTGAACGAAAAGAAATCTTAAAATGAAAAAAATAATAATGATGAGTAACGTAATACTAACGTTACTTTTTTTGACCCTAGCTACTTTATTAATAACTGCCCTTGTAGTGTTTCTTAATGGCAGTGATGTTTTAAATTTTACTCAAGCTAACGGTACCCGCTTGTGGATAGGGCTTGAAGTTACTGGTTCTTGGAAAAGTACCGCAAATACATTATCGGCAAATAGTTTTAATACAATGACTTGGTTGGCATTACCGCAAATGCTGCCATACATCATTATAAATCTGATTTTAATTCGCTTATTCATGCTTTACCGTCAAGGGTTGTTTTTTAATTTAAAGAATATTCAATGCTTTAAATGGCTTGGTGGCTTGTTAATACTACAATTTTTGTTTGTTGCTTTTTATCCCGCGTTGTTAGTCACACTGCTAAATATGTTCACAGGTAGTGATTTCAAACGAGCTGTAATGATTCAAGACACTGACATTATAAGCTTTATAGTTGGCCTCATTATTTATGTTATTGCATGGATAATGAAACAGGCACAACAGCTGCAACAAGAGCAAGAGTTAGTAATTTAATGGCAATAATAATCGATTTAGATGTGATGCTTGCAAAGCGTAAAATGAAGTCGGCAGAGCTTGCTGAAGCCATTGGCATTACTCCGCAAAATTTGTCCGTATTAAAAGCAGGGAGAGCAAAGGCTGTTCGATTTACGACGCTTGATGCTATTTGCAAACACTTAGAGTGTCAACCAGGCGATATCTTACGTTTTGAATCTGATGTAGACAAAGACGACCGCTGACGAGTAAATATTAAAGCACTCTTACGTTCTATTTTAGTAATTCAACAGGCGCTATTTATGTACTTGATAAGCTATTCTTCATGAGAGATCTCAAGTGACAGAATATCTGCTTGGCTTACCTTTTTTGATAAAACATAATAGCTGTCGGTAACAGCCTGTAGCTGGTCACAAATTTGCACACATAGTATAGATAACTCTTGTTGAGGCTTTACGTCTTCACTTTTATAGCCGTAAAACCCAAGTTGATATTTGTTGCTCTTAAAGCTGCGATAGTAAATACCGTCTTTGCTAGGAAATGCTCGTAGCTTTGCCTTTGCTACTGTAACTAATTTTGTTTTGGTACTAATATTTTCAATTGTATTGTTGGAAGCTGAGATTAACTGCTGCTGTTCATTTTTAAATAATTGACGAGCATTTAACTGCTCATGCAATGGTTGCTTTTGTGTTGTGGATAGGTTGTATGTGTAAAGCCAATCTCCCTGAGCTGATTTATCAACATACATAAATGTATCATCGTTTTCTAGCAGTATGAGCGGGATGCCGAGTAGGTTATCTAACCATTTTATATTTACATTATTACCTAACATACTAATAACAAAAGGGTGATTGTTAAGTGCACTTATAAGGTGTGTGTTATTTAGCCAAACAGGAGGCGCTAGTGCGAGCCCTTGTGTGTGATTGTCAAAAATAATAGATTCATTATTTGAATCAAGCTCTTTTAAAAGTAACTGTGGAATACCGTTTTTACTGGATATATAGGTAACCATTTGTTCATTTGGCGATACAGCAGCGCTAGTATCTACACTATTTGAATCTGAAATTATTTTTATATTTGAAACATCAGTTTTATTTGCAAGGTATAAGTCTTCATCAGTGCGCTTTTCTAGAAAGTACAGTTTGTCTGCAACCGCTTGGATATACTGCACAAAATGGTAGTTATTGTATGTTATAGGCTGCCAGTCACCGCTAACATGGAGCTCAGACAAGTTTTTTCCATTACTGAGTAAGAGTGATAGTTGATCTTGCTGCCAAGTTAAAAAGTACCAATTATGGTCAAGCGCTTTTACTGTCTCGAACTGTTCAGCTTTAATGTCAAAAGTTTTAACCACAGAGATTGAATCTGCATTAAAGCCAATGACTGCAAGTTTATTTTGTTGTGGTGATAAACTAATTTTATATGGCTTAAACGTATCATTTGGAGTGAGAAGTTTGCGCACCTCACCTGAAATAAGATTATGTTGGTAAAGCGTTACATTGCGGCTATGCTCAGAGGCGTTTATGTTTGCGAGGTAAAATAGTTGCTGTTTTTTATCTATAAAAAATGGGCTATTCCAACTAATGTCACTACGCCTAATAAGTTGTGTTTGTTGTGTAGATTGTAAGCCGTCATCTAATAATATTTGTCCAAATTCAATACCGCTATCGTGTGATGCTGAATAGACTAATGAGTTGGCGTTACGCCATGCGAGGTATGTGTAGTTTTGTGCTTCTTTCGTAATTTTCCATGTTTTTTTACGCTTTAAATCCTTAATGTAAATATGCTTATCTGTGCCTTGGTGTGACTCACTTCTTATAATTGCCATGTGATCATGATTTGGGCTAACGCGCATGTAATGCTCAATTGCTTTACTTGCGGTAATTGGCTTTAGATTATTTACAGTCTGTTGTGATGCTGGAGTGTTTTGCCAAATAGCCCAAGTAATGACTAAAAAAATAAAGGTACAAAGAACGGTGACATAGCGAGCTATTTTATGGTTGTTCACTTTAGGTTTTGTGTAAATTTTGGCGTCGGCTGGGCTACTTAGTGATGAAATTATTGCTTGCAAGCTATAACCACGTTTAGGGTGTGTTTTTATTAACTTTTTATCGTCATCACACAATGCTTTTCGTAGCAGTGCTATATTGCGCCTTACCGAGTTCGGGCTGTAAATTGAGTGGGGCCAAACTTGTTTGAATAGCTCTTCGGCGGAGATAATGCTGTTTGCGTGTTCGCACAATACAATAAGCATTGTCATTACTTTAGGTTCGAGCAGCTGTGTACGACCATGCACAGAGACCTCCCCGGACGTTGGGTTTACACGTGCCTCGTTAATATAGAATACATTAGAGAATAACGGGGTATTTAAGTATTTATCTATCTGATTGTTATTATTAATTATTTTTTGCCTTAATGTTTTCTTAAGTGTTTTTTAAGCACAAATTCATCGCTTATCTGTGAATTAGACGCTATCAAAGTCAGCCAGCTAATTCTGTTTTATGATAAACAAATAATGAAAAAAGGAACACGTTAATATGCGACTGATGCAAATAATATTACTTCTGGTATTAGCATACTCTGTTGCTGCAAAGCAGCCTGATGAATCTCAATTAGATACTTCAATCGTAGTTGAAGAGTTCTTAACTGTATTTAACAGCCATGATGTTGAGACTATCACTAAATATGTTGATGATCACTTTGCACAGCAAAGCCTTAATCGTTGGCAGGGGACAGGCCGTGAACGTTATATAGGTTACATAACGAGTATGGCTAATTTACACAAGCAGTTGAATCTAAAAAGCATAACGAAAAACTTACAAAACCAAACACTGCGGGTGACAAGTCATGTTGATTCTAACACGACAGGACTTAGTTATGATTCAGTCATTTTATTTGATCAACAGCATAAGATAACTAATTGGTATCTATCGCTGAATGAAACATTTGAACTAGATGATGAAAATATAACTGAATTAAAAGTCACTCAAGCGATTCAAAACTTAACAGAAAAGCTTGCTAAAAATGGGGTTTTTTCGGGTACGGTCTTATTTGCAAAAGCTGATAAGGTTTTATTTACAAAAGCCTATGGTCTGGCATCTAGGCGTTATGATGTAAAAAATAATCTTACTACTAAGTTTCAAATAGGCTCTATGAATAAGATGTTCACTAGTGTGGGCATTATGCAATTGATTGAAGCTAATAAACTCTCGCTTGATGATAAGCTTACTCAATACATGGATAGAGATTATTTTGGAGTGGGCGATTTTGATTCTATCACCATAGAGCAATTATTAACGCATACCTCTGGCTTAGGTGACATTGCCGGTTTTGAAGCTAAGCAATCACAAATCCGTTCATTACAAGATTCACTGCCTTTATATAGAAATATCCCATTAAATTTTAAGCCTGGTAGTCAGTGGCAATACAGCAGTACCGGCATGCGCATGCTGGGCCATGTTATTGAGTCTGTTGCAAAGCAAGATTACTACGCTTTTATTCAACAGCATATTTATCAAAAAGCGGGTATGACTGATAGTGGGAGTTTTGATTTAGATGTGCCCATTAAAAATACGGCAAGGAATTATTGGTATTCGTTTGAAACCGGCGCCATTACCGAGAATTTGATGAAGCAAGCAGTCAAAGGCGGCCCTGCTGGTGGCGGGTACTCAACTGTTGGTGATTTACATAGATTTGCGCTTTCATTAATTAATCATCAGTTGTTAAGTGCTGAGTTAACTGCTCAAGCTACATCAGCAAAACCAGAGCTACATTCACCTAATTATGGCTATGGCTTTTCGGTCAGAGGCGATGAAGGTAATCAAATTATAGGGCATAATGGCGCTCATTTAGGTATGAGTGCACAGCTTAATATTTATCGTGATAAGGGCTATATACTTGCCGTGTTGGGCAATAGTAGTGATGCGGCTGAGCCGATAGTGTTTGCAGCTAATAGTTTAGTGAAACGGCTTTAGAGTGCGTTGTTTTTAAAATCAAACAGCGAACGGTATCTTTATCAATATGCTAATAACTTAATGCTAGTGTAAGGTTGCCCTGTAAGTGATAACCCTGCTGAGTTATCACTTAACTTACTTTTTGTTTTCTTCGGTAATAAAGCTCATGCTGTTAATTCCAGCCTGTTGCACTTGCTCCATTAAAAAAACTACATTTTGATATTCAGTGGTTTTATCGCCACGGATATGCAAAATAGGCTGTGGTTTGATAGCTGCTTGTTCAGTTAAACGTTGAATTAGCTGCTCTTTGGTCATTGCTTGAGCAGCTATTTTCTTTGCATCATACACTTCTGGCTGTGGAGCTTGTGCTACAACTAATTCAATCGCAATGACCGTTGGCTGTTGCATCGGCGTTGACTTAACGGAGCTGCTCGCTTTAAAAAATATAATCCATGCCAATACAAAGTGACACAACAAGGCTAACAGCACACCTTGTGTCAGTTTGAAATAGCGTTTATGTGTTTGTTGGTCAAGCACACTCGGTTTTGAGAAAAGGTAATTAACAACGAGTGAAAATAATAACAAGCAAAAAACAGTTAACCACAGTGAATGACTTGTAACCCAAATAATGACCAAGCTAATAAGCATGCCAAAAGTAGCAAAATGCTTAGCTTTCATGGGGATAACTCGTCTTGTTTGCCAATTAGATAAAGTTTTACCAAACCTAGGATGGGAAAGTAGCCAATTCGCGAGTTTGTCGTTTGATCGAGTAAAGCAGGCAAGGGCTAAAATCAAAAATACGGTAGTCGGCATCACTGGCAGCAGCATGCCTATTATAGCTAAGGCTACACATAGGCAGCCTACTATAAAATAAATTAGCTTCTTAATTGGCAAAGTTTGCTTAAGCGCCGCATTTAACATTTATAACAGCAATTACTGATAAATAATATTAAGCAGCTGGTGCGCTGTAGCAAACGCATCTTTTGCACCTTGATAAAGCTCCTGCTCATCATTACTGGTCAAGTCCAATGCCTCTACAGCTTGCATAAACTCTCGCCATTGACTGCCACGACCATTACCTGGGCCTGCTAAAAAGCGTGCTCCAAAGTCCGCATCTAATCCGAGCTGAGTAACTTCTTTTGCTAACATTGCAGCGCCAAGTTTGGAGCCTTCAATTACATATAACCAACCCACTGCTTGCGCGAGGGTTAAGTTATCTAGATTGATCTGCTGCGTAGCGGTGTGTGCTTGCATGCCCAAATCTTGTAAATCAAGGGCTATGGCGTGACAACGGTTCCGGCTTGCAAGGTCGGCAAAAAATGGCGCCAATTGTTGGCTGTTGTAAAGTGGCTCAACATGGTTTAGCAACAGGTATTGAAAACGTAAAAAATCTGCATAGTTTTGTTTTGAAGCGAAGGGGGATTGGACCATTATTTTTTGATCTAAGTCATCGTGTACTTCAGCAGTTGTACGTTTTAGTTGAGACATTCGTGGGTAGTTTTCTTGTGCAATACTCGACATAATTGTGTTCTAATTGACTATCATTACTTATTAATACGAATGACGCGCCAATACCCACACCTAAAATTTAATTTTTTATTGCATAAATTTCGCAGTCATACTTTTTGAACTGCATGTTTTTTATTTTTTAACTTTAAAACAAGTGTTTAGTATTTTTAAGTTCAACTGTGGTTTGGTGAGCCTTGAACCTTGCTCTGAACTAGAAATGTACAGCCACCTTTTAAAAGGTGGCTTTGTTACATTATAGGGCGAGTAAACTTCTTTCTAACATGGCTTTGATTTGTTGGACAATTTTAGCCTCAGTGTCAGGTTCAAATTGTGCTATGCGAGGGGTGTGAATATGCCCTGTAGGAATGTCAGAATTCAGTTCATCGCGTAGGCGAATACTGCGGTATGAAATTTCATTTGATAAGTAGCCACCGCCACCACCTTTAACGGCAACAGCACCTTGCAATTGTGCGAGACTTTTTGGTTCAAACGCTTTCTCAAGCGTAATGACTTTGTGGTTGTCGTTTACTTTAAACTGCCCTTGAGCTTGTAACATGTGCTCTACGGGTAGACTGAATTCTACAAATTCACTGCCAGGTAGTGGTCGGTCATTTAAACTTGGGATAAGTGGCGCTGCTTGTGTACCACCGTAGATGATATTAGCGTTATCAGGAGCAGTGACACTGCGGCGCTTGCCCGGAAAGCGTTCAAGATCAAATTCTTTACCACCCATACTTACAGTAACAATCATATCTACATTATTCAGTGCGTAATAAGGGGCGAGTAGTGCTTCAATAATGCCTTGATCAAAATCTTCGTAACGCACTGGCACCATAACCGTATTTATCTCAGCGGTAATACCTTTATAGGTGATCACTTGGCCATCAAGTAATAGTGCCGCAACACCGGATGGGTTACTTTGATTGATGTTCTTATCCAGTAAAAATGGGTCAAAGCCAGTGAGTAAAATTTTTTTATTGGTGCTTTGTGTGTAAGCCAAATCGGTGCGACCGCGACTGCCGTTTTCTAACTGTGTTAACAGTGCATTTTGCTCTGCTGATGTAAGTGCAAAAGCAGGTTTTACAGTACGGATCACTTTACTTGATAGTAACCGTGCCCAGTAAAGTTCGCGATCATCATAATTTTTAGATGTTGTAATGCGCTGTTTCGCGTCTAACCATAGTTGGCTTGAATAATCATGGAGTAAGTCGGTAGCTTGCTTATAGCTTTTTAAGTTTTTCCAATCTTGCTCAAATTCAGCAATATCCTTAGCAAATGCAGCTACAACGTGCGGTATTACCGTGTTGGCCTTTTCAATACGCTGTTCTTCAACCGTTAAATTGGCGCTTAAAGCACTGAAGGAAGATAAGATTAAGCTCGTAGTTAAAAGTTGTTTGATCATGGGAGTCCTATGCGATTACAGCTATGTTTAGAGGTACTATCTAACGTATATAAGTTAAGCGCAAATAAATACGTTAATTATCGGCTTACTTAACCTGTGCCACTCAAACTGTTATTCTTTATAGATTAAGAAGTAACAGAGTAAAAACACGATGATCAACGATAACGATATAATCGACACCCTTGAAGAGCTAGAAGCATTTTTATTACTGATTGATAATGGTGGGCTAGGTTTAAAAAATGTTGCAGGGGTCGCGTTAGCAACGAATAATACCAATGGTCGCCCGTTTATCGCGGTACTTGATGATACCCATAAGTTGTTGTTAGGGCGTTGGGTAACTCAAGATGTATTTGAAAACGGCAAAGAATTAGTTCGCCGAGGACCTAAAAAACTTCACTAAAGTGCTGAGTTCATCTTGGCTTGAAGCTAGTTGTCATACCAATCGTGTTAAGTTACTAACCATTTAGCTCGCTAGAATGGTTAAATATTTAAGTCGATTGGTATCAGCTACCCGCTTTCAACTAGCTGCAACTACACAATTTCTACCTTGTTTTTTGGCCTTGTAAAGCGCTTGGTCGGCCATCGAAATGCTGTCCTTTATATTGTCTGTTGTATGTGAAACAGGCTGAAGTCCAATGCTGACTGTAAATCGAACCTCTAGGTTAGCTTCTGTTCTCACAATACACTTTTCAGCATCACTGCGGATGTGTTGCGCGATAGCGTGGGCTTTTTCGGCGTTACAGTTAAGTAATAATAGAAACTCTTCGCCGCCCATTCGACACGCAATATCATTGGCGGCTTGGTGTTTTATTAAAATATCTGCAAACGCTATGATGACTTGATCACCCACGTCGTGGCCATATGTGTCATTTATGTCTTTAAAATGATCGAGATCAGCAACAATGATCGATAATTCGGTACCTGCTGTTTGGCTTTGCGTCAGTAATTGTAAGCATGTTTTGTCAAAATAGCGTCGATTATAGAGTTTGGTGAGTGGATCGGTATCTGCGAGCCGTTTTAACTCTGTTTGTGCTGACTTTATTTTCTCTAATGTTCTGATCCTGTATGACAAAATAAATGCCATCATCAATCCTTCAAGTACGATCCCTATACCTACGCCATGGCTATTAATTTGATTTGATTCGGTGATACCTTTGTAATAAAGAACTGCCAGCATATTAAAAATAATAAACATCGAATGCCCCAAAAAAAAGTATTTCGCAAGTGGGTCACGTTTTCGCCAAAGCGAGATAGATACGCCGAGCGTCACTGTCATCATTAATGCAGCTAAGGTACTCGCTGGTTTTAATGCATTGACTAGATCAAATAAGCTATAAAAAAATTCAGCAACTAAAATAGTTAATATGATACATAGTGCAATATGCTCTTTCGGGTAACGGCTTTTGGTTTCAAATATAAGCATCATAAACAAAATTAAAAAACTGGGCATGCTATATAAAGTAGAATTGAACTGCAGAAGGTCAGCACTAAAGATACCAAAAAAGTTAGCGCCGAGACCATAAGATAGTGATACCCAAATGATGCCTGAAATTAAATAGAAGGCATACACGATATTTTCGATTTTTCTAGCTGATAAGTATAAGAAAAAATTATAAATCATTAATGCCAGCATCATCCCGACCAATAGAGAGATGTAATTACTGCTGCCAATTAAAGCCCGCTTTGAATGTTCTTCGTCGTATAATGATAGGGCGTACCACTGATGGGAAAACGTCACGCTTCGTACAAAAATTGTTTTACGTTCATCAGCTGCAAGGTCAAATGAGAATATGGCAGTTCCGCCATATATGTTGTTATGAGGGCCTACTTTATCAAGTTGAATATTAACTTGGTTTAACAAATCTCCATTTTTTGTTTCATAAAAATCAACATTTTGTAGGTGGTAGGCATCTTCATTATGTAAAAATAACGTTCGCTGCTGGGGGGATTCATTATGAATGACTATTTTAGACCAGGTTGTTTTGGCATTTGTGCCTAAGGTTATTTCACTTTTACTCTGGATAAAGGGTTGTTTTTGTATTTGTTTAAAGGGCATTTCTTCGCTGGTGTCGATAAAGTAACTCATTGGAAATTGAGTTAAATTCACTTCTGCGGTGTTGATACTAACGTTAGGTGATTGAGTATGATCAGTGTGTGCGCTTACACAGCAGGTGATAAAAATTAGCGAAATAAAGCATAAAAACCATTTAAACATACATAAAATCCTTCTTACGAAAGGCTTATTTTTAACTTTAAATGTTAGTTTGTCGAGTCTTAACGCTAAGCATAATTAAATATTTAAACTCAGTGGCTGGAGGTTATAAATTATTATATTTTTGCTAATAATTATGTAGCGGTTGAGCTGGCTTTTAATCTTATTTTAATGTTCCTGAAAAGTCTTTTTTAGATACTTTCAATAACATGGCCTTATTAATAAAATAAAAGGCATAAATAAAAGTGAAGCAGAAGAAAACAGCAGTATTTGCAAAATGTACATGGTTTATTAGTTTCTCTACATTGGCTGTAAGTGGCGTAGTCGCTGCTAATGGAATTAGTGATAGTGTGCTGACTGAACAGCGTAGAGCGCTTGAGAAAAATACTCAGGGTAAAGGATTTGGACCGCAATCCCCACGTGATATCGATCAATACTATGGCACCAACTTACGTCACTTTGCTGCGGCTCCCAATCGTAGTGATCTTAACTTATGTAATATTCACTTTCATAAAAATGCTGAACATAAAGGCGGTGAGTTTACCACTTATGCGGGCAACGGCGATGGTAAAGGTCATAATACAGGTTACGTATACGATGGCATATTGTCGGCGAGCCAATTAAAACCTATTGCAGGTAAGGTATGCGCTGCAAAAGGTGACTCGTTAAAAGTGGGTGATACTTTAGAAGTACACTTTGTGTATTCGTCAGCACAAGTGAGCCCAGGGCCGACTTTAGCCGCTTGTTTAGCGGATAGCACTATGAATCCTGCGTTTCGTGTTGAAGGTCAGGTTATTGTATTAGCTAATGATAAGCAGGCTGTTAACTTTGCTCAGCTCACTGAGATAGAGCAAGTAAATGGTTACTATCAAGCACCTAATATACCTACAAATATGGGGATCCCCGTTGAGTATTTAGGTTCAACAACTGGGCCTGCTTATAACGAAAAAGCGTCGCCGATACAGGTGAGTTGGAGCGTACGACCCCTTGTTGCTGTGGTTGATATAAACAGTGTTGGTAAGTGGTGCGATGACAATGTATTTAATGAAGACTATGCTCATGGTGTTCGTAATTTAGTACAAAACCCTAAGTTATTGTCACCTATTTCACACTGAGCAGATATAGTTGGGTGCGTGAGTACTTGTCGACTCGCGCTACTTTAAACTCATCCGATAGCCATTACCACGCAAGGTTTGAATAGTGAGATTGTGCTGTGTTTCGATTTTTTTCCTTAGTCGGCTAACATATACATCAATAATATTAGTATTGGGATCATTGTAAGTTTGCCATACCCGACTCAATATTCGTTCACGCGACAATACCTTGTCTTGGTTTTCAACAAAATACAGTAGTAACTCAAATTCAATTTTTGTTAGCGGTAATTCTTGATCGTTAAGTAAGGCAATACGTTGCTGGATATTCAGCGTCAATGAGCCAATATCGAGCGTTGTTTGACTTTGTTGGTGCCCAATTGTCATACGTCGCTTTAAGGCTAATACACGGGCTAATAGTTCATCAAAATCAAAGGGTTTACATAGGTAATCATCTGCCCCCATTTCCAGCCCTTTGACTCGTTCAGGCACTTCATCTAATGCTGTTAGCATAAGCACCATAGGTGGGCTGGGAAGAGTTTTAATAGCGTTAAGTATCGATATACTATCTTGGCAACCAAATAGCCTGTCTAGTATTAGTATGTGCGGGGTATTTTTTTTAATAAACGGCAGCACTTCGTGTAATTCATTGATGCTATTGCATTCATAGCCTTCACTGCGTAACCCGCGTGAAAGGAAGTTTAAGAGCGGCTGCTCGTCATCGGCGAGTAAGATATTCATTATGTATGCTCCAGAGGAAGCGAGATAGAAAAAACAGCGCCTTGGCCTTGTGTTGAAGTAACACCGATTGTGCCATCATGGGCCTCAGTAATGGCTTTGGCGATTGGTAGCCCAAGCCCTAAGCCTTCACTGTGCTTACTAAAGCGAACAAAGCGCTCAAAAATATTGTCAACTTCAGCTGCTGAGATCCCTTCACCATAATCCTTAATTGCAATAGTGAGCATTGAGCTTATTTTAGTTAGTGTAATTTCGATCGGTTGGGCTGATTTTGAGTACTTGATTGCGTTATCAAATAAAATAGCCAGCACTTGTTGGATCCGTTGTGTATCAATGGTTATAAACAGTTCTCTTAAACTAGCATCAGCATCGAAGGTAATTGTTCGGGTTAGATTGAGTTTCTGCCATTTGTTAACTTCTGATTCGACTAACCGCACAATCTGTGTAGGGGCAACTTCTAAATTTATTTGATTCATTTCTGCTCGTGTTAATAGTAATAAATCATCCACTAAGCGGCTTAAGCTGAGGGCTTGCCCGAGTATCGATTTTAGTGTTTGATTAAAATCATCAACCGACACTGACTGCATGCGCAGTGTTACTTGTGCTTCCCCGCGAATAATTGTTAATGGGGTGCGTAGTTCATGGGACACATCGGCAATAAATTGGCGGCGTCTTGAATCAATTTTAGTAAGCAATAGGTTGGCTTCTGTGAGCTCACTGGTGCGCTGTTGAACTTCAAGCTCTAATTGTTTTCTTGATTGTACTGCGTTTTTTTCATGTTCTTGTAGGCGTAGTGCCAGTTGGTTTATGGAGGTGGCGAGTTCTTCAAACTCATCATCCAAGGTGACTGAAATCGGTTTTTGGTAATGTCCTAATGCAATCGAGTTAGTTGCATTAGCGATTAGGATCAGAGGCTGATAGAGCTGATTAAATAACCAATAACAGCCATATAATATTAATGGAATAGAAAGCGCACCTAGGCCGATCGCAAACCATAATATTGTTGTGTTAAGCATTTCTATTTTGGCGTTGATTGCCGCAACAACTCGGGTTTGTCGTGCTACTGCTGAATTTATAGCTTCTCTGAACTGGTCATCAATAGTGACCTCAAGTAAGCGCTTTAATTGCGCTTGTTGATTCAAAGGGGCGGTATTACCGCTACTGACTACAGCTCTAAACTCAACGGTTATTTTATCAATGAGTCGTACCAGTTCATCAGTATCTTCAACGCTGCCTTTGGTAAAGGATAAGCCAAGTGCATTACGCTGCTCGATCTCTAGTTTTTTTATCTGACTGATTGACTGTTGGATCAGGTTTTGTTTTTGACGCACATAGGCTTGGTTAGCATTTTGGCCAAAGATAATTTCGTCGGTTAATTGTTTAAAAAGTCGGTAAGAGATGCTTGAGAGCTTTTCATGTTCGACCAATAATGACTGGGCAATATTGCTTTGTTGTAAGTTTTTGCGAGTTAAATGGGCGGAGATTGCGGTGCTCAGGAGCGCCAAAAATAAAATAAAAGCGGTGGTAAGACCAAAATAAAAAAGTTTGCGCTTATACATAATTGCTTACTAGTTTGAGATATCCATTAAGGGTACATTGAAGACTTCTAGGAAGCAATAAAACCGGTATGAGGAACGTGTTTCAACTGCTTTGTTAATGTTAGAAAAGCTATATCAGCTAAAGTGTTACCTGCTGATTATCGCTTTTTTAGGAGTCGTTACTTTTGGCTTTGCATACTAAGTATCACTTTGGCGATCCTTAAAAAGATCGCCCTGCAGGGGGTTTTGATTGGGCGTGTCGTTATTTTCTTCGTATTCATCATCCACCTCATCAACCACCAGCATTTGATCATGAGCGGTGGTCTCTTCAATTCGTGGGTCCATGGTCGCCGCTAGTGGAGAATTGGTAACGTCAGACGTACCGACCACGTAATCGCTCGGCTCAGGTTGTTCTACTTTTTGTTTTGAATTTATGAAGGTAAGTAATAAATACATCAATACTGTTAATGTTGCTAGTGATGCATATAACGCTTGATGGCCAAAATAACTCATGATCTGTGCATTAGCGGTTGAGCCAAGTGCAGCGCCTGCTCCAAAAGCAACCAGTAATGCTGAAGAGACGCCTACGCGCTCTTCGTCTTCCACTCGGGAGTTGGCTAAAGCCGATGACAATGGATATAACGTAAAAGCAAACAAGCCGAACATAAACGTCAGCACAAAGGCAAGCGTTTGTGAAATTGGCAGTATAAATAAAGCAAGGCTGACCAAGCAGATGGCGACAGCATTACTGCGCAGTAGTACACTGCGGCGAACTCTATCTGATAGCATGCCCATGGGCCATTGCGCTAATAAACCAGCTAAAATAGTGGCAGACATAAAAATGGCGATTTCAGATGAGCTAAAGCCCGACAATTTAGCAAAGGTTGGCGCAAGACCGTAAAAACTACCATTAATAATGCCAGCAAAATGCACTGCGGTCATAGACTGAGGTACTTTTTTAAAGTAATCAAACAAGCTTACTTGAATTGGCTTCAAGGGCTTTGGGTGAATTCTGCGGGTGATTGAAATTGGAATTATACCAATAGCCAGTGCCATGCAGACTAAAAACAGTGGTGCATAGCCTAACTCAGGAAATTCAGCCAAAGCGAACTGGCCTAAAATAGTGCCTAAATAGGAAGTGATCATATAAAAGGAGAACACCCGACCACGAGACTCAGGTGCTGCTTGTTCGTTAAGCCAGCTTTCTAGCACCATGTAATTACACATCATACCTAAACCCACGCAAAGCCTTAGGGCGAGCCAAATATAGATGTTATCGCTCACACCATGCGCCGCAACACACGCTATTACCGCGGCAGTACTAGCAGCAAAAGTACGTATATGGCCGACCGATTTGATAAGACGATAGCCAAGCTTAGCCCCTAATAATAAGCCGAGGTAGTAACATGAGGTCATCAAACCTATCCACAAGGTTGAGGTGCCATGCTGCCCTAAGTATAAAGCTAAATAGGTGGTAAGTAAGCTGGTGCCAATAATTAAGAAAAGGTTGGCAAAATATAACGAAAGAAATGATTTCATTTATATACAAATTATAAGCTTGGACAACTAGATACTAGAATAATCAAGGGGGTTTTCCAAGTGCTTTACTCTGAATGTCTACAAATAGACAAATAAACATTGAGCCATTACCATACAGGTAAATTTTAATACCTGAGTTAAATTATGTCGTTACCTGCATGCCCGAAGTGTCAATCTGAATATGTATACCAAGATCAAAGCTTACTAATTTGCCCTGAATGTGCTTATGAGTGGGATCCTGCCAGCGCCGCATTAGACGATGAAATTAATGTAAAAGACGCCAACGGCACGCTATTAGCTGAAGGTGATAAAGTCACTGTCGTTAAAGATTTAAAAATTAAAGGCAGTTCGCAAGTCATAAAAATCGGCACTAAAGCGGTGATCCGCTGGATCAAAGATACAAAAGATCACCAACTTGATTGCAAAGTGGATGGGGTAGGGGAAATGATGGTAACAGCCAAGTTTGTGAAAAAGGCCTGATCAACTAAATAGCGCTAGTTAATTCTGCGTGTAGGTTTGTATATCTCAATACAGTAGACGTACTAATTGTCACAATGACAATTCAGTAAGGCAGATTCTATGCCTAGCTTAAGCATCTCTGTATTTACCTTCAACTATAATTTGAACGATCGCTCAAGTTGTGCTTTAATCATTATTCAATTTTGAGGAGCCCAACATGATCAAATTTTATTTTCACCATACGCCTAACCCAATGAAAGTTGCACTTTTTCTTGAAGAAACAGGGTTACCATACGAACTTGTGCCAGTTGATACCTTAAAGGGTGAGCAGCATACGCCAGAATTTAAAGCAATTAATCCGAATGCCAAGGCGCCAGCCATAATGGACGGCCAAACTCGAGTATTCGATTCAAACGCTATTTTAATGTACCTATCTGAAAAGTACGGCAAACTGGCGGGTAAAGCAGAAGATCGCGCTGAAATGCTGTCGTGGTTAATGTTTATCGCGTCAGGTTTGGGTCCCTATTCAGGGCAATCAGTACACTTTAGACATGCGGCCCCTGAGAAACTCGATTACGCTATCAACCGTTATTTACGTGAGGCGCAACGTCATTATGAGGTATTAGACACACACCTTGCAGGGCGTGAGTTTATCGTCGGTGATGAGTTTACAGTTGCGGATGTATCTGCATGGGGCTGGATAGATAAAGCAACCGTTGTTTTAGGCGAAGAAGGGTTAGCGCCATATCCTAATTTACAACGCTGGTTCACACGTATTGATAGCCGCCCGGCAGTTGAACGTGCTCGTAAGGTGGGCACTGATATCAACTTTAAAAAAGAGTTTGATGAACAAGCGCGTCGTGCGTTTTTTCCTTCAAACTATCCAAAAGTTTAATTTTGCGATCAGAGCATATAAAAATCAGGCCAGCAGCGGCCTGATTTCGATATTAGATTTTTGCTAACTCCTACACTCCCTCATTATCAGCTGCTGCAAACTGACTTACTTCCTGTGAGGGCTGACTAACCCTGTTTTTTTGTAAAGCTACATATAGGTCTGAATGTACGTAGATACCTTCTTTACCAGATGTCATACCGGCAACGTCAAACCATGAAAGGAGCTGTCGTTTTCTACCGGCTATTTCTAATCGAATGTTACGCTTTTTAAATATCACGTCTAAATCGGCAAGCATCGCCATCACACTTAAATCTAAATGGGTAAAACAAGGCACAGCATCAATAATAACGCACTGAGTGTCGTCTTTTTGCCGTGCGTATTGCTCTAACAAGCGGCGTTTAAAGTAACCTGCATTAAAGTAAGTTAAGGGCGAATTGAAGCGATAAATAAATACACCTTGCACAGCTTTGGCTTTATCTGTGCTATCAAGGCTTCTTACTACCCCGTTGATATCAACACCTAATACAGTGTCGGTTGGTCGCATTACGGTACGAATGAACTGAAATAATCCCAATAGTACGGCCAGTGTGATGCCCGGTATAACGCCAATAAATAACACAGCAAGTAAAGTTGCCAGCGCAAGGTAAAAGGCGTGTTTATCTTTGCGTTTTAATTGCCATACTGCTTTTAAGTCTAATAAATGAATTGAAGCAATAATTAGTACTATGCCTAATGCGGCACTGGGTATGAACTCCAGCGGTGCGGTTAAAAAGAGTGCAATGATGGCAATAATAGCGGCTGCGATGATTGAAACCAGCTGTGTTTTTCCGCCGCTAGCATCGTTGACGGCAGTACGAGAGTCTGCACCGCTGACGGCAAAACCTTGTGATAATGCCGAGGCAAAGTTCGCAATACCTAAGGCTCTAAATTCTTTATCCGCATCGATATCATAACCATTTTTGGCGGCAAAACTACGGGCAGTCAGCATCATGCTAACAAAGCTCACGATCGCTAAGTTCAGCGCTGGCACTACAAGCTCACGAATAATACCAATATCATAAATGGGTGTATTAAATACTGGTAAACCACCAGTGACTGTGCCAATGGTATTGATTTCAAATTGTTTTAAATTAAAAAGCCAGACTAATATGGCAGCGAACGCGATGGCAAACATGGCAGCAGGCCAGGTTGGCTTTAGGCGCTTCATGGCAAAATAAGCAGCAAGAGTAAATACAGCCATTAACAGGGTGGGAATATGAGCTTGTGATAAATAAGTAGGTACTGCGGCTAAGCGTTCCAATAAATATTTTTCATCGAAGGTAAAGCCAATTACTTTTGAAAGTTGACTAACAATAATCGTGATTGCCACCCCGTTTAACAGACCCATTAGAATAGGTTTAGATAAAAAGTCAGCCAGTACACCTAATTTAAATTTGCTGGCAATTAAACACCAAAAGCCCGTCATAGCGGTCATAGTGACAACTAATTGCCAATGTTTGACCGTATCACCTGCGGCAAGTGGGGTGACTACTGCTGCAATAACTGCGCAGGTTGCGGCATCTGGCCCAACAATGAGCTGTTTTGAGCTACCAAACAGGGCGTATAAGATCATGGGTAAGATACATGAATACAGACCAACGGCGGCATTTACACCAGTAAGTTGTGCGTAGGCGATTGCAACGGGCAAAGCAACAGCAGCAACAGACAGTGCAGCTCTGAAATCATCAGTAAACCACTTTCGTTCATAATGAAATAAAGTGTTTAAACCCGGCATAAAATCATACAAACGCGACAGCACAACAGTTTCCTAGTTAATCGTAATTACACGTGGATAGTAAATTTAATATTAGTGTATGTATACTCAAATTCCTCCCAAGATGCTGAATTCATATCTTGGGGGAATTTGTTATTTTTTGAAACGCGCGGTAGAGAAGGACGAGTCGTTATTGAGCTGCTAATTGCAGGTGGATGCTGCTCACTAATTCGCTAGGTAAACACAGCTGATCAGCAAGTGCATCAAGATATTGTTGTGATATGGGCTGTTGTAAGTCAATTGCACTGGCACTTGCAGTGTATACTTCGATCCCCGTTTGTGCATTTGGCACAGCTTGCACAAGCTCCGAGAGTGTCATTGGCTTACGTAGTTCATCAAACAGCATGGCTTTTTCTTGCATTGAAAGTGTCATACTCTCTACTTGAGCAAATATTTTTTGTCGCTCTGTCTCGTCGATATGGCCATCAGCATAAGCGGCGGCGATCATGGCACGCATTAAGATTAATTGACCCGAACCGCTTTCATCTTCCACGACTTGCGAAAAACACTGCTCTGGCATGGTCGCAGGTGTAAAATCAAAACGGTTCGTGTGCTTTGGTGTTGGCTGTTGGGTTGCTTTATGTTGCTCTGAATATTGTTTATAGGCTTTCCAAGCAAGGCCTCCTACGGCAGCTAATGCACCGTATTTAATTGCTTTTTTACCGGTCTTCTTACTGCTTTTACCGCCCACTAGGCTTGTTAAGCCACCGCCAGCAACACCGCCTAAAAAGCCACTCAATGCACCTGATTTACTGAGGTTACCTACTAGTTTTTGTAAGTCTTTCATGGTCTTCTCCTAAATTAGTATCGATTTTAGGGTATATGCAATTTGCCTAATTTAACACCATTTAATTGTTACAAAGCAATACCGACTTTAGCTGGCTTCGCGCGCAGTCTTGGTTAATTGAACGAGCGCTTTGCGTACCGCCATTGGGCTGTCGCACGGCTCATCAAATGCAATGTAATAGTTACGGTTTAGGCTTTGTAGGTAAAAGCCTTGCGGTAATAAACCACTCATAACTGGTGATGCGTCATCAAGGTTACAGTGCTGTTTCAAAATCAGGCTCATGGCATCTTGGTGATCAGCATTCATGTGCTCAATCATGCTTTGCTCTTGTGACTCGTCCCATTGCTTACTTGGCTGTTGCCACTCGGTTTGTTCTAGCCAAAATATTTTGCCAAAACCACCAATGTAGCGCACCCGTATTGCATCTAATTGCCACAGATTAAAGTCATGAGCATTGCGATAACTTTGTGCTTCAGGAAATAAGGTGACGTACTTATTAATTAGGACCTCGGCGTGTGCTTGGCTTACTAAGCTGCCATCACCGACAATGGTTACTCGGCCATGTTCATTTTGATCGCCTCGTTCTGCAGCATCAAACACCGTTAGGCTCATACGTTTGTCATGCTGTAGGTTTTTAGTATGCTGCGCTATGTCACTAATAAAAAAGTAAATACGCCCTTGTTCATCACACATATAAGGGGTTACTGAGCCAAACGGGTAACCTCTTAAATTATGCGAGAGGGTAGACATAACACCACTACTTTTTTGAAACACTAACTTTTTGGCCTCATAAAGTGCTTGCTGTCTCATACGTACTCCAGTTGTTTAATTACTTTTTTATTGCCGCTATTTTGCGTTTAAAGTCACTGTTTTGCAAATGATTCTTGTTTACGTGGCGGGGTTTGCATTATAGTAGCCGTATCCTTATTAAATTGCTGGGTATGTTGTTACTCATAGGCTTTAATCTAAACTTTATCTAACAAAAGTAGCATGCCTTTAATAAGTCGTTTTTATTAAGTAGTTTGTATTGGATAGTTTTTCTTAGATAGTAAAGGAGTTATCTTGAAAATTTTTATGTGTTGTTGGTTTATTGGCTTAATGCTTTTTAACTCATTGGGCTTTGCGGCTGAAGCTGTGAATGTGGTAACACAGCAGGTTAAACAGCAGCAGTTGGTGCCAAAAATAACCCTTACGGGATCGTTAAAAGCACAGCGTCATGCTCAACTTTCAGTGCTTGCTGATGGAGTAATTACTGAAATATATGCAGAAGCAGGGCAATACCTAAAACAGGGTGAGCCTCTACTGGCGTTAGATTCCGCGTTAATAAAAGCGCAATTACAAGCCAATGATGCTGATGTCGCGCGTGCGCAAGTGGCCGTTGATGACGCCAAGCGGCGTTTTGCTGAGGCACAGTCACTATCTAAGCAAAAACTGTTTGCGCAAACTGAGTTGGCAGATAGGCAAGCCGCTGTTAAAGGCGCGCAAGCAAGTTTACTCGAAGCACAAGCAAATCAAACTTATCAACAACAGCTTTTAAAACGCCACCAATTGGTTGCCCCCTTTAATGGGATCGTGGCTAAACGTATGGTGGATTTAGGTGAGTGGGTTACCCGCGGGCAAAGTGCCTTTGAATTAGTCAGTAATGAATCGCTTTGGCTTGATCTATATATGCCACAAGAGCATTTCTCAGCGATAGATATTGAAACTGCCGTTGACGTATATTTAGCTTCACGTCCAGATCAGACGTTTAGTGCAAAAGTTATAGCGAAAGTGCCGGTCGTGAATACAACACACCGCAGCTTTTTACTGCGCTTAGCTATTACTAATTCAGCAGGCTTACAAGTTGGGTTGTCGGCAACAGCAGAAATCGCATTAAAACCTAGTGCTAAAGCGAGCGTAGTGATTGAGCGAGATGCGTTGTTACGTCACCCTGATGGCGGGTTTAGCGTTTTTACAGTATTTGAAGATGTTGCCACAAGGCAAAGTGTTAAAGTGGGCTCACGTATGAATGGCCACGTTGAGATAACACAAGGCTTGAATGCTGGTCAGTGGGTGGTTACGCAAGGTAATGAACTGCTCCAAGATGGTCAAGCGGTTAAATCAGTAACGCAAACGGGGGCTAAATAATGCTCCAAGGTGCGGTGAAAAACGCAACGCTGGTGGCTGTTGCAGTGCTTATTTCGTGTATTTTAGGGCTTGTAGCTGCGTTTAAAATTCCGGTGCAGATGATCCCTGATTTAGATGTACGCACAATAACAGTGGTAACGCAGTGGCCAGGTGCGACCCCACAAGATGTGGAAAAAGAAATCCTCATAGAGCAAGAGCGGTATTTACGCTCATTACCAAATTTAAAGCGGATGTCGAGTTATGCCAATACCGGTGAAGCTGAAGTAGAACTTGAATTTCCGTTTGGTGTTGATGTTAATGAAGCATTGATCAATGTAAGTAATGCATTAGCTCAAGTGCCTAACTATCCTGAGAATGTTGATCAACCTGTACTCTACAGTAGCTCGTTTTCATCGAACGCGTTTATGTTTTTCTCATTAAAGCCGCTAGCAGGGAATCCGCTGAATATTGATATCGATATGCTACGGGACTTTGCGCAAGACAATGTTCGCCCAGAAATGGAGCGTGTAGCAGGTGTATCGCAAGTTAATGTACGTGGCGGAGCGTTATATCAAATACAGATATTAATTGATCAGCAAAAGCTTGCCAGTAGAAACATTAGTTTAGTTGCCGTAAGAGATGCCATTCGCAGCCGAAACCAAGATGCATCAGCCGGTGACATTGACAGCGGCAAGCGCCGATACTTATTACGTATGGTAGGACGCTTTCAATCAGCGCAAGCGCTTGAAGAGTTAGTGATTGCACAAGATCAAGACCGTACAGTACGGCTCAAAGATGTAGCGAAAGTACAGTTAGATCACTATGAATTGCGCGATGTGTCATATAACGATGGCGAGCGAAATTTAATGCTGTCGGTGCGCCGCGAAAGTGGCTCAAACGTGATGGCCATTAAAGATGAAATGACTGCGGTGGTAGAGCGCATTAACCGTGATTTATTGGCACAAAATGGCCTGCAATTAACCTTGCTCAGTGATGATGTACGTTATGTAAAAGGGTCAGTTAAAAATGTTTGGACCAACTTAGGAATTGGTGCATTACTGGCAACTTTAGTGATGTTTTGGTTTTTGAAAAGCCCACGTTCGACTTTAATAGGTGTAATGGGCGTACCAATTTGTACTATTGCTGCATTTTTGGGGCTCTTATTATTTGACCGCACTATTAATGTTATTTCATTAGCTGGGGTAGCTTTTGCTATTGGTATGACAGTGGATAATACCATTGTAGTCCTTGAGAATATTGAACAAGCTAAGCAACGTGGACTGTCAAAGCTCGACGCTGCAATTGCAGGGGTGCAAGAAGTATGGCCTGCTGTATTAGCGTCAACGATGACAACCGTGTTGGTGTTTGCGCCTATTTTGTTTATTGTGCAAGAAGCGGGGCAACTGTACTCTGATGTTGCTATTGCAATTTCAGGGGCAATTATCGCCTCTATGTTAGTGGCTTTGTTAGTGGTGCCGGCCGCATCAGCGCGATTTGCGTGTACTACAAAAGCGGATACCGCTATGACCTCTACGATGCGGTTACCACGGTTTATTCCATCCTTCTTAGCCTCAAAAATGCAGCGGATTATATGCGTTGTTGTGGCTGTGATAGGCTTGGTAGGTGGTGCTTGGTTATTTATGCCAGAAGCTGAATACTTGCCTGAAGGGGAAGAGCCGAAGGCATTTTCAATGATGATTGCCCCACCAGGCTATAACTTGAGCCACATGCAAAAAATTGGCGATGAATTACTAACTTACTTTAATCAGCATTTAAATGCGCCGAGTGCTGACTTTGAGCAAGGTAATACTGAATTACCTTCGTTGAAATATTATTCATTATCGGTTGGTGTTGGCAATATTTGGTTTTTAAGTGAACCTAATAATCCTGAACATATTGATGCGATGATGGCGGCAATCACCGCCAAATTTAAAAGTTATCCCGGCATGCGGGCGTTTTCATCGCGAGGCTCAATTATTTCAAGCAATGATGGCGGCACGCGTGCAGTTGCCTTAGATATTAGCGGCACCGAACAAGTGGATTTATACCGCGCTGCCGATGCCGTTTACCGACTGGCCAGTGAGGTGTTTGATAATCCACAAGTGGATTCAGAGCCTTCTTCATTAACTCTCGATCAGCCTTTAATTGAAATTCAGCCACGCTGGCAGCGCCTTGCTGAGGTGGGCATGACCGCTGATGAGCTAGGTTATACCGTTGCGGCGTTAAGTGATGGCGCTTATGTGGATGAGCTTATTTTAGATGATGATAAGGTCGACGTGTTTATATTTTCTGAAGCGGGTAATAACCAAAGTCTAGAGGGGCTTGAGCAAGCACCGGTAGTAACCTCGCAGGGGTTACTGCCGTTAAATGCGCTGGCTAACCTAAACGAAAAGGCCGACAGTGACAGTTTACGCCGAGTTGATGGTCGTCGTACTGTAACCGTTTATATTATTCCGCCGCGTGATGTGGCACTTGAGCGTGCGCAGCAACTAGTGCGTGAGCAGCTATTGCCGCAGCTTCAGCAACAAGGTGACTTGCTCCCAGGAGTGAACATCAGTATTGGCGGTGCGGCAGATCAATTAGAAAAAACACGCGATGCCCTCAGTGGTAATTTTATTGTCGCTCTAGCGTTATGTTACTTATTGTTAGTCGCTATTTTTAAACATTGGGGCCAGCCATTATTTATTATGGCAACCGTGCCATTAGGAATGGCTGGTGGATTATTAGGGCTTAATCTAATCAATGGATTTGGCGCTGTATTTGGTGGCTTCCATCAACCGTTTGACATGATCACTATGCTTGGCTTTTTGATCTTATTAGGCACTGTGGTTAATAACCCAATTCTGATTGTTGATCAAAGTCGTCGTAATTTAGCGGCAGGTATTGAGGCTTACCCGGCGGTTATTAGCGCACTTGAAACGCGTTTAAAACCCATTGTTATGTCAACCATGACAACCTTGTGCGGTTTAGCACCCTTAGTATTTATTCCTGGTGAAGGTTCTGAGTTGTATCGTGGGGTGGGGATTATCGTGCTGTGTGGTATTGCCGTATCTACAGTCGTGAGCTTAACTGTGCTGCCAGCGATGTTATTAATGGTGTATAAAAAACAGTAGCAAAATAAACCTAGCTCGGACTGACCGAGCTAGGTTCGTTATTAACTTTTATAATTAGCTTTGTAATTCACCGGTTGATGATTCAATGTGAGCACGCACAAACCACTGGAATTGCTCAAGCTCAGCAAGTTGCGCGATGATCATATCTTCTGACACAGGATCAAGCTCAGATAGTTTCTCAAGGGCCTTACGGTGGTCGCCATTTACTCCGTTGTATACTTTATCAAGAGCAACAAGGTGATCCTTCACTAATCCTTTACCAATTGAGTAATCTTCCCAAGAGCGGCGATCAACAATTGATTTAGGTGTCCCTACTGGCACGCCACCTAATGTGGCAATACGTTCTGCGATAGTATCTGTCATCTCTTGAACAGCAGCTACTTGCGGGTCGAGCATTTCGTGTACACCAATAAAGTTAGGACCCACTACATTCCAGTGAATGTGTTTTAAGGTAAGCTGCAAATCAATTAATGCAACCATACGGTTGTCGAGTTGTGCAATTGCTTGCTCTGCAGCTTCACTATTCATCCCAGGGGCGGTAAATTCAGCGACTTTACTATTACTCATAATTCCTCCTAAATTAAAAACTAAGCGCTTAGCTTTAGTAAATTCTAAGCGGGCATACTTTAAACGAAGCAATGGTTATGCCTAATTGACAATTTCTTTAAGTGTTTGTTATTTTGGGTTTATTTATTTGAAATTGTGTTTTTAAGGTCGGACTTGTTGATTTGGTTTATGAAAAATCTGCACAACTATGTAAATTGTGCAGGTTGATAATATGGTTACTGCAAGTCAGTTAAAAAGCGAACAATCTTCTTGATGGCTTGCTTACCTTCATAAGTGTGCATACTAATAATTTGAAAGTTATGAAATAAATGAGCTGCTTTATCTACTGTCACGGACACTTTGTGATCATCAAGGAAACTTACAAACATATCAATTTGTTGTGCCATTATTTCGCATCCTGCGTATTGAATAAAAATGGGAGGCAATGGATGTTGTATAATATTTTGAATTTGTTTGGTAAGTTCAATTTGTTTGGGCTTTGGATAATATGCATCTAGCCACGCTTTTAAGTTATGGTGAGTTAAACAATCATAAGCTTCATTGTCTTGTATCAACGGAGTTTGATTACTTGGGTCAACCCAAGGCGACAATAAAGTGAAGCTAAGGATGCGTTGTTGCTCGGGAGTAGTCAGCTGTTGGTAGGTTGCAAGTAGTAAAGCAGCGCCTGCTGAGTCACCTATAAAATGAAACTGGCATTGCGGATAAAGTGCAAACAAACCTTTAGTCATAGCGACACAATCATGATGAGCTTTTGGGTAAACATGTTCAGGGGCTAAACTATAATCTAATAATGCTGTTGGTATACTACAATATTGAGTTAATTCGTTGCTAAACCTATTGTAAAAATGCCCACCATTTAATATAAAACCACCACCATGAAAGTAAATAATCATCCGGTTAGGTCGCTCTTTATTAGGTGGCTTAATTAATTTTACAATATGACCGGCTACATTTATTTGTATTACTGGCTCTAAGCTTTTTTTCATAAATAGATGACTAAAGAAAAGTTCCTGCTCTCGTAGCCAATTGATTGGTTTTTTTTCAGCCATCGTGGTTATTAGTTTGGCTGCACGAAATGTGATCTCTATGTACCAACTTCTGTGCGCAAACGTATAGGGCTTTTTTAAAATGACAAACACAAACTTGCCACAGAAATAAACAAAATCAACTAGTTTCACTGGATTATTCAGCTATACAAAGTTGATTTCTGCCATTTTCTTTTGCGTGGTATAACACCTTGTCGGCCCTCGCAATGACTTCTCGTGCGGTTTCGTTTGGCTGCAAAAAGGCTAAACCAAAACTGGCCGTAATGGGGTAGTTTATTTCGTCAATATTTAAAATGTCGTCGTTTAATTGCTTGATAAGGTCATTAATTTTGCTTTTTGCTTGTGCCTGAGTACAGTCGAGCAAAATTATTACAAACTCTTCACCGCCAAAACGGTACACTGCATCGGTAGGACGAATAGACTCTGCGATAAATTGTGAAAACTTTACCAATACTATGTCGCCAACATCATGACCATAAGTATCATTCACTCGCTTAAAGTAATCGATATCGGAAACTACGACAGCCACTTGTTTAAGATTACTTTGTGAGCGGGCAGCACTTTTTTGGTAGCTTTCAAAGCGGTCATCAAATGATCGCCTATTTGGAATATTGGTGAGGGAATCACTAAAAGCATAGGATTTCATTTTTTCTGCAATTTCTCTTAATTGAATTTTTTTTAAATAAAGGTTTCGTCTTAATTTATGTTCTTGATTTGAAATGACTATCCCAACAAGATTAGCTGCGGTATAGGCAACGATCACCATTCCTGTGGTATGAGAGTCGATTATTTTTACATTCAAAATAATTGTTGAGCCGACGAAGGCGTAGCATATACCGATAACGCACGAGACTTTAAATGAAAACAAGGTTGAAAAATAAATTACAATTAAAATGGTCACATCGAAAAATAAATGAAGAACATAATAGTCTTTATAGATCAAAACCATTAATTGCAAATTAACTAAAAAAATAACAACAAAGGTAAAGAGTAATACTTGAAATTGTTTGACAGATTTAAATAGGGGCACTAGAAACGTTGCAACTAGGCTAAACATCAATAAGCCAACTCGCCAAGTAAGTGCTGGTTGTGGCCAATATTCAGGTTTAATTATGAGTTCGTCTGATAGTAAAATTAACGCCAAAACAACAGCAATCACAATAGTTAGAAATTGTGATATTTTTTTGTCTTGTGGCAGCTTTCTGATTAGATAAGCTTGCTCGAGTTGAGGCGACTTAAACTCACAGCGCCATCGTGAAATTTCTTGTGGGTTTAGATCATCAACATCAGTATTCATAATAAATTCTTAGTTAATTGATTGTTTTAAAAGCTTAATTTTTAGTATAGTACAGCTATTCTAATGGCGTTAAATAATTTGTAGTTAAAAATTAAATTAGCCTCCTGTACTTTGTGATGACGAAATGGCTAAAAAACTTACGAGTGCTTTAAAATAGAGAGCTTAATTACGCGACTGAATATGACATTTCTGTGAAGATGCTTTGTACCGGCAGTCTTGTAAGAGATATTGCTTTATGATGTTTGCTATTGAATTTTGTCAGTTATTTTTCATTTTATGGAGTACATCATGGTTTCTCGTCGGCAGTTTTTATTTAGTGCGGGAACGCTTGCGTTTGTAGGACTCTCTCGCAGTGCATTTGGTAAAGTGCCAGTCACAGACTTAGGCAGTGATCTTGCTGCTTATGGACCTTTAATTGCAGATAGTAACAAACTTTTAGATTTACCTGCAGGCTTTAGTTATAAAGTGATTTCTCAGCTCGGTGAGAAAATGGTTGACGGTCAATTTGTGCCTGATAAAGCCGATGGCATGGGGTGCTTTGAGCTTGATGATGACAGGGTTGCCTTGGTTCGAAATCATGAACTAAAACCCACTGATTTAGCTAAAGCAGATGCTGGCGCGCAAACGCATAAAACACCGCAGGCTTATGATACTAATAAACAAGGTGTCGCTTTGCCAGGCGGCACCAGCCATATTATTTATAACCTTAAAACAGGTCAAAAAGAGCAAGAGTACTTATCTCTCATTGGTACTATCCGTAACTGCTCTGGCGGTATAACGCCGTGGGGAACTTGGCTTACCTGCGAAGAAACTACGTTAACTAAAGCCGATGGTTTTGCTCAAGATCACGGTTATATTTTTGAAGTTCCTGCAAATGCTAAAGGCTTAGTGGATCCTGAGCCGTTAAAAGCGATGGGGCGCTTTAACCATGAAGCTGCCGCAATCGACCCGAAAACAGGTATTGTTTACCTTACTGAAGACAAAGGCGACAGCTTATTTTATCGCTTCATTCCAAATGAGTACGGAAAATTACACAAAGGCGGCAGGTTGCAAGCTATGGTTATTAAAACCACACCACAATTTGATACCCGAAATTGGGCTGGTGCTAATATGGCATTGCATCAAAATATGGATGTTGAGTGGATTGATTTAGATAACCCCGAAAGTCCAAAAGATGACTTACGCTTACGTGGCTATGCCAATGGCGCTGCATTATTTGCCCGCGGCGAGGGCATTCATTGGGGCAATAATGAACTGTATTTTTGTTGTACCAATGGCGGTAAAAAGCAACTTGGCCAAGTTATGAAGTATGTACCATCGCAGTTTGAAGGCACGAGTCAAGAGCAAGCCGCTCCAGGGCAAATTCAACTTTTTGTTGAAAGCACAGATGGTTCGCTTTATAACTTTGGTGATAACCTAACCGTTGCACCAAACGGGCATTTAATTGTTTGTGAAGATCAATACACTGATGTGGTTGATAACCATTTACGTGGTGTAACACCCAAAGGTGAAGTGTATAACTTTGCGAAGTTACAAGCGCAAACTGAATTAGCGGGAGCATGTTTTTCACCGGATGGTAAAACCCTGTTTGTAAATGTATTTACACCAACGAAAACCTTGGCCATCACAGGTCCATGGGATAGTTTTAAGGGTTAATAGTAAGATAAAGTGAAGATACTTATCTTCACTTTATCGCAGCTCATAGAAATATATATACTGCAGGTAGGGCAATACCGCTGATCACCCAGAGTGATTTCATCCCCCAAGGGCTGTGTTTGCCTTTAATCATAAACAAGCCACTTAAAGCCAAAAAAATCAGTAAAGCCGCAAAGGCATCGGAAAATATAATCCAAGATGCTTTCGTCTCGTTCAGATGCAAGCGGTTAAATGCTTGAAACATATGACGAGGGGTTATTTTCTCATATATTATTTGCTGATCTTTTAGATTTAATAACAGGTTGTTGCCATTTTTAAAAAATACTTTAAATTGCGTCGGCGATGCCCAGTAAGAGGCTTTCACTTTTTCATCAATCTGACTTGTTACAAGTAACTGACTTATTAGCTTTTCATCATTATCAAGTGACCAGTTTTGGGTGGATATAGGTGCTATAGCTTGCTCGACACGGTAATTAGGATTCCAGTCATCTTTGTGATTAACCGCTATGCCTGATACAGCAAAAATGATCACTAAACCAATGCAAAAATAACCGATATCACGATGTAAACTCCGGTTTAATTTGTACCAATTTATTTTTCTTTTATTCAAGAATCTCTACACCTGTAGGTACAAGTTGATAAATTGCCATAGGCTCTGTCACCGTGTTTTCGTCAAATTCGTTTCCTGCTTGCTGCGCTCTGTGCGCTAGTAAGGCTTTGGTGCGGTCTAAGTTTAGTTGGATTTTATTTAGCTTTCCGGTTGCAATTGCTTTACTTCCTTTTGCTGTCATAGGAAATACCATATCACCGTCATTAACCTTAATTTGCAGGTTTTCAAAACGCTTATCAGAGGCAATCGTCATCCAGCAGCCACGTTTAGCGCATACACCAACAACGGTACCTTCAATAGTAATTGGTTGATCTAAATAGTTATCTGGTGCGGCCATTATAGTCGAAATTTTTAACCGATTAGTATTATCGACAGGTTTACCAAATTGTTCGGCTGCAGCTGAAGATAGTCCAATAGTTGCAATCATCAGAATTAATATTTTGCAAAAATTCATCATAGTTCCTTTTGTATTTAGAGAAAATTAGCCAAGTTAATTATAAGATTCGGATAAATAATCCACTTTTTTATATAACCATAAGTAATTAGTTATTGCAATTTTAGAGTTTGGACCCTAAAATCGCCACAAAACTAAATGGTAATGATTTTTATTAAGGAGTGGTGATATGAAATTTTCGTATGTTTTTCTATGTGTTGGAGCGGCTCTTTCTAATTTTTCTACATTCGCAGCGACTGACTCTGATAAAAAAGCTCAAGACATAGAGCAAATTGAAGTGTTAGGTCATAAGCTAACAGCTTTAAATCAAGATGTTGCTGGGTCAGTATCAGTACTCACTACAGAACAAATAGATAGGCAGCAAGCAGCAGATTTAAACCAAATACTTAAGACCCTCCCAGGGGTTGAGCTGTCAGGCAGTGTTACACCTTTATCAGGGCAGCCGGCTATTCGCGGCTTATATGGCGAACGTATTTATATCTCAGTTGATGATGTAAAACGTAAAATTGATTCTGATGGTAGTCAAAACATCGCGCAAATTAATTCATTAGGTATTAACCCTGATCAGTTAAAACAAATCCAAGTTTTACGTGGTGCTGACTCACTGACGGTAGGCTCTGGTGCTATTGGTGGCAGTATTCGCTTAGTGACCAAGGATGCAAGTGATTATTTAGGTGATGAGCAGGGCTTTGGCGCTCGATTTTCGGTGACACATCAATCGGTTTCAGACGCGAATGACTTTAATGCTGATCTGTTCTATTTAAATGATGTTAGTGATACCGTTTTATCACTCGGACAAGTTGAATATGATGATATTGATGTTGTTGCTAAGGAAGATGCAACGGATGACGAACAAATTCAGCAACTGAGCAAAATACAAAACAAATCAAAACGACAAAATGCGACCCTAAAAAATACGTGGTACTTTAACTCACATCATAGCCTTAAAACTAAGCTAGATTACAGTAAAACTGAGTCGGTTGATCAGCCCTATGGTCAGCGACTTGATTTAGCTATTGCATACCCCACGCTTGCTGAAGATTACAAAAATGATTATCTCGAAGGCATGCTTAAATACACCTATCAAGGTGAAAGCGATTACGTTGATTTAGATGTACAAGCTTTCTATTCTAAAAAAACTTACGATGAGATTACCAAAGGGTATATAGAGCGTGGAACCAATAAAATAAATTACGATAGTAACAGTGAAGGGCAAAGTGCCCGTAAAGGTATTCGGTTTGCAAACTTATCGACCTTTGAAGGTGCTATCAACCATAAACTTGCCGTAGAGTTACAATATGACACTGAAAGTTTCAAGCAAACTCAGTGGAAGGATCAGCAAGCGTCTACTTATTACGGCAATAGCGATGCACAAAACTGGTCATTATCTTTGATTGATCAAAGTACATTCTTTGATGAGCGCTTGTTAATTACCGCAGGTTTAAGGTTTGATGCGTATGAGCGTGAAAGTGACCACTTTGAACAGTTTGATAGCAATGAAGGTAATGAGCTATCGAGCGAACTTGGCCTTACATTTAAAGTAACTGACTACCTTAATCTCTATGTAAAAAGCGCTGAAGCATTTAGAGCACCCTCGCTGCAAGAGCTTTATAAACAAGATGAATGGCGCTGTCATATTGGCGGCAAGATTTGCTACAGCGAACCACAGCCAGATCTTAAACCAGAAGACTCAGATAATCTTGAAATGGGTTTTGGTCTCAGTTGGCAAAATCTGCCTTATGCAGATAACTTAAGCTTTAAAGCCATTTACTTTGATAACGAAATCAATAATTACATCGATAACGTGCCATTTATGTATTACCTCGATGCTGATGGCGAAAAACAACTTGGTTCGCCAGGGCCACAACCTGCTAATGGTATACCTGTTGCTACTCACCGTGATTATAGTGCTAAGAATATTGGTAAATTATTTAGTCATGGTATTGAAATCGAAGCACAATATACCTTTAAAGCAATCGATATGTATGTAGGTTATTCAACGATTAATATGGATGTTGAAGGAATGCCTAACTTCTTTTTAGGAACCATTGATTACACGCAGCAGCCTTATGCTGAAGCACCGGCAGATAAAATTACTTGGAATACTAACTATCAATTCACCGAGCAGTTTAATGTAGGTTTACAAATGCTGCATTACCGTGAGCAAAAACGTTTAAGCGATACCTACTTAGAATACGGTTATGGTACAGATACATACACTGTTTATAACCTGAATGCCAAATATCAAGCCACCGGCAGTTTAGAAGGTTTCATCGTGAGGTTAGGGGTGGATAATTTAACGGATAAACGTTATTTAAGAGCGCCAGCCACTGAGGCGAGTGACCCAGCCGAGCTTGGTCGTAACTATAAAGTGTCGCTAAGTTATCAGTTTTAATCTTTATTATGATTGAATAAATAAAACAGGCCAAATTATGGGCCTGTTTTTGATTAAAAACATAAGTTGTTTGATAAAAATTCATTTCGTCCCCATATAAGGTTTAACTTAGACTTGTAAAGGGAAATTATGCGCCATTATCCTCTCTATAAAATCGACGACGTGTGTTTACGCCGTCTAGGAGTTGGGGTTCTTAACACCTATAACCTCACAGATATAACTGATTTAAATATCGAAAAAGCAATCAACAAAGAATCTCAGGATTTACTCGCATTAAATGACGATTGCACGAGTGATGACTTTATTGAGTTACGCCAGCGGCGTAATATCAGTGATGACGTGGTTGATGACGACTTATTTGCGCAAGTTGTTGAAGGCGACGACGGTGGTTTATTCATAGTCAGTGTGTGCCGTAATGATGATGACGAAACCATGTTTGAAGTCTTTAGTGAACATTCATTAACTGAATCGGTTTTAAAAGAACTTGTCACTTACATTCGCAAGGTGTTTTGTTGGTGCACGCCTAAATACATTTGTGTGTGGCCAGCACCTAAGTCACAACAAGCGCAGCAATTACTGTCATTACCAGGTGCTCGCGCCGTTGATTCTTTGTTAGGCAGTCAAACGCCATTGCTTAATGTGTGTGATGATTTAAAAGAGGATATCTCTTTACTGCCCTTTGAGCTTGAGAAATATTGGCCTTGGTATGAGCAGGAGTACAACAAGTTTCTAACCGAAAACCCAGCAATGGCAAGCATAGTGCCAATCAGCGATAAAGAAGAATTGATGGAGTCTATTGAAGCTGGCTTATGCAGTATGGCATTTTATAAAGACGAGCCTTTTGGAATGTTGATGGGGGAGGCAAGTGAAGAATTGGGCTTTGATGGTTTATTGGTGAGTGATATTTTTATAGCGAAACAATATAGAGGTCAAGGTTTAGCCTCACCGATGCAGCGCCTTTATTACCAGCAGCATGTTCACGATTTTGAGCTTTTCTTTGGTTATATTGATGCGAGCAATCAACCTTCGTATAGCAATGCGCTTAAACAAGGGCGTAAGTTACTGCGCCAAGAGCTTTATGTACCGGCGCAGCTGTTTATATAAAAACTTACTCATATTCTCTTGGTTTTTTGGTTTTGATCACGGCAATATAACCATGCCAACTGGCGTAACTTAGTAGCGGCATAATGACAATAAAGCCTGTTGCGCCAGTGATAAAACCAATCGCAACTAATATAAAGATACAGCCAGACCACACAACCATTGCGCTAAAATTAGTTTTAACGGCATTCATAGAAGACATAACAGCGGTCATTATATCGACTCGTCTTTCCATCATGATCTGTGGCGTAAATGCTGAAATGGCAAACACAGTGACGAGCAATATTCCGCCAATGATGGTACCTAAAGTTAAAAATGCAGAGAGTTCTTCAAACGTCGGGTTTGCATGGCTTGGGTATAATGCATGCACTAACGCCGCAAGACGCATCCAAATAATCATGACCACCATGAGCAATACGGCAAAGCCCCATTCACCAACAGGATTTCTGAACATAGACTTTAACGAATGCAGTAAAGTCGGTGTATGACCTTTTTCAAGCTCCCAAGCCACATCATATAAACCCACTGCAAATGCAGGGCCAATCAAAGCAAACGCTACTGTGGCAGGAAGTATAACAAGATAGGTGCCGACATAAACGCCGCTGTAAACAATGGCCAGTGGGATTATTGTAAAAATTATTCCATAAATTAAGCTTAATATTGGCGCTCGCATCATGTCTTTAAAAGCAAGAGCTAACCAATGAAAAGCTGCAAAAGTGCTTACTTTATTGCACTCTAAACAACGCGCAAACTCAGTGTTTTTATTAAGTGTGTTTGATGACGGCATAAGAGTCTTCCTGTATTAGGCTACTCTTTAGGTTTAGAACAAATTACTATTATTTACAAACTTTCAATTACGCTCAGTGGCAGCCGAAGGTGCCCATTTACTTCTTATGCTGGCTATGCTGAATAAGTAAAAGCAACTCAGCTGTAGCGCTTGCATCAGCTAGTGCGCGGTGATGGTTTGTCAGTGATAGCTCAAAATGTGCGGATAGATTTCCCAGTGAATATGATTTAAGCCCAGGAAAGGCTTTGCGCGACTCAACCACAGTACATAGTTTTGGCATTTTAAAATTAATGCCAGCCATTTCGCACTCTTTACGGATAAAGCCGTAATCAAAATTGACATTGTGTGCAACAAAAATACTGCCTTGTAATTTATTTATTAAGGTATTGGCTACCTCATGAAAACTCGGCGCAGAGGCTACCATCGCATCGGTAATACCCGTTAACGACACGATAAATTTAGGAATACGCATTTGTGGGTTAATAAGGGTTGACCATGTTTCGATAACCTTACCATGTTGCATTTTAACTAGACCTATCTCAGTTATTCGATTACCGCCTTTTAAACTGCCTGTTGTTTCAATATCAACCACACTGTAAACTCGATTTGGATCATTGATCCAATTAACAGCTGCAATTTTTACACTAAAGCCAGATTTTTTAAGGTTGTCGATGGTGGTTAACTGATTACGCCTGAGCTTATCACCCGGTGCTTTTACTTCTTCGAAATGAACTGTATTACCCTTTAAAACCATGAGATCAGGGTAGCCGTCTTTAAGCTCTAAAAAGCGTAGGGTCATGTTTTGTAAGTGACTTTTTAACGCTGTGATAGGGCTATTTAAAATAAGGACTTCTAATGGTTTTAACAGCTCAGTGTGCCAACGAAATAAGCCATTTGGTTGCTCAAAATAGCGTGCCGCGTTTTTACACACATGCTTTAGTAAATCATCTGGTGTTTGCCACTGTGCGAGTAAAATATCAATCTGCTGCTGTTGTGTATGATAAAAGCGGTTAGTGCGTAATACATGTGGAAATAAATCAAATTCGTTACATGGTGGGTGAGGAGTCTCAACGTAAAGTTCGTGCCAAAATACTAGGCCAAATAAACTTTGCCAAAGTGTATTCTCAGTATTAAATACACGCAGGCCTTGGTTTTCATAATATTGCGCGACTCCTTGTTCTACATCGCCGCGATAAATCTCATCTATTGCAATTACACACTGCGTATCCGCAAGCATAGTACTTAAGCGAGAGCGGGTTTGTTTATTAAATTTGCGCATTAAAAAATCATCAGCAAAATAGAGCTGATCATCGGTCAGTGGATCTTCAATAATGGCTTCAAGCTTTGCTTTAACCCAGTCTTTATTGCCTTGGCGATATTGCTCGCGTATTTGTATTTCTATGGCTTCTGGGCTGTTTTCACAGGCACTTAAAATAGTAAAACTCAGTGTTGCATCCACTTTTTTAAGTTGCTGATGAAGCCTCAATAACAGCTTATTTTTAAGATTTACTGCCAATGTACCTTGTGCTTGTTGCGCAATGACCTCGTGAGCTAAAGCTTGGTATTGATCGTCAGTTTTAGCTTTTTTAAATGCTAAGCGAGCGCGGTTTAACGCATAGTTCGATTGTGCCTGATCTAAAGTATCAAAGCGCGCTAAGCTTTGAGTGTGGCTGGCTCTAGTTGCTCTAACGCCTAAATCACGCAGTACAAAACTATTTTGGTGATTGATATCGCCACTACTTAAGCGGCCAATGTATAAAAACTCAAAATATTCATAAATATCAGCGCGGTTATTAATTACAAACTGGTTATATAAAGGCGTTAGATGTTCAAGATTGACCGCAAAAAAATCGCAGGCCTGCGTTACTAATGTCGTTTTAGCGGCGCTTTTTTTAATACTCAACTTCGGTGTAAATGGGGCGAGTAGCTCAAGTAATGCAGGTTTTGTTAAGTGAGCAAGTACTTGCTGGTAATCACTGTGGTTGGGATGCGAAATAAGCCCTGCTACTTTTAATTCTTCAAGTGCCTGTTCGGGGTTATCTATTTCAGTGTAATTGAGAGTATCTATCGCGACTAACAAAGGCTTTCGTGAGTAGATGCGCGCCAGCATGCATTGGCCTCGCTCACTTAGTTTGTTTACTTTATTAATAAAATCAATATGTTTTTCTGTTAAAAGGTGGCAGCACTGCGTATTTATAAAAGCAATTAGTTCGTTGAAATGGGCTAAGTAATATTTTGCTGGCAGTTCTTTTTTCATGCTATGTACCGGTGCTGTATATAAATACAGTATCCAGTGTTTGTGTTAACTAATCAAGTGCGTGAGTAAATTAAGACTGAGTTAAATGGCTTAATATATCGCTCATAACGTGGTTATTGTATTGTTGAACTATTAGCTGGCTCTTAAAAAGTTGTGGTAATTCAATAAGCAATACAAAAATAATTAAAAATATACCCACACTATTGATAGTTAATAAGCCGATTAACATTAGGGTTAAGTTAACGGCACCTCGCTGAAATTTACCCAAGTAGAAGTGATGCAAACCCGCAGCAAAAAACCAATTGAGTACGGCATACGTGTCAGGGTCTTTAACGCGGGCTTTTAGTTGTTGATAGAATAGCTTGCGCTCTTCGGCTGATAACGCATTTACTTGTGAACGAAGCTGTTCTTCTTCTGCATTGAGTTCTGCTGATGTCATAATTAACCTAGGGTAATGGATCTGATTTAACTGATACGCAATCAGGATCGTTGCAACGCCTTATTCTTTTAAAACCAATTAGTAGGCCCTTTGTTAAGCCATATTTAGTAATTGCTTGGTGAGTGTACTCAGAGCAAGAAGGGCTGAAATTACAACTAATATTAAAATGTGCTTTTGCGCCGCCATTGTACTGATAGCGGCGAATTGCATTAAGCACACAGGTTTTAAGCACGGTTTCTGCCTAAAGTTAAAATTACCGCTTCGCGCGACCAAAATAGCCAAAAGCGTTTGCTTTCTATTACTTGAAACACTAATTGCCAGCCATTTTGCGCTTCATCATTAAGTGTTGCTTCGAGCCTTTTTAAAGGAAGCCCGCTTGAACCTAGCAACAAAGTGCCACAGCCTCCTTCAACAACATGCATTACTTTATACTCATTAAAATTAGACATCGTTCTTCCTTATTGTTTTAGTGTTGTTGATAATTTACATGAGACATTTCTATTCACGAAAATTGCCAATATATAATTCAATATAGCTGATTTTGTGGTTTTTTAACTAGAAAATAGCTGCATTTTTATTTTTTTTGCAACTTTTTTGTAAGTCTACTTATAAACGTTATTACAGCTACTTAGCCACTATTTAACGCCTTTGTTACTTGTTATTGAGAGTTTGTCAACCTTGAATTATTGGTTTACTTACTCTAACCTTTATTTTTATTGAACGTTCAATTAATAAAAAGTATGCCTAAAGTTGGAATGGAACCTGTCCGTCGTCAGCAGTTAATTGACGCTACTATTGAGTCGGTTGCTGAACTTGGATTACAAAGCACAACCATTAACAGTATTAGTAAAAAAGCGGGATTGTCGTCAGGCATTATTAGCCATTACTTTGGTGGTAAACAGGGCTTGATTGAGGCAACGGTACGCTATTTATTATCTAACCTGAAGCGTGAGTTGATTGAACGAGTCACCACGACAACAACACCTGAGCAAAGGTTGATGTTTATCGTTGAGGCAAACTTTGCACGCTTACAACTGCAAAGCGACACGACAAAAACGTGGTTAAGTTTTTGGGCGCAATCAATGCATGATGCGCAATTACACCGCTTACAAAACGTTAATAGTCGCCGTCTTTTGAGCAATCTAACTTGCTCATTTAGAAAGTTAATGAGTGCGGCAGATGCTAAGCGTGCTGCCGAACTATGCGCTGCAATGATTGATGGACTTTGGCTCAGAGCGGTTTTAAGTAAGTCAGACGTAGATCAATTTGAACATTGCGAGCAATTAGCCAAAGGCTATGTAAATTCACTTATCAAACAGTATGGAGCTTAATGTGACAACGCCTGTTTATCAAAATTTTATCAACGGTCATTTTTTAAAGAATCAAAGCGGCGAGACTTTCGCTGTTAAAAATCCTGCCACCGATGAAGTAATTTACCATGTAGAAGTCGCTGATGCGTTTGTACAAAATGCAGCCATTGAAAGTGCCAAACAAGGTTTTGCAACATGGTCAGCAATGACGCCTATCGAGCGTAGCCGTATCTTATTAAAAGCCGTTGAATTACTGCGCGCGCGCAATGATGAATTAGCAAAAATTGAAGTACTCGACACGGGCAAACCTTGGCAAGAAGCTGAGTGTGTTGATGTACAAACGGGTGCTGATGTTATCGAATATTTTGCAGGCCTTGCCCCTGCGCAAGTTGGCCAACAACAAATGGTTGGCGAAGACTTTTACTACACGCGCAAAGAACCATTAGGGATTTGCGCAGGAATTGGCGCATGGAACTACCCACTGCAGATAGCGTGTTGGAAATCAGGGCCAGCGCTTGCTGCAGGTAATGCACTTATTTTTAAACCTTCAGAAGAAACACCACTTGGTGCAATTAAACTTGCTGAAATCTTTATTGAAGCGGGCGTACCAGCCGGTGTATTTAACGTGGTACAAGGCGCGGCCGAAGTGGGCCAATGGTTAACACAAAGCGATGATATCGAGAAAGTATCGTTCACCGGTGAAGTCGGCACAGGCAAAAAAGTAGTGGCAAGTGCTGCAGGTTCGCTTAAAGATGTCACTATGGAGCTCGGTGGTAAGTCACCACTACTTGTATTTGATGATGCTGATATTTCCCAAGCGGTGAGTGCGGCAATGCTGGGTAATTTTTATACTCAAGGTGAAATTTGCACTAACTGCACCCGCATTTATGTACATAAAAATGTATATCAGCAATTTATTGATGAGCTTAAAACGCGCACTGAACAAAATATTATTGCCGGTGACCCAATGAACCCTGAGGTAAACTTAGGTGCGCTTATTTCAAAAAATCATCATGATTTAGTGATGGGTTATATTGATAAGGGCATTAGTGAGGGCGCTACGCTACTCACGGGTGGTAAAGCACTAAAACCTGATTCTGCGCCAAACGGTTACTTTGTCGCGCCGACGGTTTTTACTGATTGCACCGATGACATGACTATCGTTAAAGAAGAAATTTTTGGCCCAGTGATGAGCGTGCTGGTGTTTGATGATGAAGATGACGCAATTCGCCGTGCTAACGATACCCATTTAGGCTTAGCTGCAGGTGTATTTACCAAAGATATTAAACGAGCACACCGTGTTATTCATCAGTTACAAGCCGGTATTTGTTGGATCAATAGCTACGGTAACTCACCAGCTGAAATGCCAGTAGGCGGTTATAAGCAATCGGGTATTGGCCGTGAAAACGGTATTGAAACACTTGATCACTACACACAAACTAAATCAATTTACGTTGGTATGACAGATATAGAGAGTCCATTTTAATGACTGCACAAACATATGATTACATCATAGTTGGTGCAGGCTCTGCAGGGTGTGTACTGGCGAATCGTTTATCTGAAGATAGCAACAATCGCGTGTTGTTATTAGAAACTGGCGGCAGTGATAAAAGCATTTTTATTAAAATGCCAACAGCGCTGTCTATTCCGATGAACACTGATAAATACGCATGGCAGTTTCATACGCAAGCTGAGCCATTCTTAGATAACCGCAAAATGCATTGCCCACGGGGTAAAGTATTAGGTGGCTCGTCGTCAATCAACGGTATGGTTTATGTGCGTGGTCATGCAAAAGATTTTGACGAATGGCAGCAACATGGTGCCGAGGGCTGGGATTACCAATCATGCTTGCCGTATTTTCAAAAAGCCGAAACTTTTTATTTAGGTAAAAATGAATACCGAGGCGATAACGGCCCTTTAGGTGTTAATAACGGTAATGAAATGGCCAACCCGCTGTATAAAGCCTTTATTAATGCCGGTCAGCAGGCCGGTTATGCCGCTACTGATGATTACAATGCAGGGCAACAAGAAGGTTTTGGCCCGATGCACATGACCGTTAAAGACGGTGTGCGCAGCTCGGCAAGTCGTGAATATTTAGACCCTGTAAAGTCTCGTAGTAATTTAACTATTGTCACTGGCGCTTTAGCTGAAAAAGTATTGCTTGAAGGCAAAAAAGCCACGGGTGTTGAGTACAGTATCAATGGTCAAACTAAGCAAGTATTTGCCGCCAAAGAGGTGGTGTTAAGTGCAGGCCCTATCGGCTCACCGCATTTGCTACAGCTTTCAGGTATTGGTGATAGCGACACACTTGCTGCGGCAGGCGTTGAAGTGAAGCATCATTTACCTGGTGTTGGTCAAAACTTGCAAGATCACTTGGAGTTTTATTTTCAATACAAGTGTAAGCAACCCATTACCTTAAACGGCAAATTAGGGCTCATTTCTAAAGGGCTTATCGGTGCCCGTTGGTTGTTAAATCGCAGTGGTCTTGGCGCTACAAATCACTTTGAATCGTGTGCGTTTATTCGTTCAAAACCTGGTGTTGAATGGCCTGATATTCAATATCACTTTTTACCAGCGGCCATTCGCTATGATGGTAAAAGCGCGTTTGATGGTCATGGTTTTCAAGTGCATGTGGGTCATAATAAACCAAAAAGCCGGGGTGCTGTCACTATTCAATCAGCAGATCCCAAAGTTGCACCAAAAATTCAGTTTAACTACTTACAGCATCAAGATGATATTGAAGGGTTTAGAGCGTGCGTACGCTTAACCCGTGAAATTATTGAGCAAAGCGCATTTGATGACTTCCGCGATGATGAAATTCAGCCGGGCAAAGAGATTCAAACCGATGAGCAAATAGATGCGTTCGTGCGCCAAGCAGTAGAGAGCGCTTATCACCCGTCTTGCTCATGTAAAATGGGTGAAGATGAACTGGCTGTAGTGAACTCTAATACGCAAGTACATGGTATTGAAGGGCTACGCGTAGTGGATTCATCTATTTTCCCTACCGTGCCAAACGGTAATTTAAATGCGCCAACCATTATGGTGGCAGAAAAAGCGGCAGACTTAATTTTAGGTAAGCCACCACTTAGTAAATCGCATGCAGCGGTTGCCATGGAATCACAATGGCAAACAAAGCAGCGTAGTTCGGAGATCTAACTCGGCCACCTGGAGTGCATGGCACTTTGGGGCTTGCAGTGGCGCGCATCATAAGTTGTTTGTGGTGCGTTAATGCGAGGCTAAAACACACGGAGAAAAAATGACGTATTATCATTTATTTTGGGGGGCAAATTATGACCTTATGGCTTAGTGCTGGCATTATTTTTACCCTACTAGCAATTATCGCAATATTAGTTAAATGGGGAAATGTACAGTGTGTAGGCGTTACACCTGTTAGAACATTTACCTTTATTGCCATCTTATTTACATCAGGCTTAGACGTTGGCTTGATCATGTTTCCACTGACTGAGTTTGCAGGTTATGCAGACATAAAAGCAAGCCCAGAGTATGCGTTTGCCAATCCATTAGCCATCGAGTTTGGTTATTGGGGCTTTCTGATCTGGGGATTTTATTTCCTTACGTGCTTTTATTTCTGTGTAATAGAACCCAAAGTGAAGTTTTTCGAAATTCCGTGGGTTAAATTAATCAATAATGTGGTAATTATTGGTACTTGTGCATTTACTGCTTTTTTATTGCTGTCTAATTTACCTTGGTATTTACCGAGTTTAGGTGATGGCGAGTCGATTATTCCTACTTTTTATTTAATTGTATTTGCTGCAATTTGCTTTGCAGTGTATTCAAGCACAGATATAAAGTACGTGCGCTTTTTAAGTATTTCAACTACTTGGCTATTTATTGCCCTAATTGCTTTTATGTGGTTTGGCGCATTCATGGGTGAAAACGGACAGATTTCTGACTTTACAAGTAATATTGCTTTAATCGGAAATTATTTTGGCAACATCAATGAGTTTGTTTTACCGCTTAATGATTATCATGAGTTTTACTTATTTTGGTGGTTTGCTTGGAGCATCATGATTGGCCAGTTTACCTCGCGTTTTGTCGGTGGATTAAAGACCTATCAAGTGCTTGGCGCTATGTTAATTTTCCCATCAATTCCAATAGCCATTTGGTTTAGCGTGCTTTATCAATATCACGAAGCGGGTATACCGACTGAAGGGATTAAGAATATTGCCATGGTATTCGTTGGCGTTGTATTTGTGATCAACTCACTGGATTCACTTATTCGCTTGTACACTGATAACTTGAATATGACAGTTAAGCGCTTGGGTAAATTTAACTATATTGCGCTTAATGTTGTGGCACTGTCGTTGTTAACCCTATTATTTAAACTAAACTTTTTACAAATACAGTGGGTTGGGGCATTGGTTATTGGTTTGTTTTTTGCGTGTGCTGCGTTCATAGGCTACAGCAAATTTAAAACGGTCAGTAATATTGATAGTTCACCTAAAGATAACAAAATTGACTACACCAAAATTGAATCAGTAAGCTAAGGAATTAACATGACAACACATAAAACACTACTTGCAGTTGCACTGCCATTCGCACTTTTCTCAGCTTCTGCTTTAGCTGATTGGTCAACGACCATAACGGGCGTGTCAGATTACACCTTTAATGGTGTCAGCCAAACGCAAAACGACCCAGCAATTCAAGGCAGCCTTGATTATTCATTTGGTGATTCAGGCATGTACGCCGGTACGTGGGCATCAAATGTTGATTTTGGTGATGATACTAATATTGAATGGGATGCTTATTTTGGCCGCTATGCGCAGCTAAATGATGCACTGAGCGTTGATTATGGTTTAGCGTATTACAGCTATCATGGGCAAAGCAATTCAAGCGATGGTAACTATTTTGAAGCTTATACTAAGTTTGGTTATGCCAGTGAGTTAGGTCAAACAGAGCTTAATTTTTGGTACAGCTGGGATTATTTTGGAACAGGGGCTGGGCACGTAATTTCTATGGTTGCACACACTGTTGAACTTGCGCCAAATCATGCACTGCGCGCAAGTTTTGATATTTCAAATTCACTTGATGGTGATAAGTTTGCATGGGATACCGACGGTAAATCGTATAACCACTATCGCCTTGCGTATCAAACTAGTTTTGAAGGCTTTGATATTGAAGTGGCAGCTGAAAACACCAGCTTAGATATCGATACAGCTGATGAGCGTATTGTGCTTTCTGTAGGACGTACTTTCTCACTTTAATTTTCTAAGAGTTTGTTTAAGCACTAAAGCGGCCATGATCACGTGGCCGCTTTTTTATGCAATTAATACCAATCGACTTAAATATTTAACCATTCTAGCGAGCTAAATAAAGCGCTAATAACATTGAAAATAACAACTTTATAAAAAAAGTTATGCTTTGTTATCACTCCAGTTATCTGTCGCTATAAATGCTCCGCAACTTAACATGATTGGTATTACTTTAAGGCTTGATAGGGTGATAATCACCTTGCTCTAAGCCTTTAAAGTAAGCTTGATAACGGCCATCTTGTTTAAACTGCTGTAAGTGTAAATTGAATATTTTAAGCAGCTCACTACTTTGCTCCGCATTATTTGGAAACAGCAAAAAACTGTTATTGAGGAGGATGGGCTGAGGGTGGTGGGTGATAGCTTCAGCAAGTTCAGGAAGCTGATTGTTGAGTATGTGATAACCTATATTTATCTCTTGCGCAAAGGCATCTATTCGGCCTGCTGATAAGCGACGAAAATTTTGCTCTGTACTGCTTACCTGTGATAAGTCGAATATATCTTCTGCAACAGCTTTATCGAACTCAGGGCCATAGCTGTAATTTAGTCCTCCGCCTATGATTAGGCCTCGAAGATCGTGAAAATTGTGCCATTCAAAATGGTTATCTTTTTTATAAAAAAATACAAACTTTTCTCTGAGCACCGCATCGCTATAATTATAGTTCTTGACCCTGTCTTTACTAAACATCCAAACCGCAGTTGCTGCATACTTGCCGTTGTAGGTGTCATGGTAAGCACGACCCCATGGTAAAAAAGTAAAGTTAGCTTGGATCCCTGCCTCGCTAAAAATATCTTTGATAAGATGGGCAACAACGCCTTCAAAAGGCAGGGACTCACTCAAAAATGGCGGCCATTCCCCCGCGCTTATGGTGATGCTTCTCTTATTGAGTTCTGTCTTTATTGGCACTGCGAAAGCGCAGGTCGTGCAGCTGAGTAACAACCATGTAATGCAAAGTGGTAATGCTACTCTAGCATTAAACATTTCGTGCTCCTTGAATTATGGTTTTAGTTGTTAACTAATTGTAGTTTGATATTAACGCAGCAAATATGCAAAAGCGAATTATCACTTTATCGCTTACAGTAACGCTTTATATTTTGATTGAGAATGCCCTATTAATGAATAGGGCAATTTACTATAAATATCGAGCTGTAAAACGGTTTATTGCAGCCATCGCGAGAGTATAAGCCACCATTAGAGTGAGTTTGCTTACGCTGTCGCCGTTATCAAACATATAGTTTGCCAAGCCCATATTTAAGCCAAAAGAAATACACATAAAAAAGCTGAGTAAATTTATATTCTTGCATACATTACCAATAGCAAAGCTAAGTAATACCCCCGCAGAGCAGGCCAACGAGTAGCTTAATATATTGAATATTAAAAATGTTGGATTAACTAAACTAAGCGTCGAAGCTGTTACAAAGCACAGAATCGCCACTAAAATAGCAAGTTTTAACACACTATTACTAAGAGCGACTTTTGCGCTATAGCTACTATTGTAGATAGGGAGGGTAGATAACAACTCCCATGAATTATGTTTTTGCACTTTGCTCCATAAACTCAATGAAACAATTGCGAATAAGGTCAGTGTTAAAACAAAAATGACATGCTCAGTGATGTTATAAAACAAGTTTACCGCTACACCAAGAGTGCATAAAAGTGTAAGCAAAATAAGGTATTGAGAGAGCCCTGAACCCACAAAGTAACTAAGTGGGAATAACCCTTTATTAATTGAGCTGCCGTAATTCGATAAAAGCCCACTAGGAATTGGCGACCAACCAGATTGCAGACCATTGCGATAATTTGTTAATGAGTCAGAGCGCCATTTATACGCAGATGAAAAGTTCTTATTAGCCAACACGATAGCGATATATGCAACGACATTAACTGGGATTAACCAAATCGGAAGTTGCTCTATAAGTACACACACTAATGTTGCGATAAAAAAGCTAAGGTAGCACACAGAAGTAAATAAATGACTGAATGAGCGATTCAAAAACCAAATGATCAGTCCTATAAGATTAGCAAGTGTGAGGGTGACAAGTAGGTTTATATTTCCAGCAATAATGATACTTAAAATAGAAATTAAGTTACTAAATACTATGAATACCTTACCTTGAAAGATCACATGCTCGCGGTACCCCGCAACCAGAGTCTGCCATTCAGTTGCTTGCATTTTGATGCTTTGCCACGCTATTGCACTGTACATACAGATAGTTGAAAACATGATCATTAACGTAATAAGTTCTTCAATGCCGGTAGCAATAAGGCACAGAAAAGAGGTGATAGTTGCAGCGATAAAATAGCTGGCAGACCCCACATCTTTTAACCAAAAGTTAACAGCTCCTTGATACCAAGGGCGGGTGCTGGCTTGCATCATCCATGTAGCTCCACAAACAACTGTTCTAGAGAGAGTGTATTGATTGCTAAAGCATGAGGTATAGTTTCACCAGTGTAGCCATAAATGATGGCACAGTTTTGCTGTTGGTTAAGTACCTTGTATGCACTAAGATCAACGGTCGATTCTTTAAAGCTGACTTTTCTTACCGTATCTCTTATTACTTCAAGCTCATCGAGTAGCAGCAGCTCGCCATCTTTTAATAATGCGATGTGGCTTGCAACACGCTCAATATCAGAGGTGATATGCGACGAAAATATAATGCCAGAGCCAGCGTCTAATGCTAAATCGAAAAGGTCACTCATAAATTCGCGTCGAGCAATCGGGTCTAAACTAGCAACCGGTTCGTCTAAAATTAGCAATTGCGGCCTATAAGCCATCGCCATAATAAGTGCGAGAGTTTGGCGTTGGCCGATAGATAGGTCATTGATTGCATCACTAGGGTTTAACTCAAAACGCGCGAGCCATTTTGTCTCTAACTGCATATCCCAATTGGGGTAAAAGCTACGATGTAAAGCCAAGGCGTCAGCAATTTTAAAACCTTCATAACCAAAGGTTTGCTGAGCAACATAGCCTATTTTTGCCTTATTGCTGGCGCTTAGTTGATGGCTTAAATCGCCTAATATTTCTACTTCACCTTGGTCTGGCTTTATTAAACCCAGGGCGCTACGTAACAAGGTTGTTTTGCCTGCGCCATTTTTACCTAATAAACCAATCACCATGCCAGGCTCAACGCTTAAGTTTATGTTGTTTAATACATGGCGCTGATTGTAATGTTTAGAAACATTTTTATAGCTAAGAAGTGGTTGTGTCATTGTTATAGTTCCCACCGTTTTTTTATTAATTCAGATAAGGTTGTTTGGGGCACATCAAGTTGTTTTGCCTGCTGAATAAGTTGATCAATTGCTTTGAAAAGTAATGTTTCTTGCTGATCCGTTTGTTGTGTTGTTTTTTCTGCCACTTTGGTTGCCTGCCCGCGACGACGCTCAAGCCAACCTTGATCGACTAATTGGCCTATGGCTCTAGAGACGGTCATAGGGTTAACTGCAAAGTGATCCGCTATTTTTCTCACTGATGGAAGCTCTTCTCCCGCAGCTATTTGCCCGCCCACAATCAAACGCACGATTTGCTCATGTAGTTGCTTATAAATGGGATCGCCACTATTGGGGTTGACATTAATAAATTCTAACATTACTCTTTCTCTACTGTATTAATACATTAATACACCGATACACTAAGGTTTAAGTTATCACATTGAGTGTAAAATGCAAACAAGGGAAAGCGTAATGAAAAGTACAATAAATCGTTGTAAGAGCATGATAAGTATAGCGATGATGCCAGTTTTACTGGCTGCATCAACAGCGTTATACGCACAAAAAAAACCAAATAACTCACCCAACCTGACCCCATGTTATATGGAAGGCCTATCAGATAGATTAATGTGCGGCAGTATTGCGCAGCCTTTATCTGATGATCCTAATGATGGAGTGATTGATATTCACTTTGCCGTTATACCAGCAATAAAACCAAGTAATCCAGACGAAGCCGTACTGGGCTTTGCTGGTGGCCCAGGGCAGGGGGCTATTGATTTAGCCGCTATATTTAACCGTAACTTACGTTTTGCCCGTGAAACACGCGATATTGTATTAGTTGATCAACGTGGCACTGGTTATTCGCATCAGTTGCAATGTGACAGCGATGATTTAAAAACCCAGTTTGTTTTTAATGATGTTATTGCTGATCTTCAAGCTATGGGAGCAGAAGATACCCAAAAGTGTAAAGCAAAGCTCAATATTGACTTAAGCCATTTCACAACCCCAGTTGCAGCTAAAGATTTTGAAGCGGTACGTAAAGCACTTGGCTATAAAGGTTTTCACTTGTTTGGCGTTTCTTATGGGACTCGCATAGCCCAGGAGTACATGCGTCAATTTCCAGAGTCGGTGCTAACGAGTACTTTGGATGGTGTGGTTCCTATGCAGCAAAGTTTGGCGGCCATCGGCGGTGCGATTGATGGTTCATTGGCTGCATTATTCAAGCGTTGTGAAGCTGATACTTTGTGCGCAGAGCATTACCCAAATTTAGAAAATAACTTTCATGCATTACTGGCACAACTTGAGCAACAGCCCGTAAAAACACAGGTAAGGCACCCTCGTACTCACGATGTTATAGCTTTTACAATCACAAAGATGAAGTTTTACAGTGCGATACGGTTTGCACTCTATAGCCAAGCTCAACGGGCAATTGTCCCCATAGTTATCGAAAAGGCGCTAAGTGGTGACTTCTCACCTTTGGCAGGCATGATGGCGAATGTCGATTTAACCGAAGCATTAGCAATGGGGATGCATAACGCCATTGTGTGTGGTGAAGATTGGCCAAATTTAACCCCGCAAACCCGCCAAGAATATGGCAAAACTTATATGGGTAAAGCAATGATTGCAGGGTTTGATATCGCATGCCCTATTCTTAATGTGCAAGCTGTTGATAAGGCATTTTATCAGCCGCTAAAAACCAGCACGCCGACGCTACTGTTATCTGGTGGGCGAGATCCCGCAACACCAGCAAGTTGGGCTGAGCTGGCAATGGTTGAGATGACAAATGCCACTCATTTAGTTGCACCGACTGCAACACATGGTGTTGGCTCACAAACCTGCGCACCGAAAATAATCGCAAAATTTATTGCACAACAAAGTATGCAAGACATTGATACAGACTGTCTTGAAGAGCCTAATGACAAACCGTTCTTTATGAATATTAACGGCGTAGCCGTTGCAAATAAGCAATTAACAGATACAGCTAACAAGGAGTAAGTGATGATTAAAGTAACTAATTTAGTTAAAAAAATTGGCGATGTGAATGCGCTCAATAGTTTAAGTTTTACTGCTCAAGACGGCAAGATCACAGGGCTGTTAGGACCTAATGGCGCAGGTAAAACCACCTGTTTACGCACTGTGTTTGGATTATTAAAGGCAGATAGCGGAAATGCAGAAATTGACGGTATTGATGTTGCCAAAGAGCCAATGACTGCAAAGCAAAAGCTGGGTTTATTCCCTGATCCTTGTGGCTTATATGAGCGGTTAACGCCACGGGAATACATTACTTTTTTTGCACAGCTAAGCGGCCTTAATGCCAGTGAAGCTAAGCAAGCGACTACCGAAGTGATAAATAAATTAGCGATGAATGATATTGCAGACCGTCGTTGCCAAGGGTTTTCGCAGGGGCAACGGATGAAAACAGCGCTAGCTCAGGCGGTGGTTCATAACCCATTGAATATAATTTTAGATGAACCAACCCGCGGCCTTGATGTAATGAGTACCCGCATATTAAGAGAGCTGTTATTGCTCCTCAAAGCGCAAGGGCACTGTGTGTTATTTTCATCTCATGTTATGCAAGAAGTTGCCGCATTGTGTGATCACGTGGTGATCATGGCTAATGGCCAAGTGGTGGCTCAAGGTTCTGTGGCAGCGTTATGTGAACAAGCAGGTAAAGAGACGTTAGAAGAAGCATTTGTCGCATTGATCGGGAGTGACGAGGGGATTGCAGCATGATTAATTTATTAAAGGTGTTATATAAAAAAGAAGTGATGGACGCCAGTCGCGATAAACGTTCCATAATGGCGGGGTTGTATTATGCGATAGGTGCACCAATCGGTATGTGCTTGTTAATGAGTGTGTTGCTGCAGCAATTAGCCTCACCGGAAGCACTTAACATTAATATTGAAAATAGTGAGCGTGCGCCAGGACTTATTGCTCACCTAAATAGCCAAGATATTTTTGCCAGCCATGATGAGAATGAGCGTAAAGCAATTACCTTAACGATCAGTGAAGACTACCAACAAAAAATGAGTGAAGGGCGTCCAGCTACAGTAACGCTGATTGCAGATAAATCAGATGATAAGCTTCGTAAGCACATCACCCAAGTTGAAAAAGCAATCGCGTTGTACAGCTCTGAAATAGCCAGTTTGCGTTTAGTCTCTCGTGGTGTGGATCCTAGTTTGATGCGTGCAATCGCTCTTGAAGTACATGACCAAGCGACCCCTGATTCAAAAGGGGGCATGATATTGGGAATTGTTGTATTAACACTTATTTTAGCGTTATTTTATGCTGCGATGAATTTAGCAATTGATACCAGCGCCGGTGAGCGAGAGCGAAATTCATTATCGTTATTGTTAAGTCATCCATTACACAGTTTGCATATTGTGTTGGCTAAAATAGGCGCTATAACTACGTTTTCGATGTTAGGGCTAGTGGTCATTTTAGTGGTCTCTAAGTTTTCATATGCAATGGTGCCGTGGCAGCAAATGGGCTTTAGTATCACTATTACGCCTGAGTTTATGCTGTTTAGTATCGCGATATGCTTGCCTATTGCTTTGATGTCAGCCAGCTTACAAGTGTTTGTATCTTTTATGGCTAAGTCATTCAAAGAAGCGCAGTCTTACGTCACTATGGTGTTATTTATTCCCATGGCGTTAAGCATGATAACGACTTATGATATTGCGACAGATAAAGTGCAATGGTTGCCGATAGCTGCTCAGCAATTTGCACTGATGGAGTTTATAAAAGGGAACCCAATTCCAGTACCGCAGTTACTGTTATCAACAGTGATCACACTGGTATTATTTGCAGCCTTTAGCTTTTTAAGTGCGCGAATGCTGAAAAGTGAAAAAGTAGTGTTTGGTTTATGATTGTGGGTTAATAAACGAGTCAGCAAAGCGAGCTCTCGGTCGCTTTGCTGAAATCTAAAATCCCCTTTAGAAAAGCTGTTTTACCTCATCCAGTTTTATCTGCTCTATTGCAGGATCACTGAGTAACATTTTAAACACCTTAGCAGCCTGTGATTTATCAATATTAGCGCTACTAAAGGAAATGGTTTTAAACTCTCGTTTAATTGTTAAACCATCAATTGCTTGCAGTGACCCTTGATACTTAATTAATACAGGCAGTTCTGTTTTTGTATCATCGTATTTTGCGAAAGCAAGTTGTGATAGGTTAAATAAATCATTAGCAAGTTTACCTGCATTGATAAATGGCACTACAGCATCAGGAATAAAAAATAGCTGTCCATGGCGGTCATAATGTTGACTGCCAGTGCAGTTCAGTGGTTTTACGGTGTTATTACTGAACTCGATTATATCGCCATTGATCAAGGTAAATTGTGCCATTCGTTGTCCCGTCGCAGCAGCGAGATTTATAACGTCTCGCTGTACTCAGTCATGATTTGCTCAACCCAGTTAGCAATCCGTTCATCACTGTGCTCGTATTGGCTGTCTTCGTCGAGCGCTAAACCAACAAAGTGTTTGCCGTCTTCGGTGAGTGCTTTGGAGGCTTCAAACTCATAGCTGTTGTCGTTTGGCCACAGGCCTAATAAAGTAAATTGTTGGCTACTTATTTCATCATGCAACATGCCTAGCGCATCTTGAAACCATTGGCCGTAACCTTGTTGGTCGCCCATGCCAAATAAAGCGATGGTCTTGCCGTTGAGATCAACACCTTTAATGTCATCCCAAATTGATTCCCAATCTTCTTGTAACTCACCAAAATCCCAAGTTGAGATGCCAAAGATGATAAAGTCGTAATTCTCTGCATTTTTTAATGGCTCGTCTTTGATGTTATGTAGGCTGACAATGTCTTGACCGATAATATCGCGGATTTTTTCTGCTGCTATTTCTGTATAGCATGTAGTAGAACCATAAAATAAACCAATTTGCATCGTATTTATCACTGTGTGTTTGCCTGATATGATAGGCTGAAGTTTACCGTAAGGTATTATTAATTGATACCTTGATAACTATGAGAATAACTGTGACAACGTTACCTGATCATGAGCCATTGGGCTCAGCCAATACAGATCACGACGAATTGCTTGGTAATAGCGATTACCTAGAATCTTTTTTAGATAACCTCTATTTAGAACAACATGTAAGTGATAATACACTCGCAGCGTATCGTAGTGACCTAGATAAGTTTTGCCACTTTTTAGAAGGCCAAGATTTACTCACAGTGACAGGGCAAGATATTGAAAGTTACTTAGCGCATCGTGTTGATTCAGGCTTAAAGCCACGCAGTACTGCGCGTAGCATTAGTGCACTGAAACGTTTTTATCAGTATTTTGTACGCGAAAAAAAGATTACCGATTCGCCAATGGTGAATATTGCTCAGCCTAAAGCTGGCCAGTCACTCCCTAAAACCTTATCTGAAAACGAGGTAGAAGCGCTTTTAGCTGCCCCGAATGTTGAAGAGCCTATGGGCTTGCGTGATAAAGCCATGCTGGAACTATTATACGCGACAGGATTACGGGTGAGCGAATTGGTAGGGCTGCGAATGGAGCAAATTAATTTGCGCCAATCAGTGGTGTTTGTCAAAGGCAAAGGCAACAAAGAGCGTTTAGTGCCACTTGGCGAAGAAGCGATGTACTGGCTGGAGCAGTTTTTAAAGGTGGGTCGTGCACAAATGATCAAACATGCCACCGACTTTGTATTTCCGTCAAAGCGCGGAGTGGGTATGACCCGACAAACTTTTTGGCATCGTATTAAACACTATGCTATTTTGGCAGCAGTTGAATCGCCATTGTCGCCTCATACTTTGCGTCATGCGTTTGCAACGCATTTATTAAATCATGGTGCAGATCTTCGGGTTGTACAAATGATGTTAGGGCATAGTGATTTATCAACCACACAAATTTATACACATGTTGCTAATGAAAGGTTAAAGTCGGTACATCAGCAACATCATCCGCGTGCATAGTGAAAGTTTTCTGTGGTTAGGCGGTCTGAGTAGTTAAGAATTATCAGGATATAAGAGAACAATTATGAAAAAGTTAGTATTAGCCGGTGCGATGTTAGGCACCAGTTTAAGTGCGTTTGCTAATGGCGTTGTAGCCATTCCTGATGCCAATGATCCAATCGTTACTAAATTTGCTGAGCTAGGTGTTACCGTTAAGCAAATTAACCCAAGCCCAGTGGCGGGGTTAAAGGAGTTGATCACCGACAAAGGTGTGCTTTATGCAAGCCCTGATGGTCAGTTTTTAATGCAAGGCACATTAATTGATTTAAACAATCGTAATAACCTCACAGAGCAAGCACTAAATGGTGTACGCAAAGAAGGTTTAGCGCAATATGAAGATTCAATGATTGTTTATAAAGCTAAAAATGAGAAGCACAGTATCACTGTATTTACCGACATTAGCTGCGGTTATTGCCGTAAATTACACCGTGAACTGGATGATTTACTTGAAGCCGGTATCACAGTTAAGTATCTAGCATTTCCTCGTGGTGGCTTACAAGGTTCAGGTTATGCCGATTTAATGAATGTATGGTGTGCGAAAGATCAGCAAGAAGCAATGACCGCAGCTAAATCGGGTGCTGATACTAAAGTAATGGCGGGTTGTCATGCACCAGTGGCAGAACATTATCAGCTTGGTCAAAGTTTTGGTATTAACGGCACACCAGCGATCATTTTAGAAGATGGTACGATGATCCCAGGCTACCAGCCTGCTGCGGCATTAGCTGCGGCACTAGAAGCGAATAAATCATCATAACTATTTGATTTTTATAAAAAGGCCGTTAAGGCCTTTTTTTGTCTTTATTCTTTAATTAAAAGTACCGCGTTTGCATGAAGAAATTAATTGTTGCCCGTGACCATCATGATGATTCACACCTGCCAAATCATTTACACCCTGTTATTAAACAAATTTATGCTAGCCGCCAAGTAAACCACGCTAATGAGCTAGATAATAGCGCAGCGACGTTACACAACTTCAAATTATTTAAAGACATAGATAAAGCCACAGAGCTACTCCAACACGCATTACATGCGCAAAGTAAAATTTTGATTGTTGGCGACTTTGATGCCGATGGCGCAACAAGTACTGCAACCTTAATGCAAGGCTTAGCCATGTTTGGTTTTATCAACTTAGATTACTTAGTGCCAGATAGATTTAGCCTAGGTTATGGTTTAAGCCCCGCATTGGCGGAGCAAATAGTGAGCATGGCGCCTGATCTCGTGATCACTGTAGATAATGGTATTTCCTGTATCGCGGGGATCGCGATTGTTAAAGATGCAGGTATTAAAGTGCTGGTTACTGATCACCACTTGCAGGGGGAACAACTGCCCAATGCCGATGCAATTGTTAATCCCAACCGCCATGACTGCGACTTTCCATCGAAATCCATTGCCGGAGTAGGGGTTGCATTTTATCTACTAATAGCGCTGAGAAGTGCACTGCGTGATGCTGGGTATTTTGAGCAACAATCACCACCAAATCTCGCTGACTTACTTGATATTGTGGCGCTTGGCACGGTTGCTGATGTTGTGGCACTGGATGCCAACAACCGAACTTTAGTACACCAAGGCTTAGCACGTATTCGCAGTGGCAAAACTCGCCCTGGCATTACGGCGTTAATCGAAGTGGCTAATCGTAACGCCGCACGGTTAAGTGCGAGTGACTTTGGTTTTTCGTTAGCGCCTCGCTTGAATGCCGCAGGGCGATTAGATGATATGAGTTTAGGTATAGCCTGCTTACTTGCTACAGATATAAACCAGGCTCGTCGTATAGCGGGTGAGCTAGATAGCCTAAATCATGAACGCCGTGAGATAGAGCAGGGCATGCAACTAGAAGCACAAGCAGTATTAGATAAGCTGGCTTTTAGTGATGAGCAAACCCCTGATGCTATTTGTTTATATCAAGGTGACTGGCACCAAGGTGTCATAGGCATTTTAGCGGGGCGCTTAAAAGAAAAATACCACCGCCCCACGGTTATTTTTGCAGGTGGCGACAACGGTGAAATAAAAGGCTCTTGCCGCTCGATTGAAGGATTGCACATGCGGGACCTACTCGAGCGTTTAAATACCTTGCATCCTCACTTGATCAGTAAATTTGGTGGTCATGCTATGGCAGCGGGGCTGACTATTAATGAGCAACATTTTAGTGAGTTTAAGCGTGAGTTTGAAATGGCAGTCAGTGCGCAGCTAAGCGAAGAGCATAAACGCTGTATTATTTTAACCGATGGCGAACTTACCGATGACTGCTTTAGTATGGAGTTTGCCAATTTACTTAAGCAAGCAGGGCCATGGGGGCAACAGTTTCCAGAACCTGTATTTGAGCACACTTTTGAGCTTGTGCAGCAACGTATCGTTGGCGAAAAACATCTTAAGTTAGTACTCAAGCACCGCAGCGGTCGCTTAATGGATGCCATAGCATTTGGTGTTGATGTCCGAGCGTGGCCTGATACAGAGGCACGTTTTGTTAAACTGGCTTACCAATTGGATATTAATGAGTTTAGAGGCAAGTTTTCTTTGCAGTTGATCGCCAGAGAGCTGCAAAAAGTGCCATAAAAAATATTTATTATCGATGCATAAAATACTAATAAAACGCGCGGTTTTTTGTTAAAATCGGGCGTTTTTACTATTTAAAGAATTTTATGGGCGATTTGACGCTCGTAATCAGCCATTTTGGAGTAAGGTACATGTTTGAAGTGAATCCTGTGATTAATCAAATCAAGGAAATTCGCGAACGTACTGAATTGCTTCGGGGGTACCTTTGACTACGCTCTTAAACAAGAACGTTTAGAAGAAGTTAACGCCGAACTTGAAGATTCAGCCGTGTGGAATGAGCCAGAGCGTGCACAAGCGCTGGGCCGTGAAAAGTCAGCATTAGAGGCGGTTGTAGAAACTATCGACAATCTAGTCAGTGGCACTGACGATGTCGAAGGGTTAGTTGAACTCGCGGTAGAAGCTGAAGACGTTGATACTTTTGAAGAAGCACAAAGTGAACTTAAAGATCTCAATGAACAACTTGAAGGCTTAGAGTTTCGCCGTATGTTCTCAGGGGCACATGACGCAAATGATGCTTACCTTGATTTACAGTCAGGCTCTGGCGGTACTGAGGCACAAGACTGGTGTAACATGCTATTACGCATGTATTTACGCTGGGGTGAAGCCAAAGGCTTTAAAGTTGAGCTAGTCGAAGCGACAGACGGTGATGTAGCAGGTATTAAAGGGGCGACTGTGCGCTTCGTTGGCGAATACGCCTATGGCTGGTTACGCACAGAAACAGGCGTACATCGCTTAGTACGTAAAAGTCCGTTTGACTCAAGTGGTCGTCGTCATACATCATTTGCTTCTGCATTTGTTTACCCTGAGATTGACGATAATATCGAAATTGATATTAACCCAGCTGATTTACGCATTGACGTTTACCGTGCATCAGGTGCTGGTGGTCAGCACGTTAACACCACCGAATCAGCAGTACGTATCACTCACGTACCAACCAATACCGTAGTGCAATGCCAAAACGAACGTTCGCAGCATAAAAATAAAGCACAAGCGATGAAACAGTTAAAAGCAAAGTTATTTGAACTTGAGTTACAACAGCAAAATGCTGAAAAACAAACGCAAGAAGATGCTAAGTCTGATATCGGTTGGGGGAGTCAAATTCGTTCATACGTTCTTGATGATTCACGTATTAAAGATTTGCGAACCGGTGTTGAAAACCGCAATACGCAATCGGTACTTGACGGTAACTTAGATAAATTTATTGAAGCCAGCTTAAAATCTGGCCTATAACCACCAAGCTAAAAAAGAGCTAAAAAATGACTGATCAAATCCAAGACGAAAATAAGTTAATCGCTGAGCGTCGTGGCAAATTAGACGCAATTCGCGCCAATTGCCCAGCCAACGGTCATCCAAATCAATTCCGTCGTGAGCATTACACGGCAGACTTACAGGCCGAGTTTGGTGATAAGAGTAAAGAAGAATTAGTTGAGCTGCAGCATGTAGTATCGATTGCTGGTCGTATTCTTGCAAAGCGTGGCCCTTTCCTTGCGATTCAAGACATGAAAGGCCGTGTACAAGCCTATGCATCGAAAGATGTGCAAAAAGATCTGAAAGAAAAGTATGGTCAATTAGATATCGGTGACATCATCGGTGTTAAAGGTGCGCTTAATAAATCAGGTAAAGGCGATTTATACGTAGAAATGACAGAGTATCAACTGCTTACTAAGTCATTGCGTCCATTACCTGAAAAATTTCATGGTTTATCTGACCAAGAAACAAAATACCGTCAACGTTATGTTGATTTAATCACTAACGAAGCAACCCGCGAAACATTCCGCATTCGTTCACAAGTGGTTGAAGGTATTCGTCGTTTCTTAGCTGATCGTGATTTCATGGAAGTAGAAACACCGATGTTACAGGTTATTCCTGGTGGTGCTTCTGCGCGTCCATTCGTCACTCATCACAACGCGCTTGATATCGATATGTACTTACGTATCGCGCCAGAGCTTTACTTAAAGCGTTTAGTAGTCGGTGGTTTTGACCGTGTATTTGAAATTAACCGTAACTTCCGTAACGAAGGGTTATCAACGCGTCACAACCCAGAATTCACTATGATTGAGTTCTACCAAGCATACGCTGATTATATTGACTTAATGAATATCACCGAAGACATGCTACGTACCGTTGCAACAAACGTACTAGGCAGCCCAATCGTTGTTAACACAACTAAAGACGAAAACGGTGAGGTTGTTGACTCTGTAGAATACGATTTTGGCCAACCGTTCACGCGTTTAAGCATGGCAGATGCCATCTTAAAATATAACCCAGAGTTTGATGCGGCTGTATTTAACGACCCTGAGAATCATTTTGAAGAGTTAAAAGCGTACGCTAAACAAGTACACGTTAAAATTCCTGAAAACTGTGTATGGGGTCCGGGCAAGTTCTTATGCGAAATCTTTGAAGAAACCGCTGAGCACATGCTTATCCAACCGACTTTCATTACTGGTTACCCATGGGAAGTGTCGCCACTTGCTCGTCGTAACGACGAAAATCCATTTGTTACTGACCGCTTTGAGTTTTTTGTGGGCGGCCGTGAACTTGCAAATGGTTTCTCTGAGCTTAATGATGCACAAGATCAAGCTGAGCGCTTTACTCGTCAAGTTGAAGAGAAAGACGCAGGTGATGATGAAGCTATGCACTACGACGAAGATTATATTCGCGCCCTAGAGTATGGCTTACCACCTACAGCGGGTGAAGGTATCGGTATCGATCGTTTAGTAATGCTGTTTACTGATTCATCAACGATTAAAGATGTTATCTTGTTCCCACACATGCGTCCGCAAGCTGACTAAATCTATTTTTAAAATAGTTTTGAAACGCCGCTTTTTAGCGGCGTTTTTGTATTGGTAGTAAAAATTGACCATTCAATGGCAAATAACTAAGTAGGAACTTTTATTTAAGGCATTGAATTAATAAGCGATAAAAATTAATTTAAAAAAAAGTAAAAAATCAACAAGCATTATTTCTAGGTTTAGCTAAACTAGGTGCTTGAAAAGCAGAATAAAGCATTGTTTTTTTATAGCTGGGCAGTCTAAAGGACTTATATAAACGGATTTTACATGAAAGATAAAAAACCTGAGTTACCCAATAACGCATTTAGTACAGAGTTACAAAGAGAAGCCTATTATCGAGCATGCATTGCTGAGTTTCAGCAACTAGGTTATCAAGATCAATATCTCGAGCAATTAACCGATGAATTGGTACCTGTATTAGGTGTATCTGCCGAAGTAAAAAACCCATAACATGATTAATTATCAAGCAGAGTTGACTCTTTTTTAGCGCTTATGGATGTTCTCTAACCATACAGTCATTTTAAACAAGAAAAGTGTTTGACATATTTTTTGAAATCTTTATTATACGCCCCACAAGACGGAGAGGTGGCCGAGTGGCCGAAGGCGCTCCCCTGCTAAGGGAGTATAGGGTTTGTAGCTCTATCGAGGGTTCGAATCCCTCCTTCTCCGCCATTTATTTTTATAAATGGTTGCTTGTATTGTAAAGAATGGGCGCATAGCTCAGCTGGATAGAGTACCTGGCTACGAACCAGGCGGTCGGAGGTTCGAATCCTCCTGCGCCCACCATCCTTTACAATAACACTCTGCTTAGAGAATAAATAAGTACGTAAAGTGGTCACAGGTTCACTCTTTGAAGATACGTCCTGCGCACAGCATACTTTACAGATACTCTGCTTAGAGTATAAATAAGCAAACAAAAAAGTGGGCGCATAGCTCAGCTGGATAGAGTACCTGGCTACGAACCAGGCGGTCGGAGGTTCGAATCCTCCTGCGCCCACCACTTTTAACTCATGCTTCAGAGTATAAAAAAGTAAAGTAATAAGTCAGATAAGACTTTAAAATCAAAAATAGAATGTGGGCGCATAGCTCAGCTGGATAGAGTACCTGGCTACGAACCAGGCGGTCGGAGGTTCGAATCCTCCTGCGCCCACCACTTTCTATTTTAGTAACCGACAAAAGTCGGTTTTTTTGTGTCCTAAAATGGATATGAAAGTCAGATAAGACCTTAAAATCGAAAATAGAATGTGGGCGCATAGCTCAGCTGGATAGAGTACCTGGCTACGAACCAGGCGGTCGGAGGTTCGAATCCTCCTGCGCCCACCACTTTCTATTACTACTTAAGTTAATAGAGAACAACCGACGAGAGTCGGTTTTTTTACGCCTAAAATTTGCTGTAGGCTCGGGTTTATCCCGCGCTTGTTAAGATGAAACCACCAACAGGGCGGTCGAAGGTTCACTCTTAGAAGATACGTCCTGCGCCCACCACTTTCTATTACTATTTAAGTTAATAGAGAACAACCGACGAGAGTCGGTTTTTTTACGCCTAAAATTTGCTGTAGGCTCGGGTTTATCCCGCGCTTGTTAAGATGAAACCACCAACCGAGCGGTCGCGAAGGTTCACTCTTAGAAGATACGTCCTGCGCCCACCACTTTCTATACATTCACGAGCGATGTAAGAAAGCAGAAGCCGACGAGAGTCGTTTTTTTATGCCTAAAATTTGTCGCAGGCTCGGATTTATCCCGCGATTTTAAAGGTGAAACCACCAACCGAGCGGTCGAAGGTTCACTCTTAGAAGATACGTCCTGCGCCCACCACTTTCTATACATTCACAGAACGATGTAAGAAAGTTGTAACCGACGAGAGTCGGTTTTTTTACGCCTAAAATTTGCCTTAGATGCGGGTTTATCCCGCGCTTTTAAAGGTGAAACCACCAATCAAGCGGTCACAAGGTTCACTCTTTCAAGATACGTCTTACGCCTACCACATTCTATACATTCACGAACGATGTAATACCATTGTGCATAAGCATTTAGTCAATTTGATCCATTCTCGATTACACATTTTCTTCACTCGCTCTGACACTGGATCTCTGCCAAGCTGCCTTGGTTGGATGAGAATCATAGTAAGAAAGACCAATACACAAACTTGAATTTCTAATTAATGAAAATTTATCTTTCGATTTGACTCTATTATGAGTTTGAATCTTTATTTTTATTCTTTCTAACTGGTTTCTTATCGAAAATAAAGAAATAGGAACAAAACACTGCCGCTGTAGCTAATATAATTTCTAACATAAAATAACCCTCTGTTTTTTGTATTGTAAATGTTTATTATATGGTCATATACAAACAATTCATTTCCTAAAACCACGCAGATTTAGGAAAAGCGAACAATGATTCCAAAGAAGACAATACTGCTTAGTATATAAATACTATTAAACAATTAACGTAAATAGAGCACTAAAATTTGCTTAAACTCGAGCCTATCCCATTCTTACTTAGTTGTAAAACCTATGGTCACTGGGGCTTGGTTTTAGTTATGCAATTAATAGTAAAGCTGGCAACTAAACTAATAATTTACCTATCTTCGAGAAAACGATAGACTTTACTTATTGTTATTTATAAAAATTATTGACCTCTTGCGCTATATATATTTGTTTTTATTGTTGAGCTACATTTTGCCACTATCTGTATCTGCTCAAAACTCACCACAGAGTGCTCAGCTCTCAGCAGTTAAATCTGTTCTTATCCAACCTTTGACTGACAAGCAACGGCAATTGCTTAAATTTAAGCTCGAACCAGCACAAAACTGGCGATTTAGTTATTTTAATGAAACCGTATTTAATTCAAAGATGGTAGTTTTAGAAGCTGGCAACAAAGCTAACCCACCATTACTGTTAGTACATGGGCTCGGTGAGCTTGCGATGCAAGATTGGTTCTCGGTGATCCCGACACTTGCCGAGAATTATTATGTAATTGCTGTAGACCTACCAGGCTTTGGTAATTCAGAGTCACCACAAGGGCGTTATTCACCTCATAATTATGCTGCAGTTTTGGCTCAAGTTGTTGAGCTTTATAGCGCGCGACCAGTCACTGTGGTTGGTCATTCTATGGGCGCTGCAGTAAGTTTGTCTTTTGCTGGTTTATATCCACAACCACTTAATAAGTTAGTGCTTGTTGATGCTGCTGGAGTGTTGCAAAAGGTTGCTTTTTTAAAGCCGATCACGAATATCGTTATTGAAGATTCGTGGCTGCCAAAATTTGTACGTACTAAGCTTGCACAACTCAATGACTTTACTACAGGCTTAATTGAGTTGGGGGCAATTGACTCTTACTTTAGTGATTTACTGCAGCGCAGCGATAGTGCTTGGAATGCATTAATGGGAGAGCAACCAAACGTGAATGCAGCGCTGAGTTTAGTAGAGCAAGACTATAGCAACATTGTTGCAAACTTAAATACCCAAACGTACATCATCTGGGGTGAGCGAGATAACATCGCGCCGCTTAGAACAGCGAAGGTGTTGCAGCACCGACTAGCCAACAGTGAGCTGATGACAATAGCACAAGCCGGTCACGTACCAATGAAAAGCGCAACAGCTGAGTTTTTAGCATTACTTAAACATGCCCTTGAAACGCCAGTAGTGGCTCGTAAAGAACAACCACATGAAGTGGTAATGCAATCACACTTAAGCTGTAAAGATCGACACAGTCAAACGTTCTCTGGACACTATAAAAAAGTGCTTATATCGGGCTGTAATAATATTTTACTCAAAGATATGACTGCACAATCAATAGCGATCACTGATTCACTAGTGCGCTTGGAAAATATAACCATCACTGCTAGTGAACTTGGATTAGAAATTGTTGATTCCGTAGTAGAAGCAACCAATGTAACTATTAATGCGCGAAATGGCGTAGAGCTTGTGGGCGCCCGTTTTGATGGCGCAGGTGTGGAAATAAACGCAACTGCATTGGCAATGATGGTAAATACGCAAAGTAATATCATTTTTTCATTAAGTAAAATTACGAGTCCTCATTTTCAAGGAAATGTTCATCAAGCATTTGAACTTCAAAATAGGAGCGTAGATGAGTACCTTCAACAAGCTAACTAAAATTGCTGTATTTGTAGGTTTAAGCATTGCTTTAATTGGCTGTCGCTCAACCAAAACAGAGCAACAGCAGTACCATGAGCTTCAAGATGGTATTTTTTATGGTGCTTATTATGGTGTATCTACTGTAAGCGTTGATACTCTAGCTTACACCTACAACACTGTGCAGGAGTTAAATGAAAGCGAAAATGAACTGCTTGAAAGTATTGATCCTGCTATAACTCATGCCACGTTAAGTTTTCTTATCGGCTTGGGAGTCAGTGCTGATTTTGCCGTTGCAGAAAGTGATTTAGCCTATAAAAAAGCAGATAATCCCAGAACTAAATATTTAGCCTACTCGGCGCAGTCGCTGGCATTTTATAGTCAAGGCTGGCGTGGTTTAGCAAAACAACGAGCTGATTTAATTAAGCATGATCCCATGTTTGCAGCTGTGAAGACTAGTTACCCAAAAGATCAACTAATAGCCTATTTGATTTTAGGGAGCAGTGCAGTGCATAACGGCGATTTAACTACAGCGAATGAAATGTTTACTATTATTGGTGAGCAGATTGATAAGCCGTGGCTACCGTCGGTGGCCAAAGCGGTAACGTTTGCGTTTAACGGCTCATTTTTTAATGCTGTTGATATGTTGCAGGTGTTACTCACAGACCCAAGTTTAACGCAGTATGAGCGTGCAAAATTGGCTGAACTTGAAGTCATCGCACAAAGCAGCTTATCGACAACACGAAAACAACAGGCTATGGCTAATCTTGCTGATAACTTTGTGTTTGAAAAAATAAAAAGCGGTAGTAGTGACTTATATCAGCAATATTTAACTGATTTACAAAGCTATGCTAAAGGTATTATTTAGCTAGTGGTTGCCGCAGGTGTTACTGGCGAACATTGGAATCATACTGAGCAAACTCGCGAATACGCCAATCGCAAGTATAGTAGAATGATGAAAAATCTCAGCTCCAGCTTATTACTCATGTAACAGCGGGGTCTGAGATGTTTCTTTATGTTTAAAACCTCAACAAATTAAAATAGCAGGCTGAAGTTTAGGCGCAATGTGCGCGGCTCAATCGGGTGAAAGTGATTATCTTCAACCCCATCTGCAGGCTCACCAGCTAAGCGTGATGCATAGAAGTAGTCAATGTCGTGATCAGTACTATCAAATATATTTAGTATCTCAAGGCCGACTTTCCAATGCGTTTGTTGATAACTTACTAAACCATTTACCACGGTAAGTGGCTCTGAGCGTTTGTCGCCATCACTACTAAGTATGCGCTTACCAATATGACGGACACGTAATGAAGACTGCCATTGCTGCGTTATGTGCCAATTAATGCCAGTGCTGGCGACGACAGGCACCGCGCCCTCAATTCTATCGTCACTTGAATCGATATCTAAACGAGAGTGAGTGAATGAGGCTTCAGCGTCTAAGCTCAAGGCATCATTAAGCCAATAATAAGCACTGAGTTCTAAACCGTAGCGTTTTGATGCATCACTGGCTTCGGTATTACCCGCATCACCGACAAAAAGTAATTCAGAATCTAAACTCAGCCACCACAGTGCTGCTGATAAATTAAATTGTTGTTGATCAAAGTAGCGCAGACCCAATTCCGCCCCATTGCTTTGTACCAGTAAATCAACTTTTTCTGCGGGGGCTAGGGTAACCGGATCTTGGCGGATCGTGGCTCCTCGCACATCATTTGAATGATATGATTGCCCCCAATTAACATACCCGGCTAGATTGTCGTTGAACAGATAGTTTAAGCTGGCTTTAAAGCTTACCAAGTCATCATCAGCACTACCTGAATTAACACGGTTATTGCTATCAACATCAGCGTCAAAGTAATCGTAACGTACCCCAAGCGAGGCTTCCAGCGCTTGGCTCAAACTCATTTTTGACTGCCAATAGGCTGAGTAGCTGGCTTCGTTTACTACATCTTCACGCACAGTACTTAAACGTTGGCGTTGTTTGGTATTGTATAAGCCTACTTGATCAATATCATCACGGCGGTATTCAACCCCTAAGGTATGTTGAATTGGCATTTGTGCGAGGGTGTCAACAAATTGATAGCTCAGTGCGCCACCGCTAATTGTGCGGCTATCGACTTGTTGAAATTGATCGCCATTAACCGGATCATTTAAAAAGTAAGAAAAGTTAGAAAACAAGTCCATGTCATAATTGATCACATAAGCATTGGCATTAATATGCTGACCTTGCCAATTAGCCGATAAACTATAACGACTAGAGCTGCCGCCTACGGTGGTATCGAGTGAACCTAGCTCGCTGATAATACCTTGATCTACAGCACGCTGTGGAATTTGATCCGCGGAATTCCAGCTATTATCGTAGGCCATTGCTGTAACAGATAAGTCACCATCCCATGCTTTGCCGACATAACGGATCATGGCATTTTTTTTATCTACATCTTCATTGATATCTTGCCAAGGCCCGTCGTAACCTTGCCACTCACCGGCAATAATTATTTTACCGTTAGCAACACCAAGGGTGCCCAATGCCATTAATCGTTTATAGTTATCTTCACCAATACTGATGTCAAGTTGTTGGTGTTTAGGGTTATCTGCTAAGTTAAACTCAGCGCTACCAGCCGTTGAAAAGTCACCTTGGGCAGCCCCATAAGCGCCTTTTTGATAATCAATGGTTGCAATCGTTTCAGGAATAATAAAATTAAGATCGGTATAGCCTTGGCCGTGACCATGACTGCGCATATTTATAGGCATGCCATCAATACTCGTTGCAAAGTCGGTACCGTGGTCAAGATTAAAACCGCGAATAAAATATTGATTAGCTTTACCTGAACCACTGTGTTGAGTAACAGCCATCCCAGGAATAAGTTCTAACATTTCTGCACTGCGTAGCATTGCTCGGCTTTGTATTTCACCTTGGCCAATTATGCCGCTAGAGGCACTGATCGCATCGCCAATAAGGCCTGTTCGATGACCATAAACCGTAATTTCTTCTATATTAGCAAATACATGAGTTGAGCAGAGTAAGCTTCCTGAAAGAATTAAAAAGGTGCGCATAATCACTTCCTTATAATTTAGGTTAATGTTTTATTACATTGACTAATACGTTTTACGTGGTTTATTGGATGCAGATATTTGCTTGTGACGGAAAATATGTTATTTTTAATAAAATATTCCAAAAATAAAAACTTTAAGGAATTTAAGTTGATTTTAGCAAATCTAAAAAAAGCAGGGCTGAAACTAACTTGGCTGGGAACAGTGACACTCGTTGCGTGTCAAAGTCCGTCACAGCAGGAGCTGCCAAAAACACCTGAAGATCAACAAAGCCAATTTTATCAACAGGTGATGTTAGCCGCGCCAGTTTTACCCGCTGACCTTACAAATATGGTTATGCAGAATCATTATGTTGCGAATCGTATTGCCCGGGCTAAGTACAAAACGGCGAGTGAGGTTGATTACAGTAAAATTCACTGGCAGCAGCGCGTTGCCGCTGATTGGCAATATTTTGATATTCCAACAGCACAAGGTAAGTTGTTAATTATTGATTACCAACAACAGGGTGATCAATTAGCATATCGTTATTTAGCAAATGGCACCCAAGACGATTTATATGAACCTTGGAGCTCATCTAAAATTCAAGCATTTAGTGGCGCAATCGCAAAAGTTAGAGAAACTAATCCTGAATTAGGCGCACACGCTACAATTGGCACTAGTAATGTTGCTGATTTGATCACCAGTATTAATAGTTATGCACCTTTTGGTAGTGCAGATGGCAACTCGAATGCAATTGCCAGCTATTTTATTAATGTTGCTGGGCGCGAGTATTTAAGTAATTTATTTGCAGATAATTGGCTAAAACTCAATGATTCTCGCATTATGTTTAAAGGTGCGTATGCAGCAGATATTTTTACCCCTAGCACGTCTCGTTGGCAAAGTACTAACAGTGACGCTGTTGCTAGCGATATCACTTATTTTACTGTTAACAGTCATGATCCTGCTTATTTAGGATATCGCTGTACGGGGTGTGGTTTAACGGGCAATAAAGCAATGACAACCTTGGCACAAGCTGAATGGTTAAAACGCTTAGCGAGTCATACAAGAGAGCCATTAACTCAGCAACCTTTCATACAAGCACAAGACATTGATGTGCTGTTTAATGGCACCGGGCACACAGACAAAAGCGCAGTGGTGGGTGGTATGATGCAAGGGATCAGCCAAATGATCACCCAGTCATTAGCGCAAGCATTAGCGCCGAATGATCCTCGTCCAGCAAAACAAATTTTGGATGAGTTAACCCAAGGACAATGGCGTGTATGGCAAAAAATAGGTTGGGGGCCGAGCGAAACTCGCTCAGCTACCGAAACTGTCATGTTAGCTCATGTTTACTTGCCGTTTATTCAAGGCGGGCGAGAATTCACCTTAGCGGCACAAAATAGTGTGCCTGGAGCAAGTGAAGCTAACTTAGCTGCGACAGGGTTACAAATGCAAGCTAACTTTACTCGTGCATTTACACAATTACTAATGCCACAAGATCAATAAACGCAACAGCGCACAATTTATAAAGCAAATTGATAACAGAGGAACACCCGAATGCGACAAACACTTATCGCCCTGAGTATTTCATTAGCTAGTATTGTTTCAGTGGCTCCCGATGTGGCTGCGGCTAATACGTGGCAATCAGATGTTATTGGGGTGACTCAATCACAGCTAACGCCGCAACATTGGCTTAGCCAAGTGACAGATGAAACTTTGATGAGCACAGCACAAATTGCGGCGTTTAATAAGCACCTCATTGCAGAAAATGAATATATTGTTGATCCGTTAGAGTTTGTCTCACAGTTGAGCAAAAAGCAGTTAAAGGCGCATATTTTAAGCATCAGCGAAGTACCAAAAAGTCCACGTTTTTACCCTAATGGTAGTCCGTTAACCGCTAAGCACTTTGCAAAATACCAAGCTAATTTGAATTTAGACGCATTAGCAAAGAACAATCAAGTTGCTTATGGCATGGTGGTCAAACGCTCTGTACTACGTACTTTTCCAACTTGGGATCGAGTACTAAACAGTGGTTTAGATAAAGATCTCGATCGCTTCCAAGAAAGCGGTTTATTCCCCGGCGACACAGTGGCTATTTTACATGAAAGTGCCGATAAAAAATGGCTACTCGTGCGTGCTTATAATTACTTAGCTTGGGCGCCAAAAGCGGATATCGCCATATCAGACAAACCCACGCTTAGTGAATTCAAAAATAACGATGATTTTTTATTGATAACCGGTGCTAAAGTGAATACCGCTTATGTGCCTGATGACAGTAGTACATCGCAAGTACAATTGGATATGGGCGTGCGTCTACCATTAGTACCTGCTGCACAGGTGCCAAACTTATTACACGGGCAAAATACTTACGCCAGCCATGTCGTACAACTGCCTACACGTAATGAACAGGGGCAGTTAGTGATCAAACCTGCGCTCATTAGTCGAAGCAGCGATGTTAATCTTGGTTATTTACCTTACACCCAACAGCACTTAGTAAAGCAAGGTTTTAAATTTTTAGGTGAACGCTATGGCTGGGGCCATGATTACAACGGCCGAGATTGCACTGGGTTTGTTGGCGAAATTTATAAAACGTTTGGTTTATTAATGCCGCGTAACTCTGGTCAACAAGGTAAAGGCGAGTACGGTATAAATTATCGCTTTGATAATAGCAACTCAGAGCAACAGAAACTTGCCATAGTAAATAAAATGCAGGTAGGCGATCTGATTTATATACCAGGACATGTGATGATGTATTTAGGTGAGCAAGACGGTCAGCCATACATTATCCATGATGTGAAAGGGCTTGGTTATAACAAACCTGATGGCAGCTTTTATTCAAGCTCGCTGAACGGCGTATCGGTAACACCTTTGTTGCCACTACGGTTATCGCAAACAAAGAGTTACTTAGACCGCACGTATAACATTAAGCGTATTCGCTAGGATCGAAACTATGAAAATTACCGCAATACGTTTTGCCAAACTCAAAGTGCCACTCGTTACGCCATTTAAAACAGCACTGCGAGAAGTCAGCTTTATTGAAGACTTAGTTGTGATCATTGAAACTGATAAAGGTGAAATTGGCTATGGTGCTGCAGCATCGACACCGGTAATCACGGGGGATACTCATCAAAGTATACTCAGTGTTATCAAACAGTTTATCGCACCAAAACTGCTTGGTATGGAAATTGAAAACCTCAATCAAATCTGCCAAGTGATCCAATCAAGTGTCGTGGCAAACTACAGCGCTAAAGCCGCCCTTGAGCTGGCCGTATATGATTTATGGGGCAAATTATATCAAGCACCACTGTATAAGTTGCTCGGTGGTGGTAGTCAAACACTGCGCACAGATATCACAATTAGTGTTGATAATATCGATAAAATGCTCAGTGATTGCGCTCTCGCAGTGGCGCAAGGCTTTGATATTTTAAAAGTAAAAATAGGTAATGATTTACAGCAAGATATCGAGCGAGTAAAAGCAATTTACCAAGGCTTTGGTCAACAAACACACATTCGTTTAGATGTAAATCAAGGCTGGAATGCTAAACAGACCGTATTTGCACTGCAGAAACTAGAAAGTCTTAATGTTGAATTAGAACTTGTTGAGCAACCAGTAAAAAGCGATGATTTTAAAGGTTTAAAATACATTACTGAACGCGTCAATACGCCAATCATGGCTGATGAAAGTGCGTTTTCGCCTAAGCAAGTTATTCAGTTATTAGAACAAAATGCCGTTGATATTATCAATATCAAGGTGATGAAAACGGGTGGCTTAAGTCGTGCTATCGAAATTGCCAATATTACTGCCCAGTATCAAGCTCAATGCATGATTGGCTGCATGCTAGAAGGCAGTATTGCCGTTGCGGGAGCTGCGCATTTAGCGTCAGCAAAAGCGCAGCAGATCAGTAAAATAGATTTAGATGGTCCAGCATTGGGTCAGTATGATCCGGTGCAAGGTGGTGTTGAGTTTAATGGCCCTGCGATCACCTTAAGTGATGGCCCAGGTTTGGGTATAAACAGTATCGATACATTACAACCGATCAACGATGGAGTTTGGCCTTTATGAAAAAAATAATAATAGCAGTACTTGCTACAACGGCACTCAGTGGCTGCGTCAACAGTACAACAAGCACAACCACGACCGCTGAAACCACAACCGTGATCCCATCACAGACTCAACAACTCGTGGTAGTTGTTGCTGATGATTGGCAAGCGATTGGCGCACAGTTATATCGGTTTGAGTGGGTTGCGGGTCAGTGGCAGCAACAAGAGCAAGGCCATGCTGTGGTGTTGGGGCGAACTGGTTTAGCGTGGGGAATTGGTTTGCACCCAACGCAAGCTGGTGTACAAAAACAAGAAGGTGATGGTAAGGCACCCGCCGGAGTTTTTGAGCTAGGCAGCGCATTTGGCTACTTAGATTCATTAGCGACTAATATGACCTACCAAGGCATGACCGCCGATGATTACTGTATTGATGTGAAAGGTTCACCTTTTTACAACCAGTTGGTTGATAAATCAGTGGTTGGAGAGGCTGCAGTAAAAGGCTCATCGGAGTGGATGCGCCGTGATATTTACAGCCAAGATAACCTCTATAAAAAAGGTTTAGTGGTTAAGCACAATAGTCAAAATATAGATGGTGCAGGTAGCTGTATTTTTATGCACTTATGGCGTGCAGAAAATAAACCAACCGCAGGCTGTACGGCAATGACAGAGCAAAATATGGATACTTTACTAGCATGGTTAGATGAGCAGAAGGCACCACTACTGGTGAGTTTGCCTGCCTCAGAATATCAACAAAAACAATTGCTTTGGAAGTTACCAACAATTAAATAATCCGGATGAAGCCAATTCATTAGGTGGCTTTATAAAGTAAAAAATAAAACTGTTTTCTTTTTACTGAATTAATGGAATAATATATTCCATTAAAAGGTTTGAAGTTGGGATAATAAATGAGTGCACAATATACTTTGTTAGATTGGCTCGTGTTCGCAAGCTACGGAGCAATTTTATTACTCAGTGGTTGGTGGTTTAATCGCAAGCGCGCTAACTCAAGTAAGGATTTCTTTTTAGGCGGTAACAGCATGCCGACGTGGATGGTTGCTATCTCTGTATTAGCGACATCACAATCCGCTGCCACGTTTATTGGCGGGCCTGACCAAGGTTATCAAGGTGACTTGTCGTATCTTGCGACGAACATTGGTGCATTTATCGCTGCGTTTATTGTGTCTATTTTTCTGATCCCTAAATTTTATCAGCAAAAGGTATATACAGTTTATGAGCTGCTCGAAAAACGCATTGGCCCTAAGGCAAAACGTCGCAGCGGCCTTATGTACTTATTTGGTCGTGTATTTGCCAGTGGGGCTCGCTTGTATATGGCCGCCATTGCTGTTGCGATGATTTTATATGGCAATATAAATGCTGATAGCGTCATTATTGCCACTTTACTGCTCGCGCTGGCAGGTTTGTTGTATACCGTATTTGGCGGTATTCGCAGTGTCATTTATTCAGATGTATTACAAAGTGTGGTGTATGTCAGTGCCGCAATCGCTGTAATTTGGTGTTTATTAACTCTTATCCCTGCCGATTTTTCGACAATTTTAGCAACGTTGAATGAGCCAAGCCCAGGTGCTGATTCCAAGCTGGCTATTTTTAAGTTTGATTTAGATTTTGGTCCTAGTGGCGTATTTAATATGGCGTCGGTATTAACCGGTTTTGTGTTACTTAATATTGCGGCTTTTGGTCTTGATCAAGATATGACACAACGTTTGCTTACTTGTAAAAGTGAGCGAGAAGGTAGTAAAGCATTACTGCTTTCTATTGTGATGGTGATCCCTGTGATGTTGGTGTTTATTTTTATTGGTTTATTACTGTACATCGTATATCAACAACCAGCATTAATGAACAGTGATGGCGCGCAAGTGGTGCAAGAGTTCAATGGTGAAAAAATCACTATCTTTATGTATTACGTACTTAATGAAGCACCGGCTGGAGTCAAAGGGTTAGTAAGCGTGGGCATTATAGCCGCAGCTATTTCAACTTTAAACTCAGGGTTAAGCTCTATGTCATCGGTTATTGTGCAAGATTTATATCGTCCGTATTTGGCGGCTAAAAATAAACACGTTGCAGACAATCATTTTGTTAAAGCCGGGCGCGTAGGCATGGCTGTTGTAAGTTTCGCATTAGCATTAATGGCCATTATTTGTTACTTCTGGCAGCAATACAGTGATATGCCACTGTTAAAATTTGCACTTAGTGTGATGGTATTTTCTTACAGTGGTTTATTAGGTGTGTACTTCACAACGTTATTTACAAATCGAGGCAGTGAAGGCTCAGTATTGGCGGCGTTAATTGTTGGCTTTATGGTGACGCTGTTAATGCAGCCTTATATGATTGATTGGCTATTACCAGAATCGTCACGGTTTTACTTAGGCTTTACGTGGCAGTTATGTATTGGTACTGCATTGTCGACCTTAGTATGCTGTTTGGGTAAAGCGCAATTAGCCCAGCGTGGTCAAACGCCAGTCGGAGCTGAACAAGCATGACTCTAGAATATATCCTCGCAATTGATGGCGGGGGCACCAAAACAGTCGCTAAGCTTATTCACTTGCCCAGCGGCCAAGAATATAGCGCGCATGCTGGTGAAGCCTCTATATATAATGACTTTAATGCCGCAATAAACAGTTTGCAGTATGTGATCAACACTGTATGCGAGCAAAGTGGTGCGCGACATAAGCAAATTTTAGCGGTAATGGGCTTGGCCGGTGGTTCATCGAAAAGCTTAGCTGAGCGGGTCACTGCTACTTTACAACTTGGCTGCGATATTGAATTTGCACAACTGATGATTGTCAGTGATGCAATTACGTCATTATATGGTGCTAACCTTGGTCAGCCAGTCGCGATGCTTGCTTTAGGCACCGGTGCTGTAGGCGCGAGATTAACAGCACAAGGTGACACTAAGTTAATTGGTGGCTGGGGATTTTTAGTTGACGATTTTGGCGGTGGGGCGCGGTTAGGGTTAAGTGCTGTTCAGCGCTTACTCGATGAAATAGACCGCTTTAATGAGCCGAAAAACCAGCTAACCAAACAGTTAAGTGAGCAAATTGGCCGTGATCGTGAGCATATTTCAGGCTGGTTATTAAACGCCAAAGCGGTGGATTATGCCCGCTTTAGTCCGCTTATTTTCGGTTTAAAAAATCAATGTGATCTTGCAGATGCCGTTCTTAATGAACATGCACGACAGGTAGAGCGATTAATTGAAAAGTGTCGTGGTGATAGCCAATTACCGGTCATTATTATCGGTGGCTTAGCAGATGTAACCATTGCGTTATTAGATGAACAAATACAGCAAAATTTATCTCCCCGTCGAGGGGATTCGTTAGTTGGTGCGGTGATTTTAGCCACCGACCGAGTTAAACAAATTGACCACAAAAGGATTACGCGATGAGCCCTGAGTATGTTTTTAACCAGCAGCGCGCGCTTTTAGAAGAACTGAATGGGATTGTGTCAGAAGGACAAAATCTAGATACCTTAGATATTGATTTACTCGATAGCACTGAGATATTAACTAAAATTAATAATGAAGATCAAAAGGTTGCAGAAGCCGTAAGATTAGTTATTCCTGAGATCGCAAAAGCGGTTGATCATATCGTGACTGCGTTTAAGCAAGGGGGTCGACTTATTTATATCGGTGCAGGTACCAGTGGTCGACTGGGGATCTTAGATGCCGTTGAGTGTGCACCTACTTATAGCGTGAGCGATCAACAAGTAATGGGTATTATTGCCGGCGGTGAAACAGCCTTTAAAAAAGCGGTAGAAGGCGCTGAAGATAGCTTAACGCTGGGTGTTGAAGATCTTAAGGCTATTAACCTGCAAGCAAAAGATGTTGTAGTAGGGATTGCAGCTAGCGGTCGTACGCCTTATGTACGAGCTGCGATTGATTATGCTAAATCCGTGGGGTGTACCACTGTGGGCGTGACCTGCAACCCAGACTCAGCGGTTATGAAGCTGCCTGATATCGGTATTTGCCCGGTCGTAGGTGCAGAGGCGGTAACAGGTTCTACGCGCATGAAATCCGGCACTGCGCAAAAGCTGGTTCTTAATATGCTTAGCACTGCCAGCATGATACGCACAGGTAAGGTTTATAAAAACTTGATGGTTGATGTAAATGCGAGTAATGAAAAGCTGCATGCCCGAGCAATTCGTATTGTTATGCAAGCAACCGATTGTACTCATCAACAAGGTGTTGATGCACTTGCACAAGCCAAGCAAAGTGCTAAGTTAGCTATTTTAATTATTTTAACTGGTAAAGATGCAGCCCAAGCTGAGCAAATGTTAAATCAAGCTGATGGCTTTTTACGTAAAGCGGTGGAACTTTAAATGTTGATCAGGATATTGGTTATTTTGCAGTGTTTGATGTTGAGTGCTTGTGCTCAGCAGAGCGCTGAAAAGAGTGCTTCAGTAGAGGCGACAATGACTGTTGGCGCCTTACAGTCCCCGCAGTACTTACCTCAACTTGAGGGCAAACGTGTTGGCTTAGTGGTTAATCAAACCTCGCAAGTAGACGGTATCCACATTGTTGATTTACTGCGTGATAAAGGCGTCAATGTAACGAAAATATTTGCTCCTGAACATGGTTTTCGTGGCGATCATGATGCCGGCGCTCATGTAAAAAGTACGGTTGATGCAAAAACCGGTATTGATGTGGTGTCTATTTATGGCAGCAATAAAAAGCCTGATGCAGCGGTATTAAGCGAACTAGATGTGATTATTTTTGATATCCAAGATGTTGGCGTACGCTTTTATACTTATATCAGCTCTATGCATTATATGATGGAAGCTGCAGCGCAAAACAACCTTGAGTTTATCGTGCTGGATCGACCAAACCCTAATATTGCTTATGTAGATGGCCCCGTTTTAGACTTAAAATTTCAGTCTTTCGTTGGTATGCATGAAATTCCTGTGCTACATGGCATGACGGTGGGCGAGCTGGCTAAAATGATTAAGGGCGAAGGCTGGATAGACCAAGCTCAAGCACTTAATTTAACTGTTGTGCCAGTAGCTAATTATAGCCGCGATATGGCATACAGCTTACCGGTCAAGCCAAGCCCTAACTTACCTAACGATCAATCAATTGCGCTTTATCCGTCATTGTGCTTTTTTGAAGCAACGCCAATTACCATTGGCCGTGGTACAGATTTTCCATTTCAAGTAGTAGGTTATTCGCCAACGCCGTTAGGGGAGTTTAGTTTTACTCCGCGTGCGATTAAAGGCGCGTCAATGAACCCAAAATTTAAAGGCGTTGCGGTGCAAGGCTTAGATTTACGTGATAGTGCAATTAAAGGGCTCGACTTAAGCTTATTTATTTCAGCCTACAAAACCTTAACAGAGCAACAGCAAACCTTCTTTGAGCGCGCAGGCTTTATGGATAAGCTCGCAGGGACTGACAAACTGCGTCTAGCTATCGAAGCCGGCCAAACAGAGCAGCAAATCAAACAAAGCTGGCAGCAAGAGTTAGCGCGTTTTAAACAGCAACGCGCGCCATATCTGTTATATCAATAAGGCTATTGATCATTCACTGAGTTTCAAAACGCAGCTTAGGCTGCGTTTTTTATTGCCTTGAAAAAAAGCTAACTGTATGGTTTAAGTATATAAACCAAAAGCTATGTAAACTGAAAGGAATATAACAATGACAAAAATAGCATGGTATAAAAAGCCTGAAATGATCGTTGCTCTGTCTGCATTGCTCATAAGTGTTGTGACAACAATAATAGGGCTCTACTCCACTATGATTGATCGCTCCTATGCAAGAGCATCGGTTTGGCCAAGAGTCGAAATTTATAGAAGCCATTCGATAGAAAAAGGGTATTTTAGCTACGGGGTTATGAATAACGGCACGGGACCGGCAATTATTAAATATGCCAAAGTTACTTACAAAGATAAACCTGTTAAAAAATGGTCTGACTTTATAACTGAGACTAGTTTAGTGCAATCTCACATTGGCACACGGATTCTGCCAAGCCAAGCGAATGTCAGTGTGGTTAACATTGCGAATAAAGCTTATGTAGCTGATATGCTAGAAATTGATAAGCAGGTTACTATCGAACTTTGCTATTGCTCTATTTATGATGAATGTTGGCTTGCAGATAGAAGTAACCAGTCAAAAGAAATCGCAGAATGTGAGATCAGTGACGAGCAGCGATTTATTCAGTAATGCACGTTTCTTAAATAAAAAAGGCCACAAAAGTGGCCTACCCTGGAGGATGTAAAAGTAAGCACTTAAAGGCACTTACTTTTAATTTTTAGTCTTAAAACTTGAAGTTTACAGATAACTGCAAGCTACGTGGGTTGTAGTAGCTACGTGCTTCACCAAAGTTTTCATTGCTAACGTACGGGTTAATGTCATACCCAGTTTGACGATTAAATACGTTGAATAGATCCGCGCGGAACTGCATTTCAAAATTACCCGTAAGTTTAAAGTCTTGCGTGTAGTTTAAGTCTAACTGCCAATGACTGGCACTACGACGGCTACCCGCCGGCTCGCTATAACGGCTCGTACTACTGGTTGAGTAACCGTAGATAGAGCCATCCCATGTTTCCCATGGTTTACCTGATTGAAATACGAAATAAGCACCGACATTCGCCTGCCATGGTACGGTGTAGTAACCATATACTTTGACTAGATGCGGTTTATCGCCAGAGAGTGTGCCGTATTTATAATCCCATGAATAGCGACCGCGACCATCCCCATAGTTTGATGAACCAATAAAGGTATTTGCATCATTGGTTGCAGCGGTATTATCTTGGTCAAAGTTACCGTAGTAGTGACTCCACACATATGAAGCATTTACATAGCTGTTTTCACCTAAGTATTCAGCTTCGATACTGGCTTCCCAATATTTAGTTTCGCCACCATCTACTTCAGCAATTACGTACGATGAGCCGCCAATCTCCTTAATAATATCAGCAAGGTTATCTACATATAAGCCTTGATCAGCAATATGTTGAGGAACACCTTCAGCATCAACTCCTGAATAATCAGTTAAGCGCGCATCATTAGGCATATCTTCCCAAAAGTGATTACCTTTACGGTGACGTACATGGGCACGTAGTACTAAGTCGCTGCCAACGTATTTTGTTGTACCAAGCGTAAATTCTGTAATCCGACGTGGGGTTAAATCATCGGCAAAGATTTTACCCGATGAACCTTGACGAGGCTCTGCGTAAATAACATTACCCGCGGCATCGAATTCAACTTCAATTTCAGCTCGGGTGTTACGATCCCACGATGCCGCACGTGAAAGTGAGCTTGCTTCTGGGTTATACATAGAGAAGTTAGCAAAAATTGAATCTTCTTCAGAGTAGGTCCATGTTGCACCTAAGCGCGGCTGGATCATGTCTGACCAATCAGTTTGGTACATTTTGTACTTATTACCAGGAGCCGTTTCATAACCTGAAATGGTGCCTGACTTTTCACGTAAGCCTTGGCCATACCAAGTATCACGGCTAACAAGTACGCCGATGTTGTAGGTCCAATCGCCGACCTCAATTGAGTCATTGATTTCAAAGTTGATAGATTCACTTTCAGAGTTGATAGCCGAAACAGCACTGCCACCGCTGACCAAACTCATTTGTTGCACTTTTGCACGATAAATAACGGGTGCGCTGCTACCATCTTCTAAGCTTTCGTCTAAGCCGCCCACGTACGAAATACTGCCCCAACCATTTGAAAGGCGCGATAGGACTTCTTTACCTTCTTTCCACTCGGCACCAATATGCAATGTGTGGTAAGTATCACCCCAGTCAAATTCATGATCTAGGTTGATTTCAAATGAGTCACGGTAGAAGTCGATATTGTCGTATTGTGAATAAGCACCTACACCCCCACCGCCTTTCATTTGGCCGTTTTCAGAGTAACCATATTGGTTTATTAGTGGAGTTGCACCAGCGTTAAATGCGGCAATTTGCGCTGCCGTATAATTATCATCGGCATCAAGTAAACTCGGCACAGCAAAATAGCCCATTTGATCTAAATTTGCTAAATCAAGTTGCCCTGTTAGTGAAGGCACAACAGACAGTGGAGTATCAGGTATACCCGCTGTTTCAAGCTCAAATTTACTGTATTGGAATGAAAGCGTAGTCGCTGAGCCTAAAATCCATGAACCATCTAATGTGAAGATATCTTGATCGGCTGTATCACCAACAGATACGCTGTCGGTTTCATACGCATCGATTGAACGTCCTTCAACGACTTTTTCAGACGTACGCTGTGAAATATTAAGTAAAATATCGTCAGTAGGTGCCCAGGTTAATTTACCAAAATATTCATCACGAACACTTTTGTAGTCTTTTACTTCACCATAAGCGGTATTTTTATTCTCTTTGGTTTCCTCTGGACGGTAATACGAAGTATAGAAATACAATGAATCTTCGATAAGCGGGCCACTTAAGCTGGCAGTTAACCAACTTTTATCTAGCTCATAGCTCTCTTCACCGACAGGTGTTGCAACAAATGTTTTAGGTTGTGCTTTGTATTCCACATTGCCATGGAATTCGTCAGTACCAGACTTTGACACTGTATTAATAGACAAACCACCAGAGCGGTTAAAACCAACAGCTTTTGCGCCGCCGCGGTCCATGGTAACAAATTCAACATCGTGAGTAGATGGTTCTGAGGCTAAGTTACCAAACATTGGCAAAGAAACATCGACACCATCAAAGCCATAAGAGTTATCAACCCCTGAGCCACCGGCTGACGGGCCAAGTGTTGCATTTTGTGAAAGTTCAACACCGGGTACTAGTTTTAATAAGTCGCGGTAGTCTTGGCCAACAGGCACGCCTTCAATGGCTTTTTTACCAAGTGAGTTACTCAGTGATGAGTTACCTTGGCGAAAAAGCTTACTACCTGTCACTGTAATTACTTCTACATTTTCTTTTTTGCCGCTGAGTGTAACGTTGACATTTGATGTCTGCTCTAGCAGTACATCCACTGTCATGGTTTGTGTAACGCCATTATGATCAGTGAAGGTAAGCTCGTAAGTACCTGGTTTTAGTTGCGGTAAATCATAGCTGCCGTCTTCGCGAGTAACCACTGTACGCGGTTTTGGCATGACATTACTGCTTGCAGTAATAGTAATACCAGCCAGTGATTGATTTGCTTGTTCGGTGGCGACTTTACCTTTAATGCTACCGTTTAAATTGGCAAATGCGGGAGCACTTGCCAGTGAGGCCGCGATAAGTGCGGTCGCTATTGCAGTTTTTGGAACTTTTAATGCGCGGTGTGTTGCATGCGCTAAAGAGCTAATATTGAAGGTTGGTGCATGTTTTTTCATTGTTTCCCCGTCCTTTATTATAATTTGTCTATCGCTCTGGACTTAATACTCACGCTAGAGTCATAAACTTGTTGCCAATATATTAAACAGCTGTTGCAGAGAATGGTCAAGAATATTTTTTTCTATAAATAAAATTTAATTAAAATAAAATATATAAATCTTGGCAAGGTGACGGCTTAAAATTTAGTGGTATTTTGCGTGATATGAAGTGATTATCGAATTTAATTTTTATAAGTGATTGTTTTTGTTTTGATTTTAAGTTTGTTGGTTTGGTTTTTTTTGTATTTAAAGTAGGAAAAAAGTATTTTTTTAGTATGATTTTAAATCTAAATAGGTGTTTTTATAGGAACTAAAAAATTACATAAAATATTTTTTGTTAAAATAATTTATATTTTTTGATAAAGGAACAGTGTTTAATGAGATACGCAGGATACGTGTGTAATAAAGCAAACAGGTATGACTCATACCTGTTTGATCAACACGCTTTAGTGGTTTCTGAACTCACCAACCACGTCGTTCGAATGTTCTAACAATTTACGACCTTGGCGGCTTGATTGTGTTAGGGCTATGAATAGAATATCAATAACAAAATCTTGTGCAGTACGAGCAAGAATAGAGGATAACCGTACAGACTCTTCTTCAGCTACAGAGTACAGCCTCACGTTGGCTTGATCAGCAACTGGGTTACTACCAAACTTAGTGACTGAGATCACGGAACTGTCGTTCATTTTTGCTTGTTTAACGACTTCTGCTATTTCTCTGGTGACACCAGACTCACTGATCGCGATAACTAAATCGCCTTTAGCAAAAGTTGATACATACGCAAGTTGCGCATGACCATCAGGTTCTGCAATGGCTGGCATGCCTAATTTTTGTAGTTTATAAGAGAAATCTTTTGCTACCAAAGCGGAGCCGCCTAGACCACAAATTAAAATTCGTTTTGCTGACTTCAATAAACCAACTGCCTGCTCAATTGCGGTTGCTTCATTGAGGTTTTTAGTTTCAGTCAACACGGCCAGTTTACTGCTGAGTAGCTTTTCAGCAATTTGCTCTAAAGAATCGTTTAACGTGATTTTTCCGTGTAGTTTTGGTTCTGACGTTTCATCATTGAGTGCGTCAATAACAGCCAGCTTAAAAGCAGGAAAACCTTTATAACCCAGTTTTTGCGAAAATTTCACAACACTCGACTGACTTACACCCACCACTTTAGCCAGCTCTACTGATGAGAGATTACGAATTGCGTTAGCTGAGTTCAACGTGAAATCGGCTAGTTTAGCTTCGCTGCTCGACAGAGATTGACGTAAGGCTTTAATTTTTACAAATGTAGACATACTACTCGCTTATTTTTATATTTGGCGTATTTATAGCATTAATCGAAATAAATTTGTACTCAATTTGGGTTCAAATGTAACTATCTTTGCTTTACTCTTGTGCCTATGCGTACAAAGCAAATAAATTATTCGTGATCAACGATATTATGTTTTGGAATATTCTTCAAGAATAATTGGAATAATATAATTTTAATTAGCCAAATTTACAACAACCAATAAGACTAAGTAATAGATTTGTTTACTGTGAATGAAATTACTACGTTCCAATTCGAGATAAAATATCTTTTATTTTATGTTGTAACCAAATAAATTATTTACAAACTATTTCACTATGCTAATGTTTAGAACGTAGAACTACATCCTGTTGTGCATACTAAAATGGCAACACTAAGACTATATTTATTTGCTTATGTAATGCATTTATCACTATCAGTGATACGCTTGTTGGTGCTTACCTTGGCAATCAGTAATGAGAAGGTTATGACGTTTTTATCTTGGTTTAAAAAACTTAGTTTAGCTGCTGCAACTGCACTTTTAGTTAGCTGTGCTTCAACTCCCTACGAATTTACTCAATCTGCTAATTATAGCCATCGCGTTAAGTTTTTGGTGATGCATTACACTGCCATTGATTATGAAAAATCAATGCGAGTACTCGTTGAAGAAGGTGGTTTGAGTGCCCATTACTTATTACCTGAGTCGAATGATCCCAGTTACCCTGAAGATGAATTAAAAGTTATTCAACTTGTTGATGAACATGACCGAGCATGGCATGCAGGGCGAAGCTACTGGCAGGGCCGTGAAGATTTAAACGATCAATCAATTGGCATTGAAATTGTTAATGTACCGACTTGCCATTACCCAGAGGTGAAGCCTGAAGTTCATTTAGAAAATGACGCATCTAAGCTGTGTATTTTCCCTGACTATGATGCTAAGCAAATGGCGTTATTAATTGAGCTAAGTAAAGGCATTTTAGAAAGAAACCCAGATATTGGCCCAACTCAAGTAGTAGGGCACTCAGACATAGCACCAACACGTAAAAATGATCCCGGACCGCGTTTTCCGTGGTATCAATTATACCAAGCTGGCATTGGTGCATGGTATGACAGTGATACTGTTGATAAGTATTGGCAGCAATTTAGCGTAGTAAAACCGTCAATTGGTTTAATGCAAAAAGCATTACGCGCTTATGGCTACGACATACACGCAACTAACCAGCTTGATCCACAAACGCTTGATACGCTGAGCGCCTTTCAAATGCACTTTTTACCGTGGCATGTTAGCGGTAATGCAGATGCACGTAGCGCGGCAGTACTATTTGCTTTGATGGAAAAGTATTTCCCGAAAAAAGCGGCTAAATTAATGCTGCAATATCAGCAACAACAAACAACACCCGAGCCGATAGTAAAACCACTCGCAAATGCGCAAGTGGTTATGCAAATTCCAAACCCTAATCCAAGTTCGCGTACGTTTGTAAATGACCGAGGTACGTTTAAAGCGTACAAAGGCCGAGGCCATATCATCATCGAAAATAACACCGCAACGAGTGCTGATATTTTCATAAATGGTGAAAAAATAAATATAGCTCAGCCACTTACTGCTAATAAACTATATGAATACAGCTTATCAAAACGCACTCATAATGGTGTAAATACCTTTAAAGTTGAAAATGTGCAACCTGAAGGGGCAAGTTTAACTCTGCGTTTTCCTTATCCTACTTTAGCGACTACACCGGCTAAAAAGAATGCCTTTAAACAAGTCGATAGTTTAATTAACCAAGAAATCGCACAGGGGTTTCCGGGGGCGGTGCTTGCAGTGATCAAAGACGGTCAACTGGTTAAATTAAGCCATTATGGGGATGCAAAAAAATACCAAGCTGATGGCTCATTATTATCCCAGCCGCAGCCAATGAAAAGTGATACGTTATTTGATATCGCTTCTAATTCAAAGATGTTTGCCACCAATTTAGCATTAATGAAATTAGCCAGTGAAGGCAAAGTGGATGTAGAAAAACCCCTGTTTTACTACCTACCAGAATTTAGAGGAGCAGGGCGCGAGCAGCGTTTAGTGAAAGATTTACTGACTCACAGCGCAGGATACCCAGCAGTGGTTGATTTTCATCGTAAAGATAATAAATTTGGTGAGCGATTCTTTTCTCAAAATAGTTTACGTACCAAAAATTTATTACTGACTGGCGTGCCGTTTGTGGCGGGTCGCAACGTTAAACATTTATACTCGGACGTAGATTACATGCTACTTGGTGTGTTAGTTGAGCGACTTTCAGGTCAATCCCTTGATAATTACGTAGAAGGGCAAATTTATCAGCCGCTTGGCTTAAGCCATACACTCTATAACCCACTGCAAAAAGGCTTTACTAAAAACCAAATTGCCGCCACTGAATTGCAAGGTAACACCCGTGGTGGGCGAATTAATTTTGATAACGTTCGCACTGATGTTTTACAAGGGCAAGTGCATGACGAAAAAGCCTTCTATGCACTCGGTGGTGTTGCAGGACATGCCGGGTTATTTAGCACAGGACAAGATTTAAGTGTACTTGCGCAACTATTATTAAATCGTGGTGGTTATGGCGATAAACAAATGTTTACCCCACAAGTACTTGAGCAATTTATTGGCCCACAAGCAAGTGATGAAAGCTATGGTTTGGGTTGGCGTCGTGCCGGTCACGGTGCATTAAAATGGCATTTTGGCCCCTATGCAAGTGAGCAGGCTTATGGTCATACTGGTTGGACGGGCACGGTAACAGTGATTGATCCCGTTTATGACTTAGCCATTGTTTTACTCACCAATACACGCCATTCGCCGATAGAGGGCAGTGAAAAACACTATGAATTTGTCGGCAAAAAATTCGAGACCGGTAAATATGGCTCAATTATTTCTCTGATTTATGAAGCAATACTAAATAAGCAGTGAGTTAACAGGCGCTGCTTATCTTGTCGCTGACCGATTTAAGTTGTGTTTATTGCTGAACTGATTAAGCTAATGGGTTTGTTCTAACCTTCAACGCAGAATTGAAGATAAAATAATTATAACGGCGGCGTGGTCGCTACATAAAAGGTTACTGTATGTCTTGGTATTCAATTTTACCGCCGCTAATTGCGATTTTAATCGTGTTTTGGCGTAAAGAAGTAATAATGGCGCTACTTGTCGCGGTTGCTTCTTCTGAATTTTTGTTAGCACTGCAAGGTGATGGCAACACGCTTTTTAATACATTTATAAATACCATTGAACGCGTAGTCAGTGTTGCAAGCTCACCGGGTAATAGCCGTATCCTGATCTTTAGTATTTTGATCGGGGCATTACTTGCTTACATTCGTGAATCAGGTGGTGTAGCAGCAACAGTTAATATGTTGATGAACAAAGGCGTGGCAAAAAGTAAACGCCAAGTTGGTTTTTTAACTATGTTCTCGGGTATTGCGGTATTTATTGAATCTAACTTAAGTGTACTTACCGCTGGTATTTTATCCCGCGGTTTATTTGATAAATTTAAAATGAGCCGAGCGCGCCTTGCGTACATTATTGATAGTACCAGTGCGCCAGTGTGTATCTTAATTTTACTTAATGGCTGGGGCGCTTACGTGCTCGGCTTACTAGGTAACTATGAAATGTCAGAATCGGCAGTGTCGGTGTTATGGGGCAGTATCGGCTATAACTTTTACGCCATTATTACCTTACTGATTGTGTTTTATACTATTTCATTTGATAAAGTGCATGGCCCACTTAAAAAAGCAGAAGAACAATTAGAACACCAAAAAACAGAGCTACAAGAAGAAGTAAAAGGCACTAAAGCACGTTTTATGTTGGTTCCTTTACTTACGTTGATCGGCAGCATGGTTGGCTTTATGTATTGGTCTGGTGATGGCGATATTGCCAGTGGTAGTGGTTCTAAATCAGTATTGTATGCAACCATTTTAGCCTGTGTTGTGGCCTACTTTCTAATGGTGACTTCTCGCCAGTTTACTCATCATAAGCTGGTGGATATTGGCTTTAAAGGCATGGGTGAATTACTGCCATTAGTTGCCATTGTATTGCTTTCACTGACTTTAGGCGCAAGCTTAAAAGACTTAGGTACTGGTGTGTTTGTCGCAGGGCTAGTGGGTGATTACTTACCTATCTACCTAGTGGTACCAGTGTTATTTGTAACAGGCGCGGTGATCTCTTTCACCACAGGGACATCATGGGGCACCTTTGCAATACTTATCCCCATCGGTGTGCCGCTAATTCAAGCGCTTGGTTTACCACCTTCATTAGTGATTGCGGCTATTTTAGGTGGCGGCGTATTTGGTGATCACTGTTCACCTATATCCGATACCAGTGCTGTGTCTGCAATTGCCTCTGGGTGTGATTTACTTACGCACGTTAAAACGCAAATGCCGTATGCACTGTTTGCCGGCGGTTTAACATTTGTGGCCTACCTCATTACAAGCATTATTGTTTTATAAATACTAGTTTTAAGCTGTAAGTAAAAAACCACAGAGAAGTCTGTGGTTTTTTATTGCTTGTTACGTAGGTCGTCATTTATGGCGACACATGTCGAATCACTTACAAAGTTACGGACTAAAGTCCGATCTAAAAGAGTATGGATTGAAACCTTCAAGCGAAATAAATTTCACGCCTACGGTATCTGATTCACCTCAGCAGCGAGTATGCACCAACGACTTAAAGCTTATGACTTAGAGCTTAAAGCCCCTTTACTCTTTCCCCTTGTGACTCGCTAAATTGTTGTGTTTCGCTTTGCTCTACCAACCTACTATTTAGGTACAACCTTATAAATACCCATACCGTCAATGCCCAGATATATATCACCATTCGGGTGGGTGGCAATACTGCGCACGCGGCCAGCGCCTTCAAACAGTTTACTGTGATCCGTTACTTTATTGCCATCGAGCTCAACTAACACTAAATGAGCAAATTTCATTGCACCAACAAGTACATGGCCTTGCCACTGCGGGTATTTATCGCTGGTCACAAATTCCATACCAGAAGGCGCGATAGACGGCACCCACACCCAATCAGGTTGCTCCATGCCTTCACGGCTGGTTTCGTCGGTGATTTTTGTGCCGATGTAGTTAATACCGTGGGTTACTTCTGGCCAGCCGTAGTTTGCACCCGCTTTAATAATATTGATTTCATCGCCACCACGCGGGCCATGCTCATGGCTCCAAATTGCCCCCGTTTGTGGGTGCATCGCCATACCTTGCGGGTTGCGGTGACCATACGAATAAATGCTCTTACGTGCGTTTGGCTGATTTACAAATGGGTTTGATTCAGGGATTGAACCATCGCTATTAATGCGATGAATTTTACCTGCGTCATACTCTAAGCTTTGTGGGTGAACATCACGAGCGCCACGATCACCAATCGAAAAATACAAGTAGCCATCTTTATCAAATTCAATGCGCGAGCCATAGTGTTTAGTAGTGGTGGTGTTTGGTGTACCGTCGAATAATAATTGCGTATCGACGAGTGCCATATCTTTTAACCGTGCACGCATGATTGAGGTATTATAGCCTTCTTCATCACCTTCATAACCAGAGTATGAAAAGTAAATCCAGCCATTGTCTTTAAAGTGAGGATCCAGCTCAATATCTAATAAGCCACCTTGACCCTCAGCATGCACTTTTGGCAGACCAGAGATTTTTTGCTCTAGCAATTTACCATCACGAATGAGCCTAAGTTCACCTGCACGGTCTGTTACCAATAAATCTTGCTCGTTAAGCCATACCATTCCCCAAGGGATTTGCACGCCTTTGGCAACTAACTCAAGCTGATACTTATCAGCGCTTTTAGCGACGGGTATTTCTTGTTCAAGTTGCTGCGCACACGCTTGCAAACTGGTTACACTGAGAAGAGTGACGACTAAACTGCTACAAAAAGACTTTTTCATGGTAACTCCAATTTATTAAACACGATGACATTAGCCTAGCGTGTTATAAGTGAAATTGTTATGAACATTTACTAAAGTGCGACTATCTACGGAAAATGCAAGATAAATGACGGTAAAACATCGCGCTGGAGTGTAGGCGCTAAGCTTGCTGGCGCGTGTGGCTATGGCTTCGTACGGCGGGCGACGAGCTACGGCACACTCCTAGTACCTAGTCACTTCCTAGAGCCTAGCCACTTTCAATTGTAGGTCGTCCTTTAGGGCGAGAAAGTGAATTTCACCACAGAGGGCACAGAGGCGCTTCGCTACACCGAGAATGAAAAACGATGGCTTCGTGCGGCGGGCGACGAGCTACGGCACACTCCTAGTACCTAGTCACTTCCTAGAGCCTAGCCACTTTCAATTGTAGGTCGTCCTTTAGGGCGAGAAAGTGAATTTCACCACAGAGGGCACAGAGGCGCTTCGCTACACTGAGGTTAGTTATTGTTGTAGGAGCTGGCTTCAGCCGCGAAGGGTTTAACACCAGTGTTAAGTTAATCACCGTAGGCGCTAAGCTTGCTGGCGCGTGTGTTTGTAGGTTGGGTTGAGAGTAACGAAACCCAACGGGCTTAAATTGTAGGTCGCCCTTTAGGGCGAAAAGTGGATTTTACCACTGTGGTGCTTCGCTGCACAGAGCTTAAATATTGGTTGTAGGAGTCGGCTTCAGCCACGAAGGGTTTAACTCCAATGTAAGGGTTAACCACCGTAGGCGCTGAGCTTGCTGGTGCATGCATTTTGTAGGTTGGGCTTTAGCCCAAAAGTTGTATCACTGTAGCTGATGTTTTTTGCTGCTAACTTTTCACACATATTGTCGGGATAAATCCGCGACCTACATTAAAAACCTTATTCAAGGTTTAGGTTGCTGGCAGCAACCAAGGGGCGGCTGCTACCGGCCTTTGCGTTTCTCTTTTGTGTAGCGCGCAGCGCCTCTGTGGCCTCTGGCCTCAGTGGTAAAAATCACCCTCTACAAACCTTAACCCCATCTCCTGCATGTTTGAGTGCGATAATCTGGCCTTGGCTGTTGTGGGCCATGGCGAGCATGTCGCCTTTTACAATATCACTTGCTACGGCGTGTTTGGTTTTTAAGCTATTCAGCAACGAGTCTTTTATTTGAATGAGCACTTCGCTGTGGCAGCTGGCGATGTACCAGTCGTTGTCTACTTTAACTAATTGGCCGTATTCAATATAGCGCTGTTGGTGTAGGCGCAGGTCGGCGGCGAGTTTGTCGTCGAGCTGTTGTTTTTGGCTGGTTATTTCACTTGAATAACTGCCGGCATTATCTACTTGGTGAACCTCAATAAAGTGGTAATTGTTTTGCTGAGCGGCAAAGGTATTGTTAAGTGTGTGTTGTTCTGTGGTGTTATCTGTGTTGTTATCTGTTGTGGTAAACATGGTAAAGCCTAGTACCACTAATGCGCAGGCGAGGCCGGTCATTTGTAGGGGCAATAAAAATTTTGCTGGTTGCTTATTGGCGTTTTCATTGGGTATTTTAGTAAACATTGCCTGTTGCTCGGGCGTAAGCGTGTGGCGTTTTTTACGTTCACTAAAATGCTGTTCAAGTTGTTGCTCAAACTGCTCGTTATGCTTTTTCATCAAAGCCTCCCAATAATGTTTTTAAGTTCTGTTTTGCATAACGTAGCCGCGTTTTTACGGTTTCATGATTGCTTTGCGTGATCTGTTGTATGTCTTCAAGCGAAAAGCCTTCTTGTTGCAGGCTGAGTGCTTCGCGTTGTACAAAGCTCAGTTGCATTAACGCTTTATCAAAAGCGGCATAATCAAATTTTTGCTCAGTTCTCAGTGGGGCTATCGCGGTGTCGTCTTCTAGTTCAACAAAGCGCTGTTGTTTACGATATTCATCAATCAACGCATTGCGGGCAAGGCGAAACAGCCAGGCTTTTGGGTTGTTTTGACCTTGATAGTGGTGGCGTTTTTCCATCACTTTTAACCAGGTTTGCTGGCTAATATCAAAGGCGAGTTGCTCGTTACTTTGGGTGACTAAGTAATGGTACAAATCGTTGCCAAACAAGGTGACAAGTTGAGTTAAGTGGCGGTTGTCGCCACTTTTTGCGTAGTCAGCCAAGTAATCGTTACTTGGCTGGCTGATAAACCATGATTTTAAGCTTGTAAGCATAGGCACTCTTATTGTGTTTGGTCTAATTTAAAATCAAGTTGTACGCTTTGCCCCGTTTGTATTTGTGCTACGCCATCAATCACTTTTGGGCGGTATTTCCAGCGCTTTATTGCCCGTAGTGCTTCACGGTCGAATATGCGTTTTGGTTCTGCGTTTGTGACTTGTGCATCAATTACTTCACCTGTCTGAGACACATTAAAGCTTAATTGTACCCAGCCTTCAATGCCTTCTCGCGCGGCAATCGGTGGATATTTAGGATTTATACGCACTATTGGGGTGGCATCCCCTGTAGGGCGTTGTAAGTTTGCTTGTATACCTGTGCCTATTTCACCAATGCTGATATCCGGTGTTATTGCGGTGGTTATTATATTGGTATCTGTGCTTGGCGGTGTACGCGGGGGCACTTTTGGTGGTGTTTGCATTTTCGGCGGCGGTGGCAGGGTTTGCTTTTGTTGTACCTTAGAGTCCTCTGGTGCTTGGAATATTTCTACAATAATGTTGTCACCGCCAACGTTTGCTGCGCGTTGCTCGCCACTAATCAAATATTGCATAAATGCAAATGCAGCAAATGTCATTGCGGCACCACCAACGATGGCTGTGGATGTTTTTAATGTATGGTGAGTGTGTGGTAAATCGACTGTTTGCATGAGCAAATCCTTAAGTCCTTATGATGTATTTATCTTTAAAACGTGCGGTAAATACAAAAGGGGTGAAATATTTTAAAAAATTTAATTGCGCTGCAAAGTGGCGTTATCAACAAGGAGGAACTTATAGTGACTAGCGAGTTGTAATTGTATTTTTTCATTGTTTTCATTGACCTCAAAAAACAAATACGCGTTTTATTTATAAATAAATTAAAATAATGGACGCTTTTTGAGTTATTGTATGCACTGGACTTTCAAATCATTTTTAGTTGGCTATTTTAATTTTCCATTTATGTAAGGTTGTAAATTCATCGTATGTTTGTAATTGACAATATCATTCTTGTTAGTGCCATTTTGATTCTTTTTGGTGTGATATCGAGCAAGTTATCTGCACGTGTCGGCTTACCTGTGCTGGTGCTGTTTTTATTAGTCGGCATGCTTGCTGGTGAAGACGGTATTGCCGGTATTTCATTTGATAATGCAGAGGCTGCGCATGCTTTAGGTACGTTAGCGCTTGCTATTATTTTGTTCGATGGGGGATTGCAAACTCCGATCAGCTCGATTAAACAAGTCTGGAAACCCGCATCAGCTTTAGCGACTGTGGGCGTGTTACTGACCGCAGTGATAACCGGTGCTGTGGCAACCTATATTTTAGACCTTCCTGTGCTGCAAGGTATTTTGTTAGGGGCAATTGTTGGCTCTACTGATGCGGCTGCCGTTTTTGCCTTGTTGCGAAGTGCGGGCATTCATTTAAATAAAAAGCTTAAGTCTACCCTCGAAATAGAAAGTGCCTCCAATGACCCTATGGCTATCTTTTTAACTGTTGGCTTGTTAGAGGTGTTAGTTAACAAAATGACGTTTGGAGGCGACTTGCTGTTGTTATTTGTGCAGCAAATGGGGGTAGGTGCGCTGTGTGGTGTGTTAATTGGTAAACTGGCGACTTGGTTTATCAATCGCATTAAGCTAAATACATCAGGTTTGTATTTAGTGATGGTAACAGCTTTTGGTTTGTTATCATTTGGTTTATCTGCCTCATTAGGCGGTAGCGGCTTTTTAGCTGTGTTTATTACGGGTGTTATTTTAGGTAATAGTGAGTTTGTATATAAACGCAGTATTTTTCTATTTCATGATGGTTTAGCGTGGTTAGGTCAAATTACCATGTTTGTGGTGTTAGGATTATTGATTAATCCATCTTCATTATTGGATGTATGGTTAGAAGGGTTATTCATAGCGTTTGCGTTAATTTTTATTGCAAGACCTCTGGCTGTAGCGCCAATTTTAAAGTTATTTGGCTTTAATAATCGAGAAACCATGTTTGTGTCCTGGGTAGGATTACGCGGATCTGTGCCTATTATATTGGCAATATTTCCCCTGCTTTTTGGCCTGCCGGGCGCGGAGCTTATTTTTAATGTAGTATTTTTTGTGGTGTTAATTTCAGCCACCCTACAAGGGGCTAGCATGCCTTGGATTGCGAAAAAGTTAGGGTTGGTTGAGCCGCCACCTGTTGTAGCCGCCGCTAAACTTGAGATTACCGCTTTAAATGAAATAGATATAGAAATTGTGGAGTATACGCTAAGTGATGCTTCGCGCGTAGTTGGCAGGCGTTTATCTCGCGCGGCATTACCGGAGAGTGTGGTAGTGGCAATGATCACACGAGGGTCGTCAACTATTCCACCTAGAGGCTCTACAGTACTTAAATCACAAGATCACTTATTTGTTGTACTCAAACCTTACAATCGACCTTTTGTGGATTTGGTATTTGCTGCAACAGATGCAACACATCAACAAGAAAACCATTTAGCTAAAAATGAGTTAAGAGTGAAAGGCGTTACGTTAGTCGGCGATATTTTCTATTCGTATAATATGAAAATAGAGGCGCCTGAAAAACTCAGTTTAGAAGAGCTAATTAATCAAAAATTAACACCGCCACTATGTAAAGGTGCGATTGTGGTGATCAATAATGTGCAGCTAAGGGTTATTACTATGGTGAATACCCGCATTGTTACGATTGGTTTAAAGTATATCAATCCTAAAGAGCAAGAGCTGATAGTTAACCCCTAAGATACAGGTGTTTAATCAGAAGTTTTAAAAAAGTTTCGTCATTGTTTGCCTGCATTGGCTACAATGGCGGCTCTGGATTTTGGTTTTTATTTTATTAGGCAGTTATGCAACTTATTCAAATTGATAAAGCACGTTATCGTAAGCATTTAAACCGCGTTATTATTGGCTGTGGTTTGGCACTAGCCGCGGGCAGTTTAGCTATTTCGCAATCTTTGATAGCCTTGTTTCCAGATGAAAGTGGCAGTCATTTCCATTGGAATTTATTGGGTGTAATCATCACCAGTATTAGCATTGGCTGGGCGCTGAATAAATACCGCACACATGATTACATGACTGAGGTTGTGTATGTGTGGGAGTTAAAACAAGCACTTAATAAAATCACTCGGAAAATGGCTAAGCTAAAAGCTGCAGGTCGTGAGGGGGATCCACAAGCACTCTTGGCGATTCATTACAGTTATGCCGGCTCACGGTTATTGTGGCAGTTAGACGATAACACTATCACCATGGATGAGCTGGCAATCAAACAAGCGGAGCTTGATAGTGTGGCTGCTAAGTTTAATGTGACGCTTAATGCAGATGACTACGACGAAGCAATTTTAAAGCAGTATTAAAATAATCTATCGAACATAAACTTAACCAGCACTATAAACGTATAACAAATACAATTAATTATTGAAAAAGCTTATAGCGCAGCTCATGAATAAAATAACACCTAAGAAATTGCTCAACAGTAAATGGACTGCTGTTTCACCAGTGAATAAAGAAAAGCATTTTATCATCATTGAAATGGACTTTGATGAAGAAGGCATTGTTTTAAGCTGTGTGATTGAAGCGGTAATGTCTAAGCGCCAAGTTGCAATTGATTGGCGGGATTTAAAAGATCAGCAACGTTGGTTACAGGGCTGGCAATAATAAGTATTTTGAGTAAAGCTAGAGACATGGAGCTTACTAAGGTTTAACAATGAAAAAAATATTGGTGGTGTGTTTAGGTAATATTTGTCGTTCACCAACAGCTGAAGCTGTGCTTCGTGCTAAAGCGATGCAGCAAGGGGTGACTCTTGAAATAGATTCTGCTGGGACGGCGGCTTATCACTGTGGCAATCCTCCAGATAAACGATCACAAGCTGCGGCTTTAAAACGTAATTACAGTTTTAAAGGGATCCGTGCTCGTCAAGTACAGCAACATGACTTTGAATATTTTGACTTGATTTTAGCGGCTGATAAACAAAACCTTGCAGACTTAGTGGCGCAATGTCCGGCACACTTACAGTATAAACTTGCGCTGTTTTTAAGTTATGGCTCATCTGCAATTGATGAAATTCCCGATCCTTACTACGGCGGCGAACAAGGTTTTGAACAGGTCCTCGATTTAATTGAAAATGCCTGCGATGCAATAATAAACAAGCTGGGCTGACGTTATATTCAAATAAACATTGCTCGCCTTGCTAATTTGCATTTACAACAGACGGCTTGGCGAAGTTGTTGGTTTTGCGGTAATTTTGGCTTTGTATAATTAAGTAGGATTTTTGTTATCACGAATCATGTAGCACACCAACAATCGCAACTTACCGCCGATCCCACGACAGCGATTGAGCCAGTAGAGGTCGAAAATAGCCAATTAAAAATTGCCACATTTAACTTATTTAATTACCTTGAGCCGCCTAATGCGTTTTATGAATTTGAGCGTATTTATAGTGCGCAGCAGTGGGCTAAAAAGCAGCGCTGGATAGTTGATTACTTAACTGAGTTTCAGCCTGATGTAATTGGCTTTCAAGAAGTATTTAGCATTGAGTCACTAAAAGCACTATTACATAAAGCAGGTTATCACTACTTTGCGGTGGTTGATGAGCCACAAGTGATTGATGAGTTTATTTATAAACGCCCGGTGGTGGCGATTGCTTCTCGTTTTGCCATCAGTGACGTAGTTGCTGTGCAACATGACGCAGAGCTTGCGCACATAATGGGGCTTAGCGCTGACTTTACGTTTAGCCGTAAAGTGCTCAGGGCCACACTTATTATGCCGCATATTGGCGATGTTGATTGTTATGTGGTGCATTTTAAATCTAAACGGCCGTTGCTCGAAGTTGAGCAAAACAACCAATTAGCACCAGAGCAGAATATTATTGCCCACTTAAAAGCAGATATTGCTGGTGGCTGGGGCTCTACGATTCAGCGCGGCAGCGAAGCAACCTTATTGATGCTTGAAATGATTAAGCGGCGCGAAGACACACAAACCCCTATGCTGCTAATGGGGGATTTTAATAATAATTTAATCGATGGCGTATTGAGCCACTTACTCACCGATTCACTGCGTTTTGCCCCAGCGTTTGACAGTAAAACCTACCTTGCAAAATATTGCTTAAACGATGCGTGGGATTTATTTATAAAGTCGCAGCTAAGTGACTCAGAGCAAAATCAACAAACAGTCGAACTTAAACGTACGCCAACCCATTATTTTGGCGCCAGCAGCTCAGTACTAGATTATATTTTGTTATCTTGTGAGTTTGATACAAGTTACGACGATAGCTTTTTTGCGGTGAGTGATTACCATACTTATGACCGTCACTTGATCAACCCTGAGTTTGAGCGTGACGACCAAAGTACTGACCATGGCGTGGTAATGATCACCTTAACGCTGCGCTGTTAAGCCACCACATTTTTATATTGTTAGGGTGCGTTGCTTTATCTTGCGCATCACTAACTTTACAATTTATATGCTTCGTTTTTCTTATCTTTTTTCGCTAAATAATAGCCGATAATAATCCCTGCTAGTGCGCCAAAAAAGTGGCTTTCAAATGACACATGGGGGCGCTGTGGTAGTACACCCCAAATTAAGCCACTGTATAAAAATACCACCACAACACTAATCGCGATGGCTTTAAATGAGCGATGCATAATGCCGTAACAAATCAAAAAGCCCCATAAACCATAAAGTACGCCACTTAGCCCAACATGAATATTCGCGCGGCCAAACAACCAAACCAGTAAGCCACCAGCTAGGGCAGTGAAAATAAACACCAGCCAAAAGCGTTTTACACTGTACTGGCAAACCAGCCAGCCAAGTACTGCGAATGGGATTAAATTACTGATCAAATGTGCCCAGCCACCATGTAAAAACGGCGCGAAGAAAATCCCGCTTAAGCCATTTAAATTACGTGGGAAGATCCCTAAGCCGTTAAGGTTAATACCGGGTAAGCTATTAATTACTTGTAATAAGGCACACAGTAAAATAATGCCAATGATTGTAAAGCGTTTACTGGCGAGCGGTGGGATGCTTAAAGAACTTTTTTGATTTGCCATACATAAGCTTAAATTGAAAGTGAGTGTGGGTGAGTATACCTATCTTAATACTTAAATGAAAAGCCTTACCCAGTGGGCAAGGCTTTGGCAAATATAGGTTTAGCCTAATTTAGTAAGTAGCTTTTTAGCGGCAAGTTCGGAGCTGGCAGGGTTTTGACCTGTGATCAGTAAACCATCTTCTAATGCGAGTACGCCCCAATCATCGGTTTTTTGATAGTCGCCACCTTTTTTAATCAGTTCGTCTTCAACGAGTAAAGGCACTATATCAGTCAGTTGCACGGCGGCTTCTTCACTATTACTAAAGCCGGTGACTTTTTTGCCTGCCACAAGTGCTGTGCCATCTGAGTTCTTCGCATTCAAAAATACTGCACTTGCATGGCACACACCTGCAACAGGTTTTTGCGTATTGATAAAGTCTTCAATCAGTGCAATTGAGTCAGCATTGTCAACCAAATCCCATAATGGACCGTGACCGCCTGGGTAAAATACAGCGTCAAAATCACTGGCATTTACATCGCTAAGTGCTTTGGTATTGGCCATCAGTGTTTGTGCTGCACTGTCGTTATCAAAGCGTTTCGTGGCCTCGGTTGCAGCATCTGGTGCGGCGCTATTAGGGTCAACCGGTGGTTGTCCGCCTTTTACTGATGCAAGGGTAACTTCGGCACCGGCATCAATAAATGCGTAATACGGGGCGGCAAATTCTTCGACCCAAAAGCCCGTTTTATGGCCTGTATCGCCAAGTTCAGCATGAGAGGTGAGAACCATAAGTATTTTTTTAGCCATAACCATATTCCTTCTGATGAATTAAATTGTTAAGTGTATCTGTAATTACTATATGCATTAAGATAACTTTAAACAACGATGATAAATTTGACTTTATTGATTTAAAAATTGATACAATTGTGCGGTTGAATTTAGGAGGTGATATGAAGGTTTCGTTTGAACAGCTAAAAAGCATGGTGGTATTTGCACAAATTGTTGAGCAGGGCAGTTTAACGGCGGCGGCAAAACAGCTGGGGTTAACGCGCGCGGTAGCAAGTTATCACTTAAAAAAGCTTGAAACCCAACTTGAAGTCAGCTTATTAAATCGCTCAACCCGCACTATGGCGTTAACTGAAGCGGGAATTGCCTACTATGAGCGGTGCCGAGTTATTACTGAGCAAGCAAATGCCGCTAATCAACAAATTGAGAATATTAAAAATGAGCCTCAGGGGTTGTTAAAAATAAGCTGCCCGGTGAATGTCGGCATGCAGCTTATAGTCCCTGCTATCAACGATTTTAAGCGCCAGTACCCTAAAATTGATATTAATTTACAACTCAACGATGAAGTTATTGATATTATTAAAAATGGTTTTGATTTTGCGATACGTGGCGTGGCACTTGATGATTCAAACTTACACGCCACAAAGCTAACTGTAATGAGTACCTGTATTTGTGGGTCACCAGATTATTTTGCGCACTTTGGTAAGCCAAAAACGCCAGAGCAACTGCAAGCGCATAAATGGGTGGTATATCAACTCGGCAGTAAAACATTAACCTTGCAAAAAAATGGTAAAAAATACAGCCTGACTATGAAAGGTGATTTAAGTACCAATAATGCCGCAGCACGTACTGCTTTTGTTGAGGCAGGACATGGCATCGGGCGCATTCCTCTTTATGATGCTTGGCCTAAAGTGCAGGCGGGTTCACTCGAAATAGTCTTAGATGATTATAAAAGTAAAGACATTGAACTTTATGGCGTATTTCCACCAGGTGGCGCGGGATCTAAAAAGCTGCGTTTATTTATTGATTACTTAAAAAATTACTTTATAAAAAAGCATACCGCATTGGGTATGCTTAAAAAGAATTAACTTTACAAAGTCCGGCTAAATAACGCCACAGCTTGTTGGTACATAGCAATAGCAAGGGCTGGATCGTAACGATCTCCTTCATCGCGCATAAATGCATGTTGCGCGTTCACTTCTTGCCATTGGTAGTTTATGCCTGTGGCTACAACGTGTTGATAAATTTTGGCGCGGCCTTCTTGTGGTACATGCGGGTCTTGCTTACCCCAAATAAAGTGAATTTCACCTTGAATATCGGCCATGCGTTCAAACGAGTTATTACCAGCTTGTGCTGGGAGTGTATCGCTATGAATATCGGTGGCATATAAGCAAAATGCCGCTTTTATTGCTGGGTTTAACGCCGCGCGATAAGCTAAGTGACCACCAATACACACACCTATAGCACCCACTGAGCCGGTGCAATAACTTTGCGTTTGGGCAAAATCGATTAATGCTTGGGTGTCGCTGTCGTGCGATTCAAGAGGCTTTGCCCATTTATCGGCATTGCCTTTGTCTTTACCTGCGTCATCGTAGGCCAACACAGTGCCAATTGGGTTTAGTTCATGAAACACCTCAGGCACCAGCACCACAAAACCATGGCCTGCTAAAATAGCGGCACTGCGAGCTATTGGCGCCGTTTGTTGGAAAATCTCTGAGTAAAAAATAATCGCAGGGAACTGCCCATCCGCTTGAGGGCGGTAAACGCTGGTACGCATAGTACCCGTTGCAGTTGCGATATCATGGCTTTGGTGCGAAATGATCATAATGAGCCTTTATTCTAAAAAAAGCTCATCATAACCTAGCGTTCAGTGCTAAACGAGTGATCTGAATTGAAAAAATCTAACTTTAGATACTCGCAGGCATGTTGTTACAGCTGGCGTAGTAACTGACAGTCGCTGGCCAGTCTGAGAAAATCGCCATCACGGCGACATCTTTGGCTAGCACATCAACCACCTTCATCATGTCGCCATCGTTATTGATCACTTCACTGACTGATTGGTAGTAATACCCGCCGCCATTGACAAGCGGCCCAGAGCGCTCAAGGCTCCAAGCAATTAACTTTAGTCCTGCGGCTTTGGCGGCTAACGCATATTGCGATGGCACAATATTGTTATACTCATCAACGGCTAACAACATCCAAATAGGGGGAGCAAGAATGCGTACACCATCGTTATAAAGCGCGGTCATGCTAGGTTGCCACGTATCAGGATCATTTGGGTCAAGTTGTGATGTTTCGTCGCGGCCATCTAAGTAAACACTGTTATTAGCAAACTCCGGGTTTTGCTCTATCCAGTACTTTACGTCAGCAAGATTAAATGATTGTGGATAAACGCGCTCATTCGGTACATTTTGCTCTGTGTATTCATCGAGCATTTTTTGTGCATATTGCGCTTGAGTAAAACCATTAAACGGCATGCTTACTTGCGGTGCTTTGAGCTCAGGAGTCATTTTTACGCCTAATTGCTTAAACAAGGCAATACTTTGTTTGTGGCTCATTAATGTGCCATTGCTAGCGTATAAGTCGGTGCGCCAATTAGGCGTGCCATTTAAATATTCATCAACTGTTATAGCTTGGTTGTTTGCGCCATCCATCTTGCCTTTTAGGGTTAAAAATTCGGCAAGGGTGATATCGCTGGTACAGCATTTTGCTTGCGCAGCTTGACCGTTTTTGGCTGGTGTAAATGGGATACTGCATTTAGCAGCAAGCGCTGGCACCGCTAAAATATTAGTGGTGGTGTGTAAATCACATTGAGAGTGGCGGCAAACCAGTTCTTGGTCTTTAGTAAAGGCCACATCGCATTCTAAAACACCTGCGCCCATACGCGCTGCTGCAAGATATGACTCTTTAGTGTGCTCAGGGTACTGCATTGGCGCACCACGGTGACCAATGGCAAAGTCTGTACGATAAAAAGGCCCTTCGCTGCATGCTTGCAATTGCGTTTTCAGCGCGCTGGGCTGCATAGTGTTAATAAGATAATAAGGCCGAGTGCCAACTTGAACAGTACTACTTTGTGGCGTTTGGCTACAGGCGCTTAGTAATATAATCAGTAATGTACAAACTAGTAATTTCATAACACCCTCACATTTGTTTGCATTAGTTTAGGCTTTATTTATGGCATTTCTATTAAGGTACTGATTTAACAGCAGTGCTAAAACAATAATAGCGCCACCAATACTGAGCTTTACAAGATCGGCATCGCGATTCCAAATAACCACATTAACTAAAATACCCGCAGGGATCAGCAAATTATTCATCACCGCAAGGCCGCCTACATTGACCTGTGTAGCGCCTTTATTCCAAGCAAAATAGCCTAAACCCGATGCAATGCTACCAAGGTAAATAAGGATACCCCATTGGGTTGTTGTAGTTGGAAGTTTAGTTGTATCACCAAATAATAAAAAACAGATGCTAGCAACAATTAAAGCGCCGACAAAAAACCAGCCAAACACGCTTTGCTGCGGGATATTTCGGTTTGCCATTAAACGTTTGTAGGTCACTTGTCCTGTGGCAAAACACAGGTTGGCGGCTTGCACCAGTAGTAGCCCTGTCAAAAAATTTTCATCAATACCTTGGTAACGAATAGCTACAGCGCCAACTATTGCCAATAGGGCCACAAATAAAAACTGTGGATTAAAACGTTGTTCAATCACATCGTTTAATAGCGCAATATACAGTGGCGTCATTACCGTAAATAACAGTACCTCAGGCACGCTAAGGTATAAAAATGAATGGTAATAAAAACCATACATAGCACCCAGTTGCACCGCACCAATCAACATCAATTTAGCAATGAGTTTTGGCGCTATACCACGGTATTTTATAAAGGGTAAAAACACTAGGGTTGCTAAAGCAACACGCATTAAAACGCTAAACCAAGCATCAACTTGGCCTGCTAAATACACGCCAATTAAACTAAATGAAAAAGCCCATAGCAGGGTGGTTGCAAACAGGTAGGTCATGGTTGAGTTGTCTTTGCAAAAAACACGATTCTATACCAGTGAGCGATAAAATAATAATCACATAATAAAAAAGCTCCGCGTAGCTGGCTGAGAAAGCTTGCGGAGCTCGTTTTTTTTGGTTTTTATTGTTGTGTTACAAACTGTTTTGCATCGGCTTTAAGTTGTTCAAGTGCGGCTTTGTTGTAATAACGACTATGCGAAATAACCCCGGTGAGTTTTTGCGTGTTGCGTACATCAACTAATGGGTTAGCGGTTAAAAAAATGATGTCGGCAGTTTTGCCCTCAGTTAGCTCACCAAATTGTTCACGCTTACCTAAAAATTTAGGCCCAGCAAGAGTTGCTGATTGCAGTGTTTGTAAAGGTGTTAAACCGTAGTCACTAAAAATAGCCAGCTCTTGATGCAGTGATAAACCTGGGTAAATATATGAGTTTAAAAAGCCTGCGTCAGTTCCGGCAATAATTGGTACGCCGGCTTGTTGCGCCAGTGGCAGTAATTGCGCGGTTTTTATAAAACGTTCTTTTCGTTGCGCTATTTGTGCTGGCGTGTCTTTATTTGCTCTGTCTACGCGCCATTGGTAAGTGGCCTTGAGGCCCTTGCCAAGGTAGTTTAAAAACTCATCATCTTGATGGTTATCTTCATCAATATACGCAGTGATTTGCCCGCCAATTAAAGTTGGTACAACTGCGGTATTATTCTCAGCCAGTACGGCGTATTTATTTAAAGCGGTTTGGGTATCAATATTGGCGGTGATAATAGGTAAAGCACTGCGATAACTCAGTTCTCCAGAGGCCACTTTTGCTGATATTTCAGGCTCGTTGCTTGCAGCGGCTTTTAATAAGTAAGTCATGTGCTCGATGGCATCTAACCCTGCATTAGATACGTCCGTTACAGATAGTGAAAATGGAATATGCCCTGATATCTGGTAGCCGCGTTTTTTTACTTCCTTAACGGCTTTTAAATACAGCGCTGGTGTTAATGCGCTGTCGGTAATTTTGATAAAATCCACATTCATTGCATCAAGACTATCTATCGCGGCGTTCATCTCTGCGACTGTTTCAACTTCTAAATCGCCAGGCCAGATTGAGTCTTTACCTTCAAGTTTTGGTCCTGATGTATAGATAGTAGGGCCAACTAATTGATTGCTATTAATTTGTGCTCGCCAACTTAAAACTGACTCACTTAAATCAGCAGCGGCATCACGCACAGTGGTAATACCGTATGCTAAATAGAGCGGCAACAGTTGCTTGTTTTCTTCTATGAGCTCTTTACCGCCGCCAAAATGCACATGCATATCCCAAAGACCAGGCATCAGAAATTGATCATTGGCATCAATGTAGTTCTCAACAATATAATTATTCTTAAGTGATTGGTTACTGCGTTTTATGATCACACCATCACGAATGGCGAGTGATTGATTTGCACTCAGTTGCCCTGTTTTTACATCGATCACTGTGGCATTAGCGATTACGATATCGGCGCGCTCTGTTGGTTGAGTTGTGCATGCAGCCAGTACCAAGCAGGTTGAAAATAAAAGTGTGTGTTTCATATTGTAGCCTTGAATTTTTTATTCAGACTAGCATAGAGAAACGGATAAGGTGTCGATTTGAGTTAGAAGGGGGCAATACAGGTTGATTGCGATAAAAAATGGGAGCCATAGTAGGCTCCCATTAAAATTATTCCACTAAACCGCGGCGCTTAAGTAGTGCATCGGTCGTTGGTTTTTGACCTCTGAACTCAATGTAGCTTTGCATTAAGTCGCGGCTGTTGCCTTTTGATAAAATCTCTTTACGGAAGTTATCACCGTTTTCACGGGTAAGGCCACCTTGCTCGGTCATGTGAGCAAAGGCATCGGCTGCAAATACTTCAGTCCAAAGATAAGCGTAGTAACCAGCTGAGTAGCCGCCAGCAAAAGTATGGCTAAAGTAGCAAGACTTATAACGCGGTGGTACTGGATAGTAAGCTATACCGTGTTTTTCCAGCGCTTCGTGCTCAAATTTTTGTACGTCTGTGATTTCAGCGTCAGAGCCAAATGAGTGCCATTCCATATCAAGTAATGCGGCAGCTAAGTATTCAGTGGTGCCAAAACCTTGATTGAAGTTTTGTGACTCAAGTACTTTTGCTAATAACTCTTTAGGAATAGGCTCGCCCGTTTTGTAGTGCTTAGCGTAATTGGCAAGTACTGTTGGTTCGATATTCCAATCTTCGTGTGCTTGTGAAGGGAATTCAACAAAGTCACGGGCAGTTGCAGTACCCGCAAGGCTTGGGTATTTAACATCAGAAAATAAACCATGCGCTGCATGACCAAATTCATGGAACATGGTGGTTACTTCAGAGAAGGTCATTAATGTTGGTTGACCTTCAGCTGGCTTAGGAATGTTCTGTGCGTTATAGATAACTGGTTTTGTGCCTTTAAGACCACTTTGACCAACGTACGAGCTCATCCATGCTCCGCCACGTTTACCTTCACGGGCATAAGGGTCCATGTAGAATAAGCCGATTGCGCTACCATCTTCGTTAAAGACTTCAAAGACCATCACATCTTCATGGTATACAGGAAGATCTTTGCGCTCTTTGAAAGTGATGCCGTAGAGTTTTTCCATCGCGAAGAACATGCCGTCGTGGATCACTGATTGCATTTCAAAATAAGGTTTAACTAATGCAGGATCTAGGTCGTACTTAGCTTGGCGCACTTTTTCAGCGTAAAATGCCCAATCCCAAGGTTGTAATGCAAATGTATTGCCTTCTGCGTCAATTACTTTTTGAATCTCAGCAGCTTCTGCTTTGGCTTTGTTTACCGCTTTTGGCGCAAGGTCATCCAAAATGCCGTACACGTTGTCGGTGGTTTTAGCCATACGCGTGGTCATTACATATGACGCCCAGTCTTTATAACCAAGTAACTCTGCTTTTTGGGCACGTAAATTGGTTTCTTTGATTATAATAGGGCCGTTAGTGTTTTGTGCACGGGTTGCTGATGCTTTAAAAATACGTTCGCGTAGTTTGCGGTTTTCAAGGCTGCTTAAAATAGGTTGTTGCGTGGTGTTCACTAGCGTGATCATGTAACCTTCTTTACCGGCTTTTTTAGCAGCAGCCGCTAGGCTTTCAATTTCGCCATCAGACAAACCTGCCAACTCGCTTTTATCTGTAACAAGTATTACATCTTCTTTGAATGACTTAAGAATATTTTGTGAAAACTCAGTTGATAACTTAGCAAGCTCAGCGTTGATCTCTCGCATTTTTGCTTTTTGCGTTTCGTTAAGTTTCGCACCAGCGTTGACAAACTTAGTGTAGTAAAACTCAACCAAACGTTGATCTTCAGCGTTTAAGTTTGCTTTGTTGTTATAAATGCTTTCAACACGTGAGAACAGTGCTTTATTTAAGTAGATATCATCTGAATGAGCCGATAATACTGGCGCCATTTTAGCGGCAATACGTTGGTATTCGCTATCTGAAATTAACCCCGATAAGTTATAAAATGCTGTTGATACACGATCAAGTAATTCGCCAGATAGCTCTAGTTCAACTAACGTATTTTTAAATGTTGCAGCAGCAGGATTGTTAGCAATGGCAGCAATTTGTGCTTTTTGCTCGGCAATACCAGCATCAAAAACGGGTTCGTAATCTTTAGTGCCAAACTTATCAAATTCTGGTGCCATGTACTGTAATGGGCTTGGCTGCATTAAAACATTATCAACACTAACAGTTTGTACTTGAGATGCGTTTTCTGGTGAGTCTGTTACTTGTTGTGAACTACAAGCTGATAATAATAAAGCGCTGGCGATAGTGCTAGCGATGAGAGATTTGCGCATAAGAGCTCCAATAAAAAATAAGCCTATCAACACAGATTAGGCGTTAAGCTTGTTAACTTAGCAAATTTTAGATTATATACAATAAAGTTTATCGGTTTAATGAGGGGGTTTAGCGCAAAATAAGTAATTTCCAGATAAAATATCCGAAAATATAAAAATAGTAGCTAAAATATAATTGCTTATATAAAAGCTACTGGTAGGTTGTTGTCATATTACTTAATGGGTAATTTTTTAAATAATGAATCATTTTGTATGAAATTAGTTGTAACCGAGTACAAACTTTTTTTCACTACCAAAGCTGGCTGGCTGCTGATGGCCAAACTCTTTATTAATACAATTTAGTGTATGCTCTTGCTCTGCAAGTACAGACAAAATTTTATTGCGATACGCAAGGCTTGATTCAAATAGTTGCAAATCAACTAATGGCTGCAACGTTGCTAGTTTTTGATTTAAAGTCAGTTGTGACATCATGGTGTTCCTCGTGCTTTATTTAAGCTTACAGTACTTATATAGCATTGCTTGTAAGAAAATGTTAATAATTTGTTCATAAAAAACATATTGAACTTTAACTTTTCCGTAAATGCTATTATGGCGTGCTAAACTTACTTAACCCTGAATAGGTCCAGTTTTATTTATTTTGGAAGATGTATGACATTAGAGTTAATCTCTCAGTATTTATCGTACGTAATTTTTAGCTATAACGACATTGAAATTACCGTGGCCAAAGTTATTCAAGTCCCATTGATACTGTTTGCAATGTGGTTTGTGGTTACTCGAATTGGTCGTTTAATTCGCAAAACATTGCTGGCGCGCAAAATGAACCCTGATGCGGTGCTGTTATTTACCCGTATCTATTTAGTATTAAGTATTGCGATATTAGTTTTTACTTCTTTAGAAGTGCTAAATATTCCCCTTACAGCATTTGCTTTTGTTTCTGGCGCTATTGCAATTGGGGTCGGGTTTGGCGCGCAAAATATCATTAATAACTTTATCAGCGGCTGGATCTTAATGTGGGAGCGGCCCATTCGTATTGGTGACTTTTTAGAAGTAGGAACGGCTAAAGGTGTGGTCGAAACGATTAATACTCGCTCAACTCGTATCCGCCGTAACGATGGTGTGCATATGTTGATCCCAAACAGCCAACTGCTCGAGAATACAGTAACTAACTGGACATTGATCGACCGTAATGCGCGTTCTTCGGTGAGTGTTGGAGTTGCTTATGGCTCAGATGTGCTACTAGTTGAACAACTAATTAAACAGGTATTAAGTGAACACCCAGCAATATTGCCCACTCCAGCATATTCAGTATTATTTGATGACTTTGCTGAGAGCTCTTTGGTCTTTAATGCCATCTTTTGGGTATGTGCAGAGTCAGAGAGCATGTTACGGCAAGTACGTAGTGATATTCGCTTTAGTATATATAAAGTGTTTGCAGAGCATAACGTTACGATTTCCTTCCCGCAGCGTGATATTCATATTGATGGTGAGATTGCCTTAACGCGACGACCATTAAAATAACGTAAATAGTGGTTAAGCAAAGCTTATTCACAAGATGATAAAAGTCGTTTATTACAACATGCAGTAAACGACTTTTTTGTATACGTTACTGCAGCTGCCCTATTTTCTTAAGCTTTAACGAGAACAGCACAATTAAGGCGCCAAACAGTACAGCATAAGTGGCGACTAACCAAAGTAGGGTATGGATCCCTGCACTTGGGTTAAAAATTAAATACAAGCCAAATAAAACCGATAGTGCACCAGTGATAATTAAAAGCCACTCACCAGAGATTTCAGCTCTTAGTTTAAGTGCGACAAAAATTTCAACCGCACCTATGGTAATGGCCCACGCAGCGACATAATAAAGCAATAATAGCGCGGTAACGTTGGGGGCAAACAGGGTAACAAGGCCTGCTATCACCGATAGCACACCACCGATGAGTAGCCAACGCCAGTAGGGGTTATTTTGTTTCGAGGTCCAAGCAACCCACACTCTAAGAATGCCATCAAATAAAAAATAGCCGGCAAAAAAAAGCAATATAATACTTAGCGAAGCGTTTGGTGCAAACCAAGTGATGACGCCAAAAATAATAGCAATTAAGCCGCGTATAAAGAGTACTGACCAGTTTTTTGAAAGTGTTGCGGTGAGATCCATCTTATTCCTTAGTGGTTGCGCTGAATTTAGTATTGTGGGCTAGCTCAATATATACGTTAGCTTGTGTCTACACTTAGGTCAAACTGATCGCTGATAAGATAGAAATTTTGGTTAAAAATTGTGTTATTCACTTTTAAATACGCGTTATCGCTTTTATAGTTAATAATAGATAGGCACTCAAAGCAAAATATACCAAGGAATTAATAATGGGTAAGCACTTTATTGCAATTTTAAAACTAATTGGCTTGTCCATTTTATTTAGTTTTAGCCTCAGTTCATTCGCCGAGCCTGAGGTAACCGTAAAATCTCTGATTGATAAAGAAAGCAAAGAAGCTGAAAGTAAAACCCCTGCAGAGCAAGGGGCTGAGGTGAAACAGGCACTAAAAGCGACAGCGGTAACATCTGCAGTGAAAGAAAAAGGAGAGGAGTTAAATATTGATTCCTTACCTTATGATGAATTTCATCGCATTACACCAAGCTCTGCTATGCAAGCTTATTTACGAGCCGCACGACAACGGGATTATGCGCTTGCCACAAACTACCTAGACTATCGAAACTTACCACCTGAAGTAAAGGCAATCGCACCTGAACTACTTGCTGAGCAACTGTCACTGGTATTTGACCGTACATTATGGATTGATATTGATACATTGAGTAAAAAGCCTGAGGGTAAAAAGAATGAAGCGGTACCAAGTTATCGAGATTTAGTGGCAGAAATCACCACATCACGGGGCCCGGTACAAGTTTTATTACAGCGTGTTCCTGATGAGAAAGGCGAAAACCGAGTTTGGAAAATTTCTAATGCAACAGTCAGTAAAATTCCATTTTTAGTTGATGAGTTTGGTTATAACGCGGTGGGAGAGTGGTTATATAACCACCTGCCTAAAACGGAGTTACTTGGGGTGATGCTCTGGCAATGGGTTTACTTTGCTGGCTCATTTACCGCCTTCTTTTTGATATCGGTACTGATAACGCGTATTTTTGCGGCCACTTTACATCGCTTTAGATCGAAAACCCCTAATGATGTTCTAGCCTTTATAAAAGGACCGATCTGTTTATTGTTAGCTGTATTGTTAGCGCGTTCGCTGCATGACGTTTCGAATGTGACGATTGCCGTTGTAGCACTTGCCCAGGGGAGCACCGTATTGCTGATTGCCTGGACTTGGGTATTTTTACGTAGTGTTGATATTGCTAAACATCGCTTATCAGAGCGCTTTATTGCACAAGATAAGCCACAAGCGGTATTTTTATTACGTCCAGCGAGTAATGTAATTAAAATGCTTATTGTGATCATTGCCATATTATTGTGGTTTGAAAACCTAGGCTTTAGTGCCACGACTTTACTCGCTGGTTTAGGGATCGGTGGCTTAGCGATTGCATTGGCTGCGCAAAAAACTGTAGAGAATATTATTGGCGCAATTACTTTATATGTCTCTGCGCCAGTGCGAATAGGCAGTTTATGTAAGTTTGGTGCAAACGTGGGGACTATAGAGGAAATCGGTTTGCGTGCAACGCGAATTCGCACGTTAGATCGTTCCGTTATCTATGTTGCTAATGCCAAATTTGTGGATATGCATTTAGAAAATATTTCTGAACGAGAGCGCATTGCTTTTCGACCCAATTTAATGCTCAGTGCCCAAACTAAACAAGTCGATTTACAGTCATTTATCAATGCGTGTAAACAGTTATTAGATGAGCATGAACACATTTGTGCCGATCCTTGTCGCGTGAAGTTTAAAGGGTTTACGCCATGGGCATTACAGATAGATGTATTAAGTTATGTAAATACCACCGATTTTGCATTGTATATGGAGGTCGTCGAGGAATTAAATATGGCAATTCTTGGATTACTTAATGAGCATAACTGTGAATTGGCAAAACCTGATCTAGCTCAGTTAAGTAATTAAGCTACAGATAAAGTGGAGGTTGATATGCAAATACGTATCAACCTCACTTATGTTGATCGGCTACATTTACACCCAACAAATTAACAGGACAAATGTCCGTATAAAGTAAATAAAACCGCATAAAATCTCCAAACTTCGCTTATCATGGCGTTATTTGTTGTAAAAATCTTGTATTATTGTACATATTTATGCAGCAAAACTGTCATGAAGTGTTATAATCTTCATCGTTCGTTCAGCCTCACTATTTCGTTTTGCACTCTCGACAGTGAGGTCCGCGCAGCTTATTACAAGGCGCGAAAAATTGGCCGAGCCCGCTAAGTGAACTAGCGCAACACATCAACCGTTGAATAAGAGTGCACACAAAAGGCTAAACCCCAACATGAAAGCAATGAAAAGATCTACGTTAGCAACCCTAATTAATGCAACGTTGTTCTCTGCTGTAGCAGGTACTTCATTTTCTACTCTAGCAGCTGATGAGCAAGCTCCAGGTGCAAAAAGCAACCAATTAGAAGTTATCCAAGTTACCGCGCGTAAGCGTGTAGAAAACGCACAGGAAGTACCTGTTGCTGTTTCTGCGTTACAAGGCGATAAATTGGATGCATACAGCTCTGCTGGTATGGATGTTCGTTTTATGAATGCGAAAATTCCAAGCTTATCAATTGAATCTTCATATGGACGTACTTTCCCACGTTTTTATGTTCGTGGCTTAGGTAATACTGATTTTGATTTAAACGCTTCGCAGCCCGTGTCACTTGTTGTTGATGATGTGGTACAAGAAAATGCAATCCTAAAAGGCTTTCCTGTATTTGACGTAGAGCGTGTTGAAGTACTACGCGGCCCACAAGGCACATTATTTGGCCGTAACACACCTGCAGGTCTTGTTAAATTCGATTCTGTAAAACCTAGCCAAGAATTTGATGGGTTTAGCTCAGTATCATACGGTACAAATAACTCAATTGATTTTAGAGGTGCTGTTGGCGGCGGGTTAACAGAAAACCTATCGGCACGTGTATCGGTATTGTGGCAAGGTAAAGATGATTACATTGATAATCGCGCACCAGGCTTTGAACAAGACGACATTTTAGGTGGTTACACCGATCGCGCTGCACGTATCCAGTTCTTATATGAAAAAGATGATTTTTCAGCTTTATTAAACTACCACGTTCGTAATATGGAAGGTACACCAATCCCATTTTACGCGAACGCAATCAAAGCAGGTTCAAATGAGTTAGTTGATGGTTTTGATGCTGATGTGGTTTATCATAATGCTGCTGCACGTGAATTTCAGGTTGTTGACTCGCAAGGGGCAAGCTTAAAACTTGAGTATGATTTCGCAAACCATACTTTAACTTCAATCACTGGTTGGGAAAGTGCTGAAGTAAACTCACGTGGCGATATTGATGGTGGTTATGTTGGCGGTCCTGGCGTTATTCCTTATCAATCTGAAAGTGAAAGTGGTTTACCAGATCACAACCAATATACACAAGAATTACGCTTAGCAAGTAACTTTGTTGGTGATTTTAATTACCAAGCTGGTCTATTTTACTTCGATGAGTCAGTGACTATCGAAAACTTTGGTTATGATACCTTAGCTGGTGGAACATTGAATGGTTATGTAAATCAGCAACAAGATACCAAAGCATGGGCTGTATTTGGCTCTGTTGATTACACCTTTAGTGATGATTTAAAAGTAACCGCTGGTCTTCGTTATTCAGACGATGATAAAGATTTCGTTGCTGTACGTAAATTCGTTCCAGCTGATTTAAGTGAATGTAACTTTGACTTAATGCAATGCGAAACTGATATTATCCGCACTGAAGATGCCAGTGATGATCATATCAGCTGGGATTTATCAGCGACGTATAAATTAACCGATGATATGAATTTATACGGCCGTATTGCAAATACATTCCGCGCACCAAGTATCCAAGGCCGTATTACTTTCTCTGATGAGCTGACTAAAGCTGATTCAGAAACGGTAACCTCATACGAGACTGGGATTAAGTCAGACGTATTAGATGGTCGTGGTCGTGTAAATGCGACAATTTTTTATTACACAATGAATGATCAGCAATTAACTGCGGTTGGCGGTACCACTAATACAACCAGTCTATTAAATGCTGATAAAACGACAGGCTATGGTTTTGAGTTAGATACTGAGTGGGTATTAACAGATGAGCTAAATGCGACATTTAACTTAAGCTATAACAATACTGAGCTTAAAGATGACAGCATCGCGATTGCGGTGCCAGACCGTCCTACTTTAACAATCACAGATCCTATGGTTGATGGTAATGCTATCATCGATGGTAATAGTTTGCCGCACGCACCTGAGTGGATCTCTAACTTAACCCTACGCTATAGCAAAGAATTAGGTGATGGTGAGTTCTTTACTTACGCAGATGTTTCATACCGCAGTGAGATTAACTATTTCTTGTACGAGTCTGTAGAGTTTGAAGGTAAAGCACTTACTGAAGTAGGTCTTCGCAGTGGTTATGCATGGTCTGAAGGTGACTATGAGTATCAAGTAGCCGTTTTTGCACGTAACTTATTTGATAAGCAACAATCAATTGGTGCAATCGACTTTAATAACAATACAGCAATGGTTAACGAAGGGCGTTTTGTTGGCGCTGAATTTAAAGTTAACTTTTTCTAAGCAGATTGTTTAGTTATTTAAACCCGCTTTTTAAGCGGGTTTTTTCGTTTATATTACTAGTCGATACTGCTAAAGTAGCGCTAATTACATTTTAAAGAGAATTGTCATGGCTGGATTTTGGAATTACCGTGTAATCTTTTGTGAAGCAACTAAAGATGAAGCAGCACAATATCAAATTCATGAGGTTGAATATAACCTAAATGGTAAAGTAACAAATTGGTCAGAAACGGGTGCAGCGCCATTTGGTAACACCGTTGAAGAATTACAGGCCGACGCAGATCGTTTAAAAACCGCGTTTGAAAAGCCAGTTTTAAAAGTGGTTAGAAAAGAGCGTGGTTACGAGTTAGTCGATGTGCAAAGCGGTGAAGAGGCATTTGCTGAGCCGCCAGCAGGCTTAACAGAATAACGATTAACTAAGGTGCCGAGTGCACCTTTTTTATTTTTTAATTAAAGGAATGAGGATGACTTTAAAAGCAGTATTATTCGATATGGATGGCACCTTAGTTGACTCTGAAAGTGTGCATTTTAATTGTTGGAATGATATTTTAGCGCCGTTTGGTGTGCGCTATGACGAAGATGATTTTTGTCAGCGATTTTCAGGTAGGCCAACGTTAGAGGCGGCAATTGAAGTCGTTAAACAGTATAACTTATCGGTATCACCACAGTGGCTTGCACAAGCTAAATATGATGCATTTGAGAAGTTTGTAGCAACAGATTTACCATCATTAATGCCTTTTGCACAAGATGTATTACAAGCGGTCAAAGACAGCGGACTTAAAATGGCACTGGTGACAGGCAGTGCGCGCCATGAAGCGATACCCATTTTAAAGGGCTATGGCTTTTATGAATGGTTTGACTGTGTTGTCACCAAAGATGATGTACGCAATCCCAAGCCTGCCGGCGACCCATATTTATTGGCACTTTCAACCTTAGGTATTTCAGCCGAGCAAGCCATTGCGGTGGAAGATACACATACCGGCGTAACCGCTGCTACGAATGCAAAAGTAGCTGTGGTAGCCATACCCAATAAGCACACTTTAGAACATGACTTAAGTTTGGCATTTGCGCGGATGGATAATTTACAGCAACTATGGCAATGGGTACAAACTAAGCTATAGTTTAGTCTACTTGGCAATAAACAAGGGACTAACATGCTAAAGGGATTAATCATAGTGTGGCTGTTGCTCATCAGCTTTAACTGCTTCGCAACAAAGCCACCCATAATAGCAAATGCACAACTAGCCAAGGTGTATCAACAAGACAACGCCCCCGCCATTGAAAACTACTTAGTGAGTGAAAAATTTGATGGGGTGCGGGCTATTTGGACTGGCACTGAACTGATCACTCGTAACGATAACCTCATACATGCTCCTGCTTGGTTTGTAGCCGATTTACCGAATGTACGATTAGATGGCGAACTGTGGACCAAACACGGTGATTTTGCTGCACTCAGTGGTATTGTTCGTACTCAAAAACCACGAGATAGTGATTGGCAGAAGGTGACTTATCAAATTTTTGATATGCCAGATCAAACAAGCCCTTTTCAAACACGCTATGAAAATTACCTTAACTTAGTTAATCGTATAAACCGTCCACATATTCAGGCTGTACAGCAGCACCACTTCAAAACAGAGCAAGCGCTATCGACCTTTTTTGAGCAGATAGTCCAACTAGGTGGGGAAGGGGTGATGCTGCACTTAGCGTCAGCTACACATAAAAGTGGTCGCAGTGATGCACTTTTAAAGTTAAAGCCTTATTTAGATAATGAAGCCGTGGTGATTGACTATTTGCCCGGTAAGGGTAAGTACCAAGGCATGTTAGGAGCACTACGGGTAGAGACCGCTGAAGGCTTACAATTTAATATTGGCACAGGATTAACTGACCAACAACGGCAAGAACCGCCAAAAATTGGAGCGACAATCACCTATCGTTATCATGGTTTTACCAAAAATGGTGTGCCGCGCTTTGCCAGTTTTGTGCGCGAGCGTAAAGCTGAATAACGTTTAAAAAAATCGATTAGTATGCTAAATTGCGCGGCCTTTTGATAAGTAGTGGTGGCGAAATGTTTGTTGGTTTTGATTATGGTAGTTCAAATTGTGCTATGGGTGTAATGAATGCACAAAATGCTGTCGAGTTAGTACCGCTAGAACAAGGCAAGCATTATTTACCTTCTACTTTATACACTCATCATAGTGCCTTAGTGGTTGATTTTGTTGCTCAGCATTTAACGGGTACTGCATTTGAGCAAGACTTTAAAAGTCAGCGTCAGGCATTGTTAAATTCAATGGTGCGGATCAAGTCGGATTTAGATCTCGCAGCGGGTGAAGAAAGCCTTTTTATTGGTCGCGAAGCCATTAGCGAGTATGTGCAGTTTCCTGAAGAAGGCTATTTTGTTAAATCCCCTAAATCATTCTTTGGTGCCACAGGTTTAAAGCAAGGGCAAATCAACTTTTTTGAAGATATTGCCACCGCGATGATTTTAAAAATTAAACAACGTGCGGAGGCATCTTTACAATACGCATTAACGCAGACCGTAATTGGCCGTCCTGTTAATTTTCAGGCAGTGGGTGGCGAAGAATCAAATCAACAAGCACTTGGCATTTTAGAGCGTGCTGCTAAACGCGCAGGCTTTAAAGACGTGGCGTTTTTGTATGAGCCGCTCGCAGCGGGCATTGATTATGAAAGCGACTTACAGCAGGATCAGAAAGTCTTAGTTATCGATATCGGCGGTGGTACCAGTGACTGCTCGTTTGTACAAATGGGCCCTAGTTTTCGTAACAGTAATGAACGTGACCAAGACTTTTTAGCCCACACAGGTAAACGTATTGGCGGTAATGATCTCGATATTGCGTTGAGCTATCATGCGTTGATGCCACTACTCGGGCTAGGCAGTAAGTTTAAATCGGGTTTACCCTTGCCTAATCAGCCGTTTTGGCAAGCATGCAAAATCAATGATGTAAATCTACAAAGTCAGTTTTATAGCCAGCAACACGCTCGCGAGTTACTCACTCAGCTGCGTGAAGTAGAAGCACCAGAGTTATTTCAACGATTGCTCGATTTACAGCAAAATAAGCAAGGTCATCAGTTAGTTCAACAAGGGGAAGCGGCAAAAATTGCCTTGTCATCAGCCACTGAGTTTAACTGTGAGCTTGGCTTTTTAGCACCGCAATTAAATAAAGTGTTATCCCGTGATGATTTAGCATTGGCGGTTGATGATGCAATCATGCAAATTGTTAGCTTAGCAAAGCAAGCAATTAAAGAGGCGGGCGCCGTGCCTGATGTTATTTACCTTACCGGTGGTAGCGCCCAATCACCGCTGATCAAAGCGGCGCTAGTTGAGCATTTAGGGAATATAAAAATGGTTAACGGTGATCACTTTGGCAGTGTCACCGCTGGACTCACTAAATGGGCAAGTATGCTTTATCGCTAAAATAGAGGCACTTTTATAGTGTCACTTGCCGGGTTGCCAGGTACTTTTCGTAATCTGGCAAGCTACGTTCAAGCTCTACATGCATTAATGATGAGCTTAATAACATATCAGCACTGACTTCATTACAGGCCACTGGAATATTCCATACCGCTGCTAGTCTCAATAATGCTTTAACATCAGGGTCATGAGGCTGAGAGGCGAGGGGATCCCAAAAGAAAATCAACATATGGATTTCGTGTTCGGCTATTTTTGCGCCTAATTGTTGATCGCCCCCCATAGGACCACTGAGTAATTTGATTACGTCAAGCCCGGTATTTTTCTCGATTAAGTGACCCGTAGTACCTGTGCCATATAATGTATGCTGACTCAAGTTGTCACGATGTTTATTACACCACGCTTGCAATGCAGTTTTCTTTCCATCATGAGCGACTAGGGCAATATTTTTTTTTGCGGGTAATATTTGTTGTTTTTGTTCCATGCTGACTCTTATTATTTTTTACACTAAAAGGTTAATAGCAAGTGCTATAAACACAATACCTGTAATTCGGTCTATCCACAATTGAGTATTTGGGTTGTTCCTGAAATAACCGGCTATTTTATCGCCAAAGTAAATATAAGTGCAATCAATTGGGAACGCAAAAATAGGGTAAAGCAAGCCAAAAAAAGCGAGTTGGAATGTGGTTGAGCTCGATAAACTGGGATCAACAAACTGGGGTATAAAAGCAATAAAAAACAGCGCAACTTTTGGGTTGAGCACTTCTGTCATCATCGCTTGGAACATGACATTTTTCTTTTTACTGGTGCTTACATGGGGTTTATCCCCGCAGTCGTCAGCTATAGTGATAAAGGTGCTTTTTAGCATCATTACGCCTAAGTAACATAAATAGCCGGCACCCGCATATTGCACTGTAGTGTAAGCAAGCTCTGATGCTTTTAAAATTGCAGTTAAACCAACCACAGCAAACAAGGTATGTACCACCCCACCTAGTGCAAAGCCAAATGCACTTTGTAAGCCCGCAGAGCGGCCATTGGCAAAAGTTTGCGCCATTAAAAAAGCGTTTGAGGGCCCCGGCGCCACGGCAATTAAAAAGCTGGCTGTTAAAAAGGAGAGTAAAAATTCATAATTTATCATTGTGTTAAGTATTCTTTGGATGATAGGCGTGGGCTTTATTGCTCAGCAGTATAGCCCATAGGGGGAGTAATAATAATAAGTGAAACGCAATAAATTCTGGCGCATTAAAAGGCAATACTTGGGTGAGCATGACCAGCACTCCTGCACCGCTCATTTGCATTAAGCCAATTAATGCGGATGCGGTGCCAGCCTGTTTAGCAAAGTGTGATAATGCCATACCAGCTGCCGAGCCTAAACTGAGTGAAAAACCTAAGGCAGCAATAAGCACGGGTAACATAAAGGTAAAGGCACTTTTAAATTGGCCAAGTATTAAAATTAACACACCTGAAAAAATTAATAAGCTCATACCTAAGCGTAACGCTTTTTGGCTGTGCCGCTTAATATATAATGGGGCAATAAAACTGGCGACAATACTGACAACTGCATTGAGTGTGAACCAAAATGTAAAGTCTGCCACTGAGCCGCCAAGCTCAGTCATGATCCAACCAGGAGCTAAGGTCACAAAGGCCAAGATTGCTGACATTGCCACCATACAAATTAAGCTATTAAAAAGGAAAATAGGCGTGGTGATGATGGGAATAAAACGGCGTAAATCCAAAATATGCCCTTCATAGTAACTATCAGCCGGACGTGTTTCTTTAAAGTACATTGCAGTGATTATTAATCCACAACAGGCAAACCCAGCCAAAAATAAGAAGTTCATTCGCCAGCCAAATTGGACGGTGAGCCAAGCGCCTAAAATGGGTGCCAATGCTGGAATAAAACAAACAATACCATTTAGGTAGGTGATCATTTGGCCGCTTTTCGCACTGCCATAAGTATCACGAACAATCGCAAATGCCACCACAAATGTGGCACATGCGCCAAAGCCTTGTAGAGCGCGGGCTAGCATTAAAAGAGCAAAATTTGGCGCAAAGTAGGCTAACAATGCAGAGCAGCCATAAAGTGTAATACCAAATAAGGCGATTGGACGCCGCCCAAATTTATCAGCTAAAGGGCCAGCTATAAGTTGTCCTAAGCCAACAGTAAGCATAAATATAGCAACAGTAAGTTGCACTTGCTGTTCATCAATATGTAACGCGTGAGCTATATTAGGAAAGGCTGGTAAATATATATCAATCGCTAACGGACAAAATATGACCAAAAGGGCGAGGGTGAAAATAATACTAAGCTGGTTATGGCGATTGGTTGTGGGCATGAGTACTCCTTATGCCGCGTATTTTAGGCACCCAACAGCAAAAAAGAAAGGGCATTTGACCCCTCTTGCTGAATATTGCTGACGAGCAAAGGGAAATACTCTTTTTTAAACTGGTCTGATGTGTTAATTTGCAAACAGCTATCTACAATGAGAAAAATGATGAGTAATAAATCAGCAGTTTTAACAGCATGGCGTACTTTTAAACGCTTACCGTTTGGGAATTGGCTATTTACTAAAGTAGTGTGCTTTAAAGCCCCTTACTTTGGCTCAATGAAACCTTATGTATTGGATTTACGTGATGGGCATTGCAGTGCCGTGGTAAAAAATCGTCGCCGTGTACATAATCACATTGGTACTATTCACGCTATCGCACAGTGTAATCTTGCAGAGCTATGTGCTGGGGTAATGGTTGATGCAACGGTGCCTTATAAAACGCATCGTTGGATCCCTAAGTGCATGACGGCAAATTATTTGGCCAAAGTAGACACAGATGTAACTGCGGTAGCAGAGATCCCAATGCCAAGGCAGTGGCTAGATAAAGAAGATTTAGTAGTGCCCGTTAAGCTTTATAATACCCGCAATGAACTAGTGTTCACCGCAGATATTACGATGTACATTACTAAGAAAACAGAAAAGAAAAAATAAACCGCTTACTCTTTTTCTGCGGCTTGCTTATTAAAAAATGACAGGTCGTTATCACCAGTACTTAGTACTGATGCGAGTTCAGGTTTTGACTCTGTACTATGGGTAACTAACTCAACGGTTTCAGCTTCGTGGCGTTGTTTTAAGTTACCTTCGATAATCGCTCCAGCATCAATACTGAGAGTATCTTGGTAAACGTCACCATGTACTTGTGCTGAGCGTTCAATGACGACTTTACTAGCATTGAGTGAGCCAATTATCTTGCCTTTGACAATTACGCTTTCAGCAATTACAGAGCCTTCTACACAGCCTGTATTACCGATCACTAAATGATTAACACGCACATCACCATCAATGCGTCCATCAAGTTGCACTTCACCTTGGCTGATCAAGCTACCCGTTAAACGAACATCTTCAGAAATGATCGATGGCGTGTGGTTGGTTCTTTTTAATTGTGAATCAGAAGAACTACTTACAGTTGATTTTTTTTTACCGAACACGAGAAAGCGCCTTTGTTATTTTTACAGGGTTGACATGTTTGTCGTTAAGTAACACTTCATAGTGTAGATGAGTACCAGTACTTCTGCCAGTGCTGCCCATTAAGCCAATAACATCATTTTTAGCAACGGTTTGGCCTTTTTTTACTTTGATTTTATTTAAGTGACCAAAGCGAGTTACAAAACCATTTTTATGTTGTAATTCAATAAAGTTTCCATAACCACCATTACGTCCTGCGCGTAGCACTGTGCCATCTGCAGGGGCAAAAATTTCGGTTTTATGCCAGCCCGCTAAATCAACACCTTTGTGAAAAGCGTGACGGTTATTAACGGGATCTTTACGCAGCCCAAAACTGCTCGAAATATAGTAGTTTGCAGCAGGCAGAGTTTGCGGTAACTCGCTGAGAAGGTTTTCGAGGTTGTTTAAGGCAAGTAACTTATCGGCAATGGCTAAAAATTCAGTCGGAATTTTGGACTCATCAAATAAATCCAGCGGACCACCTTGGGCTGTTTCTGACACTTCACCACTAAGGCGACGGGATAAGGCAGTATCAAGTCCTGCACCTTTTAGCATTGTTAAAATATCGCGATGGCGCAACTCTATTTGCTGCTCGATTTGTAGAAAGCTTTGTAAGTAATGTGTCTCGAGTTGCGTAATGCGCTGTTCAACAGACTGTACACTAACTTGGGCACTGTCAGGGCTTTTTTCATCAACGAGAGGCTCATGAAAATCGCCTTGTAATTCTTTAGTCTCGATATTCTCAATTGTTGCGGCATCGTCGATTGGATTGCTCATCGACTCGGGTAGAGAATCGATCATGCTTTGTAATAAAGCTTGTTTTTGTTCTAGTACCGCAAGCTGTGCGAGTTGTTTTTCGTATTGCTGCTGTTGCTGCTCTTTTTGAAGCTGCCACTGTTGTTGCTTTGATAGTTGGCTTTGTTCAATATCGGAGATTTTGTTGGTTTGCGAATAAATTTGTAAAGTAGATATGGTCAACCAGGCTAAAGCAATTAAAACAACTACTACAGCTGAAACTTGTAACCAAGGGGCTAATATCACATGTTTAACCTCACCATTTTGGCGGATCAACAACTGTCTAGCTGGGAATAGTTTGTGATAAAAAGACTTAATAAATGCTGACATGGCTTATAAATACTGGCTATTAACCGAATTAAGATAGCAATCTGAGCTGAAAAAGCCAGTAAAAAATTGTAATTTATCTTAAAAAAGGAGGCATTGGTCGCCTCCTTCAAAAAATATATTTAATAAACGTTTACAATTTAGTTACTTAGCAGGCAGAACCGTACCTTCAACGCTACCGAAACCAATACGTGCAAAACCGTCTTTTTCACACCAACCACGCATAATTACGTTATCGCCATCTTCTAAGAAGCTACGTTGCTCACCGTTATTAAGCGTGATTTTCTCTTTGCCACCACGAGAAAGTTCAAGTAAAGAACCTGCTTCTTCATGCGTTGGCCCAGATTGTGTACCAGAGCCTAACATATCACCAGGCATAAAATTACAGCCATTTACAGTGTGGTGAGTAACCATTTGTGCCACTGTCCAGTATGAATGTTTAAAGCTTGACTTAGATACCTGTGAAGGCGCTGCACCTTGTTCACGCATTTTTGCGGTCTCAATTTGTACATCCATTTTAATATCAAAGGCACCAAGCTCACGGTTTTTGCTTGATTCTAGATAGTCTAATGGTTGCGGATCATTTTCATCCCGTGTCCATGATGTTCTAAAAGGTGCTAATGCTTCTGTTGTAACAATCCAAGGTGATACAGTTGATGCAAAGTTTTTCGCTAGGAATGGCCCAAGTGGTTGGTATTCCCATGCTTGTAAATCACGCGCTGACCAGTCATTGAACACACAAAAGCCAAATACATGGTTTTCAGCATTTTCAATTGCAATCGCATCGCCTAATTCGTTACCTTTACCTAAGTAAATGCCTAGCTCTAATTCATAATCTAAACGTTTACATGGGCCAAGTGATGGCACGTCTGCGTCTGGCGCTTTAGTTTGACCATTTGGGCGATGAAAGGTTTGTCCAGATACATCAATTGATGAAGAGCGGCCGTGATAACCAATAGGCACCCACTTATAGTTAGGAAGTAGTGGGTTATCAGGACGGAATAGACTACCGACAGCTGTTGCATGGTAAATTGATGTATAAAAGTCAGTGTAATCGCCAATACGACATGGTAATGCAAACTCAATATCAGCTTGGGCAATTAATGCCTCGCTTAACTTAGCTTGCTCTGCTGCACCTTCGCGTAGTGCTTTTGATAACGCTAAACGCAGCGCTGACCAGTATTGCTGACCAAGACCCATAAATTCATTTAACGTTGCTTGGCTGGCAGCAGCTACGGCGGTTTGTGCATCGCCTGAGAAAATAGCCAGTTCGTTTACTTTGGCAAGGTCGATCACTTGGTCGCCAATGGCAACAGCACCACGAAATGCTTCGTCAGAGTTCTTACGACGTACTTCTGCAAATGGTAAGTTTTGAATAGGGAAGTCACAGTTTGCAACATTCGCTGAGGCTACCCAGCTAGTTAAATTTATATCATGGGTTTCGTTAATTAAACTCATTACATTTCCTTTGGTTTAGTCAGTCGCGCTTTACAGTGGATATGGTGATGATTAGCGCGATTTAAACAGTGAAAATTAGATTGTCATTTATAAAATAGATTAAACGACAAAAAGCAGCGAGATACGCTGCTTTTTAAATTTATAATGCGGTGTTTATAAAACGCCGCGACGCTCTTGGTCACGTTCGATTGATTCGAACAGCGCTTGGAAGTTACCTTCACCAAAACCACCGTCATCAACACGTTGGATCATTTCAATAAAGATTGGGCCAAATAAGTTTTTAGAGAAAATTTGCAATAAGTAGCAATCTTCACTTTGGCTATCTACTAGAATTTGATGTTCACGGATTTTCTCTTTGTCTTCTTTTACCCAAGGTACGCGGTCAAAAATAGTGTCGTAGTACTCAGGGATGATATCAAGAGTCGCAATCGTTGATTTATCAAGCTTATCTAATGAGCTAACTAAGTCATCAGTTAAGAATGCTAAATGCTGAACGCCAGGACCATTGTATTCACCAAGGTATTCATCAATTTGGTTGTTATCGTTGCCTTTACCTTCATTAATTGGAATAGAGAAGGTGCCGCACGGTGATTTCAGTGCGTAAGAAAGTAACGCGGTTTTTTGACCTTTGATGTCAAAGTAACGAACTTCAGTAAAACCAAATACGTCTTTATAAAAGTTAGCCCATGTTTCCATAGTGCCTTTATAAACGTTATTAGTTAGGTGATCGATACGGATAAACCCTTTATCAGCAACGATATTTTGCTCATTTAAATCTTCAAAATCTTGCTCATAAATAGAACCTTTATCGCCAAACTGCTCGATAAAATAAATTAAGCTGTCACCAATACCGTAAATTGCTGGGTATGGTAAGTCTTTATGAGTAGACTCCGTAGCAGGTTTTGCACCTCGTGCCACAGCGGTATCGAATGCGTGTTGGGCATTCTCTACACGCCAGCCCATAGAGCAAATTGCAGGGCCATGGCTTTTCGCAAACTCTGCTGAGAAACCATCACGTTCATTATTTAGTAAAAAGTGAATATCGTTTTGGTTGTAATAAACAATGTCTTTACCTTTGAATGTTTTTAGTTTTGAAAAACCAAAATCGGTAAACACTTTATCCATATAATCTGCATCAGGTGTAGCGTATTCAGTAAACTCAATACCTACCAAACCTAAAGGGTTAGTTACTTCACTCATTATAATTCTCCCGCAATAAGCACTGCGTCTTGTTGTGTCTGATGCGCAGATAATTAACCATAACGAGTAAAAGGGGAAGAGCCCGCATCTATTTAGCTAACAGGCTATTTGTAAATTAAATGGGACGATCATTTAAAAATGTAGATGGAATAGGGGAAGCTGTAATGGTTGCTGTTTGATAGTTAAATGTTTGCGCTCTTTAGGATTGCTTAGTTGATTGATATTAATGATTAATTTGTTTTAATTGAGGATGTAAACTAAGGATGTTAAGGGAGTTTCCTCCCTTAATTTAATCGCTGGATTGTAATTAATTGTTTACGCTCGGGCCGCGTTTGTTAAAAAACTTGCTGCGCTGCTCTAGCCACAAATTAGGTTTTATAGCGGGGGCACTTTGATAATGACGCTCAACCGTCTGGTTTAATGATCGTGTATTTGGCTCAAAGCGTAAAGTTTGCTGCGCGCCAGCCATGCTTTTTATTTCATCGCGAGTCATTGCGCGACCTGCATAAAGCAAAGCGTTTAAGTAACCGGGCTCTGTTTCATAGTTATTATCAGTCAGTAGTAACACGGCTTTGTTTAATGCCCAGCGACGATTAATTTCACCCTCTCTTTTTACGCCAGCTAGCTCACCATCAACGTACACTTCAAACACGCCATTATCTGGTGCTGTGTAAAAGACAAAGGCGATGCGATGCCAGGTATCTGATTGAGTGTTGCCAAAGTAACCACTTTCGCTGGTTGATTTACCTAAGCCACCTTCAGGATTAATGTATATATCAGCATCGTCTGTTAAGTAATTTACCGTATCGGTTTGCACCAGAGCGCGGTAAATGTCTTTGACTGCCAGTGGCCAGTAAATGTCCATTACTAGCGTGTAATCTGATACGAGGCCTTCATTGATAAAGTCACCATTAGCAGCTGTATTGAGGGTGATTTGTAGCCCTTCAGTAGGAGAATGATCGGTAAAGGCCATTACGCCTGAAGCACCGTCATTTAAATCGGCAATATTTAATTCAGAAGTGGTCTTATAAACAGTGTCCTCAGGGCCCCAGCCACTTTGTTCTGGATCGAAGTAGCTAAGGGTTGATGGCCCGTAATCTGCTTTGAGTGGCTTACTGGGATCATCAAAATTCCAAATGGTAATATTTGCTTGATCTTGGCATGAGTTGAGTTGAGTGTTTGTATCTATATGCAGACACTGGCTGGTGCGGTAGCGAGCGTACTGATCAAGTAATTGCCATGTTTCAGCCAGTAATTGCGGCTCAGCAAAGGTAATACTATTGAAAAACAGCTCACCATTAAAAGCGGGGCCTTTTTGCAGTGCTAAATTATAAGTTTGACTGTCAGTAATACTATCTGGGGCTAATAATACCCAATCTGGTTGACTCGCTATCATGGTTTTTAATTCGCTACCATTTACCGTAACTTGATAAATTGCACTAAAGCCGGGTGTGTTAGAAGGTTGCCTTTCAACTTTAAAAGCATTATGAAAATCTTCTTGTGTCAGCGTACCGGGTGTCCAGCGAGTTTGCACTTGGCTAGGATCAAAAAGGGCTGCATCTATTTGATACTGCTGTTTTACAGCACGAGTCGTGATCTCCATTATTTGTAACGCGCTCGGGTAGTTTTCTGAAATAGCTATTTCAGTATTGGCATCTGGAGCGTATTTACCCATCAAAAAATCTATTTGCGTTTGCAATGCTTCATCAACAGTCCCGATGTTTGCCGTGGCTACCGTATTGTAGTTGATATCACTAACCGTTTTAGTTGCTAAATCAAAGGTTAACTCTAAGTCAGTTAAACCTTGAGCAAAAAAGTTTGGCTGGATCACTAAACTGCCATTATCGAGTTGCTGAAAGCTTTCTCCGCCATGAGTATGACCACCGAGGACTAAGTCAATGCCTGGCACGTTTTGAGCTATTTGTGTATCGCCACCTTCTCCTAAGTGACTGAGCATTACCATGTAATCCACATCTTGACGATGCTGCTGAACAATTGTTTGCGCTATCTCTTGCCACTGCCAATTCATTTTAAAATTGGCGATAAAGTCAGGAATTGGAGCGGTTTCTACCGGTCTATCTAGTTCATTCCAAGGCACAGAGGTCATGCCAAAAAAGCCCACTTTTAGACAGCCAACTTGAACAATTGAAAAATCAACTGCGTCGAAACTTTGCGTACTATCACCTGTGTATTGAGTGTTGCTGGCTAATACAATGGCGTGATCATCATTGGCGTAATCAAGTAACTGCTCAGGGCCCCATGCATAATCGTGATTACCCACTACACGGACATCAAACGCCATTGCTTTTATTGCCTCAACGGTGATTAAGCCTTTGGAAGTTTGCTCTGCCACGGTGCCTTTTTCATAGTCATCGCCACCATTGGTGAACAAGGTATAAGGCTGCTCTGCGACGGATTGTTGGTAATACCCTTTAATACGACTAAATAAACGTTCTTTAAAACCAAATCGAGCATGGAGATCTGCTACATGAATAAAGCGCATTTTTTGCGTTGTTTCGTTACTCGGGCAGTTTGGTCCAATATTTTTAGTAATTGGAACAATGGGTCGAGATTTAATAGCGAATGTACCTAATGTGGTAATTTGTGCGCTAACTCGGTTGTTTTCTGATGTGGTACTTGCGAGCGTGCGCCATTGTCCATCGATTAACTGAGCAATGGCAAATAGTTGGTTATCAGCAGCACTTTCGGTACTGATTGATAAAGTGCTTGGAGTGTTAAACGATAGATCTTTTGGACTAAAGCTATACAGTGCAGAAATGATCCCCTGTGCTTTATTGCTTTCATCAAGGGGTGTTTGACTAAATATAAAACGTGTATCGGTATTCACCGCATTTTTGGGGATGCTGATAGTGACTAAGTCATTGTCAAAACTTTGTGTTAACCCATCATTAGCAGAGATTATTAGATCCGTTTCATCTACAACAAACGCGGTATCTTTAACTGTATTGTCTCCGCCACATGCATTTAAAAGGCAGAGCAATAAGATGACTAAAAAGAGTTTTTTGTATATTGAAAAGGGCATCGTAGTCCGTACAAAGTTCAAATTGACGGTGTGTATAATAGCAGTATTTAGGGACGTGATATAGAGGGGATTGTTTAGAAAATCTCCACAAGCAGGGCTGCTTGTGGAGAAGCTTTGAACGCTTAATTACGGTTTTTCAGCAACTACTTCCAGCTCTTCAGCTAAAATGTGCTCTTGTGTGTGCGGCTCGTGTTGACCCTCAGCACCGTGCATCCATTTAACAAGTTTGTCACTTAGTAAGTACATGATCACTGCAGAAAGTACAGCTGTTGCACCTAAACCAATGAAAATGCCTAGCGCATTATCAAGGGCTTCTTCACCTTCGCCTAAGAATGAACCTACAAAACCGGCAATCTTATTCGCAACTGCTGTACATAGGAACCAAATACCCATTAACATTGAAGCTAAGCGTAGTGGGGCTAATTTACTGACCATAGATAAGCCAATAGGTGATAAGCATAACTCACCTAGTGTATGGAATAAGTAGAATAACACTAACCACATCATGCTGATTTGTAATGTATCACCTTGACCTTGAGTCATAAGTGCTAAAATCATAGTGATAAAGCCAAGTGCCAAAAAGACTAATGCAATTGCAAACTTAACTGGTGAGTTAGGCTCTCGTTTATCAAGTTTTAACCAGATAATAGCGACCAGTGGGGCAAAAACAATGATGAAAATAGAGTTTAATGATTGGAACCATGACGCTGGAATTTCAAAGTTGAATAGCATACGGTCAGTATAATCATTAGCGAATAAGTTCATTAGGCCACCGGCTTGCTCAAATCCCATCCAGAAAATGATACTAAATACACTCATAGTAAAAATAACTTTAATGCGGTCAGTTTCAACTTTTGTTAAAGGAACTTTAACGTCAGAGTTAGATTGCGATTGCGCTAGTTTGGCTGAAGGAACGACACCTATATCGCCTAAGTATTTGTTGCTTAACATAACTTGCATTGCAACAGAGATAAGCATACCAATCCCCGCAACGATGAAGCCGTATTGCCAACCCATAGCAGCCGCTGCATAACCGGCAACTAATGGACCTAATGCGCCACCTAAGTTAATGCCCATGTAGAAAATAGTGAAGGCACCATCACGACGTTGATCACCCTCTGTATATAAGTCACCAACCATGGTTGAGATATTTGGCTTAAATAAACCGTTACCCATACATAGTAATGCTAAACCAATGTAGAATACATTTTCTTCTTGGCCAGCTAGCATGCTATGCGGAATACCCATAGTGAAGTGACCAGCCGCCATTAATAGGCCACCGATGATGATTGCTTTACGTTGACCAAGTACGTTATCGGCTAACCAACCACCAAATAATGGCGTGATATAAACAGCCATAGTGAATGTACCGTACAGGCTTAGTGCGTCGGCATTACTCCAACCAAAACCACCTTCTTGAACAATCGCAACGAGATATAATACTAAAATGGCACGCATGCCGTAATAACCAAATCGTTCCCACATTTCTGTGCCGAACAACAGGAATAACCCTTTAGGATGCCCTAAAAAGTCACCTGCTTTAGGTAATGAACTCATATTTACTTCCTAACTCAACGTTAATTATTGCGGCCTTATATTTTTTGCTTTAATCGTTCATGTGATAAAAACACTGATTGAACGGGCGGCCATGATTTTGTTTTTTATGCAGCTAAGGTAATGGTTTGCTCACTAAGGTATTCCTTAGTGGGTAAGAGTCACACCCTTATCCTAGCTACAAGTGCGGCTAAGTATACATACACCTTATGTGCAGGGGAAGTGCTTGCGATAGTTAGCTGTACTGTGGTTTTAAAACAGTGACTAATAGTCTGCGTAAGGCACTACAGGGGTTCCAGGGAAAATCATTTCACTATAAACAGGTTTAAAGTAATAGCGGAAATAAAGCTGAGCATAGTTAGGCTCATAAAAATCAGCACGATCTAAGCTAAAAAAGCCACCAAAAAACCAATGCGGTGTATAGCGGTATTCAAAACTACCGCCTAGGTTATACGAGATACCCGAACTTGTGTCGCCTTCAAAAATGGGGCTGATACCTGTCGTCGTTTCGCCCCTGACAATTGCTTGCTGCTGTAATAGCGGATCGTTAGGGAAAAACTCACTGTCATCTGTGGTAGTCGTTGACCAAGAAATCCCCGCTCGAAGGCGGTAAATAAAGTCGTTATTAACGCGACGGTCATAAATCACTGGCAGTGATACGCCTATATAGTTTTGTGGACTGTAATAACCGCCATGACCAAAAGTTTCTTCGCTTAGATTATATTGATAAGACCAATGTAATAAGTTTGCACCTAGCGTTAACTCGGTATTCTTTTCACGAATATAGCGGTTATAAGCGCCGCCCATAAGGCTGTAACGTTGGTTTTCTTTAACGTTTTTACCTTGTAATAACTGAAAATCAGTCGATGCCCAAAATCCCCAGTCGAGCCCTAAATCATGAGATAGATTAAAACGTAAACTGGTCGCTCTTACACCCCCCCAAACTTCGTTGGTGAATACATCTTCAAGGCCTGCATACGATAAAACTGAACTGGTTAATGGGCGTTTATTGAGTGTTAGGCGATATCCAAAGTTACCAAAATCACCATTGTAATCAATACCCCAGACAATATCTTCGACCAAAAAACCGATTGGTGTAGTACCAATATCAAAGCGCCACGTATCATTAAACCATGCCAAGCCTATATCAATGCCTTCTTGTTGTGGTTCAATACTATTTAACGGACAATCTAAGATACACAATGCACCTTGACCATAGCGACTGCCTGAGAAGCTTTCATCAAAGCGGGTTTCTTGACTGGAGATTGTCATTGGGTCAAGTTTAACAATCCCAGTGCCTTGCCAAAGTGGGAAGCCGATCTCAATAGGCATAGATCCAGCGCCTAAACTGGCATCACTTTGAGTACTGGTTTGACTGCTAAAGTTAACACCACTGGTGATATATACCTGATCTTGTTGCTGCATGCGTGCCAGTTCACGTTTTGCATTATTTACGTACCAAGGTGCGTCATCGTCAAGGGTGTAAAGCTGATAATTTAGGTCAGGGTTATTTGCAACTTTAGCACTACTATATGGCTCTATTGCTTCTAAATACCATTGTTGGGCATATGCATTTTGTTGGTGTTTCTCAGCAACTAGCGCGCCTTGATAATATAACTCTTGGCTATGGTTTGACTTTGTTAATAGCGCTTTTGTTAAAGGAATAACAGTGTGTTGATCTGAGTAATCAATTAATGCGGTCATCAATAACTGTTGTTGATAAGTTTGCGTAGGGCTTACATCATTTACTAAGGTTGCAATGATACGATCTGATAATTCGTGATTACCCAACTCACGGCTTGCACGGGCAACAGCTAAAGCGGTTTGTGGCTCAAGCGTATTACCCAATTGTAATTGCGTTTGGTAAAGTTTTATGGCCATTTGGCGATGATCAAGTTCAATATATGCTGTGATCAAAGCGTCAGCAAGCACGGCATTATTAGGGTGTTGTTGCAACAGGGCGTTTAATTGCGATATGCGTTGTTCGCCTTGATTAAATTTATTAATGTAAGCAGCTTGCAACGCGAGCCATCGATCACGCTGTTCGTTACCGGCGGCAGGTGGTAATTGGTAGTTGACAAACCAGTGCTTAGTTAGGGTTATATCTTCACTCTCTAATAGCCATTGACCGTAGGTCATATGCCAATAAGGGCTTAGCGTATTATCACGACTAAGGGCTGCATTTAATTGCCTTTCAGCGTACTGATTTTCATTTATTTGGCGCCACTGCAAGGCAAGCTCTGCTTGCATTAATGGCGTGAGCGGCTGTGCTCCAAGCTCAGTTAAGTTATAAATAACTGTTGCCTTACTTGCGTTGTTATTACTTGCCAGTCGGTTCATTTTTGCATTAATAGCTAGCTGCTGTGCCAGCTGTTCAATCTCTTCACTACGGGCATTATTTGGTACGAAATTTAAGGTCTCCAGAGCACCTTGATAATCATTTAACGAGCGTAAGAATAATGCATGGCTGTAGCGAAGCTCTGCATCTAGCGGAAACTGCCATAAAGTTTTTTTATACAACGCTTTAGCGTGTTCGAGTAAACCTTGTTGTTGATATAGATTAGCTAAATCGTAATACAACCAGCTTTCTAGAGGGGTTTTCTTAATCGCTAATAACAACAAGCTGACCGCAGCATCTAATTGACCCTGGGTGGTGAGTTCATCTGCTCTTTGGCGTAATTGCTTACTTTGAATAACCTTATAATCTTGTGCAATCACAGCTTGCTGCGCACGGGTTAAATTTTCGTAAAACTGATCACTGCGTTGGTAGTTATTATCGCTACTGGTTAACGATAACATTGCATTAAGTACTTGGGCATTAAGTGGATCGTGCTTTAACACCGTTTGATAAGTGCGCATTGCTAGTTGATAGTCACCACGAGCCTGAAATAGTTGCCCCTGATAAAAGCTAACGGTATTGGGATCTTCATCTAATGTGGCAGCAAGGTCGAGTTTTAATTGCGCTGCTTTAAAATGCTTTGCTGTTAATGCATGTTTTGCTTCATCTATGTACTGCCAAAACTTTGCCGTTGTTGCTAAGCCTTTATAGACTGAAATAAGATCAATGTTTTGTGTATTACGCTGAGCTTTTTTGAAGTAACTATAAGCTTGGCTATTGTTACCTTGGCGTAAATTCAGCAGCCCCAGACTGTTTAAAACGTCATGATCATTTGGTCGACCTTGTAAGGCTTGGAGCAATAAATTGTTTGCTTTAGCATAGTGTTTTTTCTCAAGCGCAGCGGCGCCTTGTAACCATTTTTTATATGCTGGATCAGCTTGCTTAATTAATTCAGCTTTCAGGCTTTTTTGAAAATCTGCATACTGTAACGCGCCCTTACTACTGTGAGGAAATGCTTTCAGATACGCTTGATAGGCTTGTTCAGTTTTCTTATCAATTGGCATATCTGCAAGAGCGTTAAGCCAACCAAATTCGGCTTCGACACTGTATTGGTTGCTATGCGCATAATAATTAAAAATTTCCAGCGCCTGTTTATCACGAGGCTTACGCTTTAAAATATGCCGTGCATAGGCAAGCTCAAAACGACCCACATTGGCAAAACGAGTTCTTAAAGACTGATAGCCGCGCAGTGCTTGCTGCCAACGATCCGACTCGGTGGCAATCCAGTTAATGTGCTCAAACTCATATTCAATACTTGGATATAAAGGTGAGAATAATTGATCATATATTTTCGTTGCAGCTTGGTATTGACCAGCACGAGCTAATAAACGAGCTTGTTGAATTTGTTCTTTATATTCAGTATTACTTTGCGCCAATAATGTTAATTGCGCTACACAAGGCTGCTTTTTATCAATATCAGTTAATTGATTGATCACAGCGCGTGCTTTTGTGGGTTGATTTAAAGCAAAATAAACCCGTGCTTGAGCGCATCGCACCAGTATATTTTTTGGTGCAATACTCAGTAGTTTATCCAAGCTATCAGTCATTAGTAATTGGTTTTGCTGAATTTCACCTAGCTTTACTTGGCTCACTAACCATTCAATTGAGTGTGTATCGAGATCGCTGGCACTGTTAGCACTGAGAGCTGAGCTAAAGGGTACCAAGCTAAAAAATAGCAAATAAAGTCGCCACCTTAACGGCATTCAGAACTCCAGTTTGGTACAAGCTTGCCCATTTCATCAATTCTAAATTGCTTATTGAGAGTACTCGTGCCGAATAAATACAGCACACTGTCATAATAACGGGTAGTGGTGAATGAAGTATCGATCATCATCTGTTGTTGCAACGCTGTAAGTGTTTCATTTTTATTATTAATTGCTAATAATGGCAACAAAGCTGCATTAAAACCTTGTGGGCCATTTTTATCTGCTTTACCCGTTTGTGCATAGGTCGTTAATGGCGCGTTTGTACGATTGACGACATGGGCAAGCATTGGCTGAAATTGCTCAATTAGCTCATTTCGAAAAGGGGCATTTTCAGCCATCATACTGGCCCATAAGTAGACCCTAATTGCATTGTAGCTACCAATATCAGGCGTGTTCTTATCGTAATAAAAGCCTTTACTAGGTTGATACAATACCCAGTCCGGACTGACTCCTGATTGACTTGTTGCCAGCAACATTTTTGCTGAAGCATCATGCAGTTGCTGCCAAGGTGAGTGAGGGTAACGTTGGCTGAATTGCTGTAGGATGAAAAGAGGCACGTAGCTTGGGTTTAATTTAGTGATATTCCCTTCATACTCAAAGCCTGCAGGGGCAGGTAAAAGAGAAAGCCCTAAGTTTGCAAGATGAGCGGTTTCTTCACGCATGATACGCTGGGCCATGACGGCTGCTAGCACATTATAACGCCTGTCTTGCCATAAGTCGGCCGCTTGAGAAAGGGTATAGGCTATCCATAAGTCAGAATCTGATGCAGGGTTTGAATCTAAAATTGCTTCCTGACCTTGTTGATTAATACCCCATTGCCACGCAGGTAAACGTGTACTTAGATCGCCCTCGGCTAAATGGGTTTCGGTCCACTCTAAAACGTTATCAAAGGTGTCACGGTCGTTGGCTATTAAAGCAAAAAATAGTGCGTATGATTGCCCCTCTGAGGTGGTGATCGATTGTTTGCTGCCCAGATCAATTACACGTCCCTGCGCAGTAATAAAGTGCTGTTTAAAGGTTTGCCATTGTGACCACGGTGCGCAACTGTTTTGAGCAACACTGGATGTTGAAACCAACAGTAAGGTTAATAATGAATATAGAGATAAATAGCCTTTCATTATTGTTTGTCTCCCTCAGCTAAACGTTTTTGAGTTAACACACCCAGTAAGCGCCATAAAATAAAAGATATAAGCAACAGAGTGAGGATTGATAACAGCGCTAAAATAAATGGATGATCAGAAAAATGAAACCAAATTAATGTATGGATAGGTATATGACCAATAAAGTATTGATCGTCAGTTTTTATGGTTTTAATACCTTGGCTATTAATAATTGCCGAACTACCGCTGATTAATGCCGTTTTATCATCTTGTATTAAACTGTTACTTAGCAATGAGTAGGCGTTATCGTTAGTTGCGATTAATGACACCACTGAACGCTCTGAATTAAAAGGAGATTGGAATCCAGAAATGATCCCTAGTTTTCCTTGGCTTTGGATGCTGACTTTGATTTTCTCAGGCTGATTGTTATCAAAAGCGCCGTTATAAATAGCCTGCTCAACAATGCGTTGATTGTTTTGCAGTAAAATACTTAATGAACTGTCATCCGTTAATTGATGAGTAAAAGCGTCTGCTTTGGCAATAATTACAATGTCTTTGTCATCCAGATCAAGCTCACTGTTAGGGTGTTTTATCGTCAGTTTATGGGTTGGGTATCCGGTAATTTCACCTAAGTGGCCAGTGAAATTTAACAATAAACTGATCGCGCTCGCAGAGCTATGTTGTTCCATAATTAGCATTGTTTGATGTAAATCTGCGTATTTAGTAAAGGGAAAACCACTGTTAGCAAACACGTTTAGATCTGGTAGCGCTATATAATGGTGAAAGTCACTCACATCAATGGTCGAACTACCGTCAATTACGCCAAATTCCCCACCTGCGGGAATCGCGGTACATTCACCAGCTTTGATAAGACCAAAATGAAAATTATAGCTAAGCTGATTTTTTTTACTAAGATCGAGCCCCGTTAACTCAAAATCTTGACGGGTTTGGCTTGGCTCAGAATTCGATAGTAACGGCATAATCGTTTCAGTGGTGAGAATGTGTGACTCGTTAGGAGTCAAAATGAAACCATCAATAAACTTATTATTAATCAACATGTTTAATCTGGATAAAATGGCTTCATCAGTCGGTGCATTTCTATAACGTAAGGTAATTGGGACCCCTTGTTGGCGCCATGTAAATAAATCAGGCGCAAAGCGTAAATCAAGGTTGATAGGTTGCCCGTATAAGCCCTGTGATTGTAATTGATTTGGGTATTCTATGAATTCATCAAACGAGACTGCACGATCGGATCTAACCCAGCGAGGTGCATCATAAGCTTTACGTAACGGTAAGTTATTAATTGCATCTATACTTGCAGTTCGGCCTGTCATCACCTTATGACCAAATAGCAAACCAACCACAGCTTCTTTTAATTGTGCGGTATTTTTCCCTAAAATTAATAGCACTTTAGCGTAGCGCTGCGTGGGACTAGAGATGATCTCCACTGTCGGTTTAGTTACGTCAGGGTAATCCAGCAAAAAATCAGGTTTATTATTGTTGGTAGCAAATACAACACTGTGTTGTGTTGGGGTATGATTAAATAACACAGGGAAATTTGCTTTTCGCCAATCAGCTTGTGCGCCAAACCAGCTTGATAGAGTAGCTGCAGCTTCTAGGGTGCTCTCATCTGGTTGCGATGCAAAAATAAATGGTAAGTTAAGTTGGGTGTAATCACGCTCATCATAAAACGGAGCAGGAAAATATTCTAACAGGCTTTCAAGCGCTAATGCTTGCTGCTGTAATGTGATCGAACTTGTTTTACTTAACTCGGCCCAAATAGTCTTGCTAAAATCATCTTGGCAAATCAAATCATAATAGCCGACTAATTCAAAGCGCACTTGATTAAAATCTTTGATCAGTTTCGGATTGAGCTCAATGCTATGGTTAGCCACTTGGTTGACAGGTGTTACTTGATCCTTGATAGGCAAGACAGAAATTAGGTTTTCGTTAAAATAAACTTTTAGATGAGATACTTGGCTCAGTAGCGCTGGAGAATGGCTAAAAGAAAAGTTTAACTGCAGTTGCTTGCTTAATTTATCTAAGCGATTCGTAAAGTCAACGCGCGTGTTATTATTTACCCCATCAAGCTTATATTGGCTTACGCCTAAACGCTTAAAGCTCAAGGTGAGTGTTTCTACTTGCGCATGCTCAGGATAGCCATTATTAAAAATAGTTTTATCTGCCAGTGGTTGGGCTGATAAAACACTGCTTGCAAAGCAAATTGAAAACAGTATGAAACAGAGTTTAAAGGTCGATTTAATCATGATGGTTAAAATACTTTTTTCGGATTTATTGGTAATAACGATGCGAGTTGCGTCATTGCACGTGTTATAAAATTAATTAATGGTTTTAGCTGATTCGGAGCATGGAAAATCAAATTATTAAAGCCACGAATGCTAGTTGTAAATACTTTCTTAAAACTGTATGAAGGCTTGTCATGTTTAAAATTATCTTGCCAGTCAAGCCATGCATCCGCACGCGAAAAGGTGCATTGGATAAATGCTTTTTGTTTTTCTAAATTTAGATCCCGTAGCGTTAAGCCAATTTGTTTATCGCGGGTGTTACATATATAAGTAGGAAAAGAAAATTGTTTTTTCCCCCGGCTCATTAATAGTTCAATTTTGTCATTGGTTTTGCACATATGCTCATGCGCTGTCTCAATACCCACCCCATTATCAGAATAGTCGGTAATTTTAACCTTCATCGTTCGGCCGTTGCTAAGTCGAATAGCAGCGGGGAAGTTGGCTTTTATCCGGTGTGAGCTGCGCACTTGCTTTGCTTCTGCGGCAACCGCAACGGCTGCACCTAGAATCATGGTGTTATAACTGGCCCATAACATACTGATCAATAACACGCCTATTTGTGAAGTATCGCCGAAAAACAACCGAAAAACGCCATAACACATGCCAATTACATTAAACGCGAGCAAAATAATATAAGGTTTAGAAATTAGCCAATCGTAGCGGGCTTTGTCATTAAAACCGCCTTTTTCGGTAACATTAAACTTGCCTTTATTGGGATTGAATAGCGCGACAGTGGTTGGTTTTAAGATATACCAAGCCAGTACGGACTCATAGACTTCTCCCCAATAAGAGTAGCGGTATTTACCTTGGATGCGCGAATTGGTTATTTTTACTTGCAACAATGTCGGCACTATATATAAAAAGATCGCGATAAAAGGGGCGTAGATAATATAAGCGTTGAAATAAATCAGCGCCAGTGGTGCGGTTAAAAATACTATACGCGGAATACCGGATAAGAAGTGCAACATCGCATTGATATAACACAACCTTTGGCCAATATTTAAGCCCTTGCCCAATAAAGGGTTGTCGAGCCGGAAAATTTGCGCCATACCGCGAGCCCAACGAATACGTTGACCAATATGGGCTGATAAACTGTCTGTTGCAAGGCCGGCAGCTTGAGGAATATTGATATAGGTTGTTTTATAACCTGCTCGTTGCATACGCAGCGCTGTATGTGCATCCTCGGTAACGGTTTCTACTGCAAACCCTCCTATTTCTTCTAATGCTTGGCGCTTTAAAACAGCACATGAACCACAGAAAAATGTTGCATCCCACATGTCATTACCATCTTGGATCAATCCATAAAACAACATGTTTTCGTTTGGTATTTGGCGATGATTATTCAGATTTCGCTCAAAGGGGTCTGCTGAAAAAAAGTGATGCGGTGTTTGTACTAAACATACTTTACTATCGTTGATGAATTGTCCCATTGTCATCTGCAAAAATGAGCGGGCAGGAATGTGATCACAATCAAAAATAGCAATGTACTCTCCACTAGTATGCTTCATTGCATGATTCATATTACCTGCTTTGGCATGTTTGTGATCTGGACGGTCAAGATAACCAACTCCAATCTCATCAGCAAACTCTTTAAATTCAGGACGTTTCCCATCATCGAGGATATAAATATTAAGCTTGTCTGCAGGCCAGTCGATACTTTGTGCTGCGATTGCAGTGGGTCTTACAACATTTAGTGGCTCATTGTAGGTTGGAATGTAGACATCAACCGTTGGCCATAAAGCGGTATCTTTATGCAATGGAATTGGTTTTCTGTGTAATGGATTAATGGTTTGAAAAAAGCCGAGAATAAGCACCAACCAGGCATAACTTTCAGCGAGCAATAAACCAATCCCTAAAGTAAGAGCTAGCGGATCGTGCCAGTTTAAAGTATCGGTATAACGCCACCATAAATAACGTGTTGAGCTTGTTACCGCTAAGGTGATCATGGCAATGGTTGCCATTTGCCCTTTCACACGCCTGAGTGAATAGGAAACAAGTAAAATTAAACTGATGAAAATGGCTTGTGCTTCAAGGCTAAATGGCACAGTAACAAAAATAACGACAGCTAGCGCCAGCAAACCATAAAACATGAAGTGTAAGAACCGGTTACGCCAAAGCTTGGCGCTTGCAATTTTTTGGTATGATTGAGTTGTTGATTTACTACTACCTAGTAGCCACAGCCGTTTGCAACTTCGAACAAGCTTAGTATCTAAGTAGCGAATAAATCGAGCTGATTTTTGAAAGAATTTAGCGCTATAGTGGGAGCGTATGCGATTTTTAGGCGCATTTTTTTTGACAGAGACGTTGAATAAAAGCAAATACAGACTTTGTAAAAAAATACGAATGCTGTTGGCTGGGGTGACAATTGGTTTACTTACGTGAGGGTACAGGTAAGCAAGCTTTGCTTTTAAGCGACGTTTATTATTGTTATCTAGCTTGATAAAAATACTCAGCAGTAACAACAAAAATGGCAGTAAAAACGCTGCTAATGCACTTACTTTATGTTGGTTAAAGTAACTATGGAATTTGAAAAAAAGAAATCTCACTATTTTTTTAGTGAAAAAAATACTTAAAAAGAGTGACATACTCTTTTGTGTTACACTTGCGCGGCTGGGTTTAGTCATTGTGAGTCGCTCGGCTGACCAGCCAGCCTGCTAACGTTTCAAAATCATCATTGGCTACACTGTAAGGGGCGCAATTGACTGCGACATTTCTAAATGCAGTAGACTCACTAATGACTTCATCTTTATTGATATACAGAGGAGCTAATAATGGCACTTCTGATTGCCATAGCTGTAATAGATCAAATTCTAGCTCTGACGCTGAGTTATAACGATTCACTAAAAAGTAATGTTGCCAGTGATTTGTTTGTTGATTGAGCTTCAGTAAGCGCTTATAAATAAAACTGTGGCAAGTAGCATCACAATTAACGACCTCTAAAAAGATATCATCTGCGCATAAATTGAAGTGGTCTAAATCCAGGTGGGCTGGGCAATCAAGTAATAGCCAGCTGTTGTCATCAACTTTCAATTGTTCACAATCACGGATCACAGTTTGCAATTCATTAAGACGACTTGGCTCACTACCAAAGGGTAAAAAAATGACGCCGTCACTGTCGCAGTGAAATTCAGCTAATGCAGCGTTCAATGAATTGTAGTTACTCCAGCCAGTGTTGTGCTCCCAGCTTAAGCCTAAATGCAAGCCAAGGTCATTTTTGGGATCAAGATCGAGCACAATCACGTTAGTATTGGATTTTTTCAGTGCGCAGGCGAGATTCGCAACAATTGCAGTTGCACCCGTTCCACCTTTTATTCCTTTAAGGTAAATCTTTCTCATTTTTGGCTAGTTACTTTTAGTTCGACCCTGCGATAATGCGTGTGTATGTACCGATGATGAAACATCTTTGATTAAAGGGTATTTATTAATTGTCTGTAAGTTTTTCTGCACATCAACAATTTCAACATACTGTTGGTTTTTACCACCAAAACGTCGCAATAAGTTAGTAATATCATATTGCGTAAGGATAGTTGAATTTTTCACAACATGAGTCATTTTAATACCCCTAATAACATAATTTGACTAACTTATTTTCTAACAAGGTAATTTGGGGTACATTATATACATACCCAAGCACAAAACTAGTCGTAAAGTATTTTTTATAGGATAATATTCGTGCCTAACTTCAAAATTGAAGGGCTAAATTCAGCTTTAGCGTATTTAAAGGATAGCGCTAATTATACGCTGTTAGCGCCTTTAGAGAATCAAGTAGTTGAGTTAGCATTACAGTTATTACCTGATATGACTGGAGATGTTTTTATCCTTTCGGAGCAGATTGATTTATTTTTTGAATCTGCGCAATCAGCACATTTAAATGCACTTTATGAACAGGGTAAAGTACACCCGTTTTCTTTTAACTCTGATCCAATTGTTAATCAAGTCAGTACATTTAACCGCTCTATCATCAATGAGTTAAAGGCATATAAAGAATTAAAAAATAGCCTTGTCTTGATACACTTTAATGCAACATTAATTACTCATGATTCAACAACTCAACTGCATGATAAACTTGCACTCTACAGTAAATTAGCTACTACTTACCAGTTAACCGTGGTTTTTATAATTACTGGTTCTGATATTGTTCATATGCGTAAAGAAATTCAAAAGCACAGTAGATTATTGGATGGTATTTTATATGTTAGTAATGACGCCTCCTTACTGACATTAGAATATGACTATTGGCGCCATAATGAAGGTGTCATAGCGCAAGAAACAGTGTATTTAGACATTGTCGATGGTTACCGCGTTACTCGCGGTCACTTTGATGAAATGCAAAGCGATGGATTAAATCAAGATTTTGATGAAAATGATGTTTGGCTGGTGAAAAGTGTTGTGCCAGAGGGCACTAAATTACCTCATTACTACCATGTGACCAGTGATAACGATGCCCTTTACCAGCAAGCTAGCCAAATGAAAGCAGCTACGTTGGTGTTTTCTGTTACTCGTTATACAGACCTTGCTGCATTGGCAAGGCAATGCTTTACACTTAGAAAACACTGTGGCAAAAAGCTGAAATTGGTTATCCAAAATGTTGATGGCATTATTCGCCATCAAGATGAGTGCTTATTTTTAACCCTAGGGGTGAACCTTATTCTGTATAGTTTCTCAGAGCCATCGCGATTGCTGTCACAAATTCAATCTATTCAAGGATTTCATTTCTCGCGACCTTTACCGCACTCTATTGAGCATGTACTGCAGTATAGCGAAAGTGCGCAGGCGAAAGGATTTCTACCCTTTATGCAATTTGCTGATCAAGTGGTCAGTTATAGCAATTCAGCCGTTAACCTTGGGGTTAGTGGGGTGCTGGTAGTATTACAGCTGTTACCGCGTATAGAGGCAATACACCCGTTGCAATTGTTTCATGTTAAGCGTGAAGGCGACATTTTTAGTACTGTGGGTAATCAGGTATTTTTGTATTTACATGCGTGTCGTGAACATGACGTTGAAAATGCAATTAAACACTTATTCAAGCTACAAATCTCGGATTTTTTTGAGTCAAAAAGTGTACTTGCTGATCACTTTTTTATTCAGCAAGAATGTCGCCGTTTAAAACGTCATTATACGGACGCAGAAATACCTGATTACACAATGCAATTAAAAGAAAATGTGAGCTATATTTTTGATCCTAAGTCGGCTGATATTGCCACTTTAAATACCGCCACACCTGAATTCAAAAAAGTGATTCGGCCATTTGCAACTAAATACCCAATGACCTTAAAGGATAAGAGCTCATGAATTTAGACCAGTTTTTTATCACATTCATTTTAGCGTTATTATTGGGGATCGTGTTAAGTCAGGTTGGCAAGGGAATGTTTGTTTATCTTGTAAGGTACTATCGAAAACTGACATTTCGTCATGTTGTGTTAATACCTTATTCACCGAAAAAAGTAAAAAAGGACAGTAAGTGAAGCTCACCGGTTTAGGGGTTTGGAATTTATATTTTCTATTAAAATTTGTGTTGTTTATTCGTGGTGATATTTCATTTCATTTTTTGGAAAATCTCGCTTTATTTAGCTTTTTAGCCTTGTCATTTAGCAAGCCATTAGTACAACGTAGCAAACATGTAATTGCGGTGGTGGCTGCAGTTGTACTGCTTTACTATGACTCCTGGTTACCACCTATTTCACGGTTAACGAAACAGGCCGCTAATGTACAAGATTTTAGTATTGGTTACTTTTTAGAGATCAGTTCAAGAGTGGTCAATGTTGATTTACTACTTGGTATTTTTGTTGCGGCTATTTTTTATTGGTATACAGCAAAATGGCTGCGTTATACCAGTTTTTCATTGTTAGGTTTTGGCTACGTTTATTGGCTGAGTACTTCAGTGCAACTGCCTTTAGAGTCTGCACCCGTTGTGAGAAATAGTCGTGAAAGTGCAGTAACAAACACACAAGTTGATGTAGTGAATACTCAGCAAACACCGGATCAACAATTACAGCGTTTTTATCAACAGCAAAGTTTGCTAACGAGCAATTTCCCAGCAGCTATAACTGGTGAATCATTTGATGTTTTAATTCTGAATGTGTGCTCTATTGCGAATGCTGATTTAGAGGCGATTGGTGTTGATGTAAATGAATTATTTGCTGATTTTGATATTTTGTTTAGCGATTTTAATTCAGCCACATCATACAGTGGTCCTGCAGCAATAAGGTTGCTAAGAGCCAGTTGCGGACAAACTAGTCAGCAGCAGCTATTTAAACCTGCCGCGCAGCAGTGCCACTTATTTAGTAACTTGGAAAAGTTAGGCTATAACACACAGGTTGCAATGAATCATGATGGTCACTTTGATGACTTTAAAGGATTGATCAGTACCTATGGTGGTATTAAAGTGCCAACATTGGACTTTACTAATTATTCACCGGCACAGTATGGCTTTGATGATAAACCCATCTATTCAGATCAAGATGTACTTATTAATTGGCTAAAATCGCAACCACAAAGTAATACTCCGCGAGCGCTGTATTACAATACCATTAGTTTACATGACGGCAATCAAGTGGCTGGGCAAAGGCGAATGAGCAGTATTGAAAGCTACCCTCGTAGGCAGCAGCAGTTATTCTCTGATATTGGCCAGTTTATTGCGCAGCTAGAAAAGCAGGGCCGTAATACATTGCTGATGGTTGTACCTGAGCATGGCGCCGCGCTTACTGGCGATAAGGTGCAGTTTTCAGGTTTGCGTGAAATACCGAGTCCAAGAATTGTATCAGTACCAACGGCGGTGAAGTTTATTGGTGCAAATGTAAAACATTCAGGATTAATTGAAGTGTCTGACCCTACAAGTTACTTCGCGTTGTCAGAGTTAGTAAGCCGAGCACTGCGTAATGATGTTTTTTCAGGGGCGGGCTCTATTCGCGCACTATTAGAGAACTTACCTGTTGCACCTAAAGTTGCTGAAAACCAAGACACCATTATGATGTATATAAATAAGCGCCCATATATTCAACTTGATGGCGGAGAATGGACAGCTTATCCGCAAAACTAATCCAGTTCAGCTAGTCTATTTTAACTACGAAAAAGCCGAGTAATAATTTACTCGGCTTTTGGTAACCTTTAAGACGTTTTTTGCTTAGTGGCAGTAGTTACTATCAACAAACGTTAAATCATTAACATGTGAAGGGCCATCCATTACGAATGTTGCCGCAGCTGTATTCTGATCGAGCATATAGATTTTTGCGTTCTCGCCTTTTACACGTCCTGATACATAAATAGTACCATCAGCAGCAATTGCAATCCCTGATGCTTGAGCCACATTATGCTCGCCAACTAATGATAACTCCATAGAGCCTTGGTCAAGTGTATAAAGTGCTTTACCAGTAAGCACATAAAGTATGTTGTTATCAGCTGAGTATGCAATGTCACCATCGGCAAATGAGTCACCAGGGAAGCTCAGTTTACCAAGTACAGTTTTATCACCTGTAGTAAGGTCAAAATCATACATGTACGTTTTACTCGTTGCACGTAATGTGGTGCCATCAGCGCTCATTACAGAACGGTAAATTGGGTAAGACGTTGCTGATGTAACTAGCGCTTGCTCATTTGTTGCAAGATCAAGAGAAAGAATTTGTGACTCTTTCGTAGTACTATCTAGCTGCTCCATAAAATATAAAACACCATCATGAGATGCAATATTCGATGCCGTATTAGTTAAACCCGCAACCGTTGAATAAGTATTTGTTTGTGTATCAATGTGATAAACAAAGCCATCTTCATTTGAGCCAAAGTTATTAATGCCATATAAGCCAGATGCACATTTGGCAGTCACTTGAACATTATCAATTAAGGCACCTAAACTATCTGACTTGCCAGCACCAGCAAACTTAAGCTCAGTTGCCGACGAGCTGGCTTTTACCGTGTAGGTAAATTTTTGCCAACCGCGTGTTGTAGAATTTAAGGTATCTAATAACTCGCCATCCCAATAAACTTCAGCTTTGTTGGTGGTTGTATTACCACTTACGCGTGCAGAGTAATAAAAGCTTATTTCATAGTTATGATCGGCTTCAGTATCTAATGTTTGCATCACATGATAATTGGCTGTTGAGTCCAACTCTAAATACTGAACTCCTTCTTGGGCAGTGATCAGACCAAGCCGATTGGTTTGGATTTCAAATTTAGCATTGTTTGAACGCTGCCAACCTGGGAGGTTATTTAATAAACTCCATTGTCCAGAAATTGTTGCAGTATTTTCAAAAGAACCATTAGTAACTAAATTTGTTGATGCTGCTGCAAAGCCTGAAGCAATTATTAAAGGTAATGTTGCAAGCTTAAAGAATGATTTTTTCATTTGTTTCTCCTACCAAAAGGTTTGAATTTCTTTTGTTAACATTTAATTTAACAATTTATGGTACTATTGTACTGTATTTTTTTCTTTTCGGTCAAATGTTGAACATGGTGGTTTTTGCAATAATCATGGTGTTTGTTCTTATTTTAAAAACAATTTATTGATAAACAGCAACTTAGTTATTTAATTATTTTTTAAATAATTTCATTTTATTTTGTTGAAGTGATTACCGTCGTTTTTGGTGTAGTACGTTCGTTTGAGAGAGGCTGCAAAGCCTAGTAATTAAGACTTTGCAGGTTTTAGGCGTGAATAGGGTTAATGATCACTTTTTTGTGAAAATGTTAGCCACCCTGGCTTTTGGTTACGATTTAACTTGGCTAAAACGGTAATGGCCTTTTCAAGAGTAATACGTTGCGTTGCGATATCTTTATAAACTTGGTTAGCAATTTTTTTACGCTTAACTGCGGCACCTGCGTCTAAGAAAGACTCCGCGACTTGGATGGCAAACCGGGTTAATGGGCCTTGCTGTTTGTCATCGGCTGGGTTACTTTCATACCGCTGATGTTTATTTAAACGTTCACTAATATGTACCAATTCCGCCTGACTATACTCATTTTGAGCATGATGTACTTTTTTAATCGCTAATAATGCATTGCTTAAATAAGTATATTCGAGATGACTAAAGCTGTTGATCAATGATAGGCGTGTTAAGGTTTTCTTAAATTGCGTTGCTGAACAGGCGTTATCTAATAAAGTGCTAACACTATCGTGGATCTTTTGCCATTGTTGCCAACTATACACATACCCTAAACCGGCTCCTTTTATATTTTGCATACCAATAACGATTTGATGGCTGTGTGGTCTCGCAAGTGATGCCAACTTGAGGGTTAACTGATTTGGGGTAACTTTAGGGTTACTGATCAATACGCATTTGCTTTTTACTAATTCTAATAATAATTTTTCAAGCTGATGTTGATGTTTCTGTAGATCGTCCAATAAAGGCTTTATTTGTTGGTAACTAATATAGTGGTTGAATACATCTAGTAAACTTGCTTGTTGCTGCTTATTTAGTGTTTTAGCATGTTTACTTAACCAGTCAGTAAACTGCTTTGTACTCACTAAACCTGTGAATTCATTCGCAGTGTAGTGGTTGCCCAATGCGGCGCTGATAATTTTGCTTAGTGCGTCCTCAGTTTTAATACAGTGTAACTGCGTGCACAATAATTCGAGTTCTTGTAAGTCATTATTAGTAATAATGCGCAGGTAACGTTCACGAAAAGCTTGTAAGTAGTAGCTGTAGAAACCATCCACATTAGTACCAATCACTACCATCTTATCAAATGGTAAATCCTCAGCGAGAATGTGAGCAAATACTTTTGAGCGAGCAACTCGGTCATTGCGGTTGTTGATCAAAGCAATTGTTTGTTTATTTGGATCATTGCTGAGGCTGAATAAATCTAATCGTCGCCAGTTCTCAATGGTAGCTAAGCGTTCATTGGCTGACATACTATTGACAAAAGACATCTTGAACTCTGCGAATGGGGCAGGGCTAAAATGTTGTAAAACACCAATGTCAGGCACAATGCGCTGTGCTGTTTCTTTAAATACAAAGTCTTTACTTAAGCCGATTTGGGCTGCCATTTTACAGACTAGCGCAATATTATCTGGGTGCTCCTCATATGGGTAAAGTGCTTTAATATCAGGGGTTATTTGATATCCTTCGCCCCAGTGTGATTGAATTAATGTGCTGTTTTTTTGTAACGCATCTTTGTCCAAAATAGGAAACATAGTTTGTTCGCTGGTAAAAACCAGACTGTTTGGCGCAATAAAATTAGCCATTTCTTTTGCGACATTAAAGCCTGTAGGCCCTAAAATATCTTCATGATCAGGGTAAGCGTTGGTAATCGTTGAGAAATTATCTTGCATCCATTGCCTGAGTATTTTTACGTAGCGTGGTGTCAGCCCCATACACTCCCAAAGAAATACATCCGCTTTTACGTTTTTAGCAAAGTGCAGGACATCACTTTGCTCCCAAATACTGGCCTTATCAAATGGCCTAAATAGTGGTACTTCAAATTGTTCGCCATTAGAGCGTGCGTAAATTAGAGTGGCTTCGCAGCCAGTTGTTTTTGTGATGACCTTAAGTGCAAGACTGCTGAACAAAGCGGCTTTTAATCGTTCAGTACCTGACTTTCCTCGTGTGCCCCAACCACCAATACTAACTGGAATTGCTCGACGATCAGCCTTAATACGGCGACTGACGCGAATGTGGCGCCCCCAAAAGTAAAGCATAAAGCCGACCACAAAGAAGATCAGCTGACCGATACTATTTTGATAGATGGAGTAAAGGTACTCTTTAAAATTCAACCAAATACTGACCAATAAAGGAGAAACACTCAGCTTGTTAAACAATTTATTGATACCAGGCTCGATGGCGAAAGAACACCCAAGTTGCTCGCCATAGGCTTTAAACTGAAAATTAAAGCCGTGTTTTTTTAGTGTGTTGAGGTAATTGTTTTGCTCAATCTCGTTGCCTTTTCGCATAGCATCTAAACTATCAAGATTAATCGTCAACCAACAATACGTTTTAATGCGTTGGAGTAATGATTTTGGTGGCGTGACTAGTAAAATACCATCGGGTGTATAGGTTTTTGCTGGCTGCTTTAAATTGTCTTGGCTTAGTGCGCTAAGTAAAAAATCAGGTAAAGGCAAATGCGGACGTGCTGAATATTCATCTGTATCAAATAATGGCTCGCCTGGCACGTTTGTGGCACTGATCTCTGCGACGGTACAACTAGGAACGTGCATAAAAGCGGAGGGTTTACGTGCTGTACTATGATTAAAGCTTTGGCGTTTGTCAGTGCTAGGGTTGCGCCATTCATGAATAAAGCGCCAAGCACGAAAGGCAAAGCGATAACCGCTGCGGATCCGCCAAGTTTGTTTATCTTTACTTACATTATAGCCTTCACTTTGCTGGGCTTTTCGGCTTAATAAACGACCTAATAATTCTTCATCTATGTCATCATCAAACTGCGATAAAGTGGCTGTATTTGGCAGTGTTTGTTCTAACTGTGCCATTTTATTTTGATGTTGAAATGCAACAAGCTGCTCTCTGGTACGGCTGATAAATCGACGAATAGCAAGCTCTGGCTCGCAGCTTAATCGTTCATTTAGGCAGTTAATGTAGGTTGTAAATACACTATCGGGTTCAGTAGTCTCTAATTGCTGATTGAGCATCATACGCGCGGTGAGCTCTAATGCTAAGCGTTTGATCGCGATACTCTCATTACCTTTGAGTAGTTGCCACCATAAATCAAATGCAAAGTGATCACTGTTTAAGCGAGGGCTACTGAGTTGTTTTACTAATGTAAAACGCACAGCATCGACCGTTTCAACTTGTAACCTAGTAGTAAGAAGTTGCTGTAAAAAGTTTAATGAAAAGTGGTTGGCTTGTTCTATGACACTTTGACGTACCCGTGGAAATCGGTGTTCGGCCAGCTCCATTAATAAGCGTTCACACAGTTGTGTGAGCTTGGTTTGACTAATTAATATTTTCGGCAGGGCTGCTAATATAAATAATCGCTGTTGCTCGTCGAGTTGGCAGTTATCATCTTGAGAAATTAACTGTTGCATAAAGGCACGAATATAAGTTGGCCGCTGGTGGATCAAAATTTCTAATATATCTAAACGAGCTAAATGGGGCGTACTGGTATCTTCTAACGCCAATACTAAGGTTTCAATCAAATTGGCACTTAGCTCAGGATCGCTATTGTGGTTATGGATCAATTGAACTTGGTTAGCGAGGGCGCGATATAAAGCATTGCGTACATGCTCGTTATCTGTTTTTGTTAATAACTGTAAAAAGAAGCTTTCTAAATTTAGCGTTTGCCATGCTTTTGCGATATCTTGCGTTGATTTTGTTAAATAACGATTACTTAAATCCCCCAGTTTACCAATTAAAAATTTAAGTGTTTGTTCAATATCAGCAACCACATCTTGGTAGCGGTTGATCACCGCTCCTTCGTCAAACCAGCGATTGAAGGCCAGTTTGTCTTGGTGTAATTGCTCTGGTGTGGCACCGAGTTGCTGAGCGTAATCTAAAATGTGAAATTCACGCTCTGCGCTTATTTCAGCATGGCTGAGCCTTTCAATAAATAGCTGATAACCAGCATCTAGCTGCTGTAAACTGTGCTGTTTATTTTCTACTTGATGGCGTAAAAATGCGATTGCTTGGCCTAATAACCAGGTATCTTGGTCTTCATCTTCAGGAATATTTTGCAGTAGTTCCCATTGTGCTAAATCATCCACTAACTGACGATATTTTTGACGATAGAGATCGAGCCAAAAGTTGGCAATGTCAGCAAACAATAAATGCTCTAAGCGGCTTTTCAGCTTGCTTTGGGTAATTGCTTTTTTTACGGTTGCCATATTAATTCTGCTCTAAAAAGTGATCGAGTTGAAGTGACTCAAAAATTATTTCGTCGTGGGAGAACACACCAAAACCAGTATCGGCTAAGTTACCGGTAGAAAACTCTAAGCTGACATTATGGTCATTTCTAAACCAGTCTTGATCCCAACGTAATTTGATCCACCCTTGCGAGAAGTCACCAAGGTGCACTTGCTTTCGCCAACCAACACTCGTTATATATTGCCACGTACTAATTGGCCGGTCCTCGTCAGCAAATTTATAATAACTGGTTATGCCAGCTTGGAAGATGTGGCCTTGGTAATATTGATTCCAAGATGCGCCAAAACGTAACATATCAAGGCTTGTCCAATCGGCATTTGAGATGCTACCGGCAAGAAAGTTGAAATAGCTATCAACCCAAGGTTGATAGCGATATTGGTATTCACCACGCCAGCCTGAGGGATGATCTTCACGGTAAAAATTATAGATATCTGAATTGAGTTTAGGGTCAAACAAAAAGTCTTCTATATCAGCACTGCTGTAGCTATAAAATGGGCTTACTTGCCATTGATGTCGGTGGCTTTCATCAACCCGCCAGATTTGACCAACTTGTACATAGGTACTTAAAGCATAGTGACTATCGCCGTTAGCTTGGCTTGGCTGCCAACTTGTTTGTAATGCACTGTCTACATACCAAGGGGTATCGTGGTCTTGCCATGAATGATAAGCGTCAATAGAGAAAAGCTCATTGTCTTGCTCGCTGAGTGAATAAGTGAGATCAAGGCGATACCAGTTTTCGTCGTCAGTTAAACGCAACCGTGCGCCAATATCAACACTGTGCCGTGTGGCAGTGGACTCACTGGATTCAAAAATACCGCGACGGTCATAATTAATAAATGCTTGCCAGCTAAGATCTTCTGGATGAAATTGAGCAACTTCAGGCTGCAGAGTGCTGGTCTGTTGCGCTAATGTGTATGTTACTACGGCAGCATTTATTGGTTGCTCAGGTTTAAAATTAGAAATCTTATGATTGCTGTCGCTGAGTTGCCAAGTATATAACCTGACGTATTTTATTTTATCTGTGCTGACCTCAACTTTACCCGCAGGGTGAAAAAAACTGCGCTCAACACGTTGCTCAAAACCATTACCCTCTGAGCTTGCAAGCATTTGCTCAAGTTTAACTAGTCGATCTGCTGGCAATTGCGCGACTAGGTGCTGCTCAGGTAGGACTGTGTAAAATAATAAGTTATTAGTCAGCGGTAAGTCATGCCAGCGATTATTGCGATACTCTTGCGCAGTGAGTGTGACAACTTGTGATAAGTAGGGATTAAGCCACTGCAATGAGATCAGGTTGTCGGTCAGCTCTGTTTTATCAAAACCAAACGTGTTTGTTTGTCCTGGCTGAACTGACCAGACTTTTTCTGTTGTCGCTAACTTAATTGCCACATTTGCAACGTTCCCTTGTGACAACTCTGCTGTAGAAAAATTAAAAACTAAGCGAATTTGTTTTGACTGAGTTTGACTTAGATCTATGTGTAAATCATGGTGAGGGCGTAGTACTAGTCCTTGTTTGTAAGTTTCTTGGGTACTTGCGCTGACTAATTGATCGCTGTAGCTGGTTTGTGCTTGTGCATCAATGGCAATAAGTTGCGTGCCCGCAAAATCAAGATAGTCATCTAATGGTACCCATTCGCCATAACTTTGTACTCGAGAAAATAGTGACTCAAGTTGCCCTGATAAACTTAGCTCTTTTACTTTTGCTAATACTTGTGTGTACTCATTAAGCGTGAGTGTTTTATTCGTTAGTTTAAATAGGGTGTTATTTAATAAATCTTGCATACTGACATTAGCGTCATATAGAAGTGCCATAAAGGGAGTTTGCCAATAAAAGTGACTAGCCATATTTTGATAATGGTAAGTCGATACCAGTGGCTGCGAGAGTACTCGGTAACTGATAACAGTTTGGTGATCACTGGATAAACGAACTGACTCGCCCGCTTTTAAGCTGATCACAGCGTCACTGGCAATAGACAGTGGCTGCGCATTAGTGAGCAAACTGTTGGCTGAGCTGACATCAGAAAAAATAGGCAGTAGAGTTTGCTGCTGTGCTTGCTTAGCAAATAGCCAGGCTACTTTATATTGACCATTTTGTACGCTATTACTACGTGCTCTAAGAGCAATTGTTAAAGGTTGAGTGTGTGCTTTAAACGTTAAAGGTTGAGTCGTATTTACAGTTATCGCTGATAACTTACCTGTTGGACTGACGAGTGTTTGTATACCTGCATGCTCAACTTCATACTCAGGCTGTTGCTGTGTTGTTTCGCTGTAGTTACGCCAGTTTAATTTGGCGAAGCTATTTTGTAATGTGGTGGTCGCAGGTAAATCATGGCTTAGCCACAACGCGAGTAGGTTCTTTTGTTGTTTAATGGCAAGCGAGATCAGAATATCACGACATGGTGTCAGTAGTTGTAATGCATTCGCGCATAAACCTTGTAACTTATAATCTTGCTCTAATGCTTGATATTGTAATAACAGAGCATTACCCGCATAGCGTTTGAGCGTGAGGTTTTGAGTGCTTTTATAAAGTCCTTCGTGATAGCTTTTTGCTAATGCCGTACGTCCTTGCGTGTTGAGTATTTTAATTCGTAATTGCCATGCTTTAATCGCTATGTCGGTGTCTGTCACATTTACTAATGTCTTTATTATTTGCAGCGCTTGTAACGGCTTTGTAGCCATTAAGTATTCAGCCTCACCTAGTTGATGTTGCCAGTGCAATGTATCTGTTGTATTTGCTTGTTCGGTGTCATATTGCGGGTTATAGGGCACTAATGAATCAATAAACTCATTACCTATTTGATTAACTTGCTGATTTAAAAGAGACTCAATAACTGAACTGGTTTCTTTTAAAGTACCTGCTTGGGCATAAAGTAATTCATTATTTGGTAATGCTAACAATTGATCACTTTGCAATGCATATTCGATAGGCTGGCGTTGTTGCTGTAGGTTTTGAATGGTTAACTCAGTGTTTGTTAAAGGCACCTGCAATTCAAAAGCGGCAAAGTGTTCGCTTTTACCTAGAGTTAAATGCCACTCTAAGTTACCACTGGTGACTAACAATTGTGTATCAATATTGCTGCGCGCGTGCAGGGTGAGGGTGGATCTAACCCGTTGCTTAGTTGTGAGTGAAAAATGATGTTGCTGCTCTAAAGTGTGTACGGGAGCATACTCCTCTGATAACACAGGGTAGCTTATATCATCGACTAGACGCAGGCTCGCTAAGCTATCAAAGTGCTTAAAATGACTTTTAATAGTGACCTTGCCTTGGGTATCCGGTGTTAGGAAGTCACGGGATGAAATACTCGAAAGTAGATCTTGATAGCGACGCTGTGCAAGTAAATCACCTTGTTGATAGGCTGAACTGGCAAGTTGTGACAAGTCGCGTTGCAGGTAAATCGTTTTTAGGGTGTCGTCTAGATTATTGACCCAATACGGCTGAAAAAGTGATTCTTGTAGCTTGTCCATTGCCTGATCATCGTAAATTCCTCTGTGGCTTTGCTCGAGTTTGATATAAGCATCGGCTTCACTGTTTATTGTCAAGTATTCACCTTTGCCGATTGCTAAATAATCAGTATTGGCAAGACCTACTTGTAAACTTTTATACTCGCTAGCGCGACTTGCAATAACGCTAATAACACTAACGGGTTGATCATTAACATACGCATAAACTTTGCCATTACGATCTTTAGTGAGTAAATCTTTGCGAACGGATAATTTTAATTTTTTACCATTTGGGAAGTACAGTTTTACTGCCTCCCCAGCTTTAAAGTGATAATAGTGCTCAACATTTTGACCGTATTGGAAGCGAGTTGCTGCTCTTGGTAATTTTACTGCACGGCGAAAGCTATCACGATGGCGATTTGTCTCACCAACCATTGCCGCTAGAGTGGCGCCTTCATCAAGGTGATTGGTGATCTTTAAAATCCGGTTATAGGATACGCTGGGTAATTGGCACTTTGCTTGTTCACAGATAAAGTCACGGTTAAGATTCAGTCTTTGTTGAGCCAGATGGCTGGTTCCAGAACTAAAAATAAACGAATTAAACGTATTGCTATCAAGTTCTAACCATTGCCCTTTAGCTAACCAAAGGTATTGTGTTTGTTGTGCTTCAAAATACCGAGCTTGTTGAGTTTCAGCCAACTGAACTTGCGGCGTTAGATTAAGCCAAATAGGTGAGCTTAAAAAGCTGTCATTAGAGGCCGAACTCGTTGGGCTGAGCATAACTAATAAACTGAAAATAAAAGCAATTATAGCGTAATGCATGTTTTAAACTGACTCATTAAATTAGGCTGTTGCATAAGTTGTGTACGCACAGTGCTACTCAACTCAATATGAAAAAACTCACTATTTTTTGGTGCTATTTGGTTTAAAATATTTTTTGTACCGCCAAGCTCGGTGACTTCTAAGGGATATACGCGGCTGGTTAACTGTAATTTTTCTTTTAAACATTGGCTTATGTATTGCAATTTAGCGGTTGCAGGCCGACTCCCTTGGCTAATAATAACATCACTGCTGCGGCCTTGTTTCGTGCGACGCTTTTTTGCATCAAAGCCATGTATTTGATAAATCATGACCTTATCAACAGTACTTGCATAGCTTTCAATAAAGGCATTTGTCACACTGTAGCGGTGTTTGCCAAGATCGCTTTTTTGTCCATCTTGGGCGTTTGTATTTCTGTGTACGGTATTTGCCAAAAAAACCTGACAATCCCCTAATAGGGTGATGGCAATATCATACGTGTGTTTGTCATAAAAACGGTGTGGTGCATAGGCAATACAAGGTTGACCGCTAGGCTGATAATGTATTTCACCGGCTACAAGTAAATTAGTTTTATCTTTAAGTGTTAAAGATGAAACTAAGTCATTATTTTGCCCTAAACTTTTTTGTACATGCAGCCACTGAGTAAGTTGATTTTTTGTGCTTGTATACGCCTCACTAGTGGAAATCTGTTGGGCGTGAGTTTGACCAGTTAACGATACTAAAATAGCAGCGAGTAGTGATTTATAACACATCATCGTTCCACCACCTTATTTTTACTTCTTCATTGCTGTACTCTTCCAATATAGCAATCCACACCGTTTTATTACTGGTAAAAGTGACATTATTTAATGCGCGAATATCGGCATTAATTTGTTGAGTCACCGCAGGGTAAGCAAATAATTGACTATCTTTAGGGTGAATTAAAAACGCTTCACTTAAGTTGCTTGGAAGCAGTTGCAAACGTTTATTAGTAATACTGTATTCGTGGGTTAAACCACCGTGATATTTAGCATTTTGTGTAACATCGATAATAATTTTTTGCTTAGCATTATGGCTATACGTTTTTAAGACAATACTGTGCGGACGAAGTGTTGGATACGTTAATTTTAGCGGCTTGTTGGCAGTAAGCTTATATAATCGTTGCTTTATCCACGGACGTTGCCCTTGCCAGTTTTGATATATCTTTTGCGCACTATTTTCAATATTTGCCAATTGTTCAAAATCAGTCTCTTTTAATGCAACTTCTTTGGCTGCGTGCGCATTTAACTGATAAACCACATTGGCAGTAGTGGTACTTGGGGCACTGGCCGCCATTTGAACTAACTGTGCTTTAGTTTGTTTTTTACTTAACAACGCAAAATGAAAGGGTGTTGGCTCAGTGCTTGGTGCAAAGTATTTTGTAGGGCTATTAACCAGAGCGACATTGGAAATCGGTAATTGTTTAAAAAGCTCTCGAGATTGATAGAAGGTATCTTCAATTAAGATCGCTGGCGGCTCTTGAAACACCCGAATATTGATATAGCTGTCTTGCTCAATAAAGGCATAATGGTTATCTGCTTGTTGCTCATACCAGGCTGCAATATCATGGAACTCTAAATTGTCTAAACACACGGAATGACATAGCGTACGCTGATAGTTAAATTGCCTACTTCGAGATTTAACCCGTACGAGTAATGGTTGCTTTGTCGTGATTTCTAATGCGCTTGCGCGTTCATTAACACGTAAATAAAACTGATTAGCTTTAGGGACTTTTTCCCGTTGCGTGGAATCTAAAATAACCCGATCATAGCTCGATATTTCATCATTATAGGCAACAGTAAAGGTATCGATTGGCTGATTATCTTGGTCAAATACGATCACGCTTGCGTGCCCTCTGCTTGCGGATCTAAGGTCAATATTAATATCGCTATTTGCTTCAATCGTATAGCGTGCGGTTAATGATTCAGTTATTTGATAATAACCGTCTTGTGCTGTGGTCATCGGCAGGTGTGAATTAAAAGACCAATTACTTAATAGTGGGTCACGACTACATATAGTTACTAAACCGCTATCTAAAGGCGCTGTTATAAAGGTTAATGGCTGTGCAGTCTCTTTATAGTTGACTTTTTTAGGCGCAGTAAATTGGCTCGAATCGTACCAAGTAAGGTTTATGTCCCCCGCGGTATTGAGGCTAAAAACAAGTGAATCAGGCTGCTCTAGCGTTATGCTGGCACATAATGTCGCATCGGTATAATAGTCATTTAAATTGAGCTGTTGTTGCGAGAAATCATAGGTCACCACATTATATGGGAGTGTTTCATATAAAATGTCGGCCTTGAAATCAATCCCCGGAATGCCTTGTGGCGCCAGCTTTAGCCAAGAGTAAGTAACTGCGTTATTTATTTCGGTAGTGGAGAGGGCATTAACCCCAACGCTATGATAGGCGCTACTACGCTCCCTGCGTTCTAGTGGTAATTTCAACCAGGCACTGTATTTATCATCACTATTGTTTAAGGTTTTAGCATGCACCCTGACCACCACACCCATTACTTGTGTGTCTTCGGTGATGAGTTTTAATGATATGCTAGCCACCTTGTCTAATTGGTCTTGACTCAGATAAAAGGATTGACCAGAAGAGACTAGTAAAGCTTGGCGATCTTCAATTATTTGCTTTATTTGCAGGTCATTATTATCTGGCGGTGTTAACTTGGACGCATGATGATAGATATGGCTGCTGATAACTTGCTTCTGTTCGTTTAAAAATGTGTATTCAATAGCGTAGTTAATCGGCTTATCTAAACTCGTTGGCTCAGAAAATATCGCGTTTGATAACACGCGAATTGAATGCGTTCTAGAACGAGAGAATGAAAATACCAACGGTTTTTCAGTGCTTAACCATTGAACATTGGAGCGGGTTTCTGTATCTGAACGGCTGGTAATTGGTTCAGCTGATTTTACCCACAGGTAAAAGCTAAAGATGGCAAAGCCTACCCCAAAAACGAGCGCAAGTAAGATGAGTAATTTTAAGAGTCGCTTAATAAATTGCATACGAGCCCTCAATCATCATAGTGTTAAAACGGGTCTGGTCAGTGAGTCGATTGGTGATCGGATTAAAAATCGCCAATAGCTTATCGTGTTGTCGAATTGCTAGCGCATACTCTTGGCGTCCTTCAAACATGATTGTTTGTAATTTACAGCCAGTGAAAGGTTTACACAGTTGCGCTAAAGCAGTTAAGCGCCGTGAACTGGCGTATTGGTCAATCGCTTTTGTAAAATGGCTCCGTTGTTGTGGACTTAGATCTTGCCAATCGGCTGGAGATAATGTGGTGATATTTATCATCTTAATAGTCGGTAAGGCAGAAATAGCCAGCAACCGCTGTAATAGGCTTTGCTGATTCACTGAAAATTGCTGTTTAAAGTCAGATGCAAGCCACAAGGTTGCTAATTCACTATGGGGAGCAAATAGTTGATAGCCAGATTGTGCAGAAGTGCCAAGTTCCAGTCCTCGTGTTGCGGTTTGACCGCTTACAACTTGGTAATCAACCGCTAAATTTTGCAAGCTATTATTCAGTGTTTGCAACAACGACTGGTGTTTGCTATTTGATTGCGTAAACTCAAAGGCAAGCGCACTGGGTCTGATCCAAGATGGGGCACTGTGGCTGCGGATTTGTAAGTTCATAATTTTTTGGTTTTGGCTAAAGCGCAAATAGCTTTGATGCACCACATTAAATAATGAATCAACATTATTAGGCGATAGCACATTCGCTTTTGGGTGTGCGTAAGGGTGAGCGCCGGCTATCAATAAGTGCTCTGCATTACTGTTGATAAATAATTCAGTGGCAAACTTCAAGGTATTGCTTTCAAAAATTGGCCGAGGAACTTCAATATTAAGTTGGACACTTTTATTGAGGCTGATGATATAAAAACCCTGTCCATACTCTAAAGCAGGCCCATTTAAAGTGGGGGCGATGAGTAAAAAACGGCCTTGGGCGTTAGTCAATAATGTGAGTTCATAGCCCATCAGTTTAGCTGTTGCATTGACTTGATTTAATTGGTTTATGATGTCCTGATCAACGGTTTGTTCCGTTATCATGGCTTTCAAGCGGTATAACGGGTGTAATATTTCAAATTCCCATAGTGCGGCTTGATTTATAGTCAATGGTTGATAGCTACCACTGCCTTTGGCGGTGATATGTTGTGAGAATAATGTGACAACTTCACTGAGACTTTGCGCTGATTCGTTAACTGCATTTTTTTCATCATTACTTTGCATCCGAGATACATTTGCTAACAGGGTTGTGTAATTATCACTGTTTAAAAATGCTTCAAAGAGTTGTCCATCAAATGTTGGCGTGGGTAACGAGCTTGAAGTTGCTTGACCAAAAAAAGTGTCTTGGTGACCCAATAATTGTTGGAGCAAACGCTGACTTAAGGAACTTGGTAATTGGTTATAAATCCAATATTGGCTGGTGGCACCTAAGCTGGTTTTTGCTAATAAACGGCTAGTACGGTTATTGACTTCACGTATTTGAAATAACTGTTCGCCTCCCATCGCTTCAATAAAGGCTAAGTAATAAGGGCTTTGCTCATTATTATGAGTTAGCTCTGCGGTGGGGGTTGCGCTGGTGCCAAATACCAAAGCTCGGCTGTTAAAATGTGCAAAAATAAGGCCAGCAGAATCACTGGCTAAACTTTCAGACGTTGGAAATGGTACGGTTACTATAAATTCAGCAGCGGGCTTTCGAGCAATTATAAATAGCCCTCGTTGTGATGTTTTCCGGGCATCACGAATATAAATATAGTGTTCATCATACTGCAATTGAAAGTCGAGCTTTGCTAAACGTTGTGTGTTTAGTTGCACGTTTTCTAGTTCGTTAGGGGCTTTGTTTAGTTCGTAAATTGCTTGCTTAAAATTATTTTTATCTTGGCTTGCTTGATAGCTACTGATGTCAATCTGCGCTTTATCTTTAGTATACAGGTAACTTTTATATTCACTGATCTGTTGGCCAAGCGCACTGACTTTTACTGTGCTTTGTAGTTCTTTAATGTCTGTTGTGACGAACAGTGATGGAATAAACATAATAATAAAGCCGATCACTATAGCCAGCGCGCCGCCAACAATAGAGGTTTGAAAGGTGGCACGTATCACTAATCCAAGTGCACTTTTTTGGTATATTTTTAGCGCGAGCAGAGTCGATAACATATAACCGAATGCAAATGTATCGGTTACTTTTATTTCAGGGTAATAGTGCACTACAAAGTAATTTAAAAATAGCTTATATATAAAGCCGATGTTGAAAAAGAATAGCAGTAATCGCGCCCCCTCAATATTGGCATTACGTAGTCGGGTGAAATTTAATAATGCAGCGCCAATGATCAAAATAATCGCCGTTTCTGCAAATGAGGTGAGTAACTTTGTTGGCTGCATTAGCTGTAACGCTAATAACGCAGGAAGCATAATGCCATTAAACTCCCAGCCATACTTTATATTGGCGCGAGACGCAATAAAAGCAGTGATAACTAAAATAATGTAGGCCTTGGGTGCCGCGATAATTGATGCCGCAACCGCCTCATACATAATCGCAAGATTGGCGATGCTAAAGTTGGTCATTGGCATCAATACAAAGCGAACAAGTAAAAAGGTAATAAGAAGCTGTACTAGTGTTACTTTCATGCCATATTTGAAGCCACCGTTCCACATTACATTAGCGGTCAGGGCAATGATCACTAAGCCTAGAGAATAAAGTTGCGATGAGTAATCAAAGGTTATATCCCAGCCGCTGAGTACATTAGCAATTAAAGGCCAAAATAAGGTGTCCATAATGACGCGTACTAAAATACTGATCAGAATAATGGCAAAAAAACGATCGCGACCAAACATTTCTGCATAGCCGAGTTTTTGCATTAAGTACTTAGCGGTGAATAACATTATCCCGTAGACCACCACAGCCTCAATTAAAATAACTGCGGCCGAAGTTGGACTGACGATGAGTAAAGGGACCAAATAACCCGGTACCACGAGGCCGGTAAGTGGGAAGCCAAAGCGTAAATTCAGCAAACATACAACGGCAATCCCTATCCATACAGTAGTGATAACTGATTGGCCTAAACCACCGCCTGATGGGAATAACTGTAAGATAAAGTCGCCCACTAGTTAGATGGCTCCATCAAGTTACTAGCATAGTATTGCTGTTGTTTACATAAAGAATCACACAGTTGTTTACTATTGGGCATTTGCTCAATGAAAAATCCAATATCGATAAATTCAAATAGAATACCTGATACTTGGAAGGGCTCACCTGAAGCACTTTGTACTTGGCTTGAGTCCACGGTTCTTACATTGAGGATGTAAGTTTTTTCATCTAGCTGAGCTTGTACATAAATGTCACCTTTTTGTAAGGTGATAAACCGCAGTTTACCTTTTGCTGTTTCGGTATCTAAATCGGTAACCAAACACAGCAAATCTAGTGCAGTCATATCAAAAATAGAAAACTGATGCATGGCAGCTAATTTTTCTAAAGATTGATTTATTTGCACTACTTGACCAAATAAATTAAATAATACGGTGGCAGAGCGAATGTTATTAAACACGTGCTCTAAAGTTGTCAGTTTCTGTTCCATTTCAGCGATAGATGTTTTGACCTGTTGGCTTAATGGCTCTTGTAATTTTAATGTCAGTAGCTGTGATATAGCGCTATCACTGGTATTACTTTGTGCCTCATAAATTCGGTAGTGGAACAGCAGCTCACCCACCTGACCGGCAAAAGCATTTACATTACGCTCAAACGCCTGTTGATTAAATTGGTTATCAGGAATGACCGTCATTGCCCAGAAACCTCGCACGTCACCTGCATACATTAAAGGTACGATATATTGTAATTCGCCTTCGCTAAGCTCAGTAAAAAACGGTCTGTTAATGGGGACTACACCAAACTTTTTTAATGCATCAGAATAAGGGGCACGTTTATAATCACGGCGCAATTCTTTAATATCACTGAGTTGGCAATTTACAGCTCGTATTTCTATAAGTCGGTGATCGCCTTCCTTTCGTGCTAAAAAAATCGATTTATTTAAGGCTAGTTGTTGTGTGACCAAACGAATAATGGCATCCCAAGGTGAGCTTTGAGCGATAAATGACTTTGGTAAATAACGGCCAGCCATTTTTTGCTGAATATTACCTATCATGCTAGTGAGCTCGCTGTCCTCGTTTAGCTTTCTCACTAGGATAACCCATAACAAGGTGATGAAAGTAAAAATGGTCATTTGACCGACAGGTAAGAATAACTGTTGGAATACAAGCATAACGTAACCTAATGCAAACCAACATATACTAGCCAAAACTGTAAGCACAAAACTGTAGCTAATCGATAACTTTTGAAATGCAAATAGCATCAGTAAAGCAATGCTCAACAATAACAATGTACTTTGCCATAAGGTGAGGGTAAATACGCTGTTTTGTTTATCAAGCGTGTCTGCAATATAGGCTGTTAACAGCAAATAATTTGTGCTGTGCTGTAGTTTCGGAGCATTTAGTTTTACCCCTAAACCAGCATTGTGTTGGCCGAGAATAATGATCTTGTTTTGCAATTGACTCGCCATCAGATCCATTGTCATTAGCCGAGTTGCAGAAAACTTCGGTAGCGCCGCAGGGGATAGGGCAAAATTAAGCAGTACATTGTTATTGCTATCAATGTAAGGGAATACAGCAGGCCAAATAGCTTGGCATGGGCTGTCTGTCATCGGAGCTAATTCTACGTTATAGCCTGACCAGTCATTAATTGGCGGCAAACAATAGCGATTCTTGGGGTGAGGATAAAAGACCTTAATGGGATTAGTGCTATTGGCGGTATTAGCATTTAATTGTTCATTAGCAAAAACCAACACAGCTTTGGGCTGGTAGCTTAATAATTGTTGCACTAATTGATGGTGCTCGGTGCTGAGGTGATCGCTTTCAATGATCACAATATTACTTTGCTGGCTTTGGCTCAAATTTGCTAAGCGGCTGTAAAAAAAGGCATCTGCAGAATTAAATAATGAAAATGCATTTGTAAGGATTACAATGATAAATAGACAAATAATTAACCAAAAAGTACGTTGTCGCTTGAGTAGAAAAAACTGCTGTTTAAAAGCCACGGTTCACTCCAAAAAGAATACGGTTAATTATAAGTACTGTACGTTAACTTAAGTGTAGCAGTAGACACTGAATTTAAACGTAAAAAATCAAAACCATGGAGTTTTTCTGTACGCCACATAGCCTCAGTTAAGGCTATTTTTTGCTGCCATGAGATCATGGCTAAATCATCTAAAGCTAAACTGGCTTCACCACTACTAGGTGGAAAATGACGAAACGTAACTTTAATGCCTCGCGCTGGTAATTGTTTAGGGCCTAAAGTGAGCTCATCGGATGGTAGCGAAAAGTCATAATTGAATGCGTGCCAGTCGTGGCTTCCAGCAGGCTGAATGTCAATAAGTTGCGTTGAAAACTCGAGACCATCTTCGGCAGTAGTAAAAACGAGTTTAACATCCAGTTTTCCTGCATTGTCAGCATGGCTATAACCAAATAAGCTGAAATCTTTAAATACATCAAGGGAACCGGCATCATTGGGTAATTCCATAGCACGAATGGTTTGTCTAAATGGTAGCAATGATGGGGTATTGTCGAATTGGCTGCGCGAGGAGCATAGCCCTTGTTGTCCTGAACGAGCTTTGCTAATACAGGGAGTAACACTGTCACCACTATGATCCCAACGCACTACTTCTAACTGCTCATCATCATTATCCCAATCTTCAAAGTCACCGAAAATCATTAAATCACGCCCTAGGGTGATATCACTGGCCGTGCCATCAATGATTTCGATTTTAGATAAAAATGCTTTTGTTGATGGCGCAAAGTCACGTAAATCAATAATACTTTGCCCAGCAGAGAGGGTGAGGGTTGTACTGTGTTCTGTGACTGTAGCCTGATCTTTACTAAATAGCACATCAGCATAGCCGTTACGTGGGATCAGAGTAATATTGTTATCAGAAAATTCAGCTAAGCGGCGTGATAAATAATCACTTAAAAAACCATTGATAAACTTAGGTTGATACCCTTCCACATAAATAGGGTACGCAAATGCCCGCGAGGTCATAGGGGTGGCATCTTTGTTTATATCCACTAACACCGCAACCCCAAGTAAGGTTTCTAAACGATCTTGATCGAATACAAAATTACCTAGTCCTAAAATAGCCGGTACGTCATTAAACACTGCAAACCCTTGAGCAATATGCGGGTGATGCGCGACTAATAAGTTAGTCTCTTGTTTGGATAGCGCATTAAAGCGACCTTCTATGTACCCACTTGGCTCATAAGTGTATTCATCACCGCCATGCATTTGGGCGATGACATAATCACTGTTATTCGCAGCTTCGCTGAGGTAATTAGCGACTAATGCTGTTTCTGTTAAATCGGCAGCCCCCCCTTTAGTTGCATCACTAACATAACTAACCTGATGCTCTTTACCAGTAATCGAGGTTGCTGAAAATAGCCCTAGCTTTAGAGTACCTACATCCATATATTCAGGTTGATAAGCACTCGCTATCGTTTTACCTGCGCCACTGTGTGCGATCCCAGCACTGGTTACTTCAATTAACGTATCGTCTAAGCCATCTTCTAAAAAGTCGTAAACGTGGTTATTACCTAGCGCAACATAATCTATTCCGATCGCCTTTATCCCTTCAAGCGTCTCTGGTAATGAGAAAAAGCTAAACTCTTTAGTTGGGTGTACTGACTCTGGCGTGCTGGTTATGGGGGTTTCTAAGTTTACCGAGGCGAAATCAGCGGCTTTAAAGAAAGGCGCAACAAATTGCGTTAAGGCTTGCGCATTTTCAGCGGCAGTTGCTGGGCGGATCAGCGCGCCTTCGATATCAGGTATATCGGCTGTCATAGTTGCTAATGAAGGATCTAAAAAGCGACGAGCAAACATGGTATCACCAGCAAAAAGTAAGCTGACAGCATTGCTTGATTTAGGCACCAAGGTGAGCTGTTGAGCCGTGTTATTATTAATAACACTAATAGTCGCTGCGATAGGGAAATAATTGTCATCAGCAATTATTAATCGATGATTACCCATAATTATGGCGGAGTAGTTTATGTCGCCATTCACATCGGTTTGGTATGTTTTACCAGCAAAATTAACGGTTAATGCAGCAACGCCATTGCCTTGTTCATCAACTATTGTAATTTTACCATTGAAGGTTTGCTTTAAATAATCATCACGTTGTAGTGCTTCATTATTTTGTGCTTGTGTATCACCGGAATCATAAGGCTCTTCAACCTTGCAGCCGACGATAATTAAGACCAATAGAGCAGAAAAAAGGACGCGTATTTTAACTTTCAAATTGGCCTCATTATCAATATGGTTACATTACATACTACATTTTCATTATACTTGTGTTGTGCCAAAATCATATTAGCCAAGTATCTGAGTATTTCTTTTATAATTCATACTAAACTATAGCTACTTTGCAGCAATTTGAGGCTTTTATTGCATAGTTTTTTCATTTGTCCAAAAATCTTTACAATAGACTATCCTCAGTAGTGGAGTTCGCGTATTATTCGCGACATATAGGTTTTCTCTTTTGAGGGTGTAATGCGTTTAGATATCCATTGTGCAGATCGTATTGGTATTGCACAAGAAATACTCAATATTTTAGTGAACTATCAAGTCGATCTTAAAGGTATTGAAGTCGATTCTGTAAACTGTCGTATGTATGTGAGTTTTCCGCCAATAGAATTTGAGCAATTTCAAAAAATCATGCCTTCGATTCGGTTAATTGATGGCGTGCATGATGTACGTACCACAGCATTTTTACCTTCTGAGCGCGAGCATAATGAGCTTAATACGTTATTGCGGGCATTACCTGACGGGGTTATTTCAATTGACGCCAAAGGGTGGGTGAGACTTTGCAATGATGCGGCGTGTAAAGACTTACAGTTGAGTGAGAAAGAAGTTATTGGCTCAAATATTAATAACTTGCTCAAAGGTTTTAACTTTACGCGTTGGTTAGAGAGTAAAGAAGTATTAGGGCAAACAACCCGCGTTGAAGTGGCAGGGGAAGACTTTATTGCTGATATTTTACCGATCGCAGTGCCTCAAGGAAACGACGGAGATGTATTAGCCGGAGCGGTGATCAATATCAAATCGCAAAGTCGTTTAGGTCAGCAAGTGAGTGCGTTTCGCCGCTACGGACAAGAAAGCTTTGCGACAATCCATAACTTTAGTACTGCAATGCGCCGAGTCGTGCGTGAAGCGAGAAAAATGGCACAGCTTGAAGCGCCTATTCTTATCACTGGTGAAACAGGTACAGGTAAAGAGTTATTGGCACGTGCTTGCCATTATGCATCTAACCGTTCAGTAAAGCCTTTTATTGCCTTATCGTGTGCCTCTTTGCCTGATGATGTAGCTGAGTCTGAGTTGTTTGGTTACGCAGGTTATGAAGAAAATGCTGCCCCAAAACGCGGTGTACTTGAACAAGCCGATGGCGGCACCGTATTTTTAGACGAAGTAGGTGAAATGTCTACTCAACTGCAAACGAAGTTACTGCGCTTTTTACAAGACGGTACCTTTCGTAAAGTGGGCGATGAAAACGAAGTAAAAGTAAATGTGCGAATTATTGCTGCTACACAAAAGGATTTGCCAGCAATGGTACAAGAAGGCGTATTTAGAGAAGATCTATATTATCGTATCAATGTACTCACTCTAGAGATCGCTCCTTTACGAGATAGAAAAGCTGATGTTGGCCCATTAGCTGAACATTTCATTCAAAAATATGCTCAGCAAAATGGTCATGCCATTCCTGAGTTATCAGCAGAGTGTTTGTCTTTTCTGCAAGAGTATCCGTGGCCTGGTAATGTGCGCCAGTTAGAGAATGCGATTTATCGGGCAGTTTCTTTATTAGATGATAATGAGCTGCGGGTTGAACATTTACAATTACCTACATTCACTCATGACTTAGGCTATTTGGAATCGGATTTTGAAGGGTCGTTAGATCAAGCCGTAAAGCGCTTTGAGGCAACATTATTACGTAAGCTTTACCCTGCCTATCCAAGTTCTCGGCAGTTAGCTAAACGGTTAGGCTTAAGCCATACTGCCGTGGCGAATAAGCTTCGCGACTATGGCATTAATCGCAAAACGGTAAAAGTTTAACTGCGCGGTTAAATTAAAGACATGGGTTACTGCTTGGTGCCCATGTCTTTGGTAACACCATCAATGGCAATATTATCAATACCGTCACCTTCAGGATTAAATTTAATAACGATACTGATGTTATTGCGGGCGAAAAAGTAGTCTTTATTATCTAGGCTAATCACATAATCTCCTTTTACAGGTTCTTTGAACTGGCGTTTTTCTAACTTGATAGTGTGCTCACCAATGTGCCAAGTAAAACCTTCAAAAAAACCATTATTAAACTCTTGCACCCAGACTTGTTGATCATCTTTAGCGAGGGTTATTGCAATAGAATAAGATTCCGGTAATGCCATTGCATAGGTTTTGCTGCCGATGGTAAATTGTTCGTCAGCTTGTTGCCAATTAAAACCAAATTCAAATGGTTTTTCAGCCCCCGTTGGGTAACTGATTGTGCCTGTGCCGGGGTAGTTAAAGTCAGCCCACGCGCTGTTGCAGCACAGTATTAGCAAAAAACCAAAAGAGAAAATAACTTTGTTCATTATTATTGCTACTTTTTTTATGATTATGAACTGTGAGATTAGAGCAGAATATTCTCCAATGCAATACGCTATGCTACACTCAGTTTATTGTTAACTGGTAAGACCTTTATTGTGAACTTATATTTTCGCCTTTTACTATTGTTTTTTAAAATCAAACGCAACCGTGATTATCAATCACTGTTAGACACAGTTGATATTGAATATAAAGCGCTACCGAGTGATTGTGATATTAATTTGCACCTGACCAATTCCCGTTACTTGGCGATGATGGATTTAGCGCGCACTTGGATGACTGAGCGTGTTGGTTTACTCAGCACAATTATGAAAAAGCGCTGGTTTCCTATTGTGAACGCCACGGCGATTACCTATATTCGCGATATTAAGCCCATGCAGCGTTACACGATTAGTACTCGTTTGGTTGGCTGGGACCATAAATACTTTTATATCGAGCAAAAATTTCACTCAGCGCGCGGCCTACATGCGATTGCGTATGTGAGAGGGGTATTTAAACGTAAGCGTGGTGTGGTGAGCATAGAAGAAATGTTAGAGGCCGCTAACTTTGATGGCGTTGCGCCAATTTTGCCACCAGAGGTAATGCACTGGAAAGAAATGTTAGAGCAGAAAAAAATAACAAATCTTCCCAGCTAAGGTGGGTTTGACATAAAAGGCCTCTGAGCCTTTTATGTTAACGACTTAAAAAGCGTATTTTATCCCTAACATGGCAACCACGGGGTCAATTTTCACGGTTGATGTTAATGCTTTTACTCCATCAGCGTATACCGCAGCATCGCTTTCAATATCGATCACTGAAACCATTGCATGGACTCCCCAGTTTTCATTCATCATATAGTTAAAGCCTGCTTGCGCTGCAAAACCGAATGAATCATCCAATTTAACTTCTACGTCATCAGTACCTAATGTTGCTTTGAGTGCATCTGTTGGTTGCTCATCAAAAAATACAGTATAGTTTATACCTACACCAACAAATGGGCGAAATGCATCGCTGCTATCGAAAAAGTGATATTGGGCAAATAGTGTAGGGGGTAACTGTTTGATATCTGCTATCTTGTTACCTGCTAAACCACCGGTACCATTAACATTATGGTCAAATGGTGTTGCTGCAACCAGTTCAAGCACCCAGTTGTCATCAAAAGCATAATCAATGGTTATACCAAGCTGTGTATCAGCACCGCCTTTTAAGCCAAGCGTAGGTGCTTCATTTATTGCTGAACTACTGTTGTCAGGGTCAACACTTATAGCACCTACATTTACGCTAAAGTTTGCACTGGCAAAAGGAGAAGCGATTAAAAGTGAAGTAAATAACGCTGCGCTAAGTTGTTTTTTCATGCTGTTCTCCGGGAACTCTATTTTTTGAATTGACGCTATTATCAATGAATCTCAAAACAAAAAGATGTTCTAGATCAAGCTTTATAAAGCTGTAAAACAGTGTTATTTAATATTTTGATTTAGATTAAAGTTTTACTCGGTTGTACTTAAAAAGTATTGACGCGTATTTGTTCATCAATAACTCATGATTTTAAGCTATAATAGGCAGCCATAGACAAAGGGGTACTATGAATCAAACTAACGCACTTTTTCTTAATGGCTCTATTAGTAAAGCGCTGTTAAAACTTGCTGTTCCTATTATTCTTATTAATATCTTGCAATCAGCTTATCAACTAACGGATGCATTTTGGGTCGGCCGCTTAGGTGCTGCACAAGTTGCAGCTGTGTCGGTTAGTATGCCCGTAACATTTTTAGTTATTGCTATTGGCTCCGGACTTGCGATGGCTGGGGCTATTTTATCTGCGCAATATATGGGAGCCGGCCAACAAGATAAGGTGAACCATGTCGCCGCGCAAACGGTGTTAATGGTCACGGTAACAGCGATAGTATTAGGCATACTAGGTTACTTATTATCACCTTACTTTTTACATTTATTAGGTGTTGAAGATGCGGTTTATAATGATGCTTTAAAATTTATGCATGTGTCGTTTGTAGGCGTGGTGTTTGTATTTATTTATGCCATGTTTCAGGCCTTAATGCGTGGTATTGGGCAAACTAAAGTTCCTTTGATCATTGTTACAGTAACTGTGTTGTTGAATTTTTTACTCGATCCGTTATTCATCTTCGGCTATGGCAGTTTTGAAGGCTTAGGGGTGATGGGGGCTGCACTGGCAACCTTAGTGACGCAAAGTTTAGCTGCAATTGCAGGGATTGTAATCTTTTTACGTGGCCGTCACGGAATTAAGCTTAAGTTATCAAGTTTCGCACCAGATTATAGCTATATAAAACAAGCGTTTTTTTTAGGTGCTCCGGGCTCTGTTGAGCTTTCTGCGCGGGCGTTTGGTCTTATAATTATGTCTTTCTTGGTCGCTAGTTTTGGTACTCAAACCATTGCCTCTTATGGCGTTGGCTCCAATATATTACAAATGGTAATGATCCCTGCAATGGGGCTTTCTATGGCCGTATCTACACTCGTTGGGCAAAACATGGGCGCTGGTAATCCACAACGGGCAGAGCAAATTACCAAGTTGGCGGTGCTCTGGGGGTTATGTGGGCTCTCTTTGATTGGAGTACTAGCCTATCTATTTGCACCTTACTTAGTGGCATTTTTTATCCCTGATGATCAAGCTGTGATCAATAAGGGGGCACAATTTATTCGTATAATGTGCTTAACGTGGGGCGGTATTGGTGTGCAGCTATGTGTGGTGGCTGCATTTCGTGCATCGGGCAATATGCTCAATGCGATGTTATTAGCGCTGTTTTCTCAATGTGTGGTGCAATTTCCTGCAGCCTATATTTTGTCAAAACACACGCCACTTGGCGATCAAGGAATTTGGTACTCGTTTGCTGTAACCAATGTACTGGTAGCGGTCGTCTCATATTTGTGGTTTGTTCGTGGTCGTTGGCAACAAACAAAACTCACCAAGGACGACAAAGACATCGCTAAAGTTAGCCAAGAAGCCTTTATCGAAGAAGGTAGTCATTAAGCGGTCATAATCGCAGGTTGTAATGAATATATTCTATATTAATTAGGGGTATTTATTATGACCTTCGCAGCCCATGCCCGCATCTGTTCTCAAGCAACCCAAAGTAATACCGTGGTTGAAGACTTGCAAACGCTGATCAAATTTAAGTCAGTCACACCTTTACAAGCTGGCGCTATAGATTGGCTAAGTACGCAGTTAAGTTCACTTGGTTTTAACTGTGAGCAATTTACCTTTAATAATGTAACTAACTTGATAGCTAAAGTTAGCTTTGGCGATGGACCTAGCTACGCTTTTTCAGGGCATATTGATGTTGTGCCAGCTACGCATGGAAAGTGGCGTGCAGAGCCTTTTTCCGGGGCGATTATTGATGATGCCATCTATGGCCGTGGTGCTGCCGATATGAAAGGGGGCGTTGCTGCAATGCTATCAGCTAGTCGCTCTTTGATCAGCCATGTTGCAAATAAACACGGTACTTTTTATTGGCTGATCACCTCAGATGAAGAAGGTGAAGCTGAATATGGCTCACTGTTAATCGCACAGCGCTTAGCGCAACAAAGAGTGCAATTAGATGGATGTATCATCGGTGAACCAACCAGCCATTTACAGGTGGGTGATACCATTAAAAATGGCCGCAGAGGGGCACTTTCGGCACGGTTAATTATCAACGGCAAAGCAGGGCATGTTGCTTATCCAGAAAATACCCTAAATGCTGCGCACCTCAGTGCAGAAATAGTCAAACGCTTAACTAACATAACTTGGCAGCGTGACGAGCCAAGTTCACATACGAGTTTGCAAATCACCGGAATTAATATTGCCAACGTAGTCGATAATATGGTGCCGGCATTGTGTGAAATGACATTTAATATTCGTTATAGTCATGGCTACAAAAGTGCAGACATTAAAAATGAAATTCAATTAGTGTTAGCTGATTTACAACACTGTGTAGCTATTGAATGGCAGCGCCCCTGTGAACCATTTTATACCAGTCATCAAACCAATCATTGCTTATTAGCAAAAGTAGAGCAGGCGGTTTTTGCTGTAACGGGAAGTTACCCTGTATTAAGTACCAGTGGCGGTACATCTGATGGTCGATTTTTTGCTAATGATTACACCCAAGTGATTGAATGCGGTGTGAGAAATAACACCATTCATCAGGTCAACGAACATCTTCCAATAGATGATTTGCTGAAAATTGAGCAGATCTATACGCGTTTACTTGAGCAACTATTTATTGTTAATTTAAGAGAGATCGAATAGTCGAAAAGAATTTATCTCATGCATGCTATGTATAATTATTTGTTCAGTAAAGTATCTTATCAGTGGTGTTATTACACATTAAAGTATATTTTAGGTACTACTTTTTGCAGTGGCTTTTAATGTAAACGCCTAACCTAATTTAAGGAATACTAAATTAATGATAAGAGAGGCTAAAAAAGATGATTTAACGGCAGTATTAAAGTTATATAAAGAGCTACGTCCATCAGATCCTGAATTAGAAGGCAACTTAGCTCATCAAATATGGGCTTCAATGCTCGACGATCCACAAACTTTTTTGATAGTTGCAGATATCGCTGGTGAGCTTGTTTCAACATGTGCCCTAACGATTAATAAAAGCATCGCAAATGGCGCAAGGCCCTTTGCAATGATAGAACATGTTATCACCACGGCCCAGTTTCGTAGACAAGGATTAAGTCGTCAAGTATTAGAATACGCAATAAATACAGCATGGGAACATAATTGCTGTAAGGTAATGTTGTTATCAGGTGAAAAACTTACTGCTGCGCATGCTTTATACGAGTCTGTTGGGTTGCAAGCAGGTATTGAGAAAGGCTTTGTAATCAAACCATCTGTATAGTTGTAAAGGTCGATTAAGATGGCAATAAAATTAATTGATAATGACTCTTGGCCTGCAGTATTAAAAATTCAAGCGCAGGCATATTTAAGTGTTGAACCCGAAAGTTTAACTGTACTGAAAAGTAAGTGGACTAGATCGCCAGAAAGTTGCTTTGTCTACCAGCAAGGTGAAAACATACTTGGTTATTTATTAGCACATGCTTGGCATAGTGAAGCACCGCCAAAATTATTCCAGCCATTACCAAATGAAATACCGGCGAGTATCTTGTTCCTTCATGACATAGCTGTCGCTGAGAGTGCTTTAGGTAAAGGTGTTGCTACTGCTATGTATCAACATTTACAGCAGCATGCGTTATTGTCTGCATATCAGCAGATCAGGCTAGTGGCTTTACAAAATTCAGCGGGGTTTTGGCGGCGGCTAGGGTTTGTAATTGTTGATCAGAAGATTAGTAATAGCTATGGAAAAGAGGCATTTTTAATGCAAAAAATGCTGTGCTGCTTGTAAGCTTTTTCATAGCTATAAGCATTGTAAAAGTGCACAAATAACAAATGTGTTTTAATAGCTTTAATTTGACTCTTTTCCTAAATATCTCTTAGCTTTACCTTCTTTTACTTTTTCTAGATCAACCAGTACTAAGCCATCAATACAATTATTAAACTCAGGATCGACACTAAAACTTAAAAATTGTACGCCCCCAGGCTCACACAGCTCTGTATATTGTTTAAATAAAGTAGGTACTTGCGCACCTATATTGGCAAGAATATGTTTAAGTTCGACAAAGTCTTCTTTCACATCATCCCCGCTAAATAGGGTTTGGCATTGTTTTAACTGTTGCTCAGTAAGCTTGAACTCATTGTTAGGCGTTGCAATCTGTTGTTTAGCACCATAATAATGTTGATAATAGTGTACTAGCAGTGCTTTGGCTTGTTCCGGTAGGGCGTTTGATACACTCACTGCACCGTACAAATAGCGATATTGTGGGTAGTTTTTCACAAATGCACCGATGCCATACCATAAATAATCAAGGCTTTTACGGCCCCAATATTTGGGCTGCACAAAGCTGCGGCCAAGCTCAATACCCGCTTCGAAATAGGGGGTCATTTCATCGCTGTATGAAAATAAACTGTCAGTGTATAAACCTTTACGGCCATGTTTGTTGATAATTTCTTGCGCACAGGCTAATCGATAAGCGCCCACCAGTTCCAGTTGACTACTGTCCCATAATACTAAGTGTTGATAATCCATATCGTATTTGTCGATATCGCGGCGTTTGCCACTGCCCTCTCCAACGGTACGAAAAGAGATCTCTCGCAAGCGGCCTAACTCTCTAAAAATCGGGGAGCTCCCTTGATATTGGTAAAGGTAAATTTGCATTCCGTCGTGTGTAGTGCCTAATTGTTTGCATTGCTCAATGGCTTTTTTAAGCTCTTTGCGACACTCAGGGGTAGCGATAGGGGTTTGAGTTTTCAGTGGTAGAGTCTTTTTTGAAGTAAGTAAATAAAGTTGTTTACGAATGAGGTTTACTATCTCTTTGTCTTTCAGGTTTTCAATTAAATAAGACTCTGGCGGAATAGATGCGCCAATTTCAAACTCTAATGATTTTTGTCGCTGTTTAAACATTTCTTTAACCAGTAATAAACTCGCTAAAGGTTTGTAGATCATCGATGTACCATAAAATAATGGGCTATTTTTGGCTTTAATAAAAATAGGCAAAATAGCACAGTTGGCCTTTTTTGCGATCCGTAGAAAGCCGCTGTTCCATTTACAATCTTTAATACCAGTGGGACTTAACCGTGATACTTCCCCAGCAGGGAAAATTAGGATTGCTCCTTCTTCTCTGAGGTGTTGATGAATATTGCTTAATTCTTGCTTTTTACTTGTACCAGATAAATTATCCACTGGTAATAGTAACGAATGCATGGGGGTGACGGACATTAACATACGATTTGCAACCACTTTTAAATCTTTTCGCACACCCGATAATACTTTTATTAGCGCTAACGCATCTAATGAACCAATAGGGTGGTTTGCAACAATGACAAGTTTACCTTCACTGGGAATATGCTCGATTTGTTTTGGTTTGTAACGCGTGTCAAAATCGAGTTCATCAAGTACTTGTTCAACAAACTCAATTCCTTGCAGATGTGGATAAGCATCACCAAAGGCAACAAACTCTTGCTCATGAAGTAAATAACCTAGGCCTTTTTTTACTAACCCTTTTACTTTAGGTGAGTTTTCTAACTGTGGCAGGTTTGCTGCGATTACTTTATCAACACTGATCATAATTACCTCATCGTCATCTTGCGATCAATCTGTGTTCAGCATAGAAGTTTGCTATGACAGTTCTGTTGCAGTTGTGTGACTGTTTAAAGAGTCCTTAGATAAACAACCTTAGTTAAGGTTATACTAGGGAAAAGTAATCACTATTGAAGTATCTATATGCATGTTCTTGTGGCAATAACTGGGCGAGATTGCAGTAAAATTATTGCAGCTCTTGCAGCTAGGTTACCAGGTATAACCATTTCACAATGGCCTAATTGTGAAAATTTAACTGAGGTTGAGTTTGTTATAGCTTGGCTTGCACCTGCACAAATGTGGTCGCAGCTACCAAACTTAAAAGTCGTCTCTTCTTTTGGCGCAGGCGTTGACAGTATCGATATGAGTTTAATCCCAGATAATGTTGTTGTAACACGCATTGTGGATGAAAACTTAGCCCAAGATATGGCTGAATATGTGCTTACCCATATTTTAGCGCATAAACTCAGGCTGAAAGAATACTCTATTAAACAGCAAAATATGTTGTGGCAGCCAAAGCGTGCTTTTAACCATCGGCATGTGGTTATTCTTGGTTTTGGTGAACTGGGGAAAAGCTGTGCAAAGCGTTTACTGGCTAATGACTTTAGCGTTAGTGCATTTTCTCAAAGCCCTAAAAATTTTCCTCTCGTAAATTGTATTCATCATCGTAATGATTTGACGAATGTGTTGCCACAAGCTGATTATTTGGTGTGTTTGTTACCGCTTACAGCACAAACGAAAGGCTTTATTAATCGTGATTTATTAGCACAATTACCGCCTCATGCGGTACTTATTAATGTTGCGCGTGGACAACATGTGGTTGCAGAAGATTTACTTTGGGCATTAGATAATCAGGTTATTCGTGCTGCAACCTTAGATGTATTCGAGCATGAGCCTTTAGCTGTTGAACACCCACTTTGGTCACACCCGGCCATTACAGTAACTCCTCATTGTGCTGCTTTATCTGATGTTAATAGTGTCACCGGGCAAATTGCTGATAATGTACAACGTCTACAAGCGGGCGATAAACTAAATAATAAGGTCGATAGAACAAAAGGTTATTAATATTGGGGAAATAACTGCTAATTACACATTGTTAACATATGTTATTTTAGTTAACCTAGGAACGTATCTTAATAATAAAAATAACGATAAGGTTTACCATGAAACAGCAGCAGGGTGGCGTAAAACTCAGTATTATAGTGATCTCTATTATTTTAATGGGGGTGTCTGCGTGGTTTAATCAAGCCAGCGCGCATGAGCAAGCCCATGCGTTGCAGCAACAAGTTGAGTAATACCATTTAACCCACCGTTTATAATTTACGCCGGGTTAGTGTTTGCAGTGACGCTCCCGGTTTTCATTCTTTTTCTCATCACTTTTCTTTATTAACGCATAGGTTGCGCCACTCCCACCATGGTGCCTTAGGGCGCTGTGAAATGCTAACACGCAGTCAATCTCCTGTAGCCATTTATTGGTATAACTTTTTAATATTCCAGGCGCCTTCTTATTTTTGAAGCCAATACCATGGCGGATCAATACCACACGGATGTTACGTGCCTGGCAATCGTTTATAAACTCAAATAAAGCGTGGCGCGCAGTTTTGAGAGCTCTGCCATGTAAATCAAGGGTTGCATCAACTTGATATTTAGCCAAGCGAAGATTTTTGAAGACGGCTTCTTGTACTCCTGCATTTTTATAACTTAACAGTGCGTCTGGAGGGAGTAACTCAACTAATTCACTGCGTAGGTAGTTGTCGTCGATAGTTAAATCTAACTCTGCGTATTTACGTTTTTCTTGTTGGGCTAAAGAAGGCTGAGCAGAGCGCTGTGTTGGTTTGATGGTATCGTGATCTAAACGGACAACATCTTCCATGGACGTTAAAAATAAATCAAGATCAGATAAAGGCATATGCTACCTCAAAGTGAGTTAATACGTTAGAAATTTTAACTTAGTTCATTAGCTAAATCACTTAAACTCAGCATAAAAAAATACCCCACAAAGTCAAACTTCGTGAGGTATTATAAATTTATCTTGGGAGAGATATTAATTTTGCGTCACGTTCAATTGCCCAAAAGTATACACTTTGAACAGATAAAACGTGTTGATCAACACTAAACTCATGTTTGAAATAACACTCGATGACATTAAATCCAAGCTAAATGATAAAAACAGTAAAACGCAGGCACTGATCGCCGCTACACGTAATATTGTTAATTGATTGATAAAAAACGCCCCTAATCCTAGGGCTAGCAGTATAAAATTTAAAAGCCAATCTAGCTCGTTTAGCATGGTTGTATCATTGTTCATGTGTTGAAAAAAGGAGCGCCATTATGGTGATAATTTGCGCACCTTTCAACCAAGTAATTTTATATTTTCAGATTAGTTTTTTTAATCCAAAATTAATTTTTTGAATGCTGCAAAAAAGCCTGCTTGTTCGATAATTCGATACTTCTGACAGGTATCAGGTTGTTTATTATTTTGGCATAAATAAAGGCTATTACGGGCTAAATCAGCTGTTGGCTGTAAGTGTGAATCAAATAACATCGTTCCATGGCCAAATAATCCCGGCCAATACACACTTTGTGTGACCAGCCCTAGTTTTTCGTAGGTTAATAGCTGGGGCTTAGGAGTGATTAAAATAATGCAGACAGCAATAGCAGCACAGATAAGGCCTGTACGACTTTTTTTGACTTCAATTGCTTCAGGTGACTTAACAGAAGCTTCTGTTGCAGGGCGTGTTGGAGCGGAGGTTTTGCGCTTGTTATTTGATGCAGTTGGTTTTTTCCGTTGTGGGGCTTTCCCTAATAAGGATTGTTTTTTTATATTGTTCGACATAAAGCAAATCTGGCCTTTTAAGCAGAGCTCTCTATAATGAGATAATTAAATAAGTATAATAACTTAAACCTAGCTCATAACCTACGGGGATCAACCATGAATACGCAGCTTTCAATTTTAATAGTGGATGATGTGGGAACAGTGCGCAGCTTTCTAAATCAAACACTCATGCACTTAGGTATTGAAAATGTTAAAGAAGCATCAACAGCTGCACAATGTATTAGTGCATGTCAGGCGGCCGATTATAATATTATTTTTTTAGATATAGAGTTGCCTGATGGTGATGGGAAAGAGATTATTGCCCAAATCAATGAAATAAACCCTGAAACTAACGTTGTGATGGTGTCGGCTCACTCAACTGTTGAGAATGTTAAAGATGCCATTGAAAAAGGTGCTAAAGGGTTTGTAGTTAAGCCATTTACACCTAAAAAAATAGCCGCCATGTTGAAAAAGTTTTACCCAGATTTAGAAGTGGTGTAGTACGCTATAGAACAGATATAAAAAAACCGGCCTAGGCCGGTTTTTTATATTCTAGCAAAAACAAATTATAGCGCTTTAATCTTAGCTGCTAAACGGCTCTTATGACGAGCTGCTTTGTTTTTGTGGATTAGACCTTTAGTTGCATAACGGTCTAAAATAGGTGTAGCAACTGCGAAAGCTTGCTGTGCAGCTTCCTTGTCGCCCGCTTCAATAGCAACAACTACTTTCTTGAAGTATGTACGCATCATTGAACGACGGCTTGCGTTATGCTGACGGTTTTTTTCGCTAGTGATAGCGCGTTTTTTTGCAGACTTGATGTTAGCCAAGGTTTGCTCCTAACAATCTTAAAATAAGCTTAATTTAAAGGCCGTGGAATATGCCTGTTTTTATCATGAATGTCAATAAAAAATTGACATAACAAGAAAAACTGCTCCTATATAACGAACATCAATTTGCCGCTTTAGCAGTTAATAACGCTATTGTAACAAAGGCGGTGAGTTCAGCCTAGTGCTTTAGAGCGATTTATAAAAAAGACTGTGGCATAATCCCCTTTATCATTGGTTTTAAAGCAGGTTTAAAGTGGCTAAAGGATTATTTCGTTCTGGTATGATTGTCAGTTGTATGACAATGATATCGCGTATTTTAGGGTTAGTACGAGATGCTGTGGTCGCCAATTTACTCGGTGCAAGTGCAGCGGCAGATGTTTTTTTATTTGCTAATCGAATTCCAAATTTTTTACGCCGCCTATTTGCTGAAGGTGCATTTGCACAAGCATTTGTGCCAGTATTGTCAGAAATCAAAGAACAGCAAGGCGACGATAAAGTTAGATTGTTTGTTGCTCAAGCAGCTGGGACATTAGGAACTATCTTACTGGTTGTTACCCTCATTGGGGTGATTGCATCGCCCGTTATAGCAGCATTGTTTGGTACAGGTTGGTTTATTGAATGGTGGCAAGGTGGACCAGACAGCGAAAAGTTTGAGTTAGCCAGCAGCTTACTTAAATTAACGTTCCCGTATTTATTTTTTGTAAGCCTTGTGGCGCTCAGTGGGGCGGTGATGAATGTTTATAATCGCTTTGCGGTGGCTGCATTCACGCCCGTTTTACTTAATATTTCGATTATAACCTGTGCCATATTCTTACATGATAAATTTTCAGTGGGTGCATACGCACTTGCTATCGGTGTATTTATCGGTGGTGTCGTGCAGCTATTGTTTCAATTACCGTTTTTGTATCGTGCAAAAATGCTCAGTAAACCTCGCTGGGCATGGCAAGATGACAATGTTAAAAAAGTGCGCAAGCTCATGTTGCCCGCATTATTTGGGGTGTCGATTAGTCAAATTAATCTGTTGCTTGATACTATGATTGCCTCATTGCTGATGACGGGATCAATTGCCTGGTTGTATTACTCTGATCGATTAATCGAATTTCCGCTGGGTTTATTTGGTATTGGCATTGCGACGGTGATTTTGCCGGCATTATCAAAATTACACAGCAGTAAAAAAAGTAGCGATTTTCAGCACACTTTAGACTGGGGGGTGCGCTTTGTGATCTTTTTAGGGTTGCCTGCAATGGTCGGCTTAATGATCATAAGCCCGTTAATTATCTCTGTGTTATTTGATCATGGCGCATTCAAAGATGGCGATATTGACCATGTTCAGGCGGTCAGTTTTGGCGTTATGGCATATTCGGTGGGGTTAGTCAGTTTTATGCTGATCAAGGTATTAGCGCCTGGTTTTTATGCACGCCAAGACACTAAAACACCAGTACGCATAGGTATTATTACTTTGATACTCAATATGGTGTTTAACATTATGTTAGCGCCCTTTATTGGTTATTTGGGTTTAGCACTGGCAACATCAATGTCGGCCAGTTGTAATGCATATTTGTTATATCGCCAGTTAAACAAAGAGCAAGTCTATACATTTTCGCGTTTTAGTTTGCTGTTTACTGGCAAGTGTGTGGCAGCGGCTTTACTCATGGGCACTACTGTTTGGTATGTCGCAACACAATTTTTATGGCAGCAATGGCATTTTAGTGAGCAAGTTGTTTTACTTATGGGATTACTTGCCCTTGCTGGTGTAGTGTACTTTTTGGCATTATTTTTACTTGGTGTACGACTAAATACCATAAAAAACGTAATGACTGCTCAATCAGACTAAAAAAACTAACTGAAACTCGCATCTTGAGGTGGTTTGGGTATAATCGGTGGTTCTGTAACCCAAGTGAAATTTTACTCGGTACATAACGCTCATTAAGGCATTAGGTGGCATGGAGTTAATTAGAGGTATTCACAATATACGTACGCAGCATTATGGTTGCGTGTTGACCATTGGTAATTTTGATGGCGTGCATTTAGGTCATGCTGAAGTACTGAATGGGTTACTCAATGACGCTAAAAAATATAACCTACCTAGCACGGTAATGTTATTTGAGCCGCAACCGCAAGAGTTTTTTGCAAAAGACAATGCTCCAGCTCGACTAACACGACTTCGTGACAAGCTACGTTTATTAGCTAAGTTAGGTGTAGAGCGTGTTATTTGCATTAGCTTTAATCAACAATTTGCCAATATGCAGGCTGAGCAATTTGTGACAGAGATATTGATCAATAAACTTGGCGTTAAAGCATTAACGGTTGGGGACGATTTTCGTTTTGGCAAAAGGCGGCAAGGGGACTTTAGTTTGCTTGCTAAGATGGGCCAAGCGGTACAAATGGATGTAAAAAGCACTGCGAGTTTTCGACAATTAAATGCTAGAGTAAGCAGCACTTTGATCCGCCAAGCACTCGCTGACGGTCAGTTAGTGCAAGCCAAAGCAATGCTTGGCCATGACTATACAATATCAGGGCGAGTGATCCATGGCTGGAAGCGTGGCCGAGAACTGGGTTTTCGTACTGCAAATATCGCGTTAAAGCGTCAGGTATGCCCTGTAAATGGGGTCTTTGCGGTACAAGTAACATTAAACGATAAAACAGTGTATGGGGTTGCAAATATTGGCAACAAACCCACATTTAATGGAACACGCGCATTATTAGAAGTTCATTTATTTGACTTTGCGCAAGATATTTACGGACAGTTTATGCACGTGGAGTTGATTGAAAAACTTCGCGATGAGAAAAAATTCGAGACATTAACACAATTGACGGCACAAATAGCAACTGATGTTGCTGCCGCTAAACAGTGTTTTGGTTTAAATTAGGTAGCCGATACGGAAACTAGGATTAATGAGCGACTACAAGCATACTTTGAATTTACCGGAAACAGAATTTCCAATGCGCGGCAATTTGGCACAACGTGAGCCAAAAATGCTTAAAACATGGTATGAAGACGATCTATATGGTCAAATTCGCAACGCTAAAAAAGGTAAAAAAACCTTTATTTTGCATGACGGCCCTCCGTATGCAAATGGCGATATCCATTTAGGCCATTCAGTAAATAAAATTCTAAAAGATATTATTGTTAAATCAAAAACTTTATCTGATTTTGATGCGCCGTATGTACCAGGTTGGGATTGTCATGGTCTACCAATTGAATTAATGGTAGAGAAAAAAGTAGGCAAACCTGGTGTTAAAGTAACCGCAGCTGAATTTCGTGAAAAGTGTCGTGCTTACGCTAAAAAACAAGTCGAAGGCCAAAAAGTTGATTTTAAACGCTTAGGTGTGTTTGCTGATTGGGATAAGCCTTACTTAACCATGAACTTTGACTTTGAAGCGAATGCAATTCGTGTACTTGGTCGCATCATTGAAAAAGGCCATCTGCACAAAGGTGCAAAACCTGTGCATTGGTGTACTGATTGTGGTTCAGCATTAGCTGAAGCAGAAGTCGAATACCAAGATAAACAGTCACCAGCGATTGACGTACGTTTTGAATTTGTTGATCAGGCGGCTGTTGTTAGTGCGTTTGATTTAAAAGCGGATCATGAGGGTACTGGCACCGTAAGTACTGTGATCTGGACCACCACACCATGGACACTGCCTGCTAACCGCGCGGTGGCTGTGCATGCTGATTTAGAATATGCCTTAGTACAAGTTGATGACGAAGGTGCACAGCAGCGTTTGATTTTAGGTTCAGAGCTGGTTAAAGACGCCATGGATCGTTATGGTTTTAACCACTACCATGTATTAGGTTATGTAACCGGCGCAGCACTTGAAAATTTACAAGTCGCACACCCGTTTTATGACTTCAATGTGCCAGTGATTGTTGCTGAACACGTTACGACAGACTCAGGTACTGGTATCGTGCATACAGCACCAGGGCATGGTCAAGAAGACTTTGTAGCTGGCTTACAATATGGCTTAGAAGTAGCTAACCCAGTTGGCGCAAATGGTGTGTATTTACCGGATACAGAATTGTTCGCAGGACAACACGTATTTAAAGCCAATGCCAGTGTTGTTGAGGTGCTTATTGAGCGTAATGCGCTTATGCATCATCATGCGCTAACGCATAGTTACCCACATTGTTGGCGCCATAAAACGCCAATTATCTTCCGCGCTACACCGCAATGGTTTGTCAGCATGGATCAGGCTAATTTGCGTCAAGACTCATTAAAAGAGATCAAAAACACCCAGTGGTTGCCTGAGTGGGGCGAAAGCCGCATTGCCAACATGGTTGAAGGACGCCCTGATTGGTGTATCTCACGCCAACGTACATGGGGTGTACCGATTGCTTTATTCGTTGATAAAGACACCGGTGCTTTACATCCTAATACGCAAGAACTCATTGAAAAAGCAGCTCAACTGGTTGAAAAATCAGGTATTCAAGCATGGTATGATTTAGAGCCTGCAACGCTACTTGGTGAAGCTGATGCGCAGCAATACATGAAAGTGCAAGACACTTTAGATGTATGGTTTGATTCGGGGGTGACCCATGCGTGTGTGGTTGATGCTCGTGAAGACTTAGTTGGTCCTGCTGATCTATACCTTGAAGGGTCTGATCAACACCGTGGTTGGTTTATGTCATCAATGATGACATCAGTGGCAATTAATGGCCATGCGCCTTATCGTCAAGTGTTAACCCATGGTTTCACTGTGGATGAAAACGGCCGCAAGATGTCAAAATCGCTAGGTAACGTTATTTCACCGCAAAATGTGATGAACAAACTCGGTGCTGATATCTTACGTTTATGGGTTGCGTCAACTGATTACACGGCAGAGATGACTGTATCGGATGAAATCTTCAACCGTTCAGCGGATCGCTACCGTCGTATTCGTAATACCAGTCGTTATTTATTAGCTAATCTAAGTGGTTTTGATCCTAAGACAGATCAAGTCGCTATTGACGATATGGTTGAATTGGATCGTTGGATTGTAGGCCGAGCAGCGCAACTGCAAGATGAAATCTTAGCGGCTTATGAAAGCTATCAAATGCTGCAAGTAACGCAAAAGCTAATGAATTTCTGCACAGGTGAGCTGGGCTCATTCTACTTAGACGTTATTAAAGACCGTCAGTACACAGCTAAAAGTGACAGTCATGCTCGTCGTTCTTGTCAAACTGCCTTGTATCATATTGCTGAGGCGATGACGCGTTGGATGGCGCCAATTATGAGCTTTACGGCGCAGGAAATTTGGCAGGCCTTACCGGGTGAACGTGATCAGTACGTATTCACATCAGTTTGGTATGATGGCTTAAAAGCCGTAAGCGAAGGTCAGTTTAGTAATGATGACTGGTTAACTATTCTAAACGTGCGTGATGAAGTAAATCGCGTGCTTGAAGGGGCACGTAAAGAAGATGTAATTGGTGCAACACTGCAAGCCAATGTAGCGCTTTATGCTAATGCTGATCTTGCTGCGAAATTAGCCGCTCTGGGCGATGAATTACGTTTTGTATTTTTAACCTCTAAAGTGACTGTAACGGCGGTTGATGCACAGCCAGAGGGCACCCAATCTACAGAGATTGAAGGCTTGTATATTGCAGTATCAGCAACTGATGCTCAAAAGTGTGAGCGTTGTTGGCATTACTGTGATGATGTGGGCTCAAACCCTGCTCATGAAGAGATTTGTGGTCGTTGCGTGAGTAACGTTGATGGCGAAGGCGAGACGCGTCAGTTCGCATAGGAGTATTTAGTGAGCAAACTAGCCCAAAAAAGTGGTTTAGTGTGGCTATGGTTAAGTCTATTACTGTTAGTAGTAGACTTTGCTACAAAAACACTGGTTGTAAATACCATGAACTTACGTGATTCAATTGATATTTTGCCGTTTTTTAATCTTACTTACGTGCACAACTATGGAGCTGCATTTAGCTTTTTAAGTGAAGCGGGTGGTTGGCAGCGCTGGTTTTTAAGCATTATTGCAGTATCAATCAGCGTATTGTTGATTTGGTGGCTAAAACGTTTACCGGCAACGAATAAAGTGCTTTGTGGCGCTTACTCACTGGTACTGGCGGGTGCAATTGGTAATCTATATGACCGTATTAGCTATGGTTATGTTATTGATTTTCTACATGTGCACTATAACAATTGGCATTTTCCAGCATTCAATATTGCCGACAGTGCTATTTGTATTGGTGCTGCATTATTATTATTTGATGCCTTTACAGGCGAAAGCCCAAAGGAGCAAAAAGTATGAGCCAAGTGGTTATCGGTGAAAAATCAGAAGTTATTTTTCATTTTTCAATTAAGTTATCGGATGGCTCAGCAGCTGACTCTACCAAAGTACACAATAAGCCTGCTAAATTAACTATGGGTGATGGCAGTTTAACTGCTAACTTTGAAAAGTGTTTATTTGGCTTAGCACCCGGTGACAGTAAGTCATTTGAGCTTGAGCCAGAAGATGCATTTGGCCAACCAAATCCAGATAACATTTACTATGTAGAGCGCAGTAAGTTTGGCCCAGAAACACCTGCAACAATTGGTTCAATCATTGCATTTACGCAACCTGACGGCACTGAATTACCGGGCGTTGTCCGTGAAGTACAAGGTGAGTCTGTGACGATTGACTTTAATCATCCGCTTGCAGGTCAGCGCTTAACCTTTGAAGTTGATATTTTAGAGGTAAATGGCTAATGGATATTTTATTGGCAAACCCGCGTGGTTTTTGTGCGGGGGTAGACCGTGCGATCAGCATCGTTGAGCGTGCGTTAGATATCTTTGAAAAACCAATTTATGTACGCCATGAAGTGGTACATAACCGTTATGTAGTGGATGGTTTAAAAAGACGTGGTGCGGTATTCGTTGAAGAGCTAGACCAAGTACCAGACGATAGCATTGTCATCTTTAGTGCGCATGGTGTATCGCAAGCCGTGCGCAGTGAAGCAAAGCGCCGAGAGCTTAAAGTGTTTGATGCTACTTGCCCATTAGTAACTAAAGTCCATATGGAAGTCACTCGAGCTAGTCGTAAAGGCATTGAGTGCATTTTAATTGGCCATCATGGTCATCCTGAAGTGGAAGGGACTATGGGGCAATATAATAATCCTAAAGGCGGTATCTATTTAGTCGAAACCCCTGAGGATGTTGCCAAGTTAAATGTTAAAAATCCTAATAACTTATTTTATTGTAGCCAAACTACGCTATCAGTTGATGATACTGCTGACGTTATTGATGGCTTAAGAACTAAGTTTCCAGCAATTGATGGCCCACGTAAAGATGATATTTGTTATGCCACGCAAAATCGGCAAGATGCGGTACGCGATTTAGCAGATAAAGTTGATGTGCTACTTGTTGTTGGTGCTAAAAATAGCTCAAACTCAAATCGTTTACGCGAACTTGCAGATAAAATGGGCACTGTTGCTTATTTAATTGATGATGCAAGCAATGTTGAAGAACACTGGTTTGCTAACGCCCAAGCTGTTGGTGTTACTGCGGGTGCATCGGCGCCAGAAGTGCTCGTTCAACAAGTGATTAATCGCCTGAAAGAATTAGGTGGTAAACAGGTTATTGAAAACCCTGGCGAAGAAGAAAACATCGTATTTGCCGTACCTGTTGAGCTACGCTAACCTTAGCGTACAGACAGGATTTTTTTAAGGAGCGAGCAATGAGCAAGTCGGTGCAAACCCCTACTTTGCTTTTTGCAGCTCTTTTTAAAGAGCGTGGTGTACTTGCCACTTTAGTCGTTGCACAAGTTATTGCAACCATACTTGCATTTGCTCCAACAGCGGCTGATGATATTTGGATCCGCCTTGGGGTGATCAGCCTGTTTTTACACCTAACCTTTTTATCTAGCCTAACTTGGCTTTATATACTGCGAACACACCTGCTGCGTTTAAAACACGCTCTGCAAATGAGTGCGTTAATGCTTTCATTATTAATGACCACCGCTATTTTTAGTGGCTTATTAATTGAGTTTGCAAGTGACTTTATTGTGCAGCAAAACAACTATGAGTTTATCTTAAGAAACTTATTAGTTGTGTTTTTAGTCACCGCATTATTTATCCAGTTTTTAATGATTCATTTTGAGAAAGATCAACAAACTAATGCCTTAGCACGTGCTGAGTTGGATGCTTTGCAGGCGCGTATTCGACCACACTTTTTATATAACAGCCTTAATACTGCTGCTGAATTAACACATTGCGATCCGCAAGCTGCTGAGCAAGCAATTTTAGCGCTTGCTGCCTTGTCACAAGCCGCTATGCGGGTTGGCAAAGAAACTGCACTAAGCGACGAAATTACCTTGACTCAACAATACCTTGCGCTTGAAAGATGGCGCTTTGCTGAGCGCTTACAAGTGAGCTGGCAATTACCAGAGCAGTTACCGGATGTAACCATTCCATGCTTAACACTCCAGCCACTATTAGAGAATGCCGTTTGTCATGGTGTCGAGCCGTCATTGTCTGGCGCGACGATTTACGTTGAGTTGCATGTTAGTAAACGTTCATTAGTTATTCTAGTAGAAAACCCAATCTCAGCGCAGCAGCAAAAACGCCCTGGTAATGGTATGGCCCTAGATAATATTCGCCAACGTTTAGACCTTTACTATCAAGGTCATGCTAAGCTGACAATGACAACCCGCGATGAGATTTTTCGGGTTAAGTTGGTGCTGCCGTTGACAACTAATTATACAAAAGAGCCTGTATGAAAGTACTTATAGTGGATGACGAACCGTTAGCGCGTGCGCGCCTTCAGCGTTTACTGGCTCATTACCCAGACTATCAGCATGTAGTACAGGCCAGTAATGGCGATAGTGCTCTGCAACAAATAAAACAATATGCCCCAGACATTGTATTTCTCGATGTTGATATGCCTGCAATGAGCGGCCTAGAAGTCGCAGTACAATTGAATAAATTGCCAATTCCACCAGCAATAATATTTGTTACGGCTCATCCAGAACATGCTCTAGAGGCATTACAGCTCAGTGCTGCGGGTTATTTAGTAAAGCCTGTTACAGAGCAAAACTTGGCTAAAACCATAGAGCAGCTTGGCCGGTTAACACGTGCTCATGTGCAAAAGCAGCGCCCAGTCACTATTAGTTTTCAGCTTGGGGGAGTTACACGCAGTGTGGCACTCGAAGATGTTTGTTATGTTATGGCTGAAGACAAATACACGCGTTTAGTATTCACCGATGGTGAAGCATTGCTTGATCAGAGTTTAAAGCAACTTGAGCAAGCTTATCCAACACAGTTATTACGAATTCACCGTAAAATACTGGTCAATAAAGCTCGGTTAATTGCATTAAAAAGAGTTGAAGATGGTAGCCATGAAGTGGTTATAAAAGGCAGTTGTTCACTGCCAGTGAGCAGGCGAGCGTATAAAACCGTCAAAGAGCAGCTTTAAAGTTATTCATCTGTATTGTTTGAACCATTCATCAATAAATATAACCGTTCATCCTTTAGTTCCTTGTATATACACATTGCTCGCATATGCTTAGAGTCAGATAGTTTTATATTAGGTGTGCTATGAAGTCCATCAATTATTCATCGCAACAGGGTTTTACCTTAGTCGAGGTTTTAATCGCATTTGTGATTTTAAGTTTTGGTTTGCTTGGTGCTGTCGCATTACAAGCAAAAGCTAAACAGGCCAGTTTTGACTCTATGCAGCGTGCAGCGGCTGTGGCACTGGGTAATGATATGATCCAGCGAATGCGTGCTAATGACAGAGTGGGAGTGATCACTCAGTACAATGGCACATTTACTAGCAATACAGCACTTGAACAGTCCCGAACTTGCTATACCGGCACGTGTAACTCAGCGCAAATTGCAGCCCTTGATCGCCAGCAGTGGATCCGTGCAATTCAGGCCCGCGAAAATACAGGCGCTTTGGATGATGCAACGGTTTGCATAGAAAATACGGCTGTACCAGGCGGTGATGGTAAAGCATTTAATATTCAAGTCGTGGTTAGTTGGCAAGGCCGTCAGGAGATCACCGCCAGTGCTGATACAAAAGCAATATCGTGTGGTGAAGAAAGTAACACTCGCCGTGTAATGGTATTAAAAAGCTATATTTATTTGAGGAGCTAATATGAAGCAGCAAGGTTTCACTTTAGTGGAAATGATGGTGGCGTTATTTATTGGTGGTTTAGTACTTGGTGGCGTGATGTTTACTTACATCAGTATGAAAGTGACCACCAGAGATACCATGACGATTGGGGAGCTACAAGAAACAGGTCGTTTGGCGTTAAATATTATGCAACGTGATATCGAACAAGTTGGTTTTTGGGGCACTTTTTATGAAGACTCATTTTCCCAAGAAAACACTGATACATTACCAAACCCAGCACCAGATTGTACTGCAGGTTTAAATAATGGCAGTTTCCCCGTTTTTAACGCAAACAGTAATTTTCGTTCAATATATGCAATTGAGTCCACAGGTGGTGCTCAGCTTAATTGTATCCCCAATGCACAAGATGATACCGATATCTTACAGGTTAAGTTTTTAGAAGGTTTACAAATTAACCCTGCCGATAGCGATACAGATAATTACTATTTTATCGCCGAACAAGAGCAAGCTGAATTTCGCAAAGGACCAATCGCAGCGGCTTCAATTAATGGTAACGCGACGGTTTGGCGTTATCGCCATCATGTTTATTATATTGACAAGAGAAGTTACAAGCTTAATGAGAAAAACGTGAGTGTTCCGGTATTGATGCGTCGCCGACTAGCACCAAGTGGTGAGATGATCGCTGAAACAATTATGGAAGGTGTTGAAAACATGCGTTTTCTATTTGGTTTAGATACCAATAATGATAGCCGAGTGGATACTTATCGAAGCGTTAATAATATGACAGCAACAGATTGGGAAAATCGTCGTGGGATATTAACCGTACAAGTTTTCATTTTAGTGCGGGCATTGCAAGAAGATGCTGATCTAAATCAGTTAAATCAAACCTACACACTGGGTGAAGATGCAAACCAGCGTGTTTTAGAGTTTAACGATAAGTTTCGTCGTGCATTATTTACCACCACGATCCGCTTAAATAATGTAGGAGCAAATTTATGGCGCATTTAAAATTAGCCTCAAAACAACAGGGTGTAGTACTTATCGTGGCACTGATCATGGTCGTTGCTGTAACAGGAATTGCAGTGACACTGATGAGTAGCAGTAGTGTTGATATGAAAATTACCAATGCTGCATTTGAGCGAGAAGAAGCTGAGAACGCCCTTATGGGGGATGTACAGCAAATTATTGCCACTGAAGCTAATAAAGGTGGTACAAGTCATTTTTTATATACTCGAGCACAAATACCTAATGGTGAAATAGCGTTAGCCAAAGTGGATGAAACGGTCAGTACTATGAGTAATTTGAATAGCGGCGCACTGGATTTACCGTGTCCACGGAAGTTTAATTTTACTGCGGGGATTTCATGCAACATGGTGCAAGTAAATAGCACTATAACGTACGGTTCAAAAAGTAAACATACCATTACCGTAACGTCAGGCATTGCTCAAGAAATGGCAAGCTTGAACACGGGTGGGTAAGTGAGTAAAGATGATGAAATTTAAAAAATTAGTAGTAAGTATTTTACTCGGTAGTACCGTGCTTTTGAGTATGCCCGGTTATGCTGAAGATATTGAACTTTATGTAAATCATAATGTAGAACTTGATGAAAGGCCGCGTGTATTAATAATCTTTGATACTTCCGGCAGTATGGCTTTTTCTACTAGTAGTGGACGTGATTGCGGATTTAGAAATGGTTTGTATCAACTGTGTAGTGACAGCCGTTTAGGCATTGCGCGAGATGCAATGAGCCAGTTGGTTGATGAAAATGAAGATATCGATTTTGGCTTAATGCGTTTTAATGGTACCAGTGGTGGTTATGTGCTGTCAGGCATTGGTTCGTCAACTTCGACAATAAAAACAACCATTGCAAACTTACCTGCAGATGGCGGAACACCTTTGACAGAAACATTATGGGAAGCTTACCTGTATATCACTGGTAGAGATGTATATTTTGGGAAAAATGTTAGTACGCTACAAAGAGATACTAGTATAGAAAGTGTTAAGGTCACTGGTAACTGGTGGAATCCTAGATATAACTATACGTATATCTCCCCTTTTGATGATAGTACCGAGGAAGCAAAACGGTGTGATAACTCGGTCAATATTATTTTTATGACAGATGGAGATCCCTCTGGTAATGGTGCTGATAGTGATGCTGATAATGCCATTAGCGCACTTCATCAACAGTATTTCGGTAGTCCTCTGGTGATGAGAAATGACGGTATTAATGGTAACTATCTTCATCAACTAGCTAAAGTAATTCATGGTGTAGATGCCGATAAAAAGGCAGGTATTGAGGAAGTTATCGTTGACTTATACCCGCAAACTCCAGATATTCACGAAACGGGCCGCGTTTATACTATCGGCTTTGGTTCGGGAATGAGTAGTTCAGGTAAAAGACTATTAGAAGAGACTGCGAAACTCGGTGGAGGTCAGTACGAACATGCAGATACAGCAGAGCAATTGTCCGCGGCATTTAAGAAGTTCGTCACAAATATTCGAGAAGTAAATGATACTTTTACTTCCCCTTCTATAGCGAGTAATAATGTAGATCAAACACGTAGTCGTGAATCAATTTATTATGCCATGTTCTATCCCGAAACGGGCGCTCGTTGGCGAGGAAATTTAAAAAAATTAAAAGTCTCTGGTACAGAGATTGTTGATGCTAAAAGTAATCCTGCACTTAATGATGATGGGTTGATCAAATCAACGGCACATACCTTTTGGCTCCCCCCTAACACCGCAGCAGATGGTAACTCGGTGGAAAGCGGCGGTGTTAATTTACACCTCACTCTTTTAGCTGAACGAACGGTTTACACTGACTCACCTCAAGGAAGCTTGATTGAATTTAAAAGCTCAATTTTACAGACCGCATTAGGGGGGCTTACTAAGCTTGCCACAAGTTTTGGTACGAATATAACCAATGTAGGTACTACAATTGATTGGGCACGTGGTGTTGATGTAGATGACGAAGATAAAGATGGTTCAACCCGTGATCAGCGTCAGGACATTTTTGGGGATCCATTACATTCAAAACCAGTAACGATTGATTATGGTAATGATGACGTACGCATCTTGATTGGGACTAATGCAGGATTTTTGCATATGTTCCAAGATAAAGGTGATGCTGTTAGTGAAACATGGTCATTTATTCCAAGTAGCTTATATAAAATTTTAACTCCTTTACGTGAAAATCAAGCTGATACCAAAGTGTATGGTGTTGATGGGCCAATAACAGTGTTTTTTGATGATGCAGATCGTGATGGTGTTGTTGAATCAGGTGATCGTGTATGGGCATTCTTTGGTATGCGCCGTGGTGGTGATCAGTATTATGCTCTAGATATCACGAACCCTGATGCGCCGAGGTTAATGTGGACAATACAAGGCGGTAGTGGAGTCTATAAAGAGTTAGCGCAAACATGGTCAGCACCTACGGTGTCTTACATTAAAGGAAAAGATGATCCTGTATTAATTTTTGGTGCAGGTTTCGACACTAATAAAGATAATGTGTCGCTCAGTAATGATAGAAAAGGACGAGGTATATATATTGTAAATGCCTCAGATGGTAAGTTAGTGTGGGAGCTAACACCTGACACTGGTTTTAAAGGTAAGCACAGTATTGCGGCAACTGTTTCAATACTTGACTCTGATTACGATGGTTACATAGATCGCTTATATGCGACAGATACCGCAGGTAGTGTGTGGCGAGTTGATATGCCTAGCGCAAGTCCTACAGATAGTGAAAGTCCCTGGACTCATTTTGAATTAGCAAAATTGGGTGGCACTGCGGCTAGTCAAGATAGACGCTTTTTTTATAAGCCTGTAGTCGCACGTACTATGTTTAGTAAAGTAACCAGTACTACGGACAATAATAAAACATCTATAACGCGCCAAGATACACCTTTTGACGCGATATTAATAGGCAGTGGTAATAGGCCAAAGCCAACATCGACTGTTGTCCAAGATCAACTTTATATGATCCGTGATATCAACACTGTAACTAAGTCATTTGTGGGGGATGACATACCAGTGGCTATTACACCAAGCGATCTTATGAATGTGGATAATGACCCATTTGCGAACGCACTTGATGATATAGATGAGTTCACTAAAGCCGAAGTAACATTAAGCAAGGCCAGTGGCTGGTACTATGACCTAGCGGGCAGTGGTGAGAAATCACTTGCAGCAGCAACCGTCGTGGGCGGGGTCGCTTACTATACTAGTTTTACACCGGCCTCTGAAGATGCCACGATTAATCAATGTTCTTTAAGTGGTGGAAGTGGTGGGTTATATGCGTTCCATTTGCATTATGGTAGTAAAGTGTATGATCAACTACGCTATGTGACGAGCAATGATGTACCAGATACGCCACAACTTTATTTTGGTAGCACAGAAACGTGTGATGACGATGACTGTAATGAGCAAAGCCAGTTTTTATTACTTGGACCAGGCATTAAGAAAACACAAGCGACGGAAACTGAACTGAGTGCGAAAAACCCATTTGTGCCAAAAGAGATCCTCGGTCCAGGTATTTCGTTTGATGAGGATGGTAAAATCAAGCTTGTTAGTGATGCAGTACCTATTGGCTTTGGTTTTAAAACGCAACAAACATTTATTTATAAGCGAGAGGTCAACGATAACCAAAAATAATAGTGAAACGTGTCTGTTGGCAAATGATAAAACAGAACGCCATGGCTTCACTCGGGTTTTAATTGAACTACTAGGCAAAATATGAGTTTGTAATCACATCAAACTTAGGCAGCTAAGTTTAATTTTGCCGCAATTGTACACTGTTATCAGGCTCAGTTTTTATAAAACTGGGTCTGATATATTTCTTTAACCCAGTTTGTGGCATGAAACCTACCTATATCTTACAGTTTTTATCGAATACTCCTTTATAATTTTTTACGCACTGCGTGGCTTATAACGGCTCCTATCAATTACCACTTCCTCCTTAAAACTCAATATAAAAACACGAATTAAAACACGCTCTAATATTCTAATCTAATCAATTGGATGTAGTTAAAAAGGGTTGGTTTGGTTGTTTTTCATACGTTTTTATCACTATTTTATCTTGTTAAAGCCAGAATTTATGCTGTACTAAAGTAGTACTCATTAAGGATGTTGACCGTCTTCTGTATGGGTATTCATCTGGCAGACTCTCAAATGGATAGGGGTGATCACTATGATTCAATTCACTCATGGGTTTAGAGCATTACTTTTAGGTACTGTGCTTTTTGCTACAAGTCAATTTTGCGTGGCAGAGGATATTGAACTTTATCATTTAGAAAATAATGATAAACCACGAGTGTTATTAGTATTTGATAACTCACTCAGTATGGCGTTATCTATTAATAGTAATAAACAATGTAAGGGCCTGTTAGGGGTCATTAAGTTATGTCCAGAGACACGGTTATCTGCAGCAAAAAAAGCGATGAAAAAGCTAATAAATGATAATCCAGATGTGGATTTTGCACTTATAAAATCGAACGGGCCGCTAAATTTAGATTTAAGTAACATACTTAACTTAGGAGGGGTATTAGGCTCTGCAGGAGGTTATGTCGCTCATGGGTTTGGCTCTGATCATAATGATATTATTGAGACTATTGATGATTGGGGGTTACTCTCTCTGGTTAACTTAAGTCCAGCTACAGAAATGTTACATGAAGCTATGCTTTACTTACATGGTCAACGAGTAGGGTATGACCACCTTAACCTGTTAAACCTAATTGATCTTAGAATTCAAAAGCAAGGGCAGTATATTTCTCCTTTCGAGTTGTTAAGTGATACCGCAGTACGCTGCGAAAGTCGTGTGAATGTTGTACTAATAACAGATGGAGTGTCACTAACAGAAAGTCTGCCATTATTAGAAAACAGCCGTGAAAATGATATAAAACAGCTACATCAGTCTATGTATGGCTATTCAGCTGAGAAATTTAATAATACCTATTTGCCAATAGTGGCTAAGCTTTTACATGGGCAAGGTATTGATAATTATGATGTCTATCCAGAAACTAACGAGAGAGATTTCGTTAATGTACATATTGTTGGGTTTGGGCGAGGAATGCCTCGTTATGCAGAGCAAGTATTAATGGAAACCGCAAAACAAGGTGGAGGGCAGTATTTTTTAGCTGAGTCTATTGATGAGCTAAATCATGCGTTTACCGCGACTATGAAAACAGTTCGCAAAGTGGATGCTAGTTTTACTTCCCCCGCGATTGTCGCAAATGGCGCTGATAGAACGCGTCATTTAGATAGTATTTATTTAACAATGTTTAAACCTGATTTAGGCCCTCGCTGGCAAGGTAATCTTAAAAAGTTACAAGTGTCTGGGGCAGAAATTGTCGATGCTACAGGAAAAGCGGCATTGGATGATGAAGGGAAAATCAGCCAAAATAGTCGTACTTTTTGGTTACCGACATCACACTCTAATGATGGAGCAGACTTACAAGCTGGAGGCGTCAATTATTGGTTATCGCAATTTACACAAAGAGCGATTTATACAGACTCTGCAGCTGGTTTATTGCCTTTTACATTTTCAGCGTTACAAGGGCAATTAGATGAACTTGATGAGTTATTTAATGAATCTCCCGAGCAAGTTGAAGCAACAATTAACTGGGCGAGGGGCATTGATGTAGACGATGAAAATAACAACAATGATCGAGCTGAAACTCGCGCTAATATTTTTGGTGATCCCCTTCATTCAAAACCAGTTGCTATTGATTATGGAAATGGTGATGTAAGAATTCTTATTGGTACAAATGCTGGTTTTTTGCATATGTTTCAAGATAAGGGGGGAGTATTATCAGAAAGTTGGGCGTTTATTCCTCGTAGCTTGTATCGCATTCTTAAGCCGCTTAGAGAAAATCAAGCAAATAACAAAGTCTATGGTGTTGATGGCCCTATCAGCCTATTTATAGATGACAAGAATAGCAATGGAATCATAAATGAGGGTGATAGAGTATGGGCATTCTTTGGATTGCGCCGAGGTGGTCGGGATTATTATGGACTCGATATCTCAGTGCCCAATTCACCTAAGTTGCTTTGGAGTCACCCTATCCAAGGAGGGAGTGGTGCTTTTAAAGAATTAGGCCAAACATGGTCAAAGCCAGTTGTAACCTATATCAAACTAGCAGGCTTTGAGGATAAGCCCGTACTGATTTTTGCTGCGGGTTACGATACAAATAAAGACCAAGAGTATGCAGCTTCCGATAGCCAAGGACGAGGGGTTTATATTGTTGATGCGAGTACGGGTGAAAAAGTGTGGTCATTAACACCTGAGAATGGCTTTAAAGGTGTAGATAGTATTGCTGCTGATGTAGCTACTTTTGATGCAAACTATGATGGTTATATAGACCGCCTCTATGTAGCAGATACTGGAGGGAATATATGGCGTGTAGATATGCCTGACACGAACTATTGGACACACTATAAATTAGCGGAGCTTAGTGGTAACCGAGCGACTCAAAAGCGACGGTTTTTAACTCAGACTATGGTTGCTCGAACTTCATTTAGTCGACTTAGTCGTGTGTTTTATAGCGGTAAAATGATCAATGTACGTGAAAATACCCCCTTTGATGCCGTATTAATTGGCAGTGGTGATCGTGCTGCCGCAACATCGACAAATACACAAGACCAACTTTATATGATCCGCGATATAAATACTGTAACAGGGAAATTTCCCAATGGCTTACCTGAACCAATCAAAATAAATGATTTAATGGATATTAGTTCTGATCCTTTTTCAGCTAAGCTTGATGATCTAGAAGGCTTTAACCTACTTGAAATGGAGCTGAGCAGTTTTAAAGGTTGGTACTATAATTTACCTAGTTTAGGGGAGAAGTCTTTGGCTGCGGCAACTGTTGTCGGTGGTGTAGCGTATTTTACCAGTTATACACCAGCGGCTACGGACACACAGCTGCAATGTGTAAATAACACAGGTCACGGGGCTATGTATGCGTTTCACTTACACTACGGTACTAAAGTTTATGATCAACTGGCTTATTTAACACACCAAGAAATACCTGATACACCACAGCTCTTTTTTGGTTCAATGGATCAATGTGTCGATGAAAATAATGATCAACTCTGTGACGACACAATGGAGCCGATAATAAAGAAAAGCCAGTTTTTGCTTTTGGGGCCATGGTTAAATACCACTCAAGGTGGTACTGAGTTACAGGCGAGTAAGGCGTTTATACCGCAAGAGCTTTTAGGGCCTGAGCTTAGTTTTGATGAGGATGGACATATAAAATTAGTAAATGACACCCAAGGACAAGCTTTTGGTTTTAAATTGCAGCAAACTTATGTGTATAGACAAGATATAATTTCTCATTAATTAAAAATCCGGGCTGAAACTATGGCTATATTCCTCCCCATAGCTAGGTTAATTTAATACTATGAACTGCATACATTAAGCGAGCGAGTAATTGCATTCACTCGCATACGGACCTATGATAGTGAATAAATACGGTTGCGGCGTATTGCTATGCTATGACCAACCAGAAATAAAGTGAGAAACAGATGGCGCGTATCATAAACACACACAAAAACGGTTTTACTTTGATAGAGTTAATGATCACGGTAGCAATACTTGGCATCATCGCTTCTATTGCTCTGCCAAGCTATTTTGAACATGTGAAAAGGACTGCACGTACTGAAGCGATTACAGCTTTACTGGATGCGGCTAATAAACAAGAGCAGTTTTTTGTTGATAATCGTACTTATACAAGTAACTTGGCCAACCTAAATGTAGTTTCACCAACCGAACATGGTTTTTATACGCTTTCGGCTATCGTTGATAACGATGCTGGAACATTTAAAATTACTGCCACACCAGTGGCTGGTCCTGTTCTACAAGATGATGAGTGTACGTCATTGACTATTGATGATACAGGGCTCAAAACGGCTAAAGGGAAAGCCGATGCGAGTAAGTGTTGGGGCAAATAATTGCTCAGAGCACATGTTAGTTAGTTTGGCATTGCTCAGTGTCTTTTAATGTTGTTTTTCCTGTTGTACTGACTGAAATGGCAATACCAGCTAATTCAGCTGATTTATATTCGGCGCAATACACAAACGTGCCATTATCAAATCCCCTAGGTGTACCGTCAGGTCTATAGGTCACTGCGTCACGTGGGTAAGTAAGCATATCAGATTCACTGATTGCCTCTGTGACTAAAATGACAGTGTCATTATCACCAAATACACCTACTTCATCCTTATCAACAAAGACAGTAAGCCCTTGATGCCAGCGACTGCTATCACAAACCGATGACGCTAAGCTACATACTGTGATCTGGCTATTTAAAGAAATTGCATTAGTGCGGGCTAAACTCAATGTTCTTTTTATAAGGTGGCCATAGTTTTCAAGACGAATTTGTGCAAAAAAAGGGTGTAGATGAAAAAGAGCAAGGTTAGCTAAGATAGCGAGAATACTCACTATCACCATTATTTCGATAAGTGTCGTACCAGAGTGTGGGCTAGATAGGGTTGTTTTTCTCATCCGTGAGAGCTCGTAGGTGGTATTTCTTTTAATGGTAGTTGAGCTAGGTGTAGTTGCAAGTTGTTAACTGGGATTTAGTCACAGGTATTTGTGGTATCTCCGAAGTATAATGCGGTGCCAGATACGCTCACTTCCATTTCTTTGTTGTTTTCATTATCTTTATTTGGGCAGTAAACGAATGTACCGGGGTTTGTGGTGATACGACCACTGGCATCAAAAATTAATGACGAATCACCAGTGAATTTTAATTTACTGGTTTCTGGAATTTCTGCCATTACTCTGAGTATTATGTCTCCTCTGCGTGGGTTATGAACGCCATTACTATTACTATCATGAAAGACGACTATCGAACCCTCACTCCAGTCATCTAAGCAAGTTACTTTTTGATCATTTTCGATTCTGGAGGTTTCACCACTACACACTACAATGAGTGAATCGGTACTGGTTGCTTTTGCACGTGCAAAGCTGATGTTACGCTTTAACTCTAATAAATAGTTCTCGGCGCGATTATTCTCCAACATATCACTGCTATTCCAAATAGCTATTAAGGCTACAATCCCAACGATGGCAATAGTGACCATCAACTCAAGTAATGTAAAGCCATGTTGTTGTTTTTTCATGTTTACCTCTGATACAGGGTTGGCGCGGATTTAATAGCGCTTTATATCACTTAATCGTAAGTGTAGTTGTTTCTATTGGAACAATCATACCATTGTTGATGGTTAAATCACCGTAATTCAATTGCTTTGTTTGCTATGGGCTGCAGGATTGTCTAGAATCGACCCAATCGGGTATATAAGAGCAGCAACTAACAATGAAAAAAATCGAAGCAATAATTAAACCATTTAAACTTGATGATGTACGTGAAGCGCTTTCAGAAGTCGGTATTACGGGGATGACTGTCAGTGAAGTAAAAGGTTTTGGTCGCCAAAAGGGGCATACTGAACTTTATCGCGGCGCCGAGTATATGGTTGACTTTTTACCGAAAGTCAAACTTGATATTGTGCTTGGTGATGACGATGTTGACCGTGCAATTGAGGTTATCGTCAAAACAGCACAAACCGGTAAAATTGGTGATGGTAAGATTTTTGTTACCGACGTTGAGCGCGTGGTACGTATTCGTACGGCAGAAGAAGACGAAGACGCGATTTAATACCAATCGACTTAAATATTTAACCATTCTAGCGGGCTAAATAAAGCGCTAACTGCGTTATAAATTTTTCATGTACGACTGCATGGATGCAGGAGGTAGAGCAATGCAGGAGCAATTGCCGAGAACAACTACATGTCAAAATTTATGCCTTGTTATCACGCCATTTATCTGTCGCTATAAATGGTCAGTAACTTAACACGATTGGTATAATTTCTTATCTAAAATTAAAAAATCGATGCATTAAAAAAGGCGCTACTTATAAAACATAAGTAGCGCCTTTTTGTATTTTTAGAATTTACTTGCGTTTATTCTGTTCGCGGGTAAGCCTAGCGTGTTCGCTTAATTCAGGTAAACCTAGCTTAGTGTAGCTTTTTTCCATCATTTCTAGTGCTTCATCTAAATAACTACTTTGTGAATAATGCTCAACAACATATTTTCCGCGATTAGCTGCAGCTAAATAAGCTTCACGCTCATAGTAATAATCAGCAACTTTTAGTTCGTAACGGGCCATTTTGTTAAGTAACCACACTAAACGTCTTTTAGCTTCAGGAGCATAGCCGCTATCTGGAAAGCGGTTGACTAAGGTTGATAAATCAGTAAAGGCTACCCGAGTACGATTAGCATCGCGGTCTGCTCGGTCAACACCAAAATATTCCTGAAAGGCATTTTCATCAGCTTTGATATTCACTAAACCACGCATGTAGTACATATAGTCTAAATCTTTGTGGTTTGGGTTTAAGCGGATGAAACGGTCAATGGTTGCTAATGCTTGCTCAGTATTACCAGCTTGGTAATGGGCGTATACTAGGTCCATTTGCACCTGCTTTGACATAGGGCCAAATGGGTAGCGCGAATCAATCGCACTTAAAAGCTCTATTGCTCGCGCATATAAGCCCGAATCAAGCGTTTTTTTAGCATCTTCATACAATGCTTGCGCTGATTTATTAGGAACGCGCTGGATATCTTCTTCATCAGGCGCTGACGAACATGCACCTAAACCAAGTAATGAAACTGTAAAAACAATGGCAAATGCACGTTTCCCTATTCTATTTATCATTTTATTTGTTACCTTCGATGTCTTCGGCTAGGCCAAGTGGGTAAAACCGAGTAAACTATGCTTATTATATAATGCTTTTATTAAAAGCGATTCTAACCCAGTCGAGCACAGCTTGCACTGGTAAATTGGGTAAAGTTACTAATGACAGAGCAAATTTCTCTTCAAGCCGATGTGCCAACTGAGTTAGGCGGTAAACGTCTAGACCAAGTATTAGCGCAATTGTTCCCGGATTATTCGCGTTCACGTATAAAAACGTGGATTTTAGATGATAAAATCACCGTCGATGGTGAAATTTTCAACACCCCAAGAGAAAAACTCTTTGGTGGTGAAGTTGTCAATGTTGAGACAAGTATTGAAGCACCACGTGAATACCTTGCACAAGATATCAAATTAAACATTGTTTATGAAGATGATGATATTTTAGTGATCAACAAGCCAATGGGATTAGTGGTACACCCAGGGGCAGGTAATCCTGATGGTACAGTGCTTAACGCTTTGTTGCACCATTACCCTGATATCATTAATGTACCGCGTGCGGGTATTGTGCATCGCCTTGATAAAGACACCACAGGCTTAATGGTGGTTGCTAAAACGATTCAGGCACAAACGCACTTAGTTAAAGCACTGCAAAAGCGTGAAAATTTTACCCGTGAATATGAAGCAATTTGTAATGGCACCATGACCGCAGGTGGCATGGTTGAAAAGCCGATTGCTCGCCACCCTACACAACGTACTCACATGGCAGTGCATGAACAGGGCAAACCGGCAATTACGCATTTTCGTGTTGCTGAAAAATTCCGTGCTCATACGCGATTACGTCTGCGCCTAGAAACAGGGCGTACACATCAAATTCGTGTGCATATGGCCTATATTAATCACCCACTAATTGGCGATAAAGCCTATGGTGGGCGTCCGCGTCCTCCAAAAGGGGCGACACCAGAGTTATTCCAGATGTTACGTGAGTTTAATCGTCAAGCGCTTCACGCGGTTAAGTTAAGTATCGCGCACCCGATCACAGGTGAAATGATGACATGGCAAGCCCCAATACCTGATGACATGGTTGCTATGACTCACGTACTTCGTGAAGATACCAAAGCCAACCCAAATGTTGATTTTTAATTGCTATGCTAACGCCTACATGGAACGCACCGGCTAACATTGGTGCACTCAGTACCACGCGAACAGGGGGGAGCTCTGTTGCACCTTTTGCGAGTTTGAATTTGGGGCTACATGTAGGCGATGATGAACAGGCGGTACTCGCAAACCGCGATCACTTAGCTCAGTATTTGCCTCAACCTCCAGTTTGGTTGAATCAAGTACACAGCGCTGATGTGGTGGTCGTTGATGCGCGATTTACTGCTGAGCTAATTAATGCTGACGCACTTTATACGCAATTACAAAATCGACCATTAGCAATTATGACTGCTGACTGTCTGCCAGTATTACTGACTTCAACATGCGGTACTGAAGTCGCGGCTATTCATGGTGGGTGGCGAGGCCTCAACTTGGGTATTATTGCCAATACTCTCGCGCACTTTAATGCGCCTGCGGAGCAAGTTATAGCTTGGCTGGGGCCTGCTATTGGCGCACAAAAGTTTGAAGTGGGCGCTGAGGTGAAAATGGCATTTTGTGAGCAATCACTTACTCACGCAGCCGCGTTTACAGTGTTATCGAATGGTAAATATTTAGCTGATATTTACGCCATTGCACGTCACCAGCTTAATCAGTTAGGTGTCAAACATATCAGTGGTGGTGAATATTGTACTGTTAGCCAGCCTGAACAATTCTTTTCCTATCGTCGTGATGGTCAAACTGGACGTATGGCTTCTTTGATCTGGCGCAAGTAAGCGCAGAACAGGGGATTATATTTTCTTTTAAGCCTTGATCAATTCTTCGAACATACCCATTAATTAAGCAATTAGTTTTTTTAATAGGTAACCCTTATGCGTTTAGATCGATTTACCAGTAAATTTCAATCTGCGCTCTCTGACGCTCAGTCATTAGCGCTTGGTCGCGACCATCAATTTATTGAGCCGGTACATTTAATGTACTCATTGCTACAGCAAAGTGGCTCAAGTGTCCGTGCGTTATTAGCACAAGCAGGTGTTAGTGCTGATGAACTTAACACTAAGTTGTCGCAAGAGATAGAAAAGCTGTTTAAAGTTGAAGGTGTTGGTGGCGACGTGCAGTTGTCAAATAACATGGTTTCACTAATTAATTTATGCGATAAGTACGCACAGAAGCGCAAAGATAAATATATCTCCAGTGAATTGTTTGTATTAGCCGCCTGTGAAGATAAAGGCCCATTAGGTGACATCTTCCGTGCTTTGAATGTGACCAGCACAAAAATTGAAGCGGCGATACACGCTATTCGCGGCGGTGAAAAAGTAGATGATCCCAATGCTGAAGAAACCCGCCAAGCACTTAAGAAGTTCACTATCGATTTAACGGAACGTGCAGAGCAGGGCAAGCTTGATCCTGTCATTGGTCGTGATGACGAAATTCGTCGTACGATCCAAGTATTACAACGGCGTACTAAAAATAATCCGGTGTTGATCGGTGAGCCTGGTGTGGGTAAAACCGCGATCGCCGAAGGGTTGGCGCAGCGTATTATAAATGGCGAAGTACCTGAAGGACTGAAAAATAAACGTGTGCTATCGCTGGATCTTGGAGCGCTGGTGGCAGGTGCTAAATACAGAGGTGAATTTGAAGAGCGCTTAAAAGCGGTGCTCAATGAGCTGGCCAAAGAAGAAGGCCAAGTGATTTTATTTATTGATGAAATTCATACTATGGTTGGTGCTGGTAAAAGTGATGGTGCAATGGATGCGGGTAATATGCTCAAGCCAGCCCTTGCCCGTGGTGAACTCCACTGTGTCGGCGCTACGACGTTAGATGAGTATCGTAAGTACATTGAAAAAGATGCTGCTTTAGAGCGTCGTTTTCAAAAAGTGCTCGTCGAAGAGCCATCAGTTGAAGATACCATCGCTATTTTACGTGGTTTAAAAGAGCGTTACGAGTTGCATCATTGTGTTGAGATCACCGATCCAGCTATTGTTGCAGCTGCGCATTTATCGCATCGCTATATCAGTGATCGTCAATTACCAGATAAAGCGATTGATCTCATTGATGAAGCGGGTTCGTCTATTCGCCTACAAATTGACTCAAAGCCTGAATCGCTAGATAAGTTAGAGCGCCGTATTATTCAGCTCAAACTCGAAGACAATGCATTAGCCAAAGAGAAAGACGACGCCAGTCAAAAGCGTCGTGCTGAAATGCAAGAGTTGATCACTGAACTTGAAGCTCAATATCGTGAGCTTGATGAAGTGTGGACAGCAGAAAAAGCCTCATTGCAAGGCACTCAGGTGATTAAAGCTGAGCTTGAACAGGCACGTTTGGACTTAGAAGTTGCTCGACGCGCCACAGACTTACAGCGTATGTCTGAGTTGCAATATGGTCGTATTCCTGATTTGGAACGTAAACTTGATCTGGCATCACAAGCCGAAATGCAAGAAATGAGCTTATTGAAAAACCAAGTAGGTGAAGATGAAATTGCAGAGATACTGTCACGTTGGACAGGTATTCCAGTATCGAGGATGCTGCAAGGAGAGCGTGAAAAACTACTGCAAATGGAAGAGCACTTACACCATAAAGTAATTGGCCAAGACGAAGCCGTTGTTGCAGTGGCCAATGCTATTCGCCGTTCGCGCGCAGGACTTGCCGATCCCAACCGCCCAATTGGCTCGTTTTTATTCTTAGGCCCAACCGGGGTTGGTAAAACAGAGTTAACCAAGGCGCTTGCAAGCTATATGTTTGACACCGAAAGTGCCATGGTGCGAATTGATATGTCTGAGTTTATGGAAAAACATTCAGTGGCACGCTTAGTGGGCGCTCCTCCTGGTTATGTGGGTTACGAGGAAGGCGGTTATTTAACCGAAGCAGTTCGTCGTCGCCCTTATTCAGTGATATTGTTAGATGAAATAGAAAAAGCTCATCCTGATGTGTTTAATATTTTACTGCAAGTATTGGATGATGGCCGTCTAACAGATGGACAAGGACGCACTGTTGACTTTAAAAACACGGTGATCATTATGACCTCAAACTTAGGCTCAGATATTATTCAAGAGCAAACGGGTAATAATGACTACGCAGCGTTAAAAGAAAAAGTCATGAGTGTATTGGTTAATGAATTTAGGCCAGAGTTTATCAACCGTATTGATGAAACGGTGGTATTCCATCCATTGGCGAATGAACATATTAAAGAGATTGCCGATATTCAATTGAGTAAATTGCGTGAGCGATTAACAGAAATGGGATATTTACTACAGATCAGTGATGCTGCTCTTGAGAAAATTGCCGCCAGTGGTTTTGATCCTGTTTATGGAGCGCGGCCATTGAAGCGTGCGATACAGCATACAATTGAAAATCCACTGTCGCAAAAATTGCTTGCAGGTGATTACAGTACCGGAGATATGATTGCTATTGATGCTGATGAAAATGGGCTAGTATTCTCATCACGTTAGTTCTAAGTTCGGCTTGAGCTTAACAATAAGCTCAAGCCAAATCTTGTTAGTACCGTAAATTATTAGATTTTAAAAGTCAGTAGAATATCATTTACTTTGCGTGACCCTTCAACCAAATGCGCTGCATCTTTTGCTACATTAAAGCTCAACGTTAAATTTTCGTCACTGTAACTTTTTATATGTGTGATATTGCTGCCGATCTCGGTGCTGACAGCTTGTTGTTGCTCAGCTGCTGCCGATATCTGCGTAGCAAGCTGTGATATTTCAGTAATTTGAGTAAAAATACTGTCTAGCTCTATCTGGGTATGGCCTGTTGTATTTACACATTCATCAGCTTGTGCTTTGGTATTTTTCATCACCGTTGACCAGCTAAACAAGGTATCCTGAATTTCTTTTATTGAACTGTGGATCTGTGCTGTTGCACGTTGAGTCCGCGATGATAAAGCCCGTACTTCATCAGCAACTACAGCAAAACCACGACCATGTTCGCCCGCTCTTGCAGCTTCTATGGCCGCATTGAGTGCCAGTAAGTTCGTTTGCTCGGCGATCCCTTCGATTTCAGTCATCACTTGGCCTATTTTATCCGCTTCAGTGGCAAGTGCTGTTGCTGTGGTTGCTGCTTGCTCAACTTGTAATGCAAGATCAGAGACCATAGCACTGTTATCTGCAATGTGAAGCTTAATGTCAGCGCAGCTCTGGTGAGTAATATTCACTTTTTCAGCGGTATGCTGAGTATTCCCTGATATTTCACCTATGGTTGCACTCATCTGCGACATTGCTGTGGCAATTTGACTTAGGCGTTGACCTTGCGCTGAAATACCCTTTTCAGTCAGAGTTGACTGTTGATCTAAGTTCGCTGCAATAGAGGTGAATGTAGACGTCGAATCTTTCACTCTTCCCAATACTGTACGAAGTTTAGCATTGAGCATTTGCTGGGTATATTCGCTAATACTAAATGGGTGATGGCCGACGTACACATAGCGAGATACAGAATCAAATTGTGCTTTTTGTTGTTTAAGTGCAGCAGGGGTAACAATTAATTCATCGAAGTTTAATAAAGCTATTAATAAACAAAACACACTAGCAATCAACGCCGCAGATACGGAAACAAACACGCCGAGTATTAATAAACCAACTAAAGCAATACAAACCGCAGCCCCTTGTCGCAGTGCTACTTGTTCGCGCCAAGATGAAAGAGATTTACCCGCATTGATTTTTGCATAAAGACGTTGTGCTTGTTGTTTTTGCTGTTCGCTGGGTTTTGTGCGCACGGATTGATAACCAACGAGTTGGCCATGTTCAAAAATTGGTGTAACAAATGCATCAACCCAGTAGTAACGACCATCTTTACAAAGATTTTTAACCATGCCACGCCACGAGTGTCCTTGCTTGAGTTTTTCCCACAGCTCTTTAAATGCGGCTTTAGGCATATCAGGGTGGCGAACAATATTATGATTTTTACCAACGAGTTCTTCTAAACTGTAACCCGCAATAGTGCAAAACTCTTTGTTGGCGTAGGTGATTACTCCGCGCAAATCAGTTGTGGAGACGAGTTCCTGTTGTTGTGAAAAAGTCACTTCTTCGTTTAGTAATTGCTGACCCCGACGCATAGGTAGTCCTTGATACATACTTAATTGTTAGTTGTAATTATAAAGTTCATACAAATGTAAAGATAGCCGCAGCATAGTTATCGAGTACAAAACTAGTATTAAATAGCATTTTTATGATCTAAAACAAAGAAATGCGAGAAATCCTAATGAGCAATTTGATAATCGCTGAATAAATAAATAGATATCATCGGTCTAGTACCATGAATTGAGTATTGCTAGCTGCAGTTACAGGCAATGAAATCGCATCACTGTCGTGCAATTAAAGCAATTGTATATTAGCCCTTAGAATGGCAAGATTAGTAAACATTTGGGTATGGGCTAAGCTCCCGCAGCTAGTGTGCTTTTATAAATACACGGTGACCTTCATGGTAAATAGTGGCAAATTTCAGTTATGTCATTATTAAACCTTGAGTATTATCAATTTGCCCCCATAGACTTAGGATTAGGCCACGTGGCTCGAGGAAGCATTTTTGACAACACATGATTTAACTAAAGCGCTAACAGCGCTCGCCCCAGAACAGCATAAATACGCAATTAAAGGCATTCAACGTGGTATTGAAAGGGAAGCGTTAAGAATTCAACCAAATGGCACTATTTCGCAACAGGCTCACCCAAAAGGGGTTGGTTGCGCGTTAACGAATGGGCATATCACCACTGACTTTTCAGAGGCATTACTAGAGTTTATTACGCCTGTAAGTGACTCTGCCGAAGAAACGCTAAAACAGCTTCATGATTTGCAAAAATTTACTCTATCAAAAATGGGTGATGAATTATTATGGCCTATTAGTATGCCATGTTTTATTGAGCACCAGGATGATATTGCTTTAGCTCAATTTGGTGATTCTAATATTGGTCGAATGAAAACCCTTTACCGTGAAGGCCTTAAAAACCGTTATGGTAGTATGATGCAAGCAATTGCCGGTGTGCATTTTAATATCTCGTTTCCAAACTCTTTTTGGAAAAGTTTACAAACGATTAAAGGCGATACCGGATCATTACAAGACTTCATTTCATCAGGCTATTTAGGGTTGATCCGCAATTTTAAACGAGAGCTGTGGTTAATTAGTTATTTATTCGGCGCATCTCCGGCACTGTGTAATTCATTTTTACAAGGGCGCAGTACTGAACTGCCGTTTAAAAAGCTAGGTAAAGGCACACTTTATCTAGAAACTGGCACTGCGTTACGCTTAGGGAATTTAGGTTATACTAATAGTGCTCAATCCTCATTAAAAGTAATGTATAACTCACTAGAGGAATATGTTGCTGGCTTAAAAGCAGCAATCAACACACCGTCTGATATTTATCATCAACTCGCGGACTATAAAGATGCGCAGCCAAAGCAATTGAATAAAAATGTGCTGCAGATTGAAAATGAATTTTATTCACCAATTCGTCCTAAACGTAATGCTAATAGCGGTGAAACGCCAACAGATGCACTATTACGTGGTGGTATAGAATACATAGAAATTCGTGCGCTAGATGTCAATCCATTTGCAGCAACAGGGATAGATATTGAACAAATCCACTTTTTAGATGTGTTTTTGACTTATTGCTTGTTAAAAGATTCACCTGCAATGGATTGGGATTCTCAGCAACGTAGTACTGAAAATTTAGATACTGTTGTCAGTGATGGTCGAGCTGTGCAGGTGATGCTAAATCGCTCTGGTGAAACATGTAGTTTAGCGACTTGGGGCGCGGAAATTTTTACTCAGTTACAACATGTTGCTACGTATATGGACGAAGCGTATGGGGTAAGTTATTACAGTGAAACTATCACGCGATTAAGCCAATGGGTTGCTGATCCTGACTTAACTTACTCGGGTCGCTACGTAAAGCAGCTGAAAGAGTCAGGTGTTGATAATGGTTATTTTGCATTAGCGCTGGCAAAAAATTATCAGCAAAGTCATGAGACAACACCGTATCATGTGTATTCAGATAATTACTTAAACCAGCAAGCTGAGCAATCAATCGTCGCTGAACAAACCTTGAAAGCCGCTGATAATGTGACATTTAATGCTTTTTTAGATGCCTATTTTAAAGCGAAATAAAGCGGCAAAAAAAAACGCAGCCCAAGTTGGCTGCGTAAAGATTCTTCAGGGATAAACAATGCTAAACTGCGCATTCATAAAGTAGGACTTACGCTTTTATAAAAAGTTCAGCGAGAATCAAAAAAAATGAAAAAAAGTTTAATTATTTTATCGCTGGGAGCTGCGTTAACAGGTTGCGCAACAGCCCCTCCAAAGCAACCTAATGATATATGTAAGATTTTTGAAGAAAAAAACGATTGGTATTATGATGCAAGAGACGCTCAAGATAAATGGGGATCGCCAAAGCATGTCCTCATGAGCATGATGTATCAAGAAAGTTCGTTTCGTCATGATGCAGCACCACCGATGGAATATTTTTTATGGATTATCCCCACAGGACGTGCCAGTTCAGCGTATGGATATTCGCAAGCAAAAACGCCAACCTGGTCTGACTATATCCGTGAAACCGGTAACAGCGGGGCAGATCGCGATGATTTTGATGATGCTATCGACTTTATGGCATGGTTTGTATATAAAACCAATAAAGTAAATGGCGTGTCAAAATGGGATGCCTATGCACAATACCTCAACTATCATGAAGGCTGGGGAGGCTATAAGCGTGGCACCTATAAAAAGAAACAATGGCTTATGAATGTAGCTAATAAGGTTAAAAATCGCGCGAGTCGCTATGGTGCTCAACTTAAAAAGTGTGAAGCAGATCTCGATAAAAGTTGGCTGGAAAGGTTATTTAGTTAACCTGTTACTCAATATTTAAAAAGCCCGTACTCATATGGCGGGCTTTTTTAATGGTCGGTTTACTTTCCGGGAAACTGATGTATATGTACATCGCGTTGTGGGAATGGAATGGTGATATTTTCTTTATCGAAGGCAATTTTAACGCGTTCGTATAAACCAAAATACACCGGCCAGTAATTTTCAGAATCAACCCATGCCCAAACTAGCATGCCAATATGGCTATCGCCATGTTGACTCACGTGAACAACTGGCTGTTTATTTTCTTCTTTGAGCACTAAATCATAGTCATTTAATACACTCATAAGTACTGCACGCACTTTAATTACATCGTCGCTGTAGCTTATACCAAACTCAATATCAACACGGCGAGTGGGCTCTGCGAACTTGTTTTTAACACAACCATTTGAAAGAGCACCATTTGGTATGATGATTTTTTCATTATCATAAGTCAGTAATACAGTAACAAAAATTTGAATTTCTACGACTTTGCCCATATAGCCTTGCGCTTCGATTACATCACCGACTTTAAATGGTTTGAAGAACAAGATCAGTACGCCACCTGCAAAGTTAGCTAAGCTTCCTTGCAATGCCATACCTACCGCTAAACCTGCAGCACCGAGCATGGCAATAAATGAGGTGGTTTCGATACCGATCATTGAGGCAACAGAGATCAGTAATAGAACTTTTAAAATGACAGAGATAAATGATACTAAAAAATGCGTTAAACCCGCTTCAAACTTCACACGTGCCATTGATTTTTCGGCCATATTTGAAATACGACCAATGAACCACCAACCAACAATTAAAACAAAAATTGCCAGTAAAAATTTCGGACCATACAGCATCACTATTTCAATAGCTTTGGTGTAAATGGTTTCGATAGAAATATCTTCCATTAAGTTTCCCCATTAGAAATAAAAATTAGCAGTTATACCATAGTTTAATAGTTATGGCGTAAATGAGTAATAGCAGAGGAAAATTTAAGAAACTAGAAAATGGGGAGAGTAGAGTAGAGTAGTGAGGTACTACTCTACTTTAAGACTTACACTTTGCGTTTATTTGCTTGGATACGAACCAATTTGATCATGTTTTCTTTTACTTCGACGACTTCTATTGGGTAGCCAGCGATACGTAAACTCAAATTTGTATCCGGAATATCTTCTAGGTATTCAACAATCAAACCACTTAATGTTTTTGGGCCATCGAGAGGGAATTCCCAATCCATTTCTTTATTAAGATCACGTACGTTAGCACCACCATCGACTAAGAAAGAGCCGTCATCTTGAGGCATAACTTCTTCGCTCGGCGTCCGTGTTTGTGTCGTGGTAAAGTCTCCGACTACTTCTTCAAGAATATCTTCTAAAGTTACCAGACCTTGTATGTCACCGTATTCGTCAACCACTAAGCCTATACGCTCTTTAGATTGTTGGAACTTAAACAGTTGTGTATTTAGTGAAGTTCCTTCAGGTATAAAGTAAATTTCACGTACGGCACGTAGTAATGACGGTTTATCAAATTGCTCTTTTGTTAATAAGCGAAGCGCATCACGCGAATGAATAAACCCCACAGCATCGTCAATTTGGTCGCGGTATAAAAGCACGCGAGTATGTTGTGCGTGGGTAAGCTGTTTACTAATTAGCTTCCAGTCGTCGTTAATATCAATTGCCACGATTTCATTACGTGGGATCATAATATCTTCAACGGTAACTTGCTCTAAATCTAATATAGAGGTCAACATACTTTGGTGACGGGCAGGAATAAGTGCGCCTGATTCATTCAGCACGGTTTTTAATTCTTCTTTACTCATGCTGTGCTCATCTATTTGTGCGGCACTAATACCAAATAACCGTAATATACCGTTGGTCATCCAGTTAACAATAACCACCAACGGAAACATTATTTTCAGTAGCCCTTTGAGGATCACAGAGCTTGGGAAGGCCACTTTTTCAGGATAAAGAGCGGCTAAAGTCTTGGGTGTAACTTCTGCAAATATTAATACCACTAGGGTTAATACGCCTGTTGCAATGGCAATACCTAAATCACCATAGAGGCGAATACCTATAATAGTTGCGACCTGTGCAGCGGCAATGTTTACTAAGTTATTACCGATTAGGATAAGACCTATCAGTCTGTCAGGACGGCTCAACAATTTGTTGACACGCTTCGCTGCGCGATGGTTTTCTTTAGCAAGGTGACGTAAGCGGATTCTGTTAATTGACATTATGCCTGTTTCAGAACCAGAAAAATATGCAGAACAAAGTATGAGTATTCCAAGTATTATAAACAAAACACTTGTAGAGATGTCGTCCAAAGAAGGATCCTTTTTTATTTAACCAATGTGTATTAAGCGTGAGTGAGCAGTTTGAGTCAAGTTAAAACTTATTCAGGATCACTTCTTGTACAAACCGGCTACCAAAATAAGCCAACGTTAAAACAAAAGCGGCAGCCATAATAGCCAGTACCACGGGTTTTCCGCGCCAACCCTGTTTTAAATGACCAATTGTCACTGTTGCAAACATAGCCCAAGCAATTAACGATAAAATTGTTTTATGTATAAATTCATTGGCAAACATGCCATCAAGAAAAATAAACCCAGATAATAAAGCCAAAGTTAATAAGAGTGTACCAAGTGTGAGTAAATGATAGAGTTGACGTTCAACTACCATCAATGGGGGTAAATGACTACGCACTATAGCTAAGTCTTTGCGCTTTAAACGCTTGTCAATAAAGTAAAATTGTACGCCATACAAAGTCGCAATTATCAATACGCAGTATGCGAGCAATGAAAGTGAAATATGGGTAACTAACCCGATTTCGACATCAATACTTTGTAATAAAATATGATGTGGGATAAATAAGCTGGCTATAGTGAGTAAAGCTGCAAAGCCATAAACGACAGGCAGTAATAAGGTTGCAGGGAACTTAAGTGATACTGTTGTAACTGACACTACTATTACCCAGCAGGTCAACAGTGACACATTTACAATACTTAAATCTTGGCCGTCGGTGCGAAATACTGAATTTACCAGTAATAGCATGTGCGCTAGAATCGCCACAGTACTGAGAATAATAGTCAGCTTTTGGCTCGGCCCTTGCTGGTGAAATAACCGAGATAGTACGTGAGACGTTGCTAAGATATAAAATAAACTGGCAATAATAGTTAAACTAATAATCAGCATAGTGCTTGGGCCACTCAATTTGAGTCAAATATTCCTTGTTAGAGTAAAGGCATTGTATTTTATAGCAAGGCAAATGCATAGAGTTTGTAAAAAGAAACTCAAACAGCGCACTTGAACACTGTATTGTGCGCCACCATTTGCGGTATACTGCTTTTAATTAAAATTTTAATAATACTGATTATATGAAATCAACGTTATTTTTTAGTAAGTATTAACTTAATAACGATAACCTTGATTGGAAAATTGGTATATCACGTTTGATCGGAACCTTTACATGTTTGAGAACCTCCAAGAACGATTAGGTAAAACCTTAAAAAATATTAGCGGCCGTGGGCGCCTTACTGAAGATAATATCAAAGATACGCTACGTGAAGTACGTATGGCTTTTTTAGAGGCTGACGTTGCGCTACCCGTCGTTCGTGAGTTTGTGAAACAAGTTAAAGAACGTGCTGTGGGTGTTGAAGTAACAAAAAGCTTAAGCCCAGGGCAAGTGTTCATAAAAATTGTTCGTGAAGAACTTGAAAAAGCGATGGGTGAAGCGAATGAAGAGCTAAACCTAAACGCACAACCGCCAGCAGTTGTTATGATGGCAGGCTTACAAGGTGCAGGTAAAACCACCAGCGTCGGTAAGTTAGCTAAATTCTTAAAAGAGCGTAAGAAAAAGTCAGTACTAGTTGTTAGTGCCGATGTTTATCGCCCCGCTGCAATAAAACAGTTAGAAACGCTGGCTAACGAAGTTGGTGTAGACTTTTTCCCAAGTGATATTTCCCAAAAGCCGGTTGATATTGCTAATGCGGCTATCTCTCATGCGAAAAAGAAATTTATCGATGTGGTACTTGTCGATACCGCAGGTCGTTTGCACGTTGATAGCGATATGATGGATGAAATCAAAGCGTTACACAGTGCTATTACGCCAATCGAAACCTTATTTGTAGTTGATGCAATGACAGGTCAAGATGCGGCTAATACAGCTAAAGCGTTTGATGAAGCATTGCCGCTTACGGGTGTTATTTTAACTAAAACCGATGGTGATGCGCGCGGTGGTGCGGCATTATCTATTCGCCATATCACGGGTAAACCAATTAAATTTATGGGTGTGGGGGAGCGTACTGATGCCCTTGAGCCTTTTCATCCTGACCGTATTGCTTCACGTATTTTAGGTATGGGTGATGTACTTTCATTGATCGAAGAAGTCGAGATGAAAGTAGATAAAGAAAAAGCGGCCAAAGTAGCTGAAAAAGTATTTAAAGGCGATGGCTTTACCCTTGATGATTTTGCTGAACAATTAAAGCAAATGAAAAACATGGGCGGCATGATGTCGATGCTTGATAAGCTGCCGGGTATGCAAAACTTACCGGATGCAGTAAAAGGGCAAATGGGTGATAAAACATTTATTCAAATGGAAGCAATCATCAGCTCAATGACTAAACAAGAGCGTGCTCGCCCTGAAATCATCAAAGGTTCTCGTAAAAAACGTATTGCAGCAGGCTCTGGTACACAAGTGCAAGAGATCAATAAATTGCTAAAACAATTTACCCAAATGCAAAAGATGATGAAAAAAATGAAAGGTAAAGGTGGCATGATGAAAATGATGCGTGGAATGAAAGGCATGTTACCACCGGGAATGATGGGCGGTGGCGGTCCTAAATTCTAAGCTTTTGGCTAAAGTTTGATGTATTCGTCATTTAGTTAATGAAAAAAGGGGGCAAATAGCCTCTTTTTTTGTAGATAAATTATGCACTGAAAGGGCTTTATACTCTGATTTAACGCGTAGATCATAGTTTAATCAACTTAACACTCATTTCACGTCACTTCTTACTTGCATTGTTGCTAAAAACTCGTACAATTCCCCAGCTCCCCATACTGGGGAGTAAATCTTATTAATGAAAACAGTCAATCTATTTAGAGGACGGTATGGTAACTATTCGTTTGCAACGTGGTGGCGCTAAAAAACGCCCTTTCTATCAAATTGTGGTTGCGGATAGCCGTTTCTCGCGTGACGGTCGCTTCATCGAGAAAGTAGGCTTTTTTAACCCAATTGCTAGTGGTCAAGAAGAAAAAGTACGTTTAGATTTATCTCGTGTAGAACACTGGGTAGGTCAGGGCGCATCTCTTTCAGATCGCGTAAGTAAGTTAGTAAAAGACGCTCGTAAAGCGGCTTAATAGGCGTAAGTGTAACCATGAGTCAAGAGAACACCTCATCAATAATTGTCGTAGGAAAGCTCGGCGCCCCGTATGGTATAAAGGGCTGGCTTAAGGTACATTCATTTACTGATGATCCCCAAGGGATCTTCGATTTCAGCCCGTGGTTGATAGGGCAACAAGGTAAATGGCAGGCTTTAGAAGTGGTCGACTGGCGTCGCCACAACAAAGGCTTTATCGCCAAGTTTGCGCAAGTAAACGACAGAGACCAAGCAATGGCGTATACCAATGTGGAAGTATCTGTAGATTCAGCGCAGCTACCAGAATTACCGCAAGGTGAATTCTATTGGCGAGATCTCATTGGCATGTCGGTTGTAACTGATAAAGGTTATAACTTAGGTATAGTTGATGACCTGATGGAGACAGGTTCAAATGACGTATTAGTTGTGAAAGCAAATAATAAAGATGCATTTGGACAAGCAGAACGTTTAATTCCATTTTTAACTGATTCAGTTATAAAAGAAGTTAAACATGATGCAAGAGAAATTACCGTAGACTGGGATCCAGGCTTTTAATGAGTCAAACGAGTTCGTTGTGGGTAGGGGTAATTAGCCTTTTCCCGGACATGTTTGATGCCATTACACAGCAAGGTGTAACTGGTCGCGCAGTAAAAAATGGGTTAATTGATTTTAACTGCTGGAACCCGCGGGACTATGCGACTGATAAGCATAGAACAGTGGATGATCGTCCTTACGGGGGCGGTCCAGGTATGTTAATGATGGTTGAACCATTGAAGCAAGCCATTCTTGACGCTAAAGCAGCGGCAGGTGATGGTGCAAAAGTAATTTATATGTCCCCGCAAGGGCGCAAATTAGATCAGCAAGGGGCGAGCGAACTCGCAAACTCTAAAAAACTGATTTTAATTGCCGGTCGCTATGAAGGTATAGACGAGAGAATAATAGAATCATATGTTGACGAAGAATGGTCAATTGGTGATTTTATTTTGAGTGGTGGTGAACTACCTGCCATGACATTAATTGACGCAGTAGCGCGATTAGTGCCAGGTGTATTAGGACACAACCAATCAGCGGAGCAAGACTCATTTTCGGATGGCTTGCTAGATTGTCCTCATTATACTCGGCCAGAAACATTGGACGACAAACAGGTTCCTGCTGTATTACTCAGTGGTAACCACCAAGAGATAGCTAAATGGCGGCAAATGCAGTCATTAGGCAGAACTTGGCTTAGGCGTCCTGACTTGTTGCATAACCTAGCTCTGACTGAGGAGCAAGCGGTATTACTCGCGAAATTTCAGCAAGAGTACCAAAAAGCTTGTGGCTAGAAGACAGTTACACCTAGGAAAGTGAGAAACATAATGGCAAAAGTAAACCAAAATATTATTAAAGCGCTTGAAGATGAGCAGCTTAAAACAGACGTACCTGCATTTGGCCCTGGTGATACAGTGGTTGTACAGGTAAAAGTAAAAGAAGGTGCTAAAGAGCGTCTACAGGCCTTTGAAGGTGTTGTAATCGCTAAGCGTAATCGTGGTCTTCACTCAGCATTCACAGTTCGTAAAATCTCGAACGGTGAAGGTGTTGAGCGTGTATTCCAAACGCACAGCCCTCTTATCGATAGCGTAGCAGTTAAGCGTCGCGGTGCAGTTCGCCGTGCGAAACTTTACTATCTACGTGAGCGTTCTGGTAAATCTGCACGTATTAGAGAAAAACTTAACTAATACGCGCTGTTTAGCAACGCAAAAAAAACGGGTTGCAGCCTTCGGGTTGCAACCCGTTTTGGTTTTTTATAGCAAAATAAGCCCGCTAAAAAATATTACTCATAAATCAAATTCACTCGCCAACTTATAACTTACGGCTTATAACTTAAACCTTATAACTTAAGGCTTAGCGCTTAAAGCTTAAACACTTATTCTTTTCCCTATTTAGCCTTTTAACAGCCTACTGATCCTGTTAGTATTTATCGTATTAATAAGTTTACTTCTATGTAAATTTTAGTGTACGAAATTGCAGTTCTAAGGTGGTAGTCGCGTGGCGGATATAAAAGAGTTAGATAAGTTAAGAGAAGGCATTGATGAATGCGATGCCCAGTTGGTTGCATTACTAGCTAGGCGTAATAATATTACTGAACAAATTGGCGCAATCAAACAACAAACTGGTGCGCCGCTGCATGCGCCTGACCGTGAAGCGAGTTTATTAGCAGCCCGTCGCCAAGAAGCATTAAATCAAGGGGTTAACCCTGAACTAGTCGAAGATATTCTGCGCCGGATGATGCGCGAAGCATACCAAAATCAACAAGCTAAACTTGCCTGTAGTGCACCGCAATTGTCACCTATTGTTATAGTCGGTGGCCAAGGTGCAATGGGGCAGTTGTTTGCTCAGCAATTTATTCGCTCAGGGTATGAAGTTAGGATTCTCGACAAAGAACAGCAAAGTAACGCTCAAGCAATCTTAGCAGGTGCAAAACTGGTGATGATCAGTGTGCCTATCAATGCCTTAGAAGCCGTAGTTACTGCCTTACCTAAACTCGATGATGATTGTTTGTTGGTTGATATCACATCGGTTAAGCAAGCACCATTAAATGTATTAAAAGCGGTGCATAATGGTCCTGTGGTTGGCTTACACCCGATGTTTGGCCCTGATATCTCTCATTGGGTAAAGCAGACCGTGGTAGTGTGTGAAGGGCGTAACCATGAAGTTGCACAAGGGTTATTGTCGCAATTACAAGTATGGGGCTGCCAGTTAGTTGAACTCGAGGCGAAAAAGCACGACGAAGCAATGCAAATAATCCAAGTGATGCGCCATTTAACCACCTTTGTGTATGGCCAATTTTTAGCTAAACAAAGCCACACTCTTGAAGAGTTACGTAGTTGTTCGTCGCCTATCTACCAGTTAGAGCTGATGATGGTGGGCCGCTTGTTTGCACAATCGCCAGAGCTTTATTCTGACATTATGCTAGCGCAATTTGATAATGTTGAACCTTTGCTTGCGCAATACCAAGAAACCTTTGCTAGTACATTAACAAAATTAAAAGCGGGCGATAAAGCGGCTTTGATTGATTCATTTGCTGATGCGAAAGAATACTTCTCAGATTCCACCGCGCATTTCTTAACGCAAAGCCGTAGTTTATTAAATAAAGCCAATGATGCTAAAGTACTTGATTAATAAAGCACTAACATTCAATAGATAACAAAAAGGGCCATAATGGCCCTTTTGCTTTAGTTAGCGTTTAACTTTCTACACTGACGGCTTGCAGTGATTCGCTTTGATAACAACCCAATACGCGTACATACTGAGTATGCTCTTTTAGCTCTTCTAACGCGTGTTTAACGTGACTATCGACAAGGTTCGCTTCTAAATCAACATAAAACACTTCTTCCCATGGATTGCCAGGTACAGGGCGTGACTCTAATTTAACTAAGTTAATATTATGGTGTTTAAAAATCATCAGTGCATCAGCAAGCGAACCCGCTTGTTGTTTAGTGGCCATAATTAAACTGGTTTTGGTTGGAATTTGTTTTGAGACATGTAACGGTTTACGAGCAACGATAATAAAGCGGCTGTGGTTTTCACGTTGATTAGCCAAGCCAGATTTTATCACTTCTAGCCCGACATTTTTCCCCGCTTGTGCAGAGCCAATTGCCGCGCTGTTAGGGGTATCTAGGGCTGATTGTAGGGCGCTTGAGGTTGAGTCGCAGGTTTCATGTTGAATATCACCTAAGCCTTGTAAAAAGCGGCTGCATTGTGCGAATGGCTGTGGGTGAGCAAAAATTTTACTAATTTGGCTAAGCTCAGTATCTGGGGTCGCAAGTAAACAGTGCTCAACGCTGTGAGTTACTTCACCAACGATTGAGACTTGCGCGTGTTGTAGTAAATCAAACACTTCGTTAATACTACCTGAGCTGGTGTTTTCAATCGGTAATAAGCCAAAGTCAGCTTGGCCATTTTCAACCTTGCCGGTGATCTGCTCAAAGCTAGAGCAGCCCATCTCAACAAGTTTACCTGGGCGACGGCTAAAGTATTTATGGCAAGCAAGTTGACTATATGAACCTTGGCCACCTAAGTATGCCACGCGATGCGTTTCACTCATGACATCAGGATTTAAGTTCTTTTGCAGCATGGCCTGCTGATTAAGTACTGAATCTTCTAAGATTGTTTGAAAGACATTATTCACATAATAGGCGTCTAAGCCAAGTGATTTGCCGTAACCAATTAGTTTCTCAAGTAACGCCAGCTCACGGGCTTCATCGCGTATAGGTTTGTTATTAGCAATTTTATACTCTACGACACCATGGCTAATTCTGCGGCGTTTTGCCAATAAAACCAACAAGTCAGAGTCGATTTCATTTATATCGTGTCTGAGTGAATTTAGTACATCGTTTGTCATTTTTGGGTTCCTCATTCCAAAAAATTACCTTTTGGGTAATAAAAACAAAAAAGCCTCCCAGTTGGGAGGCTTTGCTATTCGGTAGATTTAATCTCGCAAACAGGTAAGCCTCTTCTATCTAAAGAAGCTAAAAAACGAAAAGTGTAATTGCGAAAATTTTGTATTCATGGTCTTAATGTATGAAGAGTGGGCTATAAAGTCAACACTCCAGCAGGTTTTATCACCACCAAAGTGTGGTTTATTTTAGATATTGGTTTTTTTCTGTGATATTAACGAAAAATTTATAAATCTAAATTGGTATCTGGTATATTTCGGTAGGTGGATTTAAATAAGAATAATTATTAAAAAAGAAGGTTGCCTTGTGGTGTATAGACGCCCACCATCACGTTTTGGTGTAAACTCGTTGAGTATGAAGCTCTCGTTATTAATTTCAGCTATTTGTTTAATTGCTGGGATTTGTGCTGCAGTGTTGATGCTCAAATCAGAAGAAAAACAGCTGATATTTGAAGAGCATGAAATGCTCAAACACTCTAGTGAGCGATTGATCCGTCAATTTAATAATTTAGTGAAAACTAAAATTAATATTGCCGAGCAAGCGAATAATGTTGTCTCTAGCCAGTTGCTTTATAACTCATCGCAATTGATAAGCAATCAGAGCGCACAGCTGACTTTTGACTCTGATGGCAGTATTCGTAGTGCCTCGGAAGATGGGTTATCTGCAGCGTTTATGCCGCAAGATAAATACTCACCTTTTTATAAAAAACTGATTAATGACTCAGAGTCACTGTGGAAAATTGTTGCACCTACGTTGATCCAAGATTTCTTTAACTTTTACCTAATCACGAAAGATAACTTTATTCGTATCGCCCCACCTAATTGGGCATTGAATGTAGCAGGTTCTCATCAATTTATTGATAGCCAAAGTTTTAATTACGCAAAAGAAGCATTGAACCCAACTCGTGCAGCGGTGTGGTCTAAAGTGTATTACGATAAAATTTGGCATAAGTGGGTGGTGAGTGTACTTGTGCCAATTTACCTTGAAAATAAATTTTTAGGGGTGACGGGCAGTGATCTAGCACTCGATACGCTTATTTCCCAATTGCCAATTGGCGATAATGAGCAGCACTTATTTGTTTTTGATAGTCAAGGGCAATTACTCGCTCATCCAAACTTAAATAAAAATCTTTACGAAACCTATGGGCAAGCAGGTAAACCATTGCGTACGGCTGATTTTCTAAATAGAGATTTGCAAGAACTCATTAATCAAACCATAAAAATGCATTTACCAGAATACGCGGACTCCTTTGTGCAAGAAGGGGAAACCCATATTATTAATATTCGTAAAGTTGAACATTTAGACTGGTATATCGGCATTTACAAAAAACGCTCCTCGGCACTTTCAGCGCTTGAAGAACTCAAAGTGAAGTTTTTTGGGTTGTTTATTCTGTACGCTATTTTGGTCGCGCTGTTATTACACCAAGCCTTGTATCAATTGGTGTTACGCAGGATCCATTCACTGGTACATGCCGTAACTAATTTCGGTAAAGGGCATTTACAGATAGAGTTTCCGAAAGAGAATAAAGATGAAATAGGTACTCTAAATGGCTCTTTTCGAGATATGGCGATTGAAATCCGTAAGCTGATCGATGGGTTAAATCAGCGTATTACTGAAAAAGAAATTGCCGAAAAAGCAGCTAACCGATTATCAAAAGCGGTCGCTTTCTCAGGAACCGGGGTAGTGATCACAGATCAAAACTTTGTCATTGAATATGTTAATCCAAAAATGTTAGAGATGACAGGGTTTGATGAAAGCCACTTTATGGAGTCGCCATTACTAAGCATTATTGCCACAGAAATGGCTATTTTAGTCGATGACATCGATATAGATCTGCGTAGTCGAAATTACTGGCGTGGTGATACTTTGATCCAAGGCTTAGATAAAAAACCTATTTGGGTCTCGTTGAGCATTTCGCCGATCCGTGAAGACGGTGGAAATATCAGTAGCTACGTTGCATCTGCACAAGATATTTCGTTTGTTAAAGAAAGCCAGCGGAAAATGGAACAATTGGCTTACTTTGATACTTTAACTGGGCTTGCTAATCGTACCTTTTTTAGAATGCAATTACGTAAATCAATGGCGCTTGCCGAACGTGGTCATTATGCGTTTGCTTTATTCTACTTTGACTTAGATGAGTTTAAGCGGATAAATGATACGCTTGGACATGATGCTGGTGATCAGTTATTGATTGAAGTGGCAAATCGATTGAAAAAACGCCTCCGTGCTGAAGATACCATTGCTAGGTTAGGTGGCGATGAATTTGCTGTGCTACTGAGCGGGATCGAACGCCAAGAGCATGCGATGGAAGTGGCTAATACTATTCAGCAAACCTTAAATGTGCCAATAATGCTTGGTAATAACGAAGTAATTATTAGTGCCAGTATTGGCATCACAATGGCTCCTTACGATAGCAAAGAAGAAGATCAGCTGTTAAAACATGCTGATTTGGCAATGTATGAGGCAAAAGCAAAAGGACGCAATACCTATCACTTTTACAGCCAAGAGCTTAATGCCGCTGCAAATGAGCGCCTGTTTATTGAAAATGAACTTCGTGTCGCCATCAAAGCGAAGCAGTTTATTATTTACTACCAACCACAAGTTGATAGTCGTACTCAGCAGGTTGTGGGCTACGAAGCCTTGATCCGTTGGTTCCACCCAACGGAAGGAATGATCCCACCAACTAAATTTATTCCTATCGCTGAAGCAACAGGTTTGATTGTTGAACTAGGGGCGTGGGTATTACAAGAAGCGTGTGAGTTTGCGGCTCGGTTGGCGATGCAAGGGCGTGAGAATAATATTTCTATTAACCTATCCGCTCGACAGTTCAAAGACGCCAAGTTAGTGCCGCTATTGGCATCGATTATCAAGAAAACCAAAGTGCCAGCTAAATGCTTACATTTAGAGCTAACTGAGAGCATGTTAATGGGTAATGTAGAAGCCGCTATTTCGCAGTTACATCAACTCAAAACGCTTGGCGTATCTATTTCTATTGATGACTTTGGCACAGGTTATTCGTCACTAAGTTACTTAAAGCGTTTTCCTGTGGATATTTTAAAAGTAGACCGCTCGTTTGTTAAAGATATACCCGATGATCCAAATGATATGGAGATCACCGCAGCAATTATAGCGATGGCGCAAAAATTAAAATTGAATGTGGTAGCAGAAGGGGTAGAAACCATAGAGCAAGTGGAGTTTTTACAAAACAATAACTGTTTTATTGTACAAGGTTATTATTACAGCGCGCCGATCCCCGAGAGTGAGTTATCAAACTTGTTTGAAAAACTTAATGAACGGGCTGGATCTTAGTTATTATTTCGCTTTAGTTGGAATTATAGAAAAGGCACCCTTAGGTGCCTTTTGCGTGGTGCTAATTAAACTCAACCAATCGCTGGGATCACACCGGCCATTTGCAGACCCTGAGCACTGATTATAAGCACGCCACATAAAGCCGCAATGGCTAAGCCAAGATTGCCACCACGCACCGCATAGCCGCTTTTATCACTACTGGTGCGTTGCTTGTAAACCATTGCAACGGGTAAAAATACAGCCAAGACAACCAAAGCGATAGCTGCATAGCCAAGGGCCATAATAAAGCCTTGTGGATAAAACAGTGCAAACCCTAACGGTGGGATAAAAGTGATTAGCGCCGTTTTGATACGATCTTTATTACCATCGCCTTTTTTAAACGCGTCAGCAAAAAAATCAAATAACCCTAAGCTTACACCCAAAAATGAGGTTGCTAGCGCTAAGTCTGCAAATAGATTAACCGCAGTGGCGACCGCTGAGTTGTTTGCAATATTGGCAATGCTTGCGACAAAGCCTGGCAAGCCAGAACTTTTTAGTAACTCAGCTTGGCTCATCATCCCTTGGCTAATTAATTGCCAAAAAATATAAATAACTAAGGGCAGGGCTGCACCGGTGATCATCACCCGACGCAGCGTTTTTATATCAAGGCCTACGTATTTAACGATGGATGGAATAGAACCATGAAAACCAAACGAGGTAAATACCACTGGAATGGCTGATAAAATAAGCCCTTGTTCAATAGGCATTTCTAATAAGTGTTGGCCATGAACATAGGGAGTTAACATATAAAATAAACTCGCCAATACCAAGATTTTAATACTAAACAGCACGCGGTTTAATTTATCGACTTTGCTGGTGCCCAAAGTAACAACGGTACCTATTACAATCGCTAAAATAATCGAACCCACTTGCGGTGCAATATTGAGATTAAAACCGTTGTTTATTTTTTCTTGTAGTTGTGCGCCGCCGCCGGCAATGTAAGCTGCACACAGTGCATAGAACAAAAACATCACTGAAAAATTAGCGACGTATTGACCGCGCTTACCAAGCCATGATTTTGCTAATGTATTGAGCGTGGCATCGCGATCAGCATGTTGATGAAGCTCAAGCATTAATAACGCGGTATAAGTCATTAACGCCCAAGTTGAAATAATTAACGCTAATGCAGTGGTAAAACCAAGCCCTGCTGAGGCAATGGGTAATGCCAACATACCTGCGCCGATAGTTGTACCTGCAACAATTAACATGCTGCCTATTGTTTTATTTTTAAGCACTTTTTGCCCCTAAAACTTCGTGAGAGGCAGGCAAGATATAACTAGTTGGCACAAACTTAAATACTTTTGTTATAAATCAAAGAAATTAAATGTAACTTATGATTTACAAGCGAACCTTATCAAAGCAGTATTTAGCAAAAAAGCCATTGGATGTGTTGACTTATTGTGCAGTTCTGCTATTTCTATAGATTCATTTTATTATTAAGAATTCTATTTATATGCAACATATGAACCGAGCCCTAACAATGCGCCCATGGCTGAATCTATCAGTTGTGCGTCCATTGCTGCGCTGCGGTTAAGTTGTTTTTTACTAACCGCGATTTCAAAGCGGTTAGTGTTGTATTCCTTCCTCTTTGTTATTGCCGCCTTGCTAAAGGAATAAGCGTGTGAGCGTCAAAGTATCGTATTTTTTAATGGTGTTAATTTGGTCAACAACCCCGTTGGGCATTGTTTGGAGCAGTGAGTCGGTCTCGCCTACACTTGCCGTGTTATTGCGTATGTCGATAGGTTTAGTATTAGCGGCATTGGTTGTCGCAATAGCGAATATTCGTATTCCTTGGCATCGTCGTGCGTGTTTTTTGTATGGCTATTCGAGTATAGGTATTTATGGCGGCATGCTATTGAGTTACATGGCTGCTAAAACGGTTCCTTCAGGGCTGATCTCTTTAATGTTTGGTTTGGCGCCTATTCTATCGGGGCTATTAGCACAGCGACTGCTGAATGAGCCTAAATTTAGTGCATTGAAGCTAATTGCCTTGGCGTTTGCATTGTTGGGGCTATTTTTGGTCAGTGAAAAACACATGCAAGGCTCATTAATGCAATTGCATGGTTTGCTCTACGTATTCATGGCTGTGTGTTTTTTTAGTTTGAGTGGCGTAATGATCAAACGAGTAAAAATTGCAATTCACCCAATGGCAACTACATTTGGCGCATTAGTATTTGTAACTCCGCTATTTTTTATTACTTGGTGGCTGGTCGATGGCGAGCTTAACAGCAATGCGTGGAGTGCCAAATCGTTATGGTCAATTGGCTATTTAGGCGTATTTGGTTCACTTATTGGGGCATTGGCTTATTTTCATGTGTTACAAAAACTACCGGCAAGTACCGTTGCTTTAACGACCTTGATCACCCCCAGCTTTGCAATAGGCTTAGGTGCCTGGCTGAATAATGAAGCGATTGATCGGCAGTTGTTAGTCGGCGCGAGTATTATTTTATTGAGTTTAGCTGTATTTCAGTTTGGTGATGGTTGGATAATGAAAAGGGCGAAGTGTAGCAAACTTACCCATTGATCTTATAAAAATGTAGCCTGAAGTGTTAGCTACATTTTTTCTATTTGGATCACTAAGCGACGGTTTTTATTGCGCCCTAATATATTGTCATTAGTTGCTACATGGCGTTTTTCACCAAAACCTTCGGTTTCAACTTTACTTTCATCAATACCTAGGCTCACCATGTATTCTTTAATTGCTAGAGCTCGTTTTTTAGAAAGCTCTAAGTTATTCCAGCGTCCGCCGTAGCTATCGGTGTATGACGCGATTGAAATCGCGGCAATACTGGTGTCGTATTTTAAGTATTCGGCTATTTTATCTAAGCGTTGCTGCGATGATTTAGTTAACTTACTAGTATTAGGTTGATAATTCATTACTGTGAATGAAATATCTTCAAAACTGTATGGCAACAAGGCATCACGGCATTGTAGAAATGCCCAGTAGGCTTGTTTAAAGTTAATACTCGATAAGCCTACGGCAATTTTATCGGCACTATTTTGCCAGTCTTGGTAATAAAATGTTGGTTGATAGCCTTTTTCCAGCTCAGTCAACATTTCCCATGCGGTATGATTACCAAGTTCACCGTCAAACTTGCGAAGTAATTTCATATTAGCAAGATCGCGGGCAGGTAAGCCCGCTCGCCAAGGTGGTGGCACCGCTTTTAAACCAGCAATACTATAATTATCAGGGCGTACAACCATATCTAAGTTAAATAATACGTCTTTGTTTTTACTGGCAGTGGCACTAAAAATAGCTTCGCCGTAATAGGGAACTTCATGATTTAACTGACATTGTAAACGAGTTGTTGTTACCACTTGCCATTGGGAGTTGTCTGCTGTGGCCGTGTATTGGCGCATAGCACCATTGGCGCTATAAGGTAATAGACCAATTACAGTGAGGCTTATAGATAACAATGATAACTTCACCACGAAATTCTCCAACAGGGTTTACTCTAATCAAACGAAGCATAGCCAATAAATTGACGAGCTAAGCACTAAAAATATTTAGTAACTGCAATTGTGACGCTAATTTAAATGAAAGCAATTTATATGCCTACAATTTATAAAATAATTAATCCTGAAATGGCCTAGCCTAAAGGGCATCAACTTTGTCATAATAACCAGCTAATACTTGCAAACCTAGAATACTATGGCAAATACTGAACAAACTCTTTTCGCAAAACGCTTTCGTGGCTTTTTTCCGGTGGTTATTGATGTTGAAACAGCGGGCTTTAATAAAGCAACCGATGCGCTGTTAGAAATTGCGGTGTCAGTATTAAAAATGGACGAGGATGGCTTACTCAGTATCGATCATACCGTACACTTTCATGTTGAGCCTTTTGAGGGGGCAAACATTGAGCAAGCAGCCATTGATTTTAATGGTATAGATCCTTTTTCACCACTGCGTGGCGCAGTTTCTGAAGAGGAAGCGATCAAAGAAATATGCAAAGTAGTCCGCAAAGCACAAAAAGCAGCAGGTTGTCAGCGCTCAGTGGTTGTTGCGCATAATGCAGCATTTGATCATGGCTTTTTAAATGCAGCCATTGAGCGTAATAATATCAAGCGCACACCATTTCATCCTTTTGTGAGCTTTGATACCACTTCTTTAGCGGGGCTAGCACTTGGCCAAACAGTACTGGCAAAGGCATGCCGTGCTGCAGGTATTGAATTTGACAACAAGCAAGCCCATTCAGCACTATATGATACAGAACGTACAGCAGAGCTATATTGTTTAATCGTAAATCGTTGGCAGCAATTGGGAGGCTGGCCGTTAGCCGAAGAAGTGCCAGAAGATGAGCAAAATGCCGAAACTGAAAGCTTTGCCGCTAACACCACTGAGTAATTTTAACGCAAGGGAGCTTTATCGGTATGGGTTAGCTGATCAGCTCTGAGCTCACACTATAATGCTTGTAGTTATTTGCATATCCCGTTTGGCGTCCACCCAAGTAATTGTTTATAAATCATACGTGGTACTTGGTGAAATGAACATTCAGTTGTGTATTAAATCTGCAAACGATTGTTAAGATAAAAATAAAGCATAGATCAGCCTTGAGTATCAGCACGTTACTCGGTTATACTGCCTGCACGCTCTGAATGAGTTTAACTAATTCAGGGGCTGATTAGGATTCGACGGAATTCATGAAGCCCAAGGTGCATGTCGAGGTGCGGTTTGCCTCGTAAAAAAGCCGCAATTTAAAGTAATCGCAAACGACGATAACTACTCTCTAGCAGCTTAGGCTGGCTAGCGCTCCTTCCAAGTATTCTTGTGGACTGGATTTTGGAGTGTCACCCTAACACCTGATCGCGACGGAAACCCTGGCTGGGGTTGAAGCGTTAAAACTAAGCAGCCTCGCCTTTATCTATCGTGTTCGTCCGAGATTTAAAGGTTAATTAAATGACGATACTAAACATGTAGTACCGACGGTCGAGGCTTTTCGGACGGGGGTTCAAATCCCCCCAGCTCCACCACTTTAAAGTGATACAAAACAGCCAGTTAGAGCATTATGCTTTAGCTGGCTTTTTTATTTCTACAGCACTTGTCCACTTAGTGCCCACATCGATAATGTTTGAAGGATTAAACTATGGATAAAGTTCAAAAATATATATTAATTTCAACGCCTGTTGGAATGTCATTATCCCTAATGTACATGTTTGGCTTTTGGGGGGAGTTCAATGTAAATATCTTAAATTATATTTCTTTAAGTGATATTTTGAAACTGGGTATATATCCTATTTCTGTTCTATCTGTATTACTGCTCGTGATTTTTATTCCCCTAATACCACTAGAAGCTTTGTCGTCTCAAAAAATTGAAGTAGAAGCAACTGAAATAGATGAAAAAAAGGTAATTAAAAGGCTTTTATATGTAATGTTAGGAAGTATTCCATTTATTATTTTGATTTTGTTGGATTATATAGATTTGATGATTTGGACCTTTTCTCTTCCAATTTATTTATCTTTGGTGGTAATGGATTTTCCTAAACTGGTACAGATGATTCCTTCATCACTTTTTAGGTATGTTTTTATATCATTTAGCTTCCTTCTAGCAATCAACTTATATCCAATAGGTCAAATTGTCGCAGAGATCAGAAAAGAAAGTAACCAGCAGCTTAAAATAGATGGTGAAATATCAAAATACACCTACATTGATGTCACTGATAAATATTTATTTCTCTGGAACAAAGAAACAAACTCAGTGAAAGTAATGAAATTAGAAAATATATCTAGTTTTGAATACAGCGTCGATTAAATTTCTAAACCAAGTTATATAGCCCTTTTATGCCCCAGCACCGCAAGCGGCGCTAAAGCATAAAAGGGCTATATAAGAGAACGGTTTATCAAAGGGGAGCGCGCTGCGCTCGGGGTGTGTACCTAGGTAAAGTATTGGACGCTTTGCGGCTGCGGCCATTTTAGATTGAATATAAATTTAATATTTATGTGTGGCCTACATGCGTAAACGCATAAGGTGCAATCTAAACTATGGTTTTAAGCCAGGATAATAAGTGGTTTTTGCAATCATTTTTGCTTTGCCGGTTGTAATCCTGGCTGTGTTTTTGCAATCAAAAAAGTTGCACTTTAATCATAACAGTTAGCTCTCTTTGAACTTTATTAATGGTTTCAGTTTTAAAAAGGCTACCTATAAATGGCACATCTTTTAAAACTGGTACTCCTTTTTGGCTTTTTCTACTTTCCTCACTAACTAGCCCACCTAAAACGATAGTTTGGCCATTAGATACAGAAACAGTTGTTTGTATTGAACGTTGATTCGTAATGATATCACTTGCAAAAGTTGAGTCTGTAACGCTTGATGACTCTTGGTTGATTTTTAATATTACGCTGCCATTTTCGAGTACATGAGGGATAACGCTCAGTGAAACACCTACGTTTTGGCGTTCAATTCTTGTTGAAACTCTACCGCCATCGGTTGTGTCCTGAGCAATTAAAAAAGGTACGTTTTGTCCAACAGATATAGCACCGCGCTCTCTATCCATAACAAGGAGTGTTGGCGTAGATAAAATTTTAGTGTGTTTTTCAGTTGATATAGCATTAATTACAGCGCGTAAATCACCACCTGATGAATAGACCGCAGAGCCTCCAGTTAAAGTCTGGGTGGAAGTTAAAGCGCCTAAAAGGTTTGATGTTAAGGTAAAGCCAGTATTCTTTAATGCTGTTGATAAGTCTATACCAATAGATGAACCATCCCCTGCATCAGTTTCCATAATAACGGCTTCAATTAAAACTTGTCTGATATTCTTGTCTAGGGCGCCTCTTAGGTTTGCTAGATTTTCATGGGCCTCAGGAGTCGTAATTACAAGTAATGAATTTGAATTTGGAAGAGGGGTTACGCTTGGTATTTGAAATTTTACATCATCAACCTTTTCCATAAATTTCTTGTCTGATTCAGGTGTTTCAATTGCTTGTTTAAATAAAGGAAGCAGCTTGTCGTTTTGTATATGAGTAAAGCTATAAACTCTAGACTGTAGAGCGCCAACGGTTACGATCTGATTTTCATCGCTTTCAACACGAATATAATCACCGTAATTTAAAACGATTAAATTATTCGATTTACAAATTTGCTCTAGTAATAAAATAACGTCCATATTACTTAATTTAGGTATATGTGCAGTTACCAATGTTTGGCTTGCAGATTGAGAAACAATAACAGACTTTCCAGTAGCATCTGACACCCAAGATGTTAGATCTGTTATCGGTGCATTCTTTAATTGAAAAGCAGTCTCAGAGAAGCTTGAAAAGGATATAAGTAGCAAACTAACAAAAAATATTTTCATTAGAATCTCCTTTGTTTAATTGGATATTGCAAGGAGTAACTACTTTAATTTTATAGCCTTTAGCCACTAAAAATTCTGAGCTTATGGCATTGCCACTGGAAGTTTGAATTATAAAATTAGTAGCATTAGGTAATTCACTAAAAGATGTGATTTTATAATCTTTAAAATTAATTTTTGTATCAATAATTGATGGTTTGGAGGTATCTGGCATTACTGTTTCAGGTTGTGAAAAATAAATGTAGAGCATCGGTAAAAGTGCGCCTAAGAATAATAACTTGGTTTTAGAGTGCTTTTTTAAATAAACTTTTGTAAGGCGCATAATGTTCCTTGCTGTCATAGGTAGTTGGTAGCGGCCATGTGTGTAATAGCTTGGTAAAACTGAATATGTTCCATGTTCGTAGTCAGGTGAAAAGATTTGCTTAGTGTCATAACAACTATAAAGACGGATGCCGACTGTAACCCACTTATCGACAGTTAAAGAAGTTGGCAAAGTACCGTATTTAACTATTCCGAAATGGATTTTTGGTAGGGGTAATTTTGAGCCTGTCAAAACTTTAAATAAGCCGCCTATAAAGGGAATATTTAGCTTGTCTGTCCGCCTGCAATGAACAACTAACTCACCTAGCGCTTCTCTTGCTTGCTTATCTACAAGACTTATATTTTGTATTAGAAAATCAATATCCCAACCTTTTTTACGAGCATGTAAAAACCAGTTAATAATCTCCTGTCGTGATTTATCGTTCCATGTGCGAGAGTTAAACCAAGTACCGCATTCATCAAGAACAATAAGGCCATTTTTTGATTCATCGTATGAGCGGTTGCCAATTCCGATCGTTTCAAAATCAAATAATTCAGGCTTATCTGGTAGCCTATAAAGACGCGTGTTTTTTTTATCGCGACCTATCATGTTCACAAGGTTTATATTTAGATTCGTAGCAACTGGCAGACCTTTTTCAAGTCTTTCTTTGATTCTATTTACTGAGTTTAGTGATTTTCCAGCGCCTAACTTACCTGTAATAAAGTGTACGGGCATAATTATTTACCTCTTCCAAATGATTCGATGAAGTACACTTTCCAAACCCAAACATAGCGAATTGCGTGTGCGCTAATTAAAGCTGCAACACATAAGGCCGCATTATCAGGTATTACTAAAGATGCAGCATGCACAAGGTAATCAGGGGCTACTAGTGAGATACCGAGCATTAATGATTTTATGGCAGCAAAAGCGGCTACTGTTAAAGCGACTAAAGCAGTAATAATAGTCAACTGCATTGCTAATTTGGTTGTCATCCACTTAGCAAAAAATGCAACTAATTGACCAAAGATGCCAGCTAGAAATGCGACTAGTGCAGGAAGGCGCATAAGGTTTGCTGCACCCGTGATTATTGGTAGTAAAAATGCTGGCATTTTATCTCCTAATTAAAAGAAACTTGTTTGTGTTTGTGCACTACGAGGAGTGATACCCGACATCAAAATAGTTATTAATTTTAAAATCGTATATAGACCAAGTAGCCATCCAAAAAGTGATTTGAATTTGTCTGAGAACTCACACGTAATAAAGTATTGTTTGCCATCACGTTCATATAAAAGTAAAGGTATGCAGGTACTTGCAGAGGGTAAGAATGAAGTGAAATAGTTCATAAATTCAGATAATGCAGACTCATTCATTTCAGCGCCTAAAGGCGAACCATCCTTAATTTCGTTAATTTGAGTTTCAAAATAATCAGTGTACTCAGACATCAAACCATCAAAGAATCCATCCACTTCATTTAATGTATTCTCTATTTGCTCGGACGTTAAACCGTGCGGTGTCTCACAATGGTTATTTTCAGGTTTAGGTTCACACTCAGCAGGGCATGAGTTGGTTTCAGAGGGGATGCACTTTTGGGTGTTTTCTTCTATTTTTGCAAGTATTGCATTAGTTTGGTCAAGCTTAGAGTTAGTGTCATCCACATTGAAGTTAAGAGCGGTTGTCTGGTTTGCAATGGCATTAACTATGCCGTCAGATTGGCTTTGTGTACTTGCCTGTAAGTTTTGTATATCTCTGGAAACTGTAAAAATAGCATCTCTATTTAAAGCTGCATTTGAGTCATTAGTTTGCTTGAGTTGGTCTATTGAAAGGTTAATACTAGAAGTTTGATTTTCAATATTATCAATTATTGCTGATTTTAAGCTTTCAGATGAATCTTGTACTTGAGTTTTAATATCACCTATAGCACCGCTTAAGTGTTCAGAAGATGTTTTTTCTTGATCTTTAAAATCTCTTATAACTTGAATTAATTGCGAATCATCGTAACCAGAATCGGGAGGAGTAACAGGGTCGGGGTCAACTGGGTCCGGTTCTATTGGGTCTGGCTCTACAGGCTCAGTTGAACAAATTTCTGTAGCAAGCTTATAGGAGCCATCGGAGCATTGTTGTAAATCAGGTCTATCACAATTTGGGTAGCCCAATAAATCAGGTGGGAATCCATCAGGGCAGTTTTCAACGGGAGTAGTCCCGCAAAGTGTTGGGTCTATGACCTCGCATGACTCAGTTGATAGGTTAAACGAGTAATTAGTGGGACAGTTTTTGTTCCTACTATATTTATAACCACAAGCTCGTTGTTGTGTATCACCATTTGCAGGTAAACGCTCATATGTCCATATTCTAAAATCCCCAAAACTGCTAGGACAAGACTCTAAAAGGCTCCAATAGGCTTCTACCACTTGAAAGCGAGCAGAATAGTCGTTTGTAGGCTTAAAGATAACAATACTATCAGCTGAATATGCTTGATAAAAAAAATCAAAATCGGGGAGTGTTATTTGTGGGTTATCTAATGGTTCAGCAGTAGCGGGGCATTCTTGAGAAATGGAGCGAAAGCTAATAAACAAAAATAAAACAACTAGGTTTTTCATATCAGAGCCTTGAAAAAGGCCAACTTTTAATTGGCCTTGTAATGCAAGTTATTAATTAAGTAGCGCTCTTAGAAAAGCGTTTGAATAATTTAATTAAAATAAATGCTCCAACAATCACAGGAACTACAGTCCATGCCAATGTTTCAAGCTCAGTAATTTGAGCTAAAAAATTAGTGAATGCTGTAGTAATACCGGGTGGTAAGGCTGATTCAGCAAAAGCTGAACTTGATACCAGTAGTGAACTTACAATCCCCGCTTTGACAAGCTTGTTTTTTAAAATATGTTTTTTCATGATGTAGAAACCTCAATCATCCTTTCAAAGTACTTAGGTAAAGCGCCAAATACCCAACCTAGGGCAAAAGCACCGATAAAATAAGAAGACAAAGTAATCACCTTTGACCCCCTTTAATTGCGCCTAGGCCAAAACAAATAGCCAAGGTTGCGCAAAAGATCGCGTCATAGATAAGACGCATATTCAGTATTAACTCGTTAAATTGCTCAGGACTCACTTCCATGACAATTAGCCTTTTGGTTGCTCTGTATCAGCAATTGAATTTAGTCGGAAACCCTTCCATTCCATCTGACGGGCTACGTTAGCGCCTTCGTAGTATTCAAGGTTTAATAAGACTGGTTTTAAGCCCCAACCACTTGGGTCTGATTGCAGCTTTTCTAGTTGCTTGTAAACACCACTTTCGACTTGGTCAGGCGTTACTTTTACACTCCAGATGCTTGCAGGGCTTTTTGTATGAAACTTAAATTCACCTGCCACAGGCAAGGGAACACCTTTGTCATCCGTTTTGTTTACGATTTTTAAATCTGTAATTGCACCTTCGATGCTAGCCATAGTTATTGCTCCTTTGAGTAGTCTTCTATTAATTGTTTCTGTGAAATTATTAAATCTATAATTCGCTGCTGATAATCCATAAATTGCCTCAGGTTACACTTAATGACACAAGTCCAAGGGCGCGACTTCGTCGCTTGAGACATTAGAAGCCAAAGCTTCGTAGTCAATGAATAAGCACATGTTTTGGTAGTCTTCGATTGCACAAGACTCTAAGAACTGCATATCTTCTTCGCTAGGCGCAAATAAGCGGCCGTCATCATGCCAACCTTGTATTTGCTCTGATACACCGCACATGATTTTGCGCTGTGCTTTAAGGTCAGTTTCAGTGAGTATTTGGGTAGTTCCACGGCGAGTAATTACCACAACAGCATCCCACGCAACGCCTAAAATCCGGTTAGCTGGCTGGTCTCCATATTTTGTAGTGAAATAAGGTGATTTAGATTCTGAGCGGCTAATTTCACCTGTAATACGGTCAACAATATCGGGTAACTGATAATGAATGCGTAGCGTTTGGTCTTTGCGTTTAACTTGTACACCACCCATAGCGAGGCAAAAAGCTTTCCAATCTGATGAGTCAGCAGCATGACGAACCTTCTCAAGTGCATATTTTGAAACTGTATCTAGTGTTGTATTCATTGCGTTTGCAACCTCACATTTGCCAGTGTCACCTTGGCCTAATCGTCTAAGTTCACGCCAAAGGGTGACAGAGGGGCCACCAATCTGCTGAAAGCGTCTAATGTCGAAAGTGCTAGCCCAAGTAGATGCACGTTCTGCGGCATCAGCTGGGAGTATTTTTATTTCACCACCTTGAGGGCAAATCACTTTATCAATGCTGTCACCAGTCACAGCTTTAGTAATGTATTTAGCTATGTAACCAGCAGCAGAGCCTTTACTTTTGATAATTCTAATAGGCTTAAAGCGAGTTCTACTGGTTCTAAATTCTGTCGGAGTATCTTCCGTGCATAGCTTTCTCAAAATTGCGCGAACTTGTATTGCATCGCCTTTTTCCATGAATAAAAGCATGTGCCAGTGTGGGCAGCCGTCATGATGTGGTTCAACAACACGGAATCCATAAGGGCGTAAATTTTTTTTTGAGAATAAAGCGCGGGCACGTTTCCAAATACCATTAAAATAGTCTTGAGCTTGTTGTGGTGTTGAGCCGTCATATTTATTGTTGGGTATACCAGTGTGATGTACTGAGTGATAACGGCTAGGTGCAGATAATGTATAAAACTCACCGCGGTGACCATTCATATCAGCTAACTCTTCAAAACCACGAATACGCACCATTAACTCGGCTGCTTGCTGTTTTCCAGATGTGTGAGAGCGTTCAATAATTGATTGTAGTGTTTCAAATTCATCAAATGGATTTGCATCAACTGGTACAGCATATAAGTTAGACATTAACTCAGTTGATTTACGCTTTCTTTCTCTACGCTTATGAATGGTAGGTTGTGAGACGTAAGCACTTGCTTTTTTATGAACAAGTCGTAAGTCACGAGCTAATTGCTCAACAGTAAATGCCTGAATCTTGCGTAATTTACGGCGCCAAAAAATTGGGTCAGCAAATCTGTTTAATACACCTTTAAGTGAGTCAGCGGCTAAGTAACTGCAATAAGGTGTATTCAATTCAGGGGGCTGTATATCAAATGAGGTTAAGTATTCAGAAAGTAATTTATAAATAGATAATTGATAACCGTGCTTACTAATTTTTAATTCACAGTAACGCGCTTTTTGTTCAGCAATTTCTATTAATTCATCATCAGAGCAAGATAAATTTATATGTCCATACTTGAAATTACCAATGGTTAAAACCTTATCGGCTGCTTTTAAACGTTTATTTGCCTCTGCAAAATCATTAAATTTTTCAGCAAGGAAATACCCAGTACTTAGCATGTGTGCAAGGTTTGAATGACGTTCAAAAATGCGATTGCGCCAAGCTTCAAAGTCAAAAAAACGCTCTTTCATTGGTTTTGAAACATTTGCAAATATATCTTTTGCAGTGCAAGAAGGGCGCAGACTAGTAGTCAAATCCATTGCAGTATTTAAAGGAAAAACTTCTGAATATTGCTGTTCTGATAGAATAGCCATTTTTAAACCTGCTTATCTGAAGTTAATGCCATGTCAATATTTGCTGCTTTGGCTGCTTCGGCATAAAGGGCAATCATGTTGATATATTTTTTTACTCTTGCAGGGTTCTCACTTGGTGAGCAGGGAGGTGTATAAGTTGGTAATCTTCCTGCAAATACGGCATTAACAACGTCTTTTACTGTTAGCCCCTGTAGGCGTGCATACTCTTGATATGTCAAAATAGGGGCTGGAATAGATAAAATTAATTGGTTGCTCATGCTATATTATCTTTAAGAGTGTTAATTCAATAAAAAATAGCGTAAACCCATTTTTTATATCGGTCAAACGGTTTTTTGTATGGGTTTTGGTTTGTAGGTATCCAAAATGCAAAAAGATTCTAAAGAAGTGTTTGAAACTATTAGGGTTCTATATGGTTTTAAAAACTTAACTGAGTTATCAATTTATTTTGAAAAAAATGGTAACTGGGCCGCGCAAATGGCAAAAAAGGGATCAATTCCATTTCCTCAGTGTGTTCAGGCCTCGATAGAAAAGAAAGTTTCAATGGATTGGCTACTATTTAGTGAAAGTAAACCCGTATTTGATAGAAAGGCGTTAATTAACGAGGTTAAAGAGGGATTGTATGAAAGTCATGAACTTGGAATACTGCCTGAGCTAAATGAAGATAGGCTAGTTACTACATCAGCGATAATTGTTAAAAGAATAGAAAAAATGCAGCATTAAAGCTGCATTTTTGTCATTGTCTAACAACAGTTTGAAATAAAACCTTGTCATCTTTTGTGTGTTTTAATCCGCCTGTTTTAATGTACGCAACTATTGTCACCTGATTGCAATCAACACCTGAACAAATCGTAACTTCTGAAATGTAAGTGATTAAGTCATCAATATTTGGCGGCTTTAATCGGATTGATTTCCTGTAAGAGTTTTCCTTAGTCCTGAAATTTAAAAGGTTGCAAGTAGGGCAAATAAATGTGTTTGTACTCACGATAATTTTAACTCAGGGATATGATTTTCAGTTTCACATCGTTCTAAATATAGAGCTAATCGCGCATCCCACTTTTGCTTTTCATCAAAGCGTTTATTCAATGGTAGTTGCTTTATAGTTTGGTATTGCACTAGCAGTTCGTTAGCAAGGTCTTCTAATGGTTTATTACTATCAGAGTCTATGGGGGCGAAAATGAATGGTAGCAAAAGTGAACCATACATTGCATATACCCAATATTCAGGAGGCATAATATTTCCTTTATTTATCAGAATTAGAGTTTAGTTGGAATAAAAGCAACAGAAACTAAGTTCAGCAACTTGAAAAATAAAGAATGCCCAATGAAAGTCGGGAGCATGGAGCTATGGGCAGAAAAGCCGACAACATTAAAATAGTATAAATATCATTCTAAAGCAATTTTTTTGACTCAGTGGTAATTGTGTTGTTAAATTGACCTTGTTAGAAATACAGATAACGCTTTTAAACTTACCTAGAGTTTAAAGTAAATATTTGTTGTTGACTTTTTAGGTATACGGATATACTTTTAATTGGCAAACAACAAACGATTTTCGCTTTGTGCTTCCAACACAAAACGAATGAAAGCCGCTTTTTAGCGGTTTTTTTATGCCTTGAGAAAAGTTATGACAATCAAAAAAGTTGATGGTGGTTACAAAGTCGATATTCGTCCTTGGGGGGCTGATGGCCGTAGAATTAGAAAAATGTTTTCTACCCGTGGCGAGGCGCAACGATTTGTAAATCATACTATTGCTGAGGCGGAAGATAAGCCTTGGAAACAAGAAAAAATTGATAGCCGTCACTTATCTGATTTAGTCCAGCTATGGTATAAAGTGCATGGTCAAACTTATGCTTCCCCTCAACGTGCTTTAGCTAAATTAGAAATGATTTGTGAAGCGCTGAACAACCCAATCGCTATGAATTTACAGGCTAAAGGTTTTGTTAAATGGCGTGGTGAACGTATGTCGGGTGAAACACCAATAAGCCCAAAAACCGCGAATAATGACCTTGTATTAATTAAGAGTATGTTCAATAAGTTAATTGAAGTAGGGGAGTTAAAATACCCGAATCCTTTAGCTGAAATTAAGCCGTTCAAACTACAGCAAACCGAACTTTCATTTTTAATGGAAGACGAAATAATTACTCTACTAAATGAGCTAAAACGCTCTACTAATCCCCATATCTTAATCGTGTCTAAAATCTGTTTAGCAACTGGTTGTAGGATAAGTGAAGCATGTAACTTAAAAGGTTCTCAGGTTATTAAATCAGGCGATAGCTACCGCATCACCTTTATTAATACCAAGGGGAAAAAGAACCGAACTGTACCAATTAGTGAAAAGCTGTTTAATGAGATCCCTAAAAAATCAGGGCCACTATTTGCTGATTGTCGAAAGGCGTTTGAAAGGGCTGTCAATAAAACGGATATTAATTTACCTAAAGGGCAGTGTAGCCATGTTCTACGGCATACTTTCGCAAGTCACTTTATGATGAACGGAGGTAATATTTTGGTACTACAGCAAATACTGGGTCATGCAAAGATTGAGCAAACCATGGTTTACGCGCACTTTGCACCAAGTCATTTAGAAGATGCCATTAGATTAGGTCCTAAGATTCAATTCTAAAAAATATTCTTTTTGAATGAATCTTAATTTTATGCGCAGTTTCTTGTGTTCAAAGCAAATGAGAATTTTTTTTGACGCCTCTTGATATGAGACGGTCAGTTGAAAGCTTACTCTTTTATATCAAGGCTTAATCGCCAAGGATATTTTTGGCTAGATTTATATAACGCATTCTTTTTTCTATAATGTTAAGGTAGTAAAACTGATCAAACTTAACTTCTTTTTTTAAAATTTCTGTTTTTTGTCCACCATATGATTCCGTAATGATGAAGGAAAACTTTTGATATTTTTCGCTGTCTAATTCGTGTATCTCAAAATCTGTAAAGTGAATAGTAAGTCGTACGTACTTTTCAGCGTTTTTCTTTTTACATATAGTGCCGTACTTAGAGACAAAGCACCAAGTTGCATTTTCATTAATAAGTTTTTTTAGCTCCCTTCCTGATGAGTAGTTAATGTCAGTTTTTTCAAAAAGGATATCTTGGCTATCTGCCATATACATAAAAGAATAAGGTAAGTTGGGTTTGCTGACATATCTATATAAATGGCCATCTTCTTCTTTGAAGTTTGTTAGCATTTTTTCAAAAAGTGTTTCACTTGCTAAAATTCCAACATCTCTTCTCATAACCGTATCTATAGCATCAGGAAAGGTTTTTATTAACCAAAGCAATTCATTTGAAACAGTCCCTTTTGGCCTTCTCACCTTACTTTTTGAGGAGCTTGGATTAGCGTATGGGCAACTGTCATAAGCATCTTGGCTATATTTACCTACACCACTTACGTCCGATTTTATGTGTCTAGCGTGCATTGACAAGGTTTTTTCTGCTTCATCAATATATTGATTGTCAACATGGACATTTATCAGTATTACAGGATTCTCACATACAGGGCAATATGCGTAATGACGCTTTTTACCGTTAACAGTTTGGTAGAAAGGTTCCCCGCGTTTAGTTGCTTCAATAACACTTTTTTCAGAGATTTTTATGGCTTGATTGATTCCTTTTTTTACTTTGAATACAAACATGCGACTTCCTATGGATTGGTATTTCCGTCTGCATGGATAATACAAGCAGACGGAAATTCTTATCAATTTTATGACAGCTAACCATGTCTCTTATGTTAGGGTTACTGTGCTGTCAGCAGCTTTGGCAAGTATTCTAAAGCAACAGGATCTCTTGTTTTAAAATATCGTGATGCTTGATTTGGGATCCAATCTGTATCCACAAACTGTATAAAAATTGGTAGCAAATCATTGCTGTATTGCCTTGCATCATGTTCACTTCCATCTGGAAAAGCATGACTATACATTTTGAAGTTGTCAGCAACGTCGGGATAATTATTTTTCAGATAAGTAGAAAACAAGCGACCTACGCTAACGTCTGGTCGAATTTCTTTTCCATCGAGTGCTTTATCTGGGATTTTATATCCTTCATGCTCGAAACGGCCGTACAAACGTATAAAAAGTTCACTAATTACGGAGAAGTACCCTTGGTCTACTCTTGACCAGTTAGCATTGAAACGGACCATGAAATTTGGTGCTTGGGCATGACCATATCCGCCAGTCTTTCGTATTGTCGGAATTACTTCCTTGGTAATCCAACGTTGAAATTCTTTTGCGGTTGGTTTTCGGCTCGCAAAAACGAGTGAGTATAGTCCGCTCTCTGAAATGATTATTTCTTGTCCGCCATTAATTGGCATAGGAGAAATAATCTTCTCATCTGGGTCTAATCTGCCTAAAGCACTGTTTATGTCTTTTAGTTCTAAAGCTCGGCAGACTTCTTTTGCCAAGAACCAAATGCCAGTATTGATTTCTACAGTAGTTAAGTTTTCAAGGCCAAATTCGCCTTTTCTTCCTTCAAATATTTGTAATTGCATTTCAAACTCCCTGTTTCATTTTTAGTAATACGAACCATCTAAAAAGAGCGACTCGCGCATATTTATTATGTCCACATAATGCCCAAACTTAAAAGATTAAACAAGACTTTAAAAGATACTATGAGTAACTAAGTTTATGATTTACAAGTAAGTACCTGTTTTTACTGGTTACATGTAACAATCGAGGCTTTTCGGACGGGGGTTCAAATCCCCCCAGCTCCACCAATATCGGTTTTTAAATTCGTTGATTTTTAAAAACCCTAAAAAACCCGCAAATTTGAGTAATCAAGTTTGCGGGTTTTTTTATGTCTGTTTTAAAGCGGTTATGTATTCAAATGGAGATAGCTGTTAGCTCTTTAGGTACTCGTAACTTGTTTTGTCTCATGGTAACTTTGCTAGCATGTTGTTGTATTGCAAAGTTGTGCTACATGGAATTTTTAGCTGGTGATTTATTAACGCCGCTCAGTGCGGTTGGGCTTATTGTTTTATCGGCCATTACGTCGATGATATCGGCGGCTTTTGGTGCTGGTGGCGGCTTGATGTTGTTGGTGGTTATGGCGTCGCTATTACCTATGAATATTGTAATTCCGGTGCATGGGTTAGTGCAGCTGGGTTCAAATGCTAATCGCTTTATGTTGACCTTTAAGCACCTTGATAAAAGTATGTTTGTGTATTTTTCGCTCGGTGGGATTATTGGTGCGCTTGCGGCGTCGTCGATTGTGGCGCATATCCCACTTGAATTGATGAAAATTGTAGTGGCGGGGTTTGTACTTTATTTACTATGGGGCGTGACGCCAAAGCTACGTGAAACCTCAAAATTATGGCGTTACATGGCGGGAGCTGTCACCACATTTTTATCGATGTTTGTTGGGGCGAGTGGCCCGTTGGTAGGCAGCTGTTTGTACGTTAATAATTACGAGAAATTAAAATATACCGCTACTTTTTCTGCTTGTATGAGTGTACAGCATACTTTTAAAGCTATTTTGTATGGCTTTGTGGGCTTTTCATTTTGGCAGTGGTTGCCTTTAGTTACCGCAATGATCATCAGCGGCGCGCTTGGCACTTGGCTTGGTTTACAGTTATTACAGCGGATTTCTGCGGCTAAGTTTAAAGCTATTTTCCGTGCAGTCTTAACCTTACTTGCACTGCAACTGGCATGGCAGGGGTTGCAGGCCTTCTAATCTGAGGGCAGTTAAAGCGCTATAAGCCTAGGTTTCATAGCGCTTTATAAATTCTAACTGATTAAAATTTATATTCTATTTCAATCACGCTCATCACGCCGTTTACGATGGTTTTCCACTCGCCGGTAAATTCTGCACCATAAGAAGCGGCGATTGTTTTACCTATTTTTTGAGCTTCATCATTGCTCCAAAGTGGGCCAGCTAATACTGTGGTTTTGAATGAGTTACTGCCAGTGTTTGTCACTTCAAGCTCAACTTCAACAACACTCATTTGACTCTCTACTACTGTATTCCATTGGCCTGTCCATTTACCTTGATGTGCTGCGGCAACGGCTGGGGCTTTTTCTTCAGCATCTTTTTGATCCCAAATAGGACCTGCTGGGATATTCACTTTAAATGTAGCCATAAATTTCTCCTTAAATTGTTTATTTGAATAGATTGTGAGTTGCAGCTAAATGCTTTACTCGTCAAGGAGTATATGGGAAGTGACAGGCTTTTCTATTACACATCATTACAGGCGGTTGGGGGAGCGATACGAGGCATTGGCAATAGCAGTAAGGTTCTATTATGTCCGCAATGGCGTACCTTAAAGCATTGTTGTTACTGTGTGAATAACAACCGTGTTTCTCTGCTTTGGTTGGATCGCAACATAACTCGCAGTGGTGTAATGCTGTGTAATGTTTTTTTTGTTAAATGCGTGTAAAGCTTAAGTTCAGTTTGTTACTCAACGTTTTTATAACTTTATTTGCTACTTCGTTGTTTACAGTCTCTTTGTTAGAAATTTAGAAAGGACATAGTGATGAGTCATTTTTCTATTCCTGATGGATTAAATATTCGCCCATCCAAGCCTAGCGATGCTGCATTTATTCGGCGTTTACATTCTGAGGTGCGTCAGGATTTACAGCAGATCAATGCGGATCAAGACTTTATCGAATCGATTGTTGATATGCAATTTAAAGCACAAACCGAGGGATATGGCGAAAAGTTTCCTAATGCAATGTACTTCATTATTGAAAAACACCATCACCCAATTGGCAAAGTAACCATAGATTTTGGTGTTAATGAAGTGCGTATTATTGATATTGGTTTTATTAGCCAAGCGCGAGGACATGGTTTTGGTGCGGCAATTATTCAGTCATTTCAGCATGCAGCCGCTGATTCATGCACTCCATTAACACTGACTGTTGAGCAAAGTAACGTTGTTGCTAAAGCGCTTTATTTACGCCTTGGTTTTGTAAGTGAGTCGGTTTCAGCACCATACGAATTTATGATTTGGTATCCCGCAGTGATGAAGAAATTAGTGGTTAATTACTAATTTAGTTTCGCTGTTTTGCAAATGAAAAAGTTTAAACCCGTAATGCAATTGTAAGTAGTAAAAAGGAAAGGTAATGGAAAAATTTAATTACGACAATTTGCTTGGCATCGTTGGTTCTAAGGCGAAAGTCAGTGCTGAACAGGGGGAAACGGAACTGACTATTGATGCTGTTGAGCGCACGAGTTTGCATGGTAATCAGTGGGATGCTTTTTGTGTCGTTATGAAAGGCTCTGAGGACTGTCCGTTGATGCAAGGTACTTACACGCTTAAGCATGACGCATTTGATAGTGTTGAGTTATTGATTTCACCCAATAGTTCAACCGAATATGAAATTCATGTATCGAGAAAAATAGCAAATTAGGAGAATGTAATGGCGGATCCATTTATGTCTGAAATAAGGCCTTTCGCTTTTGATTTTGCACCTAAAGGGTGGGCTTGGTGTGATGGGCAATTGTTAGCAATCAGTCAAAACCAAGCTTTGTTTTCATTACTTGATACTCAGTATGGCGGTGATGGGCGAACTAATTTTAAATTGCCAGATTTACGTAGCCGAGTGCCTGTTGGCATAGGTAATGGCTATGATGCTGGCATGACGGCGGGGGTGGAACAAGTAACGCTTACAACGGCAGAAATACCCGCTCACAGTCATTTATTAACAGCCACTACGGATGATGGCGTTAATCCACCAATTTTCACTAACAGAGTATTTTCTAGAGCTGTTGATGCACCAGGTAAAGGGGATCCTAACATTTATGGTACAGCAACAAATCTAACCGCATTTGCTGAAAATATGGTGTTAAATACCGGAGGTAATCTGCCTCATACGAATGTTCAACCAACAGCAGCAATTAACTTTTGTATTGCATTGGTTGGCGTGTTTCCTAGTCGAAATTAATGGAGGTTGATTATGGCAGAGCCTTTTCTTGGTGAAGTAAAAATGTTCGGAGCAAATTTTGCTCCTCGTAATTGGGCTTTTTGTAATGGGCAGTTAGTGGCTATTGCGCAACAAGATGCGCTATTTTCTTTACTGGGTACGACTTATGGGGGCGATGGTCGTACTAGCTTCGCATACCCTGATATGCGAGGTCGATTACCGGTTAAATATGGCCAAGGAAATGGTTTGTCACGTTATCGACTAGGGCAAAAAAATGGCACAGAAAATGTCACTTTAACGTTGATGAATGTACCAAGTCATAGTCATCAGTTGCTATCAAGTACAGAGCCTGGAACAACACAAAGCCCAGAAAATAATGTGTTTGCTCCCAGTCCGAGCGACGAAAATATATATTACTCTGGTAACCCTACTCAGCCGCCTCAGATGCTCGCAGAACAGACGGTTCAAGTTTCAGGGCATAGTGCAGCACACTCCAACATGATGCCCTATACCTGCATTAATTTTATTATCAGCCTTGCTGGTATTTACCCGTCAAGAAGTTAGGAGTTGAGCACATGGCAGAACCATTTATTGCAGAAATTCGTATCTGGGGGAGTACTTTTAACCCTCGCGGTTGGGCAGGTTGTGACGGCCAAACAATTGCTATTAATCAAAATACAGCGCTATTTTCATTGATCGGCACTCTTTATGGGGGCGATGGTATCTCTTCGTTTAATTTACCTGATCTGCAAGGTAGATCTCCTATGCACTTTGGTCATGGACCTGGTCTATCAACGAGAATGGTGGGTGAATCAGCTGGTGAACAGCAGATAACGCTAAATCAAACTGAGTTACCGCAGCATAGACATTCATTATTTGGCTATTCCGAGGTGGGTAATAGTAGTAGTCCGGCTAATAATCATTTAGCCGTTGATGTAGGCGCAGGCACAGGGGTAATACGTTATACCGCTGAACAAAATCAAGCTACCACCACTACGATGGCCAGTAATAGTCTTGGTAATACAGGAGGTAGCCAAGGCCACGAAAATAGACAGCCTTTACTAGCAATGCGTTTTTGTATTGCACTAACAGGTATTTACCCCTCGCGTGGGTAATTGTTACAGCAGTACTTACAAGTGGATATGAGTGAAAACTGTTATGCGTGATCTGAATAGAAATTAAACATGGCTTGTTCCTATATTAGCCTATAGTGAAAAGGAGCCGTCTTTTACTCGGAGGATACTGTGATAATTGCGAAGGTGTTTTTGCTGCTTGCTGTACTTTTTTTACATAACAAAGTATTGAGCCAGCAGCCCCAGCCCGTTTTAACGTTTGCCAATAATGGTGAGCGAGTGGCGTTGTATGGGCAATTAAAAGACACAGTATTGAGTGATATACACGGGCAATTATTTTCTCTAAATCAACGGCTAATTGTTAAGAGTAAATTGTCAGCTGAGCAAATAAAAAGTTTACATAAAGATATTCTAAACTTGCAAATATTGACAGAGCTGCGCGAGGCCAACATTTATTGGTTAACCTTAAAGCCTAATACCCTGCCCGCAGTATTAACGACCTTGCAAGCAATTACTGAGATTATTGCAGTACAGCCAGATGTTGCACCACAAGGAAAAAGCGCTGCCAGTCATCCATTTAATCAAACGATACCTCAACGGTTAGCACCGGTAGCTATAGCTAGACAATGTAAGACTCCTAAAGCAGTGCGAGTGGCGATTATTGATGATGGTTTTGATTTTTCACATCATGAGTTTAGTGATCTTAATGTTTTATTTTCCTACGACGTAGAAACAAGAGTTTTAGCAGCAACACCGCACAGTAGCCGTGACTACCATGGCAATTTAGTGGCGGGGCTTATTGTGGCGAAACAAGATGGTAGCGCAGTTGAAGGCGGGGCACCTGATAGTGAATTGATTGCTATTCGTCAGGTTACTACGTGGACCTCGTCGCTGATCATTGCGTTTAATGTGGCCAAACTGATGAAAGCGCAGGTGATTAACTGTAGTTGGGTTATGCCATTTATGTCGGACTTGGCAGTGACTGTGATTGATGAATTAGCTGCTATGCAGCACCGACCTTATATTGTTGTTGCAGCAGGAAATGAAGCGCGACCAGCATGTGAAGCTAATCACCTTACACAATTAGATTCGGTGATTGTTGTAGGAGCCAAAACGGCACAGGGCAAGGTGGCAAATTTTTCAAACTTTGGTCCGTGCGTTGATGTATTCGCTCCGTTTGGCGTACTCACTACAGACCGTGATGGCTATCGTTTATTTGGTGGTACGTCCTCAGCTGCAGCGTTAGTGTCGGCATCGCTTGCACAGGCTTTATCGTGTGATGTGCAGCCGACATTACAGCAGCTTAATATGTATTGGAATAATCATTTTGTAACAGCCAGTTAGCAAAACTTATTTTGAGTTGGTTGTTGGTGGTTTGGTATTTATCTATAGGTATAACATGGAAACACATGATAGGGAATCGATCGGCAGCCAGCAACCATTTGATTTTAAAAGTCACTATACAAGTAACTTGCCCTCTATTTTATCTCTTTTAGGGATCACCCTAGCAGTGACGAGTTACCAAGCACAGCGGCTTATTTTGTTGCGTACAGTTAAAGGTAAATTAGATACCAATTTAATCGCATTTCCTAGGCCGATGGGAATTTATGCTGATAAAAACCGTATAACGATAGGTACATTAAATCAGGTTATTAATTTTCAACGTAGTGATATTTCACTAAAAAGTGTGAAATCGGGCTATTTAGATAGCTTAGAAACATTGCCTGCGAAGCTGCAAAATCCAGAAATGATCGAGCAATTGCAGCAACGGACTGCACAACTCAATGCGATTAAACAGGCTGATTCGCTATTTACACAACGTGCCGCTTTAACTACTGGAATGATTAATATCCATGATATTGCATGGGGAAATGAGGGGCTATGGGTGGTGAATTCAGCCTTTTCATGTATCTCTAAATTGAACTCAGACTATAGTTTTGTTGCTTGCTGGCAACCACCGTTTATATCAGAGCTGGTGGCAGAAGATCGGTGTCATCTCAATGGTATGGCTCTATTGGCGGGCGAGCCGCGTTATGTCACAACGTTTAACCAAGCTAATCAAAAAGATGCTTGGCGAACATTCAATCAATTAGATGGCACTTTGATTGATATAAAAACGAATAAGATATTAAAAACAGGGCTGATCATGCCGCACTCGCCAAGGTGTTATCAAGGCTTGGTTTACTACTGTGAATCAGGACGAGGCGAAGTGCAATCATACAACCCGAGTAACGGTGAAACAAAAGTGCTGTGTGTTTTACCCGGTTTTACCCGTGGAATGATTTTTTTTGGTGATTTATTAATTGTTGCGACAAGTAGAATTCGTGCGAGTAAACATCGCAATAAAATACCACTTGATGAGCAGTTAGGGGCTGAAAATAGTCGTTGTGGCGTATGGTTAATTGATGTGAAAAATGGCGAAATCATCGCCAGTATTGAATTTAACGGCGATGTGCAGCAGCTTTACGATATTGCTGTACTGCCAAATACCCTAGTACCAGAAATTATTCAAAGCTCAGATAGCCTAGCAAGCCACTTGTTTGAGTTTTATCAGGAGTCAATGACATGAATGTTGTGCCAGTAAAAAGAACCATATTAAGTGCCGTATTGCCGGTGTTATTAAGCGGTGGTGCATTTGCTTCTGTGGCTTCATCGCGCCGTAGTGTACGTATTAATAATATGGAAAGTAAATTTCAACCTTATGAAATAAAACAGCAAAGTAATAAGGTTAATCCATTTAATGCATTTGCCACTAGCAATAAAACAACAACACAAAATGTCCCAGCGAGTACTGCAGATAATAACGATGTTCAACAAACTATGGCGTTTTTGCGCGAGCAAGGTTTATTAAATACCTCGGTTACAGAAACAAGCATAGTGTCAGGTGATAGTGACATTAGTGCCAGCGATACAATGGTAAGAAAAGTATTTGCAGTTGATGATTATTGCGAATTACCAAACGGCTATTGCCTTACATACGTAACCGGAACCTTTAGCTGTAATATACAAGGTGGCACTTACGGGTTTTGTGGTACCCCTGCAACTGCGCCTGAAATTGATGTACTTGAAAATGGCAGTACTACACTCAGTGAGAATTTTGGGAATGTTGAGGCTAATGGTAGCTCTGCTATAACAAAAACGTTTTTAGTTAAAAATACCGGTAATGCCAACCTAACTATCTCTAATATAGCCATAACAGCTGGAGCGAGTCATTTTTCTGTTCAGAATGATGGTTGTGGTCCTTTTCCTGTAACCTTAGTTGCCGGTGCCTCTTGCAATGTAGTGGTTGCTTTTGCAACTACGTCGCTTGCCTCAGTGAGCGGTAATTTACGTATTACTAGTAATGATAGCGATGAATCAACGTATAACATCGCTTTACAAGGAACCGGTGTTGATACAACTGCCCCAGCCATAAGTAATGTAAGTATTGCAAATAGTAGCGCTAAAGTAGGTGATACAGTTACTGCAACAATTTCTGTCAGTAATGATAGCGACAATTATACAACAGGCAGTGGTGGAATTTCAGGCACTATTGCCGGGTATCCGGTAACCAATTTAAGTAAAACGAATAACTCGACCTATACCGCCCAGTTCACTATTACAGATGGTGGACAAGATATTGCTGCCGGCTCAAACGTGCCTGTTAGCATTACTTTGAGTGATTCTTCGGGTAATACCAGTAGTATCTATAACAATGCAATTGTACAGGCAAATGATGCTATTTACGCTAACTTACCCAATGTGAGTGTATCGACAGCAGATGGTAACCTAGGAGAAGACGGTGATACTGAGGTAATTTCGGTATCACTTAGTAATAGTTTGAATAATCAATGGCCTGTTGCGATTACTGCGGCGCTTGCATTTAACGACACTAATAATAGTGGTAGCGATCTGGATTATACAGTTGATAGTGCGTCAGTAACGATAAATGCCGGAAGCACAAGTGGTAGTGTGACTGCTACAGGTAAGCCTGACACATTTTATGATGCAGCTATAAACGAAAGCTTTGCGGTGACTCTTAGCTCTGCGAGCACTGGTACTATAACGGGTTCTGCGGCGACAGTGACAATCATTGATGCGGAGTCAGCCCCTGTGGTGTCTCTTGGCTTGAGTGATACTAACCTTACTGAAAATAGCGGTTCTAGTACGCTTTCGGCAACATTGAGTGTGCCGACATATGAAAATGTAACCGTTAATTTGGGGTATTCAGGAACAGCAACTTCAGGAAGTGACTATAATGCACCTGTTAGTAGTATGACTATATTGGCAGGAGATATAAATACAACTACAGCTATAACAAGTATTGATGATGCTATCGAGGAAGGAACAGAAACGATTGTCATTGATCTGAGCTCCGTTTCAGGCGGCAGCGCGAGCGAAAGTGGTATACAGCAACAAACACTGACTATTTTAGATGACGATGATAATACCGCTCCTGTACTCGCCTTAGTCACTGCAGTGACCACACCAACTAACGATAGCACTCCGAACTTTATATTTTCTAGTAATGAAGCTGGCACAATTAGTGTTGCAGGAAATTGTGGTTTATCTAGCTCAACAACCGCGTCGCTAGGAAATAATACGGTTACGTTAACTCAAACAGACAATAACAGTGCACTCGTCGATGGCACTTACAATAACTGTAGCGTGACGGTTACTGATGCGGCGAATAATACCAGTAGTGTATTAAGTATCCCAGCATTTACGATTGATACCACAGCTCCCGTATATACATCAGTGGTACAAACTGGCGATGGCACTTATAAAGCGGGTGAGACCATTACCTTTAATTTAAATTTAGGGGAGGCGGGGTTAATTGTCACTGCAGATCTAACCGTGCTAGATAGCGACTTTAGTAGTTCTTCATCATTAACCGATAATAGTGATGGTACTTATAGCATTACCACCGCAGCACTTAATAGTAATGGTAATATGCAAGAAGGTAGCGCAATAGCAGTTACTTTTATCGCTACAGATCCAGCAAACAATAGCTTGAACAACAGTAGCCTGACTTTGTTATTAGATAAAAGTGCCCCAGTTAGTTTAACAATCAATACCCCCATTGAAGGCGACGATATTGTTAATGCGAGTGAAGACGACACTGTACTGATTACGGGGGCCGGGGCTGAAGCGAATGCCGCGGTTAATATAAGTATTGACGGAGTGAATGCCGCAACGACCGCAGATGCCAGTGGCAACTGGACACTCAGTGGGAATGAATTAGATATCAGTGCATTAAATAATGGCACATTAACGGTATCGGCAACGCAAACTGATAGTGCAGGCAATACCTCTGTCGCCGCTACTACCATGATCACCTTAGACAACACTACGCCAACAGCTGTGACAATTAGTACCCCGGTTGCCGGCGATGACGTGGTAAACGCAGCAGAAGACAATGCTGTGGTGATCAACGGTGCGGGCGCCGAAGCGGGTGCTACGGTTAATGTTAATATTGGCGGCGTGAATACCTCGGTCACAGCTGATGGTAGTGGTAACTGGACCCTCAGTGGCAGTGAATTAGATATCAGTGCGCTAGTTAATGGCGCATTAACGGTATCGGCAACGCAAACCGATAGTGCTGGTAATATCTCACCTACTGCGACGGCTCAAATAGAACTCGATAATTTAGTTCCAACCACCTTAGCAATTGATACACCTATTGCAACGGATGATATTGTAAATGCGAGTGAAGACAATAACGTACTTGTTAGTGGTTCGGGTGCAGAAGCTGGTGCAACCGTTGCTGTTAATATTGATGGCGTGAATGCTTCTGTCGCTGCTGATGCCAGCGGTAACTGGAGCCTCAGCGGCAATGAATTAGATATTAGTGCGTTAAGTAATGGCGCATTAACGGTATCGGCAACGCAAACGGATAACGCAGGTAATACCTCAGTAGCAGCTACCACTACAATCACCTTAGATAATAGTGCGCCAACAGCGGTCACGATTAATACCCCTATAGAAGTCGATGACATTGTTAATGCTAGTGAAGATGACAGTGTATTAGTGACAGGTTCTGGTGCTGAAGCAAATGCAAGCTTGAATGTAAATATAGGTGGGCAGAGTCAGTCTGTCACCGCGGATGCTAGTGGTAACTGGACCCTCAGCGGAAATGAATTAGACATCAGTGCATTAAGTAATGGCACATTAACGGTATCGGCAACGCAAACCGATAGCGCTGGTAATATATCACCCGCAGCAACCACAGCCATCACATTGGATAATACTGCGCCAACAGGGCATGCGGTAAGTGTGGATCAGAGTGTAATAAATACCAGTAATGAATCTGCAATAAGCGCGACCTTAACGGGTCTTGAGGGCAGTGGTACGCTTAGTTATCAAGTAAGTGACGGTAGTAGCTCTGTCAGTGGTACAGCAACGATCACTGCTGCAACACAGCAAATAACAGGTGTTAATGTGACCTCATTGGCTGAGGGGGCGCTAACTTTTTCAGCTATAGTGACTGATTCGGCTGGAAATGGAAGCCCTGCAGTAACTGCCACAGTAACCAAGCAATATAATGTTGCGCCTGTATTAAGTGGAACCCCCAGTACAACAACAGCAGAAGATGCGGCTTATAGCTTTACACCGACACTGACTGACAGTGATACAGGCGATACTCACACCTTTAGTATTATCAATAGACCAAGCTGGGCCAGCTTTAATACCAGCACTGGTGAGTTATCGGGCATGCCGGATAACAGTGATGTGGGTAATTACGCGGCTATAACAATCAGTGTGAGTGATGGTACGGCAAGTGCCAGCTTAGCGCCGTTTACCTTAGCAGTGACTAACACCAATGATGCGCCTGTTGGGCAAAACTTTAGCTTTAATCTTGATGAAGCAGCAACGCTTACCGTGGCACTGGCTAATGGCTTATTAAGTAATGCCAGCGATGATGACACCGGCGATACCCTGACAGCGGTTGGGGTGAGCCAGCCGCAATTTGGTAGCTTAACGCTTAATAACGATGGCAGCTTTAGTTATCAACATGATGGCAGTGAAAACCATAGCGACAGCTTTACCTTCCAAGTACGTGACAACGACGGGGCATTATCGGCGGTGCATACCGTGACACTGACGATAGCAGCGGTTGCCGATGCACCTATTGCTGTTAATGACAGTGCTACAACCGATGAAGACACCGCCGTTAACTTTAGTTTGGTTGATAATGACACGGATGCCGAAGGGGACTTAGTGGCCGCCTCAGCTGCCATAGTATTACCGGCAAGTAAAGGCTCGGTGAGTATCACCAATGGCATTGCCACGTATACACCGAACGCCAATGAAACTGGGGTTGATACCTTTACCTATACTGTAAAAGATGCGGCGCTGAATACCTCAGCAGCGGCAACAGTAACCGTCACTATCACGCCAGTGAACGACATGCCTGTGGTACAGGCGGTGAGTATCAATGTGGATGAAGACACACCTTCAACAGCAACGGCGCTGCGTAGTTTAGCAACGGATGTGGAAGACACTACGCCCACAGGGGATATCACCCTTGTCAGTGGCCCAACGTCAGGGCAGGTGGTGTTAGATCAAACAGCGGGTACCTTTGTGTATACCCCTGATGCCAACGTGACAGGGCAAGATAGTTTCAGCTATACCTTAACCGATAGCGAAGGTGGGGTATCACTGCCTGCCACGGTGACCGTGAATATCGGTGCTGTGAACGACCGTCCTGTAGTGGCTGATGACAGTATTAACACCGATGAAGACACCGCAGTGACACTCGCTATTTTAGCCAACGACTCAGACGTGGAAGACAGCGGCTTTAATGCTGCCAACGTCAGCTTAGAGAACAAAGGCACCGGCGCTGGCATGTATGACTTTGCTGATGTGAGTGTTAATTTAGATGGCAGTTTAGCGATAACGCCTCAGCAGGATGTCAACGGTGTGTTTAGCTTTACCTACACCCTCACCGACAGTGAAGGGCTAAGCTCAACGCCTGCCACCGTGACACTGACCATTAACGCCATCAATGACGCCCCCGTTGCCATGGATAACACCGCACAACTGCAAGAAGAAGGCTCATTTGAGGTTAACGTACTGGGTAACGACAGCGATGTGGATACCGGCGACAGCTTAGATGTAAGCAGTGTCACCATTGTCACAGATGCCACGAATGGTCAAACTCAAGTAACAGCTACGGGCGCGATTATTTACACCGCCAACGCCGATTACTTCGGCAGCGACAGCTTTACCTACACAGTTAAAGACAGCAACGGCGCAACCTCCAACGTGGCTACTGTGACCATGACGGTCAACCCGGTGAATGACGCGCCAGTCGCACAAGCACAAACTTTGTCGCTCGATGAAGACGCCAGTTTATTGATCACTTTACTTGCCACCGACATTGAAAACGACAGCTTAACTTATCGCATTGATAGTGATGTGAGCCAAGGCACACTCGTGCAACAAAGTGCAGATAGCTGGTTATATACACCCACAACTAACTACAATGGCAATGACAGCTTTAGCTTTATTGTCAATGATGGCGCGTTAGATTCAGCCCCAGTGAGTGTAAACCTGACCGTCAATGCCATCAATGATGCACCGGTTGCCAGCAATGATACCGTGTCTGTTAATGAAGACACTGCAATCACTATCAACCTGGCTGGCAGCGATATCGAAGGAGATACTTTAACTTATCAAATAAGTACACAGCCTCAAAATGGCACCGTGACCCTGACAGGATCACAAGCCGTGTATCAAGGGGATAGCCACTTCTTTGGTAGCGACTCCTTTAGCTTTATGGTCAACGACGGCACGGTGGATTCAGCAGCGGCCGACATCATTGTGAATGTCACTAGCGTGAATGACGTGCCAGTGATCAGCGGCGCGCCAAGTGTGTCAATCAGTGAGAAAACCGCCTACAGCTTCACCCCAACGGCCGTTGATACAGAAGGCGACAGCCTCACCTTTAGTATTACCAATAAGCCAAGTTGGTTGAGCTTTGATAGCAGCACTGGAACACTCAGTGGTACCGCCAGTAACAGCGATGTGGGCGTGCACAGCAATATTGTGATCAGTGTCAGCGATGGCATGGATACCGTCAGCCTGCCAGCCTTTAACTTAACTGTGGTAAACGTTAATGACGCCCCAACGATTGGAGGTGTTCCTGCATTAAATGTTGATCAAGATGCACCGTACAGCTTTACCCCAACAGCGAATGACATTGATGGTGACAGCTTAACCTTTAGCATCAGCAATAAGCCAAGTTGGGCGAGCTTTGATAGCAGCACAGGGCAGCTATCTGGCACCCCGAGTAATGATGATGTGGGTGTAAATAATAACATTATTATCTCCGTATCAGACGGCGCGATCACCACAGCATTGAGTAGTTTTAACCTCACGGTAAATAACATCAATGATGCACCCACAATCAGTGGCACACCAAGCATCACGGTGAGTGAAGACAGCCCGTATCAATTTACCCCTACCGTGAGCGATATTGATGGCGACAGTTTAAGCTTTAGTATTATCAATAGACCAAGCTGGGCCAGCTTTAATACCAGCACAGGTGAGTTATCGGGCACGCCGGATAACAGTGATGTGGGTAATTACGCGGCTATAACAATCAGTGTGAGTGATGGTACGGCAAGTGCAAACTTAGCGCCGTTTACCTTAGCAGTGACTAACACCAATGATGCCCCTGTTGGGCAAAACTTTAGCTTTAATCTTGATGAAGCCGCAACCTTAACCGTGGCACTGGCCAATGGCTTATTAAGTAATGCCAGCGATGATGACACCGGCGATACCCTGACGGCGGTCGGGGTGAGCCAACCGCAATTTGGTAGTTTAACGCTGAGCGGTGATGGCAGCTTTAGTTATCAACATGATGGCAGTGAAAACCATAGCGACAGCTTTACCTTCCAAGTACGTGACAACGACGGGGCATTATCGGCGGTGCATACCGTGACACTGACGATAGCAGCGGTTGCCGATGCACCTATTGCTGTTAATGACAGTGCTACAACCGATGAAGACACCGCCGTTAACTTTAGTTTGGTTGATAATGACACGGATGCCGAAGGGGACTTAGTGGCCGCCTCAGCTGCCATAGTATTACCGGCAAGTAAAGGCTCGGTGAGTATCACCAATGGCATTGCCACGTATACACCGAACGCCAATGAAACCGGGGTTGATACCTTTACCTATACTGTAAAAGATGCGGCGCTGAATACCTCAGCAGCGGCAACAGTGACCGTCACTATCACGCCAGTGAACGACATGCCTGTGGTACAGGCGGTGAGTATCAATGTGGATGAAGACACGCCATCAGCAGCAACGGCGCTGCGTAGTTTAGCAACGGATGTGGAAGACACTACGCCCACAGGGGATATCACCCTTGTCAGCGGCCCAACGTCAGGGCAGGTGGTGTTAGATCAAGTCGCGGGTACCTTTGTATATACCCCTGATGCCAACGTGACAGGGCAGGATAGTTTCAGCTATACCTTAACCGATAGCGAAGGCGGGGTATCACTGCCTGCCACGGTCACCGTGAATATCGGTGCTGTGAACGACCGTCCTGTGGTGGCTGATGACAGTATTAACACCGATGAAGACACTGCCGCGACCTTGGCTATTTTAGCCAACGACTCAGACGTGGAAGACAGCGGCTTTAATGCAGCGAATGTCAGCTTAGAGGACAAAGGCACCGGCGCTGGTATGTATGACTTTGCGGATGTGAGTGTCAATTTGGATGGTAGTTTAGCGATAACACCTCAACAAGATGTCAACGGTGTGTTTAGCTTTACCTACACCCTCACCGACAGTGAAGGGCTAAGTTCCACGCCTGCCACCGTGACACTGACCATTAACGCCATCAATGACGCCCCTGTTGCCATGGATAACACCGCGCAACTACAAGAAGAAGGCTCATTTGAGGTTAACGTACTGGGTAACGACAGCGATGTGGATACCGGCGACAGCTTAGATGTAAGCAGTGTCAGCATCGTCACGGATGCCACGAATGGCCAAACTCAAGTAACAGCTACGGGCGCGATTATTTACACCGCCAACGCCGATTACTTCGGCAGCGACAGCTTTACCTACACAGTTAAAGACAGCAACGGCGCAACCTCCAACGTGGCTACTGTGACCATGACGGTCAACCCGGTGAATGACGCGCCAGTCGGCCAAGCACAAAGCTTGGCATTGGATGAAGACGCCAGTTTATTGATCACTTTACTTGCCACGGACATTGAAAACGACAGCTTAACTTATCGCATTGATAGCGATGTGAGCCAAGGCACACTCGTGCAACAAAGTGCGGATAGCTGGCTGTATACACCCACAACTAACTACAATGGCAGTGACAGCTTTAGCTTTATTGCCAACGATGGCGCGTTAGACTCAGCCCCAGTGAGTGTAAACCTGAGTGTCAATGCCATCAATGATGCACCGGTTGCCAGCAATGATACCGTGTCTGTTAATGAAGACAGTGCAATTACTATCAATCTGGCTGGCAGCGATATCGAAGGAGATACTTTAACTTATCAAATAAGTACACAGCCTCAAAATGGCACCGTGACCCTGACAGGATCACAAGCCGTGTATCAAGGGGATAGCCACTTCTTTGGTAGCGACTCCTTTAGCTTTATGGTCAACGACGGCACGGTGGATTCAGCACCGGCCGACATCACTGTGAATGTCACTAGCGTAAATGACGTGCCAGTGATCAGCGGCGCGCCAAGTGTGTCAATCAGTGAGAAAACCGCCTACAGCTTCACCCCAACGGCCGTTGATACAGAAGGCGACAGCCTCACCTTTAGTATTACCAATAAGCCAAGTTGGTTGAGCTTTGATAGCAGCACTGGAACACTCAGTGGCACCGCCAGTAACAGCGATGTGGGCGTGCACAGCAATATTGTGATCAGTGTCAGCGATGGCATGGATACCGTCAGCCTGCCAGCCTTTAACTTAACTGTGGTAAACGTTAATGACGCCCCAACGATTGGTGGTGTTCCTGCATTAAATGTTGATCAAGATGCACCGTACAGCTTTATCCCAACAGCGAATGACATTGATGGTGACAGCTTAACCTTTAGCATCAGCAATAAGCCAAGTTGGGCGAGCTTTGATAGCAGCACAGGGCAGCTATCTGGCACCCCGAGTAATGATGATGTGGGTGTAAATAATAACATTATTATCTCCGTATCAGACGGCGCGATCACCACAGCATTGAGTAGTTTTAACCTCACGGTAAATAACATCAATGATGCACCCACAATCAGTGGCACACCAAGCATCACGGTGAGTGAAGACAGCCCGTATCAATTTACCCCTACCGTGAGCGATATTGATGGCGACAGTTTAAGCTTTAGTATTATCAACAAACCTAGCTGGGCCAGCTTTAATACCAGCACAGGTGAGTTATCGGGCACGCCGGATAACAGCCATGTGGGCAGTTATGCAGCGATTACCATCAGTGTGAGTGATGGCACAGTAAGCGCAAGCTTAGCGCCGTTTACCTTAGCAGTGACTAACACCAATGATGCGCCTGTTGGGCAAAACTTTAGCTTTAATCTTGATGAAGCCGCAACCTTAACCGTGGCGCTGGCTAATGGCTTATTAAGTAATGCCAGTGATGATGACACCGGCGATACCCTGACAGCGGTTGGGGTGAGCCAGCCGCAATTTGGTAGCTTAACGCTTAATAACGATGGCAGCTTTAGTTATCAACATGATGGCAGTGAAAACCATAGCGACAGCTTTACCTTCCAAGTACGTGACAACGACGGGGCATTATCGGCGGTGCATACCGTGACACTGACGATAGCAGCGGTTGCCGATGCACCAATAGCCATGGATGACAGTGCAACGACGGATGAAGATACCGCCGTTAGCGTTAACTTGGTTGATAATGACACGGATGCCGAAGGGGACTTAGTGGCCGCCTCAGCTGCCATAGTATTACCGGCAAGCAAAGGCTCGGTGAGTATCACCAATGGCATTGCCACGTATACACCGAACGCCAATGAAACCGGGGTTGATACCTTTACCTATACTGTAAAAGATGCGGCGCTGAATACCTCAGCAGCGGCAACAGTGACCATCACTATCACGCCAGTGAACGACATGCCTGTGGTACAGGCGGTGAGTATCAATGTGGATGAAGACACGCCTTCAATCGCAACGGCGCTGCGCAGTTTAGCAACGGATGTGGAAGACACTACGCCCACAGGGGATATCACCCTTGTCAGTGGCCCAACGTCAGGGCAGGTGGTGTTAGATCAAACAGCGGGTACCTTTGTGTATACCCCTGATGCCAACGTGACAGGGCAGGATAGTTTCAGCTATACCTTAACCGATAGCGAAGGTGGGGTATCACTGCCTGCCACGGTGACCGTGAATATCGGTGCTGTGAACGACCGTCCTGTAGTGGCTGATGACAGTATTAACACCGATGAAGACACTGCCGCGACCTTGGCTATTTTAGCCAACGACTCAGACGTGGAAGACAGCGGCTTTAATGCTGCCAACGTCAGCTTAGAGAACAAAGGCACCGGCGCTGGCATGTACGACTTTGCTGATGTGAGTGTTAATTTAGATGGCAGTTTAGCGATAACGCCTCAGCAAGATGTCAACGGTGTGTATAGCTTTACCTACACCCTCACCGACAGTGAAGGGCTAAGCTCAACGCCTGCCACCGTGACACTGACCATTAACGCCATCAATGACGCCCCCGTTGCCATGGATAACACCGCGCAACTACAAGAAGAAGGCGCATTTGAGGTTAACGTACTGGGTAACGACAGCGATGTGGATACCGGCGACAGCTTAGATGTAAGCAGTGTCAGCATCGTCACAGATGCCACGAATGGACAAACGCAAATCACCGCAACGGGCGCGATTATTTACACCGCCAACGCCGATTACTTCGGCAGCGACAGCTTTACCTACACAGTTAAAGACAGCAACGGCGCAACCTCCAACGTGGCTACTGTGACCATGACGGTCAACCCGGTTAATGACGCGCCCATCGCACAAGCACAGACTCTGCGGTTAGCAGAAGATGAAACGATATTGATCACGCTAACGGGTTCAGATATTGAAAACGACGCGTTGAGTTATCGCATTGATGAAGGTACGTTACATGGCTCGCTAGTGCAGCAAAGTAATGACAGTTGGTTGTATACGCCAACCGCTAATTACAATGGTAGTGATAACTTCAGTTTTGTCGCTAATGATGGTCAGTTAGATTCGGTATCTGCGGTTGTTTCGTTAGTCATTACTGCTGTAAATGATGCGCCAATAGTAAGTGCGCAAAGTGCAAGCGTTGATGAAGACACAGCTGTAGTTATAAACTTACTCGGTAGTGATATTGAGGGCGATAGCTTAACGTATACAATCGTTGATCTGCCAGTCAATGGTGTGGCTACTATCTCTGGTGACCAATTAACTTACCAAGGTAATGCAAATTACTTTGGTGAAGATCAGTTTAGCTATATTGCAAATGATGGACTACTCGACTCAGCACCTAATACAGTTTCAATCACAGTGAATAGTATTAATGATGTACCCGTAATAACGGGGGTGCCAAGTTTAGCCATTAATGAAAATGCGCTATATAACTTTGTACCAACAGCCACGGATAGTGATGGTGATAGTTTAAGTTTTAGCATTGAAAATCAACCAAGTTGGTTGGCATTTGATTCTGTAACAGGGCAACTTAGCGGCATGCCAAGTAATGCTGACGTAGGTCGCTATTCAGATATAACATTGAGTGTAACCGATGGACAGGCTACGCAAAGCTTAGCACCTTTCGCACTAACAGTGGTGAATGTTAATGATGCACCCACAATCAGTGGTGCACCTGCAACATCTATTGCGCAAGACACCGCGTATTTGTTTACCCCTAATGTGACCGATATCGATAATACAACGCTATCATTTAGTATTACCAACAAGCCGAACTGGGCCACTTTTGATAGTCGCAGTGGGACCTTAAGCGGAGTTCCGACACGGGAAAACGTCGGCTTACATAGCAATATTTTGATCAGCGTAACGGATGGACAACTAAGTAACACGCTTAATCCATTTAGTATTGATGTAACGTATGTAAATGCGTTGCCTATTGCTAATGATATGCAGCTGAATATTGAAGAAGATACGGCTATCAGTGTTAGCGCACAAATTAGTGATAGTGATGAAGATAGTTTAGCGATACAGCTAGTCACTGAGCCACAATTTGGTAGCTTAACAGTGCAAGGGCGAGTATTTAGCTATCAACCTGAGGCGAATTATCATGGTAGTGACAGTTTTAGTTACTCAGTATCTGACGGCAAAGATAGCTCGCAAACTGCGACTGTAGTAATAAACGTTGCCCCCGTGAATGATGAACCGGTGGCTTTGGCAGATGCTTTTAATCTAACGCCTACGCAAAGTGGTCAATATACTCTTGACGTTCTTGCTAATGACACTGATGTTGACGGTGATACGCTTAGTATTATTGGCGCTAAAGCGAGTGTAGGCACAGTCTCGATTGTTGATAATCAATTACTATTTGAGTTGGCCGCAAGCACACAGGGCAGTATCAATATAGAATATATGATTGCTGATCCAGAAAAGGCTAGAAGCCGTGCTGTTGCTACGCTTAGTTTTAATGGCAGCATAGATGGTGCGCCAACAATTACGGCACCTGCAGATGTTAGCATAAATGCAACAGGGTTATTTACACGGGTTAAATTGGGCACCGCGACAGCCTTTGATGAGCAGGGGAACCCGCTTGCAGTAGGCATTGTTGAGCCAAATATGTTGTTTGCCCCTGGTGCACATCAAGTATATTGGCAAACTACCGATAGCAACGGTAATTGGGCAATGGCTGAGCAACAGGTATTTGTCCATCCACAAGTAACTATTGAGAAGAATAAAGTAGTGGCTGAGCAACAAAGCTACACCACATACGTTTATTTAAATGGAACCGCACCGAGTTACCCGGTAATAATTCCTTATAGTATTTCAGGAACTGCCAGCGAGGACGACCATGATCTAGTTGCTGGCGAAGTGGTGATAGAGCAAGGTTTAGTAGGCGAGATTAACTTTACTATATTTGCAGATAGTGACGTTGAACCAGATGAAACTCTGATCATCACCCTTGCTGAAAGCGTTAATTTGGTAGCAGATACTTCAAGTACCATAACAATTACAGAGCAAAATATTGCACCGACTCTGTTAACGACTATTGAGCAAAATAATCAAACACGGCCCTTTGTATTAGCCAATAACGACTTGGTTACTATTCGTGCTATCGCATCTGATCACAACCCAGAGGATAGTATTTCACTCAGTTGGCAAGTAGAGGATGAGCGTATTATTAATTTGGCTGATAACTCAGATAGCTTCGTGTTTTCAACAGCTGAACTCACAGAGGGGATTTATGCTATCACTGCTACCGCTACTGACAATGCGCAACAAAGCTTATCAAGTACAGTGACTAGCTATGTGGAGGTGGTTGCACAATTACCGGAGTTAACCGCAGCTGATACAGATAAAGACTTACTCCCCGATATTTTAGAGGGTTATCAAGACAGTGATCATGATGGGATTGCTGATTATTTAGATCCAATCAGTATGTGTTATGTCATGCCAGAACAAGTTAATGAAACAACACGATTCTTAGTCGAAGGAGAGGTGAGCGGTTGTTTAAGAAAAGTTTACTCAGGTTTATTAACGAGTAGCGGCGGGTTGCAAATCTTATCTTCAGAACTGTTAGGTGATGAGGGCATGATCAATACGGGTGGGTATTTTGGTTTTGTTATTACAAGCATAGAGCCAATAGGTGCACACTATAATATTGTATTGCCGCAACGTATGCCCATTCCTGCCAATGCGGTTTACCGTAAGCTAATAGATAATGAGTGGAGAGACTTTGATAGCATAGAAGGAGATCAAGTTTATTCTAGCCAAGGTGAGCAAGGTTATTGTCCATCACCATCTAGTGAGTTATGGCAAGAAGGCCTACATGAAGGGGATTGGTGCGTACAATTACGTATGGCTGATGGGGGAGGCAATGATGCTGACGGCTTAGTTAATGGTCAAATTGTCGACCCAGGCGGGATAGCTGTTGTTAAAACAGATAACACGAACCCCGTAACTCAACCAGACCAAGCAACCATCGCGATGGACAATGCTATTACGCTTGATGTACTCGAGAATGACAGTGATGCAGATGCAAATGAGCTACGTCTTACTGGTGCAAGTGTAGACTTTGGCGAAGTCACTATTGTTGATAATCAACTTAGTTATACACCGATAACTAACTTTATTGGTACTGCCACAATTCATTATAGCGTATCTGATGGTCAAGGCGGCACAGCGTTTGATGTTGCCACGATAACTGTTGTTGTCAACAGTGCACCGACAACAACAGCAAACAGTGCATCAACCAATGACCGTACCGAGATTGTTATTGATGTACTGAGCAATGACACGGATGCAGATGGCGATACACTTACCGTCACCGACGCAGTCGCCAATCAAGGTGATGTGACCATTAACCCTGATAATACTTTAAGTTATCAGCCGAAGCCTGGCTTTGAAGGTATGGATTTTATTACATACACAGTAACAGATAGCAAAGGCGCCAGTAGCAAAGGGGAGGTTAAAGTGACGGTGAAAGCATATACAACCGCAACGGTAAAAAATAGTTCGTCAGGAAGTATGGGAGGCGCGTTATTACTGTTGATGATTGGGGTCATTATAATTCGTCGCCAGTCAAAATTAACACCGTGGGTATTGTTAGCGACAGTCTCTGTGTCAAGCCAATCGGCGTTAGCTGGTGAGTGGTCAATTGATGCCAAAATCGGCTATGCTACTGTGGCAGGCGTCACTTCTATTGAGGGAGATACTGTTTTTGCTCAGAGAGACTATGACGATACGGATGTAAGTTGGTCTATCGGCAGTCATTATACAATGGCTGAAAATTGGCAACTTGGCCTGCGCTATATTGATTTAGGTGAAGGAAGTATGTCCTTTGTTGGTGATACGCTTGAACCAGATCATGTTCATCAGAGCTTATCGCAAACAGTGCCTGTATTAGGTCAAGGGCCTGCACTGCAAACCGCTTATATTTTCCCACACATAGGGTATCTAAAGAGCAAGCTCTTTATTGGCGCATTTTATTACCACTATTCAATTGAAAGCCTAAACAATTCGGGGCAAACAATTAAAAATAATGCATCTAACACTCGGGCTTATTTTGGCGGGCAATTAGCTTACCCGATATTAAAAAATACAGATATTTCTCTTAATTTTAGTCATTACAAGTTAAAAGAAAATGATGTAAATGAATGGGCTTTGGGTTTTGAGTATCAATTCTAAGATGACAATTGGCCAGCCTAAACAGCAGGCCAATTATTTTTAATATTTAAATAACCCTAATTTTTGTACAATACCTTTTTCTAAGTCGTTAAGCTGTTTTATCGTCACATCAAGGTGTTCAGCTTCTTGAGCTAGTGATTTTGCCCCAAAGTTGATCTTTTCCATCGTGACTAAAATCCCTTGTGTGGTTAGTGTTTGCTGCTCTGAACTGGCAGCTATTCGTTCATTCATCAGATTTATTTCGTCAACTTGTTGCGCAATATTGTGAAACACATGCTGGCTTTGCTCATTGGCTACAATTACTTGGCTGCTAACGTGTTTGCTTTTTTGAGAAGCGGCTACGCATTCGCTGGCGTTGGTTTGTAGTGCACCAATAATGGCCTCAATTTCAGATGTGGAATGATATGTCTTACTCGCCAGTGCACGAACTTCATCGGCCACCACGGCAAATCCTCGACCGGACTCCCCAGCTCTGGCAGCTTCAATCGCCGCATTAAGCGCAAGTAAGTTTGTTTGCTCGGCAATGTTTTTGATGACGTCGAGCACTTGGCTTATTTCATTACTGCGACTGTCAAGTTGTTCAACCACACTTGCGGTATGATCTAATTGTTTTTCTAGCTCATGGATCAAAGTACTGTTATTACCCATACTTAACTGTCCTTCTTGACATAAGCTTTGTACTTTGGCTGTCTGATCTGCTGTTTGGGTTGCACCAAATGCAATTTCTTTGGTTGCTTCGCTAAGTTGGCTTAATGATAAGGTAGCGGCATCAGTTAGTGCATATTCTTGCTCTGCTTCATATTTAGATCTGACCGTGGCCTCATTTACAGAGCCTGCAATGATCTCCAGCTCTGTGGCTGTTTTACCGAGGTTGGCAATGATTTGCTGAACCTCGTTAATAAAGCGATTAAAACCTGCGACTAAATAGCCAATTTCATCACTCGATTGATAGTTAATACGTTGGGTTAAATCACCGCCGCCGCGTACTAATTCATCAACAAGTTGGTTTACACCAACAATGGGTTTAATAATGATAAAACGGCACACGTAAATGAGGGTCACACCGAGCAGTAAAAATGAAATAGCCAAAGTGATCACCATGGTTTGCACCGCTTTAAAAATACCTTCATTGAGCTTATCTTGGCTATATTTAATGTTGATTGCGCCAATTGCTTGTTCAGCAGTAAATAAAGGTAATTGGTGAGTAAGTAAATCTTGGCCATTGTTTTTTTGACCAACTACACCTAGCAGCTTGTTACGATGATCAACGACTTCTATATGTTGAATGTTATGGTTATTTGCGAAGGCATTTATAATTTGTGTAATCAGTGGTTTATCGTATGAAAAAACGGGCTCAGCTAAGATCACGGTTAATTGTTGATCCAATGCGGTTATGTTTTCTTGCCATTGCCCAGTTTCACTATTTTTTAATAGGTAATAATTAACACTAACAACGAAAGAAAAAATGATAACTAGGCAAATGCTGAGCGCGATAATTATTTTATATTGTAATGATTTCATTTTGTTACGGTTCTCTCTTTAAGTGGGTCGAACCAAAGTTCTGGGCGGGAAAGTGGGGTCATTGAGCTTAGGTTAGGGTTGTTTAATGGAATAATTGTCCGCTGCTGCAAGTTAGCTTTTTGCAATACCATTTGTACCTGACTGTCGTTAAAAAACATGCGATTAAAACTGCCATCGGCAATCATGTTATTAAGCGATTGTGTGAGCTTATTTGCAAGTTGTGTATTCTCCTTGGCAACAAAAAAATACAGTGGTGCGGTGTATTTTAATAGTATGTATGGGTCGACGGTTAAGTTTAAATCCTGATAATTGATTAGCTCATCCCAGGGCTCATTGACGCCACGTGGAAAATAATCGAATCGCCCACCTTCAAGCATTGGGAATAGGTTTGGATACTTTAGAGTAGTGACTACATTCAGGCCATTTTCTTTTAAAATTGTAGTGTCTGGCCACGTTTTACCTTGACCTGCACTAAACCTTTTTAAGTCATTTAAGTTACTTATCTGTTTAAAAAGATCGGCATTTTGCTCGGTGACAACTGCTAAGCGCATACCCAGAAGGCCTCTAAAAAGTGGGATGTATATCGCTTGGTAATCTTGCTCAAGGGATTGCGAGGTCATGCTCCACATGACATCGAGCTGACCTATCTTTACATCATTTAAAATACGCGCATTTGAAATGTCTTTATCACTTTCGTATGGGTGAACATAGTCCAAGTTTGCATTATCCAATGCTGCAATTAATAATTTATGGGGGAGGGATGTATCCTTTGAGTAACTTTGTAATTTTACAGGCTCGCCATAGCTAACAAAGCTGATGAAGAGTATTAAGCTTAAGAGTAAATAATGCATAAAAATCGTATTGTTATAATTGTGTAAATTACAAACTACGATTGTTTTATATTCGGCTCAACCTTTTGTTATATGCATACGTATTCAACGTGCCGCAAGGTCAAAAAGCGATCACTTGGTAACCATGATGGCAATCTCTGTTTTATAGTCATTTGCATAAAGACTAATACGGATATTGTCACTTCCTGACGCGTAAAATAACGTCATGCGTGTATTATTACCTCGCGTTAATTGTGGTTCACCAAGCTTTAAAAGGTAAAACTTTGCAACATCAGTAACTGATTGCGCAGAATAACCCGTTTGTACGAGCGGGTAGTCATCGGCAATTTGTAAGGTTGATTTAAAGTCATTCGGCAAAGGGACTGAGCTTAAACCTGCATCACTCGAAAATGCAGTAAACGTGAGTATTATCAGCGTAGCCCGTATTAGTTTTTTCACATTATGCCTCTTGCAAACTGAATTTTATTTATAAAGCACTTACACTAAATTTTATTACGAATTAAGTCACGCACTAAAAAACGTGCAGGATGAATTGCTTGGCTTACGCGCTCACTCAGCGGGCTTGGCTCATTATTTAAATGGGCAATTAAATGCTCTGCTGCTAATGGTGCACTACATAAGCCTCGGGCGCCAAAGCCCGTAAGTATGTGTAAGCCTTGTTGGGGTTGTTGTAATGGCTGATACTGATAGCGCTTACCCAAGCGTAGGTTTGCAAACGCAGTTACATAATCGGTTTGCTCTGCCCATTCCCCAGCCATTGGTAGGTGATCAATAAAACTACATCGAACAGCCGCTTTGGCTGAATTTATTTCACCTAAACTGGTCGCAAACTCACAATGGCCGTAAAAATTAAGCAGCTGGTCGCGATTTTTGACATTGTCTTGTTCAGTGACTTCGCGGCTTTTTGAGTTTTTTTCAAATGTCGCTCCCATGCAATGTTTACCTAAATAGGCTGGCGTAAAATACCCTTTATGACACAGTACCGTTTTAAGTTTTTTAGACGCCTCGCTTGCTTGTACATGGGATACCTGACCTCGCACCCCTACAATGGGCAGTGCTTTAGTTTGTGTAAAACGATCACTATGCTCGCCAGCGCAAATAATAACATCACTAAATGGGCCGAATTGTGCTTGCTCACTTTTGAGTATCCAACCATTGGGTGTTTTTTCAAGTGTGTCGATGTCACAGTTAAAGTGACTTTGTATATCAGACAGGGCACGTGCTTGCTCAAAGAGAGCGTTAACTAGTTGCGGCGGGTTAACCCAACCAGCTAAGGGAAAATACACCCCTGCGTAACCAGACTCAACCCCCGCTATTTCATCCGCCTGCTCTGGGGTCACACTGTGCATTAACGCATTGGGCCAAAGTTGTTTGGTTTCAATATTTAGATGGCGCTCTGCTAAAGGCTGCTTAACAGCGTGTTGCAGCACTCCGCACCATTGATGGTCAAAGCTATAGCCATTAGTCGTTAATTGCTGATACAAACGCTTTGCATATAAAAAACTATGCGCAAAAAATTCACTGTGTGGCGAATTTTTGGCTTGCAAATGAGGATAAACAGCCCCTTGCACATTATGAGACGCGCCCATTGCAAGTTGACTATCTTGACAAAATAATTGGCTCTTAATTCCTCGCTTCGCCAAGCTATAAAGCGCCGCACTACTGGCAATCCCCCCGCCTATAACTGCAACATTGGTTAATTGACTTGCTTGATTAGCAAAATAAGGCGGAGCTGAATGTGTGCTATTTGCTTGCGCTAACTTGCCCGTTAGCATTTCTCGTTTGCGGCCATACCCTTTGGCTTTTTGCACTTCAAAGCCTGCTGCAATTAACCCTCTGCGTACAAACCCTGCGGCAGTGAAGGTTGCTAAGGTGGCATTATTACGAGAAATATCAACCATGCGCTGAAATAAGCTTTGTTGCCACATGTCGGGATTTTTACTCGGTGCAAAACCATCTAAATACCAAGCATCAATCAGCCCTAATTGGTTATAAGCCATATTATTAATCGACTCTTGTACATCCCCAAAATATAAATCGAGAACAACGCAGCCGTTATCAAATTCAAGGCGATGGCAGCCTGCCAAGTTAATTGGGTAATTCTGTAAGAGTTGTTTACTCAATAGTGCCAGTTCAGGCCATGCTTGTAATGCAGTCGCTAAATCACTTTTCTTAATGGGATACTTTTCAAAAGAAATAAAATAGAGTCGGTTAACGTTTTGTTGATTTTGAACTTTATTCTCGTCATGCTGCCTATTGGCTAAGTGAGTTTTAAATTGCAGCCACGTATTAAGAAAGTTAAGCCCAGTACCAAAGCCAGTTTCAGCAATAACAAAATGTGATCGGTCATGATTTTGTAATCGTCTGGGAATATCATTTTGTTGATAGAACACGTAATTGGACTCTGCCAGACCGTCGTCGTTAGAAAAATAAACGTCGTCGAAGTTATTGGCAACGGGAGTGCCTAAGTGATTAAAGTGAATATCAGCGTTTTTGATCATGGCATGCAATTAATTAAAGAGTACTTTTTTTCATTATTTTACGTGTTTTCTTTGAAATAGTCTGGCGTTATTTATAAGCTATACGTTCAGAGTACATGTGTACGCTAGAAAGCTGACCACTTAGTTATAAAATTCAGCGTAAAATAGATCACAATTTAGTATCAAGCTAAGGTAATTACCCATGAGAAGAGCCGTTATTACGGGCATCGGTGTTGTTTCAAGCATCGGCAACAACAAAGAAGAAGTGTTAGAATCGTTAAAAACAGGGAAAAGCGGGATTGCTTTTAACCCTGAATTTGCTGAATATAATTTACGCAGTAACGTATCAGGCAAAATTGATATTGACGTTAAAGAGTTTGTTGACCGTAAAGCAATGCGCTTTATGGGCGATGCCGCAGCCTATTCGTATATTTCAATGGCTGAAGCGATTGCAGATTCAGGCTTGTCAGATGAGCAAGTATCAAATGAACGTACAGGGATCATTGTTGGTTCTGGTGGCGGCTCATCTAAATGGCAAGTAGAAGCAGCTGACATTTTACGCGAAAAAGGCGTTAAACGTGTAGGCCCTTATATGGTGCCACGTACTATGGCCAGTACGACTTCTGCATGTTTAGCGACACCGTTTAAAATTAAAGGTGTTAACTACTCAATCAGTTCAGCATGTGCGACGTCTGCGCATTGTATTGGCAACGCTGTAGAACAAATTCAGCTAGGCAAGCAAGACGTTGTTTTTGCCGGTGGTGGTGAAGAGCTACACTGGACTCTAGCAATGGAATTTGACGCTATGGGTGCACTTTCAACTAAATATAATGAAACACCAGAAAAAGCCTCTCGTACTTACGATGCTAATCGTGATGGTTTTGTTATCTCTGGCGGCGGCGGTATTGTCGTTGTTGAAGAGCTTGAGCACGCGCTTGCACGTGGTGCTCACATTTATGCTGAAATAGTTGGTTATGGTGCGACATCAGATGGTTATGACATGGTTGCTCCGTCAGGTGAAGGTGCGGCGCGTTGTATGCGTCAAGCAATGCAAGGCGTAGATAGCATTGATTACTTAAATACTCATGGCACATCAACACCGGTTGGTGATGTTAAAGAGCTTGGCGCAATTCAAGAAGTATTTGGTAGTAATTCACCAATGATCAGCGCAACGAAAGCAATGACAGGCCACGCATTAGGTGCCGCTGGTGTTCATGAAGCTATTTTCTCATTGCTTATGCTTGAACATGGTTTTGTTGCACCATCAATTAATATTGATGAGCTAGATGAGCAAGCCGCAGGCTTAAACATTGTTACTGAGCGTAAAGACGTTGAACTAAATACTGTTATGTCTAACAGCTTCGGTTTTGGTGGTACTAACGCTACATTAGTAATGAGCAAGTACAAAGGCTAATTTAGTCAAGACGAATTAGTTTAGAAGCCGAGCAACTTGCTCGGCTTTTTCGTTTTCAAAAGTGGCTGAGGTTCGTTACAATAGCGCCTCTTCGTGTCAACTGGACTTGTTAATGAAAATTCTTGCGGATCAAAACATGCCACTCGTTGAGCAGTACTTTGCTGATTTTGGTGAAGTAACGCGTTTTGACGGTCGTACATTGCAAAGTGAACAGCTAATTGATGTTGATGTATTATTAACTCGCTCAGTCACACTTGTGAACCAAGCGTTGTTAAGTCACGCTGATAAATTACAATTTGTAGGCACGGCAACGATTGGCATTGATCACATTGATACCGATTTACTCAATCAACGTAATATCTCTTTTACCAGTGCCCCTGGCTGTAATGCTGTTGCGGTTGCTGAGTATGTGATTAGCAGTTTGTTTGCATTGTGCCAAGAAAATGCAACTAGCTTAGAGGGAAAAACCATCGGTATAGTTGGTGTTGGCAACATAGGGAGTTGTTTACGAGAGAAGCTTGCAGCTCTTGATGTCAACGTGTTGCTGTGTGATCCGCCTAAGCATGAAGCAGGGCAATTAGCAGAGCATATCGACATTGATACACTCCTCGCTAAAGCTGATATTGTTACTTTTCATGTCCCATTGGTGACCACGGGCAAACATAAAACCTTACATTTACTGGATAAAGTGCGATTAGCTTCACTTAAATCAGGCATGACAGTGATCAATGCCAGTCGTGGTGATGTCATTGATAATAAAGCCTTGTTAGAAGTGATGCAAAACGGTGCTCAATTGGATTTAGTGTTAGATGTATGGGAAAACGAGCCGACCATACTCACAGAGCTACTCGAATATGTGCGCTATGCCAGTGTACATATAGCAGGACATACACTAGAGGGTAAAGCTCGTGGCACACAAATGCTGTATCAAAAATTGTGTGTACACAAAGGTGTGCAAGCAAATAAAACCTTAGCTGATTTTTTACCAACGCCGGCTATTACCCAAATCACATTACAAGAAACGTTCAGTTTTGCTGACTTAGGTCAATTGATCCATGCTGTTTACGATGTTCGTCGTGATGACGGTATTTTACGCCGTAACCTAGCAACGGATGGATTTGATAGTTTACGCAAAAAGTACCCGATCCGTCGTGAATTTAGCACTGTAACTATTGCAGGCGCGAAACACAATAAAGCGCTTTTATCTGGGCTTGGTTTCGTAGTCGAATAATTTAAAATTTAAGCAGCGGCCATAATGGCGGTTGTTAAACGAGGAATACACATGTCACAAAAATATAATGTTGCCGTACTTGGCGCTACAGGCCTTGTTGGTCGCCAAATTATTGAAACGTTAGAAGATCGTAAGTTTCCTGTTGATCAATTATTTCTATTGGCAAGTAGCCGCAGTGCCGGTGAAGATATTAAATTTCGTGGTGAAACTATCGAAGTGCAAGATGTTGAAGGGTTTGACTTTAGCCAAGCACATATCGGCTTGTTCTCGGCAGGGGCAAGTGTGTCAGAAAAATACGCACCGATAGCAGCTGATGCAGGTTGTATTGTAATTGATAACACCTCACATTTTAGAAACGACTTTGAAGTGCCATTAGTTGTACCAGAGGTTAACGCTGCAAGTCTTGCTGATTTTAGAAATCGCAACATCATCGCTAATCCAAATTGTTCAACTATTCAAATGATGGTGGCGTTAAAACCAATTTATGATGCTTATGGCATTGATCGTATCAATGTATCAACTTATCAAGCAGTGTCTGGTGCGGGTAAACAAGCGGTTGATGAACTTGCTAAACAAACTGCTAATTTAATGAATGCGCGCCCAATAGATAACCAATTATTTCCAAAGCAAATAGCGTTTAACGTCATTCCACAAATTGATGTGTTTGAAGATAACGGTTACACCCGCGAAGAAATGAAAATGGTTAACGAAACTCACAAAATATTAGGTGATACTACTATTGCGGTTAACCCGACTTGTGTACGAGTACCTGTTTTCTTTGGTCATAGTGAAGCAATTAACCTTGAAACGCGTATGCCATATGACTTTGAACATGTTAAACAGCTATTGAATGATGCCCCAGGTCTTGAGTTAATTGATGATGAAGGGGATTACCCAACACCTGTATCAGATGCCAGTGGTAACGATACTGTGTATGTTGGTCGTTTACGCCAAGATATTTCTCATCCCCACGGCTTAAATATGTGGGTTGTTAGTGATAACACCCGTAAAGGTGCTGCGACTAATAGTGTGCAAATAGCTGAAGAGCTAATAGCTAACTACCTTTAATAAAAGATTAAAAAAGCGGCAATTTGCCGCTTTTTTATTTTTTAACCGCCAAATAATTGCCGCATAGCAGCTAAAAGCGTATAAACTTAATCTTAACGAAAACAAACTCTTTCAGCTGAGAAATTTTAAGCCATTACGTATCAAAGTGTTGCGATGGATATTAGACTGCAACTGGTTTATAGTCTGCAACTGGAATAGAGCTTGCAATAAAAATTTAATTAACTATTTATGTAAGTTATTTCTGTTAGAAATAATCAATGTTTAAGTGCCTAATTGTTAGGTGCTGCGTTAACATTTAAACATTAAAGGATCAGCATGCGCGGTTTAGCTTCACTCCTCTTATTAGCGTCTGCATTGGTGGTAACACCGATATACTCCCAAGACGGAGCTCAATTAAAAGGGCCTAAAGGCGTTGACTATGGCGTTCAAGGACGTTCAATTGGGCCAATAAAGCCGACTGATACATTATGGCGTATTGCAGCAAAAGTACGACCAGATAACTCGGTAAGTATTTATCAGGTTATGCAGGCTTTTTATGAAAAAAACCCTCAGTCATTTCTAGATCAAAACCTGAATCATATGCGTGATGGCGCGTATCTAAAAATCCCTACATTAGCTGAGATGCAAGCTGTAAGCCCTGAATTGGCAAAGCAACGCTCTGAGCAGGATGATGAGTTATGGGAAAAAAAGAAAAACGGCACACTGACAACAAGCGAAATAACCGCATCACAAAAGAAAGTTACTCAAGCGCGTAAAGTTGATGTTGATGAAGCAAAACAAGAATTAAAACAAGAAATCAACAGTATTAAAGCGCAGCAAGGTACGCAACTGGTCGAACTGCAAAAACAGTTCAAGTCATCAGTGGATAATGTTGAAGAGATATTAGTTGAGAATAATAAACTAAAGCAGCAGCTTACAGGAGTTTCTAAAGAGCTTGAGAGCATTCGCGAGCAACTCGGCCAAGACAGTGAAATTCAACGACAATTAAAAGAATTAATCGCCAAGCAAAATGAAATTATAGAGCAACAAAATGCAAAAAAGCTCGAAGAGACTAGCGAGTTTAGTTTTGCTGGACTATTAGCCAACCCGCTAGTTCTCATACTATTAATGACTATACCTGCCTTGTTGGTCATCTTTGCCATTATCATGTTTTTACGTAAACGTAATAACAGCCAAGATGAGAGTGCAGGTGATGATGAATTTTTACCGCAAAGCCCAAGTTATACCGCAGATGATATTGATGATGTAGGCCCTCCACTTGACCCCATTATTCCTGATCCAGTGCCCAATGATCTTGATGATTTAAGTGTGCAGTTGGACGATGTGAATGACGATATTTTACCAGACGATGACGACATTATTTTTGATGACAACATTGATGATGAATTTGAAGATGGGGATAGCTTATTAAATCAAGATGAACTCGATGGTTTACTGAGCGATGACATCGTATTTGATGATGAAAATAAAGAGCAAGAAGATGAGCTCGATATTTTCATGCAACAAGATTTTGACCAAACAGATGATGATAGTTTGGGTGACGATATCGATTTAGATATGAAGACGGATTCTGATGATGGCGGTATCTTGAGTGCTGCTGATTTAGATGATCTCTTCGCAAATGATAGCGATGAGCCTGTAGTGGCCGAAGAAGATGACTCAGATGATGAATTAGCTGCACTCAGTGAAGAATTAGCAGGTGAAAGTGGTGATTTTGACATCGACGCCTTGATCGACGAGCAAAGTACTAATAAATCAACCTCAGCAGAGCCTGAACTAGTTGAAGAAGACGATGAGTTTGATTTAGATGACATCGACGGCTTGATTGACGAAGCTGCAAGTGAAAAGAGTGCCGCAGAGCCTGAACTAGTTGAAGAAGACGATGAGTTTGATTTAGATGACATCGATGGCTTGATTGACGAAGCTGCAAGTGAAGAGAGTGCCGCTGAGCCTGAACTAGTTGAAGAAGACGATGAATTTGACTTAGATGACATCGACGGCTTGATTGACGAAGCTGCAAGTGAAAAGAGTGCCGCAGAGCCTGAACTAGTTGAAGAAGACGATGAATTTGACTTAGATGACATCGACGGCTTGATTGACGAAGCTGCAAGTGAAAAGAGTGCCGCAGAGCCTGAACTTGTTGAAGAAGATGATGAATTCGATTTAGATGACATCGACGAATTAGTCAATGAAACTGCAAGTGAAAAAGAGTGCCGCAGAGCCTGAGCTTGTTGAAGAAGACGATGAATTCGATTTAGATGACATCGATGGCTTGATTGACGAAGCTGCAAGTGAAAAGAGTGCCGCAGAGCCTGAACTAGTTGAAGAAGACGATGAATTCGATTTAGATGACATCGATGGCTTGATTGACGAAGCTGCAAGTGAAAAGAGTGCCGCAGAGCCTGAACTAGTTGAAGAAGACGATGAGTTTGACTTAGATGACATCGACACATTAGCTGATGAAACCGCGGGTGAAGGCAGTGCCGCAGAGCCTGAACTTGTTGAAGAAGATGATGAATTCGATTTAGATGACATCGACGAATTAGTCAATGAAACTGCAAGTGAAAAAGAGTGCCGCAGAGCCTGAACTAGTTGAAGAAGACGATGAGTTTGACTTAGGTGACATCGACACATTAGCTGATGAAACCGCGGGTGAAGACAGTGCCGCAGAGCCTGAACTAGTTGAAGAAGACGATGAGTTTGATTTAGATGACATCGACGGCTTGATTGACGAAGCTGCAAGTGAAGAGAGTGCCGCAGAGCCTGAGCTTGTTGAAGAAGACGACGAGTTTGATTTAGATGACATCGACGAATTAATAGATGAAGCTGCGGGTGATGACAGCTCAGCAGTGGCAGAACTAGCTGAGGAAGATGACACATTAGATGTTGATGAACTCGACGAATTAGTTGATGAAGCTGCTGGTGAAGACAGCCCAGCAGAGCCTGAGCTTGTTGAAGACAACGATGAATTTGATTTTGGCGATATTGATAGCTTATTAGATCAAACTGCTGATACACACTCTGAGCCTGAAGCTGGCATAGAGCCTATCGAAGCCGAAGATGAACTTGATTTAGGGGATATTGAAAGTTTAGCGGATGACACACATAACACGCAGCTTGATGAAGCACTTGCAGATTCGATGGAAGAGTTATCGAATGTAGAAGATGAGCTTGATGTTGAAGATGTTGAATCAATCGCTTCTAGTCTTGTTGATGAATTAGAACCTGAGTCAGAGATTATAGATACAGATGATTTATTGGCGCAATCGAGTGAAGAATCAACAGATGAGCTACTCGATGAAGACGATTTACTCGATGAATATGACGATCCATCACTCAAAAGTGTTGATGACTTACTCAATGAGCTACAGCAAGAAGATGATTATGTAGAGCCGCCAGAATGGTCTGACGTTGATGAATTGAATGATGAACTCAATGATGAAATTGAGGAAGTTGAAATAGACTTGGGCGATGACCCGCTTGCAGATGAAGAGCTTGCAGACGAGTTTGATCTTGCATTAGCAGATGAACCGCTTAACACAGAAACAGTGACCCCAAGCGTGGAGCTTGATGAATACCCTGAGCTTGAACTTGATGATGAAGAGAGTGAAGGTAGCGAAACGTTAGATGACTCTAATGCTGATACGCCCGAGCTACAACTTAGTCAAGCAGAGCAAGATCTGGCCAACGCCATGGCGACAGGACAAGATTTAGATAGCTTAGAGCAAGACTTTGACGATGAATTATTAATTGAAGATGAGTTGCTTGCTGATGATATCCCATCAAGCGAAGAGCCACAGCTTAGCGATGCGCTTACGGCGGATGAAAATATTGACGATGCAATTGAGTCAGCGATCGAGTTAGACGAGTCTTTAAAGCAGCCACCTGTATTGGATGATAGTTTAGATCCACAGCAAAATGAACTGTCAGACGATCAGCTTGATGACGACTTTATGGCTGATTTAACGCAAACTGATTTTGATGCATTACTCAGTGAGTTAGCTGAACCTGAGTCGCTAGAAATTGATGAAAGCAGTGACTTTGAAGTTGATTTTAATGCGTTGTTAAGTGAAGATCTTGCTGAATTAGAAGAGTTTTCAACAGCTGATGAAATGGACTTGCCTGAGCAAGTTGACGAGGTTGTTACTGCGCCAACAAATGAAGATGAGACTACCGAAGAATTTGTAGATATAGATGCATTGATTGAACAAAGTGATGACGCAAACTTAGATCATGAGCCTTATGATGATGTAAATATGGATGTCGGTCTGAGTGAGTTCGACGCTTTGTTAGCGGGGGATAACCCAACAGATGTTGATTTAGAAAGCGGCGGTTTTTCAGCTAAACTAGATTTAGCGCGAGCTTATATAGAAATAGGTGACATGGACGCAGCTCTGGATGCTATTGAGGATGTGATTGCCAATGGGCCTGAAGAAGTGCAAGAAGAAGCGCTTAGTTTAAAAGCCAAATTAGCTTAAATTAACAAAAGGGTATAAACGCAGTTTATACCCTTTTTTCATCAAAATGCGTTAGCTTTAAGAAAGACAACACTGCTAATTTGTAATGAGTTACTTTTATTAGATTAGCATATAGCATAAAATGCCCGTCCTTTAGTACAGTAGGTAAAGCAGTAATTATGCGAGTAGCACTTGGAGTTGAGTACAACGGCGCCCGTTACAGTGGTTGGCAACGTCAATCACATGTAAATAGTGTACAACAAGAAGTAGAAACCGCGCTTTCGCGTATCTGTAATCATCCAGTAGAAATCGTTTGCGCAGGCCGTACAGATGCGGGTGTGCATGGTACAGGTCAAGTTGTGCACTTTGATACCGATGCTGCGCGTGAGATGGTTGCATTTACGATGGGCATGAATACTTTATTGCCTAAAGATATTGCAATTCGTTTTGCTAAACCTGTTAGCGAAGATTTTCATGCTCGCTTTAGCGCGACAGCAAGACGCTACCGTTATGTGATTTACAATTCCTCCTACCGTGGCGCAATCATGAATGAAGGTGTTACTCATTTTCACCACCCGCTTGATGAGAAAAAAATGCAAGAGGCCTGTCAGTATCTGGTCGGTGAGCATGACTTTACATCGTTTCGCGCGTTACACTGTCAAGCTAATACAGCCAACCGAACTATTCATCATTTATCGGTAAAGCGCCAAGGTGAGTATGTGATCATTGATATTAAAGCAAATGCTTTTTTACATCACATGGTACGTAATATCACAGGGTGTTTGATGGATATCGGTTTACATAAGCAGCAACCGGTGTGGCTTAAAGAACTACTTGATTTTAAAGAGCGTGCTAAAGCCAGTGCGACAGCAAAAGCAGCGGGTTTATACTTAGTAGATGTTGATTACCCTGAGCAGTTTGAAATACCATCAACGCCGCTGGGGCCATTATTTTTAGCAGATACTGAAGTTTGATGGGTGATATTTTGAACGTATTCGCATAGGCATTTCACTACTAAGACCAGTTTTTTATACCGCCTATGTGTAATTCATGTTTTAATTGAAAAAATTTGTCTGTCAATTATCATTTGGCAGGAACGCAGCAAAGCACAGAATAGTATTAAGAGAGTTGCAAATGAGTTGGTTAGAAAAAATCCTACCTAAAACAACAAAGTCTTCGGCTCGTAAAGAGATACCTGAAGGTGTTTGGGCAAAATGTACAGATTGTGATTCGATTTTATATAAAGCTGAATTAGAAAAATCACTGAATGTATGCCCTAAATGCAATCATCACATGCGTGTGAGTGGTCGTAAGCGTCTTGAGCACTTCCTTGATGATGCAGATCGTCAAGAATTAGGCGCAGAGCACGAGCCAAAAGATGTTTTAAAATTTAAAGATTCTAAGAAATATTCAGATCGCATTACTGCTGCGCAGAAAGCCAGTGGTGAAAAAGACGCGTTAGTTGCCATGAAAGGCCGCTTAAAAGGTATTCCTGTCGCCGCTGTTGCATTTGAATTCTCATTTATGGGTGGTTCAATGGCATCGGTGGTTGGCGCGCGTTTTGTTGACGCAGTTGATCAGTGTTTAGAACATAATATGCCACTCATTTGTTTTTCTGCTTCTGGTGGCGCGCGAATGCAAGAGGCACTTATGTCGCTTATGCAAATGGCTAAAACTAGTGCAGCTCTTGCGAAAATGAGCGAAAAAGGCTTGCCGTTTATTTCTGTTCTTACTGATCCGACCATGGGTGGTGTATCAGCATCATTAGCCATGCTAGGTGATATCAACGTTGCAGAGCCAAAGGCATTAATTGGTTTTGCGGGTCCGCGTGTTATTGAGCAAACGGTACGTGAAACGTTACCGGAAGGTTTCCAGCGCAGTGAGTTTTTACTTGAGCACGGTGCAATTGATATGATTGTAGATCGCCGTGAGATGCGCGATACGCTAGCACGTGTATTGGCTAAATTTATGAACTTGCCTTCTACCGAACAAGAGCATAGAGTAGCGTAAATTTCAGCTTAACTGATTACACGCTATGACAAAAAACATTCCTAGCCAATCATCAAGCCTTGATGATTGGCTTTGTTATTTAGAAAGTGTTCACCCTGCAAATATTGCCATGGGCCTTGAACGCGTAGCCGACGTTGCTAACAACATTGGTTTATTACACACTTCAAGTAAAATCATTCTGATTGGTGGTACTAACGGTAAAGGCACCACAGCCCGCTGTTTAGAGTCGCTATTATTAGCACAAGGCTACAGCGTAGGTACGTATGCATCTCCGCACTTGATCCGTTATAACGAACGCGTACGAATAAACGGCGCAGAGCTTGATGATCAATTTCATATTGATGCATTTGATTTATTAGAGCAGGGGCGTGGCGACACACCACTGACTTATTTTGAATATGGTACACTTGGCGCGCTGGCTATTTTTAAGCGTCACGCTGTGGATTATGTGTTGTTAGAAGTGGGGCTGGGTGGGCGTTTTGACGCAACCAACATAGTCACACCTTATGCAAGTGTAATTACCACCATCGATTTAGATCACAAAGAATACCTAGGTGATACCCGCGAATTAGTGGGTTATGATAAAGCTGGTATTTTTAGAGCAGGCACCCCAGCTATTGTCGGCGATTTAAATATACCCCACACAGTGACTGATTACGGGCGGCAAATAAGTGCTGACATGTATTTATCAGGGCAGCAGTTTAACTTTGCTGAGTATGAACACACGTTTAGTTGGCAGTATCAAGGGCAGCAACTTGAACTTTCAAAGCCAGCCATTCCGTGTCAAAACGTGGCAACAGCGCTGACTACATTAGCCGTGTTAAACTTATTACCGGATGAGACAATGATCCGTGACTGTTTAACTAATTTAGTCGTTGAAGGTCGTTTTCAGCAACTAAGTCGTGAGCCTTTGGTCTATACTGATGTTGCGCATAATCCTGAATCTGCACGCTATTTAGCTAAAAAGTTAGCTCAGCTACAAGATCAAGGCTTTAAAGTTCATGCGTTAGTCGCTATGCTGGCTGATAAAGATAAAGTGGCTGTATTAAATGAACTGAACTCAGTCGTTGATACTTGGTATTTAGCTGGACTAACTTGCTTTCGTGGCGATAAAGTAGAAAACCTAGCTAAATCAATGGAGCAAGTGCAAACGCACGCGCGGATTGAACAATATCAAAGTGTTGATGACGCGTTAGATACGGTGTTGCCTCAGCTAGATGAGCAATCGATTTTGATTGTATTCGGCTCCTTTTTTACCGTAGCAGCTGCCATTAATTATTGGAAAAAATAGAGAGGAATCTGGTGAACTCAGGCTTTATAAATCGTTTGGTCGGCACAAGTATTGTGGTGATTGCAGCTATCGTGTTTATTCCTAACATTCTTGATGGCGAAAAAGTACATTACAAAGAAGGCTTTAAAGCCATCCCTGACCGCCCTGAGTTCAAAACCATCGATCTCCAAGAGGCAATTAATGATCAAGTGGCTAATGCTCAACAGCCAACAGCAGAAGCCGAGGAAGATATCTCAGCGGATGATGAACTGCTCACCAGTGCCGCTGAGGTCGCCGTGGAGTCAACATCCGCAGAGCAAGTAATGGTTGAAGCATCAACAGAGCAAGAAGCTGTTGTAGCTAAAGCGCAACCAGTTGAAAAGCAGCCAGAACCAGCTCGTAAACCTGAAGAGAACTTATCGAAAATGGCGTATGTGATCCAGCTTGGAAGCTTCTCACATGCTGCGAATGTTAAATCATTACAAGCGAAACTCAGTGACAAAGGGTTTAAAACGTTTACTCGTCCAGTGAAAACACCGAATGGTACTTTAACCAAAGTTTTTGTGGGTCCGTCGCTAAATAAAGCAGAGCTTGAGAGTAAACTCCCTGAATTAAAAGCGCTTACTAAACTCAATGGTAAAGTTACCCAATTTGAAGTAACAAAATGATCTGGCATTTAGTGTCGACCTCTTATAGAATGCGCCCCAAATTAACGACTAGTTGGTTCATATGATCTGGGTTGATTACGCCATTCTTGGCATTATTGCACTGTCTACTATTATCGGTTTAATTCGTGGCTTTATCAAAGAAGCAATGTCTTTGGCCGTGTGGGCTGGCGCATTTATCATCTCTAGTTTGTTTTACCAATATTTAGCTTCCTTTCTAACCAGTATTTCTGAACCCCTTTTAAGAAATGCAGCGGCCATTGCCATATTATTCTTTGCGACGCTATTGTTAGGCGGATTGTTAAACTACCTTTTGGGTGAACTGGTACATCGTACCGGCTTATCTGGCACTGACCGTGTCTTTGGCATTGTCTTTGGTGCACTTCGTGGCGTGTTGGTCGTGAGCGCGTTACTCTTCTTTCTTGATGCTTTTACTGGTGCACCTAATACGCACTGGTGGGGTAACTCTATTTTGATCCCAGAATTTGGCTTTGTTGTTGAGTGGTTTTTTTCATACCTCGAAAACAATTCAAGCTTCTTAAATTCGGTCAACCGTTAATCGGCGAGGAAAAATTTCATGTGTGGTATCGTTGGAATAGTCGGAACATCTCCTGTAAATCAGGCGATTTATGATGGCTTAACTGTTTTGCAACACCGTGGCCAAGATGCTGCGGGCATCATTACCATTGAAAACAACACCTTTAGTTTACGTAAAGCAAATGGCTTAGTGAAAGATGTATTTCACACCCGTCATATGAAGCGCTTACAAGGTACTATTGGTATCGGTCATGTGCGCTATCCGACTGCTGGCTCGTCTAGTTCGTCAGAAGCACAGCCGTTCTATGTTAACTCACCGTTTGGTATTGCTTTAGCGCACAATGGTAATTTAACTAATGCTGAGCAGCTTAAAGAGCAATTGTTCTGCGAAGCTCGTCGCCACGTTAACACAACCTCAGATTCAGAAATTTTACTTAACATCATGGCCCATGAATTAAGTAAACCGAATAAACTTAAGCTTGATCCTGAAGATATTTTTAACGGCATTACAGAAGTAATCAATAAAGTGCAGGGCGGCTATGCCACTATTGCGATGATTATTGGTCACGGTATTGTTGCCTTTCGTGATCCAAATGGCATTCGTCCATTAGTATTTGGTAAGCGTGATACAGCTCAGGGGACAGAATATATGTTTGCGTCGGAGAGCGTTGCACTTAAAACTGATGGCTTTGAGTTTGTTCGTGATGTAGCTCCAGGCGAAGCAATTTACGTGACTGAAGCAGGCGAGTTCTTCTCACAAACATGTGCAGAAAAGGCCTCGTATTCACCGTGTATTTTCGAGTTTGTATATTTTGCGCGTCCTGATTCAAATATTGACCGCATGTCTGTTTACGCGACTCGCGTTAATATGGGCACTAAATTAGGTGAAAAAATTGCACGTGAATGGGCAGATAAAGATATCGATGTCGTTATCCCAATCCCTGAAACATCGTGCGATGTAGCATTAGAAATTGCCCGTGTACTGGAACTACCATACCGCCAAGGTTTTGTTAAAAACCGTTATATTGGCCGCACGTTTATCATGCCTGGCCAAGAAATGCGTAAAAAGTCGGTACGTCAAAAGCTTAATGCGATTGACCGTGAGTTTAAAGGTAAAAACGTATTGTTAGTAGATGACTCAATTGTACGTGGTACTACATCTGCTCAAATCGTTGAAATGGCTCGCGAGTCTGGTGCTAAAAATGTTTACTTTGCTTCTGCTGCTCCAGAAATCCGCTTCCCGAATGTGTATGGTATCGATATGCCATCTGCTGCGGAGCTAATTGCTCATGGCCGTGAAGTTGAAGACATTAACGCAAGTATTGGTTCTGATGGTTTGATCTTCCAATCATTGACTGATTTAATTGCTGCAGTATCGCAAGAGAATCCTGAGATCACGCGATTTGAAACGTCAGTATTTGATGGTCAATATATTACCGGCGGCATTGATCAAGATTATTTAAATCGGATCGAGCAGCTACGTAATGATTCAGCAAAAAGTAGCCGTGAAAGTGCGATGTCTTCTGGTTTAGAGTTACATAACCAAGAAGAAAATGGTTCAGATTAACAAATAGTTAAATTCAAGATATAAAAAAAGGAGCTAAATTAAGCTCCTTTTTTATGAAGGAAAGAAATAATAACACTACTTTTTAATACAACTCACTGAACTTTTTAAACGCATTTATCCTATATTTATGTAAAAGTTGGGCTGACAATACCATTAGTCCAAAGCATTGCGGTGACCGCTAAAATAATCACCAGTAAAATTAATCCACAAGTTACTACTGAGCTTGCGTAAATAAAGCCGCGCTCTTGCGGTATATGCATTAAAATAGGCACTCCTGTGTACAATAAATAAACTGAGTAAGCTAAAGCAACAATACCTGCGCATACAACAAACCACAACTCCGGCCAAAACGCTGCTAACGCAGACATAAACACCGGTGTTGAAGTATAGGCTGCAAGCTCTAGGGTTTGGGTGAATGTTGGCTCGGCACCAAAAGTAACTGCCATCCAATGCGCTAAATAAGCCAATGCAAATACACCAACAATGAGTGCGGCGTACATTGCAGCTGCAATCAATATTGCACTATCGTGGGTTAAAAATACTGGATCACCAGTACCTATACTCCAACCTAAATAAACAGATGAGTAATAACCCATTACTGACGGAAACAGCGCTATCAACAATATATGTGAAAGGCTATACGTCAAACTTTCGTGACGGTTATCTATGGTTTGCCACTCTTCGAGCGGGTGGGCATAAATGCCCCATAAATGGTTTAATATCATAGTGTGTGCCCCATAAAAGGAAGTAGACGCTGTTTTATTTTTATACAGCTTGTATTAAGTTATGGTTCAGTTGTGGGGCCTTGTCAAGCAACCGCTCTGTGAAAAGTATATAGGCATAATCACATTAAAATTTAGCTTGGTTTTATTCTCTCGATGGTTTCGTGGTAAAATAATCGTTCGATGAATTTAATTTTAATGAGCAGCTTAACCCGTGCCATACAGCCAACTTTTACAACCAATCAATGAGTTTCTTATTTGCGAAACACCTCAAGCATGGATTGAGGAAGCCGTTAAAAAGGAAAACCTCACGGTTATTTTAATTGATCATCTGATTTGTGAGCAAACAGATAATATGTGCAAGTTATGATATAATCAGCAATGTAGCACATAGGAGTTTGTAATGGATACGAGTAATTTGTCAGGGAACGTATATTTATACCAACGTTTTAGTTCTTCTAGGCAAGAAGGAAATAGCTCTCTTTTTCGTCAGGGCGAAGCGCAAAAAGAATGGCTTAGCCGCCATCCGAAATGTGTGGTTGTTGAGCTTGATGATCAGCCACTAATTGATGCTGGTATTTCCGCATACACCGGAAAGCACGTGGAAGATGGTTCTTTAGGTCGATTGGTCAAGGCAATAGAATCAGGCTTGGTTGAAAGGGGCTCAATCATCCTAGTTGAACACTTCTCACGATTGACGCGAATGGACATTGATGAATCAGAGGATTTGATTAAAAAAATTTGGAAGCACGGAGTTTCAATCGTTACCGCGAGAGGGAATAATTATTACCCGCCAGAGGCGGTCAATGATTCCAAGCTGCGTATTTCTCTCATTATAGAAATAGAAAAAGCTCATGAAGAGTCTAAGTGGCGCTCAAAAAAGGTAAAGGGATCTTGGGAGCGAAGGGAAGACTTGGCCAAGAAGCATCAAATCCCTCCTAAAATGAAAATGCCATTTTGGTTGAATAGTGATGGCACATTGAATGAGTTTGCTCCTGTAGTTCGAGATCTATTCAAGTTGCATGCCTCAGGTGATGGTCAAGTAGTCATCGAGCGTAAATTACGAGCAAAGTATGGCGATATTAAACCACTGATAAATGTGAACCCAACTAAAATTATTCGAATTCTAAAAAATGAGAAATGTATTGGTAAGGTTTATGGTGAAACTCTTTATGAACCAGTGGTGGATGAGGCTACTTTTTATAGCGCACAGAGAATTCATGATGAACGTCTATATACCAGTGTTAGGGAGAATAGGATTTGGCCGTTACATGGTATGGTTAAATGTGGTCACTGTGGCAGTGGAATGAGTATTCAGCAGACTAAAGGCTCGCTTCCTTTGCTTAGGTGTAGCAGGAAACAGAGGTCGGGGGGCGAATATTGTGAATCATCGACAACATTCCCCTATGTAGTCGCATATCATTTTTTCCTTATTTATGTAGAGCCAGTGATATTGGCAATGATGTCTGACAACAAGCGTTTAAACGGCTACGAATTAGAACAAGTTAAAATTCATCAAGAAATTAAAAAACTTAGATTAGCATTGGCTGAAGCTAAATCTCTGTATAAAGAGCGTACTGATGCTGGTAAGAGCGCAATAGCTACTTTATCTATTATGGATGACTTGCAAGATGAGATTGATACTCATGAAAAAGCTTTGTCAGAAATACATGGAAAAATATCTGCCCAAAAGTCCTTAACAAGCATATCACAAGAGATCTATCAACTTTCAGTAGAAAAGCCTACAGAGTATAATCTAGAGCTAAATAGAATCGGCTTTAAAATTTGCTTAAAAGACAAGATACTTAGTTTTAAAGATCCAGATAGTGATACGGAACTGGCTTCGTTGCATTATGTTAAGTACGATCGGAAGCGATTGAGTTACGCATATACATTTCAAGGGAGTAAGAAGTTTTATAGTGCCGAGCAATCTAGCGGTGAAGTTAGAAGCCAAGATTGGACTGTAGAAAAGTTACTCCACCCAAGACGTAATAAAGAGCTACAGCCAAGTGATATTGCAGCAATGATGCATAATTTGAAAATAAATGAACAAAGCGGGACTAATTTCACTTTTAAAGTAAATGAGTAATTGAATGAATTTTGAAAACTACAACGCGTTATTGCAACCAATAAATGAGTTTCTTAAGTGTGAAACTCCACTAGAGTGGGTAAATGAGGCGAAGAAAAGCGCTAATTTGTCGATCATATTGTTGGACCATTTGATCTGTGAATTGAAAGCGGCGCAATCAGCAATGTTTTTAATCAGAAAGTATGCTGTAGATAAAGCTAGTGGTGATGCGCTACTTGAATGGTTAAAGCCGTTCGAAACATTTATCTATAAGCGTGAGGGGAATTGGCGAGAGTTAGCTAATAAGAATAAACTGTCCAAGTCGATGATACCAAAGTCAAATACGCCTTATGGTCAAGAGCTTATCGATAAAATGGTGACACTGATAAAAGAGGAGTTGCACCACTTCTATCAAGTACTTGAAATTATGGATGAGTACGAGATCGAGTATAAAAGCATTACTCCATGTCGCTATGCAAAAGGTATGTTACGTCACGTCAAAACCTATGAGCCAGATGCTTTAGTAGATAAGCTAATTATCGGCGCTTACATCGAAGCCCGCTCATGTGAGCGCTTTGCTAAATTAGCTCCGCATGTTGATAAGCGCTTAGGTGATTTTTATATATCACTACTGCGCTCTGAAGCGCGTCATTACCAAGATTATTTAACCCTTGCGCAAGAAATCAGTGAGTTTGATATCACTGAGCGTGTTGAGTTCTTTGGTCAGCTTGAAGCTGAGTTAATTTCAACCCCAGATGAAGACTTTAAATTTCACTCTGGTAGGCCAACGAATAGTTAGCTCATGTTGAAAATTTCACTCAAAAATATAGCCAAAGTATTGATTTGATTTGGCTATACTTTTACAGATAAAACTTTCTGGGTAGGTTACTACCAACGATAGTGGTCAATTACGTTATAAAAACCGTTTAGATCGCGCTCATTGATTTTCAATCGACTAGCTAGCATTGCACGGCCTTCTGGGTCAAGAAATCGTGACATTGCCAGCGCTTCCTGATTAGTTTTAGCGTTACTAAAACGACTTAACTTATCAATGATATAAGACTTATCTAGTCCTTTTTCATTAAGAACGGATTCTACGTGGTGGGTAACAGATAATTTCATCTCATGCTCTCCTTAGCGTTAGATATTATCAATATAAGCTCTATCATAGAGCCTTAAAATGTACGTCAAAAATTGTATCATACTTTCTAAGGAGCGACCGTCATCTATGCTAAAAATGTTTGCTTTTGTAAATTTTTTAGCGAGTCCGATAAGTACGGGAGATATTTTGCTCTAATTGAGCGATCCTTGCTTTGAGTGCAGTATACTCTAGACGCCGAATCTGTTTTAGTTCGTTCTGAACATGCGTTAGTACTCTTTTACTATTATCCAATTCGTCTATGATTTTTGCGTGTTCAATCTTTGCTAGCGCCAAGCTATTAGCTGTTGTTCTTAAATTACTTCTCAGGTTTTTCAACTCACTGTAGTGTTCATGTTTAGCACGGCTGTTCTTTACACCTCTAGTGAACCCGAATCTTTTGGCAACTCTTTCATAAAACTCTGTTTGTAATTCACTTAGCCTGCCTCTTGCGCCACCTATTATGGCTCTGCTGTTGAGTTTATTGTTTATCTTGGGTACAAGTAGGATGTGGGCGTGAACCGTTGATTCGTCATAATGCACTGAAAAACTGAGTAAATTTGATAATTTGCCACCGTGCAATTCTATAAGCCAACGCGCTGCCGCATTAAAATATTCTATGTGCTCCAGCTTGGTTAATTTGTTCATATGATCTGGTGAGCCTGTAATTATGACCTCATGAGCTAACACCGCGTTTTTACGAATTTTAAGGCCTTCAATAGAGCTCTCATAACGTTTCATACATGCGTCTATTGTTGAACAGCCTTTAGCGTGGATATTGCTGTGAGAAAGCCCTGTATTTATATTTGGAGTATTTTCAAGCCGAAGATTATGTGCAAGGGCTGCACGTAATTGCCTTTGTTCGTTGATCTTCGTGATCCTGAAAATACACTTGTCATTGCTGCTTTCATCCATGTTATCACCCTTAGATAATTTCCATTGAAATGCGGAAGCATCAGCGACATTGTCTATAGACAATGTCGAACACAATTGTAAATTGTGCACCCACTCCACAATTTTACAAGAGTAACGCTTCGCATAACTCGTCAAAATGTCGCTTCGCGGTGGGTTAATATCTATTGGGACGTGCGCAAATGGAGTCTATTAAACTCTCATGTTCGTTTGTCGAACTTGCTGCATCTTTATTCGTGCGAGTGCTGGGCACGCTCGGAAATTTGATTTTCTTTTTATGGATTTTGGCTTTGAAAATGATGTCATTATCCATAACAGGGTGGCAGATTGATCCGCTTAGTGAATCATTTCTCCAGAAAGCCGCTTGTGCTAGAGTTAAGTCAACAGGAATAGCTTTAAGGGTAGCGTTGCCATTTACAAGCTTTGTACCTTTATCGAAGTTAAAGTCTTTGGATTCCGTGACTTTTAAGTCTAGGGATACTACATCGTTGGTCGTTTCCAAGTTTAATCTGAACTTTAGGGTGTCATCAATTCTAACTGTAAGTGTATTGTCGAGGTTTGCAAAAATTGAGATGAATTCAATTTCAATGTATACGCTATCCATAGCTTTTCTCCTTGTGCTCTTAAATACTATTGTAACATTTTTTGGCTAACTCAACGCCAATAGGTCGAAATAAATATACTGGTAGTCTCTCACGTTGAGTCGTCTAAACTCTGTACTGAAATTTACCCACCTCAATCGTTCACTAATTAATTTAATATTTATAAGGGTAAAAATTACCGATATTGGTCTTTGTGTTAGAATCTTTACATATCGTAATGGAATACGTGGATTTGATATGGAAGAATTTACAAACAGTATTGATGATGAGCTGAGAGCACAATTTAGTGAGCTAAGTAAACTTACAACTAGAAAATTGGCAATTATTGCTAATATTCGATACTTGAAGAAAGAAAAAGCTGAACGAGAAGGCAAGGGAGGTGAAAAGCTCAGTGATGAGCAACTGTATTACCTTATCAGCTATGTTCTAGAACAACCTGTTCCAGCAACCAAACTATTTGGGGCTGGCGCGGAGAAATTCCAAAAAGATGAAAATTGGTGCCAAAAGGTTATTCGATTTGCCCCATTGGCTGAGCAGGTAAAGAGAATACTACATCGGCTTGAATTGGATTCAAATTATCATTTTATGCTCTTATTAAAATACCGCCTGTTTAAACAGAGGAAATTGCTTCGGTGTACTGATTACCGTTCATTTTTTAACTTGTTGAAGAGCTGGGCAATCATAGTAGGGACACTAGCAAAAAAAGATGAAGAGATTCAACGCTTGAACTCCTTAGTCGAGCACTTTGAAGTCCAATTAAAGCGTAATAGCTTGTGTCTTCAGACAATTGAGCGCACCACTCCCAAGGAGCATGCAATTTTACTCAATAAAGAATTTCCTAATATGACTTACAAGGATATTGCTGGAGTTGTTGGTGTTAGTAGACAAACCGTTTCAAACTATATAAAAAACAGTAGTTAAGCTTTTAGTTGTATTGAATTCATATCAGCCCATAATTCTGGTGAGGGAATACTTTTTAGTGTTTGAACCGTCAGTTAATAGAGGTCCTCCTACCCTAACTACTACACGCTAATAATCGGCCAATATGTAAAACAGACTTTAGTTTTGCTTTAGAAGTCATGAACCTGAGACATTGATAGAAAATTTTGATAATGTTGAAAACAAAGCTATTACTACTATTTATTTAATAATGGACACCAACTAAGCAAGGAGATTAAGAGAATTTATGGAAGCGATCATTAAAAGGTTTGCTATTCGCAATCTATATGGTGAAAGGGATGTGGAGATTGACTTTAATAGCAATGTTAAAGTTTTAGTAGCCGAAAATGGCTATGGTAAGACCACAGTTTTAAATGGACTTTTTTCACTTTTGTCAGGAGACCTGTCAAAGCTTAAAGAGATTGACTTTGAAAGTATTGAGATTGACTTTCAAAACGGTAAAGAATACGTTTTGCAAGCAAATGAACTTAAAATATCTTTGCAAGATTTTAACGAAAATAAGCGTTCACACGGCATATTTGATTATTTAGCTAGAAAATGTGGGGAAGATAAGACATTAAAGCTATTAGAAGCATATTTCTCACTGCCCAAAAAGGCATTTCAAACGAGTCATATCTTTCGATATGTAACTAAAAGAGCAGATCTTCATTCTGCTCAGTTGCTAAGCATTATGAGCGATATATCAAGTTCAAGAACTGATTTTAAGGATTTTGTTGAAGGTAAAGAAAAGTTATCTCAAATAAGAGATAACTTTGGATTAAATATTGTCTACTTGCCGACATATAGAAGGGTTGAGCAACAGTTTGAAGAATTAGCTGATATAGAGCAAGACGAAATTCTAGAAGATTATTCTATTAATTTTGGAATGAAGGATGTAAGTAAAAGGTTTGATGAAATTACCGAAGAGATAAAATCATCTTCAGTTGAATGGTTTTCTAAAATTAATGGTGAAATGTTGAGTCAATTGGTTGATGGATTCAAGTTAGATGAAGATTCTAGAAGCAACATTGATGGAGCTGCCTTGAAAATAGTTTTAGACCGAATTGGCAATAACATTGATAATTCAGATAAAGCTAAAATTATAGAGTTAGTTGATTCAAAAGAAATATTAACAGGGCATGAGCCTCTAGTGTACTTTATATCCAACTTAGTAAAAGTATACGCGCAGCAAAAAGACAATGATAAGGCAATTCAAGATTTCAGCGTAGTTTGTAATAGATATTTAGTCGATAAGAAAGTTGATTATGATGAAAGTAGCGTAACAATTAAAATTGTAAGAAGGAAAAATGGAAAAACTGTTGATCTTGAAAACTTATCTTCTGGTGAAAAACAAATTATTTCATTGTTTGCTCGCTTATATCTAAAGCGAGAAACAAACTTAGCGCTATTTTTTGATGAACCTGAACTATCGCTTTCTTTAGAATGGCAGAAAACATTGTTACCAGACATCTTGAATTCTGGTAAATGTTCATTTTTGTTCACCACTACACATTCCCCATTTATTTTTGAGAATGACTTAGCTTCGCAAACAGTAGACTTAGGACATTATATTAAGGAGTTATAATGGATAGAGTTACTTCTATGCAGGAGCAAGGCGGCTCACATTCTGTGAAATTCTTAGAATTCACGAGAATTCATTCTAAATTTAAAGACAATTTGATTTGTGTTTTTGAAGGTCAAGATGAGAAGTATTTTGCTCCAAGGATCAACTTAAAAATTGGAGAAAATCGCTGGAATGGAATCAATTCAGGTGGTCGTAAAGTTGTTCTTGATTTATATGAATTAATTTCGGTTCATCATATATATCGCAATGCGAATTATCGATGTTTCATAGATAAAGATTTTCAATATAGCTTTGTAAATCCTGAACCTGAGAAAATTTACGTTACAAATGGTTATTCAATAGAAAATAACTATGTTAATGAATCAGTTTTTAAAAGAGTTTTAGCTTGCGAATTCAATGTAACTGAATTTAATGAAAATTCTGGTGACTACACTAAATGTGTAGAAGCATTTAATAATCGTTTTCATGAACATAACAACGCAATACATAAGTTTAATTGTTGGGTTAAAGCACATCGACTTATGGAATATAGAGGAGAAGCTCCAAGGACATTAAATGTTCAAGGTATAAAAATAAGCTCTCTGATTGATGTATCAATTAGTGAAGTGAAGCGTATCTACACTGATAAGCCCCAAGACTTATTTAAAGACTATGATAATCTTCTGCTATGTAGTAAGGCTGTAAATGAAGCTGATGAAACATTAACTAGCACTAATGTAGTTAATGCCTATCGAGGTAAACAGCAATTAGAGTTTTTTAGGTTATTTTTAACTAAGCTGAGAGAAGATCGCGTATCAGCTTCTCCAACGCTTTTTTCGAAAAAAGCAAGGGTTAGTCTCAATTTGTCTAAAGATAATTGTATATCAGAATTGTCGCAATATGCCGATGTACCGGAGTGCTTAAATAGGTTCTTAGATATTACAGCACAGCAACTAGCAGCGTGATGGAGTAATAGGTTGCATTGAGCAACCTATTATTTTTTTATTTTATACTTGCACATATTTACATTGTGCGAGCTTAAGGCTGCGCAGTCGGCAATGTTTTTGATTCGTAAATATGCCGTTGATAAAGATAGCAGTGACGCATTGCTTGAGTGGCTTAAACCATTTGAAACACTTATTTATAAGCGGGAAGGGAATTGGCGCGATCTTGCGGCGAAAAATAAACTGACTAAAGCCGTGATCCCAAAATCTGATTCAGCTTATGGGCAAGATTTGGTTGATAAGATGGTGATGCTGATCAAAGAAGAGTTGCACCATTTTTATCAAGTATTAGAAATTATGGATGAATACGGTGTTGAGTATCAAAGTATTACTCCGTGTCGTTACGCTAAAGGCATGCTCAGGCATGTAAAAACCTTTGAGCCTGATGCGCTAGTAGATAAGCTCATAGTGGGTGCTTACATCGAGGCGCGCTCGTGTGAACGTTTTGCAAAGCTTGCGCCCCATGTAGATAAACGCTTAGGCGATTTTTATATCTCATTACTTCGCTCAGAAGCGCGCCATTTCCAAGACTATCTAACGCTTGCTCAAGAAATTGCTGGTTTTGATATTAGTGAGCGAGTTGAATTTTTTGCTGAAAAAGAGCGTGAGCTAATTACAACTTCTGATACTGATTTTAAGTTCCACTCAGGTGTACCTGGTTTTTCTTAATTATTTAAAGAGGCAGCTTATAAGAGTGCTGTATTAACTCGAGTTTAAATGGCAGGCAACGTTAGCAATAGCCAATTAAAATCTGCGTTAATACAGCAGTACTGAAAATTAGCTTTCTTCTATGATGGTCTCAACTTCTTCATAGCGTCCACTTGCTGTACTTTTGATGAAATCAGAGACTGCATTATTTAAAACGTGTCTGATTGCCTCTTCCATTTCTAAAGAACCTCCGAAAGACATTCCACCGCCTGCTATGCCTCCACTACCAGCTCCAAATAATCCAAATCCATAGTTGTCATTTGAGGCATCAGATTTGTAAGTTTTTGTATATACAATTTTTGATGAATTAACATCTAAGACTCTTACATCAAGTCCAATTTTTGCTGTTGTTTCTGAGTTTGTTACGGCTCCACCGAACGGGATTAATCCACCTCCAAATGAAGACTCTTCTTTCGCATACTCTAGCGATGTAATTGCACCTGTGACTATGAAATCAGACGTATCGACTTCTATAGTTTTTCCAGCTAAAGCCATTTCTTGTCTTAGATCTTCTAAAACTTCTCTATCTAATACGTCGAAACACCCTGTTTGTGACAGTGATGAAGTCATCATTGTTGTCATAGACTCACCAATAAGGGAGAAGTCTACACTCTCTTTTTTAGCTAAAGTTTGTACCATAGCCGCAAAACCATTACCTTTATAATTATCTTCTTGGCATTGTGATGATTTACATTTCATTGGAGAAATTGTTATTTTCGCTACGGGAGAAGGGCATCTTAATGTTTTTACAACTGTAATCTCTTCTCCATGTTCATTTTCTCGTACTTCTTTAACTCCATTAGTTTGAACTTTAGTTGTAGTTTTTGTATCGGTTGAGACACACCCACTTAAAATTGCAGAAGAAATAGCAAGTGCGATTAAATTTCCTGTTTTCATTTTTATCCTTGAGTAGTTTTAATTTATTAGCTTGTTCAGCTGGTGTTAATTCTATAATGTGAAACAATAAACTTAAAGTGTTGATTTTAATAAATTTATAACCTGATTGTTTTTTATTCTTTTTTGGGATTACTCAAGGTACGGTTTACCTCAATCAGTAACGTTCATTTTTTTTGCTTTTAAAGGAAGTAATTGCTAGTAGTGCAAAAGTATTAATTTATGTTCATCCGAAAGTAGCTATGGAAAGTACATCTAAATAAACTTAAAGCTCAAAAGACGACTTAGCTGAAATTAAAACATACTGAACAAGTAATAAAAGATGGTGACTAGCAAATGGAAAGAGGTGTATGAAGGAAAACTACCTTTTTTAGTATGACAAGCTTAGAGGTGACTCCCCTCTTTTAGTTAAGCTGAATTTCCATGTGGGTACACTATAAGAGATTTTTAGCAAAAATAATGGGGAGAGTCGAGGTGAACTGTTTTCTTGAACATATCTAATAAAGGAAATTTTGCTAGAAAATAACATTATTCATTTTCTTCAAATGGCTCGCTAATTAGGGTTTGCTGTTTTTCAGTTACCACCAAGTAGGAGCCTTGGCTATACCAGTCACCTAAAACAGTGCGCGTCAGTTGCGTACCAGCTATATTGTAATGATGCACATCAGGGCGGTGGGTATGTCCGTGGATCATATTAGTGACTTGGTGTTTAGCAAAAACGTCAAGCACGGCGTCTTCTGTTACATCAAGAATTTCTAACGCTTTACCTGCTTGGTTTTGTTTTGATTTTTCGCGTGCTTTTTTGGCAACACCACGGCGATACCACAGAGGCAGTGCCAGCATTAAACGCGGCCACCACCAACCACGGCCTTTTTTGCGAAATTTTTGATACTCAATATCTTGAGTACACATTTCATCGCCATGTAAAATAACAGTTGGCGTACCGTATAAATCGATAACAGTTTGTTCGTTGAGTAAGGTCATGCCAGCTTTTTTCGCGTAGCCATTTCGCATGATAAAGTCACGGTTGCCATGAATAAAAAATACTGGGGTACCGTTGTCACTCACTTGCCTAAGTCGAGCTGCTACTTGAGTTGATAGAGGCGTAACATAATCATCGCCTACCCATACCTCAAAGAAGTCACCTAAAATATATAATGCATCTACATCTTGATTTACGATGTGGTTATCTAAGAATTGGTAAAAAGCAGCGCTTATATCAGGGCGGCTCTCAGTTAAATGTAGATCGGCAATAAAGTAAGTTTGGCGCATTGTGACTCGGTCATGTTAACGAAAAATAAAAAGCGGATAAAATATCCGCTTTATAATATACCCACCAGCCTCAAGTCGCGAGCTTGAGACTAAGTGAGCACAAAGCTAACTTAGTCTACAGTTACGCTTTTGATGATAACGTCATCAAGCGGTACATCTTGATGAAAGCCTGAGCTGCCAGTAGCAACGGCTTTGATTTTTTCAACTACGTCCATGCCTTCTACTACTTCTGCAAATACGCAATAACCCCAGCCTTGTGATGTTTCACTGCTAAAGTTTAAGAAATCATTGTCGTTCACGTTAATGAAAAACTGGGCCGTTGCTGAATGTGGATCTGGCGTACGTGCCATTGCTAATGTGCCTTTTTTGTTCGAAAGGCCATTATTTGCTTCGTTTTGAATAGGATCATGCACTTCTTTTTGAATCATGCCAGGTTCAAAACCACCACCTTGAACCATAAAACCATCGATTACACGGTGAAAGATAGTACCGTCATAAAAGCCAGCATTAGCATACTGTAAAAAATTTTTAACCGTGTTTGGTGCTTCTGTTTTGTGCATGTTAATGGTGATATCACCAAAATTTGTGTGTAGAACAACCATGAGGTTTCCTATTAGCTGATTTAATTAGCGCTATTTTATCTTAGTTAGCTAAGATTAACAAAGTGCTTATTGATTTGATAAAGCGCTAGAGCAGGGGCTTTGCAAGTGGTAACATAGCCAACTAAGTAAACAGTCAAGGATTAAAAATAAATGGTAAATATTTACAACACACTCACGCGTCAAAAAGAGCAATTTAAACCTATGGTCGAAGGCAAAATCGACATGTATGTGTGTGGTATCACCATTTATGATTACTGTCACATTGGGCATGCTCGTACCTTTGTTGGTTTTGATGTAATAGTGCGCTACCTTCGTCACTTAGGTTACGATTTAAAGTATGTACGTAACATCACAGATGTTGATGACAAAATTATTAAGCGTGCCAATGACAATGGCGAAGCGATTAATGATTTAACCGTACGCATGACCAAAGCTATGCATGAAGACTTTGATAGTTTAAATATGCTACGCCCCGATGTTGAACCAACAGTAACAGGGCACATGGATGAAATTATTGAGATGGTTGAGCGCTTGATTACAAAAGGCCATGCCTATGTTGCAACCGACGGTGACGTGCTTTTCGATGTGTCTACCTTTGAGCAATACGGTGCATTATCGCAACAAGACTTAACTATGTTACAAGCTGGCTCGCGGGTAGAAGTTGCCCAAGATAAAGACGATCCACTTGATTTTGTATTGTGGAAAAAAGCAAAGCCAGGTGAACCATCATGGTCATCACCTTGGGGTGAGGGTCGCCCTGGTTGGCACATTGAATGTTCAGCAATGAGCTCTAAGCATTTAGGCGAGCATTTTGATATTCACGGTGGTGGTTCGGATTTACAGTTCCCGCATCATGAAAACGAAATTGCGCAATCGTGCTGTGCAAATAACGGGAAATACGTAAACACGTGGATCCACACCGGCATGGTGCAAGTAAATAAAGAAAAGATGTCTAAATCATTAGACAACTTTTTTACCGTTCGTGATGTGCTTAACGAGTATGACGCTGAATCAGTCCGTTATTTCTTGATTTCAGGTCATTACCGTAGCCAGCTAAATTACTCGCAAGAGAATCTAGACCAAGCTCGCTCTTCACTTGAACGTATTTATACTGCGTTGCGTAATGTTGAGCCTATTGCGTGTGAGCTTGAAAGTAACGAGTATGTCGCTAAATTTAGAAAAGCCATGAATGATGACTTTAATACTCCAGAAGCGCTGCCAGTTTTATTTGAACTTGCTAAAGAGCTTAACCGTGTTAAAGACTCAGATACTGAGCAAGCAGGAAAATTGGCGTATACCTTACGCAGTATTGGTGAAGTACTGGGCGTTGCACAGCAAGCTCCTGAAATGTTTTTACAAGGTGGTCAAGCGGATGACGAAGTCGCTGAAATTGAAGCGCTTATAGTTAAGCGTAACGATGCCCGTGCAAATAAAGATTGGGCCGCAGCTGATGAAGCACGCGATGCACTTAACGCATTAGGCGTCGTACTTGAAGATTCAGCAGGTAAAACGACGTGGCGTAAAGCGTAAGTTAACTTTATTTCTCGTTTAAAAGGTTGCCTCATTGGCAACCTTTTTTGTTTTCTATATTGACCTCAACTGACATTGAGGTTTTACCTTAACATTTCTTCAATATAACAAGGAATGAAATGAATATTCTTCTCGCTATGATCCCAGCATTTCTTTGGGGTACCACGTATGCTGTGACTAAGTATGCAACACCTGATTGGCCGCCAATTTTACTGGGTGCAATACGAGCATTGCCAGCGGGGTTATTATTGTTGCTTATCAAACCAACTTGGCCACAGTTAAGACAGTGGCGAGGCTTAATTATATTAGCATTCGTTAATATCGCTTTATTTTTTAGTTTTATCTTTGTGATGGCGATCAACTTGCCTGCTGCAATTGCAGGCGTGGGCATGGTTTCCGTGCCTGTTGTGGCCTTATTGTATGCATGGCTGTTTAAAGGACAACGGCCTGCGTTATTACAGTCGGTGTGTGCGTTAACATTAGTTTATTTGGCGTGGCGACTATTCGATCCGCAACACGTTACACTTAACATGTTAGGTATTGTTGCTCTGATAGGCGCATTATTGACAATAGTGATTGGGAGTACTTTGGTACAAAAGATCACGACACATATTCATTGGTGGACAGTACTGACGTGGCAGCTCATTCTAGGTGGCGCCGTGCTGGCAATCGCAGCGTTAGTGCAAGCATTGTATATTGAACCACAGGCCTATCAAGTGCTTGCTCAAGTGTTTACCCCCAGCCAGTGGTTTGTGCTTTTTTGGTTAGTAGTGCCGAATACCGCGCTTGCTTATACATTATATGTTTGGCTGCTTGGGCGAATGACTGTGGTTGAGTTTACTTTTGGTACTATTGCAAACCCAATCGCGGGGATTATCTGCGCTGTCGTACTATTAAATGAACAATATCAAGCATGGCAATATATGCTGATGGTATTAATGATTTTCTTTTCTGTGTTACCCCAGTTATTAAAGTTAGTAGGGCGCAGGCGTAAAATCGCGCGATGAATAAAAAAGGGTTGCTAAATAGCAACCCTTTTCTATCTTGGTGCGCCAAGCGTCGCGAGTTTATCAACTATGGTATTTTTCGCATGCTTCTAGTGTATTTTCAATTAAGCTTGCTACTGTCATAGGACCTACACCACCTGGTACAGGGGTAATAAAGTGTGCTTTTTGCTCAGCGATATCATATTCAACGTCACCTACCAATTTACCAGTATCTAAACGATTGATACCTACATCGATCACGATCGCGCCATCTTTCACCCAGTCACCAGGGATAAATTCAGGCTTACCCACAGCAACAACAAGTAAATCAGCACGGCGAACATGCGTTTCTAAATCTTGGGTAAATTTATGACAAACAGTGGTAGTGCAACCAGCGAGTAATAATTCAAGTGCCATTGGACGGCCAACAATATTAGATGCACCCACTACAACGGCATGCATGCCTTTATATTTAACACCGGTTGAATTAAGAAGAGTGATAATCCCTTTTGGTGTACATGGACGAAGGGCAGGCATACGTTGTGCTAATCGACCAATATTATAGGGATGAAAACCGTCTACATCTTTTAGCGGGGTTATGCGCTCAAGAATTTTTTCAGCATCAAGGCCTTCAGGTAATGGCAGTTGCACTAAAATACCATCGACTTGTGCATCGTTATTGAGCTCATCAATCAAATCTAATAATGCTTGCTCGTTTGTATCAGCTGGTAAATCAAAAGATTTTGATACAAATCCAACTTCTTCACAGGCTTTACGCTTAGAGCCTACGTAAACTTGGCTTGCTGGATCTTGCCCAACAAGTACAACGGCAAGTCCAGGTGCGCGAAGACCATTTGCGACACGTTCTGTTACTCTTTGTGCTACTGCACTGCGTACTTGTTTAGCTATTGCCTTACCATCAATGATGTTTGCCGTCATGGGTGACCTTTAATTGGGGTTAGTTAACTTATATAACGATACTTTAATAAAAACGAGTGCATACAAAATAGGGGTAATAATGCTAAGTAGAAAACATACTCTCTACTGCTCGCTTTCAATATGTATTACTATTTTCGCAGAAAAGCGTTAAGGCGCCAAGTTGCTTTTCTGATATTAAGTTGCTTTTCTAATATAAACAGTCGAATAATATGAAAGAGTCGAAATTTTAGCTTAGTTTTGCAATATTTAACCATTGTGAACTAAAAATGACCGATTGATTTATTTTCTTAAAAAAAGGTTTGACCTGACTCAGTCAAATCACTATTATGCACCCCGTTGTCAACGAGGTCACTCGCAGATAATAGTAAGCATCGGCGATTAGCGCAGTTTGGTAGCGCACTTGGTTTGGGTCCAAGGGGTCGCAGGTTCAAATCCTGCATCGCCGACCACTTTCATTTATAATTTTGTTATAATCGATTGGCTTATTGGTAAACTATGAAGTTTTCGATGCGCCCATAGCTCAGCTGGATAGAGCAACGCCCTTCTAAGGCGTCGGTCGAAGGTTCGAATCCTTCTGGGTGCGCCATTTTGAAAATATGTAATTATAGCGGTGGTTGTAGCTCAGTTGGTAGAGCCCCGGATTGTGATTCCGGTTGTCGTGGGTTCGAGCCCCATCAGTCACCCCATTTACAAAAAAGAATATCGGCGATTAGCGCAGTTTGGTAGCGCACTTGGTTTGGGTCCAAGGGGTCGCAGGTTCAAATCCTGCATCGCCGACCACTTTCTCAAAGTGGTCTTAAACTCACCGTTTAAGTGTTCAAATAGAAAACGAAGTTTCATACTTCAATATCGGCGATTAGCGCAGTTTGGTAGCGCACTTGGTTTGGGTCCAAGGGGTCGCAGGTTCAAATCCTGCATCGCCGACCACTTTCTCAAAATCTAACATCTAACATCTAACATCTAACATCTAACATCTAACATCTAACATCTAAAATCTATTTATTAACTCAAAGCGACAATTATTGTTTTCCTGATAGCTTCGGGCGCCTACTTTTCATCCAGTCAACTGCTATAATCCGTGATCTAACCAAATAATTGCCCCCTAGACTCGACTATCATAAATATTAGGTTATAATGCCGCGTCTATTGTTTAACATAGTGCCCGAAGGGCAGAGCAGCATTGGTATCGTATAGTGAAGATGGAGTTTAAATGTCCTTTAAGTGACTTTTAACGTATCAAGCGCATAGTGATCACCGTGTTTGTAAGGAAGGCGAACAGTCGCCAAAATTGAAGATTGAGGTATATCATGCAAGTTTCTGTTGAGACGACTCAAGGCCTTGAGCGCCGTCTGACTATCACCGTTCCTGCAGAGAACGTTGAGACCGAAGTAAAAAAACGCTTACAACAACTGTCTAAAACCCAGCGTATTGATGGTTTCCGTCCTGGTAAAGTACCAACGTCTGTGATCAACAAGCGTTATGGTGGTGCAGTTCGTCAAGAAGTTGCTGGTGAATTAATGCAGCGTAACTTCTACGAAGCGATCGTAGCTGAAAAAATTAACCCAGCTGGTGCGCCTACATTTGCTCCTAAAGCACTTGAAGCAGGTAAAGATTTAGAGTTCGCTGCAACATTTGAAGTTTACCCTGAAGTAGAAGTTCAAGGTTTAGATAAAATTGCAGTAGAAAAGCCAGTAGTAGCAGTAACTGACGAAGACTTAGCTAACATGCTAGAAACACTTCGTAAGCAACACGCTTCATGGGCTGAAGTTGATGCAGCTGCTGGCGAGAAAGACCGTGTAACGGTTGATTTCGTAGGTACTATCGACGGTGAAGTATTTGAAGGCGGTAAAGCTGAAGATTTCCCATTAGAACTTGGTCAAGGTCGTATGATCCCTGGTTTTGAAGATAACATCGTAGGTAAAAAAGCAGGCGAAGAAGTCGTTTCTGACGTGACTTTCCCTGAAGATTACCACGCTGAAAACCTAAAAGGTAAAGCGGCTCAATTCACTATCACAGTGAAAAAAGTTGAAGCACAAGAGCTTCCAGAATTAAATGAAGAATTCGCAACTAAATTCGGTGTAACTGAAGGTGGCGTTGACGCACTTAAAGAAGAAGTTAAAAAGAACATGTCACGTGAACTTGACCAAGCGGTTAAAGCAAACGTAAAAGATCAAGCAATCAAAGGTCTTTTAGCTAACAACGAAATCGACGTGCCTAAAGCGCTAGTAGATCAAGAAATTGATGCACTACGTCAACAAGCTGCACAACGTTTTGGTGGCGATGCTAAAAACATGCCTGAGCTTCCAGCTGAACTGTTCCACGAGCAAGCTGTAACACGCGTTAAAACTGGCCTTTTATTAGGTGAAGTGATCAAAGCGAATGAGCTTAAAGTTGACGATGCAAAAGTAGACGCATTAATTGCAACAGTGGCTTCTGCATACGAAGATCCAACAGAAGTAGTTGAATACTACAAAGCAAATGATCAACTTATGCAACAAATGCGTAATGTAGCAATGGAAGAGCAAGCTGTTGAAGCTATTTTAGCTAAAGCAAATGTAACTGACGTTGAAAAAGCATTTGATGACATCATGAATCCACAGCAAGGCGCTTAATAAGTCATTGACTTAAGCCTCTGCTAACGATTAAATGGCTCGTGTTACTCTGTATTATGCAGTGTGCCCGAGCCATTTTAGTTTGTGGCCTTCAATTTTGCTAAAAAGATAACTATGCTTCCTTATAAATAAGGATAAGTATAAGCGCATAAGGAATAAAATAAATATGAACACTGGTATTACAGATCCTCTCAATGCATTAGTACCTATGGTTGTTGAACAAACAGCGAAAGGCGAGCGCTCGTATGATATTTATTCGAGACTATTAAAAGAGCGAATCATATTCTTAACGGGTCAAGTTGAAGACAATATGGCCAATCTAATTTTAGCGCAAATGCTATTTTTAGAATCAGAAAACCCAGAGAAAGATATCTTCTTGTATATCAATTCACCAGGTGGCTCTGTTACTGCTGGTATGGCAATTTACGACACGATGAATTTCATTAAGCCAGATGTAAGCACGATTTGTGTTGGTCAAGCGGCGAGTATGGGGGCATTTTTACTCTCTGGTGGCACTAAAGGTAAACGTTATTGCTTGCCTAATTCACGTGTAATGATTCACCAACCTTTAGGTGGTTTCCAAGGTCAAGCATCTGACTTTGAAATACATGCTAAAGAAATCCTGTCTATTAAAGATAAGTTAAATCGTTTAATGGCTGAACATACAGGACAACCATTGGATGTGATTTCTCACGATACCGACCGTGATAACTTTATGACGGCAAGTCAAGCTGTTGACTATGGTTTAGTGGATGCAGTTTTTACTAGCCGAGCAGGTAAATAAACCCTTTGAGCTGGTGACTATGTCGCCAGCTAAGCCTTTACTATGCGAAAAGCATTTTTTTTTGGTATAGTTAAGCGTATTGAAATAGCTGCTAAGTAGTTTGGCAGCCAACGTATAAGATGAGGTAGCTGAATGTCTGACACTCCTACAGACGGCGACAAAAGTAATAAATTGTTATACTGCTCTTTTTGTGGCAAAAGCCAGCATGAAGTTCGTAAACTAATTGCCGGCCCTTCAGTATATATTTGTGATGAATGTGTTGAGCTGTGTAACGACATTATCAGGGAAGAGATCAAAGACATTGCGCCTAAGCACAATACCTCTGATAAACTGCCTGCACCAAAAGAAATTCGTAATCACTTAGATGATTATGTGATTGGCCAAGACCATGCAAAGAAAGTACTTTCTGTGGCGGTTTACAATCACTACAAGCGTTTACGTAATCAAAACACGAAGACTGAAATCGAATTAGGCAAAAGTAATATCTTGCTAATTGGTCCTACTGGTAGTGGTAAAACACTATTAGCAGAGACATTAGCACGCCTACTTGATGTGCCATTTACTATGGCTGATGCAACCACATTAACCGAAGCCGGTTATGTGGGTGAAGATGTTGAAAACATCATTCAAAAGTTATTGCAAAAATGCGATTACGATGTAGAAAAAGCGCAACGTGGTATTGTTTACATTGATGAAATTGACAAAATTTCACGTAAATCAGACAACCCATCAATCACTCGAGATGTATCAGGTGAAGGCGTGCAACAAGCACTGCTTAAATTGATAGAAGGGACTGTCGCATCAGTGCCACCACAAGGCGGACGTAAACATCCACAGCAAGAGTTTTTACAGGTTGATACCTCAAAAATCTTATTTATCTGTGGTGGTGCATTCTCAGGTCTTGATAAAGTGATTGAGCAGCGTAGTCATAAAAACACCGGCATTGGTTTTGGTGTTGATGTGAAAGAATCTGCGGCGAGTCGCTCTTTAAGTGAAACGTTTAAAGATGTAGAGCCTGAAGATTTAGTGAAATATGGTTTAATTCCAGAGTTCATTGGCCGTTTACCGGTTGTGGCAACGCTTACTGAGCTTGATGAAGCTGCACTTATCCAAATTTTAAGTGAGCCGAAAAATGCCCTGACTAAACAGTATGGCGCATTATTCGGTATGGAAGATGTTGAGCTCGAATTCCGTGAAGATGCGCTTCGTGCTATCGCTCATAAAGCGATGGAACGCAAAACGGGTGCACGTGGTTTGCGTTCAATCGTTGAATCTGTATTGCTTGATACTATGTATGAACTGCCATCTATGGAAGATGTGAGTAAGGTCGTGATTGACGAAACCGTGATCAAAGGTGAGTCTGACCCTATTTTGATTTATCAAAGTGCCGGTCAAGATAAAGCGGCATCTGAATAAACTTTAGCCAGTTTATTTACAAAAAGGAGCCTCGTGCTCCTTTTTTTGTAATTTATTTAACTCTGTTGGGTTAAATTGTTGAACTTTAGCTAGGTTATCCCCATATACTTGAGTAATCTTTAAAATAAATGAAGAGCGAAGAGAAAAATAATGACGCTTGAGAGAACAGATCGAGTCGAAATCCCGGTACTGGCACTGCGCGATGTTGTGGTGTATCCGCACATGGTGATCCCGCTTTTTGTAGGCCGTGAAAAATCTATTAAATGCCTTGAAGCGGCAATGGATAAAGACAAACAAATTTTCCTTGTTGCGCAAAAAGACGCAACCGTGGATGAGCCAGAGCAAGACGATATTTATCGTGTTGGTACTATTGCCACTGTACTACAGCTACTTAAACTACCTGATGGCACTGTTAAAGTGTTAGTTGAGGGTACACAACGCGCAAAACTAGAAAGCTTTATTGATAATGATGACTTTTTTATTGCCAATGCGCAGTTTATAGGCTCAGAAGAAATTGATGAGCAAGAACAAGATGTGTTTATTCGCAGCGCCATTAATCAATTTGAAGGCTATGTAAAGCTTAATAAAAAGATTCCGCCGGAGGTACTTACCTCGGTGAGTGGCATTGATGAAGCGCCGCGCCTAGCGGATACCATGGCTGCGCATATGCCATTGAAAGTGCCTGAAAAACAAAAAGTGCTCGAGATCACTAATGTCACAGAACGCCTTGAGTATTTAATGGCATTAATGGAAGGCGAAATTGACTTACTGCAAGTTGAGAAAAAATTCGTACCCGCGTTAAAAAGCAAATGGAAAAGTCGCAGCGCGAGTATTACCTCAATGAGCAAATGAAAGCCATTCAAAAAGAACTAGGCGAACTTGATGATGTGCCTGATGAATTTGAAGCGTTGAAAAAGCGCATTGAAGAATCGGGCATGAGCAGCGATGCACAAGAAAAAGCCAATTCAGAACTTGCCAAGCTAAAAATGATGTCGCCAATGTCGGCAGAAGCTACGGTTGTGCGTTCATATATTGATACGCTAATTAATGTACCGTGGAAAAAACGCTCTAAAGTGAAAAAAGACTTAGCCGGAGCGCAAAAGATTTTAGACAGCGATCATCATGGTCTTGATAAAGTTAAAGAGCGTATTATTGAGTATCTTGCGGTTCAGCAACGTACTAATAAGCTTAAAGGGCCTATTTTATGCCTAGTTGGCCCTCCAGGTGTTGGTAAAACCTCACTAGGGCAATCGATTGCGCGCTCAACGGGTCGTAAGTATATTCGTATGGCACTTGGTGGCGTGCGCGATGAAGCGGAAATTCGTGGCCACCGTCGTACGTATATCGGTTCAATGCCGGGTAAGCTTATTCAAAACATGAGCAAAGTGGGCGTTAAAAACCCATTATTCTTATTAGATGAAATCGACAAAATGTCTTCGGATATGCGTGGCGATCCGGCATCAGCACTGCTAGAAGTACTCGACCCTGAGCAAAATAGTCATTTTGCTGATCACTACTTAGAAGTTGATTATGACTTATCTGACGTTATGTTTGTGGCGACTTCAAATAGCTTTAATATTCCAGGTCCACTATTAGATCGGATGGAAGTAATTCGTTTATCGGGTTACACCGAAGATGAAAAGCTAAATATTGCAAAAGAGCATTTGATCCCTAAACAAGTTAAGCGTAATGGCTTAAAAGAGGGTGAAGTGGTTATCGAAGACAGTGCTATTGTTGGCATTATTCGTTATTACACTCGTGAAGCGGGTGTACGTAATTTAGAGCGAGAAGTGTCTAAGTTATGTCGCAAAGCTGTAAAAAACATTTTGCTCGAAAAAGACACGAAAGTAGTCACTATCAATGAGCAAAACCTAGAAGAGTTTTTAGGTGTGCAGCGTTTTGATTACGGTAAAGCTGAAGATGGCGACCGTATTGGTCAAGTAACAGGTTTAGCGTGGACTGAAGTCGGCGGTGATTTATTAACAATTGAGTGTGCAGCAGTACCTGGCAAAGGCAAACTAAGCTACACAGGCTCATTAGGTGATGTAATGCAAGAGTCGATTCAAGCAGCGATGACCGTTGTACGTAATCGTGCTGATGCATTTAGGATCAACAGTGATTTTTACGAAAAGCGTGATATTCACGTACACGTACCTGAGGGGGCAACTCCAAAAGATGGCCCAAGCGCCGGTGCGGCGATGGTTACTGGGTTAGTATCAAGTCTAACCGGTAACCCTGTGCGCGCTGATGTGGCGATGACGGGTGAAATCACTTTACGTGGTGAAGTGTTACCAATTGGTGGTTTAAAAGAAAAGCTCTTAGCCGCTCACCGTGGCGGTATTAAAACCGTTATTATTCCAAAAATTAACGAACGTGACCTAAAAGAGATCCCTGACAATGTGTTGGCAGGCCTTGATATTCACCCAGTTACATGGATTGATGAGGTTTTAAAACTGGCTTTAGTGCACCCAGTTGAGAGTTTTTCAGTCGAAACAGCTAAAAACCAGTAAAAAAGCGAAAAAAAGTGCATTAAAGGGCTTTTCAAATCTAGATGATATGATAAGTTAAGCACTGGTTTTCAAGCCTAGGCCTTATGTGGCCTAGGTTTAAGAAAAATTACAATCGTATGAGCATGAAAAAGTTTGCTCTAAAATTTTCAAAACAGTGATGTTAGTTTAAAAAACAATCGCTCTTGATAATAACAATGAAAGAGGATGATATTGTGAATAAATCTCAATTAATCGATCAAATCGCAGCTGACGCTGACATTTCTAAAGCGGCTGCGGGTCGTGCACTTGATTCATTCATCGAGGCTGTTTCTGGCGCGCTTAAAGATGGCGATTCAGTAGCATTAGTAGGTTTTGGCACTTTCTCAGTGCGCGAGCGTGCTGCTCGTTCTGGCCGTAACCCACAAACGGGCGAAACAATTCAAATCGCTGCAGCGACTATCCCAGCTTTTAAAGCGGGTAAAGCGCTTAAAGACGCATGTAATAGCTAATCACTACTCTTTAGTGAGTTAGTTTTGGCAGTGTAAGAAGTTAATCGCTTTTACAGCTTAATTAACTATCTTTCTCGCCAACTGCTTCAAGTAAAAAAGCGTATCTGGTAAGATACGCTTTTTTTACATAAGCAAGGCGATTTCTGCCTCGAATAGAATAGAGATAAATAAATGCTTGAGAAAATCAGAGAAGGTTCGCAAGGACCGGTAGCTAAAGTTATTTTAGGCGCGGTGATTTTATCTTTTGCCTTAGCAGGGATCGGTGGTTACTTAGGTCAAACCACAGAGCAGCCCGTCGCTGAAGTAAATGGAGTTAAAATTAGCCAAACTGAATTTAGCCGTGCGTTCCAAAACGAACGTGCACGTTTAGAGCAACAATTTGGCGAATACTTTGCACAAATTGCGGCTGATCCAAATTATATGGCACAAATACGTCAAGGCGTTATTGACCGTCTAGTACAACAAGAATTGCAAACACAACTAGCGGCAGAACTCGGTTTACGTGTTAGTGATGAGAGTGTTAAAAAAGCGATTTTAGAGCTGCCATACTTCCAAATTGGTGGCAAGTTTAATAACGATCGTTACTTACAAGTAATTCGTCAAATGAACTTCCAACCAGACGCATTTCGCGAATATTTACGTGAAGAAATGACTCGCAGCCAATTAATTTCGGCCGTTGCGGGAACTGATTTTGCCTTAGAAAGTGAGCTAGCTAGTGCGATTGCGCTACAGCAGCAAACACGTAGTATTGATTACGTTGTGGTTAGCAAAGAATCACTACAAGAAGGGATTGCAGTAACTGAGCAAGAAATTGCAGATTACTATGACTTGAACTCGTCACAGTTTTTAGCACCAGAGCAAGTATCGGTAAGCTATATTGATTTAAATGCAGCAAACTTAGACTTACAAAGCAATGTAAGCGAAGAAGACGTAAAAGCATATTACGATCAAAACAGTGCACAATACATTGAGCCTGAAAAGCGCCGCGTATCACATATCTTAATTGATAACACTGAAGACGACGATGCAGCAAAAGCGAAAGCCGAAGACTTGTTAGCACAATTACAACAAGGTACTGACTTTGCTACATTAGCTGAATCATCATCTGACGATATTGTCAGTGCTGAAATGGGCGGTGATCTTGATTGGATCGAACGCGATATGATGGATCCAGCGTTTGAAGATGCAGCATTTGCACTGCAAAGCAAAGGTGATTTTTCAGACGTAGTGCAATCTGAGTTTGGTTATCACATCATTCAGTTAACTGATATTCAAAGCCAGCAAGTTAAAGCATATGATGCAGTAAAAGCTGACCTACGTGCTGAACTTGAGCGTGCTGAGAAAGTAAATGCATTTTACGAAAAGCAAACAGAAATGGGTGCTATCGCATTTGAAATTTCAGATACACTTGTTGACGCTGCAGAAGTGGCCGGTGTTGAAGTACAAACGACTGGACTAGTTGACCGTAATTCATTACCTGCACCGTTAAATACACCCGCGGTCATGACTGCAATTTTCTCTGTTGATGTTCTTGAAGATAAAATGAACTCAGAAGTTATCGAAGTGGGTGACGAGCATGTGGTGTTAGTGCGTGTTAAAGAGCACAAACCAGCTGCAACAAAACCACTTGCAGATGTATCTGAGCAAATTAAAGCACGCTTAGTTAGCCAAAAAGCATCAGAGCTTGCGAAAGAAAAAGCGACAACTCTATACGCAGAGATTGAAGCAGGTAAGAGCTTAACTGACTTAGCAACTGAGCATAGCTTAGAGCTACGTCAAGAAGCGGCATTGACTCGTCAAGCTTACACTGTTTCACCAGCTATCGTGCAACATGCCTTTAAAATGGCTCACCCAACAGATACTGCAGTGGTTGACAAAGTTGAGTTAAATAACGGTGATGCTGCAATCGTTGCCCTAAAATCAGTGACTAACGCGACTGTTGAAGGTGAAATTGAAGCGCAGCTTAAGCAAAATATTACTATGGCCCAAGTTAACAAAAACTACATGGTATTCATTGACGCTTTAAAAGCAAATGCCGAGCTTAACTTACCTAAAGCGCAAGCCGCAACAGAGTAATGTTAATTAAGCAAACCTAAAAAAGCGCCTAATGGCGCTTTTTTTGTGAGCAAAATATAAAGGTTAAAGGTAAAAGTTAAAGGTGCTAGGTATCTAGGGGCTAGGGGAGTTGGTTTGGAGATTCCAGTTTACCTCGCGCAATGATGATTATTTTTAAGTGCTGTAGTGGTATCTCAGTTGAGCGATTAAAAGCGTATCGTCTTGGTACTTGTATACTATTCTGTGCTCATCATTTATCCGTCGAGACCAATATCCCGATAAACCATGCTTAAGTGGCTCAGGTTTTCCAAGTCCTTCATGTGGGCTGCGTTGAATATCTTTAATGAGCAAATTTATACGTTTCAGTATTTTTTTATCATCGCCCTGCCAATAAAGGTATTCTTGCCACGCATGAGTAGAAAAGGTTAATTTCACTCAATTAGCTCTCTTTGTGTGCCTTCACCTTGCTCAAGTTCGGCAATCGACTCCAAAAGCTTGCGGGCATTGGCCGGGGATCTAAGTAGGTAAGTGGTTTCTTGCATCGCGTTATAGTCTTCTAACGACATCATAACCACTGGGCTTTCACTTTTGCGGGTAATAATAATCGGCGCATGATCATCGCACACCTGCGCCATGGTACTCGCTAAATTAGCGCGAGCAGCAGTATAACTAATAGCATCCATAACAACTCCAAAATGTTCATGTACGTTAATTTGTACAGTATAGCCCATGCACAAATAATAAGTCACTTTAAATTAAGATACAGGAGTTAGTTACAAGGCTAAAGGTTAAAAGTAAAAGGTGCTAGGTATCTAGGGGCTAGGGGAGTTGGTTTGGAGACTCGAGTTTACCTCGCGCCGCTTTATGTAACACGCGTAGGTTGGGAAGAGTGCAACGAAACCCAACGAAAAAATACCCTGTCAGTTTGCACCAATGCACTGCATTATCGAATGTTTTTATTTCTTTAATGTATTCTGAATTTTGGCAAAGCCCTTTAAGTGATTTATTCATAAAGAGATTAAGAGACGCTGCGCTTAAGAGTAATACAGATTTTAGAGCCAAAAGTATTTGCGCGGCTGGGACACTACTACCTAATAACCAACGCTTATCAGCTAACGGTGGATTTAGATCACTGGATCCGCCGTAGGATAAGAATGTGCTACTGGCGGCAATGGCGCAAACCTCGCACCAAAGTACGCAGTTTAATGAAATTGGGTGTTAGCGAACGACTCGCCATAGCTTGTGGTATCACCAGTAAGGGCCCTTGTCGAAGCTCAAAAACAAAAGGAATTAACATTGCGATAGGCAATGACTATCTAACGTCACAAGGCTTAGCGTCATTAAGAGTTATTTGGATCAATATTCATTACGGGAGATGAACCGCCCATTGCACTTCCTGTTAATAAAAAGCGCATGATGGGTGGTGTGGGGGCTGGAGGTTAGAGACCTCCGGCTACCCGATTAGCTTGCACCTAGCGCGAGTTCAACAGAATTGAAAATTTCTTCAAACTCTGGCTCAAAATTACGCTTGATGTTTGAGGTAAGAATTTGAATGCACTGGGCTTCCTCAAAACCCAAGTGTTCGGATATTTCGTGAAACTCATCGTGTTTACCGGCTTGAAGCCCATACTCCAGAAACTCGCAAACTTCATCTGGGTCTGCATCCACTTGCTGAGCTAAATCTTCAATAGCTTCAATGTTCTTCTGGACAATCCAGGCTTCCGGCCAGGTATCTCCCGGAAGAAAGCATACTCTTTGATTGAACCATGTAACAAATTCTGGCGAGTTTGTCTCCGCCATATCTTTAGCATGCTTCAAGAGCTTATTCTGCTTAGCTCTTTGATCTCCATCGAAGATTGCTAAAACAGGGGTATGTGGGTTTCTCAGAAATGCTGCCGCTAATTGCCTTGAAAGAGCAGTGGCGGAACCGATGACACTTACAGAAACCCGAGACCTTAGTTTTGTGGGAAGAAGTGCGGAGACCAGATATTTTGCGACGCCATCTTCAACAAAAATATCCAACTCTCCATCTTCTTTCGAGCCCATCTTTGCCATGGCGAATTCAGGCGAGATGTCATAAGTGACTTTTGTCTTTCCACCAATTGATTCGATGTACCTCCTGCCGTCTGAAGGTAACTGCTGAAAAACTATTTTAGAGTGAGTGGTACATATTATTTGTGACTTTTGCTGAAGACAGGCTTCTTTTAACTTTTGAATTAGCTTCTTCTGAGCATCGGCATGAAGGCCAAGCTCGATTTCATCTATTACGAGTAAAGCGCCTTTTCCTGCGGAGTAAAGAACCCTAAAAATTTCGAACAACGCATTTTCACCGGCACCCATGTTCAATCCCGAGTACTTTGAATGACCAACTTCTACAATAGGTAACGTGTATTTTGAATGCTCCAAGAACTTGAGTGAATCGTAGGTTTTTCCGAGTATGTACCCTACAATATCCTTAACTTCATCCTCCCAACCCAAAGCACCTTTCTCAGCAAAATGCTTGGAGTACGATCGCGACTGACTTCGCTCGCTATGAGGCACAACACGATTTATGCCTATGAAGACAACCGTGCGATGAACTCTCCCTGCATAGTAGTTCCATTTCCCAGCTTCTTTTTTCAGTCGCTTCTGAAACCCTAAGCCTACACCATCTGGGAAAGCGTCAGACTTCCGCCAGTTGTTGTGAGCAATAGAATAATGTATTTCGATCCCAACAGGCGATAGTTCGCTGCTATGCTGAATGAAGAAATCAGAAAAGGTGTAGTAGGTGGTTTTTCTACTTTTAAGTTTGTAACCCTTCTTCGAATTGTGAAACGCGCAGCAAGCTAGAGCCAAAACTGTGGACTTTCCAGCACCATTCTTTCCTGCAATTGCAGTAATCGGATAATCAAAGCTGAGATCCATCTTGCCCAGTCCACGAAGCATTCCCGTCTTTAGTGTAATTCGCTTCAAAAGCGCATGACTGTAATCATTCGAGTACCAGTCTCTAAGTTTCTTGTCTTTGGAGCTTTCTCGGTATTTCATACGATTTCCTACTGCGAGCTAACGAGCCTGTAGCATTACTCGTTTTTAATTTATTTTTATTGATGCATTAACCATAGTCGAGTTCCTATTTTCATTCAATCGCTTACTTTGATCTTACGTAAAATATAAAAAAGGAGTTGCTGTTGCTTTAATGGGTGTTTTGGAAGGTATGACAGGTGTTTGAGTGGCTTACTTGGTGAGGTAGCAGCTACCTTTATCAATGTGTCACTGCGTTATAAATTTCTCAAGTACGACTGCATGGATGCAGGAGGTAGAGCAATGCAGGAGCAATTGCCGAGAACAACTACATGTCGAAATTTATGCCTTGTTATCACTCTATTTATCTGTCGCTATAAATGGCTAATAACTTAACACGATTGGTATAATTAGGCTTGGGCTCAAAAAGCAGGAATAAATTTAACTTTTCAATGACCGCTTATCGCTCTAAACCGTCTACCAGCTCACACACTAAATGTTGGGTTTCGTTGCTCTCTACTCAACCTACGGTGATAAATTCAACGCCGGGCTGCTCTGGCTTTTCCTAGAACCTTTCACCTCGAATCTTTTCCTTCAACATACACCCAACGGTAAAATTTAACGCCGGGCTACTCTAAAACTGATAGCTGACAGCTTACAGCTATAACTTCTTCAACAACTCAACAATTTTTGAGTAACTTTTGACTGTGGATTTTGAAATACATCTCTAGTTTTACCGTATTCAACGATTTCACCGTGATCCAATACCACGAGTTGGTCGCTAATATGGCGTACTAGGCTTAAATGGTGGGTGATCAAAATATAGCTTAGGCCAGTGTCTTGTTGAAGCTTGAGTAACAGGTTAACGGTTTGCGCGCGTACGGATGGATCTAAAGATGATAACGCTTCATCGAGCACCACCACTTTGGGATCTAAAATTAATGCGCGGGCGAGGGCGACTCGTTGTAGTTGACCACCACTGAACATGTGTGGGTAATAATGTTGGTGGTCGTTTAACAAGCCTACTTTAGATAAGGTGGCGGTGATTTTTTCAGCACGACTTTGTTTATCTAAGTGAGTATTATATTGCAGGCAGTCGTTGAGCATTTCGCCTATGGTGAGGCCCGGGTTTAATGAAGCTTCCGAGTCTTGGAAAATCATCCGAATATGGCGACATTGTTGGTCGCGAATGCCTTTGTCTTCAATGATATTGCCACTGAGTAAAATTTGCCCTGCATCTGCGCTATCAGCTCCAGCAAGCAATTTTGCAAGGGTGCTTTTTCCTGAACCTGTTTCGCCGATAATAGCGAGGGTTTCACCTTGCTCTAGGCAAAATGAAATGTTTTTTAATACTTCGAATCGTTTTCGTGAAAATAAGCCAGCTCTAAGGTTAAAGCTTTTCGATAAGGCTTGCACTTTTAACAGAGGTTGCATTATTTCATTGCCTTAATTAAAGGAAAATGACACGCATAGCTGTGGCCATGCTGCTTAGTTAAAGGCGGTGTAACAACACAAGCTTTCTGGGCTTGTGGACAACGAGGGCCTAGTCGGCAACCGATTGGTAAATGTTGCAAAGTGGGAATTGTCCCTTTGAGCGCATAAAAAGGCTCTTTATGAGCAAGCCCTTGCTCGTAATCTGGCAAGCTTTTTAATAACGCTTGTGTATACGGATGACGTGGCAAAGTAAAAATACGTTGGGTTGGGCCAGCTTCAACCATTTGTCCGCAGTAAAGTACGTGAATGCCATGAGACCAGTTGACGATTTCTTCAAGTTCATGAGAGATCATTAAAATAGACATATTTTTCAGCTGATTTAAGCTTTTTAATAACCTAAAGACTTGTGCACGAGTGGTGCTTTCAAGGGCGGTAGTTGGCTCATCGGCAATCAGTAACTTAGGGGTACGAGCAATGGCCATTGCAATCATTACTTTTTGACACACGCCTTCTGAGAGCTCATGAGGGTAGCTTGATAGTACTTTCTCGTGATCTTTAATGCCCACTTTATGGATCAATGCTTTGACACGCTCTTTGCGCTCGCGGTTGCGCTTTAAGAAAAAGCCAGAGCTTGCTATTTCAGGAAGCGTTTCAGCAATTTGCTCAAATATTTTGGCGGTTGGATCAAGGCAGCGACTGGGATCTTGATAAATCATGGCGATATCGCTGCCAACAATTTTACGGCGCTGCTCGTTTGATAAACGCATTAAGTCAACACCGCGCCAGTGCATCCGGTCGGCGGTGATATGCCAGCGCTTATTTAAAACGCCAACAATGGCTTTGGCGATCAAGCTTTTACCAGATCCTGATTCACCAACCAATGCATGGACTTCGCCTTCTTTGAGGCTCAGGCTCACTCTATCTACGGCTCGGATCACTGTATCTGAAGTACGTAGCTCTATGGTTAAGTTTCGTATATCAAGTAATTGCATTTAGTCAGCCTTACGTGCTTTAAGCACTTGGCGTAGCCCGTCGCCAACTAAGTTGGTCGACAGCACGGCTAAAAAGAGTAATACCCCGGGCAAGCCTACAGTCCAAGGCGCCAAATAAATTAAACCAAGGTTTTCAGCTAAAATTGCGCCCCATTCGGTGGTGGGAGGTTGTGCGCCTAATTTTAAAAAGCCCAATGCTGAAATATCAAGAATAGCGGTCGAAAGCGCCATAGTAAAAATAACCACGATATGCTCATAAATATTAGGGAAAATTCCCCGTGAGAGGATATGCCAATTAGAGGCGCCATCGAGTTTAAATGCGGTGATGTAGTCTTTTCCAAGCTCTGTGACAATCAGGTTTCGTACCGAATGAATAAATTGTGGTAATAAGGCTAAAATAATCGCCCAAACGGTATTCATCAATCCAGGACCTAGTATTGCAATAATAATAATAGCTAATAGTAAGGAGGGGATTGATAAGGTGATATCAAGTAAGTGGTTTAAAAAACTTGAGCGTAATCCACGGCTAATACCCGCAAAAGTACCCACGAGTACACCAATCACTGTGGTTATAAGCGCTGCGATAACGGATAACCCAAAAGTATAGGTTGCGCCGTTCATTAATCGCGAGAGTACATCCCGGCCTAAGTCATCTGTACCCAAAATAAAGCGTACATCGCCCATTTCATGCCATGATGGAGGGATCAGTAAGGCATCACTGTGCTGTTGGTTTACTCCATAAGGGGCAATCAGTGGTGCGGCGGCAGCTAAAATGGCAAAGGCAATAAAAATCCAAAGTCCAACAACGGCGGGGTGATTGGATTTAAACTTTCGCCAAAACCGCGCCAGTGGCGATTTATTTGATTCTTCTGAAAATAAATTAAACTTTGCCATGCGCTTGATTCCGTGACAGCGGGTCGAACAAGGTATAAGTTAATTCTGCAATAATGGTTGCCAGAATTACAAACATCGATACCGCTAATAAACCACCTTGAATGGCTGGGTAATCCCGTTGGTATATACTATCAATTAACCAACGACCAATGCCAGGCCATGAGAAAATGACTTCGGTGATCATAGCAAGTGTGATCAAAGTGCTAAACTGCAAACCAATTTGTTTGATAACGGGTAATAGCGCATTACGTAACGCGTGATGGATAATTAATTGGGCGCGGTTTAAGCCCTTGGCTCGAGCAGTTTTAATATAACTTTGATCAAGTACATGTAACATCGACTCGCGAGTAAAACGCACTAATACGGTAGTCGGATACATTGCCAGCACTATGGTGGGTAATGTTAAGTGATGTAAGGCATCAAGCATTGCCATACCAGCATACGGGAAGTCAGCGAGGATAATATCCAGTAAAATAAAGCCTGTTTGGTAGGGGATCTCGTATAGTAAACCCATCCGCCCAGACATTGGGAACCAACCTAGCTGCAATGAAAACACCATAATCAATAGCAATGCCAACCAAAACACCGGCATAGAGTAACCCACCAAGGTGGTAGAGTTAACCAGTTTATCAGGCCATCGGTGGTGGTATGCCGCTGCAAATATCCCCGCTGGCACACCAACCACTACTGAGATAATCAATGCATAAAGACTGAGTTCCAGAGTTGCCGGAAAGAGGCCAATAATATGGCTGAATACGCTATCTCCTGAGGCAAAAGACAGGCCCCAATCGCCTTGTACAATACGGGCCAGAAACGCAAAATATTGAATTAAATAATTATCTTCAAAATGGTATTTTTCTTGTAACTCACTGGTTTGTGAAAAGCTGGTATTACTGATGCCACTTAAATTACTAAGTGGATCACCGGGAAACAAATAACTCAGCGAAAATGTAAATACACTTAAAGTAAACATCATGAAAAACAGTAAGCCTAAGCGGCGCAAAATATAATGTAATACCATTATTTTTTCCTCGCATTAGCTAAGGAAATTGCCCCAAATGGACCAAGAGGAATACCCTCTACGTCAGCGCTACTGGCTTGAAAACGCATACCATGAGCCAATGGCAGTAGCGGCAGTTCATTTATCAGCATGGCTTGTATTTGTTGGTAATATTCTTTACGTTTGGTTAGATCCGTGGTGTCGAGTGCCTGAGTGAGTAATAAATCAAACTCAGGGTTACACCAATTTGCAGAGTTTTTACCACTAAATGCTGCGGTACAACTAAGCAGCGGACTAAAAAAGTTATCTGGATCGGGGGTATCTGCGGCCCAACCTAATAAAACGCTATCGTGGCGATGTTCACCAATTCGTTGAATAAAGGTATTCCATTCATATTCAACAATGCTGACGTTGACACCGATTTTTCGTAAATCGCTTTGCATTAGCTCAGCCATTTTACGCGCGTTAGGATTATATATACGGCTTACAGGCATCGCCCAAATAGTCATATCAAAACCATTTGGCAGCCCTGCATCAATTAATAGTTTTTTAGCTAGATCCGGATTAAAGGTGGGTAATTTAGGTTGTGCCTGATATGCCCACGATGTTGGTGGTAATAATGATTGTGCTCGAATACCATTGCCGTAATAAACAGCCTGCATGATTTTTTCAACATCAATAGCATGAGCCAGTGCTTGGCGCACGCGCAAGTCATCAAATGGCGGTCGCTGGGTATTAAACGCCCAATAACCTATGTTTAAATTGGTTTCTTTTTGTACGTTGATATCGTCACGTTGCGCTAAAATACTCAGCTGTGCGCTGCTTGGATGTGCCGTGATATCACACTCTTTGGTCAGCATTTTTGCAATGCGTGTAGTACCATTTGGTGTTATGTCGTAGACCAATTGTTCAAGTACAACGTGGTGCTTCCAATAATCTGGATTACGATAATAGCGCACTAAGTGATCGCGTCGATATTCTTTATAGATATAAGGACCTGTACCAACAGGGTATTGATCAAATAAATTCAGTTGCTCGCGCTGCTTTAATTGCATGGCGTATTCGCGAGATAACACGACGGCGAAATCAGTCGCCATATTAGCTAAAAAGCTACTTTCAGCATTAAATAGTTCAAAGCGCACTTGGTAGTCAGACACTCTGACTATTTGGCGGATCAGCTGATCGATTCCAACACTTTGAAAATAGGGGTAGTCAGCATTACCAACAAAATGATAAGGGTTATACACGTCGAATAAACGGCTAAAAGTGAAAATCACATCATCGGCGTTAAACTCTCTGCTTGGTGTAAAGTAAGCCGTGGTATGAAACTTAACCCCTTTACGGAGTGTAAAAGTGACTGATTTACCGTCTTTACTTATTTTCCAATCAGTGGCGAGTTCGCTTTTAAACTCTGCGGTAACCGGATCGATACTGATCAAACGGTCATATAATTGATTGGCAATAATATCGATAGTTGAACCCGTAGTCGTTACTTGCGGGTTAAACGACACAGGGTTAGCCTCAGCGCAATAAACTAAGCCCTGGTTCTTTTCTTCTAACGTCTTTTCTTTGGTATCTAAGCATCCTGTTAGGGATAGCGATAAGATTCCAAGTAATAATTTATACACCCGTTTAGCCTCTGACTATTATTGTTGATCTAACAAGTTGTATTTTTTCAAATAGCCTCGTAGTTGATGATACGTCAAACCAAGTACTTCTGCAGTTTTCTTTTGATTAAATTGACTAAATTCCAACGCTTTTTTTATTAAATCAATTTCAAACTCATTGGAGAGCGCTTTTAAACTACAAGGAAACTGAAATTGTGTACGCGTTGTTGCAACAATCGGTTCTTGAGTGGCAGCAGGAATAGGGGGCGCCTCTGCTATTTTTGTGATCGGCTTTTTGATCCGTTGCTTTGGTCTAAAGCGACTTTCAAATGGGTCTAAAATAATCTGGTGAACGGGAATATGTTCATTACCATGGCGGTATAAACTCCGTTCAACAACATTTTTTAATTCACGAATATTTCCTGGCCAATCATAGCCTTGTAATATTTCCATGGCACTGCGGGTAAAGCCACTGAATAGTTGCCAATCTAAATCTCGGGCCATATTCATGGCAAATTGCTCGGCCAGTAGCATGATGTCTTCTTGACGTTCTCGCAAGGGAGGCAATGTAATAACATCAAACGCGAGTCTATCGAGTAAGTCGCTTCTAAATTCGCCTTGCTCGGCTAAATAAGGGAGATCTTCATTGGTTGCACACACTAGGCGGGTATCGACCTTGACGGTTTGCTTACCGCCTACACGTTCGAATTCGCCGTATTCAATTACTCTTAATAGTTTTTCCTGCACCATGGCGGACGTATTGGCTAATTCATCTAAGAATAGAGTGCCGCTGTTGGCGCGTTCAAATCGTCCTTCGTGGCGTTTACTTGCTCCCGTAAATGCGCCGCTTTCATGACCAAATAATTCACTTTCAAGCAGGTTTTCGTTCAGTGCCGCACAGTTGAGCTTAATGTAGTTTTGCTCCCAGCGCTTTGATAAAAAGTGTAACCGCGCTGCTATTAGCTCTTTACCCGTACCACGTTCACCAATAATCAGCACAGGTTTATCTAAACTTGCCAGTTGTGAAACTTGATCAAGGACAGCTAAAAAGCTGTCTGATTGGCCGAGTAAATTATCTTGTTGGCGAAATTGGCTCATATTCCCTAACTCTTAGTCATTTTTACTAACAGTTAGTGTATTTCATAATCAAGAAGAACTAAAGGAATTTGTATTTTTAGTTTAACATTATGAAATTATTACTGTATTTTATGTTTTATAAAGTTGGCAAGCATATTGTAATAGTAACTGCAGACCAATTAAGTTAAACACTACAGAGGTAAATGTTATGGGAATTTTTTCGCGTTTTGCAGATATTGTTAATTCTAATATCAATGCCATTTTAGATAAAGCTGAAGATCCTGAAAAAATGGTACGTCTGATCATCCAAGAGATGGAAGACACGTTAGTTGAAGTACGTTCAACCTCTGCAAAAACATTAGCAGAGAAAAAAGAACTAGTACGTCGTGTTGATACACTGAAAGAGCAAGTTGCCCAGTGGCAAGATAAAGCTGAGCTTGCCTTGAGTAAAGATCGTGATGATTTAGCCCGCGCCGCACTACTTGAAAAGCAAAAGTCAGCGCAAGCGGTGACTGCTGTTGAAGAAGAGCTAAATCATGTTGAATCACATATTGACAAGTTACAGCAAGAGGTGAGCACGTTACAAGATAAGCTCGCAGACGCAAAAGCACGTCAAAAAGCAATTATTTTACGTCAGCGCTCGGCAGAGTCGCGCCTTGAAGTGAAAAAAGCACTCGACAGCTCTAAAGTAGAAGATGCACTAAATCGCTTTGAACGTTACGAAACCAAGATTGATGGACTAGAATCACAAGTAGAATCGTACGATTTAGGCAAAAAGTCATTAGCGGATGAAATTGCTGAATTACAGCAAAATGAAAAAATTGATGACGAACTTGCAGCGCTTAAAAAGAAGCTTGCTGATAAATAAAGCCAATAATTAATAAAGGGGGGAGCATCTCCCCCTATGCTTAAATAAACGGATTGTGTAGGAGAGGGTTATGTTTAATGCAGAAGTGTTTGTTGCGCCAATTATCATTTTTATGGTTGTGGTCGCACCCCTTTGGTTAATTTTACATTACCGAAGCAAAAAGCAAGTAAGTCAAGGTTTGAGCGAGCACGAACATCGCCAATTAGTTGAGCTTGCTCAAAAAGCTGAGAAAATGGCTGATCGAATAGAAACACTAGAAGCTTTACTTGATCAAGAGGCCCCACAGTGGAGGCGTAAAATATGAGTACTAAACGAGAATTGTTAAGAGACCCAGTACGCGGCAAGATAGCAGGTGTATGCGCAGGACTCAGTGATTATTTCAATATGGAATTGTGGCTAGTACGTATAATTACTGTTTCAGCATTCATACTAACAGGTGGCTCGTTCGTGTTTGTTATTTATATTGCAGCGTGGTTTATCCTAGATAAAAAACCCCGTAATGCACATGGTAAAACTGATGCGTCGTTACATGAAGATCCGCTTGAAGTAAAATTTAAAGTATGGCAAAAAGGTGAGCCACCACGTCGTGCTTTACAAGATTTAAAAGATCGTTTGGGACGTGTTGATACGCGCTTACAAGAAATTGAACGCTATGTAACGTCAACAGAGTTTACGGTTAGCCGTGAAATCAATAAGCTATAAAGGATTTAATAGCACTTTAGACTAAGTAATTATGTAGCTGAAGTGCTAGCTCATTATGATAAATACTTCATCTGCAAAAAACGCCTTTAATAAGCTCAAAGGAAAGGCTGAAAAAGCCGTACATCGTAGCTTAGATCAACATGTAAAATTAGCGGTTACTGGCCTCAGCGGCAGTGGAAAAACCGCTTTTATTACCGCCTTAGTGAAACATTTGACCAGCCAAGCAACAGATAAAAACCTACCGTTTTTTGATGTTATGCAGCAACAGCGTCATATCGCGACCAAAATTGTACCGCAACAAGCATTGACGATACCGACTTTTGATTATTCAAAGGCCTTAAGTGCGTTATTACCGCTAGAAGGACAGCCTCAATGGCCTGCTTCAACTGAGCGTATAAACACGTTGCGCCTGGCTATTAAATATCGCAGTGACTCGGGTTTACGTGGCCACTTTGCCCCGCAATCAACCTTGTATTTAGATATTATTGATTACCCTGGTGAATGGTTGCTTGATTTACCAATGCTAGAGCAAAGCTATCAGCAGTGGAGTGAGCAGCAATATGCGCTATTACAACGCTCTCCTCGGGTTGAAAAAGCGCAGGCATTTTTAACCGCGTTGAGTGAACTTGATTTAAATGCTCCTGTAGATGAAAACGCGTTGAGCGAGATTGCTGCACATTATCAAACGCTATTAATCGGCCTAAAAAAAGACACAAAGCTTGCCATGTTACAACCTGGGCGGATGTTGATGCCCGGTGAATTACAAGGCGCCCCACTTTTATTGTTTTTTCCGGTTGCAAAGTTTACTGATGAAATCATTGCAGGATCGAATTTAGCGCATTTGAAAAAGCGTTTTGATGCTTATGTAAAAGAAGTGGTTAAACCATTTTATAGTCAACACTTTCGTAATTTTGATCGGCAAATCGTGCTAGTTGATGTACTCAGTGCGCTTAATGAAGGAGCAGAGACGCTGCAAGAGCAAGGTGATGTGATCAAACAATTACTTGCTCATTTTAATTATGGCGAAACGGGCTTTTTAAAACGTTTATTCAAACCCAATATCGATAAACTGCTATTTGCCGCCAACAAATCGGATCACATAAGCAGTGCGCACCATAAAGACTTAGCGCTGTTATTAGATTCGTTAGTGCATGAACAAAGTAACCATTTAAAATTTGATGGCGTTAAAATTGAAACTATGGCGATGTCCTCGATTGCTGCCACCATGCCAAAGCAGGTAGTTGAGCAAGGCAAAACGCTTAATTGTATTTATGGTAAACCATTAGCTGAGTCACAATGGCTAACGTATTTACCGCCACAGCCCCCCATGCGTATCCTAGGTAAAGATGAGTGGCCAAGCCATGGCTTTGAGTTTTTATCGTTTGCGCCAATGCCAAGTCCTGATAAACAGTTAAAACATATTCGTTTGGATCATGTCATGCAGTACCTTTTAGGAGACAAATTAACATGAGTGAGACCGCACCCGGTTTTCAAGCTGGAAGACGCATTGAAACCAGTGAGCAGCCTTTAGATAATGAGCTTGCTTTAACCCCAGCAAAAGTGATTGATCAAGGAGAATATGAATATCAAGCAATAAATGACGAACTGTTGGATGAAGAGATTGATTTAGCGCCAGTTTATAAAAAGTCAAAATGGCAAACACTGAAAGCCGTGTTTGCCATTAGCTTTATTGTTTTGGTGTTGCTGGAATTTATATTTTCCATGGTGTTCACATTTGAGCAGTCAATTATCTTAGGTAGTGTGTACTTAATTGCAGTGCTGAGTGGGGTGTTGTTATTAGGCAAGCTGTTATGGCGCGAGTATAGAATGCTGCGTAGTTTAAAGCGCAATCAATTGCATCGTCATGAAGCCGACCGCTTACTTAACAGTGAACAAGTGGGGGGAGCATTGCCATGGCTTGAAAAGCTAAACAAGCATCAGCAATTAACAGGCTTTGACGAGTTTAAAGCCAGTATTGATCATCATCACAGCGATAAAGAGATCATGACTTTATACGCTGATAGCTTACTGGTAAAACAAGATACTCAAGCTAAAAAGCTGATCAACCGGTTTGCCACTGAATCAGGTTTATTAGTAGCACTTAGCCCTTTGGCGCTGGTGGATATGATGGCTGTATTGTGGCGTGGTACTAAACTAATTGAACAAATTGGCCGTATTTACGGTATTGGTTTTGGTTATGCAAGCCGTATTAAGCTTTATAAAATGCTGATCAAACAGGTTATGTTTGTTGGTAGTGCGGAGTTAGTATCAGACTTAGCTGCTACGGCACTCAGTGCAGAGCTGTTGGGCAAGTTATCTGGGCGTGCAGCACAAGGTTTAAGTGCTGGTATTTTTACGGCACGAATCGGTTATAAAGCGATGGAGTTAAGTCGTCCATTACCGCGGCTCGAGCATAAGCGCAGTTTACTCAAAGGCACCGCACAGTTAATCGCAAGTAAAATAGTCTCTCGTAAAAAGACGGTTCAAGAGCAAGACGAGCCAGTTAACTGACAAGATATCTGTACAGTGCTTAAAAAGCGCTGTACAGATGATAGCCATCTGAGCATCCGGCATGCTTGTGATCTATCAGCTGATACGCTTTGATTATCATATTAATAATAATCAAAAAAGATCAAACAATGAACACACTCCACATCGACAGTCAATGCATTCATGGACCAGAAAAAGCCAACGATCCTCATGGAGCGTTAACCGCACCGTTATATCAAACATCAACGTTTCATTTTAGCAGTGCTGCACAAGGGGCTGCGCGTTTTGCTGGTGAAGAGCCTGGTTATATTTATACCCGTTTAGGTAATCCAACTACTACTGAACTTGAGCAAAAGGTTGCACAACTGGAAAGCTGTGAAGCTGCTGCAGCGACAGCAACGGGAATGGGGGCTGTTTCTGCTTCGGTATTAAGCTTCCTGTCGCAAGGCGATCACTTAGTGGCATCAAGTGCTCTATATGGTTGTACGTTTGCGTTCTTCGCTCATATGCTGCCACGCTGGGGAATTGAAGTGACCTTTGTGGATATGACTGATGAACAACAATTACACGATGCAATTAAGCCAAATTCAAAAATGATTTTTGCAGAAACGCCAGTTAATCCAACGATGGCAGTGATTGATTTAGCGCTAATAGGACAAGTGGCAAAACAGCATAACTTGATTAGCGTAATAGATAACACCTTTCTTACCCCGTTACTGCAAAAGCCAATGGATTACGGCATTGATTTGATTGTTCACAGCGCGACTAAATATTTAAACGGCCATGGCGATGTGGTCGCAGGGTTAGTGTGTGGCTCAGATGAACATATTAACTTAATTAAAATGACGGTGCTTAAAGACATTGGCGCAACCATTAGTCCTCATGATGCCTGGCTAATAAACCGCGGGTTAAAAACATTAGCTATCAGAATGCAGCGCCATTGTGAGAGCGCGCAAATTATTGCTGAGTTTTTAGAGCAACACCCACAAGTGAATACTGTTTACTACCCGGGGCTTGCATCTCATCCTGGGTTCAAGTTTATTGGCAAGCAAATGAAAGCGGCCGGTGGCGTAATTGCTTTTGAGTTAAAGGGCAGCCTCAAAGATGGCGAACAGTTTATTAATAGTACACAGCTTTGCACGCTGGCGGTGAGTTTAGGTGATGCAGAAACACTTATTCAGCATCCCGCATCGATGACTCATTCTCCGTATTCACCAGAAGAAAGAGCCGCCGCGGGGATCAGCGATGGTTTGATCCGACTATCTGTTGGTCTTGAAGATGTTAACGACATAATTAACGATCTTAACCATGCCTTTACCAGTATTCGTTAGTTTGTTATCTTAAGTTTACAGTTTGGTGGTTGTAAGTCACTTTAAAATAAAGGGTGTAAACTTTTTGGTTTATCTCTGTAATTAAATATGTACAAATTTGGGGCCGGTATCAATTACTGATATTGGCTCAGCTATTAAACTTTGTCTTACATTTGCTTAGTATCCCTTTAACACGTTGACACCGACACCGGTTTAACACTAAGAAGGTTATTATGGCTAAAGCAAGTAAATACACCTCCAGAACTCCCGATGAAAATGGGGTGATCCACTGGAGCGAAGAAGAAAATAAAATATGGTCAGAATTAGTCGCACGCCAGTTAAAATGCATTGCAGGCAAAGCGTGTAATGAGTACATGGAAGGCCTTGAAAAAATAAACCTTCCTCATGATCGTATTCCACAGTTAAGTGAACTTAACGAGGTATTATTAGCGACAACGGGCTGGCAAGTTGCGCCTGTGCCGGCGTTAATTGATTTTGATGAATTTTTTCGTTTGCTAGCGAATAAACAGTTTCCAGTTGCAACCTTTATTCGTAGCCGAGAAGAGTTTGATTATCTGCAAGAGCCGGATATTTTTCATGAAATATTTGGTCACTGTGCCATGCTTACTAACCCTGATTTTGCTGAGTTTACTCATAAATATGGCCAGTTAGGGTATGCGGCTGAGAAAAAAGATCGCGTTTATTTAGCGCGTATGTATTGGTTTACAGTAGAATTTGGCTTGATGCAAACTGATGAAGGCCTACGCATTTATGGGGGCGGTATTCTATCAAGCCCAGGTGAAACACAATATGTGTACTCAGACAAGCCTGAGATAAACCCAATGAATGTATTGGATGTATTACGTACGCCATATCGAATTGATATTATGCAGCCTTTGTACTACACCATTAATTCTATCCATGATTTATTTGATATTTCACAATTAGATATTATGGCGTTAGTTGCCCAAGCAAAAGAATTAGGGTTACATGACCCAAAGTTTCCTCCTAAAGAAAAATTAGCAAGTTAAGGATTTAAGATGTCATCATTAAGCGCACAAAAATGCGAAGCCTGTCACGTAGACGCTCCAAAAGTATCAGATGCCGAGTTAGCTGAATTAATCAAGATGATCCCAGATTGGGTGCCAGAAGTACGCGATGGCATTATGCAATTAGAGCGTGTTTATAAGTTTAAAAACTTTAAGCAAGCAATCGCGTTTACTAATAAAGTGGGCGATATGGCTGAAGATGAAGGCCATCACCCTGGCCTATTAACTGAGTGGGGAAAAGTGACGGTAACGTGGTGGAGCCATTCAATTAAAGGCTTGCATAAAAATGATTTTATTTGTGCTGCTAAAACGGATGAAGTATTCGCTGCACTATAAACACAATAGTGTTCTGCCAAAGGTACAGTAAAGGCGCTTAATAAGCACCTTAGTTTAATGATAGACCCTGCATTTTATGCGGGGTTTATTTTTGTGCTTTCCCTGCGTCAGGTGTGTAAATAGGCTCAAACAGGTAGTTAGTGGTACGCCATATTACGGCTGAGAATAATGATTTGCAGTCCCTAAAGTCACCTTATTCACTCTAGGTGGCAGTACCTGTAATGAAATAATAAGCGGTTATAGTAAAACCGATAACCAAAAACTAAAACTAATCACACTTAATACGGTTGACAATACCACAGCTCCCGCAAGCGTAACTTGATGTTTGCCGATTTGACTCGCTATGAGGTAGGCGTTAACTCCCACTGGGGAGGCACTTAATAACACCAACACATTTAAAATTTCTCTGTCGAGTACAAATACATAGCTGCCGATTAAAAACACCCCAGCCGGAAGTACAAGAATTTTCATTAATGAGGCAATTAATGCAGGTTGCCAATTTGCAGCTATTTTGTAAAACGCCAAGTTTGCACCTAAAACAAAGAGTGCGCAGGCAATAGCTGGTGTTGCTAATAAGTCTAAACTATTGGCTAAATTATCAAATAAACGAATGCCGCTGATGTTTAATAAAAGTCCACAACCAATACTTAACACAATTGGATTAAGTACCATACTTTTAATAAATGTTGGCCATGAAAAAGCATGTTCGCTTCCTTTGGCGCCTATTAAATAAGTCAATGCAAATAAAAGCGTGCTATGAAAAGTAATGATCATAAATGCAATCGCTATCATCTCTTTGCCCAAAGACGCGATCACAATAGGTATTCCTACTAATACCATATTTGAGTAACTAGAGGCTAAACCAAAGACACTGTGCTCTTGGTAGTTTTTTTCTTTCGCTAGATAGAATCGGTCGATGAGTATGCCACTGGCAAAAACCAACAGAACCGGAATGTAAAAACTGAGAAAAGCCGACAAACTAATACTCTGTTGTAGATCAATACGTGACATATTCAGCAATAAAAAAGCAGGTAAGCTAATATAGAAAGTAAACTTACTTAGGCCAGCAATATGTTGTTGCTGAAAAAACTTTAACTTACAACAGCCGTAACCCAGAGCCACAATAAAAATCAGCGGAAAGATAATTGAAAAAATATGCACGGCTTTATTGCCTTAAAGTTAAAGTAAATATGAAACTGACAGCGTGTTATTAACGCCTAAATTCATCGCTTTGTGGTAAGTTTATTAAAATAAGTACCGCGCCTTTACCACCATATTCAAGAGGCGCTTGGTGTATAGCAATAACATCTGGGTGTTGTACAAGGTATTGCGGTACTTTATGTCTGAGGATATGTCCGCCAATGCCATGCACTACACAGGCACAGTAATAATGCTTCTTTTTGCATTCATGGATTAGGCCCGCTAGCTCATCTTTTGCGATTTCTTTATTTAAACCGTGCAGATCTAATGTTAAATCAGGAATAAAATCCCCACGACGCAGTTGTTTAGCTAAAAATCGATCATGGCCTTCTCGCACATAATTAACTGTGCCATGTGTGTCTATATCTGGCACATATTCATCAGAAAAGAAAAATTCTGACTGATGTTGCTTTTTTTGCTGGGCAAATTGCTTAGCTTGTGACACTTTAGGTTTACTGGCAAAACGGTGAGTGTCTTGTTTAAACACACGGGCACCACTAATACTTTGACGAAACAAGTCAATGTCGTCAGTGCTGATTTGGCTGTTTGAGGAAGGATCTTTTTTCATGGCGGCAGTCTAAACAAAAAAATGCTAAAAATCGAGGAAAAAGCAAGAGAAAAGGCGTTACAATAGGGCAATCATGGGGACAATGATGCGCCCCGATTGAGTTAATATTTTGAAAGTAGCAGGCAGGAACACATGAGCGAATTACTAATAGAAGAAGCAACCTTAGATGAAGCTGTTGCAGAACTTTCAACATTGCACGATTGGCTTCGTTGGACAACCAGCCAGTTTGCTAGTAGTGGTATTTTCTTTGGTCACGGCACTGATAACGCGTGGGATGAAGCTGTTAGCTTATTACTACCGGCGTTAAGTTTACCGATCGACGCACCAAAAGAACTAATGCATGCACGATTAACCAGCACCGAAAAAAACCGCCTTGCAGGCTTAATTGCTGAACGTATTAACGATTTTACCCCTGTTCCATATCTGACTAACATTGCTTGGTTTGCAAATATGCCTTTTTATGTGGATGAACGTGTTCTTATACCACGCTCGCCATTTGCAGAGCTGATCAATAATCGTTTTACCCCTTGGCTTGAAGAGCCACAATCAGTTAACCGCATTTTAGATTTATGCACAGGCTCTGGTTGTATCGCAATCGCACTAGCACAAGCGTTTGAAGAAGCACAAGTTGATGCCGTTGATATCTCGTATGAAGCACTCGAAGTGGCCGATATTAATATTACTGATTATCAGTTGAATGATCGTGTTTTACCAATTCAATCAGATGTGTTTAGTGGTGTTCCTGGTCAAAAGTATGATCTTATCGTGGCCAACCCACCGTATGTTGATGCCGAAGATATGGCTGATTTACCCCGTGAATTCCACCACGAGCCAGAGCTTGGCTTAGCGTCAGGTCATGATGGTCTAGATGTTACTCGTACAATTTTGAGTGAAGCGGCAGATCATCTAACTGATAACGGTTTGTTATTTGTCGAAGTAGGTAACTCTATGGTACACATGGATGCACTTTACCCTGGCGCACCGTTTGAATGGATTGAATTTGAACAAGGTGGCTTAGGCGTATTTGTGATCAGCAAAAAGCAGCTAGTTGAATATTTCGCTGACTGAGCAATATAAAAATTAAAACCGAGCCTAAGGCTCGGTACTTAGTAGTCATTAGGAATGAGGAAAGTTAATGGCAGGTAATAGCATAGGGCAACTATTTAAAGTGTCCACCTTTGGCGAAAGCCACGGCGTTGCCCTAGGCGGTGTTGTGGATGGCACGCCCGCAGGCCTTGAAATCACAGAGGCTGATTTACAAATTGATTTAGACCGTCGCAAACCGGGGCAAAGTCGTTATACAACACAGCGCCGCGAAGACGATCAAATAAAAATTCTTTCTGGTGTATTTGAAGGTAAAACCACCGGTACTAGCATTGGTTTATTGATTGAAAATACCGATCAGCGTTCAAAAGATTACGGCAAAATTAAAGATGTATTTCGTCCAGGTCATGGCGATTACACTTATTGGCATAAATACGGCTTGCGCGATTACCGTGGTGGTGGCCGTTCATCTGCGCGAGAAACAGCTATCCGCGTAGCGGCAGGGGCTATTGCGAAAAAATACCTAAAGCAATTTTATGGTATTGAAGTACGTGCATGTTTAAGTCAACTTGGGCCAATTAAAGCGCAAAGTTACGATTGGGATGAAGTTGAAAACAATTTATTTTTCTTCCCTGATGCTAGCAAGCTTGAAGCACTTGATGAATACATGCGTGACCTTAAAAAACAAGGTGATTCAGTAGGCGCTAAAGTAAAAGTAGTCGCTAAGAATGTACCCGTTGGTTTAGGTGAGCCAGTATTTGATAGGCTTGATGCAGAGCTTGCTCACTCATTAATGAGTATTAACGCAGTAAAAGGCGTTGAAATTGGTGATGGTTTTGATGTGGTTGAGCAAAAAGGCTCAGAGCATCGCGATGAGTTAACACCTGATGGTTTTACTTCAAATCATGCAGGTGGCGTGCTTGCAGGTATCTCTACAGGGCAAGATATTATCGCATCAATTGCACTTAAGCCCACTTCGAGTATTACTATTCCTGGCAACAGTATTAACACCGAAAACGAAGCGGTGGAAATGATCACTAAAGGTCGTCACGATCCTTGTGTGGGTATTCGTGCAATCCCAATAGCGGAAGCCATGATGGCGATTACATTAATGGACCATTTACTGCGCCAACGGGGGCAAAACCCACATGTTCATCATGAGCATGGGCCAATTAAAGGCTCAATTTAGGGGCTAGTTAATTGTATTTAGAGTGATTTAGAAGCGCGACTATATGTCGCGCTTTTGTGTTGTGAACGGTTTCATATATCAAAGCTTAAGGAGTGGGATCAGGCTGTGTTTCTGATCTGTCCATTGTGTAATACGTGTTTTTGAATAGGGGGTAACGGGTGATAGATCAGTAATCGCTATAGAGTTTAAGAATGCCTGATTACTGGTTAGTACAACCCACTCAGATCCTAATTGCGTATCCGTATATTTAAATTTAAGCAGCGATTTATTAAAACGTTTACTGTGTATTTGTAACACCGGCATTAAATCAATATGGTTATTGGATATATGTAGGATCAATAAACCATTACGCGTTAAACGCTGCCAGTATAATGAAAATGCTTCTTCAGTGAGCAAATGAGTTGGAATTACATCACTAGAAAAAGCATCAATGATCAGTGCGTTCATCAATGGTGCTTTATTTTTGACTTCTTCGGTTAAGGTGATCCTGCCATCGCCAATGGCAACCTCAATTTGTGCAGGACTATCTTGTAAATACGAGAAATAACTTGTCGCCATAGTATAAACCGCAGGGTTAAGCTCATAAAAACGGATTCTATCGTGTTTATCGCCAAACTTTGCTAATACGCCTGCGCCTAAACCTACAATGCCTATATTGAGGTTTTCTTGTTTTTTTAACGCAGACAGTGATTTGGCGATACCAGTATGTTGATGATAATAGCTATTTTTAAGCTCAGTGTGTTGATCAAGTGGCTGCGAGCCGTGAATGGTTGTGCCATCAATTAACCGTCTTTCAGCAAGATCAGGGGTTGTAATGTCTTTGACGGTGACATACCCATAGAAGTTTCGTTCAGAGGCCAAATTGTATTGATTAAAATTTATAAACAAATAACTGTAACTTGCGCCCCAAACCAACAGCGTAGAGAGTAAAGTCGCTTTATAAAGTACTGATAAATTTTCGGTTTCTGCGAATTGTAGGTAAATAAATAACGTGAGTATCGCAGCTAAGGCGACAATGTACTCTGTTATTTGTGTAAATAATACCGGGGCCAGTAATGCACTGAATAAACTGCCTATCACACCACCTAAAGCGATATATAAGTAAAATACAGTAAGCTGTGAGCCATCGGGTGCGAGCTTCCTAAGTTCACCATGACAGATCATACAAACAATAAACAAAATAAAGCCATAAATTAGTAGTTGAGCAAGGGCATTAAACTGGCTACCGAGGAAAAACATAATGAGGCCTGCAAATACACTGAGTATGAGTAAATAAGCCCAATGAGTACGGTGATAGTTTTTTACAGAGGCAAAAGTATAACTGAAGGTCAGCAAATAAATTGCTAGGGGCAAAGTCCAGACCAGTGGCATAGGCGGGATATTAGTACTGATCATTTGTGTTGTTGCAATCAGCATTATTGAACTGGTTGCGGAAAATGCGATCCAGAGCACGTTAGGTTTAACGAACAAGCGATTTTTTTGCGCCGTAGCTGTTTGCTGTATAAGCGTACCATTTCTAAACAATACATAAAGCAAGCACAGTAGCAGGGTACAGTAGGTGATTAACCCCACTATCCAATAGTGCTTTTGTTCATTGATTGACAATGTCACTTCAAAAATAAATGGGTAGCTCATCAAAGCAAGTAGTGATCCCAAGTTAGAAAGTGAATACCAATGATACGGGACTGTTGAATGGGTTGATTCAATATACCAACGTTGTAAAAGCACGCTGGTGGCACTGAGTAATATAAAAGCAAGGCCGACTTGCACGAACAGTTTAGCGAATACTAAGGTTGTAGGGCAGAGCAGTAAAAACGTAGTAACATCAAGGTGGCTAAAGGTAATGATGCTTGATAAAAGTACAAGTACAGTATGGGTAAGAAGTTGGTTTTTTAGCTGATAACGACTTAATAAGTGGGCATATAAATAGCCAAGTAAGAGCATACCTTGATAGAAAAATAGGCTGCTAGACCACACCGAAGCACCGCCTCCAAACTCTGGAAGCAGTTGTTTTGATAAGATAGGTTGAACTTGAAAGAGCAAAAATGCGCTCACAAAAATAATGAATGTTGATAATATCCGTTGCATCTTTTTTATTACGTAATAAATGGTGCACCAACCATCGACTTAACTCATTTATTCAGCAATGTAATAACCCTTGAGTTTATCTTAAGAAAACCTTAATCTATGATTTATATATATTTATTGGAGTTGTGAGTGACTGGGTTTCGTATAGGAAATTTTGATGTTGATGTTAGTCGGTGTAAAATTTCGTCAGCTGAAAGTGAACAAGTTGTGGAACCTAAGGTCATGGATGTGCTCCAATTTTTGTATTCTCAGCGTGGTAAGGTGGTTAGCCAAGAAGACATTTTTGCCGCTGTATGGCCTAACGCTGTTTTTAGTCCAAGCAACGTGCAGCGCAATATTGCTTTACTGCGCAAAGCATTAAAAGAAGACTCAAAAAAGCCCGCAATTTATTATTACTCATCCTAAACGGGGTTACTGCCTTGAGCTTGATAAAGAAGAAAGTTCGCAAGGTGTAAAATGGCCGATATTCGTTTTTATTGCTGTAACACTAATATGTATAGCTGGAGGCTGGTTTAGTTTTTCTAAACAGATCATAAAAACCGACTTTTCTGTGCTTGTGCCTGTAACCTCTGATGAAGAGAATGAGTCTTATCAATCGCAATCCCATAGTGGAGATTATCTTGCGTTTGTGCGCGGCGATGATAATAAACAACACATATGGTTAAAAGAATTTAAAACAGGTAAAGAAGTAAAATTAACTCGTAACCCTTCGACTTACACTAGTTTAGGTTGGAGCCCTGATGATCGTGCGCTCGCTTTTATAGAAACATATAATGATGCAGTACAATTGGCGTATTTTAATTTGGATATGCTTAATTTAACGACTTTAAGTTATAGTAAGATACTAGAATTTAAAGAATATTTAGTTACTAGTCAGCAATTACAGTGGGCTAATAACAATCAGATTTATTTTATTGAGCGACAAAAAAATAACAATGAAACGCAGCTTTCGCTTGCCAATATAGAAACCAAACGAAAAAAAGTAATCAAAGCATCAGTGGGTCAAGACTGGTTAAAGTTACATGCGTTGTCGCCAGATCAAACGCAATTAGCACTAGGTTACGAGGCTGGGCAAAATAACTACCGCATTGACATACTCAATTTATCGGATAATAGCAGCAAAGCAATTGCTATAGTTGAAAATGGTATTCAGGGCCTTAGTTGGCATCCAAGCGGGGAATACCTGTTAATAAGCAACACCAATAAACTAGTGCTTATCGATCGACAGGGTAATTCAACTGATATTGCATTTAATAATTATCAAATTATCCGAGATGCGAGTTATACCCCATCGGGTGAAGAAATATTAATGGAGCTTGTTAATATTGATGTTGATATTTTGCGCAGCACCAATACAACACCTCAACAGTATGAAAAGCTTATTGATACTTCATCGGTTGATTTCTTACCTGTATTCTCGCCTGATTCAAGTAAATTTGTATTTGAATCTCATCGGTTTGGTTTAAAGCAACTATTTCTGTATGAGCAAGGTAAGCAAACACTTATTTTTGCAAACCCAAATAATGAAGAGCTGTTTGGGGTGGTTTGGTCAAAAAACGGCGAAGAAGTGATCACGGCAAGCAAAGATAAGCTATTTCGCATAAATTTAAATAGCGGTGATTATCAAGAAATACCTCATCCACATCATTCATTTTATCTCAGAGAAAAGTTTAATAACGAAGATGCGATATTAGTTTCATATCGCTCTGAAGACGGTGTTACATTTCATCCAGCAAAATTAGACATGCAAACACTAAGTTTAACGCCATTTACTGGTCAAGGGGAGCGGTTGGCTTGTTATGCAATGGCTTTAGATAAATACGATCGGGTTTACTTTTCTAACAACAAACAAGTATTTAGACTCACTCATGATAACAGCTTTGAGCAACTATGGCAGGCTGATGACAACGATATTATCGGTCTGGCGGTCGATGATCAAACATTGAATATTACCTCAGAGCAACACGATGGCTATCTGCTCACTATGCTTAATTTACACAGTGCTCGCTCAGAAGTACGGCATATAGTGAATGAGAAGGGCAATATGCTAATCAATGCTTCACATGATAGTACGCAGTTTTTATATCTTACCAAGCCGAAGCGAACACGCACTTTGGTGAGGTTACGGTAGCGCCTTTAAACACTTAAATTGACATGTTTAGTGAATAATCTAGCGCTATTAGTTTCACTAATTCTCTTTTTATAGGGTTGTGAGGAGCGTGATCAGCATGAAGCAACACAATATCAATAACGGGCAAAGGTGGTAGAGCTGGATCATTAATCACTATTAGTCCATTAGTGTTACTTACCTCAGCCATTACACCAACGGCCAGATTAGCTTGCACCAGTGCAGTGAGTGCGCTTACGGAGCCACAGCAGGCAATAATGTTGAATTGGCGCTCGGCCTTTAATAATCCTTCTACAGCTGCTTGATGAAATTTGCAATCACGCTGAAATATCGCAATAGGCAAAGTCATATCGGGTTGATAGTTAAATTTAGGGCTTTTAACCCACACACCTTTACTTGCTTGTAAAAAGTAACCTTCTTCTGAGCTGGGTGAGCGCGTCGCTATTACCATATCAAGTAAGCCTTGATCTAGCTGTGCTTTGAGCTGATTGGTAGGCGCGCAACTAACTTGCAAATCAAGGTACGGTATATGTTTATGCAGTAATGCCACAACTTTCGCTAATACCGTCCCAGCATAATCGTCAGGGCAGGCTAAGCGCACACGGGTTTGTCCGCTAGCGGTTTTAAGTTGTTTATAGGCTTCATCATGCAGTGCTAATAGCTGCTTTGCGTAGCTTGCTAAATGAATGCCGCTGGTAGATAAAACCAGTTGTCGTCCTTGTTTTACAAATAGTTGATTACCCAGCTCTTGTTCGAGTTTTTTCATTTGCATACTGACCGCTGATTGGGTGCGGCATACCTGTTGTGCTGCACGAGTAAAGCTACCAGTATCAACAAAGGCGCAAAAAGTGCGCAGGGCGTCTAAATCCATAGTTAACTCATTTATCAATTTTACTTATGTATTGTATAAAAACTATTGGTAAGTAATTAGTTTAACACTGCTATATAGTGAGGCTATTAAACACTAGCAAGGAACACAAATGCAATTATTTATCGGTAATAAAAACTATTCGACGTGGTCACTTAGAGCATGGTATTTAATGAGTAAATTCAATATTGTTTTTACTGAAAAACAACTCGTGTTAGATACTCCTGAGTTTTATGAAGCGCTTAAAAATAATTTTTCAGTACAAAAAGTCCCCGCCTTGATAGATGGTGACTTACAGGTGTGGGACTCACTGGCAATTTGTGAATACATCAATGATACTTATTTATCTAATGCAGCTTGGCCGAAAGAGCGTGCACAGCGAGCGACAGCCCGCAGCTTAAGCGCTGAAATGCATTCGAGCTTTATGGCATTACGTAATGAAATGCCGATGAATATACGCGCAAAGCGCAAAGTTGAGTTATCTGTGGCGGCAAAAAAAGATCTAGCGCGCATTGATGAAATTTTTACCACACAACAAGCGTGTTACCCCAATGCGTGGTTGTTTGGTGAGTTTAGTATTGCAGACGCCATGTACGCTCCGGTTGTGCTTAGGCTAAAAACCTATCAAATAGTTTTGTCAGCTGCTGCAGAGCAATATTGCCAGCATGTTTTAAGTTGCCCTACTTTACAACAGTGGATCATTGAATCAGGCAAAGAAACAGATATTGTTGCTTGCGATGAAGCGGGTATTGATGTTACCTAAAGTGAATTGTTAATCGATAAGTGTATACGTATGGAACAGATGGAGCTATCACATCAGAGGGCATTAAAGCGGTTAGAAAGGTTTAGTCGTTTTACCGATAGTAGTATTGGTATTCCTTTTACCAATTTTAAATTAGGTGCAGAGTCTCTGATTGGCATTTTGCCTGGGGTAGGCGATTTAGCAGGTCTAATTTTATCAAGTTATGTGCTTTTTGAAGCGCAGCGTTTAGGTGTTAGTTGGGGTGTTAAATTACGGATAATCACAAATATGCTGATTGATTTTTTTGGTGGCCTAATTCCTATAGTGGGCGATATTTTTGATATGTTTTTTAAAGCCAATACCCGTAATACGAAGCTATTGAAAAAGCACTTAGCAGAACGGGTAGAATAGCGGGTTTATTTGTTACTATTAAAAAAGTACTCGGCAATCACTTGTTTTTGTTGGCCAAACTGGTCTGAAATGCCAATACCAATACCGATAATTTTGCCCTCTGCAAATGGGGGATGAGCTTGCATATAGTCATTAACCGTCGCGAGGTTTGGGTTTTTCTCGTTCGCTAGTAATGTTAAATGTGGCTGAAAATTTTGAAATACATTAGGACTACCATAGCGTTCAAATGCCGTTAATTTATTTGGGTAGTGTTTAACCCAGCTTGGGACGGCCGCGTTTGTATCTCGTAATGGCTCAATGGCGAGTGTTACTTCGTCAGATAGCCTTTGTAGCTCAGATGAATAGTGCAAATTAATAAATGCCCAATTACTTTGTGACACACTAAAACCTTGTGCGGTGATAGTAAATGCTTGATGTTGCTTAGTAATACTTTCGACCGCATGTTTAATTGCTTGCTCCGAACCTTCTGCAAAATCAGTTAAATATAAAGTAGCGTGCACAGGCATGCCTTTTTCATAAAAGCTAATCATCCCTTGTTTTTTTAATGCTTCACTGGTCTGCTCAATTAAGTTAATAATTGGCTTTGAAGGAATGGCAAACACATTAATGCTAATACTTTGTGCAAAAGCAGGGATTGATGCGTTAAAAAGTATAATAAGTAAAAATATCGAAGGTTTTATAAAGGCTAATTTGAGCATCTGTTTTAGTGGTCTATTATTGGGTTTCGCTAATGGTAAGGCTTATTGCTGAAGTAGTAAACTGCGTTTGTTGTTTTCTACATGAGGATGTTATAACTCAGGAAATAGCCCTACATTAGAGAAAATGCATGTTGTTAAATTTGCCAGTTGAACGTTAGTTTTATGTGATTTTGATGGCAGTAACGCTATATTTTGTACTTAACAGAGGCATATAACTTTTTTATTGTGCTATGTTTTATAATTAAAGCACTGAAGTGTCATACGATTTTTATCATAATTAATGAAGAACTTTGCGAGGTCCCTAAATTAACTTTATGAGCTTGTAATATGAAAGAACTAGAAACACTGTATCCCTGTCCACAAATACCGATATCTAAATGGCGGTGTCAATTTGAGTCTGCAAAAGATGAAAATAACTTTCTTGCGAGTAAATTTGAGCAAGATAAAAAAGTAGCGCAATATTTAAGCAGTATTATCTCAGTTGTTTTAGTTTTTATTATTTTTTGCGATCCAATGGTTGTACAGCCAAGGTTTTGGCCTGATGTAACTCTGCTTTGGCGTGGTGGGTTAATACTGATATGCATTGTTGGTATTGTTGCGTTAAATTATATAAATAGTGTCAAGCAGTTACATTATGTCTGTTTGGGATTTGTTTTATTTTTGTTTTTTAACCTTCAAGGTATGACGCTTTTATTTTATGAAAACTATATTTTATATGTTTTCTTTGATGTTATTATTTTGATTTCGCTATACTTTTCAACCTTATTCTCATTTAAAACATCTTATATTCTTGGTTTGATGTACGGGGTCGTTGCCACAATTGTTTTACTTATGAGCAAGTCTGTGGGTTTGCATGGCGAATTAATGGTGTTTGCAGCGTACGTATCAACTAATTTAGTCGGAATCGTTATTTCAGCGCATGAACACACTTTAAAAAGACAATTCTACGTCAGAAATCAGTGGCTTAAAGGGTTGGCGAAAGAAATGAAAGCACAGGCATTCAAAGATGCTTTAACAAAATTACCTAACCGGCATGCATTTAGTGCTTATTTCCCGCGTTACCAAATCCTGGCTCAAAACTTATTGCCCGATGAACCTAAAAAAGTATATGTAGCTATGGGGGATATCGATTACTTTAAATCAGTCAATGATACTTATGGACATGATGTTGGTGACGCCGCCTTGATTGAGTTTTCTGAAGTTTTGGCTGCAGCATTGCAACCAGAAGACATGCTATTTCGCTTTGGTGGGGAAGAGTTTGTGTTGGTTTTACCTTCGTATACAGCCGAGCAAGTCGATGCATTATTTAATAAAATTATTAAACAGCTTAACCATAACATCTTTAAGGTTAATGAAATTAAGCACCCAATCACAGCGAGTTTTGGGATAACCGCACTTAGACCTAATGAGCAAAGTAATGCGGCCCTTGCTCGCGCAGATTCAGCGTTGTATAAAGCTAAACACAATGGCCGAAATCAATTTGTGATGGAAAATATGCAACAAAGCTTTGATGATGTTGTTAATTTGCGAAATACATAACTATAACCAACAAGTACTGCATTGATTTTTACTTTGCATTAAAAAGTCCGTACAATTCGCCTCGATTTAGCGTGTACGCATTGTATTTTTTCGAGGCGAAATAACAGAATTATATGCATCAAATAGCCGATCTTACTTCTATTTTCGAACACACTTTCTACCAAAGTCACAATACGCGCTTGGTTAAAGGTGAGCATGAGCCTATTTATATTCCCGCTAATGCTAATACCTCGTTTCATCAAATTGTGTTTGCGCATGGTTTCTACGCCAGTGCCTTGCACGAAATTGCTCACTGGCTGGTGGCTGGAGAAAAACGTCGTCTAGTAGAGGACTATGGCTATTGGTATTGCCCTGATGGCCGCGATAAGGCGCAGCAGGCTGAGTTTGAAGCGGTTGAAGTAAAACCGCAGGCCATTGAATGGGCACTGAGTGTTGCCGCGGGGTTTGATTTTAATGTCTCGGTTGATAATTTAAATGGCGAGCAAACCTGTCGATTTGATTTCCAAAAGCGTGTACATCAACAGCTTCAACAATTAATAAAAACTGGCTTTAATTCTCGCACTACCGCACTTTTAAAAGCGTTAAGTGATTTTTATAACACGCCATGGCCTTTAACTGCGGCGCAGTTTGTATGGCAACATCCTCAGGAGTTTAGTGATGCAGTTTAAATTAGGTTTAATCGTTAATCCGGTCGCAGGATTAGGTGGCAGTGTCGCACTTAAAGGCAGTGACGACATGACAGCCAAAGCAATAGAGCTTGGCGCAGAGCCGAAAGCCAATTTACGCACTAAAGCCGCACTTGAGGTATTGCTGTCTTATCAAGATCAAATAACAATTTATACTGTTAGTGACTTAATGGGTGAGAACACAGCGAAAGAGCTTGGTTTTAATACCGAGGTTGTTTATCAATGTGAAGATGAAAGCTGCGCTGGCGATACTGAAAATGCAGCCAAAGCCTTGCAACAATTAGGTGTTGATTTGATTTTATTTGCCGGTGGCGACGGCACGGCACGCAATATTTGTCATGCTGTAGAAGACGCAGTCCCCGTGCTTGGGATCCCAGCAGGTTGTAAAATTCATTCAGGGGTCTATGCCATTACCCCAAAAGCGGCTGGTCGAGTTGTTGAAATGCTAGTGAAAGGTGAGCTGGTCACCTTGGCTGATGCTGATGTGATGGATATTGACGAAGATGCGTTTCGTCAAGGAACAGTAAAAGCAAAACGTTATGGCGAAATGCAAGTACCGAGTGAAGTACGTTATGTGCAAGCGGTTAAAAACGGTGGTAAAGAAACCGATGAATTGGTGCTAGCCGATATTGCTGCGCACGTTGTTAGTGAAATGGAAGAAGATACCTTGTATGTGATGGGCAGCGGCTCAACAGTCGAAGCAATTATGCAAGAGATGGGGCTTGAAAACACCCTGTTAGGGGTTGATTTAGTTGAAAATCAAAGTTTACTTGCTCAAGATTTAACAGCGCAGCAGCTATTAGAGATTACCCAGCAACGCAGCACTAAATTAGTGATCACCCTAATTGGTGGGCAGGGGCATATTTTTGGCCGCGGTAATCAGCAATTAAGCCCCGCACTTATTCGCGCTGTTGGTAAAGACAATATTATTGTCGTGGCAACTAAAACCAAATTACAGGCTTTAAATGGCCGACCGCTTATTGCCGATACAGGTGATAGCGAATTAGATGATGAATTAAGCGGTTATATTCGGGTAACGACCGGATTTAACGACCATGTTATGTACGCTGTGGGTCACCAAGATAGCCTGCAAGCACAGGAGAAGTAATAGTGAGTTTAGTAAATTATATTGATGCAGCTCAACAGTATTTTGACGACTTAGTGATCAAAGCCACTGATGATGAGCTATTTGCCGGTGGTTATTTACGCGGCCATTTTGATTTAGCCGTGGGTTATGCGCAAGTTGAAGAACTGAACCTAGAAGTTGATGAACTTAACGAAACTGTTGAAAAAAGCCTAGTGAAGGCATATCGCAATGGCGAGCTTAATGAAGAAGATAAAGCCCTGGTTGTAAGACTATGGGATGAAGTAAAAGCATTAGCATAATACTCAACTCATACAAAAAACGGCTTTTTAGCCGTTTTTTTGTGCGCTTGAGATAATAACGTTCCTAAAAAGTGAGTTTTTATTCACTTAAAATTTACCTACCGTAGCATTTACGGTAGTGTATATACGTTAAACTTCTAGGGAATAAGCGAAATGAATAACAATAATGATGCGACAATGCCGACAGGGCTAGTTGCACGATTTTTAAACTTTGTAGAAAGGGTGGGTAACAAGCTACCTGATCCAGCGATTATCTTTTTGTTCGCCATGTTACTAATTTGGTTTTTGTCGTGGTGGCTATCGGGGGTTAATTTTGACGCTATCGATCCACGTACAGGCGAAGCCATTATTGTTAATAACATGCTGGCAAGCGACTCATTGGCGACCTTTTTATCGTCAATGGTCAAAACCTTTACAGGTTTTGCACCATTAGGTGTGGTGTTAGTGGCAATGCTAGGTGTTGGTGTGGCCGAACACTCAGGCTTTATTAATACCGGTTTAAAGCTCATGCTTAAAGTAACACCTAAGCAGCTGCTTACGCCGTCAATTATCCTTGTGGCAATTGTGAGTCATACAGCCACTGATGCAGGCTACGTGCTAGTTATTCCACTGGCGGGTGTTATTTTTTATGCCGCAGGACGCCATCCACTTGCAGGTATTGCTGCTGCATTTGCTGGGGTTAGCGGTGGTTTTGGTGCTAACTTTATTCCATCAGGGATCGACCCACTACTGCAAAGTTTTACCCAAAGTGCAGCACAAATTATCAATCCAGCGATGTCGATTAACCCGCTTAATAACTGGGCGTTTACCTCCGCTTCAAGCTTATTCATTATTTTACTAGGTTGGTACATTACAGATAAAATTATTGAACCACGGTTAAAAAACACCCCACTTGATGGCAATAAAGAAGACTTACCTGTATTTGAAGATGCCCGTAGTGATGAAAAACGCGCGTTTTTTATTGCAAGTGCTGTGATGGTTGCAGGGCTTGCGTTGTTAGCGTTTGTATCAGCACCAGCAGATTCAGCAATGCGCAGCGCAGATGGCTCGCTCACTAACTTCCGTTCACCGTTAATGCAGTCAATTGTACCGCTCATCTTCTTACTGTTTTGGATACCGGGTGCGGTTTATGGTTTTACCGTTGGTACCTTTAAAAGCTCTAAAGATATGATCGATGCCATGAGCAAAGCAATGAGCGGCATGGCGTATTACATTGTAATGGCGTTCTTCTGTGCTTTATTTATTGCCGCGTTTAGTAAATCTAATTTGGGCGCATTATTGGCAATAGAAGGGGCGCAGTTGTTAAAGGCCATGCAATTACCTAGTGCAGTAACTGTTGTGGGCATCATCTTTTTAACGGGCTTTGTTAACTTATTTGTGGGTTCGAGCTCTGCTAAATGGGCGTTACTAGGCCCTGTATTTGTGCCTATGCTGATGCAACTGGGTATTTCACCGGACTTAACCCAAGCGGCGTACCGAGTGGGCGATTCCAGTTCAAATATCATCACGCCATTAATGCCGTACTTCCCGCTGGTCGTGGTGTATTGCCAGAAATACGTCAAAGGCACAGGCATCGGCACGCTGATCGCCATGATGCTGCCATACTCAATCGCTTTTATGATCGGTTGGAGTTTATTTTTACTCGGCTACTGGGCATTAGGTATACCACTAGGCTTAGATGCAAGTTACGTTTATCCTGCTATAGCACCTTAATAACTAGGACGTAAACTTTAAAAAGGGGGCCTCATCATGAAAATGGTGAGGCTTTTATTTTAGTTTTAAATTTTATGAAAAACTAAACAAGCTCATTTTTTTTACTTTTGTTTACAAGTAATATTCATTACCTTGTATCTTCCGAAGGTTTTTTATACTATTATTGATGTTGACTACTATAAGGATTAAGGATTAAGGATTAAGGATTAAGGATTATGATTAAAAAACTATTTTTACTTATTGGTGTATATTTTTTATTTACATCAGCCCCTACACTAGCAAACTCTTGCCTAGATAGCTTGAAAAGTTCAAACCCAACTTGCCAACAGAGTTACTCTTATGATGTATTAGTTATGTATTTTAAGGATGCAGACAACAAAGAGCATAAAGTACATGCGAAGCGGGTGCGTCAAAAATCAACAGGGGCTTTAGTGCATGTTGACTATGATTTTGTGTCAAACTGTACAAATGATTGCAGCTCATTAGATGCAAAAACAAATGATATTCTTTGGGCATTTCGCACCGCTTATATGGAAAACAAACTTTATCAAAAAGTGATTTATAAATGCGATCCAACAGTCGAAGTTTGTTGTGATGAAACTGGCTGTACTGAAATATACGATGTAGATAAGCCATTGGATGAGAGTCGCTCTTCACTCGAAGAAGTTTATAATGATCATCAATTTATTCAGAAAAGAGGTAGTAAAAATAAAGATGGAGATTTGATTGATAAGTATATTGGCCGAGCTGATGGTGTTACTAACATAATAGATAAAATCATGCGTAATAGTTCCAACGGGCAACAAGTTAAGCAGGACATGGAGGAGGCAACTGCTCAACCATTGCAATTTCAAATTGTACAAACAGATACTGGTGCAACTTTCGTATGTGCTGTTACAGGAGCGTTTTGTAAAACAATTTCTGGGATAGCAACCTCAAGTGCTCACATGGCAAAGTTTGATTTATATCATGATAAAGGTGACAGATTTAATAGGAATCTACGAAACTTTTTAGAAGGCATTTATCAAGATGGACGAGAAATGACTTGTAGTCAATCAACATCATGTAGCTCAGATGGGAAAAACTGCACAATTAATATGACTTGCAGAAAGTATTAGTAATATTTGCTTCTGTATGAAAATACAGAAGCTTTTAATTTTAAATCAACTTCACTTCTCATAGCTAATTATAATTTTTTTCAGTAGTGGTGGATATAACGCCACCATTTTTATTGAGCATCTTTGTTATACGTATGTCTGGCAGGCCGTCCCCGGTAATATCTTTAATGATTATTTCTTTTTGATCACTGAAACTGGTAAAAGTAGAGAAAATAAGATTATCTTTCCTATTGATCACAAAAGGAGAGGGGGTAACGCTCGTTTCTTGTATTTCATAACTAGTGTCAGTAAAAGCTAAACTAGTTTTAAAGTTATCCGTCCATACCGTAGAACTTAAGTTATCATTTATAGCTGATATTACCGCAGGATTAGCCTTAACAGCTAAAGTAAATATAATAAGTAGTAGAGCAGTAAATAGCCTCATGATTTTTCCTTAACTAGCAGTTTGCGTGTGTTGATAAGTGGAAGATCATCAAAGCATAGTTACTTTGATGATCTTACATTTGCTATTTATAGGCTGATAGTTGAGTTATTATTTGAAGTAGGCAGGTTCTGCTGGTTTTGATCTTGTGCGCCAACATCTGTCGATGGGCTTGTTGATGAAGCAATATTATATGTAGCACCAGAAGAGCTTTGGATTTGTAGTACCAGAATATACGCTGTAGCACTTACTTCAAAGCCTGGGATCAAACCGGTTACCATAAGATCAACATCCACAGAGCCGTTACTGTTGACTAAGTTCTTGCATTGCTTCTTTGATTTCTTGCTTGTGCGTTTCGGCATTGGCACCGAAACCAAGCCAGCCCCAAAAGCCACTAACACCCCCAGGTATACTGTATTCAGACACCATTTTTTGATAGGTGCGAGAGCTTTCTAGATTTACAATCGAAAAATCAAACGAGCCAGACATTTTTGCCCAAGCACCTGCACCGGATACCGTGACCCCGCCCCCTGAAATAGTCCCTTTTTTTCTGAGAGCTGCCAAGTTTCAGCTTCAGTTGATGCAAGCGCGGTTTTATTCGCAGGAGTCGTATTCGTGACTAAGATTGTTGTTGGATTCGAAAATATAGTAAGTGTATTTGACATGATAAATCTCCATTTTAAGTTTGCTGAGTATTAACTTGAATAAAGTGCATATTCTCCCTAGCTTTGATCACCCAATGGCATTAACTTTGATCGCTTATTCTCATTAAGCTTTGATCACGAAAATTACTTGATAATGATCACTTTTGTGTTCTTAATAATTTTGCCGATCAAAGCTTAATGCCACTCGTTACCGAGTTCACGTTTTATCATTTTTGTAGGTATGTTAAACCGTTATCTAAATCGTTTGATGAGGATAACAATCATGTCAACAAGACCTATATCTATGAGTAAATTACAGGCTATTTTACGGCTGAAATATTCAGCTAAATTATCCCATCGAGAGATTGCCAGAAGCTTAAATATCTCCCCTGGTACCGTCGCTAATTACGTTAAAAAAGCCAATGAGTTAGGCTTAAACCAATGGCCGTTACCTGAAGATAAGCAACACGGTGCTTTTCTTAATACAAAAATCAGGGACTTCTCAACCCGTCAAAAAAGATACCCAACACCTGATTGGCTCGCTATCAACAGGGATTTAAAGCAGCATAAACATTTAACGTTGCAGTTAGTATTCGATGAATTACTTGAGAAAATCGGTGAGCCTTATTACAGCTACAGCCACTTCTGCCGCGCCTACCGGGAATGGTTGGGAAAACAACGGTTATCGATGCGTCAACATCATAAAGGTGGTGAAAAGCTGTTTGTGGATTATTGTGGCCCCACATTGACCATCACATGCCCTACAACGCAGAAGACACGGACTGCTCAAGTGTTTGTTGCCGTACTCGGCGCATCAAATTATACCTATGCTGAAGCAACGTATAGCCAACAACTTGAAGATTGGGTGATGAGTCATGCCCGTTGCTTTGCGTTTTTAGGCGGTGTACCAGCGCTTGTTATTCCCGATAATCTCAGAAGTGCTGTCAGTAAACCCTGTCGCTACGAGCCAGATTTAAACCCCACGTATCATCAATTAGCTGAGTATTTTAACGTCGCTGTCATACCTGCTAGACCTTATAAACCCAAAGATAAATCGAAGGCTGAAGTCGGTGTACAAATTGTTGAGCGTTGGATCATGGCACGTCTGCGTAACCAAACCTTCTACAGCTTAGCGCACCTAAATCAAGAAATAGCAAAGCTACTTGATGTAATGAACAATAAGGTTATGAAGCAATATCAACAGTCACGTAAACAGCTATTTGATAGGGTGGATAAAAGCGCATTAAAGCCATTGCCAGAAAAGCCCTATCACTATACACAAATTAAAACGGTGCGAGTACACATTGATTATCATGTTGAAATAGAAAAACATTATTACAGTGTGCCGTATCAATGGGTTAAGAAACAATTACGCGCACATATAACCAATCAGCTAGTACAGCTTTATCATGACGATACCTTAATCGCACAGCATCCGCGCTCACACCGTTTAGGTGGGCATACAACACAGTCTCATCATATGCCTCTGGCGCATCAAAAACAGCATGAGCAGTCACCGATAAATTTACGCTCATGGGCATTAAGTATCGGGGAGTATACCCACCAAGTTATTGAGTTACAGCTCAGTGGACGGCGTCACCCCGAGCATGCTTATCGCGCCTGTTTAGGGGTGTTGAGTTTAGCTAAAATCTATTCAAAAGAGCGGCTTGAGCAAGCGTGTTATCGCGCAATCGTGATGAATACGACCACACTCAAATCAATAAAGCAGATGCTGAAGAAAGGGTTGGATCAACAACCGTTACCCACACAGCAAACAGAGCCAGAAAAGCCAATTACACACAGCAACATACGTGGTACAGATTATTACCATTAAGGAATGAAAACATGATAGATACCATTAACCAGCAACTTCAACTACTCAAGTTATCGGGTATAAAGCAAGCACTCAAGCAGCAGCTTGAACAGCCAAATCTATATCAAGAACAAAGCTTTATAGAGCGCATCAGTTTATTGCTAACACATGAAATTGACTCGCGTGAGCAAAGAAAAATCGACCGACTCGTACGCCACGCTAAATTCCGCTTACCGGCTCAGTTAAATCAACTGATTTACTCGCCGACACGCAATATAGAAAAAGCACAGATACGTAACTTAAGCCAAAATAGCTGGCTGAACTTACACCAAAATATCTTAATCACTGGCGCAACAGGCTGTGGAAAAACCTACCTCGCATGTGCATTAGGGCATGAACACTGTTTGCAAGGAAAAAGTGTTTACTATATTCGATTGAAAGAACTACTTGAAAGCCTGTTTCTAGCACAAGCAGATGGCAGTTACCGGAAATTACTGGCGAAGCTAATAAAGTATGATCTACTGATTTTAGACGACTGGGGTCTTGAACCACTGAGTGCGCAACAACGAGGTGACTTACTCGAATTAATCGATGCGCGGTATGGATATAAATCACACATAATTATAAGCCAGCTCCCGCAGGAAAACTGGCATGAGATGATAGGAGAATCAACTCACGCTGACGCCATTTTAGATAGGCTAATTCATGGTTCGATTAAGTTGAACTTAAAAGGAGAATCGATACGAAAACAACTAAATAAATTGACTGATGATGATCAGTTAAGCTAATTTAAAAATGGCTCTACAAAATGATAAATCAGGTGATCAAAGCTGATGAGAATCGGTGATCAAAGTCATGAGAATACGCATAAAGATGTATTCCTTATCCCACAAACTTTATAGTTGAGAAAATCACCATTGTTCTACATGAAAAATTTATAACGCAGTTAGCGCTTTATTTAGCCCGCTAGAATGGTTAAATATTTAAGTCGATTGGTATTACATACTATTACAAGTAATAAAGTGAAGGTTTGCCTAGGACTGAGATTTACTGCTGTAACGCTGTGCTAAAAAAAAACCTTGGCACTTTCGTGGCAAGGTTTTTTTATTAAAGAGACGTTGCTTATTTAGCTGTAAAGCTTACTGGGCGACGTTCTTTACGAGGACCGCTACGCTTATCACCGCGAGGGCCGTCATTGCGCTTCCTGTCACCAGCTGGGCGTTCGCTGCGCTCAGGGCGCTCAGAAGCTGCTTCAGCTTTTGTCAGTGTCATTCCCATTGGGCGTTTACAAATAAACACTTTTTGGAAGTGATCTAATACATCTTTCGGCATGTTTTGCGGTAGTTGTACCGTACTGTGACTGTCGTGAAGACGAATGTCACCAATAAACTTGCTTGAGATATCAGCTTCGTTAGCGATTGCACCCACAATGTTCTTAACCTGAACACCATGCTCACGACCCACTTCGATACGGTATGTATCCATAGGACCTGCATCACGGCTATTACGCTCACGAGGTTTTGAATCACGGTCACGAGTAGGGCGATCACCACGCTCGTTACGACGGCCACGATCACCACGGTCATTACGTGAGTTACGTTCGCTACGCTCACGTTGCTGAACTTTAACTTCTTCAACTTTAATTGGTGATTGTTGCTGTGCTAAACACAGTAATGCACCCGCTAGGTCTTCAGGAGTAAGTTCAAGCTTTTGCGCCATATTAGCAGCGACTTCATTAAAGAAAGTAATATCTTTGTTTTCAAGTGCAAGGCTAAGCTTGGCTTGTAATGCTGCGATACGTTTTTCTTCAACTACTTTTGCCGTTGGTAATTCAACTTGTGCAATATCTGAATTCGTATGACGAATGATATTTTTAAGTAAATAACGTTCGTTATGTTTTACGAAAAGAATCGCTTTACCAGTACGACCAGCACGACCTGTACGGCCGATACGGTGAACGTAGGCTTCAGAGTCTTGCGGAATATCGTAGTTGATAACAAGGCTTAAACGGTCAACATCTAGACCACGTGCCGCAACGTCAGTTGCGATAACAATGTTTAACATGCCGCTTTTTAAGCGATCAACTGTGCGTTCACGTGCTTGCTGGTTCATGTCGCCGTTAAGTGGCGCAGCAGAGAAACCTTCGCGCTCTAATAACTCAGCAAGTTGTACAGTGTCGTTACGTGTACGTACGAAAACAATCGCACCTTCGTATTGTTCAGCTTCTAAGAAACGAACAATCGCTTTATTCTTGTGTACGCTGGCATTCCAAAACACTTGCTCAACAGATGATACAGTTGAGTTACGCGCAGAAATATGAACCTGTTCAGGGTTATTCATATATTTGCTGCTGATGTTTTGAATTTGCTTAGGCATAGTCGCAGAGAAAAGACATGTTTGCTTTTCACGCGGTGTTTTTTCCATGATGTTTTCAACATCATCGATAAAGCCCATACGTAACATTTCATCGGCTTCATCAAGAACAAGCGCTTGTAAGCTGTCGAACTTGATTGTACCGCGGTTAATATGATCGATTAAGCGACCAGGTGTCGCGACAATAATTTGCGCGCCTCGACGAAGTGCACTTAATTGGATGCTGTAGCTCTGGCCACCATAAAGTGCCAACACTTCAACACCACGAGTGTGTTTAGCATATTGTTCGAATGCCTCAGCTACTTGGATCGCAAGCTCACGGGTTGGTGTGAGAACAAGGATCTGTGGCTGCTTCACAGACGGGTCAATATTATTAAGTAATGGCAGTGCAAATGCTGCTGTTTTACCTGTACCCGTTTGCGCTAGTCCCAGTACGTCCTTTCTTTCTAGCAATAACGGTATACATTGAGCTTGGATTTCAGATGGTGTCTTGTAACCCAACTCTTCAACTGCTTTTAAAATTGCAGGAGAAAGATTTAGAGATTCAAACGTGACTGGTTCTGACATTAATACGCCTCAACGAATTTAAAGAGGCGCGCATTGTATAGGAAATACGAGGCAATTGCTTGTATAAATTACAACTAATTTGTATGTGGTTGATGTTGGTCATAATTTAACCAGCTTGATTGAGGTCAAATTAAGCTGGTTAACATATTTGATACAGAACTTATTGATAAAGTCCAAGATTTTCTTTTGCGTATGCTTCAAACTCAGTGAAACCACCAATGTGTTTTTGGTCAACAAAAATTTGCGGCACAGTTGGACAAGGTTTACCTGCTGATTGCTCTAAATCAGCTTTACTGACGCCTTCTTTAATAATATCAACATAACGAAATTTAAAATCATCGCGTTCATCAGCTAGTTTCTGTGCAACATCTTTTGCACGAACACAAAATGGGCAGCCTTCACGGCCAAAAATTACAGTTAACATATCGCTCTCCTCGATTTAATTTGAACCTATCATAACTAACTTACTAAAAATATATAGCGTAAAAATGCGATTGGCGTATTCCATTTTTTTAATTGTTGGCACGTAAGCTAATACCTAATTCACTCGAATAGCCCATTGAACGGGCCGTGATCTGCAGTTGTTCATTAATCACATAATAAGTAGGAAAGGCGCTGATTTTATAATTTTTTTGGGTGTTTTTATCGCCGAGCAAAATAGGCATTGTGAGTTTTAGTCCGTCAACAAACTGTATAATCTCGTGTTGATTTTTATAATCAAGCGCAATACCAACGGCATTAATATCAGAGTCAAGTAGCGCTGCTTCTAGATTTGGCATGCTGTATTTGCACACTGTGCACCAGGGCGCAAAAAAGTATATAACAGTCGTTTTGCCTTTAAGTTCAGCAATACTTAAACGTGTATCAGTAGCGCTTAGTAACGGTAAGTTAAAGTAAGGGGCTGGACTGCTATCTGTTTTTAGTAAATTGCGCTCCTGGAATGCACTAACCAGAAAAAAGATTATTGCTGCTAAAGCTATGTTTATTAGTGTACTGCGTAAAAGTTTCAAACACATCTCCAAGGTTAGTTGCATTTTTATGGTTGAATTAATCAGTTTAACCCTAAGGTCTAGTAAAACCATGTAAATGTTTAAATTTTATTTTTAACAGGAGAACATGATTATGAGTAACACTATACAACCGGCAATGAAAATGCCTACCTTTAAAGCAAATGGTATTGATGGCAAATCTTTTGATTTAACGCAGCGGCAGACTGATCTGCCATGGAAGATGATTGTTGTGTACCGTGGCAAGCATTGCCCATTATGTACCAAACAATTAAATGCATTGGCGAAAATGAAAGGTGACTTTTCTGACGCAGGAGTTGAGTTAGCTGCGGTTAGTGCTGATAGTTCAGAGCAACTTAAGCAGCATCTTAATGATTTAGATGTCAATTTCCCTTTATATAGCGGGTTAACTTTAGTGCAAATGAGTGATTTTGGTTTGTATATTAGTGAGCCTCGTAATGAAAATGAGACCGACCATCCATTTTCAGAACCAGCTATATTTGTACTGAATGAGCAAAATCAAATTCAGATTTTAGATAAATCGAATGCACCATTTTCACGTCCTGATCTAAATGCGCTTCTATCGGGAATTAAATTTATTCGTGAAAACGATTACCCAATTCGTGGCACACTCGCGCCATAAAAGTACTTTGAGGCACGCTTAATGCGTGTCTCTGACATTTTTTTAAATTTTTTTATTTATTTACTTGAAAACAATTTTGCCGTCCATATATAGTTTAATGAGGACGCCTGATGGGTCCCAAACCAAACAGAAGTAATTGAAATTTATATTATTAATTAAACTTTGCCCGTGCTTGTTCAACCGAAAAGCACCTGCAAAATATCGCTTAAATATGAGGATATTATTATGCGTACAGTAGACTTATCACCACTTTATCGTTCATTCATTGGTTTCGATCATTTAGCATCTTTAATGGATGCGGCAGCTCGCACAGACAAGCAGCCAAGTTTTCCTCCTTATAACATTGAAGCACTCGATAAAGACAAATATCGCATCACTATGGCTGTGGCCGGTTTTAGTGATAATGAACTGACTATCGAGTCAGAAAACAACACTTTAAAAGTAGCCGGTATCAAAGCTGATAAAGGTGAAACTGAAGAACGTAAATTTATTCATCAAGGTATCGCAGAACGTAACTTTGAGCGTAAGTTTCAGCTAGGCGACCATGTCAAAGTACTGGGTGCTGATCTAGCGAATGGCTTATTAAGTATCGATTTACAGCGTGAAATACCTGAAGCACTTAAACCACGTAAAATTGAAATTGGCAGTGGTAACTTGCTAGAAGGGAAATAACGAACCCTTTGACATTTTTCTCCCTGATTTAATTGTTATTTTTAGCCGCCTCAATTGAGGCGGCTTTTTAATGTTTGTTTAATGAGTGTCGTTTTCACACAGTAATAATAGTGAAGGGAATACCTTATCGTGTTAGAGCTTTTCTATATTATCTAGGCACCACTGCGCTCTATTAAGAATAGCTTGCTGCTGCTCTTGAGGTTGCTTTTGCCAATTTTTATAGACCATACCAATCCGAGGATTACTCGCTAAGCGCGTTTGATGGCTGTGCATAAATTGCCAGTATAAGCTGTTAAACGGGCAGGCCGTGATTTCAGTTTTTTGCTGTACCTTGTAGTGACAATTTTTACAGTAATCACTCATTTTGTTTATGTAGTTACCGCTTGCAGCATACGGTTTGGTGGCGATAAGACCACCATCAGCAAATTGACTCATCCCACGGGTGTTAGGCATCTCTACCCATTCAATAGCATCGATGTAAATGCCTAAATACCAGCTATCAACTTCCTTTGGATCAATACCGGTTAATAAGCAAAAGTTACCAGTGATCATTAAGCGTTGTATATGATGCGCATAGGCGGTTTCCAAACTTTGCGTGATTGCTTGTTTCATGCAGTTCATTTTTGTTTTGCCACTCCAAAAGTAATCGGGTATCGAGCGGTTGGCATGTAGTGCATTTTTAGTTGCGTAAGCGGGCATATTTTGCCAATAGATCCCTCTAACATACTCACGCCATCCTAAAATCTGCCTGATGAATCCTTCAACTTGGGCAAGATTGATCTGATCTTGGCGTGCTGTAAATTCAGCGAGGACTCGATTAATAACGTGCATTGGGTGCAACATCTTAGTGTTTAACGCAAACGCTAATCGGCTATGATATAAGCTCCATTGGTGTGGACTTTGACAGGTCATAGCGTCTTGAAATTGTCCAAATTTGGGTAAAAGGTCACTGCAAAAATAGTCGAGTAATTGCTTTGCTTGCGCGCGACTCGTTGGCCATAGTAAGGTTGTTGAACATTGACCAAAAGTATTTACGCGGTGCCTTTTGATGCGCTGTAAAATGACCTCAATATTATTGGTAAATATCTTTGGTTTAGGGATGGTGGCTAAATCGGTTTTTTTTAACTTGTTACGGTTGTCTTGATCAAAATTCCATTGCCCTCCTTGCGGTGCATTATCTTGTATTAGTATATTAAAGCGCTTACGCATCATGCGATAAAAAAATTCCATCTTTACCTGTTTATCTTTTGTAAAGTGATCGCCAATGTCAGCATAAGGTAATAAAAAATGTTCGCTATCGCAGCCACTTACTTTTAAGCTACTGCGTGATTTAAACTGCAGCATTTGTTGTTGCAGGCGATACTCATCAGGATACTGATATTGAATTTGCTGGCACTGATATTGCTCGGCTAAGCGCGTTAATAGTAATGTGATGCAAGCATCGTTCTGGGTATCATCTAAGGTTAAATGAAGTACATTTAATTGGGCTTTTTTGAGCGCAGCGGCAAAGTTTTCCATTGCTGTGAAAAACGCCACCACTTTTTGTATATGGTGTTTTACATAATCGGTTTCTTGTTTTAATTCAGCAATGACATAAAGGTATTGCGTTTGGTTCTCTTCTTTATACCAACTGTGGTTAGCGTTGAGTTGATCGCCAAAAATAAATCGCAGCGTTTTATACATTATAAGTTTTGCCCAAAATAACTCTATACGGACTAAGGTAGCAATTAGATCGCATTTATTAATTCCCAAAGCCGTGGTATATAGATATAAGAACCTGTGTAGGTTAACTACATGAACGAAGGAATGTCGGCTATGAACAAACATCAGTGTAATATTCGAAAATTAAAAATTATTTTACCTTGCTTCATTACGCTCAGCTTTGTTGCGCCGTTGCATGCAAGTGTTTATAAGTGTGAAAAAGAAGGTGAGGTGGAGTTTAGCCAATTTCCATGTGGAGATAATGCAAAGCTCATTACAGTGAAGGAGCAAAACCCTGCTGTACCCAGTAACATTGTTACTCATGGCGATATGAATACATCCGAGGTAGATACATATATCCGTACTAAACAAATTGATGCGGATATTCAGCAACACCAAGATAAGATTGATACTTTTAGCGAAAAAATGAATGCGGAGATCGCTGGATTACGGGATCAATCTGATGCGCAATTAAATAATTTATCCGGTGCCAAAAAAGAAACGGCGATTGCTAACCAAATGGCTAGTGTGTCAGAGCGCTATAATGTATTAATTGAGCGCGAGCAGCGAGACATCGACCGTCTATTAAAAGAAAAGTTAGCCTTGCAAAGTATGACAAACAGCTCCGAAATTGACGAGCAATCAACACAGAGCAAAGACATTGATTCATTTATTCGTGGGCAAGAGATCAAGCGTGATATTGAACAACGGCAATCAAAAATTGATACTTATCAAGCGCAAATGGATAAACAAATAGCGACACTTGAAGCGCAAGCTAGTGAACAACCAAAAAACTTAACCGATGCGACTTTTGATAATTCATTATCGCGAAAAATGACCGCGATAACGTCAAAATACGCGACTCTGATTGATGTAGAACAACGCCAAATAGATCGCTTATTACAAGAGTTAGCCACTTTACAATAAAACAGATGGCATATTAACCGCTATTTTTTTTCAAGGACTCTGTGGCTTTTGTGTATTTGAGTATTAATAGCTACTACATTACTAAAGTTAAATAAATATGATTTAACGATATTTTTAAATAGTCGTAATGAGTAGCTCCAAGCAATTTGTGCTTTATGTGTAAAGTGATTGCCTAAATGAATTTGTAATGTGTTATAGAAAGCATCACAAAGTAAGTTGACATCAGTATTGCTGATACCTAATTTTGCTAAGTTATTAGCGTGATGCTCTATAAAAGTAGTCACCATAGATAGATTATCTAAATGACTTAATGTTCTTTCCAAAGCACAATAGAGTATGTAACTTTTTTCGCTGATAGCGTTACTACTCGGACACTTTATTGTAAGTGCTTGACGCTTCAGTTGAACCTGAAAAGTGACAGTAAAGCAGTGGAAGTTTGGTTTTATTATTGCAATATTTTGCAATAATAGTTTTTGTTGGTCATTACTAATACACATAGGTTTATTCGCTCTAAGTAAAACTATTTCACTCACTTTAAGTAAAGTGTAGTTGGAGAATTCAACTGTGTTTGTAAAAAGTAGTAAAGGACTTGCTGTGAAATACGTTATTAGTGATTTAGATCAACTTTATTGCATATAGCTCAATAATTAATAGCCGTTCAATTAAAGTTAATTGTTCAGCTGTGTAATCTTGCACTTTAACTTTATAGTCTAAGTATTCTTTATGAGTTTTTGGTTGCTAATTATGCCAAGGCTCTCTATAATAGCCGCCATTGTTTAGCTTAGTTGATTAGCTAGATGGGTATCGTATAGTTTGATACCAGTTGGCGCGGGATGGAGCAGCCTGGTAGCTCGTCGGGCTCATAACCCGAAGGTCGTCGGTTCAAATCCGGCTCCCGCAACCAAATTCTTGGAGTTAGTTCTCGTTTTAACGATTCTAAGATTTTGTTGCCATACTTATGAGTAGCGATTTTAGTTACTGATTTGAAGTCGCGCATTCTATGTAATGCGCGTTTTGCGTTTAAGCCTTTGGGTTTATTTAGGCGGTGTTTGCTGCCCGCAGCCAAGCTTGGCCCATGGCCACACAGTTTTATGCTTTAGGTGTGACGCCCCGCTTGGTTCGGGGCGTTGTTGTATCTGCACCACTTGATTTTTACTCAAGGAATAAGCTAGGTATTTTAGGGCTATAAGCCCTTTTTTTGTTTGTATGGAGGATTTTCGTGACAAAACTTGAGCAAGATTTATTAACCATGCTTTCACCGTCAGTTGAGATGTTAGGCTTTGAATTACATGGTCTAGAGTTTGTGCAAGCGGGTCGCCATTCTACGCTTAGGGTCTATATCGATCATGAAGCGGGGATTTCGGTTGATAATTGTGCTGATGCAAGTCGTCAAATAAGTGCGATTTTAGATGTCGAAGACCCAATTACAAATGAATATGATTTGGAAGTATCGTCTCCTGGTGTTGATCGTCTATTATTCAAACAAGATCACTACGAGAAGGCACAAGGAGAGGAAGTACGTGTACGTACTAAGCTTCCGCAAGATGGTCGTCGTAATTTTAAAGGCGATTTAGTTTCAGTTAGCAGTGATATGATCACACTTTCAAGTGACGGCACTGAACACTTAATCATGCTCAGTAACATTGAACGTGCGAACATTATCGCAAAGTTTTAATTTCGAGTGCGAAGGAATAGGGCAAGCGAGGCATAACCCATGGCAAAAGAGATATTATTGGTTGCTGAAGCCGTTTCCAATGAGAAAGCGGTTCCAAAAGAAAAGATTTTCGAAGCGTTAGAGTTCGCATTAGCGACCGCGACTAAGAAAAAACACACGGGTGAAATTGAAGTACGTGTTGCAATTGACCGTAAAACAGGTGACTACGACACATTCCGTCGTTGGCAAATTGCTGAAGTACTTGAAGATGGTTCACTAGAGCACCCATACAGCGAAATTACCTTAGAAGCTGCGCAAGTTGATGATCCTGATCTTAAGGTTGGTGATTTCGTTGAAGAGCAAATCGAATCAATTAAGTTTGATCGCATTACAACACAAATGGCAAAGCAAGTAATCGTACAAAAAGTACGTGAAGCTGAACGTGCATTAGTTGTTGAAGCCTATAAAGATCAGCAAGGCGAGTTAGTAACAGGTGTTGTTAAAAAAGCAACGCGTGATGCAATCGTTCTAGATCTCGGTAACAATGCTGAAGCGGTTATTTACCGTGATGACATGTTACCACGTGAAAACTTCCGTCCAGGCGACCGTATTCGTGGTTTACTTTACGAAGTAAAACCTGATGCCCGTGGCGCACAGTTATTTGTAACGCGTTCTAAGCCAGAAATGCTGATGGAGTTATTCCGCATTGAGGTACCAGAAATTGGCGAAGAAATGATTGAATTACGTGCTGCAGCGCGTGATCCGGGTTCGCGTGCAAAAATTGCTGTTAAATCGAACGACAAACGTATCGACCCAATTGGTGCGTGTGTAGGTATGCGTGGCGCCCGTGTACAAGCTGTTTCTACCGAGTTAGGTGGTGAGCGTGTTGATATCGTACTGTACGACGATAACCCTGCGCAGTTTGTTATCAATGCTATGTCACCGGCTGAAGTTGCGTCAATCGTGATGGACGAAGACACTCATTCAATGGATATCGCTGTTGAAGCAGATAACCTAGCACAAGCAATTGGTCGTAATGGTCAAAACGTTCGCCTTGCTAGCCAGTTAACTGGTTGGGAATTGAATGTAATGACCGTTGAAGAAATGCGCGCCAAAAATGAAGCTGAATCTGATAAACTAATTAACTTATTTACAGAAAACTTAGATATCGATGAAGATTTTGCAACGCTACTTATCAATGAAGGTTTCTCAACGCTTGAAGAAGTCGCCTATGTTCCTGCATCTGAATTCTTAGAAATTGATGGGCTAGACGAAGAAACCGTTGATGTTTTACGTTCACGTGCTAAAGATGCGCTAACAACGAAAGCATTAAAAACAGAAGAAAGCCTTGACGGTGCTGAGCCTGCAGAAGACTTATTAGCACTAGAAGGATTAGAGCGCCACCTTGCGTTTGTTATGGCAAGTAAAGGGGTTGTAACGCTTGAAGATTTAGCTGAGCAAGGTATTGATGAATTAGTTGATATCACAGAAGTTTCTCCAGAAGAAGCTGGTAAGCTCATTATGGCTGCGCGTAACATTTGTTGGTTCGCAGACGAGTAATTTATTAACGGAGGTATTTGAGACTATGGCAGAAGTAAATGTTGAAAAACTAGCCGGGGATATCGGTACAACTGTTGATAAATTGCTTCAACAACTATCGCAAGCCGGAATTACTAAGCAAGCGGGTGATAATGTAACTGAAGCTGAAAAAGCAACGTTACTTGATCACTTGAGCAAGCAGCACGGCGGCACAGGCTCAGACGGCCCAGCCCGTATGACATTGCAACGTAAGAGTAAAAGCACACTGAGTGTGACAGGCTCTACGGGTCAAGCAAAGTCAGTGCAAGTTGAAGTACGTAAAACACGTACTTACGTGAAGAAAAGTGCTGTTGAGCAAGAACAAGAGCAAGCACGTATTGCAGCAGAAGAAGCTGCACGTCGTGAAGCTGAGCAACAAGCTGCAAAAGAAGCGGCTGAGCTAAAAGCAAAACAAGATGCTGAGCGTAAAGCGAAAGAAGAGGCTGATCGCAAAGCGAAAGAAGAGGCTAAACGTAAAGCAGACGCTGAACGTGCAGCAAAACAGAAGCAGATGACTCCAGAACAAACCGCTAAGTCTGAAAAAGACCGTGTTGAAGCTGAGCGTCTGCAAAGAGAAGCAGAAGAGGCCGCATTGAAGAAAGCTGAAGAAGAAGCGAAACGTCAAGCAGAAGAGGCAAGAAAGCTAGCAGAAGAAAACTCAGCTCGCTGGAAGAAAGAAGAAGAAGAGCGTAAGAAGCGTGAAGAAACCGCTGATCACCACCTTACGACTTCAACTTACGCACGTGAAGCAGAAGATGTTGCTGATGCGCGTGATGAGCAAGGCGCACGCCGTGCGAAGAAAAAGAAAAAAGCCCCAGCGAAAGAGAAATTCGTTCCTTCTAGAGGCAAGAAAAGTAAGCTAAAAGCGCCTTCGTCATTACAACATGGTTTCCAAAAACCGACTGTTGATGTGAAAAACGAAGTACGTATTAGTGAAACAATTACAGTTGCTGAGCTTGCATCACGCATGGCAGTTAAAGGCGCTGAAGTTGTAAAAACAATGATGAAAATGGGTGACATGGTTACCATTAACCAAGTGATTGACCAAGAAACAGCGCAACTCGTTGCTGAAGAAATGGGTCACAAGGTTATCATTGTTAAAGAAAATGAATTAGAGCAAACGGTACTTAACGACCGTCACGAAGATGGTAAATCATTACCACGTGCACCAGTTGTTACCGTAATGGGTCACGTTGACCATGGTAAAACATCAACGCTTGATTACATTCGTGAAGCAAAAGTAGCCTCTGGCGAAGCGGGTGGTATTACCCAGCACATTGGTGCTTATCATGTTGACGTAAATGGTAACATGATCACGTTCTTAGATACGCCTGGTCACGCGGCATTTACGTCAATGCGTGCTCGTGGTGCGAAAGCAACCGATATCGTAATCCTAGTAGTTGCAGCAGATGATGGTGTAATGCCACAAACTAAAGAAGCCGTACAGCATGCGCGTGCAGCTGGCGTTCCTTTAATCATCGCTGTCAATAAAATGGATAAAGAAGGCGTAGACCCAGATCGCGTTAAGAATGAGCTTGCTCAGTTAGACGTTATTCCTGAAGAGTGGGGCGGTGATACACAATACGTGCATATTTCAGCTAAAACGGGTTTAGGTATTGATGAGCTATTAGAAGCTGTATTAATGCAAGCTGAGTTATTAGAATTAACAGCGCCAACAGTCGGTATGGCGGCGGGTGTTGTAATTGAATCACGTTTAGATAAAGGCCGTGGCCCAGTTGCATCTATTCTTGTTCAATCTGGTACGCTTAATCAAGGTGACATCGTATTATGTGGTCTTGAATATGGCCGTGTTCGTGCGATGCGCGATGAAAATGGTAAAGATATCAAATCTGCTGGTCCTTCAATTCCTGTTGAAATTTTAGGTCTGTCAGGTATTCCGGCAGCCGGTGATGAAGCAACTGTAGTTAAAGACGAGCGTAAAGCCCGTGAAGTTGCACTTTATCGTCAAGGTAAATTCCGCGATGTTAAACTAGCACGTCAACAAAAAGCCAAGCTTGAAAACATGTTCACTAACATGACTGATGGTGATGTGTCAGAAGTTAACGTGGTACTTAAAGCTGACGTACAGGGTTCAATCGAAGCAATCTCTGATTCATTGACTAAACTGTCAACTGATGAAGTTAAAGTGAAAATTGTTGGTTCTGGCGTAGGCGGTATCACTGAAACTGATGCAACGCTTGCTGCGGCATCGAATGCAATCGTTGTTGGCTTTAACGTTCGTGCTGATGCTTCTGCGCGTAAAGTGATTGAGTCTGAAAACTTAGATTTACGTTACTACAGCGTTATCTACAGCTTGATTGATGAAGTTAAGCAAGCTATGTCAGGTATGTTAGCACCTGAGTTTAAACAAGAGATTATTGGTCTTGCTGAAGTACGTGACGTGTTCAAGTCACCTAAAATTGGTGCTATCGCAGGTTGTATGGTTACTGAAGGTGTGGTTAAACGTAGCGCGCCAATTCGTGTACTTCGTGATAACGTGGTTATCTATGAAGGTGAACTTGAGTCACTTCGTCGCTTTAAAGACGACGTTGCTGATGTTCGTAACGGCATGGAATGTGGTATCGGCGTTAAGAACTATAATGACGTTCGCGTTGGTGACCAAATCGAAGTATTCGAAACAGTTGAAGTACAACGTTCACTTTAATTGCTCGTAAGCTAAGATAATAAATGGGGGCTCAGCCCCCATTTGTGTATTCATTATTTAAAATAACTTATTTATATTTGTCAATGAGTTATAAATTTAGAGTAGAGTATAATGAGAGAGTTTTCTCGTACAGATCGCGTTGCTCAGCAAATTCAAAAAGAGATTGCTGTTATTTTACAACGTGAAATTAAAGATCCACGTTTAGGTATGGTGACAGTGTCTGCTGTTGAAGTATCGCGTGATTTATCTTATGCCAAAGTGTTTATTACAGTGTTTAATACCGAAGATGAAAATGCGGCAAAGCAAAGCGCTAAAGTATTAAACGAAGCAACGGGTTATATCCGTTCATTGCTTGGCAAGCGTATTCGTGCCCGTATTATGCCGGAATTGAAGTTTGTTGTTGATAACTCATTAATGGAAGGGATGCGTATTTCAAACTTAGTTGATTCGGTTATCCGTGAAGATAAAGCGAAGCACGTAGATGATGAACCAGAACAAGGCACTAAAGACTAATGGCAAGACGCAGTAAAGGCCGCGCAATTGACGGCATTTTATTACTAGATAAGCCACAAGGTATTTCGTCAAATAAAGCTTTGCAGCAAGCAAAGGGCATCTATTTTGCGCAAAAAGCAGGTCATACAGGTGCGCTTGATCCGTTAGCAACGGGTATGTTACCGATTTGCTTTGGTGAAGCGACAAAGTTTACTCAGTTCCTACTTGATACTGATAAAACATACGTTGTGCGTGCGAAACTAGGTGAACGTACAACAACCTCTGATTCTGACGGTGAAATTGTCAGTACAAAAGAGGTTAATGTAAGCGAAGAGCAGTTGAGTAGTGAAATTGCAAAATTTTTAGGTGAGTCTGATCAATACCCTTCTATGTATTCGGCGCTAAAGTATGAAGGAAAACCTTTGTATAAGTATGCCCGTGAAGGCATTGAAGTGCCTCGTAAGTGTAGAAAAATCAATGTATTTAGTTTAACGCTTGATGAGTTTGATGAAGCGAATAATGAAGTACAAATGACCGCTCATGTATCAAAAGGCACTTACATTCGTACTATTGTTGACGATTTAGGTGAGAACCTCGGCTGTGGCGCACATGTTATTATGTTACATCGTAGTGCTGTGGGACATTACCCTGCAGATAAAATGGTGTCATTAACGCAGTTAGAAGCGCTCCTTGCTAAAGCAAAAGAGCAAGAACTGAGCCCATCTACTTATCTTGATGAACTGTTATTACCTATGGATAGCGCTTTAGTTGACTTACCCGTTGTTGAAATAACCAAAGAGCAGGGGGTTTCCTTTGGCCATGGTCAGGCTGTTGTACTTGGTGTAGAACTACCTGAAGGGGCCATTAAAGTGTTGGCGGATGGTGTGTTCATCGGCACGGGTGAGAAAAACCCTGATGGCCATTTGAAGTCAAAACGCGGCTTATCAAATCAACAAGAAGCGACTGAGTAAAGTTTCGCTTGTAGTTATTGCCGTAGCTGGTAGAATACGCCCGCTAATCGTTTTGGCTGAATTAGTGATCGGCTAAGACACCTTTTAAATTTTATTTTTGGAGTTACTATGTCACTAAGCAATCAAGAAAAAATCGATATCATCGCAAAATTCGCACGTGCAGAAGGCGACACTGGTTCACCTGAAGTACAAGTTGCACTTTTAACTTTCGATATCAACAAGCTTCAAGGTCACTTTGCTGATCACAAGCATGACTTCCACTCACGTCGTGGTCTGCTTCGTAAAGTAAGCACTCGCCGTAAACTGCTTGATTACCTTAAAGGTAAAGACATTGCACGTTATACTGCGTTAATCCAAGAACTTGGCCTACGTCGCTAAGAACTAGATTTCATAAAAAGGAGCATTTAGCTCCTTTTTTTGTGCCTGGCATTCCCTTCGTTGTTCTACATGAAAAATTCATAATACCAATCGTGTTAAGTTACTGACCATTTATAGCGACAGATAAATGGAGTGATAACAAGGCATAAATTTTGACATGTAGTTGTTCTACATGAAAAATTTATAACGCAGTTAGCGCTTTATTTAGCCCGCTAGAATGGTTAAATATTTAAGTCGATTGGTATAACGCAGTTAGCGCTTTATTTAACCCGCTAGAAAGGGTAGATAGTTAAGTTAATCGGCAAACGTACTCGAAATACAAAGCGCTCATAGTTGCGGCTAAAGTGGCTGTGATTATCTAGGCCGTAGACTCGCATTTTTACCTGACTTTGTTATATACTACTGCGCGTAGATAAAAAGGTTTATCTATGGTTACTTACATCATTGCCAATTGTAGTACTTAATTGATTTCCAAATGAATACAATTATGTACTGTAATTGGTACCTTGATGATGACTTATAAAATACATTTAAGGATTATTTTAAGTGCAAGCAATTATTAAAGAATTTCAACTAGGTCAACACACCGTTACCCTAGAAACAGGTGCAATCGCTCGTCAAGCAGACGGCGCAGTACTAGCAAGCATTGGCGACACATCAGTATTAGTAACAGTTGTTGGTAAGCGTGAAGCACAACCAGGCCAAGACTTTTTCCCATTAACAGTTAACTACCAAGAGCGTATGTACGCTGCGGGTCGTATTCCTGGTGGCTTTTTAAAGCGCGAAGGTCGTCCTAACGATGGCGAAACACTGATTGCACGTCTTATTGACCGTCCAATTCGTCCACTTTTCCCAAATGGTTTCGTAAATGAAGTACAAGTTATTGCGACTGTTGTTTCTGTAAACCCTGAAATCCAACCTGATATGGTTGCGATGATTGGTACTTCAGCAGCACTTGCTATCTCTGGTATCCCTTTCAGTGGCCCAATCGGTGCAGCGCGTGTAGGTTATATCAATGGTGAATATGTACTTAACCCAACACTAAAAGAGCTTGAAGAAAGCCAACTTGATTTAGTTGTTGCAGGTACTGATAACGCAGTACTTATGGTTGAGTCAGAAGCAGACGTACTTGCAGAAGACGTGATGCTAGGTGCGGTTGTATATGGTCATGAGCAATCTCAAGCTATTATCAACGCAATCAATGAATTCAAAGCAGAAGCAGGCAAGCCTACTTGGGATTGGACTGCTCCTGAGAAAAATGTAGCTCTTGAAGATAAAGTAGCTCAACTTGCATCAGAAAAAGTAGGCGAAGCTTACCGTATTACTGATAAAGTGGCACGTAAAGAAGCATTAACGGCAGCGAAAGACGCGGTTGTTGAAGCACTTACAGCTGAACTTGCTGAAGACGAAACGCTTGATAAGCAAGAAGTAGGTAAAGTATTCGGTTCACTTGAGAAGAAAATTGTACGTGGCCGCATCACAGCGGGCGAGAAGCGTATCGATGGTCGTGAACCAGACATGATCCGTGCACTAGATGTAATGACAGGCGTATTACCGCGTACTCACGGCTCAGCAATCTTTACACGTGGTGAAACACAAGCGCTTGTTACTGCAACACTTGGTACAGAACGTGATTCACAGTTAATCGACGATTTAACTGGCACACATAAAAATCACTTTATGCTTAACTACAATTTCCCTCCGTTCTGCGTAGGTGAAACAGGTTTTGTAGGTTCTCCTAAGCGTCGTGAAATCGGTCACGGTAACTTAGCTAAGCGTGGTATTCAAGCTGTAATGCCAACACTAACTGAGTTCCCTTACTCAATCCGTGTTGTATCTGAAATCACTGAATCAAATGGTTCATCTTCAATGGCATCTGTTTGTGGTACTTCTTTAGCACTTATGAACGCCGGTGTGCCAATTAAAGCGTCTGTTGCGGGTATCGCGATGGGTCTAGTTAAAGAAGACGAGAAGTTCGTTGTTCTTTCTGACATCTTAGGCGATGAAGATCACTTAGGTGATATGGACTTTAAAGTAGCGGGTACATCAAACGGTATCACGGCACTACAAATGGATATCAAGATTGAAGGTATCACGCAAGAAATCATGCAAATTGCACTTAAGCAAGCAAAAGCTGCCCGTTTACATATTCTAGGTGTAATGGACGAAGCAATTGCTGCGCCTTCTGAAGAGCTATCTCAGTTTGCTCCTCGCATTTATACTATGAAGATCCCACCGAAGAAAATCGCAGAAGTTATCGGTAAAGGCGGCGCAACAATTCGTCAACTTACTGAAGAAACAGGCACTACGATTGAAATCGAAGATGATGGTACAATTAAAATTGCAGCAACTGATGGTATGAGTGCACAAGATGCAATCACACGTATTGAGCAGTTAACGGCTGAGCTTGAAGTGGGCACTATCTACACAGGTAAGGTTGTACGTATCGTAGATTTTGGTGCGTTTGTTAATATCTTGCCAGGTAAAGATGGTCTAGTACATATTTCACAAATTAGCACTGAGCGTGTTAATACCGTGACAGATCATTTATCTGAAGGTCAAGAAGTGAAAGTTAAAGTACTTGAAGTAGACCGTCAGGGTCGCGTACGTTTAAGTATCAAAGAAGCAATGGAATCAGCAGCACCAGCAGCTGACGCACCAACAGACGCTTAATTGTTGATATTTAATTCAGTTAATTACTGGATAACATAAAAAGGGGCTGTATAGCCTCTTTTTTTATGCTTTAATGAAACCTCTGTGGATAGCACTTGTCTTATCTGTTTGCTACTTATCTTGGTATAAAGGATTTTAATGATACTTAAACACATAGCCTTGGCATCGTTAGTTATTTTGTCTTTAAGCGCCTGTCAATCTACTTCGCAAGCACAACCAACAGCAATTGTGAATGTGCCTTTTACTGCACCATTACCTTCTGATTTTCGTAGTGAAATTGCAATAGCGCGTTATTCTGAGTTGTTGAACCGTGCCGATTTAGCGCCAGATCAACAAGCAAAACTGTATTATGATCGTGGTGTCTTATTTGATAGCTTAGGAATGTCAACCTTGGCACGGATTGATTTTAATCGTGCAGTGCAATTGAAGCCAGATCTAGCTGAAGTGTATAATTTTTTAGGTATTCATCACACGTTGATGCAGCAATATGAAAAAGCTTATGAGTTTTTTGATTCAGCCTTAGAGCTGAATGAGCAACACGAATATGCTTATTTAAATCGGGGGATAGCACTTTACTATGGTGATAGGCCAAACCTTGCAGCGGCTGATCTTGAAGAGTTTCTAGCTCGCTCTCCGAGTGATCCATACCGAGTATTGTGGCTCTACTTAGCGCAAGCCGATGCTGACCCTGTGCAAGCTTTATCTGCTTTAAAAGCCAATGCGCAAGGCCTTGACGATAGCCAATGGGCATATGGGTTAATCTCTTTGTATATGGGTGATTTGAGTGAGGGGGCTTTTTTAGCTAGCATTAGTGAAGGTGTATCAACTGAGCAAGAGTATGCACAACGCCTATGTGAAGCGTATTTTTATCTTGCAAAAATGTACCAAGCAAAAGGCCTAGATTACCAAGCGGCTGACTTTTTTCGTTTAGCGCTTGCGACTAATGTTCATGAGTTTGTGGAATATAAATATGCTCGCTTAGAGCTTGAGTTAATGGCTGGTGAAAACGCCAGTTAAATACTTTGTTAGCGTTGCTGTTATACTGACAGTTGGTTGCTTATCAAGCTCAGTAAATCAGCATCGCGACGTTGCTTTTTGGCATGCCCAACACTCCCCAAAGTCTATTTTACTCAATTATTATGGTTTTATTGCCGATTTTAATGCGCAATTAAATAACTTACCTGATCCTCATTTATACCAGCTAGCCTTAAATCAAGTGGTTGATGCTCAGTTTGCATGGGCATTACGATTGTTAAACAATAAAGAAGCTGACGCAGCAATGCCGTTTTGGCGTGCCAGTGTTGATCAGCAAGGTATTGAACAACGCCGCCAGCTCAGTGCTTCGTTATTTCGCTTTGAGCGTTGGGAAGATTTAGAGTATTTAAACGAACAACAACTTTTACCTGCTGGCGATGTGGCTGAGCATTTAAAATTGCATCGCAGTGCGTCACCGCGACGAATAGAGCAAGGTTTTGCTAATGATGAAGGGTTTTTGTTGGATTTTTCACAACTTCAAGCAATGCCTCAGTGTCAGTATAATGTACTGATGATGACAGATCACCGTCTAGGGCTGCGTCAACTGAATGCACTATCACAACGGTATCGGCAACACCCGCAGCCTAGAGCCGCAAGTTTTTGTTTTAGTAAACCCATTTATTTAGGAAATACAATAGATTGCCAGCACCAGCCTGACGCCGCTGCTCGCTGTAATTGGCACCCTTTCATTGCGGATAAAACATGGCCAGCAGGCTTTGACTTTATTGTAATGATGACCGCGACAGGCTTTGGTAATGTGCAAGGGGGAATAATGCACTTAAACTCAACGAGCCACTACGGATTATTTTTGCATGAGTTGATGCACTTTAATGGCTTTGAAGATGAATACGTGTTGCCAGCAGCAAAACAAGCATGGTTGTGTGATCAGCGAGGCTTAGTTGCACCTAATTTGTTTATTGCCAATGGTGTGGCTCCGCCCAAGGGCTGGACTTTAAGTGCTAGTTGTCAAAGGGGAAGTAAAGCTTATAAACCCAGTGCTGACTGGTCAATTATGCAATATCAAATATTACCACTTTCTGAACAATATCAACAGTTATGGTTGCAAAAGATCAATGAGCCGCATTATCAGCCGGTGCGCTTTGCTGACTATTTTCAACAAATGGAACCTGCTATGGACTTTATCACCAAAATGACAAATAAAAATATTGCTGAGTAAAGTTGTGAATAATATGAAATCAGCGTTAAATTAGTACAAAATAGCAGCAGGTAGGAGGGCTAACTATAGACAAAATCGTCCCTGATCAGTATAACTATAACCACTATATGTGTTTTTTAAAGCTAAAATTAAACCATCTCAATGACCAGTACTAAACTAAAACTAACTAGCAGTGTATTGATACTCTTATGACTTCAAAAGGTTTCTCATTATGACTTTGCTCTGGATACCCTTGTTATCCTTAATTGGCAGTGTTATTTCTTCCTGCACCGGAAAATTGACTCGTAATCAATCTACGAGCTTAACTATGCTGGCACCGTTGTGTGCGTTAGCAATCACTATTTATCATGCGCCTACGATTTTAGCGGGTGAAACGCTCCGTTTTACTGCACAATGGATACCGGCATTAGGAATAGACATTGCTTTACGCTTAGATGGCTTAAGCTTATTGTTTATTTTTATGATCTTAGGGATCGGCTTACTGGTTATCTTTTATACTCGTTACTATTTGAGTACGAAAGACTCAATGGCAAAACTCTATAGTTATTTGATGCTATTTATGACAGCAATGCTTGGTATTGTGATGTCGAATAACGTTATTCAATTATGGTTTTTCTGGGAACTCACCAGTATTAGTTCTTTCTTACTTATTAGCTATTGGTGGCATAAATCTGAAGCCCGTAAAGGTGCTCGTATGGCACTGGCAGTTACTGGTGCTGGCGGCTTAGCGTTACTCGGTGGTTTGTTATTGATCGGAGACATTGTTGGTAGTTACAATCTTGATGTGATTTTAGCAAGTCGTGCGCTGATCCAATCACACGAACTGTTTGAATTCGCTTTAGTGCTGATGTTATTAGGTGCCTTTACTAAGTCAGCGCAGTTCCCATTTCATTTTTGGTTACCACATGCTATGGCTGCGCCAACACCGGTTAGTGCTTATTTACATTCAGCAACTATGGTGAAAGCGGGAATATTTTTACTGGCGCGTTTCCACCCTGCGCTAGCAGGAAATGATACTTGGTTTATTTTAGTCGCCATGACAGGTTTAACCACCTTATTAGTTGGCGCATACATCGCATTATTTAAGCATGATTTAAAAGGCTTGTTAGCGTATTCAACCATTAGTCACCTCGGGTTGATCACTTTATTACTTGGTTTGGATACCGAACTTGCTACCGTCGCTGCGATTTTCCATATTATTAACCATGCCACATTCAAAGCCTCTTTATTTATGGCGACCGGTATTATTGATCATGAAACCGGCACGCGTGATATGCGAAAACTCAATGGTATGTGGCGTTTTATGCCTTACACGGCAACCCTTGCAATGGTTGCTGCGGCCGCTATGGCAGGGGTGCCATTGCTAAATGGTTTCTTATCAAAAGAAATGTTTTTTGCTGAAACCTTGCACCAACAAGTGCTTGGCTCAATGTCATGGTTGATCCCCGTATTAGCGACTCTGGCAGCGGCTTTTTCAGTGGCTTATTCAGCACGCTTTATCCATGATGTCTTCTTTAATGGTGACCCAATTGATTTACCGAAAACACCCCACGAGCCGCCGCGTTATATGCGTGTGCCAATCGAAATCTTAGTGGTGTTATGTTTGCTCGTTGGTATGTTCCCTAATTTTGTTGTCGACGGCATCTTATCTGCGGCATCGTTGGCTGTATTAGGGGATGCAACGCCTGAGTTTAAATTGTCAATTTGGCATGGCTTTAACTTACCTCTACTAATGAGCTTTTTAGCAACGTGTTGTGGTGTGTTTATTTACATTCAACGTAAGCACTTGTTTCAATTTCAAGCATCATTACCAACATTGAATGCTAAAAAGACCTTTGAAAGAGTGCTTTATATTGTTATCAAATGGAGCCAAGAGAAGATCCGCAGTACGGAAAATGGTTCATTACAGCGTTACATCGTCATTATGCTCGGTGTTGTTTTATTATGTGCAGGTTGGCCGCTATTTGAAATGGGGGCGCTGGCGGGAACAGCACCTCGCACGCCTATTGACTTCCATAATGGTATTGGCGCGGGCTTATTAATAATAGGTGCGATTAGCACTGTAATTTGGCATCGCTCTCGTATGGTATCGCTATTGATGATATCAATTGTGGGCTTAATGGTGTCGGTTGCCTTTACTCGCTTTTCTGCGCCTGACTTGGCATTAACACAATTAACTGTGGAAGTTGTGACGGTAATATTGCTAATGTTGGCACTATTTTTCTTACCGCAACGTACACCAAAAGAGTCGAGCTCTTTACGCATTTTACGTGATTTAGGTATTGCCTCAGCAGTGGGAGTGGTCGTTGCGAGTATTTGTTATGCGCTGCTTACACGTCCGCTTGAATCTATTTCCGACTTCTTTGTTGCTAACGCCAAAACAGGTGGGGGGGGACCAATGTGGTTAACGTTATCTTGGTTGATTTTAGGGGCTTCGACACGCTAGGAGAGATCACCGTATTAGGTATCGCTGCATTAGGTATATATAAGTTACTTGCTAATTTACCACTGTTCATGCCTGCAAGTGATAGTGAAGGGCGTCCGTGGGCTCGTGAACGCTATCCAATACTACTTTCAAGTATCTCGCAAAGCTTATTACCATTAGCCTTACTGGTATCGGCTTATATATTCTTACGCGGACATAACTTGCCTGGAGGTGGTTTCATTGCGGGCTTAGTAACGTCAATTGCGTTTATTTTACAGTATATGGCCCGTGGCTCGGTGTGGATCACCTCTCGTTTTGATGTCAACTATCGCAAGATTATTGCCTCAGGTATCGCTATTGCCATGTTTACAGGTTTAGGCAGTTGGGCATTTGGCAGACCGTTCTTAACAACATGGTTTGATTACTTTGATATTCCATTCGTGGGTAAAACGGAGCTTGCCAGTGCCATCGTATTTGATTTGGGCGTGTACTTAACCGTAGTTGGTGCAACCTTAATGATTTTAGCAAGTCTTGGTAAGCTCACTGCTGATGCAGCTAAAGAAGAGGTCAATATTTAATGGAACTGTTATACGCATCGTGCGTTGGTGTATTAGTGACGTGTGGTATTTATTTACTTCTAAGGGCGCGTACTTTCCCTGTCGTATTGGGATTGACGATGATTTCCTATGCAGTAAATTTATTTTTATTTTCAGCAGGACGGCTCACAATTAATAAGGCTGTAGTGCTTGGTACTGGTGCTGATTATGCTGATCCTCTACCACAAGCGTTAGTATTAACGGCAATCGTGATTGGCTTTGCAATGACGGCATTCGTGGTGATTTTAGCTATTCGAGGTCGTGCGGATTTGGGTAATGATCATGTCGATGGTCACCTTGTGAAAACCAATAGCAAGGAGCACAAATGATTCAGCACTTGGCTTCATTACCCATCCTAATTCCAATGCTAGCAGGGATATTGTTGCTATTACCGCCATGCGGTAAAAGTATTCCTATTCGCCGTGTCGTGTCGACTGTGATGTCGATTATTACTGCCTGTATCAGTGCGGTGTTACTGGTTCATGTATATAGCTCAGGTCCCATGGTCTATGCTATTGGTGATTGGCAAGCCCCGTACGGTATTGTTTTAGTTGCTGATTTGTTGTCAGTATTACTGGTTGCTTTAACGTCATTTTTAGCTTTGGTTGTAGTGCTTTATAGTAGTGTTGGCGATGATGAGAAAGGCAGCTTTTTTCACCCGTTAGTGCATTTTTTAGTGCTAGGTGTAAATGGTGCATTTTTAACGGGCGATTTATTTAACCTGTTTGTATTCTTTGAAGTGCTATTAATCGCTTCATATTCGTTATTGATGCATGCAGGAGATAAACATAAAACCCGTGCCGCCTTACAATACGTAATATTAAATTTGATTGGCTCAAGTGTATTTTTGATTGCGCTGGGTATTCTATATGGCGTATTAGGCACCTTGAATATTGCTGATATGGCACTCAAAGTATCGCAGCTACAAGGTGATGACGTATACCTTGCGAAAATAGGCGGCTTATTACTTTTGGTTGTCTTTGCTCTAAAAGGCGCGCTATTACCTTTGCATCTGTGGTTACCAAATACCTATGCCAGTGCTATGCCGGTGGTCGCAGCTCTGTTTGCGATTATGACAAAAGTAGGTGTGTACGCCATGCTACGAGTGTATACGGTTATATTTGGTGAGCAAGCAGGCTTATTGAATCATATGGCACAGCCTTGGCTGTGGGGCTTAGCAATAGCCACAATCATAATTGGTGCTATAGGTGTACTTGCGGCACAAGATTTACGTAAGCTAACCGCGAATCTAGTTGTGGTTTCAGTGGGTACTTTAGTTGCCTTAGTAGCGATTCAGCATGTGAGTGCAACGGCTGCCTTGTTATACTACTTAGTTCATTCAACCATTATATGTGCGGCGTTATTCTTATTAGCAGATCTCATTGCTCACCAGCGTGGCAAAGTGGCGGATCGTTTAGCTCCTGGGCGTGGGGTTGCACAACCTATTTTACTAGGTAGCTGCTTTATTGTTGCCGCTTTAGCTGTGGTTGGCATGCCGCCGCTCTCAGGGTTTGTTGGTAAAATTTGGATTTTAAAAATTACCCTTGATAGTGAGCGTGCACTGATTTTTTGGCCAGTGTATTTGATTGCCAGCTTTGCATTATTGGTTGCGCTTTCTCGGGCAGGTACTAGTTTATTTTGGGAGCGTAAGCACCAAGGTCGTGATCACCTTGAAGAAGAGCACGCTAAACCAATGCAAGTTATTGCTGTAATTGGTTTATTAGCATGTTCGCCATTAATGGTTATTTTTGCGGGGCCAATTTCCGAATATATGATAGCGGCTGCGACCCAACTACATGATATATCGGCTGGTATAAATACTGTTCTTAAGGGAGGCTTATAATGCGTTTAGAATCCCGTTTTCGTTGGTTACCTACACCATTTCGTAGTTTATTACTCTTTGTTGTGTGGTTACTGTTAAATAACAGTGTATCGCCAGGTCATATTATTTTGGCCGTACTGTTTGCCTTTTTTATCCCTGTGATCACCTTTCCATTTCGTGAGCCACAGCCGCTGATCATTAAACCTGGGTTAGCAGTTAAACAGTTTTTAATAGTGTTGTTTGATATTATTACGGCAAATTTACAAGTTGCACTGCTAATTTTAGGACCGGTTAAAAAGCTGCGTCCGGCATTTGTGAAGGTTCCACTCGATCTAACTCACGCAATGCCGATCACTATTTTGGCGAGTACAGTATCATTGACACCAGGTACAGTGAGTGCTGAAGTTTACCCTATACCAGAGTCATTACCGCCAGGTGAAGAGCCAACAGAGCGCTACTTATTAATTCATGTATTAGATTTAGATGATGAACAAGCATTGATCAATACCATCAAACAGCGCTATGAAGCCCCACTCAAGGAGATCTTTCAATGTTAGAAACGGTTTTTTTAATCGTCTTTGCTATGATTGGCCTATCACTGTTACTTAATTTGTGGCGTTTAGTGGTTGGTCCTTCGGTGCCCGATAGAATTCTAGCGCTTGATACTATGTATATAAATACCATTGCATTGATCATTTTGTACGGTATGAGCATGGGGACAGGGCTGTATTTTGAAGCCGCGTTGTTAATTGCAATGCTTGGTTTTGTTAGCACCGTAGCGGTATGTAAATATTTGCTACGTGGCGATATCATCGAATAAGGGAGTACATATGTACAGTGAATGGCTAGTGTCTATTTTATTACTTATTGGTGGTGCTTTTATCTTAATTGGTTCGATTGGGTTAATTAAGATGCCTGATTTTTTTATGCGTTTGCATGGACCAACCAAAGCCACCACCTTAGGAATGGCTGGCGTGCTGATTGCCGCTATGGTGTTTTTTAGTAATGCACAAGATGGTATTAGTGTGAAAGAGCTATTGATCACCATCTTCTTGCTAATTACTGCCCCGATCAGCGGCTATATGCTGATAAAGTCAGCTATCCATCATAAACTAAAAGCCAAAGACGGCACTAAAGGCTTAGATAACGTTGAAGATGACTGATCAGCATTAAGTATATTTAAGTTGATATGCCCGTTAAGTTTACGCTAGCGGGCTTTTTATTGACCGTTATTATTTGTACACTCAAGCACATCATGAATTGCCATCACTAATAAATGCTAAAACGTAAAAAACTCATTATCGCGTACCTATTGATTATGTTGCCGCTGCTAGACAGCTTATTTATACCCCCCGCTTTTGGTCTGCAATGGCACAATGCAAAAACCATGTACTTGTTCAGCGCCTATTTGATACCCGTTAAATTATTGCTGGTGACTATTGGCGGTTTTTTATTAGTAAAGCAAGATCTGCAACATCAACAACAAGCTAGATCGTGGTATCACAAACTGCTTGATAGCCTCATTTTTATAGTGGCAGGTGTGCAGTTTATCGTGTTGGCGATTATAAGTGGTTTATATCTGGTGCTTGGCACCCAAGCGAACAACTATCAACAACAGGACAATATCAGTGTATATACCTCTGATATTGGCGCATTCGGTAAGGCTACCCATTATTTCTCATATCAGTGCACAGATGAATATGGCTTTTATACTTTAAACCCTATAGTGACTCTCGATTGGTTAGGGCATTTTAGTTTTAGCGTAAAAGATAATACGTTAGTGATTAAGCATAATGATTATGCTGGTAAAGGCGATCAAATTAAGCGGGTGGACTTAACAGGGTATAGTTGTGAGAATTAAATTCCTACGTTATGTCGTTATTGAATGCAGCTGCCTCACGGCCAGCTGCAAACGTGGTTAGTTAAGTTAGTCTTTATCAGTATCTAGCATGTCATCGTGTTTTGCCATGTCCCATGGAAGTTCACCTGGGCTGTTATCTAAAAAGTGCAGGTAGTTTTCAAACTGATCAAGTATATCTTTAACAATATCATCTTCATTAAAGCCATAAATGTCGTAGGATAAACCCCCACGACGTAAAAATACCTCAGCGCGATAGTAAAGTTGAGGATCATCATTAGTGGGTTTTAGCTCTGCGTAGGCGAAACTAGGAGTCGCATGCTCTGTGAGTCTAATATCGTACACAAAGTCAACATGGTCATGCCTTAATACAGTTAGAAATGCGCGGCCCATGACATCGTCAAACTCAACTACAGCTTGCCATTGACGAGTTTTTAATTCCGCTTGTACTGATTTCATTGCGTTGATGACAACCTGGCCTATAAATTCATGCACAGCACTTTTCTCAGGGTATGTAACCATTGCAGCTAAGCGTCGTTTCCAGTGCGAAAGCTCGGTGTTTTTATTTGTCAAAGTATGTGCTTGTAAGCTGTTATCTCTGTGTCCTTCAATTCGTAATGCACGCCAAAGGCCTACGGTTGCTAGTAACATAATTACCGCAAAGGGCAGCGCACTGGCGATTGTCATGGTTTGCAATGCACTTAACCCCCCTGCAATTAATAGCACTGCCGCAACAGTTCCCTCTAGTACAGCCCAAAAAACACGTTGCCAAGCTGGTGTATCGACACTACCACCAGAAGCTAATGAATCTATAACAAGCGAACCAGAATCAGAAGACGTGACAAAGAACGTAATGATTAAAATGACGGTTAACAGCGAGATAAAGAATGACCAAGGCAGCGCTTCATAGAGTTGAAAGAGCGCGACGGCATGATTTTCCTGCACATCAGCAATGAGGGTATCAAAGCCTTCATTCATGATGAGATTTAATGCAGTATCACCAAAAACAGAGAACCATAAGAAAGTAAAGATCGTCGGCACTAGCATAACCCCAACCACAAACTGTCTAATGGTGCGACCGCGACTAATTTTTGCGATAAACATGCCGACAAATGGTGCCCAAGCAATAGTCCAGCCGAAGATAAATAAGGTCCAATTTCCTATCCAATCACTGCGGCTATAGGCTTGTAAGTTAAAAGTACGTTCAACGATACCATTTAGGTAACTGCCAGTATTTTGTAAAAATGACTCTAAAATATGGATACTTGAACCAACAAAAAATACAAAGGTCATAAGCGTGATTGCCAGTATCATATTTAAAATAGACAGGCGTTTTACCCCCTTATCCATCCCAGCCACAACAGATAGTGTTGCTGCGGCTGTTATTAGTGCAATCGCAATAATTTGTACTGTGGTACTTATCGGGATGCTGGGCCAAAGATAATGTAAGCCTGCATTAATTTGTGTGACTGATAGGCCAAGTGTGGTTGCTATACCAAATAGGGTTCCTAAAATCGCAAATACATCCACCGTATGACCTATAGGGCCGTGAATTTTATCTCCAATTAATGGGTATAAAGCAGAGCGGATAGATAAAGGTAGACCATGGCGAAAAGCAAAATAAGCCAATACTAAACCTACAATGCCGTAGATTGCCCAGATATGAAAACCCCAATGAAAAAATGCTATTTGCATGGCTTGCTTAGCCGCATCGACGGTTTCTGCTGCGCCACTGGGAGGGGAAGCATAGTGTAACACCGGCTCAGCTACCCCAAAGTAGAGTAATGCGACACCGTAACCGGCTGAGAAAAGCATGGCAAACCATTCAGGAAAGCTATATTGGGGCTGTGCGTGATCTGGGCCAAGTTTTATATTGCCCCAACTTGATGCGGCAACAGAGACTATAAATACCAAAAAAATAGCGACAGATAGCATATAAAACCAACCAAAGGTTTCAGTTATCCAAGATAAAGTAACACTAAATGCTTCACCGGCAAGTTCAGGGTTACTAATAGTACCGAGCACTAAACACAAAATGATTAACACTGCAGGTAAGAATACAGGCAGCAAAAGAGTTGAGCGAAAGGTCTTTTTCATCATATATTGATCCTTAATATTGAGAGCTAACTTTAAAGCATGCTTACTTACCTTATTACATCTAACGAGTGCTGGCTAATTTAGCCGCTTGTTTTCTTTACCCAAATTAGATAAAACTACATAGCTTAGTTGCTCCACTGGGTATAAAAAACTGCGCACAATATAATTGTAGATACCTAAATGCTAAAAATTAACCGGATTTAAAAACAATGGAAAAGTTGATAGATCAACATGGAGAAGCGCAGTTTGGGATTTTTCCACAAAGCGTTAGCGATATTAACTATTTGGATTTTGATCTTCGCAACAGTATGGGAAAACCTAAAGGGTCTTTAGCGAAAAAACTTCATTTTAATCAATTTCAATTTATTAGTTTTACCTGTGACACACTTATTATTGGCTTGGCTATCGTTGACTTGAAAATTGCTAGTAACTGTTTTGTGTATCTATTTGAGCCTGATACTGGGAAGTTTGAGGAGTTTAGTTTTACCAATTTACTTGCCTTCAACACCGCTATTGATACTAAACCAAACACTGGCAGTGCGCATTTTTATAAGGGCGCAAATAGTGTCGTTATCAGCTGTGAACACAGTCATCAGCGTAAAGTAACGGTTAATTTAAAAGCCGGTTTGAAAATCCACGCCGTCATTAATGAATCAGTAAATTACAATCCTCTTGCAGTGTGCGTACGAGCAGGATTAACCGGTTTTCATTTTACCCAAAAAGCCGCTGCACTGCCTTGTTCGGGGATTGTAAAATGGCAGGGGAAGAAAATGGATCTTGAGCAAATAAAAGCACAGGTAAGCGTAGATTGGAGCGCAGGCTTTATGCGCCGAGAAACTTATTGGAATTGGGCAAGTTTAGCATGTATTTTAGATGATGGCCGTCGTCTAGGTTTAAACCTTGCTGCAGGAGTGGTAGAAACAGGTTTTACCGAAAATGCGCTGTGGCTCGATGGCAATTTAACTAAAATAGATATGGTTGATTTTAAGTTTCAGCGTTATGTCGATAAGAATGATTGTACACAATGGCAACTTCGTTCAAACGACGGCATTATAAATCTCACCTTTGAACCTGCAGGTAAACGCCAAGATAAAACTAACTTATTCATCATCGCCAGCAATTTCACGCAACACTTCGGCCGCTTTTATGGCCAAATAGCGCTCGAAAATGAAGTTATCACACTCAACGGAGAGTGGGGACTCACCGAAGATCATTATGCGAAATGGTAGAGAGGAGTATTTTTAGCAGTCAGCCGTCAGTTAAGTGATCTGTGATCTGACTGGGAAAAGTAAACATTTGGTTTTAACTCATTAATTAGTATTGAGTGAAAATAAAATAGCTGGGAGTGATGTCCTCAAACCCAGCTATTAACTCAAATCAGCTGATCGCTGATCGCTGACGGCTGAAAGCTTACAGCTCTTATTCGTCTATTGAGCGTAGTAGGGCGTTAATCCCCACTTTTTCGCGGGTTTGTTGATCAACTTTTTTCACGATAATAGCAGCGTATAGGCTGTGAGTACCGTCTTTTGATGGAAGTGCACCAGGTACAACTACGGCACCTGCTGGTACACGGCCGTAGTGGATTTCGCCGGTTTCGCGGTCGTAGATACGCGTGCTTTGGCTGATGTAAACGCCCATTGAGATCACAGCGCCTTCTTCAACTACCACGCCTTCGACGATTTCAGAACGTGCACCAATAAAGCAATTGTCTTCAATGATAGTAGGGTTAGCTTGTAATGGCTCTAAAACGCCCCCTATGCCCACACCGCCAGATAAGTGAACATTCTTACCGATTTGTGCGCATGAGCCAACAGTGGCCCAGGTATCAACCATGGTGCCGTCATCAACGTAGGCGCCAATGTTTACATACGATGGCATCAATACAACGTTTTTACCTACGAAGCTACCTTTACGGGCTACTGCATTTGGTACTACACGCATACCGCCTTGTTGGAATTGTTCCGGCGTGTAATCGCTAAATTTAAGCGGTACTTTATCGTAAAACTGGTTTACGCCATCGTTCATTGGTTGATTATCACGAATACGAAACGACAATAACACGGCTTTCTTAAGCCACTGGTGGACTACCCATTCACCACTGATTTTTTCAGCAACACGCGCAGCACCGCTATCAAGTAGTTCAAGTACATCGATAATGGCTTGTTTTACGTCGCTTGATACTGTGCTTGGGCTAATGCTATCGCGATTATCCCAGGCGTTTTCAATCGTTGTTTTTAAATCTGACATAAGGTCCTCTTATTCGGTTTCTGCGTTGAGTTTTCTACGCAATGCTTGGTGAATTTTGGCTTGTTCTTCGTCTGTAAGTGCTTGGTATTCGTTATTTGATACCACGAAGAAATCTTCTGCACGCTCACCCACTGTGGTGATCCGTGCTGCGTGTATATGTAATAAATGCGCTTGGAATACTTCGGCTATCTTAGTTAATAGACCTGGAATATCCACCGCTTGAATTTCGATTAAACTGCGATCTTTACGCGGGTGTGGGCGTAAAATGATCTTAGGCTTGATATTAAAGTCTTTAAAACGCTGAGAGCGATTCTTTTTAAAGCGAATCTTCTTTTTCGGATCAGCAAGAGCTTGATCAAGACCCCGTTTGATTGATTGTGCTTGAGCACTGGCAATTGGATCGCCACTGACTTCAAGTACCACAAAACTAAACAATACATAGCCGTCACGTGTGGTGAGCACTTGGGCGTGTTGAATTTGCGCTTTTTTAGAGCCAATAACACTCACTAAGCGAGCAAATAAACCACCAGAGTAAGGACTATAAACAAAAATTTGTGTGCCGCCGTGCATGGCTGTATCAGATACTGCAACACTTGCTTGACTTAAATCGTCACAGTTGAGTAAGTGTTCAGTGTGCCATGATAATTGTTGCTCGCTAAAGGCAGTAAAGTAATTAGCTTTAAAGCGGCTCCAAATTAAATCAATCTGATTTTCATCATAACCATTATTGATAAGGCGTTGCTTGGCTTGGTGCTTTTTGTCTCTAATTTGGTCGCGCTGATCCATTGGGTTTTCAAGCCCTAACCGCAAAGCGCGCTGGGTGTGTAGATACAGCTCACGCAGTAGGGTGTTTTTCCAATCATTCCACAAGTTGTCGTTGGTGGCACGTATGTCGGCAACCGTCAAACAGTATAGGTAATCAAGCTGACGCTCTGTTTTGACTCGTGTGGCAAAGTCTTTAATCACATCAGGGTCGTTAATATCTTTACGCTGTGCAGTCACAGACATAAGTAAATGATTACTAACCAACCAAGCAATTAGTTTTCCATCAGAAGCCGAAAAGCGATGCAACTTAGCAAAGGCAATCGCATCCACTGACCCTAATTCTGAGTGATCGCCACCGCGACCTTTGGCAATATCGTGGAAAATACCAGCCAAATAAAGTAATTCGGGCTTATCCATACGGGTGACAATTTCACAACAAATAGGAAATTCTGCGATGTTGTCTTTACCAAAATACTGATAAATATTATTGATCAGTTTATGGGTGTGCTCATCCACGGTATAGGCATGAAAAAGGTCAAACTGCATTTGTCCAAAAATATTACGCCACTGCGGTAAATACGCTGCTAACATGCCATGCTTGTGCATAAGTGTAAATGCACGGCCCATGCCGTTAGGGTGTTTTACTAGTCGTAAAAACGCTTCTCGACAGGCTGCATAATCTTGTAAATCACCAAGAAGGCGACGACGCACTTGGCGAATGGTTCGAATAGTACTTGGGTAAATATGGGTGATTTCAGGGTTGTCTGCAATGTGTTCAAACAGCACAAATAATTGATCACGGCGAAAAAATACCGACGGATTTTTTACTCGGATCTGATGGCCAACACGCTCAAAATTGCGGTCAAGTTCAATAACCGCTTGTTCGTTACTTTCAGGCAAAATACTTTGCTCAAAATACGACAGCAGCATTTGGTTCAGCTCACGGACACGGCTCATAATTCTGAACAAACGCTTCATCATACGTTCGACAGACGCTTTACCATCACTGCCAAAGCCAAGGATATCGGCAGCTAATGGCTGGTGATCAAATAGCAAACGGTTTTCAGAACGCCCTGCGGCTAAATGGAGTGCAAAGCGAATATTCCAAAGGTTTTCTAAACACTCTGAAAGCTCTTGGTACTCTTCATGAGTTAAATAGCCGTGACTAATTAGCTCTTGCAGTGTTTCGGCTCTAAAGTGCTTTTTAGCAACCCAAATAATGGTTTGTAAATCGCGCAAACCACCTGGGTTTTCTTTAATATTGGGTTCGAGATTGTATGCTGTGCCGTGGCATTTTTTATGGCGTAATTGTTGCTCGTTAACTTTTGCCAAAAAGAATTCATCTGACTGCCAAATTGGAGTGGCGAGAATATGAGCTTTGAGTTTTTCATATTCGATGTGATTACCAAATAGTAAGCGGCTTTCAAGTAAACTAGTGGCAAAAGTGACATCGTCACGTTTTTGTTCGATAGCTTGCTCTATGGTGCGAACACTGTGACCAATCTCCAGATTAAGATCCCAGAGCATAGTGACAAACTGGCCGATTTTTTCACACACCTCATCGCTCGGTTGTTCTGTTACTAATAATAAAAAGTCAATATCAGAATAAGGATGCAGTTCTCCACGGCCATAACCGCCAACAGCGATCAAGGCTAAATCTGGTTCATGAGCTAAGTCAAAAACATGAAATAGTTTGATCAGCAGGCGATCAATAAACTCAGCCCGGGCATTAATCAAATTACCGACGGGTTGCTTTGAAAATTCATTTTGTAACCATTTATAAAAATAATTAGAACAGTCGCGGTAATCAGTGAGTTGCTCAGCATCGCTAAGCAACTTTTTTACTTTATTGGGTAATGCCACGTGGGCTGGCTCCTAATGTTCGATGATCCTGTCTATTGTATCATCTGATCGGAGCGTTAAAATTTCAACACCATTTTCAGTAACAAGTAGTGTGTGTTCCCACTGTGCTGACAAAGAGCGGTCTTTTGTAACGACAGTCCAGTCATCTTTGAGCAGTTTACATTGGCGTTTACCGGCATTAACCATCGGCTCAATTGTTAAACACATACCTGCTTTGAGTGTTTCACCAGTACCAGCACGACCATAATGCATTACTTGCGGCTCTTCATGGAACTCTGCGCCAATGCCGTGACCACAATATTCACGAACAATTGAGTAATTAAAGCTTTCTGCATACTTTTGAATGGCTTCACCAATATCACCCAAACGTACACCTGGTTTTACCATTTTTATTGCTAAATAAAGGCTCTCCTGGGTCACTTCAGCAAGGCGTTTACCTTGAATGTTTGGGGTGCCAACATGAAACATTTTTGAGGTGTCGCCATGATAGCCATCTTTGATCACAGTGATATCAATATTGACGCTGTCGCCATTTTTTAAGGGTTTGTCGTTTGGAATACCGTGACAAATAACATGGTTTACAGACGTACAAATTGATTTTGGAAAGCCATGATAATTTAAAGGGGCAGGGATTGCTTTTTGTACATCAACAATATAATTATGACAAATTGTATTTAACTCATCAGTGGTTACACCCGGCACGACATGTGGCTCTATCATTTCGAGTACTTCTGCCGCTAAGCGCCCGGCAATACGCATTTTCTCTATTTCTTCAGGGGTCTTGATCACAGCGCTCATGGAGGCTCCATTATCGAGTTTTATTGCATTTATCGCCGCACAATTTTTGCGCGCGACGTTGAATATTTGTTTTTAATATGGTATAAAGCGCGCCGTCTTTTTACAAATAAATTCTTAAATGATTTTTTGTACTTAAGGCAAACACAATTTTATTTTAACACACACACGTATCGTCACATACACTTGGGTGCATTTGAAGTTTCATTTAACTTCAGTGTTGGTGCTATGGGATATGTGGAGGCCTAACCCTAAACTAAACAGAGGAAATACAAAATGGCAAACGTTTCAATGCGCGATATGCTTCAAGCTGGTGTTCACTTCGGTCACCAAGCACGTTACTGGAACCCTAAGATGAAGCCTTTCATCTTCGGTGCACGTAACCGTGTTCATATCATCAACCTTGAGCAAACAGTACCAATGTTCAACAACGCACTTAAGTTTTTAACTGGTGCTGCGTCAAACAAAGGTAAAGTTCTTTTCGTTGGTACTAAGCGTGCAGCAAGCGAAGCAGTTAAAGATGCAGCGATCGCAAGTGATCAGTATTACGTAAATCACCGTTGGTTAGGTGGTATGTTGACTAACTGGAAAACAGTTCGTCAATCAATCAAGCGTCTTAAAGACCTTGAAATCCAAAGCCAAGACGGTACTTTCGAGAAGTTAACTAAGAAAGAAACGTTAATGCTTAACCGCGAAATGGAAAAGCTTGAGAAGAGCCTTGGCGGTATCAAAAACATGGGTGGTCTTCCTGACGCACTTTTCGTTATCGATGCAGACCACGAGCACATCGCTATCCGTGAAGCTAACAACCTAGGTATCCCAGTTGTAGCGATCGTTGATACTAACTCTAACCCAGACGGTGTTGATTTCATCGTACCTGGTAACGATGATGCGATCCGTGCTATCCAGCTTTACACTGGCGCAGTTGCAGCAGCAATCACTGAAGGTCGTGAGAGCAATCTTGTTGCTCAAGCTGAGAAAGACGACTTCGTAGAAGCTGAGTAATTAGCTGTCATCAAGTCTTCACCTAAATTTAGGTGAAGACTTGCTATTCTTGTAGAGCGGGTAACCCGCTTATCTAAAACCTGTATTCAGATTTGAGGATTTACTAATGGCTGTAACTACTGCCCTAGTTAAAGAATTACGCGAGCGCACAGGCGCTGGCATGATGGATTGTAAAAAAGCGTTAACTGAGACTGATGGTGACATCGAGTTAGCGATTGAAAATATGCGTAAGAGCGGTGCTGCAAAGGCTGCTAAAAAAGCAGGTAACATCGCTGCTGAAGGTACTATCATCATCAAGCAAAACGCGGGTGTTGCAGTACTAGTAGAAGTTAACTGTCAAACTGACTTCGTAGCAAAAGATGCAAGCTTCTTAGCATTTGCTAACAAAGTTGCTGACGCTGCTATTGCTGAAACGATTGCTATCGAAGACTTACAAGCTAAGTTTGAAGACGATCGTGTTGAGCTAGTAACTAAAATTGGTGAAAACATCAATGTACGTCGTCTACAGTACATCGCTGGCGAAACGCTAGTTGAGTACCGTCACGGTGAGCGTATTGGTGTTGTTGTTGCGGGTGTTGCTGATGAAGAAACACTTAAGCACATCGCAATGCACGTTGCTGCTTCAAACCCAGAATACCTAACGCCTGCTGATGTACCTGCTGATGTTGTTGAAAAAGAAAAGCAAGTACAAATCGATATCGCGATGAACGAAGGCAAGCCAGCTGAAATCGCTGAGAAAATGGTTGTTGGTCGCATGAAGAAATTCACTGGTGAGGTTTCTCTTACTGGTCAAGCTTTCATCATGGAACCTAAAAAATCTGTTGGCGAAATTCTTAAAGAGAAAAACGCAACAGTTACTGGCTTCGTACGTGTAGAAGTTGGTGAAGGTATCGAAAAGAAAACAGAAGATTTTGCTGCTGAAGTAGCTGCGCAGATTGCTGCCGCTAAAGGTCAATAAAATCGATTTCCTTTGACTAAAAAGTAAGTTAGATGAAATTTATCTGTTATTTGCTTTTGCGTCATCGCTGAAAATTCTTTAAAATAACCGCGCTCATTATGTGAAAATCATAAGCGCGGTTATTTTTTATCCTTTTTTTATAAAGTTGGCCCAAATATATGACTATCAATCGTAAACCTATTTTTAGACGCGTTCTTCTCAAATTAAGCGGTGAAGCACTAATGGGAGACGAAGGCTTCGGCATCGACCCAAAAGTATTAGACCGCATGGCGCAAGAAATTAAAGAGCTTGTAGAACTCGACGTAGAAGTGGGTTTAGTTATCGGTGGCGGTAACTTCTTACGTGGCGGCTCACTTGCCGAAGCTGGCATGAATCGTGTGGTTGGCGACCACATGGGTATGTTAGCAACAGTAATGAACGGGCTTGCTATGCGCGATGCACTACACCGTGCATTTGTAAACTGCCGCTTGATGTCAGCTATCCCACTAAATGGTGTATGTGATGCGTACAACTGGGCCGAAGCAATTAGTTTATTAAAAACGGGTCGTGTTGTTATTTTTGCAGCCGGTACGGGTAACCCATTCTTTACTACGGATTCAGCAGCGTGTTTACGTGGTATCGAAATTGAAGCGGATACCGTGATCAAAGCAACCAAAGTTGATGGTGTTTACAGTGATGATCCGGTGAAAAATCCGGAGGCGACACTTTACCGTCACTTGAGCTACAATGAAATCATTGAAAAAGAATTAAAAGTAATGGATCTTGCGGCATTCACATTGGCGCGCGATCATAATATGCCATTGAGCGTATTTAATATGAATAAATCAGGCGCATTAAAGCGTGTAATTATGGGCGAAGAAGAAGGCACGCTTATTTCTTCACAAGCCTCAGATGAAGTTATTAACTAGATTAGGATTGAACCGTGATAAACGATATTCAAAAAGATGCTGCAGAACGCATGCAGAAAAGTGTAACGGCACTTAGCAGTCAATTATCTAAAATCCGTACTGGCCGTGCTCATCCGGCAATATTAGATGGTATTATGGTGCCGTACTACGGTGCACCAACGCCATTAAATCAAGTTGCCAATGTAACAATTGAAGACTCTCGTACTTTAGCATTGAGTGTATTTGATAAGTCGCTAGCACAAGCGGTAGAAAAAGCGATTATGGCGTCTGATCTTGGTTTAAACCCAATGTCAGCAGGTTCAGTGATCCGCGTTCCACTTCCTCCGCTAACTGAAGAGCGCCGTAAAAACTTAATTAAAATCGTTCGTGGCGAAGTTGAAAGTGGCCGTGTTGCAATCCGTAATATTCGCCGTGATGCCAATGGCGATGTGAAAAGCTTATTGAAAGATAAAGAAATTTCTGAAGATGAAGCACGTCAATCTGATGATGCAATTCAAAAGCTTACAGATAAGTTCATTAAAGAGATGGATACTCAACTAGCGGCGAAAGAAGCCGAGTTGATGGAAATATAAGCAGTTAAATAACCTGAACTTGGGTTAAGAAATATATTAGTTTTGAAACGTCGTCTAGGGTATACTAGGCGGCGTTTTTTTATGGAATACTCGATATTTATGGTTCTTAACGCTGATAAAATTTCCCAGCAATGTTTACCCAAGCATGTCGCTATAATCATGGATGGCAATGGTCGTTGGGCACAAGCCAAAAATAGGCCGCGTGTATACGGTCATAAAAAAGGCGTGGATGCGGTTCGCCACTCTGTGCAGTTTTGTACTAAATTGAAGATTGAGTCATTGACTCTGTTTGCGTTTAGTAGTGAGAACTGGCATCGCCCCGAAGATGAAGTAAGCACCTTGATGGAGTTGTTTTTGTATGTGCTTAGTAAAGAAGTCAAAAAGCTTCACAAGAACAATGTAAAGTTAACCATCATTGGTGATTTATCTCGTTTTTCAGAAGCTTTACGAAGCAAGGTCGATGCTGCACATGAGTTAACGGCAAATAATACGGGCTTACAACTTAATGTGGCTGCAAATTATGGTGGTCGATGGGATATGACCAATGCTGCAAAGCAGGTAGCCAAAAAAGTTGCAGCTGGGGCAATAAACCCTGATGATATTACAGAGCAAGTCTTAGCTGCACATATGAGTATGCAGGACCAAGCTGAACCTGATTTATTAATACGCACAGGTGGCGATTTACGTATAAGCAACTTTTTATTATGGCAAGCCGCTTATGCTGAACTTTACTTTACCGATACGCTTTGGCCTGACTTCAATGAAGCTGCTTTTGCTGATGCTATCGCTTGTTACGTTGCCAGAGAGCGACGATTTGGTTGTACGGGCGAACAAATAAAACAATTACTCGCCGAAACCTAATTAAAAGGGTAACACTTTGCTAAAACAACGAATTTTAACCTCTTTAGTGCTAGCTCCTTTGGCATTGATACTGGTTTTTTATACTCCACTGACACTGTTTAGTTATATTGCCGGCGCGATTGTTTTATTAGGCGCATGGGAGTGGTCTGCATTTATGGGGCTATGCGATAAAGTTAAACGTTTTTCGTTTGTGCTATTTATTGGCTTATTACTGGTGCTGCTTAATTGGCACTGGCCCATTGATGAGTTGTGGACTGATGGGCAGCTGGTTGGGGATGCAAATTATATCTTCACATTGTCATTTTCATGGTGGATTGTCGCGACATATCTAGTGTGGCGCTATCCTGCGATGGCTAAAGCATGGAATGAAGGCATTATGATGCGTGCTATTGCGGGTATTCTTACCTTAGTCCCATTGTGGCTTGCGCTAAATACACTACGTAGTGCTAATTATGAGCAGTCGACTCATTTTGGTTCAATGCTCATTTTGGTGGTTTTAGGGATTGTTTGGAGTGCAGATATTGGCGCGTATTTTACTGGTAAAAACTTTGGTAAACATAAATTAATGCCTAAAGTAAGCCCCAATAAAACGATTGAAGGCCTTGCTGGTGGCGTTGTTGCAGCCGTGATTTTTGTCTTAGCATTTTGTCACTTCACTGATGTTGATATGTCTGTGTGGCCAATCTACGCCATTATGACTATGTTTATCGCCTTATTTTCTGCCATTGGTGACTTACTTGAAAGTATGTTTAAACGCGAGGCCGGCCTTAAAGACAGTGGCTCATGTTTACCGGGTCATGGGGGGATTTTAGACCGCCTTGATAGTCTAACTGCTGCCGCACCTATTTTTGTTTTATGTTATGCATGGACATTGAGTCTATGAGTTGTAAACAACAACTAGTGATATTAGGTGCAACCGGTTCAATCGGGCTAAGCACTTTAGATGTTGTAGCGCGCAATAAAGAACAATTTTCGGTATTTGCGCTTACCGCAGGTGGTAATAGCGAGCTAATGGCGCAATTATGTATTACTCACCAACCTCGTTTTGTCGTCATGGCAGACGATAGCGCTGCGGGTAAATTAAGTCAGTTGTTATCTGGCAGTGGCTGTAAAACAGTAGTACGCAGCGGCGTTGCTGCAATGAGTGAACTAGCTGCACATCCAGATGTTGATGCGGTAATGTCCGCGATTGTCGGTGCAGCAGGACTGATACCCACACTGAGTGCGGTAGAGGCCGGAAAAAAAGTATTATTGGCCAATAAAGAATCGCTTGTTATGTCAGGGCAGTTGTTTATTGATAAAGTTAAGCAACACAAAGCCACATTATTACCCATTGATAGCGAACATAATGCCATTTTTCAGTGCCTGCCAAGTGCGCTACAAGGCTCTAAAGGCAATGCTCAACTTCATGAACACGGCGTAAGTAAAATTTTACTTACTGGCTCTGGCGGGCCATTTTTAACCCATGATATTGATACCTTAAAAGATGTGACGGTGGCGCAAGCGGTTGCGCATCCTAATTGGTCAATGGGGCAAAAAATTTCGGTTGATTCAGCCACTATGATGAATAAAGGCTTGGAGTTTATAGAAGCCAAGTGGCTGTTTAACTGTGCAGCGAAAGATATTGATGTGGTGATCCACCCGCAAAGTATTATCCACTCTATGGTGCAGTACCAAGATGGCTCAGTCCTTGCGCAAATGGGCAATCCTGATATGCGTACGCCCATTGCCCATGCATTGGCTTATCCAGCTCGTATTGATGCCGGTGTTACACCACTTGATTTCTCCCAACTTGCTGATTTTACCTTTACCAAACCTGATTTTGCTCGTTATCCTAATTTGCAACTAGCAATAGCGGCTTGCGAAACTGGGCAGGGGGCGACCACCACCGTTAATGCAGCAAATGAAATTGCTGTGAATGCATTTTTACAAGGGCAAATCGGCTTTACCGATATCTACCGTGTTAATTCGCAAACACTGGAAAATACGGTTGATGTAGATGTGCATACACTAGAAGAAATTCTTGAGTGCGACCGTTTAGCTCGACTTCAAGCAGCGCAAATTATTGCAAAGGTGATCCGCTAATATGTTCGATTTTTTGTGGAATTTAGGCTCTTTTATTTTAGCCTTAGGTATTTTAGTCACTGTGCATGAATATGGGCACTTTTGGGTTGCTCGCAAAGCGGGCGTCAAAGTGTTACGTTTCTCAATTGGTTTTGGTAAGCCATTGATAAAGTGGCACGATAAGCACAACACCGAATATGTCATTGCTGCAATTCCCTTAGGTGGCTACGTGAAAATGCTGGATGAACGTGTTGATGACGTGCCCGCTGAGCAGCGTCATTTATCGTTTAATGCTAAGTCGGTTCAAGCACGTATTGCTATAGTCGCTGCGGGACCAATGGCAAATTTTATCTTTGCTATTTTTGCTTTAGCAGTCATGTACATGGTGGGTGTGCAATCAGTTAAACCCGTTGTTGGTTCGATCACACAAGGTAGTCGTGCAGAGCAAGCGGGTATTATGCCGAGTCAACAAATTGTAAAAATTGGCGACGATACTATCGCGACGTGGCAAGATGCTACATTTGCATTAATGGCAAGTTTAGGTGAAAAAAGCGTCGCTGTTACTGTACGCGATGAACAGTTTCAAGAACAGCTGAAAACGATCAATATTGATGGTTGGAAGTTGGATAAGCAAGATGTACCACCATTAGCATCTTTGGGTATAGTGCCATATCGCCCACAGGCGACATTAACCGTAGCAACCATTTCCGCAAACTCTGCTGCCGCCGCCGCTAATTTACAGGCGGGGGATGAAATTATCGCTGTAGATGGCGAAACAATGACCGATTGGAACCAGTTAGTTAAGGTTATTCAGCAATCCGCTAACAAATCATTACAATTTAGTGTAAAAAGACAAGATACTATAAAAAGTATAAACGTTACGCCACAAGGGCAACGTAATAATAATGATCAGTTACAAGGCTTTTTAGGTGTTGCGCCTATGGTTGAAAAGTGGCCAGAAGGTTACATTGAAACTAGACATTATGGCCCACTCGATAGTATGGTGCTGGGCGTAAGTGAAACATGGCGTTTGATTAGCCTTAGTTTTGACATGATTGGTAATTTAATTACTGGTCAAGTGTCAGTGAAAAATTTAAGTGGTCCAGTAGGTATCGCAGTCGGTGCGGGAACCAGCGTAAGCTATGGCTTAGTGGCATTTTTAAGCTTCTTAGCATTGATCAGTGTAAACTTAGGCGTATTTAATTTATTGCCGTTGCCAGTACTTGATGGCGGGCACTTAATGTATTACATAATTGAACTTTTTCGTAGAAAGCCGGTCTCTGAAAAGACACAAGAATTTGGTTTTAAAGTGGGTGCCTTGCTACTCATTTTTCTTACATGTTTCGCTTTGTTCAATGATGTATCGCGATTATAGCAATTGCGACAGTCTCGAATTAAAAACACGATTGTAAAACACCGCTAAAGTATATTTTTAAGGTGTTGAGCGGTAATACCGTTGTAAAGGATAAAGATAATAAAATGGCTATAAAAAAACATTTGGCAGTAACAAGTTTATTAGGCGCTAGCTTTGCAGCCCTAGGCCAAAACTCCTTTATTGTTGACGATTTAAAAGTTGAAGGCTTACAGCGCGTAGCGTTGGGAGCAGCATTAACACACATTCCTATTAATGTGGGTGACAGTGTTGATGACTATACAATTTCAAAAACGATTAAGTCTTTGTATAACTCAGGCCACTTTGACGATATCAAAGCACTACGTGATGGTAACAATGTTATTTTTAGAGTAACAGAACGCCCAACTATTAGTGTTATTGAGTTTGAAGGTAATAAAGACATCAAAGATGAGCAGCTAACCCAGTCGCTTGATCAACAAGATATTCGCCAAGGTGAACCGCTGGACAAAACGGTGGTTGATAATATTGAGAAAGGCTTAATAGAGTTTTTCCATAGTATTGGTAAATATAACGCTAAGATTGATGTCAGCATTACTAAGTTGCCGCGTAATCGTGTTAAGTTAAAACTTGAATTTGATGAAGGCGATGCCGCGTCAATTCGCCAAATTAACTTAGTTGGTAACGAGTTGTTCAGCAACGAAGATTTACTCGCATTGGCAGAATCGCAACAAGACTTACCTTGGTGGCAGTTTATGGGCAGCGATCGCTACCAGAAACAAACAATTGAGGGCGATCTTGAAAAAATCCGTAGCTTCTATTTAGACCGTGGCTATTTACGTTTTAATATTGATTCAACACAAGTGTCAGTGAGCCCTGAGCGTGAATCAGTTTACGTGACGGCTAATATTACTGAAGGCGTAAAGTATAAAGTTAAAGGCTTCGATTTTATCGGTGACTTACTGGGCCGTGAAGAGCTAATCAAAAGTGTTATTCCACTGCGTGCCGGTGAACTTTACAATGGTTCAGTAGTAACTTCGTCTGAAGAATTTATCAAAAGCTACCTAGCGCGTTTTGGTTATGCCAACGCAGAAGTGCGCACCATTCCTGAGATCGATGATGAAAACAAAGAAGTACAGTTAACCTTATCGGTAAATCCAGGTCAGCGCGTTTACGTTCGTCGTATTATTGTCGGTGGTAACCAAAATACCGCAGATGAAGTATTGCGTCGTGAAATGACGCAGCTTGAAGGTGCGTGGCTTTCAAACCAAAACCTAGAGCGTTCAAAATTACAAATTCAACGTCTACCCTATATGGAAAGCGTTGATTTTAATGTGGTGCCAGTGCCGGGTGTTGACGACCAAGTAGATGTTGATTTTACGGTTAAAGAGCAGTCAGCGGGTAGCTTTAATGCCGGTCTTGCATATGGTTCATACTTAGGTCTGCAATTTAATATTGGTGTGACTGAATCTAACTTCTTAGGTACAGGTAACCAAATTGGTTTCAACATCAATACGTCACGCGGTTCTGAACGAGTGAGTTTATCGTACACTGACCCTTACTTTACGCCAGATGGTGTATCGCAAGGTAGTAGTATCTTCTACAGTAACTACGATGCGAGTAAATTCAGCCTAATCGACTATAAATCGAAGAGTTATGGTATTGGTACTAACATCGGTTTCCCAATTGATGCGGTAAACCGAGTTAACTTTGGTGTGCGTTGGATCCAAGAAGAGCTGTCAGAAATTGCTGAATACGAGCAAACACGTGTAATGCGAGAGACCTTCTTAGATCCGAATAATCCAGATGCTGGTTTCGACTTTACCAAGTATGAGCTAAGTGTGGGTTGGTCTCGTGTTACGGTCAACCGTGGTTTATTCCCTACAGCAGGTTCGCGCCAAACACTGAACTTAACAGGTACAACCCCTAATTCAGATTTAACTTACTTTAAAGTTAATTATGATTCACGTTTTTACTGGCCGATCAGCGATAATCATCGTTGGGTGTTCTCAACACGTGCCGCACTTGGTTACGGTAATGGTTACGGCACAACCAATGGTTATGACCAAACCTTACCATTCCAAGAGTATTTCCGTATAACAGAAATGGAACTACGTGGTTTTGACCGTAATACGATATTACCGCGAGCGATTTCTCGTACACCACAATTAATTCCGGGCACCCCATTGCCAGATGGTACCTTGACTGGCAGTATAGGCGGCGCGCCTGAGTTTGATGTGCTTACACCACAGGGGCGTATTGGTGGTAATGCTAAGGCTGTTGCGGGTATGGAATTAATCGTACCAACACCATTCTTAGATGAAGATAACACCAGTTCGGTACGTACTAGCTTCTTTGTTGATGCTGCAAACGTATGGGACACAGAATTTAACGTTGACCGTTATCAAAATTTAGGGCCGGATGAACGTGCTAAGCTTGAGGATTATTCAGATCCAATGCGCTTTAGGGTTTCGACCGGTTTATCATTGCAGTGGATCTCACCTATGGGTCCTATGCTGATCAGTTTTGCGTATCCATTGCAACAAGAAGAAGATGACGATACGAAGACCATCAGCTTTAACATTAGTAATACATTCTAAAGGAGTTTTTTTGTGAAAAAATCATTTAAATCATCGGCAATTGCCATTTTAGCGACACTTATGATGGGTACTTCTGCGAGTGCGTTTGCACATAAAGTCGGTATTGTAGACATGCAAGAAATCTACAAGCAGATCCCACAAATGGCAAAGGTTGAGCAAACTCTACAAGCTGAGTTTGCAGAGCGTCGCCAGGAGCTTGAAAAACTACAAGGCGACATTCGCTTTGAAGCAGAAAAGTTTAAACGTGAAGCGACAACTATGAGCCAAGCGCAAAAAGATGCGCTACGTGAAAAAGTAGAAGGCATGCAAAAAAATCTTGCTGAAAAAGGTCGTCCTTTAGAGCAAGAAATTAAAGTTCGTCAAAACCAAGAGCTTGCTAAAATACAAGGTATTATCATCAAAGCGATCGAAGATATTGCCAAAGATGGTAAATACGATGAAGTTAAAGTAAAAGATACCACTATCTACTTTAATCCGAAAACAGTTGTTGATTTATCAAGCAAAGTTGTTGATAAAGTAAGTAAGCAATAGAACTGAGCTATGCATAATTATACGCTTTCGCAGATTGCGGAACTTCTAAGCGCCGAGCTTGACGGTGATGGCGCTTTAGAAATCTCAAAAATAGCTACACTTGCAAATGCCCGCTCTGGGCATATTGCATTTTTAGCGAATAAGAAATATCGCTCACAATTAGCAGAAACACAGGCCAGTGCTGTGATCCTATCTGCTGCTGATGCACAGTATTACCAAGGGAATAAACTGATAGTTGCTAACCCGTATGTTTGTTATGCAAAACTAGCTCAGTTACTCGATACTACACCACGCTCGGCATCAGTAGGGGTTCACCCCAGTGCAGTTATTCACCCGCAAGCAACAGTGGCAGATACAGCGGCAATTGCGGCCAATGCTGTCATTTCAGCTGGTGCAGTGATTGGTGAGCATGTGCAAATTGGCGCGAATTGCTTTGTTGGTGAAAATACTAAAATTGGCAACGGCACAAAATTATGGGCAAATGTCAGTATTTATCACAACATAGAGGTTGGGTGTGATTGTTTATTCCAATCAGCGGCCATTATTGGTAGCGATGGTTTTGGTTACGCTAATGATAAAGGCCAGTGGATAAAAATTCCTCAACTGGGTCGAGTTATTATTGGTGATAAAGTAGAGATTGGAGCGGGGACTACGGTTGACCGTGGTGCGATTGACGACACGATTATTCATAGTAATGTGATTATCGATAATCAATGTCAAATAGCTCACAATGTAGAAATTGGCTCAGGTACTGCTATTGCAGGCTGTACCGTGATAGCTGGTAGTACCACTATTGGTAAAAACTGCCAAATTGCGGGGCTTGTAGGCATAAATGGTCACATAGATATCTGTGATGGTGTTATACTTACGGGTATGAGTATGGTAACTAAAGCGATTTCAGAACCCGGTGTTTACTCATCAGGGTTGCCACATTCTTCCAATAAAGAGTGGCGTCGTAACATAGCTCATTTACGTAATTTGCCAGAGATGAAAGTTCGCCTTAAAGCGCTAGAGACTCTGACTAAGTCATTAAACGTTGATAATTGATAAGGATGCTATTTTGGCAAACGAATTAAATAGCCTAGATATACAAGAAATTTTAAGCTTACTTCCGCATCGTTACCCGATGCTATTGGTTGATCGCGTACTTGATTACACACCGGGTGAATCATTGCATGCGATTAAGAATGTAACTTTTAATGAACCGATTTTTACTGGCCACTTTCCAAACCAGCCTATTTTTCCAGGTGTATTAATTTTAGAAGCGATGGCGCAGGCAACCGGTTTACTGGGCTTTAAAACCGTTGAAAACCGCAGTGAAAACGAATTATATTTGTTTGCTGCAATTGATAATGCACGTTTTAAACAACCTGTTACGCCAGGTGATACTATGCATTTACACGTCCAGTTTTTAAAAGAGCGTCGTAATATTTGGAAGTTTGCTGCAGAAGCAAAAGTCGATGGCAAAGTAGTGTGTAGTGCCGAAATTATGTGTGCGAGAAGAGAGCTTTAATTGTGATCCATGCTACAGCAATAATCGAACCAGGCGCAAAATTAGGTAATAATGTCTCAGTGGGCCCTTATAGCTACATTGGCAACGATGTTGTTATTGGTGATAACTGCATTATTGAATCTCACGTTGTGGTCAAAGGGCCATCAACAATTGGTTCTGGCAATCATATATTTCAATTTGCGTCAGTAGGCGAAGCGTGCCAAGACAAAAAATACAATAATGAACCAACCACACTTATCATTGGTGATAATAACGTCATTCGTGAGTGTGCCACAATTCACCGTGGTACGATTCAAGACCAAGGAGTGACTAAAATTGGTAGCAATAACTTGTTTATGGCTTACACGCATGTTGCACATGATGCTGTGATTGGCGATAACGTGATTTTTGCTAACAATGCCTCTGTAGCAGGTCACGTACACATTGGCGACTGGGTTATTTTGGCTGGTAACTCAGGCATTCATCAATTTTGTAAAGTGGGAGCACATGCTTTTGTTGGTATGTACTCTGGCGTTAATAAAGATGTGCCACCATTTGTTACAACGATTGGTACGCCAGCGGGCCCTGTTGCAATCAACACCGAAGGCATGAAGCGTCGTGGTTTTGAAAGCGATGAGGTTATGGCGACGCGTCGTGCTTACAAAACACTGTACCGTAAGAGTTTAGGTGTCGAAGACGCAATTGCAGCTTTAAGTGAAGATGCTGCTAAGTACCCCGCTGTACAAATGATGATTGATTTTGTTAAAAATTCTGAACGCGGCATTATTCGTTAATCCGTTTATGCTGTGAACAAAAGCCACCAGTTATTAAGTTAACTTGGTGGCTTTTTTGTATTCACTGTTTTGTATTTACGAGAATTCAGTTGCAGCTCAGTTGATACCTGCTAATTTTATGCATTCTAAAGGAGCGTTGAATTTTGATTAAACCATTTCTAATTAGTTTATCACTGGCTATTTTAGCGGGTTGTAGTAGCTCGCCTGCCAATTACTCAGTAACAAACGCAAAGGTGATTGAGCAGGGGCAAGCCAGCTTTTATGCCGATAAATATCATGGTCGGCTGACCGCAAGTGGTGAAAAGTTTGATCAACATGCCATGACCGCAGCGCATAAACAACTTCCGTTTAATAGCAAAGTGAAAGTTACTAACACAGCGAATAACCGTTCGGTGGTGGTCAGAGTGAATGATCGTGGTCCTTTTATTCGCGGCCGTATCATTGACTTATCAAAGCATGCGTTTGCAAAGCTCGCAGAGCCGAATTTAGGGGTTATTAACGTTACTATTGAGGTAATTGATTAAAACCGTGTGATTAAGTTCACGTAATCAGTGTGCTCTGTTACTAGCTGTTGATGCGTTGCAATCGCTTTTACAGCTCCTTGCTCTAACCAAATCACTTTGTCCATGTTGGCAAGCAAAGCAGGATCATGGGTTATGCTGATCACAGTGCAATGCTCCATGCTGGTTAATATTGCATCCATAACCAGATGTTTAGATTGATTGTCGAGCCCTTCGGTTGGCTCATCAAGCACTAGAATTGCTGGTGTACGTAGCAGTGCTTGCGCTAACGCTAAGCGTCTTGATTGTCCTCGTGACAAGCTTCTTCCAGCTGTCCCTAGGCGAGTCTTTAAGCCTAGCTTTAACTCATGTAACCAATCTGTAAGTTGTGCTTGTTGGCAAACTTCATACATTTGCGCTTCGCTTGCATCGGGGGCAGCATAACGCAAATTCTCAGCAATAGTGCCATCAAAAATATGGTGCTGTTGTGCAACGATACTAATAAGTTCGCAGCGGTTTTGCTGACTAATCGTGTTTATCGCGATGTTTTTGTCTGGTGAGAGCAGGTTTATTGCCCCGTTTTGCTGCGGCCACAAACCACTGAGTAAATTAACCAGTGTACTTTTACCACTACCACTTTGGCCTACAATGGCGACTTTCTGCAATGGTAAAATTGTAAAGTTGATATTGCTAAGCGCATAGTTATCAGCGTGATAGTTATAGCTTAGTTGTTTAAATTCAAGCCCTAATGGTTGTACTGCCACTAGCTCGTGAGTGGTGTTGGTGGTCAAGGGCAGTTTATCCTCCAAAGCAAAAATACGCTGTGCAGCACTCAGTGCGACGGGTAACTGGATGAAAGCATTAGGCAGTGTCAACACGGTTTCAAAACTAGCGAGTACAAATAAGCTGAGCATAGCTAATTCAACATTCACCATAGAGCCGTCATACACCAATGGAGTAATTATCACAATCGCGCCCAGCATACTCAGTTGCACGATTAGTAGAGATAAGCCATTACTATGCGCTTCTGCATTGTGGCGGGTAAATAATTGCTGATTATAGCGTTCACTGGCCCTACGACACTGCGCAACTTGTTGCTCCGTGGCTTGGTAAATAGCCAGCTCTCTTAGGCCACTTAAAGTGTCAGATAACTGGGCACGTAAAGTTGCTGAGTATTTAGTTTCAAGTTCGGCAGTTTGCTGTAGTTGCTTACTTAACATTATCGGCAGTGCAACGCCTACTAACAGCAATGAAATAAAACATAACAGGGCGACATTGGCGTTATAAATACTCATAAATAGAAGTACAATGGGCACGCTTACAAGTGCAACTATCATGGGCAGAAGTACGTTCAAGTAAAATTTATCGAGGGCTTCTACGTCATTTTGCATGCGGTTAAAAAGATCGGCGCTGCGACTCATTGCTAAATCAACATTATTTAATTTGCTCAACGTGCTGAAGACATTGATGCGGATCTCACTCAATAATAAAAAAGTAGCGTTGTGGGTTACTAAACGCTCGCCATAACGTGACGCTGTTCTAACAATCGCTAAAAAGCGGATCACACCAGCGGGAGTGAAGTAGTTCATGTGCACACCGGCTAAACCTGCTGCAGCCATCGCAGCTAAAAACCAGCCGGAAATAGCCAGTAAGCCAACATTAGCCAAGACCGTTAGTGTTGCTAAAAAGGCACCCAACAACATAGCGCTAAGGTGCGGTTTGCACAATTTAAGTAGGCGAATAAAGTTAGTCATTACGATGGCTCCTAGCATTGACTAAGTTGAACAAGCCACCTTGCTGCTGCATTAAGGAAACAAAACGACCTTGTTCAATCACTGTGCCTTTTTGCATAACCAATATTTTCTTCGCATGCTTAATCGTATTTAAGCGATGAGCAATCACAATGACTAAGTGAGTTTTGGCATATTCATTAATTGCATGTTGTACTTGTTGTTCTGTTTGGCTATCTAAGTGCGCAGTTGGTTCATCAAGAACTAAAATAGGTGCTTGTTTTAAAAATGCACGGGCTAAAGCAATGCGCTGCTTTTGCCCTCCCGACAGTCCTTCACCTTGTTCACCAATATGAGTATCAAAGCCATTAGGTAATGCATTGATAAATTCGAGTGCACCGGCTTGCTTGGCCGCAGCGGCTAATTGCGCCGCAGTAGCATCTGGCTTTGCTAGTAATAAATTGGCCTTGATGGTGGTGAATAATAAGGTTGGCTGTTGTGGGATCCAGGCAATATGTTGCTGCCAGTGGAGAATGTCAGGCTGAGTTAATTGTTGTTGGTTAACTACGATTGCACTGATCACTTGTGGATTAAAGCCCAGCAAACAATCAAGTAGAGTACTTTTCCCTGCGCCACTTTGACCAACAATGGCATATAAACCCGTGCCTGCAAAAGTGAGGTTAATATCGTTAATTCCTTCATGGCTATTTGGGTAATGAAAGTTTAAATTGTTGATCTGCAGCTGTTCAAGGCACTCGAGTTTCAAAGGAGAATGGTCCGAGATCGTTGCGTTGGTGTTCTCTGCTATTGGTTCATTTAATATTTTTAGCATATCAGCTGCTGCACTGATCCCTTCTAACTTGGCGTGGTAGTGACTGCCTAACTGGCGCAGCGGTAAATAAAACTCAGGGGCAAGTAATAACACCACGAAACCAGTAGCAAAGTCCAAGGTGCCAAAAAACAACCGAAAACCGATGATCACTGCCACCAGTGCTACGCTGATAGTGGCAAAAAACTCCAATGCAAAAGATGATAGAAATGCAATTTTTAACACGCTTAGAGTTGCGTGGCGAAAATCGTCAGATATCTTGGCTATTTGTTTTAATTCGCGTTTGGTGGCATCAAATAATTTAAGTTGGGTAAGACCTTGCAAGCGATCAAAAAAGTAATTACCCAGTACAGCCAGCTTTTGCCAACGTTGTTGGTTAAGTTGTTCAGCTTGGTGACCGACTAAAATCATAAAAAACGGAATAAGCGGTGCAGTAAATAAAAAGATCAAACCGGCTTTCCAATCGGTTGGAAAAATCACCATTAAAATAGCTAAAGGGATCAGGGCGCTGTAAGCCACACTAGGCAAATAGTTTGCGTAATAATCGTGCAAGGCTTCAACACCGTTATGTAACGTATTTAAGGTTGCGCCATGACCGTGTTGTTCAATGTAACTTGGCCCAAGTAGAGTGAGCTTCTCTAATAACGTATGGCGCATTGCGGTTTTAATTTTTAGCGCGGCTTTAGCGCTGGTACGTTGCGAAAGCCCAAGTAGCATAGCGCGTGCTAAGATCAGTGCAGCTAATGGCCAAAGTAAAGGGGTGATGGTTGCTAATTCCGCCTGTTGAAACATAACTAAATGAATTGAGCGAGCCACCAAGTAAGCGCTGGCGATCATCAGTACCGCATTAAAAGTACCTAATGCGATACTCATTTTTAATAGACTGCCGGCGTGATTTGCATGATTTTTAAAAACGCGCGCAACGTAGTTTGTTGCGCGCGATTTGGTCGGGGGTTAGTTGTCATTTTGGCGATTAAGCCTATCGTGTAATTCTTGTTCGTCGTCAGCGATACTGTCTTTGTTTTGACCAAATTCATACCACATTACGTTGATCACACCTAACGTACAGGCTAATAGAACACCGAGTATCCAAGCAAAATACCACATAAGTTAAATCTCCTTAGTAACTGCCATGGCTATTATTTTCAATTTCTTTAACCGTCACTTTGCGCCACATTTTTACATAGCACCATGTGGTGTAGCATAAAATAAGAGGTACAAAAATAACAACCGCAATAAACATGACATTCAAGGTCATATGACTCGATACCGCGTCCCATATCGTTAAGCTAATATCAGGGTAGTTACTTGACGGCATGATGAACGGGAACAATGACATACCAGCGGTTAAAATGACGCCAGCAAGCATTAAGCTAGTACAAATGAGTGCTAAAGCGGCTTTATTCGCTTTTGACAATAGCCATGCAGCTGCTGCCATCACAAAAGCAATGACAGGGAATGCAATACTTAAAGGAGTCGTTTGGTAGTTATTTAACCATGCTCCTGTTGCTGTAGTGACTGTTTTATCAAGTGGATTAGCAAAGCCTTGTTTATCGCCCATAGAGACGATTTGATAACCATCAATATTAGCCACCCAAAACCCAGCAATAGCAAAGAGGACAATAAATACCAATAGCGCATAGCGGCCATATTGCGCCGAACGTCTTGCTACATCGCTATCAGTGCGTAGTTGTAACCACATACCGCCATGCGCAAGTAGCATTGATATACTGATCAAGCCGGCTAATAAAGCAAAGGGATTTAATAGCGCAAAGAAAGAACCTTGGTAGCTCGTTCTCAGGTACTCATCAATGCTAAACGGAACGCCTAAAAACAGATTACCAAATGCAACACCGAATACGAGAGCGGGAATGGCACTGCCGGCAAATAAGCCCCAGTCCCAATTGTTACGCCAGCGCAATGAGTCAATTTTGCTGCGGTAGTCAAAGCCTAACGGTCTAAAAAATAGTGCAAATAACACTAACATCATGGCGAAGTAAAAGCCCGAAAATGCTGCTGCATACACCATCGGCCAGGCTGCAAATAAAGCACCGCCAGCGGTAATAAACCATACTTGGTTACCATCCCAGTGAGGGCCAACCGTGTTGATCACCACACGGCGCTCGCTGTCGGTTTTCCCCACCAGTTTGATAAGCATGGCAACGCCCATGTCCATGCCGTCGGTGATAGCAAAGCCAATCAGTAGTACACCGATGATCACCCACCAAAGTAACTTTAACGTTTCATAATCGAAAATCATGATTTTGCTCCTTGCTCGTCAGTTAGTTGGTTGCGATTTGTGTGCTCATCATGTTCAAAGTGATATTTACCAGTGTGCAATGAACTAGGGCCTAGTTTCACAAAGCGCAGCATCAGCCAGCCTTCAATAATGGCAAGGCCGGTATAAAAGACGATAAAGCCCGTTAAGCTTATCAATATATCATTGACAGTCAGTGATGATGTGGCCAAAAAGGTCGGCAGTATTTCTGAAATAGCCCAAGGCTGACGGCCATATTCTGCAACTATCCAACCAAACTCAATGGCTATCCATGGTAGAGGAATACTGAACACTGTGGCCCATAACAACCAGCGCTTTTGTTCAATAACACGGTGTGCATTGTAGTAAAAAGCGAGCACAAAGACGATTAACATGATCATCCCACAGCCTACCATAATTCTGAATGACCAAAACATCGGACCAACTTTAGGGAATGAATCTTTTACGGCTTTTTGGATCTGCTCCTCAGTGGCATCAACCACATTCGGCGTGTACCGTTTTAGTAATAACCCGTAGCCTAAATCAGCTTTTAGCTCATCAAACTTAGCAATGTTTTCTGCAGACTCATCACCTGAGCGCAGTTTTTCGAGGTACTTATACGCTATCATACCGTTGCGTATACGCACTTCGTGTTGTTTTTCTAAATCATTAATACCGGTAACTTGCTCATCTAACGAGCGAGTTGCAATAATGCCGAGCGCATAAGGAATTTTAACCGCTGCGTGGGTCACTTGTTCATCGGAGTCAGGAATACCTACTAACGTAAACGCAGCTGGGGCTTCTTCGGTATGCCACTCCGCTTCTATGGTTGCCAGTTTTACTTTTTGCACCTCGCCTACTTCATAACCCGATTCATCACCGAGTAAAATAACGCACAAGATTGACGCTAAACCAAAACCAGAGGCAACCGAGAATGAACGTTTAGCGAAGGCAAGATCGCGGCCCTTTAAGATATACCAACTACTGATCCCTAGTACAAACATGGATGCCGCAACATAACCTGCAGACACGGTGTGTATAAATTTAACTTGCGCAACGGGGTTAAATACCAGCTCAGCGAAATTGGTCATTTCCATGCGCATAGTTTGATAGTTAAACTCGGCGCCAACTGGGTTTTGCATCCAACCATTGGCAATTAATATCCACAGTGCCGACATATTAGTACCAATCGCCATTAAGAAAGTGCCCGCAAGATGTTGGCGTTTACTTAAGCGCTCCCAACCTAAAAAGAACATACCGACAAAGGTTGATTCTAAAAAGAACGCCATTAACCCTTCAATAGCCAGAGGGGCACCAAACACATCGCCCACATAATGAGAATAATAAGACCAATTAGTACCAAATTCGAATTCCATGGTCAGGCCGGTCGCGACACCAATGGCAAAGTTGATCCCAAATAGTTTACCCCAAAACTTGGTCATATCGCGGTAGATCTCTCGGCCGGTCATAACATAGACCGACTCCATGATCACCAAAATCCAAGTCATTCCTAGGGTCAGTGGTACAAATAAAAAGTGAAACAGGGCGGTGACAGCAAACTGTAATCGCGATAGATCCACAAAGGTTTCATCTATCATTTTTTATAGCTCCTTGTATGTGCGGGCAAGTCACAAAACAAATAAAGTAAGCAAACGTTAACTTTCGATCTTTCAGTAATTATTGAAAGTTCGAACAGTATTCACTTTTGGTTAATTATTGTCAATCACAAAATGGGTAAATCCACACCCCTTTATGAGTATTGTGACGTTGTTGAGTTAGCTTCATTAAGTGAAACACAGAGTTTAAGTATTTGCCAATTTATGTTTGAAAAACATACAAATAGTTTCATTTGTGTTGTTATGGGTACGTGCACGAATGTTTCTAAAATTTATTCAAGCTGTGTCATTTAATCGTATTAAAAAACACGCTAGACTAGGGCGTATGACCGTCTCTTTGACTTGTGAATAAAAAGTACCCATGAATAAACATAAACAACCACTGCGTATAGCAATTGTAGTTGGAGAATTTTCCGGCGATATATTAGGCGAAGGCCTAATTAAGGCGTTAAAAAAACGCTACCCAGATGCCATTTTCGAAGGTATCGCGGGGCCAAAAATGCAGGCGCAAGGTTGTCATAGCTTATTCGAGATGGAAGAGTTGGCCGTCATGGGACTCGTTGAAGTATTAGGGCGATTGCCGCGGTTATTAAAAATTCGCAAACAATTAGTACAGCACTTTATTGATAACCCACCAGATGTTTTTATTGGCATTGACGCGCCTGATTTTAACTTGCGGGTTGAAAAACCACTTAAAGCTGCGGGCATTAAAACGATTCAGTATGTCAGTCCTTCAGTATGGGCATGGCGCGAAAAGCGTATTCATAAGATTAGTGCCGCTACTAATATGGTGCTGGCGTTATTACCGTTCGAAAAAGCATTTTATGATAAACACAATGTGCCGTGTACGTTTGTAGGTCACACACTCGCAGATGATATTGCCCTTGAGCATGATGACAGTGCTGCGCGTGAGCAGCTCGGTTTACAACAAGATGATAAAGTACTGGCGTTATTACCAGGAAGCCGTGGCTCGGAAGTTGGTTTGTTGAGTGAAACTTACCTTAAAACGGCCGCAGGCTTACAGGCTAAAAATCCAGATTTAAAAATTGTTGTGCCGCTTGTTAACGCGCAACGAAAAGCACAATTTTCAACTATTTTGGCAGCCACTGCGCCGCAATTGAATGTTCAATTATTAGATGGTCAATCAAATCTTGCTATGCAAGCGGCTGATGTGATTTTAATCGCATCGGGCACCGCGACGCTTGAAGGCATGCTGTATAAAAAACCTATGGTGGTTGGTTATAAAATAAAAGCCTTGAGTTATTGGATTTTTAAAAGCTTATTCACCTTTAATATCAAATACTTTTCGTTGCCAAACTTATTAGCTGACGAAGAATTAGTGCCTGAGTTTATGCAGCATGATTGCAGTGTTGAAAACCTAACCAATGCTTTAGAACCGATGCTAAATAGTGATAATAAAGAATTAAAAGCACGCTTTTTAGCGATTCATCAACAAATACGCTTAAATGCCAGTGAGCAAGCGGCTACGGCTGTTGCGGAGATTATAAATGCAAATTGAACGCCCTAATGTTGAGCTTATCGCAGGTGTTGACGAAGTTGGCCGTGGCCCATTAGTCGGTGATGTTGTGACTGCTGCGGTGATACTTGATCCGGCAAACCCAATAGTAGGTCTTACCGATTCAAAAAAACTGACCGATAAAAAACGCCAAGCATTGGCGATTGAAATTAAAGAGAAAGCGCTGAGTTGGTCTATTGGTCGTTGTAGCCCCACTGAAATTGATGAGCTAAATATTCTCCACGCCACTATGCTGGCAATGACGCGTGCCGTTGAAGGGTTAAGTATCACACCTGAGTTTGTATACGTTGATGGTAACCGCCTACCTTCACTCGCAATGCCAGCACACGCTGTAGTTAAAGGCGATAGTTTAGTGGCCGAAATTTCAGCGGCCTCTATTATCGCGAAAGTGGCGCGTGATGATGAAATGATAGAATTAGATAAGCGCTATCCGCATTATGGTTTTGCAGGGCACAAAGGTTACCCCACCAAAGCGCATTTTGCCGCTCTTGAGCAATATGGCGCAATTGCTGAACATCGTAAAAGTTTTAAACCAGTACAACGTGTACTGGCAATGCAGGAGAAGTAATGGCAGCGCCAGATTTTGTCCACCTGCGGGTTCATTCTGATTTCTCAATGGTCGATGGTTTAGCAAAAACTAAACCGATAGTAGCGAAAGCGCAAGAGCTGCAATTGCCCGCATTGGCTATCACCGATCAAATGAATTTATGTGGCTTAGTACGGTTTTATGATACTGCTCATAATGCTGGTATTAAACCCATTGTTGGCGCTGATTTTTGGCTACACAGTCCGGAATTTCCGGAAGGGCCGTGCCGTTTAGTTATTTTAGCCAAAGACAACACCGGTTATAAAAATCTTACGCTATTAATTTCCAAAGCGTATCAGCGCGGGCATTTATTTCACCGCCCAGTGATTGACCGAGATTGGTTAATAGAGCACAAAGAAGGCCTTATTTTACTCTCTGGTGCAAAAGATGGCGATTTAGGTAAAGCCTTATTAAAAGGCAACCCTGCGATTGTTGAATCGGTGGTGAGTTTTTATAAACAACATTTTAGCGATAACTATTACATTGAGTTGATCCGCACAAAGCGCGCGCAAGAAGAAGATTATTTACACTTAGCGGTTGAACTTGCAACCGTTGAGCAGCTCCCCGTGGTGGCAACCAATGAGGTCGTATTTTTAAAACCAGAAAACTTTGAAGCACACGAAATCCGTGTAGCAATTTTTGATGGTTATACCCTCGATGATAAACGCAGACCAAAACGCTTCTCTGAAGAACAATACTTAAAAACCCCAGAGCAAATGACAGAGTTGTTTAGTGATATTCCAGAAGCGCTGCAAAACAGTGTTGAAATCGCTAAACGTTGTAATGTTACTGTACAGCTTGGGACTTACTTCTTACCCGATTACCCAACAGGCTCATTAAAAATTGAAGACTTTTTAGTTAAAGTATCTAAAGATGGCCTTGAAGAGCGTTTGCAGTTCTTATTCCCAGATGAAGCTGAGCGCGTCGAAAAACGTGTTGAGTATGATGAGCGTTTGCAAGTTGAACTTGATGTAATCAACCAAATGGGATTTCCAGGTTACTTCTTGATCGTAATGGAGTTCATCCAATGGAGTAAAGATAACAATATTCCAGTGGGACCAGGACGGGGATCTGGTGCGGGGTCATTGGTGGCTTACGCATTAAAAATCACGGACCTTGATCCACTAGAGTTTGACTTACTTTTCGAACGGTTTTTGAACCCTGAGCGTGTCTCAATGCCGGATTTCGACGTCGATTTCTGTATGGACCGGCGTGATGAAGTAATCGATCACGTATCGGCGTTATATGGACGGGACGCGGTATCACAGATCATCACCTTTGGTACTATGGCGGCTAAAGCGGTAATACGTGATGTTGGCCGAGTACTTGGTCACCCGTATGGATTTGTTGACCGTATTTCAAAATTAATTCCAGGCGATCCTGGTATGACACTTGCCAAAGCGTTTGATGTCGAGCCTCGTTTGCAAGAAGCGTATGACGGTGACTCAGAGGTTAAAGATCTGATTGATATGTGTCGCATCCTTGAAGGTTGTACACGTAATGCTGGTAAGCATGCGGGGGGGTTGTTATATCGCCCACCACAATCACTGATTTTGCTGCGCTGTACTGTGATGACGAAGGTAAGTTCCCGGTCACCCAGTTTGATAAAAATGACGTAGAAACCGCCGGTCTTGTTAAGTTTGACTTTTTAGGTCTGCGTACTTTGACCATTTTACAGTGGGCCGTTGATATGACCAACGAGCGCCTTGTGCGCGAAGGTAAAAAGCCTGTTGATATCAATGCAATCCCATTAGATGATCAAAAGAGTATAGAGTTATTACTACGCGCTGAAACCACAGCAGTATTCCAGTTAGAGTCACGAGGCATGAAGGATCTGATCCGACGTCTTAAACCGGACTGCTTTGAAGATATGATTGCACTTGTTGCCTTGTTCCGTCCAGGACCACTGCAATCGGGCATGGTAGATAACTTTATCGATCGAAAACTTGGCCGTGAAGAAATCTCTTACCCTGATGCTCAGTACCAGCATGAAAGTTTAAAACCTATTTTAGAGCCTACTTACGGCATTATCTTGTATCAAGAGCAAGTAATGCAGATTGCACAGGTATTAGCCGGTTATACGCTCGGTGGTGCTGATATGCTGCGTCGTGCTATGGGTAAGAAAAAGCCCGAAGAGATGGCCAAGCAGCGGTCAACGTTTGAGGATGGCGCACGAAATAACGGGATTGATGGCGAACTGGCAATTAAAATCTTCGACTTGGTAGAGAAGTTCGCAGGTTACGGTTTTAACAAATCTCACTCGGCAGCCTATGCGTTAGTGTCATATCAAACCTTGTGGATGAAAACTCATTATCCGGCTGAATTTATGGCGGCGGTAATGTCTGCGGATATGGATAACACCGAAAAAATCGTCACCCTAGTCGATGAATGTGAGAACATGAAACTCACATTATTACCGCCAGACGTTAACGCTGGTGCTTACAAGTTTACAGTTAACCTAAAAGGTGAAATTGTTTACGGCATTGGTGCTATCAAAGGGGTGGGTGAAGCGCCTGTTGATGCCATTTTAGAGGCGCGTCAAGCTGGTGGCCCGTTTAAAGACTTATTTGATTTTTGTGCGCGTGTTGATTTAAAGCGTATCAACAAGCGTGTAACCGAGAAACTGATTTATGCAGGTGCGCTTGATCAACTCGGGCCAGAGAAAACGCAACCCGCTCGTGCTACATTATTGGCAAGTTTAAAAGACGCCATGCGTGCAGCAGATCAACATCATAAAGCAGAGTCGTTAGGGCAAACCGATTTATTTGGTTTGCTTGCAACTGAGCCAGATGAGGTTGAACAAGCCTTTATTAAAGCCACCCCACTGACTGATAATCAATGGCTTGACGGCGAAAAAGAAACCTTAGGTTTATACCTAACTGGGCACCCGATAAATCAGTATCGTAAAGAGCTGAGATATTACACCAGTGGCAAATTAGTGGATTTACAGCCAACTAATCGCGATGTGCAGTCGACGGCTGCAGGCCTTGTGATTGCAGCAAGAGTGCTCGTAAACAAAAAAGGAAATCGTTGGGGACTTGTAACTTTAGATGACAAGAGTGCCCGTATTGATGTACGCTTATTCCCAGAACAGTTTGAAATGTACCAAGATATGCTGCAAATCAACAATATCTTGGTAATATCTGGACAGGTCAGCTTTGATAACTTCTCTGGTGGTATTACAATGACCGCCAAAGACATATGCACCATAGCGCAAGCGCGAGAAAAACGGATTAAAGCGATTAAAATGACGCTGAATATGGTGCAAATCGAAGCGAACTTCTTCGAAAATTTACAAAAAGTACTCGAACCTTATAAGTTTGGTACTTGTCCGATTAAGGTTTACTACCAGCGTCCAGATGCGCTGGCACAGTTAACTCTCGGGACAGAATGGTGTGTTACGCCTAGTGATGACTTAATTCATAAGTTATCGTTAATGGCGGCGCAAGATGTAGAACTAGAATTTAACTAATTAGGTAGTTTAGAGCATGAGCCTCAATTATCTTGATTTTGAGCTTCCAATCGCAGAGTTAGAAGCAAAAATTGAAGAGTTACAAAATATAAGCCGCGCTGGCGATTTAGATCTTGAATTAGAAGAGGAAGTCAGCCGATTAAAAGAGAAAAGTGCCAAAATGAAAGAGGAGATATTCTCTAAGTTAGGTGCTTGGCAGGTTTCTCAGTTAGCCCGTCATCCGTTGCGTCCTTATACTCGAGATTATATCGAGCGTATTTTTACGGAATTTGATGAGTTTGCTGGCGATCGTACTTTTGCTAATGATCCCGCTATTTTAGGTGGTATCGCACGTTTTGAAGGCCAACCTGTGATGGTTATTGGTCAACAAAAAGGCCGTGATACCGCTGAAAAAATCAAACGCAACTTTGGTATGCCAAAGCCAGAAGGTTACCGTAAAGCATTACGCTTAATGGAAATGGCTGAGCGCTTTAAAATGCCAATCATGACCTTTATTGACACGCCGGGTGCATACCCAGGTGTTGGTGCTGAAGAGCGCGGTCAGTCTGAAGCAATCGCACGTAACCTTAAAGTGATGGCAGCATTAAAAGTGCCAACAATTTGTACGGTTATTGGTGAAGGCGGTTCAGGTGGTGCATTAGCAATTGGTGTTGGCGATCGCGTTAACATGTTGCAATACAGTACTTACTCGGTAATTTCACCAGAAGGCTGTGCCTCAATTTTGTGGAAAAGCGCTGATAAAGCGCCACTTGCTGCAGAAGCGATGGGTGTAACCGCAGAACGAGTGAAAGAACTTGATTTGATCAACAGTCTAGTTGAAGAGCCATTAGGTGGCGCGCACCGTAACTACGACGGTATGGCACGTAATCTTAAAAATCAGCTTAAACGTGACTTAGCAGATCTACAAGCCTTATCACTTGATGAGATGCTTGAACAACGTTATAAACGTTTAATGTCATTTGGTTATTGTTAATATAGCTAATTGATGGAAAAAAGCCGCTTTTGCGGCTTTTTTGTTTTAAAATGTTTATCAGCTATCAGCTATCAGCTATCAGCTATCAGCTATCAGCTATTCGGCTTAAGCTAATCAACCATCTATTTAGCGGTTTTAATTCATGCAAACAACGTTGTTATATCAACAAGTAAAAAACGTCATCAAGCCTTATGTAGCAGCGCATAAATGCTCTTTTACAATAGCGCTTTCAGGTGGTGTTGATTCTGTGGTATTACTACACGTTATGAATGCGCTCAAAGCCGATATGCCTCAGTTGCAATTAAGTGCAGTATACGTGCATCATGGTTTAAGTCAGTACGCCGATGACTGGCAGTTATTTTGTAATAAGCGATGCGATGCGTTAGATATTACCTTTTATGCAGCGCAGGTAAAAATTGATCGTAAAACACGTACGAGTTTAGAGCAACAAGCACGTGATGCTCGTTATCAAGCCCTTGATCAACTCAGCCCATCAGGCAGTATTATTTTGCTGGGGCAGCACTTAAACGATCAACTAGAAACCTTTTTACTGCGCTTGAAGCGCGGCTCTGGTTTGCAAGGTTTAACCGCAATGCGGCAAACACGTACGCTTAGCTCTGGTAGAGAGTGTTTAAGGCCGCTGCTAAATGTTACTCGACAAGATATTGAGCAATTTGCCGCAGACTTTAATCTTGAGCATATTACTGACGACTCAAATAGTGATGAACGCTTTGATCGTAATTTTATTCGTCAGCAAGTTGTGCCACTACTGAGCGAACGCTTTAAAGGGTTTGAAAAAAGTGCCACGCGAAGTGTAAATTTATTGCAGCAGCAACAAGATGTGCTCGACGAATACACTCAGCAAGATTTACAACAATGCCAAAATAACCAGCAGGGTTTAAGCTGTTTAGCGCTTGCGAACTACAGCGCTGCGCGACAAGCAAATGTACTACGCAGTTGGCTTGGGCAATTCACTGCACTTATGCCATCACACCAGCAAACGTTGCAAATACTTAGCCAAGGATTAACGGCACAGGCTGATGCTCAATTACTCATTCAGTTAGCGCAAGGGCAAGTGCGCCGTCATCAACAGTTTTTTTATTTTGTGCGTGACACCGCTGTGCCGCTTAGCCAATTAGTAACCGATGCTGAGCTGTTGCTGTCTGATGGTCGTAGTTTAGTTCAATTAACGGGTGAAGGAATTAGAAAACCACTGCCTAATGAACAAGTCACTGTGCATTTTAACCGCCCACAAGCACGTATTAAACCACGTAAAAAACCGGGCCATAATACGCTTAAACATTGGTTCAAAGACGCTAAAATCGCGCCTTGGCTGCGTGCGAGTGTGCCGCTTATTTTTTATAATGAACAATTAGTCTATGTAGTTGGGCATTTTATAAGTGCTGAACACTATCAACAAGAAGGTATATTTTGGAACATAAAAACATGAGCAAGCCACAGCCCCACGTTGGTTTGTCGCTTGTTAATAAAGCACCATTAGGGCTTGTGAGCACCGCATTAATCGCCATTATCGCCACGTTGATGTTTGACTTAGAGCTATTAACATTAGCTTATGCCAGTGCGGGTGGATTACTTTGCGCGGTAATATTAATTGCTTATTGGTTAGGTAAAGGCGGGATATTTTTTATTGTTGGGGTAAGTATTCCACTGCTAATGGTTATCATAATGCCTTTAGCCACCATGGCAGCTTTGTTGTATTTGGTTAGTGGCTTCTTTTTTGGTTTTTGCTTAGCCTTGCTCGGTTATAAGCTGACAGCTAAATAAGTATCTAATGCCTAGCGGGGGAACTAGGCATTACACTATTAGTACGCTCTGGCGCAATTTCTACCAGCGGCTTTTGCTTTATATAAGCCTTTATCGGCGCGGGCAAAAATGTCATTTTCACAGTCTTGGCTGCTTGTCAGCGTGAAGCCAATACTGGTGGTAACCTGATACTGTTTCATTAAATTAGATTCAGCTACTAAGCGCATTACTCGCTGAGCTATTACTTTGTTAGTAGTAAACTCAGGATCATCAATTAACACCGCAAACTCATCACCACCAAAGCGAAACACAGAGTCAGTAGCGCGAATACTGCTACATAATACATTGGCAAATTCTTGTAATACATCATCGCCAATTTTATGACCATAGTTGTCATTAACTTGTTTAAAGTTATCTAAGTCTAACAACATTAAACTAAATGGGCGATGCTGACGGCGGCAGCGCTCTAATTTCTGCGCCAAAATATCATTAAACTGACTGCGGTTATTCAGCCCGGTTAAGGTGTCTTTAGTCGCGAGTTTAAGCACTCGGCTATACATTAAGGCATTACGCAACGGATAAACCAGTGCATTGTGTAGCCCCACTAACTTTTGTTCAATATTGCCTGACAGCGGGTACTGGCAAAAGTAGATGAGCTGGCCTAAATGTTCATTATTTATATCTAAATCAAATGAATAGGGTGGTTTACTGTTATCACTATCTGCTATTTGAGCCACACCTAGAGATGATTGAAACTGCAACCCTGAAAAATTAATTATTTGTTTAGCATGAGCAGCATAAATAGTAAGCAGCTCTTCTAAATTCAACGTTGTTTGCAATTTTTCAAGCAAACTATGGATAGCGCTAGGCTCATTATTACGGTAATGCTCTGCCGAGAACGGCAGAAACTCGCCACGTGCTGAGATCCGTTGCGTCAAAATATGGACATTTTCCACGTTTTTCTCCCCCTAGGAGTGTGTTGTTACACTTGTTAAGCGATTTTTATGCCACTATTTCAAACTGGCTGAAAAACAGATAGTTGCTATAGTTAATCCTGTCATAGCTAAAATTTTGGCGGTATTGCATCAATATAAGTAGGAGGTGTGTTTGCAAAGTGTATTGGCCCAAATATTCGGCCTATTATTGGCTGCAGTGGTGCTGGTATGGCTATTTAAACGAATAGGCCTACCGCCGATCCTTGCCTACCTTGCTACCGGTGTTTTAGCTGGGGGGCATGGTATTGGTTGGATGGCGCAAAGTTATGAAATGCATTTTGTTGCTGAGCTTGGCATTGTATTTTTACTGTTTAGCCTGGGACTGGAGTTTTCTGTTGGTCGATTAATGGCTATGCGCAACATTGTGTTTGGTTTAGGCACACTGCAAGTTGTGATCACTACTATTGTGTGTATGCTGATTTTATTGTTGATGGGTTTATCAGCTTTGAGCAGTTTTACTATTGCGACATTAATGGCGTTGTCATCTACTGCAGTGGTGGTTAAATTATTAAAAGAATCTGGCGAACTTAAACAACGCCGTGGTCAGCTCGCTATTGGTATGCTGTTGTTTCAAGATATTGCCGTTGTACCCTTACTCATTACATTACCACTATTGGCGCAAAGTAGTGATTCAGAAGGCATTGCATGGGCACTGACTGTAGCGTTAACCAAAGGCGCGTTTGTTTGCTTGTTATTATGGGCAATTGGTAAATGGGTACTGCCTAAAGTATTTAGTGAAGTCGCGCTAATGCGTACCGATGAATTATTTGTGTTAACCACCTTACTGGTTGCTTTATTTGCCGCAGGGCTGACTTATTTGTTTGGCTTATCAATGGCTCTTGGGGCTTTTCTAGCTGGCATGATGCTAGGAGAAAGTCAGTACCGCCATCAATTAGAAGCGGACATTCGGCCATTTCGCGACATTTTAATGGGCTTATTTTTTGTTACCGTAGGTATGCAGCTTGATATCTTATTTGTGCTGGGCGTATGGTATTGGATTGTGGCTGCTCTTGCACTAATGCTAGTGCTCAAAATTGGCGTTATTACTTTTTTAGCGCAGTTAATGGGTGAGCGAAAACAAGATGCTGTAGCAGCCGGGATTATGTTGTGGCAAATGGGGGAGTTTGGTTTTGTATTAATAGCGCTTGCCACAAAGCATCAATTATTAGCTGCAGAGCACGCTTCCTTTTTAATTGCCATTGCTGTTATGTCGATGGGCTTAACCCCTTATTTGATTGAACGTACACCTTGGTTATTAAAGCAGTTTGGCTTAGTTAAACACTCCCAGAACGAATGGCAGCAGCAACCCAATAGCAGCACTTTGTATCAAAACCACGTGGTGATCTGTGGTTTTTCGCGGGTTGGGCAAACCATTGCGCGGTTTTTAAAACCAGAAGCTATCGAATATGTTGCCGTTGAAAATAATCCAATTCTTGTGCATGAAGCTAAAGCAGCGGGTGAGCCTGTTATTTTTGGTCATGTAAAGCAAAAAGATATTTTAAAGTCTGCCGGTGTTGAACGAGCACGCTTAGTGATCATTACGTTCACCGATTTTGAACATGCGCAAATTGTGATCGATGCCATAAAACAAATCGCTCCACAGGTGAAAATATTAGTGCGAATGCGTGACGATAGTCACCTAGAAGCATTAAAAGAGCTTGGCGTGACCGAAGTGGTTCCCGAAACACTGGAGGCTAGTTTAATGCTGGTGTCGCACGTGTTATCTATGTCAGGGGTGCCGATGTCGCGTATTGTTAGGCGGGTCAGTAAAGAGCGGCGTAATCGCTATCAATTTTTACATGGTTTTTTTGCCGGAGATAAATTTGATAGTGAAGAAAGTAACGCCGAACGACTTGAGTATTTACATGTTATTGCACTGCCCGAGTATGCCTTTGCAGTAGCAAAAAGCATTAGCGAGCTAGGGCTTGAAAAGCGCCGCGTATCTGTTCGGGCATTACGCCGCCAAGACCGTGAAATTGATAGCCCATCAAGGAATATAGTGTTACTCGCCGGCGATATTTTAGTGCTGCAAGGTAAACCTCGTCGCGTAGAGCGAGTTGAGCGTTATTTACTTGATGGCAGTGAGTAGGCTTAAACTTGTGTTAATCAAGTTCTAAAAACTCGCGTATTTGTGGTAGTTTTTTAATGCCATCTTTGTAACCAATTTCGATCAAATGCTGGGTGTAGCGTTTTTCAAATAATAAATAACTGGTTAAACTCGATTGTGAACGTTTTTTAACCCCAATCATACGTAGCAGCACTTTAATTGCCAGCGGCATATCATCGTAATACTGCGCAGCAATGGCGTTAAAGTTTTCAGATGGATTGATCACAAAACTGTGTATTTGTTTTAGTTCTTGGTGTTTGTCGCGACCTGGTAATAAACCTAAGGTACGGTTGATCCGTTCAAGACGTTCAAGATCTGACTGTAAAGTGTCGGTAAATACACTATCGAGCAAGTGACCTGCAATAGCTGATAACCCAGGGAAATGTGGCAAGTAGCCTGGTGGATGTGCTTCTTTTGGTTGATCGACACCAATAATAAATATTTTTTCAGCGCCTAAATGCACACTTGGACTCAATGGTGATAATTGGTGAATTGAACCATCCCCAAAATAATGGTTATGGACATTCACACTCGGAAATACCATTGGAATAGCACTGGATGCCATTAAGTGTTCAACATTAATACGTGTTGCTTGGCCTTCGCGTTTCGCGCGTTGCCAAGGCGATTGTGTATTAGATTGAAAAAACGCCACAGAATCGCCCGTAGTATAACTGGACGCGGTGATTGACAAAGCATCTAAATAATTACGATGTAAATTTCGCTCAATACGTGATAAATCCAGTATATTATTCAGCAACACCCGTAAAGGTTGATTGTTTAATAAACTCGCGGGTGGATGATTAATATGTTCAGATTGAAAGCTGGTCAGTATATTACGAGTTAAATGACCAAACACACTGATAAAATCACTTTTATATACCATGGAGGTCGAAAAGTTTTTCCACACTGATTCCAATTTACGAACAGCTAAATGCGCACACGACGCATAACTTGCCAATGCAGCTGAATTGATCGCGCCCGCAGAGGTGCCATTAATAATAGTAAATGGTAAGGGAGCTGTACGTGGCATACTGTGAGCAAGGGCTTTAAGCACCCCAACTTGATAGGCCGCGCGTGCACCACCGCCGGTCAGAAGTAGTGCGACTTTTGGTTTATTTTGATTGACCTGCTTGATTTTCATAGTTGCAATTAAACCGTTGAGCGTCTTTACTTTATTTATTAACTGTAAGTCTTTAAGCTAGAAGAATCAAAGGATACCTTAGCTTGAGAATAAAAATTATCGCTAAGCAATGAATTATAGTAACTTAGATACCTCTAAGTGTTATGCATTTAAATTTTTTATGGAGTTTGTATGTCAGATCAATCACCACAGCCAGATACAGAAAAGCGTCCACCAAATAACAACTTATTGTTTGCGGTCGGTGTGTTAATTATCATCGCCTGTGTAGCAGGGTATATTTTACTCAGTCCAGAAGAAAAACCGCAACCGATTGTTGAGCAGACAATAGATGAACCAGTCATGCCCGAGTATCAAGCTCCAGAGCCGCAAGAGATTGCAGAACCTGAAACCTTGCCTGAGCCAGAAGTAGTGCAACGCCCAGAGCAAAGACAGGTTGAACCTGAGCCTGAAGTCGCACCATTACCAACTCTTAACGAGAGTGATACCGTGGTGGTTGCCAGTATTGATGACTACTTAAGTGATCAAGCAATGAGCTTGCTTATAACAGACGACGTTATTCGCCGTGGTGTAGTATTTATAGATAACTTAGCCAAAGGTAAAGTAGCGGCTAAGCATGCGCCAGTTGAGCGCCCAGAAGAAAGCTTTAGCGTGATAGAAGGTGATATTCTTACTGTCGATCCAAACAGCTATGAACGCTATACACCTTACGTAAAAATATTTACCAGCATGAGCGCAGCGCAAATTGTGCGTTTATACGATGAGTACAAGCCATTGATCAATGATGCGTATGCAGAAATTGGCTATCAAGGTGATGCGTTTAATCAAACACTTGAAGAGGCGATAGAGCTATTATTAGATACTCCAGAGCCAAAAGGCGATATGCCATTATTACGTGACTCTGTCACTTACCAATATGCTTACTCAGAATGGGAACGCCTGCCAGCTGCTCAAAAACAGCTACTGCGCATGGGGCCAGAAAATATGAAAAAAGTAAAAGCAGTACTGCGTAACGTAAAAGCAGAGTTAGAGAAACAATAAAATCGTTTAAAAAACAGTGCGATTGTATGTTTAACATGCAATCGCACTTTCTTTTTGCGTTTACCCTTGAATAACACCACAAAAGTAGAGATAATCCCTCCCGCGCCAACCAAGGCCCTCAATGGTAGTCTTATTGGTCCTCTCGCAACACTAGCAGGCGAACCTGGTCAGGCCCGGAAGGGAGCAGCCACAGTTTGTGACGTGTGTGCCGAGATGTGGCTGGTAAGACTGCCACCCAAATTCCTCATTTGGGTGTTGTTTGAAGTATAAGTTGACATATTTGTACTAAAAGATGGCATAAATTGGAAGTATAAGGTGGCATAGTCTAGTATTTAACCAAATGGTTAGATGGTTGACTCACATGTACAGAAGAAAACTCAAACACTCTCGTGTTAAAAACCTCCATAAATTTGCTAGTCAAAAAAATAAATCTACCTGTTTAGTTGAATCCTCTTTAGAGTTCGATGCGTGTTTCCATTTTGAATTTTCACCATCAATAGCCGCATTTGAAGCACAACCACTCGGTTACGAATATGAGTTTGATAACCGTATTTGCCGTTACACACCTGACTTTTTACTTACCCACACAGACGGCACGCAAAAATTTATAGAAGTAAAACCGCAAAGCAAAATTGCCGATGAAGACTTTCGTGCACGTTTTATTGAAAAGCAAGCCATAGCTAAGCAAGATGGACGCGACTTAATACTGGTTACTGATAAACAAATCCGTGTATACCCAACACTCAATAACTTAAAGCTTTTACATCGCTATTCTGGTTTTCAGTCTTTAACAGAGCTGCAAGCATCGGTGTTAGAACTTGTTAAGCAATACGGCTCTATTAAAGTGGGCCAGTTAGTTAACTTTTTAAAAGTAACTGCCGGTGAGCTACTTGCTACTGTGCTACGCTTATTATCACTAGGGCAGTTATTTGCCGACTTAACTACGAATGAAATATCAATAGAAACAGCAATTTGGTCTAACAATGTTTAATGATGGTTTGTTTGATGACGAATTTAACCAGCCATTACCAAAAGTAGAATCCAAACTACCTCTAAATTACGCCAAAGACTTACAAGCTCTCCCAGAAAAAATAAAAACAACAACATTTGCTAAGCTTAAATATATTCAATGGCTTGAGGCTAATATTCAAGGTGGTTGGACACAAAAAAACCTTGAGCCTTTATTAAAAGTAATGCACGAAGTTGAGGGAGAAAAAAAGCCCAGTTGGAGAACAGCTGCACGATGGTATAGCGCTTATACCAATGCGGATAAAAATATCATGGCGCTAATACCAAGCCATCAAAAAAAAGGTAACAGGGAGCGCGATACAGCCACCGATAAGTTTTTTGAAAAGGCACTTGAGCGTTACTTAGTAAAAGAAAAGCCATCAGTGGCATCGGCTTATAAGTATTATGCAGACTTAGTTGTTATTGAAAACGACAGTGTTGTAGGCAGTGTTTTAAAGCCTTTAACATACAAAGCATTTAAAAACAGAATAGATAACTTACCGCAATACGAAGTAATGATTGCTCGTTATGGTAAGCGCCTTGCTGATATTGCGTTTAATAAAGTAGAAGGGCATACACGGCCTACACGTGTACTCGAAAAAGTTGAAATTGACCATACACCGCTGGATCTTATTTTATTAGATGATGAGCTACATATCCCGCTTGGTCGGCCAACACTCACCATGTTAGTCGATGTGTATAGCCATTGTATTGTTGGCTATTACTTTAGCTTCAGTGAGCCTAGCTACGATGCAGTAAGGCGAGCAATGCTAAATGCGATGAAACCTAAAAGTGAAGTAGCAAAGCTATACCCTGATACGATTAATGAGTGGAAGTGTGCTGGCAAAATTGAAACTCTTGTTGTTGATAATGGCGCTGAATTTTGGAGTAACAGCCTTGAACTGGCTTGTGAAGAAATAGGCATTAATACTCAATATAATCCTGTTGCAAAGCCGTGGTTAAAACCGTTTGTAGAACGTATGTTCGGCACAATTAATACTGAATTATTAGATCCTGTTCCTGGTAAAACCTTTTCTAACATTTTACAAAAGCATGAATACAATCCCAAAAAAGATGCAATCATGCGCTTTACGACCTTTATGCAGCTATTTCATAAATGGGTAGTAGACGTTTACCATCAAGATGCCGACAGCCGCTTTAAGTACATACCAAGCCAATTATGGGATCAAGGTTTTAATACGTTACCACCAACAATGCTGAGTGATGCTGACCTTCAACAACTAGATGTTGTACTCAGTATTTCAAACCATCGGGTGCTTCGTAAAGGTGGAATAAGGCTAGAAAACTTAAGCTACGACAGTACTGAACTAGCAAACTATAGAAAACAGTTTAGCCACAAAGTATCTCAAGAAGTTTTAATTAAATTAAACCCCGATGATATTTCTTATATATACGTTTACCTCGATAAGCTAGAGCATTACATAAAAGTGCCATGCATAGACCCAAACGGTTACACCCAAAATTTAAGTTTGAATCAGCATAAAATAAATATACGTATTCATCGCGATTTTATTTCGGGCTCTATCGATAATGTAGGCTTAGCAAAAGCGCGTATGTTTATTCATCATAAAATTCAAAATGAGTTTGAAGAGTTAAAAAATGCGCCAAAACACTCAAAAGTAAAAGGGGGTAAAGCATTAGCTAAGCATCAAAATGTAAATAGTGACTCACAAAAATCAATAGCTCAGAGCGAGCCAGTAGAACCCAAAAAGGTTACACCTAAAGAGCAACCAACTGATAGCTGGGATGACTTTATCTCAGACCTAGATGGATTTTAATTATGCTGACCGATAAACAAAAAGAAAGGCTGAATGAATTTCGTGATGTATTTATTGAATACCCAATAATAACCACTGTATTTAACGACTTCGACAGATTAAGGCTTGGTAAAGGGTTAGCGGGGGAAAAACCCTGCATGCTGTTAAATGGCGATACAGGCACAGGTAAAACAGCACTAATAAAACAGTATAAAGAACGTCACTTACCTCAATTTATTAATGGAGTGATGAATCACCCTGTATTAGTAAGCCGCATACCCAGCAACCCGACACTAGAATCTACTTTAGCCGAGCTTCTTAAAGACTTAGGTCAAGTAGGCAGTACAGAGCGTAAACTTCGAGTAAATGGTACTCGATTAACGACATCATTAATAAAATGCCTCAAAACGTGTGGCACAGAGCTTATAATTATTGATGAGTTTCAAGAGTTAATTGAGCATAACCAAGGTAAAAAACGCCGCGAGATTGCTAATCGATTAAAATATATTAACGATGAAGCGGGTGTATCAATCGTATTGGTAGGTATGCCGTGGGCAGAAAAAATAGCAGACGAGCCTCAATGGTCATCGCGTTTATTAGTGAGGCGGCAGCTGCCTTATTTTAAGTTATCAGAAAACCCAAAGCACTTTGTGCAGTTAATAATTGGCCTAGCCAACCGAATGCCATTTACCGAAAAGCCAAACTTAAGTGATCAAGCTACAGTATTTGCTTTGTTCTCATTATCAAAAGGTTGCTTTAGAACGCTCAAATACTTTTTAGATGATGCCGTACTGTACGCATTAATGGATAACGCGAAAACCCTCACGACCAAGCACTTAGTTAAAGCATTTGATGTACTCTTCCCTGATGTATCAAACCTATTTACCTTGCCCGTTGCAGAAATTACTGCAAGTGAAGTTGAGCGCTACTCACTCTATAAACCTGAAAGCGCCCAAGATGAAGATCCGTTTATAGCGACCAAGTTTACTGAAAGAATGCCTATTAGTCAGTTGTTGAGAAAATAGGTCTACCTGGCATAATAGTTTTATACTTGATTAATAGCTTGAAAAGATTAATTTTAAATGTCGCATTGGTGTTAATAGTGGGAATTTATCATGTATGATGAACTGGAGTGAATCTAAGCGAATTCTACTGAAATCATATTGTTGGGATCACTTGCTCGAGTCAGCCTTCGCTGATTATCGACAATATTTGCTGATTAGGTGTTAAAGAGTTTATAGATTTAATGCTTCAGCAATGGACTGCCAAATAGGAAGATAAATTTTTATGTCGATACCTGAATATCTATATACCATACCAAATGGCATTGAGCCTCCCGTACAAAGTCAATTACAGGAACTACCATTTAATTCGTTAACGTGGGAAAACTTTGAACGTCTTATTTTAAGGTTTGTAGAGCAAGTTAAAAGTGTTGAACATTGCCATCTATATGGTAAAGCAGGCCAAAAACAAGAAGGGATAGATTTATTTGCAAGAGTCCACTCTGAAGTTGAGTATTCTGTATACCAGTGTAAACGGTATAAAACGTATACTGTTGCAAACTTAAAAGCTGCTATAAGCACTTTTATAGCAGGTGAATGGATTAATAAAACTAACCATTTTTATATTTGTACTTCCAGTGACTTAAGTGAAAAAAAAATCAGTGATGAGATTGAAATTCAAAGAGCAAAACTAAAAGAGCTAGGAATTGAACTTCATATCTTAGATAAAATTAAGTTGTCTAATGAATTTAAAAAAATGCCAAAAGTCGTCTACGATTTTTTTGGTAAAGAATGGACTAGACTATTTTGTGGAGAATATTTTTTAGAAAGTTTAAAAAGTAGGTTAGAACCCCATCAAATAAGTGAATATCGTGCAAAGCTTGGTAGATTTTACTGTACGTTATTTGAAAGCCATGAAAACAGCTTAAGAAATCTTTCTGGAGAAAATACTACCCCGAAATTTGTAGAGCGTTATATTCCGCCTAACATTAACTTAAATTTTACTTTTGAAAGTTTTGAAGACTCATATTCAGCTAAGAGTAATCTAAGTTCATCACCCTATGATTTTATAGATGATATCGATACAGATTCGGAAAGCTTAAATGAAAATAGCTTAATGAGTACGGATAATGTAACTAGTATTCAAAATGTTATGCCTGCTTTAGATTGGTTAGGGACTGAGAGTAATTCATTGGTTGTTGGGGGGCCTGGATCTGGTAAAAGTGCATTATTAAAATATATAGTTTTGGGTCTTCTTGAACAAGTTGAAATTAAAAATCATAATTTTATAAAAAGTAAAAATTTATTAATACCAGTATGGTTGCCTTTTGGATATTGGTCTAATTACTTGGTTAATAACCCTGATTCGAGTCTTACAGGATGTCTCGAATCCTGGTTTTCTAGTATGGATAGAGATGATTTGTGGCCTCTTATAAAAACAGCAATAAGTGATAATCGTCTCTTCTTGGTTGTCGATGGTATTGATGAGTGGAAGAGTGAGCAGTCTGCTCTTATTTGTATCAATAAGTTATCGGTTTTTTTAACTGAAAAAAATGCTTCATCAATTATTTCAAGCAGACCGTCTGGTGTAGAGAAGCTTAGCCCAGAAGGACTCAATTGGTCAGCAGCATATTTAGAGGGATTATCAGATAAACAACAAGAAGAGTTATTAAATAACTGTATAAGGTATAGGTTAACACATCAATTAGGTATTAAAGATCCATCTTTCGAATTTGAATTAAAGAAGCAGTCACATGAGTTGTCTAGTGAGATTTTTGCAAGCCGAGATCTTTCAGAATTAGCAACAATACCTCTTTTGCTTTATATGCTTATTCATTTGAAATCTAAAAGCATTTCATTGCCTCATTCGAGGTTTAGCGTTTACAGAGAATTAATAAACGATTTAATTAAAGTTCAACCTAAACGACGTAAAACTGCTGCGCAAGTATTAGATGATGTAAACACTTTTAATGAATCAGAGTTAATAAGCATTTTTTCATATTTAGCTTTCATGATGCATGTTAAGTTCCCTCATGGAAGTATAGAGCTTTCAGCTGCTCAAAAATTGATTAGTGAATTCCTCTCAGATGAAAATAAGGAATTTGGATTTAGTAAGAGGGACGCTAAGAAGTATGCAGAATCTTTTATTAATATTGGTGAATCAGAGATAGGCTTGTTAATTAAGAAGAGCCCAAGCGAAATTGGGTATTTTCATCGAGCCCTTCAAGAGTTCTTAACTGCCAATTATCTTTTTACTCAATCTTTCACAGAAAGAGAAGCTAACTTAAAAAAGTATATCTTTGATAATCAATGGCGTGAGGTTTTCTTAGGTTTTGTGATGTTATTAGATAGACCATCAGAGACAGAGGAGCTTGTTAGCTTTATTGATGGTTTGGACTGTGAGCCGTATGAGATAATGCGAAAAGAAACCTTGCTCGCAGAGATAGCATTTGGTGATAATAAATGCCCTGCTGTTGTGGCGAGAAAGATTGCAAATAATCAATATGAAACTATTCAAAGTTGTGAATACGATCAACACAAAAGTGCTTTGATTAATATTTTAATGACGGGCTTTACTTCAAACAAGTTAAATACAGATATTGCGGCAAAGCTCAGAGAGTGGACTCCTGGAACGATAAGTTGGTATAGAAGTTTATTTGAATCTGTTGATGCAAACTGGGCTGAAGATGAAATAACATTAAACCTACTTCTTAAGGCTATAACTTTAAAGGAAATTAAAGATAAAAGGATGGTTGGAAGAGTTTTATTTAATAAATTTAAAAATAAAACAGAAGTGAAAGTAGACTTGGTACGTAAGGCTAAATCAACAATTTGTTATAACACCAGAATGGTTTTGTTCGAAGTGATAATTAGAGGGTGGCCAGCTAGTAGTGAAAGTAAATCTATTTTTAATTATTTAAAGTTAATTGACTCCCCAGAAGCTAAATTGTTATGCATTTTTTATGAAGCGAAGAACAATCGCACATCAGAAAAGGATAGAGAGATACTGTTAGAACTTGGAGGAATATCTCGTTATAACTTTTCTTGGTCTTCACTAGTAAATGAATGTATTGAGTCATTTTATTTAAATGATGATATTAAACAGATGTGTATAAATAGAGTTTTTAATTACAACGGGGATTTAGATTTCGATTTCTCGATTCATGTCTTAATGACTTATTATTATACAGATCAACAAGTACTAGAAATCATTGTTGAAGATCTCAAAAATGATCATCCAAAGGCTCTTATGGGGGTATACAGAAGAGATATTAGAAATATTGCAAAGATTATTGAACACTCTCCAAAGATGTGTGAAGCGGTTGAAGAATACGTTCTAAAAAAACCTAGTGTGAACTATCAATATTATCAGTTATTTAAAACTGAACGTATGAAAGTACACTTGATTCAAGAAACTCTAAAGCTCGATAATTTTTACTTTTGGCCATTGCAGGCGTTAATTCAAAATTGGGGAGCAGAAGATAAAGAAGTAAAAGAATTGATAGGTGAGCTTTTTCAGAAAAATGGTGTCGACTTGTCAATTATGGCTCACCTCTACCCAGATATTTTTTCTAACAAAAAAGTTTGTTTTGATAAATTACTAGAGCTTTTAAGTGCTGAAAGTGAAGGTAGTAGCCGGAAGAGGTACGATTTCATAGTAAGAGGGATTTTGAAAGTTGCAGATGAAACACAAATCCAAATTGCTACTGCTATTTTCCAAAAAATATTAGAAAAAAAATCAGGCTCTATGTTCATAAATCCTGATTTAATTTTATTATTTGGGTCATCGAAAATAACACCTAATTTAAAGAAGGTTGCACTAGAGCAGCTTCAAAAAAGAGATGGAAATATAGGTTTAGTAGCATCTATTTTCAAAAATGATCCTGATGTTAGAAATAAAGTGGTAGAAAAATTAGATATTTTACCAGCGACTTTTCGTAATGAAATTACAAAGAGGCTTGTACAAATAAATACTAATATTGATGCATTAGACATTTTAGCCGGATTCTCAGAAGAAACAGATTCAAATATAAGAATAACTTCTACAATCGGTTGTTTAACTTCACCTTTGATGAATACTTCTGAGGAAGCAAATGCGAAAAGCATAACTGATTTATTGGAAGCTTTTTTAGCTACTGGCCTTGATCATGAAATTGCTACAAAAAATGCATTCTGTGGTTTAATAGCGTTAAAGCAACTTGATAAGTTAAAAAATTATTTAGAAGAAAAGCAGAAAGAAAAACATTTAGGATTTTTATTGTATAGGTCATTCAAGCCAATCGAACCATTTTGGGCATACTTGGCAAGCCATTGGGATTATGTAAACCGTACCTTTCCTTTTGAAGATAATATTGTTGGTAGTGAGAATGAGGGGCAGTTTTTTACAAATATTGGCCCACACTTGACGGGAGATTCAAGTTTAAAAGAAAAATTCATAAAATATTTAAATAGTCCTGATATAGATCCTAACGACCGAATATTAATAGCAGCATCAAAGATGATCCCAAGAGATCATTTACTTTTCAAATTATGTTTAAAGGCATTAGGTATTAGGTTTGATGATTCAGGTAAGGTTACTTCACAGTACAATTGGAATAGCTTATTGGCGCTATATATCCTGGAACAACAATTTCGAGACAGTGAAGCTGCAATCAATTTCTTGGAATCAATCAGCAAATATAATACAACACACTTGGATTATATATTGATAGCAGCATACTCAATTGGTTTCAGGAATCTGCCTTTTTTACAGAAGATAAAAGTTAAGACAAAAAGTCAAAAAATATGGATGCCAACATTCTTTCAAGAAATATCATCAACCAAAGGAAATGAAAATAAAATTGAAAAAATTAATTTATGCATCAGTCACTTGCCAATTGCTCCAACCCAGTACTCAAAGTACTTTTGTAAAGTTTTTTCTGAAGAAATAAATAATACTGAGTCACTTTATAAATCTTTACTGAAAAACATTAAGAATGAGAAGAACACTGTAAAGAAAGTCCAATTTTTAATTTTATTAATTGGTGTGAAGGGGTTAAGCAAAACTTTAAAGGATTTAGCTAATGATTTATATAAAGAGCAGATGAGGAAACGTTATTGCGACTCTTTTTTTGATGTCACAACTGGCGAATATAAAACAACTTTAGCTGCACTAACGAATGCTTTATATAAAGACTAGTAACATTCTAAACTCAGATTATGACTTTTATAATCTGTAGATGTAAATAAGAGACTTATTACTTCTACAGATTAATTAGCTTAATACAAAACCCAAGGTTGGCTTTTTTAGAGTTAGGAATTTTTACATTAGCAGTTTCATCAAAACAATTTTGCTAAAAGCATCACTAGCAAAAACAAGCATAAAATTCCTTTTAACTCAAAAATTTATAGTTTAAAACATTACTAATTAAGAATATATTTAAAAACTAAAATATCCTTAGTACACTTATGGGTTAGATACTAAGAGAATCTTAGCAAGATATGTTTTATAGCTAAGGTTCACATGGAAACTCCAACACCTTCACGCCTAAAATCTGCAAGAAAAGCAGCTGGCCTTACTCAGCAACAGCTAGGTATGGCATTAGGAATGGAGCCAAACACGGCTAGTGCTCGCATGAACCAATATGAAAAAGGCAAACATGCCCCTGATTTCTTAACCATGAAACGCATTGCTAAAGAGCTAGATGTACCAGTAGCTTATTTTTATTGTGAAGAGGATGTTTTATCTGAATTAATCTGCGCGCTTGGAAAGTTGAGTAGCACTGATCAAAAAGAATTGTTAATGAAACTTAAGGAAAAGTAAATGTCAAAAGATTGTAAGTCTAATACCGAAGAGCCAAGTGACGAAAAACCGAGTAAATCAGATCTATGGGACATCATTAAGCGCTATGATTCGTACATTGCCACAATTAATTTTAAAAGCGGTCTAATTACAACGTTTAATTTTGGTGTTTTTGCTGGCTTGTTGGTTAAAGCCCCTGAGTTACTTCCTAATTCAGGGTTCTATTTGTGGGCTATCTCTATTAATCTTGTCGTAATTGCCTTGTTTAGTATGCTTAGTATTCTTTTTGTAATGGACAGCATAAAACCTAAGCTAGATAGCTCAAAGAAACCTAGTCCTAGTTCTGTTATCTTTTTTAGTTCAGTGGCTGAGTTTGAGCGAGAGGATTACATTGATAAATTTAAAAACACGGATGCGGATGCCTTTTTAGAGGATATTTCAGGGCAAGTTCACGAGGTCGCTGGCATCACTAAGAGTAAATTTAATAGCTTAGACAGAGCCACGACAACCACTAAGGCAAATCTATTTCTATTATTAATTCTTTTCATATTAATAGTTTCAGACACATTAGGGATCACATTATGTCAAAGCTAAAAGGAGCTTACGGGTCAATAGAAGAAATTTTAAAGAAAAGTTTTGATAGAGAGAGAAGCTCATCTAAGTTTTTTGAAAGCGTTCAAAAAGGAAATAGTTTTTCATTAGACTCATTGAGTTCTGAAAGCTATCAAACTGGCCTAGAAGCAGCTTCCTCGATTCTGAATATTCGCTCGGGATTACCACAAGAGCAAAACTTTGGCATACAAGAAAGTATTCGGAAAGCTTTTGGTAAAGAGGGAATAAAAGAGTCAAAGATAGGTGGGCATCCTGATTTTGATTATTTAACTGACACTGATGCACTAAAAAATGGTTTTAATGTCTCGTTATTTATAGATATTAAAGGTTCGACTAAATTAGGAGTGACCTATTCTGCGGAAACAGTTTTTTTAATCAAAAATGCAATTATCAGGGCCGCTATTGAGACAATTCAAGCATTTGATGGTCATGTACACAGAATTATGGGGGATGCGGTACTTGCTTTTTTTAGAAGTAATAAGAAGGCTAGAAATGCTGCTATTGATGCTATTAATTGTGGTACTTATATAGTTCAAGTGATGAACGAAGTTGTAAAGCCATATTTTGAAGATCAAGGTATTGAAGATGACGTTGGCATTCGAATAGGTATAGATTATGGCGAAAAAGAAAATGTTATATGGGGTATGTATGGTTATTCCGGCGCTTCTGAAGTTACAGCCACATCTTTCTATGTTGATATTGCAGCAAAATTACAGCAAAGAGCTCCTAAAAATAGAGTTCTATTGGGGCAATCAATTAAAGAGTTATTAGATTTACCTGAGGATATTTTGGAAATAAGGCATGTTCAATCTAAAGGCGAAGAAGTAAAAAAAGAGTTTGTTGAACCAAATTATCGAGATGCTGATGGCAATCGAATTAATTACAAGCAATATGTACTCAACCATGAAAAATATATCGCTTTGTTACCAAGCCCTGCAACAGATAATATTTTAGAAAATATAAAAATAACTGCATGCTTAAAAGATAATAAGAACGCTCCAACAAAGTTTACTTACTTTCCATGTGCAGAAGTAATAAAGAAGTCTTTAGGTATAGACTTTAAAGTTAATTTTAAGCTGCCTCATCAAGAATTAAACACTGAAGTGTTTGTAAAATTTAGAGTGAAAAATACTGGTAATGAAGCCAAAGAAGCTGCTGAAAATTCGGGTAATCATGAGACACTTGTCCTAGCTCAGACTCTTGATGGATGTAATTTTAAAGCAAAGCAATGGGAAGATACATGTTATCTAGGGCTTCACTTTATGTATATTTCTGTCTTAGATAAAAATAAAAAAGTTTTATTGGGGGAGGAGTGCTTTGGAATTTACATTGGTGATCCTCTTTTAGAAATTGATTAAGTATTTATTTTTGACTATCTAATTTATTTAGCCTAAACCTAAACTAAGATTTTCTTAGTTTGGGTTGGCGATGCATTTTTTAGTTCAAACAAAACTTTACCCTGATGAGGCGCTTGAAAGCTATTTGCTAAGGCTTGCAAGGGATAATTCATACGATGGCTATAGTGAGCTTGCTGATATTTTGTGGCAATGGCTTGCAGAGCAAGATCATGAGCTTGAAGGTGCGTTGCCGTTAGAGCTGAGTAAGGTTGATGTTTATCATGCTAGGCAAGCGAGCAGTTTTAGAATAAGAGCGCTTAAGTTAGTAGCACAATTAGCTGATGTTAACGCTGGTGATCTTCTTGCGCTTGCGTGGCGGCGCAGTAATTTTAAATTTGGCAACCTTGCCGCAGTAAGTCGAAATGAACTGGCTATTCCCCTTGAGCTACTTAGCACTGATAACATACCTGTTTGCTTTGAATGCTTGTCTGAATCTTCTTTCGTTCCTTTTTATTGGCATTTAAAGCCCTATAAAGCGTGTCATAAGCATAAAACACAATTAATTACACATTGTGAGGAATGCCATGATTTAATTGATTACAGAGCCTCTGAGACGTTTCTAGAATGTAGTTGCGGTTATCAACTAACCAATAGTGAACAGTTAAACGATGCAGACTTTAAAATTGCAATTGCGCTTGCAGGTAATAACAGCCAAAAAATAGTGGGGTTGATATCGTGGTTTGCGAAGGTTAAGCAACTTGATGTATGCGATACTGACTTTAATCGAACTTTTGTTGATTACTTTAGTACTTGGCCTGATGGCTTTACCGTTGAATTAGATTTACTCACAAATAATGCGCGGCTCAAACAACTTAACCCTTTTAATAAAACTAAGTTCAACTCTGTCTATGGCAATGTGATCCGTGATGGTCAAATTGCTGCAACAAGCAACCGTAAAAACAGAGTAATTGATGAGATTATTAATTACTTTGTCGAATTAGTTGATAGTAACCCTAAAGCTAAACATCCAAATATTGCAGATTTACTGTTTTGTACTTTTGATGCCGCAGTATTATTAAACACTACCATAGAGCAAGTTTACAGGCTTCATCAAGAAGGCTTTTTAAACTGTGCTTATCCACAAAAAAAGCACGAACAGCTCAGAGCTGATAGCCATGTATTTTATTTACGCCAAGTGATTGAGCTACAGCAAGCATTCGCAGCTGAAAAGCCTCAAACAAAAAAACAATTTATAGCGCCGTGGTAACTTATGAACTTACAAGATGCATTTGCAATTGAATCACTAAAAGAAAAAACCACAGCCCTTAGAAAGTTGTTTGCTCCATACATGCCTCATGTTGCGGTAGATGGTTTTGAAGAACAAGCGCTGACTGTGCTCATTAATCTAGTTTATAAACGAAGTGAAATTGATGATTTAACAAGTGTAAGAACTGCTAAAAGTGTATTACGCGATGAAGTGTTATTGAGTAAGTGCATTAACGAAGTCAAATGGTTTCATACTCATAATTTAAAATACCCAGATATACGAGTAAGCCATCAACGTTTAATTAGTGCAGTTGTAAGTGAAGATATTGCGGGTATTTGCAGTCGGTCATTACCTTTTAGTTTTGGCTGGTCGCACAACAGTGCTGAAATTAATCATGCAAAGCTATTTTTAACCTCATTTACTTGGCAAGGTGAAGTAACTTGTTTAGCAAAGTTACTAATAATTGAAGAGCCTGTTTGGATTAATTTAATAAGAGGGTACGGGTTTACTAAAAAGGCGGTTTTAAACATCTCGGGCAAAATAAAACAGCTTTTGCCAGTGGCAGAGCTCCCATTAGAAGTAAGCTCTTTTTCACCACAATTACGAATGCCATTTCAGCAAAGCTACCTTGCGGTTACGCCTGTAGTAAGTCACGCAATGCTAGCTAAAATTCAGCAATTAACAACAGGTCGTAAGTTAAATTTTGCTTTAGTTGAGCACTCAAGACCTGCCAATGTTGGCGATTTAGCAAGCTCAGTAGGTGGTAATATTAGAGTGCTTCGTTACTTTCCTAAAACATATTCAAAGGCTATTAACCGCTCCAAAGTAGCCAATAATGATATTGAAAAAGCATTTAAAATTCGTGCGCTATTAAGTAGTCAATTTCAACAGGCGCTTTTGGTGTTGGTAGGCATTAAACAGTTTAATACGTTAAGGCAAAAGCGATTAGCGCGAGTAGCGGCTATTAGGCAAGTACGTGTTAGCTTGCAGTTATGGCTTGATAACATTCTTGAAGTTAAAAATAACGCTCAAGAGCAATCTTACCCTGAGTGGACAAAGCATTACTTAGATCAGAGTATTACCAACTGTATTAGCCAATTTAGTAACGTACTAAATGAAAGCCTTAGTAATTTAAGTAAACTCAAACGCTTTGCATATCACCCTAATTTAATGGGGCTGTTTAAGGTGCAATTAAACTATGTGTTTACTCATTGTACAGCTGAACAAAAAACATTAAATGATGAGCAGATAGTGTATGTACATTGCCAAGATATGCGAGTGTTTGATGCTGAAGCAATGGCTAACCCGTATATTCAAGGTATGCCGTCACTTACTGCTTTAAATGGGCTTGCTCATAACTTTGAGCGTAAGCTAAAAAACTTTATAGACCCTTCAATTAAGTGTATTGGCAGTGCTATTTACATTGAAAGTTATCAGCTACATACAGGTAAACCATTACCTGAGCCAAGTAAGTTAAAACAAGTTGCTGGCCGAAGTCATGTAATAAGTTCAGGTATTATCGATAAACCTAAATGCGACATAACACTCGATTTAGTATTTAGGCTCTTCGTACCAAATGAAGAGATTCTAAAAAAGTTAAATTGTCAGCTTATAAAGCCCGCACTACCATCTGCTTTTGCAGGCGGGACTATGCATCCACCTTCGTTATATCAAAATATAGACTGGTGTCATGTACATACCAAACCGAGCGAGCTGTTTAAAAAACTTAAAGCAAAATCGTCAAATGGCAGTTGGTTATATCCTTCAAAAAAAGTAGTTAAAAGTTTTGAACAATTAATTGATGCCCTTAACGGTAACTTTAATTTAAGACCTGCTGCAATTGGCTTTGCTGCGCTTGAAAAACCCGTAAAGCGAGATGCAGCCTTACATGAATACCATTGTTATGCTGAGCCTGTAATTGGGTTGTTAGAGTGTGTTAGTAATACATCAGTTAAGTACGCAGGGGCTAAGCAGTTCTTTCATGACGCATTTTGGGTTATGGATGTTCAAAAAGAGTCTATGCTTATGAAAAAGTCTAAGTTTGAGTATGAATAATGCAATTACCTCGGCACTTAAGTTACACGCGCTCACTCTCACCCAGTAAAGCGGTTTTTTTTTATAAAACACCGGAGTCTGATTTTGAACCGCTACAAATAGAGCAAAATAAATTAGTTGGGCAAAAGTCAGGGTTTGGCGATGCGTATCAAAAGCAAAATGTGGCTAAAAATTTAGCGCCACAAGATCTCGCGTTTGGAAACCCTCAAACAATTGATGTGTGTTACGTTCCTCCAACGGTAAATGAGCTATTTTGTCGTTTTTCACTCAGGGTTGAGGCTAATTGTATTGAGCCACATGTATGTGATGACCCTAAAGTTATTTATTGGTTAAAACGGTTTTTCGAAACCTATAAAAAGAACAATGGCCTTAATGAAGTTGCAACGCGCTATGCTAAAAATATACTGATGGGCAACTGGCTTTGGCGTAATCGTCAATCACCGAATGTTGATATTGAAATACTTACTGAACATGCAGCCCCGATCATCGTTGAAGGTATACAAAAGCTAAAGTGGCAGGGCAATTGGCAAAATAATCAAACAGCACTAATAACATTATCAGAAGTTATTCAAGAAGGGCTTAGCAACCCTCAAAGCTACTGTTATTTAGATATAACCGCCAAAATTAAAAATGCATTTAGCCAGGAGGTTCACCCAAGTCAAAAGTTTGTAGATGCTGTTGAACAGGGCATGTCATCTAAACAACTCGCGTACACCCAAGTGGGCGATAAAAAAGCAGCAAGTTTAAACTCACAAAAAGTAGGGGCTGCTATTCAAACTATCGATGATTGGTATGAGGGAGGCTACAAACCTTTACGCACTCACGAGTATGGTGCAGATAAGCAAATATTAGTTGCACATAGAACGCCTAAGAGCCATTCAGACTTTTATTCATTACTTCCGCGCATTGCCTTGCATATTAAGCACATGGAAAAGCATGGTTTAGAGCAAAGTGAAGAATCAAACGCAGTTCACTTTATTGCAGCAGTGTTGATCAAAGGCGGCTTGTTTCAAAGGAGTAAAGGTTGAAACGCTATTATTTTATCATTACTTATTTACCCAAAAATTGTGATGTAAGCCTCCTCGCAGGGCGGTGTATCGGCATATTGCATGGGTTTATGAGTGCACGCGAAATAAGTAGTATTGGTGTGTGCTTTCCTAAATGGAATGAGCAATCAATTGGTAATGAAGTAGCGTTTGTATCAACAGATAAAAAGCAATTAATCAATCTATCTCAGCAAAGCTATTTTGAGATGATGGCTCATGACAAGTTGTTTTATTTATCAAAAATACTTGATGTACCAACAAGCGAAAACGAGGTCATGTTTGTTCGTAATCAATCAGTAGCCAAAGCATTTGTTGGCGAAAAACAAAGGCGGTTAAAACGCGCTAAAAAGCGAGCTGAAGCTAGGGGCGAGGTTTATAATCCTGAATATCAATTTGAGGCAAAAGACATTGGCCATTATCATTCAATACCCGTATCAAGCAAAGCCAACGGCCAAAGTTATGTTCTGCATATACAAAAAATTGAAAAAGCTGAACCCATAAATAATCAGTTTAACAATTATGGATTTGCTACAAATCAAACATTTCAAGGCACGGTTCCCTCTTTGAATACCCTTTTTTAATAGTTGTAAAAAAACCTTTTAATTTTCAATTCGTTATAAGGTTAATTGAAAGTAAGGGTAAATAATTTAAATTCGTTTAACAGTTTGGTATTTATAGAAATTTAAACTATTTTTAATAGTGAACTGCCGAGTAGGCAGCTGGAAATTCAACAAGGCGTGTTTACTTGCGACTTAAATTGTGAACTGCCGAGTAGGCAGCTGGAAATTCTGAAGCAAAGTCAATGGCCAACGACTTATTGTGAACTGCCGAGTAGGCAGCTGAAGTTAGGCCAGGAATTGAACAACCACAAATTGTGACTTTTAACTGCCGAAAAGGCAGAGGCTAAATAAAGAAACCCCAGTAAACGCTGGGGTATTTTTAAGCGTTATAACCGTGTTTAAGGCTATTAACAACGCATTCCTAATTAACCTTCTTCCTGCAATAGTATTTACAAACATCAAGGGTGCTTTAGAGCTAAGTTTCAGAGAGCGTGTATTTAGTCATGTATTCCACCTGAACACGGCCAATTAACTTGAGAGTATTAGGCATGCCATTTATTTGTATATCAGTGATTTACGGTGTTTTTATATTGGCGGCTTTGCCGCGGGAAATATGATTTATTTATAGGTTTATGCTATCAAAAAATCAACTCTCAAACTGCCACATAGGCTATTCACGAGCGACTATACAATAAACACTTGCAATTTAAATAGAATCAGCAACCGGTGAATCAAAGGCGCAATAATACACATACGATTTCTAGTAATAAAGGTAGGCTATTATTTTAGTAATAGACACTTATTTTGGACAGATATATGTATCTCTCTCTTGAGTGTTATAAACCGAAGTGCAAGTGATTGTAAATAAGATCAATAAAGAGGTTGTCGACAGAGCAAGCTGTCAATTTGTATATCCATAGGTTTTAAAATTAAAAGTTGATGAGTAGTGGGGGCTCACTGGAGAAAGATTTGAAATCGCCAAAAACATCACACGTATTATTGTAGTTTCGTTTGATCAAAATCAGCTAGCCCTACTTTTTAGTTTAATTTGAGGTATGTATATAAAAGGTTTTTATATTTTTAGGAAAATGTGCATTCCCTTACATTTAGCGGACTTTTTATTACCAGTGAGCATAGAAGTTACAGAAATAGACATTAATCTTTACTGGTATGAGCTTTTCATTGGATTGGATGAATAATGGACGGTCTTCAGATATCAATTTTGTAATGGCTAAGTTAAAATTCATGCTCACTTTGAGGGCTTAACTTCTGCTAAAAACTTAATACAGCATGTTTCGCACTGTTGCCGATTTTAATTGATGCTATTATTCAGCATGATTTTTAAACAAAGATATTGAGATTAACATGATCATGAAACACAAGCCTGAAGGGTGGGTTGTCTTAACTTTCCAATCAATTGATGAAAAACCGTGTTACGTTATTTTTTGTTCATGGAGAAGTGAGGATACCTGGCGACTCAGCTCTGGCTCAACCGTTTTACCTCACTTATCACCATGTGGAAAATATTGGATTTGGCCGCAAATATCGGGCTCTACGTATGAGTTACCTGTTGATGAAGAAAATGGCTACACCTTCTACACTGGTAGTGTTTTAGAAAACTTACTGAAAGAGGGTTATAGTGATGGCACACAGCTCACACGTATTGCTTTAAGTGATATACTTGATACGTAAATTTTTAATTAATTATCAATTGGTTGTACTTTAAATAACACTCTTATTACTCACTCATAACGTATAGTTTCTATGATTGGACATCCGATGATGTGAGAGTAAGGTCTGCTTTAATAGCGAGTATATTTGTATTGGCATGGGGCTCGGTGGGTGAGCAACAAACCTTACAGCCAGCGGTTAAGCAATTAAAGCAGCAGCTCGATAAATTGAATTCCGACAAATCAACAGACGAACACACGATTAAGTTCACCGCAGACAGTGGGTTTAACAGCGAAGCAAACCTTGAATTTATGGCACAGAGTGGTTTTGATACTTATATTGCGGATAACCAGTTTAGAAAACGAAATCCATTATTTAAAGACAGCGAAACCTACGAAACAGAGCAAGAAAAGCGCCGACTAAAAAGGCGTAATGGCAAGCCTCGCTTATTTACCTCAGAGGATTTTCATTATGATGAAGTAACCCAAACTTGCCGCAGCCCCGCAGGTAACAATATGTGGCGAAGCGGGGTTAATGTAAACAGTCATAATCAAAAGTACACGCGATTCTGCGGTTACTTAAAAGATTGCAAAGTATGCGAAAGCCAGCAATAAAAACTGGACGGCAAGTGCAGTTTAAAGATGATGAATCGCGTAAAAAGCAAAGCTACATCGAAAAAATGAAGGTTAAAATAGACAGCCCAATGGGGCGACGGCAGCTTTTTTTTGAAGGAATGGCAAACGAATAGGCTGTATAGAGCCTGCTTTCCTTTAAATAAACAGCGGAATATTACCGTCAATAAGGGCATGAATAAATTGACCTTACGGGGTCAAACGAAAGTGAATGCCCAATGGCAACTGTATTGCTTAGTTCATAATATAGAAAAGCTGCAAAACAGGATGCATTAGAAAAGGGAAACCCATTTAAGCTGAAATATAGCGACTCAAGCACTTGTAATCTCCTCTAAAACATCGATTAAAACAACAGCAAATCCTCTTTTTATATTTTACGTAAAATCGAAGTAACTAATTGAATCAAAATAGGAACTCGGCTATGCTTAATGCATCAATAAAAATAAATTAAAAACGGGTTATTCTACAGGCTCGTTAGCAGCTATGATGGATTTAGATAAAATTTTTACAATGATTGGTAAAAAGACACCTTTTCATAACTTTAGAAAGAATTTATATAGAATAGATGTCATTCATAAAATTTCAGAAGATTTAAAACAGAATGACTGTGATCAGTTAGATTATAAAGGCTTGCTGCTAAATCAGGCTTATCTGATTTATATGGTTGCATCTTGGCAAGGGTTTGTTGAGAACTTAGCTAAGCGATATTTTACTTTTGTTGTGAACGACACTAAGAACACAGCCGTCTTAAAAGTTATGGAACAAAAAATGGAGAGATCCATTGCTGGTTTTAATACTCCTAGTGCAAACGGTATAAATACACTATTTAAGGAATTATTTGGACTGGACAATATTATGAGTCAAGTAACTTCTGGTGAGTTAGATAATAAAAATACAAAGAAAAAACTAAATAAGCTCCTAAATTGCCGTCATGAAATTGCTCATGAAGCATTTTGTAAATCCGATGAGCTCACGGATGATATTCTTATTTCATATAGAAAGTTTCTCTTAGAATTAGCCGTTAACTTAGAAGATACTCTTGTCAAAGAATTAGGTGAGTCTTTAAACGGGTTTGTTTCTAACCGATAGGTGCTAATCGGGTAGCCGGAGGTCTCTAACCTCCAGTCCCCACACCACCCATCATGCGCTTTTTATTTTCAGGAAGTGCAATGGGCGGTTCATCTCCCGTAATGAATATTGATCCAAATATCTCTTAATGACGCTAAACCTTGTGACGCTAGATAGTCATTGCCTATCGTAATGTCAATTCCTTTTGTTTTTGAACTTCGGCAAGGGCCCTTGCTGGTGATACCACAAGCTATGGTGAGTAGTTCGCTAACACCCAATTTCATTACACTTTGCGTGTTACAGACAAGAATAGAAAAATTTACGTTGTCGGCATTTCTATTTTTTTTCTTTATCTTAAATAAAGCGTTGAGCCAAAAGACCTAATTAAAATGCAAACTGAAGCCGGTTTAACTGAATCAATGTCTCAGTCTAAAACGCTCACAGCCATAGTAAGCGATAACAAGACTCTTATAAATCGTCTATATTAACTTCTATTTCTTCTTGAAATACCCTTTGAGCAACAATGTTTGCTAACTCGTAATCTTCGATTAATTGCGTAAGCATAACAAGCTCTTCTCCTTCTGGAGTATTAGGTTCCGCAACGTCCCACAGCTCATCTACACGTTTGAGTGCCTTTTCTAAGCCTTGTTTTGAGTTGATTGGTTTTACCGATGTGATAGTCATAATATACCTTTCTTTGAAAAGAGCAGAATTAATTACTCAAAATCTTCGGGATTAACTGGACTTCCCAGCTTTTACCAAGAGTTATAATCATAGTTTAACCTATGTTTATAGCGTTTAGCTTTTATTATACTTCAATTTCTTGAACTTCTGCTTTATGGCACATAGCAGCCAACTAAACTAGTCGGTATTCTTATGGCGTTGGCTTCATAAAGCCTGTATTTGGTAACTTTATGCCATTATAAGCTTCAATATTATGCCAACTTACACTTCACTTGCTACGCTGTAGCCCAGTAAAAAGGTATGTTCTTATGCCAGTTTATGATTCAAACAACATTGGGTGTTGTACATTCCCATTTTTTACCCATCTAAAATTTACTAATACTAATTTCTTATAATACGCTTTCTGGTTAATCCTCATCAAAATTGTAATAGCATCTTTTTTAATCAAATAGGCATATTCTTTCATCATACTTTTGATGTAATACCAATCGACTAAAATATTAAAACTATTCTAGCGAGCTAAATAAAGCGCAAACTGCGTTATAGATTTTTCATGTACGACTGCATGGATGCAGGAGCAATTGCCGAGAACAACTGTCCAGTGAAAGCTGGGAAGTCCACCCCGCGTAAATTTTTTGGGTCTAGAATCTGTATTACTCTAAAGCGCAGCGTCTCTTAACCTCTTTGTGAATAATTCAATTAAAGATCTTTTGCACAAAGAGAAGAGAATGAGCAGTAAATGAGGATGAACTTGAAGGCTAATATTGATATGTAAAACATGATGAGCTAATAAAGGGTTAGCTGCTATCTCTGACAAATAAGCCACTCAAACACCTGTTATACCTTCTAAAATACCAATTAAAGCAACAGCAAATGCTCTTTTTATATTTTATGTAAAAGTCAGTTGTCGATTGAATCAAAATAGGAACTCGGCTATGGTTAATGCACCAATAAAAATAAATTAAAAACGAGTAATTTAAGGCAAGGAGTACCAATGAAAAAATGTTTATCAATTTTAACTATCTTAATTTCTGTTATTTCAACAGCGACTTTAGCCAGTAGCGATGAATTTGATTACGATAACTTTGTTAAAAATTATCATCAAGCTATGACAAACACACAAAAACCTAATGCATCTAAAGATGATTTAGAACAGTATTTGTCACTATTAACTGATGATGTTGGTAACCAACATTTTCCAAATGCGCCTGATGACTCTAGAGAGCCAGACGGCAAAGAACTAATGCGTAAAGGAATGTCTCGTTATTTAGGTGTACATACAGAATACAAAGGTAAAATAATAGAGTATATCGTTGGGTACAACGTGGTAGCCCTTAAACATGCGTTCTCTGCAAAAGGCTTACGTTCTGACGGTTCTGAGTTTAGTTATAGCAAAGAAGTTTTAGATGTCTTAGAGCTTGAAGATGGTAAGGTATCTGTAATTCGTAGATACGGGCAATAGTTCACATCACATATATGAGCCTAACTCTATCAAGAGTTACCAGTGTTTTTTTGACCGTTTTTATAAATTAAATTATAAAATAGGACAGGCACAATTTTTTGCAACATTCACTAAGAAGCAAAATAGCAAAAATATATGCCTTGTCCTTATTGCCTTTTTATCTTCTTCACTTTACCGAGCGTAGCCACTAAACCCGATTATGACAATTTATACACCAAGTAGTTCATAAGCTTAAATAGGCTACTTATTTAATACACACGGTATTAAAATTTAGCGCCCAGCCACAACCAAATTTTATCGGTATCTACTTTACCTGCACCAACATCTCCTGCCGAATAGGCGGCATATTTAATACCTACGGTTAGGTTTTTCGCAAATTTTCTAGTAAATACAGCGTTAATTTCACTTCCTAAATTATCAACTGTTGGTGTTGCTTCGTCTGCACTGTAATCATGATAAACCAATGACCAAGCACCACCGAGGACTTTCCCTGAAACTGAGGCGTATAAATCGACTAAACCTTCCTTTGGTGTCGTTAAAAATTGGTCTGCCCAGCCGTTGAATTTATGCAAAGTTGCCAAGGGGGTTGAAAAACCATATTGAGCATTATCACTGCCGAGAACTTCGCCGCCTAACTTTACAGTCACAGTGTTAAAGCTATAGGCGCCTTCAAGGGCAATATAATCTGCTGTGTGATCACTGCCATTGTCGTTAGCTTGTTGACTTGCATATTCAGCTAAATAGGCAAAGTTATCTTTTTTACCTTTGAAGCTTAGTCCGTAGGTATCTAAGCTATTTGGTGTGCCTTCATCGACTTCTAATAGGTAGCTATAGCCGGTGAGTAGTCCTAACTCTGTTTTATAATTTATATGTAACAGGTGATCATTGGAATGCAGATCTTTTGCTTCAGCAAATATACGGTTACGTTTGTTTATGTAGCTATAACTTGTGTTTATTTTGCTGGTTGCAGTGTAATTAAGGGTTGCGGCATCAAAAGTTTGCCTATCTTGGCGCCAGCCAACATGGCCCACATAGCGTTGATTGTCGAGGGCAATAATTTGGCGGCCTACTTTAGCGGTGAGTTTGTCTGATTTATATTGCAAAAATGCTTGGTCAAGCTCTGTGCTTTCTGGATCGGCGATAACGGAATAAAGTAGGTTGTTGCCGATGGCATCGTTATAATTATCAACCCCTGCGAGCTGTCGTGAATCTTCAAACTCAATTACCCCAGAAAAACCTTGGTAGTCGGCGCTGGTATAATTTAAGCGTGTACTTATTGTTAAAGCTGATGCGTCTTTTAAGATGTTGTCTTGCTGTACCCCTTCATAACGTATGTTGAAGTCGAGAGTTGTTTTTGATTGCGTATCGGCGTAAGTCGTTGCTGTTGTACCAGCTAATAATAGTAAGGTGGTTACTTTTGATAGTTTTGCTTGAAATGTCATGTTTTTCCCTTAAATTTTTTATGTTTTAATTTTTTAGCTCTTAGGCAACATCAGATTGTTTTTGCTTAGGGGTTGCTGTTGGTATCACTTCTATTTTTCTTTGTTTTTCATACAAGAAAGTTAATACAGCTGAGCGCAGACGGTTATATTCTGGATTTTCGGCCAAGGCTAAGCGGTCTCTTGGGTGTGGTAAATTTACCTCTAATATTTCGCCAATTGTTGCCGCAGGACCATTGGTCATCATAACGATGCGATCAGATAATAAAACGGCTTCGTCAACGTCATGAGTGATCATGATCACGGTATTATTGAGCTTTTGCTGAATTTCCATTAATGAATCTTGCATGTGAGCGCGAGTTAATGCGTCTAAGGCCCCAAAGGGTTCGTCCATTAAGAGTACTTCGGGTTTCATTGCAAGTGCTCTTGCTATACCGATCCGCTGTTTCATACCCCCTGATATTTCGTCTGGGCGCTTATCTTTGGCATGATCCATGTGTACTAAATTGAGGTTGTGTTCAATCCATTGTGTCATTTGGGCTGGAGACATTTCATTTTTGAAAACACGTTTTACAGCCAGTTCTATGTTTTCATAGCATGTGAGCCAAGGTAATAAAGAATGATTTTGAAATACGACTGCTCGCTCAGGCCCAGGCTCAGTCACCTCTTTATTATTTAATAATACGCCGCCTTTGGTTGCTTTATGTAAACAGGCAACAATATTTAGAACCGTTGATTTACCACAACCGGAGTGGCCAATTAAAGAGATAAACTCGCCTTTTTTAATTTGCAGATCAACATCCTTCAATGCGGTGAAGTCACCTTTTGGGGTCGGGAATACCATATCTACTTTGCTGATATCTAAAATTATACTCATTTTATTTCCTCAGAATTTAGTGGCTAACGTTGCGCGCTTGATTTGTCCCAAGAGAGCTTTTTTTGCAGCTGTAACATAGTGCGATCTAGCATGAAGCCAATCAGACCAATCACAATGACGGCTGTCATAATACGGCTGAGTGATTGTGAGCTGCCGTTTTGAAATTCATCCCATACAAATTTCCCAAGCCCTGGGTTTTGTGCCAGCATTTCGGCGGCAATTAAAACCATCCAGGCAACACCTAATGACATTCTCATACCGGTAAAAATGGCTGGGATAGAAGCAGGAATAACAATTTTTTGAATATGCACTAATTTTGGTAGGCTTAACACTTTACTTACGTTGACCCAATCTTGGTTCATTGATGCAACACCAAACGAAGTGTTAATAACCATTGGCCAGATGCTACACAGCGTCACTGTGATCAAGGAGTTGATGAATGATTTGGCAAATAAAGGCTCTGGTGATACATACAAGGCACTGACGACCATGGTCACCAGAGGTAGCCAAGCTAAGGGAGAAACGGGCTTAAAAATTTGAATAATAGGGTTGATTGCCATGTTGAGGTTTTTACTTAAACCAATGGCAATACCTAATGGTATGGCTATTATTGCGGCCAATAAAAAGCCACTTAGTACAGTAAGTAAACTTGTTATTATTTGATCTGAAAATGTTTCCTTACCTGTATAAGCACGTATTTTTGGCTCGTAGCTTGGATCTTTTGCCATCCTCGCTTCATTTCTTTGTTTTTGGCGTAAATAAAATGCAGCTTCTTTTTTCGCGCTCAGTATTATGTTCATTAATCAAGTTACTTATTTGTGTTGCAACTGAACTTGGCCCAGGAAACTTACCTAATGAGGTATCGATGCTGCTGGCTGTGAGTGACCAAAATAATAAAAAGCATATAATACCGACTGTCGGTAGAACTATTGCTTTTGCCTTGGTGGTAAAAAATGCAGTAAAAAGACCTTTAATAGTCATGGGTTGGCTCCCCACTATTTTTTTGCTCAATATTGCTGTCATGATCGTTCCTTAATGCACTGTTAAGCAGTGCATTACTGTTATTAATTAGATTAAAAGATTAAAGCTTGTCACCCGCTTTTAAGCCTATCTTGAATTTATTGATGTAGTCGTTTGGCGCTGTACCGTCGTAAACAATATTGTCGATAAAGTGTTTTTGCGGCTCGCGATAGCCATCTTCATCAACGAGATCTGCAAAATCGCTTTTTAATAACAGTTTGTCTGCAACTAACGATTGTGCTGCTGCCATGTAAATATCTGGACGGTATACTTTTGCTGCAACATCTTTGTACCAACTGTCTGGCTTGTCTTCGCTGATTTGCCCCCAGCGACGCATTTGGGTTAAATACCAGATAGCATCAGAGTAATACGGGTAGGTTGCGTTGTAGCGAAAGAAGACGTTGAAGTCAGGTACTGCGCGTTTATCGCCTTTTTCGTATTCAAATGTACCTGTCATGCTGTTTGCGATGACTTCGCGGTCAGCGCCAACATAGTTAGATTGTGATAATATTTTTACAGCTTCGGGGCGGTTAGCATTGTCGTTTTCGTCTAACCATTTTGCTGCACGAATGAGTGCGCGGGTTAAGCGGATGGTGGTATTTGGGTACTTTTCAGAAAAAGCTTTAGTAATACCAAATACTTTTTCAGGGTTATTTTTCCAAATTTCATAGTCAGTAACCACTGGTACACCGATACCTTTAAAGACAGCTTGTTGGTTCCAAGGTTCGCCCACGCAGTAGCCATAAATAGTACCGGCTTCCATGGTTGCGGGCATTTGCGGAGGAGGGGTTACTGATAGCAGAGCTTGTGCGTTAATTTTACCAGAGGTATCACCTTTATGAGGCGCATAGAATCCAGGGTGAATATTGCCTGCCGCTAACCAGTAACGAAGTTCATAGTTATGCGTTGACACAGGAAAAACCATGCCCATATTGAAAGGTTTACCTGCATCTAGGTATTTTTCTACTACGGGTTTTAGCGCATCGGCTTTGATTGGATGAACGGGTTTACCGTCAGCTTGCTTGGGAATATTACCTTTCATTTGTGCCCATATTTCATTGGAGACGGTAATCGCGTTACCATTTAAATCCATTGAGAAGGGGGTAATTATCTCGGCTTTTGTACCATATCCAATGGTGGCTGCTATGGGTTGCCCGGCAAGCATGTGCGCGCCGTCTAGTCGGCCATCAATAACACCATCAAGGAGTACTTTCCAGTTCGCTTGTGCTTCAATGGTGACGTATAAGCCTTCGTCTTCAAAAAAGCCTTTTTCGTAAGCGATAGCGATGGGGGCCATGTCGGTTAATTTTATAAAGCCAAATGTTAACTCTTCTTTTTCGGGGTAACCTAACTCAGCAGCCAGTAAAGATGTGGTGAGTAATGAGCCTGATATGCAAATACCCGCTATCACAGCGTGGCATAATTTTTTGCATTTCTTTTTTAAGCGTATTTTCAACATACTTTTCTCCAAATAAAAAAAAAAGCCCACAGCAACGCAGATAAATCTGAATTGCTGTGGGCTACTATGCCAAACTAAAAATGACTACGGCTTTGCAGTGCGATTAGTTTTAACGGAATAAGTTTTTTAAATTAGTTTATTAAGCTGTTAATAAAACCGCTGTTGGCCTCATTAACATAAACATCATTTACTTGGATAAAGCATAGTGTATGCCATTTTTAAAATATTTAATCTATACAGTATGTTATGTTTTTACGTGGGATGATTTACTCGTTGTAATTTTGAATTATGATTCATTAAGGGGAATGGTTTGCATTAAGCTGGTGCATTTTTGAAAGTCTGCAAGTTAATTTGGTTATTGATACTCTGCGCGAAAATATCTTGCACAGAGCAGGCCATAGTTAAGGGGTATTAAACGGCTTTATTTGTGCTGAAAAAGGTCTTTGCGATAAATAGTCGCAATATCTAACTGGGCTCGTTGCTCAGGATTGATATGGCCATTGTTTAACATCATGTCAGCAATTTTCTCCCCGTAGTGTGACTCTGGTGCATTAAAATCAGTATTGTTTAAGTCCGAAAATTGGTTATAACTTGGTACTAAGCGGGGGGGATGATTATTAAACGTTAAGCAACTGCCTAGTAAGGAAGGGGCGATCACATCGATTGGAGTATCTAAATACTTAGCGCGAGTTAAAAGTCGGGCAGCTTCAAAACGATTGGGGATGCTTTCTAGCCATTGGCAGGCTTCATATAAAGCGCAGATCAATGCCTTGGTGGTATTTGGGTATTGTTGTTGCCAGCTTGCCATTAGGCCGAGTACTTTTTCGGGGATATCTTGTAATAAATCTGCCGATGTTACGCCTGTAACACCTACGGCTTCTCTTACAGCTTTGGCATTCCATGGTCCTCCTACACAAAAACCATCTAAATCACCAGATTGCAAAGATGGCACCATATTTGATGGTGGTACTATCAGCAAATTAATTTCAGATACTGCTATGTCACTACGTTTAAGCCAGTCTGTCAGTTGATAATAATGACAGCTGTAAGGAAAAACGACAGCAAAAGTTAGTTTTTCATTTATCAGTGCTCTTTGAGCTATTTCATGCTTGAGAATATTGGCCTCGAATGGCATAGGTAACTGAGTTACTTGATGTTGTGCGAGGATTTTATTATACAATGAACTGGAAATGGTTATGCCGTTACCATTTCGACTTAATATCAGTGGTGTTATAACCGTTGAGCGCTCTCCGTATAGACCAAGGTTGCTTGCTATTGGCATAGGGGCAAGCATTTGGGCTGCGTCAATAACACCTGTGTGTAGCTTGTCTCGTAATGTGGCCCATGAGTTTTGTTTAGATAAAGTAACTGTAAGTCCCCATTTAGCAAAAAAGCCCATCTCATAAGCAACAACAACTGGGGCGCTATCTGTTAAGGGCATAAAACCGAGGGTTAACTCTTTTTTTTTCAATATTAGAAATCATTTTGGTTCTCTAAAGAATGCTGGCAACAGATAAAATATTTCTAGCGACATCATCCATTTTTTGACTATTGTCCATCGCTGTTTTTCGAATGAAATGATAGGCCTGGGTTTCAGACAATTGTTTGTTTTCCATCAACCAGAGCTTTGCTTTTTCAATGTTTTTTTGACTCGATAATTTTTGCTTTGTGGCAGCGAGTTCTTGCTTTAGATCTTGAAATACGGCAAAACGAGCGATCGCTACATCGATAATTGACCGCACGCGTTGATGGCTTACTTCACCAATAACATAGGCACTCACACCTGATTTAACCAATTGATTTATTGTGGTGCTAGGATTTTGATGTTCAGAAAAAACCACAATGGGCTTGGGGGCAAATTGTGATATTTGGTTTAGGTTTTCAAGCATGTCGCGATCAGGTGATTCAATATCGATTATGATAATGTCAGGATCAAGTTGCTCTACATCTTTGAGTAAAGGCATGCCAGAATGGGCAATATGAAAAATATCATAGTGATCATTACTTAATACATTCATCAAAACCGTTGCTTTTGCTTGGTTATTTTCTGCCAGTAGCACCTTTAATTTAGTGTGGGCTGCTTGCTTGGTGACTGATGATAAAGTAAGTGTGTTCTTTTTCAATTTAGTTAATACAGGAAATAAGAGACTAAAGAGAAACAAGCAACATTTATGCCTTGTGACAAAATTTTTAAATATCATGACGTTAAATTGCAACGCTGGCGATTACGGAACGATTGTGCGATTTAATGATGCAATGATGCGCCATAATCGCTCACAGTAATAACAGATGTTTTAATCCACAGTAAAATAAAAGAGAAAAATAAAAGGACAGGCACAAATTTTTAGTAAGTAAGGAAAGCCAATTGCAATGAATGCACACGAATGTTTTGCAAAATCCACAGCATTAACTACTGTTATTGTATACAGTGATTAATGAACTTTATCTTATGACTCGTGCGAGAAAAAACCTTATTGATTTAGCATCCACATCTTACTACCACTTAATAGCTCGCTGTGTCAGACAAGCATACTTATGTGGTAATGATAAACATACAGGAAAAAATTTTGATCATCGTAGGGAGTGGCTTATAGAACGAATAAAGTTATTAAGTAGCGTGTTTGCTATTGAAATAGCAGCTTATGCGATTATGAGTAATCATTACCACTTAGTAGTAAACGTGAATAGGCGACAAGCACTGGAGTGGTCTGATATTGAAGTCATTGAGCGCTGGTATCAACTTTATAATGGCCATATATTAGTTGACCGCTTCTTAAATGGTGAGCAGTTTGATGAAGCCAATTTACTATTTTTTAATGAGATAATCGCTAAATGGCGAGAAAGGTTGTATGACATTAGCTGGTATATGAAAAACCTTAATGAGTACATAGCCCGTGAAGCCAATAAAGAGGATAACTGCACAGGCAAGTACTGGGAAGGACGTTATAAGTCACAAGCTTTATTAGATCAAACAGCAGTGCTTAGTTGCATGGCTTATGTCGATTTAAACCCCATCAGAGCAAATATAGTAGATACACTTGAGGACAGCGATTACACTTCAATTCAAGAGCGACTAGCGCATTTAAAAGCCTTTACCACAAGTGCAGTTAAAGCAAATAAATCCTTAAAGAAAAACGATAGTATTCAGCATGAAAGTCAACCTGCACAGCTAAAACCATTTGGTGGTAATCATATAAAACACACAATCCCTATTGCCTTGCTAGATTACATTGAATTAGTGGACTGGAGTGGTCGTCACATAGATCCAAATAAAAAAGGGCATCTCAACAACACCGTGCCGAAAGTACTGCTCACATTGAATATAGATAAAGCGCAATGGCTTGAATCTGTAAAGCGATTCAGGCATCAATATTCAAATTTTGCAGGCAGCAAACAGCGTCTCAAGCAACATGCGGCAAGCAACGATGTCAAATGGTATAAAGGGGCGGGGTAGCACTAAGTTTGCCATGTAATTGAAAAATAATCTCCGATAAAGCACCCGTCTAGCAAAGGCTTGCTCTGCAGCCTAATATTCTATCCAAAAATGTAAAGCTTTGAATAATCTGTGTGAGAAAACTGAAAATGTATAAAAAAGACGGGTGAATGTTAATAAACTTGAAGTGATTTTTGACGCTAGTACAGTTAAAGTATAAAAGATGCCTGTCCTTTTATTTCTTTATTTTATGCCTGTCCTCTTTATTATTTATTTTATTCTTTTTATCTACATGTTGTGAGTGATGTTTAACTGTATATTTTAAGGAAAGTGGGGCAAAAAATACGTAGTGCCCCGATTTGTAGCTCTGTACTTTTATAGTGAAAACGATTTTACGACATCACTCTTTTAATTAAACAGACGTGTTTTTTGCCTTTTTGAATTAACCAGTATTGATCAAATAACGGCAATTGCATTGCTGTACTTTCGATTTGGTTAACTTTTTCACCATTAACGCTTATTGCGTTATTGCTAATGAGTTCTCTGGCTATGCGTCTAGAGCTTGCGAGATTAGCTGCAATTAATAACTCAACAAGGTCGCTTTGAGGCGATTGTATACAGGGGACGCCATCAAATTCGAGCTGCTTTAATTCACTTAAACTTAGCGTTTGTACACAACCACTAAATAGCGCGTCAGTGATGCGTTCGGCACTTGCCAGTGCAGCTTCGCCGTGAACAAAAAGCGTTATTTGTTGAGCTAAAATCTTTTGTGCTTCGGGCTTAGTTTGGCTGAGCTCATCGCAGGCTTTTATATTATCAATTTCATCGCAGTTTAAAAAAGTGTAGTAGCGTAGAAAGTTGTATACATCAGCATCATCAACGCTGAGCCAAAATTGGTAAAACGCGAACGGGGAGGTTTTTGTTGGATCAAGCCACACAGTACCTGTTTCAGTTTTACCGAATTTTTTGCCATCTGATTTTGTGATCAATGGTAAAGTTAACCCATATACAGTTTCGTTATTTTGTCTTCTTGTGAGGTCTATACCACTGATAATATTTCCCCATTGATCATTGCCACCGATCTGCAATCGACAATTAAACTGTTTATTAAGTTGTGCAAAATCAAATGACTGCAGTAGTGTGTAGCTAAACTCGGTGAACGATATTCCTTGTTCTGGACGATTAAGTCGCTGTTTTACTGACTCGCGGTTGATCATTGAGTTTATTGAAAAGTGTTTTCCGATATCACGGAAGAAATCAATAATATTGATGTTGCTCATCCAGTCGGCATTATTAGCAATCAGCAATGGTTTCTTGTCGCTGTGCATTAATTGTTGTATTTGTTGGGTCAGTTTTTTAACCCATAGAGTCACTGTTTGCTCAGTGTTTAAGCTGCGCTCAGTTGCTTTAAAACTGGGATCACCAATCATGCCTGTTGCCCCACCAATTAAAGCAATTGCTTGATGGCCTGCATCTTGAAAACGCTTAAGCATGAGTAGTGGCACTAAATGACCGATATGTAGGCTATCGGCAGTAGGATCAAATCCGCAGTAAAGCACTTGCGGTTGTTGTAAAGCTTGTTGCAGTTGTTCTAAATTACTTGTTTGGGCAATGAGCCCTCTGGCTTGTAGATCATTTAATAACGTCATGTTTCTGTCCGTCTAAAAATTTTATTCAGACTAATAATCAGAGCGCCGGTTTACTATATCCCAATAGGGATAGTTTTTACTTTGGTAGGGTAATTAGGTGGTTATAAAACAATTGAAAAAACTCACTTAAAGATGCAATGTTGAGCTGCTGGTAAATACGTTTTCGGTGATTTTTAACTGTTCCTTCGCTGATCGCCAGCTTTAATGCTATTTCTTTACTATCGTAGCCTTGTGCAATTAGCACTGTTATTTCTTGCTCTCTTTTAGTTAGTATATCCCGACCAAAAGTCGTTAATGCATGTTGCACTGAGGCATGCAACTGAGTGCCGCCTAAATGGTCTTTGATCGGCTCAGCTAAATGAAAGTCGGCTCTTTTCCAGTGCTGTCGACATAAAGACTCGATGATACAAAAATATGGTTTAAGCTCAGATAGTCGCTTTATACTGATATGGTTTTTATCATTTATAAAACCTAAGCAAATGATCACCCAAAGTTCAGGCTCTATTTCGATGAATATACCCAGTTCATCTTTCCACCCAGTTTGTTGGTAAAAGCGTTGGCAATAAGCGTGGTAGTCTAAATCTTTGCTAATAACTTCTTTAAGTGTATAAACTCCTTGCTGCTGATGAGTATTTAAATATCGTATAAAGGGATCATTTTGATAATCATTGGTTAAATAACGCTGAAACAGTAGTTCCCGCTCTTTTTCAATTGAATCATACAGATAAATAGGGCGTTTAGCTTCTTTACAACCAAGTATTACTGCACAATCAAACGCTAGGCATGCATGGGTCAGTTGCATTATTTTGGCACTAAATTTAGGTGTATTCAGTGCTGAGATAGTTTCAGATACTAGGCTGAGAAAATGGTTATCTGGCATGATTTATCGTTTATAAAGTGCTGCATGTACACACAGTTTAATGAGTTACGCTTAATTAACCAAGGGGTTAACGCACGCGCGTTTGGTCGTTATTTTCATTTATTATGAGCCGCGATTTTCGGCTCTATTTTAATTCAAGCTTATAAACTTAGCCGTGGTTGTATAAAGTCTAAAAATGCGGTAATACGAGACGACACAGCACCGCTTTTATAATACACCCCATGAACAGGCTCGCGATTATTTGGTGTAATGAGCGATTCGGGTAGTAGTTCGATTAGCTTATTTTCTTTTATGTCATCAGTTACCATAAAGTTTGAAAGTAGGGCGATGCCTTGGTTTGCAATACACAGTTGTCTGATTGTTTCGCCACTACTTGCACAAAGATCAAAGGTTAATTTTACAGGCTCAAGCAATGGCCATTGATTGAGCTTTGCAGCATCAGTAAATCCTAACAGGGTATGGTTTTGCAAATCCGCGCTAGTACGAATGGGTGGGGCATGTTTTAAATAATCAGCCCCAGCTACTATTCGTAGTTTACTATTTCCTAGCTTACGAGCGTGCAGATTTGAGTCTTTTAACTCACCAATACGAATGGCTAAGTCGGTTTTTCGCTCTAATAAATCAATAATATTATCGTGTGATGTAATGTCGAGTGTTATCTGTGGGTAGTGTTTTCTAAACTCTGGAACTAATGGCATAAGCTGATGCAGTACAAATGGGCTTGCGGCATCGATCCGCAGGCGGCCACTCGGTGCCTGTTTTAATAGCTTAATAGCTTCTTCGCCTGAATAAAGTGTATTTAACCCTTCTCGGGCGTATTGAATGAAGGTATGACCTTCTTCTGTCAGCTCTATGCGGCGTGTTGTTCTATTTAATAAAGTAGATTGCAACGTGTTTTCTAGTCGAGAGACAGCCCGCGATACTTTTGCAACGTGCTGATCCAGTAAGTTGGCAGCGGCAGAAAAACTACCACAATCAACCACAGTGATAAAGGTTTCTAGATCTTCTGTTTTAGCGTGCACAGCCATTAAAGTTACCACTTTATATTTGCATAAATGACAAAAGTATTTTGTCATTTACGCTATTTTTTGCAAATGTTTTTTTAGCCAAACTGTGCACCTACTTTAATTGTGAGGATGTAATGATGCCATTGGCTTTATGGGCGCTTACTTTAAGCGCGTTTGCGATAGGAACTACAGAGTTTGTGATCGTTGGTTTAGTACCTACCATTGCGGGAGACTTAGGTGTTAGTCTGCCCTGCGCAGGGTTGTTAGTTAGTTTATATGCTGTGGGTGTCGCTATCGGTGCGCCAGTATTGACAGCTTTGACTGGGCGATGGAATCGCAAAATTGTATTGATGAGTTTAATGACGTTATTTGTGATCGGTAATTTGCTTGCATGGCAAGCGCCCAGCTACGAAACTCTGATCATAGCGCGCATATTAACAGGGCTTGCTCACGGGGTGTTTTTCTCTATTGGCTCAATGATTGCTACCGGTTTGGTTAGTAAAAATAAAGAAGCAAGTGCCATTGCCATTATGTTTACAGGCCTTACTGTTGCATTGGTAACCGGTGTGCCATTGGGTACCTGGATTGGTCAGCACTTTGGCTGGCGGGCAACATTTTTAGTGGTGTCGATGCTTGGCTTAATTGCATTAATTGGTAGCGCTATGTTGGTACCTAACAATCTAAAGCAGTCAGCACCGGCAACATTTAAAGAACAATTACACGTGTTGATCAAACCGCGTTTACTGCTGGTTTATTTAATGACAATACTTGGTTATGGCGGCACGTTCACCGCGTTTACGTATTTAGCACCTATATTAGAGCAGCATACGGGGTTTACGCCTTCAGTTATTGGTTTAATCATGTTGGTTTATGGGGGATCTGTAGCAGTAGGAAATATATGGGGTGGAAAACTAGCTGACCAGCGTGGGCCGATCAGTGCGCTAACGCTCATTTTTAGTGCACTTAGCATTATTCTATTGCTATTTACTTTTACGATGGGCTCAAAAGTTGCTGCGGTTTTGACTATTTTAGTCTGGGGCGCATTCGCATTTGGTAATGTTCCAGGATTGCAATTGTATGTTGTTAAACAAGCGCAACAACACGCACCAAACGCGGTAGATGTGGCATCAGGGTTAAACATTGCTGCGTTTAACATTGGTATTGCCCTAGGGTCAATTATTGGCGGCAGTGTCGTAGAGAATATGAGTTTGCAAGACACTGCGTGGATTGGTGCTGTTATTTCAGTGTTGGCACTGTTGGTCACTCGTTACAATGGCTTATTAGACAAGCGTGAGTTGCAGCATACATAAGGTGTTTTCTTTAACTTCACACCAGCTCTTGAAACTAAAGTTAATGACCTCATACCTTACTTGAGGTCAAAATTTTAAATTAAAAAGTAGTAGGTGTATTTCGAAAAACTTTAGTTAGAAATTTAACAAGTTTGTATTTTAAACCGATTATTTTAGAAGGATTAAATCATGACACAGCGTGTAACAGAAATGCCGGAGTTAGGCATGGGAACATTTCGTCTTGAAGGTAAAACCGCGTATGAATCTGTAAAAATGGCATTAGAGGTGGGTTTTCGCCATATTGATACAGCACAAATTTATGGTAACGAAGAGCAGGTTGGCCAAGCGATAAAAGACAGTAATATTCCACGAGATGAGTTATTTATTACCACTAAAGTGTGGAATAACAAACTCAACAAAAATGATTTTATAGACAGTGTGCAAGAGTCGCTGGTGAAACTTAAGCTTGATTCGGTCGATTTATTGTTGATCCATTGGCCTGCGCCATCAAACAATGAACCAATGAGCGAGTATTTAACGCAATTATTAAAGGCAAAAGAGCTTGGCTTAACTAAGCATATTGGGGTTTCTAACTTCACCATAGCGAATTTAAAAGAGGCTATGCAAACACTGGACTCACGGGAAATATTTACCAATCAAATAGAAGTGCACCCATATTTAACTAACACTAAACTACGGGCATTTTGTCAGCAACATGACATTCATGTCACTGCTTATATGCCATTTGTAGTTGGTAAAGTGTTAAGCGATGAAACAATAATTGATATTGCTAATAAGCACGGCGCAAGTCCTGCGCAAGTGGTGATTGCATGGGAAAATGCCAACGGTATGACCACCATTCCATCATCAACTAAGCGTAAAAATTTAGTTGATAACTTTAATGACAAAGCATTAAAACTGGACGAGGAAGATATTGCCCGTATTGATGCGCTCGATTGTAGTGATCGCCAAGCAACGCCAGACTTTGCCCCTGAGTGGGATCAATAGGCTTGTTTGATAATATTAATTAAAAGTGCAGCCGGTCTGCACTTTTATTCTAATTAGCAAAATAAAGAATATTGTTTAGTGAAATGGTTGAGTTTCAGTAACAAGGATCAGTATGAGCAGTGTCATTATTCTGTTAGGTGCACCTAATAATAGCGATGGTAGTTTAACGGCGATTGCCAAAAGCCGGTGTGACAAGGCGTATCAAGTATTTTTGCAGCAGCCATATTCTAAATTACTTTGTACTGGTGGTTTTGGGGCACATTTCAATACGACTAATACTGCACATGGCGATTTAACTAAAGCTTATTTAATTAAACCTGGCGTGCCTGAAAATGCATTTTTGCCGGTTGCGTTAAGCCGCTTTACATTTGAAGATGCCACACTTGCTGAGCCTATTTTAGCAAGCGCTGAGGCCAAAAAAGCTATCTTAGTTAGCTCTGAATTTCATATAGCGCGCGTGTATTATGTGTTTTCGCATGTTTTACCGCATATTGAGTTTAGCTGCGAAGCGGCAATTACGCCATTACCAGAGGCAGAACTTGAACAACTAGTCGCCCACGAAAAACATGCTATGGAGCGAGAAAGAAGTAATGTGGAAAAACTTAAAAGCCCTCATACTCATTAGCCCAGCTTACATAAGTTATTTTAGTACATCTCCTTTAGTAATATTGCAACCCAAACGACGAGCTCGAAAAAATCAAAAGTTAAATTTTTGTTGTTAATTGGTAAGTTGAAATTTATATGATTGGCATACCAATTATGTGAGTGACTGCCTGTGATTAACTGTAATTCCAAACTAAGGACTATGTTTTATGTGTCTGTTTTATCAAGTGCTCTAGCTGGGTGTGGTAGTTCTGATACTAAGAGTACAGCCGATACTGCAATTGCTAAGCAAGATCCGGCAGTTATAAGTGGCGAAAAAATAGGAAAGTTAAATAACACTACAGTTTTAAATATCAATGGTAAGTTAAATATTACTGATGTGCAGTCTGGGGAAGATTTCTTTAATGTTCAGACCAATTCACCTTCATCTTATGGTTTTTTTAATCTTGATGAAGAGGGGAATTGGTCATATTTTGTGGATGTTGATAACCATGATATTTCTACTTTAGCAAAAGGCCAGTTATTAGAAGATGTTGTTACGGTAACTGCTATTGATGGAACAACAGCACAAATCACAATTACAATTGAAGGAGGTGATAGAGACGCTTTAATGGGGTTTATTGCAATATCTGAGGTTGTATTAAAATCGGATGGTGTTGATCAAGGAGCCGATGCGTACACTCTAATTGAGAATGTATTTGCTAAAGGCTCTATTGAGTCTCCTGATATGTATGAAGGAAACCACCAAGGTGTGTTACACATTATAGAAGATACAGATACGACAGTTGGAAGTCATTTTGTTTTTTTAGCGCATCGTGATGACGATCAAGACAAAGATAGCGGTCCAAGTGATAGACAACGCAACGAAATCAAAGCATATGATAAGTCACCAGATTCGACGCTCGCTTATAAAGATGAAACATTCCAATATAGTTGGAAATTTAAAGTAAGTAGTGAGCTTGAACTCACGAGTAAATTTAGCCATTTCTTTCAAATAAAGGCACGAAACGAGAGTAACGACAATACCAATGGTAATGACGATCAACCCATAATTACTCTCTCTGGAGCTCAAAAAAACAGTACAGGTAATCAATTACAAGTACGCTATAGTGCCGGCTTTGATGAAAGTGGGAAGAGCACAGGGCTTGATAAAAATCTTATTGAAACTGATTGGTCACTGATTACAGATGAATGGGTTGAGGTGTTTGTGCAAGCAACTTTTAGTGAAAATGGTCAGTTTGCAATGACATTAACCCGTTTAAGCGATAAACAAGAGATATTTAATATTCACGAACAAAATATAGATATGTGGCGTGGCTTTAGCGAGAAAGACTTTGCACGGCCTAAATGGGGCATATATCGCTCAATAGTTGAAACAGACAGCCTTCGCGCTGATGAAGAGCAAGTAAGATTTGCTGATTTTTCGATTAAAAAAGGAACTTTATCCGCTGAGTGATCTCGTTTAAGGCCTAGAGTATCGAGTTAAATATTTAACCATTTTAGCAAGCTATAATAGTTAATAACCCAACAGTATTGCGATAAAAAGGCGCATCAATCGCATAAAAAAGCCGTTAGTTGCTTATGCATCACTAACGGCTTTTTCAATCGTGACCGAGGTGGTTACTTTACTTCTTTGCCTGCGGCTTGTTGATCAGCGTGGTAGCTTGAACGAACAAATGGCCCTGATGCTGCATGAGTGAAGCCAATTTCATCGGCGTATTCTTTCAGTGCGTCAAACTCAGCTGGTGGCACGTAGCGTTTGACCGGTAAGTGGTGCTTAGAAGGTTGTAGGTATTGACCTACAGTAAGCATGTCGACGTTGTGTGCACGTAAATCACGTAACACTTCTTCGATTTCACTAATTTCTTCACCAAGACCAACCATTAAGCCAGATTTAGTTTTCACTTCTGGGTGGGCTTCTTTAAAGCGACGCAGTAATTCTAATGACCATTTGTAGTCAGCACCTGGACGGGCAAGTTTGTATAATCGTGGGGCAGTTTCAAGGTTATGATTGAAAACATCAGGTGGTGTTTCAATTAAAATCTCTAGTGCGCGGTCCATACGGCCACGGAAATCGGGTACTAAAATCTCAATAGTGATTTTTGGATTATGTTTGCGAATTTCGCGAATACAGTCAGCAAAATGTTGTGCGCCGCCATCACGTAAATCATCTCGATCTACAGAGGTGATCACTACATAACTTAGCTTCATATCTTTAATTGTTAATGCGAGTTTTTCAGGCTCCGCGGCGTCAGGTTTTAATGGGCGACCGTGTGCAACATCACAAAATGGGCAACGACGCGTACAAATAGCGCCTAAAATCATAAAGGTTGCAGTACCGTGGTTAAAGCATTCAGATAGGTTAGGGCATGAAGCCTCTTCACACACTGAATGCAAACCATGTTTACGCATGGCTTGTTTAATGCCGTCGATACGTTCGGTTGATTTAGGTAAGCGAATTTTTAGCCATTCTGGCTTACGCAACATCTCGTTTTTTTCAGTCGGCAATACTTTGACTGGGATCAACGCCATTTTTTCAGCGTCACGCAGTTTTACCCCTGGTTCCATCTTGACTGGTTTATTCATTCGTTTTCAAACCCTTCAGTATACTTAACGGCAGTTGCATTAAGTTTTTTTATCATGTGTTTTACGAGTCCAGTACCTGCTTGTGCAAGGTTCTCTGGGCCGTTTAAGTCGGTTGTTTGCACCATATTCATGCCCGCATAACCACATGGGTTAATGCGCAGAAATGGGCTCATATCCATGTTTACATTCAGTGCTAGACCATGAAAAGAACAACCGCGACGAACGCGAAGCCCTAATGATGCTATTTTGCTGTCGTTAACATACACCCCTGGTGCATCTGCTTTGGCGTAGGCTGCAATGCCATAATCATTGAGTGTATCGATAATACACTCTTCAAGCCAAGTGACCAGTTCTCGCACGCCAATTTTTAAGCGACGTAAGTTAAATAAAACGTACATCATTTGCTGACCTGGTCCGTGATAGGTGACTTGACCACCGCGATCAACTTTGATCACTTCTATGTCGCCTGGCGCAAGTAGATGTTCATCTTTACCGGCTTGGCCTTGCGTGAATACGGGCTCATGTTCAACGAGCCAAATTTCATCTGCATCATGTTCAGTACGTACGTCGGTATAGTTTTGCATTTTTTGCCATATTGGCATGTAACGCTGTCTACCTAGTTGACGGACGATTAGGGTGTTTTCGCTCACTGCTGACTCCGCTTTGCGCTTAAAGCATGTGTCGTACGTCATCAATCGCACTGATAACGTTGTAAATTTCTTCAATATGAGCGCCGCTGGTTACTGTAACTACAAGGCTAACTGACTCGTAATTACCTTTACTACTGGGTTTTACTTTAGGAGCATAGTCGCCAGGTGCAATAGGTTGTAACTTAGTTAGAATTTGATCTGTTAAGTTGACGTTTGCCAACCCCATTACACGAAATGTAAATGGGCAAGGGTACTCTAAATATTCATCAAATTTAGTATTTTTTACCGGTGTAGCCACGACGTTGACTCCTCATACTTAATGTGTGTTTAGTTTTACTTAGCTAAACAATAAACCGTTCTGTTAATCTGCTCTCGACCATAATAACAATTGCATTATTAGCGCATTGGCTTGAGTGCTTTAAATTACCACCAATCACGGTAAATTTTTGATGTAAAAACAAGTCGATAAGCTCAATGCTTAGCTGCACTAAGCGACGTTTTTTGCACTATAATTGCTTACATAAGTAATGTAATTGCTATTCAGATTATTTGTCGGTTAGATATGGGGCGCATTCTACCATTTTTAAAGCAAAAAAAAACGCCTTGCAGTGCAAGGCGCTTATATTCTTTAACTATGTATTACATTATTTGTAAACGTAGGTAATCATAAATTTTACTAAAGAAGCTACCTTCTTCAACTTCTTCAAGTGTTACTAGCGGATACTGCGCAATAACTTCGCCTTCTAACTGTAACGATAAAGTGCCTACCGTAGAGCCTTTAGCTAGCGGAGCTTCTAATACTTTATCAAGTTTGAAGTCTGCTTTTAAATTTTTACGCTGACCACGCGGAATAGTAATTGGTGTATCCTCTAAAATACCGAGAGATACGTTTTCTTTATTACCCATCCAAATACGTTGCTCAGCAAAGCTGTCGCCTGCTTTATATGGTGTAATTGTTTCAAAGAAACGGAAACCATAGTTAAGTAACTTTTTGCTTTCAACTTTACGAGCTCGCTCACTCGAGGTGCCCATAACAACAGCAATTAAACGCATGTCGTCTTTAGTCGCTGAGGTAACTAGGCTGTAACCTGCTTCTGAAGTATGGCCTGTTTTGATACCGTCAACGTTTAAGCTTTCATCCCATAATAGTGAGTTACGGTTGTATTGTTTAATACCATTAAAAGTAAATGATTTTTCTGCATACACGGCGTACTCATCTGGTACATCACGTATCAGCGCTGCGCCTAACGTTGCCATATCGCGTGGTGTTGTGAAATGCTCGTCGGTATCTAAACCATGGCTGTTAATAAAATGAGTATTGCTCATACCTAATTTATCAGCGTGTGCATTCATTAGATCCGCAAATGCGCTTTCGCTCCCAGCGATATGTTCGGCCATAGCTACACAGGCATCATTGCCAGATTGCACTATGATTCCATGATTTAGATCATCAACACTAATTTGCTTACCGACTTCGATAAACATCTTTGATGATTCAGGGAAGTTTTTAGCCCACGCTTTTTCACTTACCGTAACCATATCAGTTGGTGCAATGTTACCTGCTTTGATCTCGGTGCCGATCACATAGCTGGTCATCATTTTAGTTAAACTAGCTGGAGCAAGGCGGGTATCAGGCTCGCCTTCGGCAATCACTTTGCCTGTTGTAAAGTCAACAAGAAAATAACCTTTTGCATTAACTTGAGGAGGGGCTGGGATGATTTGGGCGGTCGCTGAGAAAACGGCAGCAGAGCATACTAAGGCGCACACACCGTTGAGAATTTTGTATTTAATAGATTTCATCATACTCATTAATGGTTAAAGTTAAAGATTCGCGTTACTCCATTCTATACCCAAACGACCCCGAGATGCGAGTGTCGTTTTTAAACTAACTCACTGGGGGGAGTTTGGGTATTAGTCTTATTGACTGTAAAGCAAGAACGCGTTTTGAAATTGATCCAGTTTTAATTTTTCAAGTACTTGCTGTGCTTGTTCAGCATCTTTAATTGGTCCTAAGCGCAATCTATAAATTGCATCTTTTTCCACGATATTCGTGGGTAATTGATATTGCTGTCTTAGGGTGTACGCCAGTGCTTCAATATTCTTTAAGGTACTTCCTGCCGCCACTTGGATGTAACTCTGGCGCGCAGTTGAATCGGCCATAGTAACCGCCTCAAGCTTAACCTTCGCTGTACCATGATGGTAGTAACCCAGTTTGTACGCAGCTGCGTAGGATAAATCGATTAAACGATCATCATGAAATGGACCACGGTCATTGACACGGACAATGACAGATTTCCCGTTACTGGTATTGGTTACTTTTACAAAGCTAGGTAAAGGGAGCGTTTTATGCGCTGCGGTCATCGCGAACATATCGTACACCTCACCATTGGAGGTATGATAACCATGAAACTTACGGCCATACCAAGATGCGATACCTTCTTCACTATAACCAGTTTCATCTAACATTGGAGTGTAGTTTTTACCGAGTACGGTGTATGGACGGCCTGCGCTAGCACTTTTGGTAACGGGGACTACAACGGCATCTTGCATTTCTAATTCGGTTGGTACACGCAACGGTGCAGCGTCATGGCGCATACTATAACGGCTGCTATGATCGGTTTTACTACCTGAGCTACTGCATGCGGCTAAAAAAATGGTGAAAAAAGTGAGCGTAATTAACTTTACTAAAGAGTGCATTATTTCAGTAACATCCTTTTATCCGTAGCGATAGACATAATAATGCCAAATCCTGCCATTAAGGTGACCATCGAAGTACCGCCGTAACTTATAAGCGGTAGGGGTACACCAACAACAGGCAGCAGGCCTGATACCATGCCTATATTTACGAACACATAAACAAAAAAAGTGAGGGTGAGGGCACCGGCTAATAACTTGCCAAAAGCATCTTGCGCATTAACCGCAATATACAAGCCACGGCCAACGATAAATAAGTACATACAGAGTAATAAGCACACCCCAAATAAACCAAACTCTTCACTTAATACTGAAAATATAAAGTCAGTGTGGCGCTCAGGTAAAAACTCTAATTGTGACTGCGTACCTTGTAACCAGCCTTTCCCTTCAATCCCCCCTGAACCAATGGCAATTTTTGATTGAATGATATGGTAGCCAGAACCAAGCGGGTCACTTTCAGGATTAAATAAGGTTAAAACGCGTTGCTTTTGATAGTCATGCATGCCGTAGTGCCAAAATGGCCAGGCAGCAAGTGCCACTAAGGCGCTTAAAAAACCAATTAACCGCCAACTTAACCCAGATAAGAACAACACAAATACACCTGAGCTGGCAATCAATATTGAGGTGCCTAAGTCGGGTTGTTCTTTAATAAGCAATGTTGGGATCATAACTATGGCAAAACCAACAACTAAATGCACGGCTTTAGGCGGTAAGTGATTACGGCCAATGTACCAAGCAACCATCATGGGGACGGCTATTTTCATGAGCTCAGATGGCTGAAAGCGGGTAACTCCTAAATCAAGCCAACGTTGGGCGCCTTTTGAACTGACACCAAAAATTAACACACCAACAAGCATTAATAAACCAGCACAATACAGTGGGAAAACTAAGCGCTTTAGTGTGGCAGGTGAAAGCTGTGCTAACACAAACATGCCAATAATTGCGCCAGCCATACGCGTGGCATGGCGGATCATCATTGCGCTGTCTTGGCCGCTGGCACTGTAGACAATAGCCAAACTGGCAGCCATTAAGGTAAATAATGCCAGTAATAATGGCAGATCTAGATGCAATTTATCCCACATAGAACGTTTATCATCAAGCTGCATTATGGCGCCTCATTCTGAGCGATATTGATGGGATTAGCCGAGAAATAGTAATCCATTAACTGACGGGCGATAGGTGCACCTACGGTACTACCACCGCCGGTATTTTCAACAACGATAGACACCACAATTTGTGGGTCATTATAAGGTGCAAATCCAACATATATGGCATTGTCACGGTGGCGCTCTTTTAGCGATTTTGCATCATAACGCTCACCTTGGGCAATACTAACTAATTGAGCAGTGCCTGTTTTACCAGCAGGGTCATAGCTTACCCCTCTAAATGCTTTATGAGCAGTACCGGTCACTTTGGTAACTGTATTATGCATCGCATCTAAGGCAATTTGCCAATGGTTTGGATCCTTGAGTATCACTGGTGGCTTTTCTTCATTATTAATTTGTACAACCTGATTTTCTTGCTTAGCAACTTGCACTAAGTGAGGAGGGCGGTTAATCCCTTTATTTACTAAAATATTGAGTGCATTGGCAATTTGCATTGGTGTGGCTGTCCAGTAACCTTGTCCAATGCCGACTGAAATTGTATCTCCTCGCCACCATGACTCTTTAAATCGCGCTTCTTTCCATTCTTTTGAAGGGAGAATCGCGGTGGTTTCTTCATGAATATCGATACCGGTTAAATCACCAAAACCAAATTGCGCCATAAAGTCACTAATTTTAGTGATACCTAAACGATAAGCCGTATCATAAAAATACGTATCACATGATTCTTCAATCGCCTTGTAAACATCAACATGGCCATGGCCCCAGCGTTTCCAATCTCGCCATTTATGGTCCACATTCGGTATTTGAAAAAATCCGGGGTCCCAAATAGTGGTATGCTCGGTGACTAAACCCTCTTCAAGTGCCAAGATAGCTAAGTGAGGTTTGACCGTAGATGCGGGAGCATAGCGCCCTTGTGTGGTGCGATTGATCAGTGGTCTATCTGGATTTAACAACGCTTTGTAATTTTTGCTGCTAATACCATGAACAAATAAATTGGGGTCGTAGCTTGGGTTAGAATATAACGCCAATACGCCACCGTCTTTGGCATCCATGACAACCACAGCGCCGCGCATATCTTTAAAGGCATGTTGTGCAATTTGTTGTAGTCCGATATCTAAAGTCAACACTAAATCGTGGCCGGGTTGTGGTGGTGTCATACTTAAGGTACGAATTACGCGGCCACGGTTATTTACTTCAACACGTTGTGAGCCAACTTGACCATGTAGCAATTGCTCATAGTATTTTTCAATCCCCAGTTTGCCAATATCATGGGTGGCACGGTAGTTAGTGCCTTGATCTTCAGACTCGAGTTTAGCCAGTTCTTTTTTATTGAGTTTAGCAACATAACCTAACGCATGGGTTAGGGTGTCAGCATACGGATAATAACGTGCTAACCGTGCTTCGATGCTAAAACCTGGGAATTTATGCTGATTGACCGAAAAACGGGCCACTTCAAGCTCTGTTAAGCGTGCTTTTAGTACCTGGCTTTTAAAACGGCGGTTATGTTTGATATCGTCTATAAAATCGCTTTTTTGCTGATCTGAAATATCAATAAATTGCGTTAAGGCAGACAGGGATGCATCAAGATCATCCACTTCTTCAGGAATAACCTCTAGATTATAGACGGGTTTATTTTCAGCGAGTAATACACCATTACGATCGTAAATGAGACCGCGATTAGGTGCGATCGGAATAACTTTAATGCGGTTATCGTTAGAGCGAGTTTGGTAGTCTTGATGATCATCTACTTGAATGGTGTATAAATTTGACAATAACACCGCAACTAAAATAGTGACAAACACAAAGCCCACAAAAGCACGGCGAGCAAATAGATTTGCCTCTGCAGAGTGATCCCTAATCGTGGGCCTGTGTTTTCGCATGCGTGATGACTACTCGCGATGATACGGGTGGTTATTGTTTAAGCTCCAGCCTCTATAAAGACTTTCTGCAACAATAATACGCACCAATGGATGGGGCAGGGTCAAATTTGAGAGTGACCACTTTTGCTCTGAAGCTGCAATACACTCTGGTGCTAAGCCTTCAGGTCCGCCAATTAGCAAACTCACATCGCGGCCATCCAGTTGCCACTTTTCCATGTCTTTTGCTAATTGGTGAGTATCAAGCGCTTTACCTGTTACTTCAAGTGTAACAATACGATTGCCTTTCGGGATGGCGGCTAAGGTTTTTTCACCTTCAATATGCAGTATTCGCTTAATATCTGCATTTTTGCCACGTTTACCCGCGGGTATTTCAATTAATTCCAACGCCATATCTTTTGGAAAGCGGCGCTGATATTCAGTAAAACCCGCTTCTACCCATGCTGGCATTTTGGTACCAACGGCAATCATTTGTATCTTCACGTGTTACATCCAAACTCTAGTAAAATTAGTGAGCGTTTAGCTTAGCTCCATAGTTTTTCGAGGTCGTAATAGCTACGTGCGTGATCTTGCATTACGTGTACGATTACATCGCCTAAATCAACCAGTGCCCATTCACCATCTGTTTGGCCTTCGTAACCGAGTGGTTCTTGACCTGCGTGACGAGCTTCTTTTGCTAAATGGTCTGCAATTGACAGTACATGACGCTTTGATGTGCCAGAGCATACAACCATGTAGTCGGTAATGTCTGAGCTTGCAGTTACGTCTATATTAACCACGTCACGTGCTTTCATATCGTCGATTTTGTCTATTGCAAAGGCAAGTAGTTGTTTCGTATCCAAGGTGTTATCTCATTAAAAAGTGAATAGCTGTTATTTTATCACGCAACCAGTATTTATTCATCACTTAGATAAAGTTGCTGTTGTTGAATATACTGACCCACTGCCTTAGGGAGAAGTTCATTGTAATTTATACCTTTTTTTATTGCATCACGTATATCACTTGAGGCAATGGCCAGTTCTTCACCCGTTAAAAAGTATAATTTGCCGCCCGGTTGTGTTGTGAGCTCGGTGCTATCACTGCATTCGCTGGCTTGTTGGTAGGCTTTTAATTCACCATGAGCGCTGCATTTTAGCCCCGGACGTTGAAAAACCACTATATGGCATAGCTGGGTAATTGTTTGCCACTGATACCATTTATCTAAGCTATTAAAGGAGTCCATACCAATTAAGAACAAGATTGGTTGTTGAGGGTATTGCGCACGTAGCTCTTGCAAGCTTAATAATGAATAGGATGGGCCTGTGCGATTTAATTCTCGTAAGTCGAGTTGAAAATAAGGGTATGGCGCAATAGCAGCCTTGAGCATTGCAATTCGATGTGCCGTACTGATCCCTGGAGCCGCTTTATGGGCCGGGATTGCACATGGCATAAAATACAAGGTTGCTAAGTTAAAGTGTTTTACACAATGCTTGGCCATATTAATATGACCTAAGTGAACGGGGTCGAAAGTACCACCAAACAATGCAATCATCATAAACGCCTAATAATTAGTTGAGTGGATGCGCAGGCAAAGGAAACGCTAATGGTTGGCAAAAAACTAAACAAATATGCGCTAGCGCTTGATAGGGTTTAACTAAATTACCTTGCTTATAACTGGCATCAAATTGTGCCAAAAGCTGAGTAATTTGCTCAAGGGTTGCGATTGATAAACGACTAAGTGCTTGTTGAATTGGCCCTTGTTGATTTTTCCAAATTGCTTTTTGTTTAAATAAACTTGCTAACGGTTCACCTTGTTGTAAGCCTAACTGCAAGGTAAGTAACAAATTTGCTTCTTTAGTAATAGCCCATAAAATACTGACAGCTTCGGTGTTATCACCTGCCAGCTTATTCAGTACTTTAATTGCTTGGCGGCTATTACCTTGCAGCAATGCATCGGTTAGATCAAAAATATCAAACTTGGCTTGATTTAATAACCCTTGCAATACTTGTTGCTGATCAATCGTCGCAGTGCCATGCAACAGTGACAGTTTTTCAAGTTCTTGAAAGCAGGCTAATAAATTACCTTCAGTCGCTTCTATTAAAGTGCGTTTTGCGTCGTTTTGCATATTGATCTGCAAGCGCTGGCATTGCTCGTCTAACCAACGACTTAAATGATTGCCAGTGAGTGGGTAGCAGGGGACAAAAATGCCGAATTTATCCAACGCTTTAAACCAGGCACTGCGTTGAATATCTTGGCTGGCTTTTGCACCTGTAATGATCAGTAGGGTATCAGGGTTGTTAAGTTCAACTAACTGCTTAAAAGTTTGACTACCAACAGTGCCTGGTTTCTGAAAGTTTAGATCCAGCTCTATTAACGTACGAGCACTGAATAATGACATGCTTTGATATTGTGCAATCAGCTCTTGCCAATCAAAGCCTGGCATTAAAGTAAATTTAATAACTTCATCAAAGCCTTGCTGTTTAGCTGTGTGGCGAATTTGCTGGGCGCATTGTGCAACTTGAAAGGGTTCTTCACCAAACACTAAATAAAAGGGCTGCATGCCTTTTTTTAATTCATTCGGTAATTGATTCGCATAACAGCGCATTACAGTTGCGACAGCTCTCGAGTGATACGACGACTGGCTTGCATACGAATTTCATTAAGCAATAGCTCCAATTCCTTCGCTTTAGCAAGTGCGTTATCCGGGTCGTCTTGGTAATTACGATACAGCTCAAAACTCTGTTCGATGGCATCTTTACCTGGGCGCTTGAGTAGATAACGTACGCTGTAAGCTAGTTCGTACTCGGCAACTTGGCCATTTTTAAATAATGACAATGTTTGACGTTCTAAACGGTCTTTAAATAAATACAGTTGCGCTACGTCTTTTTTAGGCGTGCTGAGTAACTCAACTTTGCTCAATGTCAGCTCTTTTTCAAGCATCGCGAATAACGCTGATTTTTCATCATCACCGCTTAATGTGAGGGTGGTTAAATCATCCGGTAGGCTTGATGCTTTTTTAAGATGAAAGCCACAGCTTGATAACAAAAAACAGACTAGCGCTAAGACTAGTCCGTTTTTAATGGCATGAATAGCAGCCATAATTAGTTAGCAACCACGTTAAGTAGTTTACCTGGTACGTAAATTACTTTGCGGATAGTAACGCCATCAGTGAATTTAGACACGTTAGGCTCAGCAAAAGCTTGAGCTTCTACTTGTTCTTTAGTGGCATCGGCTGGTACGGTCAATTTAGCACGCAGTTTACCGTTAACTTGCACGATGATAAGCTTTTCATCTTCAACAAGGGCTGATTCGTCAACAACAGGCCAAGATGCAGCTAAAATGTCCCCTTCTTTACCAAGCTCTTGCCACAATTGATGCGACAAATGCGGAGTGATTGGCGCAAGCATGATTAATAATGCTTCAAGTGCTTCGTTAGCAATCGCAACATCTTGTTTATCAGCTAAAGGTGCTTTTAACAATTTGTTTGAGATTTCCATAATTGCAGCAATCGCAGTATTAAATGTTTGACGGCGTTCAATATCATCAGTCACTTTTGCAATCGCTTTGTGCAACTCACGACGTAAAACTTTTTGATTGTTGTTGAGAGCTGATTTATCAAGGGCTTGGAAACCAACAGTATTGACGTCAACAGCGTATTTCCAAATACGTTTGATAAAACGATGCGCGCCTTCAACACCTGAATCAGACCATTCAAGCGTTTGCTCCGGTGGTGCAGTAAACATCATAAATAAACGTACCGTATCCGCGCCGTACTGGGCAATAACTTGTTGCGGGTCGATACCGTTATTTTTCGACTTCGACATTTTGCTCATACCCGATGAGAATACGGGTTCGCCGTCGGTTTTATGCCACGCTTTAGTAACACGGCCTTTTTCGTCGGTTTCGGTTTCAACATCACTTGGTGAAATCCACACATCGCCGCCTTTCTCATCTTTACGATAGAAAGTTTCAGCTAATACCATGCCTTGACATAATAAGCGATCAAATGGCTCATCTGAGTTTACTAGACCAAAATCACGTAATAACTTGTGGAAAAAACGTGAGTACAATAAGTGTAAGATTGCGTGTTCAATACCACCGATGTATTGGTTTACTGGTAACCAGTAGTTTGCCGCCGCTGGGTCAAGCATGCCCTCGTCATGGCGAGGGCTACAGTAACGTGCGTAATACCAAGAAGATTCCATAAAGGTATCAAAGGTATCTGTTTCATGAAATGCAGGCGCGCCATTGACTGTTGTTTTAGCCCACTGTGGATCTGCTTTGATTGGTGAGGTAACACCGTTCATTACTACGTCTTCTGGTAAGCGTACCGGCAGCATATCTTCAGTTGCAGCAAGCTCGTTACCGTTTTCGTCGCTAAGCATAGGGATTGGCGAACCCCAATAACGCTGGCGGCTTACACCCCAGTCACGTAGGCGGAAGTTTACTTTACGCTCACCCACGCCAAGGGCTTCAAGTTTATCGGCAACAGCGTTAAACGCGCTGTCAAAATCAAGGCCATCAAATTCACCTGAATTAACTAACACGCCTTTTTCAGTGAATGCTTCTTCTTTTAAGTTAACTTCAAGCTCAGAGCCTGCAGCAGGTGCAATTACCTGTTTGATATCTAAACCATAAGCGCTTGCAAATTCGTAGTCACGTTGGTCGTGTGCAGGTACTGCCATTACAGCGCCTGAGCCGTAATGCATCAATACAAAGTTAGCAACCCAAATAGGCACTTGCTCACCGGTTAATGGGTGAGTTGCAAAAAAGCCCGTTGCAATGCCTTTTTTCTCCATGGTTGCCATGTCTGCTTCGGCAACTTTGGTGTTTTTACATTCTTCAACAAAGCGTGCTACTGCATCGCTATTTTTAGCCGCTTCTTGTGCAATTGGGTGGGCACCGGCAACAGCGAGGTATGTAACTCCCATGAAAGTATCAGGGCGAGTTGTATATACGCTAAACTTTTCGTTGTTATCTGTACGGGTAAACTCGATATCTAGCCCTTCTGAGCGGCCAATCCAGTTACGTTGCATAGTTTTAACTTGCTCAGGCCAATCTTCTAGCTTGTCTAAGTCGTCCAGTAACTCTTGCGCATAGTCAGTAATTTTAATAAACCACTGTGGGATTTCTTTTTGCTCAACGACTGCGCCTGAGCGCCAACCGCGGCCATCAATCACTTGCTCATTCGCAAGTACAGTTTGATCCACTGGATCCCAGTTTACCGTTGACATCTTTTTGTATACTAAGCCTTTTTCGTACAGCTTAGTGAAAAACCATTGTTCCCATTTGTAATAGTCAGGGTGGCAGGTCGCGATTTCACGATCCCAGTCATAACCAAAACCTAATTGCTTAAGTTGGGTACGCATGTAATCAATGTTTTCGTAGGTCCATTTTGCTGGGGCTGTTTTGTTTTTAATAGCCGCATTTTCAGCAGGTAACCCAAACGCATCCCAACCCATAGGTTGCATAACGTTTTTGCCTTGCAAGCGTTGGAAGCGAGAAACAACATCACCAATTGTGTAGTTACGCACATGACCCATGTGGAGTCGGCCACTTGGGTAAGGGAACATAGAAAGGCAATAATACTTTTCTTTGCTTTCATCTTCAGTGGCTTTAAATACTTGGTTTTCTTCCCAGTAGGCTTGGACTTTTGACTCTATGTCTTGTGGGTTATATTGCTCTTGCATCTACGATTCCAGACTTCTTGCAAACTAATAAAAAATTGTCGATAGGATACCCCAAAAAAAGCGCTATTCACAGCGCCAAATTGGCGCTTTTTATAAATTCGCAACTAAATTAGTTTTCAGGGCAGGTTAACCTATACTTATCTAATCTGAGTGTTGATTTTTCATCATTTTTCTAGGAGCACACAATGGCTGATTATAAAACGTGGTTAACAGACTTGAGTACGTGGTTAAAAGATGTAAAAGAGCACGAGCTGAAAGATGCAATGGACAAGTTCATTGAATCCGAACAAGCGCTCAAAGATTTAGGGCAACAAAAACTCACTTTATACCGAGAATATTTAAAGCGTGATATTGACCATATTCAAGAACATGATCAACACTATGATTCTCTTGCGTGGCAAGAACTTAAAGAGTCTTTGTGGTTTGAATTATCTCATATTGAAGACAAAACTCAGCTGGAGTGGCGCGCATTAGATCAAGATTTTAAGCACAATGGGGTCTATCACCAAGGTGAATGGATAGCCATGGGCACATTAGTATGTAAGAATTGCCAACATAGTTATGATATTTACCATGCAACGCAAATTACAGCTTGTCCTGAATGTGATGGTATTTACTTTAGCCGCAAGGCACTACAACCTTAAATGCTTAGTGAGCAGTGCTTTTATGTGTACTGACACCACCCTAAAATCAACGAATATGTTGGTATAAAAAGAAGTTAGAATGACGAAAAAATTGCTGCCATTACCTGTGTCGGCCCTTGCGCCGACAATTTCACTTAATCATGTGCAAACGTGCATGAGCAATCCATATCCAGAAACCTTGACTTTTATTGGTCAACAACGTGCGCAAAGCGCACTTGATTTTTCACTGGGAATGGAACTACCTGGTTACAACGTATATGTAATGGGCGAAGCCGCTCATGGTCGTTTTACATTAGTAAAAGATAAGCTTGAAGCGCACAGCAAAGGGCGTCCGACACCAAACGAATGGTTATATGTCAATAATTATGATGACCACCGTGAGCCTATTGCGTTATTTATGCAAGCAGGTCAAAGCAAACAACTTGCCGATGACATTGACTCATTTATTGACGAAGTACTCGACACCTTTCCAGCGGCATTCGATAACCCAGCTTATCAGCGTAAAAAGAAAAAATCGATCGTGAATTCAACGACGCCTACGATAGTGCAATTACTGAAGTTGAAATAGCAGCTTTGGAACAAAGCGTTGCCCTAATAGAAGAAAAAAGTGTGGTGGGTTTTGCCCCGCTTATTGATGGCAAACAGTTAAGTGATGCTGAATTTGCTGAGCTTGATGATGAATTACGTGAACAATTTTATGAAGTTATCGAAAAGCTCGAAGATGCGTTAATTGAAGCGCTTATTGAGCTACCACGTTGGAAGCGCGAATCATCTGAAAAACTGCGTAATTTAAAAAAATCGACAGCTGAACTTGCCACCAAACCCTTACTTAAAGATCTTGAACATAAATATGCCGCTCACATCGGCGTGCTACGTTATTTAAAAGATATTCGCGTAGAAATTATCGACGCAGTGCTTGAGTGGCTTGACGACGAAGATGTAAGCGATGAAAACAAAGAAGACTTTGACCGCAAAGGCATGTTAACAGACTTTTTTGCGCCTAATATTTTGGTGGAGTTTAAAGAAGGCGATGCAGCGCCGGTCGTGTATGAACCAAATCCAACCTTTGGTAATATTTTTGGCAAAATTGAGTATGCGACCTCACAAGGCTCGTTGATCACCAGTTATCGTTCAATTCAGCCAGGTGCACTGCACCGTGCGAATGGTGGTTATTTAATTATGGATGCTGAAAAGGTGATGGCCAATCCACAAGTATGGGATGGTTTAAAGCTATCACTTAAAACCCATCAAATTAAAAATGACTTACCCTATCAAGACAGTGCAGTGGGCAGTAGCTTCACTTTGCGCCCGCAGCTAATTCCATTGGATGTTAAAATTATTTTATTGGGTTCGCGGGAGCTTTATTACACCATAGGTGAATACGATGAAGAGTTTGCGGAGCTATTTAGAGTGCTGGCAGACTTTGATTATTACCTACCAAGTAGCGATAAATTGCAGTATCAATTTATTACTAAAGTGCTTGAGTATTGTGAAGGGACGCTAAAGTGTAGCTTAACGGAATCAGCAATGGCGCGTTTACTTAAGTTTAGTTATCGCCAAGCAGAGCATCATAATAAGTTATCGGCTCGTTTTGCCGATGTATTGGAGCTAGTCGCAGAAGCCAGTTTTTATACCAAGCAAGATAATCTTAGCCTTATTGATGCACATCACATTGATGAAGCTATTGAAGGTAAACAATATCGCACCGGGCAAATAAGTGAAAACATGCTCAGCGATATTAAAGAAGGGCACACATTAATTGCCACCGACGGTCATGCGGTAGGTAAGGTAAATGGTTTAACTGTGTTGCACATAGGTGATACTTCTTTTGGTACACCTGCGCGTATAACTGCCACTGTATATGCAGGCGCTGATGGGGTTATAGATGTTGAGCGCGAAGCTGAACTTGGCAAAGCGATTCACTCAAAAGGCGTGATGCTATTGACGGGATACTTAGGCAATAAATACGCCCAGCAGTTTAGTTTAACGCTCAGCGCCAATATCGCTATTGAACAAAGCTATGGTTACATTGATGGCGATAGCGCATCGCTCGCGGAGCTTTGTGCATTGATCTCCGCAATCACCAGCCTGCCTATTAGCCAATCGATCGCATTGACTGGATCAATTAACCAACATGGTGATGTGCAAGCCATTGGTGGCGTAAATGAGAAAATAGAAGGCTTTTTTAAGCTGTGTAAAATGCGTGGTTTAACGTCTGAGCAAGGTGTCATCATTCCTAAGTCGAATCAAGTCAACTTAGTGCTAGATGATGAAATTCTTAATGCGGTAGAGTTGGGCAAGTTTCATATCTATGCCGTTGAAACTGTTGACCAAGCACTTAACTTATTAATGGATATTCCCGCTGGTGAGCTTAAAGACGGACAATACCCAGACAATTCAGTCAATGGTATTGCTTTGGCACGATTAAGTGAAATTGCTGATATCGTTAATGGCGATAACGATGAAAAAGAACACGAGAAAGAATAGTTATGATCAACATTATGTTGGCGGTGATTATCGCCATTTTATGCTTTTTAATTTTTCAAAGTAGTAAAAAAGCAAAGCAACAAGCACTTGAAAATGCGCAAATAGAGGCCGACTTTTTAGTGGCTAATAGTAAGGTGGAGGGCGTCGTTGAAACTGCCTCAGGCCTGCAATATAAAATTGTGCAGCGCAGTGGTAATGAAGCAAAACCGAGCCCAACCAGCATGGTAAACGTACATTACCACGGCACTTTACTTGATGGCTCAGTGTTTGACAGTTCAGTGGAACGTAACAGCCCCATAAGCTTTGGTTTGCATCAGGTTATTAAAGGCTGGACCGAAGGCTTACAATTAATGAACGAAGGTGATAAATACACTTTTTACGTGCCCCATCAACTTGCCTATGGTGAAAAGCGTGTTGGCAGTATTCCACCCGCATCACTACTTATATTTGAAGTAGAGCTGATTAAGATCGAGTCATAAGCGTATCTAGACGGCAATATGTGATGACTGAGCCTAATTATAAAAATTATACGCTGCAAGAATTACTTGAAGCGCAATAAACTATTGATCAAGAAAACTTTCCTTTGCGCTATCAACAACTTTGCACAGAAATAAAACAGAGCGACCTACACCAAATAGGTTTAGTAGAACGAAAAGAATATTTTAATAATCTTATTTTCGCCAAAATCATCATGGCGCTACTTAGTTGGTTTCTATACTGGGTTATAGTTAAGTTATATAGCTTGTGGCCGATACCTTTATTAAGACCATTTCAGGATGAAATAATGAAGATATCACCCGTAATAAACTTGCCTAAAGCCGAGGATTTTCAAACGAATAGTAATAAGGGGTTGGAACACAAACCTGAAGGTGATGAACCTGAGTATGTTTTATCTGAGTTTTTAGATGCCAAAGCACAACAATACAGCGATGAAGATGCCAGCTTTGCGGGCCAGTATGAGAACTTAGAAAAAGTATACGATGATTTAAAGCAAAAGATTAATGTGCTGCAAGAGCAAATTAGTAAACTCAATCAAGACCCCATTCAACGCCATTTACAGCTTAACAGCCACAGCCTAGACACTCAAAGCAATAATAAAAGCCAAAGCTTAACGATGCAGCCTGAGCACGGTGGCGTTAAACGGTATCGTAACTCTCAACAGCAAAAACAAATTGATATTTTGCTGCAGCAGCTTAATGAACTGCAATCTAAGCAAGCAGAAGTTAAGCAGCAAATGATAAATATGGTAATCATGGAGATTAAAAAGCGAGATAACGAAGAATATAAACTTTAATCTGCAGCTGTTGCTTTAATTGTTGGTAAACGTTGGGCCATCTAAATATTGACTCGTTCTTAAGCGTAATTGGTGTGTTTTACCATCGCCTTTTACTCGTAAGGTGATATGTTTAGACGCTTTGTGTTATGAATAACCTTAATACTATGTATGGTCAGATAAATTGATCACTTTTAAAAACTAGGGAAAAGCATGAAATCAGATATTTTTTTTAAATGGGTATGGAACTTAAATGGAATTATTTTATTAGTCGGGGTTTTAATTGCTACTGCATTAATTTCAGTTCAACTTGTTGAAACGATATTTAGTGATAACTACGTTGAGCCACCTACATTAAATTTAGCTGATGACAAGAACGAAGAGGAAAAGTGGCGTTTGGGCTATCCGCAAAGAGTAGGAAAAACGGACTTTTATTATATTGAGCTTGAGTCTGAAAAATTAACGGTTGAAGCCGATACTGAGCATGGGTTAGGGCAAGTTGTAGAAAATTTTAGTGGTTCCTCTTATTATAAACACAAGCCAACACGCTCAAAAAATGTGATGTTTATCAATGGTAAAACAAATTATGCCAATTGGCTTTTTAGTTCCACAGAGCAACTGATCACAGATATTTTTCCATTGTATTTATCTGAATATAATCCGAAATCAAAAGCGCTGGCTATTGCCTATCAAATTATCAAAAATGATACTAATAACGATGGTCTTTTAAGCGATGAAGATAATAGTATCTTTGCCTTAAGTAAAATAGATGGCGCTAGCTATAGCGAAATTCTCACAGAGTACGATATTATTTTTGAGTACGAGCTTAATGAACAAAGCAATTTGTTTATGGTGTACAGCTACAATGCTGAAGTGTTTTCAATGCTTATTGATCTAACAACATTTACAGTCATTGATAAAAGGCAGCTACCTAAAGTAGGCGAAATATAGCGGCTAGCGGTCATTGCTTATGAACGTTATTTACACTCTGTTACAGTAATTTATCGCACAAAGCTGCAATCCATCCTTAAGTTGTTATGATGATATAAAATAACAACCGCTCAATAGTTGGGCATAAAAGGATGGTCTCGTTGAAATTACGTACTTTACTAACAGCACTCGCTGTTGCAGTTACGCCTGCAATCTCATCAGTTGCGCTCGCCTATGAAACGCACGATACGCGCTTATTGCGTTTCCCGGATATTCATAAAGAATCAGTCACCTTTGTTTATGCAGGTGATATTTACATCGCTAATATAAAAACGGGCGAAAGCACACGCTTAACTGATCATATTGGTTTTGAAACCTTTCCTAAGTTTTCCCCTGATGGCAGTAAAATAGCTTTTTCAGCGCAATATAATGGCAGCCGCCAAGTGTATGTGATGAACCGTGACGGCTCACAGTTGAAACAGTTAACTTATTATAATGATGTGGGGGTGATGCCACCACGTGGTGGATTCGATTATCGTGTGCTTGATTGGACGCCTGACGGCAAGCATATTGTATTTAGAGCTAATCGTACGCCCTATGGTAAACGCGTTGGCCGCCCTTATATGGTGCCTGCTGATGGCGGGTTGGAGCAGCCATTAGCAATCCCTGAAACGGGTGGTGGTATGTTATCGCCTGATGGTAAACAGTATTTATATACCCCCATTGATCGCGAGTTTCGTACTTGGAAACGCAGCCGCGGTGGTCGCGCGCAAGACGTATGGATTTATAACTTAGAAAATAATACGTCAAAGCAACTAACCAATGATCCTGCAACTGAGCAGCAACCGACCTGGGTGCATGACAACATTTACTATGTTTCTGATAAAGACTATACCCTAAACTTATATAAGCACCAAGACGGCAAAGCGCCTGTAAAAGTCACTAATCACAGTGAGTTTGATGTACTTTGGCCATCAGCTGGGCCTGATGCTGTCGTCTATGAAAATGGTGGTTATTTATATCGCTTTGATGACGCCTCTGGACAGACACAAAAACTGACTATCAATGTGCAGGGTAACCGTGAATACACTATGCCATACAGCAAAAATGTAGCTGGTTTTATTGATTCAATGGATATATCCCACGATGGTAAACGCGTGTTATTTAGTGCTCGTGGTGAGTTGTTTTCAGTGCCTGTTAAACATGGTCCAACCCGTAATCTCAGTTACACGCCAAAAGGGCGAGAAATTGCTGCATCGTGGTCACCGAATGGCCGTTATGTCGCCTATATGAGTGATGAAAGCGGTGAATACGAGATTTACTTACAAGACCGCGCCAACAACAATCAGGTTAAACAGCTAACGAGTAATGGCACTATTTGGCGTTTTGACCCAGTTTGGTCGCCGGATAATAAAAAGCTCTTGTTTGCTGATCAAAACCATACGCTTTGGTGGCTTGATATAAAAACGGGCAAGCAACATAAAATTGATACCGCAAAGTATGAAGAAGATGGCTTAACCACGTATATTTGGTCACCAAATAGTGAAGATATTGTGTTTGTTAAAAACAACGAAAACCGTTATGCGTCACTTTGGCATTACAATATCAAAGAACAAGATTTAACGCGTTTGACTGACGAGATGAGCAGTGAGAGAAATCCAACGTTTTCGCCAGATGGCCAACAATTGTATTTTACCTCTGAGCGTGATTTTAATTTAACGTTTAGTAGTTATGAATTTGACTATATGTTTAATAATGCCACACGCATTTACGCGGTGGCGGTAAACAATAAAATCAAACCGCTGAATAGCCCTTTGACCGATGAAATCAGCATTGTTGATAATAAGGAAGATGACGATGATACCTCGTCTAAAGCGCCAAGCAATCGTATTGATAGCAAAGGTTTTATGCAGCGTGCGGTGGCCCTCAATGCACCCGCTGGCAACTACGGTGCATTGAGCGGTGTTAAAGATGGGGTATTAACTTTATCAGGCGGTGAACTCAAGCTTATCCCCAGTGCTGTGGATGGTGAGATAGTCACTGTTGCTGGTGGTGTTAGTCGCTATAAAGTATCAGCCAATAGCGAGCATATCATTGCCCGTGCTGGCGATAACTACAGTGTTATTAAGCCTGCTGCAAAACAAGATTTAAAAGCCACGCAACTGAACCTTAATGACATGATGCTAAAAATTGACCCGCAAACCGAGTGGGCACAAATGTACCGTGAAGGCTGGCGTACTCTGCGTGATTGGTTTTATGACGAAAATCATCATGGTCAAGATTGGGATGCGATTTTAAAACGTTATCAGCCGATGGCCGATGCAATCGCACATCGCGCTGATCTCGATTACGTGTTAAGTGAAATCGCCGGTGAGATTAACTCAGGACATATCTATGTAAATTCTGGTGATATGCCGCGTTCTGAACGTTTGCAACATGGTTTACTTGGTGCTGAAATTAGCGCGCATAAATCTGGTTATGTAAAAATTGAGAACATCTTTAAAGGTGAGAACTGGCACGAAAACTTCCGTTCACCACTAAACGAAACGGGCGTTAACGCAAGCGTAGGCGACTATATTATTGCGGTGAATGGTCGCTCAGTAAAAGACGTGATTAACTTTTATGAGTTACTTGAAAACACCCAAGGCAAACCGGTTGAGTTATTACTGAGTAAATCGCCAAGTGTTAAAAACAGCTGGAAAGTGTCTGTTAAACCGATTGCCAGTGAAACTGGTTTACGTTACTTACAGTGGACGCAAAGCCGTGCTGAGTATGTAGATAAACTTTCTGATGGGCGCATAGGGTATGTTCACTTACCTAATACACATTACGAAGGTAACCGTGCATTGTTTAAAAACTTTTTACCGCAAACAACAAAAGAAGCAATGATCATTGATGATCGTTACAACGGCGGTGGGTTTATTCCTGAGCATATGATCACTTGGCTTGCGCGTAAGCCGCTTAACTATTGGAAGCGTCGTGGTGTTGAACCTACTAAAACTCCGCAGTTTGCCCATGATGGACCAAAAGCCATGCTGATCAATGGTTATTCAAGTTCAGGTGGTGACGCATTGCCGTATTATTTCCGCCAAGCGGGCTTAGGTAAACTCATTGGTACCCGTACTTGGGGTGGCTTAATTGGTATCTCTGGTAATCCAAGCCTAGTTGATGGTGGCTCAGTGATTGCTGCCACCTTTAGAATACTCGACAACGACGGTAACTGGATCATCGAAAACGAAGGTGTAAGCCCAGATATCGAAGTGATAGACCGTCCAGAGCTTATTCAAGCGGGGCAAGATCCGTCGGTTGAACGTGCCGTTGAAGAGCTGTTAAAAGAGCTTAAAGCAAATCCGAAAAAACCGTTGGTTGTGCCACCGGCACCAACCGAGTTTGGTAAGTAAATCGTATTATTTAAAAGCCAGCGTTTGCTGGCTTTTTTTATCGATTTTTTACGCTAAGTTTTGTATTTAAATACGCATGTGTCAGTTTAACTCTCAAACAACTCATTTAATGTGAAATATTCAACCCCCACACCTTCTTGTGTGCATACGTTACACATCTTTACAGCGACTTGTTCGCCCGTAATCGGCTTAAACTTTTTAAGTCCTGGCAGCATAGACAAAACGGGTAAAAGTACACTCCCTATTTTTTCACCGATACGAAAATCACCATCGCGTTGGCCAAGTAACAAAGAAGGTTGAATAATGCTGATGCGTTTGAACGGTAGTTTCTTCACTGCATTTTCAAGCTCACCTTTCATTTTCAAATATGCGTTACTACTGTGTGCATTTGCACCACTGGATGACACCAATAAGTAATGCGTAACACCCATATTTACCGCGAGTTCAGCAACTTGAAATTGGTAGTCAAAATCAACCTTACGCTGCGCAGTAATAGAGCCCGCGGTTTTTTTTGTGGTGCCCAAACATGAAAATAATACATCGCCTTTAAATAATAGTGCGTGCTGGGCTAAATGGTCAAAGTCAACCACATGGTTCGTTACTTTTTTATTTTTGCATGGGGCTGGGCGGCGAGTGAGCGTAATGACTTGGCTGATATGTACATGCTCTACAAGCTGCTTAACTAATTGACTGCCGACTAAGCCTGTTGCGCCAATAACAATTGCGGTTTTGTTCATATTTTCCCCATTGGTTGCACTACACTCTATTTAATAAGCGCCTTTGTTATAACACGTTTTAGGTCGTTATTGCGAAAAAGACCGAGTAGGGAATAATTAAAAAACGAAGCTACAACATCTATATTAAGCATGGCATTATGTATTACTGTGTTTACTGCGTTGTAACTATGGCAGTAACGTGATAATCGATAATTATAGGCGGGCGTTTGACGATGATGACATTAACCACTCATGATACAGTTGCTGTGTTAACCCTCACAAACGGTGAGAATCGCCATAACCCACAGTTTGCAAAGCAATTAAAGCAAACACTGGTAGAGGTTGTTGCAGATCAATACCATAAAGCCTTAGTGATCACCTCAAGTGATGAAAAATGCTGGAGCTTAGGCATTGATACCGAGTGGTTGGTACCTGCGATGAAAGCTAAAAAAGCCGATGAAATACGCACTTTTATGTATGACATGGACGATGTATTTAAAACCTTATTACTGTTTCCTATGCCAGTAATAGCAGCGATTAATGGCCATGCGTTTGGTAATGGCGCTATTTTAGCGTGCGCGTGTGACTTTAGATTTATGCGCGGCGATCGTGGTTTCTTTTGCTTTCCTGAAGTGGATTTATCAATTCCATTTTTACCGGGTATGATCGCCTTTGTAAAAAAAGCCATTCCTTATTACCGTTTTAATGAAATGAAGTTAACCGGTCGACGCGTTACAGGGACTGAACTTGCAACCGATCATGTTATTGAAAAAGCCTCAGCAGATCATCACAGCTTATTTACCGATGCAATGGCGTTTGCCGCGACGTTCGATAAAAAGCGCGCTATTTTTGCCGAGCATAAAAAACGCTTACACAAAGAGATCGTTCAAATCATCGATGAAGAAAATAAACCTTTTATAGAGAATTTAGCTTTAATGGTTTGAATGAGGTAAGTTTTACTCAAATTACACTGCACCAGATTGTATATTAAACACTATTTACACCACATCAGGTCATAATTTATAAGGATTTTAAATTTCTATGGCAAAGCCTCAGCCTTTTTGGATTATTTTAATACTATTGCTCACCTGTTTTTTGCCCTTAGGTTTTTTTATCTGGTATGAAAGTGTTGATCCCGCATTTATTCCTAACGCTAATTATAATTTTATTCTTAAGTGGGTTTTGCCCTCGCTTACAGTGCTGACGCTTGGTTACTTTTTTAGTCGTTTTAAAAACTTTTCTGAAGTGAAAAAAAGCCTAGATGCGCATTTTATTGCTCAGGGGCGCTTAGTTAAGTATTTTACGCTGCTTTTTTCGCCAGTATTTATTTACTTCTATTTTTGGACGTTTATTAATATCCCAATACAGTTGTGGGCACAGTACCGTTTAGCAGAGTATTGGTCGCAAGAATATTTATTAGTAGAGGCAACAACATGTAGTAGTGACTATGAGGCGCATTGTGTAAAGCTCAGGTTTGCCGATTTAGCAAATGAAGAAACATATTCAGTACGATGGTATTTAGATAAAGCCGAATTATTAACGCTCAAGAACAAAAGAGTAAACCTGGTCGGAGAGCAAAGTTATTTTGGCTTTATTATCAATGAAATACAATGGTGAGTTGTTTTAAAAACAACACGTTTGATTAACCCCTGCCATTTTACAGGGGTTAATTTTATGGGTTAAGTTAGCCGCGCTTATGTTGGCGCGAAAAATCTATATTGGGACCTTTAGGCACTACTTGGGTTGGGTTTATCATGGTATGGCTAAAATAGTAGTGCCGTTTAATATGATAAAAATCAACCGTTTCTTTTACTCCTGCGACTTGATAAAGCTCACGCAAATATTCACTGAGTGCAGGGTAACTTTCGATGGTACGCAGGTTACATTTAAAATGCCCAACATACACGCTATCAAAGCGGATCAAGGTGGTAAACAGTCGCCAATCTGCTTCAGTTAATGTGTCAGCCACTAAGTAACGCTGCTTGAGTAAAATACTTTCTACTTTATCCAGCGCGCTGAACAAGTCATTAAATGCCTCTTCATAGGCTTTTTGCGTGGTTGCAAAGCCGGTACGGTATACGCCATTATTAATGTTGTTGTATACCAGCTCATTTATTTCATCAATTTGAGGCTGCAAGTGAGCGGGGTAAAAGTCGAGTTCATTGCCTGTTAAATGATTAAACGCGCTATTAAACATGCGAATGATTTCTGCTGATTCATTGCTCACAATTTTATTTTGCTGCTTATCCCAAAGTACCGGTATGGTAACTCGTCCAGAATAATCCGCTTTATTTTGCGTGTAAATTTGATGCATAAATTGCTTATCAAATAACGCATCCCCTGTGCTGTGATTATTTTTATCAAATGTCCAACCGTTATCGAGCATATCAGGGCTGACTACAGACACGTCAATATAGTCTTCAAGGCCTTTTAACTTTCTAAAAATTAAGGTGCGATGCGCCCACGGGCAGGCTAATGACACATACAAGTGATATCGGCCTTTTTCAGCTTTAAAACCAGCTTCTCCCGTTGCGCCTGCGCTGCCATCTTCGGTTACCCAGTTACGTAATTGTGCTGACTCGCGTTTAAACTCACCATCGCTTTTGTCGGTGTCGTACCACTTGTCTTGCCAGTTACCCTTGACTAGTAATCCCATTATTGACTCCTTATCATATTTTAAAAGCTACCAAATTTACCGCTTTGATAATCACTGATTGCTTCTTTGAGTTGTGCTTGCGTATTCATTACAAACGGGCCCATGTGGGCAATCGGTTCATTAAGTGGATCACCGGCTAAAATAAGCACCCCTGCGCCGGTTTGAGAATTAAATTTAATATCACTGCCAGGCTCTAAAATCAGTAAACTCCCCGCCATTACAGGGCCACCTTGCTCAGTGTTGATTGAGCCGCTGTGAATATAAATCATCACCTTGGTTTGAGTAAGCGGTGGGTGAGTAAATTCAGCGCCGCCAGGCACAGTAACATCCGCTAACATGCCATTGGCAGCCAGCTCCTGTAAGCTAGAAACCTGAGTGCGCTGGTTAAACTGCCAACTGCCAGCCAGTGCTTTTAGTTCAACACCTTGAGCATTTTTATGCACAGGTGCAGGGTGCTCGGTAGTATCTTGATATTTCGGTGCTCTGAGTTTTTCAGTGCTTGGCATATTGAGCCAAATTTGAAAACCATGCATGCCTTCTATCGCGTCAGCAAGCGGCATTTCGCTGTGAATAACGCCAAAGCCGGTACTCATCCATTGCACATCACCGGCGCGAATAGCTTTTTTGTTGCCCATTTGATCTTGGTGTTCAAAGCCACCTTTAATAATATAAGTAAAGGTTTCGATCCCTCTATGTGGATGCGCCGGAAAGCCCCCCATAAAATCACTGTGGTCGTCGGATTTTAATTCGTCGATCATTAAAAAAGGATCTAAATGTTTACCGTCAAACCCTGGAATTCGGCTGATGCTTACGCCATCACCATCTTGGGTGGCATGACTATTGAGTTGTTTAATTACTTTCATTGCTTTGCTCCGAATTGTGTATATGCCCATTTAAACATATTAAAATTAAACAACCATGGGTAAAAATAGCACTATTCATTCGCTTTAGAAGAATGTTTGTGCTGTTGTTTGGTTAAGTGATCGGCTACAAAGGCACCACGTTGGCCGGACTCACGATCAGGGCCGATAGTGCTATCAAGCATGGTTTGTTGTTCAGTACTGGCATTGATGGCTGCGCCGAAAATAATAATATAAGCGCTGATATACAGCCACATCAACATGATCACTACACCACCAAGCGAACCATATGTCTCATTGTATGAAGCAAATTGCGATACATAATATGAAAATCCGAGTGATGCAATTATCCAAAGTCCTGTTGCTATGATTGATCCTGTTGTAACCCAGCGCCATTTTGCGGGTTTTCTATGGGGGGCATAACGATATACGAACGCCAATGCGAAATGAAAGGTTGCTGCCAGTAATGGCCAAGTGAGTAGCTTGATTACTGTATCAATACTGTCTTTTAGGCCAACAATATTGAGCACAATAGGTAAAATACCAATGATCAACAATGCGACCACTGCAACAAAGATAGCGCCAAGAGAAAATAGAAAACGGATTAATAATGCTTTGAAGAACTGCCTTTTGTTATGTTCATGGTAGGTAATGTTGCAAGCAGTGATCAACGCTTGGCAGCCTTTACTGCTACTCCAAACTGTTAGTAACAGCGTACCTATTGCACTAATACTTAGCACTTTTTGTGATTGTTGAGTGACCTCTGATACTTGCTGCATAAGAATTTCGCGGCTGCTTGGCGGTAATAGGGTAATAAATTTACTAATATGTTCACTGATATCCGCAGTCGAAGTGAAATAAGCATACACGGAGACACAGGCAGCCAGAGCAGGGAAAATGGCCAGTAGTGCATAAAAAGCGACGCCTGCGGCAACAAACGATAAGTTATCTTGCGACATACTGTGATAAACCCGTTTGCAGATATCCCACCAGCCAAGCAATGGAATATCTGTTGGCTTATCGGCTGTAAAGCCGCGCTGTTTCTGTGTCATATTCTTTCCTTGCTTAGATTTTTTAGTCACTATTTATTAAACGTTATTTATTAAGATCATTAGACGTTAGAGATTAGTGCAAAGTGCTTGCCAGCTTAAATTGGCGCTTTATTTGCTATATTCATTCAATATTAGTGTTAATACTTTTAGCCGCACAACACTTAGGTATGCATATGGAAATCATTAATGTTATTAAAAATCAATTGTTTATTTTGTTACCTTCACTTAAGGTTAATGCCGAACCCGTTGCTATCGATCCTGTATCTTGGCAAGCAATCAATGTACAGATCGCGCATTTTTTACAAAGCGCTTGGCAAATGTTACCTGCGCTTACCTTGGGTGTTGTCGCGATAGTCGTGTGTTATTTACTTGCGAGGCCGCTGTCTTATTTGTTTGTTAAACCCATCAGTTATGTGAGCGAAAGCCGGCTACTACATGTTGTCACTCGTCGTTTCATCAGCATTGTGATTATTTTGTTTGGTGTTTATCTGTTTTTACGGCTCGCGGGCTTAAGTGAGTTTGCCGTGGCGGTGATGAGTGGGACTGGCTTAGTGGGTCTGATCTTAGGTTTTGCATTTAGAGATATTGCTGAGAATTTTATATCAAGTATGTTGTTGAGCGTACAGCGGCCTTTTCGTATAGATGATGTGATTGAAGTTGATGGTCGTTTAGGCGTAGTTAAAAAAGTCACTGCACGTGCGACTACCTTAGTTGATTTTGATGGCAACCACATTCAAATTCCTAATGCGACAGTGTATAAAAATGTGATTAAAAATCTGACTGCAAATCCCAAAATGCGTGGCCATTTTAAGTTAGGTATAGGCTATGACAACGACATACGCGCAACTCAACAATTTGCTGTTAGCCTAATGAATCAACAAGAGGCGGTGCTAAACGATCCAGCCCCGCAAGTGTTACTTGATGAACTGGGCTCTGCCACTATCAACTTAACCATATACTTTTGGGTTAACAGTGAGCAACACAGCACAGTTAAAGTGGCATCACAGTTAATGCGAGAGATGGTTAACAGCTTTATTGAGCACGGTATTAGCATGCCTGATGATGCTCGAGAGCGAATTATTTTAAATACACCAACGAGTGAGCAGCCACAAAAGCAACCGCCACAGCCTGCAGTTCCAGAGAAAAAAGCCAAGACAACCGTTCACCCGCACACTGATATTGATGATGTGAGCAGTGATGCTGATGAAATTCGAGAGCAGGCCGATAGCTCACGTGATCCGGAGCAAGGTAATAACATAATCTAGTTCTTATTGTTATTCACTTATTTGTAAAAATAGTACGTTACTTTGTGGCCGCAGTGCAGATAGCGTATACTGCTGTGCTTGTAATTTTAACTTGCTCAAAGTGCTTAAATGGATCTGTTTAAATTACACCGTCTTCTTTTCCCTTTTCTAAAAATGACACTAAATAATGAATGATTTAACAGTAGTAACCCACAATGGTAATTTTCATGCGGATGATGTGTTTAGTATCGCAGTACTAAGGCATGTTTTTCCTGATTTTAAGCTCGTACGTACGCGTGATGCGCAGTTGATAGCACACGCTGATATAGTGATTGATGTGGGAGGTGAATATGATCCAGAAACAGGGCGCTTCGATCATCATCAGCGTGGTGGCGCAGGTGAACGTGAAAACGGTATTCCATACTCGTCATTCGGTTTAATTTGGCAAAAATATGGCTTACAACTGTGCCATGGCGATGAAAATATCGTTAAAGCTGTTGATTCCTCTTTAGTATCGACTATTGATGCCATTGATTGTGGTCATGTTGAAGGTGTGTCGCAAGGGATCAGTCTAAGCCAAACTATTTCTATGTTTAACCCAACGTGGCAAGAGGAAAGTGAGTTTGATCGTTGTTTTGATGAAGCGGTTGAGTTTGCAATGCGTATTTTATCGCGCTTTATAGCCTCGGCCAGTGGCAGTATCAATGCCAAAGCAATTGTTGCAAAAGCGATTGAAAACGCAGACGATCCTCGCGTTATTGTGTTAGAGCAATATACACCTTGGAAAAAAACAGTGCATGCGTTATCGCAACAAGCGCTGTATATGGTTTATCCATCGCACTCAGGTAAATGGATTTTGCAAACAGTCCCAGTGGAGCCTGGCTCATTCGAAGATCGAAAATCATTGCCAAAAGCATGGGCGGGTTTATCCGATAAAGAGTTTCAAACTGAAACGGGTATTGATGATGCAATGTTTTGCCATAATGGCTTGTTTATCGCAGGGGCAGAATCATTTACAAGTACCATGAAATTAGCAGCCATGGCGTTAAGCGATCAGTAATAAATAGTTGTACCGAAAATCATTTTAAAAAAGGGAAGCGTATTTACACGTTTCCCCTTTTTATATTATTTGTATTAATGCCTAAAGTTTTCTAATAAGGCTGGAATACCTGGTAGCATGCCGACCATGGCCATTACGCTGGTAAGTAACACAAACATGATCAGTGGAATGATCCAGCGGCTCATATGAGTAAGTTCTGAGCTGCGCTCTTTACAACCAATCAAACCTAAGTTATCGAGCAACATGGTTAGCGACCAGCCAAACGCGGGATTTACTAATGTAGATGCAAAGACCACGATGGCAGCTGATTGCGTGGTTTTACCTTCGCGAGTCATTTCCATGCCAGCTTCCAATAATGGGATAAAAACCCCCACAATTAACGCCACACACAATACTGGCTGCCAAATCGCGAGATCCATTGGATAACCCCATACCCCAGCAATCACACAAAATAATGCAGTTAAAATTGCACCAGCTGGAATAGGGCGCTTAGCAATTGCAGCTGGCACAATATAGGTCCCCCAAGATGAGGTGAAATTAGAGCCACCTAAAATAGAACCAAACGTTTGTCTGACCGAGGCACTGAGCATCGTATCGTCGATATTCATTTGCACTTTTTCAGTACGTTTTGGGTAGCTGATCTTTTGGAACACTTGGTGCCCTAAAAAGTCTGGTGACCACATGGCTACCGCAAGTATTGCAAACGGTAATACCACCACAAAGCTTTCAAGGGTGGGTAAACCTAACATCCAACCGGTGTTTTCACCCCACCAATACATTGGGTTCATATTGGGTAAACCTGGCGCGGTTTTAAATTCAAACGGCGCGCCTAAAGCAAAAGCTGTTAAGCCCCCAATCAAGCAACTCAGTGGTACAGCTAGCCAACGTTTTTTAAAATGTTCGAGTAACGCATACAGTAATATAGTGGCCAAAATAACAATGAAAGCAATGTGGGTCATTTGAATTTCTTCTGCCCATGCAAACAGTTTTTTCACCTGTGATACGGTGCCAATAAAACCCAAATACAGTAATAACCCGCCGCATACCCCTTTACTAGTGAGCCGTGCGAGTAAACTACCTCCTTTACTGATGGCAAGTAGCAATCCTAACGCGCCAATGAGCAGCCCGAATGCCATAGGGTGACCGCCCGCTGCGACCACAATAGGAATTAATGGGATCAATGGCCCGTGCGTTCCTGCTAAGTTTGCAGTGGGCAAAATAAAGCCAGAAAATAAGATGATAAAAATAGCCACTATGAGCAGCTCATAGCGTACGTTTTCTAACACAAAGGCATCACTTAAGCCAAGCGGTGCTGCAAATGTGGCGGCAATTGCACCTACCATTACAACTTTGCCTATGGTACCTGCCATCGCGGGGATTGTGTCTTCAAATTCGAAACGGTAGTCGCGAAAAGGCAAATTGGGGCGCCAGCGCTTGGGCTGCATAATTTGCAGTTCATGCTCAAGGTAGTCATCTCGACTGGCAAACTCAGAACTGGGTTTATGAAGATTTTTATAGCTATCGGAAACGGTTTGAGTATCGCTTACCTGCTCAGCTTGGGATGAAGAGTCATCTTTTTGCGTTGTTGTCATTACTTCTCCTGCAACATAAGTTGCTTACTCAAAATAAAAAAGCAGCTTTTAAAGCAACTCATTGAGATGATTTAAATGCTATATATTGAACTGTCACAGTAAAGTAGCCGCGTAAGAATTACGATTAGGCAAAGGTCGAGCATAGTGCTGCAAATGATGTATGTGTTAAGTTAAAAACTGTCGAGAGAGAATTATTATTGTTGTTTTAAATCATGGTTTTAAGTGTGTTTTTAGCGTCAAAAGTTGAAAGAGACTGTTTGATAGCGCAATTGCTGGCTAATCAATTGGCTCTAAACCTTTAGTCTAATAAGCGCAGTAAAGTGTTAATAATCAATAACCAGCAGGACGGCTGTCTTGCATTATTAAATCTAACTTGGCTTGTGCTTTTTTGTCGTTTTCTAAATCAATGATTTCGATCATTTCACATTCGTCCCTTAGCATTTCGCTGATCAGGCTAGGGTAGTGACGACAATCTTCTGGTCTATCTAAGTAAATACTGCAGGTGTATTTATTTGCTTCATGGGGGGTTGCTTTGGGGGTAAGTTCAAGAAAAGGACATCGGCTTAGTTTTTCCCCAGTGTGTGGGTCGTGCCATATTTGCTTATTTTTAACAAATGCGAAAATATCCGGATTAAAAATTTCCCACAGATCTATTTCCTCTTGTGTCGCACTGAGATCGCCATCGCCGTATTTAATACAGCATTTACCACACTGATTACATTCTTTCATAATGAACATTTCTACAAGTTTGTGTGCTCACTATACAGTAATTGTTGCTCAAGGCAGATAAACCAGCCGATTATTATTACATGAGGTCAATTTTGTTCAATACGGCACACCGATGAAAATGAATACTCCTCTGTAAATTAATTACTTAAGTACATTTATGACTTTTTCTGTGATCATCTCAATGGCATTATTTGCCTTAGCAGCCTCTATTACGCCAGGGCCAGTAAACCTACTTTCACTAAGTTGCAGCGCTCGCTTTGGGGCAAGAAGCGGCCTGCTATTTGTGACGGGGGCGACCTTAGGTTTTATCGTATTGTTTTTATTTATTGGTTTTAGTTTGCACCTCCTGATTGATAAATTGGCTTGGATCACCTCATCTTTGCAGTGGTTTGGTATCGCATTTTTATTGTACTTGAGTTACCAACTATTTATCGATGGTGGCACATTAGATAATAAAGATAGTCGTCGTGCGCCAACTTTCATGACTGGAGTTATCATGCAATGGCTAAACCCTAAGGCATGGCTGGCTTCGTTATCGGGTATTGCGGCGTATATTCCCAGTGCATCAAGTACTGAGCTTGTTGCCTTTGCAAGTGTGTACTTACCGATTTGCTGGCTATCACTTGCTTGTTGGGTGTTGCTTGGTATGCGGCTTGGGCAGCACTTTCAAAGTGCTGCTAATGTGCGGTTGATGAATAAAGCACTGGCATTGCTGTTGGTGGCCAGTTGCGTGTTGTTAGTGATTTAGTGGTCTCTAACCTTAAAGTGATAAAGTACGTCGGTATTGCTCAGGAGTTGCGGCAACACGTTGCTTAAATACACGTTGAAAGTGAGCTTGATCACTAAACCCACTTTCGTAGGCAATACTGGCTATCGCTTGCCCTTGTTTCAGTGCTTGTTGGCCTAATTGAATGCGACGATTTAGCCGATAAGCATGAGGAGTCATATTAAAATGACGTTTAAAAGCGCGCACTAAATAGCTGGTACTAAAACCAAAATGTTCACTTATGGCACTAATTGAGGTGTCATCTAAGCTATGCTCATTTAAATAATGAGCCACTTGATAAAGCCTGTTGGGAGCGAGTAAAGTAGGTTCTCCTGTGCGTGAATTGCTATCTAGGTGGTTAAATAATTCAATAAAATACTGATGCAATTGACGACGCTTAGCATCAACAGGAGTGTTTGATAGTAGTAACTTGCAGAGACTGACAAACCCTTGATATAGCAATGGCGTGTTTAGGGTATCTAGACGACTATCTTGCCAATATGACTCGGCCCTAACTTGGGATTCAAATAATAACTGCGTTAACCACTGTTTATCGACGTGCATCATATAATACGCCCACGCAGAGTTTTGCTGCGGGTTACAGGCATGCACTTTATCAGGATTCATTATCACGAGATGGCCTTGGCTGACTTGGTGTAGGCGGTTTTCACAAACAAACTCGCTTTGCCCAGCTAAAATAGCCCCAATATACCCAAGCCACCTCAATATGCGAGTTTCAGTTGGAATTAAAAGCGATTTAGGCAAGGCATTGATTGCAAATAATAGTGGTTCTATTGTTAAAATTAATAACGCAGTATAAATCGCTTTTAAACCAACCCGTTGGGCGTTTCACAGGCACTTACTCTCATCGTTGTTACTTCTTAAAAGGGACTGCCATTGTTGCAAAGTAACGCCTTGATATTAAGCCCCTGTGAAACGCTGAATTCTGCATCTTGAGGTGGTTTGGGTATAGACCATTGTTGATGTGAATGAGGGGCATAGGTAACGCGTCGGCCATCAAGTACTTGGCGCAGCTCTATATATGGCAATGCGGGATCACGCCAAAAAGTAGGCTGTGTTGTAGGGAGCATAAAATTTACCACGATTGAAAGTATGAGCTTTGCCGTTGATACATAAATCTACTCGTAATTTAAAATATTGTCTACAAAAGCAGCCCTTGATTGACGCTAAAATGCATGGTTAAAGGTAGTGAGATAAATCACTAATCATGGGCTCATAAATTAATTTTGGTACTTCCAATAAACGGGGTTGCCATACACTTCGCTAAAATAATCAATGCAAACACGCACATTTAGCGGTGGTTGCTTTGTGTTTGGGTAAATTGCGGTTATGTTTTGTGAGCCTACTTTTATTGTTGGTGCAAATGAACCTAAAATTGATATTAGGGTTCCAGCTTTTAGGCTTTCACCAATTAACCAGTCTGGAAATAAAACAATTCCCATGTCATTTAATGCGCTAATGAGCAGCGTTTCGGCATTATTAGATACTAAGGTAGGTATAACCGCTTGTTGTTGCCATAGGGATGAATTGTTTTTAAATAACCATCGATTTTGCCCCGATGAGCCGCGATATATTAAACCATGATGTTCACTAAGATCTGATGGTTGTTTAGGTATGCCATACTTTTTAAGGTAGCCGGGAGATGCCGCCAAGTGATATGTTTGCACGCCTAATGTTTTGCCGTGCAGTAATGAGTCGCTGAGTGAGCCAATACGAAAAATTATGTCAGCGGCATCGGTATGCGGATCAATAAAATCATCTGTTTGCGTCATCTCAACTTGAATTAATGGGTATCGATTTAAAAACTCGCCAAGCCAAGGTGCAATGTGTTTTTGGCCGAAAAAGACCGGAGCATTAATTCTGATCAAACCTTTTGGCTGACTTGCTCTGTCTTGCAATTCATTGCGTACTTCGGTGAGCTGGTCAGTCATTGACCGAGCATAGTCGAGAAAAATTCTTCCCGCTTCGGTTGGCATTATTGCACGCGTGTTACGATAAAAAAGCTGCTGACCAAGGGCTTCTTCAAGTTGCAAAATCACCCGTGAGACCATTGAAGGAGATACATTTTCACGGCGAGCAACAACCGAAAAACTCTTACTTTTATACACGTCGATAAAGAACTTTAATGCACGTATATTAATTGAGTTTATATCATTCATCTGTGCAAATCCTGCAAAAGTGTTTTCTACATAATCCCATTTTTTGCGTTTAATCACTAGGCTATGATCAATTTCTTATTAATAGGAGATTTGCATGCAGTTTATTTTGATTTTAATTGTGGTGATGGGAGGAATGGGGCTGTCCGTAGAAGCGGGTCTATTGGGCCCTTTAGGCGGCGAGGTTGGAGAGCTATGGGCTACCTTCAGTGTATTTAGTGTGGGTGCTGCGCTTACCTTTATGTTGATGCTATTTTTTAGTCCTCGCAATAGTCCGTCATTTTTCAAACAACCATCATGGACATTATTAGGCGGCGTATTGGGGCCAGTTTATGTTGTTATATTGACGATAACAGCACCAGTTATAGGTATTGCTATGACGATGATTGGCATTTTAATGGGGCAGATAGCGAAAAGCTTATTGATCGATCATTACGGTTTATTTGGCACACAGCATCGTCAGGTCGACCGCAAACGGGTTGTTGCACTGGTTTTTATTATTATTGCATTGCTTTTGATGGCACAAGGGTAGGGGAAGAAAATGACGTTAATAATGATAATTCTCGCGGTGATTGGCGGCGCTACATTAAGTATTCAAGCGGCAATTAATGCTCAGCTTGGCAGTAAAGTGGGTGTTTTCCGCTGCGCATTTTTGACTTTTTCGGTTGGTGCTTTGATCACCGGATTACTTATTTTTTACTTTGAACCTAGCCACGCGGTGACATTATTAGATGTGCCCAAATGGCAATTACTTGGCGCAATGTGCGGCGTACCCTATATCGTGATTATGGTGTTTGCTGTACAGCGCATAGGCACTGCGGTTGCAACGGTTGCGGTTATTTTTGGGCAATTATGTATGAGCATGCTCATTGATAATTTTGGTTGGTTCGGTAATGACATAATAACTTTTACACCAACTCGAATTGGCGCCATTATTTGCTTAGGTATCGCATTATATTTTATTCATGCAAGTAACAAAGCTGCAATTAAAACTGAGGGTTAATATTTTTCCAGTTGTGAAGGTGCGCTGAGCCACTGCAATTGAACAATTACTTTATTAAACAGACCTTTTTGCCCTGCGATAATAAAACATGTAGTGTGATCACTTAGCATGAATCATTTTTCCGTAGAGTGTATTAGAATAGCGCGTTATTGGCCTCACATAAATTGCTTGTTTGGAATGACTTTACGCAATCTATTGAGCTGGCCGTTATTTCTAACAAAAGGTAATGGAATGATGAATACAAAACTGTATAAATCAGTACTGGAGCTTGCAGGTGAGCTAATGAATGCAGCGAAGCAGCAACAGCAAGCGAGCTTTGATTCACTTTACGAGCAGTTAAAAGCACTGTGTATCGAACATGAAAATACTGAGAAAGATCATCCTGTTCAGTGGGAAACACTGGCTGATTTTACCGATGAATTTGCAGATGCCTTGTTGATCTATGAAAAAGCGTTAGCCAAAGCAACAGCTATTAATGCAAAAGATTATATGTCGTCTATAGGTTACGCTATGGCAACTATGCATGTCGAACTTGGCCAAACTGATGCCGCTATTGCCTGTCTACAAGCTGCGCAAGTTAGCGCAAATAAAATTCCTGATAAAGCGCTGAAAGCTGAAATAGCTGAGTTATTAGGCAGCTTAAAATAGGGTGTTTAATGGGTTATCTAAGAGGCGGAAATAAATGGAAGTGATGTTAGGCAATAGCCCTGAATTAATTGCCCAAGCGCATGCTATACGCCATCAGGTATTTGTGGTCGAACAAAATATTCCACAGCAATTAGATTTAGATGGCTTAGATACTGAAGCAGTTCATGTTGTAGTGACTGATGCCGGATCTTTAGTTGCAACAGCGCGATTAGTCCAACGTGATAAGTCGTGTGCTGTTATGGCCAGAATTGCGGTGTTAAAACAATACCGTGGAGCGGGGGTGGCAAAGCGGGTTATCAATGCGCTGTTATCACATGCAACAAAGATTGGCCTTACTGTGATTGAAATTCATGCCCACGCTTATTTACGCGATTATTACCAACACTTTGGTTTTCATTACGTTAAAGATGTCGAAGTGGTGGGCGAGCACCAATTAATTGAAATGCACTACTGTTTAAACCATTAACGGAGTAAATGTATACATGCGCCAAGAACTAAGAGATAAAATTCATACTGTGTGCTCAAAAAAAATAGCGGCGAAAGGCGACAATGTGGGGTTGTCTTTTTATGCTTTTTTTGCAAATAAAAATGATGACCCTGAGTTATTAATGGAAGCCGCGACTTGGTGGATACATACTCATCAATTAGATCATTTTGTTAAAGCACAAACGATTAAAATGATGATTGAAAATGATATGTAAGTGTGCAGCTTTTTGCAGGTGATTTAGATATCTTTCATAGGGGTATTTTGCTGGTGGCAGATGCATTTATTGCTCAAGGTTTTGGTTTTTTAAGTTTTTTATTGGCGATGCTGTGTTTTATGCAAAAAGATGATCGCCGTCTTAAACTGCTCATGATTGTGATGAATTTGAATCATGCATTACATTTTTACTTATTAAATGCAGTAACATCTTCTTTATGCTGCTTATTCTCAGCAGCACGAACTGCGGTTTCGATAAAATCTAAGGCAACTTGGCTGGCGTGTATATTTGTTACATTAACTGCTTTGATTGGCTATTTTACAGCGCAGCAGTGGACTGAATATATTGCTGTGTTAGGTGCATGCCTAGGCAGTTACGCTTTGTTTTGCTTAACTGGGATCACCATGCGCTGGGTTTTATTATCAGGTTCATGTTTATGGTTGATAAATAATATTATTGTCGGTTCAATTGGTGGTGTGCTGTTAGAGACAATGGTTATTGTTATTAACTTAATGACTATCTATAGGCTGAATGAACAACGATCTACGCTAAAGGAGTCAGTGTAAAATGAAGGACTTAATACAAGTCCTCCATAGCTAATTGATTATTGTCTGATTAACTCAAACATTTGATTTTCAGCGCCTGCTATACATGTCCATTGCAGTATATTTGTCCCATCGCTTGCTTTATTACCATCTACATCTAAACATAACTCGCTATTTCGATTGATAATACGCCATTTGCCAGCACCTGCACTTTGGAAACGAAATTGCTGATTATAACTTCCTGTATAGTTCCAGATATTGATATTCTCACCTGGTGTAGTTGAATGAGAATATACCTCTAAGCCTTTTGATGGAGCATTTACAGGCGAGATTCGATGCCAAACACCATCAACAGTTGTAATTGCAAACTTTTGACAGTCATTATTCAACCATGACCATTGCCTTACATTGCTTCCATCTGCCGTTTGGCAATTAGCAATATCTAAAGAAGTACCACTGTGTTTTGGTGTAATACGATAAGTACCATTAACTAATGTATTAGTCACATTGCTATTGGCCCCATCACTGTAGCCATTGTAGACTTCGAATTCTGCAATTTGAGGAACACCATTGGCAGAATGCACCACAAAACTGACTTTGGATAAGTTAGTATTTGAGAAGCTGATCACATTAGGTACTGCTCCACCATTTGCCAGTGTTACGCCAGTGTCATAATTTACTAATGACCAAGCCGTGATCTGTCCTTTAGTCGCTGCTGTTTCGATAACTCTCACGGCATTTATTGTCGTGTTGAGGTTTTTAATATTTATGCTACCTGTTGTAGACGAAGGCGACCAGTATGTAGAAAAATCGCCATCATTCACATTACCATAGCTTGAGCCACTGGCTTTTGAGCTACCATCAACACCAGCGTTGAGTGCTAAGTTTTCGCTAGAAGGAGTCGGCTCAGGGGTTGGTGTTGGATCTGGTGTCGGATCTGGCGTTGGATCGGTAGGCGGCGTAGTACCACATTGGCCGTTAGATGTTTGTAAGCCCTTATTTGCTCCTGCTGTTGCGGTAATAATGCTGGGAATACACTGAGCATTATCTAATTGATAGCTATAAGGGATAGTGATCGTTGTCGTCGATGTTGGGTTGGGACCTGCAGGATGCAGTTTACTTTCATCGTCAGACCAATCGATGTTATCCCAGATATTGCCACTGACTTGCCAGTAACCCATATCATTTGTATAGAAAGTACCAAGTGGGTCTTTGGAGTTTTTAAAGTAGTTATTTTCGGCGCGCATTTTACCGCCAATGCGAGGGTTCATACCTGATGAAACAAGTCCATTGTAATAGTTATTGTAAGCATGTGCTGTGGCGTGTCTCAATAAAGGTGTACGCGAATTGATGTTTTCATAGTAATTGTGATGAAAGGTCACAGGGCCGTTAGAATCGTCACTATCACTTGAACCAACCAAACCACCGCGTCCTGAGTTACGTAAAATACTGTACGATAATGTCACGTACTTTGTGTTACTTTTCATGTCGAATAAAGCGTCATAGCCTGAACTTTCACCACCGCTAGCTTCCAGTGTGACGTGGTCAACCCAGATATTACTGACATTTGACTCCATACCAATTGCATCTCCACCATTAGAAGTTGGAGAGCCTGACTTTTTGACATTTCTGACGTGGACGTTTTGAATAATAATATTTGAAGAGGAGCGAATATGAATACCCAGTTGATCAAATAGAGCGCCACTTCCCACCCCAATAATTGACACATTACTGATTTCTTTTAGTTCAATTAGATCCGGTCCAGTGTTACAGCTGTCCCCTGAAACTTTACTGGTATTACCATGATTTATTGTGCCTTCAACGTGAATAATTATCGGCGTATCACTTGATGCACGATTACACAGAGCTTGATGAATTTGTGTGCCAGTTGTGGCATACACGATATCACCGCCAGCTCCTCCCGTAGTTCCACCATTTATTGCTGCAAAGCCTGAAGCGTTTGCAATGGCTGCGTTACCATAGATTGCGGCTGTAATGGCTAATGCCCGTGCACAGTAGTTAAAAAGAGTACTTTTCTTCATTGTAGTTCCTAATTATTGTATGTTCAGATCAAAACAATTAAATAAATTGTTAAAAGTGTTAACACAATCAAGGTTTTTAATGCTTGTACATCAGTGCTACCGGTGGCATTATTGCGCTAAATACTTTATTACGCAACGCTAATTACTGAATTTTTAGTTTTAAGTTCACCATTTTGGTTTACTTAAATTACATTTAAATTATTTTTATAATTTAAAATCAATGGTTTAATTTTTTTGTTATTATTTAAAACAAATAAAAATAATAACAATTTATTTTTGTATATTTATTTAAGGTGGTTAAGCTCTGTGGTTTTTTTAATTAACATTTGTACCTTTTTTTGTTCTTAAGATCAGAAAGGTGAGGTGTTAGATTTTATGCGAATAATACTCGAGCTATTTAATATAAATCCTGTATTTAGATAACAAATAACAGTGTTGTTTGTTCTTAAAGCTAAGTTTTAGCCATAAATGCCTGATAATACCAATCGACTTAAATATTTAACCATTCTAGCGGGCTAAATAAAGCGCTAACTGCGTTATAAATTTTTCATGTACGACTGCATGGATGCAGGAGCAATTGCCGAGAACAACTACATGTCAAAATTTATGCCTTGTTATCACTGTATTTATCTGTCGCTATAAATAGTCAGTAACTTAACACGATTGGTATAAAAAGGGTGATCAGTATTCATTCAGATGGGAACTGAGCTTGTAAATTTATACATAAATAAAATACACAGCGGTAACTCTGCAAAGGTGTTCGTTAGTAACCTTTTAAGTTGTAGAGAAGATATTATGCTGCATAAAAAAGTTTATAGCAGCAATATGCGCTAGGTTAGACGCTGTGGCATTTTTTATATTTTTTTCCACTACCGCATGGGCATTCGTCATTACGACTAACTTTTATATCCGCAACTGGAAATATCTCGCCATCAAGGTAGCGCCATAACCCATTCTCTTTAATAAAATTTGATTTCTCATGTAGCTGACAAAATAGATTTTGATAAAAATAACTAACGCAAAACTCAACATCCGCAGTCAACTCGTGTTGTTCGGCATCGATCACCGATAACTTTATAAAGCGACAGCTGTTAGCAAAAGCAGCAATTTCATTGACTGGGTTCTCAGTTTGTTTTTCTTGAGCATAAGTTTGATATATGTACTTGGCGTTTTTTAATGCATAAGCAACGTAGCGAGAGCGCATAAGTTGCTCCGCTGTGTTTGCTTGCTCTGTGCCTAAATGGAGCTTTTGGCAGCAGTCTTGGTAACTTTGTTGACTGCCGCATAAGCAATTACTGTGGGTAAGTGAAGTCATGCAAAATCGTTTTGATAGAAAAGCGGTATTTTAACAGCTTATTGCGGCAATGCTATATCTGTACTTTGTTGAGTTTTAGTAAAGCAATATAGTTTTGCACTTGCTTGGTCTAAGTTTAGCGATAGATCAGCAATTTGATTATCTTTTACAATGTCAGTCCAGGTGATCACGGCTGCAAAATTACCATTATGTAATGCCGAGTTTAATACATACTCTAAGTTTACAAGATGTTTTTGGCGTATTACGAGTAGTTTACTAGTATCAATAGAACATGAATCAAGCAATGCCTTGCTAGGTACATGATCGGGTGCAATGAGTAGTGTCCATGCATTTTGGTTATTGTAATGGTGTAATACTTTAAGTAATTCAAAGGTTGCTGAGATCTCATCTTCAATTTGAATTAAGTTAACAGATGAACTTTGATTATCTTGTTGGTAGCTTTTAACAGTTCTTATAGTAATTGGCTGTAACATAATGTTCACTCACTGGTTGTTTATACAGTATATGTATACAGTAGTTTATACAGTTGTTTGACGCAAGTGTTTTTTGCTAATTTTTTATACGATTTTTAATGTTAATGTACTTTCTCAAGTCGTTTTGGAATTGTTTCTCACAGATCTGGAATAGAAAGTCAGGTGTGGCAAGGGCTACAGAGGTGGTAATTGCGTTCCCTGTTGGGGTTTTTCTCATTGGGGTTGGAATTCGTATGTTGAACTACAAACAGGCTGAAACATGAAATAGTTAAACCAGAAGCGATAATGTATCTTTTTTTGTATTTAATACAGCATATATAGTGATCGACATTTATGCAGGATATTGCGTATGTAGTACTCAGAATTTTAAAATTCGTAAGGCAAGTTTGAGTGAGAAACAGACGATCGGGTAAACTCATTTTTGGACAGAAGTGAGTTAAACCGGAAAGGCAAGCTTTCAGCACCTTGATGAAGTTCGGCTAAGAGCGATTGGTCATTGAGATTGACTAAATATAATTGCTTATTGAGTAGAATTTAAGTGTAATGGATACATAGTTAACGCTGAGCAATGCAGGGAAAGCTTAAACTATAATAGGTAAGCCGATTTAGCTAGAACCTTTAAAAAGCAAACTCCCATAGTATAAACAACACCAACTCTGACACACCGAGCAGCTAGCGCCTCAGTTCAACAAGCGATTATGCAACATAAACTGCCTGTCGCATAAATACTAAATGATGGATAACATTGTTCAAATATTTATATCTTGGTTTCCCTTGCTGCTTGTTTTATTCATTATGTGGGTGATACCAATCATACTCATTGCTAGGTCATAAAAAAGTGGGACGTCAAGAGAAGTTAGCATGGATAGTCGCCTGTTTGTTTATTAGCTGGTTTTGTTTACTCTTATTTATGCTAATCGCACCACTGAAGCTTGATGACAAATAGAGGCACTTAAAAAGCGTTTCGTGTTCATCAATATACCCTAATCAAAAATAGTAATTTGGTGCTGTTAGCGCATTAAATTAGGTTTTGATTTATGGCTTTTATAACGGCTTGAGTGCGGTCTTTTACGTCTAATTTGGCAAGAATTTGTGACACATGATTGCGGATAGTCCCCTCAGAATTATCTAACTTTTTGGCAATCACTTTGTTCGACATGCCTAAAGACATACACTGTAATACGGTTTGTTCTTTGTCCGTTAAGCAGAGCTGAGGGCTTAGTTGCTTTTTGAGTAAAAAATCAGTTACCGCACTTTGTAAGACTCGCTCACCCGCGACGACCTGCTTGATAGCGCTAATGAGTTCTTCAAGCTCAATATTTTTAAGCACATACCCACGAGCTCCAAGGTTAAGGGCTTTGACTAATACATCACAATCTTCAAATGTGGTAATGATCAGCACGGGGGTTTTATCACCCTTTTCACGCATTTTTAGCAGTACGCCGAGCCCATCTAAATTCGGCATTCTCATATCGAGTAAAACAATATCAACGCTATGCTCTGCTAATAGGGCAAGCGCTTGCAAGCCATCTTCAGCTTGGGCTTCAATATTAATGGCGCTATCGAGGTTAAGTAAATTAGCGAGGCCTAAGCGAACTAAGGTCTGATCTTCAACAAGTAGGCACTTTATCATGGCTATTTTCTTCTAAATTTAGTGGTAATGTCATGGTGTTGATCAGAGTTTCTTGCTCAAGATGTTGTGAAAATTCACCGCCAAACTGTGTCATTCGCTCATTTAACCCTGCTAACCCATTGCCTTGTTTTGGTAAGTTGGCTTCTGGTTGATTGTGATACGCTTTTGCAATCAACAGAGGGTGTTGGTCAACGTGAGATATACCTACATGCAAAGTAAAGTGGTTTGCTTTGGTATGTTTAAGTGTGTTGCTGATCATCTCTTGGCTAAACCGTAATACACACAGGGCATAGTCTTGAGGGAGTTGCTCTGTCTCCTTACTTAGCTGGAGATCGCAGCGTAAATTAGGTGTCAGTTCGCAAATGGCTTCGAGTGCTTGTTTGAGTATTGTTTTGTCATTGCGCTGAGCTGAAACGATTTCGCGCACCTCTGCCAGCACTTCTTGGCTAAGTTGATGGCAAAGAGACAGGGTTTCAACGGTTGCTTCGTTTGCTGCTCTTTTAGCAAAATCTAAATTAATACTGAGCGCGGTGAGTTTATGGCCGAGTGAGTCATGGAGCTCGCGTGATATATTTTGTCGCTCTTGCGCTGCATGCATGGCGCCCATCATGTGTTGTGTGGCTTTTAACTCTTTGTAGTTTTGTTGGGATTGGTAATGTGTATTTAAACTTTCGACAATCCGGCGACTGACAAACCAATTCATCAAACAAAAGAAAAACCAAATAGTAAAGGTGATCCAAGGTATGCCATTTTCCCAGCGCGAATAATGCGTTAGACCATAAACTAGCATGGCGGCTACAACACAAGCCAGTATTTTAGGCAGTGAAAAGTGAGGGCTAAAAACAGCGGTAAACATAACCAAGTGAATAAAAACTAAGGACGTTGAGCTAAGTTGCATCATTGCTAATATGAGCAGAAAATAACTTACCGCCACACCATAAACATATTTGTTGGGCTGTTTTAATACATAGAGCAAAATAGCTAATATAGAGCTACTCACCAAAATTTGTAAATACAGTGCTAGTTCAGAGTTTGCATAATATGCACACGCTGATGTAACACCCAGCCAAGAGGCCAATGTTGAGAAACGCCAATCGGTTGTATGTCGTATGTTTGATTCCATTACTACAGCCATGTTTTTTAGCAATTATTACAGAACTTGCATTGTAAAAACAGTGACATCTGTCATAGCGTTGGCTATGAGTTTTGTGACTAGTCCCACGCTTACTCATTAATTTATGCTTTTATTAACGCAGGATAATAGTTGGGCATATTAATGAATAAAGAAAGTCGATTACACTACATTGATAATTTACGAAGCCTCGCACTATTGCTCGGTATTGTGTTTCATGCTGCACTGGCTTACAGCCCATTTTTTAGCAATATTTGGTTTACGGCTGATCCAAGCACACATCGTCTATTTGACTACATCACACATTCTCTGCACTTATTTCGTATGCCATTGTTTTTTATTATTGCAGGGTTTTGCAGTGCATTGTTAATTGCTAAATCGAGTAGCCAGCATTTTTTACGCCATCGCAGTAAACATATTTTATTGCCTTTTATTGTTTTTTTACCTTTAGGTTTTGCGGTTTATTTTCATGCCTTGAGTTTTGGGGCCAGTATAGCTAAACCAATACCACCGATATTTGCTGTGTTTCAAGTCATTAAAGAGCCTGTCATTAGCACCATGCATTTATGGTTTTTGTGGAATTTATTTCAGTTTTGCTTGATACATTGGCTGCTAAAAAAGAGTAACTTGTTAGGGGGTAAGCTTGATGGGCTTGGTTATAATCCGTTATTTTTGTGGGGGGCGCTTCCTACTTTATTAACGCTGTCACTCATGGGGCAACCTATTCCATTTCCTGCGCCCGATAAACTCACGCCTCAGTTGTGGTCGTATGGGTTTTACGGCAGTTTTTATTGGTTAGGGGTGGGGATCTATAAAAAGCAGCATAAACTTTCCTCATATCACATATATTTATGGCCTATTATCGTTGGTGCGGCTTTATCTCTTATTGCTTATTTTGCTTTGTTACCAGTAGCGGCTACTCTCGATGAAGTAATTAACGCTGCAAGCACGGGGCATTTTGCAGTAAAGCAACAACACGCGCTGCATGTTGTTCTGCAAGTCATGAGCATCATTTTGTTAACAGCTATGGCGTTTTTACTTGGGCATCGTTTTTTAAATTATGAAAGTAAGTTTAGTCGTAGCGTCTCAGATTCTTCATACTGGATTTACTTAATCCATGTTCCTGTGTTGATTTATATACAGATGCCATTAATTAATACTAATTTGCCAGTTTTAGTAAAGTTTATAGTTAGCGTGGTTATTACATTACTTATAGGTCAAATAAGTTATTTATTAATAGTAAAAAATACGTGGTTGGGCGCACTACTCAATGGTAGGCGAACCAATAAAAAGGTAATACAGCGAGGTTAAAAGTCGTCACTTGGTAATGACTTAAAAGCAGCAAAACTGACACATTAAGAGCTATATAAAGGAATACGATTATGCAAGCAGTAGTAATCAAATCAATAACGGCCACCATTCAAAGAGGGGCTATCAAAGCTGACGGTAAGTTTACGTTAACCGGTAGCGATTTAACCTTTACTCCATTTAACACGAAATTTGGGCTAGGGCCCTACACCTTTTCACGACGTGAAATTGTGAAGGTGAGTAAATGCACAGGTAAAGTTGCGGGCATTTTTCCTTTTACACACGATGCGATTGAGATCGTATTAAGTGATGGAAATAAATATCAATTTATTGTGTCAAACGCAGGTGAGTGGATTAAATTACTTACTCAATAGTGCGAAGCGCAATGGCTGGTAATTCATCAAAATAGTTATTGTTTTAATGTACCTAATAATGCTCATATAAAAATATGACGCTATTTTAATTTGGTATTCAGTAAAAACATGAATTTGATAAACACGTTATTGCTTAAGCTCGGTTTGGGTAAAAAAAGCTCATCCGCTCATCGTGTTAGGGAAGAAGCTATCAAATACCAATAATGTGCTAGTTAAGTTGCTCGAGAAGAGTTTGGAAAGAGCGTCATGTTATTTCGTCTATTGGTCGATGTATCTGCAGGAGTAAGGTTGATTGGAAAAAAATCAATCGTAGGTTTAAAGATCATAAACAAAAATTGGTTAATGTTTCAGCAATATCAACAACGTTGTTCGGTCAGCAGTGTAAAAGGCAAGGTTTACCACTCGAAGTACTTTTTGCTGGTATTGATTTTAAAAATGACCGGAAAAACTCTTGTTTATATACGGACTGGCAAGATGGAGCTTTTACGTTGCCCTCTGACACAATTACTGAAATAACAGCTGTTGTAATTTTAATTTTCCTCATTCCAGCTTTCAATGATAAATTTGACAGATTCCAGCTGTGCATGAGAAAGAACATTATTGTACTTTCTCAAGTCATTCTGGAATTACTGTTCACAGATTTTAAATAGAGAGTCTTCGTAGCAAGGGCTGTAGAGGAGGGTGGTCATACCTAGTTTAGATCTTTCTCATAAAGGTTGGGTTTGAACGTAGCACGGCAACAGGCTGAAATGCTGAATCAGCAAACGAGCAGTGTATATGGTGCTGGTGTGAGTACTGTGTAATTAACAACAGGCTTAGTAACTGCTAAGCAATAGATAAACTTTATATTCCTTTATTAGCTTTGCCTTAGCGCTCAGCAGACCCAATATGGTTAAGCTGTATGGTAAAAAGTAATACGCGTGTACCATTTGTATTACTTCGTTACAGTGGCTTAACCCTTGGGAACTGTCGCTTTGAGCTGGTATGAGTGACGTTACTCACTAAATATCTTTAATAGCCAATCCCTTAAATACATAATTAATAAGCAAATCTTTATTTTTAAAGTTTATTAGGGGTTGCCAAGTAACAGTGCCAAAAAGAGGTATTTGCGCCACCCTTTTTTTTGTCCGATAGGGATCAGCCCCATTTCCGGCATAGGTTTATGCGCCTTCGTTTTTTTACCTTGCTGTTTAGCAATTAGGTTTGCGGCTAGCTCTTTTGCTTGAGGCATTGCGGCTGCGGCCAGTTTTAAGTCTTTTAAGTTGGCTACATCGCCTATTGCCCATAACGAGCTGGTGCCTGTAACTTGAAAATCGCTATTGACCTTAATAAGACCGTGCTCGCTTAGGCATTTGTTAAGCTGGGCTTGCATAAACTGTGAGTTGGCTTTGACCCCAACGGCGATATAGGTAATGTCTGCGTTAAGTTGGTGACCTGTGTGTTTATCGATATACGTGTCGTTTTGATGTTGGTAATAGTGGTTTGTTTGTATGTTTACACCCAGTGCTTGCAATTGTTTGGTGGCTTTTTGTTGGGTTTTTTTGCTGTAGCTGGCCAGCACACTGTCCGATGAATCAGCTAACGTTACATTTATATTAGGGTAGCTATATGCAATATCGCCCGCCAACTCAACACCTACAGCACCTGCGCCAATAATAAGAACCGATTTTGCTTTCGCTAATTCAAGCGAAGCATTTTTTAGCTCTTGATTTCGCTCCTCTAAAGTCAATGCATGGTTAGATTTAGCGATCGAAAAAGATGGATAACTTGATCCTGTAGCTATAATAGCTTGTTGAAACGATATAGAGTGACCATTTTCGAGTTGTGCAGTGTTTTCGGTTAATTCAGTAACAGTGGCTTGAATAAACTCATCCGAAATAAAATCTTGATAGCGTATTCTGGGTGTGTCTTTAACCTTATCGTAGTCTGCAATATTACGCAGTGTTGCCATAGTGACTTCAAAGTAATCTTTTCGGTCGATTAACGTCGTTGCAATGTTCGACTTTGCTAGCTCTTGCGCCAAAGTGGCGCCGGCGAAGCCCCCGCCAATAATTAGCGTGTGCGTTGTTGTATTCATTTGTAGGCTCATTCTAAAAGTTGGGTTAATTTTTATGTTATAAGGCTATTGTAGAGTGTACAAAAAATGCGACAATGAGCGATAATTGTATCTAGGTGTGCGTATATTATACATTGAGGCGATATGAAACATTGGAGTGAAATAAGAACCACTTATTTTGTTGCTCAAACAGGCAGTATTAGTGGGGCGGCAAGAGCTTTGGGTGTGCACCGGGCGACCATTCTTCGACATTTAGACGTGATTGAACATGAGTTAGGCGCAAAGGTGTTTTTGCGAGACGGTAAAGGTTACCAGTTAACAGAATTGGGCGAAGATTTACTGCGCGTTGCAAAATTAACCGATGAACAATTTAACGACTTTGCACGCCGCGCTAAAAGCCAGCAAGGCGAGCTAGAAGGGGAGTTTATTTTAACATCGCTAGATGCTTTAGCCCATTTGTTAATGCCCGCCGTACAGTTGTTTAGTCAAAAACACCCGAAAATACGCATTCGTTGGCTTACCAGTGCTGAATTGATGAAATTGGAGTATGGTCAAGCGCATGTGGCAATCCGCACGGGAGCTAAGCCACAAGACGACAATTATGTGGTGCTGCCTTTTAGTACGCTCAGTGTTGGCCTTTACGCCAGTGAGCGCTATTTACAACAGCATGGTATACCTAATCACGAAGCTGACTTAACAAAACACCAATTTGTATTAGCCGACGAAGCCCCACAGCGTTTAGCTATTGTAAAATGGTTTAATGAGGTTGTGCCACCAGCGCAAATTGTATGTACCAGTAATAACCAAAATTTACTGCAACACGCCATTGTAAATGGAGTTGGTATTGGCTTTATGCAGTGCCAGTTTTCACAACTGCACGGTAATGTAAGTCGTGTTTTACCTCATATTCAATGGGACTTTGAAAATTGGGTTGTGACTCATGGTGATTTACATCGCTCTGAAAAAATTCAGGCATTTTTAACTATTTTAAAAAGTGATGAGTATCACAACGCAATTGCTGCACTTAAATAAATCGTTTCCTGGTACAGCACAGTGGTATGGTTACTTTAGTTTTTAAGTGGAAACTTAGCAGCGCTAAAATTAGCGTTAATTGTTATAGTTCGCGTTATGGAGCCTTAGGAATTAAATGTTTAAATTGCTGTTGGTGAATTTGTTCATACAGTGTAGCAGCATAGCACTTTGCATCTTGAAAACGCTTAGTTGATATGTGCTTTCTTAAATCTGTTAAAGCACTTGTCGCAGGATCATAACCTTGGCTACTGGCAAGACTTAACCATACCGCACCATGAAATACACTTTGTGGTACGCCTTGACCTTTTATAAAAAATAACCCCATGTAAAATTGTGCGCGATGATTACCCGCCATTGCGGCGAGTCTCATCCATTTTGACGCAAGGGGAGGTTGTTCATTTTTTAAATAATACAGTGCTTTATTCACTGTGTTGTCTGGTGTATCAGCTTTAGTATCACTGTGTGAATTGCTGTTTGGTTGCGTGATAAACGATAAAACATTATCTAGCTGTTGTTCTAAATCTAAGCCAATGGGCGAGGTATCTGTCATAGTGCCACGTATTTATTGTTGTCTATTACCGTGTAAGTTTAGTTCAATACAAGGTAAATTGTCCTGCTATTGTTGAAATATATGATAAAATTACACAATTATTCTTATCTAAAATGAAATCCATTTATGCTTGATGCGTTATTTAAAATTAGCGAGCACAATTCAACAGTGCGCCGTGAATGTATTGCTGGCCTTACGACCTTTATTACCATGGTTTATATTGTTTTTGTAAACCCTGCTATGTTAGCTGAAGCTGGCATGGATCAGGGGGCTGCGTTTGTTGCAACCTGTATTGCTGCAGCGATTGGTTGTTTTATTATGGGCCTGTGGGCTAATTATCCGCTAGCGCTGGCTCCTGGTATGGGGCTAAATGCGTTTTTTACCTATGGCGTGGTACTTGGCATGGGTTATACCTGGCAGGCGGCATTAGGTGCGGTGTTTATGTCGGGTTGTATCTTTTTATTTTTAAGTTTGTTTAAAGTCAGAGAGTGGATCATTAATGCAATACCTTTGGTTTTAAAGCAAGCAATAGCTACGGGGATTGGCGCATTTTTAGCGTTAATTGCACTAAAGAATGCTGGGATCATTGTGGCAAGTCCTGCAACCTTAGTTCAACTTGGGGATATTACAGCAGCAGGGCCATTATTGGCTATTTTTAGCTTCTTTGTCATTGCTGCACTGCTGTATCGTGATTTTAAAAGTGGCGTGTTAATCAGTATTCTAGCGGTGACTTTAATAGCGCTTGGCTTAGGCTTGGTTGAGTACCAAGGTGTGGTATCAATGCCACCTTCAATTGCACCTACTTTTATGCAACTTGATTTTGCAGCTGCGTTTGAACTGTCAATGTTGAGTGTTATTTTTGCATTTTTGTTTGTTGATTTGTTTGATACCTCTGGCACCTTAGTGGCTGTCACTCAAAAGGCTGGTTTAGCAGATGAAAAGGGTAATATGCCACGTTTAGGCCGTGCCCTTAGTGCTGATAGCACCGCGACTATTGCGGGTTCTATGTTGGGTACTTCTACAACAACGTCATACATTGAATCAGTTGCTGGGGTCTCGGTGGGTGGTCGTACTGGTTTAACTGCGGTTGTGGTTGGTGTATGTTTTTTATTAATGATGTTTTTTGCACCACTGGCGCAAATGGTACCAGCTTACGCTACTGCAGGTGCTATTTTATATGTGGCGGTATTAATGTTGCAGAATCTTAAGTTTGTAAATTGGGATGATATGACAGATGCTATTCCGGTCAGTGCAGTATTGCTTATGACGCCATTAACTTTCTCTATTGCGCACGGGATTGCACTTGGCTTTATTTCGTATACAGCGGTGAAAGTATTATGCGGTAAGCGTGAAGAAGTAAGTGTCAGTGTCTGGGTTTTAACGGCTATGTTTATCGTTAAATTTGCGTTTTTATCGTAACTTAGTTTTTTATTATTAATGCAAAGAAAAAGTGGCTTACCACTTTTTCTTTGGCGCAAATAACACATCTAAATCGTCTTGTTCTTGTTCGGCTTTTTTCTTTCTAGCCGTTGCATTTGATGCTTTTAATTCTGTACTAATGGCTTCTAAGTAGCCTTCTAATTCTTGACGTTTACTGGTGATATAGTCATCGCTATAGGCGACTGCGGATACCGTTGCATAAGCTTTTTCGAAGTATTGACGCGCAGATCCAACCATGTTGGCAGAGCGAGCAGAGATACCTCGTTTAATTTGACTTTCTATGTTAATTCTTAATTGCAGTTTTTCTAAACGCTTATCTTCAGCAACAAAAACTTGGCTATCAACCTTACCTTTACCATGCTCAGAGCGAAGTACTGCACGTAACTTTTTTATTCCTTGGATCAATGTTATTAATTGCTTGTCGTTGTCAGGAAGGACTAGAGTTTCTGAATTTGTTGCATCGAGTTGGTTGCCTAAACGCTCTTTTGCTTCATTTAAGCGGCTTTTTAACTCTTTTGAATTGGGAGAAAGTTGCACCATAGTAACTAAAGCATCATGAATACGGCGCTGAACAATACGTAAAATATGCTCAGACATTGGGATATTAGCGCTGTTTAGGAGCACGTCTTCTGATTCTTCAATGATCTTTTTTTGTTTCGTTAAATCTTTGCGACGTTCGGTTTCTTGTTTCTCTTTATGTTGTTGGACCGCACTGACCCACAGGGCAATAACAATGAGTGCAACAATCAACATAATTATAATAGAAACGATCATGGTTTAAATCTCAGGTTTCACAAGCTAATAATTTTGTATCTTACATTAAATATACGCTAACTGGATAGTTTTGCGCGTTTTATGTAAGAAAAGAATTTACTTTATCAGTATTTATTATTACATATATTATGATTTTTCTATTACGTCAAAAAGATGGCTACCTCAATCCGAGGGTTTATGCTAGCCTAAGGACATAACCTTATAAAGCTGAACCTAAAGAGCCTTTTTCTATTATTAATTAGAAAACACTTGGCTTGACGCGATGTAGCATTTATAAATAAGCAGTATAACTACACTAAAAATTGCAGCCATGAAATTACAACAACTCAGATACATTGTCGAAGTCCAAAATCATAAACTAAATGTTTCAGCAACAGCTGAAAGTTTATTTACCTCACAACCAGGTATTTCTAAACAGGTTCGTATGTTAGAAGATGAGTTGGGTGTGCAAATTTTTGGCAGAAGTGGTAAACATTTAACTCACGTTACAAGTGCTGGCACTGAAATTATTAATATTTCTCGCGAAATTCTTTCTAAGGTAGAAGGGATCAAAGCGGTTGCCAATGAGCATACATTACCAGATCAAGGTAAATTAAATATTGCCACTACGCATACACAAGCGCGATATGCGTTGCCGAGCGTGATCCAAGGCTTTATGAAAAAGTATCCGGCAGTATCGTTACATATGCATCAAGGTACGCCACAACAAATTTCCGATGCGGCGGCTCGCGGAGATGCCGACTTTGCCATTGCCACAGAAGCTCTACATTTGTATTCTGATTTGGTGATGTTGCCATGTTATCACTGGAACCGCAGTATTGTGGTGGCTAAAGATCATCCACTTGCCAAAAAAGCGGAATCACTCACTGTTGCAGATATTGCACAGTATCCATTAATTACTTATGTATTTGGTTTTACAGGCCGTTCTGAACTTGATAAGGCATTTAATGCGCAAGGTCTTGAACCGCATATCGTGTTTACTGCAACCGATGCTGATGTTATTAAAACCTATGTACGCTTAGGGTTAGGTGTGGGTGTAGTCGCTTCTATGGCGATAGATCAAATATCAGATACCGATTTAGTCTGTATTGACGCAAGTCATTTATTTGAGGCGAGTACAACTAAGATTGGCTTTAGAAAAGGTAGTTTCTTACGTACTTATATGTATGACTTTATTGAACGTTTTGCACCGCACTTAACTAAGGAACGAGTTGAAAGAGCGAGTTTATTACGTAATCAAGAAGATGTAGACAAGTTATTTGCAGATATTGAATTGCCAGTTAAATAAAGGCGACTTACTAAATCAAAAAAGCCGCAGTTTGCGGCTTTTTTGATCCTACTAAACATTAGCACTCAATAATGTTCACAGCTAAACCGCCACGAGCAGTTTCTTTGTACTTGGTTTTCATATCATTACCAGTATCGAGCATGGTTTTTATCACTTTATCGAGTGATACTTTTTGCTCGCCACTGCCACGAATAGCTAAACGAGAGGCATTAATCGCTTTAATTGCCCCCATGGCATTTCGTTCAATACACGGTACTTGTACTAAACCTCCTACTGGGTCGCAGGTTAAGCCGAGATTATGCTCCATACCGATTTCAGCGGCATTTTCAACGTGTACTACGTTACCACCGACAATTTCAGTAAGTGCACCAGCGGCCATAGAGCAAGCAACGCCGACTTCGCCTTGGCAGCCTACTTCAGCGCCTGAAATTGAGGCATTCTTTTTATATAAAATACCAATTGCAGCGGCTGTTAGTAAGTAGCGGGTAGCAATATCACGGTCCACTTCTTTTATAAACGTATGATAGTACATCAGTACCGCAGGTAAAATTCCTGCTGCGCCATTGGTTGGGGCTGTTACAACGCGGCCACCTGCGGCATTTTCTTCGTTAACCGCAAGGGCAAATAAGTCTACCCAGTCCATCGCTCGAAGTGGATCGTTACTGACTTCAATATTGAGCTTTAAGTATAAGCTTGGTGCACGGCGTTTTACTTTTAAACCACCAGGTAAAATCCCTTCAGTGCGCATTCCGCGTTCAATACAGGCTTTCATTACTTGCCAAATATTGAAAAGTTCATCTTTGATTTCATCTTCAGTGCGCAAGGTTTTTTCATTTTTCATCATCAAGCTTGATACGCTATACCCTGACTCTTTACACATTTCGAGTAATTCTTTGGCACTGCCAAAAGGATAAGGGGCTGGGTTTTCTTCGCGAATATCTAACGCTGCTTGTTTTTCATTTTCAAACTCTTCATCGGTGACAATAAAGCCACCGCCAATTGAGTAATACACTTTACTGTGGAGCTTTTCGTCGCCTTTGTATGCGATGATCTCCATAGCATTAGAGTGCTTAGGCAAGGTTTTGCGGCGATGAAATACAATTGCTCCTTGCTTTGGAAATTTGGCTTTATGGACTTGATTTAAGTAAATAACTTGCTCATTTTCGATTTTGGCAAGTATGTCATCGACTAAATCTGCATCAATTGTTTCTGGATCATAACCGGCAAGGCCCAAAATAACGGCTTTACCTGAGCCGTGGCCAATGCCTGTTTGACCCAAAGAGCCATATAATTCGACTTTGATACTGGTGACATCGGTTAATAGCTTTTGTTGTTGTAGTTCGTTAACAAATAAACGTGATGCACGCATAGGCCCTACGGTGTGTGAAGACGATGGGCCGATGCCAATACTAAACATATCAAATGCACTGATCATAATAACTTTACTCTACTTTTTACTCAGCACGATTGCTGCCTTTGAACGGTGGCACATAATAACGTGTAATTCTAGCCTTGTAACCTTTTGTAAGACAGATTTAAACTGGTATGGCGAGCTGTTTTGTAAAGTTTTTTATAATGCTGGCCGTTGCTCCCCACAGTAGCCCGTAAGGAGTTGAAAATCCTTGTAAAGTAACTATTTCTCCGTGTCGCTCAAACGGTAATGGTTGCCAATTGTTTACATCAATGAGCCGACTGATAGGGATTAAAAAACTTGCTGATACCTCATTCTGATCAGCTTGCCAATGAGTGTTTGGCGCAAGTAAGCCAACATAGGGAGTGATAGTAAAGCCTGTCAAAGTGGAATAGTTCGCAAGTTTACCGCTAATTGAGACTTGTTGAGGAGAAATATTCAGTTCTTCTTTAAGTTCTCGTAAAGCGGTATCACGCAGTGTTTTATCGTTTCGCTCATGCTTGCCTCCAGGTAAGCAGATTTCCCCAGGGTGGTGTTTTAAGTGAATAGGCCGTTTACACAATAATATGTGGGCTTGATGGTCAATATCAATTAGCGGCAATATAACGGCGCTCGCACGTTTCGATGCGCTCAATTTACTACTTCTTAGCTCGGTTTTTTCAATCGGTGCACTTAACTGAAACCGCGCTAAAAGTTGTTGAGTATTCACAGTATTACTTCAATAAGGGGAGAATTTTATTTACTTTATCGTAAGTTTCTTGGTATTCCAACTCCACTTGAGAATCCGCGACAATCCCACCGCCAGCCCAACAATAAATATGTTGGTTATGACACACTAAGGTGCGAATGGTAATACTGGTATCCATATTGCCACAGGCGCTCAAATAACCGATGGAACCACAATATACGCTACGGCGATGTGGCTCTAATTCTTCAATAATTTCCATCGCGCGTATTTTCGGTGCACCGGTGATTGAGCCACCTGGGAAAGCGGCTTTGAGCTGATCAACCGCAGTTTTGTCATCGGCCAATTGTGCTGTAACCGTACTCACTAAATGATGTACTGCCGGAAAGCTTTCAATGGCAAATAACGAAGGTACTTGTACGCTACCTGGTTTTGCGACTTTACCTAAGTCGTTACGCAGTAAGTCAACAATCATCACATTTTCGGCGCGATCTTTTGCTGAATTTTGTAGCCGAATGGCTTGTGCTGCATCAGCTTCTTTATCAGTACAGCGCGGTAGAGTACCTTTAATGGGCTTAGTTTCTATGTGCCCTTGGCTAATCGCAATAAAGCGCTCTGGTGAAATAGACACAATAGCCCCATCTGGGTGATTTATAAAACTGGAAAAAGGCGCTTTATTGGCGTCACGCAAAGTGCAGTAAGCTTGCCACGGCGAACCTTGATATTGTGCCGTAAAACGTTGTGCTAAGTTAATTTGGTAGCAGTCGCCACTTGTTAAGTATGCTTGGATTTTGGCAAATCTATCACTGTATTGAGCAAGACTCATATTTGATGACCAGTCATGGGTTATTGCAAACTCAGAGTAAGCCGGTGTTTTGGTTTTTAGCGGCTCAAGGTACAGGGTTTGTCTATCTATACTTGGTTGCGCGACGTAAAACCAATGCCCGCATTGCTTGTCGTAAATCAACGCATCTGGATATAAGCCAATCGCCATTTGTGGCATAGCAATATCATCGATGGCTTGCTCTGGTAGGTGCTCAATCACGCGACCTAAATCATAGCCAAAATAACCTAGCCAGCCACCCGTAAACGGCAGTTCTTGTCGTGGTTTACTGTGTTCAAGCTTAGCAAGCTCATCTTGTATAACTGCAAAACAATCTTTTGGGCTGGGTTTTCCATCAATATATGTTTGATTATTTTTTACTTCTAAGCGCATGCTCGGTGCGATAGCAATAACATCGTAACGGCTATTTACATGTTCGCTATTAGCGGAATCGAGTAACACGGCAAAGGGGAGATCAGCAAAATAAGCGAAAACCTCTACACAGTTGAGCGAAATGTCTAATTGAATACAGGTATTTTGTTGCTCTATCATCTATTTTTTACCCTGAAAAACTGGCTCGAAACGGGCTGGGAGGGTATCATAAGTTAAATTTTTTGGCAGCGTTTAGTTGCCTATTGCGTTACAAACCACCGTCACCGGTTTGATTTATGTTACGTGTATTAATACGTAAAGGTAACCTAAGGAACTGAAATGAGCACGATCCGTCAGCAAGATTTTATTGATAGCATTGAAGATGCTTTGCAATATATTTCGTTTTATCACCCACTTGATTTTGTTCAAGCACTCGAAAAAGCCTATAACAAAGAGCAAAGTAAAGCGGCAAAAGATGCCATTGCGCAAATTTTAATTAACTCGCGTATGTCGGCTGAAGGGAAGCGCCCACTTTGTCAAGACACTGGTATTATTACCTGTTTTGTGAAAGTAGGTATGGATGTAAAATGGGATAAAACAGATTTAACCGTACAACAAATGGTTGATGAAGGAACACGTCGCGCATATTTAAACCCAGACAACCCTTTACGCGCATCCATTGTTGCCGATCCTGCTGGTACGCGTAAAAATACTAAAGATAACACACCATCAGTCGTCCACATTGATTTAGTGGCAGGCGGCGAAGTTGAAGTAATGGTTGCTGCTAAAGGCGGTGGCTCAGAAAATAAAACGAAAATGGTGATGTTAAACCCATCTGATGACGTAGCTGCATGGGTTGAGAAAACCTTACCGACGATGGGGGCTGGTTGGTGTCCGCCGGGCATGTTGGGTATAGGTATTGGTGGCACAGCTGAAAAAGCAGCGGTACTTGCGAAAGAATCACTAATGGATCCTGTTGATATTCATGAGCTAATAGAGCGCGGCGCAGAAACAACCGAAGAGAAAATGCGTTTAGACATTTTCGAACGCGCAAACAAATTAGGTATTGGCGCGCAGGGTTTAGGTGGTTTAACAACGGTTGTTGATGTAAAAATCAAAACTGCACCCACGCACGCAGCATCAAAACCTGTGGTTATGATCCCAAACTGTGCGGCGACTCGTCATGTTCACTTTACTCTTGATGGTTCAGGCCCTGCAAACTTAAAAGCGCCAAAACTTGAAGATTGGCCAGAAGTGACGTTTGAAGTTGGTGAAGGTACACGTCGCGTTGATTTAAATACCTTAACCAAAGAAGATACTCGAGAATGGAAAATGGGCGAGACAGTATTATTGTCAGGCACTATTTTAACCGGTCGTGATGCGGCGCATAAACGTTTGCAAGATATGATTAACTCTGGTGAAGGTTTACCTGAGGGCGTTGATTTTGATAATAAATTTATCTACTACGTTGGACCTGTTGATGCGGTACGTGATGAAGCTGTAGGCCCTGCAGGCCCAACAACGGCAACCCGTATGGATAAATTTACCGATATGATGTTAGAAAAAACAGGCATTATTGGCATGATCGGTAAAGCAGAGCGAGGCCCTGCAACGGTTGAATCTATCAAAAACAATAAGTCAGTGTATTTGATGGCGGTAGGTGGTGCAGCATACTTAGTATCTAAAGCAATCAAAAAAGCGCGTGTAGTGGCGTTTGAAGACCTAGGTATGGAAGCTATTTATGAGTTTGAAGTAGAAGATATGCCAGTGACCGTTGCAGTTGATAGTGAAGGTGCTAACGCACACACTCAGGGCCCTGCGATTTGGAAAGCAAAAATCGAAGAGTTAGACGGTAAATTAAAATAAACCATTAATATTATTATGCGGTATTTAGCAAATGTTAAATACCGCATATCAGATCTGACCACTGTCAATACCTCCAACAATCTCATAACTTCCTCTATTTAAACGTTTATATTTGCAATTTTGATTGTAATCTTTACTTTACATTAAGCATTCCTTTTACGTTCACGTAAGGCTGTATTTTTAATTTTTCTATTAATTTGCATTTAAATGGTTCTATTTTTTATTTTCGTGAATTAAATATGCATAAAGTCTATTGTAATTAATGTGTTTATGATGTTTAGTTATTTTGATTGGTTTTATCATCTCATATAGTGGTAAGGTGCAATTTGAAGTGATAAAGTCTCGGCAATTTCAGCGTGCATACCCTCTCACGGGTTACAAATTTCGGAGTAAGATAAAGTGGCTGTGTTTAATCAAGTTGACTTTGATAACCACGAACAAGTGGTTTTTTGTGCAGATAAAGAGTCAGGCCTTCGAGCAATTATTGCCGTACATAATACGAATCTAGGTCCTGCCGTTGGTGGTTGCAGAATGTGGGATTATGCAAGTGATGACGATGCGGTAGTTGATGCGCTGCGTTTATCAAAAGGCATGACTTATAAAAATGCAGTAGCACGCTTACCTTTTGGTGGTGGTAAGTCAGTGATCATTGGTAATGCGAAAGAGATTAAATCTGAGCAGCTATTTCGTGCCTTTGGCCGTCAGTTAGAGCGTTTAAATGGCAGCTACTACTCGGCAGAAGATGTAAACATCACGTGTGATGATGTTGCCATTATGAATAAAGAAACTAACTATGTACTGGGCCTTGAAGGTAAAAGTGGTAACCCATCACCATTTACTGCTTATGGTACTTTTTTAGGTATTAAAGCTGCCTTACAGCACCAACGTGGTCATCAGGATCTAGCTGGAATTAAAGTTGCTGTACAAGGTCTAGGTGCCGTCGCTTACGGGTTATGTAAACACTTGCATGAAGCCGGTGCACAATTATTTGTAACCGATATTAATCAAACTGCGATTGATCGTGTAGTTAATGACTTTGCAGCAACCGCGGTAAGTATTGATGAAATATACGACCTTGATGTAGACGTATATGCACCATGCGCATTGGGTGCAACTATTAATGATGTAACTATTCCTCGTATTAAAGCGACGATCATTGCCGGCTGTGCAAATAACCAATTAGCTGAGTCCCGTCACGGTGAAATAATTCGTGAGAAAGGAATTTTGTATGCACCAGATTATGTGATCAACGCAGGTGGTATTATTAATGTTTATTATGAAACTGCACCAGAAGGTTATTCCGTTGCAGCGTCAAATAAACATGTAGAAGGTATTTACGATACTCTAACTGAAATTTTTGCACGCAGTGAAAAAGAGCAAAAATCGACACATTTAATTGCCGATGAATTGGCACAAGAAATCATTAAAAACGGTTTATAATAACTGTGCTAAAGGCGTGCAATAGCGCGCCTTTACTTTAGTGAATAAATCCCTCACGATACGTTTACCCTCAGCTATTTAGTTTTAAGTAATGATCCCAATTGATTTAACTACCTGGCCACGCCAACAACATTTTTCATTGTTTAAAGAGTTTACACAGCCTTATTTCAATGTATGTGTTCAGCTTGATGTAGGCGCACTTTATCAGTCCTGTAAAGTACAACAATGTTCATTTTTCCATGCTTATATTTATGCTGCGTTACAGGCGAGCAACACGTATCAGCCGATGCTGTTGCGTATAATAGATAACCAGCCTTGGCAGTTAGCTACGCAACGAGCCAGCGTTGTTGAACTTGCAGATGATAATACTTTTCGGTTTAGTTATTTATTGCAACAGTCAAGCTTTGCGGACTTTCAAGAGCATGCCAGTGCGGTAAGTTTAGCTGCAAAACAACAGCCGTTATTTTCAGAAGCTTTTTCATGCACTGAAGGACAGGCGGATTTGCTGCATATTTCAGTGTTACCTTGGTTAGATTTTATGAGCTTCTCACATGCTTTTAATCAAACCGATAATTTCGGTATTCCAAAATTAGTATTCGGTAAGTTTAATGCTAAGACTGGGAAAATGCCGCTTTCTATAGATGTACATCATGCACTAATGGATGGTTTACATGTGGCCAAGTTTGTTGAGCAACTGCAACTGTGCATTGATGAGCTATGTGTTTAGCTTAGACGTAAACAGATTGTGTTATTTAGTTAATGAAAATAAAACTAAGACTATGTTAGTATAATAACCGAACAGTCAAATGTAATGATAATTAACTACTAATAAATCATTATTAATTTAATTTTGTGTTAATGCTCAGTTGTTAGCTCGCCATAATTACAAAGGCGTTTAGTATAATGATTCATTTCAGTCTTTGCTTTTTCTTTTTTGTTGCTTTTAGCTGTTTAGCTGCTGAGCAAACACGTTTACCACTGAATGACTATTTTGCTGAAACATGGAATACCCGTTCGGGGTTACCGCATAATAGTATCAATAGTGTTGCGCAAACCAATGATGGCTATGTATGGATTGCAACTTGGGAAGGCTTAGCCCGTTTTAATGGTCGCGAATTTAAGCTATTTACTCGCTCAGAAATACCAGATCTACCTGATTCTGGTTTACGCAGTTTAGCCCCGCAAGCAGATGGTAGTTTGTATATTTCAGGAGCGCGCGGTGGTGTAAGTCATTTAAAGAATAGACAATGGCTTGTGCAAAACAATGCGTCAGCCATGGTTAATTATGTTTTAAAGACCCGCAGTGGTGAAATGTGGTTAGCATTAGAAGGCGATGGTATTGCATATCGTGATTATGATAATGGGCCAGAGCATACGATTTTAGTTAATTTAAGTGCGTATAGGCTAGTAGAAGATAAGCGTGGTGTTATTTGGGCTGCAACGAGCGATGGTTTATATAAGATAGAGAATAAAATAGCTCAATTGGTGACCCCTAGTAGTGGCTTGCCTCATAGCTCTATTTATTCGGCATTATTAACTCAGCAAGGTCAACTAATCGTTGCTGGAGAAAAAGGCGCGTGGCGATTAGTGGGTGACATGTTTGAAAGTATTCACCCGAAATTAGATGGAGAGTCTATCTCTAGTTTATTACAAGATGATCATGATGATATTTGGTTTGGTACTATCAATAAAGGATTATTTAGGCTTAGTGAAATAGGCTTAGAGCAACTAGATGCCGACTCAGGGTTACCAGCAAATCGTATTTTATCGTTAATGCAAGACCGTGAAAAAAGCATATGGGTGGGTACTAACGGCGGCGTATATCGATTACGAGAAGCACCATTTTCGTCATGGACGAAAAAACGCGGACTAAATGGTGATTATGTTCGCAGCGTATTATCTCATTCAGATGGCAGTATGTGGGTGGGCAGTAGCTTAGGTTTAAATAGAGTCAATAATGATAGCGTTGTAGCCATCCCCCCAGCTTTTGAGCAAGGCCCTTTATCCATTCTTAGCTTAGCCGAAGATAACCAAGGGGGTGTATGGGTTGGCACTTATACCAGTGGTTTAATGCGTGTAGTTGATAAAAAAATCTACCCCGTCATTAATCGTGATAATGGTTTGCTCAGTAATGAAATTAGAGCACTTTTGTTTGATAACGAACAACGACTGTGGGTAGGCTCTGCTGCTGGACTAACACGTATTGACCCTGACGGTTCTGTTGTTCAGTATACAACAGAGCAAGGCTTACCCGGCGATTTTATTATGGCGCTTGCGCTTGATAGCCGTGGCAATATTTGGGTGGGCACAGGTGTTGGTGTGGCAATGTTTAATGGTGAGTTAGAAAAGTTTAAAGGCCAGGCATTTCCTAAGCAATTTAATGCAGAATACGCATTTGGTTTTTATGCTCAGCAAAACTTTATGTGGATGACTACTGATAGAGGATTAATTCGCTTTAATATTATTACTGGTGAAATTGCCATACTCGGCCGCGAGCAAGGTTTACCCGTTGATAAATTGTTTCAGTTAGTTGTACAAGATGATTCATTTTGGCTGTCGAGCAATCGCGGTATTATTCAAGTAAAGCAACAGCAAGTAAATGAGTTACTAAATGATCCTAGCAGTATAAAAGGTCAAAAACTACAGTATCAGCTTTACGATGAAGGCGATGGGATGCTGAGTGCTCAAGCAAACGGTGGTTCTAACCCTGCTGCGACACTTCATAATGATGGCAGTATCTGGTTTGCGACGTCCCAAGGAGCAAGCACAGTTGTACCTGAGCGTATAAAACAAGCCTCACAAATCTCTTTGCCTACCGTGATCGAAAGTCTGTACGTCGATGGTAAAAATACCCCTATATTATATGATGAAGAATTAGTATTACCGCCAAGTACTGCTCGATTGTCATTTCATTATGCTGGCTTGAGTTTTATTATGCCGCAACGGCTTAACTTTCAAACAAAACTAATAGGTTATAATAATGAATGGGTTAATCGTCAACGCTTAACAATAACAGAGTATACGAATTTAGCACCGGGTAAATATACTTTTATGGTACGAGCAGGCTACCCGAATGGGCAGTGGCAGGATAACTATAAAACCATAAACTTTGTTATTCAGTCATATTTTTGGCAGCAAACAGGCTTCAAGCTTGTGATGTTTTTTACGTTACTCTTACTTGCCTTTGGGTTATATCAATATCGCCTTTATCATTATAAAAAAATCGAAAAAGAACTGATAATTCGAGTCGAGCAACAAACTAGAGATCTTCAGCAGCAAACAGATGCCTTTGCGCATCAAGCAACCCATGATCAACTCACCGATTTACCAAATCGTCGTGCCTTTGATAGTTGGCTCGCTGAGAATTTTTCTGATTTTAAACAGCAAGCTTTACCTCTGGCTATTGCCATTATGGATATAGATCATTTCAAACGAATTAATGACGGGTGGTCACATATTATTGGCGATCGGGTTATTTGTGTCGTTGCGCATTTGTTAAGTCAATGTGTTAAAAGTGATGCCAGTGAAGTTGCTAGATGGGGAGGTGAGGAATTTACCTTATTATTCCCAAATAAAACAGCGCAGCAAGCCGCGGAATTATGTGACGAATTACGGTTGGAAATTGCAAACTATGATTTTTCAACGATTGCCAATGGGCTATCTGTAACCGTTAGTTTTGGTGTGGCTGATTCATTGACTGTGAATGATTATGACCGGTTACTTGCGCAAGCTGATCAGGCTTTATATAAAGCTAAGACTATTGGTCGAAATAGGGTAGAGATCATATTTTCAGATACCTTAAGTGCAGAACAGCCGGAGTCTTAGCATGCTTTTTTGCAATTATTAATTGTGCGCTTTTTGTGCATTTTGTTTTTAGTTGAGAAAACCTGCTACAGGCCACACCATATCAGGTACATAAAATATGTTAATGTAAACATAAAAACATTTTATTAACATTTATTTAACCTTGATGCTATACCTTTTGTTCCCAGTTAGGGATCTTTTTGATATTTATACAAGGAACAAAAGATGAAAAATAATATAATTACCCTCGCACTCGCAGGTGTCTTAGGTATCTCACCTGCGGTACTTGCAGAAGGTCATAAACACGATAATTTTTCCTTTACAGCCGAGTCTATTGAATCACTAAAATTAAATGCTTTACTGGCTGTTGATGATACTCAGTTTGTATTTAATAATGCTTTATTAAATGAAGATTGGGATAACTTTTTTGCATTATATGCCCCTGCACTACAAGATAAACAAGAACTTATTTTACATTGGGCGGGCTTTACGAGTATTAATCCGAAAATTATTTTGGCCTTAATTGAGCAGCAAAGTGGGTTACTTTCAAACCCAGATGCTGATTTCAATAACCCTTTATCAGGTTTATCTGATGAGCAGGGTTTTGATGCCCAAGTAGAAGATGTGACTACAAAATTAAGTCAGCGGTTTTATGCTTTTAAGCAATGGCAAGAAAGCCAAGTTACGGCAAAAGAATCACAATCTACGCGTACGGCGATAACCAATTCGGCGAGCGTAAATAGCAGTACTGCTGCAACAGCAGCTTTGGTTAGTATGCTTAATAAACGTAAGAAATTGGCTGTGGAAAAAGGGAAGGCTAATCATGTTAGTAGCAATTTAATCGACTTTTTAGCGACTTTTGACAGCTTATTTCCAGATAGTAGTGTCCAATTACAACGTTCACCAAACAATGAGATACACAGTATTGATCAGCAAGCTCTAGCTGCTAGTTTTTCTATGGATCTACCCTGGCCATCTGGTTACTGGTATAGCGGTGGAGCCCACTCCAATACAGGTTCAGGGTATCCATACTCATCACTTGATTTTAATAATGGTTCAGGAGGTTGGGGAAGTAATACGCCCTATGTACAAGCGGCTCATGGAGGCACAGTTACACGTTTTTCATCGTGTAATATCCGTGTAACGCATTCTAGTGGTTACTCAACTAACTACTATCATATGTCTAACTTACAATATAACAGTGGCGATTATGTGCAACCTGGTGCATGGCTTGGCCGTTATGCTAATAGCTATAACCAAGCGCTATGTGAAGGTGGGCAATCGTCAGGCCCACACGTACATTTCACTTTGTTATATAACGGTCAACAGGTGTCATTGCACAATCAGTACATTAGTGGCCATCGTATCGATGTCGGCACTAGTAACTATGACGATAACTGTAACCGTTTCTACTTTGAACGTAATGGCTATCGTACTTGTGCATGGCAGCCACTGTATCGTTGATTGTAGTGCTTTGCTGTTTGTAAATTGCAGTGTATAACAGAGGTTAACTACAAGTAGCCGCAGCTCCTCAATGGATATGCGGCTTTTTATTTACCGTAAACTAATTGAATTTGTCAGCTAATGGACATATTAATACAGCATAGCTTTTAAGTGGACACTCATATGGTCAACGGATTATTAATGCTGGCGCTGATTGCGTTTGTCGTTGTTTATTGGCAATGGCCTGTCATTCAAAATCGATTGTGGCAAAGGAAATATCAAGACTTCCGTTTAGACGATAAACAAAAAGCCTTGCTACTACGTTGTATGCCAATTTACCAAAGAATGACCGATAGCGAACGAGAGAAGTTAGAGCGCCATATTGTCTGGTTTTTAAATGAAAAACGCTTTATCGGCTGCGATGGCTTAAAACTCAATGAGGCGATGAAGTTAATTGTTGCTGCTGATGCATGCGTTTTAGTGCTCAATAAGCCTTGGCCTTTATACCAAAATGTAAAAGAAATTTTGCTTTATCCAAGTGCATATTATGCCCCGCAAACGTCACGTGACAGCGCCGGGTTGGTGAGTTATCACAATACAGTGCGCCAAGGAGAGTCATGGCCAGGCGGCACTTTAGTACTGAGTTGGCATGATGTATTAGAAGGGAACCGCTTGCCAAGTGACGGCCATAATTTAGTGTTTCATGAATTTGCACATCAGCTTGATCAAGAAACAGGGAAAACAACGGGCACACCGTTATTAGCTAAACAAGCTGATTATCAACAGTGGGGGCGTGTTTTTAGCCGTGCTTTTAACCAGTTAAAAACTCATGTGGCTTATAACATGCCTCATGTTATTCATAGTTATGGCGCGACCAATGAAGCTGAATTTTTTGCCGTGCTCACAGAAACCTTTCTTGAAAAACCTGCCGAGTTGCGCCATTACGATCCTGAAATATATAGTTTGCTGGTCGGTTATTACCAATTTGACCCGATAAAATGGCATTAACCGCCAAATAACTGCGCTTTATCAGATATCACTGGTAACTTGTTGCTGATTTTGTTGCAATCACTCTTAATAAATCTCTTAACCAGAGTTTAGGTTAATAAACAACAAGAACAAGCGAGAATGTAATGAAAACAATGCTACATACAGCGATGGCTGTTGCAGTGTCATTGGCCTTATATGGTCAAGCTCAGGCACAAGATAACAATGATGAAAAGTGGCAAGTAGATGCCCCACAAGGACAATTTCTTGATGCGAGCATTAGTGTCTCACAAGGCACGTGGATGAATGTCGATGTCAGCCCTGATGGTAAAACCATCGTGTTTGATTTGCTGGGTGATATTTATACTATGCCGCTAGCTGGTGGCACTGCGGTACAACTTACATCTGATATTGCATGGCAAATGCAGCCACGGTTTAGCCCTGACGGAAAGCACATTGCGTTTACCTCAGATCAAGGTGGTGGCGATAATATCTGGTTTATGGATTTAAATGGTGAAAACCAAACGCCAGTGACTGATGAAACGTTTCGTCTACTCAATAGCCCTGCTTGGAGCCCTGATGGCGACTACATAGTTGCACGTAAACACTTTACTGCAACTCGTTCACTCGGTGCTGGTGAAGTCTGGCTTTATCACAAAGCGGGTGGTAAAGGTGTACAACTAACTAAACGCGCGGATGACCAAAAAGATTTAGGCGAGCCAATGTTTTCACCTGATGGTCGTTATGTGTATTTTTCTCATGATGCTACACCGGGGAAAACTTTCCATTATTCAAAGGATTCTGTCGCAGGTATTTATAAAATCAAACGTTATGATCGCCAAACCGGTGAGATCGAGACGATTATTGATGGGGTAGGAGGTGCAATTCGTCCAACCCCTTCCCCAGATGGAAAAAAACTGGCGTATATTAAGCGTGATGACTTCCAAACGAGCCTGTATTTATATGACTTAACCAGCGGTAAGCACACTAAGTTATACGATAAACTTGAACGTGACATGCAAGAAACGTGGGCCATCCATGGTGTGTATCCAACGATTGCATGGACGCCTAATAATGAAGAATTGGTGTTTTGGGCCGGGGGGACTATCCACAAGCTGAATGTGGGCGATGGCGATGTAGAAACCGTGCCATTTGCAGTTAAAACCAGTAAGAAAATACAAAAAGCAGTGCGCTTTACACAGAACATTGACAGTGATGAGTTTGACGTAAAAATGCTCCGTAATGTGCAAGTTTCGCCTGATGGTGAAACGGCTATTTTTGAAGCATTAGGGCATATTTATAAACGTGATTTAGAATCAGGAAAAATCAAGCGTTTAACAAAGCAGGACGACCATTTTGAGTTGTTTCCACAGTTTTCGCGTGATGGTAAAAAAATTGTTTACGTAACATGGGATGATAACGAGCAAGGTGCTGTTCGTGTTGTATCAGCACGTAGCGGTCGCGGTGATGATATTACCTCTGAGCCGGGTAAATATGTTGAACCAACGTTTAGTCCTGATGGTAAAACTGTTGTGTATCGTAAAGCCTCTGGCGGTAGTATTTTAAACCCTGACTGGTCTTTGCACCCGGGTATATATGCCGTTAGTAGCAAAGGTGGTAAAGCAGAACTTATTACTAAAAGTGGTTATCAGCCACAATTTGCAGCAGAAAATGATCGCATTTATGTAATGAGTCCTTGGCCAAAGCCCACATTGAGCATGATTGAGTTGGATTCTAAAAAAATCTCTAAATTATATGAATCTGAGCATGCCACCGAGTTTAGAGTATCGCCGGATGGCAAATACTTAGCCTTTGCAGAGCGCTTTAAAGTGTTTGTTACTCCTTTAGTGCAAAGTGGTAAAACTATTAATATAGGCCCTAAAGACAGCCAATTCCCAATCGAACAGTTATCTGTACGCGCTGGTGAGAGTATCAGCTGGAGCACTAATAGCGATAAACTGTATTGGAGCTTAGGCCCTGAGCTTTACCACGCTAGCTTAGCGGGTTTGTTTGATATTAATAAATCAGATGATGCTGACTTCAAAGTTAAAAGTGGTGAAAATATTGGTTTTACCAGCAAAATGGCTGAACCCAAAGGCATGATCGCGCTTACAGGGGCGCGCATAATCACAATGCAAGGTGAGCAAGTTATTGAAAATGGCGTACTGCTCACTGATGGTAAGCATATTAAAGCCGTTGGTAATGCAGCTGAGGTGAGCATTCCAAAAGGCGCGAAAGTGATTGATGTCACTGGTAAAACCATTATGCCAGGGATTGTTGATGCTCATGCACATGGCTCACAAGGTAGTGATGAAATCATTCCTGAGCAAAATTGGAAAAACTTAGCTGGTTTATCGTTGGGTGTCACCACTATTCACGATCCATCAAATGATACAACGGAAATTTTTGCAGCCAGCGAAATGCAAAAAGCGGGGAGTATTGTTGGCCCGCGTATTTTCTCAACCGGCACTATTTTGTATGGCGCCAATATGCCTGGTTATACCTCGCATATCGATTCGTTAGACGATGCTAAATTCCATCTAGAACGTTTAAAGAAAGTCGGCGCATTTAGTGTTAAGTCATATAACCAGCCTCGCCGTGAGCAACGCCAGCAAGTAATTGAAGCAGGTAGAGAGCTTGAGATGATGGTGGTGCCAGAAGGTGGTTCATTATTACAACATAACTTGACTATGGTAGTCGATGGTCATACGGGTATTGAGCATTCAATACCCGTAGCAAACATTTACGATGATATTAAACAGCTTTGGTCGCAAAGTGATGTGGGATATACGCCCACGTTAGGTGTTGCGTATGGTGGTATTTGGGGGGAAAACTATTGGTATGATAAAACTGACGTGTGGAATCACCCTCGCTTGAGTAAATTCGTGCCGAAAAATCAACTGCTTCCGCGTTCAATGCGTCGTGTTAAAGCACCCGATCACCACTATAATCACTTTAATAATGCTCGCGTAGCAAAAGAGCTGCAAGATTTAGGGGTAGTAGTGAATTTAGGTGCCCATGGCCAGCGAGAAGGGCTTGCCGCGCATTGGGAGATCTGGATGTTTGCGCAAGGCGGTATGACACCTCTTGAGGCAATTCGCGCCGCGACGCTTGATCCAGCTAAATACATAGGCCTTGATAAAAATATTGGCTCGTTAGAAGTTGGCAAGCTTGCCGATTTAATCGTGATTAATGGCAATCCGCTGACCAATATCCGTGATACGGATAAAGTAGATTACACTATGATCAATGGTCGCTTGTTTGATGCTGCAACCATGAATGAGATTGGCCAAAAACAGCGCGATAAACTGTACTTTGAGCAGTAATAGTTAACTTATTTTTGGACTATAACTTAAGCGGCTTCACTAGCCGCTTTTTTATGCTTGTACATCCATTAATCGACATAACAACTCAGGGCTTTGTAAAAAGTGATTAGTGGTATGTGTGACGCGGGCTTGGCAGATCATGCCTTCTTTTAGGGTCATTAGTAATTGCGCCAACTCGATTGCTTTAGCGGGCTGATTTTGCAATTGCGTAGTTTGACTGAGCGTGTCAATGAGCAGGTTTAATACCGCGTGTTTATGTGCTGCGCACAGCTTAGCAATTGGGTGATCAGACTGAGGGTATTCGGCCGCTGTATTAATAAAAAAACAGCCATTAAAATCACCAAGCTCAGGCGCTTTATTATCTATCCAACTTGCGATAGCTGCAAATAATGCCCTGGCAAGGTGTTGTGGTGTTGTACAGTTTACTATTTGCTTACTTAGCCATGTATTAAACCGTTGATCTCTGAGCTCTAGGCATGCACATACCAGCTCTTCTTTACTTACAAAATGGTTATAAAGGGTTTTTTTTGCCACATTTGCAAGTTTGAGTATTTCGTTAATACCGACACTGTGGATGCCTTTTTGATAGAAGGCATCCAGCGCAGTATTTATTATATGGGTGCGTTTATCCATGCTTACTCCTGAAAATATAAGCTTGACACAAGTAGACCGACTTGTCTATATTGTTGTGTGTAGACAGGTCGGTCTACCTTTGGGAGATAATTATGAACTATTCATTTTATAAAGCACTCTGTGCAGGTGTATTTTCTGCAATGACTTTATTGGTACTGGCGTATTTAGAAAGTTTAGGAAATTATGGTATTTGGTTAATGGCCCCTTTTGGCGCCACTGCAGTGTTAGTGTTTGGCGTACCCCAGAGCCCACTGGCAAAAGCAAAAAACGTGATTGTAGGGCATTTTTTGACGGCGTTAATTGGTGTTGTTTTTGTGAATTTTGTGGGTGTTGATCCAGTTAGCATTGCAGTCGCTACTGGCTTGGCGATTACAGCGATGATGCTTACAGATACCATTCATCCTGCGGCGGGAGCAAACCCTATTTTGATTATATTAAGCGGGCAAAGTTGGGACTTTTTGCTGATGCCGGTGTTGTTTGGTACGGTATTCATTGTGCTGTGTGGATCATTTTCAAATAGTATAAATAAAAAGTTTGCACAATTTGTGGCAGATAAAAAAACCGCTTAAAAAGCGGTTTTTTTAATAGACTAAAAGCTTACACTACGCCGCGAGGTAGACGACAATCGTGATCTTTTTCAGCGAGGTACACAATCCAAAACTCTTCGGCTGTGTAGCCATCTTCATTCGCTGTTGTAACCGTAAATGGTGCTTTTTTAACAGTTGCTTTAGCGGGAGCTGCTTTAGTTTTAGTTTTTTTAGCCGGTGCTTTAGCGGCAGGTTTGTCAGACGGCGCGCCTGATGTTAACTGCTCAGTTAATTCAGCAACATCTGCAAGGCGTAAGTTTTTTCCGCCATCGATGCTGTACCAACCAGGTTTAGTGGTTATTTCAGGTTTCTTACCATTGGCTGCTTCATATGCTGCTTCAAAGGCATTTAATACTTCTGTTTTGTCTAGTTTGCTCATCAGAGGCCCTATACGTTGTAAACACAGATTGAGAATATTTATTTATACCTATTTTTGACTTACTTTTCAATTTTTTGCGATTTTCCTTCCATTTTAGCCCTATAAACGCCAAAATTTGCACAGAATTTAACGCCAATCTGGAATAATAAAATGCAGCGCAGAGAATTTAACCACTTATTAAACACTATTTTAAAACCTGACACTATCCAAGATTTTTGTCCTAATGGATTACAAATTGAGGGGCGAGAACAGGTTAAAAAAATTGTGACAGGTGTCACTGCCAGTCAAGCACTGATAGATGCAGCAATTGCTCAGGGGGCAGATACAATATTAGTTCACCATGGTTATTTTTGGAAAGGGGAAGCACACCCCATTACGGGTATGAAAAAACGTCGTATAGCGTCGCTGCTCAACCATGATATCAATTTATTTGCCTATCATTTACCGCTAGATGTGCACCCAGAGATAGGCAATAACGCACAACTTGCTTTATTACTTGATTTAGAAATGACCGCAGGTTTAGAACCTATGGCAAATAGTGTCGCGGTAAAAGGGCGATTAAAAACCCCGCTAAGTGCTGAGGATTTCGCACAAAAAATTGCAAAAGTATTAGATCGAGAGCCGTTGGTTAGTTCAGTGCGTGATGAGCCAATTGAAACTATTGCTTGGTGCACCGGTGGTGGGCAAGGGTATATTGATTTAGCTGCAAACCAAGGCATAGACGCTTACTTGACTGGTGAGGCATCTGAGCAAACGATTCATAGCTCTCGAGAGCAAGGGATTGACTTTTTTGCCGCAGGCCATCACGCCACCGAGCGCTATGGTATTAAAGCACTCGGTGAATTATTGGCTGAGCATCATGGCTTTGACGTAACCTTTATTGACATCGATAATCCAGTATAACGCTGAGCTTGATTTATAGCGCCTCTGGGTCAATCCAACGGCGCATGCTTATCCACGTACTTCCTAGCACTTCATGCCAATAACTAGTAACAGCCTTTAACACTTCTACATTAGGAATGTATTGTTTGTGGCTAGGCCAGGCTGAGAAGTCGTAAAAATCCGTCGCGGCTGGGATCACATCAACGCCTTGGGCATTAAATAAGTCAGTTGCCCGGGCCATGTGGCTGGCTGAGGTGACCAGTGCCACTTTAAAATCAACAAGTGTTGGAGCTAACAGTTTTGCTTCGTCGGCGGTATCCATCGCTGCGGGGTTTTGTTTTATACGCGCAGCTGCAATGCCTAAGCTAATAGCTGTTTGTTGCATCAAGCTACTATTTGTGACTTTCCCATAGCCTCCGCCTGAAACAATAAGTTGCGCATTAGGATAGATGTTAGCTAGTCGCAAGCCTTCAATTAAGCGGCTTTTAGCACAATTGCCGAGTTGACTATTAGCATTCAGCTGTGGGTTGGGGTTTACATCACAACCAAGCACTACAATTTTATCGAGTATTGGCTGCTTACTTGAGGGAAAGGTGTATTTTAATTGTGTGGCCGGATCTATTATTTTTTGGCCAATAAAAGGGGTGCTGATAAGCAATAAACAGCTGATTGCAATGATACCAATATACGCGCTGAACTTATTGGTGCGCAAAGCGATAATCAAAGCAATAAAGCACAGCATGCCCAAAAAAGGTAACGGCATGAGCATTGCGCCGAGGATTTTTTTTAATTCAAACATTACAGTAGCACACATAAAAGGATTTTTTGTATGCTACTGCGTAACTGTTATTTTATCGACCGTTATTTAACTTACAAGTATTTAAAAAGTGACGATAGACTGGGTTATCTTTCATATTTTTCTTCATTGCTAAGTACATAGGGCGAGTTAACCCAAGTGCTCCCAGCGGAATCGATTTTATCAGCCCTTGGCTTTCGTAAGGTGTGACTAACCAATCAGGTAATGCTGCGACCCCCATTCCAGCACTCACCAGCTGAAAAATTAATAAGCCTTGATCAACCGTTTTTAATGTACCGTCAAAACGTGCATTTTGAATGAAATGCTTAAATATATCCTGACGTTCACGAGGAATAGGGTACGAAATAATGGTTTCGTTTTTTAGATCAAGCGCCGTGACATAGGCTTTTTTTGCCAGTTCATGATCAGGCGCAACAATTAGCTTAAGTTTAAAATCAAATAAATGTGCGTACTCAAGTTTATCTGGCTCACGAATATCTGAGGTTAATACTAAATCCAGTTCATCGTTGAGCAGGTCGGGTATAGCGTCATAACTAAAGCCGCGTTCGTAATCCACTTTAATATCTGGCCAAAAGTTATTGAACTCTTTAATCGTCGGTAGCAACCAATGAAAGCAGGCGTGGCATTCTACACTTAGGCGTAATTGTGAAATGGGTTGGTTAAGGCTTTCTTTCAAACGGCACTTAGTTGCTTCAACGCGAGGCAATACTTCGTTTGCAAGCTCTAGCAACAGCATACCCTGGGGAGTAAAACGTACGGGTTGTGTTTTACGCTCAAACAGTTGGCAATCAAGCTTATTCTCTAAATCTTTGATTTGATGAGATAAAGCTGATTGAGTCAAAAATAATTCCCGCGCAGTATTCACCAAAGAACCGGTTTCTTTCAAGGTTGCGATGGTCTTTAAATGTTTTACATCAATCATCTTTAATAATTCTCATGGTAAAAGTGAGTCTAACTCAGATTACAGACATAGTACGCTTTTATTGAAGATGCTTCAACGTCTAGATGGCTAAATAATCTCACTTGTTTTACGTAAATTTTACAACTTTACTATAGCACTAAAATTGACAGCGTTGTCATTGTGTTATTAGATATTTTTAAAATTATTTTCATGAATTTACCTCAAGTTGAAACTGAGAAAGCATCAGTTGTCTGATCATAATCACGAGCGTAAATTTTAGCCATCTAAACAGCTAAATGGAGATGGCATCACATGGCACGATTACATAACTTGGGTTTTCCACGCGTAGGTAAAAAACGCGAACTGAAATTTGCAGTTGAATCCTATTGGGCGGGGAATATCACTCAAACGCAGCTACTAGCGCAAGGTGAGACTATTCGTGAAGAAAATTGGGCACTGCAAGCCAGTGCGGGGGTTGAGCTATTACCTGTTGGTGACTTTGCTTGGTACGACCATGTCTTGGCAACTAGTTTGTTAGTGGGTGCGATCCCTGAGCGTCATAGAAAAGCATGTGGTAGCGTCGATCTGGATACTTTATTTCGTATTGGTCGGGGCCGTGCACCTACTGGCTGCGCGTGTGCAGCAAGCGAAATGACTAAGTGGTTTAACACTAACTATCATTATATTGTGCCAGAGCTTAGCTGCGATCAGCAATTTCAGTTAACGTGGAGTGAATTATTTGAGCAGGTGGAACAAGCACAAAAATTAGGCCATCAAGCGAAAGCGGTGTTAGTCGGCCCAGTTACTTATCTTTATTTGGCTAAATGTGCAGGTCAAGAGTTTGATAAATTAAGTCTACTCGAAAAGCTACTGCCTGTTTATCAACAAGTATTGGCTAAACTTGCCGTGCAAGGGGTTGAATGGGTGCAAATTGATGAACCTATTTTGACTCTTGAGCTCACGCAAGAGTATCGAGATGCACTAAAAGTAAGTTGCAGTGCATTAGCAGGGCAAGGTGTAAAATTACTACTTGCCAGCTATTTTGATTCGGTGAGTGATTATTATACCGATATTGCGAGTTACCCCGTTGAGGGCGTGCACTTTGATTGTGTTACTGTTGAGGGCGTGCACTTTGATTGTGTTACTAGTGATGTTGATATGCTAAAACTCGACTCACTGCTTAGTTCAGCGCAAGTGCTGTCACTTGGCGTCGTCGATGGGCGTAATATTTGGCGCACTGATTTAGAGACTACTTATGCGAAGGTCAAAAACATTGCCGCAAAGCGAGGCGATAACTTATGGCTTGCACCATCATGCTCGTTGTTACATACCCCTGTGGATTTAGAGCAAGAACAAGAACTAGATAATGAGTTACGTGCGTGGCTTGCATTTGCTAAGCAAAAAGGACAAGAGCTGGCATTATTAAAAGCCACACTAATCAGTCATGATATCAGTGCGTTGCAAAGTTATTGCGCGCCGATAAAAGCGCGTTTGACATCAAAAAGTGTGAATAACCTTACTGTACAACAACGTGTCAGTGCATTAATGGTAGCAGATGGTCAGCGTAATAGCGCATTTACTCAACGTATCGCTAAGCAACGCGCGGCACTTAACTTACCATTATTACCTACCACAACGATTGGCTCATTTGCACAAACACACACTATTCGCCAAGCCCGTCGTGATTTTAAAGCTGGTAAGTTATCAACTTTACAATACCAATTGCAAATGGCAGCAGAAATTCGCTACGCAGTTAAAGAGCAAGAAGCGCTTGACCTTGATGTGTTAGTCCATGGAGAAGCTGAGCGTAACGATATGGTTGAATATTTTGGTGAGCTTCTTGAAGGTTTTGCTTTTACTCAATTTGGCTGGGTGCAGAGCTACGGTACTCGCTGTGTGAAACCTCCAGTAATTTGGGGCGATGTGTCCCGTGAAAAACCAATGACGATTGAATGGATTCACTATGCACAATCCCTAACAGACAAGAAAATGAAAGGCATGCTAACAGGTCCTGTGACTTTATTATTTTGGTCATTCATCCGAGATGACTTAGATAAAGCAACCATTGCCAAGCAAATTGCACTTGCACTGCGAGATGAAGTGCTTGACTTACAAAATGCGGGTATCAAAATTATTCAAATTGATGAACCAGCATTTCGTGAGGGCATGCCGCTAAAAGTAAGCCAGTGGCAAGCCTATTTAGAGTGGGCTGCGTATGCATTTAGAGTGTCGGCCAGCGGCGTAAAAGATGAAACGCAAATTCATACCCACATGTGCTACGCCGAGTTTAACGACATCATTGCAGCGATTGCAAATATGGATGCTGATGTGATCACCATAGAAACGTCACGCTCAAACATGGAATTACTTGACGCATTTGAGGGGTTTGCATATCCAAATGATATCGGCCCTGGGGTATATGATATTCATACGCCAAATGTGCCAGACATCCAGTGGATAAAAACCCTGATCCACAAAGCGGCGCGAAAAATACCGGTTGAACGCTTATGGGTTAATCCAGACTGTGGTTTGAAAACTCGTGGCTGGGAAGAGACGCGACAAGCGCTCGATAACATGGTTAAAGCAGCTAAAGAGCTCAGAGCTGAACTAAAATAGGTTAAAGAGCATCCTCTACGAGCAAGGCCCTACTCGGTTAGGGCTTTTTTTGCTGTTTGGTGTCTGCTTTTTTATCCGGGATTTTAAAGCCAATTTTTGCTGAGTGCTTTAATAGCATGATATTGCCGATAATAACTGCGAGCACAACTATAATAATCAGGACTTGCCAAATCTGCATAACGTGTAGTGATAAATTAATTTTTAGCTAGTTTAGCCGATATTATGCACCTTATACCAATCGACTTAAATATTTAACCATTCTAGCGGGCTAAATAAAGCGCTAACTGCGTTATAAATTTTTCGTGTAGAACAACTACATGTCAAAATTTATGCCTTGTTATCACTCCATTTATCTGTCGCTATAAATGGTCAGTAACTTAACACGATTGGAATTAAAAACGCCTTGCTAACGACAGAGAAATAAAATCAAGCCCGGGGTTTGGACTTTTAAAGCCTGCATTTGAATAATGTAAATAACGTAGTGCGGCTTTGGTTTTTCCAAAGTCAGCCACAAAGCCGAGGCGGTCTTCAAATTGGTAGTGGGTACTTACGTCTTTGCCAGCAAAATGAGTGTCATTAATTAATGAAACCCCAATTCCTGCTTCAAAAAAAGAGGGATACCTGCCACTGACCCGATTGGGTATTGAAATACAGGCGACAAAGCGAGCACGGTATTGGTCTGATGATTATTTTCAGTACCATATTGCCAAAAGTTAATACTTGATTCTAAGTAAATATGAGTATTCTTAAACAGTGATTGTAGGGGCTCAGGATGATACTGATATGCTAATTTTATTCCTTTCACATCACCTTCACCCTGAATGTAATCAATCGCATAACCGTGAGGCGAAAGCATGGAATCGCTGGCATAGGATAAACCACTGGACATGAAAGTTAAGACTAAAACTACTAAGGTGAGTTTCTTAAGCAACATTAATAAAGCTCTTATGGTGTGAATGATATTTACAAAGTAAGGGCGAGAAGAATGTTAATTCAAGTAGCATAAATTCACAGACTCTGTGCATTTATGCAAGAGTTTAGCTAACAAGATGAAATAAAAAGATTAAATCTATTGGTGCCAGATTGGCATTAATAAGGTGCCATTTTGTGTCTTTTTAATCTCTTATAGACAGCGTAAATTACCCTATAAGATTTACTTAGGAATTTTCAACAATGACTTTATTTAGCCGTTTTTTTTTAGTTGTTTCACTTTTTTTTAGTGCTTCACTGTTCGCGCAGTCTCAACCGTCACCACACCAGTTGCTCACCCAAGTAGGTGATCAGCTGTTTAGCGAAATTGGCAAAATAAACAGTCAAGGTAGTGCAAGTAAAAATGACATGGCGCAGATTGTTGAACAGTATTTAATGCCTAACATTGATATTAAATTTGTGTCTTATAAGTTGTTAGGTAAGCATATAAAAGGGATTGAGCGTGAACAAGCGACTGCATTCATCAGTGCGGTAGAGCATTACTTAACCACAACATATGCAAGTGCGTTAATGAAATATACTGGTCAAGAAATCAAGTTTGAAGAAAGCAGTGACACAACAGCAGGTGATTTTGCCACGGTAAAGACACAAATCATTGATGATAATGCGCCCACCATTGACCTACATTTTAAGCTTCGTCAAGGCAAAGATGGCAGCTGGAAAGTGTACGACATTGTTGCTGAGGGTATCTCATTACTTAGTGCAAAACAAAAAGAAGTGATCCAACGAATTTCAGAGGTTGGGCTTGATCAAGTTATAGCTGAACTTAATAGTAAGTAATCTTTTTAAGTACGTCTCCAACCAAAAGCGGCACGCTGTGAAAACACCGTGCCGCTTTGTTATTTTCTTTTAAAATCACATTGTTTGTCTATAGCGTGTGGTTTTGGGTATGCTAGAATAAACGCCAATGTAACCTCTTGCATTTTTAATTAGCAGAGCACATATAATTATATTAAGCGCAGTGTCAGTTTTTAGTTGTTAAACTTATCAACTGACCTTTGTACCGAGCAAGACAGACACTGGAGTTGTGTTTTTTTAATGGAAAATGTACTTATTTGGCCGAAAGAATACCCGTTACTAGTCAAAGGACTTATTGAGCAAAACGGTGCATTCATTTTAGACGCTTTAGAAGCATGGCCTGCATGTCGCTCGACAGAAGAAGATGACGGTGTATGTACCACTGTATTACCGCCTATTTATTACCTAACCTGGTTAACTCCCCTCGAGCCATTTGAAGAGTGTTTTTTTCAACATATTTGTGAGTATGATGAAGCGGCTCAGCAATATATTTTAGCAGCAAAAAACTACTATTTTGACAACGATTACAGCCCCGAAGGCCTCGTGTTATTACTGTGTCAACGTCTTGAAAAATATGCGGGTGTTGCTGCGCAAACAACGATAAAAACACCGATCACATTACTGTCTCAGTTATTTTCAAAACGCTATTTTACAGTGATTGAGCATGTACTTAATGCGGGCAGTAAAATGACGGCAGAAGATGCATTGGCTTTATGGAAAGAAGTTGATTTTAGAGAGCGGTTAAGCAGCTTTATTCCAGATGCAATTGATGATGTAAGTACGCTTAGTGATTTAGCTGCGCAAAAAGTGGCCAGCGGTAAAGATTATTTTACCTTGCTGACCCAAGTATCGCCTGAAGTTGACTCTGTGGTGTTACTAGAACAAGCATTGCTGGCACACTTAAGTGTTAAAACGGCTAAGCAAACAATGGCTATGCGGTTTATAGAGCAAGGAGCAACAGGAACGCTTGCGGATGACAATGGTAAAACGGCTTTCATGTGGGCAGTTGAAAAAGGCTTTGTTAATTTAGTACAGACCCTTTTAGATAAGCAAGATAAAAAACAACGTGATGTGCTTGGTAACAGTGCTTTACATTATGCTGTATTAGCAAAAAATGAACCGCTGATGGTACTGTTATTGAAGTCGGGGTATGATTTTCGAGCGCGTAATAGTGATGGGTTAAGTTGCTATCGTTTAGCCGTGAGTGTTAAAGCTACTCAATTAGTTAAGTGTCTCGAACGAGACTTTGGCATCAAGGAATTATCGCCAGAAGGGCAGTTTTCACGAATTAAGAAAGTTCATGGTTTACATGCGATAGTGACACTGTTATTACCATTGCAGCTGTTTTTCTTTTTTGATGATTCGATAGCAATCAAAAGTGAGTTGACGCTGTGCTTAACTATGTTGGCAATCGTCTGTTTCTTTTTTGCAATGAGTTTAAAACGCTGCGCATTATACCCTCATTTAAAGCACCCATGGGGCTTGTTTGTATTACGCTGTTTTTCATTTTTTAGCTTAATCGCGCAACTAGGCTTAGCGAGCATCGTTGCACTTGCAACATTGAGTGAGGTTGTGTAGTTCATATTTTATATAAAAAACGCGCCAATTGGCGCGTTTTTTGTTATATATATCGGGTTAACGATTTTTTCTATCGTATTCTTGCTCTGCTTTTTCTTGTGCTAATTCATCTTTTAATTTACGAATTTTCAGTCCTAGTTCTTGGCCGCGATGGCGCGCATAATATGTGCAACCAATAAACATCATACTGGCAAATAATAACTCTAATAATACCCATAGCAATTGATCTTGTGCGACCCATAGTAGTGTAAAACCATGAATAAAGTAGAACATAACGATGAAATTAGCCCATGCGTAGGTGTAGGGCTTATCTTGAATTATGCCTTTTAGTGGTAGTAATAACGGTAAAATATACACAGTAAAAATAAAGCCGTTACTGTGGCCCTCTCTAGGAGCAATTAAAAATAACCAAAGTGGCATAAGCAGTAATAGGCCAACATAGCCGATAATAGCAATACGCTGGAAGCGAACTGTGATGGCTTTTTTCGGCGTTAGTTGTGGAGTTACATCGCTGCGGGTTGTCATTGTAATTTTCTCGTGATTTTAACTAGGCGTTGACCAACGCTTTGACAAATTTTTATTTCGTCTTTACTCAATTGAGCACTATTTTGTGAACCCGCTACATGGCTTGCACCATACGGAGTCCCACCGGTTTGTGTTGCAAGTAATTCAGGCACTTCGTAAGGTACACCTAGTAACATCATGCCATGATGTAACAGGGGTAATGACAGGTTAAGCAAGGTTGCTTCGTTTCCGCCATGCATACTGCTTGAAGATGAAAACACACACGCAGGTTTATCGATTAACTGCCCTTTAAGCCAGATATCGCTGGTGGTTTCCCAAAATGCTTTTGCTTGGGCGGCCATCATACCAAACCGCGTAGGGGTGCCAAATGCTAAACCATCACATTGAATCAAATCATCTTTACTGATCACGATATCGTGAGGTTCTCTTTTTTCAAAAGTACGCAGCAGTGCCGTGGCACCTTGATATTCAACTGATTCTGCTATCTCATGAGCCATGGCGGCAACTGAGCCATGACTTGAGTGATACAAAACAACGATAGTCGTGCTCATTAAAGTACGCTTAGGACGTTTTCAGGTGGACGGCCCAATGCTGCTTTATTGTCGTTAATGACAATTGGGCGCTCAATTAGCTTAGGGTGAGCTTGCATTGCGGCGATTAAAGCACTTTCATCATGCTCATTTTTAAGGTCTAGTTCTTTGTAGATATCTTCTTTGGTACGCATTAATTCACGTGCTGATGAAAACCCTAACTGCTGCACTAAAGTACTGATCTGCTCAGTGCTAAGTGGTGTTTTTAAATATTCGATGATATCTGGTTGAATCGATTTTTGTTCAAGTAGGGCCAAAGTTTCACGTGATTTTGAGCAACGTGGATTATGAAAAATAGTAACAGACATAGTAACAATCCAATTAGATAAAGTAGGGCTATTTTAGGGCAAGCAGCGCGAGACTTAAAGTCTCGCGAGCTCTTTTTGCATTTGTCGGTATTGAGTTAGCAGTGCTTTGAGGCGCTGTTGTTTAATTAGTTCTTGCGGTTCGACAAAATTAAGTGCTTTTTGAACTTCGTCAGCGGCTTTTAAATAGGCGCCATATTGCGCTAATACTTCAGCATTCGACTCGTGGTAAGCAGCTAAGTTTTCTTGCTTTTTGTAAGCATCCGTTAATAATTGCATGCCTAAATTATGCTCAGGCTTTTCCAGCAAAAATGACTTTAAAATAGTCACTGCAAGATCATATTGTTTAGCTTCTATGGCGGCATTTGCGTAGTTTAATGTAATGACTTGATTGTTGGGACGATTGTCATGCAATGTAGCTAAAAACTTTACTGCTTCATCGGCTTTATTTTGTGCGATCAATAAATCGGTATGTGTATCAATATAAAATAAATTTTTAGGATCAGACGTTAAAAGCTTGTCTAAAATTGAAGCGGCTTCATCAAGCTTTTTTTGATCCAATAAACTAATACCTAAACCATAGTTAAGTGCCGTTGTATTATAGAAACTGTTTTCACGAATGAGTTTTCTGAATAAGTTTTCTGCCGCTTCGGGTTTATGGTGATAACGAGCAACCACTCGACTTTTGGCAAGATTAAAATCCAAGCTATCTGGAAGTTGTCGTTTTTCAAATTGTTGCGCGCGCAAACGAACATCTGAAACTCGGCTCTCTGGCAATGGGTGAGTCAGTAAAAATGCCGGTGGTTTATATTTGTAACGAATTTGCGCTGCAAGTTTAGTTAAAAACTCACTCGAAGCGTAGGGGTCAAACCCTGCGTTATTGAGCGTTTGCATACCAATACGATCAGCTTCTTGCTCCGCAGAGCGACTGTGAGTTAATTGGCTAAATGCACTTTGTGTTTGACTTGCTGAAATAATTGCAATCCCCGCATCGGGTGATACCACAGTCGCTAAAATACCAGCAATCATCCCAGCGATTGTCATTGCGCTGTTATCTTGCTGCTGTTGCAAGCGGCGTGCAAGGTGGCGCTGTGTTACGTGAGCTATTTCGTGCCCTAATACCGAAGCAAATTGGCTCTCATTATCCGATTGTGCAATTAAGCCTGTGTGTACACCTACATGCCCACCATAAAAAGCAAATGCATTTATTTCAGGGTTGTTGATCCAAAAAAATGAAAATGGAAAACGTACATCATTGGCACTGGCCACCAGTTTTCGGCCAAGTGTGGTTAAGTATTCATCAAGCACTGGGTCGTTAATGACTGGCGAAGAGCCACGAATTTGCATCATCATCACTTTACCAATCGCTTGTTCTTTTTCAAGAGGTAAGGCTTGTAATGCTGAAGTACCAAGATCAGGTAGTGTAAAACTGGATTGCGCCTTTAATGGCTCACTTACCAGCACACTAAATGTTAAAAGTGTACTGAATAATGTAATAAAGGCTGATTTAAGCTGCATTTTATTCCTTGTTTTGGTTTTCACCGAGCATCAGTTTTGCAATGTCAATTTCGTCACTGCATGCTCTGCTGTCTCGTTCGCATAATTGATATAACTCTTTGATTGTGACCCCATCTAGCTTTACAACGTTCAATTCTCTTTGTAAAAAACTAATGATTTTATGCACAACTTTATGTGCGTGTAAAATAAGCGCCTTATCTGCTTTATCCCCACGCTCAAAGTAAAAGCCAATAAATTTATGTAATTGATTAATGCGGATCAAGCTTTTCATTGAAACCGGATCCCACTCTTTAAACTCCATGAATCGGTTATCTTTTACGTAAGTATCTATTGTGGCGTCTTTAGCGTAGGGTAGAGCCCACAATTCGAAGCCTCTGTCTGTGAATACTTGATGTAACGCAATCCGTGGTTTATTAACACAGTGAATTTCTCCAAAAGTGTCTTCATGTCCGTCTAATAGATCGAGGTTCCAATTACGTTTATCAATGATTCTTTTCACTGCATTATCAAAACCATGCTCTAATATCCCCTCTGACTCACTAACAGATGAGGCCACCAAGTGATAGAAAGGCGGGAGTTCGCCCCAATTTATTTGTTTTTTATACCAGTTAATTTCTTTAAGCGTTGGATTACTGGGTAGTTGCGCTTTATTATGCGTACCAGACATTAACTTATCCTTACTACAAATTATGTTATAAGGATAAACTATTGCGATGCGTGTTTTAAGAAAAAGTTACATTTGTTATCAACACCGCTGATATGAGACTTATTATTCATTTTTATAGAGTAGATAATTAGTTATGCTAGAACAAGATTTGCGAGGATTTACATGCCCACAGCAATTTATACAATTTAAGTTAGCATTACGCGAAGCGGTCAAAACTGAGCAAGCTATTAAGTTCACTTTTTTGGCGCATCAATCGACTCGAGATATTGAACGTTTTTTGCAAAAAAATCATTACCTTTACCAATTAGAGCAACAACATGGGTTGTTAATCGTGGAGCTAAATCGTGTTTGAATATGTAAAAACGTGGTATGAAAGGAAGTTTTCAGATCCACATTCTGTGACGTTATTATTTTTACTACTGGCGCTAATGGCAATGTTTTATTTCTTTGGTGCGTTTATCGTACCGGTATTAATTGCATTGGTCATTGCCTATCTACTTGATTGGCCAGTAGCGCACATAGAGCGGCTTGGCTTGCATCGTTTTACTGCCACTATTATCGTGATGTTGATTTTTTCAGGTTTAATGTTGACTTTAGTTATTGGGATGGGGCCTGTTCTTTGGCAGCAAGCTAGTAACCTAGTACAAGAAACGCCACACATGATAGAGCAAGGAAAGTCTTTCTTATTGCATTTACCTGAGCAGTACCCCAGTTTAATTAGTGCAGAGCAAGTACAGTCAGTGGTCACAAGTGTCGAAACTAAAGCCATTGAATTTGGTCAAGTGCTGTTATCGGTGTCTTTAACGTCATTAAAAGATGTCGTGGCTTGGCTTATTTACCTAATTTTGGTGCCCCTACTAGTGTTCTTTATGCTCAAAGATAAGCTTGAATTGATCGGCAGTGCTGAAAAACTGATACCAAAACAGCGTCGATTAATATTGCAGGTGTGGCACGAAATGAACCAGCAGATCATGAATTATATTCGTGGCAAAGTGTTTGAAATTTTGATTGTTGGTGCTGTCTCGTTTATCGCGTTCACTATTTTTGATTTACGCTATGCCGCGTTATTAGGTGTATTGGTTGGCTTATCGGTGCTCATCCCGTTTGTGGGCGCGGCTTTAGTGACTATTCCGGTTGCAGCTGTAGCACTATTTCAGTTTGGTTTAGAAACACAATTTTGGACGATATTAATTATTTATGGCGTTATTCAGGCGCTAGATGGCAATGTATTAGTGCCGTTACTGTTTTCTGAAGCGGTTGATTTAAATCCAGTGTTTATTATTGTCGCAGTATTGTTTTTTGGTGGTTTATGGGGATTTTGGGGGGTGTTTTTTGCCATCCCACTCGCTTCTCTAGTGAAAGCGCTACTCAACGCTTGGTCAACTAAATATGAAGAAGTCGCGAGCGAACAAAACTAGCTTTAGTCATAAATAGCATAGATAACGCACTTGAGAGACTAATTGATTATTACGCAATGCATTAATTTTATGTAGAATGGGTTATAAGATATATCTTTTAGTAATATGGTGCGTTTTTTAATGTCTGATCTATTATTCCCTACTGACACTTCGTCACAAATTTACCTTGATGCAAACGCAACGACTCCCGTGCTACCTTGTATTGCCGAGGTTGTGTCACACACCATGCAAATTTGCTTTGGTAATCCGTCTTCTTCACATATTACTGGCATTCAAGCTAAGCATTTATTAGAGCAAACTCGTCAAAAAGCGCGTGATGTCATTGGCGCGCAGCAGGGGGATATTTTATTTACTTCAGGGGCGACAGAAGGCATTCAAACGGCTGTTGTGTCGACGTTAATTGCTGCTAAAAATCACACTATTAAAAACCCCGTTTTATTATATGGTGCAACTGAGCATAAAGCGGTACCAAATACATTAATACACTGGAATAGCGTATTAGGCATTAACGCTAAAGTGCTTGCGATACCTGTTTCAAATGATGGTCTATTAGACTTAGAATTTATCGCTGAGCATGCTAGAAATGCATTGATGATTTGTACTATGGCTGTAAATAATGAAACCGGTGTTTATCAAGATTTAACGGCCATTGAAGCAGTAATTCGCAGTCATAATGCTGACGTTGCTTGGATGGTTGATTGTGTACAAGCTTTAGGTAAAACGGCACTTGCTTTAAGTGATACCAGTATAGACTATGCGCCTTTTTCAGGCCACAAGCTCTATGCACCTAAGGGGATTGGTGTGTTGTATATTCGTCAAGGCAGTGCATACACCCCATTTATTGCTGGGGGGGGCCAAGAAAGTGGGATGCGATCAGGCACTGAAAACCTACCCGGTATTGCAGGACTTAACAAATTATTTTCCTTATTACTTGATAAAGCAAACGACACGTTTAAATCACTTGATGTGTTGCATAGCTACCGTGAACAATTGCAGCATGCGTTAGTTGATACCTTCGGCAGTTTAACATTTAACCATGACTTTGATTTATCAGTACCAACCACTTTAAACTTTTCGGTTGATGAACTAAGCAGCAAAGAAGTAATGGATTTATTTGATGCGGCCGGTATTCGTATCAGTGGCGGCTCTGCGTGTAGCTCAGGGGCGAGTCGCAGCTTTGTTCTTGATGCTATGGGGGTGAGTGATTGGCGTAGTGAAAATGCAATACGTTTATCATTTGGACCTGCGACAACCCAAGCTGAAATAACCACAGCTTGTACACGTATTCGTTCACTTAAACCTATATTACAAGCAAACTGTTTAATGGTGTCTGATTCATCATTACCGTTGCAAGAAGTATGTGCCTTAGGACTCACTCAATTTAGACACCAAGGTGCATGTTGTTGGCTTTATGTCAGCCAAAATAAGCACGCGGTGATTATTGATCCGATTGTAGAGCTCATTCCACGCCTTGAAAAAATAGTGCATACCCAAAATTTAACTGTAGCAGCGATTTTAGATACTCACGCACATCAAGAACGCTGTGCTGCAACAGCGTTGTTAGCACAAGCCCTAAAGTTCAGTTTTGCTGACACAGATCAATTAGGTTGGCCAATTTCACAGGATCGGATTGAATTGTCAGAGTGCACAATTGAACGGATCGCAACACCAGGTCACAGTGAAGATAGTGTTAGTTATTTATTAAAGTGTAATGACTCACACCAAGTACGCTTCTGCTTTTGTGGCGATCTACTGCTTCCAGCAGGGCTTGGTAATACAGCTATTGATGGTGGTAATGCGTTAGTGATGGCACATTCATTACGGCAACTATCTCAATGCTTGGACAATTCGACAGTGATCTGCTCAGGGCATGATTACCAGCAATGTTTTGCGATTAATTGGCAAGTGCAACAACAGCAGACACCGTTATTGAAGGCACTATTAACGAATGAAATAACAGATGCCGAATTCTCACAGCAAAAACACCACAGTGACGAGTGCAACCTATCGAAATTTGCAACTTTGTGCGGCTATGCAGATAGTTTACAGCACAGTACAGCGTATGAGGTAAATGCAGTGCAAGCGAAAGAAATGTTAATACTTGCAGATGTCCATCTAATTGATACCCGAGAACCCTATGAGCATGGCGCTAATGATATTTCTCAGCAATTTGCAATTACCCCTGATCGTGTGATGAATATTCCGCTTAGTAGAATGGCAAATGCGTTGGTAGATGGGCAATTGAATGCGCAAAATAAATATATTTTACTTTGTCGCAGTGGTAATCGCTCAAAACAAGCGGCTACTAATTTATCTCAACTTGGCTTTACCCAAGTGTATAACCTCAGCGGTGGTATGGCATTACTTTAATTTAAAGTGTCTAACAACAATAAAGGCGCTTACAAGCGCCTTTATTATTGTTAGTAACGTGGTAATGCTATTGTTTGGGTCCTGAGCTTTCTCTTACAACAATAGAGGGAGTAAACGAAGTAATGATGTCTTTATCTTGATTGCGTGCCCCTCGGGTTTTTGTGAAGAGCAAGCGTGCTGCATGTTGAGATATAATATCATTTGCTTGGTGTGCGGTGGTTAGTTTTGGCCATGTCTGGCGTGAGAAGGGTGAATCCTCAAAGCCGGTAATGGATAATTGCTCAGGAATAGCGATACCCATTAAGCGTGATGCAAACAAGGCTCCAGCGGCCATTTCATCGTTACCACCTAAGATGGCGGTGATCGCCAGTTTGTTGTTGTCGGCTAGTAATGTTTTTGCGCCTTCAACACCAGATTCAAAAGAGTACTTACCATCATACACAAAGTCACAGTTAAATTTTACTTGATGATCTGCCAGTGCGGCTTTATAGCCTTCAAGACGCTCTGATGTGGATTTATGCTCTTTATCACCACAAATGAAGCCTATATTTTCATGGCCATGTGCAAGTAAATGAGTAGTGATTTCATACGCGGCTTTGTAATCGTTTACATAAATACAGGTATCTTGATCATCATCAGTGGGTCGCCCAGATAGGACGCGAACGTAGTGAATATTTAATTCATCTAACAAATTAGTGATGCTACTTTGCTCTGATAATGGAGGGGTGAGTACAAGCCCTGCTAGACGAGAGCGTTTTATCATAGTGATAAAGTCTGCTTCCATATTGGCATCAGTGTAAGTACAAGGGTGGATCACCAATTCATAGCCTTCGTCTTTGCAGCGAGAGAGCACACCATTTTGCATATCAATAACATAATAGGCATTGGGGTTGTCATAGACTAAACCTACAGTAAATGATGACGTACCGGCTAGATTTCGCGCTGCAAGGTTAGGTTGGTAATTCAACTCATTGACAGCTTCCATCACGATATCGTAAGTTTTTTTACGAACAGAAGGTTCTTTGTTGATCACCCGTGAAACTGTTTTCATCGACACTCCGGCGAGTCTCGCTACATCATTTATAGTTACTTTCATAGAGTTACTTTTAGGTTATTGTTTTAGTGTTGTCTTGTTCCTGCGATGAGTATTTATGAGTAGACTTAGCAGTGCTCTATTCATTAATTCTTCATCTAGACCAGTTAGTGTATCTAATGTTCAACAAAATTAGCAGTAAAATAATTGAGATAATTTTTATGATACCGGTGTCAAATGAGTAAAAGTGCGTTATTATCTCGATTGTAAAATATAAAAGTAGCTTATTGACAGCGTTGTCATTTTAACTTATCGTTAACTTCGTTTGTAGGTTAATACGCTATCAGTTCACTTTATTTATATAAAGATAGTTACAAATCAGTTTGTTGCAAGTTTAAGGGGATGTTAAAAAATGAGTTGTCGTTCACAGTTAGCTAGTTGGCAAGCATTACAAACAAGTGCAAATAAGATGAAGGAAATTCATCTTAAAGATTTATTTGCCAATGACAGCACTCGATTCGAGCAATTTTCGACTCAAATCCCTGGTGTTTTATTTGATTATTCAAAGCAATTGATTGATAACAATGTGGTCACTCAATTGATTTCTTTAGCGCAAGAGTGCGATATCGCCACTTGGCGTGACAAAATGTTCAGCGGTGAAAAAATCAATATCACTGAAGATAGAGCGGTTCTTCATACAGCGCTTCGTAATCGCAATGAATCATCGCTAGTTGTTGATAATGAGAATGTAAGCTCGGTGGTGAACGCTGAATTACAAAAGATTAAGTTGTTCGTGAATAAAGTTCGCAGTGGACAATGGTTAGGTTATACCGGTAAAGCGGTTAAAGATGTTGTCAGTATTGGTGTAGGTGGCTCAAATTTAGGGCCGCAAATGGCAACTGAAGCGCTGAAAAGCTACGCTGATGACACTTTGAAAGTGCATTATGTTTCAAATGTCGATGGTGTGCAAATCGCTTCTGTTTTGAAAGAGATTGATCCAGAAACGACGTTGTTTGTGATTTCATCAAAAACGTTTACTACATCAGAAACCATGACCAATGCAAAAACTGCCGTTGCGTGGTTTTTAGAATCAGCGAATGACAAGCAAGCGATTGCAAAACACTTTGTAGCTGTAAGTACTAACTTAGAAAAAACGGCTGCATTTGGCATTGCCGATGAAAACGTATTCACTATGTGGGATTGGGTTGGTGGTCGCTTTTCATTATGGAGTGCGATAGGATTACCAATCGCATTATACTTAGGCTTTGAGGCCTTTGAAGCCGTGCTTGATGGTGCATTTGAAGTAGATGAACATTTTAAAACAGCTGAGTTTCAGGAAAACATTCCACTTTTGATGGCATTATTAAGTGTGTGGAACACCAGCTTCTTAGGTTTTGATTCACAGGCCATTTTGCCTTACGACCAAGCATTGCATATGTTGCCAGCTTATTTACAGCAAGGTGAGATGGAAAGTAATGGTAAGCATGTAAACTTTGCGGGCAATACCGTGCCGTATACTACAGTGCCAATTATCTGGGGTATGACAGGTATCAATGGTCAACATGCCTTTTATCAGTGTTTGCATCAAGGAAACGTTGTTGTACCCGCTGATTTTATTGCGTCAATTAAGCCGCAAATCAACGTAGGTGAGCACCACGATATATTATTATCGAATTTCTTTGCGCAAACCGAAGCAATGATGATGGGTGTTGATGCACAGCAAGTGCGTGCAGATTTAACAGCCAAAGGTAAAACTGAGGCTGAAATCACGCAGTTGCTGAATCATAAAATTCATCAAGGTAATCGTCCAACGACATCAATGTTGTTAGACACCGTAGATGCCAAAACAGTGGGTCGTTTAATCGCTTTGTATGAGCACAAGATTTTCTGCCAAGGTATCATCTTAGCGATATGTTCGTTTGATCAATGGGGTGTTGAATTAGGTAAAGGTTTAGCATCAAAAATTGAAGCTGAGTTATTGGATGACAGTGTCACTCACCCTCATGATAGCTCAACAAATGGTTTAATGAGCTACTATAAACAACGACGAGCACAGTAAAAAATTCGCACAGTATAATGAGTTGTATTGTGCAACCAAATACCTTTGAACGGGTAGCGCTGGAGTTCTTAGGGCCTGTGTATTTGTGAGAGGATATACAGAGCCCCTAAGACTCATTTAATTACCAGTTTACTATGAGTAAAGCTGGAACAATATTCAGCACTAAAGACAAGCGAATTCAACAGGCTTTTTCTCGATCACGATGCCAAAAAGCTGACATCATCTAAACAATAAGAATGTATGCCTGTACTATCAATAACAGATAGTCGACAACGAGGCATAGCAAACGTAGAGAGTAAATTATGCTAAATCCTTTTGATATTGTAATTTTTGGGGGCGGTGGTGATCTTGCATTACGCAAATTATTACCAGCAATGTATCGCGCATATCAAGAAGGCAACCTTCCGCAAGGTTCACGTATTTTACCGACGGTTCGTGAAGAAAGTAAACGTGCGGAATATATAGAAACAGCTCACCAAGCATTAAAAGAGTTTTTAAGTAAAGGTGAGTTTAACGCCAAAGACTGGAAAGCTTTTTCCGCGTGTTTAGTACCTGTCGTAACTAACGTTACCGAAGCGGATGACGATTGGGACAAACTAAAAACAATTCTTAATGAACATGATGAAGATAAATCTCGCGTATTTTATTTGTCACTTCCTCCAGCCGTTTATGGCAGTTGTTGTGAAATATTATCCACGAAAGGTCTTATCACACCAACATCTCGTGTTGTAGTCGAAAAGCCAATAGGCTATTGCGGTAGCTCGGCTGAAGAGATCAATGCAAAAATTGCTGAGTATTTTACTGAAGAGCAAATTTTCCGTATCGATCACTACTTGGGTAAAGAAACCGTTCAGAATTTAATGGCATTGCGCTTTTCAAATTCAATATTTGAAAATATGTGGGATGCTAAATCAATTGATAATATTCAAATCAGCTTATCTGAAACCGTAGGCCTTGAAAGTCGCGCTGGTTTTTACGATAAAGCCGGTGCATTACGTGATATGGTGCAAAACCATTTATTACAGTTGCTATGTTTAGTGGCAATGGAATCACCAAACAAATTAAATGCCAGCAGTATTCGTACTGAAAAATTAAAAGTATTAGAGTCACTTCGTCCACTTGTAGGAACGGATGTAGACGACAATATTATTCGTGGTCAATATGTACCAGGCGATTTAGCGGGTAAAATAGTTCCAGGTTATCTTGAAGAACTTAATGAAGGTTCGAGTAAGACAGAAACCTTCGTTGCTATTCGTGCGCACATTGATAACTGGCGTTGGGCTGGTGTGCCATTTTACTTGCGTACAGGTAAGCGTATGGCTAAACGTTGTGCTGAAATTGTGGTTGAATACAAAAAAGTTTCACATAACGTGTACGGCGATAACGTAGGAAAAATTGAACCAAACCGCTTAGTTATTCGTCTGCAACCTGAAGAGACAATTCAATTAACCTTGATGTCAAAACGTCTTGATAATCTTGAGATGCAACTTGAGCCTGTAACTATGAATATTGAGCTTTCCCAAGCTTATAGTAATGGTTTTCACTCCGATGCGTACAAACGTTTAATGCTTGATGCTGCAGCAAATAACCCATCATTGTTTATACATCGTGACGAAGTACGTCAGGCATGGAAATGGATTGACCCTATTATTGAGCGTTGGCAAGAAAAAGGTAAACCGGCCTTATACCGTGCTGGTAGCTGGGGACCAGATGATGCTGACGAATTATTAGCTGAAAATAACCATGTTTGGTTTAACACTGGCGATAAGGTATAAGCATGGCAACCATCGTAGAAAAGTTTTTTGACTCAAAAGATGCATTAACAGCAGAGTTATCAGCAACGCTTGAACAAAGCCTAGTTGATGGTATTGAAGCGAGTGGACGTGCAGTACTTATGGTATCAGGTGGTTCATCTCCTGCACCTGCATATAAACACTTATCTAATTTAGCTTTAGATTGGGCGAAAATCGACGTTGCCATGGTCGATGAGCGCTGGGTTGATGCAGAGCATGATAAAAGTAATGAAGCGTTCATAAAAAGCACATTACTACAAAACCATGGCGCCGATGCAAACTTTATCACAATGAAGAATAGTGCTGCTACAGCTCAGCAGGGCAGCGCAGAATGTGAAGCCGCATATCAGCAGCTTAAACGTCCATTTGATGTGACTATTTTGGGGATGGGTCCTGACGGCCATACAGCTTCATTATTTCCACATGCTAAAGGTCTTGAATACGGACTAACGACATCAGACTTGGTATGTGCAATTAACGCTATTGAAAGTGACGTGACAGGCAGTATTACTGAGCGTATGACTTTGACGTTGGCAGCCATAGCCCAATCTAAAGTTGTTAAGTTGTTGATAAGCGGTGAAGAAAAGCTAGCTGTTTATAAAGCTGCAAAAGCTGGTGGTGATGTCAATGATATGCCGTTGCGTGCAGTATTAAATCACCCAAGCATTAATATTGAAGTTTATTGGGCACCATAAGTATATAGTTGCTCAACACTTTAAAATGCAGACTTTTAAGTCTGCATTTTTTGTTTTCAGCTAAAATTAGCTCATTGTATAGCTGAGGCTGCACACTTGAGTTTATGTGAAAATTGCCACCTGACACTAATCGATTAAATGTTTAACTTAAACTAAGACGTTGACAGCGTTATGAATTTTTAAGTAGAACAGTAACATGTCAAAAATTTCACCTTGTTATTACTGTGTCTATCAGTCACTGCAAATAGTCTGAGTTAACACGATTGACCTTAATGTATTCTTTCGATAGTTAGCTACGATAAATGGAATACTCACGAAATAAAGGTAGACATAAGTAGTATAGGTCTTTATAATTGAAAAATGACAACGCTGTCATTGATATTGATAACCATTTACTCAAGTTCCCCTTAGGTAGATTATTTGCCCTAATTTACCAAATAATGAGTGTCAATAGGTGCGTTTTATTACAGCTAATCGAATTAATATTATTGTAGTTTAAACGAGTATTGTTCCACTTGTAAGGATCAGGTGGAACGTTTTTTTTACACTTTGACTTATCAAAAATCTTAAAATTACCTAAAATCGTACATTTGCTTTTCTCTTTTTTGACATATTCATGTTATATTCACGCCGTTAAAAAGTAACAATCCATAAAGTTCATTATTTTTATTTTTCTTTTAATTTCAATTGCTTAGTGTTTTTATAGCTATTTTTTTACACAATATAGCTAAAAAGATGTAGCACAATTGTAATTTAGAGTGTATGGTTTGTTACTAGATGACAACGCTGTCATCATCACTGGGCAGAAGTGATAAATAAAACCAACAAAATGATTCAAGGGGAATCCTGTGTTAGCTAAAAATTTTAAAAAAAGCTTATTAGCAGTAAATATCGGTCTTGTAATGAGTGCCGGATTCACTGGTGCTGCATTCGCAGCTGAAGAAACGCAAATCAAAGAAGACGTTGAAGTCATTGAAGTACGTGGTATTCGTGCCTCAACTAAAGCTGATATTAACAACAAACGCTTTGCAAATGCAGTTGTTGATTCTATTACTGCTGAAGATATTGGTAAATTTCCAGATAAAAACGTTGCTGAATCACTTTCACGTATTACGGGTGTTGGTGTAAGTCGAGAGTTTGGTGAAGGTGAGAAGATCACTGTTCGTGGTTCTGATCCTACTAAAAACCGTACTTTACTTAATGGTCAAAACGTAGGTACAGCTGATTGGTTTATTCTTGATAATCCATCACGTAGCTTTAACTTCACTATGTTACCATCTTCTTTGGTAAGTAACTTGGAAGTTTATAAGTCACCAGAAGCGCGTTTAGACGAAGGTTCGATCGGTGGTACAGTAATTCTTCATACTCGTAAACCTCTGGACTTAGACTCTGGTACGACTCACATCAACCTTCAAAGCCAATATTCAGAAACATCTGAAGAGCATGACCCACTAATTGAAGGTTTATTTTCATGGAAAAATGAAGATGAAAAGTTTGGTATTTTAGTTTCTGGCTCTAAATCAGACCGTACAGTTCGTCGTGAAGGCTTTGAAGTGCTAGGTTGGGATGCACAAGATGATGGTACATACACACCTCGTACTATGGGTGTACCAGTATTCCGTCAAGACCGTGAAAGAACAACATTATTTACAGCAATTCAATTTGCACCATCAGATGATTTTAGTGCTACTTTAAACATCTTAGATTCAAATATGGATGTGAATAACACGAACTCAAACTATCTACTTATGAATCCAGCATCTAACGCTACCCTAAGTTACGAAGGGGAAAATGCTGTGTATGGAAGTGGTGGTACTGATGTTCGCTGGAATCACATTAACCGTATTTCAAGCACTGACACAAGCTCAATTCATTTAGATATTGATTTTGCAACAGATTCTTTCAGCATGAATGTTGAGTTAGGTACAACCGAGGCTGAAGGTGGTACTTTGAATGAAACGTCTTGGGAGTATGGTGGTCAAGGCGATTATAACTTTGATTTAACGGGAAGCACACCAACGGTTAATGCAGGTGTTGATGGTACTGATCCTTCTAAATTTAATGGCGGCTGGATCTGGGGTGGTAATAAGCCAACGACAGACGAAGAAAGTTATGGTCAAGTAGATTTTGATATTCCTGTTGATATGGGCGCATTCACTGCTATTAAAGTGGGTGTGAAGTATCGTGACCAGAAACGTACTCAAGATAGAGAAGCGTACAGCTGGCACTGGGGTTATGCAAACGATGGTGTTAGTGCTAACTACATGAGCCAAATTATTGGTACTGATTGCCCTACTTTAGCACAATGTGACCTTGCTATTGGTTCTGATTCAGTAGGTGCTGATGTTGTAAATGGTGATATCACGCAGCAATTAACGCATAACAGCGCTAAAATGTTTGAACTTGGCTTAGGTCCAGACGCATCATATGCAGCACACAAAGTACTTGGCGAAATATTTGCAGTTGAAGAGAAAAAGACCTCATATTACATTCAGGGTGACTTCTCTGGTGATGATTTCCGAGGTAACATAGGTGTTCGTGTTGCGAAGACTGATCAAGACTCTTCAGGTTATTTATTCTCTTCTGATTCAGCAGGTCTATTAACAGTTGATAATCCAGGCTTGAATCCTGATTTAGTTCCATCAACGCTTGAGTGGGTAACAGAATCGCGTAGTTATACTGAAATTTTACCTAACTTTAACTTGTCATATGATTTAGCTGAAGATCAAATTGTTCGCTTATCAGCGGCAAGAACAATGGCTCGTCCTAACTTTTTTGATATCTCACCAATTACAGCACCTGGTGATTTAGGTGAAGATAACCCAACAGCGCAAGCGGGTAATCCTAACTTAGACCCACAGTTAGCTAATCAGTTTGATGCTGCATGGGAATTTTATTTTGATGAAGCATCACTTTTTGCAATAACATTATTTTATAAAGATATTGAAAGCTACCAAACCTCTGGTACCTACATGCAAGACTTCTACGACCAAGAAGAAGATATGTGGATCAGTGCGACAGTAACACGTCCAGAAAATGGTCCTGGTGGAACGACTACAGGTCTAGAAGCTACATTGCAGTATGACTTAGGTGGTGGTTTTGGTGTATCAGCGAACTATACTTATACTGATGCAAAAAATGATGGCGAACGTGATGTTATGAACCCGGGTTCTGGCTTAGTAATGGGCGCATCAGAAAATATGTTAAACGCTTCAGCATTTTATGAAGATGACTTATTTTCAGTGCGTGCAATGTACAACTATCGTACTGAATGGTACAAAGGTCTACATTCTTCAGGCGCAGAGCTATGGAATGATGACTATGGTCAATTAGACTTCACTACAACTGTAAATGTTACAGAAAATATTTCTGTTGTGTTTGAAGGTATTAACTTAACGAATGAAAAAGTAGTTGAGTACAATACAAGTAAAGACCGAGTTCTATCAATTTATGAAAATGGTCGCCGATTTGTTCTTGGTGCTAATTTCCGCTTCTAAGATTCAACTCATATAAAAAATGCCGCAACTTAGCGGCATTTTTTGTTTATCCTGCTTGCTATACTAATACCAATCGACTTAAATATTTAACCATTCTAGCGGGCTAAATAAAGCGCTAACTGCGTTATAAATTTTTCATGTAGAACAACTACATGTCAAAATTTATGCCTTGTTATCACTCCATTTACCTGTCGCTATAAATGGTCAGTAACTTAACACGATTGGTATAATGTGCTATTACACACTATCATTTTCATGAGTTAAATTACTTATAAGTTCAAGTTAAATAATATAGTAATTAAATTATTATTAATGAATTTAGTTATTTAAATGGCGTGTTTTAAACTTCCATAAAACTGAGTGTTTTAATTTTTTATTCTTGAAGCTAGAGCTTTATATGCCTGCTCTATTTTGCTTTTGTTGCCACTTAATATACCGTCATAACTTTTAGTTTTGTTATTGAAAGGATCTGATTTATTAAAAACATAATAATCAAATATTTTTTGCCATGACTTTCTCTGGTGCTCAGGTAAATGCCTAATTGTTAAAATGCTGTGTAATAAACTATCAGAATAATCGCTGTTTATACCCTGTTCATTGATTTCATTTTTCCACCAATAATTAATTAATATATTAATTTTTTCAGTTGCTTTTACATTATGCCACCACAGTGGTGGAATAAATAAAGCCTCTCCTTCATTTAATGATGCTTTTAACACTTGATCTTTTACATTAGAAAATTTTGGAAACTTAGTCAGATCTGGTTGCGAAAAATCGACCTGACTAACGGCGGGCCCTGCTATGGAAAAATCCAGTGGCGCCACATATAAATTTGAAATAGCTTCGGCAGGTAGCAGGTAAAAAGTTCTTTTTCCACAAAGGTTTAAAGCTATATTATGCTCGCAATCATAGTGTCCTGGCACTGTTGTGGCATTGCCTATCCAAATTCGAGGGTCAATATTTGCTAAAAAGTCTGGAGAAGGGTTATTGTTTAAAAATGAAGTTAAGCAATCTTTAACTAGAGCACTTTGCACTGCAATGACATCGCTATTATTCAACTTTAAATTAAGGATCAGCTTTTTAAGTACAGCAGGAAAAGGAGCATCGTACTTTTTAAAAGTATATGCCTCAAAAGTATCATCTGAAAAACCTATTAATCCATTGTGTTTTTCATCAATAACTAAAGTATTAACAAGCTCATTTTTTGCTTGGCTTATTAAATGTTGTAATATTCTTTCTTTAGAATGTTTTGCAATTTCTAATGATGGCCAACTATCAAATAAATTGGTTAAAATTATTGGTGTGTCTTTTCTTTCAAGATAACGTTTTAAGTTATCAATTTCTGCAACATTAATTCGTTGTATTTTCATCCTTTAACTTACCTTGAATACATGTTATTTTTAGTAAAATAATAACATATAGATGAGTGATTTATGTCAGAAAATTATGAAATATTTAGCTTAGAAAAACATAAAAAATATTCTGTTAAAATTAGTGAGGAATATTCACACGCTAGCCATCTTCACATGGTAAGTATAGTACCTAGCGAAATTGCAAAGGTAGCACTAAACTTCCCAATTTCTTTTATTAAATCAAAAACAGATAGTTATCATATGGTGGCTATTTTAGGTTTGCAAGCAGGCTCTAATGTATTTATCGATGATGGTCACTTTGAAACGGTTTATGTCCCGCAAAATATATCTAAGTACCCTTTTTCGTTAGCAAAAAATGCTGAAGGGGACATCGTAATTGCGATTAATTCAGATGAGTTGAATGATCTAGGTGAAGGGGTTGCTTTAGTTGCTGGTGATGGGCAACCATCTGCGTATATGCTTGAAAAGCAAAAGCAATTAAAGCACTTAGCTGAACAAGAAGTGATTTGCAATCAGTTTATTGAAACGCTAAATGAATTAGGCTTGCTTATTGAACAACGCTTTAAGTTTGATTTAGGGGATGGAAACAAGCAGCAGATTTCCGGTTTATTTTCGGTCGACCGAGAGTTATTGAATGCATTAAGTGATGACGATTTACTCTCATTACAAAAAAATGGCATGCTTGAGGCTATTTATTCGCATTTAATTTCTTTGGGGCAGTTTCAGCGTCTTATTGACAAATCAGCTAAAAGTTAAATACATGAAACGAGTATAAGTTATTTTGCGGTTAACTTTGTATTTATATGTGAAGAAGGTTCACTTCAATAAAAGCTCAGCGTACAAATTGCAACAAACATTTCACTTCCATTTTTGTGGCAAAACCTTTAGCCTTAGGGCACTAACAGCAAAATAAATTTATTTATATAATAACGGAGCAGTAACATGGCGGAGCAACAAGTACAGCCTTTACACAACGAAAAGCATGCCAACACTAAAATTCAAAATGGCATTAATGTAGAATTTTTAAAAACTCAACACTTAGTGCCAGTTGTTGCACATGAGTTTGCGCGTGTAGCAAATGAGTTCCCTATGTCTTTCGTTAAAAATAACGAAACAGGTCAATTTCAAGCGGTAGCAATGTTTGGTTTAGAGCCAGGCGAAAACCTTTTTGTACAAGATGGTAAATGGACTGCAGCGTTTGCACCTATGGCAACAACACGCTACCCACTTGGTTTGGTTAAACACCCACAAGAAGATCAATACGGTATCGTAATTGACGAAGCAAGCCCATTAGTGGGTGAGGCTGAAGGCAATGCATTATTCGAAAACGGTGAAGAAACTGATTACTTAAAGCGTCGTAAAGAAGCCTTAGTATCATTCATTGAGTTTTCTCATGTAACAGAAGCATTCACTAAGTATCTTGCTGATAAAGAACTTTTAGTAGCTCAAACATTAACTGTTGATATCAAAGGCGAGAAAAAAGACATTAACGGTATTTACCTTATCGATGAGAAAAAACTTAACGAGTTAAGCGATGAAGAGTTCTTAGAACTCCGTAAGCGTGGTTACCTAGCTCCGATTTACTCATTCTTAACGTCTACGCACCAAGTAGCACGTTTGGCTCGTTTAAAAGCGCAACAAGCGTAATTTATACGAACTACTAAAAAGCGCCATTTGGCGCTTTTTTTGTATCTTTTATCTGGTTAGGCTTGTAATTTAGCACAAGTTTATTCACATTGGAGGTACTTACTTCCAACACAAGTTACCTGTATGAACAAGTCACTTTTTAGCGCGTTACTCACTGCGTGCTGTTTAACGTTAAGTCCATTAGCTATCGGTGCGCCAGCATCGACTCAATCTAGCCCGTTTGCAATTGCAATCCATGGTGGTGCTGGTACGATTGAAAAAAGCCGTTTTACCCCTGAACAAGACAAAGCCTACCGAGCAAAGTTACAAGAAGCGGTTGAAACAGGCTATAAAGTGCTTGAGCAAGGTGGCCAAAGCCTTGATGCAGTGACTGCGGCAATTAATGTGTTAGAAAACTCTCCGTACTTTAATGCAGGACGTGGAGCGGTGTATACATATGATGGCAGCCATGAATTAGATGCATCGATTATGGATGGTCGCGATCGTCAAGCGGGCGCTGTAGCTGGGGTTAAACATATAGAAAACCCAATAAATTTAGCTCGTTTGGTAATGGAAGAGTCGGTACATGTGATGCTCAGTGGTCAGGGGGCCGAAGAATTTGCTAAAGAGCAGGGTGTCCCTTTGGTTGAAAACAATTTATTTGACACTGAAAATCGCTATAAAGCTTTGCTAAAAGCCAAAGAGAAATTAGATAAAGCAAAAGCCACCAGTAAAGATTATCAGGCAGCTCATCACGCATTACCGGTAAATTATAAAATGGGCACAGTTGGTGCGGTTGCGCTGGATAAAAACGGTAATTTAGCGGCGGGTACCTCAACAGGCGGTATGACGGCGAAACGTTTTGGCCGTATTGGTGATGCGCCAGTGATAGGCGCGGGAACTTTCGCTGAAAATGAATCATGCGCGGTATCTGCTACCGGACATGGTGAGTATTTTATACGCTACAATGTCGCTGCAGATATTTGTGCCCGAGTTAAATATCAAAATAAAACCATTGGTCAAGCTGGTGATGAGGTGATTAACGGTGTGCTCAAACCTATAGGTGGCACTGGAGGGGTCATTATTGTTGATAATAAAGGAAATATTAGTTTACCGTTTAATACCAGCGGTATGTATCGTGCAAGCAAATCGAATACGCAGGCTACTTATGTGGCGATTTTTGATGATGAGTAAAATGGTTAGGCTTAAGCTAACTGATTATTTATGAGCTGCTCACGTTTTCGTTCATAATCAGCTTTTATAATCTCCAGTGCATTTAGCACATCTTCTGGAGCAACCTCGTGTTGCTCCAAGAGCATAATCAAGTCAACGGCAAGTTTTACATGAGTGGGCGCTTGTTCAAGTTCTTTAGTCATCTAAGTTCTTCTTTTTTGCGATTTGGCTTATCGCGACATCAATCGCTATATTAACACGCTCTTGTATATGAATACGTTCTACTTGTGGTAAATAAAATTCCATATCAACATCATAGCGAATATAACGTGCAGGTAGTTGATTGAGTACAGTGCAACAAAAGTCGGCCATTACATCTTCACTATAACTTTTTTCAAGTTGTCGTTTACCGATCTCTTCAATTACAATTTTTTCATAATAGTTGTGGATATCGTCATGTAATCGCACAGTATTGCCTGCTACGTCATTTATCATTGTATTTAGTCTATACCAAGCTTGGGGATAAATCGACAATGGCTCGAAAAAGCTGTTTATGGACAGTGACTAATTGTTGCGTATCACGTTGATAGCCGCCACCTAAAGCGCACATTATGGGGATAGCATGTTGCCGGCAGGTATTAAGGATGAGTAAATCCCGCTGATAGACGCCCTCTAAGCTGATATCAAAATGACCGAGCTCATCGCCTTGGTAAATGTCCGCGCCAGCATTATATAAGATGATATCTGGTTGATGTAGACGAATACAAAAATCGAGGGCACTTTTTAGTGTATTTAGGTATTCATCATCCGTTGTGCCAGCATCGATGGCAAAGTCATAGTCAGATTGTTGTTTTAATCGAGGAAAATTTTGTTGGCAATGAATTGAACAAGTGATCACATCTTCCTGAGCACTACAAATTTCGGCGGTTCCATCGCCTTGGTGTACATCACAATCGAATATTAGGACACTGGATACTTGATCCGTATTTATAAGATGTGCGGCAGCGATGGCGAGATCGTTAAAAATGCAAAAACCACTGCCGTAAGTGCTATACGCATGGTGATATCCACCACTGAGGTTTACCGCCAATTGTGTTGTTAAAGCCGACTCAGCGGCTTGGATACTGGCACCGACAGAATATAGTGTGCGTTCAAGCAATTGATTTGACCAGGGGAAACCCATTTTCTTAATTTCTTTTTCAGTTAACTGGCCACTAATAAAGCGTTCAGTATATTCACGGGTGTGGCAAAGTTGGATTTGTTCATTCGTTGCTTTATGTGGACGAATAAAGTCAGTAAAACCTAGCTCTGTAATAGCGTGTTTCAGCAATTGATACTTAGTAATAGGAAAGCGGTGGCGTTGCGGTAATGCAAGTCTTGAATAGAGTGGGTGATAATAGACGGCCATTAGCGTAATTGTTGTTTCTCTACTTGTTGAATTTTTTCTTCGGTAGCCGATATAGCTTTGCGACAACGACCTAGCCGGCCGTGTAGTGCTAAGATCTCAAGGTTAATGGCTTTCGCTTTGATAGGGCCCACGTTTTGCATTTTAAGTTTACATTCTTCCACCATTAATACTAAACGACGTTCGAACTCATGATTTTGTTTTAACTCGTCATATAATTCATGAGCGGGTTGCATAATCTTCTTAACTGCGTGCTGATAAGGTGCTGTTTGGTTTGTCACTTTATGGCGAGGTTTATACGTGCTTTTGTTCTCTTTTTCCCAAATAGGCGTCGATTTTATAACGTTAAATACTGCTTGCACTTGGTTAGCAATTCGTACTAACGCATAATTATGAGCATGGCGGCGATCCAGTGGTGGAAGGGTATTTACTTCATCTTCAATTTCTAGGACGTAATCAACAAGCTTCATACTTTTGGTGGTAAAAACACCACGGTCAAATAGGCTAGGTTGCGCTTGCATATAGCGGTTTTTAGCAAATAATTTAGCTTTATCAAACTGCTCTGCATGCTGCTTTAAAGTAGCAACTTGTTGGCAAAGTTTATCAAAAGACGCTGTATGCATATTATAAGTAAGCCTCATAAATTAGTTTTAACGCTAAAATAATCACCACGGTATTAAAAACAGGACGAATAAACTTACTGCCAAAACGAATTGCAGAATGAGCACCTAACCAAGCGCCAAACATTAAAAACAAGCCCATTGTAATACCCAGCAAAAAGTTAACATGGCCCAGTGCAACAAATGTAATAAGTGATACAAAGTTAGAAACAAAGTTCATTGAACGGGCAAGGCCACAATTTAGTAATAAACTCATTTTGTATAGCAAGCTATTAGAGGCTGTCCAAAAAGTGCCAGTACCTGGGCCTGCTAAGCCATCAAAAAAGCCTAAGCTCAAACCTTGCAACCATTGTTTTATTTTGGTCGCTCTATTGAGTGGCGGAAGATTATCATGTTCAACTGTGCTTAAATTACCAAACAAGCTATAGCAGGCAACTAAAATGATCACCACAGGGAGAAGCTTGTTTAAAAACTCAATGCTCAGGTAGTCAACTATTAGAGTTCCCAGTAAAGCGCCAATGGCGGTTGCGATAATTGAAGCGGCCCAAAACCGAGGACTGAAGAGTTGTTTACGAAAATATGTGATACTCGCTGTGAGAGAGCCAAAGCTTGCGGCGAGTTTATTTGTTCCCAGTGTTAAATGGGGGGAAGGCCAGCAGTTAAAAGCGCGGGTACAGTTAACATACCGCCACCACCGGCCACGGCATCAATAAAGCCTGCGGCAAGCGCCACAGCACAAAGAAGTGCCCATGTTGTTGGGTCTAGTGCAAGTTCAAACATTAATAATCTATTTGTCTTTTAAAGGGTGGTAATGTGTCCAGCATGGCTTTGCCATATCGCTTAGTCACTAAACGGCGATCGAGGATGGTGATCCGACCTTGATCGTTTTCTTTACGCAGCAGTCTACCACAGCTTTGTACTAATTTCTTTGCCGCATCGGGAACTGTAATAGATAAAAATGGATTGCCGCCTTTGCTTTGTACAAATTCTGCTTGTGCCTCTTCAATAGGTGATGTGGGCACCGCGAATGGAATTTTAGTGATCACTAAGTTTTCAAGGTATTTACCCGGTAAATCGAGGCCTTCGGATAAACTTTGCGTGCCAAATAAAATACTGCCTTTGCCTGCATCAATATTCTTTGTATGTTGTTTAAGTAGTGCTTCGCGTGACATTTCACCTTGCACTAAAATATCTAGGTTTTTAGCGCGTAGGGCTTTCACAACATGATCCATCTGCCAGTATGAAGCAAATAATACTAAATTAGCTTGCTGCTTATTTAGGTGATTAGGTAAAACGTTGGCTAAATGATCGCTAAACTCTTTATCTGTCGGCTCTATTTGTGATCTTGGAATGTGCAAGGTTGCTTGGTTTGGGTAATCAAAAGGGGAAGGCACTTTTAAGTATTTTACCCCTTCTTCTTTAGCAAGCCCGCTTTCATAAGCAAAATGGTCAAATGAGCCAAGTGCTGTGAGTGTGGCTGAACATAAAACGGCACCAGCACATTCTCGCCAGAGTTTATCTTTTAAGTAATAACCTACTTCAATAGGGCAGTCACTTAATAAGTGATCGTGATGATTTTTGTACTCTAAGCGTTTTATCCAGCGTGCATGGGGTGTGCCTTCCCCCTTAGTTGCGTAGCTAAACCAGAGCTTGTTTAATTGTTCAAGGCGATTAATATAATGGCCACTTTCACCTAAAATAGGATCAGCCACATAAGGTTTGATATCGCCATCACTTACATCTTGAACAAGTGTGTCGTGCATTTTATTTAAACAGCGTAACGCATCTAAGGTCGCTTCACTGATATCCTTGGCTTTAGTGTGTAACGACTCGGGGATTTCACCGTGTTCGAATCGGTATGTATCGTCTTTTGAATAATTAAAATCAGCATTATCCAAAATATCACGCACTATTTTTAAATCTTTAGTAGCATCATTAATACTGTCGCAAAGCTTAAAGTTCTGTCCTATAGCTTTTTGACCAACTAACACTTTAGCCATTTTGCCACTGAATTTAGTGAGTTTGTCAAGCCAGTCAATGGTGCCTTTAATTGTGGCTGCGGCTGATGAGAAATCACGGGTAATATGAGCCAGGTGATGGGCCTCATCAATAACGTAAATGCTATTATCAGGCTCGGGCAAAATTTTCCCGCCGCCTAAATCAAGATCAGCCAGCAATAAAGAATGATTAATAACGAGCACATCCATCTGCATTAAGCGCTGGCGAGCAAGTTGAAACGGACAGGTTTGATGGGCTTTCATTTGCCGTTGGCAGGCGTGTTTATCACAGGCAATCAATCCCCACACACGATCCGGAATGGTATCGGCCCAACTATCTCTATCACCTTGCCATTTTTTATTGGTGTAAGCATCGTAGAGCTGCTGCAAACATTTAGTTTCCATTTCACTCAGTGGTGATGAGAGTGTGGGCATAAACTCCATTTGTGTTTGGCTGTCACCGTTGACTGCATTATGCAGTTTATGAGCGCATAAGTAGCGCTGGCGACCTTTCACTAAATCAAATTTGAAATCAAGGCCAGAGTGTTTTTTAAAAAAGGGCAGTTCTTTGCTTATTAATTGTTCTTGTAATGCAACTGTTGCGGTTGAAATAATGAGCTTCTTTTTTTGCGCAAGTGCCAGTGGTAATGCGCCTAAACAATAAGCTAGCGACTTTCCTGTGCCTGTTCCTGCTTCTATGACGCAAATTCGTTGCTTTTTGTGGTATTCGCCTGCCAGCGTTTTGGCTATTTCAGCCACTAGATAATTTTGACTACTGCGGGGACGATAATCATTGAGGTTGTTGGCCACATGCTTATGAATTTTTCTTATCGTTGTTTTTAATGTATCAGAAAGCATGGGTGAATAACCTAAAGTATGTATATAATTACAGTGCTGTATATTAATTGGGATCGAACATTGACACAAGCAATCTATCAAGGCTTTATTCTTTCAAGGCAACAATATGCCGCAGATAAGTATAGTCGCCATAGCGGGATCACTCTGTGCTATTGGCTAAGTTCAGATCATGGGCCGCTAAAAGTGTTAGTACCAAATCAGCAAGCCGTATTTTTTATTCCACTAAAACAGCAAGTTGTTGCTGAGCAGTTGTTAGCGGCACAAAACATAACAGCCGAGTTTAAAGATGTCTCAATGAAACATTTTAGTGGCGAGCAATGTATAGCTTGTTATTTCTCAAACACACATGCTCTTTACCAAGCAAGGCAGCTATTTGAGAGCCAACCGTTTGATAATCAAATTACAGTATATGAAGGTGATGTGCGCCACAGCGACCGTTTTTTAATGGAACGATTTATTCGTGGTGCTGTGTGGGTGACTGGCGATATTACTCAACAAGCAGGTTATATTCAAATTGATAACGCACAGCTAAAAGCCGCCAAACCGTATATTCCACAGTTGAAGACGGTGTCATTAGATATAGAGTGCAGTGGGGAAGGGGTACTGTATTCTGTCGGTTTAGTGGGACAGGGAATTGACTGCGTCATTATGATCGGCGAGCCAGTATTGGAGTCTGTACACAACAAGCAAACAATTTATTGGTGCCACGATGAGATTGATTTACTGACTAAATTACAACAGTTGCTACATGATGTCGATCCCGATATTATTATCGGTTGGAACGTCATTGAGTTTGATTTTTCAGTACTAAACCGCCGCGCTGAGGCGTTGGGTGTTAAATTATTACTGGGGCGTGGGCATGGACAACTACAAATACGCGAAGGGCATTTTACCCGTTTAACCCTACCTGGACGTTGTGTGATTGATGGAATTGATACACTTAAAAACGCCACTTATCACTTTGATAGTTTTTCACTAGCGAATGTGAGTCATAAAGTACTTGGTGAAAAAAAGCTAATTCAAATCGATAATCGCCTTAGTGAAATTGTTCGTCAATTTAATGAGGATAAGCTATCACTTGCAGCTTACAACCGCCAAGACTGCATACTCGTTAAGCGAATTTTTGAGCAATTAAATTTAATTGAATTTGCTATAGTTCGCACTCAGTTAACAGGACTTGAGTTGGAGCGAATGGGGGGCTCAGTAGCGGCATTTACTAATTTATATTTGCCTCTTTTACATCGCAGTGGTTATGTTGCCCCTAATTTAGGCGATCATGGTTTATCGTTTGAAAGCCCTGGCGGATTCGTCATGGAGTCAATTCCTGGGCTATATAAAAATGTCATAGTGCTGGACTTTAAAAGCTTGTATCCATCTATCATGCAAACATTTTGCATTGATCCACTTGGACTAATTCGTGGTTTAGCCGAGCCAGTAAACGCAATACCAGGCTTTAAAGACGCCTTTTTTTCACGTACAGAGCACCACTTACCTAATTTAATAAAAACGTTAGCGTCTTCAAGGCAGCATGCAAAAAACACAGAGCAGCCCATGCTGTCTCAAGCGATTAAAATTATCATGAACAGTCTATATGGCGTATTAGGCTCCAAAGGTTGCCGATTTTATGATCCACGTTTATCCAGCTCCATCACTTTACGCGGACATGAAATCATGCAAACCACTCGCCAGTGGATTGAAGAGCTTGGCTACACAGTTATTTACGGTGATACGGATTCAACATTTGTGAGTTTACCTGACGAACTCGATGCTTCAGCTTGTGAAGTGATCGCTAAGCAACTAGCTATTACGATCAATGAGAAATGGCAACACACGATAAAGCAGCGCTTTGCTACACCAAGTTATTTAGAAATTGAGTTTGAAACTTTATATAGCCCGTTTTTTATGCCAACCATACGTGGTAAAACAACAGGTTCAAAAAAGCGTTACGTAGGCCAAGTAGATACAAAAGGCAAAAAAGAACTTATTTTTAAAGGAATGGAAACAGCACGCAGTGATTGGACCGAGCTCGCCCACGAGTTTCAAACAGAATTATTCGCCACTTTGTTCCTCGATAACTTCAATGTTGAAATGTTAACTCCCATTATTGAAAGTTACATTACACGGTTATATGCGGGAGAGTTTGACAGTAAACTTGTTTACAGAAAACGACTTGGTCAACATTTGATCGATTACCAAAAGAACGTTCCGCCGCAAGTACAAGCAATAAAAAAATACCAATCTGTTTACCCCGACTTTGTGATCAACAAAGGGCAGGTTGTTGAGTACGTGTACACAAAGTCTGGCGCTGAATTGTATTTGCAACAGATAACACCTTCCGATTATCAATTTGACTACAGTGTTTATGTTGAAAAACAATTAAAGCCTATTGCGCAAATGATTCTACACCCTCTTAATCACGATTTTATTACAGATAGCGAAGCACAATTATCGCTGTTGTGAACCGTTCCTAATTATGGAATTATTGTGTTCAGGTTACTAATAAAGTTATTAAAGAAGAGTTAACCGTGTATTGGTTGTCCCATTTTTCTCTATTTTTGTACCTGTTATGGCAATATTTTGTGCTGTTATCTGTTTTTAGATTAAATAAACGTGAACAAATGTTGGCATATTGATTTTTTTTGTTTAGTATCGTTGTGTGTTTGCAATGCAAACGTTGCAAATGTTTACAAAAGCTAAATAAAAATAACCACAAAATAGTGGTCCAGGGAGAATCAAATGTTAAATAATAAAGTTTCAAAGGCAGTTCGCTTAGCGATCGCTTTTGGCGCCGTTTCGTCGGGCGCATTTTCTGCTAGCTCAATCGCGGCAGAAGAAAATGATGGCGTTGATAAAGTTGAACGTATCCAAGTTACAGGTTCACGTATTAGACGTACTGACCTAGAAGGTTCAATTCCTGTAACAGTCATTGACCGTGCTGCAATTGATATGTCGGGTCAAACCTCTGTTTCTGACTTGTTACGTAATACAAGTTTTAACTCTGCAGGTTCATTCCGTCCTCAGTCTGGTAGCTCTGCGCAAGGTGTTTCTCAAGTAAACTTACGTGGTCTTGGTGCATCACGCTCGTTAATCTTAGTAGATGGTCGTCGTCTACCTAAATCACCATCAACTGGTAACTCACAGGATTTGAACTCAATCCCTATGGCTGCTGTTGAGCGTATCGAAATTCTATCTGACGGTGCTTCTGCGGTATACGGTTCAGACGCTATCGCTGGTGTAATCAACGTTATCACTCGTAAAGATTTTAATGGTGCAGAATTACGCATCGGTGCTGGTGATGTGAGCCTACCTAATGAAGGTGGTGATCGTGAAGAAGGCTCTGCAGTTTTTGGCGCGTCAAGCGACAATGCATCAGTAATTGGTGGTGTATCGTGGAATAACCGCGATATTATCTATGAAAATGCTTATGATTGGGTTCAACCAGGTGTTTCTAGTTTTGGTGTGAATGCATTCAACCCAGCAGAAGGCCAAGGTTATAAATCAATTATCTCGCAACAAGAGTGTGAGGGCTTAGAAAACTTCATTTATACAAGTACAGATCTGTGTGGCTATAACTTTAACGCTACCAATGCGAATGAAGCATCAACGGGTAACCAATCTGCGTTCTTAAAAGCAGAATATGAGATCAACGATGATTGGAAAATTTTATCACATACTTTAGTTTCAAAAACTAAATCGTTTGGTCGTTATGCACCTTCATTAAATGATGCCGGTGATGCAGCATTCTTATCAGATACAAGTCCAAATAACCCAATCAACCCTAATGGCGCTTTTTATGATGCTGACTTCGCTGCAGCAGTAGAAGCACAAAGAGCACAAGAAATTGCCAATGGCGATGATCCTAGTTTAGTACAAATTCGTCACCGTTTTGCTGCTCTAGGTAACCGTGATAATTCTGTTGATAACTGGTCAACTGACTTCTTATTGAGTGCTGAAGGTCAAATTGGCGATGTGTTCGTTGATTTCGGTGTACGTAAGAACAAAACTAAAACCTATGAAATCGGTCGTAACTACTTAATGGGTAGTAACGCACGTGTTGCAATGGACAGTGGCGCATACATGCTAAACGACCCATTTGGTGAGCGTTTTACAACTGATGCAGAGAAAAGTGATTATCAAGCGTTACTAAGTGGCTTAAAAGTTACTACGTCACGTATCGGTGTATTTAATCAAGAAGAAGCTTTTGCTTCAGCGTCATTTGATGTAATGGAAATTGGCGGCGGTACTATCCAAGCAGTTGTTGGTGCTGAATACCGTAAAGAAGAATACTCTGATACATATGATTCACTTTCAGAAGCAGGTCAAGTTGGTGGTTCATCAGGTAACAGTGCTGGTGGTTCACGTGATGTTAAAGGCGCATACTTTGAAGCATTAATTCCTATCTTAGAAGATCTAGAGATGAGCGTTGCAGGACGTTACGATAGCTATTCTGATTACGGTAGTGATTTCTCACCGAAAGTATCTTTCAAATATGACGTTATGGAAGGCTTAGTACTTCGTGCATCATACGGTGAAGGTTTCCGTGCTCCAACACTTGATATTACTACATCTAAACCAGCACCAGATAACCCATCAGTAAATGATGACCCTTCATGTGCTAACTTTGGTTTACCAGCAGGTTGTGATGTGCAAGTTAATGCAATCACTGTTGCAAACCCTGAGATTGGTTCAGAGTCATCTGAGCAACTATCGTTTGGTATGGCTTACCAACCAACAGATTGGTTAAACTTCTCTGCTGATTATTACGATATTGAAATATCTAACATGATCCGTTTCTTTGGTGCTAATACCATCCTAGACAGAGAGCAATCAGGTGATCCAATCCCTGCAGGCTTAGGCGTAGAACGTTTAAGCAATGGTGGTATCGACTTAATCACTCAAGGTTATGCAAATGAAGGTAGCTGGGCGATTAATGGTCTAGATCTAAACTTAAATACCACATTTGATTTTGGTAATGCGGGTACATTCCGTCAAACTCTTCAATGGAGTCACCAGTTTGAAAGTAAGATCGATGGCGGCCGTAATACGCTAAAAGATCCAGGTGAGCCACAAGATCGTGCCGTACTAAACAATACTTATGTTTGGAATGACTTTGATTTTGCTTGGAACATCAACTTAATTGGTAAACAGTATGAAGATGTTACCGCAAATGATAATGGTGGTGTGGACCGTACTGGTAATGTTGGCACATGGGTTACTCATGATTTACAAGTAACTTATAGCCTATCAACAGGTACAACAATTGCACTTGGTATGCAAAACGCATTCGAGAAAGAGCCTGAGTTAATTCCATACGATGGCCGTAACTATAACTTTAATCTTTACGATGCTTACGGACGTGTTTCATACATCCGTTTCACTCAAACGTTTTAAGATTTAATTTAAGTTAAATGAAAGGTGGGTTTATAACCCACCTTTTTTATTTGGATGAATAATGCAACATTGGAATTCATATTGGTCAAAAACCAAATCACTTAATAGCTTTGCAGAAGGAGAGCATGCACAGGGCTATACTGGTGAAATAGCCGAATTTTGGCAAACTACGTTTAACTCATTTCCGACTTCCGCAGCAATTTTAGACTTAGCAACAGGTAATGGTGGGTTAGCAGTCTTAGCACAACAATTTGGAGCTGATTTTAATATTTCAGCATCAGATGCCGCATTAATAGATCCTTTAACTATTTTTAGCCCGACAGATCCGTGCTTTGCAACGCTAGAAAAAATTCAGTTTTATGGAAATACGCCATCTGAAAATTTAACTTTTGTAAATGCTCAGTTTGATCGAGTTATAAGTCAATTCGGTTTTGAGTATGCAGAGCCAATAGCGGCCTTATCAGAAGTTAATAGGGTGTTAAAGAGTGGGGGGGAGTTTACAGCATTAATACATCATCAAGATTCCTTTATTTCTACTGATTGCAAAATTGGCTTAAAGATACTGAGTCAGTTGAATAACCCTGATGGCTTATTGGCACTACTGTATGACTTTGGTGATTTTTGCCAGGGTGTTGAGAACAAAGCTCAACTAACTGAAAGACAGCAAGCTCAATTTAAAGAAAAGAATGCTAATTTATTGAAAAAAGTGAAATTGCAACAAAGTGAATGTACTTCTGAAGATGAACTAGAGTGGTACAATTTACTTGTTAAAGAACTACTGCCCATTATTATGGATTGGCGACAGACTAATACAGCAAGAGTTATAAATACTCACGAAAAACTTACTGCTTTTCAATTACGTTTACAGGATCAATATGAAGCATCGTGGTCAAGCTTAGACATAGAGAATTTTAAGACTATCGCTGAAAATGAGTGGGTATCATTTGAGTTTGATGTTATGAAATTGGAAACGGGGATTTTATGTTGGATTATTAAGGCCGTTAAATAATAATTAAAGCATGGATGTTTTTATAAAACATTGCCCAGTGAGCAGCGTAACTTTAAGGTATATATTTGATAGTTTGAAATTTACGGTGTGGGGTAAACTTACCAGTCTGGTTTACTGTATAGTAAATCTAGATGACTCATTAATGCAACAAACTAAGGTTGAAGCTTAAGCGTAATAATTAGGTTTTTAATAGAAAAATTAGACCTATTCACTCAAGCTATGACTCTTATACAAAACGTTTTTCTAGATATGATGTTAACATTTAGTTACGTTGACAGTTCTTGACTGGGCTAAGTTAGTTTTAGGTAATATTTCCTCCGGTATCGCTTTTGATATCTCAATAATATTTGTCGGCTTTCGTTCTCCAACCCTCTACAAATTCATTGCTTTTTTAATAATGTTTAAATATTTTAAAACACTTGCTTGAAATTATATTAATTGTATTTTTTGTTTTTTAACTGTGATTCGGGTGTTGTTAAAGTTAAATAAGTGTTGACCTTTGGTTGTTCCTAATATTAGTATTAATTTACTGTATTGGGTACTTGTGTTCTTTGTGGATTCTAGGTGCCTGATATTTAAAGTTAATTACTAATAAAAGCACAGTAAATATGATCAGGGAGAATCAAATGTTAAATAATAAAGTTTCAAAGGCAGTTCGCTTAGCGATCGCTTTTGGCGCCGTTTCGTCGGGCGCATTTTCTGCTAGCTTAATCGCGGCAGAAGAAAATGATGGCGTTGATAAAGTTGAACGTATCCAAGTTACAGGTTCACGCATCAGGCGTACTGACCTAGAAGGCTCTATCCCTGTAACAGTTATTGACCGTGCTGCAATTGATATGTCGGGCCAAACGTCTGTTTCTGATCTATTACGTAATACGAGCTTTAACTCTGCCGGTTCATTTCGCCCGCAATCTGGTAGCTCTGCTCAGGGAGTTTCGTCGGTAAATTTACGTGGTTTAGGCTCTGAGCGTTCTTTAATACTTGTAGATGGCCGTCGTTTACCTAAATCACCATCAACAGGTAATTCGCAGGATTTAAATTCAATTCCTATGGCCGCTGTGGAGAGAATCGAAATTTTATCTGATGGTGCTTCTGCGGTATACGGCTCAGACGCTATCGCTGGTGTAATCAACGTTATCACTCGTAAAGACTTTAATGGTGCAGAATTACGCATCGGGGCTGGTGATGTGAGCCTACCTAATGAAGGTGGTGATCGTGAGGAAGGCTCTGCAGTTTTTGGCGCGTCAAGCGACAATGCTTCTGTAATTGGTGGAGTATCGTGGAATAACCGCGATATTATCTATGAAAATGCTTATGATTGGGTTCAACCAGGTGTTTCTAGTTTTGGTGTGAATGCATTTAACCCAGCAGAAGGGCAAGGTTTTAAATCGATTATTTCTCAGCAAGAGTGTGACGCTTTAGAAAACTTTAACTATACGAGTACAGATCTGTGTGGTTATAACTTTAATGCAACCAATGCGAATGAAGCATCAACGGGTAACCAATCTGCGTTCTTAAAAGCAGAATATGAGATCAACGATGATTGGAAAATCTTGTCTCATACTTTAGTCTCGAAAACGAAATCATTTGGTCGTTACGCACCTGCATTAAATGATGCCGGTGATGCGGTGTTTTTATCAGATACAAGCCCAAATAACCCAATCAATCCAAACGGTGCATTTTATAATGCTGATTTTGCTGCAGCAGTAGAAGCACAAAGAGCACAAGAAATAGCCAATGGTGATGAACCTAGTTTAGTAGAAGTGCGTCATCGCTTTGCTGCATTAGGCAACCGTGATAATTCGGTTGATAACTGGTCAACTGATTTTTTACTAAGTATTGAGGGGCAAATCGGTGATGTATTCGTTGATTTCGGTGCCCGTAAGAATAAAACCAAAACGTATGATATCGGACGCAACTATTTAATGGGTAGTAACGCACGTGTTGCAATGGACAGTGGCGCATATATGTTGAATGACCCATTTGGTGCTCGCTTCACAACGGATGCTGATAAAAGTGAATATGCAACATTATTAAGCGGTTTAAAAGTTACTACATCGCGTATTGGTGTATTCAATCAAGAAGAAGTGTTTGGCTCCGCATCATTTGATGTAATGGAAATTGGCGGCGGTACTATCCAAGCGGTTGTTGGTGCTGAATATCGTAAAGAAGAGTATTCGGACACATATGATTCACTTTCAGAAGCAGGTCAAGTTGGTGGTTCATCCGGTAACAGTGCTGGTGGTTCACGTGATGTAAAAGGTGCGTATGTTGAAGCATTAATTCCCATCTTAGAAAACCTAGAGATGAGTGTCGCAGGACGCTACGATAGCTATTCTGATTACGGTAGTGATTTCTCACCGAAAGTATCTTTCAAATATGACGTAATGGAAGGCTTAGTACTTCGTGCATCATACGGTGAAGGTTTCCGTGCTCCTACACTTGACATAACTACATCTAAACCAGCACCAGATAACCCAACGGTAAATGATGACCCTTCATGTGCTAACTTTGGTTTACCAGCAGGTTGTGATGTGCAAGTTAATGCAATCACTGTTGCAAACCCTGAGATTGGCTCAGAGTCATCTGAACAACTATCGTTTGGTATGGCTTACCAACCAACAGATTGGTTAAACTTTTCTGCCGATTATTACGATATTGAAATATCTAACATGATCCGTCTATTTGATGCTAATGAGATCTTAGACAGAGAACAATCAGGCGACCCAATTCCTACTGGTTTAGGCGTAGAACGTTTAAGCAATGGTGGTATCGACTTAATTACTCAAGGTTACGCTAATGAAGGTAGCTGGGCGATTAATGGTATTGATTTGAATTTAAATACCACGTTTGATTTTGGTGATGCGGGTACATTTCGTCAAACTCTGCAATGGAGTCATCAGTTTGAAAGTAAAATCGATGGTGGCCGTAATACGCTAAAAGATCCAGGCGAGCCGCAAGATCGTGCTGTGCTTAACAATACTTATACTTGGAATGACCTCGATTTTGCTTGGAACATCAACTTAATTGGTAAGCAATATGAAGATGTAACTCAATTAGATGATGGTTCTATTGAACGTACAGGTAATGTTGGTACATGGGTTACTCATGATCTACAAGTAACTTATAGCCTATCAACAGGTACAACAATTGCACTTGGTATGCAAAACGCATTCGAGAAAGAGCCTGAGTTAATTCCTTACGATGGCCGTAACTATAACTTTAATCTTTACGATGCTTACGGACGTGTTTCATACATCCGCTTTACGCAATCGTTCTAAAGTAAAGTATTGACCTTTTATTAGGTCTTATTAATTAAATTTAAACGCCTGATGCTCTAAACTCAGGCGTTTTTATTTTTAGTTACTTTAATCCTTTGTTAGGTTCTGTAATATCTTCCAAAAATTACTTTTTTCACCACTCTATTTCTTACAATATATAGAATAGGAAGTGTTTGAACTGCTTTGTAGAGTTAGCGTAGTTGCACACGAGTATTGTATCTTATCTGTTGATGGCTTTTTCATATAACCTGATTTAAAAAGCACTTAGTTACTATTCATTCGGTTTACTATTTAAGCATATAGTTGATGGGTATAAGGCATTTCACGCATTCGTTTAAAAGAAAGGATAGGCTTAAAAAATACTAGATTATAATCAACCCCCCATTCTTTTTATTCATTAGTCAGTAAAGCGACTTCATTTATTCTCTATGATGCATTGTTATTTAGGCAATAATCATGTTTTTGGGTTGATTTTTGTCTTTCTTGAGGTCGTTGTAATAACATTAACATAAATGTTATTTATGTGTTGACCTTGTGTTGCTGGCGGTATTAGTATTAACACTTAATTGGGTACTTTTGTAATTTGGTGCTCTTTTAAGTGTAATAAAACTAATAAAAATCATATTTCAATATGATCCAGGGAGAATAAAATGTTAAATAATAAAATTTCAAAAGCAGTTCGCTTAGCGATAGCTTTTGGTGCCGTCTCCACGACAGCATTTTCTGCAAGCTCTTTTGCAGCTGAGGAAGAAGTAGCAAAAGATAAAAAAGTAGAGAGGATTCAAGTTACAGGTTCACGTATCCGTACGGATAGTTTTGCTAGTGAAGTTCCAATTGATATTATTTCTGTTGAAGATGCTACAAATCAAGGTATTAAAACACTCGGTGATTTATTAAGAACAAGCACAGCAGCTGCTGGGTCAAATCAAGTTACTTCTGCATTAAGTGTTGGTTATGTTACAGCTGGCGGTAAGGGAACTGAAACAGCCTCATTACGTGGTTTAGGTGCTTCACGTACTTTAGTGTTGTTAAACGGTCGTCGCGCTGGGCCTGCTGGTACTCGTGGTCAAGTTCAGGCTTTTGACTTAAATACCATTCCTTTATCAACAATTGAGCGTGTTGAAATTTTAAAGGATGGTGCTTCATCTCTTTATGGTTCGGACGCTGTTGCTGGTGTAATTAATATTATTACAAAGAAAGGTGATGATAAGTCAGTTACAGTCGATTTTAGTCAACCATTTGAGTCAGGTGGCGAAGAGCAACGTATTAATTTTACTTTTGGTGAAGAGTATGACGAAGGCTCTTTCCGTGTTACTGCTGATTATAAAATCACAAAAGAGCTAAAGCGTGGGCAACGTGACTTCCTAGAATGTAGTGAACGTCTGATGTCTAACCTTGATGGCACTTCAGCTGATCCAATCGATCCACGAACAGGTAAAGCTCATTGTAATGAAACTGGTTTTGGTTTGTGGGTATATGATGCAGGTACATCAAACATTAAGGGAAGTGGTCCAAATTTAGCATATGACTATGATGGCTTTTTTGGTGCTAATGGTTATGAGAACTATAACTCAACTGCAACACAACCAGGGGACTTAACAACCCCAGATGGTTGGTATCCAGTTTCTTACGATAAAGAAAGTGATGGTTGGTGGGATCTAGATCACCCATTCCGTGATAATCAAACTATGCGACCAGAAACTAAAGTATGGTCTATTTTTGCGCAAGGTGATTTTAATATCACAGATGATATTAATGGTTACGCTGAATTTATTCATAGCTCGCGTACAACTAGTACACAAGATTATCGTCAATTTTGGATTGGTGATGTTGGCGCACAGCCTGCTGCTGCATTTGATGGCTTTGAAGGTAACGCATTTTTAATGCCTGTTGCTTTATCTGATCATTACAGCTCTGAAACAAATGTTGATTATACGCGTGCCGTTATTGGTTTCCAAGGCAGTTTTGGATTCTGGGATTGGGATGTTTCATATCAAAATAGTTATAATGATGGTGAATATCGCAATGATATATTCCTACGTGATTCTCTAGTTATGTCACAAAACCATTTAGCAGCAGGGACAAGTTGTAATGGTGAAAAAACTGAATTTTCTAATCGTTCATGTGTTGATATTCCATGGGCTGATCCTGACTTCTTAGCTGGTAATGCATCTCCTGAAGTACGCGACTTTATTTATGGGGAAGACATCGGTAATACAATTTATAAGCAACAAACTTTAGATGCTTATATAACCGGTGATATTTTTGAATTACCGGCCGGTGCTGTAGGCAGTGCATTTGGTTTCTCAATTCAAAAAGATGAAATTGATGACACTCCGGGAGAAAATACTATCCAAGGTAACTCTTGGGGATTAACGAGTGCGGGGCGTACTGCAGGTTCTCAAATTTCGCGCTCAGTTTATGGTGAGGTTCGCGTTCCTTTAGTTGCAGATGTTTTCTTAGTTGAGGCATTAGATGTAACGGGTTCATTCCGTTGGACTGACGTGTCTACTTACGGCAACGATACGACCTATAAACTTGGCCTAAATTGGGGAATTGTTGATGGGTTTAGCATTCGTGCTAACAGAGGTACTTCGTTCCGTTCACCGGCTCTTTATGAATTATATTTAGCAGATCAAAGTGGCTTTAATGGTCAAACTGCAATAGATCCTTGTTTAAACTGGGTTGATGAGTTTGCCGCAGGTAATATCACTGAGCTTACAGCTAATAACTGTCAAGCAGATGGTGTTCCTGAAAGTTACACTATTGGTGGTAGTTCTGCGACAATTTATACTAGTGGTGGCGCTGGCAGATTGTCAGCAGAGACTGCGGTTAATGAAACAATTGGTTTTGTTTGGACGAGCCCAGAAGATACGTTTGCTGCGTCAATTGACTACTATGACATTGTAATTTCAAATGAAGTTACAAGTTTAACAGGTTCACAAATTACTGGCAGATGTTATGAGTCTACAGACTTTGCAAACGAACCTCTATGTGACTTATTTACTCGCCGTACCGGACAGGATGGTGACTATGGTATCGATGTTGTTAATAGTGGTTATGTAAACGTTGCAAGTCAAACTGCACGTGGTGTGGATTATAACTTCACATATCAGGATGACTTTGATTTTGGTTCACTTCGTTTACGTTTAGAACATACGATGCAAATCGAACGTACATATAAAGTTTTCGAAGACAGTGAAGAAAATAATCTTGTTGGCGAGCTTGGTGAACCTAAGCATGTAGGTAATGTTTCATTAACTTATAGCTGGGAAGACTATAGCCTGACTTGGACATCGAATTATTATGATGCCACTAATGATTATGAATACTTAAATGATTCAAATGTAACTAGTTATCGTGGCGAAGAAGTTACAGTTGTACGTGAAACTCCTTGGGTAACTTATCATGCTCTTTCAGGTTCAGTTGATTTTGATAGTGGCTTAGATCTTACTGTAGGTGTTGCTAACTTGTTTGATGAAGAACCTCCAGTTGTTTCAGACAGTGGTACTCTAAACGTAGGTAATGCTGCGCTTTACTCACAATATGACCGTATTGGTCGTCGAGTATTTGCCAATATTACTTATCACTTCTAATTAGTTTTTAGTAATAATAAAAGCTCTCCAAGTGAGGGCTTTTTTTTTAAGGAAAAAGTATGAGTAAAATTACTATCGGCTTATTGCTCAGTTTATTTGTTTGTTTTAACGCTTCGGCTTTGACAATTAATGATAATGTGTTGCAAGCATATGCTAAGCATTCACAATATATAGATATTAAATTTTCCCCTGATGGAAAGTATTTGGCGTCTACATCTAGAAACGAAGAGGGAATAATTAGTTTAACTGTTTTAGATTTAAATAAAAGTGAAATCATTTCAGTGACCCGAGGAAGGGGTAAAGAGTCTGTCAGTAGCTTTAGCTGGCTGAATAATGAACGTTTATTGTTGACTATGGCTCGAGAATATGGCTCATTAGAAAAACCAGCACCAACTGGTGAGTTAATCTCTATGGATGCTGATGGCAAAAAGATGGTGATTCTTACAGGCCCTAGAGCTGAAAATAAAGAATACCGCTTTTCTTCAATAATCGATATTCTTCCTAATGAGCCAGACCAAGTTTTGATCTACAGTGTCTCTTTTACTTCATCAGAACCATTTATTGACCTTTATCGCATGAAAGTCACGACAGGACGTAAACGTCCCTTAGGTCGTATCCCTATGCGCGCTTATAAAGGGAGTAGTGTAAGTGTATTTACAAATAAAGATGGTGATGCTCTAGCTGCACAAGGTATAGATCCGAATAAGAATAATAAAATAATTTTATTAGCACGTGAAAATGTGGATGCTGAATGGAAAACTATCTTAGAGTCTAATGAGTATGAAGGCAGTTTTAGCCCAATGTATTTTTTAGATGATGGTGAAACGTTATTAGGCATCAGTGATTTAGAGACTGATACCAAGTCAATTGCAACCTTTAATATTAAGACGAAGCAGCATAAAGTTGTTTTGGCTAATAACAAAGCTGACTTAACGCCTATTAATAGTATAGTTAATGGCCAGCGTGGAGAGTTACTAGGTGCTGCTTATGAATATGATAAGCTTGATACGGTCTTTTTAGATTCAGTAAAAGACACAAAAAATCAAGCAATAATACAGAGTTTGGTTAAATCTTTTGACGGACAGGCGATCTCTATTATCTCTGCCACAAATGATAATAGCTCAATGATTGTTAAAACTTCATCTGCAAATGCACCAACTAAATTCTATTTATTCGATAATAATAAAAGAAAGTTGTCAGTGTTAACGCAAAGTAAGCCTTGGTTAACAAAAGATATACTACCAGAGACTCACACTATCACTTATAAAAGTCGAGATGGTTTAGAAATTACAGGACTACTTACGTTACCTAAGGGCAAACAAAAAAACCTTCCATTGATTCTTTTACCGCATGGTGGACCGCATGGGGTTAAAGATTCAGCTGTATATATAAATAGTGACACGAAAATATTGGCATACCACGGCTATGCAGTTTTTCAGCCTAACTTTCGAGGTTCGGGTGGTTTTGGAAAATCATTTTTAACTAAGGGCTTCAGAAAGTGGGGCACCGATATGATCAATGATATGACCGATGGGGTACATCATTTAATTGATTCAGGAGTTGCGAATAAAGATCGAGTGTGTGTTTATGGTGCTTCTTATGGTGGGTATGCGGCACTGCAAAGTGTTATAAACGAGCCTGATCTATATAAGTGTTCAATTGGTTTTGTTGGTGTTTATGATTTGGATTTAATGTTTACAGAGGGTGATATTCCAGAGAACGAATCAGGTATCAATTTTTTAAATACGGTACTACCGACAGGGGCAGACCGTGTTGCACAATCACCAGTTAAAAATGTAGATAAAATAAAAGTGCCAGTATTTATAGTTCAGGGGGAAGATGATGTACGTGTTCCTAAAGAACATGCGTTTCGCTTAAAATCAGAGTTAGATAAGCGCAACTTACCTTATGAGTGGTTAATGAAAGATGGTGAGGGACATGGTTTCTACAATCCGGATAATCAGGTTGAGCTTTGGAGTAAAATGCTTAAATTTTTAGATAAACATATAGGTGAGTAAATACAGCTATTAGTTAAGGTTTAGAGTAAAAACCGACTCCCATCTTTGGGGTCGGTTTTTTATATTATGAGTTTATTGTGATCGGGATGTAATCAACTTATCGTAGCGTAAAAACAACCAAAACCAGGCAGGGTAAGCGTGTGATTATCAATAGCACCATTATGATGTTGCAGTTCAACATGAGGCACAACATTCGTGTGCTCAATGTTTAGGCTTGCAGGTTCTTGCGCTAAGTTAAATACACATAAGATAGTTTGTCCTGCAAAATGACGGTAAAAAGCAAGTATCGGCTCTTTAGTGTCAATAAACTCAATATCGCCTTCAAGTAATACTGCTTGCTCTTTACGCCATGCCATAAAGTGGCGAAAGGCATTTAAGATTGAATCACGATCGTTTTCTTGTTCATTAACGGCTTGATGTTTGTGGTTTTGATCAACGGGTAACCATGGTTTGACCGTAGAGAAACCGGCTTGCTCGCAGTCGTTGTTATGCCAAGGCATTGGTGTACGACAACCATCACGGCCTTTAAAGTTTGGCCAAAAAGTAATGCCGTAAGGGTCTTGTAAGTCTTCAAATGCCACACTTGCTTCGCCTAAACCTAACTCTTCACCTTGGTACATACAAACACTGCCACGTAGTGAAGCTAATAGTGCGCTAAGCATCTTACATTGCGCTGGATTAATACTGCTATCGCTGCTCCAGCGGCTCGCAACACGTTCCACATCATGATTACTGAAGGCCCAACACGGCCAGCCTTCAGTCATACGTTGTTCTAAAGTTTTAACTGTTGTACGAATGTATTCACTACTGTAGTCATTGGTTAGTAATTCAAAACTATAACCCATGTGCAGCTTATCACCACCTGAAGTGTACTCGGCCATGGTGGCCAATGAATCTTCTGATGATATTTCACCTAACGACACAGTGCCTGGGTACTTATTGAGTAAAGCACGAATGTCCTGCATAAAGCTGATGTTTTCAGGTTGCGTGTTATTGTAGTGATGATATTGAAACGCGTATGGGTTATCTTCACTAAACCCTCTGCCTTGGCGTTTTTCAGGTGGCTTTGCAGGGTTGTCACGAAGCTGTGCATCGTGATAGCAAAAGTTAATTGCATCAAGTCTAAAGCCATCTACACCTTTTTTCAGCCAAAACTCTACGTTATCCAGCACTGCTTTGCGAACATCCGGGTTATGGAAGTTTAGATCGGGCTGCTCAGTTAAAAAGTTATGTAGATAGTACTGACCACGGCGCGGTTCCCACTGCCAAGCAGGGCCACCAAAAATACTTAGCCAATTGTTTGGTTGTGTGCCATCTGGCTTTGAGTCTGCCCATACATACCAATCAGATTTATCATTGGTTTTATCTTCACGACTGTCTAAAAACCATTGATGTTGATCCGATGTGTGGCTTAATACTTGGTCAATAATGATTTTAATATCACGTTGATGTGCTTGTGCGATCAATTCATCGAAATCGTTAAGATCGCCAAATAGTGGATCAATGTCACGATAATCACTAATGTCATAGCCGAAATCTTTCATTGGGGATTTAAAAAATGGTGAGATCCAAATCGCATCAACACCGAGACTTTTAATATAGTCAATGCGAGAGATGATCCCTTTTAAATCACCAATTCCATCGCCATTGGTATCTTGAAAACTGCGCGGGTAAACTTGGTATATAACCGCACCTTTATACCATTGCTGCTGAGCCATGCTTTTCTCCATCGTGACAGTGCTGCTTCACTATATTAATCATAGTGATTACGTCAATCTTAGATGTGGCTACTACTTCGCCACGTTATTTTTTAAAAAGCATACGTGAAGGCTACAAGACTGTAAAAAGCCTGCATACGTATGCATGACAAATAGATTTTGAAAGCGATAGTGACAGCACTGAAAATTTGGCTTTAACAACTCAATATGGCTTACTTATTAAACCTTACCAATTGGAGCTTGAGTAAAGTTAACAATTTCAAACGTTCATTTTGGTGTGATTTTAAAAGGGTTTGCGAGTTATTGGTGTATTTCAATAATGGTCTTACCAATTTCACTACTGAAAAGTCTTGTGATTTTTACTGGGCAATATTAGCAAGCTTGTTTGAAATTAAGTGTTTACAGGTAGAGAGAGTGAGAATACACAGGGTTTGGTTGGCGAAATTAATTTAGTGATCTGTTGCACTACAACTGTTGTTACTTATCCTTATAAAAACAAGGTGTTGCCATTAATTTTGTAAAGTTTTTGTTAAATGGATTGTTTTTGCACTAATCTGAATACGTATGCATAAAGTTGTTAATAAAATAAAGCGGGCGTTAATATTCACCCTGACAACAAAATCACCTAACGAGTAACTGCATCTATCACACGCTGTTGTCTCGTTGGTATAACAATATGGGTAATGGGGAAACATCATGTCTATGTTCAAACCAAGTATATTAACAATTGCACTTGCAACAGCAGGTATTAGCAGTTTTGCTTCGCACGCACAAGAAGAACCAACAGCAAACAATGACGTTGAAGTCATCGAAGTGAAAGGCTTTCGTGGCAGCGTAGTAGAGTCAATCAATACAAAACGTTTTTCATCGGAAGTGGTTGAATCTATCTCAGCAGAAGATATAGGTAAACTTCCAGATACATCTATTGCTGAATCAATTGCTCGCTTACCAGGTTTAACTGCACAACGTCTTGATGGCCGTGCTAGCCGCGTAAGCATTCGTGGTTTTAGTGAAAACGAAAGTGCAACGACCTTTAATGGCCGTGAGCAAGTATCGATTGGCGATAACCGTGGTGTTGAGTTCGACCTTTACCCATCTGAAATTATGAGCGGTGTTACTGTATACAAAACACCAAGCGCCAGCCTAGACGCTGAAGGTATTGCGGGTGTTATTGATATGCAAACCGTAAAACCGTTAAGTAAAGGTGAGCGCGTCATCATGTTTAATGGTCAATTAGAGCAGTCAGGTTTTGATAAACTAAACCCTGATGCCGATGACCAAGGTTTCCGTGGCACAGTTTCATACATAGACCAGTTTGCAGATGACACAATTGGTGTTGCATTTGCTTACAACACCATGAGTTCACCTAACCAAGAAAAACGTTGGAACTCTTGGGGATACCCTGAATTTGATGTAGATGGACAAAATTATTCAATCTTAGGTGGTGCAAAACCATTCGTGCGTTCATCAACCCTTGAGCGTGATTCAGCAATGCTAGTAGTTGAAGCTGCACCTACAGATCGGTTAAGTATGACGTTTGATGCACTATATGTGGATTTTTCAGATGAAAAAATCCTACGCGGTATCGAAATTCCATTTGCTTGGGGGCAAGGTTCTATTTCTGCTGACTCAACCACTGTTGACCCTGCAACAGGATTTATTACTAGTGCAGTGACAGAAGGTCAACGCGTAGTAGTCCGTAACGATGTTGAAGAGCGTGATGCTGAATTAACGCAGTTTGGTTTTAATACTAAATATGACATTGATGATTCATGGTCTGTAGAGTTTGATGCCAGTTTGTCTGAGGTTGAGCGTAAGGACTGGAGTTTACAAAGTTATTCTGGTACAGGCCGCGGAGATGCAAATGGCGTCGCTGACAATATTGGTTATTCACTTGATGGTGGTAACACTGGCGCCCAATTTAGCCACGAGCTTGATTATAGTGATTATAACTTGATTCAGTTAGGCGGCCCTTTGTCTTGGGGAACCAGTGCCGCGCTTAATGATAAATACGGTTTGTCAGGCACTCCTTATGAGAATACAGCCCAAGATGGCTTTATCAATGCCCCTGAGGTTAATGATGAGCTACATACTTTAAAGCTAGCGGCAAGTAAGCTATTAGAAAACGATTACTTAAGCAAAGTTAGTTTTGGTATGTCATATCGCGACCGTAAGAAGAGCAAAAAGTCTGAAGGATACTACTTAACATTAAGCGATTTCTCATTAGATAACCCAGGTACGCTTGTTGTTCCAGAGCAATACCGTCTAGGCACTGCTAGTTTAGACTTTATCGGCATGGGGGATATGATCGCCTATGATACCCGTGCCTTAGTTAACGATGGATATTTTGACTCAATCCAAGAAAGTTTAACTGATATAAAACACACGACGCAATCATACACAGTGCAAGAAAAAGTCACTGCGTTTTTTGTACAAGCCGATATTAATGCTGAAGTAGGTCAACTACCGCTTACAGGTAATTTGGGTGTTCGTTATGTAAGAACTGAGCAATCTTCGCAAGGTTTTGCGGCTGTGCCGAATGACGCGACTGGTCTAGTTGAAGCCGTTCCTAATAATGTATCACATGATTATAGTCATGTTTTACCTAGTATTAATTTATCTTTGGCGTTAGATGACGATCAAACAATTCGTTTTGGTGCTGCTAAAACTATCTCACGGGCCCGCTTAGATGAAATGAATGCGTCTGTAAATGCGAGCTACAATTCAGAGCGTCCTGATGAGAATGGTAACTACTGGTCAGTATCTGGCGGTAACCCTATGCTTGAACCAAAAGAAGCGACTGGTTTTGATTTTACTTATGAAAATTACTTCAGTGCAGAAGGTTACTTCTCAGCGGCTGTATTTTATAAAGACTTAAGTCAATGGATATTTGATGGTGTATACGAAGTTGATATGTCAGGGGTTGCTGATCCTTCAACGGGTGAGATACCAGAAAATAGCACTGGTACAGCGTCAGGTAAAGTGAATGGCGGTGGTGGAGACCTTTGGGGTTATGAATTGTCTCTAGCTTTACCGTTTAACGTTTTTAGCGATTCATTAGAAGGTTTTGGTTTAATTGCCAGCCATACTGGGATTGAACAAGATGTTGAAGATCAAAATGGTAACGAATACGAATTACCTGGTCTGTCAGATAAAATAGAAAGCTTAACTTTTTATTATGAAAACTATGGCTTCCAAGCACGTACTAGCATGCGTAAACGCAGCGACTTTAAAGGTGATATTTACAACGCAGGTTATGAAACACAGCAAGTGAATATTTTAGGTGAAACAATTTGGGACGTGCAAGTTGGCTATGATTTTGGTGAGGCTGGCGTTGAGAGCTTAGATGGCTTAAATGTAACATTCCAAGTACAAAATATCACTGAAGAACCATTTACAACACTAAGTGGTGATAATGCCTTGCAAGTTCGTGATTACCAAGATTATGGACGTAACTTTATCCTTGGTTTCAGCTATAAGCTTTAACTGAAATTTAGTTAAGGTATTTAGCCCTTGTGATTTGTTTTACAAGGGCTTTTTTATATCGACTACACTTATGTAAACGCAAGTGGAGCAGGTGCTATGCAAAAGCAACAAATAAAAGACGTGGTAATAGCGGGTGGTGGCACCGCTGGGTGGATCACCGCAGCGCTACTTAATAAAGTGCTCGGTAAGGTTGTTAACATTACCCTTGTTGAGTCAGAGCAAATAGGCACTGTAGGCGTAGGCGAAGCGAGTATTCCGCCGATCCTTCACCTTAATGCGGCACTGGGTATACCAGAGAACGAGTTTATAAAAGCAACCCAAGCCACTATTAAATTGGGGATTGAATTTGAAAACTGGCGAGCACCACAACACAGCTACATGCATGCTTTTGGCGATATTGGCAAAGACTTTCCGTTTTGTGAATTCTACCATTTTTGGTTAAGAGCAAAGCAGCAAGGGACGGCTGCTGATTTTTGGGATTTTTCCCTCAATTACCAAGCTGCCAAACAGCATAAGTTTGCTCACTTAACGCATATACCCAACACACAGCTTACAGGCTTAAACTACGCCTACCATTTTGATGCAACCCTGTACGGTGAGTTTTTAAAAGAGCTGACAATTTCGCGCGGCGTTAAACGTATTGAAGGTAAAATAGCCAACGTAAAACAATGTGAAGAGAGCGGTTTTGTTCGCGCCTTAGCGCTTGATGATGGGCAGTCAATATCAGGTGACCTATTTATTGATTGTACGGGGCTGCGAGCATTGTTGATTGAGCAAACCCTTAATACAGATTTTGAAGATTGGTCGCACTGGTTAGCCTGTGATAGCGCAATTGCAGTACAAACTCAAAGTTCGAATGATCCCGTTCCTTACACACGCTCGATTGCGCATGATGCAGGTTGGCAATGGCAAATACCACTTCAGCACCGGGTTGGTAATGGCTTGGTGTTTTCAAGCCGCCATATGACGGATGAACAGGCTAAACAACAGTTATTAGATAATCTACCCGGCGAGCCTATCACTGAGCCGCGGGTTATTCGTTTTAAAACGGGACGCCGTCGCAAACAGTGGCATAAAAATGTGGTTTCTGTGGGTTTATCAAGTGGCTTTTTAGAACCATTAGAATCAACCAGTATTCATTTAATACAAACGGCAGCTATTCGTCTAATTAAACTTTTCCCGCATGACGGAATTGATGAAACCTTGATTGATACCTTCAATCAACAAAGCCAAACTGAAATTGAGCGCATACGAGATTTTATCATTTTGCATTACAAATTAACCGAACGCACAGATAGTGCATTTTGGCGTCAATGTAAGCAAATGAGTATTCCAGACACACTGCAAAAGAAAATCGATTTATTTAAAGCCACTGGCAAAATTATACGCCAAGATGACGAGCTGTTTGCTGAAGTTGCGTGGCAACAAGTCATGATAGGACAAGGGCTTGAAGCCGACGATTTTCATCCCTTAGCCAATGCCCTCAACGATGAACAATTAGCCGAGCTATTCACAAATTTAAAAACGTTAATTGACGGGACAGTAAACCAATTGCCAACCCACAATGAATTTTTGCAGAGGATGAAGCAATAATATGAAAAAACTCATTCACACACTTTTAGCAGGCTCGTTATTAACGACTTGTTTAGCCACAACTTCAGCAGTCAATGCAATGACTGTATCACCACAAAACTGGTGGGCGGGAATGCAAAACAGCTCATTGCAAATCATGCTGCATGAAACTGAAATTGCTAAACAACAATGGTATCTGGAATCATACCCAGGCGTTGAGCTAAAAAGTATTACCAAGACCGATAACGCAAATTACGCATTTATAAATCTTGAGATTAGCCCAAATGCCAAGCCGGGTAAGTTACTGTTTAAAAATAGAGCGGGAGATCAGTTTGAATACCCACTATTAACACGTGATAAGCAAAGCGCTGAGCGCCAAGGTTTTGATAGTGGCGATACCATTTACCTCATTAATCCTGACCGTTTTGCCAATGGCGACAGCAGTAACGATACGGTTCAAGGTATGGCAGAGGCTGCAAGCCCAAGTGAACGAGGTGGGCGTCATGGTGGTGATATTCAAGGTATTATCAATGCGCTGCCATACCTAGATGAATTAGGTGTGACGCAGTTATGGTTAACTCCACCGCTTGAAAACAACATGGCAAGTTATTCGTATCATGGTTATGCCATTACAGACTTTTACAACATAGATCCACGTATGGGCTCGAACGAGCTTTACCGCGAGTTATCAGCAAAAGCGAAACAACACGGCATCGGCTTAGTGATGGATTTAGTACTGAATCACTTTGGCTCAGAGCACGAGTGGATGAAAGATAAACCCACTACCGACTGGATAAACTTTAATGGCGATTTTGCTGATGGTAAACATGCAACTAGTCATGCGCGGCAAACAATTCAAGACCCCCATGCCAGTGAGTTTGATAAGCGCCAGTTTAGTGATGGCTGGTTTGTATCAACCATGCCAGATCTAAATCAGCGCCAGCCTTTATTAGCTACTTACCTTATTCAAAATGCCATTTGGTGGATTGAATACGCTGATTTAAGCGGTATTCGCGTTGATACTTATTCATATTCAGACAAAGCGTTTTTAGCTGATTGGACCAAGGCGATTATGGCTGAGTACCCGAACTTTAATATTGTGGGAGAAGAGTGGACCTCAAACCCAGCAATTGCCTCGTATTGGCAAGCTGGAAAAATAAATAACGATGGCTATACGTCAAGCCTGCCAAGTGTAATGGATTTTTCTTTGCAAGAGTCGCTTATTCAAGCACTTAATGAAGACGAAAGCTGGAATACCGGTTGGGTCAAAGTATATGAATCGCTCGCCAATGATTTTTTATACCCAAACCCAGATAACTTACTCGTGTTTGCCGATAACCACGATATGAGCCGCGTTTATACTGAGCTTAAACAAGACTTAGCAAAAACCAAAATGGCGATGACCATGCTGCTTACCACGCGGGGTATTGCACAAATGTATTATGGTACTGAGGTACTACTAGATAACACCGGCAGTAGCGATCATGGTGATATACGTATTGATTTTCCCGGTGGCTTTGCAGGACAAAAAACAAACGCGTTTACAGGCCAAGGCTTAAATAGCGATCAAGTTGATATGCAGCAAACCATAACCACACTGCTTAACTTTAGAAAAAATAGCCCAGCGATTGCAAAAGGAAAGCTGACACACTTTAGCCCAAAACAGGGAGTGTATAGCTACGCCCGTATTAGCGAACAACAAACTGTGTTGGTATTTTTAAATAAAAATACCACAGCTAAAACCTGGTCGTTAGATTATATGCGTGAAGTACTAGGGAACCATAAAAGTGCGACCGCCTTATTCAACAAGCAAAAGGTGAAACTAACCAAACCGCTCACCTTACCTGCGGTGAGCGCCCTAGTATTAGTTATTGAATAACGTGAATACGTATGCAAATACTGTCAGTCAGCGGCAGTTCACATTAGTATCATAGCTATAATAAAAATGACGGTTTAATTACATATTGTTAAACCGTCTGGATAAGTAAGAAGATTATGACAACAAACAAAACCACAATTAGCTCACTTAAGTATGGTTCGTTGCTTTTGGCCAGCAGTGTACTGTTAACTGCTTGCTCAAAGCAGCCTGAGCCTGAAGCAAACGAGCAACAAGTTGCAAAGCAGCAATTTAGCGAACATTCAAAGCCAGTTGTATACCAAGTGTTTACCCGTCTGTTTGGTAATACCCAAACAGCCAATGTGCCATGGGGCACAAAAGAGCAAAATGGTGTGGGCACATTTAGTGACTTTAATGATGCTGCATTATCAGGCATTAAAGAGCTTGGCACGACTCACATTTGGTATACCGGCGTTTTACACCACGCATTGGTGGGTGATTATAGCCAATATGGAATTAGCCAAGATGATCCTGATGTTGTAAAAGGGCGTGCAGGCTCACCTTATGCGATTAAAGACTATTACGATGTAAACCCAGATTTAGCAATTAATCCTGAACGTCGATTAGAAGAGTTTTCAGCGTTAATAGAGCGCACCCATCAACATGGTATGAAAGTGGTTATTGATATCGTGCCAAATCATGTTGCACGTCATTATAAGTCAACCGCAAAACCTGCTGGCGTAAAAGATTTTGGTGAACAAGATGACACCAGCGTAGAGTATGCTCGCGATAATAACTTTTATTATGTAACAGGGCAGTCGTTTCAAGTGCCAACTAGCGAAGGCTATCAAGTACTTGGTGGTAACGCGCATCCATTAGCCGATAACTTATTTGATGAAACACCCGCTAAGTGGACGGGGAACGGCGCACGTGCTGCTAAACCAGATATAAACGATTGGTACGAAACAGTTAAAGTTAACTATGGGGTAAAACCAGACGGCAGTTATGACTTTCCCACTTTACCAAGCGATTATGCCACTAAGGATTTACGCGCTCATTTTGAGTTTTGGCAAGATAAAGACTTACCTAACAGCTGGTACAAATTTAGAGATATTGCACTGTACTGGCTCGATAAAGGCGTAGATGGCTTTCGCTATGATATGGCTGAAATGGTGCCCGTGGAGTTTTGGAGCTTTTTAAACTCGTCGATTAAAATGCACAACCCAGATGCATTTTTATTGGCCGAAGTATACAACCCCACTTTATACCGCCCTTATATTCATCAAGGGAAGATGGATTACCTCTACGACAAAGTAGGCTTTTACGACACGCTTAAAGGCGTTATGCAAGGCAAGCAAGCTGCAAACAGCATTTTTGCACCCCAGCAAGCCGTTGCAGACATTGAACAACACATGTTGCACTTTTTAGAAAATCATGACGAGCAACGTATCGCAAGCCCTGACTTTGCCGGCAGTGCTGACAAAGGTAAACCAGCGCTGGTGGTATCAAACCTTATTAGCCGCGCTCCGACACTGTTGTACTTTGGCCAAGATGTAGGTGAAGACGGCTCTGAAGATGCAGGTTTTGGTCAACCGACTCGCACCAGTATATTTGATTACATTGGCGTGCCAGCGCATCAAGCGTGGATGAATAATGGCAAATTTGACGGTGGTGCGTTAACTGCTGAGCAAAGCCAACTGCGTGAATATTACAAATCAGTGATGGCACTAAGTAAGCACCCAGCGATTGTAGCCGGTGACATGCAACCACTTACGGTTACAAGGAGTGATCACGTTGCTGCGTTTAGCCGCAGTATTGGCAAGCAACAATTATGGGTTGTGAGTAACTTTTCGAGCGTACAAAGAATCGTCACCATTGAAATTCCAATAACTACCTTAGTTGATAATAAGCGTGGCGAGTTTAAGTTACTGGATTTACTGGAAGCAAACCAAACAGCAGTAATCACTATTACCGAACAACATGCACAGATCAGCTTAACTTTAAATGCGCTTAGCAGTGCAGTATTAACCACTGGAGCACATAATGAGAGATAACAAACCCGATTTAAGCTTTTGGCAAATATGGAATATGTGCTTTGGCTTTCTAGGTATTCAATTTGGCTTTGCATTGCAAAACGGTAACGTGAGCCGGATATTTCAAACATTGGGTGCAAACGTTGATGACATTCCTATTTTATGGGTGGCGGCACCGCTAACAGGCTTAATTGTGCAACCGATCATAGGGTATTGGAGCGATAAAACCTGGGGCAAACTAGGGCGTCGCCGCCCGTTCTTTTTATACGGCGCTATTTTAACGACCTTATCGCTGTTTATTATGCCCAACTCTCCTACATTATGGATAGCGGCAGGCATGCTGTGGATCATGGATGCCTCTATCAACGTAACCATGGAACCATTTCGTGCTTTAGTGGGCGATAACCTGCCGAAAAAACAGCGAGCAACGGGCTATGCCATGCAAAGCTTTTTTATTGGGGTAGGCGCGGTTGTGGCCTCAGCATTACCGTGGATGATGACCAATTGGTTTGATATTGCTAATACCGCACCACAGGGGCAAATTCCAGATTCAGTGAAGTATTCATTTTACTTTGGCGGAGTCATTTTATTAATTGCGGTTGGCTGGACGATTCTAACCACTAAAGAATATTCACCGGAGCAACTGGCTAAATTTAACGAGCAAGACAGCGCTGATGAACCACAAAGCATAACCAATACAGTTAACTTTACGAAAGGCGGTATTATTTTTACTGTACTCGGTTTAGCTGTGCTTGGGCTTGTAACAGGGCTAAAGCTTGAAAAAGAGCTTTACCTACTTGCTGGTGGCTTAGTGAGTTTTGGGGTTATTCAATTTATTGCGGGTGTACTTAAAGCAAAGCAAGCAACAACGGGCGGCTTTTACCAAGTCGTTAACGATGTATTCACTATGCCAGAGGCGATGAAACAACTCGCATGGGTGCAGTTCTTTAGTTGGTTTGCACTGTTTGCAATGTGGATTTACACCACCTCAGCGGTGACCAGTTTTCATTACGGTAGCAGCGATACCAGCTCTGCGGCGTACAACAACGGCGCTGATTGGGTCGGTATTTTGTTTGCTGCTTACAACGGTTTTGCTGCAATTGCCGCGTTATGTATCCCGATCATCGTAAAGCGTGTGGGTTTAAAGCTCGCGCATGCCATCAACTTAATATTAGGTGCGCTAGGGTTAGTTAGCTTTATAGTGATCAAAGATCCAACATTACTTATTTGGCCAATGATAGGCGTTGGTTTTGCGTGGGCGTCTATTTTATCACTGCCGTACGCCATGTTAAGTACCTCAGTACCGAGCCACAAAATGGGCGTATATATGGGGATTTTTAACTTCTTTATCGTGATCCCGCAATTACTTGCAGCCAGCGTACTTGGCCTCATTTTACGTCACTTTTTTGAGAATCAACCTATTTATGCATTAGTGCTAGGCGCTGTGTCATTTGTATTGGCGGCTGTTGCTGTACTGCGTGTTAAACACACCAATCACTAAGAGAAAGAATTAAGGGTAAAAAATGAAAAAATACAACATCATCACCACAAGTTTACTTATGCTGGGCTTAACAGCTTGCAGCACTGAACAAGCAAGAACGGATACACACGTCACTTCGCAATTATCAGCACCGGGTGCGCCTGGCGCAGAGCCATTTTGGGCATACTCAGGTAAAACCGGTATTGGCACATCATTTGAGCAATACCAAAACGGCGCATACAGCGATAATGCAGCAACAGGCACAGTATCCAAAGTATGGTTTTCGATTGCTAAAGGCATGATCACCGAAACCATGTTTGGGCTTATTCACCAAGCGCAAATTAAAGACATGCAGTTTGTGGTTGTCGGTAAAGACTTTACCGTCACAGAAACCGACGACCTTGATGTTACGATTGATTATTTATACAAAGATGCGCAAGGTCGCCCGTTATCACTGGCTTACAAAGTAACCAGCACAGACAAACAAGGCCGCTTTAGTTTAGAAAAACACATATTTACCGACCCAGACGGGCAAACTTTATTTGTTCGCAGTATTTTTAATACCAAGCTTGATGGCGTAAAAGCCTATGTAAGTGTTAACCCATATATTGATAACAACGGCCTGGATGACTTTGCCAAAACCACTGAGCAAGGTTTAGTGGCTTGGCAGGGCGATAGTTACTTATCACTACAAGGCGCAAAACCGTTTAAACAAACCAGTGTTGGTTTTACAGGCAAAAGCGATGGCTTAAATGAGCTTAAAACCTCACGACAACTAAACAATGTATATACCAATACCGGTGAGCAGTCAGGTAATGTGAGCTTACTCGCCGAGCTGGGTGAGATTGGCAAAAACAGCCAATTTGATTTAACCCTAAGTTTTGGTAACAACGAGCAAGCAAGCTTTAAAGAAGGCCAAGCAAGTTTAGCTCGTGGCTATGAAAATGTACTTGATAACTACAACGGCAAAGGTGAGGCATTAGGCTGGCAAGACTACTTACAAAACCTTGCGCCGCTTAATACCATGACTGCGCAAACAGCTGATAACGGCAAACTACTTTACACCAGTGCCATGGTGTTAAAAGCGCAAGAAGATAAAACCCATGCAGGCGCGCTTATAGCGTCGTTATCAAATCCTTGGGGCGAAACGGTATCAGCAAAAACGGGTTCAACTGGCTATAAAGCGGTATGGGTGCGTGACTTTTACCAAGTAGCCATGGCGTTCATGGCAATGGGAGATACCGCCACGGCTAAAACCGCATTCGAATACCTTGAAAAAGTACAAGTAAACGCCAAAACACCGGGTAACAATGGCGATACTGGCTGGTTTTTACAAAAAACGCACGTTGACGGTGAGCTAGAGTGGGTTGGTGTGCAGCTTGACCAAACAGCCATGCCTATTATGCTTGCATGGAAACTGCACCAAGCAGATGTATTAACAGATGCAGAGCTAACTGATTGGTACGGCCGTATGTTAAAACCCGCTGCTGACTTTTTAGTTGACGGTGGCCGTGCAAAAATCTTGTGGAACGACATGCAAATCACGCCGCCAGCCACACAACAAGAGCGCTGGGAAGAGCAAGAAGGTTATTCACCTTCAACAACCGCTGCTGTTGTCGCTGGCCTTATTACTGCTGCTGATATTGCAAAACTTGCAGGTGATGACCAAAACGCTAAACGCTATCTTGAAACCGCTAAAAAATACAATAGCGACATTGAAAGCATGATGTTCACCACCGCAGGCAATTTAGAATCAAGCAATTCAGACGGTGAGTATTTTATTCGTATCGGCCAAGATAAATACGCCAATTCAAACACTAAAATTAATGCCAATAATGGTCGCGAAGGCTTTAATAAAAAGCAAATTTTAGACGGTGGCTTTTTAGAGTTAGTACGCTACGGTGTGCGCGATGCACTTGCTCCAAGCATTGTAAAAACCTTACCTGAGTATGACGATGAAACCTTAGCCGATAACTTACAAGTTAAGTACAGCTATCAGTTTAGCGATGGCAGCGGCTCATTCCCAGGCTACCGCCGTTATGGTAACGACGGTTACGGCGAAGATGAAGTAACTGGCACAAACTACGCCGAAGGCGGGCAAAACACCCCAGGCCAACGCGGCCGTGTTTGGCCGTTTTTCACAGGTGAGCGCGGCCATTATGAAATAGCCGCAGCTAATGCCACGCAATCGTTAAACGCAGACAAGCAACAATCTATTAAAAACACTTATGTGAAAGGATTAGAGCAGTTTGCTAACGAAGGCATGATGCTACCTGAGCAAGTATGGGATGGCGTAGGCAATAACAAAGCAGGCTATCAATTAGGCGAGGGCACTAACTCCGCCACACCACTTGCGTGGACACATGCAGAATACGTTAAACTGGTACGCTCTTTAAGCGATAAACACGTATGGGATCACTACCCAGTGGTTGAAAAAGCACTAAAGTAAGTTTGTTTAATCAGTAATACTTAGCGCTCAAAAGCCACGGTTTATAGCCGTGGTTTTTTTATGGAAATTTAAAATATCAATGCGTTATCAAGTCATGTAGCAGCGATTTTATATCGCGTATTGAACTTCTGTTTGTGTCAGCACAACGGGTAATTTTCTTTGGCGTTCACTTTTTACAAAGTTTAATGATAATGAGAGGGGACACTTAATTATTTCTTTATATAAGAAACTTAGCGCATTCAATGCCTGTGCTTGTGTGCCTTGCGCTACATTTTGCGAGTTTACTAGATGGTTTAAATACAATTCTACTTGAGTGTCTCCCATAGAGCTTGGGTGCTGCATATTATTAAAACGGATATAGGCAGCTATCCAAAACAGGTAAGCTTCAATAGTACTCTTTGCATACCGCTTGCTATACATATGATCTTTAATCATGCTTAGAAAAAGAGATTTCATAAATAATTTTCAACTTTCCAAGTGGTACTGTGTGTATAGACAGTAATTTGTATTTTGTCCAATAACATTATTAAAAGTCGTTTTGGTGTATTTTAGCAGCGATAATTTTATAACATACGTAATTGTCTGTTTACATTGGAGTTGTTTAGTGGAATTATTAAGCCATGTAATATACGCCGTTTTGGGGTGTCATAACCCCCCAAAGTGACGTTCTATAAGCTGTTATATGCTCTTAGTAATTTTTTTAGAGCAAAAGAATTTACGGTGTGTTTTTCGCTAAACTCGGTTGGGTGTTTGCATTAATAAGCGTTGCCTTTTATACCTTTTTCAAAGGTGGCAACACTATTAATTTGTTCTGGCTGTGGTGTGTAGCTCAAAAATTCACGGTCAGGTTTTTATATAACAGGTGACTTAATTACGTGCAGTGTTTGGTGTAACTAGCGCTGCATATAACAAGTTACTTAATCGGACACGTACAGTTTGCTCGCGCTTCGCGCAGTATAGCAAACGTGTCCTTAGCCGCTTAGTAAAGCGTTAGGTGTTTCTGTGATCTCTGAGTATTTTGATGATTTGGATGTAAAGAAAGAGTTTTCTCAGGAGTTCATTTCCTTATGGAGTGGCTGGCTAGGTCGAGATGAGTGTTACAAACTAGATGAAGTATCAGAAGCTGAATGGGAAAGGTTTAATCAATTAGTTAGGTTACTACATTCAGAATATGAAATGTACGCTGTTAATTTAGAAAACGAGACCATTAATAAACTTGAAGACCTAGATAAATATTTGCCCACTTACGCAGAAGATATGGATAGAGGGCAAATGAACTTCACGACTATTATTATTCCTTCTTTAAATGCAGTTTTAGCTGAAACTTGGGATTACACATATATCCTTTATCATAAAAATAATGGTACAGTTGAATCGCTTAAACCTCTAATAAAAAAGAGTAATTTGTATAGTTTTAGTGACTAAACACCTAACAAGTTAATTAAACAGTGGACGTAAAACAGCAGGCTTGCGCTCATTCTTCGCTTAGTTTAGCCTGCTATTTTCCGCCGTTTATTAAGGCGTTGAGGCTGTAGAATTACCCTTTTTAGCAGCGCACTCTACTATTTCTAATTGATTGCTTTTTAACCTTGAATCTACCTATTCGCTGTGATCTAATAGGTATTATTCACCCACGGTAAATTGTTATGGCCAACTACAAGCCTGACTTATCCTGCCAAAATAAATTCATTCCCATCAATTTCGCTGAGCAAATATTGCCAGGTACATTTGAATATGCCCTTTGTTATATTGTCGAAAATAAACTCGATTTGTCGGGTTTTGACGCGTGGTATAACAACGACAAAACAGGTGCTGCTGCGTATCCGCCTTCAGTGATGCTAAAAATTATTTTACTCGGCTATGCACATGGTTTGATCAGCAGTCGTCGAATTGCGAAGGCGTGTGAGAATAATATTTTGTTTATGAGTGTGTCGGGGGATATTCAGCCGCATTACACATCAATAGCAAGTTTCGTGGCCAAAATGCATGAACAGATTGAACCACTATTTACGCAAGTATTGATGATATGCGATGAAGAAGGTTTGATAGGCTGCAATATGTTTGCCATTGATGGCTGTAAGTTAAAGTCGAATGCGAGCAAAGAATGGAGCGGGACATTCGATGAGCTAGGCCGCAAAAAAGCCAAGTTAGAACGCGCAAGCAAACGTATTATTGAGCGTCACCAATCACAAGATGGGCTGGGCGAGGAGTTCATTGAACAGGACTTAAAGCAAAAAGAGAAACTAGATAAAAGTGCAGCTAAAATAACTGAATTCTTAGCGACCCACGAAGAAAAAACAGGCAGTAAAGGCAAGCCTGCGTATTCTCATGACTTTGATCACCGATTCTCATCAGCTTTGATCACCTGATTTATCATTTTGTAGAGCCATTTTTAAATTAGCTTAACTGATCATCATCAGTCAATTTATTTAGTTGTTTTCGTATCGATTCTCCTTTTAAGTTCAACTTAATCGAACCATGAATTAGCCTATCTAAAATGGCGTCAGCGTGAGTTGATTCTCCTATCATCTCATGCCAGTTTTCCTGCGGGAGCTGGCTTATAATTATGTGTGATTTATATCCATACCGCGCATCGATTAATTCGAGTAAGTCACCTCGTTGTTGCGCACTCAGTGGTTCAAGACCCCAGTCGTCTAAAATCAGTAGATCATACTTTATTAGCTTCGCCAGTAATTTCCGGTAACTGCCATCTGCTTGTGCTAGAAACAGGCTTTCAAGTAGTTCTTTCAATCGAATATAGTAAACACTTTTTCCTTGCAAACAGTGTTCATGCCCTAATGCACATGCGAGGTAGGTTTTTCCACAGCCTGTTGCGCCAGTGATTAAGATATTTTGGTGTAAGTTCAGCCAGCTATTTTGGCTTAAGTTACGTATCTGTGCTTTTTCTATATTGCGTGTCGGCGAGTAAATCAGTTGATTTAACTGAGCCGGTAAGCGGAATTTAGCGTGGCGTACGAGTCGGTCGATTTTTCTTTGCTCACGCGAGTCAATTTCATGTGTTAGCAATAAACTGATGCGCTCTATAAAGCTTTGTTCTTGATATAGATTTGGCTGTTCAAGCTGCTGCTTGAGTGCTTGCTTTATACCCGATAACTTGAGTAGTTGAAGTTGCTGGTTAATGGTATCTATCATGTTTTCATTCCTTAATGGTAATAATCTGTACCACGTATGTTGCTGTGTGTAATTGGCTTTTCTGGCTCTGTTTGCTGTGTGGGTAACGGTTGTTGATCCAACCCTTTCTTCAGCATCTGCTTTATTGATTTGAGTGTGGTCGTATTCATCACGATTGCGCGATAACACGCTTGCTCAAGCCGCTCTTTTGAATAGATTTTAGCTAAACTCAACACCCCTAAACAGGCGCGATAAGCATGCTCGGGGTGACGCCGTCCACTGAGCTGTAACTCAATAACTTGGTGGGTATACTCCCCGATACTTAATGCCCATGAGCGTAAATTTATCGGTGACTGCTCATGCTGTTTTTGATGCGCCAGAGGCATATGATGAGACTGTGTTGTATGCCCACCTAAACGGTGTGAGCGCGGATGCTGTGCGATTAAGGTATCGTCATGATAAAGCTGTACTAGCTGATTGGTTATATGTGCGCGTAATTGTTTCTTAACCCATTGATACGGCACACTGTAATAATGTTTTTCTATTTCAACATGATAATCAATGTGTACTCGCACCGTTTTAATTTGTGTATAGTGATAGGGCTTTTCTGGCAATGGCTTTAATGCGCTTTTATCCACCCTATCAAATAGCTGTTTACGTGACTGTTGATATTGCTTCATAACCTTATTGTTCATTACATCAAGTAGCTTTGCTATTTCTTGATTTAGGTGCGCTAAGCTGTAGAAGGTTTGGTTACGCAGACGTGCCATGATCCAACGCTCAACAATTTGTACACCGACTTCAGCCTTCGATTTATCTTTGGGTTTATAAGGTCTAGCAGGTATGACAGCGACGTTAAAATACTCAGCTAATTGATGATACGTGGGGTTTAAATCTGGCTCGTAGCGACAGGGTTTACTGACAGCACTTCTGAGATTATCGGGAATAACAAGCGCTGGTACACCGCCTAAAAACGCAAAGCAACGGGCATGACTCATCACCCAATCTTCAAGTTGTTGGCTATACGTTGCTTCAGCATAGGTATAATTTGATGCGCCGAGTACGGCAACAAACACTTGAGCAGTCCGTGTCTTCTGCGTTGTAGGGCATGTGATGGTCAATGTGGGGCCACAATAATCCACAAACAGCTTTTCACCACCTTTATGATGTTGACGCATCGATAACCGTTGTTTTCCCAACCATTCCCGGTAGGCGCGGCAGAAGTGGCTGTAGCTGTAATAAGGCTCACCGATTTTCTCAAGTAATTCATCGAATACTAACTGCAACGTTAAATGTTTATGCTGCTTTAAATCCCTGTTGATAGCGAGCCAATCAGGTGTTGGGTATCTTTTTTGACGGGTTGAGAAGTCCCTGATTTTTGTATTAAGAAAAGCACCGTGTTGCTTATCTTCAGGTAACGGCCATTGGTTTAAGCCTAACTCATTGGCTTTTTTAACGTAATTAGCGACGGTACCAGGGGAGATATTTAAGCTTCTGGCAATCTCTCGATGGGATAATTTAGCTGAATATTTCAGCCGTAAAATAGCCTGTAATTTACTCATAGATATAGGTCTTGTTGACATGATTGTTATCCTCATCAAACGATTTAGATAACGGTTTAACATACCTACAAAAATGATAAAACGTGAACTCGGTAACGAGTGGCATTAAGCTTTGATCGGCAAAATTATTAAGAACACAAAAGTGATCATTATCAAGTAATTTTCGTGATCAAAGCTTAATGAGAATAAGCGATCAAAGTTAATGCCATTGGGTGATCAAAGCTAGGGAGAATATGCACAAGCCTGTTAAAAGTAATATCACCGACCCCGATAGCGCGAAAATGACCACCTCAAAAGGCACAATCCAAGGCTACAATGGCATTGCGATAAATGACGACAAGCACCAAATTATATTGCAAGCACAAGCGTGGGGCTCAGTGGGTGAACAGCAAACACTACAGCCAGCCGTTGAGCAATTAAAACGACAACTTGATAAATTAAACACCGATAAAATCACAGACGAACACACAATTAAGTTCACTGCAGACAGTGGGTTTAACAGCGAAGCGAATCTAGAATTCATGGCGCAAAGTGGCTTTGATACCTACATTGCTGATAACCAATTTAGAAAACGAAATCCGTTATTTAAAGACAGCGAAACCTACGGAACAGAGCAAGAAAAGCGCCGATTAAAACGCAGTAAAGGCAAGCCACGCTTATTTACCTCGGAGGACTTTCATTATGATGAAGCAGCCCAAACCTGCCGCTGTCCCGCAGGCAATGAGATGTGGCGAAGTGGTATCAATGTAAAAAGCCACAACCAGCTATACACGCGATTCTGCGGTTACTTAAAAGATTGCAAAGTATGCCCACTACAACAGCAATGCATGCGAAATCCACCTATAAAAACAGGACGGCAAGTACAGTTTAAAAATGATGAATCACGTAAAAAACTCAGCTATATCGACAAAATGAAGGTCAAAATAGACAGCCCAATGGGACGACGGCAGTACAGCAAAAGACTCGGGTGTATAGAGCCGGTGTTCGGGAATATTACAGTCAATAAAGGCATGAATAAACTGACCTTGCGCGGACAAACGAAAGTGAATGCCCAATGGCAACTGTATTGCTTAGTTCATAATATAGAAAAGCTGCAAAACAGGCTACATTAAAAAAGGGGAGCCTTTTTAAGCCGAAATATAGCGACTCAAGCACCTGTCATACCTTCCAAAACGCCAATTAAAGCAACAGCAAACCCTCTTTTTATATTTTACGTAAAATCGAAGTAACTAATTGAATCAAAATGGGAACTCGGCTATGGTTAATGCATCAATAAAAATAAATTAAAACGAGTTATTCTACAGGCTCGTTAAGAGGCTAAGACGTCTTGTATAAACTGGAAGTTTTAATATGCAAAATAAAATAGGGGCGGTTAAAAATCCTTTGTCTGTAATAGCTATTTTTGCTGGGATTGCAGAAATTAGCGGCACGATTGTGCTCCCACATATAGATCCAAATAACCAAGAACTTTTTATCTGGTTTCTTATGTTGTTTCCTTCAACTCTAGTTGTACTTTTTTTCATTACATTAAACTGGAACTACAAAGTACTTTATGCTCCTTCTGATTTTAAGGACGAAGAGCATTTCGTTAATATGCAAAAAGCAACAACATCTGAAATATTCATGAAAATGTCTGATGAACTAACTAGTGAAGATGAAGCTGAAGAAACATCAAGTAATAATGAAAGTGATAAGAACGTACTTAACCTAGACGAGGCTAGAAACGTTATTTCTGACTCCGAAATCAGGTTAAGTATGGGAAAAATAAGCACCAAGGAAGAAAGGAAACAGCACAGCGAAATAATGAGAAGTATAAATCGACAGCGAATGCGAGAAGGACGCTTACTTGAAGATATACTAATGAATAAACTTCAGTCTGAGCTTGGCCTTAATATTGAAAGAGATATGAAGATTCAAGGCGATAACTATAGATTTATGTTTGATGGCGTTGCGCGCAATGGCGGTAATATGACGGTTATTGAAGTAAAACGGATGAATAGAAATACTTTCAACCGTTCAGGACAAGTTGCTCTTGTAGATCGCTTTAGAGGTTTTTACCAAACATTAAACGATGCAGAGAAAAAGGAGTTTTCGCTTATTTTTGCAGTTGCTACTGATGATGAACCTGAAAAAATGAGGTCTTATTTAGAGCACCTTCTTTCACCATTGGAGTTCAAATATTTCATTAAAGTATACCAAGTGGATGAGTTGGCTTCAGGTAGCGAGCAAGTCGCCTCTTAACAAGTCAATCAAAAGGACGCAAAACGCTTGGCTTGCGCTCCTTCGTCGCTAATTTTAGCTAAGCATTTATGCGCCCATTATTGAGGCGTTAGCCTCCTGGATATTTATGAGCATTCCCTTAGTCTACATTGATCAAAATATTATTGGCCTCCAGTTGTTAGGACATATAAATCTTAGCAAAAGAGATGACATGAAATGGGTTTATTCGAAGGAACATTTTGCGGAAATCAAGCGAGCTGATGACCCAGAAAAATATTTAGATGTGCTAAATGAGATTGGTGCAATAATGTTGGATCTTGTACTTGATGAAAGCTTGAAAATTACCGGTGAAGCAAGATTGATCGAAGACCTTACTCCATTTGAGAATTATCAGAACTATATTAAAGCAATAGACGACGTAGAATTCGATGAAACCATATTTGATCCATTTCAAGTGTGGGTTAACGGCGGTGGAGATGAGGGTTCCTTAAAAGAACTTTCAGATAATTTAGCGGACCAAGTTTTACAACTAACATCTGATTTACCATATGACACAACAGAAATGACTAACAAAATCAGCTCCATCAAACCAGAATTTGATTCGATGGTTGACGATATGATTTCGAACGGAAATGACATTAAAAAGACTAGAGCTGCATTTGGTGATGAAAAAGGCACTATTGGTGGAGTCTCAGGAGAACATCAGATTGCCCAAATTTGGGAGATAATATCGCCAACAATGGAAGGATCAGGTATGAGCTGCGATCAGTTTTTTGGATTTGATCCTATTGATAAGCAAGGTTATAAGTCGTGGCCTATCTATCTTGGTATAGTTGGATGCAATGCAATTATGGATATTTTGGGGTTCCAAGCGGAAAAGAAGTGCCGAAAAATTAGTAAAATCCACAATGTGAGAAGTGATGCTGGTCATATTGGAATGGGGGCATATTGCTCTGCAATCTTGTCTGAGGATAAGAGACTAGTGAAAAGAGCAAAAGCCATCTATGAATACAAAAACATAGGTACTTCATCGATATTGATAGAGAAAAAGGCTAACAAGTCAATCCAGCCGACCGCTAACGCGTCGGCTGATTGAAGCGTTAGGTGACTAAATGGCATTACCTCAAACCAACATGGAAGTGCAAAAGCCTTATCGAAAAAAGCTAAAAATTGGTGATATATTTAGGCTCAAATATTCTGGTTGTACGTATATATTTGGTCAGATCGTTTCACTAACTGCAAGTTCAGGTGGCTTTGAAAACTGCATAAAAGTTAACGTATTCGACTTCGTAACTAATGCGCCTGAAAGAATAAACGAAGAGGATTTTAATGAGTTGATGTTTGCACCTTTATTCATTAATCGCCTAGGCTTCTCGCGCGGGTATATGCCAATTGTTGCCAACAAACCTCTAATCAAGCTGTCTACAAAGTATTGCTATTTTGATGTACCTTTTAAAAAGTACCTTGATCCAAATGGTGATGAAATTCCAAATCCTATAGGATTAATTGGAACGTGGGGTTTAAGCAACTACCTAGTACTTGATGGTCTAGTCAGTGAAAAGCTGGGGATTGCTTCCATAGAAGATATTTAAACGTCACCTAACAAACTGTTTAAAATGGACGCCTTACTGCTTGGCTGGCGCTCATTCTTCGCTAAGTTTAGCCAAGCTTAATCCGCCCATTAACAGGGCGTTGAGGCTGTAGGATTACTCTTTTTAGGAACTTACTCTCTCAACCTTAATTGTTTGTTTTTTAACCTTGAATCCACTGGTTCACTGTGATCTAATAGATATTATTCACCCACGGTAAACTGTTATGGCCAACTACAAGCCAGACTTATCCTGCCAAAACAAATTCATTCCTATCAATTTCGCTGAGCAAATTTTGCCGGGAACATTTGAATATGCCCTTTGTTATATTGTCGAAAATAAACTCGACTTATCGGGCTTTGACGCGTGGTATAACAACGACAAAACAGGCGCTGCGGCGTATCCGCCCACGGTGATGTTAAAAATTATTTTACTTGGCTATGCTCATGGATTAATTAGTAGCCGCCGAATAGCCAAGGCCTGTGAGAACAATATTTTGTTCATGAGTGTGTCGGGCGATATTCAACCTCATTACACATCAATAGCGGGATTCGTGGCTAAAATGCACGAGCAGATTGAACCGATGTTCACTCAAGTGCTGATGATATGTGATGAAGAAGGTTTGATAGGCCGTAACATGTTTGCCATTGATGATGGTTGCAAATTAAAGTCCAACGCAAGTAAAGAGTGGAGCGGTACTTTCGATGAACTTAGCCGTAAAAAAGCAAAGCTAGAACGCGCAAGCAAACGTATTATTGAACGTCATAAATCACAAGATGGACTGGGCGAAGAGTTGATAGCTCAGGATTTAAAACAAAAAGAAAAGCTGGATAAAAGTGCCGACAAAATAACAGAGTACTTAGCGACACATCAAGAAAAAACAGGCAGTAAAGGTAAGCCAGTAAAAAGTAATATTACCGACCCCGATAGTGCGAAAATGACCACCTCAAAAGGCACAATCCAAGGCTACAATGGCATTGCGATAAATGACGACAAGCACCAAATTATACTGCAAGCACAGGCATGGGGCTCAGTGGGTGAGCAACAAACCTTACAGCCAGCGGTTAAGCAATTAAAACAGCAGCTCGATAAACTCCAAACTGAAAAACAAACAGACAAACACGCCATTAAATTTACAGCGGACAGTGGGTTTAACAGCGAAGCAAACCTAGAATACATGGCGAAAAGTGGCTTTGATACTTATATTGCGGATAACCAATTTAGAAAACGAAACCCGCTGTTTAACCAGAGCGAAACCTATGAAACAGAGCAAGAAAAACGCCGATTAAAACGCAGTAAAGGCAAGCCACGCTTATTTACCTCGGAGGACTTTCATTATGATGAAGCAGCCCAAACCTGCCACTGCCCCGCAGGCAATGCCATGTGGCGAAGCGGGGTTAATGTAAACAGTCATAATCAAAAGTACACGCGATTCTGCGGTTATTTAAAAGATTGCAAAGTATGCCCACTGCAACAGCAATGTATGCGAAAGCCACCAATAAAAACTGGGCGGCAAGTGCAGTTTAAAAATGATGAATCGCGTAAAAGCTAAGCTACATTGACAAAATGAAGGTCAAAATAGATAGTCCAATAGGGCGACGGCAGTACAGTAAAAGACTTGGCTGTATAGAACCGGTGTTCGGGAATATTACCGTCAATAAGGGCATGAATAAACTGACCTTACGGGGTCAAACGAAAGTGAATGCGCAATGGCAACTGTATTGCCTTGTTCATAACATAGAAAAGCTGCAAAACAGGCTGCATTAAAAAGGTAAGCTACTACCTCTCCAAATAAGCCACTTAAACACCTGTTATACCTTCCAAAACACAATTAAAGCAACAGCAAATCCTCTATTTATATTTGACGTAAGATCGAAGTAACCGATTGAATCAAAATAGGAATTCGGCTATGGTTAATACATCAATAAAAATAAATTAAAAACGAGTTATTCTACAGGCTCGTTAGTTTTCAAAAGTTGAGCTATGTGGAATCAAACTGATAATGGAGAAACCATTGGAACAATAGGTTCTGAAAGTGGTGAAATAATTAAGGACGAGGAGCATTCCAAAGGTGCTCGCCTAACTTTGGAAAAAGGTGGTGATATTGCACCATACTCAATAACAAGTGGAGTGTACGGGTGCTTCTTTCATACAACTTATTTATCAACCTTAGAAGAGGGAGTAAACGAGTTGTATGCAATGAAAGCTGAAATATCAGAGTTCTTTGATACTGAAACAACAAGTGATGAAGAATATGATTGGATTATGGCGTTTGTTGGTAGGCATTGAAAACTAACAAGTGCCTAAACCAAGGGACGCAAAACAGCAGGCTTGCGCTCCTTCGTCGCTAATTTTAGCCTGCTATTTCGCGCCGGTTAGGCAAGCGTTAGCTGCTTTGAGGTCAATCATTAGTAAGGTGTCGCAATGAAAATTTTGGTAACAGGCTCAGCGGGTAGAGTTGGGCGTGCAATCTATATTAAATTAATGCGAACACATGATGTAGTCGGCATTGATAAAACGCCTTGCTCAACAGCCGATTACATTGGTGATATTCGCGATAGTGCTCTGATGGATAGGGTTCTTGAAAATATTGATGTCATCGTTCATACAGCGGCTCTTCATGCGCCTCATGTTGGTTTGTTACCTGATTCAGAGTTTCAATCTATCAACGTAGATGCGACTGAGAAATTGGCTTTGGCTGGCGTAAAATCGGGTGTTAAACACTTTATTTTTACCAGTACAACGGCGTTGTACGGTTATGCTTCGACACCTAAAAATATTTCAGGTTGGATTGATGAGGAAGTTACTCCACAACCCAAGTCGATTTATCATAAAAGTAAAATTGCTGCTGAAACTAAGCTAAAAGAAATTTCAAATCTGTTTCAGCTTCCCGTGACTGTGCTGCAAATGTCGAGATGCTTTCCTGAGCCCGCGGATTTAATGGCAGTATTTCGCCTGACTCGTGGCATTGATGCTCGCGATGTAGCAAATGCTCATTTATGTGCAGTGGAAAAACGTTTAAACGGTTTTAATCGCTTTATCATCTCAGGTGCAACACCTTTTCATTTTTCTGATTGCGAAGCTCTATATGCTGAAGCTGGAGCGGTTATCAAACGTAAGTGCCCAGAAATCGTTCTAGCATTTAAACAAAGAGGCTGGCAATTACCTCAAAGCTTAGATCGCGTATATGATTCATCGTTCGCACGTGAGAAATTAGGTTGGTCACCTATACATGGTTTTGAAAGTGTTTTAGAAATGCTAGATACTGAAACGGCAGAAGTATTACCAATTTTGAAACGCAGCTAACCGGGTAGCCGGAGGTCTCTAACCTCCAGCCTCCACACCACCCATCATGCGCTTTTTATTAACAGGAAGTGCAATGGGCGGTTCATCTCCCGTAATGAATATTGATCCGAATAACTCTTAATGACGCTAAGCCTTGTGACGTAGATAGTCATTGCCTATCGCAATGTTAATTCCTTTTGTTTTTGAGCATCGACAAGGCCCCTTGCTGGTGATACCACATGCTATGGCGAGTCGTTCGCTAACACCCAATTTCATTAAACTGCGTACTTTAGTCCGTGCTATTCCTTATAGAGAGCGCCACTGTCGCCAGTAGCACATTCTTATCCTACGGCGGATCCAATGATCTAAATCCACCGTTAGCTATAAAAAATCAAAGTTAAAATAGACAGTCCAATGGGGCGACGGCAGCTTTTTACTTAAGGAATGGCAAACGACTAGGCAGTATAGAATCTGCTTTCCTTTAAATAAACAGCGGAATATTACCGTCAATAAGGGCATGAATAAACTGACCTTACGGGGTCAAACAAAAGTGAATGCGCAATGGCAGCTGTATTGCCTTGTTCATAACATAGAAAAGCTGCAAAACACGATACATTAATAAAGGCCCTTATTACCTCAAATAAGCGACTCAAGCACTTGTAATCTCCTCTAGAACATCGATTAAAGCAACAGCAAATCCTCTTTTATATTTTACGTAAAAGTCAGTTGTCGATTGAATCAAAATAGGAACTCGGCTATGGTTAATGCATCAATAAAAATAAATTAAAACGAGTTAATCTACAGACTCGTTATATGCACGGCAGCCTTAGAGTTTCGGTATGAATATTGAAGTCACATTGATAATCGTAGTCTTAGTCAGTATTGCCTGCATTTTTCTTGCTCGGAGGAAAGAGGATAAATCTGATAATCGGCTGGCTGACAATTGCAAATCAAGAGAAAATCATTCTCCGAAAAATTATGAAAAGGTCTCACATTCTACGGAGCATCGTGCTCTAATTAACAAGCCATATAGTATGCAGTGTAAAACTGAGGTGTTTACGTTAGCCGAGCTTGAGATTATTAACAAATATGGTGCATGGTTAAGCGCTCTTGCATCAAATCAGATTAACCCTGAAACTAATGAGCAAAAGATATTTGTAGAAGAGTGCCAGCGCTTCAGAACGCTTAATTTAAATGAAATGCTTTCTTATTTTAGCAATCGTGATGATGGCGGTTCTATTCAATCCGTATGGTTTAAGTATCTTTGTCGCTTAAAGTTTGAAAAAGAAAACCCAAGTATTGTAAACGAAGAAACAAAAGTTGATTGGGGCTGGCAAGGGCCTCCAGTAGAATCAGGTGATCATGTTTTCTTTTCCAAGTAGAGCATATCAAGTCAAAGCACTCGGACTTGGTAAAGCTGTCACCTTTTTTGTTCCAAAAAAGCCGCCAACTTCACCAAGCCGGTGTTTGAGGCGATACGCGAATGGAGTCTGCATGAATATAATAATCAAACTATCTGCTTTAGTGCTGATCATATTTATTGCTCTATGGCAGGTGAGCAAGAATGAAAAGTTTCAATTTTTTGGTAACCTTATTGATCGAGTAGAAACAACTGAAAAAATAGTCGCATTAACTTTTGATGATGGTCCAACTAAACATCAAACAAAAGAAATTCTCAAAGTTCTAGACGAGGCAGAAATTAAGGCTACATTTTACCTAGTCGGTAAATCTATCGAAGAAAACATTCAAGAAACTAAAAATATCATTGATAAAGGGCATGAAATTGGAAACCATTCATATACTCATCAACGTATGGTTTTGAAAAGTTATAGCTTTGTTGCAGAGGAGCTAGAAAAAACTAATGAGCTAATTACGCAGGCAGGTTATAGAGAAGAAATACGTTTTAGACCACCATATGGTAAGAAGTTGTTTGCACTGCCTTATTATCTCAATAATAAAAATATAACTACCGTTACTTGGGATGTGGAGCCTGAAACTTATTTAGATAAAAATGCTAGTGCAAGTGATATATCCGAATACGTTGTCCAAAATACTAAGCCGGGATCAATTATTCTTTTACATGTAATGTTTAAATCAAGAGTTAATTCACTAGCCGCTGTACCGTTAATTGTTCAGCAGTTAAGAGATAAAGGTTATCGCTTTGTTACAGTCTCTGATTTAATAGGCAATAGCGCATAATCGGGTAGCCCGAGGTCTCCTCCAGCCCCCACACCACCCATCATGTGTTTTTTATTAACAGGAAGTGCAATGGGAGGTTCATCTCCCGTAATGAATATTGATCCAAAGATCTCTCAATGACACTAAACCTTGTGAAGCTAAGTAGTCATTGCCTATCGCAATGTTAATTCCTTTTGTTTTTGAGCTTCGACAAGGCCCCTTGCTGGTGATACCACATGCTATGGCGAGTCGTTCGTTAACACCCAACTTCATTAAACTGCGTACTTTTGTGCGTGCTATTCCTTTGAAAAGAGCGTCATTGCAGCCAGTAGCACATTCTTATCCTACGGCGGATCCAGTGATCTAAATCCACCGTTAGCTGATAAGCGTTGGCTATTAGGTAGTGGTATACCCAGCCGCGTAAATTTTTTTGGTCTAGAATCTGTATTACTCTAAAGCGCAGCGCCTCTTAACCTCTTTGTGAATAATTCAATAAAAGATTTTTTGCACAAAGAGAAGGGAATGAGAAGTAAATGAGAATGAACTTGAAGGCTAATATTGATATGTTAAAACACGATACATGGATAAAGGTAAGCTACTACCTCTCCAAATAAGCCACTTAAACACCTGCAATCCTTTCCAAAACGCCCATTAATACAACAGAAATCATTTTATGTGGGATTGAAGTAACCGATTGAATCAAAATAAGATCTCGGCTATGGTTAATGCGTCAATAAAAATAAATTAAAGACGAGTTACTCTGCTCTCGTTATAGCTCAAGGAAATAGCATGCACATACGGATAGTTATATTATTAATCACATGCTTGTTAATTATTTCATGCGATGACGATAATGGTACTTCATCACTTGATACCAAAACATTTGCATCTTACAAAACACCTTGTGTTAGTGTAAGTCAACAGCTTTGCCTTATAATCCAAGATGATGATGTTGGCAGTTACTTTTATGACTCCATTGAAGGGTTTGATTTCGTTTGGGGGCATACTTACCAACTATCTTTAAAGATAACAGATATAATCAATCCTCTCGCTGATGCCTCAAGTCTTCAATATTCTATCGAAAACGTCATATCAGACATAGAAGATAACGTTGGCACTCGTTATGAATATAGCTTAGTAGAGTTATTAGAGTGGACATTTACAAAAGAGTCAGGTGTTTATTATTTTTTAGGGCAGCCCTTTGAGTGCCAAATGGGTGTAGACTGTGACGGTTTAGTTAATTTAAATAATAGTGGTGGTTTGGTTAACGTGACTTTTGAATATATAGGTGATGGTCAAATAACCTTAGTTCAGTGGAATTAGCTAGAACACAAACGAGCCTTAACTTTATCATTATGTACTAGTATTCTATTTGACCGTTTTTATTTAGTGACGGTCAACTTAAATCAATAAACAAATTCGTTTACTCCGTCTGTCGTTGTGGCTGTTAGCAAGTCGCTTATGGCTGTGTCATATATAAGGCGCGTTACGCAGTAATTTTTTAATGCGCTCCCATCATTGCCTACTATTGACTCTATCCCTATAGTTTTTGTTAGTCCAAGTATCTAACGACTATTACGCGTTTGGTACAGCATACTCACATTCAGCAACTTGCTTTAAAGCATTTATTTTAACTGTTGGAATACTGTTTTTATTTATGTTTTTGGTTATCCAATTTTCTTTTTTATGTTCTTTTTGTATTACCAATAATTAACATTGCAACATTTTCCATGACGATTACAATTTATTTCACAATTTCATTACTTATTTTTTATAGTAATAAAGTTTTGGATTTAATTCTTTTGGGTTGATTTTCAACGTGTGTTTTTATTGCTAAATTTATATCCCCATTGATTTTATTAAATTTATTTTTTGTTGAAAAATTAATATAAATGGTAATACTACTTATTTATTATTTTACTGGGTGTTGCAAAAAGTTAACTGGTAATATACATTTTGCTTACCTTCTGGTTATCCAGTTTGGCTTGCTTGGTAATTTAATTTGTTTCTTTTTATGCTGTTAAAAAGAAAATTGTTATTACCAATTGTTTACACACAATACACCATTGAACTTGTACAAAGTTGTAACCTAGAACTAAGTAATCAAATCTTAGTCAAGCAGTTAGGTTTCCTAAATGTATAAGTTAGGAGACATAAAGATAATGTTTAAGAAAAAAGTCTACTGATTCTATCAATAATGGCTGCATGCTCGAGTGCTGCTCAAGCGGCTACTATTTATAACTCGGGTTTTGAAAATGGCTGGAGCGATTGGAATGAGGTTGATCCAGCTGCGATTTCAGGCGACGCCTATCAAGGATCGAGTTCTTTAAAGATCCAAGGCAGTCCTGGACGAGTACATCAGGTTGTCGATATTGAAAGAAATACCGAATATACCTTAAGCGCTTATGTTCTAGGTAAAGGGCAAATTGGCGTTAATGATCTTAATGGATTATTTAAGAACACAAAATTTAATGTTTCGTCTTGGACCAAAGTGTCTAAAACATTCACTTCGGCAAATACAGATTCTTTGCAAGTTTTCGCAAAGCACGATAACAACTCAAGTGATGTTCGCTTTGATAATTTTTCTCTTGTAAAAACCGACAGCAGTGATGGTGGCTCAACTGGGGGCGATGGTGACGGTGATAGTGGCGGCAATGGCGATGGTACAACGATTCCTAGTAGCATAACCAGCGGTAGCATTTTTGATCTTGAAGGTAATGATCCTAATCCATTAGTTAATGACAGCACACTTGTATTTGTACCTCTTGAAGCTCAACACATCACGCCAAATGGAAATGGTTGGCGTCATGAATATAAAGTCAAATCTAGCTTACGAGTAGCGATGACCGATACTTATGAAGTATTTGAAGCGAGTGTTAAGGTTGAAATGTCGGATGGCGGTAAAACAATTATTGCTCAGCACCATGCCAGTGACACGGGCACTATAATGAAAGTTTATGTGTCCGATTCTGCGGAATCTGGTTTTGATGACAGTGTGGCTGGCAATGGTATTTTTGATGTGTATGTGCGCCTGCGTAACACCAGCGGCAATGAAGAGAAATATGCATTAGGTACAATTCGCAGTGGAGGTTCGTTTAACTTAAAAGTTGTTAATAATTACGGCGACGTAGATGTATCTGCGTTAGGTTCAAGTTTTGGTATTCCTGTTGAAGATGATTCGGCATCATACTTTAAGTTTGGTAATTACTTGCAATCTCAAGATACATCTACATTAGATGATTGTGGTGAATCAGGTAATTCAAACTCATTCAAAGAGTGTTTTGAAGACTTGGGCATTACGACGTCTAAAGTAACAATGACAAATGTTAGTTATACTCGAGTAACTAACTAGCTTTAGCGTTATTGATAACACCACGCAAATGCAAATTTACGTGGTGTTATACGCTGAAAGAATAGAGCGTTATGTCGAATCATTGTTATATAATTTTATCTTTCATTACCCGTGAGTAATGCATTTTATAGTTTGCCCTGTGCGTATTGAGCTACCTGTAAATAAGTGGATCATGAAATTACGATTATCAATGATGTGCCATAATTGATCGCTTTTTGCTGGGCATAATGTTTGTTGTATATAGTGTGTTAGCACCGACTCTTCAAGTGGTAAAGAGTTCGGCAAGTTAATATAAATTTTGATCTGGTTAAATTTAAAATCAGCATGGCTAAACTGCCAATTACCAGTCATGAGTTTCTTTGTATAGTGCTGTTGTACATTCTGTTGTTGCTGTATAGATAGTTGCGGGTATTGATCTGGATGAGAAAGTGTACTGATAGTTAAACCGACTATTAGTAACGCTACAGCGGCAATTGTGCACTTAAACAAAACTGTTACCTGTTTTTTAGGTTTTGGCTTAATTTGTTGCTGGCGATGATCGATAATTTTTACCCAATCTCGGTGTTTTAATGTACGCTGTGTCATCTTTATTCTCCTTGTTTTAATCGCTTAATTAAAGCAAGAGAATGTGGATGAAAAATGGATAACAATCTAAATTTAATCGTTATTTTTCCTGTAGTGAAGGGGTAATAAGAGCCTGACGCATAGCCCACCAAATTTGCCTTTATGTAATGATATAGACCCTTTCATTAAGTTAACTAAACTTAAACAGATAGATAAACCTAACCCACTACCATCAACGGATTTTGACCGTGTGCTATCAATCCGATAGAGCCTTTCAAATAAGTGCTGTATCTGGGGTTGAGGCACACCTGGAGAGCTATCATCTATTTGAATAAATAGCTGAGTTGGGTTTAAACGCACCTTGAGGCGAACGAATCCAGGGCTGTCGGTATATAAACAGGCATTTTTGAACACGTTATAAATGATCTGATCAAGTTTTTGCTTATCAATATAAATACTTTGCTTATCGCTGACTGTATTATCTATAACGCAGGTTAAGTTTTTTGTTGTTACCATTGTTTGTAAATCGTCAGCGTATGGTTTAAATAAAGCGCCAACAAGGTGCACTTGATTATTTAAACTCATTGAGCAATTATCAACTTGTGATAGCTGATAAACATTACTAATTAAGTTATTAAGTTGACTTATTTTGTCGTTTATTTTTAGATAAGCGAGAGACTTATCTTCTTGTAAATCATGTTCGAGGGCCTCGATGTTTAACTTAAGTACACTCAGCGGTGTTCTTAATTCATGGGAAATATCGGCAAGCATTTTGTCTTTTAAATCCAAGCTAGCTTGATAAAGTTTAGCTTTATAATGCGCCCGTTTATGTTTTATGTAATAAAGACTAATGAGCAAGATACTTAGGATAAAAATAATCGAATAGCCCAATAACCACACTCGCTTTTCTAATCGCTGGCTTTTAAGCTCAGCCTTGGTGATTGCATTATTTTGCTCTGATGTAATTAGCTTTTGTCGCTGGACCAGCGCATCGACCTGCTTCATGTGGTTAGCGGTCGACTCACTTAAATAGTTTTTTTGAATAATATTATGGTAGGAGTCTACTTTTTTATAATGGAAAACAGCATCAGTTAGTTGTGCACTAAGCTCGAAAAATCGCGCGTTATAACGATGGAATTTCAAGGTTAGAATTTCATTATCAATATCCTCGAGTAGTAAAGTTATTTGCTCTAAGGTATGTTTACTCGAGGGGATGTCTTGTTGTAATAAATAAAGTTCTAATAACTGCATATATGCATAGGTTTTATAAATTGGAGAATCTGTTTTTAATGAAAAGTAGACACTCTGTTTAGCGTTATTGAGTGCCTTTTGAAAATGATTAGTGTGTTGGTATGCAATGGCTAATTGACGATAGGCCACTGAAAGTTGCTGAGTCGCATTTAGGGGGGTGAGGTACTCGATTGTCTCGTGTAATTGCTCAATAGCCAGTACGTATTTCTCTTGCCTAATTGTAATTTTTGCTAAGCTTAAGCTGGTTGACGCAATATTATATCTATCACCAGATTTTTTATCGCTTTCTAGCGCCCTTAAAAAAAAATGTGATGCTTGCTCTAAATTATTCAAGCGAAGGGACATGTCACCTAAATTATAATAAACACTTGCTTGCAACTCCCAATTAGTACTGTTTTGCAATAATTCTAATGCAGCTGTTTGCTCTTGCATAGCCAGAGCTAGATTGCTTTGTGTGTCGTATAACACGCCTAAGTTAGCATGGGCACGGGCTAATAATTCTTTGTCATTTAGCTGCAGTGCTAACTCTTTTGCTTTTGTGTAGTGAACATTTGCTTGATGAGTGTCTAATATACGCCGAAAGTTGATCCCCAGTTCACTATGTAATCTAAAAAGTTCTTTACTCGACAATGTGTGCGAGTTTAGTAATGGAGCAATCACTGTAATTGCTTGCGTATGCTGCGCGTTTTTTCGTAGCGCTGAAGCAAGTTCTAATAAAATGTTAAATGAAGTAGGGTATTGCTTAGCTAGGCTTTTTAACTGGGTAGTTGCAGTGACTAAATCACCTTGTTTGATTTTTTGTTTTATAGCACTCAAATCATAGTTTTCAGTGCATGTTGTATAACAAGACACAGTTAACAGAGCAGCTAATAATAGTCGGTGCATAGAATTATAAAAATTTAGAGAGCGTATTTTATAATTTTAGGGTGCAAATGTGGTCAAAATATGGAGGCTGTTAATGCCTGTTATTGTTTACAGCTCTAAATTTTTAGCAAGCGGCAACGCTAAAAGGCATTATATTTTTTGTACATAACCTGAGTTTAGACAATAGCAACCAATTTAGTGGGCTGCTTGTAGGCAATTAAGCCACTCATCAGGCTCAGCTAAAATGAACTCTAAATGATAGTTCTCTTTGGTGGTTATTTTAATTCCCGATGTTGTAATTGGGATCAAACCGCTGGCTTTACCAGAGCATTTCTCCACATGAGAAATATTATTAAGCTTGATCGCATAACAACCTAGACTAAGTTGCTTATTAAGTGCCTCAAAATGCAATATATTATCTGTCAGGGTGAGACGCCCATCTGCTTTACCGACTCCCAGTTGTAATGTTGCATAACAGCGTTTTAATTGTGTAGCGTTCATTATTCACTCCATCGATTTTATTATTTTCTAGAGTTTATGCGGGTAACCGCTATGTGTCAATTATGTAAATTAAATGTTTTTATTTAACTTGCTTAACAATCGGTTATAAAAAGTTGTTAGCGCGATAGAGCATTTTTTGCTGCTTATTTACACGTATAAATGCAAAGATAACTAAGGCCAGTTGTGAAGCTAATGCACACAAGGTAATAATTAAATTCACCTTATTATCATGGTGTTGTGCAAGTCCTACTTCTATAAACCAGCCAATAGCAAGCATTAAAATAAGCGAGCTATGTAAGTAACGTTGTAGTGTGATTTTAAACTGAAGATGTTTCCACTGGCTAAATATTAGCAGTGTTAAACTCAATATGGGGATTAACATCAAGCAACTTAAAGTAATGATCAAAAGTGGTTGCCATGACATGAAGGCTGATGGTCCTCCCGTGATTAAAGCTTCGTTGCAACCTGTCAGTAGTATCAAGCTGAACAATAGGCCTATTAATTTTGTTGCGTCTGTTTTTTTCATCATTATAAAGGTTTACTTAAGTTCGCTTTCAAGCCTTACAACTCACTGTAAGGCTTGCTAGTAATTTATAAAAGGGGCATGTTAAATGGTATTCTTGCTTTGTAAGTAATAGTTTTAAGCATGCGCCATAATGAGTTCTTTGGCGTTAGCTTTGGCTGTCTTACTTATATTATCGCCGCCAAGTAAGCGGGCAATTTCATCTATACGCCCATGTTTATTTAGTGGCTGCATGTGCGTAAAGGTTTCACCATTTGCTATTTCCTTTGCGACAAAAAATTGCTGATGTCCGGAGCTTGCTACTTGTGGTAAGTGAGTCACACAAATTACCTGAGTCGATTTACCAAGTTGACGTAACAACTTACCGACAGCTGAAGCGGTTGGTCCTGAGATACCCACATCGACTTCATCAAAAATAAGTGTTGGAGTTGTCACTTTTTGGGCAATAATCACTTGGATCGCTAAACTTATACGTGACAGTTCACCACCTGAGGCAACTTTAGATAATGGCTGTAGCGGCTGGCCTGGGTTAGTTGAAACTAAAAAGGCAATACTATCGAAACCTAAGCTATTTGGTGCTCGGTCTTGATCTTGTTTTAGTGCAATCTCGAACAGGCCGTTTTCCATCGATAAATTTGCCATACTTGCACTGATCAATTCATTTAAAGTATGAGCGGCATTTTGGCGGCTTACACTGAGCGCTGTTGCAGCAGTGTGATAGTCATCAAGTGCAGTTTTGATCTCATCATTGAGTTCATTCAATCTTGCAGAGTTAGTACTTATTGATTCAAGCTCTTGACTGATAGACAGATGAAACTCAACCAGTTGCTCAGGTTTTATGTGGTGTTTACGCGCAAGATCCATTGCACCACTCAAACGGGCTTCAACTTCAAGCAGTCGACTAGGGTCAAGCTCTGTTTGCTCAGCGTAATTACGAATTTCGCGACTTGCTTCTTCTACTTGTACAGCGGCTTCTGCCAATAATGCAGCAACGCCATTTAAGCTTTCATCAAAGCCTGCTAGCTCTGCGAATTGTTGCGCACTGTGCTGTAGCATTGAACAGGCATTTTGTTCGTCACTTTCATACAAGTGTTGCAACTCACGTTGACACGCTTCAAGGATCGTCTGACTGTGGCTTAATTTGTGATGCTCAGCTTCAATATCGCTAAACTCATCGGCTTGCAAGGCAAACTCATCAAGCTCAGCAACTTGGTATTCTAATAGTTGCTTTTGTGCCGCTTGTTGTTGTTGCATTTGCTCAAGGGCTGTAAATTCTTTTTGTAGATTTTGAAAATGGCGATACTTATTACGCACATTATCAACAAGGGGGTGATGCCCAGCATATGCGTCGAGTAATTGTAGCTGATGCTCGCTTTTTAACAGGTGTTGATGCGCATGTTGACCATGGATTGAGATCAAGTATTGGCCGAGCTCTTTTAGCTGAGCTGCGGTGACAGGGCTGCCATTAATATAGCTTTTACTACGACCGTTTTTACAGATCACGCGGCGTAATAAACACTCTTGCTCTGCATTACTTAATAGCTGTTGTTCTAAAAACTGCTGAGCGAGGGGCAGTGCAGCAATATCAAACTGCGCACAAATTTCTGCGCGCTCGGTGCCTGGTCGTACAGCTGAGGCTTCTGCGCGTTCACCTAAACACAGTGATAAGGCATCAATGGCGATTGATTTACCCGCACCCGTTTCACCCGTAATAGCAGTCATGCCACTTTGCCACTCGGTACTTAAATTGCTCACAATTGCAAAATTTTTAATTTCTAAACCAATTAACATACTGTTTATCCATCCAGTCAATTAACTGTTAATTTATACAGTGTTTAGGTTTTTTGCAAATTAAATTTTATATATTAATGAGTTTATTTAATGTTCATTTACTGAAGTGTCAAAATTGTTTTCAGGATCAACAGCCTTTTCATAATCATTAGGGTTGGCTGATAATTCGTTAGTACATAAAACTTTGATCATTGAGGGTAATACTTCATGGTAAAACGTTTTGTTGTACGCTAAGCCTGCAGTGGGTAGCTCACTGACAAAAAAATCTAAGCGCTCTGCAAGTGCATCACGTTCACCTGTAACATAAGTTTTTGCCAGTTCACTATTAATGGTACTAAGCAGCGACTCTACAATGCGCTCTAAATAAAGTAAATTTTCATCTGTATGAGTCTGTACAACAAAAAAATTACCAACAATGACTTGAATACGAGAAATGTATTTTGGGCGAATTATTTTTGCTTCGTAATATTCATTGAGTTTAAATTTTACATTCGCACTAACTTCGCTGACGCGGGTATTGAACAACTTCTTTTTTGCTGCGAGTGCTTTTTGACGGTTATTTTCAATCACTAAATAGCTACCAAGTAAGGTGATCAATAATAACAAAGCCAAGAAAACAACATAAGTCATGATGTGTTAATTTCCCTGAAAAGGTAACAAATAATTTTTAAACTATTTTGCTCTAAAGTATGGATAAGCGCAATAAAATTAATACAAACGGCTGCCCCAATTTAGCTTGGTTCTTAATACATGATAATACGAATAGTTTTTAGGGTGGATCAGGCGCAGTTTTTTGTCAGCCTTTTTTATTAGCACTTCATCACCAGGTAATACAGCAAGCACCACATGACTATCGCAACTTACTTGTAAACTATCGGTGTTTTCTAGGCTGAGTTTCAAACGTACTTCGTTATCTGCATCAACGACCAAAGGACGACTTGAAAGTGTATGGGGGAACATGGGGACTAATGATATTGCATTTAATTCCGGTGTTAAAATTGGCCCGCCCCCAGAGAGCGAGTAGGCGGTAGAGCCCGTGGGTGTTGATACTATTAAACCATCAGAGCGCTGCGAAAATACAAAGTCGTTATTAATAAATGCTTCAAACTCTATCATGTGAGCAACTTTATCAGCATGTAGGACGGCTTCGTTTACTGCTGAGTTAGCGCTCTTTAATTCGGCATGGCGGTATACTTCAACTTCAAGTAAAAAGCGTTTTTCTTCAATATATTGCCCACTCAATACTTGCTCTAGGCTGGCTTCAAAACCTTCAGGGTCTAAATCTGTTAAAAAACCTAAATTACCACGGTTCACACCAATTACGGCAACATCAAAACGGGCTAATACACGAGCTGCACCGAGCATATTACCATCCCCACCGACAACAATGGCCAGATCAGCACGTTCCCCAAGCTCAGTCAGCTTGACTAGTTTCTCTTTGGGGACATCAGCTAATTGGTGGCCGGTACGTTGCTCTAGCAAAACGTTAAAACCTAACGCATTTAAAAACGTGTATAAGCGTTGTAAAGTTGTTGCTGCGCCATTGTGATTTGGTTTGCCAATTAAACCTATGGTTTTAAACGGTGATTCCATGATAAATGCATCAATAGTATTAATATCAATAGAGTAACCTATAAATGGTTAGTTTGAAAATACTGATTGATAGCCTTGAAATAAACTCACTGCGCCCCGATATCTCATGTATGCAGCAAGATGTAGATACTATGAATTTAAATCCTCGAGATCAGCAAATATTTTCCGCCGTCATGAGCCTGTATTGTAATGGTGAAGGCCAACCCGTGGCGTCAAGCCGTATTGCTCAACAAAAAGGCATGGCTGTGTGCTCAGCAACGGTCAGAAATGCAATGTCACGCCTTGAAAAAATAGGTTTGTTATACTCGCCGCACACCTCAGCTGGGCGTGTGCCGACCAACGCAGGTTTTGATTATTGGTTAAGTGAGTTTTTTCCACTTGCAGAAATTGCACAATATTGGCAACCAGCGCAGGCACAATTAGTTGAGCTTGCCCATGGTTTGAGCCAGCGCTATCAAGTGTGCTGTTGTGTTGGTTTGCCACAAGTAAGCTCGCAGCATGTTTTTCGTGTTGAAGTGTTAGATTTTGACAGCAATGATTGGCTTATTTTATTGCTTGATAGAGCAGGGCAAAGCCATAATATCTGCATTCACAAACCGGATGAAGCATCTGATACTTTACGCTATCAATTTGCAACTTGGCTTAATACGGTATTTAGTCAACAAACTTTGATGGAAGGCTTGTACCGTATGCAAGCGATGGCCAATACTGCCCCCCGTAATTGCCATGACTCTCTCCATCAATGGACACGAGAGTTGAGCCAAAAGCTAGGTTCAGATAACAGTATTGTTGTTGGCGAAAATTATTTATATCGACAAATTGATTGTGAGCAAAGCTTAAATATAGGGGTTTCATTTTTAAACTTTGTCGAAGATAAGTTGGCATTTAAAAATGGTGTGTCAGTTTTAAATACTGCGCAATTGCCATTTACGGATTGTGATGAACTGATGGTGATAAGCGTACCGTATTTTCAAAATCAGGAATATCAAAGTCGTTTTTGTGTAATTTGTCCGAAATCGGCGCAAATTGAAGCAATCATTCAAGAATTTAAATTAATCGAGTCATCTGGCTCTTGAATCTTTTGATTCAATCCCCATAATTACCGCAATTGTAAAGAATTGGAGCACTTAAATTATGTCTGAGCAGACAAAATCACCAGAGCAAGAAGTCGAATTAAATGAAGAGTTAGAGCAAATGCAAGCCGAAGTAGAAGCCGCTGTAGAAGCTGCCGATGCTCATGCAGGTGACGAAATTAGCCCTGAAGCTGAAATTGCTATGCTTTATGCAGAGCTTGAAGACGCTAAAAAAACGATTGATAGTCAAAAAGACAGTGTCGTTCGCGCAGCAGCAGATGTAGAAAATATGCGCCGCCGTGCAGCACAGGATGTTGAAAAAGCACACAAGTTTGCACTTGAAAAATTTGCAAACGAATTACTGCCTGTTATCGATAACTTAGAACGCGCTATTGAGTTCTCAGACAAAGAAAACGAAACCTTAAAGCCATTGCTTGAAGGGATTGATATGACCGTGAAAAGTTTCAATGATGCAGTTGCAAAATTTGGTGTTGAAATTGTTAATCCACAAGGTGAGCAGTTTAATCCTGAATTTCACCAAGCTATGTCTATTCAACCAAGTAACGATGTAACACCTAATACCGTATTAGCTGTAATGCAAAAAGGCTACACCCTAAATGGCCGTTTACTACGTCCTGCCATGGTGATGGTCTCTAAAGCCGCTGAATAGTCGGCTGCTTAGTTAAAGCTTAAGCAAAAAATGCCCGTTAACAACGGGCATCAGATTGACGATAAACCCTGCTTTTTTTGCGGGGTTTATTATTTTTGAGCAGCCGAAGGCTGCGATCGCGATATTTTTCTGTTGTTATTATTATTCTTTGCGTTTTAGTGCTGATGTGAATTTTCTTGAATTTACCGCCGTATGACGGGGTCTTAGAGGGATTTTGAGATTTATTACGCTCATATTGAGCTAGGCCGCCTTCATTAACGCCATTTTCTTCATATTCTGACAGGCTGCTGCCAATAAGCATTGCGCACTGACATTCTTTATTCCTCTGTATCTACAATAACGGTGCCCGTGATGTTGTTTTGCATCCGCGAAACTTCTTTCGACTGTTTCACCTCGTCGTTTGTATCGTTTTTTACCCCATTCGCTCAGCCGTATTTCATTTGCTGCCTCTACACTTGCTTGCCACACATGCCGTGTAATTACTTTGATATGGTTTTTACTGTTTGTGCATCGCGACCGCACTGGACAGTCTTTACATGTCTGCGGGGTTGAGTGGTATTGCCGATATCCTAGTCGGTTTGTGGTGTTATAAATCAGTATTTCGCCTTGTGGGCATGTGTATGTATCGGTGTCTACGTCGTAGCTGTATTCTCGCTTTGCGAAATAGCCTTTCTTTTTGTTTGGCCGTCGATAACCCAAGACACCAATGAGTTGTCGTTCTTCTAAATTATGGCACACTGCGGCTGTAAAGTACCCTGCATCTAACCCAACCGCGATGGGGTTGAGTTCAAACGTATCAAGTACGCGGTCTAAGCGTTGTATGATGGGTTGACTGTCATGCACATTACCTGCTGTGGCATGTGTATCAACGATAATTCCGTGTTTGCCATCCACAACCCTATGGTCTAAATAGAAAAATCCTTTTGGCTTTTCATCACGCACCATAAACCCACTGTCTGGGTCAGTTCGGCTTACTTTGGTTGGTTTTGTACAAGGCTCCTTTTCCTCATACTTCAGGCGCTTTTTTCCTTCGGCTTTCCTGTCTTTTATCACGGCTTCATTAAGCTGCTCAACATACACTGAGGGGCTGACTTTTAAGTCTTCAATGTCATAACGGCGTTTATTGGCATTGGCTTTTAAATGGGTGCTGTCTGCAAATAAACTATGCCCACCAATGAGCCCTTGCTTCATCGCTTGACGAACTATATTGTCGAAAATCGATTGATAAATACCGCTGTCTTTAAAGCGTTTTACACGGTTTTGGCTCAGTGTCGAATGATGGATAACGTCATCGGTGAGCCCTAAACCTAAGAACCAGCGGTATGCAACATTCACTTGCACTTCTTTAATAAGGCGGCGCTCACTTTGAATACCAAACAAGTAACCTAAGAATAGGTATTTAAAAAAGCGGACAGGGTCTACGGCTGGTCGGCCATTATTTTTGCAATATAAGTGGGCGACTTCATCACGTATGAATTCAAAGTCGATAGCTAAGTCTACGAGTCGTACTAAGTGGTCTTGTGGAACAAGTTGGTCAATTGCGACCATTTCTAATTCATGTTGTTGCGGGGTTTTATCTCTAAGCATAATGAACTCTCCAAATTCACTCTGCTTATTAGATCAAAGGGCTCGATCTGTGTCTAGCCCTTTTTCAACAATCTGATGCCCGTTAACAACGGGCATTTTTTTTGTTTCTGGCGCGGTGCCAAAGCTGAGCAATTAGTGTAAGTACTAAGGCACTGAACATTAAACTTGAGAACGGAACTGCACTTTGTGCATGCATTAACGCTAATATAGGTCCTACTAATGCGCCGCTACCAAAACGTAAAGTACCAATAACTGCTGTAGCAGTTCCTGAACGTTCTGCAAATTGCATTAAGATCAGTGCATCGGCATTACTTGCCGTTACCCCTAAGCTCATCATTAGTGGCGCAATTGCAGCAACAATAAAAAACAGAGATAGGTGTAATAGACTAAATGTGAGTAACGCAGCTCCAGCTACAAAGCCAACGGCTAAACCATAATAGAGCATTTTTCGAGAACCGACCCTTGGCACTAGTCGGGTATTTAAAAAGTTACCGAACATTAGCGCTAATACGTTAAATGCGAATAAAATCCCAAATAACTGCTCTGACACTTTAAAGTAATCAAGGTATACAAATGGTACTGCGGTTAAAAAGCAGAAAAAACCAAATGAAACAAACATCGAACTGGCAATATCTGCACGGGTATCTTTATTTTTAAACACCGTTTTATAACTATCAAAAAATAGCGCAAAGCCTTTTAGTGGGCTTTTAAAAATGGGAATATCGATCAGGTAAACTTGCACAAGTGCTAGGATCATAAAGCTGTAACTAGCCAGTACTAAAAAGATAGTTTGCCAATGTGATAACCCCATGATCATAGAGCCCACGGTGGGCGCGACTAAAGGCGCAACCATCATGATCATTGATACATAAGACATACCTTTAGCGGTATCTTGTTTGTAAATATGGCGAATTATTCCCGGCACCACAACAGTTGCAGCGGCACCAGTGAACGCTTGAACAGCCCTAAGCGCCCAAAATAGATGAATATCATTACAAAAAGCCAATGCGACAGAGCTTAAACCAAATAATGCCAAGCCAGCTTTGGTGAGTACACGACGACCAATTTGGTCGGCAATTGGACCAAAAAATAGCATGCCTAAAGCATAACCTGCTAAATACAAACTTAACGAAATTTGTACGTTGGGCATAGTGGTATTGAGATCATTAGCAATAACTAACATTGCAGGTAAGTACATATCAATTGCCAAAGGCGTAATTGCTACAATGCTGGCAAGTAATGGTAACAGAATGCGTTTATTCAAAGAGACCGAGTCTTGCATGATTCACCCATTAAATAAAAAGAGACTTATATTGTAACAGCGCTAAAGACCCTTGGGTACTTAGTTTGCACGCTAACTATCATCTTTAACATATAAATAACATGACTTCTGCGTTTAGCTGTTATTGCAATATGTTCAATCGCACAGTGGTTTGCTATTCTAGGAGTAATTAAATGTTAGTTGAGGGAATCCAATGAAAAAATTAGTTTTGGCTGTGCTTGCCACTGCAGTATTAGTGGGGTGTAAAACATCACCTACAGGGCGTACGCAAATTGCACTTTATTCTGATCAAGAAATGAGTCAAATGGGCCAGCAAAGTTTTGCTGACATGAAAAAGAATCAAAAAATTAATAATGATCCCGCAGTTAATGCTTATGTAAAATGTATTGCTGATGATGTAATTGCAGTATTGCCACAACAATATGCAAGCCAAGCTTGGGAAGTTGTTGTGTTTGAAGAAGATTCTGCGAATGCATTTGCACTGCCAGGTGGTTATATTGGTGTGCATACAGGGTTATTAAAAGTCGCTGAAAACCAAGATCAACTCGCCACTGTTATTGGTCATGAAGTAGGCCATGTTATCGCTGAGCATTCTAATGAGCGTGTTTCACAAAGTTCACTGTTACAAACAGGTATGCAAGCGGGCAGTGTGGCGCTTGAAATGGGCAATGTGCAATACCGTAATGAAATTATGCAAGGACTGGGTTTAGGCGCTCAGTACGGTGTAATTTTACCATTTAGCCGTTCGCATGAATCTGAGGCTGATGAAGTCGGCTTAGATCTAATGGCAAAAGCGGGATTTAATCCAAAAGAGTCGGTCACTCTTTGGCAAAATATGAGCAAAGCGGGCAGTAGTGGTACGCCTGAGTTTATGTCTACTCATCCTGCACCTGGTAATCGAATTAAAGAGTTACAAGCAAAACTACCAGAAGCATTGAATGAGCAGCAAGCTGCAAAAGCTGCAGGTAAAAACCCGCAGTGTAGGCTATAAATTTATTTTTAATGATATAAAAAAAGCCTGTGAGCAAAACTCACAGGCTTTTTGTTATTCGAAACGCTAGTTTTATGCGCTTTCAACAGCAGTACGTGGATCAACGTATGGCATGTTGAATGCTTCAGCTACTTCTTTATAAGTAACTTGACCTTTGATCACGTTTAGACCTTTAAGGAAGTTAGCGTCATCAAGTAATGCCTTCTTGTAACCTTTGTTCGCAAGGTTAATGATGAAAGGCAGTGTTGCATTGTTAAGTGCAAACGTAGATGTGCGTGGCACTGCACCAGGCATGTTAGCTACACAGTAGTGCACAACGTCATCAACGATGAAAGTCGGATCTGCGTGCGTGGTTGCTTTAGAAGTTGCGATACAACCACCTTGGTCAATTGCAACGTCAACAATTGCAGAGCCAGGCTTCATTGCTTTAATGTGTTCAGCAGTAACAAGCTTAGGCGCTGCAGCACCAGGAATAAGTACACCACCGATAACTAAATCAGCTTCAAGTACGTGTTTTTCAAGCGCATCTGCAGTAGAGTAAATTGCTTTTACTTTATTACCAAACTGTGCGTCAAGTGCGCGTAATACGTCGATGTTACGATCAAGCACAACGACATCAGCACCTAGGCCAACAGCCATTTGCGCAGCACTACGACCAACCATGCCGCCACCGATCACTACAACTTTAGCAGGCTCTACACCAGGTACGCCGCCAAGTAACATGCCACGGCCGTGGTTAGACTTTTCAAGGGCTTGTGCGCCTGCTTGAATAGACATACGACCAGCAACTTCACTCATTGGTGCAAGTAGTGGTAAACCACCGCGTGAATCAGTCACCGTTTCGTAAGCAATACATACTGCGCCACTTTTCACTAGATCTTCAGTTTGTGGAAGATCAGGTGCAAGGTGTAAATAAGTGAAAAGAATTTGGTCTTCACGAAGCATTGCACGTTCAACAGCTTGTGGTTCTTTTACTTTTACGATCATTTCAGCTTTAGCGAATACATCAGCAGCTGTTGCTAACACTTCTGCACCTGCTTGAATGTAGTCTTCGTTAGTAAAGCCGATACCCATACCTGCATCAGTTTCAACAAATACTTGATGGCCGTGGTTCACTAATTCACGAACACTCGCAGGAACCATACCTACACGGTACTCATGGTTTTTTATTTCTTTAGGTACACCAATAATCATAATTTCGCCTTGTTAGAACGGGATAAAATTTTTCACTATTATATTCATGACAAGCCAGTGTGTCTCACCTTTTTTAATTGGTATGCTAGTGATATAATCTGCAAATGTGATTTAAATAGTATAAAAAACTAGTTGCGCCTATGCATGAGTTATTAGACCGTATTGACCGTAAGATTTTGATGGAATTACAACACGATGGCCGAGTTTCAAATGTCGAACTGGCCCGACGAGTAGGATTAAGTGCGACCCCTTGTTTAGAGCGTGTGAAAAAGCTTGAACGAGAGGGTTACATTGTAGGTTATAAAGCCGTGGTTGACCCAGCTAAGCTTGGCCAAGGTCTCTCTGTGTATGTTGAAGTCACTATAACTAAAACATCACCAGACGTATTTGATGAATTTAGCGCCGCAGTTAAAAAGCACGATGAAATTATTGAATGCCATTTAGTGTCGGGTAATTTTGACTTTTTATTGAAAACGCGGGTAAATGATATGTCTGAGTATCGTGGTGTACTAGGCGACATTTTATTAAAGCTGCCAAATGTGAGCGAAAGCCGTACATATGTAGTAATGGAAGAAGTAAAAGGAGAGCAAGGGGTGATTATTCGCCCTTACATCGGCTGAACTATGCGCCATTTTTTAGTAACGACTTAATACCAATCGACTTAAATATTTAACCATTCTAGCGGGCTAAATAAAGCGCTAACTGCGTTATAAATTTTCATGTAGAACAACTACATGTCAAAATTTATGCCTTGTTATCACGCCATTTATCTGTCGCTATAAATGGTCAGTAACTTAACACGATTGTTATAAGTTGTATTATTGATACATGCGCGAATGATAAAAACTCGTTCATAATCAAGTAAGCAGTTAGCGTATAAGATAAAGTGCAACAAAAAGTATTTCCTGCTAAGGTATTCCATTGCTAACAAAAGAGTACAAAGAAGTACAAAGAAAATGAGGAATAGCGAGTTATGCGCCTAAACGGTGTACAAAGACTATTAGAAACCGGTTTGATAATCAGCACCTTTGCCGCCATATTTATTTTGTGTGCATTGATAAGCTTTGATCCCGCAGATCCTAGTTGGTCGCAAACAGGTTATGAGAATGTAAGAAACATAACTGGGGCCGCTGGCGCGTGGATTGCTGATATTTTATTACTTACATTTGGTTGGCTGGCTTATTTAGTGCCGGCTGCAATCCAAATCTTCGGCTATTTATTATTTAAGCAACCGCATAAGATATTTCAGCTTGATTACACAACCTTATCATTACGTGTAATAGGCTTTGCGTTATTTATTACCTCAGCAACTGCTATCAGCAGTATTAATTTCGATGATATTTATAATTTTTCTTCCGGTGGGGTAGTAGGGGATGTGATCGCCTCAGCCATGATGCCGGCATTTAATTTTACGGGTACGTCTATTTTATTATTGTGCTTCTTCTTTGCTGGTTTAACCTTGTTAACTGGTGTGTCTTGGGTGCAATTTGTTGACTTCATTGGTGATTGGATTATGCGTAGCTATCATTTTATGGTTGATCATCTGCAAGCATGGTTGCAGCGTGAACGCGCAGCAAATACAACTGTAACCACTGAGCAGCCTGTAATTGATGAACCAAAAGCCGCAAAAGAGACTCCGTCGATTCACTTTACTGAAACAAGTAAAGTAGCAACGAGCAATACGAACACAGCCTCCGATTATCAAGACTCACATCCAGCATTTGATGACCTAGATGATATTCTCGATCAAGAGATTAATTTCAGTGCTATTGATGATGAGCCAATGGATACCGCAGCAGCTTTAAATGCACTGGATCAAAGTTATGTTGCCGAGCCAGAAAAACCAGTTACAACCGTTGTCTCTCCAGCGCGACCGATGCCAAAGCCTAAGAGCACTTATCAACCGCCGCCAACAGCAAAAGAAAAGTTTGAGCAATTATTAGAAGAACAGCCACCAAGTACACCGATGCCAACGCTTGATTTACTTGATAGGCCAGACAAAGCGAAAAACCCAATTTCTCCAGAAGAACTTGAAGCAGTCTCGCGTTTAGTTGAAACCAAGTTGCTTGATTTTAACGTTCAAGCGGCCGTTGTAGGTGTTTATCCTGGTCCTGTTGTTACTCGTTTTGAGCTTGATTTAGCGCCAGGTATTAAAGTGTCTAAAATTACTGGGCTTGCGAAAGATCTGGCTCGATCGCTATCTGCGGTCAGTGTGCGCGTAGTAGAAGTGATCCCAGGTAAAACGTACGTAGGTATTGAGCTGCCAAATAAACACCGTGAAATAGTACGTTTATCAGAAGTGATAGATGCACCTAAGTTTGAGCAAAACCCATCACCTTTAACCATGGTATTGGGTAAAGACATTGCCGGTGAGCCAATTTGTGCTGACTTAGGTAAAATGCCCCACTTATTGGTAGCGGGTACAACCGGTTCAGGTAAGTCAGTGGGCGTTAATGTGATGATATTAAGCTTGCTATATAAATCTGGCCCTGATGATGTACGGATGATCATGATAGATCCAAAAATGTTGGAGCTTTCAGTATACGAAGGTATCCCACATTTGTTGTGTGAAGTGGTCACTGATATGAAAGAAGCCGCTAATGCACTGCGTTGGTGTGTCGGCGAGATGGAACGTCGTTACAAGCTAATGTCGGCTCTTGGTGTACGTAACTTAAAAGGCTATAACCAAAAAGTAATGGAAGCTAAAGAAGCGGGTTACCCGATTTTAGATCCATTATTCAAAGACACCGATGGTATGAAAGACGGCCCAGATGAGCTAGGAAAACTACCAAGTATTGTTGTCGTTATTGATGAATTTGCTGACATGATGATGATTGTTGGTAAAAAAGTTGAAGAGCTGATTGCACGTATCGCGCAAAAAGCCCGTGCCGCTGGTATTCATTTAATACTGGCTACGCAGCGTCCATCGGTGGACGTTATCACTGGCTTAATAAAAGCAAATATACCAACACGGATGGCGTTTCAGGTTTCAAGTAAAATTGACTCACGCACTATATTGGATCAACAAGGTGCCGAAAATCTATTAGGCATGGGTGATATGTTGTATTTACCGCCAGGTACTAGCGTACCGGTGCGTGTTCATGGCGCGTTTGTGGATGATCATGAAGTTCATGCCGTTGTTGATGATTGGAAAAAACGCGGCAAACCAAATTATATAGACGAAATTCTTAATGGCGATGCGACGGAAGAGATATTACTTCCGGGTGAAGCGAGCGAAAACGCAGATGAAGAATCAGATCCCCTGTATGATGAGGCTGTTTCATTTGTAATTGAAACAGGTAAAGTATCGGTTTCAAGTGTACAGCGTAAATTGCGTGTTGGTTATAACCGTGCAGCGCGGTTGGTTGAACAAATGGAAACGTCGGGTATTGTGAGCGCACCAGGCCATAATGGTGCCCGTGATGTTTTAGTGCCCAATGGTGGAGCAAATTAAATGAAAAAAATTAACTATTTAGCTATGGCGATCAGCTGTCTGTTATCAGCCTCTGTCTATGCAGACGACAGCCAAGCATTACAAGACAAACTTGCTGGATTAAAAAGCTTTCAAGCACAATTTGAGCAGCAAGTGAATGACGACCAAGGTCAGTCAATAATGCAAGGTAAGGGCACGATTGCTTTACAACAGCCAATGATGATCCGTTGGCAGCAAGCTAGCCCCGATGACACTTTATTTGTCTCAAATGGCGATAAAACGTATTACTTTGACAGCTTCGCAGAGCAAGTTACGATTATGAATACGCACAGCTTGATTGATTCAACGCCGTTTGTATTACTCACGTCTAAAGATCCTGCGCAGTGGCAAAAGTATCAAGTAACAGCCACCGCGGCGGGTTTTAGTGTTACTCCTAACCAAGGCGTTGAAAGCCAAGTTGAACAACTAGACATTGTATTTGCAAAAGATCAAACAGGCCTAGCAAAACTATTAGTCAAAGACAGTTCAGGACAATCATCAACCTTTACGTTTAGTGATGCCAAAGTAAACGAAAGTTTAGCTGATTCAACCTTTGACTTTAGTATTCCTGAAGGTGTTGAAATAGATGACCAAAGCCAAGGCGAATAATTTCAGTGAGTAATTTAGGCTTTAATTTTGGCCCTGATGTGCGCCCACTTGCGGCGCGCATGCGACCAACCAGTTTAGATGAATATATTGGCCAGCAACATTTATTAAGCCAAGATAAACCACTCTACCAAGCCATTTTAGCAGGGCGGTGCCATAGCCTTATTTTATGGGGGCCGCCAGGTGTTGGTAAAACCACCTTAGCGCAAATTATAGCTAATCACGCTGATGCTGCACTGATCCAAATGTCAGCAGTTACCGCAGGTATTAAAGATATTCGTGATGCGGTGAGTGAAGCGCGTAATAACCTTGAAGGGCGTGGACAACGTACGTTATTGTTTGTTGATGAAGTACATCGCTTCAATAAATCTCAGCAAGATGCTTTTTTACCGCATATTGAAGACGGCACCTTTATATTTGTAGGCGCCACCACCGAAAACCCATCGTTTGCGCTTAATAACGCAATTTTATCCCGCGCTCGTGTGTATGTGCTTAAATCGCTACAAGAAGTTGATCTTCACAATGTTATTGAACGTGCTCTAGTACATGATGCCGAACTAAAAGATAAAACCATAGTGCTTGCTGACAACGCTAAAAAAGCGTTGTGCCAAGCCAGTGATGGGGATGCCCGTAAAGTTCTCAACCTACTTGAACAAGCGATTGACTTAACGATTGAGCAAAACGGCCAGTATCTGGTTGATGAACACGTACTTAGCCAAGTACTGCCAACTCACTTAGCGAAATATGACAAAGGCGGTGATGAGTTTTACGATTTGATCTCAGCTTTTCATAAGTCTGTGCGTGGTAGCTCACCAGATGGCGCTTTGTATTGGTATTGCCGTATTTTAGCCGGTGGTGGCGATCCTCTCTATGTTGCAAGGCGGTTATTGGCGATAGCCACAGAAGACATAGGCAATGCAGATCCTCGAGCAATGGAAGTGGCGCTAAACGCGTGGGATATATTCCAACGAGTAGGGCCTTCAGAAGGCGAGCGAGCCATTGCCCAAGCAACTATTTACTTAGCCAGTGCACCCAAGAGTAATGCTGTGTATGCGGCGTTTAACCAAGCCAAGCTGGATGCGCAAAATGAGCCGAGCTACCCGGTGCCTGAGCATTTACGCAATGCGCCTACCAATTTGATGAAAGACTTGGGCTATGGCGCTGAATATCGTTATGCCCACAATGAAGAAGGTGCGTTTGCCGCAGGCGAAAACTATTTCCCTGAGCAAATTGCCGATAAACGTTATTACTTTCCGACTGAACGTGGTTTAGAGCAAAAAATTAAACAAAAGCTCGACTATCTTAAAGAGCGCGATCAACACAGTGACATAAAACGCTATGACAAGCCTTAAGATTTACCTCATGATTGCCGCAGGGGGAGCATCCGGTGCCTGCTTACGGTTTTTTATTAGCGAAACCATGCTAAAACTACTGGGCAGGGGATTCCCTTTTGGCACGTTGGCAGTTAATATTCTTGGTTCATTGTTGATGGGCATATTGTACGGTTTGATAGAGCGTGAAATTATCACCGCAAGCCCCGCTAAAACCCTTATAGGAATTGGCTTTTTAGGTGCTTTGACCACCTTTTCGACATTTTCAATGGATTCGTTGTTGTTATTACAACAAGGTCACTTTTTTAAAATGGCCCTCAATATCGTCTTAAATGTGACGGTGTGTATTTTTATGGCTTGGCTGGGCCTTCAGCTGGTAATGCAAAAAGGTTAAAAAACTAACATGTTAGATTCTAAATTATTACGTCAAGATCTCGAGCAAACAGCGGCGCGCTTAGCTGCACGTGGCTACGAGCTAGATACTGCGACTGTCAGCGCACTTGAAGAAAAACGCAAAACACTACAAGTAAAAACACAAGAATTACAAAGTGAGCGTAACAGCAGCTCCAAAGCGATTGGCCAAGCAAAAGCAAAAGGCGAAGATGCACAACCGTTATTAGACGCGGTAAGTAACTTAGGCGCCCAACTTGATAGCGTTAAAGCTGAACAAGATGAAATATTAGAGCAGCTTAAGCAAATCTCTTTAGCGATCCCTAATTTACCCGATGAATCAGTACCAGCAGGTGCGGACGAGTCAGAAAATGTTGAAATTTCAACATGGGGCGAGCCTAAAAAATATGATTTTGCAGTAAAAGATCACGTTGATTTAGGTCAGGACTTAAACGGCCTTGATTTTGAAATGGGTGTTAAAATCACCGGTTCTCGCTTTACAGTAATGCGTGGTGCAACAGCACGCATGCATCGTGCGCTAGTACAATTTATGCTAGACACGCACACAGACAAAAACGGCTACACAGAAATGTACGTACCGTACTTAGTAAATCGCGACAGCCTATATGGCACAGGTCAGTTACCTAAGTTTGCTGAAGATTTATTCCACACCAAAGGGTTAGTGAACGATGACGGCGAAGAGCAAGAAGGCTTTAGCTTAATTCCAACAGCAGAAGTACCACTGACCAACAGTGCTCGTGACGAAATCTATGATGAAAAAGACTTACCCATTCGTTTAACCGCGCACACGCCATGTTTTAGAAGTGAAGCGGGCAGTTACGGCCGTGATACCCGTGGTCTTATCCGTCAGCACCAGTTTGATAAAGTAGAGCTTGTACAACTTGTAAAACCAGAAGATTCAATGCAAGCATTGGAAGAGCTAACAGGTCACGCTGAGCAAATCTTACAAGCGTTAGAACTGCCATACCGTAAAGTGATTTTATGCATGGGCGACATGGGCTTTGGCTCTGCTAAAACCTACGATTTAGAAGTCTGGTTACCAGCGCAAAATACCTACCGTGAGATTTCATCATGTTCAAACATGGTCGACTTCCAAGCACGTCGTATGCAAGCACGCTTTCGCCGTGCTGGTGAGAAAAAACCAGAGTTATTACATACACTCAATGGTTCAGGTTTAGCGGTTGGCCGTACACTGGTTGCGATTTTAGAAAACTACCAACAAGCCGACGGCTCAGTTGTAGTACCAGAAGTACTTCGTCCCTATATGAACGGACTTGAAGTGATTAAATAAGTTCTTTGGAGCTGTAAGTTTTAAGCTTTAAGAGAAGCCGCTGTTTGTAACGAACAGCGGCTTTTTTATTATGAATTAAGGTCATAGATTCATGGTTCAGAGTCTAAGCACAGAAATAATGAGTTATGAGATTAACTCGGTGTGCAATTCATCGTGTAGGAATCGTCTTTAGCCATGATTAGCTTATAGTTAGAAAGGTTTAAGGACAAAGCGCAAGAGCAATAAAAATCTGAAACAGGATTTAGTAAATTAACCCCATTTTTCAGTGATGTTCTAAATGGCGAATATGGCAGTTAACCGGGTAGCCGGGAGGCCTCTAACCTCCAGATCCCATCATGCGTTTTTTATTGATAGGAAGTGCAATGGGCGGTTCACCCTCCGTAATGATTATTGATCCAAATATTTCTCAATGACGCTAAACCTTGTGAACCTAAATCAATAAGCAAGTTCGTTTAATTCGTCTGTCGATGTGGCTGTTAAGCAAGTAGCTTACGGCAAACACACATAAGGACCGTGACAGCGTAAAACATGAAACTAAGCCGGCCTAATCACTTTGGCTTTATCAGCAGTAACTTAGCCTCTTTGCCATCAGTTAACACTGCGATATTTCCCTCTGTTGTCACAAATACATCCCGCAAACGCCCATTAACCTCAGGGAATATATGAGACTGGATAAACTCACCGTTAGCTAAATTAACGCCGTAGAGTTTTTTATCGACCAGCGTAGTGATTAGCACATGCTGTTGTAGTGACGGAAAAGCTAAATGCTTTGAGCCATAATACGCCATGCCTGATGGGGCGATTGAGGGCGTCCAATCAACCGTTGGTTTAGCCATTCCAGGGTATTCTCTAAACGGTGATATACGTGCTTGTGAGTAATCATCTCCGTTGGTGATCACAGGCCAGCCGTAATTAGTGCCAGCGGTTAAGTAATTTAGTTCGTCGCCACCAGCTGGGCCATGCTCGTGGCTGACTATTTGCTGGGTGTCATAATCATACACTAGGCCTTGGGTGTTGCGGTGGCCGAGTGAAAAAACAACCTGAGCGGCGAGGTCTTCATGATCACTAAATGGGTTATTGCTGGGCACATTACCAGCTAAATTAATGCGTAATACTTTACCTAATTGGCTGGTGATAACTTGCGCTTGCTCTCGATAGTCAAAGCCATCACCACTTGAAAATAATAAGGTGTTATCGGGCAATACTAAGGCGCGGCCAGCATAATGCTGTGGTGTGTCTTTATCTGTTGCAACGCGATAAATAATTTTAGGCTGAGAAAAATCAGTGCCATTAAAGGTCGCTTTAGCAATTACGAGCCGATTTGCGGCTAACTCGCCTTGTGCGTAGGTAAAAATAATTTCATGGGATTCACTGTAGTCAGGCGATAACACAATATCGAGTAAACCACCTTGGCCGGCAACATATAATCCTTCAAGGGGCAGTTTAACTCTTGATAACTGGTTGTTTTTTATTATTACTACATGGCCGTCACGCTCGGTGATTAACCAAGTGCCATTAGGTAGTTCAACCATACTCCAAGGAGAATTAAGCTCGGTTGCAAGGGGGGCAATGCTGTATTGTTTTATGGGTAATGTTGAGCCTGCGTGTACTGAAAACGCAAAAGCCCAAACAAGGGTAATACAACAGATAGATTGTTTACAGCTTACGCCTTTGCTAATGTGGATAAAACGTTTCATTTTAAGTTGAGATAACCATGCCATTTTTAACACGTTTGTTGCCTTCATTTTTAGCTTCCTGGTTACTTACATTCACACTTGCTAGCTTGTTTCATAGTCAATATGTTGTCAATCAATTAGTTAATGTGGGTATAGAGATAAGCTTTAATGATCGTGTTAATTTAACGCTTGATGATTGGCTCGGGTTATTACCAACCTATGGTGCAATAATTGCCGTCGCACTTGCGTTCGCATTTTTAGTTACAGGACTAGTGTACAGAAAACACCCTAAATATGGCATTCAACTATTTGTTATCGCTGGAGTAACGGCGTTTGCAGTTGCTTTAGTGGCCATTGAGTCAATTATGAATATCACGATTATTGCAGGTGCCAGAGGTTGGGGGTTCTATGCACAACTGATTGCAGGTGCAGTGGGTGGGTATGTTTTCGCTGTGTTAGCAAAAAACTATATTAGTAGAAATGATCGCTGCTAATTTTAATAGGGATAAGACTTGTCGCGATATAGTGTCTTTTTATTGTGAATTAGCTTAACTATTATTAAAATTATTGACCCAAAAAAGAAACTGAAATAGGGTTTAAACAATGTCAGCGTCATTCAGGATCGTTGACTCAAGTTTGGGTTGAGTTATCAAAAGAGCAAATACAGTGGACCGGCTCTGGAGGCTCATCAAAGTTATGGCGTTCATCTGAGTACTCAAGTAGCGCTTTTTGTTCAGAGTGTGGGAGTACAATAGGTGCAATTGACGATAAGCCGACATTAGCACTTGCACTCGGAACATTTGATTTACCCAATTGTAAAGGTTTCATCCCGCAGTCTCATTCTTATATTTCGAATTTACCCAAATGGTGGCGCATTGATCACTTAAAAACATGTGATCAGTTTAATACCAATCGACTTAAATATTTAACCATTCTAGCGGGCTAAATAAAGCGCTAACTGCGTTATAAATTTTTCATGTACGACTGCATGGATGCAGGAGGTAGAGCAATGCAGGAGCAATTGCCGAGAACAACTACATGTCAAAATTTATGCCTTGTTATCACTGTATTTATCTGTCGCTATAAATGGTCAGTAACTTAACACGATTGGTATAAGTAAAATAGTAGCAAAAGCTTGGCTTAATTAGAGAAAAGAGAGTATGAGAAACAAAAAGCCGCGTTAATTTTCATTAACGCGGCTTTTTAGTGTGTTTTAAGCTATTTCAAGAGTGTTATTCGACACTCATGGTTTTAGTCATTGCAGCGCTTGCACGTCCCGCAGGCTTGATAGAGCCGGCACGTAAGCCACTATCAGGAATAACTTCACGTTTGTCGTGAGCCATCGCTTTTGGCGTATGTAACACGTCGCTATCTGCAACTGGAGTCGGCTGGGCCATCGGTGCACTTGCTTTACCTGAGGCGATCACTGTTTTAGTGTGTGTCACAGGTTTTGCATTAGGCTCTTTCTCTGCCACTGGTGCGGTTTCAGCTGCTGGCTCAGCAACAACAGGCGCTTCTTCAACGACTTCTTCTGGTGCCGTTTCAATAGCTGGTTCAGCAACAACAGATGCTTCTTCAACGACTTCTTCTGGTGCCGTTTCAATAGCTGGTTCAGCAACAACAGGAGCTTCTTCAACGACTTCTTCTGGTGTAGTTTCAGCTGCTGGCTCAGCAACAACAGGTGCTTCTTCAACAACTTCTTCTGGTGCCGTTTCAGTCGCTGGTTCAGCAACAACAGATGCCTCTTCAACAACCTCTTCTGGTGCAGTTTCAGCAGTTGGCTCAGCAACAACAGATGCTTCTTTAACAACTTCTTCTGGTGCCGTTTCAGTCGCTGGTTCAGTAATAGCAGGTGCTTCTTCAACAACTTCTTCTGGTACAGTTTCAGCAGTTGGTTCAGTCACAGCAGGTGCTTCTTCAACAACTTCTTCTGGTGCAGTTTCAGCAGTTGGTTCAGCAACAACAGGTGCTTCTTCAGCAACTTCTTCTGGCGCAGTTTCAGCAGTTGGTTCAGCAACAACAGGTGCTTCTTCAACTACCTTTTCTGGTGCAGTTGTGGCAGCAGGTTCAGCAACAACAGGAACTTCTTCAGCAACAGTTGTTTCACCAGCTTCAGCGGCTTGCTTTGCTTTTAACTCAGCTTCATATTCAGCAGCAGCTTGGTCGGCTACCGGTATAAATGCTGGCGGTTGTGTACCTTGTGTTGGTGCAGCTTCTTCACCCTCAGGGCGACGACGGCGCTGACCGGCAGCACGTAAATGACGTGGTGAGCGGCGTGAACGTGTACGTGTTTGACCTTGCTCTTCATCAGTTTGTGTGGCGTCTTGTTCGCTAGGTGCCGTTTGCTCACTCGAAGTTGTGTGTTCAACTTTTTGCTCAGGTGCGTCTACAGGAGTTGTTTCAGCGACTGCTTTTACTTCATCCTGTTGCTCTACAACTGGCTTAGCTGGTTTTTCAGTAACAGCAGGTGCCGTTTGTTGTTCAGCTTTAGCTGTTTCGTTTGTTGTTTCAACGGTTGGTGCATTTTCATCTTGCAGGCGCACTTTCTTACGTAAGTTACGGCGTTGACGACGAACTTTAGGCTTCTGCTCAGGTGTGTCAACAGCTACATTTTTAGCTTGCGTAGTGTCTTTAACGTCTGCTTTTGCCTCTGTTTTTGCTGCGGTAACTTTGTTGTCATCGTTACGAGTGTCGTTACGTTTACGAGAATTAGGATTACGACGACGTTTATTGCGGTTGTCGTTTCTTTCTTGTTGCTCGTTGTTTGCTGTTGCTGGTGTCTCTTCAGCAGTACGGTCTGCTCGCTCGTTTTGTGATTTACCACGTGAATTATTACGACGGCGCTGGTTATTGCGACGACGAGAATCACCATCATTATTACGGCGCTGATTATTTCGCGACTCGTTAGCTGATTTTTGCTGTTGCTCTTTATTTTCAGTTTGCTCAGCAGGTGTTGCAAATAAAGCCTTGAACCAATTGCCAATGGCAGTAAATAAACTTACTTGCGGTTGCACCGCAGCAGCTTGTGGTGCCGCAGGTTTTGCTTGAGCTTGTGGTGCCGGTGTTGATGGCATAACCACACCTTTTAGTACAGGCTCTTCACGTACTGCAACCGTTGGTGCTTTAGATGTTTCGTATACTTCTGGTTCAGGTGCTGTGATTTGCTCGTAGCTTGCTGCTTCAATGGTCTCATCTTTACGTAAACGAATTACTTCGTAGTGAGGAGTTTCCATGTGTTGATTTGGAATGATCACCACATCACAGCTGTGACGTTTTTCAATACGGTGTACGCTACGACGTTGCTCATTTAACAAGTATGAAGCTACTGCTACAGGCACTTGTGCATTAACTTGTGAGGTATTGTCTTTAATCGCTTCTTCTTCAATTAAGCGTAGGATTGACAATGCAATCGATTCATTTGAACGAATAGTACCTTGACCACTACAACGTGGGCATGGGCCTTGGCTTGCTTCACCAAGTGAAGGGCGTAGGCGTTGGCGTGACATTTCAAGTAAACCAAAACGAGAAATTTTACCAATCTGTACTCGAGCACGATCAGGGCGAACCGCATCTTTTAAGCGGTTTTCTACTTCACGCTGGTGACGCGGTGGCGTCATATCAATAAAGTCGATAACGATTAAACCACCTAAGTCGCGTAAGCGTAATTGACGTGCAATTTCATCTGCTGCTTCTAAGTTGGTGTTAAGCGCTGTTTCTTCGATATCGCCGCCTTTAGTGGCTTTTGATGAGTTGATATCGATAGAAGTTAAGGCTTCAGTTGGGTCTATCACAATTGAACCACCAGAAGGAAGGCGCACTTCGCGTTGGAATGCTGACTCAATTTGGCTTTCAATTTGATAATGTGTGAACAGTGGTACTTCACCTTGGTAAAGTTTTACACGGCTCATGAAGTCAGGGCGAAAACGCTCAATGTGTGCTTTTGCTTCTTCAAATACACGGGCTTTATCAATCAGGATCTCACCAATGTCACGACGTAAATAATCGCGGATAGCGCGGAAGATTACGTTACTTTCTTGGTGAATCAAAAAGGGGGCTTTACCGCTGTCTGATGCTTGTTGAATGGCATCCCAGTGTACTAATAGAGCTTTTAAATCGTAGTTTAGTTCTTCAAACGATTTACCAACACCTGCGGTACGTACGATTAAACCCATGCCTTTAGGCAGCTCTAAGCGACTTAGTGCTTCTTTAAGTTCAGTACGCTCATCACCTTCGATACGACGAGAAATACCGCCAGCACGAGGGTTGTTAGGCATTAAAACAAGGTAGCTACCGGCAACACTGATGAAAGTGGTCAGGGCTGCGCCTTTTTGGCCACGCTCTTCTTTGTCAACTTGGACAATGACTTCTTGACCTTCTTTGATCACGTCACGAATATTTGGACGACCGTGGAAAGTATAGCCTTGTGGGAAGTAAGTACGGGCGATTTCTTTTAATGGTAGGAATCCGTGACGGTCAGCGCCGTAATCAACAAAGGCTGCTTCTAATGACGGTTCGATACGTGTGATTTTGCCTTTATAAATATTGGCTTTTTTTTGTTCGTGACCCGGGCTTTCGATATCTAAATCATACAGGCGCTGGCCATCAACCAGTGCTACGCGCATTTCTTCTTGCTGCGTCGCATTGATTAGCATACGTTTCATATTGTTACTCTACTGTTTATGTCGCTGACATGACGAAACTTTTCGCCTGTTCAGTTGCTCCATCGCTTCTTTTTGTACAGTCTCACGACTGGATCTGTGGGGGAGCTTGGTACTGTATTTGTACCTTAAGTATCTTTATGGTGCTGGCTGACAATAACGTCATGTTACGTTATTAAATTCTATTATGGTGTCAAAACTATCGGCTGTTTTTTACAGTGACGTATTCGAGTTCTGTCCAGAGTCGACCATTTATTAAATAAACTTAGGTGTTTTACAGTACATCTGCTGAACGGCGTATCGTACGCCGTCACGATCAGACAAATTATCTGTTCAAATTGCTTTTTTCATCAACATTTAATAACACTTCGTGCTCAACTTAACTGGCGATATATTACACGCATCGGAGTTAATTGAACGCACGTGTAAACTGGGTATGTATAAAAGCTTTGGAAAACTTATCTCGGATCTGTATGATCAATTACCCAGAATGTGCATCACGAATGTCTTAATGTGTTAAAAAGCACCGTTGTTATCTGCAAATACATATTTGCGTCGGTGATTATCCCACTATTACAACTGTGTTAGCAACTAAAATTATTTTACTTAAATCAGTGATTAGGCAATGTCAGAAAAAACCGGCTTACAAGTATCTTTCGTCACGATTACCGAAGACCATTTAGGTCAACGGATTGATAACTTTCTTATTACCCATTTAAAAGGGGTGCCTAAAAGCGCTGTGTATCGAATTCTTCGTAAAGGCGAGGTGCGTGTAAATAAAAAGCGCATCAAACCTGTGTATAAATTACAGCTCAACGACATCGTGCGTGTGCCACCAATCAAGGTAGCTGAGCGCGAAGAGTTTGTGCCTAAAAATCTGGATGTTGTTACTAAACTTGAAGATGCCATTTTATTTGAAGACAAATACTTGATGGTGATTAATAAACCTTCGGGCATGGCCGTTCATGGTGGTAGCGGCTTAAGCTATGGCTTAATTGAAGCGTTACGTGTACTTCGCCCTGATGAACGTAGTTTAGAATTGGTGCATCGTTTAGATAGAGATACCTCAGGTTGCTTATTGATAGCTAAACGCCGTTCAGTGTTAACCAGCTTACATGAACAGTTACGTGAAAAAACCATGGAAAAAAACTACTGGGCGCTAGTTGATGGACAGTGGGACTCAAAAGATAAAAACGTTACTGAAGGGTTATTAAAAAACACCTTACAATCAGGTGAACGCATAGTACGTGTTAATAATACCGAAGGTAAGCCGTCTCATACGCGCTTTAAAGTGTTGGAGCGTTTTGATGAGTGCTCACTCGTGCAGGCATCGCCTGTTACAGGGCGTACACACCAAATTCGTGTTCATACTCAGTGCCGTGGTCATGCGATTGCGTGTGATGATAAATACGGCAATCAAGCGTTTGATGCTGCGATGCGTAAAATTGGTTTAAATCGCTTATTTTTACACGCACATGACTTGAGTTTTTATCATCCTAAAAACGAAACTACTATGCGTGTTGAAGCCCCACTAGATAATGCTTTAGTCAATTGTATTAAAACCTTGCGCGCCGCTAAATCATGACAGCATATAAATTAGTCATATTTGATTGGGATGGCACCATAATGGACTCGGTGCCTAAAATCGTTAACTGTATGCGCCAAGCTGCATTAACCTGTGGTGTTGTAGCACCGAGTGATGAGGCGACAAAAAATATTATAGGTTTGTCTCTTGAGCATGCTGTTGCGAGTTTATTTCCTGAACATAGCACGGTACATACTGATTTGATTGTAGCTTATAAACATCAGTATAAATTTGTTGATGTAACGCCAACTCCATTGTTTACCGATGTGGTAGACACTTTAACGGCTTTAAAAAACCAAGGGGTGTTATTGGCTGTAGCAACGGGGAAAAGTCGTGCAGGGCTTGAGCGTTTGCTTGATGAAACACAACTTAGGGATTACTTTGTTGCAACTCGCACTAGTGATGATGCGTTGTCAAAACCTGCACCTGATATGCTATTGCAATTGCTGGTAGAGCTTAACATTAGGCATGTAGATGCGCTGATGATTGGGGACACTAAAATAGATATGGCGATGGCAAAAGCAGCCAATATTGACCGCCTTGGCGTGACTATGGGGGTACACAATGCGCAACAGCTTAGCGAATTTACCCCTATTGCAACGGTTGATTCCTATCAGCAACTAAGGACATTGTTAGTCAATCGTTAGTTTGATTGCTTAAAACATCAAAATCAAACTCGGTCAGCAACTGACTGAGTTTGATCAATGGTAAGCCAATCAGACTGTTTGGATCGTCGCCGCTGAGCTTTTCAAATAAACAAATTCCGAGCCCTTCACTTTTAAAACTGCCCGCGCAGTTATACGGTTGCTCTGCGTCACAATAAGCACTAATTTGTTCAAGTGATAGATGTTTAAATGTCACCTCGAAAGGCTCAACAACGGTTTCTATAATGTTACTTTTAATATCATATACAGATAAACCGGTTAAAAAGGTCACTGTATTACCACTGAATAAGCTAAGTTGTTTGATGGCATTTTCTTTAGTATGTGGTTTCCCTAATATTTGCCCATTAAATACGGCCACTTGATCCGAGCCAATGGCTAAGCCATGCTGAAAATGGCTTAGGGCTGCTCGCGCTTTTAATTCGCTTAAGCGTGTAACTAATTGCGCTGGAGATTCATTGTTTAATGGTGACTCATCAATATCTGGTGAGAAGGTATCGAATGGTAAATTAAATTTTTGCAATAAAGCCTGACGAAAAGGTGAACTTGAGGCTAAAATAAGACGGTGCTGCACGGATGGCTTTCCTAATGAAAATCAGATTGAGTTAGGATAAATCAGATCCGTCGCTAAAACAAAGAAATGAATCGCGAAAAACCAGCTAAAAATGGTTTTTTACTTTGACTAACTAAGTAACTATCTATATGATGCAGCCCCTATGCAAAAGGTGAAAATTCCCATCACTCTTCATCCAGGTAAAGCAGCCCAACATCGTTTAAGTTATGACGGTATTGTTCAGCTTGAGAAACTGACCCGTTTACGGGAAGTAATCCAGGAAGAAGTAGGTGAAATAGCGGTAAAAATTCATTGCAAGAATGATGAGCAAGGTTTGGTTGTGATAAGCGGCAATTTGTCCACACACGTAACGGTTACTTGTCAACGTTGTAATGGTGATTTAGGGTTGGATTTGGATCAAGACTTTGTGTATTCGCCAGTCGGTTTGGATGCAGAGTCAGATGATCTTCCAGAAGTCTACGATGAAGTAGCACTTGATGAAAATGGTGAAATAGACGTTTTTGAGTTAATCGAAGACGAACTGCTTTTAGCAATTCCATTAGTGCCTACCCACAACGAAGCTTCATGCAGTTATTCAGCAAAGCCTGCCAGCTTTGGTGTTTTAAAAGCGGAAGATGATAAACCAAATCCATTTGATATTTTGAAACAACTTAAGAAAGATTCTTAGGAGAAGACTATGGCTGTACAAAAGAGCAAGAAGTCTCGTGCAAGACGCGGCATGCGCCGTTCACACGATGCGATCAGTGGTCCAACTTTAACTGTAGACCAAACATCTGGTGAGACTCATCGTCGTCACCACGTGACTGCAGATGGTTACTACAAAGGCGTTCAAGTAATTTCTAAATAAGAGATTGCTTTTATGCTGACCAATCTAACCATTGCGTTAGATATGATGGGGGGCGATTATGGCCCCCGTTCATCTATCCCCGCAGCCGTTAACGCGGTAAATGCCAATGCCAACTTAAGATTAATCTTATGTGGTAACGAAAAAGTAATATCTAAAGAACTCGAATCCCTCGATTCTCTTTCTCATCCTCGCCTAATTATTCGCCACTGTAGTGAAGTTGTCACCAATAGCTGTGAACCATCTTCTGCGGTGCGATCAAAAAAAGATTCTTCAATGCGTGTTGCCCTCGATTTAGTTAAATCAGGCGAAGCGCAAGCGTGTGTTAGCTCTGGCAATACTGGCGCGCTGTTATTCATGGCCCACTATGTGTTAAAAATGTTGCCCGGCGTAAAGCGTCCAGCATTAATCTCTGCGGTGCCCACCGAGCGGAAAAACCCTGTTTACTTACTCGATTTAGGAGCAAACGTACATTGTGATGCACAAACCTTGTACCAGTTTGGTATTATGGGTTCTGTGGTTGCTGGGCAGGCACTTGGTTGCGACAATCCAAAAGTAAGTTTGTTAAATATAGGCTCTGAAGACATCAAGGGCCATGAAGACATCAAACAAGCTGCGCAATTAATGCAGCAGTGTGACTACCTTAACTACATAGGTTACAGTGAGGGCAGCGATATTTTCACTGGTAAGTCAGATGTAATCGTTTGTGAAGGGTTTGTCGGTAACGTAGCGCTAAAGACCTGTGAAGGCATTGCAAAACTCATTATGTTTAAGTTGACTAAAGCCTTGCAAAAGCATTTTTTCTATAAATGCTTGGCGTTTATGTTACAGCCGGTAATAAAAAAACTCTATAAACGAGTGAACCCCGACCAGTATAACGGTGCTTCTCTGGTAGGATTGCGCGGTATTGTCGTAAAAAGCCATGGGAATGCCTCAGATAAAGCATTTCATGCTGCTATCGATGAAGCTGTCAGAGAGGTTGAGCGTCAACTTCCTGAGAAAATAGCAGCTATTTTCGAGCAAACACATGCAACTAAAAAAGTCGCAACTGACGATTAATTATTTGTCAGATGTGTACTTAGACACTTATTTATTTGTTTAATTAAAAGAGCAAAGTATGGCACAAAAAATTGCACTTGTTTTTCCAGGTCAAGGCTCACAATCTGTGGGTATGTTAAGTGAGCTTTTAGCGCAATCTGACGTAGTTCAAGCAACATTTGCTGAAGCATCACAAGCACTTGGTTATGATTTGGCGGCGTTAGTACTCAATGGTCCAGAACAAGAACTCAATCAAACCCATCGTACCCAACCGGCACTATTAACAGCATCAGTGGCGATTTACCGTCAATGGTTAGCTGCAAACCCAGACGCAGAGGTTACTATGGCCGGTCATAGTTTAGGTGAGTATTCAGCGCTAGTATGTGCCGATGTACTAAGCTTGGCTGAAGCGGTTAAACTAGTCGAAAACCGTGGTTTATATATGCAAGAAGCGGTGCCTGCAGGCGTGGGTTCTATGGCTGCTATTATTGGTTTGGGTGATGATGAAATCAAAACAGCGTGTGAAGCTTCAGCACAAAATGAAGTTGTTGCACCTGTGAATTATAACTCTCCAGGTCAAGTGGTGATTGCAGGGCATAAAGCTGCTGTAGAGCGTGCTTCTGAAGCATGTAAAGAAGCGGGCGCAAAACGTGCACTGCCTTTATCTGTGAGCGTGCCTTCACATTGTGAGTTAATGAAGCCTGCGGCTGAAAAATTAGCAGCTGATTTAGCTGCTTTAACATTTAATACACCTAAGTGTGATGTAATTAATAATGTTGATGTAAGTGCTGAAAACTCGGCAGATGCAATTAAAGATGCCTTAGTACGTCAACTATATAGCCCAGTACGTTGGACTGAAACAGTGCAAGCACTCGTGGCGCAAGGTATTACACAAAGCTATGAGTTTGGCCCAGGTAAAGTCCTGACAGGCCTTGCTAAACGTATTGATAAAGCAATGGTGTGTGGCTCGGTAAACGATCAAGCCAGCATTGATGCAGCAAAATAAGAGTAGGAAACAATGGCAAATTTATTTTCGTTAGAGGGCAAAGTTGTCCTAATCACAGGCGCTAGCCGTGGTATTGGTAAAGCAATCGCGACAACCTTAGTTGCACAAGGTGCCAAAGTAGCGGGTACAGCAACCAGTGAATCAGGTGCTGCCAATATTAGTGAGTACCTAGGTGAGAATGGTAAAGGTTATGCACTTAACGTAACTGATCCTGCTTCGATTGAGTCGACACTTGCGGCAATAAAAGCAGATTTAGGTGATATTGATGTATTAGTAAATAATGCCGGTATCACCCGCGATAATCTTCTTATGCGCATGAAAGACGCTGAGTGGGACGATATCATTGATACGAACTTAAGCTCTATTTTCCGTTTATCTAAGGCTGTTTTACGCCCGATGATGAAAAAGAAAAATGGTCGAATCATCAATATTGGTTCGGTTGTAGGCACTATGGGTAATGCGGGTCAAGCTAATTATGCTGCAGCGAAAGCGGGCGTTATTGGTTTTTCTAAGTCACTTGCTCGTGAAGTTGCCTCGCGTGGTATTACAGTCAATGTAATTGCACCAGGTTTTATTCAAACGGATATGACTGATGAGCTTACAGATGAGCAAAAAGCAGCTACCCTTGCTAATGTACCAGCTGGTCGATTAGGTCAACCAGATGAAATTGCCGCAGCGGTGTGCTATTTAGCATCAGATGCAGCAGCGTATGTATCAGGTGAAACCCTGCATGTAAACGGTGCTATGTATATGGTATAGGAACTTTGTTCCTTTTTTGATTTCAGTAAGTTTATCGAAAAATGTTGAATTTTTTGTGATCTTGCTTTAAACATACTTGAATTCGCATTGAAAATAAGCGATAAAAGACACAAATAACCCTCAAGAGGTTTGACCAGATAAATATTTATCAGCAAATCCTTGAATCACAGAATTATGCGCCGTAAACTACGCCGCAATCTGAAAATAACGCATTGGCGTTTTTAATAAAGGAAAGAAGAATGAGCGACATCCAAGAACGCGTAAAGAAAATCATCATTGAGCAACTAGGTGTTAAAGAAGAAGAAGTAAAGCATGAAGCTTCTTTCGTTGATGACTTAGGCGCAGATTCACTTGATACTGTTGAATTAGTAATGGCTCTTGAAGAAGAGTTTGACACTGAGATCCCAGATGAAGAAGCTGAAAAGATCACTACAGTACAAGCTGCAATCGATTACGTAACAGCTCACGCTGAGTAATCAATCGCAAATTAAGGGCAGCATTCGCTGCCCTTAATCTATCCATAATATGATACTAATTAATTTAGTACACACCCACCTAAAATAATAATTCCCTTATTGGAGGCAACCCGTGGCTAAACGTCGAGTCGTCGTAACTGGCTTAGGAATGTTGACACCGCTAGGTAACGATGTTGAATCAACCTGGCAAGGCTTGTTAAATGGCAAAAGTGGTATTCAAACTATCACACATTTCGATACTTCAAGTTTTGGCACCAAATTCGCAGGCTTGCTGAATGATTTTGATGCATCTAACTATATGTCACCTAAAGATGCTAAAAAAATGGATTTGTTTATCCAATATGGCATAGCAGCGGGTGTGCAGGCACTACAAGATTCTGGCCTTGAGATCACAGAGCAAAACGCACAACGTGTGGGTGTTGCTGTAGGGTCAGGCATTGGTGGTTTAACACTAATTGAAGAAAACCACATCAAATTATTAAACAGTGGCCCACGTAAGCTTTCTCCTTTTTACGTGCCGTCGACCATTATCAATATGATCTCAGGTCATTTATCGATTATGCACGGTCTTCGTGGTCCAAATATTTCAATTGTGACAGCGTGTACTACTGGCTTACATAATATCGGCCATGCGGCGCGTATGATTGCCTATGGTGATGCCGATGCTATGGTAGCGGGTGGTGCAGAGAAAGCATCGACTCCGATTGGTATGGGTGGTTTTAATGCTGCGCGTGCGCTGTCTACTCGTAATGATGACCCACAAGCGGCTTCTCGTCCATGGGATAAAGACCGTGACGGTTTTGTACTTGCAGATGGTGCGGGTGTTATCGTACTTGAAGAATATGAACACGCAAAAGCCCGCGGTGCTAAAATCTACGCAGAGCTACTAGGCTTTGGTATGAGTGGCGATGCATATCACATGACATCACCACCAGAAGACGGTGCAGGTGCAGCCCTTGCGATGGAAAATGCATTAAATGATGCTGGCGTAAATGCAGATCAAGTGGGCTATATCAACGCGCACGGCACGTCGACTAACGCAGGTGATAAAGCTGAGACCTCCGCGGTTAAATCAATCTTTGGCAGTGCTGCAAAAGATGTGATGGTGAGCTCATCTAAATCTATGATGGGCCATTTACTCGGTGCTGCAGGCTCGGTTGAATCCATTATTACTATTTTGTCATTACAAGAGCAAAAAGTAACACCAACAATTAACCTTGATAACCCTGACGAAGGCTGTGATCTAGATTATGTTCCGCATACAGCTCGTGATGCAAAACTAGACTACGCATTATGTAACTCGTTTGGTTTTGGCGGTACTAATGGCTCGTTGCTATTTAAAAAGGTATAATCTTTTTTAACAACGAGACAAAATAAGAGCCCAGTTGTAGCTGGGCTTTTTTATATGCAAAAAAAATAACAACCAATGCAAAAAATAATATTTACAGATGCAACAAGCACAGTGAGTAATAAAGACCGCGGCCTAAATTATGGCGATGGGTTTTTTACTACCGCAAAAGTGCATAATTGTGAAGTTGAACATTGGCCATTGCATTGTGCGCGCCTTGAAGAGTGTGCTGCACGATTGGGTTTCGATGCGCTTGATATCGCCGCACTAACGCAGGCTGTTAACAGTTATATTCAAAGTGTGCCGCTAGGTGTATTAAAAATAGTTGTTACCCGAGGTGAAGGTGGGCGAGGGTATGCATTACCTGAGCAGCCACAAACCACTATTTTGTTGTCGCAATTAGCGTTTCCTGTACATTATGAACAACAAGCGCAGCAAGGGATTAAACTTGCAGTAAGCCCTATAAAGCTTGCTTCACAACCATTACTTGCGGGTTTAAAAACCTTAAACCGATTAGAGCAAGTGATGATCAAACGCGCGATGGATGCACAAGTATGTGATGATGTTTTAGTCTGTGATTATCACAACAATGTGATTGAAGCTTCTGCTGCGAATATATTTGCTATTCACAATGGCCGCGTTGTTAGCCCACAATTACAAAACTGTGGTATCAAAGGGGTTTATCTGCAATCACTGTGTGATAAGTTAGAGATTGAATTTATTGATATTACATTGCCTGAGTTACTGCAAATGGATGCGGTGTACTTGTGTAACAGTTTAATGGCCATCGTTCCTGTTATTGCTATTGCGGATACTGGCTTTGATTTAACGACTAGTTTAAAACTACTGCATGGTTTGTTAGCCAAGGAGTCTGCGTGTTAAGAGTGATTATCTCTATTGTGTTGTTGGCATTGTTGGTCACGGGGATTGGCTATCAGCAATTACAAAGCACCATCAACAGTACATTAACTGTGCCTGCTAATACCTTATTTGAAGTTAAAAAAGGCACCGGGTTTAATCAGCTATGCCAACAGTGGCAAGCTAAAAAATGGCTTGAGAGTTGTCTTCGTTATCAAATACTCGCCAAGCTGGATCCAACACTTACCGATTTAAAAGCAGGCCTATACCAACTTGATGAAAGCACCGTAGTGGATAATATTCGTCGAATAAATCAAGGTCAGCAAGTAAGCTTTAGTTTTACAATTATTGAAGGGCAAATGCTGCGGGATGTATTGGCAAAGATTGCAGTAGCTCCTCACCTACAGCAAGATTTAAAAGCAAACGAACTGGGTTTGCAAATCACTGGCAATGAACAGCATCTAGAAGGGTGGTTGTTTCCGGAAACCTACCATTATCATGCAAATGACACGGCCAGTAGCGTGTTAAGGCGCGCTTATTTAAAAATGCAGACGGTACTTGATACTGCGTGGTTACAAAGAGCGGATAGCCTACCTTATGAAAACCAATACCAAGCGTTGATCTTAGCGTCAATTATTGAAAAAGAAACTGGTCTTGCTAGTGAGCGGCCATTGATTGCGTCAGTGTTTAATAATCGTTTAAACTCCAAAATGCGTTTGCAAACCGATCCTACGGTAATTTATGGTTTAGGTGTGGATTTTGATGGTGATATTAAGCGTAAAGATTTAACCACTTATACGCCGTATAACACATACAAAATAAATGGCTTACCGCCAACACCCATTGCCATGCCATCAAAAGCGGCAATTTTAGCGGCCGTTAACCCACCAGAATCTGAGTATGTGTACTTTGTAGCAAAGGGAGATGGCAGTCATCAGTTTTCTAAAACGTTAAAAGAGCACAATAAAGCCGTGCAAGATTATTTACGTTATCAAAAACAGTTAGCGAACTAGCTTTAAAATTTACAACAAAAAAGAGAGATCATGACAGCAGCAAAATTTATTGTGATTGAAGGCCTTGAAGGTGCTGGAAAATCAACGGCAATTGCTATTTGCCAACAGTTTTTAGCTCAACACAATATTGACTTTGTTAATGTGCGAGAGCCTGGCGGCACCCCGATTGCTGAGGCGCTGCGCACTATAGTGAAAGACAATCACGATGAAGAGATTGCCAGTGAAACTGAGTTATTGCTAATGTATGCAGCTCGATCACAGTTATTACATAATGTTATTCGCCCAGCGCTTGCAAAAGGCCAATGGGTGTTAGGGGATCGTCACGACCTTTCGTCACAAGCTTATCAAGGTGGCGGTCGAGAAATTGCGACAAGCACTTTAGCTTCGCTTGGCGATATTGTGCTACAAGGCTTAAAGCCAGATCTTACTATTTATTTAGACATCGACCCTGCCGTGGGGCTTACCCGTGCCAAAGGCCGTGGTGAGCTAGATAGAATTGAGCAGCAAGCTCTGAGCTTTTTTGAACGTACCCGAGCGCGCTATTTAGAACTTGCCAATAGTGATGAGCGCATTAAAACAGTTAATGCCGCGCAGAGTATGGAGCTAGTTCATCAAGATATCGTTACGGTGCTTGAGCAATTTGTAAAAAGTAATCCATAACATGATTTATCCTTGGCTTAACGATGTTCATCAGCAGCTCACCGCCAGTTTTAATGCTGGGCGTTTTCATCATGGGCAGTTGTTTAATGGCCAGCAAGGTGTCGGTAAGCACGCCTTAGTTGAGGAATTAGCCAATGCTTTATTGTGTAGCGCGCCGCAAAATCTAGTCGCGTGTGGACATTGTAAAAGCTGTCACTTAAACCAAGCGGTGACTCATCCAGATAAATATACAGTGCAAACCGATGGGCAAAGTATTGGTGTTGACGATATACGCAGCGTGAGTGATTTTATGCAGCAATCAGCAGCGCAAAATGCCAATAAAGTGGTGGTGATCAATGATTGCCACAAAATGACCACGGCTGCTGCAAATGCACTGTTAAAAACCTTAGAAGAGCCAAGTCCTCAGCGATTTTTATTGCTAACCACCAATGCGACAGCACAATTGCCTGCGACAATTTTAAGCCGTTGTGCGCTCAGTGAAGTTAAAGTTCATAATACTGAAGTGGCAATGCAGTGGATCGCACAATTAAACGTCCCTGCGTATCCATGGTTAAAATTGTTTACTCAGCAACCATTGCTGGTCGCGCGCTGGCAGCAGGATGAACAGCTTGAAGTGATTGATCAACTTTATAAATTTGCAACTGAGTTAAAACAAGGCCATAATTTCAGTGCGTTAGTTGATATTATTAGTAAAGATAACGAACGTATTCGTGTATTTAGTTTATTTTTAAGCGAGCAATTAAAACAACAACTGATCACTGGAATGGACTTTGACTCGTACCAAAATGCACAAAACGCCTTGGCGGAGTTTGTGCAAAACAGTACCCAGATACTCGGATTGAATTTGCCATTAGCAGTTTCGCGTTTAGCGTATCGTTTACGTAACAGCCATAAATAGGATTGATTGTGCAAGAATTATTAGTCGATATAGATGATTTAGACGAGTTATACCGCTGTTATATGCCGTATTTAAAAACCGGTGGTTTATTTGTGCGCACTAATATGCGTTATGAAATGGGCCATTCTTTAGCACTTAAAGTTACCTTACCTGATGCACTAGAGGATGATGTGATCACTGGCAAAGTTGCATGGATCACACCGCAAGGTGCACAAAGCTCAAATCCACCGGGAATTGGGATTAGTTTTATCGATGATAAAACAAACCTGAATGCGAAGATCGAAAAACTACTAGGGACTATGTTAAACTCTGGTAATCCAACTTATACCATGTAGTAAGCAGTACCGTGATTGTAGATTCTCATTGCCATTTAGACCGCCTCGATTTTGATAAACTCGATTTAAACTTAGACCAAGTACTTGATAACGCAAGAGCAAAACAAGTAGAGCACTTTTTATGTGTAAGCGTAACGCTTGATCAATTTCCTAGCATGCTGGAAAAAATTCAAGGTTACCATGATGTATCTGCGTCGTGCGGTGTTCATCCCCTTGATCAAAAAGACGCATTAGATAAGCAGCGTTTAATCGATTTAGCGAGCCACGATAAAGTGGTGGCCATTGGTGAAACTGGCCTTGATTACTATTACGCAAAAGACACACATGCCGTGCAACAAGCCAGCTTTGTCGGTCATATTGAAGTGGCGAATGAATTACAAAAACCGCTGATCATTCATACCCGTGATGCCCGCGAAGATACCATTAATTTAATGCGTGAACATAACGCTGAAAACTGTGGTGGGGTATTACACTGTTTTACAGAAGATTGGGATATGGCGAAAAAAGCCATCGACTTAGGGTTTTATATTTCGATTTCAGGCATCGTAACATTTAAAAATGCCGTAGAACTTAAAGACGTCGTTAAGCAAATCCCTCTTGATCGCTTGTTAATTGAAACCGATTCTCCGTATTTAGCACCGGTGCCTTATCGTGGTAAAACCAATCAGCCAGCCTATGTCCAGGATGTGGCATATTACATTGCAGATTTAAAAGGTATTAGTTACAAAGAGCTGGCCGAGGCAACCACTGCTAACTTTTATTCATTATTTAATTTAGTAGATAAAGGTTAATTCGTTGATGAGCACAGCATCACTCCCTGAGTTATTAATGGGGCCTATGGTGCGCCGTGCTGATGCCAAAGGGGTGTGTTTTCAATTTGCCACTAGCACCCCTTCACAATACCGTATTGAACTGGATAATGTTGACACGTACAGTGAACATCACAGTATTGCGCTGGGCAAGCAACTGTTTTTGCATTTCATCGTATTAAAATCAATTAATGCAGACTTACCTACCGACGTATTACTTGGTTATCGCCTTTTTAACGACGAGCAACAAATAGATCTCAGTGATTTTTGTTATGAGGGCAAAGCCACTCCAGAATTTGTGATCCCACAAACACTTGAGCAAATATTTCATGGCTCGTGCCGTAACCCGCATCACCCAGCCCAAGATAGCCTCGTTGCCGCACAACGATCGCAAGCTCAGCAGCGCACACAAGGTAAAGCCGGTGCTGATATTTTATTGCTATCGGGTGATCAGGTGTATGCCGATGACGTTGCCGGCGCCATGTTAATCGCAATCTACCGGTTAATTGAGTTATTGGGTATTTATAAAGAGCAACCATTGGATATTGCATTGCCAGCGCAACTTTCAGAGCAGCTGTATCAACGTCATCTATTTTTGCCTAAAGTGCCGTGGCAACAACGTAGTAAAATTGGCGTGGGTTATTGGTTAAAAAAAGATGAGCCGCACTTTTCTAGTTTAAAAGCCGCTAATCATTTAGTTTCTTTTGAAGAGTTTATTGCGTTGTACTTGCTTAATTTTAGTCCTGTTGTGTGGTCGTTACTTGATTTAGAGTCAATTAGTTATCAAGCTAAAACAGCTAAGTGCCAACAACTTTTCGATAATGAAAAACAGGCGTTAGCTGAGTTTAGTCAAGGACTACACGAGGTACAGCGATTATTTGCTAATGTTTCAACCCTTATGATGTTTGATGATCATGATGTCACCGATGATTGGAATTTAACTGCAGGTTGGGAGCAAGTGATTTATCAGCACCCAGTGAGCCGCCGTATTGTTAATAATGGTTTGATCAGTTATTGGCTAATGCAAGGTTTTGGCAATGATGCTGGAATGAAAACAGGGGCATTAATCGATGAGTTTAAAACCAGTTTAAGCAAGCAAAAGCAATGGCAATTCAAGGCGTTCGATAAAACAATATTAGAGTTTAACCATTGGCATTATGAACTTAATACGGTACCAAAAGTGGTGGTGCTTGATACTCGTACTCACCGCTGGCGTAATGAGCAAAACTTTAATGAGCCCTCCGGATTACTTGATTGGGAGCGCCTTACAGAACTTGAAAATAGTTTATTAACGCATGAGCAAGTAATTATAGTCTCGCCTGCGCCAGTGTTTGGGGTGAAATCAATAGAAGCTATTCAAGCGTTATTTAATATGTGTGGACAGCCTTTATTGGTTGATGTAGAGAACTGGATGGCCCATGAAGGCTCAGCAAAAAAATTACTCGATACTTTCCGTCGCGATGATACCCCCAAAGAAACACTGATTTTATCAGGAGATGTACATTACTCGTTCTGCTTTTCCGTGCAAAAGCGCTTTGGCAAGCACCCAAACCGCATTTGGCAACTCACTGCCAGTGGTATTAAAAATGAGTTTCCCCGAAAATTAATCAATATACTCGATAAGCTCGACTCGATTTTATACGCCCCGAAAAGCCCGCTTAACTTTTTTACTAAGCGTTGGCACATGGAAGTTGATAAACATCAAACCAAGGGGGATGGCCAAAAATATTTAGTGAGCGATGCAGCGATCAGTTTGATAGAGCTCAAACAAGGTAAGCTGGCGCGCTATCAACTGATCCATGCTGATAGCCGCACCACCGAATTTGATTTAAACGATAATTAAGCGGCTTAATCTCATCTACTTTTCACGTTGGGTTTTAACGTAATCACCCACGTTACTGACCGTATCAAGCCAGTAGCCATTGTCAGGGTCTTGTAAATACACAAGCAACTGCTCGAGCACTTTAGCATCTGTGGTGTATTGATCGCCTTTGCCAATTTCATGGCCAGCCAAAATAAGCCATGCGTTATTTTCGCGAAGTTGTTCCAACATAGTGATGATTTCAGCAAAACTCAACCCGTCAATGCGAAGCCCCGTAAGCTGTGCAAAATCGGTAAAATTTGGATTGTTAGCTGACTCATCTAACCAAGTACGGCCACTATCAAAATGTTTTGCAATAATTGGCACATAACTTTTGGTATTAACGCCACGGCCAACAAAGGTGTTACCGCAAGGATAGGCGAAAGCGCGTGGCGTAACGCCGAGTTGCTCTTTTATGTATGCTTGCGCGCTGAGAATATCATTTTCAAGCCAAGCTAGAGTGGTTTCTTCCAGTGACAAATTTTGCTTTCGTAACCATTCAAAATTCCCAGTACAGACATGACTACTAGTATGGTTCCCAATTTCATGGCCTGATTTTACCGCATCTTGCCATTTAGTTAGGCGCTCTTTGGCGTTGAAAGGAGATACATAAAAAGTGGCTTTGGCTTGGTGTTTGTTTAATATTGCCGTGCCGATATCAACTTGACTGTGGCGGGCATCATCAAACGTAATGCTGATGGCATTTTGTGCTTTACCTGGATACTGGAAACCGAGGTAGAGATCAGATTCTACTGCAAAGCTTGATTGGCTGGTTAATAGTGCAGCCATTGTTATTATTGATAGTCGTTTTAACATGGTCGATCATCGTTATTTTTTATTCATTATAGAAACAACAAATTACAGTAAAAGCAATCGATTATCAAAAAATTAACACGGTTGTTATGATTTGGGTATAGATAATAACGCGGAGCAAAAAAATGCCCAGAACGAATCCGCATTGTTCTGGGCTTAGGGGATGGCTCTAGTGAGCCTGCGCTAACTTTAAAAACACCTTCTAAATTTCGTTAAGGGAGAAGTAGAAAGTATTATTAAGTGTAGTTAACATACGTAAAAAACCCCAATAAATGATGAAATTTTATACTACTTATAAAACAACTATTTGCATAAAAAACAACCGTTGAGTATGAAATTTATCCATTACTTGTTGTCAGCTTATGCACAGCTTATTCTCACCAGCTTATTAATTGATTGTTTTGTACCAGATCACGTGGCAGTGAGTTCTTAATTTTATTTTTTTGCCATTTCCCAAGCCCGATAGGGCAACCACACAAGGTTAAAACGACTTCACCTAGGGTATTAGTGGGCTTATCTAAGCGAATATCTTTGCCTTGAAAATAATCACTTGCTTGCTGATCGCTTAACGCGAAGGTATTACTTTTACATTGAGTGCCAAATACAGTGGCAAATTCATGATTTAGACGTACGCCATTTTTATGGATCATACCAAGGTGAATACCTAGGCGTGCATACTTTATTTTATTTTCAATGGCAGAAAATTCCTCTGGAAACAACCACAGCTCTTTATCCCGTTGCATTAATGAACCGCTTAGTGTTGTAATGCCAAATTGCTTTTTTAATTCAGCGTAAAAAGCTTGGCTGGGTTTTTTGTCAAACGATTGAAATGGAAATGCGCCTTTTTTTACTTTTTGATTCGGGTTGTCAGTGCTGGCAAGCTTTTTAAACTTAGCAATAAAAAAACCTTCGCTGTCAAATGTTTGTGGCCAAACATGCAAATAGCCCTCAGCTGTTGTCGCGCATTCAGCACCTGAAAATAAAGTATCTAAGGGTTCGATAGTTAGCTGGTTAGGAAACTCATTTAACAGATATTCACACACCTGTTGGTTTTCAAGCGGTGTGAGGGTGCAAGTTGAATAGACTAATGTCCCCCCGGGCTTTAAAGCGTAGAAGGCACTTTTGATTAAATCTTTTTGTACTTTGGCAATATCAATATTCGACTCAATCGACCAATTTTTTAACGCATCTGCGTCTTTGCGCACAGTGCCTTCACCAGAGCATGGCGCGTCGAGTAAAATACTGTCAAAGCACTCAAACATATAATCACCAAAAATCACCCCATCAAAATGTGACAGGGCGCAATTACCCACCCCCATGCGTTTTAAAGTAGCGCTGAGTACTTTTAAACGAGATGACGATAATTCATTCGCCACTAATACGCCTTGGTTATCCATTAATGCCGCAAGCTGTGAGGTTTTAGAGCCTGGCGCTGAGGCCATATCGAGTACATGCTGTACTTCTGAGAGTGATTCTTTCAGTGCCATAGGTGGCAACATGGAGCTGGCTTCTTGCACATATATAGCGCCACTTAGGTGGAGATCGGTATTACCCAGTGCCAGCGCGTGTTCTTCATCTATAGGTCGCTCTAGCCAAAAACCTTCTTCACACCAAGGCACAGGTGTTAACAGCCAACCTTTTTGTTCCGCAATACGTTTAAATTGGGCAACAGACATCTTCAAGGTATTAACGCGAATTGATTTACGCAAGGGCCTTCGACAAGCACTGAGAAAATCATCAAGCTTTAAATGTTCAGGTAAATAGGTCTTTACGTCATCAATAAAGTGCTGGGGAATATATGTATTGGCGTCCAAGACTAGGCTCACAGTGAAGAAATAAAACCGTATATTAGCATTTTTATACCTCAAGAGCAGCGCCTTAATAGATATTTTACAAAGCTTGGCGTGTCGACACTTTACCTTGCTTGATGCTTAAATGAGCAGTTAGACCATTATAAACTATACTTATGTCGACAATAATGGGGTTTTTATGTTTTTTATACTGATTTAGACTTGACTCTGTTCTAATGAACTCCCATAGTGTCAATATAAATTGTCGACAATCTTAAAGAAGGGCTCAATGACCCAAGATGCTTTTAGCGAAACACTTATTACCACAGCTTCAGATCAAGTGTTTGTAGATATGCGCCGTGAGATAGTAGAAGGCAGCATTGAACAAGGCAGTAAAATATCAGAGCCAGAGCTTGCAAAACGTTATGGAGTAAGTCGTGCGACATTGCGCGAAGCGTTAAATCGGCTTGAGAGTTGTTATTTAGTTGAGCGTAAAGCCAATGTAGGGTGTCGGGTTGTTGCCCTGACTGCTGAGCGGTTAATAGAAGTTTATCAAGTACGCAGCGCCCTTGAAGGCTTAGCGTGTCGCTTAGCTGCCGACAATATGGCACCTGATGAAGTGCAAAGCTTAAAGCAATTGCTTAACCAACATTTACAAACGCAACGAGTAAAAGAAGGTGAATCTTACTATCAAGAGGCTGGGGATTTAGATTTTCACTATCGCATTATCAAAGCCAGTAAGAACGAGCACCTCATTCATTTATTAAGTAATGGTTTGTACCAGCTAATTCGCATGTATCGGGTGCAAATGGGCATGGTCGGCCCTCGGGTATCAAAAGCGTTTGATGAGCATTTAGCGATTATTAATGCAATTGAAAATCATGATGGTGAACTAGCCGAGCTGCTAATGAAGCGGCATATCAGTGCCTCACAAGCTAATATTCAAGCAAAATTCAATTTGCTAGCTACGCAAAAGAAGGTTGCGCAGTAATTAAAGACAGTAAAAGTGTCATAGTTAAAATTTAAAAATAGAGTCTGCCTCGAGCAGCTACCGTTCAAAGGAGACAGCAATGTCAGCAGGATCAAAGTTCAAACAGGCGATTGCCAATAACCAGCCATTGCAAGTGGTGGGGACTATCAACGCATATACTGCGATGATGGCCGAAAAAATGGGTCATCAAGCAATTTACTTATCTGGAGCAGGTGTGGCAAATGCCTCATACGGTATGCCAGATTTAGGTATGACCAGTCTTGATAATGTACTTGAAGATATTCGCCGCATTACCGGTGCCAGCGACCTTCCGTTATTAGTTGATGCTGATACTGGTTGGGGTGGGGCGTTTAATATCGCTCGTACCGTAAAAGAGATGACCAAAGCAGGAGCGGCTGGTTTTCATATTGAAGATCAAGTGGCGCAAAAGCGTTGTGGTCATCGCCCAAATAAAGAGATCGTCTCACAAGCGGAAATGGTTGACCGCATTAAAGCGGCGGTTGATGCCAAAACTGACAGTGACTTTTACATTATGGCCCGTACTGATGCGTTTCAAAAAGAAGGCTTGAATGCAGCAATTGACCGTGCCGCGGCCTGTGTTGAAGCTGGCGCTGATGCAATTTTTGCTGAGGCTGTTCACGACCTTGCGGATTATCAAGCCTTTACTAATGCGCTGAATGTGCCTGTTTTGGCTAATATCACTGAGTTTGGTCAAACGCCAATCTATACAAAAGAGCAGTTATCCGATGTGGGTGTGCAAATGGTGTTATACCCATTAAGTGCATTTAGAGCGATGAATAAAGCGGCACTAAACGTGTACAGCGCTATTTTGAATGAAGGCTCACAACAAAGCCAAATTGACAACATGCAAACACGTGCTGAACTGTACGACTTTTTAGACTACCACACGTATGAAAACACCCTTGATAGTCTTTTTTCAGCAAATAAATAATTCCAATTAGAAGAACAACATTTAGGAGAACACATATGGTCGATAAAGCATTAGGTGGCGCAGGTTTACGTGGTCAAGTAGCAGGTCAAACAGCATTATGTACAGTAGGGCAAACAGGTTCTGGTTTAACTTATTGTGGTTATGATATTAGCGAGCTTGCAGAAAAAGCGCAGTTTGAAGAAGTGTCATTTTTACTCTCTCGGGGTGAATTACCAACCGCAACAGAGCTTGCCGAGTACAAAGCTAAATTAAAAAGTTTACGTGGTTTGCCAGCTGCACTGAAAACAGTGCTTGAGAATATTCCAAAAGATGCACATCCAATGGATGTGATGCGTACCGGTTGCTCTATGTTGGGTAACCTTGAAATGGAACATGATTTTAGCCAAGCAAATGATGCCATTGATCGTATGATTGCGCTATTCCCTAGTATTATTTGTTATTGGTATCGCTTCACTCATGATGGCGTGCGCATTGAAACGCAAACTGATGATGATTCAGTGGGCGCGCACTTTTTAACTTTGCTACATGATAAAGCGCCGTCTGAATTATTTGCGCAAGTGATGAATGTGTCACTGATTTTATATGCAGAGCATGAGTTTAATGCCTCTACCTTTACTGGTCGTGTGTGTGCGTCAACCTTGTCTGATATCCACTCCTGTGTAACCGGTGCAATTGGTACTTTACGTGGGCCATTACATGGCGGCGCCAATGAAGCCGCCATGGATATGATAGAAGGTTTTAAAGATGCTGATCACGCCGAGCAAGAAATTATGGGCATGCTTGAGCGTAAAGACAAAATTATGGGCTTTGGTCATGCTATTTACCGTGAATCAGATCCACGTAATGTGATCATCAAAAAATGGTCTGAAAAACTCGCTACAGAAGTAGGGGACGATGTACTTTATCCTGTGTCCGTGCGCTGTGAAGAGGTAATGTGGCGTGAGAAAAAGTTATTTTGTAATGCTGATTTTTTCCATGCCTCTGCTTATCACTTTATGGGGATCCCAACGAAATTATTCACGCCAATTTTTGTAATGAGCCGTGTTACCGGTTGGACTGCGCATGTAAAAGAGCAACGCGCTAATAACCGTATTATTCGTCCAAGTGCTGATTACACAGGACCAGAAGCACGTAGCTATACGCCGATTGAATCACGTTAAGACATTGGGTGGGCGAAAATGATATGAGCCCACCTTTTTTGCACATAGCCTTGAGCTGACAGTTTTTCTCGAACTTTCCTTAAACACGCTACCTGTGTGCAGCCACCGTCACCCAATTTAGCGAGTCTTACCATGACCATTATTAATAACACTCAATATCGAAAACCGTTACCAAATAGCAATGTTGATTACTTTGACACGCAAGCCGCAGTGGATGCTATTAAACCGGGCGCGTACGCATCATTGCCTTATACATCCCGTGTTTTAGCAGAGAACTTAGTGCGTCGCTGCGAGCCATCTATGTTAGATGATGCACTGAAACAGATTATAGAGCGCAAGCAGGACTTAGATTTTCCATGGTACCCAGCAAGGGTCGTCTGCCATGATATTTTAGGCCAAACTGCGTTAGTTGATTTAGCTGGCCTGCGCGATGCCATTGCCGCAAAAGGCGGCGATCCGGCCAAAGTAAATCCAGTAGTGCCAACCCAACTAATTGTTGATCATTCATTAGCCGTAGAGCACGCCGGTTTTGATCCTGATGCCTTTGCAAAAAACCGTGCCATTGAAGATAGACGTAACGACGACCGTTTCCATTTTATTAATTGGACTAAAACCGCCTTTAAAAATATTGATGTGATCCCGCCAGGTAACGGCATTATGCATCAAATCAACCTTGAAAAAATGTCGCCGGTGATCCAAAACCGCGATGGCATTGCCTTCCCAGATACTTTAGTGGGTACTGACAGTCACACGCCGCATGTTGATGCGCTAGGGGTGATTGCCGTTGGTGTTGGCGGTTTGGAAGCAGAAAGTGTCATGCTTGGCCGCGCATCATTTATGCGCTTACCTGACATTGTTGGGGTAGAGCTCACTGGCAAACGTCAACCAGGTATTACCGCCACAGATATCGTGCTTGCGATCACTGAGTTTTTACGTGAGCAACGTGTTGTTTCGACCTATTTAGAGTTTTACGGCGAAGGCGCTGATGCGCTTACATTAGGCGATCGAGCAACAATTTCAAATATGACCCCAGAGTTTGGCGCCACGGCTGCGATGTTTTATATCGACCAAATGACCATTGATTACTTGCGCTTAACGGGACGCGAAGAAGAGCAAATAGCGCTGGTTGAGAACTATGCTAAAACCACCGGTCTGTGGAGCGATAGTTTAAAAACAGCCCAGTATGATCGCGTATTGAAATTTGATTTATCAAGTGTAGGGCGCAATATTGCAGGGCCTTCTAACCCACATCGTCGTGTGGCAACCGCTGATTTAGCGGCAACGGGTATTTCTGGTGTGGTTGAGAACGAACACGGTTTAATGCCAGATGGCGCGTGTATTATCGCAGCCATTACCAGTTGCACTAACACCAGTAACCCGCGTAATGTGATCGCCGCAGGCTTAATTGCCCGCAATGCTAACGCTAAGGGATTAACGCGCAAGCCATGGGTTAAAACCTCTTTAGCGCCAGGTTCAAAGGCTGTGCAATCGTATCTTGAAGATGCCAAGTTATTACCTGAGCTGGAACAGCTTGGTTTTGGGATTGTCGGCTTTGCATGCACCACTTGTAATGGCATGAGCGGCGCGCTCGATCCAGTTATTCAACAAGAGGTCATCAGCCGTGATTTATACGCAACAGCGGTTTTATCTGGTAATCGTAATTTTGATGGCCGCATTCACCCTTATGCTAAACAAGCGTTTTTAGCATCGCCCCCTTTGGTTGTTGCCTATGCCATAGCGGGCACGATCCGTTTTGATATAGAAAAAGACATACTGGGTAAAGATCAGCAAGGCAATGACGTGACCTTAAAAGACATTTGGCCGTCGGATGAAGAAATTGATGCGGTTATTAAGCAAAGCGTAAAACCCGAGCAGTTTAAAAAAGTGTACGAGCCGATGTTTAATCTAACTGTAGATTACGGGGAAGATAACGATCCACTTTACGATTGGCGCCCGCAAAGTACGTATATTCGTCGCCCTCCTTATTGGGAAGGGGCGCTTGCTGGTGAGCGCACCATGAAAGGCATGCGTGCGCTTGCAGTACTTGGCGATAACATAACAACCGATCATTTATCTCCATCAAACGCGATTATGGCAAGTAGCGCTGCGGGTGAATACTTAACCCACATGGGTGTGCCAGAAGAAGACTTTAACTCATATGCAACCCACCGCGGCGATCATTTAACCGCACAACGGGCAACCTTTGCTAATCCGAAATTACTCAATGAAATGGTTATGGAAAACGGTGAAGTTAAACAAGGCTCTTATGCACGTATTGAACCTGAAGGTCAAGTGACCCGTATGTGGGAAGCAATAGAGACTTACATGCAGCGTAAACAGCCACTTATTATTGTAGCAGGGGCTGATTACGGTCAAGGTTCATCTCGAGACTGGGCGGCCAAAGGCGTACGTTTAGCAGGTGTTGAAGTCATTGCTGCGGAAGGGTTTGAACGTATCCACCGTACAAATTTAATTGGCATGGGAGTTTTACCCCTTGAGTTTAAAGCGGGCACAACACGTAAAACATTAAAACTCGATGGCAGTGAAAGCTATGACGTAGCAGGGGAACTCACCCCAGGTGGAAGTGTTAATTTAATTATCACTCGCGTAGATGGCGAAGTACTTACAGTGCCAACAAAATGCCGTATAGATACTCAAGAAGAGCTATCTATTTATGCTGCAGGCGGTGTTTTACAACGCTTTGCACAAGATTTTTTAGAAGCCACGCAAAGCGCATAAGGAACAGTTATGACATTTAAACCACAAATTAAAGTGCCGGCAACCTATATGCGCGGCGGCACCAGTAAAGGGGTGTTTTTTAATTTAACTGATTTGCCAGAGGCCGCACAAGTGGCAGGCTCAGCGCGGGATAACTTGTTACTTCGGGTAATTGGCAGTCCAGATCCGTATGGTAAACAAACGGACGGTATGGGCGGCGCCACATCAAGCACCAGCAAAACGGTCATTTTAAGTAAAAGTGACCAGCCTGAGCACGATGTAGATTACTTATTCGGCCAAGTGGCCATTGATAAACCTTTTGTAGATTTCAGCGGTAACTGCGGTAATTTAACCTCAGCAGTGGGAGCTTTTGCAATTAGCAATGGCCTTGTTGATAGTGCGCGCATTCCAAAAAATGGTATTGCTATCGTAAGAGTGTGGCAAGCGAATATTAAAAAAAGCATTTTAGTGCATGTGCCTATAAGTAATGGTGAAGTGCAAGAAACGGGTGATTTTGAACTTGATGGTGTGACATTTCCCGCCGCAGAAGTAAAACTTGAGTTTATGGATCCTGCCGATGGTGATGGCGCGTTATTTCCTACCGGTAATCTGGTTGATGAACTTGAAGTCCCTGAATTTGGCGTACTAAAGGCGACCATGATCAATGCAGGTATTCCGACCATATTTGTTAATGCACAAGATATTGGCTATACCGGGACAGAGTTGCAAGATGATATAAACAATGATCCGCAGGCTTTGGCTAAACTTGAATCTATCCGTGCCCATGGGGCGGTGAAAATGGGGTTGATCAAGCATATTAGTGAAGCCACTGCTCGTCAGCATACACCTAAAGTGGCATTTGTGAACAAAGCCAAGACTTATGTTGCCTCAAGTGGGAAAGAAATTCACCACGATACTATTGATTTAGTCGTGCGCGCAATGTCAATGGGCAAGCTGCATCATGCCATGATGGGGACTGCAGCCGTAGCAATTGGTGCGGCGGCTGCAATAAATGGCACGTTAGTGAATGCGGCCGCTGGTGGTGGTCAAATCAATGAAGTGAACTTTGGTCACCCTTCAGGCACTTTAAAAGTTGGCGCTAAAGCTGAGTTAATTGAAGGTAATTGGCAAGTAACAAAAGCCAGCATGAGCCGAAGTGCACGGGTACTTATGGAAGGGGTTGTTCGGGTGCCAGCGGTTAATTAAGCGATAAATACATTAGAAAGTGGCTGTCAAGCCACTTTTGTCCCTATCTTTGTGTGAAAAAATGTAAACGGTATTGTATTTATTTGTATCAATCGGTTAACAATTCACTGATCTGTCTGCTCACTCTACACCAGAATAATTCAAACTCAATCCATAACTATTTGTTTGTTAAGTGTTTTATTTTCATTCGTGACGATGTGATGCATTTATCTCGTTAAACTTACCTGCGGATAATTAAAATTACATTTTTCCATTTATTGTCATATATTGGTGGTAAGTTGATAACATGTAATAACAAATGTAGTTTACTAGGTGGTTTTGATACAGACTGATACATAATTTTAACTTAAATGACTGTTGATAATAATGTAGGCTACGTTTTAGTAATGATACTTGCTAACAAGCACTCAAGGAGATTTTCATGGCGAAAAGAATAATAAAGTTTACCCCAATTGCGGCTTCGGTTGCATTGACACTCGGCTTAACTGGTTGTGGTTCAGATAATGATAATAATAAATACACACCTGATCCAGTTACTGTCTATAAAGGAGAGGTAAGTACTGACTTCAATACTCAAATATCAGGCAAAGCCGTTAAAGGTTCGTTGAAAAATGCAGTCGTGTCAGTGTCAACGTTAAATGATGCTGGTGAATCTGTACCGGTTGCATTTCGTTTAGAAGCCACAACCGATGCCACTTATTCTGCTGAGTCGACGACTTCACAAGCAGATGCAGATGCTAAAGCACTCGCAATGCTAACTGCTGAGAATCCAGCAGATGCTATGACCTCAGCCTCAGGCGGGTATAGCATTTATCTTGAAGACGATTTTACAGGGCCACTTTATATTACGGTTAGCACTTCTAAAGAAGGTGATGACAGTATGGTGAAGTGCGATTCATTCACAGGGTGTGGTGATTATGATAGTGCCCCTGAAATGTCTGATGTGGCTGGTATGGTTAACAATGGCGATAGTAGCATTGATTTCGGCGAGTGGTATAAAGACGATCTTGAGTTACAAGTTGTTAAGTTTATCAAAGCACCAACAACAGCGGCTGCTAGCAATTTGCGTGGGCCAAGTTTTGCTGATGGAGATGGCACAGGTGTTAAGCACTACTTTGCCAATGTGACTCTTTACACCAGTATTGCTGCAAAAATGCTGTTAGATGCAGCTAAAGATGGCTCAGCAGTCTCAGATGAAGCAATTGCCGCAGCAAGCTTAAAAACCTTGATCCAAATACTAGGCCCAGAAGCAGCAATAAAAGCCGCTGCGTTGTTAGCTGACGTATCACTAGGTGGCGCAGTTGATTTTAGTGACATTGGTGATGGCGATTCGCTTGATGCAGGTACTTTGGCATTAGTGCAAACAGCTGTTTCTTTACAATCTGTAGCGGGCTCGGGTGCTAATGGTTCACTAAAAGACCTAATAGCAAGTTTATCTGCAGCAGTTCAAGACGGTAAAGTATCCAACAGTGACAATGAAGTTGTTCAAAAAATTGCTGCTGAGCTACAAAAAGCAGTTGAAAACACGAGTTTAATTTTTGCTGCTGTGGTTTCTGGAGAAGGAATTGAGGAAGCATTTGCTAAAGTTGCCGACAATTTAGGTATTACTGACCCAGATGCAATCGCAAAACTAAAAGAAAATGCAACGAAAGCCGTTGAAGAAGTGAAAGCTAAAGCGAAAGAAGCTGGCCTTGATGATGATTTAGCTAAAACAGCGAAAGAAGTAAAAGACGCATTAGAGAAGATTGGCTGTGAAGATAACTGTGATGCAGGCGATGATTTTATCGCCAAGGCTGCTGCAGAATTAGAGTTACAGATCATTGATGCTACTACAGAGTTAGCAGCATCAGCAGATTTAGTCACTGCAGGCACGACTGAACTGGCGACAGTTAAAGCATTGGGTGATACAGGTTTAGAAACAGCAGAACAAGTATTAGCCTATAGTGGTGCGGTATTTAGTTTGTCAGCTCAACAAGCTATGTTTAGCCAGTTACAGTTAGAACTGACAGGTAAACTTGCATTAGCGCGAGGAGTGGCGGCAACTGCTGTAACTTTAGGTGAACAATATCAACAACTCGCTGATAAAGCGAACGTACTCTCTAGTGATATTGCCACACAATTAGCAGCAGTCACTGCTTTAATTGCTGGCATTAATGAGGAAGTTACCCGCTCAGATGAAGCGGTAGCAGCTTTGGGAATAGAGCTTGATGTAGCAAAAAATAATGCACAGCTTGCATCGACTAGTTTAGATGCAACGAGTGATGCTGTAATGACGGCTCAAGCAGGGCTAGCAACAGCTATGATTGCCGTTGAGGCTGCAATGCTTGATAATCAAGCAAATGCACAACTGGCATTAACATCAGCACAAACTGCCGTTGTTGCAGCTACAAACACGCTCGAAAAAGCATCTGCATTGACCGTGGCCGTAGAACAAGCAAAAATGGCAGCTGCAACACTGATGGAGATAGCAACGGATGCAGTTGACAAACAACTTGCGACGAGCTTGGCCGAAGACGCACAGTTAAGTGCCACGACAGCAATTACTGTTAGTGAACAAGCAACTATTGCGCTTGCAAGTGCGACATCTCTTGAGTCAGATGCGATGGCGGCCATTGCAACATTCACAGTACTAGTAGATGTAAAAGCAAGCACTGATGATATTCGTAATGTAAGCTTGGTGACTAAATCGGGTGGCGAAGCGTTATTTGATACTGCTGAAGTTATTTATGATGTGCTTAGCGAAGCTTGGGATTTAGGCGATGAAGGTACAGATGTAGTGTCTACTCGTTACCCTGATTGGACTTATAGCTTTGATAAAGATGCGTTGGAGCTTGATCTAGTTAATACTGAAACTGGCGACATGATCACAGTAAATGGGTCAATTAATAACAAGGCCATTATTTTTGCATTTGGCGGTATGGTTGAAACCGCAGAGGGTGCAAAAATCCATATAGAAACACTCGAAGATATGGGGGGGGCGTTAGAGAATTGTATTGACGCAAACGCAGGTACTATTACTAAAGAAGCCTCTGATTCTTGTTTAGTCATTAATTTTGAAGAGGAAGTATCTTCTGATACTGCGATTGATGGCACAGTCTTGTCTGTTGATGGTTGGAGCCGTGTCGAGATAGTGGACGCTGATTCAGGGTTTGTAGGTACATTAAGCCTTAGTGGTACTGATATGTCTGAGCTTGCTATGATCAGCGCAACAGGTATCACTGGTGAAATTGATTTCACTGCAATGCTATCTGTTGATTGGGCTAACGAAGACGACATTTATGCTGTCGATGTAGAGCTGCATAACGGCACTGGTTACAAGTTGTCATTAATGGCTGAAGAAGGCGAAGACTTCATGGGTAGCGTAGATGCTAATTTTGCAGGTGCTATGATGAAATTTGGTACTGTTACAGAAATTACCAATGGTATTTCTGTTGAATATATCGATGGTGAAGTTATCGAATATACAGATATTACTTTCTTAGATTCATCTAAGTAACGTAAAAATAAGAGGGAGAAGATCACTCTCCCTCTTAAATAATAACAAGTGAAAAAAGTATGAAAAAAAAAAATTCTCACGTTAGGATTGTCCACATTATTAATAACCCCAGCTATTCACGCACAAGACCAATTTCAGATCTTTACCACGTTTGACTCCGAAGTTTATACTGAAGCACAGCCTGTAACTGCATTTATTGATGACTTTGATGCGCCACTTACATCAGGGGATAGCGCATTTACTTATAATATATTTGAGCTAGGCGTTGGTTACGGTAATTTTAAGCTCGGGTTTCAAAGTCGCTTTGACTATGTTTTAAATTTTGATCCTGATACTGCTTTATATCTGCATACTGAAAAAAATGATTTGCCTTTTGAAGATAGGCATTACACCTATGATTTAGATGGTAAGCAAGCAACCAGTAATGGGGTGTTTTTCTCTTATGATTTTAAATTTTTACAATCAGATGCGTTGACCATAACACCGAAATTAAGTGTTTTTTCCAGTACACACTATCAGGACGCTAATGTGAAAGGGCAAGTATTCAGTGATGAAATCCAAGGAGCATTAACGGTTGATTATTACTTCTCAAAAGACATCTTATTTAAACGATTTACCCCAGATGAAAACCCATCGGGGTTAGGCTACAGCTTTGATCTCGCAGCACAATGGAAAGTAAATCAAGATCTAATTTTCGGTGTACTCGCACAAGATTTATTTTACGAAGCAGAGTATGAGCAAAGTGGTTTCGTGACAGGTTACACCACTGAAGTACCGTTTACCGAAAATGACGAAGGGGATATCGTCACAGAGCCTACAATTCGTTTAGCAACCTCCGAATATGGCAATGAAGTCACGCATAAGTTCGACATGCCAGTACGAATTAAAGTCTATGCGGATTATCGTATCAATGATTTATTCTCAACAGAGCTGATGGTGAAGCGGTTTGATCAAGATACCTTTTCACAATTAAAAGGACGCATGCACTTTTGGGACCATTGGGCGATGATCGGTGGTTATGAAACAAATAGCGAAGCCTTTTTGCTTGGTATCGAAAATGATTATTTTGGCTTAAATATACAAACCGATAATATTGATATCGATAAAGCCTATTATGCCAATGTGAATTGGTATGTGAAGTTAGCGTTTTAAGGACTTGTGATGTTAAAAAAACTTATATCAGTTAGTTTACTTGTGTCACTTGTCGGTTGTGGTGGCACATCAGATGATAAACAAACTAGCTCAACGTCAGTAACGGTTGAAGAGACCACTTCATCAGTGAGCTTCTATATTGCCCCTTGGCAAGCTCAATCAGGCACTTTAACACTGGTTAATGATAATACAGGCAACATTGAAAATATTGATGTTGCAAATATTAATAGTGTGACGTTACCGGCAGGGGCATTAAACTTCTATCGTGTTGAATTTGTCTCAGATGGAGCAACACTCCCGTGCCCCAGCTTTGCAGGTTGTGGTCGAACATTTAGAGATAACCCGTATGATGAGAACAGTAACCGTCGTATTGATTATCAAGAGCAGATGGATATGACACTGAGTTATCGAGCTGACTTTTTGGCGGCGCCAGGTGAGAATAAACTGTATTTATCGCCAGTCAGTTCGTTAATTAGTGATGATAATTTAGATATTACTCTACAGAGTGTAAGCGCAACCCCTTTTTATCATCTGACGCATAGCCAGTTAAACGATAATCTTGAAGCAGAACTGCTAACTAATGCATTGACCTTTGGCGTTATTTTAAAAAGAGCTGCTGATATTGAGTTAAGTCTAACAACAAGCAGCAGTGCAGTCGTTGAGCAACAAGCACAGTTAGAAAGCCTGCAACTTTACCGTACTTATGCCGATCGTTATGTATCGGAAAACCTACTAAACGTGAAAGGTAATCAGTTATTACAATCAGTTGTTGGTGAAGTTAAACAAAAGCTTGCAAGTATTGGTGAGGCACAAAACATTAAACAACGTACCCTCACAGAGCAGCAATTACATTCTAAAGAATTACTAGAAGATGTACGTAATATATTAGGTGTCGCGCGGTTACAAGAACAAAAATACAGTGATGAACTCAGCCAAAAGCTAACTGAATTCGTTGATATAGCTGATAACGAGTCGCAACAGACGCTTATCGTTTTGGCTAATGTACTTTATGACGTGATCTATAATTTTTCACCGCTAAATGATACCGAAGCGGGTATTTATACCTTACAAGACTTAACGATAAATTACCAAGAATCACCATACTCGTGGGTGATCAGTGGGCAGTATGATAACCATGAGGTGCAACTGGATTTAAATATTCCACAATGGCGTATCAGTGGCTTATTAGGTAATCAAGTAAGTGGTGTAATGAATGCCAAAGTGATTGGGACAGATACACAATTAAGTGTCGATGTGAGTGACTTAGTATTGTCTTTTGATGGCACTGACGATCCATTTGCAAATGATCAAAGTGAAACTACGGGGCAGCTTACCATTGCCACAAACGTCACATTGGAAAATGAAATTAGCACATTAAATGGTGATATAAGTCTAGCTGCCAATCGCTTTGTTACCCCTTTTGAAGAGCTTGTGACAGTACTGTCGGGCTTTGATTTTAAAGGCCAACTGGTTAGCGAAAATCAGATAACTCCGTTTAGTTTACAAGCTATAGAAGCAACACCATTTATTGATGAAGCATCAACGAACATCGTGTTTGCAGTACAATTAGAACTGCCATTAAATGGAGCAAATGATTTGCAGTTTGCATATGTCGGTCGCTTGGCTCGTTTAACTGAAATTACCAATGCAAATATTGCGTTACGATTAAAAAATAGGGCGCTTGAAATAAACCTGCGCAGTGTAGGAAATAATATCAACGCAGTGATAAAAGGTGCCCAAGGACGTTGGCTAGATGTTAAGCAAAAAGGTCGTAATTACAGTGGTGGACTCTACTTTGGTGATACACAAATTGCAGATGTAACTGCGGTTCGAGGTGTACCTGGTATTTTATTTCCTGACGGTACTTTTGAGTCATTGTTTTAGTGTAAAAGTAGCCTATTAACGCAGCTTAATAGGCTACTGTATGATTTATTTAAACATTTCTATATCCACTTGAGCACCCTTAGCAACGCCAGCACAGTCTGCTGGGAGGATAATAAAACAGTTGGCTTTACTCATCGATGTTAGCACGCCAGAGCCTTGATAAGGTAAGGCACTTACAGTGTAAACGCCGTTATTATCAATCGTGGCAATTGCTCGCTGAAAATCGGTGCGCCCTGGGCGTTTTTTTATTGCAGTTGTGGTAATAGCACTAAGTTTATTTGTTTTCTTTATTTTTGCTTGGGCTGAAAGGTAATTAAGAGCAGGACACACTAGTTGCATAAATGTCACTATTGCAGACACCGGGTTGCCAGGTAAACCAAAAAAGTAACTGTTTGGTAGTTTACCAAATGCAAAAGGCTTCCCTGGTTTCATCGCAATTTTCCAAAAACCGATTTCACCAATCTCATTGAGTACCTCTTTAGTATCTTTAATTACCCCTAAATCAACCACCTTAACTAAAGTAGCACTTATTGATAGCCAGCAAGTACTGTATATCAATCAATTTGATGAAAAAAGTAGTTATAAAATTTGTGTAAATGCAAACGATATCAGTGTCAGTCTAAAGCCTGAACGAAATAGCACCTGCACGCTATTTAGTTTACTATTTTGCACCGATACAGCACATTTATATTCCTCAAATAGTGCAACTACAGCACTTTATATAACTTTAAAAATATAACGCTTTGAAATTATAGAAAAAAATTTTATGGCTCATAATTTGCTCGTTCCTACTCGCTTTTAACTTACTTAGAACAAAAAAAGAGTATTAAAAGTATTTTAAGATTTTATTCTAATAAAAAATAGCGTCAGGAGCGTGCCGTATGCAGCAAAGTACAGGATTCAATTTATTCTCATTTCGGGGCAAGATGAAAGTGCTTCATCTTAGTTGGATGGTTTTTTTCGTATCATTTTTTGTCTGGTTTAATCATGCACCCATGCTAGGAGCTATAGCCACCTCACTTGGGATCAGTATGGCTGAAGTAAAAACGTTACTGATTTTAAATGTTGCATTAACCATACCTGCGCGGGTAGTGGTGGGTATGCTTACTGATAAATATGGCCCACGGATTGTTTATTCTGCGTTACTTATAGTCTGTAGTATTCCATGTTTTATGTTTGCTGCAGCCACAACGTTTGAGCAAGCAGCCATTGCCCGCTTTGCGCTGGGATTTATTGGGGCAGGTTTTGTGGTTGGTATTCGTATGGTGAGTGAGTGGTTTCCTGCGAATGAGCTTGGCATAGCAGAAGGGATTTATGGCGGATGGGGCAACTTTGGCTCCGCAGCTGCAGCGATGTCGTTACCTGTAATTGCATTGCTATTTGGTGGGGAAGATGGCTGGCGTTATGCAATTGCTGTGACTGGGGTTATCAGTATTTTATTTGGCTTGATTTGGCTTTTTAATGTTACCGATACGCCAAAAGGGGCAACCTATTTTAAACCTAAAAAAATAGGCGCAATGGAAGTAACCAGTAAAGGTGACTTTGTATTACTGTTGATCATGAAAATCCCAATGTATGCGGCACTGGCACTTTTAAGTTGGAAACTGTCACCAAGTGGTGCCAATCTTATTTCCGCGAATTTTGTATTAGGTGTCTATAGTGTTCTAATTTTACTTTATATTTATGAGGTATATAAAACGTATGACATTAATAAAGGCATTTTTAAACAACCAGTTCCTGAGTCACAACGCTATGAGTTTAAACAAGTTGCGGTGTTAAATATTTTATACTTTACAACCTTTGGTTCAGAGCTTGCAGTTATTTCAATGTTGCCGTTATTCTTTAGTGAAGTGTTTGGTCTCGATATGGTTTATGCTGGGTTGCTTGCCTCTGCCTACGCGTTTATGAACCTTGCATCGCGCCCTGGCGGTGGGTGGATCTCAGATAAACTTGGACGCAGAATAACCTTGATTGTGCTGACGATGGGTTTAGCTGTTGGTTATTTTGTTATGGGCTTGGTTGATGCAAGCTGGCCGCTGTGGTTAGCTGTTATAGCCGCAATGGCATGTTCGTTCTTTGTGCAAGCTGGTGAAGGCGCTGTGTTCGCGGCAGTACCACTGATTAAGCGTCGTTTAACAGGGCAAATTGCTGGTATGACAGGTGCTTATGGCAATGTAGGGGCGGTAGTATATTTAACAGTATTATCAATTGTTGAGTATCAAACTTTCTTTTTTGTCATCGCAGGCAGTGCATTAGTGGGACTGGTAGCGTTAATGTTTATGCAAGAACCAAAAGGCCACATAACTGAAGTAAATGAAGACGGCTCTGTTGAATTAATCTCTGTTACATAAGGAGAAATTAGATGATAGCTGAAACCGTCAAAGCGAATCGTAATGTGAATAAACACATCGCTGCAGCGCATGTTGTCAATGAGCTACGAGTGTCATTTGGCGGTCACTCAGCATCAGGCATCAAAGCAGATAACCAAGATGCCTTTGCCGCACTGAATACGCAAGGCCATGAGCGTGATCACAAAGGCATTGTGGCCTGTATTGCAGATGGTTGCTCAAGTGCAAAATTCGCCAAAGAAGCGGCTAATTTATCAGTTAGTCATTTTATTAATGAATACTTAGCGACTGAGCCAAGTTGGTCGGTAAAAAAATCAGTCTCAAAAGTGCTGGCTAGTTTAAACTTATGGCTTTATTCGCAAACCCCTACTAATAGCCAACAGACTCATCGTCAAGCGCATTGGATGACAACATTTAGTGCGTTGATATTAAAATCAACCAGCGGCTTTATTTTTCATTTGGGTGATACCCGTGTTGCGCAATTTCGTGATGGTGAACTGACTCAACTAACTCGTGACCATAAAGTTAATCAGCATTTAACTAAGGCATTAGGCGCAGAGCTACACCAAGAAGTTGATGTCTATCAGTTTGAACTAAAACAACATGATATTTATGTCTTGAGCTGTGATGGTGTACACGATTTTCTGAGTAAAACACAGATTATTGAGTGCATTAATAGTGAACAAGATTTGGAAGCGGCAGCGAAAGCGATAACACAACTTGCGATTGCACAGGGCAGTGACGACAATGTCAGTTGTTTACTTGTAAAAGTACAACAGCTCCCCAAAAAGTGCTTAGATGAACGTTATCGGGATCTCACTAAACGCAAAATTCCCAGCGTATTGCAAGTCGGCCAGCAGCTTGATCAATACAAAGTGCTAAGGCAGATATACGCAAGTACTCGTTCACACATTTATTTAGTGCAAAGTGATGAGTATACGGCCCCTGTGGTATTAAAAACACCTTCAGTAAACTTTGCGGAGGATCTGCATTACTTGCAAGGGTTTATGCGTGAAGGTTGGGTTGGCCAGCGTATTGACCACCCTAATGTGATGAAAGTACTTAGCACCGCCGACGACAGTGCATTTTTGTATCATATTTGTGAATACATGGATGGTCAAACCTTAAGGCAATGGCAGGCAGACAACCCTAAGCCACAAATAAGCCAAGTGCGAAACATTGCGTTGCAAATAGTTCAAGCACTGCGAGCTTTTCAGCGTCTTGACATGGTCCATCGTGATTTGAAGCCAGATAATGTTATGATAGATGCGCACGGCAAAGTAACTTTGATTGATTACGGCACCGTGAAAATTGCTTCTATACATGATGACATTCATCAAATAACCGATGAATGTCCGCAAGGCACACTAGGTTACACAGCCCCAGAAACATTACAGACCTTGAACGCCGACTTTAAGAGTGATTTATTTTCACTCGCTGTCATCGTTTACGAACTACTATCTGGACACTTACCGTATAAGTCGTTATCTTCTAACCAATCGACATCGTCAAGCAGCACTTTTTGGCATTATCGTAGTATTCGCGACTACCGTAATGATATCCCATTTTGGTTTGACCAAACATTAATGAAAGCTACCGCAGTAAAGCCTGAGCATCGCTATAGCTCATTTTCTGAGTTCATCAATGACCTTAATACACCTAACTCGCAGCTTAGTATGACAGTGATTGATAAGCCGTCGTTTTATCAGCGTAACCCCGTAATGGTGTGGCAAGTGATCGCTATCGGTTTATTCCTGTGCCTACTTACAGTGCTTATTCTGCCTCGTTAAGCTTACCCGTGTGTTTGACTTTTGAAGTCGGCATAGCCGAGTTTAAAAGCCAAACATACAACAGTAAATTTAACCTCCCCAAATAGACAGCCCTTCGTCGTGCGGTTACTTATTAGTCGATCACACACCACAGCTATATAAGCGGTGCTTATGGCGAGGGATTTGCTCATTGTTAGTTAATGCATGAAATCAGATTGTCTGCACTTCGATGAAAAAAACCTAACTTGAATAAGTATTAATCTTAACTGCGTAACACTGCCTAGTATCACAGTGGTGCAAATGATGGATCGTCGTGGTGCTGTACCTAGACTTTAATAAGTAAAGAAAATATAAGTTATTGTATTTGTTTTATTTAAATGTTTGGTATGGCCTTTGCTTTAATTAATAACAACAATAAATACAATTGCAAGTAGGGTGAACTGATGAGCCGCAAACAACGAGTTGTCGTCGTCGGTAATGGAATGGTTGGGCATCATTTCGTAGAGCAAATTACCAGCCTTATAAAACCTAATACAGGTGTTGAAGTAACGGTACTCAGCGGTGAGGAGCGCTTAGCATACGATAGAGTACACTTATCTGAGTTTTTTACTGGCAAAACAGCCAATGATCTTGCACTCACTAATGAGCAAATATATACAGATTGGCAAGTACGCTTTTTCACCAATGCAAAAGTCACTGACATAAACCGAGTAAAGCAGCAAGTCACTACGAGTGGGGGCGTGACTTTTGATTACGACAAACTGGTACTCGCTACCGGCTCATTTCCTTTTGTACCACCCATTCCGGGGAAAGATCGCGAGCATTGCCTCGTGTATCGAACCATAACTGATTTGGATGCGATCAAACATTCCGCCAGCAGCAGTAAAGTAGGAGTTGTGATTGGCGGAGGGTTACTTGGTTTAGAGGCTGCTAATGCTTTAAAACAGCTAGGTTTGGAAACTCATGTGGTTGAGTTTGCGCCGCAACTTATGGGGGTGCAAGTCGATAATGGCGGGGGGCGATTACTGAAAGATAAAATAACGGCATTAGGAGTACAGGTCCATACCTCGATGGCGACTGAAGAAATTGTCGATGGAGATCGCTGTCGTTATAAAATGTGTTTTAAAGGTGGTAAAACACTGGAAACGGACCTCATTTTATTTTCAGCAGGGATCCGCCCTTATGATAATTTAGCGCGTGAGTTTGATTTAGCCGTTGGTGAGCGTGGCGGCATAGTGATCAATAATCATTGCCAAACGTCAGATCAAAATATTTACGCTATTGGCGAATGTGCGCTGTGGAATAACTTTATATTTGGCTTAGTTGCACCGGGTTACGCCATGGCTAAAATTGCCGCGAAACACATTTTATTTAACAACAGTGATGATGCATTTTTTGGTGCAGATATGAGCACTAAATTAAAACTGATGGGGGTTGAAGTTGGCTCTATCGGTGACGCTCATGCACGGGCACCGGGAGCGCGTAGTTATGTGTTTGATGATCAACTTGCCGGAGTCTACAAAAAAGTAGTGACCAACCAAGCTGGTACTCGTTTAATTGGTGCTGTACTGGTTGGTGATACCAGTGACTATGATAACTTATTGCAATATCACTTAAACGACTTAGCGCTGAATGCCGCCCCAGAGTCCCTTATTTTTCCGCTTGCCCCACCGCCAGATACAGTTTCAATAACTGATTTACCGGCGGATGCTGTTATTTGTAGCTGTCACCAAGTTACCAAACACACTATTGAACAAGCAGTATTGAGCGGCGCTAATGATTTGCTTGACGTGCAAGCAATAACTAAAGCCTGTACCGGTTGTGGTAGCTGTGAAAACCGCGTGAATTGCATTATTGAGCATAGCTTAGCCATTACTAAAGCACAGCCGCAGCAGCTTAGTGATGAAGTATTAATCCCTGTAACTGAACTTGCATAAAGAGAGCGCCATGACCACGTTAAAAGAGAGCTTAATTCAAACAACATGCGCGTATTGTGGAGTCGGCTGTGGAGTGGACGTTGCCTTAACAGATAACCAACCCAGCCTGCTTGAGGGGATGCCAGAGCATCCTGCAAACTATGGGCGATTATGCGTAAAGGGCACCCATTTACTAGATACAATAAGTAATGATAATCGCCTTACAGCACCTGAGATCAATAACAAACAAGTAAGCTGGTCTGAGGCGAGTCACTACGTGGCGAGTGAATTTGGTAAAATAATTGCTGAGCACGGCCCTGATGCGGTGGCTTTTTATGTTTCTGGACAGTTGTTAACCGAAGACTATTATATTGCCAATAAACTCATGAAAGGTTATATCGGTTCGGCCAATATAGATACGAACTCACGATTATGTATGTCTTCTGCGGTGGCAGGTTACAAACGTACTTTTGGTGAAGATGTAGTCCCTTGTGATTATGAAGACTTAGAGCACACCGAACTGCTTATTTTAATTGGCTCTAATGCGGCGTGGACGCATCCAGTTTTATACCAGCGCATTGCGCGAGCCAAGCGCATGAATCCGAATATGAAAGTGGTGGTTATTGATCCTAGACGCACAGATAGCGCAGAGCTGGCTGATAGATTTTTACAAATAAAGCCAGGCACAGACGCCGCATTGTATAACGGTTTGTTGCGTTATTTAGCGGATAATCAACAGCTTGATAATGATTTTATTGAACAACATTGTGATGACTTTGCATCCGCATTAGCTGCAGTACAGCCTTGGACAATAGCTGCAGTAGCTCGCTATTGTGAGCTGGATACACACTTGCTTAGTCAATTCTATAGCGAGTTTGCTAACAGTGCCTCAGCAATAAGCTTTTACTCAATGGGCATTAACCAATCAACCTCAGGGGTTGATAAATGCAATGCGATCATTAATGCTCATTTAGCGTCAGGGAAATTACTAAAAAAAGGCTCTGGACCATTTTCTATTACCGGGCAACCTAATGCCATGGGCGGACGTGAGGTCGGTGGGTTGGCAAATCAACTTGCAGCGCATTTAGAAATAAATAATGTACAACATCAATCGTTAGTAAAGCGCTTTTGGCAATCTCCGACAATCGCTACGCAAGAAGGGGCTAAAGCACTTGATATGTTTGATGCGATCCGCGATGGCAAAATAAAAGCAGTGTGGATCATGGGAACCAACCCGATGGTTAGCCTACCGAATACTCATGAGATCGCAAAAGCACTTAAGGCGTGTGAATTAGTTGTGGTATCAGATTGTGTGGCTAGTAACGATACACTTGAGTATGCCCACGTTAAATTACCTAGCACCGGCTGGGGAGAAAAAGAAGGCACAGTAACAAATTCAGAGCGCCGTATTTCTCGTCAAAGGGCGATTATAGCGCCGTTCGCTAAGGCAAAAAACGATTGGCAAATACTTTGTGATGTCGCTAAAAAAATGGGTTTCAGTGGCTTTGACTTCACTCAGCCCAGTGAAATTTTTGATGAGTGGGCGCGTTTAACAAGCTTTGAAAATAACGGTACACGGCAACTTAATTTGTCTGCCCTTGTGGGTATGAGCACACGAGAATATAATGCATTAAGGCCAATTCAATGGCCGTGTATTGCCAACGATAGCTACCAGTATGGGCAAGTGTTTAGCCAAAACCAATTTAGCACAGCAAATAAAAAAGCGCGGTTTATCCCCATCACGCCACAGCTACCGAAGCAAGTTACTTCAACAGAATACCCATTAGTAATGAACTCTGGGCGTATTCGCGATCAATGGCACACTATGACTCGTACAGGAAAGTCGGCCACACTTTCAAGCCATATTACCCGCCCCTACATTGAAATTCACCCTCAAGATGCAAGTCAACTTGGGATCAACAATGATGACTTAGTACAAGCCATCTCTAAGGTGGGTGACGTAATAGCGAATGCTAAAGTGACTGACTCATTAAGAGCGGGTGAATGCTTTATGCCGATCCATTGGAATCAGCAATTTGCATCATCTGCTAATGTCGGTAAATTGTATGCAACGATAGCAGATCCTATTTCTGGTCAGCCAGAGACTAAATTTACAGCCATAAAGCTGCTCCCTGTAACATTCAGCCAATATATGAATGTATTTGTTGCCAAGCAATGTAGCTGCCATGCAAACGTCACCTCGCACAGTGACTATTGGCTAAAAGTCAATGCCAGTAATTGCAGTCAATATCAACTTGCTTTTAATGACGCTGTGCCAGATATACTGCATTGGTGCCAACAGATAAGTGGCATAAAAGGGCAGTGGTCTGGTTTTTATGAAGGTACGACTCAGCGTATTCAATGTATTGCCAATGGACGCTTAGTGTTTGTTGCAATGATCAGCGATACACAAGTTACCACATCGATTGAGTGGATTAATCACTTATTTAGTGAACCAGCATTGAACTTTACACAACTACAATCATTATTAACCGCGACACCTGATGAAGAATTTAGCCAGGGGCGGCAAATTTGCAGTTGCTTCAAAGTCAGAGAGAAGCCAATTATCGATGCAATTAAAGCGGGAACTAACCGAGTTGATGAATTAGGCCAACAATTAAAGTGTGGGACCAATTGTGGCTCGTGTAAAACAGAGTTAAGTCAGCTTATTAAACGTCATGCACTGGCTAAAGGACAGCAAATTGATGTGCTGATCACGGTGTAGTTGTTATGTCACAGCTGATGTATATAAAAAAAATAAGTAGACGATTTTATGCTTGAAGACAAACATGAACTTGTAGATAAATTTGGCCGACGTTTTAATTATTTAAGACTTTCTATCACTGATGTATGTAATTTTAGCTGTAGCTATTGTTTACCTAACGGCTACCAATGTGATACGCCACGGACATTTTTAACACAAACAGAAATTACGAATGTAGTGAGTGCTTTTGCCAAACTTGGTACTAAAAAAATTCGTATAACGGGCGGTGAGCCATGCCTGCGTAAAGACCTGCCTGCAATTATCGAGCGCTGTAAGGCGACGAGCGGAATTACTGAAGTAGCACTCACCACAAATGGCTTTAACCTATTTGACAATATCGATGAATATAAGGCTGCGGGGCTTGATGCTATTAATGTCAGTATTGATAGTTTAGATCCGAATATGTTTAAACTGATCACAGGGCATGACAAGCTACAACACATATTAAAAGGAATTGCACGGGCACAACAGATAGGCATTAAGCGTATCAAAGTCAATGCTGTATTAGCCAAAGCATTTAATCATAATCAGCTTAAAGATTACCTAGCTTGGATAAAACATCAAGCAGTTACGGTGCGGTTTATTGAGTTGATGGAAACCGGTAATGGCACGCAATTTTTTGAGCAAAACCACTTAAGTGGTCAAGGCGTGAAAGAGAGTTTGCTGGCAGCGGGTTGGTTACAAGTTGTGAAGGGGACGCTGAATGGCCCTGCGCAAGAATTTTGGCATCCAGATTATCAAGGCCGGATAGGTTTGATCATGCCTTACAGCAAAAACTTCTGTCAAAGCTGTAATCGTTTACGCGTTTCAGCACTGGGGAAATTACATTTGTGCTTATTTGCTGATCAAGGCATCGACTTACGTAGTGCATTAAATTGTGGCACGCCAGAGCAAGCCGTAGAGCAAACTGTTAAACTGCTGCGCAGCGCAATGAGTAATAAAACCATTAGTCACGAGCTTGATAAGCGTTTTACCGGAGCAACTAAGCATTTAGCGATGTTAGGGGGTAGCCTAATGGCTGTGACAGGATTAGTGTTAGCGGGTGGCAAGTCTTCACGCATGAAAGCGAATAAAGCCGACCTGCTATTTGGTGAGCAAACTCTGCAACAACGAAGTGTTGATTTATTGCGCAGCGCAGGTCTTAGCGAGGTGTTGATAAGCCGTAACGAAAACCATGAAAATACAGATTATCTAGTGGATATATACCCAAATAAAGGTCCACTGGGAGGCATATACAGCGCGCTTAAACAAACACCAAATGACCTATTTGTGGTAGCGATTGATATGCCATTACTTAATCGCGATCTAGTTATACGTTTACTGAATTTTTATGATCAACAAAAAGTGTTCAATAAAAAGATGTATGTAGCACATTTCAGTCATTCCCCATTACCAATTTATATTGAAAACAATCCAGTGACACAAGGTTATTTACACGCCACACTCACAACAAATGATAGTAACTGTTCAATTAAACAATTTATAAAATCATGTCAAGGAGCGTCGCTGGAACACCCGCAAGTCAACGCATTTAGTAATATTAATACTCCTGTGCAATACAATGAATTATGTAAAGCACACAGTATCAAGTAATTTAATTAATCAATGTAACAAGAAGAAATAAATTATGACAACGACAGCAGATAACAGTGTGGTTAATATCGCAGTGCTAACCGTCAGTGATACCCGTGATGAAGATAGCGATACCTCAGGGCAGTATTTAGTCCAGGCATTACAAGGTGCAGGCCATCAATTGATTGATAAAAAAATTGTGAAAGACGATGTTTATCAAATGCGCGCAATTGCATCGCAATGGATCGCAGACGAAAATGTTCACGCAATTTTAGTTACCGGTGGTACCGGTTTTACAGAGCGAGATTCAACACCGGAGGCGATGCAACCGTTATTTGATAAAACGGTTGATGGTTTTGGTGAATTATTTAGGCACATTTCTTACAGTGAAATTGGCAGCTCGACTATTCAATCTAGAGCGCTTGCGGGGCTTGCAAATAATACAGTTATTTTCTGCATGCCTGGCTCAACTGGAGCGTGTAAAACAGCATGGACAGGTATCATTGCGCAGCAATTAAATTCAAGCTTTAAGCCGTGTAATTTTGTGCCACATATCAGTCGTGGCAGAGGCTGTGCAACTAGGGGGTAAGCATGTTAAGTCATATAGATGAGCACGGCCAAGCAAATATGGTTGATGTTTCACTGAAACAAGTTAGTTCTCGTGAAGCAATGGCGCAAGGGATGATCTCGATGTCTAAGCAGGCATTTTCAGAAGTCATTGCCAATGAAAATAAAAAAGGTGATGTCATCGGGGTCGCACGTATTGCAGGAATTCAAGCTGCAAAAAAATGCGCGGATCTGATCCCCCTATGTCATCCTCTGGCGTTGACTAAAGTGGCTGTTGATTTTGAGTTAGATGAACCAAACAGCACTATAAAAATAACTAGCTTATGCAAACTTACAGGTAAAACTGGGGTTGAAATGGAAGCACTTACTGCAGTATCAGTAGCTGCCCTGACATTATTTGATATGTGTAAAGCTGCTGATCCAAATATGGAAATCCATTCAATTCGGGTGATCAAAAAAACAGGAGGCAAACATGGCGATTGGCAACGCGATTAAGCAATCAGCGAACACAATGACCAACCAAGTTAACCTCTTGTTTTTTGGGCAACTTAAAGAGCGCTTACAGTGCGCAAATTATAATATAGAAATTCAACACCCGCTTTCTATAGAGCAACTAAAAGCATATTTAGTGAGCTTAGAGCCTACATGGCAAGTGGCATTAAATGACAACTTATTGATTGCGGCGGTTAATCAGCAAATAGCCCAACAGCACGCGATTGTGAAAGGTGGTGATGAAGTGGCGTTCTTTCCACCAGTAACAGGGGGCTAATGTAATGACAATTGAAATTACCATTAGCCATGATGATTTTGATATTGGCGCATTGCATCATGCACTACAAATAGGTAACGTACAGCAAGGAGCTGTGGTTACCTTTACTGGTTTAGTAAGAGAATTTAGCCACGGCGATAATGTGGTGGCATTGGAACTTGAACACTATCCACAAATGACAGAGCAGCTGCTGCTAACTATTGCACAGCAAGCTCAACAGCGTTGGCAATTAGGCCGTATTAGTATTTACCATCGAATCGGTTATTTACCTTTGGGCGAGCAAATTGTATTTGTTGGTGTGACTGCGAAGCATCGCCAAAGTGCTTTTGATGGGGCGCAATTTATTATGGATTATTTAAAAACTCAGGCTACTTTTTGGAAAAAAGAACACTTTAGTCATACATCGCAGTGGGTTGAATTTAAAGCGTCTGATTTACAGGCGCAACAAAAGTGGCGCTAAGTTTTAAATTCCTATAAGGACAGCAACTAAAACGCTAGAGAGCTTGTGCAAAGCCTTTGCACTAAGTTTGTAAAGCAATACAAAGGAGCATTTTCAGTTGCTAAAATTTTACACGGTTATCTAGATTATACTTAATCGCATGAGATACAAGCAGCATTAAAGTCATATAACCAATAGCACAGCTAAGTTGCAGTTTATTCAGCGATAAGAGCAACGCGTTAAAAATCTCCTGTTTCTCGAAATTAAAAGCAGCTGCTTGTAATTAACAACTGCTTTTGCATTTCCAATGAGCGAAGCTACAAAATTAAGCTAATTAGTTTGTAGCTACTTAGGCCAAATATCAGCAATAACACAGGTAAAATGAGCATATTCACCTTAATTGAATTGGTGAAATCCCCCATAACTGATTTTTGATTGACCAGCCATACAAGGTATGTGGTGACTATCGGCAGTAATAACCCATTGGCGGCTTGAGCAAAGATGATGACATTAATAGGGTCTAAACCAAGTGACGCCACCGCAGTACCAAATACTAAGATAGCTGTAGCAACAAGTTTGAAGCGACTATTGTTCATATCATTAGACCAACCAAGCATACCGCATACGGCGTATGCGCCAGCGAGGGGAGCGGTGATCGCGCTGGTTAAGCCCGCAGCAAATAAGCCAATTGCAAAAAAATAATGGGCGGCATTACCCAGTAAGGGTTCTAATTGCATCGCCATATTTGCAGCGCTGATTTTTCCGACCTCAGAGCCGTAAAAAGCAACTGATGCGGTTGATAAAATCGCCAGTGTGATGACGCCGCCCAAAGTGATTGATATGCCAGTATCTAGATTTGTTTGCTTAATGACTTTACGTTGATCTGTGTGTTTGTCATGTTTTGCAGCGAGTATACCTGAGTGTAAAAATAGGTTGTAAGGCACAATAGTAGTACCTACTAAGGCTAATACCGTTGTCGCTGAGCCTTCGGGTATACTTGGTATAAAGCCTGCAAGTAGTTGAGTGATGGGTGGGGCTGCCATGAGCAAAGTAGATATAAACACTAAGCTCATCAAAATGACTAAAAAGATCAGAGCGCTTTCTACCACTTTATGTTTGCCGCTATATAGCAATAAGGCGCTGAAGACTGCAATTAATGGCGTCCAAACTTGCGTGGCTACTTGAGGGAAAATTTCAATTAATCCCATTGTGGCGCCACTTAAGTTGCCAGCCTCATAGGCGGCACTGCCAATGCCTATGGCACTGATCACTAAAAAGGCGGCTAGGGGTTTAAATAGCGGGTGCTGTATGTGAGTACGCAATGCTTGGGCAAGATCTTGACCTGTAACCACACCAAGGCGAGCGGCCATGGATTGCAATAATATGGTGGCTATCACGGAAAATAGTAATGTCCAGAGCAGCGCAAAGCCAAAGTTGGCACCGGCTATACTGGCGCTGGTGATGGTCCCTGGTCCGATAAAAGCAGCTGTAACAAGTAGGCCTGGTCCTAATCGCATAAGTAACCTTAAAAATTTATTTAATACACGTAACTGTATACAGTCACTCGGCGTGATTCAATATATCAATGGCTTACAGCATACAAGTTAATTAATAGTGTTAAAAGCACAATAAAAATTAAGTGTGTTGGGTGGTAAGCTGGCTATGCCGATCAGACATATAGGAAACAATGAAACGCCGTTTATATTCGCTCTATTGTCATTAGATATAACACTTAATTATGAAAATTTAGACTTCTGTATAATAGCGTATGGAGCTTATTGTGGTACTTTACGCCAACTTTTTGATAGCATTTTGTTAACAGAGATAATTAAAACCAAAAATAATGTTAAATAGCGATCAAAAATACAAAATTTAAAATTAAAACAGGACGTACCGTGTGAAAAACTTACTACGAGGTTTCAATCTATTTACCCTAGTGCTTTTGTGCTTTAGCTCCCCAACATGGGCAGTTGAAGGCCAATTAAATCTAACTAACTCAACTGTTGGCTTGATCTGTATTGGTATTTTTTGCATTGCCTATGCTGTGGTTATGCTCGAAGAAAAACTGCATTTACGAAAATCCAAACCAGTGTTGGTTGCAGCAGGCTTAATTTGGATTTTAATTGGTGCCTACTATGTAAACAATGATATGCCTGACATTACCGAAGCAGCATTTAGGCATAACTTACTTGAATTTGCCGAGCTTATGTTGTTTCTATTAGTGGCGATGACGTATATCAATGCATTAGAAGAGCGCAGGGTATTTGATGCGCTGCGTGCTTGGATGATCCGCAAAGGCTTTAATTATAAAAACTTATTTTGGATCACCGGCTTTTTAGCGTTCTTTATTTCCCCGATTGCCGATAACTTAACCACTGCATTATTAATGTGTGCCGTAGTTATGAAGGTAGCTGAAGGTGATAAACCGTTTATTAATCTTAGTTGTATTAATATTGTGATTGCAGCAAATGCAGGAGGGGCATTTAGTCCATTTGGTGATATTACCACCTTAATGGTCTGGCAGGCTGGTTTAGTTCATTTTAATGAGTTTATGGTTTTATTTTTACCATCATTAGTAAATTACCTTGTTCCTGCGGCAATAATGAGTTTTTACGTCGCTGATAAACAACCTACTGCGCAATATGAAGATGTAGAACTTAAACGGGGTGCAATCAGAATTTTAGTGTTGTTTTTACTGACTATAGGCACTGCCGTAGCAAGTCATAGCTTTTTACACCTGCCGCCTGTACTTGGCATGATGATGGGCTTAGGCTATTTACAATTTTTTGGTTACTTTTTAAGAATGACTTTGCCAGGCTCACTTGCTCGAAAAAGAGCGCATGCAGAGCAACTTGGTGACAATGATCGTTTAGCGAAGCTTGGTAGTGTTGTGCCTTTTGATGTATTTAGTAAAGTGTCGCGTGCAGAGTGGGATACCTTATTGTTCTTCTACGGAATTGTAATGTGTGTAGGCGGCTTAGGCTTTTTAGGTTACCTAAACTTAATGTCGGAAATGCTGTATGGCAACTGGTCAGCGACAACGGCTAACATATTCTTAGGGGTTATCTCCGCAGTTATCGACAACATACCTGTGATGTTTGCGGTGCTATCAATGCAACCAGATATGTCACACGGGCAATGGTTATTGATCACCTTAACAGCAGGGGTTGGCGGGAGTTTACTGTCAATCGGCTCTGCGGCTGGAGTGGCGCTTATGGGGCAAGCTCGAGGCTACTATACATTCTTTGGCCATTTAAAGTGGATGCCAGTCATAGCACTTGGTTATGGTGCCAGTATCATGCTGCATTTATGGTTAAACGCTGATCTTTTCTAATTAAAGAGCACACCTAAACAGCAAAATTAAAAGCGAACAGGTTGATACGTGTTCGCTTTTTCTTTATACAAATAAAGTTAAATTTTGTGAGCCAATTTAAGCCAATAATATAACTTGTAGGCACTGATATTAAAGGACAAATGTATTTTGTCTAGCTCCTGCTGGAGATAGATTTATTTGCCACTTAAATCACCTGAATAATTTGCTCTTGGTTTAAGCGTGATTTTGGCAGTTTGGCATTATAGTCAGTTTGTGTTTCGTGATAACCGATAACAAGTGCTACTTCACAAATATAGCCATCTAGCTCATCAGCAAAAAGTTCACTAATTAGCTCGCTATCAACGCCTTCCATTGGTGTTGAATCAATACCTAAGCGCGCAACAGCATGCATAGTATTACCCAGTGCTAAATAGGTTTGTGCTTTGCTCCATGTACCATTATTACCAGTATCATCAGTATTCAAGTCAACAAATGCATAGGCCCCAAAGGCTTGCTCACGGTTTTCTGCAGGCGTACGGCCATTTGCAATATCAGCATCAATCACTTTTGCATAATCTGCACGGCTATATTTTGGGTTGTAAGCAAACAAAATAATGTGTGATGCTGTTTTAATATGAGGCTGATTAAATTGAAACTTGTTAGCAAAAGTATCATGCATTCGTTGTTTTGCTTGATCAGACTCAATTACAATGAATTTCCATGGCTGCGAATTAATTGATGACGGAGATAAACGCATAGCTTGGCAGATAACAGCTAAATCTTCTGCCGATACACGTTTAGTTGCATCATATTTTTTTGCTGTGTAACGAGCTTCTAAGTCAGTAATAATCGGGTGTGTCATAATTGGTTCCTGTAGCGAATAATCAAAGCTGTTGAATGCAGCGGATGATAGCGCTTGCATTACTTTTGATAAACAGCATAATTATTGAATCATTATCAAATATATTTAGATAATATGCAGATTGACGATTTAAAACTTATTTTAAAAGTTGCCGAATTTAAAAGTATTACCCTTGCAGCAGCAAAATTGGATATGCGTACAGCAACCGCCAGTGCTGCTATTAAACGTGTAGAAGCGACTTTAGGTGTTGACTTATTTGTACGAACAACACGTCACCTTAGGCTATCTGCAGCTGGCGAGCGTTACATTCCTCAGTGCGAGCAAGCAATAGCAATACTTGAGCAAGCTCGGCAAAACCTCAAAGGTGAACATGATGAGATTGAAGGGGAGCTAAGAGTGGCTTTATCTTCTGATCTTGGCCGTAATCTAGTGATCCCTTGGATTGATGAAATTATGGATAATTACCCTAAAGTGAGCCTACGCACACATATTAGTGACAGTAACGTAGATTTTTACCGCGATTCTGTTGATATAGCACTGCGTTATGGTTCGCCAAATGATGCTAATGTTTACGGGTTTAAAATTTGTAATATCCCACGATTGTTATGTGCCAGCACTGATTATATAAAATGCCATGGCGAGCCGGTGCACCCAGATGATTTAACACAGCATCAAGGGTTATTTTATCAACTACAAGATATTATCAATAACGTGTGGGAGTTCACCGACGGGGAAAATAAATACAAAGTAAAAATGCAGGGCAAGCGTGCCTCTAATGATGGTGATCTAGTTAGGCGCTGGTGCGTTGCTGGTAAAGGGCTTGCCGTAAAATCAGCATTGGATATTGCTGATGATTTACTTAACGATCGAGTTGTCACAGTGATGAATGATTACCAGCATACCTGTGGTGAGTTGTGGCTCATTTGCCCAAGTCGCCAATCAATAACGCCTGCAGTGCGTTTATTACGAGATATATGCAGAGAAAAAGCGCGCGAGACACTTAGCCAGCTAATTGATAAAGGCGTACTTGAACACACTGTACTTGAAGATTAATGACTCGTATTTAATCCATATTTAGGTATAAAATAACCCCGCTATTACAGGCAAGCTGTATTAGTAAATTCTCAGGGCGGGGTGAAATTCCCCACCGGCGGTATACTTTATAGCAAAGTGAGCCCGCGAGCGCTTTAATACATATTTAAAGGTCAGCAGATCTGGTGAGAGGCCAGAGCCGACGGTCATAGTCCGGATGAAAGAGAATATAGTTAATCTATAAACAGTATTGACTACCTGCGGGTGGTCTTTTGGCTGTGCCTTTCAATGTCCTGAATCTTTTCATATTTAAATAGGTATTAAAAATGATGATTCAGTCTTCTTTACTTAGCCAATTTGGCGAACCACTCGAGCGCGTTGAACGTGCTATTGCTGCATTGCAGCAAGGTGAAGGTGTGCTTGTGGTAGATGACGAAAACCGTGAAAATGAAGGTGATTTTGTGTTTTCAGCACAGCACTTAACCACTGAGCAAATGGCGATGATGATCCGTGAAGGCAGTGGTATTGTGTGTTTATGCATGGGTGATGAGCGAGTTAAACAACTCGACTTACCGCAAATGGTTGTGCACAACACCAGCCAAAATCAAACTGCTTATACGGTTACGATTGAGGCTCGAAAAGGTGTTACAACGGGGGTTTCAGCAGCTGATCGAGTCACGACAATAAAAGCGGCAACGGCGGATAACGCCAAGCCAGAGGATTTATCTCGACCTGGTCATGTCTTTGGCCTACGTGCACAAACGGGTGGTGTACTTGTACGTCGTGGTCACACCGAAGCATCGGTAGATTTGATGCAATTAGCAGGGTTGAAACCCTTTGGCGTTATTTGCGAATTAAATAACGTAGATGGCTCTATGGCGCGTTTACCGCAGGTGAGTGAATTTGCTTTAAAGCATGCCATGGTGGTGGTTTCAATTGAAGATTTAGTGCAATATATTCATATAAATCAACAACACGCTTGTTAGAAAGGTGTTAGTAAAAAGCCACGATTGTGGCTTTTTATTTAGGATTACTGTAGTTTTTTAATTGCTTGCTTTGCGCTTTCACTATCTGGGTTTAACTCAAGGGCACGTTGGTAACTTTTTAATGCCAGTTCAGGTTGGTTAGCGGCAAGATAAGCTTCACCTAGACTATCATGAGTATTTGCTGAGTTTGGATATTTAGCCGCATTAAGTTTAAATATGGTGATTGCGGCATCGAGTTTTTCCATTGCTATTAATTCATAACCAAAATAATTGATGCTTCTTTCCCGCAGTGGAATTTTTTGCTCATCCAATTGATTATATTTGCTTTTAAGTTGTGCAATGCCGCCACTTTGCAAAGCGTGGTAAAGTTGGCTATCCACATTTTCGGTTGCAAGCTCATAGGGCTTGTTATAAAAAATATTGGTTAATCCTTTAGTCATAGGTGTCATTGGTGCACCGCCAGTGTTATTTAAAATTACCACCAGTAACTGATCTTCAATAATGCGACTAATAAAGGCATTAAACCCCTCGATACCCCCACCATGCTGTACTTGTGTCAATGGTTTGCCATATTTATCAGCATCTAGTTGATTAACTTCCCAGCCCAGTGCGTAATTACGCTGTTTAGAAACTGTGTACATTTCTTTTTTTAGCTCTTTATTTATTAGCTTATCTGCATAAAGAGCTTGATCCCATTTAACTAAATCACGTGCGGTTGAGTAGAGTGAGCCTGCAGCATAGGGAATAGACATATCTAGATAATCGGCATTAGTGTAACCGTCTAAGTTATTGTTATAACCTGATGCACGTTGGTTGATTATTTTTGCATTTGAATCATAACCCGTGTCATGCATATTAAGTGGTTTAAAAATATTTTCTTGCAGCACATCTTGGTAACGACGTTGCGTGACTTTTTTCAATCACGGCACCCAAAATAAAGTAGCCTGAATTGCTATAGCTAAATTGTGTGCCAGGTTCAAAGAGTAAATCGTCACTGCATAATAATTTTATAAACTCATCCACACTATAAGGGTTTCGACTGTAATCACTTTTAAAAGTTTTTGCTCGCGTATAATTACTTAACCCTGATGTATGATTAAGTATTTGCCGAATAGTGATTTTATTTGCTATGTCTTTACGATAATCAGGCAGGTAAGTGGCTAGAGGAGCATCAAGTTGTAGTTTATTTTGCTGTGCCAATTGTAAAATAAGCATGGCGGTAAATTGTTTAGTAATAGAGCCTATGCGAAATTTAGTATCGGCTGTATTTTTAATATTCCACTCAAAATTTGCGTAGCCATAGCTTTTTTCAAAAATAACTTCACCGCGTTTAGCGACCAGCACATTGCCATTGAATTGTTTGAAATCATGAAACTGTTCAATAAATGTATCCATTTCTTTCGTGTAGTCGACTGCACGTGCGATTGGAGAGAGCGGTATTAAGGCAAAAATTAAAATAGTCTGACAGAATATATTGAAAGTGAGTTTCATGGGTGTCCCTGAGCTTATAGTTTGTTTTATGTACTATTTTTAGCGTAGATAATATACAAAGTAAATCATTATCATGTTGATTTTATGTGAGTAAATAATATTTCATTGTTATTATGAGGATAAAAAGCCCGAGATGTTAACAGCTCGGGCTAGTTGGTTGGGAGATCAAATTTTATAACGGTGAATGGCTTACTTTAGTATCTGTCTGGTTATTACTCGTTGCACCATCTACTAACGCTTCTTTGCCGCGCCATTTACGAATTAAGCGCTTAGCATCTTCTAGCGCAACATATTGACAAGGGATCAAGATCAGCGTGATCACAGTGGCAAATAACACACCAAAGGCAAGCGACACCGCCATCGGTATTACAATTTGCGCCTGTAAACTTGTTTCCATAATGATAGGCAATACACCAATAAAGGTGGTTACTGAGGTCAGTAATATTGCTCTAAAGCGACGAGCACCTGCTTGCATAACGGCTTCTTTTATTGATACGCCTTCAGCGCGAGCTTTATTTACAAAATCAACCATCACCAGCGAGTCGTTAACCACGATACCAGCGACCGCTATAATGCCAAACATTGATAGGCCGCTCATGGTCATACCTAATATCATGTGACCAAACATGGCACCTACAACACCAAATGGGATCACCGACATAATGATCAGTGGCTGCGAGTATGAGCGAAGCGGTATGGCTAATAGCGCAAAAATAATCATTAATGAAATGACAAAGTCACGTAATTGCTCATTGGCGCTTTCCATTTCTTCTTGCACCCGCCCTGCGACGTTGCTTTTAACACCAGGGTAACTTTTTAACAGCGACGGTAAGTATTCGTCACGAATTTCTTGCGCGATGGCAAATGGCTCAACTTTATCGGTATTAATAGCAGCCCAAACATTAACCGTTCTGTTTGAGTTTTCACGGCGGATACTGTTAACACCGTCGACTAGGTTGATTTGTGCTACTTCGCTAAGCGGAACCTCAGCGCCTGATGGTGTAATAATTCGCGTACTGTGTATATTACTAATTGAGTTACGTTCGTCTTCAGGATAGCGGATCATCACTTTGATCTCTTCGCCTTCACGTAAAATACGTTGGGCCTCTAATCCGTAGTAGCTAAAGCTAACTTGTGAAGCGACATCAGCGAGCGTCAAACCCATGCTATAAGCAAGCGGTTTTAAATCTAGTTGCACTTCATCAGTGGCACTTTGCAATGAATCGTTTACATCGCCCACACCTTCCATACTTTGTAGTTTTGCTTTTAGCTTGGTTGCCACTTCTTTAAGTTCATCTGCATTTTTACCTTCAAGTCTAAAGCTTATATCGCCGTCGTCTCGGCCACCGCCGAATAGGTTATCTTCAATGCTCAGTGTTTTAACCCCTGGAAGTGGCGGCATTTTCTCACGCCATAAGGCACTTACAGTAAATGTATCAATAGGGCGTTTATCTGGTTCAACAAGTATGGCCATAATTTGTGCTCTGGTACGGCCGCGCAGGCTTACCGACAGATCACGAATCATTTTTTGTCCATACTGAGCTTCAAGTTCTTTATCTACACTCAGTAGCACAGCTTCAATCTTTTTGGCGGTTTCAAGTGTAGCTTGTTCAGATGACTCTAGGTTCATTTCTACCACGATACGTGGGAAGTCATGGGGTATTTTAGGGTTAGGTACAAATTTAACTAAGCCACCTGCAAACATACCAGCACTGACAATTAAAATACATAAAAAGCCGATAATTACTGTATAACGGTAATGAATACAGTGACCTATAAATGGTGTGTAATAATTTTGTATAAACGATTGTAAGCCATTATCAACAACCATGCGTAATTTGTGCAATGGGTTTTTAGGGTTAGGTTTACGTGGGTTCATTGCTGCAATATGGGCAGGCAATATAAGTTTTGATTCAATCAATGAGAAAATCAAACATAAAATAATCACGACACCGATGGCTTTAGAAAATGCAGCGCCGGGACCTGAAGCCATTGCTTGAGGTAAAAAAGCGGCAATAGTCGTTAACACCCCAAACGTCGCGGGTATGGCAACACGTTTTACACCGCGTATAACATTATTGAGGGAGTGGCCGTGTTTTTCAATTTCGGCACTGGCAGATTCGCCCACGACAATGGCATCATCCACCACAATACCCAGCACGATGATAAAGGCGAATAACGACACCATGTTAATGGTAATGTCTAAAAAGCCTACTGGCATAAACAAAAAGGCACCAAGAAATGAAACGGGCAGCCCCATCATGACCCAAAATGCTAATCGTAATGGTAAAAATAACGCCAATACAATCATCACTAAGATACCACCCCAAATCATGTTGTCGATCATCATATCGAGTCGACCTTGCAGGTAGTAAGTTAAATCAACCATAGGGGTTAGTTTTACACCCTGGGGTAATTGCGACTCTTTTTCTGCCATGTAGTTCTTAAGGACTTTAGCCACATCGGTTATATCTTGATCTTTGGATGCGTCAATTTCAAAAATAAGCGCGTTTTTACCATTGTATTTAGAGTACAGAAGACCTTCTTCAAACCCATCATTAATGGTGGCAACATCGCCTAAGTAAACTTGTGCGCCGTCAGCAAGGGTGATTAAAGGAAGCTTTTCAAACTCACTGCCTGTGTATGCTTGTTTTTCAACTCGCATAGAAATATAACCATTTTCTGAACGAATTTGGCCTGCCGACATATTGGTTGAAAAGTTTCTCACTGCGTTAGAAACATCTCTAAAAGTAAGGCCGTATTCACGCAATTTATCTGGGCTGATTTCAATGCCGATTTCGTAATTTAAGCCACTGAAAAAATCAACCAAATTTACGTTAGGTAAAGCCAGTAATTCATCTTCTAAATCAGTACCAAGTTCTTTTAATTGTGGGTAACTCATATCGCCATACAGCGCAAGAACCATGACTTCTTGCTGAAATTTTTCGCGCTGAATAATCGGCCGTTCCATCCCCGCAGGGAATGAGTTAATCGAATCGACCTGGGCATTTATTTCGTCAAGTGCTTCTTGCAGGTCGTATTTTTCTTCAATTTCAATCCAAGCTTGGGAATATCCACGATTAGAATAGGTAATGAGGCGTTTTATGCCTTCTGTCCCTTCTAGGTTTTCTTCAATTTTGATGGTGATGCCTTCTTCTACTTCTTGTGGAGCGGCACCTGGGTATATTGCTTGAACACTGACCCAATTACTTTCAAATTGTGGAAACGCTTGCTTACGTATGGTTAACGCTGTGAGTAAACCGCCCACGAGGATAAAAATCATAATTAAATTTGCTGCAACTGAGTTACGAGCAAACCAGGCAATTATGCCTTTTTCGCTATCAATGCTCATGCGTTATTCCTCTTTTAGCGCAAGTTGCGTTGCAGCGCCTAGCGTATCAGTGTCATTGAGTTTGACTTGCATACCTTCACTTGGAAAATCTAACGCCGAGGTGATCAGTTGCTCACCATCATTTAAACCTTGTGATACGATAACCATACCATTGTGTTCTCTAACAATAGTGAGAGGTTTAAACGAAAGTGTTAAATCATCATTCATTACTGCGATTTTGCCGTTTTTCACTAAGTGATGAGGAACGATAATCGCATTATCTAGTTCACGCCCTGAAATAGTGGCATTGATATAAGAGCCAAAGCGCAGTGGCTGTTCACTGGCATAAGGGGTATTCACTTGTGCTACTAAATAACTCATTCGACTTTTTTGATCGATAACGCCTTCACTGCGCACAATTTTAGCTTGCCAGGTTGTTGGCTTGCCAGCGTAGTCAGCATTGAGCGTAACGTTTGCGCCGATACCGCTGTTAGTTAAATATTGCAGTTCTTTATCAGCCACTGGCAGACGAATTTCAGCAACTAAAGTCGAGCTGAGAGCGCCAAACGGGCTACCTGGGTTAACAACACTGCCTAAACTAATTGCCCGTTCAGAAATAATCGCATCATACGGTGCCTTAATATAAGTGCGCTCTAAATTTCGCTTGGCACGTTTTTCGGATGCTTGCGCTGCGCGATAGCGAGCAAGTTTTTCTGCTAACTGCGGTTTGCGTAAATATAATTGTGATGGGATCATTTGGTTTGAATCGTCTTTTATACGGTCCCATTCAGCCTGTGCTACATGTGCTTGTGCGCGTTCAATCTCTAAGTCCGAGCTTGCTTGCGCCAACCCAGCTTGAGCTTCAATTAACGCTGCTTCATAATCATTTGGATCTATTCGTGCTAGAATATCGCCTTGCTTAACAAAACCACCTTGCACAAATTGCTCAGAGACATACACCACTTGGCCACTTACTTGCGCAACCAGTGGAGTGTGATCTTTTGCTTTTACAACCCCATATGATTGAACATCTAGGGAAATTGCATCAAGGTGAATAGGGTTAACAGAGACCAATGGGCGTGTATCTTGTGCTGGTTTTTCTTCTGGCGGTTGTTTCATTGCAGAAAACGCAACCGCGAGACCTACACCCGTGATTAACACGGCAATAGGTAAGATGATTTGTTTTTTAGTAGCCACAGGGCTTTCCTCATAATTTGGTGACGTTGTGAGTATAATGAAGAAAGTGTTTACAAGGCGTATGAAGATGTAACAAGTCATTACACAATTAACATATTGATGAAATAAATCACAAAAGGGGCGAATTATGAACACATCAACAATGGCTTGTCGGTTGGGTTGTGGCGCATGTTGTATAGCGCCGAGTATCAGCTCGCCAATCCCAGGAATGCCACAGGGTAAAAAAGCGGGAGAACGCTGTATTCAGTTAGATAACAATAATTTATGTAAGTTGTTTGGTGATGAAAGCCGGCCGAAAGTATGTAGTGATTTTACTGCAACAATTGATGTATGTGGTAGCAGCAACGCGCAAGCATTGCAGTTGATCACTGAACTTGAACAGATGACATAAAAAACCGCATTCTAAAAATGCGGTTTAACAATTTTACATTTACCAGTTATAAGTTGCGCTCAGCGTGTATTGTTCACCACGCCCAGGTGTGCCGGGGATCTCTTCAAATGCTTCGCCCCATAGGTTATCAGCTGATAGTGTGATAAATAAGTTATCAAGTGTTGGCGGGGTTATTTTTAATGTGAGATGTGTAAATAACGCTTCATCATCACCGGTTCTTAATACATTTTCATGTTGTTTACGCCATTCGTTATCAATTCTAAATTCAAGCACATCCATAGGCTGCCAAACAGCACCGAGCGTGATACGGTGATCAGGAAAATTCAAGGCATAAAAACTGGCATCGATATCTGCTGCGCCATAACTTTCTGATTTATGCAGATACGTGTAACTGCTAATAAACTCAATAGTATCAAACTGTTTAGTTGCTAAAAACTCAATGCCCGCGGTGTCTATATCAACTGGGTTAGCGGCGCGGGCAGAAGTAGAGCTGTAGCTGTAGGTCCAATCAGTAAGATTTTCATCTTGGCGGTAAAAAATAGCTGAATCTAAGCGCCAAGATTGCTGTTCAAGTAATAAACCAAGCTCTAGGTTTTGAGTGGTTTCGCGCTCAAGATTATAATTACTTCTAAATAACCCACCTGATTCACTGCCACCAATAGCTGTGTATCCGGCTACTTGACTTGCCTGAGCAAACGATAAGTACACTGTGCGCTCTGTGCCATCATTATTTTGAGTACGCCAATTAAGATCCCCAAGCAGCGAAAATTGTGAGTCATCTCTATTCGTGTCGTCAAAAGCTGCCCCTAAGCGAATAGTCAATAATTGGTTAGCTGCAATGGCGGTTTGATATTCTGGTAACACACTTAATTTATAATAATTACGCGAGGTAAAGTTATTTTCAAGCGTGGTTGATTCAATCGAGTCCTCCATATATTGCGCGGAGTAATTTATTGCAAATGACTCAGTATTGTTATGGCGGCCTGATAGCGCGAGAGATTTTACCTGTGTTTGATGAAATGCTTCAAATGCGCTGGGGTTTTCACGTGAGTAAATATAATGGTCATCATTTTTGCGATAATAAGCGGATATTTCAAACGCACTCTGTTTAGCATAGCCTTGCTTATGGTTAAGGATAAATAATTGCGTATCCAGATCTTCGGTTTCGTTTACCCCAAATGGCGTATATAAGTTTGGCCAGCCAAAAAACTTTTGCTGCGAGCCATAAAATAAGTCTGTTTGTGATTGCGGGCCAGTTAATTGCACTCGGCCAGATGCACGGGTAAAGTCATGATCGCCATTGTCTATTGTGCCGTCACTTTGCGAGTGCGCGTAGTCACCTTGAAAACCTAACTGCCAATCAGGTTTTCCTGAAAGTGGCACATTGACTCCAGCATTGATGCTTTGTAAATTAAAGTCGTTATTACCCGTACCTAATGACACACTGCCACCAGTATTAATGGGCGTCCAACCAAACGATACCGTACCAACTGAACTATTTACACCATACAGGGCATTTTCGACACCAGTAAAAATATCTGCGGTATCTAGCATTTGCGGTGCAATAGGGATCTCAGCAAAATAATGACCTGATTGTGGGTCAAATAAAGTTGCACTGCCTACCCGAAAGCCGGTGTTTTCAAAAATACCGCCACGGATAGTCACATCCGCTTGTGCTTCGGCCATATTACGAGATTGCAAATCAACTCGCGGATCATATTCTAAGTTAGACACAGGGGCATCAAATGTACCAACGGGAAGTTGATTGGCCGTGGCTGAAGCGTGCACTGCGATTTGTTCAATCTCATCGGTATTGCTTTTTTGCTCGGCTGCTAATGTTAATGTTGAAAAACTACATAACAAGGTAGGTAATGCTAGGTGTACAGGTTTGATCACGTTAAAATCTCTTTGCGCTTATACTATTGTTTTAGTTGTGCAGTTAGGTACATCAGTTATTTTATTATTGAGTACATTCTTAGCACGTGATTAAAATAGGGCGTTATTGTATCTGATTGAGAAAAAATTGCATTTGCTAATCATGTATCTCTTTGGCTGTTCACTCTTAATTCTGCTAAACACTTGCTAGGTTGTACTCTATGAATACTGTTAATAATACTGATTTCGAAACCGTATATTTTGCTGGTGGTTGCTTATGGGGTGTACAAGAGTTTATTAAGCATTTACCTGGTGTAATAAGCACTGAAGCTGGACGTGCCAATGGGACAAGCAACACGACAGCGGGCGATTATGATGGTTATGCTGAATGTGTGCTTGTGGTGTTTGATACCAATAAGGTAGAGCTGCATACGTTGATCAGCTATTTCTTTGAAATTATTGATCCCTATAGTATTAACAAGCAAGGGGATGATGTTGGACCTAAGTACCGTACTGCTATTTATAGTAAACAGCCGACACACCTAACCATAGCACGTGATTATATTAACAAGCGAGATGATGCTGCTAAAATTGTGGTCGAAGTACTTCCTTTAACCAATTACGTAGCAAGCGATATAGAGCATCAAGACCGTTTAACTCACTTCCCCGATGACTACTGTCATATCCCACGAGTTTTACTACATAAATACAAAAACTAATGTAATAGATCTTAACTTCATATCTGCTTTAACATATCACGCTTAATATAAGCACCTAAAAGAATATTTTGGGCACAAAAAAGCTCACTTTAAAGTGAGCTTTTAAATAATCTGCTATAAATTATTTTTTAAGTTTTTCAGGCGGGAAGCCAGAAAGAATCGTTGCAACAGATTCTTTTACTGCTTCGTTACGCTCTTCTGGAGATTGTTTCTTTTGTAAACGACCTTCACGAGCACCACGCCATACTAGCTGGTTTGAAGCACGGTCAACAACATCAAGTACTAAAGTACCTACATCATATTCACGCGTTGTAGTTTGCGTATTATAGCCCATCCCCCAATAGTTCCACTGAGCGCCGTAACCAACGTTAAATGTATCCACGTCAATTTTTGTATCTACAGATGCATGGTAGTTAAGTAATACGTCGGCAGTAGCTGTGTCTGCTAATGTCATACCTTGCGCTTGTAATTGGGTATTTACCGCTTCACGAACACGCTGCTCCATTAACGGACTAATTTGATAGTTACCCGCGTTTGCTAATGTCGCTTGTGGAAACCAAGCAAATGTTTTGTAGTTGCTAAAATCAACTGATTTATCATAATCAACATCTGGTGTTTTTGCACAGGCTGCTAGCATAAGGACTGCTGCGGCAATTAGTAAGTTTTTCATGGTGTTTGCTCCTTGGCAAAATATATATAGCTACTTGTTTGATAACATAACATAAAAATAATTCAACTTAATATATTTTTACTGCTATTTTTCAAACTAAGTTCAATAAAATATAGCAATAGCAACTAAACTGTCAGTTTAGTTGCAGATTACTGAATAGTGAATTAACTATGCCCTATATTTCAGTATTTTTAGTGAGAGAGTCATGCTCCACTTCGATCCAATCTTTCTCATCCACCCAGTTTTGAGCACCATCTTTAACTGAGCGAATGGGCACAATGTAATCACAACTAATTTGTGGTTTCACTGAGGCGAATATTGGCACAAAACCAAAGCTTAGGGCTGTTTCAATAATCGCTTTTTGATTTTGTGGATCGATGTCTGCGGCTTCATCAATGTATATAGGTATACGGTATAAGTTTTGTTCTTGATCACTTAATAAATAGCGAATAAACAGCATACCGCACAATAATTTAATGGTGATCCGCGTACCATTTGAACCGGCTGAATCTATTTTTTCAAAATGCTCAGTTTCACCAGCTCGATTCACCACTTCAAAACGGATATCAAATAGATCAGTCAGGGTTAAACCGGCTTTATCAGAGGCAAGTTTAATTAAGTGATCTTTCGCTTCGTTTACTGCCGTTTCGCTATAGGGTTCTTGGCTGAGTAAATCCAAAGTATCACCTTGCTCAAATTGGCTTGAAGTACTGATGATCGTATCAATGCTATCAACCAACATTTTGCGGGGGATCACGTTAATTTTAAACGCTTGCAGGTTAGATATACGGTGCTGACTAATACCTTTGTTAAAGCTGTTCATTTCACGACGCAGCCTGTCTAAATCTTCACGTAGGCCTTTAATCGTGGCTGCAACTTCGGTAAGGGCCACACGGGCTTGGCGTTCAACAGCATCGCGTTCATTATCAATATTGTGAAATGCACTAATGAGTTTTTGGTATTTACTAAATTCGTCATTTTCGTTGTCAAACTTTGTGATACCGGCATTATAAATATGCAAATAGGTATTACGTACGTTGATATCAAAATTACGTAGCTCTTGGCAGTCCTTATTAAAGTGATGTACTAAATCGCTTAAGTTATCAAAGTCGATCTGAATATCGATCATATAAGGCGTGACTTTTCCGCTGTACAAATCAAGCGTATGGTCGATTCGCTCCGATTTTACTTGGCGCAGACGATCCGCTTGGCGTGATATAAGTTCTTTTTTAGACTTTATTATTGAGCGTCTATCAGCAATTGAGCCACTATTTGCTTGAATATCTTGTAAGTAATCATCAACTTGCTCGCGCTCTGCTAGTAATTGCTCTTTTAGCATGGCTTGTGCATCAATGGATTGCAGCATCACTTCAAATTGTTCAAAGCGTTTAAGCGCGCTTTCGGCACTGATTAGCTCATCATAAAGTGTATCTTTTTCTTTTTGCTTCTCAGCCACATTGGCCGCAACGTCTCGCTGTTGCTTAAATTCTTGCAATGAATTTTCAAGAGCATTTAACTGCGCTGTAAGTTGCTCTTTATTTTCACCACTTTGCATTTGTACCGCAGAGAGTTTTTTCAGTTTAATCGTTGCGCCGGGTAAGGTGAGTACGCCGCCTTTTACGTTTTCTGATAATTGCTCTAAAAACGCACCAAAGGCATCTTCGTCGGTAATAGTAATATCACCGTTGCTGGTGGTTGCAAACGAGAGAATATCAGGGTTTAAAATACGCGAAATTTCTTCGACTTCTTTGAGCGATAAATCCTCACGCATGCGTGTAAATAAGTTGAATTCAAGGTTTTTAAGTTGCAGTTTTAAACTTTTTATTTGCTTTTGAGTTTCGCTAATACGGTAATCAAGGGTATGTAAGCTTTGGCCTTGAGCACTATTAATTGAGTGCGAGAGTGACTCATAATCTTGCTTAAACTGAGCAAGGCTGACTTTTAACGTGGCTTTATTGACCAATTCAAACTCGGCTTTTAAAGCATTAAAATCTAAAAACCATTGCTCAATTTGAGTTTGCTTACGTTCAATATCACGAGATTGTTGTACATACAGTTGTTGTTTTTGTTCAAACTCGTGCTTTTCCTGTTCAATGTCTTCAAGTGCCAGATTCAGATCGTCTAGTTGAGCTTGTTGATAAGTATCAAAATCAATTAGAGCTTGATCTATTTTAGGTGCATAAGCCGCTAACTTACCTTTTAACACTGTTTGGTTTTCAAGCATTGATTCAAGCGCACTAATTGGTTCTTGCATTGATTCAAGGGCTTTTAATTCACGCTTAGCCCGATTTACTTTATCAAAAGAGCGACGCCACACTTCGTAAAAGTCTACTTTTGAGTTTGACATATGGCGTTCAAACACGCGTAACATAAAGCGTTTTACATCGGCTGCGCCGAGCTTATGTAAGTTCAAAATACGGCGGAAAATTTCTTTATAGATGGCCGAGTCTTGCACATTGTTGAGCGGGATCATTTTTAAGTTAATGTCGCCATCAAATGGCGTTGCGCCGCCAGTCAATAGGGCATTCAGCTCTTGGGCCTTAAGCTCAATCGGATTAAACCCTTGCTCTTTTAAGTGATTAAACAGCTTAGTGAACTTAATGATGGTTTTGCCTTGTGTATATTGCTCAAGGTCAAGTTTGCCTTGATAACAAAAAAACTGATGGGCGTAACCGGCAATTTTACCAAGCCCTGCCACCCCAATCACCACAGGTCCGTGGGGCAGATCGGCTTCGAGTAAAATATAAGATTGATCAGATGAAAAATAAAACTTACGGGTTTCGTCTAAATCATGGCCGTCCCATTCAGTGAGGCGTAAATCATTAATAAGGGGAAACTGTAGGGCGTTTATGACCGAGCTTTTACCGGTATTGTTAGGCGCACAAATTGAGCTGCTTTTATCAAGTGGAATAACACACTTGGCGTAACCTGCGGTATTTAATAATGCCAACTTACTGAGGCCGTATAGGTTTTTCATTATTCGTCCTCTCCAATATAGGTTTCTTCATTTACTTCCATTAGGGCATCAATATAGCGATAAATAGGGGCTTGTAGCATAAAACCAGTTTCGACTTCTCGGCTCAGGCCCAAACGTACCATACGTAAGTACACGTCTTTGCGTAAGTCAGAGCCAGAGAAAATCTCAAGCTGATCAAACAAGTGTTTATTCATTTGCACTAGCGTTTGCATCAGTTCTAAATCGCTTACTTCGTCAAATAAAGCGCGCATTGGATCTTTACCTGAGTTGGCGTAGTGCTCAATTAAAATGTAAATAGTTAGGGCAATTGCACGGGATATCTTGCCCATGTTTGGCGTGCTTTCATCACTGGCAAAATAGTAAAAACCACGGCTGTCGTGTTGTAAATCATGGCCAAGGGCGCTAAATAATGCGCGGTAGGCATCAATTTGTTGATCAAGCTCTTGCCACATTACAGTGTCTTGTTCGCTGATGTGATAGCCGGTGACTAATTTTTTATTAATCGCTTGTAGATGACTTAGTTCATCTAAATTTATTTGTGTCATAACGGTTACTCATTCCCTGTGTGTGGTGATACAACAGGCTTAGAATTAATTGGTTTGGTATTAAAAGGAAACAGTGAAAAATGTTGACCTGCGATTTTTACGCGCATTTTTTCATCGCTTTGACTGATTTCAATCTCACTGTCGCTGACCAGCTTTTGATATAAAAACAGCATTTCGTCAGCCTCAAGGTCGGGGTAGCTTTCCCCTAAAAAGGTTAATAATGGCTGCGGCTTTTTACGCTTAGAATCGAAGCGCTTTTTAAAGTTCGCTTTTACATTGTGGTAATCAGGAATATTAGGCGTTACAAAAGAGGGCACGTCTTGTTGATCGGGCAGTTCATATTCACTGTGTTCAAACTCAGCGAGTGCGGCCATGTAAGCAATAATATGGCGTTGTTGCCCTAATGAAAAGCGCTGTGTGTCAGACACAAAATTAGGCTGTACCGCAGTGAGCATATTATCAACGCCATTTTTGCGTACTAAACCGAGTACCTTAGCGGCTTGACGAGTGATCATATTATTACGGCGTAACTCTTCGCGCAGTGGCATTAACATATCAGCGCTTTTACGTAAGCTTTCTCGACCAACAAGGTGCATCTCTAAAATACGGGTGCGCAATCGCTCCAGCATACGTTTGTCTTGATAGGCTTTACCGCTGCGTTCAATACTTTCGATTTGGCTGCTTATCTGGGATTCAATAGTATTAAAACAGGCATGAAAACTACCGCGAATATCCACCATTTCTAGCATCGGTTCAATATATTCGTCAAAGGCTTCAATGACTGCTTGGTAACGTTTTTGCAGCGATTGAACAGCGTTATTCGCTTTAGCTTGTTCAACAATATTTAAAATTGCATTTTCATTGTGAGCAAATAACTTCATTATTTTGCGCACCCGATCATCCATAATGCGACTAAAGCGGCGCATTTCGTCGTAGTCTTCAATACTACCCGCATTATCTAAGCGATCGCCTAATCTGGCTAAATCGTCAACCAACACAGTGATCTCTTGTGCTAAACCTAGATGCTCTTCTTGTAATAAAAAAGTAGCAAAGTCTGCGATCGCACGGTTAATTTCTAGCTGCGATGACTTAGCTAATGGAATAATAATATCTTGGTTTAAAAGTCGGTTGGTTTCTTTGTATATGCGTTCATTTGACCATGTTGGCTGTTTTTGTTTGATCGCATTTTGTACGTCTTTTAGACTGAAGTCGGCCATTTTAAAACGTTTAAATAGTAGTTCTAACATTCCCCAGTGCTCTGTAAGGGTATTTAGCAACTTTTTAGCTGGGATCATAAAACTCCAAAAATCCTAATTTATACTGTGTTAGCTAATTTTTAAGCTCACAGTGATTAGTCGAATAAAAGTAAATTTACAATAGTTTTACACAGTCTTTGGTGCTAGACTGCGCGCCGTGTCGACCTGCGGCATATAGCATACAATTTTTACATTTTTATAAAGGTTGTTCAAACACCATGGTAACTACAATTATCCTAACCCTGATAGCGTTGGCATTTGTGCTCATCGTTATAGAGGATATTATCCATGTAAACAAGGCCAAAACCACGCTTTTCTTTGGTACTTTATGCTGGATTATCTTATTTATCTCGCCGCTCAACGGGCAAAGCCCCGAAAATGTACAACATCAACTTGATCACAATATTTTAGAGATTGCCACATTATGGTTGTTTTTAATGGCTGCAATGACCTTTGTTGCCTATTTAAACTCCAAAGGTTTTATCCAAAATATTGTGCACAGAGTCATGCCCAGTGCTATAAGCGAACGCAAGCTGATGTTTTTGATTGGTGGCTTTTCATTTTTATTCTCGTCGATATCAGACAATATTACCGCTACATTAATTTCGCTTGCGGTGGTTATGTCGTTAAAACTCGATCCGAAAAAGCTCATTAAATATGCCACCTTAATTATTTTTAGCGTGAACTCCGGTGGCGTATCACTGATCACCGGTGATGTGACGACATTAATGATTTTCCTTGATGGGAAAGTCAGTATCGCTAACTTATTGTTATTGGTCGTGCCGGCACTTGCAAGTGTGGCGTTGCTGGCGATTATGCTGTCGTTTGGCTTAAATGGTGCTGTTGAGTTCACCAAACAAGAAGAGCGCCGTATTGAAAAAACCGATATCACCATCGCGGTTATTTTCTTATCAACTATTATCGCTACACTGACATTCAGCGTACTTTACCACGTACCGCCGTTATTAACTTTCCTCTTTGGTTTATCGTTAATGTTTTTAGTTGCGCAATTCTTAATGCGTAAAAAAGACGTAAATAAAAAAATCATCGATTATATTCGAGAAATAGAATACGACACTTTGCTGTTCTTCGTCGGTGTGTTGTTACTCGTAGGGGCGTTAAAAGAAGTGGGCATGCTAAGCAAGTTCACGCACCTTTATGAGTTAATGCCAGCGCAGTATGCGAACTACCTAATGGGTATTTTATCAGCCGCAGTTGATAACGTACCGCTGACGGCTGCATTACTTAAAGCCGAGATTGTGATGAGTCCGCAGCAATGGCTATCGTTTACTTATGCAACTGGCGTAGGTGGCTCTATGCTAATTATCGGCTCGGCGGCCGGTATTATTGCTATGAGTAAAGTAAAAGCGCTCACATTTATGAGTTATTTACGTATGTCTGTGTATCTATTAATCGCGTATACGGTCGGTTATATAGGCTCATATATAGCAGGTAGCTTGATTTAATAGCTTTTATTATTAAAACAACTTGACAGCTAGACGTCTAAACGATAACTTTCAAAGCCCACTATATGTGGGCTTTGTTATTTTAATTGATAATTAGAGAATGCAATTAATCTAACATTCAGAAGAGGTGCGGTATTTAGGTACTTAATGTGAGGTGACGACTGCCTACGACCATTAAGGAGGGAAATATTCGCCGAGAAAAACAACTGCACGTCACAGTGGTTTTTCGGTTTATGGGGCTGAATCCTCAAAACTGTCACCAATTAGGTGGAGAGCTTCTGGCAGTGGACTTTTCTTATCGAGCACCCCCTTGCCAAGTTCTTCTTGTTTTATCGTGGTATGATTGCCACAAAAGGAGACGACATGAATACCCAATTAGCTGCTAATAATGAACAACAGTCAGCGAAAAATCAAAAATCAGATATCGTAGTAGCAAAATTTGGCGGTACCAGTGTGGCTAATTTTGATGCAATGAGCCGTTGCAGTGAAATTATTGTAGCCGATAACAATGTACGGGTAGTGGCAGTTAGTGCCAGTGCTGGCGTGACCAACCACCTAGTAACATTGTGTAAAAAGGATATCTCAAGTGATGAGCGCGCTGAAAATATTGCCGGCGTAGTAGCGATTCAAGACGCGATTTTAAATGAGTTGTCACTTGATGCAGACTTAGCTCATGGTTTTGAAGAAACACTAAAAGCATTTAAAGCCTTAGCAAGTGAAGGGGTTAAATCAAAACAACAACAAGATGAACTCCTGAGCTTTGGTGAGCGTTTATCATCGTATTTATTTACCCAAGTGCTGCGTTTAAATGGCTTAGAAGCTGTTCGTTTTGATGTTCGCCAAGTGCTTAAAACTGATAGCCAGTTTTCTAAAGCAACGCCAGATGTTGCAGCAACAGCTGCGGCAGCAAGAGAGCATTTAATTCCGCTTTTAAAAGATCATGTTGTAGTTACTCAAGGCTTTATTGGTAGCGACGCGCATGGGCAAACAACCACACTTGGTCGCGGTGGCTCAGATTACAGTGCGGCGTTATTAGCTGAAGCCGTAAACGCTAAGAGTGTACACATTTGGACTGACGTTGTGGGAATTTTTAGTACAGATCCACGTTTGTGCGTTAAAGCCACACCTATTGCCCGTTTAAGTTTTGATGAAGCGGCTGAAATGGCGACTTTTGGTGCCAAAGTATTACACCCAGCGACGATTTTACCCGCGAGCCGCAGCCACATCAGTGTATTTGTAGGTTCAAGTCGTGAGCCGGAGCGAGGCGGTACCTGGATCGAACGTGAAAAATCACAATTACCAGGTATTCGAGCGGTTACACAACGTAAAAACCAAATACTGCTAACGCTTAAAAGCCCTGAAATGTTACTAGCAAGTGGCTTTTTAGCCCGTGTATTTGCTATTTTAAGTGAGTTTAATATCTCGGTTGATTTGGTAACCACCTCAGAGATAAGCGTGGCAATTACGTTAGATAATGCACCGAATGCGTCACGTCCTGAACTTGATCAAGAGTGTTTAGACAAGCTTGCTGAGTTTTGCCATGTATCGGTTGAAAACAACTTAACCTTAGTGGCGTTAATTGGTTCAGAGATCCAATTACGTCAGCAACAAGTTAACTTAATGCAGGTGTTAAGTGATTTTAATATCCGCCTAATTTGCCACGGCGCAAGTAAACATAACTTGTGCTTTTTAGTTGAGCAAAGCGAGTCAGACTTAGTTGTCCAAGCTATTCATAGTCGTTTATTAGAAGCTCAGCACGGCGCGTAACGAGTCAATAGAATTTACCACAGAGCACTGCCAGTCAGTGCTCTTTTCACTTACTACACTAATATCAAATTCATTATATTGGCAGCTCACCGCCGCTAAGTTTGCTTGCGTCAGCTCAGTAAATACATTGGGGCTTAAGAGTTTGGCAATGGGCCGAGACGTAGCTTTCGCCAGCGCTTCTTTTAAAGTCCAAACTCTAAAAAAACGCTCAGCGCCTTGGTGTTCATTTTGCGTAATTAAATTGACCTCATCGATATGATAAAAATGCTTAGCGAGTTTTTCAAACGGGCGCTGTAAGTTTATTTTTTCAATATCAAAGCCAAATTGAATTCGGTCGATATTCAATGCCGCACCAACAAAACCATTTGAGTGCGACAGGCAACTACTTATTACTGTGCTACTACCCGCTATATGGATGAGTAATTTACTACTAGACTCGTCAAATTCAGAGCTTAGTTGATTTGCAGGTAGAGTGGTAAACTCAGGGAAACTGCGTTTGACCAAATACTTAAGTAATAACCGTGTTGCTAAATACTCTTGCTTTGCTTTATTACTCTTACGACGAGTGAATACCGTAAGTTCAAAAGGGCTTAATAATGTGTTTAGATTGAATTCATCAACATTTAATAACTGAGCATCAAATAACAAAATTGTTTGTGTATTGAGTGACTGTACAGTGTGCTCAATGATATCTAGTTGCTGTTGAAAGAATAACGCAGGCATAAAATCCACAATTAAAGTGATAAAAGAATAAATATGTTTATATTTTGTGCGGTTGTGCACGGGTTATTTAAGCCAAGGCAAATTTATTACTCACTGACTGTGAAATATGGTTTAATTCACAACAATGAAAATAATAACAGATTTGTAGATGTATGGCACAATTGCGTGATGGTTTTCAAAGCCGCCTTGGCTTTGTTTTAGCAGCGTCTGGCGCTGCGGTTGGATTGGGTAATATTTGGGGATTTCCTACGCAAGCGGCGAATCATGGCGGCGGTGCGTTTTTGCTGGTTTATTTTATTGTTATATTTTTATTGGCTCTGCCTGCTTTATATACTGAATTATATTTAGGTCATCAAGCTCAAGCTAATCCGGTTAAAGCGCTTAAAAAAGCATGGCAAGCTCAAGCACCAAATGTAGGCGCCGCAGCAGGTTATTTAGGTTTAGTGGGCGCCATTGTCATGTTGAGCTTTTATTCAATCGTGGCCGGTTGGATGCTAGCCTACGCGCTTGAGCCAATAAGTACATTCTTAGGCTTCACAGAGCTAAGCCAGTTTTTACAAACTGACTCGATGGTACGTAATTTTATATTTACACCATTGATGCTGCTCCTCACCGCGAGCATTATTCTCAAGGGGGTTAAGTCAGGTATTGAAACCTGGTCACGCCGTTTAATGCCACTGTTATTAGTATTACTTGTGGGGTTAATTGCCTATATAGCAACCCTTGATGGTGCCAGCGAAGGTTTTGCAGCCTATTTAGTGCCTGATTTTAGCCAAGTGCTCGAGCCAAGCTTAATTATTGCCGCAATGGGGCAGGCGTTCTTTTCGCTGTCGTTAGGCGTGGGTTGTATGATGATTTATGGCTCATATTTACAGCCTGATGCGAATTTACCACGCTTAACAGCCTCGGTTGCCTTGCTTGATACCGGGGTGGCATTTTTAGCGGGCCTATTAATTATTCCAGCTATTTATGTAGCGCAGCATAACGGCGTACAAGTATTTAGTGATGGAAAACTAGTGGGCGAGGGGCAGTTAATTTTTGCAATTTTGCCGCAGTTATTTAACACCATGGGTGAAGTTGGCTTGTTAGTTGGCTTACTGTTTTTTGTATTAATGTCGATTGCATCGCTGACTTCAACAATTTCATCAACCGAAATACCTGTCGCCTTTTTAGTTGAAAATCATCAAGTTGAACGTAAAAAAGCCACTTTCTTAGTGAGCTTGACGGTTCTTGCTGCTTCATCGCTGATTATCTTTAACTTTGATTGGTTATTTGGCTTAGTGATCATGGTGCTTACTCAGTACCAATTACCATTAATGGGGCTATTTTATTTTATTACCGTAGGGTGGTTATGGCACCGCGGCAATCAACTACATGAAGCAGCAACAGGCATGCGTTTTTGGTTTGCACAATACATCCGTTTTGTATGTCCGATACTAATGACAGCGGTGTTTGCTAATGTAGCATTTGGTTGATAATTTAGCCGTCAGCCGTCAGCCGTCAGCCGTCAGCCGTCAGCCGTCAGCCGTCAGCCGTCAGTTTTTTAGTTTTATCCAAGGAGGAATTATGAACATAGATGTGAAAGTACCGGTCTTTCCAGACTCAATACGCACAGCAGACATCGCAAAGCTTTATGTTAGTGAAGGTCAGCTAGTCTATGCCGGTGATGTGCTATTTGATGTTGAGACTGAAAAAGTCGTTTTAGAAGTTATGGCGGATTACAGTGGCATTATTGAGAATATAACGATTGCCAATGGTGATGCCGTTACTGGCGAGCAAGTTGTCATGACTATAAAACAGCTTGCCGACAGCGAACTGCCAGCACGACCCACAGCTCAACAGCTTCCACCGCGAGTAGATGGCTCAGAGAAAGACGCTATTGCTTCTCCTTGGTTGGCTAAACTAAATAAAAGTTTCATTATTGCTCTAGCAGTCGGCGCTTTAGCTATCCTTTTTGTGCTTGGGAAATAGCTAACATGACCAAATATGTAAGCCACCCGCTATATGGCAGCGAGCCAATTCCTTCAGGTAATAGCTATACAAAGCAAGAAATCGATAATGCCCATTGGCGCTATAAAAGTGTCCGCTGTTTTCCAGAAACAGCAATTCCCGCAGCAACCGAAAAACAAAGTTACAGTGTATATCCAAGGCAACTCTACATTGATATAGAAGAGAACTGTGTCGATTGTCACAAACCATTTATATTTTTTGCGAAAGAGCAGCAATACTGGTTTGAACAATTAAAATTTTGGATTGATGCACATGCAATCAAGTGCTTTGACTGTAGAAAGAAAAGCCGTGCAATAAAACAGCTGCAAATTCGCTATGCAAACTTAATCATTAAAGAATATCGCACGCCAGAGGAAACCCAATTACTCAAATCCAGCGCGCAGCAACTGTTTGATTTGGGTGTGATCAACAAGGTAAATAAACTAAACGCTATTCGTAAAATGTAAGTATCAATGTTTAAGTGACCTATGTTGTTAAGCCCTAACTTAACCTGTCAGATCCGATTCACAGGACATAACCAAACCTGATAGTCAGAAGTATGTCAATTGCAGACGTTGAGGGGTTTTAATGTCTGAAGTCAATATCTGGGGGCTGGAGGTTAGAGACCTCTGGCTACCCGATTATGTTTACATTTTTCCTAACGCTCGATCTACAGCCTGTTGCAAGTGTGGTGGCTGTTTGACTGGATATCTTTCTTCAATTATCGAGCTAATAGCGAATTGTAACTCTTTTGAAAGCGAAACAACACCTGAGCCTATAGAGGGTACATTGACAGGTTCAAACATATAACGTGCGTTGGTAAAAATATCTTTGTATAGTTCTAATTTTGACTCTAAATCTATGTGCGGCAGTCTTTCTTTTAATGCATCTTTGTCTACTTGATCAATTAATGAATACAATTCAGCAAGATTATGGCCGCGGATAACTTTTTTGTGCATCTTATATCCGTCAACTTGATGATCAGTGACCAAAAATGATTTCAAATAAATCTCTATGGATAGCGCTGCATTAATCGCAGCGACCCAGAGGCAACCTTCTATAGTAGATAGTACAGACGCAGCTTTTTGATATTGATTACCTGATGAGAATACTACAAGTTCTGGAATTCTTTTCATGATACCTCTTTGAATACAGTTTCGTCATTGTGACTAATCATACTGTTTTCCTTTTATAGTTTAATAAACCCAGAATATGCCCATAATACCGTTCCCGACACTGATACGATGTAAATATTTACCAAAGCTTTATATTTATTAGCCACAAACTTTTGGTGTTCAGTATTTGTCTTTTCCGCATACTCTTCTGATACTAAATTAGCACGTGCACCTTTTATTGTCGGCAGTTCCATCCAGGAATCACCAGATTTAATTACAGGGTTTTCTGAGTCTTTCTCAAAGTCTGGGTATACAGAATGAGTAAAGCCTAAAAGAAGAGAATATATTGTTAATAACGCACCGAATGCTCCAAGCCAGTTAAAATTTTTGTAATAGAAAGAAAGTGCTAAGTGAACTATTCCAAATAGAGATATAACTATAATAGATCCTGTCGAAAACATTACAGATTTCGAGCCAAACATCTTTAAAAATGTTTTAAATATCATACTTTGTATCATGTCCCTTATGTTGCATAAATGCATGGAAATCAGAATAAAACTTAAAGTTTATTTAGTTCCATTTGGTGGTTTATAACACACCAAAACGGCGTATATTACATACCCTGATAATTTCACCAATAATTACATTTGTAAACAAATAATTAGAACAGCTAGGAATTAAGCGTGTTATTTTACCCCAAAACGGTGTTTAATAATGTTATCGGACAAAATTAGGCTCCGACTCAAATAAGCAGGAATAAATTTAACTTTTTCAATGGCCGCTTTTAATTAATAACAGCCTTTAGCAAAGCTAAGTTGGTTGATTTTTTCTGCTCTGGTTTTTAAACTTTGATCTAGCATCTAGCATCTAGCATCTAGCATCTAGCATCTAGCATCTAGCATCTAACCTCATTTCACTTCATTACGCAGAGGGAGTTGATTGGCTATTTCATGGGCGTTTTGTATTGTAGTTTGGGCTATTTCACTTAATGCTTCTTTGGTAAAAAACCCTTGGTGCCCGGTGACTAATACGTTAGGAAAGCTTACCAATCGTGAAAAAACATCGTCTTGCATGATTTCGTCGCTGCGGTTTTTAAAAAATAGTTCAGATTCTTGCTCGTAAACGTCTAGTCCTAAATAACCGAGTTGCTTATTTTTCAGTGCAATAATACACGCTTTACTGTCAATGAGCGCGCCACGGGAGGTGTTAATTAGCATTGCGCCTTGCTTCATTTTAGCAAAAGCGTGCTCATTAATAAGGTGATGTGTTTGGTCGTTAAGCGGGCAATGTAAAGAGATCACATCACTTTGGCTTAATAATGTATCAAGGTCGCAAAGTGTATACTCACCTTGTTCGGCATAAGGATCACACACTAATACATTGGCACCAAAGCCATTGAGAATATTTATTAAGGCAAGACCAATTTTTCCACAACCAATAATACCAATGGTTTTTTTGAATAAGTTAAAACCAAGCAAACCGTTTAAATCAAAGTTATCTTCACGAATACGGTTATACGCTTTATGGGTTTTACGATTTAACGTGAGCATTAATGCGATGCAGTGTTCGGCAACGGCTTCTGGACTATAGGCCGGTACGCGGCATACTTTAATATTATGCGCTTTAGCGGCAGCTAAATCGACGTTATTAAAACCTGCGCAGCGTAGTAAAATAGATGTTACACCAAGTGCGGCAATGTGTTTTATTACCGCCTCATTGACTACATCATTTACAAAAACACAAACGGCATTAAAGCCTTGACACAAAAGCGCACTTTGTTCATTGAGAGCTTGTTCAAAGTGGCTGATGGAAATGCCTGTATAGTTAAGTAAACAGGCATCAAAAGACGCCTGATCATATTTCTGCGAACTGAAAAGCGCTATTGTCATTTGCGTCATTAAGGGTACTCTCTATCACCATTTTTAAGGTTTCGGGTTTAGTACGCGGTGCGTAGCGAACTGATAACTGTCCCTCAGAGTTTATAAGAAACTTGGTAAAATTCCATTTTATAGCACGATTTTGTGCAATTCCTCGGGTGTGAGCTTTTAGATAATTGAATAACGGGTGAGCCTCAGGGCCATTCACCATTACTTTACTAAATACCGGAAAACTAACATTAAACTGTTGTTGGTAAAAGTCTTTAATATCAGCATTGTCGATCGGCTCGTTGTAATCAAACTGATTACACGGAAATGCCAGCACAATAAAACCACTGGCTTTATATTGCTGATACAGCTTTTCTAGTGCAGCTAATTGCACCGAAAAATTGCAATTACTGGCGGTATTAACGATTAAAATGGTTTTACCTTTTAATTGGCTAAGAGAAAAATCCTCGCCGTTATAAAGTGGGGCGCTGAATTGATAGATGCTATCCATAGTGTACCTGCTGTGAACCGTCCATGAAGAAATTTAATGAAGACTTTTTCATTCGCTTTTTTACTATTCGGTTGAGATAATCAAAGTATCTTTTTAAGTTACCACTGAATTAGGACAGTTTTATGTCAATGAATGTTTCGTTTATCGGTTTAGGTGTTATGGGTTATCCAATGGCGGGTCACTTAGCTAATGCAGGTCATACTGTTACCGTATACAACCGCACTACAGCCAAAGCAGAGCAATGGGCACAGCAATATTCGGGCGAAGTGGCACTTACCCCTGCACTTGCAGCCAAAGGCGCGGATATAGTGTTTATGTGCGTAGGTAATGATGACGACTTACGTTCAGTGGTTTATGGCGAAAATGGTGTGCTTACTGGCATGGCTGATGGCACTATATTAGTGGATCACACTACAACGTCTGCTGAAGTTGCACGCGAAGTGTCTGCAAAGGCGGCATTACAAAACATCGCGTTTATTGATGCGCCGGTATCAGGTGGTCAAGCGGGGGCCGAAAATGGTGTACTCACGGTAATGGCTGGCGGTGATGCTGCGGTGTTTGCAAAAGTACAACCCGTGATGGCGGCATTTAGTCGCTTTAGCCAATTATTGGGTGAGGTAGGCTCTGGTCAATTATGTAAAATGGTGAATCAAATTTGTATTGCAGGTGTTGTGCAAGGTTTAGCCGAAGGGTTACATTTTGCCAAGCAAGCAGGCCTTGATGGCGAAAAAGTAATTGAGACTATCGCAAAAGGTGCGGCAGGCTCTTGGCAGATGGAGAACCGTCATAAAACAATGTTAGCGGGTGAATACGAATTTGGTTTTGCAGTCGATTGGATGCGTAAAGACTTAGGTATTGCCCTTGATGAAGCAAAAAGCAATGGCGCTACGTTACCGATGACTGCAACGGTTGATCAATATTACGCTGATGTACAAGCCCTCGGTGGCGGCCGCTATGATACGTCAAGCTTGTTAGCGCGTATTGAAGCACTGCATAAAAATTAATAACTTTAATTGTAGCTTAGCGCCTTAAATCATATTGACTAAGGCGCTTTATTTATTAACATCAAGCCGCTTACCGCTTACCGCTTACCGCTTACCGCTTACCGCTTACCGCTTACCGCTTACCGCTTACCGCTTACCGCTTACCGCTTACCGCTTACATACTCTGTGCGTAATTATAAAGCGCTTTGAGGATAGTAAGGTTCTTCTCATTATCGTCATGCTCATGGGCAAGGTTTTCGAGGGTGATCATAAAATCTTGTGCGCTGATCGACGGTTGATCTTCACCATGCATTAATTTGTTTTGGCAGTATTGACGCCATTGATCAAGCTCATCCTGATTTAGCGATTGCGGCCAGTTACGCGCACGATACTTAAATAATAAGTTATCAAACTTCTTATCTTCAAAATCAAGCTTCATACCCGCTAATTGTTCAGGACTGGCATCGCGAATAATGGCAAACTTAGCTTTATCGGCATGGCTAGTAAAGCCATCATACAGCATGTAATCCGTGTTAGTGGTTTTGCCGTAATCGGCTTTGTCGTTAAATACTTCAGTGACTTTATCGCGAAGGCTTGGGTTGGCTTTTAATACGGCAAGGTTTTTTAAACATTGCTCGCGGTCAATACCTAAACGGGCGGCATTTTCAGGTAATAACGTTTTAGCTGGCGCCAAAATAGGGCATTTGTTTAAGTGCACCAGTTTTAAACCAACAGGGAGTTCATCTTCACCCAGTTCGCTGCGTTTTGTGTAAAGGCGGGTACGTAATTCTTCTACTGATAAATCAATTAATACTTGTGGGTCTTCGGTTAAATTAAAACACACCACGGCATTTTTATTCGTCGGATGAAAGCTCATCGGCGCAATCCAACTGGTACAGCCTTGCGTGGCAGGAATGCGCGATGAGGTATGTACCAGCGGCGTCATATTAAATACATCAACAAGTTCAGCTAGGGCTTTTTTACCACGTAAACTAAAAAAGAAGTTATACAATTTAGGCTGCTTTTCTTTGATAAGTTTAGCCAAGGCAATGGTGGCGGTTACATCAGAAAGTGCATCGTGAGCCGCAGCGTGTTCAATACCATTGGCAACGGTTAAATGCTCCAGCTTAAAGCTTGGGCTGCCATCTTCTTTGAGCGGCCATTCAATGCCCTCAGGGCGCAGCGCATAACAAGCACGTACTAAATCAATAATATCCCAGCGACTGTTATTATTTTTATATTCGCGCTCGTATGGGTCATAAAAGTTGCGGTAAAAGCTATAACGGCTTACTTCATCATCAAAACGAATACTATTATAACCGGCTACGCAAGTATTAGGTACGCTAAACTCAGCATGGATCTTGGCAATAAATTCAGCTTCCACTAAACCTTTTTTCATCGCTACTTGCGGGGTAATTCCAGTGATCAAACACGCCTCAGGATGAGGTAAATAATCAGCCACCGGTTTGCAATATTCAATTAACGGCTCACCAATAATGTTTAAATCAAGATCGGTACGAATACCCGCAAACTGACTGGGCTTATCCTTTTGTGGGCTCGCCCCCCACGTCTCATAATCGTGCCAATAAATTGTTGCTTGATTTTGCTCTTGATAAGCCATGTAAAAACCCTTTAAGTTAGCTCGATACGGTTGAAAAACCGCCAAGTTACTAAATTCATGAATTATTTAGATTATGGCACAGCGACGGAGGACTTTATAGGTTTGGATGATGAAATGATGGTACGTATATTAAACCGTTTGTAGTTAGGTATAGCTCTCGGTACAGCAGATTAATTTAATATTTAATCAAGTTCACTTTTACAGGGCTTTTTCAATGCTTATGCATAAAAAATCCGTACTGCCGAACATCGTAGTTACAAGGCTCTATTCTCACAAATATGTATTTAAAATAGGCACTTGGAGCGCTTTTGTTTGCACTATTTACATATCTATACGTTGATAATAGAAACCATTTGTATTAACATGCCGCCCCTAATTCTTTTGCTCTTTAATTAGTTGGTTAATTAAACTAATTGCTTTTTCCCCTAGGAAAGTATGTAAATGCTTAATTCATTTAAATTATTACCTTTATCCGCTGCTATTTCTTTAATAGTCACTTCATCACCGATTTTAGCCCAAGACTCAACCACAATAAAACCAGCAGAAAAAGGCAGCCTTGAAACAATTACTGTTACTGGATCATTTACAGTGAATGAAGTCGTTGATACTGCGACGGGCTTAGGTTTAACCCTGCGTGAAACACCGCAATCAGTTACTGTTATTACCAAACAGCAAATTCAAGATCAGGCACTTGATACAATAATCGATACTGTTAACAGCGCTGTAGGTGTGTCATCTGAAGCATTTGATAATGTAAGAAATAATTTAAGTTCTCGTGGTTTTGAAATTAGTAACTACCAAATAGATGAAGTGCCAATAGCGTGGAGCCTGGCTGCCAACTCGGGTGAAACAATCAGCGATGTTTCCATTTACGAACGTGTTGAGTTTGTTAGAGGCGCTACGGGCTTACTCACTGGCGTTGGTGATCCGTCTGCATCGATTAACCTAGTTAGAAAGCATGCAACAAGTACGGAACTAACAGGAAATGTGAGTGCCGCGATTGGTAGCTGGGACAACAGAGAGATCAAAGCTGATATAGCTACAGGCCTGAATGATTCTGGTTCAGTTCGTGGTCGGGTAGTGGCGAAATATGAAGAAAGCGACTCCCACATGGATTTATATCAAGATGAAACTAAAGTCTTGTACGGAGTTATTGAAGCTGACTTAACCGAAAATACGCTCATACGTTTTGGTGGAAGTTATCAAAAGAATACGCCTACTTCACCAACCTGGGGTAATCTCCCAGGTTTTTATTCAGATGGTACAAAAACTGATTGGGAAATATCTAAAACGACAGCTACAGACTGGAGTGAGTGGGATACAGAGAATACTAATTTGTTCGTTAATTTAAACCATGTACTTAGTAATGGTTGGGAATTAGTTGCTAACTACAACAAAATCAAATATATGAAGGAGTCAAAGCTAGTTTATTTATGGGGTACTGTTGATAAAGAAACGGGTGAAGGGCTCGGTAGCTCTCTTTATAAAAGTAAAGGCGACAGCGATCAAGATAGTATTGATTTTCAGTTGAAAGGTGATTATTCGTTTTTTTCACAACAACATGAATTTGTACTAGGTGCTTTATATAGCAAGCAATCTACTGTCTCGACATCTTACGAAACGCTTGGTGATATTGCGGATGTAGGTAACTTTTTTGAATGGGATGGCAGTTTTGCAGAGCCAACTTGGGGCGATGAAGAGATAGTCGATGTAGACATGGATACCGAGCAAAAAGGACTATATGGTGCTACTAGGCTATCGGTGAGTGATTCATTTAAAGTCATTGTCGGTGGGCGCATTGCCAGCTGGGAGCGCAAAGGAAGCAACTACAGTGTTGACACTGAATTTGGCGATACGGGTGTTTTCATTCCATATACTGGTGCCCTTTATGATTTAACGCAAAATCACCGTGTGTATATTAGTTACACAGAAATATTTAAACCGCAAAGTGCTCAAGACCGAAATGGTGACTTTTTAGCGCCAATTGAAGGTAAAAGTTATGAAGCGGGTCTTAAAAGCAGCTTCTTAGATGATATGTTTCATACCAACCTTGCGCTGTATACGATTGAGCAAGATAACGTAGCGCAAGCGGATCCTGGCTTCATAATTCCTGGCACTGTAAATTCACAAGCGCAACGTGCAGCAGAAGGTGCAACAAGTAGAGGTTTTGAATTTGAGGTTGTAGGACAGCCTGTAGATGGTTGGAATATTAACGCTGGTTATTCTCAGTTCGAAGCTGAAGATGCTGATGATGTTAAAGTGAATACTCAAATGCCACGCAAGCAGTTTAAATTATTTACAACCTATAGACTAATTAGTTTACACCCTGATTTAACTATTGGCGGCGGCATTAATTGGCAGAGCAAAACCTATGGACAAAGTGTAGAGCAGGGCGCTTACGCGTTAGTTAACTTTATGGCTCGTTACGATATTAATAGCAATATGCAAGTACAGCTAAATGTTAATAACCTACTCGATGAAGAATATTACAGTCGAGTCGCTTCACGTGATCAATATCGCTACGGCGTTCCTAAAAACTATAATCTGAGCTTTAATTATTCCTTTTAATAACTCCTGTAATATGCCCTATTTCCGTTTACGCTGAATAGGGCATATTACATTTTGTGAACTACCATCCATCTCTTTTCTCAAATTAGAGTAATTATATTAAAGTAATATTTTATTGAATTCGTATCATGATATTATTAGATTTTTATTTCATTAGGTTTATATAAATGCGGGCATCTACAGTAAAAGTATGGGAATTAGTGCATAAATGGACGAGCTTGATTTGCACACTTTTCTTATTGATGTTGTGCATAACGGGTTTGCCACTGATCTTTCATGATGAAATTGATGAAGCGTTAAACCCCGATGTATGGCAACCTAAATACCCACAAGCAGAGCATTTAACCCTAGATGAAATACTTGAGATAGCCCTTACGAATCGTGAAGGTGAGCAAGCTATTTATATGAGTTTTGATATTCTGCGCCCGGTCATTAATATAACAAGTGGCCCAACAGCAGATGCGCCGAGCAGTGAGATGCATTTCGCTTCCTATGATCTAACCAGTGGTGAGTTAGTACCGCCATCAGATGTGGGCGAATCTGTGATGGAGTTTATTTTACAATTACATACCGATATGTTCTTAGGTTTACCCGGTATGTTGTTTCTAGGGGCAATGGGTGTTTTATTTGTAATATCAACTATCAGCGGCGTAGTTATATACCGTCAATATATGCGCAAACTTAATTTTGGAACAATACGCCGACATAAATCAACACGGCATAAGTGGTTGGATTACCATAATTTATTTGGAATTGTTACTGTTGCTTGGGTGTTAGTTGTGGGGGTAACAGGGGTTATTAATACACTTGAAGAACCCATTTTAGATACTTGGAGGGATAATAATTTAAAGCAGTTGTTGTCTGAGCACCAAGGTGGAGCTATTGTTGAGCCTAGCGCTTCATTAACTGAGGCCGTTAAACAAGCCAAGTTAATCGCACCAAATATGACCTTACAGTTTGTTGCCTTCCCTGGTAGTAAATTTTCAAGTAATCAGCATTACGCCATTTTCTTGCATGGCAATACGCCATTAACAAAGGAGCTTATTACTCCTGTATTGGTTGATGCAACTAATGGTGACGTAATTGGACTAACTGAAATGCCTTGGTATGGCAAAGTACTCTCTTTATCAAGGCCACTGCATTTTGGAGACTATGGGGGATTATTTCTTAAAATATTATGGGCAATACTTGATATCATCACCATTATTATTCTAGGCAGTGGGCTGTACCTTTGGTATCAAAAGAATAAAAAAACTAATTTTAATACAACCAGTAAAAAAAGTGCGGAGTAGCTTACTGATGGCCAAACAGCTTTCTCGTTGGCAAATTTTCAAGTTGCCAATTATCTTATTTATACTTTCTATAACAGGCATAGTTGCCGCTTTGCTTGTTGATGGCGAAATTGACTTACTTGCAAGCTTAGCGCTCGCCTCAACCCTGATAGTCACCGCGTGGTATATCTTAAAGTAAAAAAAACTCCCAAATACACAGCTAAACTGCTGTGTTAGAGCGTAACTGGATATCTATTCGGCTCTCTATTTTCATGTAGTGAGTCGCTCTATTTTTTATAGAAAATTCAGAATACGAACTGAGAACAGCCCTATCAATACTTAAATTGACTTTATCTCCAAGAACTCGACGGTTAATGCCGGTGGAAAAATGATCCCAGAGTAAGTAGGCTACAGTGTAGGGTATGGCAGTCCCTCCGAGCTTAATAGAGAGTATAATACCAATCGACTTAAATATTTAACCATTCTAGCGGGCTAAATAAAGCGCTAACTGCGTTATAAATTTTTCATGTAGAACAAATACATGTCAAAATTTACGCCTTGTTATCACGTCATTTATCTGTCGCTATAAATGGTCAGTAACTTAACACGATTGGTATAAACAACTGTATGAGATGCCTGCTGAGAAAGATGTTGAGCAGTTAAAGACTAATTAACTCAGTCATGGTTTTGTCAGTTTAAGTAAAAACTAAAAAGACATATGAAAACGTGAATTACAAAGCGTATCCAAATGGGTTTTAGAAGTTAGCTTTCAATTTAGTGTAAGTGCAGGAGATTTAAGGGAAATAAATGGTCGGTATGGAGAGATTCGAACTCTCGACCCCTGCCACCCCATGACAGTGCGCTACCAAGCTGCGCTACATACCGACGTTGCAAGCAATAGTACGTATATTTTTTCAAAAATCAATAAGCTTTTGTTTATTTGAACATTTATTAAACGTACTAAGCGAAATAAATTTTCTGCGGTTAGTTTATCCAGTCATTGATCGATTTATACATCGTATCTCGTAGCATAGGTTGAGCAGTTTTGTTAGGGTGTATGTTGTCGTTTTGCATTAGGTTTTTATCTGCAGCGATATCAAGCACGAAAAACGGCATTAAATGGCTATCGGTTTCATCAGCAATAGTGGCAAAACTTGCGGTAAATTGCCCGGTATAACGTGGTCCATAGTTAGGTGGAATGTGTATTTCCATAATTGCTACTTTGGCATCGGCTTGTTTGCTCTTATTGACTAAACTTGTTAGGTTTTCTTTCAGCCGTTTAATTGGAAAGCCACGTAGGCCGTCGTTACCACCGAGCTCGATAAGTACATGGCTAGGTTGAAATTCATTGAGTAGAGCGTCTAAACGACGCAGTGCGCCACCGGTGGTTTCGCCACTGATACTGGCATTGATCAGTTGTATAGATGCTTGTTCAGCATCATATTTATCTTGTAACAACTGAACCCAGCCTTGTTCTTGTTTTAACCCGTAGGCGGCACTTAAACTGTCTCCTAAAATTAAAATTGTGTTGTCAGCTGCTGCAGTAAGTGGTTTGATTACTAACAGTAAAACGAATATAAAACGTAGGATTGAATACATCATATGTCAGCGCTATCTCAATTAAATATTATTCAGGCTAAAGATCTTTCAAAAACGGTTACTACCCTTGAAGGGGATTTGCCCATCCTCAGCGACATCACCTTTAATGTCAAGTCTGGGGATTCAGTGGCGGTGGTTGGTACATCTGGCTCTGGCAAGTCAACCTTACTTAGTTTACTAGCAGGTCTGGATCAGTCAACGCAAGGTTCAATTTATTTAGACGGCGAGCCATTGCATGAACTTGATGAAGAAGCACGTGCAGCACTCAGAGCAGCTAAAGTGGGTTTTGTATTTCAATCTTTCATGTTAGTGCAGAGTTTAACCGCACTTGAAAACGTAATGCTACCTGCTGAGCTTGCAGGCGAAAAAAATGCCAAACAGCAGGCACTTGAGTTACTTGAAAAAGTGGGCTTGAGTCATCGTGTTGAGCATTACCCATCGCAACTCTCTGGTGGCGAGCAACAACGTGTTGCTATTGCTCGAGCATTTATTGGCACGCCCAAAATATTATTCGCAGATGAGCCGTCCGCTAACCTTGATAGCAAAAATGGTAAATTAATAGAATCATTGTTATTCGACCTTAATAAAATGCACGGCACTACCTTAGTGTTAGTCACCCATGACGAAGCGCTGGCTGCGAAATGTCAGCATGTTTTGCAAATTGAAGCGGGGCAATTAGTTAAAAATACCAATGAGGCTGTGGCGAATGTGGGCTAAATTAGCGTTAAAATTATTTAGTCGTGAGTTTCGCCGTGGTGAACTCACGGTGATCTGTGCGGCAATATCGCTGGCGGTATTGACGGTATTAACACTTTCTATGGTAACTGACCGAATAGGGCAAAGCATTGCGCAAAAAAGCAGTGCCTTTATTGCTGCTGATCGTGTGTTGGCAAGTAATCATGTGCTACCCGATGAGTATTTAACGAAAGCCAGCGAGTATAATTTGCAAACCGCGCAGTTAACTTACTTTGATACTATGTTATTTGCTAATGATGAAATGCAATTAAGCTCAGTGAAGGCAGTATCGGAGCATTACCCCCTAAAAGGTGAGCTTAAAGTCAAAAGTAGTTTAACTGGTGAGATAGAAGTTGCTACGCAGGGACCATCGGTGGGTAATGTGTGGTTCAGTGAATCGGTATTTTATGCGTTAAATGTAAAAGTGGGTGATACCGTTGAGCTAGGGGCTGCACAATTTAATATCGAAAAAGTGCTAGTTGAAGAGCCGGATGCGCCATTTAATATTTTTTCGAGCAGTCGTCGTGTGTTGTTAAACAATCAAGACGTAGAAAAAACTGAAGTTATTCAACCTGGCAGCCGTGTTTTTTACCGTCAATTGTACAGCGGCGATGAAGGTGATATTAGCGACTTTTATGGGTGGCTAAAGCCACAAATAAAAGAAAACCAGCAATGGTATGGAGTAAAAGACAGACAATCGCCTATTGCTAATAGCTTAAACCGCGCTGAAAGTTTTTTATTACTCGCGGGGTTATTAGGGATTATTTTAGCGGCAGTGGCCATTGCGGTGTCGGCTAAACGTTATTGTGAGCGCCAATATGACCCTGTTGCGATGATGAAAACGCTCGGCGGTAGCCGCGCGATGATCCGCAAAATCTACTTACTGCACTTATCTTTAGTGTGTGGTTTATCGGTGATCCTTGGTTTAGCAATTGGTTATGGCTTACAAGAAATTGCCACTGGCTATTTGGCAAAATCAATGAATAACACTTTGCCTGCGGCGGGTTTAAAACCTTGGTTTGTCGCGATCAGCACCGGTGTAATATGTGCCGTGATGTTTTCAATCAAACCGTTATTAGACTTATTTGATATTCCACCGCTTAGAGTATTACGCCGTAACTTGGGCGATAAGTTGTTAGTGAGTAAAGTGCATTTAGGCATGTCGGCTGTGACGGTATTTTTACTCATGTGGCTATTTAGTAATAACTTAAAAATCACCGCTATTTTATTTGTATCAACGTTGATTTTAATCGCTATCTTATTTTTGCTCTCGCGGTTGATCTTCGGTGGTGGTCGTAAGTTAGGCCTGCGTCCAGGTAGTAGCTGGTCACTTGCGATTGCCTCTATTCAAAAACGTGCCAATGCCAATGCGGTGCAGTTGATCAGTTTTTCACTTGCTATAAAACTGCTGTTATTTTTAGTGGTACTTAAAAACGATATGATCGCGGATTGGCAGTCGCAACTACCTAGCGACGCGCCAAATGCCTTTTTGGTTAATATCACTGAAACAGAATTACCAGATGTTAATGCGTTTTTAGAACAAAAGAACATTCAGGTGTCTGACTTTTATCCAACTGTGCGAGGGCGTGTAAACGCAGTGAATGGCGAACTGGTTGCCCGTGAAGTGTCATTACAAGATAACGAAAAGAAAGACGAAGAAGCCCGCTCAGGTATAGGTCGCGAGCTTAATCTTACTTGGCTTGAGCAAGCGCCTGCACAAAATGAGATCATTGATGGTAAGTGGTTTGCTGATAACGCGACCGCGGAGGCGTCAATAGAAGAGTCTATGCTTGAGCGCTTAGATGTAAAACTTGGTGATACCTTGACCTTTTTAATCGGTGCACAGTCGTTTGATGCCAAAATTACCAGTGTTCGTAAAGTGAATTGGGCAACACTAAAGCCTAACTTCTTTATTATTTTAAGTCCTGATGTTTTAGCGGATTTTCCGGCAACCTATATTTCATCGGTACGAATTAATGCCGAACAAAAACGCGACTTTAGTCAATTATTACGTAGTTACCCAACCATCAACGCCATCGACGTAGATAGTTTTGTCACTCAAATACGCTCAACTATTTCGCAAGTATCCCTAGCAATTGGTTTTGTATTGGCGATTGTGGTGTTGTGCGGCGGCTTAGTATTGATCTCACAAGTACAAGCAAGCTTGGGTGAGCGGATGCAAGAAATTGTTATATTGCGTACCTTAGGGGCAAAAGGACGGTTAATAAAAAATGCGACCTTGTATGAATTTTTATTACTCGGCAGCGCAGCAGGCTTCGTAGCTGCGTTGGTTAGCGATGTTGCCTTATTAATCGTGCAACGTGAGATGTTCGATTTAGCCGGTAAGCTGCACCCACATATTTGGTTAATTGGGCCAATAGTAGGGGGCATGTTTGTAGCATCTCTAGGTTACTTCATGATAGCCCGAACCATGCGTAAAAATACTCAAGGTTTGCTGCGCTCTTTAGCCTAACAGGTTAGCAATTGAACAAGCCCGTTTTTACGGGCTTTTTTGCACTGGTAATTTATACAGTGCTCTGGCATTATTACTGCAATTAATTATTTATACTGATTGGGCACGTATTGGCTATTATTTTAGGGATTGATCCTGGCTCGCGTTTAACTGGTTATGGGGTAATTGCCCATCAAGGGGCTAAATTTACTTATTTAGGTAGTGGCTGTATTAAATTGGCTGATCATGATTTTCCCATTCGATTAAAAATGATTTACCAAGGTGTTAGTCAACTGATTGAGCAATTTTCGCCGGATCACTTCGCTATCGAAAAAGTGTTTATGGCGCATAACCCAGATTCAGCATTAAAGCTGGGGCAAGCCCGTGGTGCGGCAATAGTAGGCGCAGCTATCGCAGAACTGCCCGTTTTTGAGTATTCTGCGCGGCAAATAAAACAAGCCGTAGTGGGTAATGGTGGTGCCGATAAAAGCCAAGTACAGCACATGGTTAAAAATATTTTAAAATTGCCTGGTACCCCGCAAGCAGACGCCGCCGATGCATTGGCAATTGCAATATGCCATGCTCATTCAGATCAAAATTTAATAAAACTAGCGGGCAGTGCCAGTAAAACCGTTAGAGGACGATTAAGGAAATAACATGATAGGTCGCTTAAATGGCATTTTAGTCGAAAAACAACCGCCAGAAATCTTACTTGAAGTAAGTGGAGTGGGTTATGAAGTAAATATGCCAATGACCTGCTTTTATGATCTGCCTAATATTGGCGAGCAGGCCATTGTATATACGCATTTTGTAGTGAGAGAAGACGCACAATTATTGTTTGGTTTTAATAATAAAACTGAACGCGCATTATTTAGAGAGTTATTAAAAGCGAACGGCGTAGGGCCTAAACTCGGTTTAGCGATTTTGTCTGGTATGTCTGCTAAACAATTTGTGAATTGCGTGAATAATGAAGATGCCACAAGCTTAGTTAAGCTCCCTGGAGTTGGCAAAAAAACCGCTGAGCGCTTAGTACTGGAAATGAAAGATCGATTGAAAGATTGGGGTAATGACTTATTCACGCCATTTAGTGATAATGCGGTGATAGAGCCTGCTGCCGATACGTTGATCGCAAATAATGCGGCAGATGACGCGGTTTCGGCCTTAGTGTCATTGGGTTATAAATTGGCGCAAGCACAAAAAACAGTAAAATCAGTAGCCAAACCTGATATGTCTACAGAGGTTCTTATTAAAGAATCTTTAAAATCAATGTTGTGAGTAAACCATGATTGAAGCGGATCGTTTAATTGATGCGACAGAACAAAGTAATGAAGATGTTGTTGATCGCGCTATACGGCCAAAACTATTAGCCGATTACACAGGTCAGCCCCATGTTAAACAGCAAATGGAAATATTTATAGAGGCGGCTCGAACCCGTGGTGAAGCACTCGATCATTTATTAATATTTGGCCCTCCAGGGTTAGGTAAAACCACCTTGGCGAATATTGTTGCGAACGAGCTGAATGTCAGTATTAAAACCACATCAGGCCCGGTACTTGAAAAAGCAGGGGACTTAGCCGCGCTACTTACCAATCTTGAAGAAGGTGATGTACTGTTTATAGATGAAATACACAGACTTAGTCCTCAAGTTGAAGAGATTTTATATCCTGCCATGGAAGATTACCAACTTGATTTAATGATTGGTGAAGGCCCTGCAGCACGGTCAATCAAGCTTGATTTACCTGCCTTTACACTCATTGGCGCCACTACGCGGGCAGGCTCGTTAACATCACCGCTGAGAGATCGCTTTGGTATTGTGCAGCGCTTAGAATTTTATTCTGTTGCTGATCTCTCAACCATAGTAGGGCGTTCAGCACATTATTTAAATTTACAAATGTGTGATGATGGCGCAGCTGAAATAGCGAAACGCTCTCGTGGCACTCCGCGTATTGCAAATCGATTATTGCGTCGAGTACGTGATTACACGCAAGTAAAATCAGATGGAACTGTTAATGCTGAAGTAGCAGAGCAGGCGCTGAACATGATTGATGTTGATAAAAGTGGTTTTGACTATATGGATCGTAAATACTTGCTTGCCATCATAGAAAAATTTATGGGTGGCCCTGTAGGCTTAGATAACTTAGCAGCCGCCATCGGTGAAGAAAAAGAAACCATCGAAGATGTGATTGAACCATACTTGATCCAGCAAGGCTTCATACAGCGAACTCCACGCGGGCGGATTGTGTCTGATAACGCTTACCATCACTTTGGCTTATTAGCAAAGCAACAGTAAATCTCACTTCCAGTGGTTATACGCGCATGTATAGCCACCTATAGTTGTCTTTTTAACCGCTTAGCCTATGTACATAGGTATTTAGTTGTTGTAACAAATATAATTCACATGCTGTTAAGTTTGTAAACGATATTGTATCCCACATAGCGCGGCGCTTAGCTTTTATTTAGGGCAAAAAAAAGCCCGCATAAAGATGCGGGCAAACAACAAGTTGAAGGAAGTAATCTAGGGAACACAGCTTAAACTCATCAAGTTTTATCAAGAGGACTTTAAGCTTAGCAATACGAAAAATCAGATTCATATTGCAAAGAACTGGGCTTCATGAAGTATTCATTACTGCGCTAGCTCGGTATGTGAGAATAATACGCAATAGTTGTTTTTTGTTCAAACTAGAAAAATTTAATTTTCAGATAAAAAAAACTAATAGCTAGACTTTTTTGTTTTCTTTATTTGTGTTCATAAAATTCACAGAAAGTTATTAGTTTGTTGAATTTATGAAACTTTATTTAGTTGGTTGGTTTTTAAACGGATTAGTTAAACTGTCCTGTTTTAAACTTTAAATGGTGCTTTTGCGTGGTTATGCACACATAGTGAATAAACGCAGTGTTTTATAGAGTTTTTGTTGATAAATACGCACCGTGCCAGAATATTTATCTAGGTCGTTGGAAATAGAGCTTGAATTACGTTGGCTGATTTAGCTAAATAAAAAGTTGCAGACCTGCTTTTCAACGTTTTTTGTTGCTAATTCACAGCAATAGCGTTGTCAGTAACGAGCTGAATAGATACACTAGTTGCAACTTTAGGCCAACTTGTTGGTCTGATAGCTAGCGTATAAAGAAATGGTATTTTTACAAGAAATCTTATTAGGAGTTTAATGTGGGTTCAGGGCTTAATTTTTTAGATTTAATTCTAGAAGCAAGTTTTCTTGTGCAGTTGGTAATGTTGGCACTCGTTGCAATGTCAGTCATGTCATGGGCAATAATTTTTCAACGTAAGAAAGCTATTTCTGATGCGTTAACACAAGCAAAACGTTTTGAACAAAAGTTTTGGTCTGGCATCGATTTAAGTAAACTTTACAACGAAATATCGTCACGCAGTGGTAATTCAAGTGGTATAGAAGCATTGTTTATTGCTGGCTTTAAAGAATTTGCACGCCATAAAAAAACATCGTTTCAAAGTGCCAGTATTGTAATGGAAGGTACACACCGCTCAATGCGTGTGGCTTTATCTCGTGAAATTGAAAAACTAGAATCAAGCTTATCGTTTTTGGCAACGGTTGGCTCTATTAGCCCTTATATTGGTTTATTTGGTACTGTGTGGGGCATAATGAATGCCTTTATCGCGCTGGGTGAAGTTAAGCAAGCAACCTTACAGATGGTAGCACCAGGCATTGCCGAGGCGTTGATAGCTACAGCAATGGGTCTATTTGCAGCAATCCCAGCTGTAATTGCCTATAACCGCTTTGCTAACAAAGTTGAAAAACTTGAATCTCACTACATTAACTTTATGGAAGAGTTCGCGAATATTTTACACCGTCAAGCAGCTACACAAATAGAGGCAAAAGCGAATGTATCAGCGTAAGAAACGTCGTCCTGTTGCAGAGATAAACGTAGTTCCTTATATAGATGTAATGTTGGTATTATTGATCATCTTTATGGCAACAGCGCCTTTGATCACTCACGGTGTTAAAGTTGATTTACCAAAAATGGAAGAATCAGATTTAGTTGATACTAAAGATACACCGCCAATTATTGCCTCTATTGATTCGCAAGGTAAGTACTATGTAAGCATAGGTACTGATCCTGAGGAGCCTATGGAAGCTTTAGATGTTGCTGCAGTGATCAAATTACAATTAATGAAAAATCCAGAAACGCCAGTAATGATCAAAGGATCAGGCAAAGTATCGTACCAAGAGGTATTGTTACTAATGGACTTTTTGAAAAACGCAGGCGTACCTTCGGTAGGTTTAATGACTGAATCATTTGAAGGGAATAAAAAATAGTATGGGTGCTTCAGTAGTAAAGTCAGTGTTGTTGCACCTTGCGATTATAGGCGTGCTAATTGGCACTGCAAATTTTCATACTTCAGCACCTTCAGTAATGGAAGTAACATTAAATACTGCCATGCCTGAGGCTGAGAACGCGGTGTCAGCGGTGACTGTTGACCAAAAAATGGTTGAGCAAAAGATTGCTGAGTTAAAACGTCAAGAAGATGATAAAAAACGTGCTGAAGATAAACGTATTCGTGATTTAGAGCGCCGTGCATCGGATGCTCGTAAGCAACGTGAAGCAGAAGATAGACGAATTAAAAAATTAGAGCAAGAGCGTCGCGCGAAAGAGAAAGAAACCGCACAAGCACAAGCGCAGGCGAAAAAAGCCCGCGAAATTGAGCAAAAAGAACGTGAAAAAGCACAGCAAGCTGAAAAGCAAAAAGAGCAAGCTGAACTCGCTGCGAAAGCGGCTGCTGAAAAACGCAAAGCTGAAGAAGAAGCACTTAAAAAGGCGGAAGCAGAGCGCAAGCGTCAAGAGCAAGAAGCTAAAGAGCGTGCAGAAGCTGCTGAAGCCGCGCGTCAAAAAGCATTACAAGAACAAATGTTGCAAGAACAGCTAGCGTCAGAGCAAGCTGCACGTAATAAAGTTCGTCAACAACAAGTTGGCACTGAGGTTGATAAATACAAAGCATTAATAATGGCGCGGATCCAGCAAAACTTATTAATCGATGAAAAAATGAAAAATCAACAATGTCGTGTCAATATACGTCTAGGCTTTAATGGCTTGGTAACGCAGGTTAAATCATTAGGCGGTGATAAGTTAGTATGTGAAGCGGCGCTTAGAGCGGTGCGTATGGCTGATACGCTGCCAGTTTCTAAAGATAAAGATGTGTTTGAGCAATTAAAAAATATTAACTTAACAATTAAGCCACAATTTTAAAGGAATGGTATGTTCAACAAGTTGAAAACAGTTTGTTTAATTTTCGTTTTAGGCTTTGCTGGTGTTGCCAATGCAGCACTTGAAATAGTCATCACAGAGGGTATTGATGGAGCACGGCCTATTGCTATTGTGCCATTTAAATACAAGGGTGTTGGGCCAATTCCGCAAAAGCTCAGCACTGTAATTGCTGCTGATTTAATGCGCAGCGGAAAGTTTAAACCAATTGATGTAAATGAGATGCCGCAGTTGCCTAGTAAAGATGCAGACGTTGACTATGCTGCATGGGTAAATAAAGGTGTTGAAGCTATTTTAGTAGGTGAAGTTGAACAACAAACTGATGGCCGTTACTTAGTGCGTTATGAGTTGGTTGATGTTATTCGTGGTCAAATCACTGGCGGCGAAACGCAAATGATGAGCAATGGTAAGCTAATTAAAAGCCAAGATCATATTCAAGAAGCACGCGAGAGTGTAATTAGTGATACTGGCTTTAGACGTTATGCACACCGCATTAGTGATGTTATTTATGAAAAACTCACTGGTGAACGTGGCGCATTTTTAACTAAAATTGCGTATGTTATCGTGCGTGATGATGAACCTAAGCCGTATCAGCTAGTTGTAGCCGACTATGATGGTTTTAACGAGCAAGTATTGTTGCGCTCGCAAGAGCCATTGATGTCACCAGCGTGGTCACCTGATGGTACCAAGCTTGCGTATGTAACATTTGAGAATCGTCAAAGCCAAATTTATATCCAAGATTTATACTCAGGCAAACGTGAGTTAATCACTAGCCATCAAGGTATTAACGGTGCACCGCAGTTTTCGCCAGACGGCAAAAAATTACTTTTGGTACTATCAAAGGACAGAAACGGCGCAACAGAAGTGTATATGCTAGACTTAGCAACACGTAAAGAAACCCGTTTGACTAACCACCGTAGTATAGATACTGAACCGTCTTGGCATCCTAATGGTCAAGATATCGTGTTTACCTCTGAAAGGGGTGGTAATGCTCAGATTTATAAGTTAAATTTACAAACAGGTAGGTCACAACGAATGACCTTTGACGGTGACATGAATCTAGCAGGTTCAGTTACCCCTGATGGCAAAGAATTAGTGATGGTTAACCGTACCAACGGGCAGTACCATCTCGCTAAGAAAGAGCTGGCTACAGGCGCATTTCAAGTGTTAACGCGAACGCGCCTAGATGAATCACCGAGCATAGCGCCAAACGGTTCGATGATCATTTATAGCACGCTTCATAATAATAAGCAGGTACTAGCGCTAGTATCAATGGACGGTCGCTTTAAAGCACGGTTACCTGTGCTAAATGGACAAGTAAAGGCACCTGCGTGGTCGCCTTATTTACAATAATATTTGCTGGTTTACTCAATATAGGAATCTACTCAATGCAACTTAATAAAATACTTAAAGGCCTGCTAATTGCTGTGCCAGTTATGACACTAGCAGCTTGTAGCTCATCTTCAGATATCGATGAAGGTGCAGCAAATCAATCAAATCAAGCAACTGTAGAGCAAACAGCGAATACTGATACAGTTGAAGTGGCTACATTGACGCCAGAGCAACAAGCACAAGAAGAACTTCGTCAGAAGTATGACGAATTACGTAAAGAACAAATTATTTACTTTGATTTTGATAAAGCAACAATTCAAGGTCAGTACGGTGAATTACTTCGTGCACACGCAGAGTTTTTAGTTAAAAACCCATCAGTTAAAGTATTAATTGAAGGTCATGCTGATGAACGTGGTACACCTGAGTACAATATTGCTCTTGGTGAGCACCGTGGCCAAGCAGTTGAAAAATACCTACAAAGCTTAGGTGTTTCAGCAAGCCAAATGTCAGTAGTGAGCTATGGTGAAGAAAAGCCAATGGTTAAATCACGTACTGAATCTGCTTTCGCTAAAAACCGCCGTGCGGTACTAGTTTACTAAGATTAGAGACATTATGAAGCCGAAAATTATTTTGGCAGCCATGATATTGAGCGGGAGCACCCACGTTTGGGCTGCTCCCGCTCCTGTTTCAGAAGCTGCGAGTTCACAATCGAGTATAGAAAAACGCCTTGCTGCCCTTGAAAACATGATGCAGTCGCGTAACTTGTTACAAGTTGAGTTACAACAACAGCTTAATGTACTGCAAGATGAAGTGAGCCAAGTTCGTGGGATCACCGAAGAGCAAACCTATAAACTAGAAAAAGTGTTACAGCGTCAGCGCGAGCTTTATCAAGAAATTGAAAACCGTGTTAGCCAAGCTTATTCACAACCTAGTGCATCCAGTGCTGATCAATATGCAGACCCTGTTCCATCGCAAGCAATTAGCTCAGATCTGTCCGAGAATGAAGCTTACGAGCGCGCAGTAGCATTAATAATGAAAGACAAGCGTTACGATCAGGCAATTCCAGAGTTTCAAACCTTTTTAACAACGTACCCAAACTCTGTGTATGCATCAAACGCTCATTATTGGTTAGGGCAATTACTTACAATTAAAAATGATCCAGTAAAAGCGTCGGAGCACTTTAAAGTTGTTGTCAATGAATTTCCAAATTCAAATAAACGTCCTGATGCAATGTTGAAGCTTGGTACTTTGTTACAAGAACAAGGTTTAGCTGAACAAGCATTAAAAACGTTGAGTGATTTGATCAATCAATACCCAAGTACAACTGCTGCAAAGTTGGCCACTGATCGCATTGCAAAAATGTAGAATCAGCTTGATTAGACTGCTTTTTGTCATAAGCGGTCTAAAATTGGTCAACTAGACATAAAAACTTAAAAAAAGAGACATTTTCTGTTGCACTCATTTTTTAAATAAGTATTATAAGCGCCCGCAGCAAACGAATGGTTCAACCACTCAAATTGCGGCAAAAAGAGCGGGTCATTAGCTCAGTTGGTAGAGCAGTGGACTTTTAATCCATTGGTCGATGGTTCAAGTCCATCATGACCCACCATTCTTTATTTGGCTTTATGTTAACAATTGAATGGTCTTTCATCGGCGGATTTACGTACGCTTTAATAAGCATCAGAGCGGGTCATTAGCTCAGTTGGTAGAGCAGTGGACTTTTAATCCATTGGTCGATGGTTCAAGTCCATCATGACCCACCATTCTTTATTTGGCTTCATGCTATAAGTTGAATGGTTTCAATCGGCGGATTTACGCAGGCTTTTACAAGCATCAGAGCGGGTCATTAGCTCAGTTGGTAGAGCAGTGGACTTTTAATCCATTGGTCGATGGTTCAAGTCCATCATGACCCACCATTCTTTATTTGGCTTTATGCTAAGAGTTGAATGGTTTCAATCGGCGGATTTACGCACGCTTTTATAAGCACCAGAGCGGGTCATTAGCTCAGTTGGTAGAGCAGTGGACTTTTAATCCATTGGTCGATGGTTCAAGTCCATCATGACCCACCATTCTTTATTTGGCTTTATGCTATAAGTTGAATGGTTTCAATCGGCGGATTTACGCAGGCTTTTACAAGCACCAGAGCGGGTCATTAGCTCAGTTGGTAGAGCAGTGGACTTTTAATCCATTGGTCGATGGTTCAAGTCCATCATGACCCACCATTCTTTATTTGGCTTTATGCTATAAGTTGAATGGTTTCAATCGGCGGATTTACGCAGGCTTTTACAAGCACCAGAGCGGGTCATTAGCTCAGTTGGTAGAGCAGTGGACTTTTAATCCATTGGTCGATGGTTCAAGTCCATCATGACCCACCATTCTTTATTTGGCTTTATGCTATAAGTTGAATGGTTTCAATCGGCGGATCTACGTAGGCTTTTACAAGCATCAGAGCGGGTCATTAGCTCAGTTGGTAGAGCAGTGGACTTTTAATCCATTGGTCGATGGTTCAAGTCCATCATGACCCACCATTCTTTACAGTGTACAGAATGGTTTTAATCGGCGGATCTACGCAGGCTTTTACAAGCACCAGAGCGGGTCATTAGCTCAGTTGGTAGAGCAGTGGACTTTTAATCCATTGGTCGATGGTTCAAGTCCATCATGACCCACCATTTGGTATTTCCTCTTTGCGTAAAGTTACTCTCCTTGTATTTCATAAGTTTCATTCGGCACAATTAATTATCTCACTGCTAAAATATAAATTAGTGTTCTCTGCAATTGCTCCTGCATTGCTCTACCTCCTGCATCCATGCAGTCGTACATAAAAAACTACTAACGTTGTTAGCGCTTTATTTAGCCCGCTTAAATGGTTTAATAGTTAAGTCGAGTGGTATTTATGAGCACTACTGTTATTTAGTTTTATATTCTCGTATAATTCGCCCCATAAATGCACTGTAGATTTAAGTGGTCGAGAAATGAGTTTAGCTCAAACTATTATGCCTGAAGGTTATATCTTTCCTCCTAAGCCAGCTCCGTTGAACGTTGATGAGCAAGCGCAATACAAAGCACGTATCAAACAACTATTGATTGATAAGAATGCGGTATTGGTTGCCCATTATTATACTGATCCTGAAATTCAAGCACTTGCGGAAGAAACAGGCGGTTGTGTTGCTGACTCGTTAGAAATGGCGCGCTTTGGCGCTAAACACGATGCTGACATGATCATTGTCGCGGGTGTACGTTTTATGGGTGAAACAGCTAAAATTTTAACCCCGAATAAAACTGTCGTTATGCCAACGCTTGCTGCAACCTGCTCACTAGACATTGGTTGCCCGATTGACGAGTTTTCTGCATTTTGCGATCAATACCCTGATCGTAAAGTGGTTGTGTATGCTAATACATCAACAGCTGTTAAAGCACGTGCCGATTGGATCGTCACCTCATCGTGTGCGCTTGAGATTGTTGAACACTTAGATGAAATGGGCGAAAAAATCATCTGGGGCCCAGATAAACACTTAGGCGCCTATATTCAAAAGAATACTGGGGCTGATATGATCATGTGGAATGGCGCATGTATCGTACATGACGAGTTCAAAACCAAAGCCTTAAAAGACATGAAAGCGCTGTATCCAGATGCGGGTGTATTAGTGCACCCAGAATCTCCAGCTGAAATTGTTGCTCTAGCTGATGCAGTCGGTTCAACCAGTCAATTAATTAAAGCTGCGCAAACAATGGATAACAAAAAGTTTATTGTGGCCACCGACCGCGGCATTTTTTATAAAATGCAGCAGCTTTGCCCAGATAAAGAATTTGTTGCTGCACCAACAGCAGGTGAGGGCGCAACCTGTAAAAGTTGTGCGCATTGCCCATGGATGGCAATGAACGGCCTCAAAGCGATTGAGGAAGCGTTATTAGATGCAACTGGCAAAGAAGTGTTTGTAGATATGGACCTTCGTGAAGGCGCACTCAAGTCGCTTAATCGCATGCTTGATTTCTCAGCGTCACTTAAGCGCTAAACTTGGTTATAAAGATAAGGCCGCTGATATTGCTCTCAGCGGCCTTTTTTGTTTGTTTACTAAGCAGTTAATTGGCAAAAGGGAAAAACACCTTGCACCACTGAGCGTGATTACATACTATTACGCCGCGTTATAAATTAACGCTTGCGGTGAGGTGGCTGAGTGGCTGAAGGCGCACGCCTGGAAAGTGTGTTTAGGTTAATCCCTAACGAGGGTTCGAATCCCTCCCTCACCGCCATTAGATTCAAAAAAAGCGACCTTGGGTCGCTTTTTTTGCTTTATACGGTTGTATGATTAATAGCGCTTTTTAGGTGCTTTAAGTTGGCTATCAAATTCATCTGGAAATAAAATGGTGCCGTCGTCTTCTTCGGTGGGGAATACGGCAATGAGTAGGTCGTCTTGCTCAAGGCCTGGTGTCCAACGTGATTGCCAATCTTTTAATGGAATGGCTTTCGCTGTGCAGTTTTCCCACTCGCCAGTTGCCCATGCTTCGGCATAAATCCGTTCTGGCCACACTGGTACACAATCATCATCTTCGTTGGCGAGCATTACGCAGCCATCTTCGTCATTTAGTATCCACACTTGTTTGAACTCTTGCACGGTTTCAAACATAAAGGCGAGTCTTTTTTTTGCTCCTAAATTTAAGATTGTCTCAAACTTCTCAGATGCTGCTAAAATTGCATTACTCATTGCTCGGCTCTCTCTTGAATGGCTTTATTCATTAGTATATTGACTAATATGACATTATGTCGATTAGTTTAAAATTAATTACAGATTGCGTGGTATAAATCATTCGCTAACTGTTGCAGATCGTGTTCACAGCGGTTTGTTAGTGCATAGGTTCTTAGGCCATACAAACCCATAGCTAAAAAACGTGCAAGCTGTTCACCACTGCGTGTATTGGCTATTTCACCTTGTTCAATAGCCCGGTTAAATTGTATGGTAAGGGCATTTTCGTAGGCGTTTAAATTTGCCATCAGGGCTTGGCTTATTTGCAGATCTTGCCCTTCAACTTCACTTATACTTTTAGTGAGTAAGCATACTTTCATGGCATCACCGCTGATACATTCAGCAATGATGGAGTCTAAATATAGGCGCAAACTCGGCAAAACCGGCATTTGATCACAAAAAAGAGCCGTGAATTGTTGATTACGATCAGCTTGATATTGCTCAATAGCGGCTAAAAAAATACCTTTTTTATTACCAAATGCAGCATATAAAGAACCGGGATGGAGGGCCGTTACTTGCGTTAATTTTTGCATGCTGGTTTTCGCGTAACCACATTGCATAAAAGCAAGCATCGCTTGGCGCAATACATATTCGCGGTCAAATTCGGCAACTCTCATAGCGCTCTCTTAGGGTAACTGGTGAACGCAGTTTACTTAATCTTGAACAAATATTCAAAATTAGACTTGAATGTTTTATGCTTCGCCCTTATCTTGAATATACATTCAAGATAAGGATTGATAATAATGACCACCGATCTACTGCAACCATTTAAACTTAATAACAGTATTGAATTACAAAATCGCATACTTATGGCGCCTTTAACACGCTGTATGGCGGACGATAACTTAGTACCAACCCAAGCGATGGTTGACTATTATGCACGCCGTGCAGAAGCCGGATTAATTATCAGCGAAGCCACGATAATCCGCCCAGATGCGCAAGGTTACCCAAATACGCCGGGGTTATTTACCAGCGAGCAAATTCAAGGTTGGAAAAAAGTAACAGAGGCAGTACATGCTAACGGCGGTAAAATATTTGCGCAGCTTTGGCATGTAGGTCGTGTTGCACATCCACACTTTTTTGATGGCGAAGTGTTAGCACCATCAGCAATTGGTGTTGAAGGCTCTGTACCACGGATGCGTGAATTAACCTATCAAACACCTAAGGCTGCAACTCTTGACGATATTCAAGGCTTAGTTGCCGATTATGCAAAAGCGGCAGAAAACGCAGTTGAAGCAGGGTTTGATGGCGTAGAAATTCACGGTGCAAATGGCTATTTGATTGATCAGTTTTTACACTTTGCTGCTAATCAGCGCAATGATGAATATGGCCAAACACCAGAGAATATGTCGCGTTTTGCATTAGCAGTGGTCGATGCTGTTATTGCTGCCATTGGGGCAGATAAAACGGCGCTGCGTTTATCGCCTGGTGCTTACTTTAATATGGATGAAGATAGCCGTGATAAAGCCGTATTTGATTATCTACTAAAACAATTAAATACTCGTGATTTGGCTTATTTACATGGTGGTATTTTTGATGACAGCATGCGCTTTGCAAGCCTTGAAGACAAAACTACCTCAGAGTATTTACGGGCTAATTATCAAGGTACCTTAGTGGGAGTGGGCAGTTATGACTTTGATACTGCAAAAGCAGCGATCAATGGTAATAAATTCGATTTAATCGCTATTGGCCGCCCATTTATTGCTAATCCTGATTACGTGAGCAAAATTGCTAATAACGAACAGTTAGTAGCATATGATGAAAGCATGCTAGCTGAACTGATCTAAGTACTAATACCAATCGACTTAAATATTTAACCATTCTAGCGGGCTAAATAAAGCGCTAACCGCGTTATAAATTTTTCATGTACGACTGCATGGATGCAGGAGGTAGAGCAATGCAGGAGCAATTGCCGAGAACAACTACATGTCAAAATTTATGCCTTGTTATCACTGTATTTACCTGTCGCTATAAATGGTCAGTAACTTAACACGATTGGTATAAAAAATTTAATTTATATGAATACCACCGCTTCTCGGTGGTATTTTTTTGCTTGCAGCAACAGCGGCATCAAGCAGGTTAAGGCATTGTTTTAAATAATTAACAATTCTAGGATAAATAAATTATACTCCAAAACAGCACTTAACTTTTGGAACTACTTTGTTGGTTAAAAAGCAATTCAATACACTGTTTTCTGTGTTTGCCCAATCACGGTATATTATTTCCCTACGTGAAGCATTCATTGCATTGATCCCGTATTTTGTAAGTTCAGCACTGGCCATTTTAGTATTAAACCTTGCTGTTAATTTTGCTTTTTTATCTCCCAACGATTTTTTGTATAACGTTATACAACACAGCTCAAATATCATTTCTGTATTATTTCCGCTGATGGTTGCACTGTCGGTAGGCTTTCACCTGTCTAAAAACTTAGGTAACAGTGCAGTGGTTGGCAGTATGCTAGCGTTAGTAGGGTTTTGCACGCACAGTGATTTTTTAGCGCTTAATAATGGCGAATTTGCTGTCAATGGCGCGGGCGCGTCGGCATATGCTGTTTTAGTGCCGTCATTAACCAGCTATTTGCTTATGTTGGGGTATAAATTGACTCCTAAACACTGGCTCGAGTTACCATTGCTCAGTGACTTTTTAAAAGAAAAACTATCTTTAATTGTGCCTTTTAGCTTGGCGTTTTTTGCTCTGTATTTAATTGTTCCCTTCATTGAATTGAGCGTGCAATCGGTTCTACTTTATATTGTCCCAAGTGGTGATGATAGCAGTGTAGCTATGCAATTATTTAAACGTATGATCATCGTCCACAGCTTTTGGTTTTTTGGTGTACATGGTGATAATGCGTATACAATGATGTTTGAGCAGCCGTTTTTACAACACGATATTGTGCCGGGTTTAACAGCAAAAACATTTTACGACACCTTTGTGTTGATTGGTGGTACTGGCTGTTTTATTGGCTTAATTGTCGCTGCGTTTCTGTTGCCAAATGGCAGTCATGAAAAAAGTATCGCAAAGATATCAATCCCGTTTTCGTTATTTAATTTCTGTGAAATCATTTTATTTGCATTGCCGGTATTTTTAAACCCGATGTTGCTAGTGCCTTTTATTTTAGTGCCATGTTTTAACTTTTTGGTCAGTTATTTTTTACTATCAAGTGGGGTTATAGGGTATCAGGAAGTGGCCATTAGTTGGATGACACCAACGATTATCAACGGTGCTATGGTTGGTACAGATGCAACCGCGCCTTTATATCAAGTGTTTTTGATCCTGTGTAATGCCTGTATTTATTACCCGTTTTTGCGGCTAAGCAGTGAAAAAAATAATTACCAAATGGCATTTAATAAACTAAGTAGCCAATTAAATGTGAACGAAGGCTTTGCGGCTAACTCTGAGCAGCGTTTTATTAAACAACAAAGAGCACAGAATTTGTCAAGTGCTCAGCTGACTACTGTGCTAAATACTATTTCAAATGCAAGGCTAGCCTTATATTATCAGCCACAAATAGATTTGAGCTCAGGTCAAGTGAGTGGTTTTGAAGCCTTGCTACGGTTACATAATAACGATGGAAGTGTCTCTGGTCCTTATTTTTTAGATACCCTGATCCTACACAAGCAAACTGATATTATTGATGGCTGGGTAATTAAGCAAGCGGCCCGTGATTTAACGCAGTGGCGCAATGTTGGTTTTAAGCCCAATATCAGTATTAATGTTAATCCTGATGTACTTACCAACACTGCAATGGTTGATAAAATATGCCAGCTGTTTGTTGAATTTGCAGAACAAGTAAAAATTGAAATCGTCGAATCCAGTTACCTTGAACAACAACTCATCGTGACACAGAATATAAACAAGCTGCGTGAGCATAATATCGAAACTGTGTTGGATGATTTTGGGACGGGGTATTCAAGTTTATCTATGTTGACACACTTTCCTGTGAAACACGTTAAATTAGACCGCCAATTTTTACTGCAATGCCAGCAAGATGCAGGTCGGATCCTCTATCAACAAGTAACAGAATTATTTGCCAAGCTTGGCTTTTCTGTTGTTGCAGAAGGAATAGAAACAGTCGCAGAAGAGCAGTGGGTGAAGAGCTTAGGGATCACCACCGCACAAGGCTGGTTATATGCTCCTGCCATGTTACGAAATGAAGTGATTACTTTTACCCAAACCCGTAATAACGCAAATAAAAGCTAAGACTGCCATAAAATTTCTATATTTGTTTAATTATTCCTTCAATATTCTGGACCTATTTTGTCATAAACTCCCGCCATACTGTGCCCGCATTCAAAATAACAATTGCAAATGGGACAATAATGCGTACTTTGACAAAACAATCAACTTTAAGCCTCGCTATTGCGTTGGTTTTTTCAACTAACAGCTATGCCAATAATGAAATAGAAGAAGTCACTGTAGTGGCTAAACCAACCAGTTACGCTAACAGTGTGATTGAACAATCTATGATTGAGCAGCAAAGCTCGGTATCAAGTGTTTTGGCGGTGATTGATAACTTGCCAGGCATAAGCATTAACGAAGGTGATGCGTTTGGTGGTGATGATTGGTCAACAACAATCACTATGCGTGGTTTTAGTATTGACGGTAATCAGCAACAACTAGGTATGACGGTTGATGGTATTCCAAATGGTGGCTCAAATTACGGTGGTGGTGCAAAAGCGAATCGTTACCTCGACAGTGAAAACCTTGCTACAGTTGAGGTAGGTCAAGGTACATCAGACATCGCATCGGCATCGCTTGAAGCGTTAGGTGGTACATTTAACTTTGTTAGTAAAGATCCAAGTCTTGATAAAAGCACCACTTTTGCTTATACCAATGGTGATCATGATGCCTCACGCTATTATTTTAAACATGAAACAGGCACCATTTTTGATAATACGCAAGCGTATATAAGCTATTCGCAAACTGATACGAGCCGCTGGATAGGTGAGGGTAGCAATGGTGGTAAAGATAACCAACATGCTGAGGTTAAGTTGGTATCAAACTTTGATGCTTTAACCCTGACAGGGCGTTTATCCTATGATGATGTTAGCGAGACCAACTACAACAGTGTAAGCCTTGAGCAGTTTGCACAAACGCCAGATTGGGATCAACTGACGTGGAACTGGACAGGCACCCCGCATTTTGACCAGATGTTTGCAGAAGGTTGGGGCACGTTGCGTGAAAATACGTTAGGTTACTTAAAATTTGAATATGCTATTTCGCCTTCATCAATGCTCACATTCAGCCCGTATTACCATAAAAATTCAGGCCGAGGTGATTGGATCCCGCCTTATTTAACTTCTCCAGTTGATAAAAATGGTAACCCAACGACAGAGGGCGGCAGTAATGCAGGCTCCTATGGTTTTGTAGATAGTGACGGTAACCCTCTTGCGCCAAATGACGGCTGTACACAAAGTTTAAGTTGGCCGTGGGAATCTGGCCCAGGCTTAAACCCCGCCTGTTACTCAGCTGATGCCACGCCTGTTATGTCGTATCGACATACCCATTATGATAAAAGCCGTTTAGGCTTAACTGCTAACTACCAATTAACGCTTGGTATGCATGATATTGAAGCGGGTATTTGGTATGAGCAATCTGAGCGTGATGAGTCCCGTGATTGGCATAAAGTGATTGATGCCCGTGTATATCATCATTTTGATAGCACTCCATATTGGACACAGTACAAAAACACCTTTGATACCGATACGTTCAAATGGTACCTACAAGACTCGATGGCGCTGGGGGATTTCACTTTAAATATTGGTGCTAAGCAATACCTAGTTGAATTACAAAAGTACGACCACTTTAATGATATCAGCTCAGATAAAGTAGATAGCGACTCAGATGTGTTATTTAGCGCGGGTGTGCTTTATCAGCTTAATAGTAGCACCGAGTTATTTACTAGCTACAGCGAAAACTTTGCAGCAATTAAAGATGGTGTACTTGAGCGTGACAGCTCAACGTTAACTGATATTGAGCCGGAAACTGCTGAAAATATTGATTTTGGTGTGCGTTATAACGCTGATGGTTTAAGTCTGACCGCAACGGCTTACTCAATTGAGTTTGAAAACCGTATCACTTTTATTGCACCAGGCAGTGATATCAGTGGTATTGATTACACAATAGGCACTAATGGTTCGTACATTAATGTGGGTGGTATTGAATCACAAGGTTTTGAATTATCAGCAAGCTATATGTTAACTAATGAGTGGAATATCTACACGTCATACACTAACAATAGCTCTGAATACGCTTCTGACGACCCAAGCTCATATGCAAATGGTGAGCTCATTGATGGTGCTGGACCAAGCTTTAGAGCGGGTGATGATGTGATTGATGCGCCAAGCGATATGTTTGTACTCTCTACTGACTACTACAGCGGTGATTTCCGTTTTGGTATTTCAGCTAAATACACAGGAGAGCGTTTAGGTGCATGGACGGATGAGCAAACCCGTGCTCGCAATGAGGTTGATGGTTATACCGTGATTGATTTTAATGCAGGCTACTACGCTGAAGTAAATGCTGGCGCATTTAAATCAATCGACATAGCGTTTGCAGTGACGAATGTAACAGATAAACAATATCTTGCCGGTGGCACCGGTAACGGTTCTACCTACTTTATTGGCGCACCGCGTACAGCGGCACTGACATTTACTGCTAACTTTTAAATCATAGTGTAAACACAAAGCCCATCATTGATGGGCTTTTGCGATTTTTACAGGTAAAAAATGAAAAAACTAATCAAACTAAATTTGTTAGGCATAGTGTTACTAACGAGCCAATTCGCTATAGCAGCGCAAAATGTAGTGTTAGTCACACTGGATGGCGTGCGTTGGCAAGAGGTATTTAATGGCGCAGATGCTAATTTGCTCAACAACCCTGATTTTGTCAAACGTAGCGACGAGTTAAAAGCCGAATTTTGGCATGAAGACACTCAGCAACGCCAACAATTGTTAATGCCTTTTATAACTCAAACAGTGGCAAAACAAGGAGCGATTATTGGCGACAGAAATAATAACTCCAAGATGTCGGTGAGTAATCCGTGGTATTTCTCATACCCAGGTTACAACGAAATTTTAACTGGGTTTGTTGATGAGGGCATTAACAGTAACGATAAAATTTTAAACCCCAACCAAACCATGCTGGAGTTGCTTGAGCAACAGGTTGAATATAAAAACAAAACGGCACTATTTGGTAGCTGGGATGTATTCCCGTTTATTGTCAATGATAAGCGCAGTGGCGTGTATGTAAACGCGGGCTTTATGCCAATTGCTGAGGGGTTATCAACCGATGCTGCGCTTTTAAATGCGATGCAAAATGAGATCCCAAGCCCTTGGCACAACGTACGTTTTGATAGCTTTACTTACCGTTTTGCGAAAGCGTATATGTTGGCTAACAAGCCAAAACTATTGGTGATAAGTTTAGGTGAAACCGATGATTTTGCGCACGATGGTCATTATGATCAGTATTTAAAATCAGCCAAACAAAATGATGCTTTTATTCAAGACTTATGGCAAACCATTCAAACAACGCAGGGTTATAAAAATAACACCACGCTTATCATTACCACCGATCATGGCCGTGGTAGTCACGCAAATGATTGGCAGCATCACAGCTCTAAGCAGGCTTTAGCAAAATCAGAGCAAGGACGTAAAGCATTTCCTGAAGGAATAATTGGCTCTGATCATATCTGGTTTGCTGCAATAGGCCCTACCATTAAAGCCACAGGTTTGCTTAAAACTAGAGCAGAGCTAAAACAAGCGCAAGTTGCTGCTACAGTATTAACAGCACTAGGTGAAGACCCGAAAAAGATAAACCCTAAAATGGCACCCGCAATTTTAGAGGTGCTTAAATGAAGCTATTATTTTCAACAGCAATGATCACCACAACACTTATATCATGTGCATTAGTGAGTTTTAGCGCTTTAAGTGCAGCAGAAAAAATAACGGCACCACAAAAAATCCTGTTTGGCTCCTGTGGTCATCAAGATAAAGCGATTCCTATCTTTGATGCTATTAATAAAGAAAAGGCTGATTTGTTTATCTTTTTAGGGGATAACATTTACGGCGACACCAATGATATGCAAGTACTGGCTGACAAGTACCAAAAATTGGGTGCGAAACCAGGCTTTAAAGCGCTTAGGGAGCAAACGCCGATTATCGCCATGTGGGATGACCATGATTTTGGGCAAAACGATGCAGGTAAAGAATACCCACAAAAAGAGCAGTCACGACACATTATGCTCGATTTCTTCCAAGAGCCAAAAACATCAATTAGACGAACACGCCCTGATGGTATTTATACTTCGTACATGTATGGAAAAGGCAAGCAAACAGTGCAGGTGATCATGCCTGATTTACGCTGGAATCGTGATGCGCTTAATCATGTTAGCGAAGTCGAATATTACACTAAGCGCAAAGCAAACAATCAAGGACCTTACAGTCCAACGGATGTGAAAGGTGCATCAATGCTCGGTGAAGCGCAGTGGCAATGGTTTGAGCAAGAGCTGAAAAAACCTGCGGCAATCAAACTGATCAGCTCAAGCTTGCAGCTACTGCCTGATTTTACCGGCTGGGAATCATGGGCTAACTTTCCAGAAGATCGTGCACGTTTATTTGCACTGATCAAAAAACACCGTGTCAATGGGGTGATCATAATCAGTGGTGATACTCATTGGGGAGAAATTTCAAAATACAGTGACAACCTCGATTACCCATTAACCGAAATGACCAGCTCAGGATTGACGGAAAAATGGAAAGACGTCAGCCCGAATAAGCACCGCGTTGGGCAGTTTACTCATGAGGTAAATTACGGTGATTTAAGTATTGATTGGCTGCAAGTAGACCCTGCAATTTCATTGCAGCTTAAAGGTATTGATGGCAAAACCATTATGCAAAGTCAATTTAGTTTATCAAGTATTAGCCCGTATAAATAAGCAAGGCGCTTGTTAAACTGCTCATAGCATCATGGATGAAGCTGTGAGCTTAGTGTGTTTATATTTCAAGCTAAGCATCTGATTTATTAAAGCCAATTAACGACTTTGGCTACCCCTGTAATTGAAAATATCTTACACTGGTTCTATCTCAAGCAAGAACAGTGTCGCCATGCTCAATATTATTCAATCAAACCGAATGGAAGCCCTGCAAGCGCAGTTTCATTACCTGTTAAATAAATATCCTTTACCCAGTGTGTTTGATAAAGAAGTGGTGTTAGTGCAATCGCCGGGTATGTCGCAGTGGCTTAAAATAGGCTTGAGCGAACAACTCGGTATTGCTGCACAGGTGGACTTTCCACTGCCTTCGAGCTTTATTTGGCAGCTTTATCAACAGCTATTGCCTAATGTGCCTAAAGAGTCGGCGTTTAACAAACCTAACCTTGCTTGGAAACTGTTTGCCATTTTACCAGCTTGTATTGATGAGCCACTGTATTTGCCACTAAAAACTTATTTGGCAGGCGATACAGACGGGCAAAAAACCTTTGCCCTGTGTGAAAAAATTGCTGATGTGTACGATCAATACTTAATGTATCGACCGCACTGGATTGCAACTTGGGACAGTGGTGTTGATAAACTCGCTGACGTAGATATAAGCATAGCGGCTTGGCAGCCTGATCTGTGGCGGCGTATTGTTGAACACAGTAAAGGGCTCGGCCAGAGTCAATTCCATCGTGCTAATATGCAAGGAAAATTACTCAGCGCACTTGAGTCAATGGACGCGAATTTATTGCCCAAGCGCATCAATTTATTTGGTATTTCTGCGATAGCCAACTCGCAGCTCGAGGTGTTTGAAGCCTTGAGTCGAAAAACAGACGTTAATTTATTCTTTTTCAACCCCAGCGAACATTACTGGGGTGATGTAGTTGATGAAAAAACCGTAGCAAAGATCACCGCTAAATACGCGATAAAACCGCTGTTAGAGGCGCAATCTAAACCGGAACAAGATTACTATTTTATTGGTAATCCACTGTTATCATCGTGGGGTAAACTTGGCCGTGATTATTTTGAGCAACTTGTTCAGCTAGACGCCAGTTGGGTTGATGGCTTTATTGATGAGTTTGACGACACTTTACTTGGCCAAATTCAAAGCGAGATTTATCAGTTGGCATTTAAAGGTGAATCGTTAACTGAAGATAAAGCGTGGTTTATTAATGATGAAGGTAAATTGCCAGTCAGTTGTGACGATACCAGTATAACACTCAGCGATTGCCATACCCCACTTCGAGAAGTCGAGCGCCTGCACGACTATTTACTCAATTTGTTTCATCAAAATAAAGATCTCACTCCAAAAGACATTATTGTCATGATGCCAGATGTAGGCACTTATAGCCCCTATATTGAAGCCGTGTTTGGCGGTGCCCAAGGTAGCCGTAATATTCCTTACGCGCTGGCTGATTTAGCCATAGAGCAAGAAAAACCAGTGCTTAGCTCGTTTGCAAGTCTGGCTAATTTGCCGTTTTCGCGCTTTGGTGTGTCAGACATTCTCGACTTACTGCAAGTGAGCCAAATAGCTGAAAAGTTCAGTGTTGAGGCCCATGAGTACGAACAAATTCAGTACTGGCTGGAACGTGTTGGTGTTAAATGGGGCATTAACGCTGAGCATAAACACAGTTTTGATTTACCCGCTATAGAGCTAAATACTTGGCAACATGGTTTAAACCGATTATTGCTTGGCATTGCCCAGCGCGATGAACAATGCCCTTACAAAGGGGTTTACAGCGCCGATGAAGTGGAAGGTATGGCGCTTGATACGCTTAATAAACTAGTACACTTTATTGATGTATTACAAAACTTTAAAGAGCAACTAAGCCCCGATGATACGTTGACTAATAAAGCTGATATTTTGGCTAATTTGTTAAGCGAAATTTATGAAAGTGACAGCGACGATAGTTGGGATTTATTAGTACTGCAAAATGTGTTGGATGAGCTGAAAAAGCATCATGATAATGGCGATTACAGCCAAGCCGTATCGCAGCGCATTGTTAGTTATTTGGTTAAACAAGGTATTCAAGAAAAAGGCGTAGGGCAGCGTTTTTTAGTGGGGCAGGTTAATTTTTGTACCTTAATGCCAATGCGTGCTGTGCCTTTTAAAGTGGTGTGTATGCTTGGTCTTAATGATGCTGACTACCCACGCACCGTACAACCGATTGGTTTTGATTTAGTGCCGTATTCTAAAAAGCAAAAAGGTGACCGATCACGCAAACTCGATGATCGTTACTTGTTTTTAGAGGCGCTGCTCAGTGCTCGCGATAATTTATATATGAGCTACATAGGCCGATCGTGTTTTGACAATCAACCGCGCATGCCATCAACCTTGGTGAGTGAGTTATTAGAATACATTGGTCGTAGCTTTGAATACGCTGAACAAAGCGATAAAAAGTTACCGCAAAGTTTAATAAACCACCAGCATTTACAACCCTTTAATAGCCATTACTATAAAGCAGAGCCAGATCACAATTTGCAAAGTAATCACAGTTACAACCCAATTTGGCTACCTGCTGCGCCAATAATGCCAGAACCTGTCACTGCGCTTGATGTTCGTGCGCCAGAGCAACTTGATCTTGATGTGTTTATTCGCAGTGTGTGCCATGCGCAAGAAAGCTTTTATCAACAAAGTTTAGGCTTGCGCTTACCGCAATTTAATGAAGTGGCCAAAGATGAAGAGCCATTTAGTGTAGATGCACTCAAGCGTTACTTTTACCTTGATGAAATACTGCAAGCAAATATTAATGAACAACCGCTTAGCACAGCACAAATACTCCAACGCGGCGATTTACCGCAAGCCAATGTGGGCGACATTATTTACGACAGTATGCAACACCGTGTTGACGCATTGGCAGGGCAAGTAAAAGAGCATATTAAAGGCGGCATAAGTGAGCCAATTGAGGTTAAGTTAACCCTTGAGCAGACTCAAATTGAAGGTTGGTTAAACCATGTGTATATGCAAAAACAAGTGTTTTATCGCAGTGCCAGTATTAAAGCTAACGATCTGATCAAAGGTTTTATTTATCACTTAGCAGCACAAAGCATGCAGCAAAATGTTGAAACATTGCTACTGGGCCTTGATAAACAAATTAGTTTTGCGCCACTGAGTAAAGCCGATGCAGATGCGTTACTCGCCGACTGGTTTGCTTTATATAAAGCGCTACGACAAGCACCGGTGGCGTTTTTTCCGGTTAGTGGTTATGAATACATTAAAAGCGGTGGTGATATAAATAAAGCAATGAGTAAATTTAGCCCGCAATACATAGGCCGTGGTGAAGGGGAAGATCCTTATATTCGCTTAACTGTGCAGTCGTTGGCCGATTGCCAAGACGAATTTATAAAGTGGAGCGAGCAATTGCTTGCGCCATTATTTGCTCACGCTAAGGAGAGTGATTATGCAAGCGCTTAACCCACTCACAATGCCACTGAAGGGACAAAGCCTGATTGAAGCCAGTGCCGGTACTGGTAAAACTTATACCATAACGGGCTTATATTTACGTTATTTACTTGGTATGCAGAGGGCCGACGACCCCGCTGCCGCAGGCAATGTACCACTGAGTGTTGAGCAAATATTGGTGGTAACGTTTACCGATGCCGCCACCCAAGAAATTAAAGACAGGGTGCGAAGCCGTATTATTGCCGCCCGTGATGCGTTGCTTGGTCAAGAGCCAGAAGATGAGTTGATAACCGGTGTAATTGCGGCAATTGACGATAAACACCGTGCTTTTGATTTACTTGACGCGGCGGCTAAATCCATGGATGAAGCGGCTATTTTTACTATACATGGTTTTTGTCAACGTATGCTTAAACAGCATGCGTTTGAATCTGGTGTGGCATTTAATTTAGAGTTTATTCTCGATGAGCGGGATATTCTGCTTGAGACCATTAAAGATTTTTGGCGTGCGTTTGTATACCCGTTAGATAAAGAAAAAACCGATGCCATATTAAATGTGTTCGCCGCGCCAGAACAATTGTTCTCACACGTAGCGAGTATTTTAAATAAAGGTAATGCGCAGATCACACCACAAATAAAGTTAGAAGATGTGTGGCAAGCCCGCGAGCAATATTTAGCAAAAGTCCCCGGCTTTAAACAAGCCTGTTTAGAAAGCGAGTTTATTGCTGCCATAAAAAGCTCAGGGCTAAGTGGCTCCAAAACTCCGGCACGTAAAGGCAGTTTACAAGCGCTGGAAGAATTTTGTGTAGGTGATGAAGCTTTTTTTGAGTTTGGCACTAGCAAATACTCATTTGCAGTGTGGGGTAGCGATAGCTTAAGCGATACGAGCAATTATAAAAAAAATCAGCCGCTATTTACTCACCCGCTGATAGCCGAATTTGATGAACTCGCAAGACTTTCATCTGTAGTGAACCAAGGTTTAGGTATTGCTATTGTGCAACATGCCGCACGTTGGGTAAAAACCGCCATTGTTAAGCGTAAACAAGAGCAAAGTGTGATCACCCCTGATGATTTACTCAGCAATTTACACAGTGCGCTGCACAGCGAGCAAGGCGATACCTTGGCGCAAAAAATAGCGCAGCTGTTTCCGGTGGCAATGATTGATGAGTTTCAAGATACGGATCCCATTCAGTACGGCATTTTTAGCAAGATTTATGGCCAAGAGAATACCACGCTTGCCATGATTGGCGACCCAAAACAGGCCATTTATGGTTTTAGGGGCGCGGATATTTTTACTTACATCGGCGCAAAACAAGCGGTTGTTAAAGAGCAGCAATTTACCTTAGGCACAAACTTTCGCTCCAGTAGCGACGTAGTCCAAAGCGTAAACCAGCTATTTGCCAAACACGGCAATAGCTTTATTTATAACGATGCCATACCGTTCAGTCCAGTTGCAGCAAAGGGTAAAAAAGCCGATAAATCTTTTTTACTTGATGGTAAGCCCGCTACTGCATTTGAATTTTGTGTATTTGTAGATACTGATGCAGATGAAAAAAATAAACCAACCAGTAAAGGCTTTGGCCAGCAACAGTTAGCACAATATTTTGCTAATAAAATAGTCATTTTGTTGGAGCACGCTGGCCAAGAGCGTGCTTGTATTGGCACAACACCTATTACTGCTGCTGATATTTGTATTTTGGTACGGGATCGTGTTGAAGCTCAAATAATGAAAAAAGCCTTGAGCGAGGCGCATATTTCCAGCGTTTATTTGTCTCGTGACAGTGTATTTAATCAAGAGTTAAGCCATCATTTGCTTAACTTTTTAACTGCTTTACACGGCCAATATGACGAGTCGTTACTGCGTGGCGTCTTAGCAGGACCGCTATTTTGCCTCAGTTATAACGCTATTTATGCCTTGCATGAAGACGAAACTCAGTGGCAACAGTATTTAACCTTTTTTGCCACCTTGAGTGATACTTGGCACAAACAAGGTGCGATGGCGATGATGGAACAGTTACTTAGCCATAATCAGCTCAGTGCTAAGTGGCAGGGCTTAGGCTATAACGTTGAACGTTGGTTAACCGACTTCAGGCATTTAGCTGAAATATTACAACAAAAACAAATTGAGCTTGAAGGCACGCTGCGTCTATTACGTTGGTTTGCGCAAAAGGTTAGCCAGCAAGATGGTGAAGCGGTGCAAGTACGCCTAGAAAGTGACGCTAACTTAGTTAAAATTGTCACTATGCATGCCTCAAAAGGACTTGAGTATCCGTTGGTGTTTATGCCGTTTGCCAGTGGCTTTCGTGAAACCAAAGACGCGCTTTATCATCAAGATGGCAAACTGATTTATGATTTAAGTAAAAGTGAAGAGGCACTCGAAAAAGCCCAACAAGAGCGCTTAGCTGAAGACTTACGGTTATTGTATGTTGCACTCACTCGTGCCGTGCATTTTTGTGCCATTGGTATGTATAACCTTGGCCAAGGACAAAGCAGCCGCTTAGCAATACAAAGTAGCTCGTTAGGGCATGTATTATTTGCAGGTTTAGATATTACCAGTAGTCAAGTTTGGCGTGAGCATTTACAGACCTTTTGTGCTGAAAACGCTGCAATGGCATATCAGCAGTTTACCTCAGAACAACTGGGTGAGCAGGGCGTGTTAACATTTTCCAGCAGCCTTGACACCAGTGAAATACTCACTGTAAATCAGGTTAATACCCGTATTGAGCGGAATTGGCGCGCGACTAGCTTTAGTGCGCTGAGTTTTAAAAAGCACACTGATCATATAGAGCCTGGTCGTAGCGATGAAGATCACGAAAAAGACGAGTTTGCCACCCAGCAAGATGAAATCTTATCGCCATATAGCTTTCCTAAAGGTGCAAAACCAGGCAGTTGTTTACATGAAATTTTTGAACAACTCGATTTTACCCAACCTGAAACTCACCCCACGAATGCTGAGCAAAATTTAGCGGCTGTGGTTGAGCGTAGTTTAAAAAAATACCACATTAGTGAGCAGTGGCAAGCAACCACAGAGCAATGGGTACGCAATATTCTTAATTGCCCATTAAATGAGCATGGCTTGAGCCTTGGCGTGTTAACCCCACAGCAATGTTTAGTGGAGATGGAATTTAACCTGCCACTGACTCACCTATCAGCTAAGCAGTTAAATGCGGTATTAATTAAAGAGTTTGACTTTAACCAAAGCCGGTTGGACTTTTATGATGTAAAAGGCCTGCTGAAAGGCTTTGTTGATTTAATATTTTGCTATCAAGATAAGTACTATATTTTAGATTACAAATCAAACTACTTAGGAAGCCAAGTGAGTGACTATGAGCGCGATTCACTAGAGCAAGCAATGAGTAGTCATCAGTACCATTTACAATATTTAATTTATACTGTGGCGCTGCATAGATTATTAAAACAACGAGTTCCTAATTACAGCATTGAGCAACATTTAGGAGGTGTGTATTACACTTTTTTACGCGGCATGAGTGAGGGCAAAGGCGTGTATTTTAAAAAGCTCACCACAGCGCAAGTGCTGATCTTAGATGGCTTGTTTAGTGAAGGAACCATGTTATGAATACTCCCCAACCAACTAGCCCTGTTATAGTGCCGTTACTGGATTATTTGCTCAGTGAAAACCGTGTGCGCATGGTAGATATAAAACTGGCTGAATTACTCTGTGAGCAACAACATGATGATGTTTTTTACTTAATTTTATTACTCAGTAATGCCCAGCAAAGCCAACATAGTTGCTTAACACTGAACGAACTTGATTGGCAAAATCCATTTAATTTACGCCAAACAGAATTTAGCCCACTGACGCTAAGTGTGCCCGATTGCTTAAGCCCATTCTGTGATGGCTTTAGCACCGAACAGGCAGTTACTTGCTTGCAAAGTCATGCCAGTGTTGGCGCTGACAAACCCTTATTGTTATTCGATAATCGCCTCTACTTTTCTCGCCTTGCTGGTTACGAGCATACCCTTGCACAGCGGTTATTGCAGATGAGTCAGCAAACAGTAAAGATTGATAATCAGGCACTGACGCAGCTCTTAGCGCATTATTTTCCAGATCAGCAAACCGATAGCATCGACTGGCAAAAAGTCGCGTGTGCAATGGCGGCGACTAAAGGGTTTAGTGTGATCACGGGTGGCCCTGGTACAGGTAAAACCACCACAGTGACAAAATTATTAGCAATATTACAGTCACTTTATCAATATGCTCCTTTGAGTATTAAGCTGGTGGCACCAACCGGAAAAGCCGCCGCACGCTTGAGTGAATCAATACTGGGCGCAAAAGACAAACTCACCAGTATTCCCGAGCATATCAAAACCTTGATACCACAAAGCGCGCAAACGATTCATCGTTTGCTCGGGGTTAAGCCCTTTACTAATAAATTTAGGCACTCAACTGCCAACCCATTGCATGTTGATTTGTTGATTATCGACGAAGCCTCCATGGTGGATTTATCTTTGATGGCAAAGCTCATTGAAGCATTGCCAGCCCATGCACGACTTATTTTATTGGGCGATAAAGACCAACTTGCTTCGGTAGATACTGGCAGTGTAATGAGCGACCTTTGCCAAGGGTTAGCGCTTGGTCAAACACCACATTATTCTGTTGAGCGCTGCGCTGAACTGAATCAACTGTGTTTTAATGGCGAAGCTAAACTGCAAAACAACCCGAGTGATTTTAAACTTGCCGATTGCATTGCATTTTTACAACACAGTTATCGCTTTGATGCAAAGAGTGGTATTGGTCAATTAGCGCAAGCGGTAAACACCAATAACAGCGGTAAACTCAATTACGTAGAGCAAGAGGTAAATAACGGCGTATTTAAAGACGTGATTTTTGATTATGACTTAGTTAGCCAGCCTCTTGATAAGCTCGTGCAAAGTGCGGCTAATAAATACGCCGAGTATCTGCAATTAATTGCTCAGCATGCGCCAAGTGCTGCTGTACATAAAGCCTTTGCCAGCTATCAATTACTCGCGGCTGTGCGTGAAGGTGATTATGGTGTAAATAATTTAAATCACCGTATTGAAAAGCAGCTTGCACAACAAGGCTTAATAGCCTTAAATGCTGATCAGCGCCATTATGTGGGTATGCCGATCATGGTTGCGCAAAACGACTACCAGCTAAAATTATTCAATGGTGATATCGGTATTTTAATGCTCGATGAAAACGCGCAACTAAAAGCCGTGTTTATAGACGAGCAGGGTAATGAACGAGCGTTTTCACCAGCGCGATTGCCCGCTCACGATAAAGTGTATGTAATGACTATACACAAATCTCAAGGCTCTGAATTTAACTACACCGCCATGGTATTACCACCGGCAAACCAAGCGACCGCAGGCATAAACCGCCAACTGGTCTACACTGGTATTACCCGCGCCAAAAATACTTTTGAGCTGGTGGCCGACAAAAAAGTATTACTTGCAGCAATGAGTAAATCAGTCAGTCGCGCATCAGGGTTGTATGAGAGGTTGGTGCAGTTGTAAGCCTTAAGCAAAATTTAAAGTGTATCGTTTAATCAAGGATGAATGTTATGTTGATTGTTACTAAAACAGCTTTATGTAGTGTTGTAATTGCAATGATGATGGTAGTGATAGCTTTTGTGATTACTGGGAGTACAATTGTCAGTGCTTTTGGTACTGCCATGGTTTTATCTATTCCGATACTTCTGCCATTTATAGCACTTTATTTCATGGATATTAAATCTAGAAAAAAACCAATAGAGCCTTTATTTTACTGGCTGGTACTTGGTGCATTTATTGTAACTGTTATTTTACACATAGGTTGGAACTACATGATGTTAGCTGACATCATGCAAAAAGGTTCATTAGGCCCAGAGCAAGGGTATTGGCTGTTGATCAATTTATTCGGTGGTTTTAAAGCGTTAGTTGTAGGAGCCGCCATTGGTGTGTTCTGCCAGTTAATTTATAGTGGCTGTTTTGACAAACGTAGTAAATAAGATGAGATTTTCCGTCTGAGTGCCTGCAGTATTAAATTTTTATAGCTTCTAAATATAAGGCAACAGAAAATGTCATAGGTGTGTTTTAATTATGTGTAACACTCTTTTACGTTTCGTGTATAAACTATAGCTAATAGTTTATTGCTTGGTACTGTGGTACAAGCTCAAATCGAGAATAATGTGGATAATTCAACTCAATTACAAACAATTGCGCGTCATTTAATGGTGCAACGTGACTCTGCTTTACCTAAATCAGATTTACCAGCTGGCTTAGCATTGAAAGACAGCGAAGAAAGCTTTGCTGTACAGAAATTAATGATCGCACTTAATGATCAGCAAGTGTATGGCTGGAAGTGTTTATTACCACTTGATGATGGTTCGATTATTTTAGCCCCGCTGTTGAGTAAACCTCATGCACTTACACAAACGTGTGAATTATATACGCAAAATAATAAAGCGCGTGTTGAGCCTGAGATCGCATTTGTATTTGGTCAAGACTTATTGGCGACTGAAAACTACAGTCATGAACAGGTTGACGCTGCGATAGCTAAAACCCATATGGCACTTGAATTGATTCAGAATCGCTTTTCAGATGATTATCAACCAACACATTTCGAAAAGTTAGCGGATGGCTTATTTAACCAAGGTATCGTCATCGGCCCAGAGATCAATAAAGCAGACGCTTTTGATGCCGCTCAGATTGAGTTAACGATTGAGCAAAATGAACACCGTAATACGCGAACAGGCAAACACCCTTCAGGTCTTGCACAAGCACCAGTTTATTGGGCGGTAAATTACCTCGCACAGTTAGGTATCGATATAAAAGCGGGACAAGTATTTATTACCGGCTCGTACTGTGGAGTGATCGATTTAGATACCGATAGCAGCTGTGTTATTTCCTATGCAGGGCTTGGCGAGTACAGCATTACATTTACAGCGCGTTAGAGAATGCGCTACAAATTGGTTTATGGAGCCGAGTTGCTAAGACCTTATGATTATTCTCAATATGACTAATCATAAGGCTTAGGGTATACGCAAAACCGTTACTCTCTTACGTTATACACTTGAACCGCGAATGATCAATGAGGGGGGAAGTAGGGTGTTTTCAACGATTTCACCACGAATTAATTTTAGTAAATTATTAACCAGCATTTGACCTGCGAGCGTTGTATCTTGTTGCACTGTGGTCAAGGGTGGATTAGTAAAACTGGCAACTGCAATGTTGTCAAAGCCTACCACATGAACGTCATCAGGTACTTTGATCCCGGCTTCTTTGAGTGCGCGTATAGCGCCAATGGCAATTAAATCACTTGCGGCAAATAATGAATTAAAATGAATGTTGTTGGCAATTAATGAACGTGTAGCATGATAGCCTGATTCTTCAGTTGAAATGGCATTAGCCATTTTACGTTCGCTTAGAGTAATGCCGTGCTGGTTAAATTCATCTTTAAACCCCTGATAACGAGCAAAAAACTCAGGACTATGTTCTGATGCATCACCAATAAAGGCACAGTCTTTTCTATTTGCACGTAATAGATGGGCAGCAGCAAGTTTACCGCCGCCGTAATTATCACAACTGACCGTGAGATCAGGACGGTTATCTACACTTGCTCCCCAACATACAAACTTAGTGTTTTGTTCTATTAGGCTACTAAATTTGGCTTGGTAATCTACATAATCACCATACCCAAGCAAAATAATACCGTCGGCACGGTGGCTGTCTTCGTAATCTGCTTGCCAATCGGCGCTGGTTGATTGAAAAGAAACTAGTAAATCATACCCTTGTGTAGCACATGCGCGAGTAATACTACCAAGCATAGCCAAAAAGAACGGGTTGATTTGTGATTCATCGGCAGTGGGATCTTCAAACAATAATAAAGCTAAAGTACTACTTTGCTGAGTGCGTAAATTGCTGGCGTTTTTATCAACTTTGTAATTAAGTTGTTTTGCTACTTCAAAAACACGTTTGCGAGTTTCTTCATTAACTAATGGACTGTTACGCAAAGCGCGCGAAACAGTAGATTGCGATACCCCTGCGTAGTGGGCGATGTCAAACGATGTAGCTTTACCTTTCATAGATAACCTAACTGCTTTAAGTAAATAAAGTGCAAATAACTCGTGCCATTTTCGTTGATTTGTTGATTTTTACAAGCTATTTATCAGTAATCTAAAATTTTTATTGATTCAAACCTGACACCGGTGTCATAATGTCGGCGTTTTATCATTTTGTTGTCAAAACGTATTGGCTGCCCATTTATTTGGGCAGCATTTTTTTACTAGAGTAACTGCTTTGGGGTGATAGCTCAAAGTTTATCTCATGACGATGGCAAGACCATTGAAATTACAATAATAAGCTCGGTTATAGCTAAGTATCTAAACCGCTTAGACAAAAGAGAAAACATGATGAACTCCAAGCCAAATTCACAATTCGATCCTATCTTAGTGGCCGACATTGGCGGCACTAATGCTCGTTTTGCTTTAATTACTGCCTTTAACTTAGAAAAAAAACAATTTGTTATTGAGCATAATATTACTTTTCCAAGTGCCAATTTTGGCTCATTGCAAGCAGCATTGCAGCATTATTTATCGCAAGTTAATAATATTCAGCCTCGTCGCGCGTGTCTAGCCGTCGCAGGACCAATCAAAGCTGGCCAAGTACATTTGACTAATTTAGGTTGGCATTTTAGCGTTGCAGAGGTTAAAGCTGAATTTGATTTAGCGCAACTTGAAGTGATCAACGACTTTGCTGCATTTGCCTATGCAGCGCCGTATTTAGACGCACAACAAAACATTGCAGTTAAAGCTGGACAAGCAGATACTGATGCGAATATTGCAGTAATGGGCCCTGGCACTGGTTTTGGTGCGGCTTGTTTAGTGCGTACAACGCAGGCAAGCGCAGTGTTGAGTTGCGAAGCAGGGCATATGACGCTTGCTTCAGTAAATGAACTCGATACTCAGTTGATCGCGCAATTACGTAAACAGTTACCCCATGTATCGGTGGAAACTGTGTTTTCAGGCCCTGGTATTGTCCATTTATATCAAGCAATGGCTGCTGTAAATGGTGTTGAAGCACAAAATTTAACGGCTGCACAAATTAGCGAATTAGCTAATAATGGCGAATGCAGTATTTGTGATGCGACCTTAAACCAATTTTGTGATTGGATAGGAAGCGTAGCAGGGGACCTTGCTGTTGCCTTTGGTGCGCTAGGTGGTGTGTATATTGGGGGCGGTATTTTACCGCGCATGCAAGATCGTTTACTTGCAAGCCGCTTTGTTGAGCGTTTTAACGCAAAAGGGATCATGTCGCAATATGTGAGCCAAATACCCGTAACGCTTGTTATACAAGATAATATTCCACTTATTGGTGCTGCGGCTTGCTTGCACGTTAATGGGCAGTCATAAAACATCGCTGTAGGGGATGTTATTGGGAAGGTTGGATGAAGAAAGTTACTATAAATAGTGTTGCAAGCTATGCTGGGGTGTCTAAAAAAACCGTATCGCGTGTTTTAAATAATGAACCCAATGTAAGTGATGCAACTCGCGAAAAAGTGCTCAAAGTGTTTAAAGAGCTCGATTATACTCCTAACCCTATTGCTCGCGGTTTAGCACAAAATCGTAGTTTTATAATTGGCTGTATTTACGATAACCCGAGTAAAAGTTATATCACTCGGGTGCAAACAGGTGCACTGGCTGCGTGCCAAGAAAACAACTATAACTTGTTGATCCACCCATGTGATCTACGTGGTGATGCGTTGATCAGTAATATAGAACATTTACTGCAATCTTCTCGCCTTGATGGTTTGGTATTAACCCCGCCGTTTTCAGATTTTAAGGTGTTGGTTGATTTTCTAAAAAGCAAAAAAATTCCTTATGCCCGTGTAGCGTCTGCTGTACTTGAAGATGAGTCGATTTCAGTGCGTAGTAATGATGAGCAAGGGGCTTTTGAGATCACCGAGCACTTAATTAACTTAGGTCATAAGGCGATCGCGTTTATTAAAGGTCACCCTGATCACAGTGCTACAGAGCAGCGTTTTAAAGGTTATCGCCGTGCTTTAAGTACCCATGGCATTGAATTTAATGAACGTTTGGTTGAAGAAGGTAACTTTAGTTATCACTCAGGTGTAGACAGTGCACGCAGCATCTTAGATCTAACACCAAGACCTACGGCAGTATTTGCATCAAATGATTACATGGCCGCTGCCGTATTAAAATTGGCAACACAACGGCAGTTAAAAGTACCGGATGATATTTCGATAGCAGGTTTTGATAATGCCCCAATTGCACGCCATATTTGGCCTGGGCTGACAACTATTGCACAACCTGTAGAAGAAATGACTCAGCAAGCGGTTAATAAACTAATTGAGCACATTAGTGAACCGCAAGAGCAGCCCTATCAAGTGACGCTAGAAGCGCGTTTGATCACCCGTGAATCCACCGCACAAATAAAGCCTTAAATATGTAAATGAAGCAATTTTCACAGTTGCCCGAGTTTGAGTGACGCTTACTCGGGCATTTTTTTAGCTGTTTTTAATGTTAAGTTTGCCCCAGCAAAAATTTCTTGGTTAATTCATTATTGAGCCTAGTATGCTCTGCTTAGCGGCATAAATTTTTTGACTAAACAGATATACCAATCGACTTAAATATTTAACCATTCTAGCGAGCTAAATGGTCAGTAACTTAACACGAAGAGTATAACAATTTTATTCACTGCTACTTTGTACTAGAAGAAAGTAAAACCTTTTAATATTAACGAACTAGTTTAATACTAGGTGGGTTGTTAAAGCTTTTTTAAAAAAATAGCGAACAAAAATTGTGCACTGAGTTAAAAAATAGTGGTGGTCATTATTTGGTCATTTAAAATAATTAAACTAAATTTATAAGATAAGGTTGACACCGGTGTCACAGTCGTGCGTTAATACAGTGACACCGGTGTCAGGTTGATTGTGAGAGACAACTTGACAACGTATACCTTTGAACGGGTAAATCAAAGATGCTCAGTGCAAGTTCATTCGTGGAGTATGTGCTTGCTACTGAGCCTTTATCCTCTAACCATAGAGATGAGTCGAATTTTATGTTGCATCCTCGTATTCAAGAAGTCACCGAACGCGTTATCGAACGCAGTAAAGCTACTCGCCAAGCCTATTTAGAACGCATGAATCATGCAAAAAAACAAACAAGAGTTCGTTCTGGTTTAGGTTGCGGTAATATTGCTCACGTAATGGCTGCTTGTAGCAGTGATGATAAAGCACGTTTAAAGGCTGATGAACAGCCTAACCTAGCTATTATCAATTCATACAATGATATGCTTTCTGCGCATGTCCCTTACAAAGATTATCCAGATTTAATTAAAGACCTTGCCACTAAATATGATGCAACAGCACAAGTCGCTGGTGGTGTGCCAGCGATGTGTGATGGTGTTACTCAGGGCCGTGATGGCATGGAATTATCACTTTTTTCTCGTGATGTTATTGCTATGTCCACTGCAATTTCGTTATCACACGATGTATTTGATGGTGTTTTTTGCTTAGGTGTGTGTGACAAAATTGTCCCTGGCCTATTAATTGGCGCTTTATCATTTGGCCATCTACCGGTTGCGTTTTTACCAGCAGGTCCGATGCAATCAGGTATTCCTAACAAAGAAAAAGCCCGTATTCGTCAAAAGTTCGCACAAGGTTTAGTAAGCCGTGATGAATTGTTAGAAGCTGAAAGTGCGTCTTACCACAGTGCTGGTACATGTACTTTTTATGGAACTGCTAACTCAAACCAAATGTTAATGGAAATTATGGGCTTACACCTTCCAGGTAGCTCGTTTATCAATCCATATACAGAATTACGCGATGGTCTAACGGGTAATGCGGTAGAAACCATGCTTAAGCAACTTATTCAAACAAAAGATGCGAATTGTTTAGCTGACGTTGTAACTGAAAAAACCATAATTAATGGTTTGGTCGGTTTATTATCTACAGGCGGCTCTACAAACCATGCTATTCACTTGGTTGCTATCGCTAAAGCGGCGGGTATTGAGCTGACATGGAAAGATATGTCGGATTTATCAGAAGTTGTGCCACTACTGACGCGTATTTATCCAAATGGCTCAGCGGATGTGAATCATTTCCAAGCTGCCGGTGGTATGGGTTTCTTAATGAAGCAACTTGTTGGTGCTGGTTTCTTACACAATGACGTTAAAACTATTGTGGGTGAAGGCCTTGAAGCATACACCCAAGAGCCACGTTTAGACACGGATAATAATTTGATCATGACTGATTCAAATGGTCCAAGCAAAGTGAAATGGGTGCCATGTCCTGAAAAGTCATTAGATGAAGAAGTACTGCGTCCAGTAGATAACCCATTCAGTAAACAAGGTGGTTTACAGCTACTTACAGGTAACTTAGGTAAAGCTGTTATTAAAGTGTCAGCAGTTGCAATTGAGCACCAAGTAGTATCAGCACCGGCAAAAGTATTTAGTTCACAAAGTGCACTACAAGAAGCGTATACACGCGGTGAATTAAACCAAGACTTTATTGCTGTACTTAAAGAGCAAGGCCCGAAAGCGAAGGGCATGCCAGAGCTGCATAAATTAACGCCAGTTATGGCAACCTTGCAAGATCAGGGTTTTAAAGTTGCAATTGTGACTGATGGCCGTATGTCTGGCGCATCAGGTAAAGTACCTGCTGCAATTCACTTAGCGCCAGAGGCCGTTGAAGGTGGCATTATCGCAAAAATTCACGAAGGTGATTTAGTTACACTTGATGCACCAGCGGGAATTTTAAAACTACACGTAAGCGATGAAGAGCTTGCAAAACGTGAATTACAGCTGAGCGTCCCAAGTTTAACCTTTGGTACTGGACGTGAGTTGTTTACAGGATTTAGAAACATTGTTAGTAGCGCAGATTTAGGCGCAAGTGCGTTTGGAATAGAATAATAATTAGCCATTCACAGGGTAATGAGGACATACAATGAGCATAGAAAAAATCTTAGCATCGGCACCTGTGGTGCCAGTAGTGGTGATTGAAAAATTAGAAGATGCAGCACCACTTGCTAGAGCACTTTATAACGGGGGCTTAAAAGCGCTTGAGATCACATTACGTACACCCATTGCTGCAGAAGCGGTCAAGCTGATGAAAGCGGAAGTACCAGAAGCGTATGTGGGCACAGGTACAGTGGTTGATAAAGCAAGCTTTGAAGCATCGGTTGCCGCAGGCGCTGACTTTATGGTCAGCCCGGGCGTAAATGATGAGCTTTTAGCGCTAGCTAAAGACAGTGATATTCCATTTCTACCAGGTGCCGCAACGCCGAGCGAAGTGATGAAGTTAGCAAGCCATGGTTTTAAGTTTTTAAAGTTCTTTCCAGCAGAAGCTGCAGGCGGTACTGCAATGCTTAAATCAATTGGTGGCCCATTACCTCATGTTACGTTTTGCCCAACAGGTGGTATTAGTTTAGCAACTGCACCGAGCTACTTAGCGCTTAGCAATGTGATTTGTGTCGGTGGTACTTGGATGCTTGATAAACAACTTATTGAAAACAAAGACTGGCAAGCCATTGAAGCGCTTGCTCGCCAAGCAAGTGAAATTAAATAATTAAAGGGGAGTTTTTTAAATGATTAATGTAGCAATTAATGGCTATGGCCGTATCGGTCGCAACGTATTACGTGCACTTTATGAGTCAGCGCAAAACAATGAAATTAAAATCGTTGCGATTAATGACTTAGCGCCAGCGAATGTAAATGCACACCTTACTCAATTTGATTCTGTGCATGGTCAATTTTCGCAAAAAGTAACACTTGCTGATAACACTATGCTTATCGGTGATGACGTAATTACTCTTACGCAAGAGCGTGACCCTGCAAACTTGCCATGGAAAGAGTTAAACGTAGATATCGTATTAGAATGTACGGGCTTTTTCACAAAACGTGAAGATGCTGCAAAACACATTACTGCGGGTGCGAAAAAAGTGATTGTATCAGCACCTGGTACCGACTTAGATGCAACCGTAGTTCATGGTGTAAATGATGATGTACTTAATGCCGACAGCAACATTATTTCTAACGCATCATGTACTACAAACTGTTTAGCACCTATTGCAAAAGCAATTAATGATACAGTTGGTATTGAGCAAGGCAGCATGACAACCATTCATGCTTATACAAATGACCAAAACCTGTCAGATGTATACCACCCAGATCTATACCGTGCACGTAGTGCTACGCAGTCTATGATCCCAACTAAAACAGGCGCAGCCAAAGCGGTTGGCTTAGTATTACCTGAGCTTGCGGGTAAGCTTGACGGGATGTCAGTACGCGTTCCAACAATTAACGTATCGTTAGTTGATTTTACGTTTATTACTAAACGTGACACAACAGCCGCTGAAATAAATGAAGTAATGAAAGCCGCAGCTGAAGGTTCAATGAAAGAGATCTTAGAGTACAATGAGCTTCCGCTTGTTTCTATTGATTTTAATCATAACCCAGCGTCGTCAATCTTTGATGCTACGCAAACTAAAGCTGAAGGCAAATTAGTTAAAGTGATGGCTTGGTATGATAACGAATGGGGTTTCTCAAACCGCATGTTAGACCAAGTTAAAACACTCGGTCAGTATTTATAATTGACCCTATAAAAGTTTAGCTTTATCCAACAAAGCCGCGAATATCGCGGCTTTTTTGCGTTTTATAGCTTAACGTTCAAAGTTGCTAAGCGAGGGCGCTCTGACATTACTAAACTCATAGATTGCGCTGCAATTTGCTGTAGTTTATGCGTTTCTGGGGTAGATTCTTTGCATAGGGTAAGTAAATCAGCAATTAAACAACCTATAGCTCTTACTTCTATCAACTCCATTTGTGAACGCTGATAGTCAGTGAGTGCGTTCAAATTTGTTGCTGCGCCAAAGTCACCAAATAAAACAGTGTACTGGGCATCTATCATAGTGTTGTGAGCGTACACATCACCATGACTGACATTATTAGCATGTAAGTGGGCAAGGGTGCTGAGCATCTGCTTTGCAATATGTTTAATGGCCTCTGCGGTGAACTGTGTGTGTTCGGCAAAGGTATCGCGAGTGCAGGTTTCAAGTGACGGCGGTAAGCCAAGATTTTGGTAATCTTGGTTAATAAGCTCCATCACCAGCCCTAGTTGTTCTGGGTTATCGATATACGCAAGCACTTTGATAAGATTTGGGTGCTCACCAGCTTGCAAGCAACAGTTTACTTCATCTAATGGATAACCATCACTGGTAATCGCTCCTTTAAAAAGCTTAACGGCTACTTTATGTTGCTGCCAATCTGCTAAGTGTATTATTCCCGATGCGCCTTCACCAATTTGGCTTATGAGTTCAAACTCATTAAGCGTTGTTTGCTTTATTGCCCCATGTTGCAGTGATTGCGATTTATTAAAGTCGTTTCCGGCAAACGCCAGCCAAGTAAGCGCGGGGAGTTCGAACAGCCAGTCATCAATTTGGGTTAAGTTATTTGCTGATAAGCGAACGAGTTCTAGTTGCTGACACTGCTGCATGCTGTGGGGCAGAGTTGTTAACTGATTTCCTGCTAGAGCGAGTTTACGTAGTTGAGTAAGTTCACCAAAAGACTCAGGCAATTGTTGAAGCTTGTTGTCAGTTAAAATTAACCATTGAGTTGTAAGTGGTAAGCTATGCTCTGCAAATTCGCTGATCTGATTACCTTTAAACGCGATCATGATCAGGGCTGGGCATTTTGCTAGTACAGGGGGAATATGCTGAAACTGGTTGAATGATAAAAATACCCGTTTTAATTTGGTTAAACAGGCAAACTGATCGGGTAAATCAGTGAGTTTATTGTTTGATAAATCGAGTACTTCAAGAGTCTCTGCTAGGGTAAATATTTCGTCGGGGAAAGTCGTTAATTCTGCAACCAGTTGCAAACGTTTAGCGCCAACTAATTGACCACTGCGAAGCTGTTCAAGGGTATTCAAAATACAAATCCATTTATTTAGGTCGTTTAATATTCAGTAAATAAAAAAGGCCAATCTAATGGCCTTGATGATCACTTTATAGTATGGAATTAAAATTGTGCATTGTGGTAGACGTTTTGTACGTCGTCACAATCTTCAAGCATCGCTAAAAAGCGTTCCATTACTTCTACATCTTCACCTTCAAGTGGTGCTTCTACTTGGGGGACGAATGCGATTAAGTCTTCGTGGAATTCACTAATACCCATTTCTTCTAGCGCAGTACGAGCGTTGTTATATTCAGTATGTGGAGCAAAAACGGTCACTTTACCGTCTTCTACTTCTACATCAGTGACATCAACATCCGCCATCATCAGTGCTTCAAGCACGGTTTCGTCGTCATCACCGTCAAAAACAAAAATCGCAAGATGATCAAATAAGTGCGATACCGAATTTTGTGCGCCAATCTTAGCATTTGCTTTGGTAAAACATACACGCACATCAGCAAAGGTGCGTTTGTTGTTATCAGTTAAGCAATCTACGATGATCATGCAGTTACCCGGGCCGTAACCTTCGTAGCGAGTCGCTGAGTAATCTTCGCCACCGCCGCCTTTGGCTTTGTCGATAGCGCGCTCAATAACGTGAGCGGGAACTTGGTCTTTTTTAGCTCTTTCGATTAAACGACGTAGTGCGAGATTGCCATCTGGATCAACACCACCGTTTTTGGCACAAATATAAATTTCTTTACCGTACTTTGAGTAAACTTTAGTTTTAGCACCCGCAGTTTTAGCCATTGAATCTTTTTTGTTTTGGTAAGCTCTTCCCATCTGCGTTTCGCCTTAAATATATTTTAAAAGTGTAAATTTTGTAGGCTCGTATTCTAAAGGTAAATGCGGGGCAGGGCTAGTCTGATTTAAAGTGTGTAAGTAGTAGAGAAGGTTTTGCTGTGCTGGTTGTTTAAATAAAAACAATATAGCCCGCGTGCGCGGGCTAATTAAAGGTTAAGTTGTGCTTACCAAATACGCACACGCTCTTCTTCAGGCAAGTAAAGCTTATCACCTGGTTTTACATCAAATGCTTTATACCATGCATCATGGTTACGAGGGGCTTGTGCTCTAAAGCGACCTGGCGCATGTGTACCACCACGTAGTTGGTTTAACATACTTTGCTCTGTACGTTTTTCTTTCCATACTTGTGCCCACGCTAAAAAGAACCGCTGATCGCCTGTTAGGCCATCAATTACAGGTGCTTCTTTACCATTTAAGCTCAGTTTATAAGCGTGATATGCCATTGCTAGGCCGCCCACATCACCAATGTTTTCACCTAAGCTGTTACGGCCATTGACGAAGTTACCTGGGATTGGCTCGTACTGGCTATACTGGGCTGCGAGCTGATCGGCTTTGGCCTCAAATGCAGCACGATCTGAGTCAGTCCACCAGTTGCGTTGCACACCGTTTGCATCTGATTTAGAGCCCTGATCATCAAAACCATGGCCCATTTCATGACCAATAACAGCACCTATGCCACCATAATTAACAGCTGGATCGGCATTTGGATCGAAAAATGGTGGTTGCAGGATAGCAGCAGGGAACACAATTTCGTTAAATGAGCTATTGTAGTACGCATTCACGCGTTGTGGTGTCATACCCCAACGGTTACGATCCGTTTTTTCAAGCTCTTTGGCAACACTGTCTGCTTGGAAAAACTCACGGGTGTTTTTTATATTGCCCATTAAATCGTTGTCGCTAATTGTTAAGCCGTCAAATGATTGCCATACATCTGGATAGCCGATTTTTGGCACAAATGCGGCCAATTTAGCACGCGCATTTACTTTTGTTTCTGCGCCCATCCAGTCTAGGTTATCAATACGCTCACCGAGTGCTGTACGTAGGTTTTCAACCAATTCGGACATTTGCTGTTTTGATGATTCTGGGAAGTAACGTGCGACATACACTTTACCGATAGCAAAGCCTAACGAGTTGGTACCTGACATTTGGCTAATAGCACGTTTCCAGCGAGGACGTGGCTCTTGTTGTCCGTTAAGTTCTTTACCGTAAAACGCAAAATTAGTATTGAATACTTCTTCAGAAAGTAACTCTGCGTTACCACTGAGTGCGTGATAGGTTAAGTAGTCTTTCCATACTGCTAGGTCTTGTTGATTGATAAGTTCAATCATGGCTTTTATAGGCTCTGGTTGTGACACATTCAACTGCGGCACTTGATAACCTGTTTGCGCAAAGTACAGATCCCAATTAAAGTCTGGGTATGCTTCGCTCAGCTCACTGCGCTTAACTTGGTTTAATGTTAGGTCGCGGTTACGGCGTTTTTCACGTGGCCAATGACCTTCTGCAATTTTAGTTTCAAGGGCTAAGATCGCCTGTGCACGTTCGGTGGTATTATCGACACCGGCTAATTCAAGCATTTGTGCAATGTGTGCAACATATGCGCTACGGGTTTTTTCAAAACGCTCAGAATCTTCTAAGTAGTAAGAGCGATCTGGTAAGCCTAAACCGCCAGCGCCCAGTGACATTTCATATTTATTTGGATCAAGACGGTTAAACCACATGCCACCGCCAATAGGAGAGTTAACACCACTCAGCCACGCTTGACCAAACAGCTTAGTAAGATCATCCGTTGATGATACGTCATTGATTTCAGTCAACAATGGTTTAATAGGTGTGATACCTAATTTATTAAGTGTTTCGGTATCCATATAAGCGTTGTAAAAGTCAGCGATTAGCTGCTCTTCAGCATTTAAATCATCACGTGCCGCTATTTCTTCAATGATTTCTTTAACACGCTCTTCACTGCGCTCTGCTAACCCAGAAAAAGCACCATAGCGTGTTTTGTCCGCAGGCATTACGTAGTTGTCATACCATGTGCCACTGGCATACATAAAAAAATCATCGCCAGGTTTAATTGCTTCGTTACGCGCCGTTAAATCTACACCAAAGCTACCTAATTCTGGTTGTTCAGCGGCTGTAGTTGTTTCAACGGCTGTTTTTGGGGCTGAGGTTTCGGTTGTTTCAGGCTTAGAACAGCCTGCTAAAAATGTGGCAGCGAGTGTGGCTGCAATAAGTGTTTTTTTCATTGGATTACCCTGAATGTTATTTTTATCATAGACTTTTATAACCTAGCTTTTGATTGTTATAGATAACCGAAAGCGAGACAAACTTTTGAGGTGAATAACTTAATCACCCGATAAAGCCGTGTTAATAAATAAACTAACTGAGTCAGCCGTACTTAGCAATTGTTTGACTGCATTTGCTGTAATTGCCACATCCGCGCATATTCACCTTGCAAAGCAAGCAGTTGTTGATGGTTGCCTTGTTCAACGAGTTGACCTGCTTGCATAACCAAGATTTTGTCAGCATCGGTTATTGTTGATAAGCGGTGTGCAATCACTAAACTTGTATGATTTGCGGCTACTTCTCGCATGGCGTTTAATATTGCTTGTTCTGCATGAGAGTCCAGCGCAGAGGTTGCTTCGTCAAAAATTAAGATTGGTGACTTCTTCAAAATGGCACGCGCGATGGCGATACGTTGTTTCTCACCCCCAGAGACTTTTAAGCCACGTTCGCCAACAAGGGTTTGATCGCCTTTCTCAAGGCTATTTATAAATTTAGTTAAGTGAGCCATCTTAATCGCTTTATCGATTTCTTCATCACTGGCACCAGGGCGACCATAAGCGATATTTTCTCGTATGCTAGTATTAAAAAGTACGGTGTCTTGTGGGACGATGGCAATTGCTTGGCGTAAGCTGTGTAGCGTGATGTCGCGCACGTCTTGGCCATCAATACAAATACTGCCACTGTCAATATCATAAAAACGATATAACACGCGGGCAAGGGTACTTTTACCTGCGCCACTGGCACCGACCACCGCGACTTTGCTCCCGGCGTTAATGGTAAAACTCAGTTGCTTGAGAATAGCCCGCGAGCTGTGGTAGCTAAAATTAACGTTGTTAAACTCTATATTCCCTTGCTGTATAGCAAGCGGCTGGGCATTTTCTTTATCTGTGATCCGTGGCTTTGTGGTTAATAGCCCGAGCATGTTTTCAAGATCTGTTAGGGCACGGCGAATTTCTCGATATACAAAGCCTAAAAAATTGAGTGGTAAGAAAAGCTGGATCATGTAGGCATTGATCATAACCAACTCACCGATGCTTAACTCACCTGTTACGACATCTGCTGTGCCTAACCACATTAATGCGGTGATCGCTGCGGCAATGATCAAGGCCTGGCCTGAGTTAAGTGCTAATAAAGATAAGCGGTTTTTCAATCGTGCGTGTTCCCAAGTAGCTAAAAAAGCGTCATAACTGTTGGCTTCGTGGGTTTCATTATTAAAATATTTAACGGTTTCGTAGTTGAGCAAACTGTCGATTGCTCGACTATTGCTGTTGTTATCCGCTTGGTTTGCCTCACGAATGAATCGATTGCGCCATTGAGTAATAGTGACCGTGAAGGCAATATAAATAATCACCGCGATGAGGGTGACAAGCGCAAACCAAGGAGAAAAAAGCGTGGCGAATATAATCGCGACAATTAAGATCTCTAATAGCGTAGGGATAATATTAAACATTAAAAAGCGCATTAAAAAGCTTAGGCCTTGCGTTCCGCGTTCAATATCACGGCTAATCCCGCCAGTTTGTCTATTTAAATGAAAACTCAGCTCAAGTGCATGTAAATGCTTAAATACTTTAAGACCAATATGCCGCATGGCGTGCTCTGTGACACGGCCAAATAAGGCATCGCGTACTTCGCCAAAAAACACCCCAGCAAAGCGTAATCCGCCATAAAGCAGTAAAAGTGTTACGGGGACCATGAGAACGGTTTGTAGATTACCATCAACAGCATCAATGATTTCTTTTAGCGCCCATGGCATCAGCAAGGTTGCGCCTTTTGCAGCAATCAATGCAAGCACAGCTAACAAGACTCGCGCTTTGAACACCATTAAATATGGCCATAACGTTTTAACACTTTGTTTTAAGTTCATGGCATCATGATGTTTTATTGCTTCTTGTTTACCCATACCGCGCATATTTTCTCTAACTCTATTAAGTCTGTATTAAACTTTTTTTAGTAGCCTAGAGTATAAACTTTAACAGTGTGGATCTAGGACTATACTGTAACAGCACATAGTACAGTGTAGACAGCTTAAGACAATTAATTAAACTCAGTTTTTAACACAGAAGGGAAAGCAGATGAAAACTATCGGATACGCGGCACATGAAGCTAACACGCCATTAGCGCCATTTTATTTTGAAAGACGCGATTTACGCAGTGAAGACGTTGCGATTGAAATCTTGTATTGCGGGGTGTGTCATTCAGATCTCCATACTGTAAATAATGACTGGGGCGGTACTCGTTACCCCATTTTACCAGGCCATGAGATCGTAGGCCGTGTGACTGCTATTGGCAGTAAAGTGACTAAATACCAAGTTGGTGACAATGTTGCAGTTGGCTGTATGGTTGATAGCTGTCTTGAATGCGACCAATGCCATAAAGGCGAAGAGCAATTTTGTCGCGAAGGCATGGTTGGTACTTATTCAGGGAAAGATCGTATTACAGGTGAATCAACCAAAGGTGGCTACGCGAAACACATTGTTGTGCGCGAAGAGTTTGTTCTAAACGTACCAAAATCATTGGATCTTGCTAAATGTGCACCAATTTTATGTGCGGGTATTACCACATATTCACCGCTTCGCACCTGGAATGTTGGCCCTGGTAGTCGTGTTGCCGTGATTGGTTTAGGAGGCTTGGGCCATATGGCGATTAAAATTGCTGTGGCGATGGGAGCGCATGTGACGGCTATTAGTCGATCAGATGACAAAAAACAGCAAGCACTTGAATATGGCGCTGAAGGTTTACTTATCTCTAAAGATCAAAAAGCCATGGATGCCCATGCAAATAAATTTGATTTAATCATTAATACCATTCCCGTTAAGCATGACTTTACCCCTTATTTGCCTTTGCTCGATATTGATGGCACACAAGTGTTAGTTGGCCAAGTGGGTGATATGGCTGAATCCAGCTCAGTGCCACTATTATTGGGACGTCGCCGCGTGGCAGGCTCTTTAATTGGTGGTATTGCGCAAACGCAGGAAATTCTCGATTTCTGTGCACTACACAATATTCTTCCAGAAGTTGAAATGATTAAAATGGATGAGATCAATCAAGCATTTGAACGTCTAAAAGAAGGTGATCTATCTCACCGTTATGTGATTGACATGTCATCACTTGAAGTCGTTTAATAGCTCTATAGTGCCGCTTTATACCAATCGTGTTAAGTATTTAAGTCGATTGGTATTAAACGGCGGCATGATTTTTTAAATAGTAAAACGCTATTGAAATAATTAAAATGCACCCAATAATAGTATTAATATTCTAGCTAGATAATAAAATGATTCGTTTTCGCTTAGTCTTCGCTGTGTTACTGATGTTTGCTGCACTTTTTAGTGTGCAGGCAACTGCTGCGAGCAGCACTAAAGTTGAACTGAGTCAGCCTATTGTTACTTTTCAGCCGCTGATACAAGCAGATTTGAGTCAGTTAGCGGTAAAGATATTTGACAATTCAACGTCAGATACCACGCCTTTTACTAAAAAGAGTGCGGCGGATGAGCAACCCTCTGAAGGTGCAGGCTTTGAATCATTGCAACCACGTTTAACCGTTAGCAACTCGTCATTATTTTTATATCATACTCAAGTAGAGCCAAATTATGTGACTATCTTTGAGTTTTTTGTGCCAAGTCTTGCGCGGCAACTTTATTTACAGCCTCTTGAACCGGCAATAACGTTACCTTGGTTTGTGTGTTATGAAGGTAAGAAGTCTCGTTTGAGTGGTTGGAAAGACGCAAATTTACAATACCGAGCTGTTGTTACCTACCACAGTTAATTCTTCTCGTTAATTTTTCGCTGTTTTAGTGATTTCGCTAAAGCAAAAAATAACGACGCCAATTTTGGCGTGAAGCCTATGCTTTTATAGGCTTAAGGAAGAAGTATGTTAAAAAAATCATCAAAAAAACCGCTGTTTCAGCGTTTTAAAATAAGCTATCTAGCTATGCTTGTAGCACTGATATTGCTGGCTATTAGCGCCTTACCAAATTTATACCCTGCAAAGTCCTGGTTGCATGTGACAGCACAACAACAAGTTAACGCTGAGTTATTAGCAATTGACACGCAAAAAAGTGTGGTCGATTTTTTAAATCAACACGGTTTTACTGTTGAACAGTCTATGCAATCGTCTCAACAGCAATCGTCATTAAATGTGTTACTCCACGAGCCGACAAAAAGCGCCGCAGCTCAGCAAACGTTAAAAAGTGAATTTACGCAGTTGAATGTAAAAATAGTGACGCATCAAACAAGTCCAGATTGGTTACAAAGTTTAGGTTTAGCACCTATAAAGTTGGGGCTGGATCTCAATGGTGGGGTGTTGTTTGTATTAGATGTTGATTTAGTCAAAGCGCAACAAGAGCAGCTGGATAGCGCTTATGAGCAAACAAAAACGATAATTCGTGATGAAAAAGCCAGAGGGGTCCGTGTGCAACAAAATGCGCAAGGATTTGAATTACATGCATTACCAGCTGCAAAAGATCAATTGCTTACAGTGCAGACGCAAGTTTTAAAACGTTTTCAGCGTTTAGCTCCAACGGTGCATACGCAAGGTAAGTTAACAACAGTGGCATTTAGTTTTAGTGAGCAAGGCAGTGGTGAGTTTACTAAAGAAGTGATGAGTCAAACGTTGACGACGTTGCGTGGTCGTATTGAAGAGTTAGGCATTACGGAAGCGGTAACCCAGCGCCAAGGTAAACAGCGTATTCGTATTGAACTACCCGGTGTACAAGATCCCGCAGCTGCAAAACGGATCATTGGTGCTACGGCATCCCTTGATTTCCATCAACTTAAAGAATATGGCGGCAAGTCCTTTGCCCTACAAAATGGGGGCACCATCAGCTTAGATCCAATTGCTATCTTTTCAGGCCAACATATTAATAATGCGCATGCTGGGCGCGATGAGTGGGGTAAGCCTCTGGTACAACTGAGCCTTGATAGCCAAGGTGGCGAAGCGATGTCGGCGTTTTCCAAGCGTAATATCGGCAAGCCTATGGCGACAGTGTATTCTGAATATTACAAAAATGACCAAGGAAAAGTGGTTAAAAAAAGTGAAGTTATTAATGTAGCAAATATTGCTCAGCATTTAAGTAGTCAATTTAGTATTACAAATATGCAAAGCCCGCAAGCGGCACAAGATTTAGCATTATTACTGCGTGCTGGTTCACTAACCGCACCAGTAACCATAGTGCAAGAACAAACCATTGGCCCAAGCTTAGGCGCTGATAATATAAATAATGGGTTAGCTGCTTTAATGCTAGGAATGGGTATCACATTGGCATTTATGGCTTTGTGGTATCGGCGCTTAGGGTTAGTGGCGAATATAGCCTTATTATTAAATTTAACGGCTTTGGTTGGTTTAATGTCATTGCTGCCTGGTGTTGTGCTCACTTTACCTGGGATTGCAGGGCTGGTACTAACAATTGGCATGGCGGTTGATACTAATGTCATTATATTTGAGCGTATCAAAGAAGAGCGACGTAAAGGCCGTGCGCCCTATCAAGCTATAGAGCAGGGCTATAAACAAGCATTTAGCACCATTTTTGACGCTAACATTACCACGATGATCACTGCCGTCATTTTATATGGCATTGGCTATGGGCCAGTAAAAGGGTTTGCTATTACGCTTGCGCTTGGGCTTGTAACCAGTGTGTTTACCGGCGTGTATGTTTCAAAGGCATTGAGCCAAACCGTGTATTTAAAATTGGCAAACAAACGTGGAGTAAATGCATGAGTAAAGTAACTGAAAAAAAGAGCACAATAACGCGCTTACGTTTATCTGGTTTATTTTTATCTCTGTTTTTAATCATTTTCTCAGTAATAGGAATAACATCAAAAGGCTTGAATTTTGGCCTTGATTTTACCGGGGGTATTTAACTGAGTTTACGACCTCAGTGCCAATTAACCAAAGTGAACTTACTGAGAAATTGAGTATTTATCATGACGGTGATTTTATTCTCACCGCGCAATCAAGCCAACACTTTCAATTAAGAGAAGCTGAGCAAGTAAAAAACTCAGGCTGGATCACAAGTTTAACTGAAGATGAGTCGTTGGGTGTTGAAGTTGTGTCATCATCTTATTTAGGTTCACAAGTGGGAGATGAATTATTCGATCAAGGGTGTTTAGCATTATTTGCAGCAATGGTTGCTGTAATGATTTACTTAGCACTTAGGTTTGAATGGCGTTTGGCGCTGGGGGCGGTAATAGCTTTACTGCATGACGTGATCATAGTGGTAGGCTTATTTTCGTGGTTGCAGCTTGATTTTAATTTAACGGTATTGGCAAGTTTGCTGGCAATTATTGGTTACTCATTAAATGATTCTATTATTGTCGCAGACCGAGTGCGTGAATTGCTACGCTTGGATACTAATAAACAACTCGCAAGCGTTAACACTGTGATTGATGAATCAATTAAAAGTACTTTAACGCGTACTTTGATCACTTCAGGTACTACATTAGCGACAGTTGCGAGTGTCTGGTTACTCGCTGGTGCGCCATTACAGGGGTTTTCTATCGCTTTGTTTACGGGAATTGTGGTAGGGACCTTGTCATCCATCTGTATTGCGGCAACGCTACCACAGTTACTTGGTTTAAAGCATGAGAACTATCAAGTTAAAGTGGACGAACAAAGCCAAGCGTTAATGGATATGCCGTAACGATCCGCATGATACTAATAAAAATGCCGCAATGAATGCGGCATTTTGCTTAACAAGTAAATTTGTTAACTTAAATTAATAGTCACCACATCAGCAACGTCTTCATTGCTATTGATAGGTTGCTTTGGAATGTCAGGTTTATCCATGGCAATATCACCACCGTCAATCACTTCACCAGTTGTTAAGTTAGCAAAGTCGAATAATTGATTATCGGCTAAATGTGATGGCACTACATTTTGCATCGCGGTGAAAATGCTTTCAATACGACCTGGGTGTTCTTTATTCCACTGCGCAAGCATTGCCTTGGTATGTTTACGCTGTAAATTTTCCTGCGAGCCACATAAGTTACAGGGAATAATAGGGTAAGCTTGATGAATGGCATATTTTTCAATATCGGTTTCTTTACAGTACGCTAATGGGCGAATAACCATATGCTCACCATTATCACTCATTAGTTTAGCAGGCATACTTTTTAGTTTACCGCCATAAAACATGTTTAAAAATAGCGTTTCAATCATATCGTCACGATGATGACCCAATGCAATTTTTGTCGCTCCTAGCTCTTTAGCAGTACGGTATAAAATACCACGGCGTAAGCGAGAGCATAGCGAGCATGTTGTTTTTCCTTCGGGAATAATGTCTGTCACTATACTGTAGGTATCTTCTTCGACAATTTTGTATTCAATACCCAGGGTATCTAAATACTCAGGCAATACATGCTCAGGGAAGCCTGGTTGTTTTTGATCTAAATTAACAGCAAAGAGGGAAAACTTTATAGGTGCAACACGTTGCAAATGCTGCAGCATATCTAATAGAGTGTAACTGTCTTTGCCTCCTGACAAGCACACCATGATACGGTCGCCTTCTTCAATCATGTTGAAGTCCATAACGGCTTGACCAGTTAGACGACGTAAGCGCTTTTGTAACTTATTGAAGTTATATTGAGCTTTGGCTTGAACAGAATGCGACATTACGCCCCCTTGAAATACTATGCGTAAAATAAAGGGGCGTATTATATGCTGAAAGTGGCAATGCTCAAAACTTATTTATTGGCTAATTTATTTTGCCAATGGAGAAACATAACCATCGGGTTTGAGCGCCAATACATCGCAATCTAGGCTGTCAATTACATGCTCTGCGGTATTGCCAACTAAAGCCGCACTTAAGCCTGTGCGACCAACAGTGCCAATAACAACTAGCTCGCTGTTTAGCCGCTTAGCAACATCTGGGATCACATCTTCGGGTAAACCTTCTTCAATAACACAGTGTTGCTGACTAATTTGATGTTTAGCTGCTAATGCTTGGGTTGATTCTATATGGTGTTTCTTAACCGATTCATTGTAGACGCTGGGATTAAATTCTGGAATTTCAATAGCGATATTCACAGGTGTAGCAGGGTAGGCGTTGACGAGATTTAAACTGGCGTTAGCAAGCTCGCATAGAAATTGTGCATCTTTAATAATACGGTGATTTAAATCAAGGTGCTGTTGGTTTTCACTGACGGCATTTACTGCGGCTAAAATATTTCCTTGTGCAGGCCATGCTTGCTCTTTGACGAGTAATACTGGTGCTGGGCATTTACGAATTAAATGCCAGTCAGTTGGCGTAAAAATAACGGACTTTAAAGTGTCGTGCTGGTGGGTGCCTTTAACAACCAAATCAAATTGTTCATTGATAACAGTATCTATGATCGCTTCATATGCGCGGTTATGCCACACAACTCGGCTGCAGATTTTAACCTCTGGATACTGTGTTAAAATTTCATCTAACCATAATTGGCGATCTTTTACGACGGCGTTACGCATTGCTTCGCGTTCATCGGCCGAGAGCATGGTGGTCATTTCATATGAGAAATCATAAATACTCATAAAGGCGGTGATACTGGCACCTGATTTTTTAGCAAGTTCAATAGAACGAGATAAACCATGCTGCGAGTCAGCGGTTGGATCGATAATAGCGAGGATCTGTTTGATAGTGTTCATAAGCTGCTCCTTTAACTACATTCTATGTCTACATAATACTTACAGTGTAACGCATTTCATGAGTAGTTAAAGTAACAGCGAAGCATATGTTACGCTAGATCAATTTATTTGGGGTGAATTGCCGCTGCTGCAGATAAACCTTCACTATCTAAAATAGTTATAAATTTACCTTCTACTTTGATCAGCTCAGCTTTTTGAAAACGGCTTAATAAGCGGCTAATTGTTTCAACCGTTAAGCCAAGGTAATTGCCAATTTCACCACGGGTCATGGTAAAGCGAAATTCCTTACGCGAAAAGCCACGCTCACCAAACCGATTTGATAAATTATGAATGAAGCTTGCTAAACGCTCTTCAGCCGATTTTTTATTGAGTGCTAAAAACATTTCTTGATCATAGTTAATCTCACTGCTCATCAAACGCATTATTTGTTGGCGTAATTTCGGCAATTTACCAGACAGTTCATCTAAGGTATCAAATGGAATTTCACATACCATCGAGGTTTCAAGTGCTTGTGAAAAACTTTGATGAGTCATTTTATTTATTGCATCAAAGCCAATTAAGTCACCCGCTAGGTGAAAGCCGGTGATTTGTTCATCACCTTGCTCAGAGAGAGTATATGATTTAAATGAACCAGAACGAACTGCAAAAATAGCATTTAATGGGGCACCCGACTCAAATAGAAAGTCACCTTTATGAAGCGGTTTTTTACGCTCGATGATTTCATCCAGTTTATCCATTTCTTGACCATTAAGGGTAAAAGGCAAGCATAATTGGCTAATACTGCAGTCATTACAGCTGATAGTACAATTGTTTTTGGTTTTGTTATGAGATAAATCCATTAGTTCAGTCCGTAAAATGTTGTCACATCAATTTGTTAAGATTAATGCACCAGCTTGTCAGTTGCAATGATAAGTAAATAAATACCATACCAGATCAGTATGCTGCCAAGTGCTATTCGTGCCCAAGGGTGATTTAATAGTTTATGGAGCACTTGTGCTCCCATTCCCATACTTAACATGGCAGGAAAAGTGCCTAGAGCAAAAAATAGCATGACTAAAGCGCCATCATAAGCGTTGCTACTGGTCATTGCCCAAGTTAATGCTGAATACACTAAACCACAGGGTAACCACCCCCATAAAGCACCATACGCCATTGCTTTAGGTAATGAGTTAATCGGCATTATAAAGCGGTTAAGTTTAACTAAATGCTGCCATATTAGTGTTTTACCTAATGATTCAAGCCATTGTAAGCTTGCGCCTAAGCGCATGATATATAAGCCAACTAAGATCATAAATAGGCCGCTTAACAAGGCTAACGTTAACGCCAGCAAATGGTTTTGCGTGGCGAAATGGCTGCTGATCCCAGCAACGAGCGCACCTGCAAACATATAGCTGCCAGCGCGGCCAATATTATACGCAATCGAGTATTGTAATGGCCGGCTTTTATCGGTTGCTAATTGTAAAGAGCTGGCAATACCGCCGCACATCGCAATGCAGTGGCCACTGCCAATTAACCCCATAATGAATGCGCTGACGAATAACGGATCAATCATTACTTTTTTTGTGTTGCTCTTTGTCGTCTTCAAACAAAATACTATGACCTTGCTTGTTTAAATCAGAAAACTGTTCTCCACGAACAGCCCAAAAGAATACCCCGATTGCAATCAATACAAACAATATCGCGATGGGGATTAGAATATAAATGATACTCATAACTTTAATAACCTCAGTGAGTTACTGATCACAATAATGGAGCTTGCAGACATGCCGATAACGGCCATCCATGGGGCAACAAGTCCTAACGCTGCAAGCGGTAAGATAGAGCCATTATAGAACAACGACAACGCTAAGTTTTGCTTTATAATGCGGCGCGTTTTTTTCGATACCGTTATTAAATGGTCAATTGCGGCTAAATCACTGTTGAGTAATACCACATCGGCAGTATTTTTGGAAATATCAGCACCTGTCTCCATCGCAATAGATAAATGTGCACTGTTGAAAACCGGGCTATCGTTAACGCCATCACCAACCATGGCAACAATTTCACCTTCACGAGACCAGCGCTGTACTTCGCTTTGTTTATCCTCTGGTAAACAGCTTATTTTATAGCTATCAAGCGCAAGCTTTTTAGCAATTTGTTGCCCTGCGGTTGACGCATCGCCAGTTAACATATGGCAGCTTAAGCCTTGCTGCTGTAAAGAGCGGATCAACTGTGCGGCATTGCTTTTTACTTCATCAACAAAATAAAAGTTAGCAACCGGCTGTTGATCAATATAAAACGTGGCTTGAGCATTACTTTTCTTGCTGTTGAACCAGCCGCTTTTGCCCACCGCATAATGGTGGGTGTCATCACTACCAGTGATGCCAAGGCCCGGGTGGATGGTTATATTCGTTAAATGGCGTTGATTCGGTGTAAACTCAGTGAATGCGCTAGCTATCGGGTGCTCTGAGTAACTCTCCAGTTGCGCAGCTAAGGTTAAAATTTGTTTTTTTGACAAGGTGTCTGCTAATAAATCCACCGCATCAAGGGTAAAACGCCCCTGTGTCAAAGTGCCTGTTTTATCAAAGGCAACGCGGGTTAGTTGTGGCAAAGTCTCAAGTACATGAGATTGCTTAATGAGTATGCCTTTGCGGGTTAAGGTTGCCACCGCGCAGGTTAACGCCGTTGGGATAGCTAAGCTTAATGCGCAAGGGCAGGTTGCTACAAGTACTGCTATGGTGATCCAAAAAGCATGCTCAGGGTCAACTTGATACCAGCCAATTGCAGTAATAGATGCAAATACCAGCAAGCAGGCAACAAACCATTGCGCAACTTTGTCGGTAATCTCTACTAATTTAGGACGGGTAGCCAGTGCACCGTGCTGTAGTTTTATTATTTGATTTAAAAGTGTATTTTGGCCAATCTTGTTGATGCGAATTTCAATCACACCGTCATGGTTCACAGTACCTGCAAACACTTGATGTTCGATGTATTTGTTAACGGGTAAATGCTCGCCAGTCATCATTGATTCGTCTACCGTTGTATTGCCTGAACAGACAATGCCATCAGCTGGAATGGTTTCACCCGCTTTGATCAAGACTCGGTCATCGAGTTTTAACTTTTTAGCCGCAATAATATGCTCTTGGCCATTTTCATCCAGTTTACGTGCTGTAAGCGGTAATAATTTTTGTAAGTTTGCAGTAAATTCGCTGGCTTTAAGCCGTGCACGAAACTCTAAATATTTACCCAGTAGAAGTAAAAAGGTAAACATACAAATTGATTCAAAATAGACTTCGCCTACGGCCATTATTGTGGCATAGCTGCTGGCTGCATATGCCCCAAAGATAGCCAATGACACCGGTAAATCCATGTTGAGCTGTTTAGCTTTGAGTCCATTTATAGCATTTGTTAAGAAAGGCATTGCGCTGTATAAAATAACAGGGGAGGCGAGTATTAGGCTGATCCAGCGAAAATACTGCTCAAAGTTTTCTTCCATGCCAGAAAACATTCCAAAGTACATGGCAAAGGCGAACATCATTACTTGCATGGTCATTAAGCCTGCCACGCCGAGTCTACGTATGTAGGCTTTTGCAACGAGTTGTTTTTGGCTTGCTTCTAGGTCGGCTTGGAAAGGGTATGCTTTATAACCTATTTCTAGCAATGCTTTGATTATATCACTCAGCGGTAAAGCATTTTTATGCCACTGAATCATGGCGCGATTGGTCGAAGTGTTTACGTCTACTCGTTTTACAGCGGCCATATTCAGCAGCTGCTTTTCAATTAGCCACGCACACGCAGCACAGGTGATACCTTCGACGGTCAGTAATACTTCACTGATATCGCCATTTTGACTTATAAATTCATCTTGAATATCTTCATTATCATAACTTTTGATCAGTTCAAGTTGTTCCGGGACTAGTTGTTCAACTTTACCCGCAGTGACTGTTCTAAATTTATAATAATCGGTCATGCCTTGAGCGACAATTGTCTCGGCAACGGTTTGACAGCCAATGCAACACATAGGCTCTGCACTACCGTCTATAACAACCGTAGCGCTAAAACCTGCGGGTACACTTTCAAGGCAGTGAAAGCAGTTATTGGACATGATAGGGTGACTACTTATACTCAGGGCTTACGGCAATACTTTGCTCACTTGGCAAAGTGATGTTCTCTTTTAGTTTCCAGCTACCATCAGTTGGCTCAATAAAAACTGTATAAGTGCCGTTGATATAGGGCTCAACAATAGCGGTAAATTCACCATTGGCATTTGGCGTCAAATGCGTACTAAAGTCATGATCTTCAATTGTACGATGATAAAATGACAGCTTTAATGAGTGGATATTGCTAGTGTCGCCTTTATTAAACTTAAAGCTAATTTTATCCGCTTCTACTTTTAATTCACCGTGTAAATAAAGCGCTTTGGCTTTGTCGAATTTACTTAATTCTAAGTTAATCGCTTTGCCTTTTTTATAGTAATCATCCACGACCATATCAGGGCCATTACCGATTGCTGTAATGAATAGAGAAATACAACCAACGATGGCAACTAGCGGAAAAAAGATTAAAAACCAAGGCCAGAAATTTTTATACCACGGAGTAGGAGTCATAAATACGCTTAATTTGTTTTCGGTGCAGACATTTTATAGGATTTAAATTGAAAAGACTAAAAAAAAGCCTCCAGATGGAGGCTTTTTTGATCTTAATTAATCTATTGAATTAAAAGATTAAACTATAAACATTTAATTAACGTTTTGCTTATTTATCTTGAGATAAACTATACACATACGCTGTTAATAGGTGGACTTTTTCTTCACCTAAAATGTCTTTCCATGCAGGCATTACACCAGCACGGCCGTTTACAATAGTTTCTTCAACAGCACGTTGAGAACCACCATATAGCCAGATGTTATCCGTTAAATCTGGTGCGCCAAACGGTAGGTTATGTGCTACAGAACCTTTACCATCCGCACCATGACACGCTGCACACATTGCAAACTTAGCTGCACCGGCTGCGGCGTCTTTTTGGTTAACAGTACGCCCAGATAAGCTTAATACGTGAGCGGTCATTTCTTTCACACCTTGCTCACCTAATGCAGCACCCCAAGGTGGCATCGCAGCAATACGACCGTGTAATAACGTTTCTTTGATTTTGTCTGGTGTGCCGCCATATAACCAATCTTTATCAGTTAGGTTAGGGAAGCCTTGACCACCACGTGCATCTGAGCCATGGCACTGTGAACAGTTTTGCGCAAATAAACGCTGCCCAATTTCCAGTGCTTTTTCATCAGTTGCAAGTGTTTCGATATCTTGCTCAGCAAAAGCCGAAAAAATTGGACCAAAACGTTCGTCGGCAGCGCGATATTCAGCATCCAGTTTTACAAAGCGACCTTCTGCGTGTGCATCTTCAACAGCTTGTTTAGATTCTGCAAGAGATGTAATACCTTGGTTAGAACTGGTCCACTTACCAAGACCTTCCCAGTTACCTAAACCTGGGTATGCCGCTAAGTAGTAAACTGACCATGCGAATGTTGCAAAGAACATGTAGGTCCACCACTTTGGCAGTGGGTTGTTTAGTTCTTCAATACCATCAAATTCATGCCCACAGCTTTCACCTTCTTCAACGCCTGCGTAGTTTTTTAAGTTCCAAACTAGCAAACCAAACAAAATGATAAGACATGATAGGGTTAATACAATAACCCATATACTCCAAAAGCTAGTCATTTCTCAGACCCCTTTTCCTCGTTAGAGATTGTCTTGTTATGCTTCTCTTCATCTTCAAAGATGGCATTTGCAGCGTCTTTAAAACGTGTTTTACTACGCTTACTGTACGCCCACACAACAATGACAATAAATAGTACTAAAATTACCAGAGTTAAAATGCCTCTGTATGTTCCGTAATCCATAATTATTACTTCAAGTGTGTGCCAAGTTGTTGCAAGTAGGCGATAAGAGCTTGCATTTCTGTTGCTCCTTTACCATCGTTCATTGCGTCAACTTTGGCAACATCAGCGATTAGTTCTTCATCACTACCGTAACCTAATCCCGGATGTGCCGGGTTTTGCGGGTTGATGGCGAATGTATCACGGAAAATTTTAAGTTTTTTCAGAGTCAGGCTAGTATCAACGCGATTCTCTGCTAACCAAGGAAAGCCTGGCATATTTGACTCAGGAACCACTGCACGTGGGTCAACTAAGTGAGCATAATGCCAGTCGTCCGAGTAACGTTTACCAACACGAGCTAGGTCAGGACCAGTACGTTTAGAACCCCATTGGAATGGGTGATCCCATACTGACTCACCAGCGACTGAATAGTGGCCATAACGTTCAACTTCGTCACGGAATGGGCGGATCATCTGTGAGTGACAGTTATAACATCCTTCACGTACATAGATGTCGCGGCCTTCCATTTCAAGTGCATTAAGTGGACGTAAGCCATCTACAGGCTTTGTTGTATCGTCTTGGAACATTAGTGGAGTGATCTCTACTAGGGCACCAAAACTGATAGCAAAAACCGTCAAGATAGCCATTAGGCCGATATTCTTTTCGACTATTTCGTGTTTGTTTTGTGAATTTTTATTGCTCATCATCTCACTCCGTTATGCTAACTGTGCTTGCGCGTCTAACTTCAACGAATCATTTTTCGCAGAAATTGTACGGTACACGTTATAAGCCATAACGAGCATACCAGCGACAATGAATACACCACCTAAGAAGCGCATAACATAGAAAGGATGAGATGCTTGTAGCGACTGTACAAAGCTATACATTAATGTACCGTCAGCGTTCACTGCACGCCACATTAGGCCTTGCATAACACCTGAGATCCACATTGCAACAATATAAAGTACAACACCTACGGTATGTAACCAGAAGTGTGTATTAACAAGTTTCACGCTGTACATACGACCTTGCGAGAATAACGCAGGGATGAGGTGATAAATCGCGCCGATAGAAATCATCGCAACCCAACCTAGTGCACCAGAGTGAACGTGTCCCACTGTCCAATCAGTGTAGTGAGAGAGGGCATTTACAGATTTGATTGCCATCATCGGACCTTCGAAGGTAGACATACCATAGAAAGATAATGACACCACTAAGAAACGCAATACTGGATCAGTACGTAACTTGTGCCATGCGCCTGATAGCGTCATGATACCGTTGATCATACCGCCCCATGAAGGAACAAATAAGATAATAGACATAACCATGCCTAAACTTTGTGTCCAGTCAGGAAGTGCAGTGTAGTGTAAGTGGTGAGGACCGGCCCAAATATAAAGAGAAACCAATGCCCAAAAGTGAACCACTGATAAACGGTATGAATAAACCGGACGGCCTGCTTGTTTTGGTACAAAGTAATACATCATACCTAAGAAGCCTGCTGTTAATAAGAAACCTACAGCGTTATGTCCATACCACCACTGCACCATTGCATCTACCGCACCCGCGTAAATAGAATATGATTTAGTAAGTGAAACTGGAACAGCCATACTATTAACAATGTGTAGTACAGCTACTGTAATAATAAAGCCCGCATAGAACCAATTTGCTACATAAATATGTGATACTTTACGTTTTGCAATTGTACCCATGAATACGACTGCGTAGGTAACCCATACCACCGCAATTAATATATCGATTGGCCACTCAAGTTCTGCGTATTCTTTTGAGCTGGTAATACCTAAAGGCAGTGTGATAACCGCAAGTACGATAACTAATTGCCAGCCCCAAAATGTAAAGGCTGCTAATTTATCTGAGAGAAGGCGCGTTTGGCAGGTACGTTGTACGACGTAATACGACGTAGCAAAAAGTGCACTTGTACCAAATGCGAAAATAACTGCGTTCGTGTGTAACGGACGAAGTCGAGAGTAAGTTAACCATGGTGTATCAAAGTTAAGTGCTGGCCAAGCTAATTGGGCAGCAATCAGAACCCCAATACTCATGCCAACGATGCCCCAAATCACTGTCATAATAGCGAATTGGCGTACAACCTTATAGTTGTACTCAGTTTGTGATGCTACTGTTTGGCTCATTTTCTGGCTTCCGCTGCAATTTATGCGTTTAGAAATGAATTACCCACTTATATAAAAAGTGGGGCCTACTATTATTCACAAGTATGTTATCAAAAACCCTCAAAGCCTTGACTGCTTCAGAAAACAAACTCGAGAAACCCTTATATTTGCAGGGAAATGATAAATTTTTTGACCTAAAAAAGATAGGTCAATTGCATAAAATTATGACATCAATCAATTTTTCTCACGCAGTTGGCTATTTTTGACACACTTTCTTATACATTTGCGTATTAATTCTGCGCAATGGTTGTATTTTAACGGTACGCTGATTAGTATCCGCTGTTATTTTCCTCAAGGAATGCTATGCCAATTAAATTGTTAATTGTGTTTTTAAGTGTACTAAAGTTATTAATAGCATGTGATTCGCAAACAATAAGTATAGAAGAGCAAAGCCAAGCCGCAAGCTGTGAAAGTAACCAATTATGCCATTATAAGGATCAGGTAAAGGTTTGGTTACCAGAACCAAATATAACACCAGAAACACCTTTTGAAATTCACTTGTCAGTACCGAATGGTTTTACAGTGCACAGTGCGAAGCTCGAGGGCGTAACAATGTATATGGGCTTTATTCCCGTTTTATTTGAATCTCGTGAGGATATATTAGTAGCGAATACCATGGTTGGTATATGTGCTGAGCGAAACATGACGTGGAAATTAGTGCTAGTGCTTAAAGATCAACAAGAACACGCTGAGCCTATATTTTATTACTTTGATGTGACTTATTGACCTGAGCCTTAACTGCCATTTTATCGTAACAGGTTGATTATTCTGTAACGCGACCTGCGCCATATCACTGTTAACTAAGCATGCTTATAGACTTTAAGTGCAGAGAACTGTCTGGTGTGCTCCTTAAGCTCTATTCTTCACAGTATCTTACTCGTTTTTACTGTAATAAAAGTAACCTTTCTTTCCTTTATACTCATATCAATCCAAGCATCTTCAAGCCGCTCTCTTCTAGCGCATTAGACAACTTTATTTATATGTGAAGCTGTAATGAATAGCATTAAATCTACATATAAAGATATAAATGAGGCAAGCAATCGCTTAAATACGCAAAGTTTCTGCATAAGTATGGTTAGCATTTCTTACTCAGTTTTGCAGTTATACTAAAATGATGTGATTAAGTTGTGAAATTTTCTGATTTAGGTATTTATTCCCTTTAATTACATATGATTACAAACTCAATCAGTTTGGTTGCATACATGGTTTAAATGTTTTATATTTACTCTATCTTGTTGAATGTAAAAAGTATTAAGTCGTTAACAATGAAACATTCATTAACTTTTGTACCTTGTTAAGGTTTGTTTAAAATAGCTGTGGTATTTATTGTCCACGCATTCAGTTTTCGTTCAGTTAAATCCACCTAAGTTGCCCTCCGTTGACTCGTGATTCTAATAATAACGAGCACTACCTGAGCAAGGTATTTTTCCAACAAGTAGGGTTTCAAATGAAAAAATCTATTCTTAGTTTAGCTGTTTTTGCAGCCATTCCGATGTTCTCAACAAGTGTTATAGCTGCAGATGAAGCAGCACAATCAATCGAAAAAATCCAAGTAACGGGTTCTCGTATTAAACGCACAGACATGGAAACGTCAAGCCCAGTAACTTTGATAGGTGCAGATGATATTAAAGCAATGGGTGCAACCAGCATCGATAGCGTTTTACAAAAAATGACCGCTACTGGCGGCGCAATGACAAACCCAGGTATCAACAATGGTTCTGGTGGTAATGCAAGTGTTGACTTACGTGGTCTTGGTTCACAGCGTACATTAGTACTTGTAAACGGCCGCCGTATGATTGCATCAGGTACTGGTGCAGCATCTACTGTTGACTTAAATACCATTCCAGTATCAATGATCAAACAAGTTGAAGTATTAAAAGACGGCGCCTCAGCTGTATATGGTACTGATGCGGTTGCAGGTGTTGTAAACATTATCTTAAAAGATGATTTCGAAGGTTTAGATATGAACCTTAACTCTGCTATCACAGGTGAAGGTGATGCAGAAGAAACATCATTTGATTTAACTTTAGGTGGTTCTTTTGACCGTGGTAATGTTGTAATCGGTTTACAATATACTGACCGTGGTGAAGCATCTCAAGGTGATCGTGACTTTTCAAAGTGTGCAATCTATGAAACAGATGAAGGCGAAAAATACTGTGGTGGCTCTTCATACACGCCAAATGGCCATGTATGGTCAGGTGATTTAAGCCTTCAAGGTGAAGAAGGTGGTGGTTGGCATAACTACACTGATGAGCAAGATGCATATAACTTTGCTCCAGATAGCTTCTTATTTACACCAATGAAACGTTTAAACCTAACAGGTATTGGTCATTTTGATATAACTGATGAAACACGTTTATATTCAGAGTTTACATACTCTAAGCGTTGGTCAGAGCAGCAAATGGCATCACAACCAATCTGGTTTGATTTCACTTACACAGATAACATGAATAGCTCACTTGTTGATTCAGGTGTGAACTATGGTGATGAAGTTTCATACGGTCGTCGTATGACTGATACAGGTCCTCGTGAGTTCTCTCAAGTTGTTGATACTGTTCGCTCAGTTGTCGGTGTAAACGGTTTCTTAGATAATGGTTGGGAGTGGGATACCTCTGTACTATTTGGTCGTAATGACTCTGTTGACCGTCTTGCAAACCTACACAACATGGGTTCAATCCAAGACGCAATCACAGCAGGTACTTTTGATCCAATTTCACAAGACTCTTGGAAGCCTGATAGCCTTGGTCAATATATATATACTGAAAATAACTCAGGCGGTAGCCAGTTATTCATGATCTCAGCAGCACTAACTGGCGATGTAATGGAATTACCAGCAGGCTATATGGCTTTTGCTGCGGGTGTTGAGCGTCGTGAAGAAAAAGCATGGTACATTCCTGATTCACTAACATCACAAGGTCTTGCAAATGACCCACGTGTAGAGCCTACTGGTGGTCGTTTTGACGTTAATGAAGCGTATTTAGAGCTTGCAGTTCCTTTACTTGCTGATGCTTTCTTAGCAGAAAATGTTGATTTGAGTGTTGCTGTACGTGCGTTTGACTACAGTACATTTGGTTCAGATGAAACATGGAAACTAGGTTTAACTTGGCGTGTAAATGATGAACTAATGCTACGTGGTGTTCGTTCAACTGCATTCCGTGCGCCTTCAGTTTCTGAGTTATATCAAGGTGATTCTCCTTCATATGAGCAGGTTGAATTCCCAAATGCGCAAGACCAAGCTGAAGTAACCGTTGGCGGTAATAGCATGTTAACACCTGAAGAAGCTGATACAGTAACGTTAGGTTTTGTATATGCACCAGAGTGGTTTGATGGCTTCTCAATGACTGTTGATTACTACGACATTGAAATCGAAAATGCGATTGCGAGTGTTAATAATCAATACATAGTGCAAACCTGTCTAAATGAAGACACGGGTGGTTATCAAAACCAAGATTCACCACTTTGTCAGTCATCAAACATTAACTTTAACCAACAAACTGGCCGTATTAGCTTTAATAACCAGTTACAAAACATTGGTAAAGAAAACACTAAAGGTTATGACGTAAACTTTGCATATCGATTTGATGCTGCAGGCTTAGCATGGCGTACAGCTTTAGACGTTACATACTTAGATGAATATAGCGTTGAAGTACTTGATACGACAATTGATTATGCTGGTTTAGTTACTGGTGGTGAAGGTGGCTACTCAGATATCAAGTCAAACCTAACTGTAGGTGTTGCTGGCGATAATTGGGATGCACAGTACCAAATGCGCTATATTGCAGGAATGGACAGCTATGCATGTCTATCTGAGACAAGCGTATGTAGCACTCCATCTACACCAGATGTTGTATACAGCGACATTAGCGGTTCTTACATGATTAATGACACAGTCTCTGTAAACGCTGGCGTAAATAACTTATTTGATAAGCAACCGCCTTATTACACAGGTTATACTGATGCAAATACAGATGCATACTCGTACGATACATTAGGTCGTCGTTTCTTCGCTGGTGTGAATGTTAAATTCTAATCAGTAACTGACTTTGATTCTTTCTAAGGCCTAGTTTTTACTAGGCCTTTTTTATTGAACAAACACAGGTGTAACAGTAAACTAAACGTATCTAAATTTTTTTAGGAGAGTTGATTGTTAAAACAGGATGAAAACTTATCCTTTATTATCGAACCAGAACTGAGTCCGCGCTCTGAACAGCGTATTGACTTGTACTTTTCTATCCCTAATGAAATGGGGATCAACCCACAAACGCTCACTGAAGAAGCGTATTTTAATAATCACTTTAAATCGCATTTAGCCTATAACGCCAATAATATCCATTTACCTTTAGTGCGTAGTCGTTTTGTCAGTAAAAATAAAGGCGAACAGCAAGATTACCGGCAAAATCTTAACCTCTATTGCTATCAAGTGCGCTTAGCAATTGATACAGATATTAAAGATACATTAAAGATTAAAGAGCTTGATGAATTCTATCAGCGGGCCATTGAGTTGTGTGAGTTAAGCCAGGGCTTACTAAAAAAATTAAGACGTTATACCCCTGATGACGAGAAGCTGATTTCGTTTTACACCAATGCTGACAACTATTTAAGCTGGCATATTGAGCAGTCATTTTTAAAGTTACTTGATGAAGGGCCACGCAGTAGTGATTACGCCAAAGAGCGCACTGAGCTGATGAATTTTTGTAAAGCTGAGCAAAACTATCGCCATGAACAACAATATAACTCAGAATCGACGTTGCTTGATGCTAATCGACTTACTAATAAAATGCGCTTATTACAGCGTTTGATTGAGCATGGGGTGGTGTTGAACCGGAGTACTCGTCACCTTAACAGCTATTTAAAACGACTCGTTAAAGGCACTGTTACCGCAATCATAATGGCATTTGTGATGGTGGTTGTACTGAATGCCCGGATCTCGTTTACTGAAGTGACAGCTACCTTAGTGATTATTTTAGGTGCCATTTATGGTATGCGGGAAATTTTTAAAGAAGATATTACCCGAGTAATTTGGCGAGCAATAGTAAAAGGACGGCCCAAATGGCGATTTCAATTTCGTAATAGCGTTACTAAAGACAAAATAGCCACACAATATATATGGCTTGAATATACCCGTTTTAGGCATATTCCTGAGGATGTTAGAAAGATATTTTCAAAGCGGCGCCAGCAAAATAAACAAGCGGCGCAGTGGTTGCATTTTGCCAGTGAGATTCGGGTGAGCGCTAAAGAGTTTTTACCTGGCTATGATAGTTTGCAACAGAATTTACAGTTCAGTTTAGCTGCATTTACGCGTAACTTAAAAAAGGGTGAAGGTAAGCTATATCATATTGATAATAATAAGATATCTAAACAAAGTGTAGAGCGTAGATACCAATTGAATGTGGTGGTTTCTTATCAAAGTGCTCAGGAGATAAAATACCAACGTTATAAGATCACTTTAAACAGAAGTAAAATAGTTAACATTGAGCTTATTTATAGCGAAATGGAATAAATAATTTAGTCTATTTTCAATCGCTATCAGGTATTATCACCCTCTTTATTCTGCCTTAATGGGAGTACAATGCGTCTGCTTATCTCTAGAATGACAGCAACAAGCCAATGCCCGCCACGTAAACCGATGAGTAAAATTCTATGGTCATTACTTGGCTCTTTCTTGGGGATTTACTTAGTGGCTATGATTGGTAAAAGCTTACAGTTTGACCCACTAAGTAACTTATATTTAATTGGCTCTTTAGGGGCTACTGCAGTGCTTATTTATGGTGCGCCATTGGCTGAGTTTTCTCAACCACGCAATTTGATTGGTGGCCATTTTTTTAGTGCTTTGGTGGGAGTAACCGTTGCCAAATTTTTAGGCAGCGATTTAATGTTGGCCAGTGCGCTTGCAGTGTCAGTATCAATAGCAGTGATGCATTTAACCCGTACATTGCACCCACCAGGCGGGGCAACAGCATTGATTGCTGTGATCGGTGGTGAGTCGATACAGAAACTTGGGTATTTCTATGTAATAAGTCCTGTGTTATCAGGGGCTGCAATTATGTTATTGGTGGGGTTATTAGTTAATAATTTATCACGCAATCCTAAACGCCATTACCCAGTATACTGGTGGTAGATTTTATAAAACCAGATGGAGATATGTTCCATCTGGTATGATTTTTACTTCTCTAAACCGTTTTTGCTGTATAAAGATACTTTATCAGACACTAGCGTAATTTCGATGTTTTTACTCTCATTACCCCATGTGCAGTTTGTATGTAGGGTTTTTTCTACACAACTATGTGCACTCCCTAAGATGGCTTCAACTTCGGTTTTATCCATACCTATTTCGATCTTTTCGTAATTTTCTAAACTTACTTTTGAGCAGGCTGCAAGGCTCAATGCTGCCGCGATAATGAAAAACTTTTTCATTGATTATCTTCCTTTATTTAGTGTTTAAATTTTCTAATTTGCACGATCATCCCCATTTTAGGATGATCAAAATAATGTATCTCGCCACTTATTACCCGCTTAAATTGTGAAAATCGAGCATGCTGAATGTCACCATTAGGTAGGCTTTCATTAACATCAAAACTAGCGTTAATAAATAAGTAATGGCGCAGGTAAATATTAAAGATACCATCTAACTCCCATTGATCAGCGGCTTGTTCAATTTCGGGGACAATGGGTTGATTCGAGCTCACTAAACTAATGAAGTCATTATTTGAATATTGTGATGTAGAGGCAACGACTGGGGCGCGTAATAATTTACCAGCAAATAGTTTGATATGCTCAGAGCGAGACTGACTTGCTCCAGCGAAACGCCAACCAGTATGCAGTAAAGGCCTCAGACCTTTGCGTATCAATTCTTGTTGTTGTGACTTAAATTGTAGCTGCTCTGGGGCAAGTAAGTAGGTTTGCTCCATATCGTCTTTAGCTGGCGCTAATGGACTTATTGGTAAGCTTGAGTAACTGTGTAAATAATCAATACTGTCATCACATAAGTTAGAGTGACTGGCACCAATTACTGAGTCGGTTAATGATTGTGAATTAAAACGGCTGTCACCATTTATACAGTCTTGTTTTGCTTGCTCGCTATAAAGTGGTGTCAGTAAATCAAGGCTACGCTTGGCCCTGATTGGATCTTGCTCCAAACTAAAATCTTCTTGCAGATAAGGGGCAGGGCGTTGTTTGAAAATGAGTACTTCAACTTCAAACCAACGCTCAGCAAATGCTGCACTGCTGAATACGCAGCACAGTAGGATCAGAGATTTTTTAAGCAACATTAATGGCTAACCTTTTTTTCGAAATCTGCAATCATTGCAGTGACCATTTTTAAGCGTTCACGGGCATTTGCCTCATTGATCGCAAAGCGCAACTTATTTGCACCATCCATTTTGTACACCTTAGGCGCACTTTGTATCAAACCTATAATGAAGCTAGGGTTAACCTTAGTATGTTGGCTAAACTCGAAATAGCCACCCTTAGGGTTCGCTTCAATTTTCTTAATTCCTAATTCACTGGCTTTGAGTTTGAGCTGCTGCAAACTAAACAAGTTTTTCGTGGCATCGGGCAATAAACCAAAGCGATCGATCAGTTCAACTTGTAATTCATCCATATCATCAATATTAGCGCAGCTGGCAACTCGTTTGTAAATTCCTAATCGCGCATTAACATCATGAATATAGTCATCAGGTAATAAAGCTGCGAGTTTTAAATCGACTTCACTTTGTTGATGGAGTAAGTTTTCAAGGGTTGGCTCTTTACCTTCACGTAGGGCTTTCACCGCTTGCTCTAGCATTTCCATGTATAAACTAAAGCCGATGGTTTGCATTTGTCCGGATTGGTCATCGCCTAATAGTTCACCAGCACCACGAATTTCTAAATCATGGGTCGCAAGCGCAAAACCTGCGCCCAAATCTTCGAGAGACTCTATCGCTTCAAGGCGTTTTACAGCATCTTTGGACAGTGCTTTTGGATTACCCGTTAATAAATAGGCGTAGGCTTGATGGTGGCTACGGCCAACACGACCGCGCAGCTGATGTAATTGCGCTAAACCCAGTTTATCGGCTCTATCCATAATAATGGTATTAGCTGTTGGGATATCAATACCCGTTTCGATGATCGTAGTACACACTAATACATTATATTTTTGGTGATAAAATTCACTCATCAATTGCTCTAAATCTCGTTCGCGCATTTGTCCATGCGCAGAGGCAACGCTTGCTTCTGGCACCCACTCGCTAATTTCTTCAGCAACACGATCAATAGTTTCAACATTGTTATGTAAAAAGTACACTTGGCCGCCGCGTTTAATTTCACGCAGCACCGCTTCTCTTATTAAATCAGCATCGCGTTGGCGAACAAATGTTTTTACTGCCAAACGTTTCGCAGGTGGGGTGGCGATGATTGATAAGTCACGCATACCACTCATGGCCATGTTTAAAGTCCGTGGGATAGGTGTTGCCGTTAGCGTTAAAATATCAACATCGGCACGCAATGATTTGATTTTTTCTTTTTGACGAACCCCAAAACGGTGCTCTTCGTCGACTATTAATAAGCCTAAGTCTTTGAAAATAATATCTTGCTGAATAAGCTTATGGGTACCAATGACAATGTCTAGGGTACCTTTGGCCATTTTTTCTAAGGTGTCTTTTTGCTCTTTTGGCGAATTAAAGCGAGACAGTACACCTACTTCAATGGGTAAATCAGCAAAGCGGTCTTTAAAGTTTTCATAGTGTTGTTGTGCAAGTAATGTGGTTGGAACTAATACCGCAACTTGCTTGTTATCGTTCACTGCAACAAATGCGGCGCGCATGGCAACTTCTGTTTTACCAAAACCAACATCACCACAGACTAGTCGGTCCATAGCGTGTTTACTTTGCATATCGCCTAACACAGCCTCGATGGCATTGCGTTGATCGTCAGTTTCTTCAAACGGAAAACTATCACTAAATACCCGATAAGCTGCGCCATCAAGCTTAAAGGCATTACCTGGTTTTGCTTGTCGCTTAGCATAAATGTCGAGTAATTCAGCTGCCACATCACGGACTTTCTCAGCTGCGCGTTTTTTCGCTTTTTCCCATGCATCTGAGCCCAGTTTATGTAGTGGGGCACTGGCTTCTTCCCCTCCAGAATAACGACTTAACATATGCAGTGCTGATACCGGCACATACAGTTTTGCATCATTAGCATAGGTGATAGTAACAAATTCGGTGATCAAACCTGCTGCATCAATCGTCTGTAGCCCCTGATAGCGGCCTACGCCGTGATCAAGGTGAACAATAGGTTGGCCTACTTTAAGCTCTGCAAGATTACGAATTAACGCATCTTGGCTGGCTTCGTATTTATGTTTACGACGACGGCGCTGCGATACTTTAATTCCGAGTAACTCTTGCTCTGTAATAATTGATAATACAGGTTTAGTGCCTAGCACGACGCTTTGTTCTAATGGGCTGACAATCAGCCCTACATCGCTACTACTATTAACAAACTCGTCGAATGATAAAAACTCTTTAAATTTTAGACCACTGGGTTTAAGTATGGCGAGTAAAGATTCCCTGCGACCGTCTGATTCAACCGACAGTAAAATACGGCCTTTTTGTTTTTTTTGCGCGGCAACATAATTGATAAACGCTTGATACGGTTCATGCAGTTTATGATCAATGCGCACAGCCGGTAATTCACTGGTAGTGAGATTTTTATTTCCCGCCTTAGTAGGCAGCTTTGCTTGCGAAAGGCGAATGCGGGCAAAGTTGCCTAAATTGGCAAACAATTCATTGATCGGTTGATATAAGGCAACCGGTTCAAGTAAAGGTCTGAGGGGATCGACGCGGCGATTTTCATAACGTACATTCACATCATGCCAAAAGTGATCGGCTGCATTTTCTAAATCACCTAACTGCATCACGGTGGTGTGCGCTGGTAGGTAATCAAAGATAGTGGCAAGTTGCTCGAAAAACAGCGGCATGTAATATTCAATGCCCGCCGGCCAATTGCCTTTGGTTACTTGCATATACACGGAATCTTGGGATGAGCTGGCGCCAAACTTTTCGCGATAGTTGATCCTAAAGCGCTCAATGTCCGCTTCATTGGTCGGAAACTCATGGGCAGGCAATAACTCAATTTTTTCGACTTTTTCATCAGAGCGCTGACTTTCAACATCAAATAAGCGAATGGTGTCAAGTTCATCATCAAGAAAATCAAGTCTAAATGGATGCGGGCTGCCCATCGGGTATAAATCAACAATTGAACCGCGAATGGCGTACTCACCATGCTCCATCACTTGTTGTACATGTAAGTAACCGGCTTGCTCTAAGTTATTACGCAGCTGGTGCGTATCCAGAATATCGCCGACTTTAAAATTAATGGTGGAGCCATAAATAAACGAAGCAGGGGCTGTTCGCAACATCAAGGTTGAAACCGGTACAATTAATACACTTTGTTGTTCTTTTTTTAGCGTATTTAAGGTGGCTAAACGTGATGAAATAATATCTTGGTGCGGTGAAAAGTGATCATAGGGCAGTGTTTCCCAGTCGGGAAAAATCATGACCGGATGATCAGGAAGTAAGCATTCTAATTCGGTTTCTAAGCGCAGTGCACTAGGGGTATCAGGGGTGACAATCAGCACTAAGCCATCTTGTTGTTTGACACCTTGGGCAATGGCGATACTTAACCCACTGCCTGTCAGTTGCCCCCATTGAATTTTATCTTTTTGAGATTTTACCCAAGGCAAGGCTGCCCATTGCGCAAACGCCATTTACTACTCCTTTAATGCGCCTCAATTGAGGCGCTAATTTATTCTTAATCGCGATATATTTTGGTTAGATCTTGGTAATGATCAATACGACGGTCGCGTAGGTATGGCCAAATTCGTCTAACATTTTCAGAGCGTTTTTGATCAAGTTCAACCACTAACAGTTGCTCATCGGTGTTATTGGCTTCAGCTAACAGTTCACCTTGAGGACCGGCAATAAATGAATTCCCCCAAAATTGAATACCGTCACTTTGCCCACTTGGATCACTTTCATGACCAACACGGTTACAACTAATCACTGGCACACCATTGGCAACCGCGTGTGCACGTTGCGAAATGACCCAGGCATCTTTTTGACGCGTTTGCTCTGCGTTATCGTCACGGGGATCCCAGCCAATTGCTGTTGGGTAAATTAATAATTCAGCACCGGCCATTGCCATTAGGCGTGCAGCTTCGGGAAACCATTGATCCCAACATACTAGTACACCAAGCTTGCCAACAGAGGTTTGAATCGGCTGAAAGCCTAAATCACCCGGTGTGAAGTAAAATTTTTCATAAAAACCAGGATCGTCAGGAATATGCATTTTGCGGTATTTGCCTGCAATGGTACCGTCTTTTTCAAGCACAACCGCAGTATTGTGATAAAGACCGGTAGCACGTTTTTCAAATAGTGAGGCAACAATCACAATCCCCAGCTCTTTTGCTAACTCAGCGAGTGTATTACTGCTTGGACCTGGGATGGTTTCAGCTAAATCAAAGACATCTACGTCTTCGGTTTGACAAAAGTACAGGCTGCGATGTAATTCTTGTAACACCACCAGTTGTGCACCTTGGTTTGCCGCATCGCGAATACCGGCGATTGATTTAGCCATGTTTTGTTCGGCATTATCACTGTTACTTTGTTGCACTAGGGCAACGGTTAAATTTGCAGGGCTGCTCATATTGATGCTCCAGCTAAAAATCCACGGGGTAATTGCATAGTAATGCAGTGTAAACTACCAAATTGATGAATAATTGGTAAGCAGTTAACGCCTATTATTTGATGATCAGGGTAAGCTGCCTGAATTTGCGCAAGTGCTAAGTTATCATTCTCATCCGCATAGGTAGGAACTAAAACAGCACCGTTAATAATTAAATAATTAGCATAAGTGGCAGGCAATCTATCACCTTCATCGTTAAAAACGGCTTTTGGCCACGGTAAATCGATTAACGTATAAGGCGCACCAACAGTCGTTTTAAAGCCTTGTAGCTGTTTTTCCATTGCAGCAAGGGCTGTAAAATGCTCATCACTTTCATCATCACATTTTACATACACTAAGGTATCATTGGGTGCAAAGCGCACTAAAGTATCGATGTGGCTGTCAGTATCGTCACCGGCTAAATAACCGTGATCAACCCACAAAAAGTCGCTAGCGCCTAGTTGATCACGCAGGCACTGCTCAATGTCTTGCTGGGTTAGAGTCGGATTGCGATTTGGGTTAAGTAAACATTCACTGGTGGTTAACAATACCCCGTGTTGATCAATCTCAACGCCACCGCCTTCCAAAACTAGATCAAGCGCTTGGTATTGATTAGCCGCAGCAGCAAGCTGCTTTACTAGAGTCGCATTTATTTTGTTGTCTAAATCACTGGTAAATTTATTACCCCAGCCATTAAAGGTGCAATCAACAATTTTTAGCTGCTTGCTGTCTTCTAATGCAGCGCAGGTAAGCGGACCGTGATCCCGTGCCCAAGTATCATTACACGGTGTTACGACAAAATGTACACGACTTAAATCAACATTATTGTTGCTTAGCAACTGGCTAATATGTATTTTTAAGGCTTCATCATGCGCGATGATAACTAGCTGCTCAACACGACTGATGTGTTGGCATAGCTGCACGTATACTGGTTCTACAGCGGTTAAATTGTCGCACCAGTCAGTGGCTTGGTGTGGCCACGTGAGCATAACGGCGTCTTGCTCGGCCCATTCGGGTAAAAGTCTAAAGTTCATGAATTTAATAAACAAACAAAGGTGTGGCTAGTTTAGCATTTCAGTCGCATATGTCAGCTTTTTCGTCGCTATTGTTACTCAGTTGGTGGTTTATTATCAAAGTTATTTCTTTCTTGCTGTTGACGCTTTTTAAGTTGTCTGGTTTGTGCATGTAAACTGGCACGGACAACAAGCTCTTGATCGCTATCGCGAATAGCTTTAAACAGAAGTGTGTATTGGTAATGTTCATCGTCAATTTGATTAACAGCGACGACCTCAGTGTAGCAATAGATTGCTGAGGCTTCGTGTTGTAAAAACAGTTTCGTACGAAATGCTTGGCCAATAGAATACGCCTTGGTGTCGGTGAATTTAACGCCACCACCGCCATAACTATCGCAATACATAGCATTATCTTCAGGCTGCTCTGAAGCTAAAATATGACTCATTATTAAGTCAATTTTGCGTGATTGCGCCTGCAAAAATACGGCCAGTTCTTGTGCCACATCCCCTAAATTACGCAGTGGTCTAAGAGAGCTTTGTTCAAGTTCACTGACTTCATTGGCAAGTTTAAATAAGGGGGGAATATCTGCTTCTAGTTGCGCTAATGTAGCAGGAACTTTGTCATCATTAACAGCAAACAAGTTCACACGATTACTTTCATCTATTTGAAAGTACTGCTCAAACTCGGTTAATTTCTCACTGTTCATAATTAAGCTCCTCAACGTAATAACCTAATAGTAGCGCTGACGAGATTAAATTGCTAGTTATCAAATAGCCAAAAGAAAGGGCAAACTACTGTTTGCCCTTATATTTTTGTTAAACGTTACCTTCTTGAGTATCAACATGCTCTCGTTTATGGTGAGCTGCGATTTCATCCGCTAAATCAGTACGTGAGCGCTGCTCTGTTAATTTGCGCTCGGTTAACCAATAGAAGAACAGCGGCACAAAGAACACGGCTAGGAATGTTGCGGCCATCATGCCGCCCATAACCCCAGTACCGACACTGTGACGAGCACCAGCACCGGCGCCAGAACTGATAACCAAAGGAACTACGCCTAAAATAAACGCTAACGAGGTCATAATAATAGGTCTAAAACGTAGACGGGCAGCTTCAAGTGCAGCAGCGCTTGCGCTCCAACCTTGTTGATGTTTCATCAAGGCGTATTCAACAATCAGGATTGCGTTCTTACTGGCTAAGCCAAGTAGGGTAACCAAACCGATTTGGAAGTAGACATCATTGGTCATACCAACTAACCAAATTGAAACCAACGCACCAAAGGTACCAAATGGCAAAGCTAACATGACAGATAATGGTAATGACCAACGCTCATACAGTGCTGCAAGAATTAAAAACACCATGATCACTGCTAGGCCTAAGGCGATACCTGTGGTGCCTGAGCTGCGTTTTTCTTGGTACGCAGAGCCGGTCCAGTCGTAGGTCATATCCGGTGGTAAGACGGCTTTTGCAATACGTTCAACTTCTGCAATTGCTTGACCAGAGCTGTAACCCGGTGCTGCATTACCCAGTAATTTAACCGCGGGTAGATTGTTATAACGGTTTAGGCTTTCAGGGCCGCGGCTGTACTCTATATTAGTAAACGCTGACATGGGCACCATAGTCCCTTGGCTGTTTTTCACATAAATTCGGCCAATGTCATCTGGCTTCATTCTAAACTCTGCCTCTGCCGACATCAGTACTTGCCATGCACGACCAAATTTATTGAAATCATTAACATAATATGTGCCTAGAGTACCTGCTAAGGCGGTGAACGCATCGTCAATTTCAATACCCATAGCACGGGCTTGTTCGCGGTCAACATCAACTTTAAGCTGCGGCGCATTCGGTCGCCATAAGGTTTGTAAACCGCTTAAAACAGGGCTTTTTTGCGCTTCAGCCATCATCAATCCCATGGCTTGCTGTAGCTTTTCAGGGCCGCCAGCACCTTTGTTTTGAATATAAAATTCAAAACCGCCAGTATTGCCTAAACCAAAAATAGCTGGGGGGTTAAACGCTAACACCAACGCTTCATTGATATGCGCTGTTTTCATAAACAGTTCATTGACGAGGCTCTTAGTATCAACTTCGCGTTCATCCCAATGCTTTTGCGTTACGAATAAGGTTGCGGCACTATTTTTATACCCGCCACCGATAAAGTCAAAGCCAGTGAATGCCACGACATTTTCGTTGGCTGGATTTGACTGTACGGCACTAATGACTTCTGCGACTACTTTTTCTGTGCGCTCAAGGGACGAGCCATCAGGTAAGAAAATAGCTGAGATATAAAAACCTTGGTCTTCGTCGGGCACCAGTGAACCTGGGGTATTTTTCCAAAGTCCAATAGTGATTGACACCATACCAATCATCAGCAATAAGCCGAGTGCACCACGGCGAACCATAAATCCTACAGCACCGACATATTTACTGGTTATGCTGGTGAATACACGATTGAACCATAAAAAGAACTTAGCAGTTTGTTTGTGTTCTTGTTTTAAAATCAGTACACATAAAGCAGGGGTCATGGTCAGTGCGACTACGCCGGATAGACTAACGGCAATTGAGATAGTAATTGCAAACTGGCGGAATAATTCACCGGTTAATCCACCTAAAAAGGCTATTGGCACGAACACAGAGCACAGCACCAACACAATAGCCACCACTGGACCTGATACTTCTTTCATGGCTTTAATGGCGGCTTCATGGGCGCTAACATGCTCTTCATGCATGATACGTTCAACATTCTCAAGTACCACGATAGCGTCATCGACCACGATACCAATCGATAGCACCATACCAAATAAGGTTAGCGAGTTAATTGAGTAACCGAGCATATACATACCGGCGAATGTACCAAGTAATGATACTGGAACGGCAAGGGTTGGAATAAGCGTTGCGCGCCAATTTTGTAAAAACAAAAATACCACTAGAAATACCAGAACCATCGCTTCAAGTAGTGTTTTAACTACTTCGCGGATCGACACTTCTACAAAGCGGGTGGTGTCGTACGAATTTAAATGAGCAAGACCTGCAGGGAATTGCTGAGTTACTTCTGCTAGTACGCCATTAACTTCTGCGGCTACATCAAGGGCATTGGCACCAGGTTGTAAGAAAATACCTAATAATACCGCTTCCTTGCCGTTGATGGTGCCTCTAAAGTTGTAATCTTTTGCGCCGAGTTCAACACGGGCTATATCTTTTAAACGTAAACTGCTGCCATCTAGGTTTGAGCGAATAATGATCTCTTCAAACTGTTCAGGCTCTGATAAGCGCCCTTGCGCAGTGACACTGTAAACCAGCTCTTGTGCAGATTGTGATGTTGGGGTAGCACCAATCGAGCCTGCTGCATATTGCGAGTTTTGACTGCGAATAGCGCCGGCAACTTCTTCAACAGTCACACCGAGCTGACTCATTACATCCGGACGCAACCAAATGCGCATAGCGTAATCTTTAGCACCAAAAATCTGCACGCTGGTGGTACCAGGAATGCGTTTGATGCGATCTAAAATATTCAGGGTCACATAATTAGACGTCCACAAACTGTCGCGACTATCATCTGGCGAATAAAACGCATGAACCTGCAAAAAGCTCGATGAACCTTTTTGTACAACGACACCTTGGCGGCGGGTTTCTTCTGGTAAACGTGCTTCAACTTGCTTAACACGGTTATTAACATTGACCGCTGCTTGGTCAATATCGGTGCCGATTTCAAAAGTAATTTCGATAGTCGTTGCACCTGAACTGGTTGAAGTCGATGACATATACATCATGCCTTCTACACCTGTAATGGCATTTTCTATAGGTGCTGCAACGGTTTGCTCAAGTACTTCAGCGGACGCCCCAGGATAGGCGGCCGTTACTTGCACAACAGGCGGAGCAATTTCAGGGTATTGCGCAATGGGTAAACTGCGCATGGCGGCAAGGCCCGCCAAAACAATCACAATAGAGATAACAAACGCAAAAATAGGTCTGTCGATAAAATAACGAGAAAACATAAAACTCCCTGCGCTTAGTCTGCGCTTACGTTGTGTGTTGCATTGTTAACAGCCACTGGCATACCAGGAAAGAAAATCTTTGCCATACCATCAATGATCACTTCATCACCAGCGTTTAGCCCTGACTTAATCAACCAAAAGTTCTTATCACCTTGATTGTCAGGTTTTTGGATCCATTCGCCCACTTCAACTGGTGCGGGGCGGGCAATTGTGCCGCCTTGTTCATTTTTTGCGACTACATAAACAAATTTGCCTGTGCCATTATCAAGCACTGCGCGCTGTGGTATAACGAAAGCGTTTTTACGAACCGCGCCACTTAATCTAACACGCACAAACTGCCCAGGACGTAGTTTAAAATCAGGGTTAGGGATAATAGCCTGTAGTTCACTGGTGCCGGTATTAGGGTTGATACGCACGTCAGAGAAGTTCACTTTGCCTGTTTGCTGATACAAAGAGCCATCTTGTAGTTTAATGCTGGTATGCCATTGACCTTTTTCTGGCAAGGTTAATGAGCCATTTTCGACATCTTGACGCATGTGTAACTGCTCACGCTCAGAAATACCAAAGCGTAAGCGAATAGGATCAAGTTGAGTTATCTGCGTTAATAATAGATCTGGACCTGATACATAAGTGCCTTCAGAGACAAATTCACGACCCATCACTCCCGCAACAGGTGCTTTGACTTGTGCATATTCTAAATTGAGCTGTGCTTCCTTTAGTGCCACTTTAGCGGCTGCTAACGTGGTAGTTGCAATGTCTTTGGTGGAGCTGGCGTTATCGTAATCACGTTGTGAAACTGACTTGTCGGCGCGTAGCTTTGCTAAACGTTTAACTTCACGCTCAGATTGCACCAATGACGCTTTTGCGCCATCTAAGGCGGCTTGTGCACTCTCAACCGCGAGTTGATATGGCGCTAAATCGATAGTGAATAATGACTGTCCTTGGTTGACGGTTTGGCCTTCATCAAAATTACGTGATTCTAATATTCCAGTAACTCTGGCACGGACTTCAACCTCTTTAGACCCTGATAAGGTCGCAGGCAGTTCAATAGTAAAAGGGGCATCTTCATAGCTTGCAATAGTGGTTGCAACAGCCGCAGGGTGCATTGCTGCTTGCTCGGCTTTAGGTGCCTCACTACAACCTTGCAGTAATAATGCGGCTGAGGTCAATAATAATACAGGTAAAGATAATTGTGATGGTGCGAAAGGCAGACGCATGATTACTCCACAGTTCCAATTGTTAAGTATGAAAAATATTAAATGTTTTCTAGGTTAGCAGCATGACACTCTGGTTGATTTTATGATCAACATACATTGAGTAATGCAGAATCCATTTAGCTTAAGTAAACGCAAGTGTATACCTATTCAAGTTTAAGGTATACACTTACGTTTACTTTTTATCGGTTCGTTTATTCATGTATCATGCTTGGATAAATATTGGGGGCAGTATGGAACCAAATAATACAAAGCACAATGATGTATTGTGTGTTGCGATCGAGGAGTTTGCACATCGTGGTTTAGTCGGTACGACCATGGAGGCCATCGCCAGAAAAGCGAATGTTTCAAAGCGGACACTGTATAAGCATTATGCCAATAAACAAGCTTTATTTGATAACGTAGTGCAATTGCTATTATCACGTATTGAGCAGCTACAAAATTATCATTATCGCAGTGATGTGGCTGTGTATGATCAGTTAAAGGAGCTTGCGAGACTATCGCTTGCGTTGGGCAGTGATCAAGATTATTTAACGTTGTCGCGTATTGTGATTATTGAGTCAATGCGAGATCAACAACAAGCAGCGCGCTTAGAGGAAAAGTTTTTAGACTGTGGTAAAGGGTTACAAGGGTGGTTTGCTCAAGCACATGAGGCTGGAATTTTAAACGATATTCCCGCGGATATTGCAGCGGCATTTTTCTACGGTGGGTTAAAAAAAATGGCCTACTGGGAGCAAGTGATCCAATGGAAGCCAGCGCTTGATGAGGAAAAAATTGAACAGCTAATTGACCTAACGTCACGATTTTTTATTAGCGGTATTAAACTACAAAAATAAAAGCGACCACAACTCATCCATGAGTGGATCGCTTGGGTATTGATTTGGGTAAATCAACTTGGAACTACAACCTAGATCAGGCTTATTTGAGTAGAGCGGTTAACTCTGTTAAATCTTTCACGTTGTAGTCAGGTTTTTCTGCAAGTGGATACAGCGCTTTACCAGGGCGAGCAATAAAAGCGGCTTGTAAGCCTGCAGCTTTTGCCCCTGCAATATCCCAACCATGCGCGGCAACCATCAGTGCCTGTTCTGGTTTTACCCCTAATTTATCCAACGCCCACTGATAAGCACGTAAATCTGGTTTGTAAATTTTAATATCTTCGATGCTGTAACGTGCGTCAAAAAATGCGGTTAGGCCAGCATTTTCGAACTGTGTTTTTACACCATGGTTAGATGAATTTGTAAGGCTCACTAATTTATAACCACGATCTTTCAACGTTTGCAACGCAGCTTTTACGTCAGGGTGTGCGGGTAAACTTAATAACGGTGTAACAATGGCTGTTTTCGCTTGCTCAGCATCGAGTTTTATCTTGTTGTTTTGCGCCACCATGAGTAATGAAGCAACACCGATTTTACCAAAGTCTTGATAATCCCCAATCGCTGTACTGACGAGTGAATGATGCAGCATGGTTGAAAACCATAAAGGTAATAAATCTTCACGACCGCCCAATGCAGCACCAATCGATGTGCGCATAGACTCAAGATCAAGTAGTGTTTCGTTTACATCAAAAATAATTACTTTTGGTTTGTTTAGCTGCGATTGATCTGCCATAACGTTTGCTCCAAATAAACTGCAAGTGACTAAAATAGTAACAATCACGGTATGTATTTTTTTAATTAGCATCATTATTTATCCACCTTTAATGAGTTAAGCACATCACTTGGCTCTGCGCGTAATGTATAATCTTCATCAGCAAAAGCGTAGGTGATGATCCCGTGTTGATCTACAACATAAGTTGCAGGTAAAGGTAGTTGAAAACTATCATCGCCATTAGCTTGCGCAATATCTAAACCAAATTGCGCATAGATAGGTTTTAAGCGCTCATCGAGCGTAAACACTAAACCAAACTGTTCGGCGACTTGATTGCCCACATCTGAGAGTACATCATATTCAAGTGCATTTTTTTGTGCAGTGGTTAATGATGCATCAGGCAATTGTGGAGAAATCGCCACAAGTTTTGCTCCCAGTGCTTTAAAGTCAGGCAAGAGTGCATTGAGCGCTTTTAGCTCTAAATTACAATATGGGCACCAACCACCACGATAGAAACTGATGACGACAGGGCCTGAGGCAAGTAAGTCAGCGAATCTTGTTGTGCCACCATGTTGGTTAGTTAAACTGAAATCAGCGACAGCATCACCCACCTTTAAGGCGTTATCTTTAAGGTGGGTTGCTATTAATTGTTCTGTGGTTTGGTCCATCACAGCAAGAATATCACTGGGTACATTGGCTTTTTTTGCTGCTCGTAGGCGGTAATTTGAGCTGTTAAGTTCATGATTGTTTCCTCTTAGGCTTGAATGTTAACCAGTATACTGTTTGGCTTATTTAAATAAACATTGTAAAACTAAAAGCTGTGTTCGAAAATGTTGAACATATTAGGAGGCCTGCATGTACAGTATTAGTGATTTAGAAACATTTATAGCGATTGTTGAAAACAAAGGGGTGTTAGCGGCAGCCAGCGCACAAGGGCTATCACCCGCAACGGTGAGCCATAGGCTGACGAAGCTAGAGCGAGAGTTATCAACTGTACTGGTGTTCAGAGATAGCCGACGAATTCGCTTATCGCCTGCGGGTGAAGTATTTTATCAACGAGTTGGCTCTATTTTAGAAGCATTACATGATGCAGAGCATAATATTGGTGCGCGGGGATCATCGGTGAGTGGTTTACTTAGGGTCACCATGCCGCCTTGGGTGTTTTCAAAGTTTGTGATGCCTAAACTCATTGCATTTGAAGCGCAATACCCTGAGCTGACCTTAGATTTTTTGATTTCAGATAACTTTGTTAATGTTGTAGATGATGCACAAGATGTTGCTATTCGCGTGGGGAAACTTACTGACTCTGGATTGCTTTCTCGTAAAGTGGTGAATAATCATCGTATTTTATGTGTTGCCCCAAGTTATGTAGCAAAATATGGTATGCCAACTGATCTCGCTGAATTAGCACAACATTATTGGGTATGCCTACCTTGGCAGCGACAACTAAAGTTAAGAAGTGACAATCAAACAGTCGTTAATTTTAACGCCAAAACACGTTTTACTATTTCAAACTCAGATAATATGACTCAAGCGGCCATTGCAGGGCACGGAATCGCAATTAAGTCGAAATTAGCAATTTTTGAAGAGTTAGCCAGCGGGCAGTTAATTGAAGTACTTCCAGGTGTGTTAGCTGATAACGATGCACCGGTTTGGTTTTTGAAACCGCAAAACAGTTTAACCACCCGAAAAACAGAAGTGTTTTATGATTTTATGAAATCGTTATTCAGCACACCCTTAGTTTAAAATTAATAAATAGTGTAAGTGTTTTGTGAGGGAAGCGGCGTAAATAACCACAAAATTAACAATCGCGCTTGTAATTGTCGCCAAAACTCGTACTCTTAGCGTAACAATAATAACAAAGGTACAGTCAATAATGACGCGTAAGCTTGCATTATCCACTACATTTCTAGAGTTGTCTTCGCAGCTGCGTCGGTTTGTTTCGCGTATTGTGCAACCAGATGATGTAGAAGATATCGTACAAGAAACCTTTGTTAAAAGCTATCAGGCTGATTTAAAACAAGATATTAAGTATGCTCGTAGTTACATGTTAAAAACAGCCAAGCATTTAGCGCTTAATCATATTGCAAAATGGGATAATCAACAGTGTGATTCACTAGACACGACGGATGATTACCAGCAAGCATTAAAATCAATGCAACTTGAGGATGAAGTGACCTCAAAAGAGCGCTTCTTATTATTTTGTCGCGCTACTGAGCAGCTAAGCCAGCCAGTACGAAAATGTTTTATATTAAAGAAAGTATACGGCATGAGCCAAAAAGAAATCGCAGCGCATATGAAATTAAGCGAAAGTACCGTTGAAAAACATATCGCTAAAGGTTTGTTACAGTCGATGCATTATATGCAGCAGCATGAACAGTTGGGTGAGCAGCATAAACCTACAATTAAACCTGCCAGGAGGGTGGGAGAATGAGTAATATTCATCAGTTTTCGTCTAAAGACGCTATTCAAGCTAAAGCGAGTCGTTGGATCAGTGCCATGGATCGTGGTTTATCTGCGCAAGAACGTCAGCAATTCCAGCGCTGGGTTAAAGAAAATAAAGCCCATCAAGATGCGGTATTCGAATTAGCCCAATTGTGGGACGAATTAAGCGTGCTTAATGAGCTAAGTAGTTTATTCCCTAATAAGCATGGTATTAATAAACCTGCGCGTAAAACCACACATTTTTCGATTGCTGCCAGTATTTTTGCCGCTTTATTGATTGCTAGTTTTATGTTTATTGGTATTGAGCATTGGCCTAGTGCGCCTCATGAACAGGCAAAGTACAGCAAAATTTATCGTACTAAAGTGGGAGAGCAAGCCACGTTTGTATTACCTGACAGCACCATAGTACAACTAAATACCAATAGTTTATTGGAAGTGGCGTATACAAAGAGTCGTCGCCAGTTGATCTTAACTCGAGGCGAAGGACGTTTTAACGTTGCTAAAGATGCTGCCCGTCCTTTTACGGTGATGGCAGGGGATAAGTCATTTACAGCGTTAGGTACGGTGTTTAATGTGCAGCGTAATGCAGCATCAGATCTAGAGTTAGTGGTGACAGAAGGCAAAGTGATGATCACTGACCCTTCAGTCGCTGTTAATGCGGATGATTTCGTACAATTACAAAATGCCAGTAACGATACTGCAAAGGTTAAAAATATCAATGCAAGTATTGTCATCTCTGGTGAAAAAGCGGTCATAAAAGAAAGTATTACAAAGCCAATTACGCGTTTAACACAAGATGATGTACAGCGCGATTTAGCATGGCAACAAGGTATGTTAATTTTTAACGGTGAACCGCTTAGCGATGCATTACAAGAAGTGAGTAGGTATACCGCAACACGCTTTGAATTAGCAGATCCACGTTTAGCTTCACTAAAAGTAGCGGGTGTTTTTAAGGCTGGGGATATTGTCGGGTTGCTCGATAGTTTACGATTAAATTTAGCCATTGAACATGAACGTTTAGGTGAACACATTGTGAGCCTTAAACAGTCCGATCATGGTTAAGCTTTTTGATTAAAAGTGTCAGAAGTTATAATGGTTAAAGCAAAAAGTAATAAAATAATTAATAAAAAGATAAAATTATATAGCGGATTATTCATTCTCAACTGTTTATATAAGTTGCGCAGTAACCAAACGTATTTAATGTGTGGGTTTTTAGCGGCTGCACCGCTTGCATTAAGCTTTAATGTGAGCGCGGCGGCTGAATCACAGATGATACAATTTGACATAAAAGCGCAACGAGCAGACTTAGCACTGATTGAATTTGCTAAACAAACGGAACAAACGGTGGTTTTTTCGTTTGATTTAGCCAAACAATACCAAGCTCAATCAGTGTATGGTTATTACACTCAGTTAGAAGCGCTTAGCAATATGCTAAAACAGACTGAACTCGATGCGATTGTTGATCAAAATGGTTTACTGAGTATAAAACTCAAACAAATCAATAGGAATGATAACAACATGAGAAAGCTTTCAGGGGTCAGTGCCGCTGTTTTACCACTTTTAATGGCAACTAACAGTCAAGTGGCAAACGCACAAGAACAAGCAGCGCAAGAAAACATTGAAAAAATTGCTATTGTTGGTAGCCGTGTAGCAGGGCGTTCAGTTGAAGATTTACCCGTCCCCGTTGATATTTTAAGTGCCGAAGCACTGGAAAATACAGGGCAAACAGAAGTTGGTCGTATGCTGCAAGCAATTGCACCCTCTTTTAACTTTTCAAGTTCATCGATCAGTGATGGCACTGATGCACTTCGTCCTGCTACGTTACGTGGTTTAGGGCCTGATCAAACTTTAGTTCTTATCAATGGTAAGCGCCGTCATCAAGCCAGTATTATCCATATTAATACCTCGGTAGGGCGTGGCACTGCAGGCACTGATATGAATGCAATTCCAGCTGCTGCAATCAAGCGTATCGAAGTGTTACGTGATGGTGCTGCTGCGCAATACGGTTCTGATGCGATTGCAGGTGTTATTAACATTGTTTTAAAAGATGCTGATGAAGGTGGAAAAGCTGCCGTTAACTATGGTCAATATTCTGAAGGAGATGGTGAAACCGTAACCGTTGATTTTAATAAAGGCTTTGCTTTAGGTGATGAGGGTTATTTAAATACGACGATTAATTACCGTGACCGTGCGCCAACTAATCGCGCGGGTTTGCATGGCTCTTGCCAATTTTATGGTTGTACAGAACTTTCTGATGGCACCTTGTTAGCGGGTGATCCTCGTGAGTTAACAGCTCCTCGTGATACCTTTAGAATTGGTGATGCAGACTCTCAACAGTTTGCGTTAACAGTGAATACGGGTTATGAGCTTGCAGGTGGTGAGCTCTACGGTTTCATTACATACTCTACCCGTGATAATGAATCTGCCGCATTTTTCCGTGAAAATGCTAATGGTGCTGGTAACCCGGTATTGCAAGATGGTGATGCGGTGATCCCGATGGGTTTCTTACCAAAAATTAATACCACCATTGATGATGTGTCGTACAACTTTGGCTTTAAAAAAGACTTTGATAATAGCTCAAGTCTTGATTTGTCATACACTTATGGTGAAAACAGCATCGATTACACGACCAGTGATACCATCAATGGCTCATATGCAAATTTACTGCGATACGAGCAAGGTCTAAGTGCCGATGATATTCGTGCCACTATCCCTCGCCAAGCGTATGCGTATGGCATGGAGTTATCACTGCAAACGATTAACCTTGACTTTACGCAAGATTATGATGATTTCTCGCTCGCGATGGGGGCGGAATTACGCACTGATGAATACCGTATTCTCGAAGGTAGCGAATACGCATACCGTGATTACGATACCAATAATGGTGTAAATATTTACGACGGTCTGAGCGCAGGTATTGGCAGCGAAAATGCCGCTGGTGGTACGCAAGGGTTTGGTGGCTCAGCGCCTGCGTCATCAGTGGATGAATCTCGTGATGTTATTTCATTTTATCTTGATGCTGAAACCTACATTATTGATGATGTCATTATTTCAGGTGCGCTGCGCTATGATAACTACAAGGGGTTTGGCGACACGGTAAACTTTAAGTTAGCTGGTAACTGGTCTGTGACTGATGACGTATCGTTACGTGGTGCGGTGAGTACAGGCTTTAGAGCACCTTCTATGCAGCAGTTATATTTTAATAACATAAGCACGCAATTTGTGGTTGGTCCTAATGGTGCTTTAGTGGCTGAAGAAGTTGGTACGTTTAGAAACGACAGTACGCTTGCGCAAAGTATCGGTATTCCAAAGCTTAAAGAAGAGCAATCACAAAATCTAAGTATGGGTATTGTATATAACGTGACTGATAACATTAATGTGACGTTAGATTACTATTCAATTGATATTGATGACCGCATTGTGATCAGTAATCGTTTAGGCAAAGGCTTATCAGACACCTTAGATGCTGCATTAGTAAGTTCTGGGGCAGGGGCTGGACAGTTTTTCTTAAATGGTGCCGACACTGAGACACAAGGCATTGATTTTGTAGCAACCTGGAATACTGAAGGGTTAGGCGGCACGCTAGATTTTACCTTAGCAGCTAATTTTACTGAAACCGATGTCGTGGATTTATTTACTCCACAAGGCAGTGGTCTTGAGACTATTCCTGTTGAAGATGTATTTTCTTCGCAAGAAACCTCAATCATCGAAGAGTGGCAACCACAAGATAGAGTTAACTTAAGTGCTTTATACCGTGTAGAAGATTGGACAGTCAACTTGTCATTTAACCGCTTTGGTGAATATACAGTCGAAGACGGTGGTCGTCAAACCTACGGGGCTGAAATTCTAACAGATGTTAAAGTGAACTATTACGTTACTGATAACCTGTCATTAAATATTGGCGCCAACAACTTATTTGACGTATACCCAGATAAAAACACCATTGGTAACTCACGCGCAGGCACTATAGTGGATGCATCGGGGAATACGATAGTTAGTTCTACAGGGGTGTTTGAGTACTCACGTCGCTCTGCGCCATTTGGCTTTAACGGTGCTTACTACTATGTAGGTGCTGAATACCGATTCTAAATAACTTCTCCTACGTTATTTAACTTTTGAAGGGCCGTAAGGCCCTTTTTTTGTGCCTAATTGAATGTCATAAAAACTTCACTGTTACAACAAGTTAATATGGTGAATAATATCTGGACTAGACCAGATATTATTAGAGATAACTATGAATGATTATTTATTATTAACGCCAGGACCATTAACAACTTCAGCAACGGTGAAAAGTGCCATGCTTAAAGATTGGTGTACGTGGGATGATGACTATAATCGCGATATTGTAGAGTCAATCCGCAAACAATTGCTAAGTTTAGCCACCAAAAATGACCAGTACACTTGTGTGTTAATGCAGGGCAGCGGCACTGCAAGCGTGGAATCAGCACTGGGTAGTTTAGTAGCTAACAATGATAAGTTATTGATTATCAATAATGGTGCGTATGGGCAAAGAATGACAGAAATTGCCGATTATTTAAATATCAATTACCACAGCTTAAATTACCCTGAAACAGAACAGCCAGTATTACAACAGATCAACGATATCCTTGATAACGACCCAAGCATTACCCATGTTGCCATGGTTCACTGTGAGACAACTACAGGCATGTTAAACCCCGTGCAAGATGTTGGTGAGTTAGTAAAAAATCATAATAAAGTGTTTATTCTCGATGCGATGAGTAGCTTTGGCGGCATCGAGTTTGATTTAGCTCAGTTGCATGTTGATGTAATGATAAGCTCTTCTAATAAATGTATTCAAGGCGTGCCTGGTTTTGGTTTTGTGATCTGTAAACAGGCATTAATAGCCGCAGCTAAAGGCGTTGCACGTTCATTGTCATTGGACTTATATGCGCAGTGGCAGTGTATGCAAACTCAAGGGGGTAAATGGCGCTTTACTTCACCGACTCATGTTGTGCGGGCGTTTCATCAAGCTTTATTTGAATTAAACGAAGAGGGGGGGATTGCAGCGCGTGCAACTCGCTATCAAGAAAATCAACAGCTTTTAGTAAAAGGCATGCGAGAGCTGGGTTTTACCACTTTACTGGATGATGAATTACATTCACCCATCATCACTTCTTTCTATTCACCAGCGCATCCAGATTATCAATTTAAGAAATTTTATCATGCGCTTAAGCAGCAAGGTTTTGTGATTTATCCAGGTAAAGTGTCCGAGGCAGACTGCTTTAGAATTGGCAATATTGGTCATGTATTTGCAAAAGATATAGAAGGTTTATTATCAGCCATTGCAGCGTGTTGCTACTGGCAGAAATAAAGCATGTTAAGGCTCAGCTTTACCTGAGCCTTATTTATTGGCCTTCAACAATCATCTCTATTGCATTATGTAACCAATATTCAATGTTGTGATCAACCAGTGTATGGCATTCATCATAGCGCTTTCTTATAACTTTTAAACAAGGTGTGCCGCTGTTTTTTTCAAGCTTGATAGCAACATGATCGGGTAATACGGTGACACTAATAACACTACTTTCTTTGCACACTAGCGTATTGTATTGAGTTGCCATGATATCGGTAATAGAACCATTTAAGCTGTGAGACTCTAATTGTTTAAAACGCTGTGCATCACAATAGATATCTTCATACATTACCGCACGATTATCGAGACTTCGAACACGTTGTAAGTGATATAAATTTGGTGCGCTTAAACCGCTGTCGCTAAAATTTGCTTCAGTGGTTAAATTTATAACGAAGGTATCAGCTTTAAAACCTTGCTGTTTAGCTAATTCATAAAAGTTTACTTTTGTTGCTGGATGCCATTTTAATTTCGCGGGAGTAACAAACCAACCGCGGCGTTTTTGGCTGTAAATTAAGCCTTCGGCCTCTAGGCGCAGTAGCGCTTCTCGTACGGTGATTCTCGTTGAATTAAATTGCTCTTGTAAGGCACGCTCAGATGGTAGCTTATCACCTGCAGCTATGCTCTTATCTGCAAGCAGTTGATGAATATAATTTCGGATCTCTTGAAATAACAACATGGTGTCGCTCTTATAAAGGTAAGCAGTCAGCTTAGCTTATGTGAATGAAAAATATAAGGGAAGTCGTTTTACTCGGTGCTTAAATAGTCACGTAAATAATCAAGCCAATAAGCAAAACTACGGGTTTTTAAACCTTCAACTTTACCTTCATCATCAATGCGGCGTAGCAAAATTGTATTCTTAAAATCAGCATGAGCTGCAAATGTGATTTGCTGAGCTTGGGTGAGTGAACCACCTTGTTGAACAAGTGTCTTGGCACTTGCTGGCGACAGCTTTTGACGATAATGGGGATCTGTTGCCACTAAATAGCGTTTTGCTTGTACGTGATTTTCTATCATATTTGCAACGTGTTGGTTAAAGCCATGAGCACAAAGCCATTGTGCGCCTAACAAAGAGTGCTTGCAGTAACCTTGTTGATCCAATTCTGGTAACTGTTGCTGCGCTGCAATTAAATGACCTATATCATGTAATAATGCAGCAACAACGAGGTCTTTATGGTAACCACGTTGTTCAGCTAGTGCAGCACACTGTAATGCGTGTTCTCGTTGTGTGCGTGCTTCATCATAATGTTGATCTGCAAAATTATCGTATAAACATGTTATTTCATTGAGGGTTTTATTTACTTGCTTAATTGTTTGCATGGCGATTCTTTACTACTTTATATCGACTTTGGCTGCGCTGCCACTGAGTTTGGCTAACATAATATCTAGCTTAAATGGTTGCTGGTTGTTATCTTCAGCGCGCTCTTTACGGCGAATAGCATTACGAATGGTGTACGCTCCGATACTGCGAAATGGTTCACAGGGGAAACTAGCAATTGGCGTATTTACAAGGCCGCAGTTGCGCCATTGTGAATCGCTACCGAGCACTAAACTGGCGAGAATTTTACCGCCCAAATACGATTGCACAATACCATTGCCAGAATAGCCACTCCCATAAAAAACAGGGCTGCCATCATCAAACTGACCAAAAAATGGAAAGCCACTCACACTTCTATCAGACGGGCCTGTCCAAGTACGCTCTATAGGAATATCATCAGTTTTAAAAAAGTGCTTAAAAGAATTATGCAATAAATCGCTATATTGGCTTGGTTTATCAAACTTTGTTGAAACGTTATTGGCATAGCTAAAGTAATTACCCCCTTTACCCAGCATTAAGCGCTGGTCAGATGTAGTGCGATAGTAATTAACAAAAATACGCGAATCTATAATGGGAGCGCCATGGGTTAACTGCGCTTTTTTTAATAACGCGGGTATTGGTGGGGTAATTGCCATATCGCTTGATACAAGCACCACTTTTTTGGCAAATTGTTTTTGTAAACGAGGCAACCATGCATTGACGGCAAAAATCATTGACTGTGCATTTAGCTGACCTTGCGTTGTACTAATACTGATTGGTTTTTGCCCACTGTGTGTTTTATAAGCGCATTGCTCAATAATAGTAACGTGAAGCTTCTTGGCTACTTTTTTTAAGCCACGTACTAGTTTTGCTGGCTGTATGCTGCCCCCATGCGGGCTGTAATAACCACTAAGATTGGTCATAGAGCCCGTTTGCAGTAGCTGCTGTTGATCACATACTTGCCAATTATTAGCGTTATGTAACGTTAAGCTTTGCATACTTGGTTGGAGTAAGTTTTGTTGCGCTAAGTTTGATGCGGTATAAAAGCAGCCGTCAATACGGCAGTCGCAATCAATGGCATGTTTTTGGGTAAAGTGTTTGATACTATGAACAGCTTGCTCTGATTCTTTTACTAAAAATAGTGCATTTTCTAACCCCACCAGTTTAATTAAACTAGGCAGTTTTGTAGACCATGTAAGCATTGCACCTCCATTACGTCCTGATGCTCCTTGGCCGCAAAGATGCTGTTCAATAATGGTGACTTTCTTAGTTGGCTGTTGTTGCTTTATTTGGATTGCGGTCCATAAACCAGTAAAGCCACCACCGATAATACAAATATCCGTGTGATGGTTTTGTGGTAGTTTTGGAAGAAGCCCAGTGGCTTCCTCCTCTTTAAGGGCCTCATCAAACCAAAAGGGTTGGTAGGACATTAAGGACGCTCTCCTCGTGCAAGCCTAGCTTCAATTTGCATTAAAACAGGCTCTATATCGGCTAAAGAATTAATCACGTAATGCGCACCGGCCTGATGTAATTGCTGATATGCTTGACGAGTTAACTGTAACTGCTCATCACTTGAGCGTGCAGCCCACTCTTGTTCGGTTAAACCGACTGCATTACCACTGAGTGCAACCCCCACAGTCCACATCCCTGCATTTAACCCCTCTGCAATACCCGGAGCTGAATCATCCACTTTTACGCAGTGCGCAACGCGTTGAATACCTAGTGCATTAACGTTTTCTAGTGCCATCCATGGGCCTGGGCGTGAGCCTGCAGAGAGTTCATCACTGCCAACACTGTGATCAGGCTTATAGCCATATTCAGCGGCAGCAACCTCAAGTACGTCCATTACTTGGCGAGGGTAGCCTGAGCAACTACCAATTTTAATGCCTTGTTCTTGCAAACGTTTTATTACAGGTAACACGCCAGCGATTGGCATTGCGCGTTCAGCGACTTTGGCTTTTTGTAAGGGCATAAAGGTATTATAAATATGATCTATTTGCTCATCGTTCATTGGTGCCCCAAACTGTGCTTGCCAGCGGCTATCTATCTCGGGCAACTTGCCTAAAGTCGCAATATGGTCCCATTTACCCATTCCCATTGGGATACGCGCTTGAGCGAGTGTAATATCAAAATTAAATGCGCTTTTAAACGCTTCAACAAAAATAGTGGTGGGGGCTACAGAGCCATGGTCAACAACGGTTCCAGCCCAATCTAGAATGAGTGCTTCTAAGTGTTTCATATTTTTTCTCTTATTAAAGAAGGTGATACAGGTAATAACCTGCAAGATTGTTTAAAAGGGGATAAGCGCAGTACAAAGTAGCCAAGTGAGCACAGCACCAGCAATGCAGCAACACAGCCAACCCAATAGCAAGCATTAATAAAAAAGCTGAGCCAGCTGATTTCTGGTGTCACGAAGGTGCGGTAAAGTAAAATACTTACCGAGCCTAAATAGCCAGCAGAGTCTGCTAAATAAATCAAAAAACCTGCATTGGCAGTAGAGCCTACAGCAGAGATCATTCTGTCAAATAAAAAGCAATTGTAAGGGATGTAACTAATATAAAGGCCAGCCCCCAGAAGTACCATCCACGCTTTTGGGTTGAGTAATTGGTTTTCAAAAGCCAGTGTACTGCCAACGAATAAGCAGGCGCCAAATAAAATAAAACCATGATTAACGTAAAAAGCAGTTTTATTATTTTTAACTAATACCATGGCGCCAAGCGCAATTAATACAATTAACGCCATGCGAATACCTGCGTATGCAAAGATGGCTGGTTCTTGTCCGTAGCCCAGCGCTTGCCAGATTTCTGCTGCAAAATTGTCGCGAAAATCTCGAAAGCCAGTGAACAGTAAAAAGCTTAGGATCAAGCAGCTAATACCAAACCAATACTGTTTAAAGAATTGCCATCGAGCCTTACCATTCATAGGTAAACGTTGTTGGCGAGCTTGCTGATCTGCTGTGGTTGGCGCAGGTAGCATGGTTAAGCATTTAACACTGAGTAATAAAAGTGGTAAAAAGAGTGCACCGGTAGCGGCAGGCATCCAAAGCTCTGCAACATTAAGGTTATCTATTAGCCACTTACCAACACTTCGTACTAAACCAGATGCCAAAATAAAGGTCACACTGAGTATTGCACCGAGAATTTCAGATGTTCGTCTACCTTCTAAAAAGCTAAACACAATGCCCCAGATCATGCCAAGGGATAAGCCATTAAAAAACAGCCATACTACATTAAAGCCAACAGGAGTGATGGCAAATAAAATAAGTGATAATTCAGCCGCTACAATCATGCCAATGATGGCTAAACCACGTTGTTGATGGCGCATCTCAGCAATGACTTTAACGCCAATAAATTTGGCGCATAAATAGCCAAATACTTGCGCTAGAATGAGGGCAATTTTAAAACTAACTTGCCAACTAGGATCATCAAACTCTGTATAACTGTTAGCAGTAAACGGTTTACGAAATGCATACATGCAAAAATACGTCATGAACGCGGCACTTGCTGCAAATAAAACAAACCCTATGCCATGTGCGCGTTGTAGCCATTTATGTTGCGAAAACATAGTTTATCCTTTGCGAGGCTAAATGCCTCGCGTATTACTAAAGGGATTAAAATTGATAATTAATGCCAACCATGCCGCGGACGCCATAATATTCGACTTGTAGCGGACGACTTTCGTCGCCTAAGTAATATTTGAGTGGCTCGTTAGTGAGGTTGTTTAATTCAAGATAAACTAGCGCATTATCGTTAAGCTGATATGACGTAGTAAAATCAACACTGGTGTTATCACCATAGTAACTATCTGATTGCGGGTCGCTGCCATGCTCTTCGATGTATTCACCTTTGTAATTTATGGCAATTCGGGCCGTAAAAAAGGTGTCATCATAGTAAAGGGTAAAGTTGTATAGGTTGTCAGCTTGGCGCGGTATAGCAACTTTATCAGCACGATTAGGAATGCTCATTTGAGAATCCATAAATGTTGCATTTGCCATTACACCAAAGTTTTCAAGGGCTGTTGTGACAAAACCTAAATCTCGATTGAATGCCATTTCAATACCCGCCAGCCACGCGCTGTCACCATTCTCTGGGCGAATGATATTTACACCACTGTTACTGGCAAAATCACCAATTGCGCTACTTTGAAAAATAGGGTCGCTAATGTCTTTGTAAAACAACCCCGCCGACACAAGACCAACACGTTCAAAAAAGTGTTCAGCCATAAAATCAATATTGTTTGAATAGGTGGGTTCAAGTTCAGGGTTACCAGTTACCAATTCATTATCGGCTTCTAAATAGGTTGCCCCAGGCGTTAAGGAACCAAAGTCAGGGCGTGAAAACGAGCGAGTTAACGCAAGACGATAATTTGTTTGCTCAGTGCTGTGATACGTAACATGTAGAGCAGGGAGCACTGATAAGTAGTCATTTTTAGCACTACTTGGCACAACACGAACTTCATCAGCAAGGTAAATATAGCCATCTACGTTAGTGTCAGTTTGGGTAAGGCGTAAACCGCCCAGCATTTCCCATTGTGAATTTATAATATAAGTTGCCATACCATAAAGTGAGGTATGCTGCTCATTCACATCAAAGTTGCGACCCAATGCGCCACCATTTTCAATTAAGGCGGATTCACTTTTATCAAGGGTAAACTTGTTTTTATTTGCGTTCCAAAACTGCGCTAAATCATCAGTAGAGGCTACTTGCGAAAATTGGCTTTGATAATCGATCGCAAGCTCATTTAAATAGTCACTACGCCCTGGTTGGTCTGATAAAGCAAAATCATTTAAAGTTGGGGCAGGGCCATAATTAACTTCATCCCATGCATAAAACTCATCACTAAACCGTGCTACACGTTCTTTATCACGGTATTTGGCACCTATTTTTAAAGTAATGTCATTATCTAATAGCCATTCAAAATCAGTACTTGCGACTATTTTATCTTTTTCGTTTACATATACTTTGTATAGCTCTACCCATGAAAGCTGTGTTTTTGCAGGATCAAATGAAAAGTCACTAGGCAGATGGTTACTAATTGCATTCCAAGGATCGTTGCCGCCATCAATTGTATTGTAAGCGTAATTTTTACCGGTGTTTCTATCTTCTAACCCTTGGTAACCCACATTTTTTTGATCAAATCGTACAACAAAATAACTATTATCTTCACCATTGGGTGTATTACCATAGCGAAATTCATTCTCGTAGCTAGAAAGTTTCCAATTAAGAGTTTTGTCATAGCCAAAATAATGTTCCCCAGCAAACTCAAAGCCGGTCATTTCAGTGATTAATTCATTGCGAATGTGTTGTACTTCTGCGCGGTCTTTATCGAAGCGCATGCGGTGCTTATAGTGGGTTTCATCATCAATTAAAGTGCCATACATTGCGGTTGCACTAAGTGTGCCTTGATCAAGTTGATATTCAACAGCACCATTTAGACCGTATGTTTCGCGTGTTCCAGTATAATCGCGCAGTTCAAGGCGATAAATTCCAATACCATCATTACCACGACGAGGCTCAAAGTTATCCGTTGCCCAATCACGTTGCCACGCTGTGGCATTAATTAAAAAACCTAACTTGTCGTCAAGCAAGCGGTCGCCATAAAGCACATTTGCCGAATAGTTAGTACCGCCAGCAAGTTCATTTTGGCCAATAGCAAAATTTGTGTTAAATACAAAATCGTCAGGGGCTTTTTTAGTAATAAAGTTAACATTACCGCCAATGGCATCGCCTTCCATGTCTGGGGTTAATGCTTTAGATACTTCAACAAACTCAATAAGTTCACTAGGGAAAAAATCAAAGGCCGTGGCTCGGCTGGTGGTTTCTTCTTCTGCGGTAGGTAATCGGTCACCATTAATACTTGCTGAACTCCATTGAGCAGGCAAACCACGCACAGCAACAAACCGTCCTTCGCCTTGGTCACGCTCTATCGACACACCTGGAATGCGCTGTACTGCCTCTGCTGCATTTCTATCGGGTAGTTTGCCAATGCCATCTGCAGAGATAATGTTTTTTATACTCTTGGCATTTTTTTGGTTATTTGCCGCAGCCATTTCACCGCGTTGAATTTGCCCTATAGCAACCACTTCTTCAATCGTATTGTCATTTTTTGCAGCGAAGAGGGTAATTGTTTGTAGTTTTTTTATTTCACCCTCGCCAACAGTAAGGTCAATAAAGTAAGGTTGGTAACCTAAATAGGTCACTTTTAGTTGATAGTTTCCTGCATCAAGTTGCGGTAGCTCAAATTGCCCTTGATAATTGGTGACAGTGCTTTTATCTGTACCAACAATGGAAATTAGCGCTCCGGACAGTTGTGATTGGTTATCTTGAACCGTGCCAATAAAAGCGGCATTTTGAGCCACGGCATTTTGGGTAACAAATAACATACTGGAAGAGAGTAAGATGGCTGTTGCTATTGCATTTCGTTTCATCATTAGTTTCACCTTAGGGTTTATTTCTGGTCTAGACCAGATTGGATGAAGCTAATAATAGAGACTAATGTTTACAAATATGTGACGAAATGAATTTTTTGAATGTAAAAGGAAGGATTACTTTTGCATTATTTTGTTAAAAAGTGATTTTACTCCAGTTATAGATGTAAAAAAGCCCAACTTGTGGTTGGGCTTCAGATTGACGATAAACCCTGCTTTTTTTGCGGGGTTTATTATTTTTGAGCAGCCGAAGGCTGCGATCGCGATATTTTTCTGTTGTTATTATTATTCTTTGCGTTTTAGTGCTGATGTGAATTTTCTTGAATTTACCGCCGTATGACGGGGTCTTAGAGGGATTTTGAGATTTATTACGCTCATATTGAGCTAGGCCGCCTTCATTAACGCCATTTTCTTCATATTCTGACAGGCTGCTGCCAATAAGCATTGCGCACTGACATTCTTTATTCCTCTGTATCTACAATAACGGTGCCCGTGATGTTGTTTTGCATCCGCGAAACTTCTTTCGACTGTTTCACCTCGTCGTTTGTATCGTTTTTTACCCCATTCGCTCAGCCGTATTTCATTTGCTGCCTCTACACTTGCTTGCCACACATGCCGTGTAATTACTTTGATATGGTTTTTACTGTTTGTGCATCGCGACCGCACTGGACAGTCTTTACATGTCTGCGGGGTTGAGTGGTATTGCCGATATCCTAGTCGGTTTGTGGTGTTATAAATCAGTATTTCGCCTTGTGGGCATGTGTATGTATCGGTGTCTACGTCGTAGCTGTATTCTCGCTTTGCGAAATAGCCTTTCTTTTTGTTTGGCCGTCGATAACCCAAGACACCAATGAGTTGTCGTTCTTCTAAATTATGGCACACTGCGGCTGTAAAGTACCCTGCATCTAACCCAACCGCGATGGGGTTGAGTTCAAACGTATCAAGTACGCGGTCTAAGCGTTGTATGATGGGTTGACTGTCATGCACATTACCTGCTGTGGCATGTGTATCAACGATAATTCCGTGTTTGCCATCCACAACCCTATGGTCTAAATAGAAAAATCCTTTTGGCTTTTCATCACGCACCATAAACCCACTGTCTGGGTCAGTTCGGCTTACTTTGGTTGGTTTTGTACAAGGCTCCTTTTCCTCATACTTCAGGCGCTTTTTTCCTTCGGCTTTCCTGTCTTTTATCACGGCTTCATTAAGCTGCTCAACATACACTGAGGGGCTGACTTTTAAGTCTTCAATGTCATAACGGCGTTTATTGGCATTGGCTTTTAAATGGGTGCTGTCTGCAAATAAACTATGCCCACCAATGAGCCCTTGCTTCATCGCTTGACGAACTATATTGTCGAAAATCGATTGATAAATACCGCTGTCTTTAAAGCGTTTTACACGGTTTTGGCTCAGTGTCGAATGATGGATAACGTCATCGGTGAGCCCTAAACCTAAGAACCAGCGGTATGCAACATTCACTTGCACTTCTTTAATAAGGCGGCGCTCACTTTGAATACCAAACAAGTAACCTAAGAATAGGTATTTAAAAAAGCGGACAGGGTCTACGGCTGGTCGGCCATTATTTTTGCAATATAAGTGGGCGACTTCATCACGTATGAATTCAAAGTCGATAGCTAAGTCTACGAGTCGTACTAAGTGGTCTTGTGGAACAAGTTGGTCAATTGCGACCATTTCTAATTCATGTTGTTGCGGGGTTTTATCTCTAAGCATAATGAACTCTCCAAATTCACTCTGCTTATTAGATCAAAGGGCTCGATCTGTGTCTAGCCCTTTTTCAACAATCTGAAGCCCAACTTGTGGTTGGGCTTCCAGTTAAGTATTGCTATCACTGCTTTTGCATACGGCTCATTTCAGTATGGCAGCTTTGCATGGTTAATAATACTTTAGCCAGCGCAGCTTCACAGTCATGTGGTTGTGGTTTTTTCATCGCTGTTTTGATTTCTGAGAGTGTTTTATCTTCCACTTCTTCAAGCTCTTTAACATATGTTTCATCGTTATCTGAGCTAAATTTAGTGATCAGCGCAGTGTAGGCTCGGCGAGCTTCAACAGCAAATGATGAGCCATCTTCACGTTCACCTTGCTCATTGATTGCATAGGGCTGTAAGTTTTCAACACTGACTTTACGGGCATCTATCATGCGTTGAAATAATGCACCAATTGCCGGATCTTTTACTTTCTCTTGGGCTTTTTCATAAAAGTCGATGCCGCTGTTCATTACTTGGATAATGTCAGTGATATGATTAACGTCTTGTCCTTGATGGGTATTCATAATTGTGACCTCTTTAAGTTTAATGAAATTCACACTAACTAAAGCAAGCCATGTTCCAGTATGAGAAATAAATATAACATCTTGTTTATTAGTGAGAAAATATTGTTTCTTGAAAGACTTTGCTTACTAGACAAAGCTCAGTAAGCAAATTTTACACAAACTTTGTAAGATGGTTATTTTAATTCTTCGGCTACTTCGGCTACTTTTTGCCGTAACCAAATATGACTTGCATCACGGTGTAATAGTGGACTCCAGATCATATCAAGCTCAAAGGGCGGAATAGGAAAAGGGGGTTCAAGTATTTTTAAACCAGCATCGTCTAAATAAATATTGGCGGCTTTTGAAGGCAGTGTAGCAACGAGATTTTGTTCTTTTGCTAAGTGAATAGCAACATGATAATTACGGGTAAAGGTTGCAATATTGCGGTGTTTGCCAAAATGGGCGAGGGCTTCATCTACCCAGCCAAGTTTTTGCACATCTTTAGGATCCATACCCACGCCGACACCAAAGCCTGTTTTACTCACCCAAATATGGCGGGCTTTTAAATAACTATCTAGGCTAAAGTTCTCGATTATCGGGTTGTCGGCTTTGACTAAGCAACAAAAGCTGTCTTTCCAGATCCGTTTATGATGAAACGATTGTGGTAAGTTTTCAAAACGGTTAATCGCCATGTCAACTTTACCATTTTCTACATCATGGAAGGTAACGTCGCTCGGCGTTAGGATATCTAAGGTGGTATCTGGCGCTTCAGCATGAAGTTTACTTAATAGTTTTGGTGCCAACGTACTGGCAGCATAATCACTGGCCATGATCCGAAACACTCGTTTACTTTGACTAGCTTCAAACTCGCGGTTAGGCGCCAGGGTTTCTTCTAGGGTCATTAATATACCCCGGATCACCGGCTGTAATTCAATTGCCCGTTCGGTAGGCACCATACCATCACTGGTACGTACTAAAATCGGATCATTAAATAAATTACGTAAACGTTTTAAACCATTGCTCATAGCTGGTTGTGTAATGCTCAGTTGATGTGCGGCGCGAGTAACATTGCATTCGCGTAATAGGGTATCGAGATAAACGAGTAAGTTTAAATCTATTTTACTGATATTCATTGTGTGTCCTTTCGTTTACCACTGGTGGATAAATCGCTGTGCTGCCGGATATGGGTATATATGGCTAACAATGCCTTTTTTTACATTTTGTTGTGCTTGCTGCCAAAATATTACATCGAGTAATTCAGGGTGTGCCTGAGTAAAGATTGCTTTATAACGCGGGTTAGGCATTACAAAAGTACATAATTGTTCAGGAAATACGTCCTGTGGTGCTACTGAGTAGCTTTGTTCATTGGTTAAGTAGTCGTCATAACTTTTTGCTTTGGGTAGTGCTCTGAAGTTCATATCAGTTAAATACTGTACTTCATCATAATCGTAAAAAATGATCCGTTTATGCTTACTTACACCAAAATTTTTAAGCAACATATCGCCGGGAAATATATTAACTGCAATCATTTCTTTAAGCGCTTGACCGTACTCTGTAATTGCAACAGTAGCATCTTCCTCATTAGCGTTTTCTAAGTACAAATTAAGCGGTGTCATGCGGCGTTCAATATACATATGTTTGATGATCAGTAAATCACCTTCGATGATCATCGATGACCCAATAGTTGCTTCAAGCTGTGCAAGTAATGTAGCGTCAAAACGTGCTAATGGGAATACGACGTTTGAATACTCTATGGTATCGGCCATGCGGCCAACTCGATCGTGGCTTTTGACTAATTGATATCGTTTAAGGACCGTATCGCGGCCGAATGGTTTGCTCTCGCCAAACTTGTCTTTAATTATTTTAAATACATAGTCAAAAGAAGGCAGCGTAAATACCATCATCACCATGCCGGGTGTACCAGGTGCAATGACAAAGTCATCATTAGATCGTTGTAAATGGGTTAGAAACTCGCGATAGAATTCGGTTTTACCTTGCTTATGAAAGCCAATGGCGTTGTAAAGCTCTGCTAAAGTTTTGTTGGGCATGAGTTGATTCAAAAAGCGAACTAAGGCCGACGGTGCGTGAGTTTCAACCATAAAATAGGCGCGCGCAAAGCCAAAAATAACCCGCATTTGCGATGAGTTAGTCAGTAGCGCATCTAAATAAAGGCCTTCATCTTGGTGATGTAGCACGGCAATAATAAATGGTTGCACACCACTTTGCGACACGACTCGGCCAACTATATACGCGGCTTTATTACGATAAAAAGGGGTTTGCAGAATATCAAAGCGCATTTGCCACGCACGGTGATGGGTATCGGGTGCTTGCTTGTAAAATGCTTTTACGAGCAATCTTACATCACGTTCCAAATTCACAAAATCCGTTTTAAAATCAAATTGATTAATTATTTTTTTGATGGTGGGTTTTAAGCCGTCGACTACAGGAAAATAACTACGGTATTCAGCTTCAACTGGTAGTGCTGGTGCATCAGCTAAAGTCGCTTTTACAAAAATGAAATCGTTATTAAAATAACGTCGATGAAATAATCGACAAAACACCGAGTTGTAAAAAGTTTCTGCCAATTCCGCTTGGGGATGAAATGCTAAAAAATGCTGATACGTTTGTTTTGTTTGTAACCACAGTGATTCATCGAGTTGATTGGCATGTGGCTGCAGCTGTTGGGTGGTTTCGTTTACCCGATCATCATAATAGGTTATTCGTAAGCGGCTGATATCATGCATTTTCGCCCAGTCTCTGTGGGCAAAAGCCAAGGGAGCTTGCGAGGTGATCTGCTGAAATAACTTATAATGTTTTTTAAAGCCATTTAAAATTAGCTCGGCGATATTTTGTGGCAGCATGAATGAGTACTCCAAAATGACAGGTAGAGTATATGCTCTACAGTTGTTAAGAGTATGCTAAATAATGGTAAAACCCAATAGCTTAATCATAACGTTTTAGTTTTTTTTCTAATTCGGAGAGTTGTTTGTTAATTGCTTTAGTATTTTTGGCATAGGTTTTATTAAGTACTTTTATTTGTTTTTTGATATCTTTGCTAACATTTCTTTTCTCATCATCGCTCATTAAACGATTAAGCCGTTGTTGCTGCGAATATTCAGCGCGATCACGGTCACGGCTTAAAATGGCCAGTTTATGTTTAACGCTGCGAATTTCAGCGTTGAGATTACGAATAATTTGCTCGCGTTCAAGCGAGTTAAGAACTTTAACATGGTTGCTATTCGAAGGGGTAACATTAGGTGAGACAGTGAGTTTGTGCTCGGTAGCTTGCTCACTACATGGGAACTGGCTAAATGTAGTGCCTTTGTTTGTCACGCATTTATAATATTGATCAGCGGCGCTTGCCGGATCAGCAAATAATAACAAACTAATAAAAATAGCGAAAAATGTACACGGTTTCATTACGCAAGCCTTCCCTAGTTTGGTCACAATCAAATATAAAACTATAACCTAACTAGGGCAAATCGCCAGTGTCGTTATTGGGTAAATGTTTTTAGTTTTTTAATACTTTGCACTAAAAACGGAATATCCAAACCTTGTTCAATAGAAAAACCTTGCGCAGCAGAAATATTCTTATAATTACCATCAGAATCGATTAACGTGATGCGGTCCTTCTTATAAGCAATAAAGACTCCTTGCGAATAGTTAACCCCCATATCGTCTTTTTTGCCATATAAATTAACGCCTAACATACTTTGGTGTGCGATAGTTTTGCAGCCCAAGTATTGACCAACACTGGTCGCAATTAAATCGCTAGGTTGGATCAAACCTTCAATTCGGGTTACTTTTTTATCTGTACTGTATAAAGGCGAAGCAGTAACAATCCCTTGTTCATTACTCGCTAAACTAAATGCAAATATTTGCTTAACATCTGTGCGAAGTACTGTATTTTCATCTGCTTGAATAATGCGTATTGCAGCATTATTCACTGTTTCACTATTAATATAGCCGTAGTCAACAAAGCCATCGACACTTATACTGCGACGGTTGCTTTGCCAAACAGGGAGCGTTTGCTCTGCCATTAAGGCCGATTTGTAATACGCAGGTAAACCATAAATTAGGCTAAATACGGCATCTTGCGCTGCTGTTGGTTGCAAAAATCGTTCTGTTTTGTATAAATTAGTTTGTTGTTCAGCAAAATTAGTTAATGCTGCGGGGGTATTAAAAACTAAAATATCAATGGTTGTGGCGTTAAAATTATCGCAGCGAGCAAGTGGCGAAGGAGCAAGGTAATTAACGTTTTGCGTATTAAGCTTTACGTTATGCGCTTGCTTATAAATTTCAATATCCAATAAATCGTTCTTCGCCAACAAGCTTTTCGCCGTTGTTGGATAAGACAAAGGTAAAACATTGTCTTGCTTAGTGATATCAAACTTTAAATTAGCATCAGCCCATATATGAATACTGTGGCTCAGAGCAAAACACACTAATAAAAACGAACTGGCATAGCGGGCAAATTTATACTGTTTTAAACGCGCTAAATGATGCCAAGTATAGTTACTTGCAAGTAATTGAAACGCTAAAATTAGCATAACAATGCCACCGGCTAATAAAGTGGTTAAAGCTGGTGAGCTGGTTAAGCGATGCCATAAAAGCGACACAATTTCAGGTAACGCAGAGCTACTTAAATGATAACCTAAGTTAAAATATACATATGCATCTAGGGTTAGTAATGATGCGCCACAAGTGGCGAGTATAGCCGCCATACCGCGAATATGGCGTGGGTATGGAAATATCAAACTCAGCGGAAATACCGTCAGCACAAAAGCAATAAAGGTAATAAAGCTAGTGTGGCTAAGCCATGTCACTAGCATATAAAGAATACCCATAAAGCTGGTTGGTGGTGAATCGGCAAATAGGTAGCTTGAACTTATAAGCAACACTAAACCGATATTGGCAAATGTGAACCAATGGCCCCAACTTAATAATTGACTTGCTTTAGACGAAAATTGATTGTGCTGCGATAAATTCATAAAGTTTATTTAACCGATTGCGCAAGTGCTTTAGCAAAATTGTCAGCAACCGCTTGTCTTTTCCCTGTTGGTACATGCTCTTTTAAGATATGCGTGATAGAATTTCCTAAACACATAAGACTTAAATCAACCGGCGCATTGTGCTTAGTTAACACATCAATGAGCTGATCGACGATTTGTTCTACTTCATCATTAGAATATTTTGATAAGATTGGCATCAGTTGGTTCAATAAAAGAGTTATATTCTCGTATTTTAACACCAGAGGCGTGAAAAACAAAGATGGCAATAGATGTTAAAAAGTTAGTCGTTCATTATGTAGACAAAAAAGACGACGATACGCAAATTCATTTGCGCAATGACGAAATGGCAGTGAATGATAAAGTCGCTGTATTCATCGAGCAACTTCATCACGCATACAATGGCAAACCTGGCAAAGGGTTTTGTGCTTTCAGTGGTGAAAAAAACTCAGTGGTCGCATCAGCTATGCAAAGCTACCGTAACGATGAGCTTGGTTTTTGGCACATGACAGAGCAAGCGACAACGGTTTTAAAAGAAGAGTTAAATAAATATGCATTTAACGAAACCGGGTATTTAGTATTTTGCCACTACCAATATGTTGCCACTGACTACATGTTGATTGCGATGATCAACATTAAAGAGCATTATTCAATCACCTCGGAGCTTGATTTAGCTTCATCGCGGCATTTAGATATTTCGCGTATGCAACTAGCTGCGCGCATAGATTTAACTGGTTGGGATACCCAAGCTGAAGATAATCGTTATATCTCCTTTATCAAAGGTCGAGCAGGGCGCAAAGTTGCTGACTTCTTCTTAGACTTTTTAGGCTGTGAAGAAGGGATTGATCCAAAACAGCAGAGCCAAGTCATGCTTAATGCTGTTGAAGATTATTTATCAGAGCAACAGTTTGATAAATCAGAAAAAGATGAACTGCGTAAACAAGTGTTTGATTACTGTAACGACTGTGTCACTACAGGTGAAGATGCTAACGTTAGCGAGTTATCAGCCACGCTTACCAAAGGTGATGATAATCCGTTTGAAAGCTTTTGCAAAGAGCAAAGCTATGATTTAGAAGAGTCATTTCCAGTTGATAAAAAAACGGTCACCAGCATGGTCAAATTCTCAGGTCTTGGCGGCGGCGTGAGCATCAGCTTTGAGCGTAAACACTTAGGCGAGCGCGTTATGTACAACGAAGCCACGGATACATTAGTTATTAAAGGCATACCGCCGAATCTTAAAGACCAATTACAACGGTTTATGGAAAGTGAAGACTAAACCGCCAGCTTTATGCCATAAGTGGTAAGTTTTAAGCAGATTTGAGTTAGTTGAAAGCGTGGTGTTTACACCGCGCTTTTTTTTTGTATGTGGCAGCATAGTTACAGTCAAAATGATAAGCCTGACAGGGGGTCAGAAAGTTAAACCAATCGACTTAAATATTTAACCATTCTAGCGGGCTAAATAAAGCGCTAACTGCGTTATAAATTTTTCATGTACGACTGCATGGATGCAGGAGGTAGAGCAATGCAGGAGCAATTGCCGAGAACAACCACATGTCAAAATTTATGCCTTGTTATCACTCCATTTATCTGTCGCTATAAATGGTCAGTAACTTAACACGATTGGTATTATTGAATTGTAATCGAGAATTAAAAATTAAAATAACAACTCAGCTATTTATTTAACGAATAGCTTATTACTTTCTGATAGTCCTCTTTCTGAATATATTTGGTTGCCAGCCCCAGCGAAGGGCACCGAGTCGTAAAAATACGGTAATAAATAACGAGCCAAATATACACCATAAGTAAGGAACGCCTAATAAAAATAGTGCTGCGTAAGCAAGGCCACCGCAAAAACAAGCGGTGGAGTAGAGTTCATCACGCATCACCAGCGGGACTTCGCGGCAAATTACGTCGCGCATCAAACCGCCGAATATACCCGTGGTCATGCCCATGGTAATTGCAACTATCATGGTCGTGCCTTCGATTAATGCTTTTTCGATACCAACTACATTAAAAATTGCCATGCCAATGGCATCAACAAGTAACATATAATAGTTCGATACATCAGGCATATAGCGAATAAATATCACAGCAACGAAGATTGCAGCATACGTTGCGTATAAGTAATCGGGCTGGGCAATCCAAAACACTGGCTGATTTAATAATACATCACGTAGTGTGCCGCCGCCTAAGGCTGTAACCGTACCGACGACGACAACACCGAATCCTCCGATATCTTTATCATGGCCAAGCAACGTCCCTGAAATTGCGAAAAAGGCAACCCCAATAATGTTTAAAAAGTGAAAATAGTCAGCGGTCACTTTGATATTTATTCCATTAAAAATAACTGTGGATAAGTGTAACTGACTTTAAATTTATAGCACCTTAATATAACGCTATGTGATTAATTGTCATAATAGGTAGTGATCGCTTTAACGCTTTTAATCGTCATTGGTCCCATAAGTTATTGCTATTAGGGTTTCATGGCGTTATAAGGTTATGGTTGTTTCAGTAATTACTGAAACAAATGGAGGTTTCCGAGTGTTTTGCACTCACATTATCAGGACAAGTCTAAATGCGCGTGCTTTGCGCTTCTTTATTGGAGAAGTAAGTGAAAAATTATGTTATCGCTGCTGCCCTCAGTTCTTTTATGGGCCTTGCTCTATCAGCTTCGGCTGGCGTTCAAAATCCGGTTGATAAAGTATTTCCCGGAACAATTAAAATCAAAGTTGATGCTACCGATCTTGCTCATCGTATTTTTCAAATAAACGAAACCATCCCAGTAAACTCTGGTGATATGACATTACTTTATCCACAGTGGATACCAGGACACCATTCACCGGTTGGACCAATAAGTCAGTTGGCTGGATTGAAAATTTCAGCAAAAGGTAAAGCGATCGCATGGCAACGCGATCCTGCTAACGTATACGCTTTTAACTTTAAGGTTCCTAAGGGTGTACGTGAGTTGCATGTTGAATATCAATTTTTGTCACCACAAAGTTCAGAGCAAGGACGCGTTATGATGACGCCAGAAATGCTCAACTTACAATGGGATACAGTAGCGCTTTATCCCGCAGGGCATTACAGTCGTAAAATTAAATTTCAACCAAGTGTAACGTTGCCGAAAGGCTGGCAATTTGCTACTGCACTTGAAAAGTCTTCGCAAAAAGACAATACAGTTACCTTTGAGGGAATTGATTTTGAAAACCTAGTCGACTCGCCTATGTTTGCTGGTAGCCACTATAAACGTGTTGATTTAAACCCAAATGCTGATACTAAAGTGTTCTTAAATATCTTTGCAGATAAAGAAAAAGATCTTCAGATCAGTGACGAAGGGTTAACAGCACACCGTGAGCTTATTCAGCAAATGTATGCGCTTTATGGTGCACACCACTTTGATCATTATGACTTTTTACTTGCCCTTACAGATAAGTTAGGCGGTATTGGTATGGAGCATCATCGTTCAAGTGAAAATAGCGCGAAAGAAAATTACTTTACCGATTGGGATAAGTCATGGGTGGGTCGCGATTTATTAGCGCACGAATTTAACCATTCTTGGAATGGTAAATATCGTCGACCTGAAGCCTTATGGACACCGACCTATAATCAGGTAAAAGAAGCGAATGGCCTTTGGGTTTATGAAGGGCAAACCCAGTTTTGGGGGCAAGTTATTGCGGCTCGTTCAGGACTTTGGAGCCAAGAAAATACGATGGACATGCTAGCCCGTTTAGGCGCAACCTATGATCAAGGTCGCCCTGGTATGACATGGCGCAATATTTTAGATACTACTAACGATCCAACCATCGCTCAGCGCTCATCTTTGCCTTATCGCAGCTATCAAATGAGTGAAGATTATTACTCAGGGGGCGAGTTAATTTGGTTTGCTGTTGATGCGAAATTACGTGAATTGAGTAACAACGGTCATTCATTAGATGATTTTGCTCACGACTTTTTTAGTGTAAACCCCGGTGATTGGAATGTACTGACCTATAAATTTGACGATGTGATCAATACTCTCAATGGGATTGAAAAGTACCAATGGGATGAGTTTATTAATGCGCGTTTAAAAGGCCATGTAAATTTGTCTAACTCACTTGCAGATCAAGGTTGGCAATTGATTTATAACGATAAAGCCTCTGATGGCATTAAAGCAATTGAAACCCGCTATAAAGCGACGGATCTACTTTATTCTCTGGGCTTTTCAGTAAATAAAGAGGGAAAAATGCGCGATGTATTATGGGATAGCCCTGCATTTAATGCGGGTCTTGCGCCAAGTATGCAAATTATTGCGGTTAATAATACGCAGTTCAGTGGTGATGCACTTAAAGATGCCGTCACTGATGCTAAAGGCACAACAGCGCCAATTAAGCTACTGGTGAAAAACTTTGATCAGTACAGTGAAATTCAGATAGATTACCATGATGGCCTTAAATACCCTCATCTTGAGCGTATCGAAGGAAAACCAGATTACTTATCGCAGTTACTTACTGCGCGCTAAGCCTTAGCTCCATAAATGTTCATATACCCACATCATGTGGGTATATCAGATTGTTGAAAAAGGGCTAGACACAGATCGAGCCCTTTGATCTAATAAGCAGAGTGAATTTGGAGAGTTCATTATGCTTAGAGATAAAACCCCGCAACAACATGAATTAGAAATGGTCGCAATTGACCAACTTGTTCCACAAGACCACTTAGTACGACTCGTAGACTTAGCTATCGACTTTGAATTCATACGTGATGAAGTCGCCCACTTATATTGCAAAAATAATGGCCGACCAGCCGTAGACCCTGTCCGCTTTTTTAAATACCTATTCTTAGGTTACTTGTTTGGTATTCAAAGTGAGCGCCGCCTTATTAAAGAAGTGCAAGTGAATGTTGCATACCGCTGGTTCTTAGGTTTAGGGCTCACCGATGACGTTATCCATCATTCGACACTGAGCCAAAACCGTGTAAAACGCTTTAAAGACAGCGGTATTTATCAATCGATTTTCGACAATATAGTTCGTCAAGCGATGAAGCAAGGGCTCATTGGTGGGCATAGTTTATTTGCAGACAGCACCCATTTAAAAGCCAATGCCAATAAACGCCGTTATGACATTGAAGACTTAAAAGTCAGCCCCTCAGTGTATGTTGAGCAGCTTAATGAAGCCGTGATAAAAGACAGGAAAGCCGAAGGAAAAAAGCGCCTGAAGTATGAGGAAAAGGAGCCTTGTACAAAACCAACCAAAGTAAGCCGAACTGACCCAGACAGTGGGTTTATGGTGCGTGATGAAAAGCCAAAAGGATTTTTCTATTTAGACCATAGGGTTGTGGATGGCAAACACGGAATTATCGTTGATACACATGCCACAGCAGGTAATGTGCATGACAGTCAACCCATCATACAACGCTTAGACCGCGTACTTGATACGTTTGAACTCAACCCCATCGCGGTTGGGTTAGATGCAGGGTACTTTACAGCCGCAGTGTGCCATAATTTAGAAGAACGACAACTCATTGGTGTCTTGGGTTATCGACGGCCAAACAAAAAGAAAGGCTATTTCGCAAAGCGAGAATACAGCTACGACGTAGACACCGATACATACACATGCCCACAAGGCGAAATACTGATTTATAACACCACAAACCGACTAGGATATCGGCAATACCACTCAACCCCGCAGACATGTAAAGACTGTCCAGTGCGGTCGCGATGCACAAACAGTAAAAACCATATCAAAGTAATTACACGGCATGTGTGGCAAGCAAGTGTAGAGGCAGCAAATGAAATACGGCTGAGCGAATGGGGTAAAAAACGATACAAACGACGAGGTGAAACAGTCGAAAGAAGTTTCGCGGATGCAAAACAACATCACGGGCACCGTTATTGTAGATACAGAGGAATAAAGAATGTCAGTGCGCAATGCTTATTGGCAGCAGCCTGTCAGAATATGAAGAAAATGGCGTTAATGAAGGCGGCCTAGCTCAATATGAGCGTAATAAATCTCAAAATCCCTCTAAGACCCCGTCATACGGCGGTAAATTCAAGAAAATTCACATCAGCACTAAAACGCAAAGAATAATAATAACAACAGAAAAATATCGCGATCGCAGCCTTCGGCTGCTCAAAAATAATAAACCCCGCAAAAAAAGCAGGGTTTATCGTCAATCTGATATACCCACATCATGTGGGTATATTTTATTAAGAATTATTTTTCATTAGCAAAAAAATCCACAACCAATTGAGTCATTGAATCAACCCCCAGCTGCAATGCTTTCTCGTCGGCGAAAAACTGTGGCGAGTGATTACTTGCCGCCATTTTGGCATCTTGGCCTTGGGGTGTAACACCTAAGAAAAAAAACAAGCCCGGAGTTTCTAATGCGTAATAGCTGAAGTCTTCAGCACCGGTGATCAAATCAGTGGTAATGATATTCTCAGCCCCAGCCACTTTAGCGAGTGTTGGCGTCATTTTTTGGGTGAGTTTTACATCATTCACAGTAACCGGATAGCCATGATCGATATGTACATCGGCTTTAGCGCCGGCAGATTCTGCTACTAGTTCGGCGGTTTTCGCTAATCGTGTTTTAATATCTGCACGCATTGTTTGGTCAAAGGTGCGAATAGTGCCAATTAACTCAACACTATCAGGAATGATATTTGAGCGGACGCCGCCATTAATAGCCCCAAAGGAGATAACAGAGGGCGCTTTGGTAACATCAACTTGACGAGATGAAATGGTTTGTGTGGCCATAATAATTTGCGAAGCTGCGACGATTGGATCAACCCCATTCCAAGGTCGTGAACCATGGGTTTGGCGACCTTGAACATTAATAGTAAAAGAATCTTCACTGGCCATAAGTGGGCCTTCACGAAAGCCAATTTGGCCTGTATTTAATGAGCTGGTTACATGTAAACCAAATACCGCTACGGGTTTTTCTTTGAATAAACCTTCTTTGAGCATCAGTTCAGCACCGCCTTCCTCGCCGTCTGGTGCACCTTCTTCAGCTGGTTGGAATACGAACAGGACATCACCCGCTAAGTCATCTTGAACTTTAGCTAAAGACTCTGCCACAGCCATCAAAATAGCAACATGATTATCGTGACCACAGGCATGCATAACACCGACTTCATTGCCACGGTAGGTTGAGGTCTGGGTTGATGCAAATGGTAAGTCAACTTGCTCAGTAACTGGGAGGGCGTCCATATCGGCACGCAGCGCCACTAAAGGACCCTTTTTTACCGCCTTTGAGTTTAGCCACCACACCAGTATGAGCTACCCCAGTTTGAACTTCGAGGCCCATTGCTTTTAAATGTTTAGTAATGTATTTAGCAGTTTCAAATTCGCGATTACTCAGCTCAGGGTATTGGTGCAGATGACGTCGCCACGTGATCACTTTTTCACTGACACTGTGATTGGCTTTTTTTAGATTATTGTTGAGCTGCTGATCATAAGCTGCTGCAAAGCTAGGGGAAGATAACGTGCTTATCAATATGCCGTTTAGTAATAAACTGCTGTAAATAATTTTGTTTAACATAGCAATCCCTTTTATTATTAGAGTATTAAACTACTGTAGAGTAAAGCGATATGAATGAACAGGACCGTGCGATAATTAACCAAGGAAACTGGTTTAGTAGCCGCGCTGACGAATTTCAGCAGTCGTTATTGCAACATGCAAAAGTAATTAAACTCGACGCTGGTGAGGCGTTATTTTTGCGTGGTGATGAAAACTCAGGTTTATACGCTGTACTTAATGGGGTAATACGAGTCAGTGGTGCAAATAGCGAAGGAAAAGAGGCGGTTTTGACTTTTATTGACGCTTCGACTTGGTTTGGCGAAGTAGCATTATTCGATGGCGGCCTGCGCACTCATGATGTACATGCACAAATACCGAGCCGATTACTGTTTATCCCCTATTGTGCACTGATACAACTATTGGCCGCTAAGCCGATATATTGGCATGACTTTGGGGTATTATTATCACAAAAAATGCGCTTATTGTTCACTTCATTAGAAGATCACGCTTTATTAACTGCACAGCAAAAAGTGTGTAAGCGATTGTTGATAATGACAGCGACTTCACTTGCTCGAAATACTGCAACAATCATGTTATCACAACAACAACTTGCAGATATGACCTACTTAACTCGGCAAACAATTAATCAAATTCTGCAACTGCTGAGCGAAAAAAACATTGTATCTTTACATTATCAACGGGTAGAAATTATAGATAAAGAAAAGTTGGCGGCATTGGCACAGTAAATTTCTTATCCGTTTTTAGCTAACTGGCTTCATAATTGCTTAGCATGGGGAGTGACCCATCTTTTCAATGGAATTGAGGCAATGAGCATGCTTACCTTTAATAATCAGTATCGTACAGAGCCATATCGTGCGCCTGATCAAACACAAACAGTGATACCTCCTAAGGCGGCAACTGAATTGCCGGATCTGGCAAATACTAGCCAAGTTGATACAACAACTTCTCTTAAAAACCCACGCTATGAAAAAAACTTTCTTGAACAGGCAAAAGAAGCGCTTATTTATCAACGATTAGGTGTCGATAAAGAAAAGATAGCTGAACTTAAGGCGGCGATAGAAGAGCTGGCGAAAAAAATACAAGATCATGACGGTGATACAACAGCATTATCTGAACAAATGGCAAATATGCAAAAAATGCTTGAGCAAGAGTATCAAAAAGGGCGAGAACTGCAACCCAAAGCACCAGAACACGACAAAGGCAAGATTATCAGTGCATTAGTATAGTTTTATTCAAATGTCGGCTAGCAGACATTGTTACTTTATAGTTATTTGCTAAAGTAATTTTATTACATGATAAAACTAGGATATGCGATGAAAACGTTACAACAACAACTTGGTAAGTATGGCTTATATCACCGCTCAAAACGAAATGTTTTAACGCACTTTTTTGGTATACCTTTGATTGTATTTGCGGTCATTTGTTTACTTGCACGTATTCATATTCCACTTGGAGAGTTTGTGATAAATGGTGCACAGCTTGTGGTGTTCGCGTCTGTGGTTTATTACTTAATGCTCAGTGTGTCATTGGGGTTAATGATGGCCGTGTTATTAGTATTATTGTCGATTGCTGCAGCCCCCATAGCGCAGCTTGCTTTTAGTCATTGGTTGCTGATAAGTGTTGGACTTTTTGTACTTGGTTGGGTATTACAGTTTATCGGTCATTATTATGAAGGAAAAAAGCCAGCCTTTGTTGATGATATAGTGGGCCTTGTTATTGGTCCTTTGTTTGTCCTTGCCGAACTACTTTTTATGTTGGGTCTGTATAAAAAACTCGAACATGAAGTGACTGAAATTGCCGGACCAACTAAACCTTAAACACCCAATATCAATAAAGGTAAATAATGAATTTTAATAATAAAACAGTGTGGATCACCGGTGCATCTTCAGGCATTGGTAAAGAGTTGGCAATTCAATTTGCACAGCTGGGGGCGCGGGTTATTTTGTCAGCACGGAATGTTGCTAAGCTTGAACAGTTATGCAGTGAGTTAAACGGTAGCCAGCATCAAGTTATCCCTCTTGATTTAGCACAACCAGAGCAGGTACTTGAATACGTCACTCAGCACATCAACGACATTGGTAAGGTTGATATTCTGATCAATAACGGCGGTGTGTCGCAGCGTAGCTTATTTTTGGAAAATGATTTCTCAGTGTATCGCCAGTTAATGGAAGTGAACTACTTTGGTTTAGTGGCACTTACCAAAGCAGTGTTACCTTCAATGGTGGCACAAGGCGGGGGGCGGTTGTATCAATCAGCAGTGTAGCGGGGAAAGTAGGTTCTCAGTTTAGAACGGGTTATTCAGGCTCTAAATATGCGGTAGTGGGTTTTATGGATTGCCTGCGCGCAGAGGTGTCAAATAAAAACATTCATTGTTTAACAGTATGCCCTGGTTCAATTAAAACGGCTATCGCACATAATTCGTTAAATGAGCATGGTGTGGCGCAAAATAAAGCGGAACCCTCTATTGAAAATGGCATGGACGTTACGGTTGCCGTTAAACAGATGATACACGCCATTGCGAACAGAAAAGATGAAGTTGTAATAGGTGAGGGGATCAGTGGTTGGGCGCCTACTATAAAACGTTTTTTCCCGGGTTTATTTAACCGTTTAACGGCAAGAACCAGCTATCGGTAATATAAATTTGGTCAGTTGTGCATATTGGTTGAATAGCAAACAAACACGCGGGTAACCACACCGTTTTGTCTTTTATTACTTGCACCATCAATTATATGCCCTTAAAGTGTAAAAAATGTTGTAAAAGAGTAACTATTGTAATGGATAAAGAACAAGTGGAATCAAAGCAAGCCAAGCCGCTAACAGCTGAAGAGCAAGCATTGGCTCATCAGCAGAGTGTAATGTGGCAGCGAGAATGCTTTCAAAACGCGCAAAAACATTTAGCAGAAAAAGGCGTAATGCCAAAGAGCTTAATAGAAAAAGAAAGCCGGTTTATTGCCCCACTGTGTGCACTTTGGAAGTTTAAAGGCCAAGACGGAAAAAGCTACTGGGTTATAACAGGTCGTCTGCCAACAGATCATGCGCTAGCGTCAGTGGCAGAAAACGCCCGTGAAGCATTGCGTTATTTTTCTTTGCAATGGCAGTTAAAAGCGGATCAAATCATTCACAGCGGCGGCGCGCGTGATAAAACTCAAGTTGATTTTGCTAATCTTTTAATTAATCGTGCACACGGTCTTTATGAGATGTACGAAAAAGAAGAGTTGTGGCTAAACGAACCTAAATAACATTAGCTCAGCTATACTAGCTCAACTTAAGTTAATAAGTACAAAAGCGAACGTATTATCTGGCTCTTCAAGCTTAATAAGTTCGCTTTTTTATATTTATTTAATGAACCAGCGTGAACGGTTTTGTATTAAATCTATTTATCGGGCATTGCATACGCAGCCGCGGAATTCCTGCTTCCATAAACACATGACCTTGTTGCTCAAAACCATTGCGTTTAAATCGCTCTACTTCGTTTAAAATGCAATTAATACTGACGCAATCACAGCCTTGCTGTTGTGCAAGCTCGACAATATAGGTGAGTAGTGAGCGATATACAGAACGGTTGCGATGCTCGGGTAGCACCGCAATTCGCCCAATTAGCCCATCGTTACATAACCGGCCGGTTGCAATAGGGCTTTGGCTATCATCGGTGACTAAAATATGATGAGCGCACCGATCAAGGTTATCAAACTCAACATGCTTGGGAATATGTAGTTCATATACAAAAACCCGTTCTCTGATCTGTTGCAGTAATTCCTTACCTAACTCCCATTCTACTTTGCTGATATGATAGCCCATAAATACCCACTCCTAGCAAAACCAAATCCCCTCATTAAGAAGTGTAGTAAAGGTTTGTACAAATAATAAACTATTTTTTGAACTATTAAGTTGCTCTGCTGTCACTGTGGTGTGATCTGTGAGTAATTTAACCGCGCTTAAATCACTCTCAGGGAGGGTATAATTTTCGCCATTAATACTTAGAAGTATTTCGTTTTCAAAAACTTGATATAGCGCTCGAGTACCACCTAAACGCTCAAAAATAATCTCATCATCCGCTATTAGCTCGCTCACTTGCTCACTACTAAATAAATCTTCTGGTGGCATTAGATCCATCTCATGCTTAGGTTGACTCAATGTAGTTCCTAACCAAGATTTAAATAAGATGTCGTCCTCTAAGATAGCCTGCATTAATTGCTTTACGTTATCGGCCTCTGTTGATTGGATCTCACCTTTAGACTCACGTAATGTGATTGCTGGATCTTGATAACGTTTATTTCCAGCTTCTTTATCAATGATATGATCGGCAAAGTTTGACAGTAAATCACGCTGATTTGGGGCGCGAAAACCGATAGAGTAATTCAGCGCATTTTCTACAGCGTAACCTTCATGTGGACAGCCAGGCGGAATATATAAAATGTCGCCAGGTTCTAGGATACAATCGATAACAGCAGGAAATTGTTCAACTTGTAATAAGCTTTTATTTTGTGCAAATTGTTTTAAACTCGCATCAGGCATTCCAACCCGCCAATGGCGCTTACCTTCACCTTGAATGATAAATACATCGTATTGATCTAAATGTGGGCCTACACCGCCGCCTGGCGTTGAAAAGCTGATCATTAAATCGTCAATACGCCAATTCGGAATAAATCTAAATGGCTCAAGAAGCTGTGCAGCTGCAGGATGCCAGTGGTCAACGGCTTGTACCAATAGGGTCGAATTTTGCTCTGTTAGTAATTCAAAATTTTCAAATGGACCATGGTGTGCTTGCCAATCGTTGTTCTGGTTTGTGATTATTCGTGATTCAATACTCTCTTCCATAGCAAGGCCAGCAAGCTCATTAGCATCAAGTGGATCTGCAAATTCTACAAAACCTTGTTTGATCAAGAGCGGTTGTTTTTGCCAATATTGGGTTAGAAATTGTTGCTCAGTTAAGCCATTTATAGTTAGTTGATACATGCTGCGCCTATTAAAAATAAAAAAGCGAAAGGCAAGGGCCTTTCGCTTTATAAACGTTTTAGCTAAAAGCCTTTATGCTAAGTTGTCGATGAACTCGACAGCACGGCCAATGTAATTAGCTGGCGTAAGTTTTTTCATTTCAACTTTAGCTTCTTCTGGTAATTCTAAACCATCGATGAAATCAGCCATAATTTCTTGGTTAACACGTTTACCGCGAGTTAAATCTTTAAGCTTTTCATATGGTTTTTCGATGCCATATTTACGCATAACTGTTTGGATTGGCTCTGCGAGCAATTCCCAGTTTTGGTCAAGTTCTTCAAGTAAACGCTCTTCGTTAACTTCTAACTTACTCACGCCTTTAAGCGTTGATTGGTATGCAATTAACGCATAGCCCATACCAACACCTAAGTTACGAAGTACCGTTGAGTCAGTAAGGTCACGCTGCCAGCGAGAGACAGGTAGCTTTTGTGCTAAATGGCCAAAAATAGCATTTGCTAGACCTAAGTTACCTTCTGAGTTTTCAAAATCAATCGGGTTAACTTTGTGTGGCATAGTTGATGAACCAATTTCACCAGCAATGGTTTTTTGCTTAAAGTGGTTAAGCGCAATGTAGCCCCATGCATCACGATCGAAGTCTAATAAAATCGTGTTAAAACGGGCAATGGCATCGAATAATTCAGCAATGTAGTCATGCGGTTCAATTTGTGTTGTAAACGGGTTGAATGTTAAGCCTAGGCTCGTTACAAATTGCTCAGCATGGTTGTGCCAATCGTAATCAGGGTAAGCGCTTAGGTGAGCGTTGTAGTTACCTACCGCGCCATTAATTTTACCGAGCATTTCAACTTGGGCAATTTGGTCACGTTGACGCTTTAAGCGCATATACACGTTGGCAAATTCTTTACCCATCGTCGAAGGTGTTGCTGGTTGACCGTGAGTTCGGGTCATCATTGGAACAGCTTTGTACTCAATGGCTTTTTCTTTAATAGCATTAAGTAATTGATCACAGTAAGGCAGTAATACTTCGTTACGAGCTTCGGTTAGCATCAAACCGTGAGACAAGTTATTGATGTCTTCTGATGTACAAGCAAAGTGAATAAATTCATTGATTGCATGTAGCTCGGCGTTATCTGCTACTTTTTCTTTTAGTAAGTACTCAACCGCTTTTACATCGTGGTTTGTGGTACGTTCGATATCTTTTACACGTTGCGCATCGGCTTCGCTGAAGTTATCAACAATCGCGTTAAGTAAAGCATTGGCTTCGTCGCTAAATGCCGGTACTTCTTGGATAGCATCCGCTGATGCAAGGGCTTGTAACCAACGAACTTCGACTGTTACACGGTATTTAATCAAGCCAAATTCGCTGAAAATACTGCGTAGTTCAGTGGTTTTGCTGCCGTAGCGACCATCCACCGGAGAGATAGCTGTTAACGCTGAAAGCTCCATAATAACTCCTAAATTTTAGTTTTGAACGATAATTAAATATGGTTTTTAGCAATGGCGATAATTTTTCTTTTTGCAAAGAAAAAATGACGGCGCTTACCGCCCATTTGTCGCCATAATACTGCACTGCGAATACCTGCTAATAATAACGCACGTATTTTGTGTTGTACTAATTGCTGTTTTAATAAATCAGGTTTGCCATAAACCTGAATTCGGTGCCCAAGGGGGCTAAGCACCTTTGAATAAATATCGGCAAGGGCAGCGATCACGGTGTCATCGGTGATGGCAAAGTGATTAAGGCGTCGCTTAACATCTTCAATACCTTTGCCAAGTTCTGTTAAGCTGCTTGCTTTGGCGCTTAAAGCGCGTTCAAGTTGCATTAAACCGCCAACGTATTTGACGATTTCTACATCTTTATTTTCACCAGTACTGAGTTGATTAACTAATATTTTATAGCCTTCTCTTAGGTTTTCAGTGCCTTGGTAAACATCGCTGGGTGTTTCTGGTGATGTTTCTACTATGCTGTTTAAGAGCTTTTCTAACTCGTAATCGTTACTACTGCCGTATTGCGCTATTTTTTGTACTTGTTTAGCTGCTTGGCACATTGCGGCCAGCGCCATAACTTGGTTTTCAGTCATTATTTGATCACCGAATCAATGATACCACCGCCCAAACACACTTCATTGGCATAAAATACTGCTGATTGACCTGGAGTGACGGCTTTTTGCGGTTCATCGAATAACACTCTTGCTACACCATCATCACCAACCAGCAGAGTACAGTTGATGTCTTCTTGGCGATAACGTGTTTTTACTGTGCAGCGCGTAGTGCCTTTAGGTCCAATACGGTCAACCCAGTGTAATTGGTTGGCATTTAAACCATTGCTGTAAAGGCGAGGGTGATCTTTACCTTGACCAACCACTAATACATTACGCTCAATATCTTTATCAACCACGTACCAAGGTTCGCCTGAGCCTTCTTTCATGCCGCCAATAAGTAAACCTTTACGTTGGCCTAATGTGTGATACATCAAACCTTCGTGCTCACCTACATTATTGCCGTCTGTATCTTCGATAGTTCCAGGCTGCGCAGGTAAGAATTTTTGTAAAAAGTCTTTAAATTTACGTTCGCCGATAAAGCAAATACCGGTGCTGTCTTTTTTATCGTGGGTAATTAAATCTTGCTCTTCAGCAATGCGCCGTACTTCTGGTTTGGCAATATCACCCACCGGAAACAATGTTTGTGCAATATGTTCATGGCTTAATGTATATAAGAAGTAACTTTGATCTTTATTATCATCAAGGCCACGGCACATTACGTATTTGTCATCGCGCAATTCACGACGTACATAATGGCCTGTTGCAATATAATCAGCGCCAAGTGCACCTGCAGCAAACTCTAAGAAAGCTTTGAACTTGATTTCTTTATTACACATGATGTCAGGGTTCGGTGTACGGCCCGCTTTATACTCAGCAAGGAAATATTCAAACACGTTATCCCAATATTCTGCAGCAAAGTTTACTGTATGTAGCTCAATCCCTAGCTTGTCACAGACTGCTTGGGCATCTTTTAAATCATCTGCCGCAGCGCAATATTCATCATTATCGTCTTCTTCCCAGTTCTTCATAAACAGGCCTTCAACGTGATAGCCTTGTTGTTTTAATAAATAAGCTGATACAGAAGAATCAACACCGCCGGACATGCCAACGATGACTTTAATGTGACTATTTTCGCTCATGGATAATTTCGCTTATACAGGTTACTGTCATTTAAACTACTAGCGTTTATACGCATTACAGGGCTCAAGAAAAGACACTCTGACAAATTACGCAGGCTATGAAAGGCCGCGATTATAGCAGCATACCCAAACCACCTCAAGATGCAGAATTCAGCGTTTCACAGGGGCTTAATATCAAGGCGTTACTTTGCAACAATGGCGGTCCCTTTTAAGAAGTAACAACGCCGAGAGTAACTACCTGTGAAACGCCCAACGGGTTGGTTTAAAAACGACAAAATTTTTTGTAATGGCATGTGGCAGGTTAAGTTTCAAAAAAACAGCGCTTGGATTTTGAAACTTAACCTTGTGTTATGGCTAGGTAAAATTACTCTACGCCAATAAAACCGCCGGTTTGATGTGCCCATAAAGCAGCATAAATACCATTTTGCGCTAATAGTTCATCATGACTGCCTTGCTCTACAATCCCGCCGTCATCAAGCACGATAAGCCTATCCATTTGTGCGATAGTGGATAGGCGGTGAGCAATTGCGATCACGGTTTTGCCGGTCATTAAGTCATCAAGACTTGCTTGAATGGCTGCTTCGACTTCGGAGTCAAGTGCGCTGGTTGCTTCATCTAAAATCAGTATCGGGGCATTTTTCAGCAGCACGCGGGCGATGGCGATACGTTGACGTTGCCCGCCGGAGAGTTTTACACCACGCTCACCTACTTGTGCGGCAAAGCCTTTATTGCCTTTGCTGTCTTCAAGATCGTCAATAAACTCAAGTGCTTTGGCTTGCTTGGCGGCGCGTAGCATCTCTTCATCACTGGCGTCAGGTCGGCCATATAAGATATTTTCTTTTACTGAGCGGTGTAGTAAAGAGGTGTCTTGTGTAACCATTGCAATGTACTGTCGTAAGCTTTCTTGGCTCACTTTTGAGATGTCTTGACCATCAATATTAATACTGCCGCTATCCACATCGTAAAAGCGCAATAATAAATTAACCAGAGTTGATTTACCGGCGCCTGAGCGTCCTACTAAGCCTATTTTTTCACCGGCTTTTATATTTAGATTTAAGTGATTGATCACTGCACCGCGGTTGGTTTCATTTGCTGCTTTGCCATAATTAAAATGCACGTTGCTAAAGTCAATTGCACCGCTGCTGACTTTCAGTGTGCCAGCATTTGGCAGGTCATCAACTTCTATTGGATTAGAAAGGGTTTTCATACCATCGGCGACAGTACCGATATTTTCAAATAATCCGCTAATTTCCCACATGATCCACTGTGCCATGCCGTTTAAACGCAGTGCTAAGCTCACGGCAATCGCAATTGCTCCCGCACTAATAGCGCTCAAGGTCCATAAATATAATGATAGGGCTGCAACGCTAAATACTAAAAAGTAATTTAGGGTTTGAATGGCAAAATTTAAGCTCGTTACTAAACGCATTTGTTTATAAACAGGTTGTAAAAATACATCCATACTGTCTTTTGCATACTGTTCTTCACGTTGTGTGTAGGAAAACAATTTAATAGTGGAAATATTGGTGTAGCTATCAACGATACGGCCTGTCATTTCTGAGCGGGCATCAGCTTGTGAACTGGCTACTTTTTTAAGTTTAGGCACGTAGTACATTTGAATCAAAATATACAAAGCTAACCATACCAAGAGTGGGATCATTAACCGCCAGTCTGCTTCTGCAACTAAAAATACCATAGCACCAAAATAGACAACGATGTACATAAGTACATCGAGTAATTTCATTACCGTTTCACGAACTGCAAGCGAGGTTTGCATGACTTTGGTAGCAATACGTCCTGCAAATTCGTTTTGATAAAAGCTGACGCTTTGACGCAGTAGGTAACGGTGTGCAAGCCAACGAATGGACATGGGGTAATTCCCCAATAAAGCTTGGTGTAGTATCGCAGAATGAAAAAACACCACGGTTGGCAAGACGATAAGTAATACAACCGCCATTTTTATGAGTTCGGACTTTTGCTCAACAAATAATGTTTCAGGCGTATAGATACTCAGCCAATCAACAAGTTGGCCCATGTAACTAAATAAAGACACTTCTAAAATAGCCAATAACGCCGCACTTAATGACATAAAGAATAATGAAACTTCCATGCCCTTTGTATAGTGGCGGCAAAAGGCAAACAAGGTTGTTGGCGGTTGAGTCGGTTGTTGCTCTGGAAACGGCTTGGTCATCCGTTCAAATAATCGATACATTCTAATATCTTGAATAGCTAAAATGACGTTAACTATATCATTGAAAAGCGACAAAAACAGAATTAGATAACGAACTGTTTGTGTTTAATATTAGGCGAGGTAGTCGTGTTGATTTGTAGCCCACGATTTTAACTTCGACTCGCTATCATGGAATTACCACTTTATTTTCCCAACCAACATGTCTTTAAACATTACCCAATCTCCCAACAAGCTATAGAGCGGATGTTTGAATGTCGCAGGGCGGTTTTTTTCAAAGAAAAAATGGCCAACCCACGCAAAACCGTAGCCAATAATAGGTAATAACCACAATAACGAAAATTGCTGGCTAAACAACGCGTATAAAATGACAAGGAGGATTAAAAAACTACCAGCAAAATGCAGACGACGGCAAGTGGCATTTCTATGCTCTTGTAAGTAGAAAGGGTAAAAGCGTTTAAAACTGGTAAATTCTGGGGTACTTTTCATATTACTTATCTTTTTATGTTGTTAATAGTCAACAATACCTGTGAGGCATTTATTTCGGCGAACGTTGAGTATTTATCCAACTCAATAAACTGAATAAAGGTGGTTCATCGATAGTTTAGTAAATTGTACTTACAAACAGGCTTGTAATTTTGTCATCATGGTACTTCCTTATTAATATTTAAAACCAATTGATGTTTGTAGCCTTACGTTATCAGCATCTTCGTTACCAAAACTTTCAACTTTACCGTATTGTAGTTCAACACCAACGCGAGACATTGGGGTTGGGTTCCAGATCAAATTAACGTTTGAGTAAAATGAACTGCTAAGCGCGCGACTTCGCTGTGAATCAATGTTATCAATCTCAACGTAGCCAAAACCGATAGAGCTGGTGTATTTATCACTCCATTGGTGATCTAAATAGGCGTAGCCAACGGTGATTGGGATTGCTTGCAGTTTGCCATTAATATCGACTCCCGCATCACTGCCACCTGTTGCAACGCCATCCGCAGTGCCATCTGCATAATAACTGCAGCAGGCATCATTGATGTAGCGGCCAATGCCTTCGCCATGAGTAAGCTGATATTTTAGGGTGTTTTTGCGGTCTATGGCGTATTTACCCGAGACGTTAATACCCCAGCCAATTACCTTGTCATCGCTGCTACTGGTCTCATAACCAAGTTGGCGCAAAATAATCGATGATTTAATATAGCCTTTTGTAAAGCCATTGATGTAGCTGGCTGTAATATCAGGTAAGTCATTTTGCTCTACGTATAAAAAGTCATTACCCGTGACAAAATTAGGCAAAGCTAAATCGGCATCTGACTTTTCAATGGTGAACATGAATTTATCATCTGTGTTGGTATGAAGGTTATAGCGCAGTTGCGGTTGGCGAGCGAAGACCACTGAATTTGGGCCCCAATAATCCATGATATTTGGAAACGCATCTATGTCCATAAAACCAGAAAACGTTTGCCCAGCCCCCCAATTACCGAGCTCTCCCCACAAATGTGTAAGATTAAATTTTGCATTTCCTTGGGAATCAAATAAGTCAACACCAAAACGGGTGGTCATTGCACCGTATTGAGTGGGGGTGGAGCTATTAATAGTTAGGTTAGATTGTCCAGCACTGAGGGTGGTTTTATCGTGGGTTGCTCCTTCGTCATACGCAATAGAAGAAGGTTGAAAACCCGCTCTATTGGTCATTTCGCCACTGTTGTAAATTGCATCTAACCAAATTTGTCCGCCAATCTGTAAAGTGGTATCAGAGTTAGTGAGTTGAATACTCTTGTCGGGGGCGTCAAATTGATAGCTTGGCCGCTCTAAAAAACGTGTGAATAATGCCGACGAAATGGCCACTTCTGCCGCTTTATCAGCTAGGTGTGCAGTAACCACGGTCTCTCGTTCTAGCTCTTCAATTTTACGATCTTTTTGAGCGACTTGCTGCTCAAGTTCAGCTAAACGTTTTTCCAGTTTATCGAGGCGTTTATCTGTTTCATTAGCAAGCACGGGTTGTAAGCTTAAAATCGTTGCTACAGCAGTTGCACAAACTGAGCGATGAAATATCTTCATCTGTATGTCCTTAAAGTTCTATGCCTAATTGTACGACCATTTTGTAGTCATCATTTTCAGGAATAGTGCCATCAGCATTGGCTACAGGGGATTTTAAGTGATCCCAAACAAATGAAATATCAAAATCGATGTCATCGGTAATATCAAATGATGCTCCCGCTTTTGCTGATTGAGCATTACCGCCTGCTGCGGTTTCAGCAAAGGTAAACTTATAATCAAACGTTAAATCTATATCAGACGTTAGTTCATACTCAGTATTAGATTCAATATAAAAAGAACTCGATGAGTTTGTTTTATCAGTGCCTTCAACTACATCAGAGAATTCTGTATGTTGAAAAGCAGGGCCCATACCAATATCCCACTCGGTCTTATCCGTATCAATTAAATAGTAACCGATACCGGCCCCTATGGTGTATTTATGATCAATGTTTTGAAACGGGTCACGAAAGTAGTCAAAGGAGATTGGTCTGAAATACAGTGATTTAGTATAAAACCAGTCAAATGTGCCGCTAGCACGAATATTGTTTTCGGTAATTTCATCATCATTACTTGTACGATCAGCAAGGGCGTTGATCAGTAAACGGTTTGATGCTGTTCTGCGTTTGATATCAACAGAGGCAGAATATTCCGTTTGTTCAGTATTACCTTTACTGATATTTGCCCCAATCCCCACTTTGATACTCCATGCACTTAGGGCATCGTCAAATGAGGGAGCGACAGAAACTAAATCACTGTACTTGTATTGATCGGGTCGGCTCATACCAACGACTACATAACCACCGGAAATATTGAGTGGGCCTTCAAGTACTGTTCCATCATTAAACCTCACTGCATGACTGCGCCCAGAAATAACCATGAAAATGTCCTCTCTATCAATATAGAGGGTATCGAGTACATCACTCTCAAATTCAAGTTGTTTATCGTAGTAGGCCTTGATATCACCTTTGAGCCACTCGCCCGATGTGAGCCTCACCCAGTCATATTTTTCACTTTCTTTTACAATGGCGCGTTGTTCATCCAAATGGGGATCCGGATTTTTAGTTGCTGCGAAACAGCCAAAAGATGTCATGGAAGCGATAGCGAGCGCTACTGGCAATATTTTCATTGTACAATCCTTGATTATTGCAGTTTCTATAAATCAACGTAATGCTAGTCCAAGCTAAAATAAATGTATAGCTTTGGGGACGCTGAGTGTTTAATTATTACTTGAAAACAAGCGTTGATGCGTTTTAAACGCATATTCATCTGTCATACCACTTAAGTAGTCACAAATTACCCGTTGCGTATTGCCGTTTTGTTGTTGTACGTGGCGAAATATGTTCGCAGTCGTTTCAGGCAAAAGCCGTAAAGGCTCACAAGCAAATGCTTCAAATAACTCAATGATTAACTTTTGTCCTTTAAATTCAATTTGCTGCATATGAGAGGCTCTGATCAACCGTTGATAAATGAAAGACTTTAAAGTATCGAGTAAGTGTTGGTAGCATGGCGCTAAAGTGACAGTGTGATTCAATATCGGGTTTTCAAACCCTATTTCTGTGTTAATGATTGATGATTGGGTGATAAAGAGGTTTACAAGCTCACCGATCACATCTTTTCTATGTGCTTCACTACCTAAAAATAACCGCTCGGTTAACTGGCTGTGCACAAGCCAGTCACACTCTACTTGAGCAAGTGCTGGTAAAGCATGATTTTGCCATTCCTTTAAGGTAATTTGTTCTGTTGCAATGGCGTCTTCAAGATCATGCACTGCATAGGCTATATCATCAGCAAGTTCCATGATCGCTGCGTCAAGGGACTTGAAATTGGTTTTAGATCTAAATTCATCAATCACATTAAACTGGCCTAAGCGCTGTTTATCAGTAGAAGACAGGGGGGCAATAATCCAATCAAAGGTTTCTTGATCATCTTTATATAGGCCTTTTGCAGGTCGCCAGTCATCCGCCTTTATGTAAGCACGCAGTGGATCATGATGAGGAATCGTATGCCATAAATCATTAATAAAAGCTGGGTACTTTATAAACCCGAGTAAAGTGCGTCGCGTTAGGTTCATACCGTGGCCATCACTGTAGGGTTCTAACTTTGATACAATTCTTAGCGTTTGTGCGTTACCTTCAAAACCGCCGTGTTCACGCATCATGTAATTAAGCGCGATTTCACCACCATGACCATAGGGAGGATGACCTATATCATGAGCTAGGCATAATGTTTCGAGTAAGCTCGGATCGGGGAAATGAGTGAAGTCAGGGTGTTGCTTTTCTAAATGACGAAGTAAACCGCTACCAATTTGCGACACCTCTAAAGAATGGGTTAATCGGGTACGATGAAAATCATTAAGCCCTATACCCATTATTTGCGTCTTTGCTTGTAAACGACGAAATGCAGCTGCATGGATTATGCGGGAACGATCAACCTGCCATGGTGAACGGTTATCATTAGGGCGGTGTTTATTTTGATCAATAATACGACTTTGCCAAGCGAATTCCATTAAATGAACATCCAAAACTTCTTTAAGGTTTATATGAACTTAATTGTAGCCGATTTTTTTAGATTATAAATCACCCAAATGGGGATATTCGCCTTTATTTGCGGTGTTAGGTATAATGGCGGGTCACATGCATGTGGATATACCATGCATATATGTTAGTTTTTTTGAGAGAATACATGCTTAAGTTCCTATTTCGTTTAATTGTTAGCCTATTTTTTATTTGGGCATTAATTTACCCATTCATAGAAAAATCGACTTCGTTAATTGACAGTGAAACAATTGCAACTAAACCCCCGATAAAAAAACCAGAAAAGCCACTACACTCTGTAAAACTACCCGATTTTAATGGGTTTGTTGATGTTAAAGAAAAGAAACATGCATTTTTTGACTTTATTCGCCCACACATTGAAGCTGAAAATAAAAAGATTTTACAACAAAGGGCTACCTTAGAAATTGCGCTTATGATGCTGCAATACGATGAGCCATTGAGTGCTAGTCAAACAAAACAAGTTAAAACGATTTTAAACAGCTATAAATTACCCAAAACCATTGATCGATTGGCATTAAAGCAAGCTCTGCGTCGAGTAGATATTATTCCAAAGGAACTCGCATTGATGCAAGCTGCTAACGAGTCAGCATGGGGAACCTCGCGGTTTGCTCGTATTGGTTTGAATTTTTTTGGGCAATGGTGTTATAGCAAAGGCTGCGGTATGGTGCCAAACCGCCGTAATGATGGGGCTGAGCATGAAGTGGCAGCATTTAAATCAGTTCGCGCCGCCGTTAATTCGTATTTTAGAAATATAAATACGCATGCAGCTTATAAGCAATTACGTAGTATTCGCGCCGATTTACGTCAGCAACAACAGCCGATTTCAGCCACTGAATTGAGCTACGGGCTCACGTCATATTCTGAACGTGGTGAAGCGTATATTGAAGAATTAAATCAGATGATCAACCAAAATAGAGCTTACTTTGATGAATAATCCAGTATTTAGTTTTAGTTATGTAATTGCCACAGTAATTGCGCTTCTGGCCACTTTTAATCTACACGCAAAAGAGTTTGTGGTCTCTTATGATGGTTTTTATGACCGTTTAAAAGTGGTTAATAAAGGGGATTTTCAATTTGCTCAAGTTAACTTTTATATAACTGACATAGCGACTAATGACGAATGTTTAATTGAAAGTGGACGTATAATTACTGAGCGTGAAGAATTTGCTCTCAATTATACTGAACATGCCCAGTTATTATTACCCTACGATAAACAGCTTGATACAAACAAAGCTGTGGTTGTAATTGAACCACAAAATAAAAATCATGATTGTCAGTTAAAATTACAGATTGAAGCGCGTGAATTTTCCAACAGTAATTTAAATAAACATCAATTGTATCAGCTTGACCAAGAGTTTGATGACTTGCTTTCTGATTTATCAGGCTTTTTTATCAGTAAACTAATGAGCTTTTTGTTACCTGAACAAAAAGGGGTGGTATTAACATTTAGCTCCCCCGTTACCATTGCTGATCCTGCTTTTAATTGCCAAGATGCAATTTGCCATGTCAGTGTTACTGACGAGTGGGAAGATGATAAATTTGCTTTTGATATTACAACACCATTATTAAAAGTAACTCCTTGGATTGCTAAATAGTAAGTAATACCAATCGACTTAAATATTTAACCATTATAGCGAGCTATAGTTGCTCAGTAACTTAACACGATTGGTATAAAAGATGGCCAAGCACTGTGGTATTCAGTGCTTGGTTTGCGTGGCTTGCTTGTTAAACGCAGCCGATGGCAGGCTTAGATACCTGTATAACTGATTGAAATTAATCTATTAAACTATGAATAAAAACCATGTAATTGAGTGTTTACGTTTTGCTCTAGAGGCCCAACTAGCAACCGCACAGGCTGCGGCTAAAACAGCTTACGATACTGCTATCCATGAAGAAAACATTGCTGAAAATAAGTACGATACACTAGGGCTTGAAGCGGCGTATTTAGCACAAGGGCAAGCCGAACGGGTGAGTGATTGTCACTTAAGCATAATTGAATTTGAAAAAGCATTTAAAACACCGACTTCAAAGCAGGTTACAATCGGGTCATTGGTGTGTATTTGTGATGAAGATGAAAATCTCAAATGGTATTTTATAGGGCCACTGTCAGGCGGTTTAAGCATAAAAATAAAAAACACCTTAGTGTATGTACTGACCCCACAATCACCATTAGGGAAACTACTCATAAACAAGCAACAAAATGATGAGCTTAGTTTTACAGTAGCAAATAACACAACGCTTTTGGAAATAATTTCAATCAGTTAGCTTTATGTCAAGTCGATTCGCTAAGCTGTTAATCGCTGAACTGAGATTGATTAAATTTACTTATCTTAACGCCAAAAATTATTCGTTGGAAAGAGGCTGCAAAACCCTTTATAAATCACCTGTAGATTAAGCAGTAGCTAAATCTAAAGCACCCATCCTGTTAAGTACACGTGCTACGCACAATTATTACTTAGCAGTATGGGTGTTTCTATTTACATTCATTTTTATTTTGACTTATTTTAGGAAAAGTCGTGTTTAAAACCTTGATCGTGGTTGATAACAACGAGCAGTCTCTTGCTCACTCATTCGAAAACGTAATTACCTTCAATACCTACTTACGAGATTACCCAAAACATAATGAGCCAAAAACACGCATAATTAATTTATGCGACTCAAGTCAGTACTTGAGTAAAGGCTATTATTGTTCATTACTTGCTGAAGCACGGAAACATCAAGTTTTACCAAGTGTGAAAACCATTAATGCGTTACGCAGTGGTCAAACATTAATGCTAAGCATAGGCGTGCTGACTGATGCAGTTTACTTTGGTCAGGCTGTCAATGAGCTACAAAACAAAGCAGCTAAATCGGTATTCAAACAATACCCAGCACCGATTTTATTTGTAGATCAACAAGGGCTACTAAAACAAGGTTCTTTAGCGTCTCTTAATGCTGAACAACACCATGAGTTTGTAGCTAAACTAACTGAATTCACGCAAACACAATGGCGGATCAGTAGCACTCAAAAGCGTTACCGTTGGGATATGGCGATTTTGGTTGATCACAATGAGAAAGTACCACCAAGTGATAAAGATGCGATTGCCCGATTTATTAAAGCTGCTGCTAAACACGGTATTCATGCGCAAGCGCTTAGTTTTGATGAGATAGATAATATTGCTCAGTTTGATGCGTTATTTATTCGTCAAACAACGGCGATAGATCATCCAACCTATCGTCTGGCAAGTAAAGCGCAAAGCTTAGGTTTAGTGGTCATCGATGATGCTGACTCTATTTTGCGTTGCTGTAATAAAGTGTATTTACATGATGCGTTTAATTATCAAAAAGTGCCGAGTTTAAAAACATTAGTGGTTGCAGATCAAAATGACGACACCATTACTCAGCTTGAAAATACTTTTACTTACCCATTAGTACTGAAGATGCCTGAAGGCTCGTTCTCTAAAGGGGTGTATAAAGTAGCTGATCGCACTGAGTTGGTTGCAAAATTAAATGAGCTGTTTGAATTTAGCGCCTTAGTATTAGCGCAAGAATACATGTATACCGAGTATGATTGGCGAGTAGGGGTGTTAAATGGCCGTGCTATTTATGCATGTCGTTATTTAATGGCACGTAACCATTGGCAAATCTATAACCACGACGCAAAACGCTTCTTCTCAGGTGGCTTTGAAACATTACCTACTTTTGAGCTACCTAAAGCGGTGCTTGATGCTGCTTTAAAAGCCTGCAAAACAGTGGGGAAAGGTTTATATGGTGTTGATGTTAAAGAGCATCAAGGCCGTGCTTATGTGCTAGAAGTGAACGACAACCCAAGTATTGATCATAAAGTAGAAGATGCCTACTTAGGTGATGAATTATACATGCTTATTATGGATGAATTTAAGCAACGTCTTGAAGCTCGAGGTCGAGGTTAATGTCTGTTCATGATGTGGCAGTGCGAGTTGCCACAGACGCTGATTTAAAGGCATTACTTGCAATAGAGCAACAAAGCTTTAGTCAAGATCGGTTAAGTGCCCGCAGTTTGAAACGTTGGATAACGGCTAAGCATGGAATTTTGCAGGTTGTCGAATCAAACAATCAATTGCTTGGCTATGGTTTAGTATGGTGTCACAAAGGCACTCGTTTAGCTCGTTTATACTCACTTGCAGTAGCACCGCAGGCGCAGGGGAAAGGTCTTGCACAGCAGTTACTAAGTTCACTTGAACGTGCTACTGCAGAGCGCGGTAGGGTGTTTATGCGCCTTGAAGTGGCGGTAAATAATTTAGCCGCCATTGCCTTGTATAAGAAACTGGGGTATCGGGTATTCGGGCAATACAGTGATTATTACGACGACCATAGCGATGCGCTACGAATGCAAAAAAACATTCGTAACACCAATGAACTTGAGTTTACACGAGAAACTCCTTGGTATCAGCAAACCACGGAGTTTACATGTGGCCCTGCTGCGTTATTGATGGCCATGTCATCACTAAAAAAAGCAGTGATCACCCAGGTCAGTGAACTTGCGATATGGCGTGAAGCAACGACTATTTTCATGACTTCAGGACATGGTGGTTGTCATCCATTAGGGCTTGCACTAGCGGCAAATAAACGTGGCTTTAAGGCTGAAGTGGTTATTAATACCCGTGATACTTTATTTGTAGATGGCGTGAGAAACGACAACAAAAAAGCGATTTTGCATACTGTGCATAATCAATTTGTAGTTGAAGCCATTAATCATAAACTCGATGTTAAATATCAGGAATTATCACTGGAACATATCGAGCGCTGGCTGGCTGAAAAAATGGCTGTGGTGTTGTTGATCAGTACATATCGCTTTGATGGTAAAAAATCGCCTCATTGGGTGTGTGTGACCCATCTAGATGAACATTGCTTGTATGTGCATGATCCGTTTTGTGAAAACGATAAACAACTAGCGATTGATTGCCAGCATGTACCCATTGCAAAAAGTGATTTTGTAAAAATGGCGAGTTTTGGCAGCTCTCGTTTGAGTACCGCACTGGCTATAAAAATAAAGTAATTTTAGGATGTTGAGTGAGTTTTTTTGAATTAGTAGATATTACCCCTTATTCGTGGTCAGCAATTGGTAGCGCGGCTTTTTGTGGCGCCTTAATAGGCATGGAGCGGCAATTACGAGGCAAACCCGTTGGGATCCGCACCTCTGTGTTGATCATATTGGGTACGTATTTGTTTTTAGCCACCGCGTTTATGCTCCATGGTGATGTAATTGACCATTCGCGGGTGGTTGGTCAAATCATCACTGGGATTGGCTTTTTAGGCGCTGGAGTCATGCTTGCGAAAGATGGCGCTGTGGTGGGGGTGACATCGGCCGCAACGATTTGGGTATTGGCATCCATAGGAGTTGTGATTGCAACGAATAATTTACTGGCAGCGATTAAATTGTCTATTCTCGTGGTGGGTATTTTATATGGTGTTGATGTGCTTGAAGCGAAATTCAAAAGTTTGAGCAAAGGTGTACATCGCCATGTGAAAATTTACTCAAAACGGTATTACAGAAGTAATAAAAAAGAAGCTGAACGCCACGATTAAGTGGCGTTATTTGTATCATTAATTGCCAAATAACTTTCTTCTGACCACGTTGCGATAATCGCTAGGGGTTTGCGAGAGTAACTTTTTAAACACTCGGGTTAAATGTCCCTGATCGTTATAGCCCACCTCTAATGCGACTTCTTGAATCGACAAGTTTGATGACGCTAAAAGCTCCTTTGCCGTTTGCACTCGTAGTTGTTGCCAGTATTCAATCGGACTTTGATTGGTGGCTACTCTAAAGCGTCGTGTAAACGAGCGATAGCTTAAGCCAAATAATTGGGCCACTTCGGTTAAGCTTTGTTCTGTGGCTAAGTTGTTTTTTAGCCAAAATTGAATTTGAGCGATGAGTTCGTCGGGATGGCGATCCACCGCACCTTCAAGGTAGCGCTGATCTTCATAAGGTTTTCGTATTTCATGAGAAAAGTTACGTTCAACATGTTGAGCGGCAGCTTGTCCATAGTATTGACTAATAATGTGCACAATGACATCCGCTAATGCATTCAAACTTGCCACACTGTATAAACGTTCTGACTGAGTGATGAAAAAGTCAGGTTTGAGTAATACCTGTGGGTAATCGCGTTTAAATTGTTCTGCATAATGCCAGTGAGTTGTTGCTGGATGACCATTTAATAGCGTTGCCTCAGCCACTAAGCAGTTACCAGTGCCGACCCCAATAATCGAGCTACCCTGTTGCCAACTACAAGTTAGCCACTTCACAAGCCCTTGGTTTGCCCTAACAACGGGGCGCGGGTTACGCCAAATACCGGGCACTATGATCAAATCACTGTATGGTGCATTGGCATAGGTGTATTCGGGTATAATCGCCAAACCACTGCGATTTTGGATTGGCTGTCGATCTTCAGCTATCAAATTGATCTGCAATGGTCGAAATTGCGTTGCGGTTGAATGGCCTTTTGCATGACCTTTTGCGTAGGCTTCACCTGCTCTAAGCATTTCGATGGGCAGTGTTAAACTGGTGATCAATAAATGCTGATAGACCAACATACTGATCTGTAATGGGCTATCTTTGAAATTGTTGTCCATTTAATTGCTCCGACCAGTCGCTACTGGCCTATTAAGCTTGTTATTTGGCTATTTAAGCACAATGCTTACAGTAAAATCCATCTAAACTAGTTACTTCTCCTATAACACGTTTTCTCAAGGTAAATTATGACAGCATTACCCGTTATTGTCGGCATGGGCGGAATTAACGCCGCGGGCCGTACCTCATTTCATCAAGGTTATCGTCGTATCGTGTTAGACAATTTAGCAGGCGACGCACGCCAAGAAACGTTTCTAGGCTTAGCGACTTTAATGAATCTTGTTTCATTACAAGAGGGCGAATTAAAAGATCAACACGGTAACTCAATTAAACAAAGCGATATAGAGGCTCAGTTTGGCGAACAGATTATCGCGGGGACTTTGATCCGTAAAATTGAAAAAAATCATTTTGATGTTGATGCGACGCCATGGCAACAAAAAATGACATTAACGCTTAGCGATGAGCAAGCGATTGTATTTGAAGCACGTCGTCGTGACTTACCGCAACCAGTACCGTCAAGTTGGTTAATTGAAGACATTACTGATAAAAAAGTTAAAGTCACTATTGCGGCTGAGCTAGACATAAAGCATGACAGCACCCGTGATAACCCCATTAAAGCCGCAGGTCAGTTACCAACAGGTTTTGATCCGGCCATTATGTACAATAGCCGTTACCAACCGCGTGGTTTACAAGCCACAATTTTCGCTGCTACGGATGCGATACGCTCAACAGGACTTGATTGGCAGCAAATTATGAACAGTGTTGAGCCAGACCAAATTGGTACCTATTCAGCATCTGTGGCAGGGCAGGTCAATGATGAAGGTTTTGGTGGTTTAATTCGTTCGCGCCAACAAGGCGAGCGGGTCAGCACTAAGCAGTTGGCACTGGGTTTAAATACCATGTCTACCGATTTTATCAATGCCTATGTAACTGGTAATGTCGGTACTACGTTTACCACCTCCGGTGCCTGCGCGACGTTTTTATATAATCTGCGTGCCGCTGTTAATGATATTCAAGCTGGGCGTACTCGTGTAGCTGTTGTAGCGTCTTCTGAATGTGCTATTACACCTGAGATCATTGAAGGTTTTGGCAATATGGGCGCACTGGCTAACGAAGAAGGCCTAAAGCGTTTAGATAATACAGAGACGGTTGATCATCGCCGTACAAGCCGTCCATTTGGTGAAAACTGTGGCTTTACAATCGGTGAAGGTGCACAAGTGGCTATCCTGATGGATGATGCGCTCGCATTAGCATTAGGTGCAGATATTATGGGAGCTGTAGCGGATGTATTTGTGAATGCCGATGGTGTGAAAAAGTCGATCACAGCACCAGGACCTGGTAACTACATTACTATGGCTAAATCGGTGGCATTAGCGGCTAATATTTTAGGCACTGAAGCGGTTCAACAACGCAGTTTTATTTTAGCGCATGGATCAAGTACGCCGCAAAACCGTGTGACTGAATCGCTAATTTATCATCGAGTAGCGCAAACCTTTGCAATTGATAACTGGAAAGTTGCTGCGCCTAAAGCGTATGTTGGGCACACTATTGCTCCTGCTAGTGGCGATCAGTTAGCTATGGCATTGGGTGTATTTAGTCACAATATTATGCCGGGTATTACCACTATAGATAAAGTGGCAGATGATGTGTATGACCAACATTTAGATATTCGTACAACACATTACCAATGTACAGATATGGACATTGCTTTTATCAATTCAAAAGGCTTTGGCGGTAATAATGCGACAGCGACAGTGTTATCACCTAAAGTCACCATGGAAATGTTAGCAAAGCGTCATGGCAGTGATGTAATGAACGCATACACAGTGGCCAATAACAGCGTTGCGGCTGCGCAAGCCAGTTATCAGCAACAAGCGGATTTAGGTCAGTATGACCTTATTTATCGCTTTGGTGATGGCATGATTGAAGAGAATGACATTGTTATTTCTGAAACTGATATGCAGATCCCTGGTTTTGACAAAGCAATATCATTTACTAAAACCAATCCTTATCAAGATATGTTTTAAGCACATAATTCTTGAATGGCAAGGCGCTTTTATAGCGCCTTTTTTAATGTATAAATATTAGCCCTATAAAGTTTTCAAATTGTCATTGGCTGCATTTTTTTGTTGAATCACCGCAGTTTACGCGATCTGTCATTTTTCCTTGTTATAATTTCACCCTATTAAAGAGGCCAATGCTTGAGAGTCCTATGATCGCCAGTTTATTATTGTTAAGTGCAACTACTGCCACATTAGATAGCCATTTACCGCCATTACTACCTTGGCAAGGGCAAAGTCTGACACTGATACAACAAAAAGGCCCATTAACCACTGACTTCGAACTGAGCGAAGGGCTAAATTCGCCAAATTACCAACAAACAATGGCGTTTGTTGATCGCCTTGTAGCAGCAAACCCGACTCAATTTCAAGTGCAAACTATTGCCCATAGTGCCAGCGGCCGTGCGATAAAAATGTTGGTCGCCAGTGAAGAGGGGGCTTTTACGCCTTCTCAGCTGATGCAAAATACAAAACCAACACTATTCATTCAAGCGGGTATTCACGCAGGTGAAATTGACGGTAAAGATGCGACGTTTATGTTACTACGTGATATCGCAACCGGTAAGCGTCGTGACATTTTAAGCCAAGTAAATATCTTGTTTATTCCTATTTTGAATGTGGATGGTCACGAGCGTCGCAGTCAATTCAACCGTATCAATCAACGTGGCCCAGTAGAAATGGGTTTTCGCACTAATGCTAATAACCTTAACTTAAATCGTGATTACACGAAGCTAGATACCCCAGAAGTACGCGGCGTATTAAAAGTCATTAAGCAGTTTAAGCCTGACTTATACATTGATGTACATGTAACAGACGGGGCAGATTATCAGTATGATGTTACCTATGGTTACAATCCTGTATTTGCAAGTGAATCACCCAGTGTTTCAGCTGCATTGGATCAGTATTTTAAACCTGTTATTGATAAAAAGTTACAGGCTCAAGGTCATCTTCCTGGACCTTTAGTTTTTGTTATGGATAAGCGCGACTTTAAAAAAGGCCTAGCGGGCTGGGTTGCGACTCCTCGTTATTCTAATGGCTGGGGCGATTTACGCTCACTACCTACAATTCTTGTTGAAAACCATTCGCTTAAACCTTATAAGCAACGAGTGCTTGGTACTTACGTGTTTTTAGATGGCGCGATTTCAGCATTAGCGCAGCATCATCAACAATTAACGGAGGCGGTTAAAAAAGAGTTAGCATTTGTACCAAGCCAACTGATTGTTGAGCGTGGTTATGCTAAAGAGCCAAATACGCTAATATTTGAAGGCATTAAATATACACGTAGTGAAAGTGCTTTGAGTGGCCAGATGGAAGTAAAATACCTTGGTGAAAAGCAACATTATGATGCATTACCTATTTTTTGGCAGAAAGAAGTAAAAACAACAATCAAAGTACCTAATGCATTTTATATTCCTCCAGCGTATCCACAGATTGTCGAAAAGTTAAAGCTACACGGTATAGCAGTACAAACAGTGACTGCAGATGCACTACCAAGCCATTTAAAAATGGCGATTGTAAAACGTCATGAATTTGCTAAAACGCCGTTTGAAGGTCGCTTTAGGGTAAGTGCTGATTTTGACTTTGTTGATGTAACGGAAAAGAATTTGACCGGGTGGTCTAAAGTCGAAACTGCGCAACCGTTAGGTGAATTAGCGACGCATTTACTACACCCAAAGGCACCGGATTCATTTTTTGCTTGGGGTGAGTTTAATACGATTTTTCAACGCACTGAGTATATGGAAAACTACGCGTTAGCGCCTTATGCTCGTCAGATGTTAAAAGACAAACCGGCATTAGCATTAGAGTTTGATAAAAAAATTCGTGAAGATGCTGCTTTTGCAAACGATCCGCAAGCGCGCCTGAACTGGCTTTACGAACATACGCCATTTTATGATCAAGCCTATTTAAAGTATCCGGTACTTATGACATTTTTAGAACACGCCCAAGAAAAGAATTAATTTATGGAAATTATTACTCTACCGGTTACTGCGTTTGCACAAAATTGTCGAATTATTATTTGTAAACAGACTCGCCAAGCAGCTGTGATTGATCCAGGTGGCGATGCTGAAAAAATTATTGCTGAGCTGGCTAAGCATTCAGTGAGTGTGCAATGTATTCTACTGACCCATGGTCATCTTGATCATGTGGGTGCTGCAAAAATACTGGCAGAACATTTTTCAGTTGATATTGTGGGCCCACAGCAAGACGAGTTATTTTGGTTTGATGCATTACCTATGCAAGCGCAAATGTTTGGCTTTGCACCAATAACGCCTTTTTACCCCCATCATTGGCTCAATGATGGGGATATTTTCCCAGTGGGTGAATTGCGCTTTGAAGTTCGCCATTGCCCTGGCCACACGCCGGGTCATATAGTCTTTTATGAAGCCAAGCATCAGTTGGCCATTGTTGGTGATGTGATTTTTAAAGGCTCAGTAGGGCGTACTGACTTCCCTAAAGGAGATGCACAGCAGCTACTTGCGTCAATAAAACAAAAAATCCTAACTCTGCCAGATGAAACCAAAATCCTTTCAGGGCATGGACCTGACACTAAAGTAGTTACAGAGCGCATATCGAATCCATTTATAAGTGGTAAATATGGTTAGTTACGCATAAAAAATGCATAAAAACACAAGACTCAGCTAATAAAGCAATGTATAATTTAATCAATTTAGTAAAATAAAAAAGAAATAAAATGTCTCTAAATCACGTAGATCGCCAAATATTGGCACTGTTACAGCAAGATGCAAGTCTTTCGACCGCAGATATTGCTGATAAAGTAGGCTTATCTCAGTCACCTTGTTGGCGTCGTATTGCAAAACTTGAACAAGATGGTTACATCAAAGGCAAGGTTGCATTATTGGATGAGAAAAAACTTGGTTTTGATATGTTAGTGTACGCCCATGTTCGTTTGTCGAACCATGGCCGTACTAATCTTGCTGAGTTTGAACGATTGATCTTAAGTTACGACGAAGTAACGGAATGCTACAGCATGGCCGGTACTATGGACTTTATGTTGCGGATTATTTCAAAAGGTATTGAAGGCTACGAGCAGTTTGTTCGTGATAATTTATTAAACCTTGAGTTTGTCCAAGAAGTTCATTCAAATGTGACGATGACCTGCGTAAAACGCAGCACTTCACTACCGCTTTAATTATATTCCAACAGGCTAAAACGACTCTCGTGTTTAGCCTGTACCCCTTACTGCAATTGTTAACCTTAGCTTAATTTGTTAGAATTGGGCGCTTTTTTGATCCCACATCCGCAAGAGGAATTCAATGTTTAACTTACTAAGCAAGGCGCCAAGCTCTGCTAAAAACGATATTTTGTCAGGTATTACGGTTGCGCTTGCACTCGTACCTGAAGCTGTTGCATTTGCGTTTGTTGCGAATGTGGAGCCTTTGGTTGGTTTATATGCAGCATTTATTGTTGGCCTGATCACTGCTATCTTTGGTGGTCGCCCTGGCATGATATCTGGTGCGACCGGTGCACTGGCTGTTGTGATGGTAAGTTTAGTGCTTGATCATGGTGTTGAATACTTATTTGCGACCGTGTTGTTAATGGGGATCCTGCAGATATTAGCTGGGGTGTTTAAGCTCGGTAAATTTATTCGGATGGTTCCGCACCCTGTCATGTTGGGATTTGTAAACGGACTCGCGATTGTGATCTTTCTTGCCCAACTCGGCCAGTTTAAAGTCTCTGATGGCGCGGGCGGCGTGCAATGGATGACAGGTACTCCGTTGATGATCATGCTTGCACTGGTAGCATTAACAATGGCTATTATCCATTTTTTACCAAAGTTAACGACGGCAGTGCCCTCAACTTTAGTGGCTATTGTAACTGTGACAGCCATTGTGATGGGCTTGGACCTTGAAGCGCGCACTGTACTTGATTTCTTAAAAGATATGACAGGGGACAGCGCTGCGACTATTGCTGGTGGCTTACCAGAATTTCATATTCCAATGGTGCCGTTTACGTTTGAAACGTTCAAAATTATTTTCCCTTATGCACTTATTTTAGCGGCGATTGGTTTAATTGAGTCGTTGTTAACATTGAGCTTAATTGACGAAATAACAGAGACCCGTGGTCAAAGTAATAAAGAGTGTATCGGCCAAGGTGCTGCAAATGTCACGTGTGGTTTCTTTGGCGCGATGGGGGGCTGCGCAATGATTGGTCAATCTATGATCAATATTAACTCAGGGGGTCGTTCACGTTTATCTGGGATCACGGCAGCTGTTATGTTGCTTGCGTTTATCCTGTTTGCAGCGGGCTTAATTGAAATGATCCCATTGGCTGCACTTGTTGGCGTAATGTTTATGGTGGTACTCGGCACATTTGAGTGGGCGAGTTTCAAAATGATGAAGCGTGTACCTAAGTCAGATGCCTTTGTGATTGTGCTCGTGTCGGGTGTTACAGTAATCACTGATCTAGCGATTGCCGTCTGTGTGGGTGTGATTGTCTCAGCGTTAGTTTTTGCATGGCAACATGCAAAACATATTTTCACAACAAACTATATTGATGAACAAGGCTCTAAAGTTTACGAGTTACACGGCCCATTGTTTTTTGGCTCGGTGAAAAAGTTTGCAGAATTGTTTGATGTGAAAAATGATCCTAAAGACGTGATCATTGAATTTAAATACAGTCGTGTAGCTGATCACAGTGCGATTGAAGCTATCGATGCGTTAGCGGATAAATACACTAAAGCAGGCAAGCAGTTACATCTTCGCCACCTTAGTAAAGATTGTACTCAGCTACTGCATAAAGCCCGTGACTTAGTTGAAGTAAATGTGATTGAAGATCCAACGTATAAAGTTGCCTCAGACAAACTTGCTTAAGCAGTTTATTTGAGTAAAAAGCGAAGGCAGTTGCCTTCGCTTTTTTGTATTGAATGCTTTATTGTGTAAAATCAAAATAGGTCGCTTAAATCGAGATTAAAGTCATATGTCACAGTGGTTAGCATGGGCCAAACAAATACAGGCCATTAGTCAAACAGGTAAAGCCTATACAAAAGATGGTTATGACATTGAACGTTATGAGCAATTAGCTGATATTAGTCACCAAATGTTAGCTTCGCTTGCTGAGCAACCTGTCAGTGTGGTTGAAAATCTATTTATTGATGAGCAAGGCTATCCGACTCCTAAAGTCGATTTGCGTGCAGGTGTAATCGTTGATAATAAAATCTTGCTAGTACGAGAACGAACTGACGATAAATGGTCGTTACCAGGTGGGTGGGCTGATGTTAATGAAGCGCCTCGCGAAGGAATTATTCGTGAAGTATTAGAAGAGTCTGGGTATCAGGTAACGAATCCTCGTTTAATCGCTTTAAAAGATCGGGCACTTCACCCATACTTACCTGTCTCTGCACAGCATATCTATAAATTATTTTTTCTGTGTGAGCTTATTGGCGGCGAACCTACAATTAACTTAGAAGTGTCTGAAATTGGCTTTTTTGCTTTAGATAATTTACCGGAGCTATCTGTTGGCCGGGTGCTCGTTGAGGATATACAGATGCTGTTTCACCACTATTATCAGCCCACCGAAGCATTGTTTATTGATTAACACTCATTACCCAAATAACTAAGACTAAGCTCGACTAGTGCGCAGGCTGCCTGTATAATTCGCGTCCTCTTTATACCGTGTTATTGCCTGTATTAACTTTTCCTTATTTATCGAACAGTTTACTTGCCAGTATTTGCTTAGGAAATTCATCTTGATATCTACCGCTAACATTACCATGCAGTTTGGTGCTGAACCTTTATTCGAAAATATTTCAGCTAAATTTAGTAACGGTAACCGTTATGGCTTAATTGGCGCCAATGGATGCGGTAAGTCAACGTTTATGAAAATATTAAACGGCTCACTAACACCTACTTCAGGCAATGTGTCAATTACACCGGGCTTAAAGGTTGGTAATTTAAGCCAAGACCAATTTGCCTTTGAGCAATACACAGTAGTTGATACGGTGATCATGGGAGATGTTGAATTATGGAAAATAAAACAAGAACGTGAACGCATTTATTCGCTCCCTGAAATGAGTGAAGAAGATGGTATGAAAGTCGCCGAGCTTGAAAGTATTTTTGCTGAAATGGATGGCTACAGTGCAGAAAGCCGCGCTGGTGATATTTTGTTAAAAGCAGGTATCGAGGAAGAATTTCATTTTGGTTTAATGTCACAAGTTGCCCCTGGTTGGAAATTACGTGTACTACTAGCCCAAGCACTCTTTGCCAACCCAGATATTTTATTATTGGATGAGCCAACTAATAACTTGGATATTCATACAATTAGCTGGCTTGAGCAGGAGCTGAACCAACGTAAATGTACCATGATCATTATATCTCATGACCGCTACTTCCTTAATGCTGTGTGTACTCACATGGCAGATATTGATTATGGTGAGCTGCGCATTTACCCTGGTAACTATGAAAAATTCATTGAAGCATCAACGCTTATCCGTGAGCAACTACTAGCTGGTAATGCGAAAAAGCAATCAGAAATTGAAGAACTACAAGACTTCGTAAATCGCTTTGGTGCCAATGCATCAAAAGCGAAGCAAGCGAGCTCACGTGCGAAACGCATGGAGAAAATTAGTTTAGACGAAGTGAAGTCTTCAAGCCGTATGGCGCCGTCATTGTATTTTGATGAAGGTAAAAAAATGCACCGTCAGGCATTGATCTTAGAAAATTTTGGCCATGGGTTTGATGGAGAAGTACTGTTTGAAGGTGGCGAACTGATCCTAGAAGCGGGTTCGAAACTGGCGATTATTGGCGAAAATGGTGTTGGTAAATCAACATTTATTCGTTGCTTAGTAGGGGAGCTTGAAGCGAACCACGGCGTGGTTAAGTGGTCAGAAAATGCTTCTATTGGTTATTGCCCGCAAGATAGCAGCAAAGATTTTGATAACGATTTAACCCTGTTTGATTGGATGTCACAATGGCGTACCGCTAAACATAACGACTTAATGGTACGCGGCATGTTAGGGCGTCTATTGTTTACCGCTGATGACGCGAATAAAAAAGCGCGTAACTGCTCAGGTGGTGAGAAAAACCGCTTACTATTTGGTAAGTTGATGATGCAAGATGTCAATGTGTTGATCATGGATGAACCGACAAACCACATGGATATGGAAGCGATTGAAGCATTAAATAATGCATTAAAAGGTTTTGAAGGCACATTGATTTTTGTCAGTCATGATCGCGAATTTGTGTCGTCTTTGGCTACCCGCATTATTGATATTCGTGACAAGAAAGTCGTCAACTTTCATGGCACGTTCAACGAGTTTATGGCAAGCCAGCAAGAGCAAGCTAAGTTACTCGAAACCAAGTAAGCTTTTTATAGTTTAAACCGGCTTAGGCCGGTTTTTGTATTCAGTCAAATATAGTTATTTTAAGCGTTTCACATAGCGCAGAGTTATAAAGTTGATAATGGCCATCAACACGGCGATTTCGTAGCGACTAAAAGCCACGGCAATACCAATTAAGCCCATGTTCCATATACTTGCGGCGGTGGCAGTACCGTATGTAGAGTTTTTGTTTTTTAAGATTGCACCACCGCCAATAAAACCAATTCCGGTGATGATCCCTTCAAGCACTTTTGCCTCAGCCTCTGAGGTGGTTAAGACTGACATAGCGACTAATGCGTAACCGCATGAAGCAACCGCCACCAGCGGAAAGGTACGTAAACCGGCACCATGGTTTGAGCGTTCACGATCAAACGCCATCGGCAGGGCTAGTAAATAGGCAATTGATAAATGAATTAAATTTTCGATAATTTCATGTAATTGTAAGTTAAGTTCCATCTTAGATCTCATCGGCTATTTTTAAATAAAATTGCAAAGATCAAACCACCTTGTTAGATATAGTTTTTATTTTTTATCAATATGTTATGTTTCTGTAGTCAATAGCTTTACGTATTTTAGGTAACATTTACATATTACTGTGGGAGTTTTACTCAAGTAAATTGCTAATTTGATATCCGTATGAAAGCGCCGTATTCTTAGCATTGCTAATTTTTAAGGTATGAGTGTGACAAGTCGATCTCGTTTTTCCAATTTTACTGCTAGTCTTGAAACGTATGCACTGATACTTTGTATGATCTCAGTTGCGGGGGCATTTTTGTTCCCGGATGCACTGACTGCGACTATCAAACCATTGATCATTAATGTGTTAGCAGTATTAGGCGGGCCATTTTTTCTGCTCGTGAATTTTTTATTGATTGGCGTGATAGTACTGGCGTTCAGCCCTCTTGGGCAACGTAAAATAGGGGGGAACACGCAAAAGTTGAGTTTTCAAACTTTGGTTGGCTTTCTATGTTATTTGCTGCAGGAATGGGATCTGGTCTTGTTTTTTGGGGCGTGGCTGAACCCGCAATGCATGTTTTACAACCCCCTTTAAAGCAAAGTTTATATCCTGATCGCCAAGCAGCCGCGTTAGCTATCACATTAGTGAATTGGGGTGCACATGCGTGGGCTTTGTACGCAGTATTTGGCTTAGTGCTAGGTGGCTTAAGCCATAATAGTGGTAAAGCTGGTGATATTAGTGCCCCGGTGCTGAGTTTGACACGCTCATTTTTTAACAGAGCAGAGCAGTTAAAGTTAAAATTTTTGATTCAGTTATTAGCTATTTTGGCCATATTTTTTGGTGTGGTTGGTACGATTGCCAATTCAACTTTACTACTGAGTAAGGGAATTGAGTTAAAGCTGGATGTTCATACGCCGTGGTTGGTCGGGTTAATTATTATTGTGTTATTGGCTGTACTTTACAGCTTATCTGCACGATTAGGGCTTAAAAAAGGTGTGCAGACACTGAGTCAGTTTAACGTGTTTTTAGCATTTTTTATCCTTGTTTGGTTAATGACTATGGTACCCCTACAACCGATCATTGATGTGGCGATCAGTGGTAGCCAATATTATATCCACTTATTAGTAACGGGAACTTGGCAGTTCTCTAGCCAATTAAATGCGCCTAGTTGGGCGAATAGCTGGACCTATAATTATTATTTTTGGTGGTTAGCATGGGGACCATTTGTTGGTGTATTTTTAGCTAAAATAAGCCAAGGACGTCCAGTATGGCAATACATTGTTGGTGTGGTTATTGTGCCAACCTGTGTCACTATTTTATGGTTTAGTGTTTTTTCTGGATCTGCAATCGCTTGGGACAGTGGTCATAACAGCGGTATTATGGCCGCGATTAAAGTTGATTATACCCAAGGTTTATTTGTATTTTTTAAGCAGCTAGGCTGGCAAGGTGGTGTACTCATTTGGGCAAGTTTATTGCTTTTGTTGATCTTTGTGGCAACTTCTGTCGACTCTGCAATATTAGTGATACGCAACTTAGCTGGGGCAAAAAGCAGTCACCGTTTAAGCCTGTATACTTGGTCTTTTGTTCTTGCGTTGAGCAGCTGGGTATTGTTATTACAAAATAATGAACTACTTAACCGTAGTCTGGCAGTGATTGGTGCTCTGCCATTTTTGTTTATTTTTATTCTGCAGCTGATTGGTTTTGTGAAAGAATTTATGGCTGAGCTACAAGAGTAAGCATAAGATACTTACTCTTGTAATTGCTTTGCTGATTTAGCGTAGGGTATGTAAGAAGTGCATGTGTTTATGGTATTGATCGATTAGATCATTAATTACGGCTTCTTTAGACCATCCCATTACATCATAATCTTGGCCACCTTCACGTAAATGAACCTCGGCACGGTAATAATTTTCATCACTATCGTCATCATCTTCATCATCAATTGTGTACGACGGTTTTTCATAAGAGCGGCGTTTTACTACATAAAGAAAGTCTATTTCTTCGCCAAGTAATACTCTTAAGCTGACTTGACCACGCTCAAGCTTATCAACATCAACGATGACCTCTAAGTTATGAGTACCAAGCTCTTTGGCTACGCTTTGCATCGCGGGTAGAGCAATTGATTTAACAAATCGATTAACGTTGGTTTTATTTGGAAAATCAACAATATTGTTCAGGCGTTCTTGCCAACTTGCACCTTCACTGCCAGGTAAGGTAGGCGCAATTGGTGCTATATTCATTTGCAAGCTTTCCCGTTTGGCAATATCAACTCGCAATGCTTTGATCAAGCCGTATGTTGCTATGAGTAACACCACCGCAAAGGGCAGTGCACTGGCAATGGTCATCGTTTGCAGTGCCCCTAAGCCACCAACCATCAGCAGTACCGCAGCGACAACACCTTCACCACCGGCCCAATAAATACGTTGCCAAACAGGTGTGTTGTCTTTACCGTTAGAGCACAGCATATCTACTACCATTGAGCCTGAATCAGAGGAAGTAACAAAAAATACGATAACCATACAGGTGGCAATAAATGACAGTACACCAGACATAGGGAAGTTTTCTAAAAAGGCGAAAATTGAAATCGCGACATCTTGAGAAACAGCTTCACCTAGGCTTGTAACACCTTGATTCATGATCAAGTCAATGGCCGAATTACCAAAAAAAGTCATCCACATTAATGTAAAACCAGTTGGAATAAATAGCACACCCATTACAAATTCACGAATGGTACGTCCACGGGATACTCGTGCGATAAACAAACCAACAAATGGCGCCCATGACATCCACCAACCCCAATAAAGAATAGTCCAACCACCCATCCAATCCGTTTTTTCATAGGCAAATAAATTGAAGGTGTGGTTGACAATGTCGGATGCGTAAGCGCCTACGTTTTGCACAAACGCTTGTAATAAATAAACGGTAGGGCCAAGAATAAGTACAAATGCTAGCATGATGACCGCAAGGCCCATGTTTAATTCAGATAAAATACGGATCCCTTTATCAAGGCCTGTGGTAACCGAGATTATCGCTAAGCCTGTGACTGCTGCAATTAGGAGCACTTGAGTGATAATACCCACGGGCACATCAAATAAATAATTTAACCCAGAGTTCACTTGCAGGACGCCATACCCTAGAGAGGTGGCGACGCCGAATACAGTTCCAATAACGGCAAATACATCAACAGCATGACCAATTGGGCCGTAAATTTTATCGCCAATTAATGGGTAAAGCGCTGAGCGTAATGTCAATGGTAAGCCATGACGGTAGCTAAAAAAGGCTAAGATCAGTGCAACGATAGCGTAAATGGCCCAAGCATGTAATCCCCAGTGAAAAAAGGTGATTTTCATGGCTTCACGGGCAGCCTGTACGGTTTGTGCATCACCAACGGGAGGGTTCATGTAATGCATAACTGGTTCAGCAACCCCAAAAAACATTAAGCCTATTCCCATACCTGCACTAAACAGCATGGCAAACCAAGTAACATGATTATAATCGGGGGTCGAATGATCAGGCCCAAGCTTGATGTTTCCGTAGCGTGATAAACCTAAGAATGCCACTGTGATCAAAATAATGGCAACGGTTAACACATAAAACCAACTGGCATTTTGAACAATTGCAGCTTGCAAAGTATTAAAGAAGCTATCAGCTGTTGTTGGCGCTAACGCGGTAAACATGACTAATAGGATAATGAGTGCAGACGCCGTGTAAAACACGGGCGGATTGAGTTTTGATTTTTCTTCTGTGGTGGACATTGATATTCCCCGTGCTGAATTAAATGTTCATAGAAATAAAATTTCTAAAAAAGTATAGCATATTCAATTAATTAATTCATTGTCATGAACTTACAGTTTTTTACAGTGTTTTGTACTGTGTTAGTTATAGTATTAATTAACAATACATCAACGTAGTACAAGGATTTAATTTATGTTCAAACATTTTGTTGTAGCTTTAGCTGTTAGCCAATTATTGTCTGCATGTACCGTGGCTGGGGTATTGGTTGATGGCGCTATTTATTCAAAAGCAGATGAAAATTACGATGCTGATTTAGCGCTTTCCCCTGCGCATGTGGCGCCAGAAAAGGATTTTCCCGTTGGTGATCAACAGACGTTTTCTTTTTCTGAGTTGGGTTTGGAAGTGGACCGATTCTTGGTCGGATTAGTGCAACAGCAATCACAGCCGCAAGTGCTCTGCAAGCGAGTGACTAAAACACTTAAAGAATGTGAGGAAGTACCGGCTGACAACCTCACACAGGAGCAGACTAGTGAGCCTGCAAATACGATTGATGAAATAATAGGTGTTCGTCAATAAAGCTACTGATGAAAAAATAACTATGATCATAACCTGCATGCATGTTAATTTCAGCAGGGTAGTCATTCTCATTCACTTGTTGGAATAAGTTTTCAGTTTTTAGTTGTTCCACTAAAAAGTTATCAGCTTCACCTTGATCAATGCGCATTGGTAGGTAATTTTTTTGCCTGGCGTGTTTCATTAGCTCACAGGTGTCGTATTGGGCCCACGCCGATTTATCACTGCCTAAATACTGACTAAATGCTTTTTGCCCCCAAGGACAGTTAATTGGGTTCACAATCGGGCTAAACGCTGAAGCACTGGTGTAATTTTGTGGGTTACGTAGGGCAATCATCAACGCGCCATGCCCCCCCATAGAATGACCACTAATTGCTTTTTTGTCGGTTACTGGAAAGTGCTGCTCAATTAAAGCAGGTAGCTCATTTACCACATACTCATACATATTGTAGTGGGTGTTGTAGGGCGCTTGTGTGGCATTGACATAAAAGCCAGCACCTTGGCCGAAGTCATAGCTGTCTTCATCCGGAACATTGTCACCGCGTGGGCTAGTATCAGGAGCAACAATGGCAATGCCTAATTCAGCTGCTTTTTTAAAAGCACCGGCTTTTTGCATAAAATTTTCATCAGTGCAAGTTAAGCCTGATAACCAATACAGCACGGGAACTTTATTGGTTTGGCTTGCGCCGGGTGGCAAAAAGATAGCAAAACGCATTGTGCAGTGAGTACTGTTTGCAGTATGGCTATATTGCTTGTGCCAGCCACCGCTGACTTTTGTGGCACTTAAATTATCTAACATAGTATCCTCGCTAACAGGCCACCGAGCAAAAGCTGGGTGGCATGTGTACTTTATATTAGTAATGGATGACAGTACGAATACTTTTACCTTCATGCATTAGATCAAATGCGTCATTAATATCTTCAAGCCCCATGGTATGGGTAATAAAGTCATTAAGCGCAAATTCGCCCGCCATATAACGCTCTACAATCTCTGGTAGTTGTGAACGTCCTTTCACACCGCCAAAGGCACTGCCGCGCCATACACGGCCAGTAACGAGTTGAAACGGGCGTGTGGAAATTTCTTGGCCTGCACCCGCAACCCCAATGATCACCGATTCTCCCCAGCCTTTGTGGCAACACTCAAGGGCAGAGCGCATCACATCAACGTTACCAATGCACTCAAATGAGAAATCAACGCCACCATCGGTCATCTCAACAATCACTTCTTGAATCGGTTTGTCGAAATCTTTTGGATTAATTAGATCTGTTGCGCCTAACTTAGTCGCCAGATCAAACTTAGAGCTATTAATGTCGATGCCGATAATGCGTGAAGCGCCAGCCATTTTCGCACCAATAATCGCAGATAGACCAATACCGCCTAGGCCAAAGATAGCAACTGTATCACCGGCTTTTACTTTTGCCGTATTTGTTACTGCACCCATACCCGTTGTGACGCCACAGCCAAGTAAGCAAATTTCTTCTAAAGAGGCTTCTTTATTGACTTTAGCTAGAGAAATTTCTGGCAGTACTGTGTACTCAGAAAATGTTGAGGTGCCCATGTAGTGATAAATTGGCTGACCATCTTTGAAAAAACGAGTTGTACCGTCAGGCATTAAACCTTTACCTTGAGTTTCGCGAACAGCCGAACACAAGTTTGTTTTACCTGAGGTACACATTTTACACTCACCACACTCAGCGGTGTATAACGGGATCACATGATCGCCCACTTCAACACTCGTTACCCCTTCACCAACAGCATAAACAACCCCAGCACCTTCATGGCCTAAGATAGCCGGAAAGATACCTTCAGGATCTGCACCTGATAAAGTGAACGCATCGGTATGACACACACCCGTTGCTGTGATTTTGACCATGACTTCACCTTTTTTCGGCATCATCACATCCACTTCTTCAACAGACAGTGGTTGGTTAGGTCCCCAAGCTATTGCAGCTTTTGATTTAATAAACTCTGACATGGGTTCTCTCTTTTATTAATTACTTTGATGGTTTAAAACAATAGCGCTATTTTATTTGTTTCTCAAACAATGTTAATCTTCATTTTAATAAAACACTTTTACAGTATGGTAATAATGAGTCGTTGGTTAGGCATAGATGAATTTATCGCAGTCGGTGAAGAGGGCAGCTTTACTCGTGCAGCCAGTGTGTTGGGTGTATCGGTAGCGCATATAAGCCGTCATGTTACGCAATTAGAGCAACGTTTAAACACACAATTATTAACCCGTACAACCCGAAAGGTAGTGTTAACCAAAGAAGGGGAAGTATTTTTACACCAGACCAAACACTTGCAGCACGCCTTAGACGACGCCACCGGCTTACTCGCTCAGCAACAAAGTACACCCAAAGGTAAAATTAAACTTACTGCGCCAGTGATGTATGGCGAAAGCTTTGTGATGCCTGCTGTACACACATTTATGCAGCAACACAGTGATGTTGAAGTAGAAATGGCGCTGAGTAACGAGCAAGAAAACCTATTAGAAGGTGGGTTTGATTTGGCTATTCGCTTGGGTCATTTAAAAGACTCTAGCTTAAAAGCACGGCGCTTAAGCGAGCGGCATTTTGTAATTTGCTGCTCAAAAGCCTATTTAGCGCGTTTTGGTGAGCCTCATACCTTAGCAGAATTACAAAATCATCAATGTTTAGTGGGGAACAGTAGTTATTGGCGAGTGTGCGAACAAGGGCGTGATAAGCATATTAAAGTAGCAGGACGATTACGCTGTAACAGTGGCTGGGCATTAGCGGATGCGGCAAAAAAAGGACTAGGTATTATTCAATTGCCTAACTATTACATTGAGCGTGACTTAGCCGCGGGGGATTTAGTACCAATATTGATGAACAGCCAGCCAAAGCCCGAAGGTGTGTGGGGCGTGTATCCCCCGAGACAGTTTGTGGCAACCAATGTACGTGCATTACTTGACCATCTTATAACCTCACTGAATTGAAGATCATTAAAAATAGGCGGGCCAATTGACGGCAGTAGTTGATTTGTCATTAATTTTTACATTTTTGCACATACCCAACAGCCGTTTATCTATGCTAGTATGAGCGCTGAATTGGCATTAAATGTAACCATAAATAATTATGTTTCAACCTGTTAGCCTGTTTATCGGGCTGAGATACAGTCGTTCCTCGAAAGGGAATGCATTTATCTCATTTATTTCGTTTTTCTCCATCGCCGGTATTGCCATAGGTTTAATGGCATTATTTACTGTTAGTTCAGTAATGAATGGTTTTGAAAATAACCTTAAAACTAATATGCTAGGCCTTATTCCCCATGTTGAAATTGCAGCTGATGGACAAACACAGGCCCAAATGACGCAGTTACAAAATGATATTATGGCATCTGAATTTGTAAAACACGCGAGCTTGTATCGTCATGGTGAAGCAATTTTACAAACTAACCATGACCTTCACGGCGTATTGCTGCAAGGCTTATACGATGATAACGCATCTTTGTATAAAATCAGTGATAGAGTGACTCAAGGTAATTGGCAAACTGTTATGGCATCGCGCTATAACATTGCTATCAGTCGTTACTTAACTCGTAAACTCGGTATTGGTTTAGGTGATAAAGTACGGGTGATCATGCCCAATGCGTCAAGTTACACGCCGCTTGGTCGTGTCCCTAGCCAACGTTTATTTACGGTTGCGGCAATTTATGAAACCGGCTCTGAAATAGATATGAGTTTGGCGTTTACTAGTGGCGAATCGCTGCAACGGATTTTAAAGCTACCAACTAATAGCGCACCAAATTTAAGCATTTCACTTTATGACCCTTTTGAGTTAGATACCTTTAGCGCATCAGCCAGCAACATTTTAAATCAATACACAGTCACCGATTGGCGTCAGTCACAAGGGACTTTATTTGCTGCTGTAGCGATGGAAAAACGCATTATGTCTATGCTGCTTGGGCTTATTGTGCTAGTGGCGGTATTTAATATTGTTTCAGCGTTGACCATGATGGTGAGCGAAAAACAAAGTGAAGTTGCTATTTTACAAACTCTAGGGTTAACCCCAGCACAAGTCCAGCACGTTTTTATGATCCAAGGTTTATACAACGGTTTAATTGGTACCAGTATTGGTGCAGGACTCGGCCTGTTACTCAGCGCTTATATTAACGAAGTATTAGCTGGGATTGGTTTAAACCTATTAACGGGGATTGCTTTACCCGTTAAATTTGACGTGATGAGTTTATTAGTGATTGCCATTGGCAGTATTACCATGAGCTTTTTAGCCACATTATATCCGGCACGTAAAGCTGCCAATGTTAGCCCCGCAGAGGTATTGCGTTATGAATGATTTAGTTATCCAATGTGAACAATTAAGCAAAACATATCAAGATGGTGCCAACCAAGTAGAAGTGTTAAAAGGGATCGATTTAAGCTTGCAGCAAGGTGAAATGTTGGCAATTGTAGGCAGTTCTGGTTCAGGCAAAAGTACCTTGCTACATATTTTAGGCACACTTGATTCGCAAAGTGCTGGGACGGCTAAAATCAAAGGTCAGCAGGTCGCTAAGTTATCACGTGCTGAACAAGCTAAATTTCGTAACGACCATTTAGGATTTATTTACCAGTTTCATCATTTACTGATGGAGTTTAATGCTGTTGAAAATGTAGCTATGCCTTTATTAATAAAAGGTTTAAGTGCTAAAGAGGCCAATGTTAAAGCCCTCGCCATGCTTGATAAAGTTGGCTTGTCGCATCGCAGTAACCATAAACCCTCTATGTTATCTGGTGGTGAACGCCAGCGCGTGGCGATTGCTCGTGCATTAGTGACAGAGCCTGATTTAGTTTTAGCCGATGAGCCTACAGGCAACTTAGATAAACAAAATGCGATTAAAATTTATGATTTGATCAAAACACTCAATAGCAGTTTAAACACCAGCTTTGTAGTAGTGACTCATGATTTAGAGCTCGCCGATAAGCTAGGTAAAATTGCATACCTTGATGATGGTAAGTTGGCAATTAAAGAGGCTAATCATGTTGCTTAGTGCCTACTTAAGTAAACGTTTTAGAGCAAGTTCAGGTAGTAAAGACGAAAAAAATGGTTTTGTTAGCTTTATAGCAAAAGCCTCGACCATAGGTATTTTACTCGGTGTTGCTGTGCTCATTGTGGCTTTGTCAGTGATCAATGGTTTTGAACAGCAGCTTGTGCATCGTTTATTAAGTGTTGTACCGCAGGTTGAGTATGTTGCGCCAAATCGTGCAATTGATAATTGGCCTGAAAAAGTGGCAAAACTCACGAAGCAGCCAGGGGTAACGGGTGCTGCTCCTTTTATAAGTGTCAATGGTATGGCGCAATATAAAAGCGAACTAAAAGCGGTTGAAGTGCGTGGTGTTGATCCAGCTTTTGAAACTGAGGTGTCTGCGGTTAATCAGTTTACTTATGGCAAGTTGGTCAGCCAAATTAGCGAAGATGAAATTATTTTGGGCCAGCAAATTGTTAAACAGTTAGGCGTTGAACAAGGGCAGTTAATTACTTTATTGATCCCCCAAGTTAATCAAGCTGGTGCTGAAATACTCGCGCCAAAAAGGGTTACCTTAACATTGGTTGGAGTAATTGAAATGGGGGGCCCCATTGATAGCAGTGCGGCATTTATTCATTTAAACAAAGCACAATCAGTACTTGGCTATGAACAACGACAAGTAACTGGGCTTCGCTTAGCAGTAAACGATGTATTTCAAGCACACCAAATAGCGCTGCGTGTTGGTCAAACAATTGATGATTATGTGTATATCTCTAGCTGGTTTAGAACCCAAGGTAGTTTATATCAAGATATACAAATGGTCAGAACCATCGTTTATATTGTGGTATTTTTAATTATTGCCGTGGCAAGTTTTAATATTGTTTCATCATTGGTGATGGAAGTACGAGAAAAGCAAGCTAACATTGCAATCTTAAAAACCATGGGTGCAAAAGACAGCACTATACTCGCAACGTTCATTTTGCAAGGGCTTAGCCAAGCCTTTATCGGCGTAGTGTTAGGCAGCTTTATTGGTGTGATGCTCGCGTTGAATATTAGTGAGCTATTTACTTTAGTAAGTCAGTTACTCGGGGCCAACCCTCTTGAAGGTGTTTATTTTATTGAATTTTTACCGAGTAAACTAGTATGGCAAGATATTGTGGTTACTGTGATCGTCACATTTATTCTCGCAGTACTGGCAACCCTTTACCCCGCATGGCAAGCAACCCGTGTTGATCCTGCTAAGGTGCTTGGCAATTGATCAAGTTTCATTTAAGAACCTGTGTATAAAAGGATTATTAATCAATTCGCACGTTACCTGCACGCTAATGAGGTTTATAAGGCGCACTTTGTATCAGTGGTGTAATGTCGATATTGGCATCGTGGCGTGGGGGGGCGAAAAATATCAATAGGGGAGCTTCATTAACTCTGTTAAACTGCACGGCTTCTTACTTAGCCAGCAATACTTGCTTGGTTGTCTTATCTTACTCTGGAATTTACTTTGACTAATAATGATATTTTACGTCGTCTGCGTTATACCTTTAATTTAACCGATACTAACATGATTGAAATTTTTTCGGCGGCGGATCATGTTGTCACACCACTACAAGTAACAGGTTGGCTGACGAAAGAAAGTGAAGCAGGGCATGTAGAGCCAAGTGACACTGAATTTGCGACTTTTCTAAATGGTTTTATTAATACAAAACGCGGTAAACGCGATGGCGAGCAGCCACTTCCAGAGCGCACACTAAATAATAATAGTATTTTAATGAAATTGCGTATTGCACTGAATATGAAAGCAGACGATGTGATTGCGGTACTGGCGTTGAGTGGCTTTAACTTAAGCAAGCATGAGTTAAGTGCTTTTTCACGCAAAGTAGATAATAAGCATTACCGTGTTTGCAACGATCAGGTGTTACGTAATTTCTTAACCGGTATTCAGCTACAATTACGTACAACGGTTAGCGGCGAATAGATTGTCTATTATATCGGTATGGCAAACGTTATTGAAACACAATACCTTGTTTATCGTTAGAAAAAGCTAAATGCTAATTGTGCTGCTGTTAAAGCTCTATTTCCCCAAGCTACTCACAGTATGAGTGTGCTTGGGTTTATATGCGGAATTTGTGGATAAAAATTTAATTTGTATTTTCGTTAACTCAAAAATAATTCACGTTACTAGGCGTTAATTTTAAGGCTTCATCATGTTAGAGTGTTAAAAATTCTATTTTTTAAGGGTCTTACTATATGAATCACAAACTTGATCACGTTTATTTTAACATCTGATACAACTACAAATTTTGAACACGGAAGAATAATTATGAATTATATACACAGTACAATTGCGCAATTAAAACAGACGAGTCCGGCACAATGCGAATTTTACCAAGCAGTAGAAGAAGTGCTAGAATCACTCGAACCTATCCTCGAAAACTCCGCTGAATATCAAAAAAATGCGATTATCCAACGATTAGTAGAGCCTGAACGGCAAATTATGTTTAGAGTTCCTTGGGTTGATGATGAAGGCAACATTCACGTTAACAAAGGGTATCGAATTGAATTTAACTCCACCCTAGGCCCCTATAAGGGCGGCTTACGTTTTCACCCAAGTGTGAACGCCAGTATCATAAAATTTTTAGGATTTGAGCAAATATTTAAAAACGCATTAACCGGGCTGCCTATTGGTGGTGGTAAAGGCGGCGCTAACTTTGATCCTAAGGGCCGCTCAGATGGTGAAATCATGCGTTTTTGCCAATCATTTATGAATGAAATGTACCGTCATATTGGCCCAACGACCGATGTTCCTGCGGGTGATATTGGTGTTGGCGCGCGTGAAATCGGCTATATGTTTGGCCAATATAAACGTTTGACTGGCCGTTACGATGGCGCGTTTACAGGGAAAAGTTTGGCCTGGGGCGGCTCATTGGTTCGTAAAGAAGCAACGGGTTATGGTGCTGTGTATTTTGCTAATTACATGCTGCAAGAGGCCAATAACTCTCTGCAAGGTAAACGCTGCTTAGTATCAGGTGCTGGGAATGTGGCTATCTATGCGATGGAAAAGCTCTATCAATTAGGCGCAACCCCTATCACGTGCAGTGATTCAACAGGCACACTTTATCATGAGTCAGGAGTTGATCTTGCGCTTGTTAAACAGCTCAAAGAAGGTGCTCGCGCAAGTTTAGCTGTGTATTTAGATACTCACCCAGATGCGCAATATATTCCAAAAGTTGATTATCCATGTGATGGCCACGCCGTATGGCGATTTGCTGCAGATACCGCATTTCCATGCGCAACGCAAAATGAATTAACACAAGCTGATGCCGAAATGTTAATTGAAAATGGCTGCATTTTAGTCAGTGAAGGTGCAAATATGCCCAGCACCAAAGAAGCAATCGACGTGTTTCTTGCCGCTAAAATAGCGTATGGTCCAGGTAAAGCTGCTAATGCTGGCGGCGTTGCTACGAGTCAATTAGAAATGGCGCAAAATGCCAGTATGCAATCGTGGACATTTGAAGAAGTTGATTCTAAGTTGCAGCAAATAATGAAAAACATCTTTGATACAGCTAGTTGCACAGCAACTGAGTTTGGCCAGCCAGGCAATTTAGTGTTAGGCGCTAATATTGCTGCATTTCGTCGAGTTGCAGATGCAATGATAGAGCAAGGTGTGGTCTAGTCATTAAGTCAAACTAAGCTTATTAAGCCCACTACTTCTAGTGGGCTTTTTAATGGTGATTACACAGTTTATTGCACTAATCGGTGATTAAACGAGTTAATCAGTTGTTAGTCTCAAAATTATTTGCAGCATTTATTCACTCACGTATTGTAGTTTGTGTATTCATTAACAATAAAAGAGCCAACCATGTTTGAGCAAAAAAGCCATTTTATTACATCCTGTAAACCTGCGTTACTCCTCAGCACACTGTTTATTACAACCAACACATTTGCTGTCGAACCCGATTATCAAGATCAAGCCAAACTTCATGACATCGCAGCAGCGGTATCACCTCAACGCATAGAAAAGGATATTCAAGCATTAGTTGATTTTGGCACTCGTCACACGTTGTCCGAGACTAAATCAAATACCCGAGGGATTGGTGCTGCGCGTCGTTGGATAAAAGCAGAATTTGAAAAAATATCTGCCGAGTGTGGCGGCTGTTTAGAGGTTTTAGAAGTAAAAGACACCATATCAGGTGAAAAACGTATTCCTAACCCTGTTGAAGTGGTTAATATTATTGCAATTCAGCGCGGTAGTGATGAACCAAACCGCATGGTGATGATGTCCGGTGATATTGACTCGCGTGTAAGTGATGTAATGGATTTTACCAGTGATGCCCCAGGTGCAAATGATAATGCATCAGGCGTTGCGGGCGTGATTGAATCGGCTCGTGTGCTCTCTAAGTATAAATTTAATGGTTCGATTGTTTATGCGGCGCTTTCAGGTGAAGAGCAAGGATTATTTGGTGGTAAAATCCTCGCCTCGTATGCACAAAAACAAGGCTGGCAAGTACACGGTGTACTCAACAACGACATGATTGGTAATGTTACAGGTATTAACGGCGTAACGGATAACACCACTGCGCGTATCTTCTCTGAAGGTACACGGGTTATTGAAACCAAAGAGCAAGCTCATAAACGCCGCTTTACCGGCGGCGAGGTCGATTCTGCAAGTCGTAACCTAGCGCGTTATATTGATACCATTGCTGATCGTTACATTCCTAACTTAGATACTATGTTGGTTTACAGGCTTGACCGTTTTGGTCGTGGAGGGCATCACCGCCCATTTAACGACATGGGCTATGCCGCTGTGAGGGTGATGGAAACCAACGAAAATTACAATCACCAACACCAAGATCTACGTACAGAAAATGGTATTGTTTATGGTGACACGATCGACGGTGTTGATTTTGATTACACGGCAAAACTCACCTCACTTAATGCGGTAAGCCTGGCCTCTATGGCATGGGCACCAGCGCCACCAAAAGACGTTGAAATCTCAGGTGCTGTGCAGCCAAGCACCACTTTGAAATGGCAAAAAAACAGCGACAAAACAACAGTGGGTTACAGAATTTACTGGCGTTATACCAGCGAGCCACAATGGCAGTTTAGCCGCTATGTCGGTGATGTAAGCGAAGCAACTCTTAAAAATGTGGTGATCGACAACTATTACTTTGGCGTAGCCGCTGTTAATAAAGACGGCATTGAATCACCGGTGGTATTTCCAGGTGATGTAGGTGCATTTGAGCAGGATATAAACTAATTAATTAGGCGTAGCGCAAGGCGCTTTTGCGCTACAGCTTTAATTCATTGAAGGGATATTGCACTAAAATTCTCGGTATATACTTGGTTTAAGTTCTCGCTTTATCTTATTAATAAAATTAAATGATTGACTTTAATAGTGTTTATTTTGATTGTTCTCGTTTAATAAAAATGTTGATTCTCGATTAGGTAAGTTCTTGCTATGAGCGGGGCGAGTTTTTATTGCCATCTTCCTCATAAGTTAGTAAGTTAATAATATTATTATAAATTTTAATGCGTATTGGCACGAATACAGGCACTTTCATAAAGTGTTTATCGGTATTCTTGGTAAAACGCTGTTAGGTATACACATGAGTCTTCTGCCAATGGCTGATACAGTGTCCCATGAAAAGGACGTGAAAGAAGCTAAAAGGCTCATTGCAGAAAAGCAATTAGTTGGTGCTGCAAACAACACAAAATGGAATGAGCTAATATCACAAATGCGTGAAATTTCTAATCCACCTTGCTACCGAACTAAGGTGGTTAATGGCTACATCTCGGGTTGGGATAGCGAATGGTATTATCACTTACCATTTCCATTACTTTGCGTTGAGTGGATTGATATTGATTTGTCTGAAAAGGTTCTAAGTCTTATTAAACGGATCGGCTTTGAATTTGAAGTGACGGAATCATTTGTTAGAGTTTGGGGTTATTTTCCAAAGTGTTACAAAGAATTTACCTAACAAGGCCGTTTACGGCAAGCGTTATGTTTTTATAGGACTATCGATGAAATACTTATGGTTAATTCCACTTTTCTTATTGGCTGGTTGCCAAACTGCTCCAACTTTTTGTGAAAAGGAGCCTGAATCAAATTTATGCAACCAAAAAACTTATCACTACAATACAGATCAGGCACTCAAGGAATTTGAAACGAAAAAATCAAAGAAAGCCTTTGCTTTAGGGAAAACTGAAGATGGATGGGAGTTTTATGGCTATTCAGAAAGTTATAGCTCTAAAAAGAAAGCTAACAAACGTGCGCTTGAAGAATGTCAAAAAAGGTTGAATAAACATGGATCTAAAAGTAAATGTGAGGTTATTCGTTAGCAAAACATAATCGGGTAGCCGGAGGTCTCCTCCAGCCCCCACACCACCCATCATGCGCTTTTTATTAATAGGAAGTACAATGGGCGGTTCATCTCCCGTAATGAATATTGATCCAAATATCTCTTAATGACGCTAACCTTGTGACGCTAGATAGTTATTGCCTAGCGCAATGTTAATTCCTTTTGTTTTTGAGCTTTTGTAATGCTTCCTAAAACGCCAATTAAAGCAACAGCAAATATTTTACGTAAAATCGAAGTAACCGATTGAATCAAAATAGGAACTTGGCTATGGTTAACGCATCAATAAAAATAAATTAAAAACGAGTTATTCTACAGGCTCGTTAGATGTAAGAGACATGCGAAGCACAGTTCTTATAATACTTTTATCAATAATGCTCATATCATGTGGCTCATCATACAGCGTTCCACGTGCCGCGCTGCATATCGATGTTACTGATGCAAATCAATTCAATACACTGCTGGGCAGTATTAGAGACTTTCTTCAGGCTAAAGATTTTGCCGATCTGGGAAAAGATGAAGAAATGCTTGAGCTATTAAAGTGGAGTAGTGGAAAGCATAAGGGTGATTCCATCGCTAATACTAATAACGACCAAATAAGTAGGATCCATCGGACAAGGCGTTTTAAGAGCGAAGAATTAGAAGTGGATGTGGTAATAATTGATTACTCAGACCTTGCGATCAAAAAGCGTTTTGTAAATTACCCGAGCTCAGAATCAGTAATATCCGATTCTCCAGCTTTGGAATTGAATATCTACAACTACAGGCCTGGAGGTTTTTCAATCGAGGGACATAAGTTATATGAAGAGATACTTTCATTTATAGAATCAAATCATAATAAGCCCATAAATATTATATTTTCACCCCCTGAAACGAACCAAAAAGAATTTTACAAGGTCTCTGCTATCAATTTTCTTACTGGTGGGGTGTGGTGGCTAATTGTTTATACGATTTCGATTGGAATTTTTGGGTTTATAATAATAAAAACACTAAACCGTACTAAGTTTACAGTTGTTAACAAGCGAGCAACATTTGCTTTATTTGGAACCATCTTGGCTACACCACTGCCTTTTCCAGCTGCAACAATATTTGTGATAGTACTGCCGAGCGTCATGGCTTTGCCTGCAATTGGGTCAGATTATTTCTCACGAATTCAGACTTTTGCTATACCATCATTTATTGTTAGCGCTGCTTTGTGTGTACTCTTATCCATCTATCTCATAAAAGGCAGCAAAAGTGAAAACACCTAACACATATGAGCCTTAACTCTGTCGATTTGGCAGTTAAGCAGGTCGCTTACGGCAAATACATATAAGGAGCGCTACGCAATAATCCTTACATTATTAGCACAGCATTTGCTTATATTCCTCTAAAGCGCAGCGCCTCTTGACCTCTTTGTGAATAATTCACTAAATTTTTTTGCACAAAGAGCAGAGAAAGAGAATAAATGAGGGTTAACTTGAAGGCTAATATTAGCATGCGTAAAACACATTACATAAATAGGCATATACGTAAAAGCTGATACTCAATGTATCACTTTACTGTCTCTCGACTTAACATAACGAAAATGGTTAATACACCAATGAATAAAGTTCCGCTAAATAGAAATGAATACTCGCAAGAATCAAAGCGCTCTGTCGGCCACGAATTTCTCGCAGCGTATTATGAAGATATTAAATACGTTTGCATCAAATGTGACAGTGAGGCTGTATTTCTTGCTCAAGATCAGAAACAGGCTTATGAAGTAAGAAAAGAGTATATGTGGATTGAGCGTAAACTGTGCTACATCTGCTGGAAACAAATGCGGGTAATCAAGGCTGAGTTATATAGAGTCGAACGTGAATACTGCGAAAACAAACCTAAAGCATTATCAAATAAAGAATTTCTTACTCAATGGTTGGGTATGTTAGAGCTTTATCCAAAGTTTGGAAAAAAGGCGAATTTTGCACGGATAGATTTCGTCAAAAAGCACCTAGCAAATAATGTATGGTGAAGTTATGGAAACAGCGAGATTAATCGTCTTTATTATTAGTTTTAATTGTATGATAAATTAGTTGTTTACTTCATACAAAAACAGTGAAATGATTAAAATACAATGACATCATAAATAAAATAACAATATGAAACATCTATTTATCATTATTTTTAGCCTCATTTTTAGTGCTCACACAATTGCATTTGAAGTTAAGAGCAGTACTTTCGTTGGGCAAAAAACAAAGATAGAGCAACCGATCACGGTAGTCCTGCCGGATAATTATTCGAGCAATAAACGTTACAATGTGATCTATGTATTACATGGTTTTAGCGGTAACCACACTGATTGGACTAAATTAACCGACATAGAACAATTAGCCGATCAGTATGATGTGATAGTTGTAAACCCAGACGGTAATTATGGTGCCTGGTACTTAGATTCGCCGCAGCTTAACGATTCTCAATATGAAACTTACATAGCAGAAGATGTGGTAAATTATATTGATAATACCTATTCGACCAATCGGTCTAAAATGGGGCGGGGGATCACTGGTCTATCAATGGGGGGATATGGCGCATTGAATGTTGCTATAAATAATCAAGATGTTTTTGCAGCTGTTACGTCTATGTCTGGTGGTGTTGATTTACGACCATTTGCTGCTGAATTTGGTATTGCAAAAGTATTAGGTGAGTATAGCCAATATCCACAGCGCTGGGATAATGCATCCATCATCAATAATTTACACAAACTGGCTGCGGGTAATACACGTTGGAAAAAAACCGCTGATAACCTGCCTATTATGCTTGATATTGGTGTTGATGATTTTTTTATTGAGCAAAACCGTGAACTTCATGACGCGTTATTAGCACTTAGGATCCGCCATGATTATGTAGAACGACACGGTGTACATGACTGGCACTATTGGCAAAAAGTTATTCCTTATCAATTTTTGTTTTTAACCAGCCATATGCAAAAAGCAGTAGAATGATTTCAGTATTTAAGGCTGAATATAGTTATTCAGCCTTTTGCTCAACTAGAATTAGAAGGGCTAAGAAAATGCGCTTTCTTTTATTTCAGCTTGCATTTGTTCACGCATTTTAAATTTTTGTAGCTTACCCGTCACCGTCATCGGGTAGTGTTCAACAAACCGTATGTGCTTCGGTACTTTAAAATAGGCGAGTTTATCTTTTAAGAAAGTACGTATTTCTTGCTCTGTTAATATCGCATCTTCTTTGGGTTGCACCCAAGCACAGACTTCTTCACCGTATTTTTCATCACTGATACCAAAAATAGCGGCATCTTGCACGCCCGGATAAGTGTAGAGTACTTCTTCAATTTCTCGCGGGTAGATATTCTCTCCACCGCGAATAATCATATCTTTTATCCTCCCTACAATGGCAACAAAGCCTTGCTCATCCATTACCCCTAAATCACCCGAATGCAGCCAGCCATCTTTATCAATCGTTGCGGCGGTTTTTTCTTCGTCATTCCAATAGCAGCGCATAATACCAGCGCCTCGGCTACATACTTCACCGGGCAGGCCGATTTTTTGAATATCACCCAGTTCATCAATAATTTTTACCTCTGTATGGGCGAGGGCGCGACCCACTGTGGTGACTTGTTTTTCAATAGGGGAATCAATTTCTGTGACATTATTAATAGGGCTGCATTCAGTTTGACCATAGCCAATGACCACTTCCTTCATATGCATAAGTGAGTGCACTTTTCGCATTACCTGCTCTGGGCATGTTGATCCTGCCATTATGCCGGTGCGTAAACTTGATAAATCAAAACGGGAGAAATCTTTTAGTTCAAGCTCTGCGATAAACATAGTAGGCACGCCATGAAGCGCGGTACAGCGCTCTTGCTCAACCACTTCTAAGGTGGTGGTTGGATCAAACGATTCACCAGGGAACACTGCAGTGGCACCTTTGCTGATACACACAAGGTTTCCTAGTACCATACCAAAGCAATGATACAAGGGCACAGGGATACACAGTTTATCTGCGGCAGTTAACCCCATGGCGTTAGCCATTAAAAAACCATTATTCAAAATGTTGCGATGCGATAAAGTCGCCCCTTTGGGATTACCCGTTGTGCCAGAAGTAAACTGGATATTGATATCTTGGTCTGGTTTTAGTGTTGCTGCAATGCTTTTGAGTGCTTGTTGTGTTGCATCGTTGGGCAGTGCCATAACGTGTTTAAAACTAAACATACCCGGTGCGGGTTCATCGCCAATACGAATGATATTCTTTAAATCAGGTAAATTTTTTGCGCAGAGTTGCCCAGGAGTTGCTGCTGCAAGTTCTGGCAGTAACTCATTAAGCATATCAAGGTAATTACTGGCTTTAAAATTAGAGGCGGTAATAAGGGTAGAGCACTGTACCGAGTTAAGTGCATAGTGTAATTCATTAGGGCGATAGGCTGGATTAATACAGACCATAATGGCCCCGATCTTCGCTGTGGCAAATTGAGTTAAGCACCACTCAAGGTTATTAGGTGACCAAATACCGACCCGATCACCAGGCTTTACACCTATCGCCAACAAGCCCATGGCGAGTTGATTGATCTGTTGCTGATACTCACTATAACTTAAGCGAATGTTTTGATGGTGAACGATAATCGCAGGGTGGTTAGGGTTATTGTCGACAATATTATCTAGGTAGTCACCAATGGTTTGATTGATCAATATTGGGTTTTGTGCCCCTTGATAGTAGCTTTGTGTTAATGGAATGGGAGCTTTGCCCTCAGTATCGCTGTCGAACACAGTTTTATTTGTATTTTTTACGTGCATCGCCGTTCTCCGTGTCAATGTTGTGAGAGTTTACTTTGTTAGAAAAACATAGATTGTCGACAAAGGGAAGGGCTATACGACCAATGTAGCAAGAAAAAGGAAATGCGAGGCAATAAAAAACGCTAGTAAGTTTATGCAAACAGGTTTGCAATACTTACTAGCGCTATAGTATGTAGTTGTTAGCGCATTAATTAAAACTAAAGCTCTTCACTGCGGTAGGTTTTCTTCATTAAATAAACGTAGGCGTTAACAAAAGCATTTTCTTGATACTTTTTCAGCCCTGTTTCTGCAAAGTCGATAGGAATTGGGTTGCGCTTTAATTGCTCTTTGATTTCGGTCACTGTAAATAAATGCACATCGAGCTCTTTAATTAATTGAATCGCGGTCTCCATCTTAAATCCGTTTGCACTACCTGCAAATTTACCTTTAGGGGCACGTTGACGAATAGCGACGGAATCGATTTGATAATCTTGCATAAGCTTAGCAAAATCAAACTGGAATTTGCGCATTACTTCTGTGTCATTGCCATTACCTAAGGTAAAGCGAGTTTGGCGAATATCGCGTATATCAAATACGTCTTTATCTTTTGTTAAAATACACAGTAGTACGTCACTACCGGTAATTTCTACACCGCATGTTCTCATTGTCATTCTCTAAATAACTAGTTTGTTACATTATACCCAAGTCAACTCAAGATGCGAGTGCAGTTGGTATTAAAAGCGATTTCAATGGCAACGCCGCTATGATCGCTGATGCAAATATCCTCCTCTGTATGTGCAGGGTTTAAATGCTTGTCGAAGCTTAAATAGCGCATAGAGTGTATACGTGATAACACACACTTAGTATTGAAGTGGCCGGAGACTAAAATATAATCCAGAACATTGCCACGGCCTTGATAATAATGGGTGGCAGGTTTGATTTTACCTTCAATCGCTTCGGTGCTTAATGCAAATGCGTCAGTCAGTCCAACTATGGGTTGTTCAAGCTCTAGACATGGTTCGCATCGAGTCGGGTGAAAACCTTGCGCCATAAACGATAACGCTGGGCTTTGGATATTGTCGTTAAAGTCGCCCATCACTAAGGTGGCACAATTTTTCTCACGCTGCGTTTTAAGTGCGTCGTAGTAAACAATTGATGCTTCCAGTGACCGTGATATATGTGATTGCATCATGCCAACCGTTTGCTGCAGTAAATTAAGTAGTGGATCGTCTTGATTGTGAATGTTTAGCATATGCGCCATGGAATGCACTCGTTGTGATTTAAAGTGCACCACATAACAGGCTAGCTCGCCAAAGCCGGGTATATCAAAATGACATTTAATTGGCGTACGGTTAAATTTAAACTCATTTTGATTATTTAAATATTCCAGTAGCTCAGGGCAAGGAGTTAGTTGCTGGCATTGCTGAAAAGGAATTTTTGCGGCAATCGCGACGACGGGATTAAATAATACTTGCGGGTAGAGATTGTCACTGCGGGGGCAGGCGACGGTTGCAAAATAGTTATAGCCTTGCTCTTTGCACAGTATTTCGAGTTGTTGTGGGCTAAATACTTCTTGAAATGCCACCACCGTGGCTTGGCTTTGTTGCAAGAAGTCAGCAATAAATTGCTGTTTTTGCCGCCATTGTGTTGCATTGTAACGTTCGTGTAATTGATAAAAGGAATAAGGGGGCGCTGCATAATTAAGTAAATTTAAGGTGGCAAAACGAATACTTTTAAGTGTGGTCATTCGATGATCCAACAGCTGAAATTGCATTAAGTATGAAATGCCGCGGTTATTTGTCAATTTGTCTGGCTAAATACTTGTATTTAACCGCCTCAAACGCGACAATAACTGCTTGCGTTTGGTAAGACTCAACAAATGCATTAACCAATATGGTTAAAATTAACAATGCTTATTCGTAAAAGCGTTGTCGAGTTACTCATTTTACTTTAAATAAATACATGTGATGCATTGTAGGCGTCACCACTGTAGTAAGGATTTATAATGCCAGTTATTACCCTTCCTGACGGCAGTCAGCGTAGTTTTGAAAACCCAGTTAGCACCCTTGATGTAGCCAATGATATCGGCCCAGGCCTTGCTAAAGCGACCATTGCAGGTCGTGTTAATGGCGTGCGTGTGGATGCATGTGATTTAATTTCTGAAGATTCACGCTTAGAGATTATCACGGTAAAAGATGATGATGGTTTAGAGATCATTCGTCACTCATGCGCTCACTTAATAGGTCATGCTGTTAAGCAGCTGTTCCCAGAAGCAAAAATGGCAATTGGTCCTACTATCGATAATGGTTTTTACTATGATATCGATATGGAACATTCACTTAGTCAAGAAGACTTAGACGCCATTGAAAAGCGCATGTTACAACTTGCAAAAACAAACTACGACGTTGTTAAACAAACCGTCAGCTGGCAAGAAGCGCGCGATGCATTTGCAGCGCGTGGCGAAACATACAAAATCGAAATTTTAGACGAAAATATCGCTAAAGATGATCGTCCAGGCCTATATCATCACGAAGAGTATGTTGATATGTGTCGTGGTCCGCACGTACCAAATATGAAGTTCTGCCAACACTTTAAAATAATGAAAGTAGCAGGTGCTTACTGGCGTGGTGACTCAGAAAACAAAATGTTGCAACGTATTTATGGCACCGCTTGGGGTGACAAGAAGCAACTAAAAGCATATTTAAAGCGTTTAGAAGAAGCTGAAAAACGTGACCACCGTCGTATTGGTAAAGCCCTTGATTTATGGCATTGGCAAGAAGAAGCACCGGGCATGGTGTTTTGGCATAACGATGGGTGGAGCATTTACCGTGAACTAGAAGACTTTGTGCGCGAAAAACTACGCGAATACCAGTACGAAGAAGTAAAAGGTCCAATGATGATGGACCGCTCGTTATGGGAAAAGTCAGGCCACTGGGATAAATATTCAGATGCAATGTTTACCACTGAATCTGAAAAACGTGAGTACGCTATTAAGCCGATGAACTGTCCAGGTCACGTACAAATCTTTAATCAAGGTTTAAAATCGTACCGTGATTTACCACTGCGTATGGCTGAGTTTGGTTGTTGTCACCGTAATGAGCCATCAGGTGCGTTGCACGGCTTAATGCGTGTTCGTGGTTTTACTCAAGATGATGCGCATGTTTTCTGTACCGAAGACCAAGTGATGGATGAAGTATCATCATGTATCAAAATGGTTTACGACACTTACGAAACGTTTGGCTTTGAAAAAATAGTTGTAAAGCTTTCTACTCGCCCTGAAAAACGTATCGGCGAAGACGAAATTTGGGATAAAGCAGAGCAAGCATTGGCAGATGCGCTTAAAGCAAATAACATTGAATTTGATTATTTACCGGGTGAAGGCGCCTTCTACGGTCCGAAAATTGAATTTACTTTGTACGATTGCTTAGACAGAGCGTGGCAATGTGGTACAGTGCAACTCGATTTTGCTTTACCGGGTCGTTTAGGTGCAACGTATGTTGCTGAAAACAACGAGCGTCGTACACCGGTTATGATCCACCGCGCTATTCTTGGTTCTATCGAGCGTTTTATCGGTATATTGACTGAAGAGTATGCAGGTTTATTCCCAACGTGGCTTGCGCCTAAGCAAGTAGTGATCATGAATATCACTGATAAACAGGCGGATTATGTGCAAGAAATTGTACAAAAATTAAATAAACTTGGAATTAGAGCCGCTGCTGACTTGAGAAATGAGAAGATTGGCTTTAAAATCCGTGAACATACATTAAAACGTATTCCTTATTTACTTGTTGTTGGCGATAAAGAAGTTGAACAACAAGAAGTGGCAGTACGGACTCGCACAGGTGAAGACTTGGGCAAATTTAATGTTGATGACTTCGTCGCTAAAATTTGTGAAGAAATTAAACATCGACAATAAAAATCCAGCGTGTAGGGCATTAACACAACAGCTAACTACACGCTTAATATTTGATATTCTTGGAGGAACGTACCATTAGAGGCGGCAAGAAAGGGCAACAAACAGCTCAAAAAAATCGTATCAACGATGAAATTACAGCTAAAGAAGTTCGTTTAATCGACATCGACGGCGAACAAGCTGGCATTCAAACATTAAGAGATGCGCAAGCTATGGCTGATGAAGCAGGTGTTGATCTAGTAGAGATCAGCCCAAATGCTGAGCCGCCTGTGTGTAAGGTCATGGACTACGGTAAGTTCATCTTTGAAAAAAGCAAAGAACTAAAAGAGCAGAAGAAGAAACAAAAGCAAATCCAGATAAAAGAAATCAAATTCCGTCCAGGTACGGATGAAGGTGATTATCAGGTCAAGCTGCGTAGCTTACGTAAGTTCTTAGAAGCGGGTGATAAAGCTAAAATCACTATTCGTTTCCGTGGTCGTGAAATGGCGCACCAAGAAATTGGTATAGAATTATTAAACCGTGTTAAAGCTGATTTAGAAGATCTTGCGCAAGTAGAGTCTTTCCCAAATCGTGTTGAAGGTCGTCAAATGGTTATGATGATGGCCCCTGTTGCTAAAAAGCAATAAACAAGCTAGAATACGCACCGAATTTAGCTCAGGTCTGCAAGTAATATGCGAATATTCACCTGAGTTAACCGGTTTTAAAGTAAAACTGCAGCATTTATGTTGAGTTTTCACCGGAATATGGCAGTAAGTTAGGCCTAAAAGTGGAGCTGTAGCAATATATCTCACGCCTGCTTACTAATTTTAAAGCAATACATTTGGAGTTATTGCAATGGCTTATAAGCTAAAAAGTCACAGAGGCGCAGCTAAGCGTTTCAAGAAAACTGCTTCTGGCGGTTTCAAGCGTAAACAAGCGCATCTTCGTCACATTCTGACTAAGAAAACTTCTAAGCGTAAGTTACACCTACGTCCTAAGATGATGGTTCATAAAAATGACCATGGTCTAGTTTCACGTATGTTACCATTCGCTTAATAGGGGTTTTTAGAAATGGCAAGAGTTAAACGCGGCGTTGTCGCACGTGCACGTCACAAAAAAGTTTTAAAACAAGCAAAAGGTTACTACGGAGCACGTTCACGTGTTTACCGCGTAGCTTTCCAGGCTGTTACTAAAGCGGGTCAATACGCTTACCGTGACCGTCGTGCTAAGAAACGTACTTTCCGTCAATTATGGATTGCACGTATCAATGCTGCTTCACGTCAAAATGGTCTGTCTTACAGCCGTTTTATCAATGGTCTTAAAAAGACTTCTGTAGAAATCGATCGTAAGATCCTTGCAGATATCGCTGTTTATGACCAAGTTGCATTCGCAGCGCTTGTTGCAAAAGCAAAAGAAGGCCTAGCGGCAGCTTAAGCTTTAAAATAAGTAATGAAAAGGAGCCCATGGCTCCTTTTTTTGTGGCTAAAATAAACTGTGTACTCATTTCTAACTAAAATCTTTGCGGTAAGCCTCGTGAAAAGCGAGATAGTCGGTAGTGATCCCACCCCAATTAACGCTATATAATAATTACAAATAAATGAGGTAATTAACTATTTTGAATTGGCAATCCTTAGTTGATAACCGCCAACGGTTTTTTTGGGTCTTACAGATCGCCGGTTGGATAGGTTATGCACTTGTTAACTACATTGGCTCTAAAGTATTTGAAATGCGCGATATCTATGTATTTGTGATCGTGCTCAATGCTTACGCCGGATGTTTAATGACTGTGCCATTACGGTATATGTATCGTAAGGTCTGGAATGCAGCCCCTTGGATTTTAATGCTGGTGGTGTTCACTGCGTCTTATGTTACCGGTACTTTATGGGCGGTGATCCAAAAATTTAATTTATGGGAAATTTACCGCCATGGCTATCGCCCAACAGAGTGGTTTTACTATTTTCAGCAAGGTTTAGATTCGGTTTATATTATCCTTTGTTGGAGTGGTTTGTATTTTGGTATTAAATATTATCAGCTCTTGCAAAGTGAGCGACAAAAGGCCCTTAAAGCAACGACCATGGCCCATGAAGCGCAATTAAAGATGCTTCGTTATCAGTTAAATCCACACTTTTTATTTAATACTTTGAATGCCATATCGACGTTGATTTTGGTAAAAGAAAATAAAGATGCTAATTTAATGGTGTCAAAGTTAAGTGATTTCTTACGCTATACACTCAATACTGATCCAATAAAAAAAGTACCACTTGAACAAGAGTTACATGCATTGATGCTCTATCTTGAAATAGAGCGAGTGCGCTTTGATGAACGACTTCAAGTGAATGTACAAGTCAGCGATGAAGCAAAAAATGCATTAGTGCCAAGCTTGATTTTGCAACCGATCATTGAAAACGCGATTAAATATGCGATAGCTCATCTCACAGAGGGGGGAGTGATTGATATTAAAGCACAAGTTTTTGCTAATGAACTATTATTGGAAGTAGGCGATAATGGCCCTGGTACAGAATTACTTAATGGCCAATTGGTTAACTCACAAGGGGTTGGGGTGGCAAATACTAAAGACCGTTTAAAAACCTTATATGAGAATAACTATTCGTTTGTGTTGTCACATAATACGCCAAGTGGATTGAAGGTTAATCTGCGCGTTCCGTTTGAAAAGGCTGTGAAAAAATGAGCAAGATTAAGACCCTGATTGTTGATGATGAACCTTTAGCTCGTAGAGGTTTAGCAGTTAGATTAGAAGAATTTGATGATATTGAAGTCATGCAACTTTGTAGCTCTGGACAAGAAGCCATAGATGCATGCCAAGCAGGGAAAATAGATTTAGTTTTTTTAGATATTCAAATGCCTGGAATGAATGGATTTGAGGTAGCTAGAGCACTGAGTGAAAGTGTCAGAGCACTACCTGCGATTGTATTTGTTACAGCATTTGATCAGTTCGCAGTCAAAGCGTTTGAAATTCATGCTTTAGATTATATTCTTAAACCAGTCGATGACAATAGACTTAAACAGGCGGTAGAGAAAGTGCATACCTACTTGAAGACGCAACAAGACAACGCCCATAAAAAGAAATTGGCAAGTTTTGTCGCTGGAATTACTGGCAATAATTGTGAAGAGATTTTGAAAAAACTCGCCACCGGCGATACATTAACAGATCGACGTTACCCAGAGTCTTTAGCTGTGAAAGAACAAGGAGAAATAATCCGTGTTCCTGTCGCAACAATTCAATGGGTTGACGCTGCTGGTGATTATATGTGTTTGCATTGCCAAGATGGACAAACTCATATCCTTCGCAAAACAATGAAAGAGTTAGAGCAGGAACTTGATCCACAATTATTTGTCCGCGTACATCGCAGTGCAATAGTCAATACAAAACAAATTAGTAAGCTAGTTACCCAGGTCAGTGGTGAGTATTTGTTAGTGCTAGACAATGGTCAAGAACTAAAGGTAAGCCGTAGTTATCGTGACAAAGTTAAAGCTGCGTTAGCAAGTTAATATTAGTTAGTACAAGTTGTATTAAAACGCTTTTTTATTAAATAAAAAACGCGAGCTCAGTGCGCTCGCGTTTTTTAGTTTTAACTTCTAGCTGAAGTGGCTGATCAAGCAACTGTCACTATTTTCATGGTGTTGGTTGCGCCGATGGTTTCCATTGCATCACCGTGAGTAAGAATAACAGTGTCACCTGATTGTAAAGAGCCTGATGCAACTAAGGTGTTAAGAGCATCTTTTACCATGTTATCTTTTTCACATTGTGTTGAGTCAAAAAATACGGGGTAAACACCACGATATAATGCTGTTTGACCAAGTGTACTTGCGTGACGAGACAATGAATAAATTGGTAACCCAGAGCTAATACGTGACATTAATTTAGCCGTGCTGCCTGATTCAGTTAACGTTACAATCGCCTTCACAGAATCTAAGTGGTTTGCCGCATACATGGCAGATAAAGCAATTGATTCAGCGTTTGACGAGAAACGGCTATCTAAACGATGCTTAGAAACGTGCGTTTCTTTTTGTGATTCTGCACCTAAACAAACGCGTGCCATAGTTGCAACGGTTTCTTCAGGGTAATCACCAGCAGCTGTTTCAGCTGAAAGCATCACAGCATCAGTACCATCTAGTACAGCATTGGCAACATCCATAACCTCTGCACGCGTTGGCATCGGGTTATCAATCATTGATTCCATCATTTGCGTTGCGGTGATCACAGTACGATTAAGTGAACGAGCGCGACGAATAATAAGCTTTTGCTTACCCATTAATGCGGCATCGCCAATTTCTACACCTAAGTCACCTCGTGCAACCATTACAGCATCCGATGCTAATACGATATCATCAACAGCTTCAACGGTTTCTACTGCTTCAGCACGCTCAATTTTAGCTAGCAATTGTGCGTTTGAACCTGCAGCTTCGGCAAGTGAACGCACATATCGCATATCATCACCACTGCGCGGGAATGAAACTGCAATATAATCAACGCCAATTTCAGCGGCAGTAATTAAATCTTCTTTATCTTTTTCAGTAAACGCAGGTGCAGTTAAACCACCCCCTAAGCGGTTGATCCCTTTGTTATTTGATAACACACCACCCACGGTTACTGTGGTATGAACTAAATGACCTTCAACATTTGCAACGGTCAATTGAATTAAGCCATCGTTTAATAGTAATAAATCACCTGGTGCGACGTCTTGTGGCAATTCTTTGTAATCAATACCAACTGCGTTAATATCGCCTTGGCCTTTTTCCATTTTTGCATCTAAGATAAATTTAGCGCCAACGGCCAGTGATACTTTGCCATCTTTAAAAGTAGATACACGAATTTTAGGGCCTTGTAAGTCAGCTAAAATAGCAATGTGCTTACCTAATTTTTTAGCAATATCACGCACAGCTTGAGCGCGATCTTTGTGATCTTGTGCAACACCGTGTGAAAAGTTCAAACGCACTACGTTTGCACCAGCACGGATTATTTTTTCTAAGTTATTATCTCGATCGGTTGCAGGTCCAAGGGTCGCGACTATTTTTGTGCGTCTAAGCATCAAATTCTCCTGTAGGCTTATTAAATTATAAGCAGGTTGACGGTTTTTCGTTATTTATATATGTCGTTTTACACGCATAATACGGTTTTTATTGGCAGCTAATACATCTATAAAAGCTGTGTAACTTATTATGCTGCCATTATTTTATACAAAATAAATATTACCACATTATGACACCGGTGTCAGATTCCGTCAATGATCGGGCTACATCCAAGCTAGGAAAATTTATCGCCCTCAGTGATTGGTTGTTTGCTATAATCGCGCAGAATGTATGTTCTTATGAACTGTGAATAAGTAATTTATTATCCGCAGTACAGGTTTCATAATATATACGCAGTGGTATCTGTCTCTAGGCTCGCATTTTTAAGTGGCTTGGGTATAATGCGCGCGGTATTATTTTCATTTACTAACCAATAGTTGTTACCGAGGAGGACACTAAATGCAAGTTGCATTAGTCGGGTTAGGCGTTATGGGTAAAAATCTTGCTCTGAACTTGATAGAACAGGGTATGACGCTAGTAGCTTATGATAAAAACCCAGATGCGGGCGAAGAGCTATTAAGCTGTGCTAAATTACAAGGCATGGCAGATCGTCTGCACATTGTGTCTGATTTAGCTGATATGGTAAAACGGTTAACGCCACCTCGCTCAATCTTGTTATTAGTACCAGCAGGTGAGTTAGTTGATAAAGTGTGTAACGAATTAGTTGAAGCGGGTGTTGATTGCGACGACATTATTGTCGATTGCGGAAATAGTAACTATAAAGATGGCATAACGCGTAAACTTAAATATCAAAATAAATTTGAATTTGCCACTATGGGGATTTCTGGCGGTGCAGAAGGTGCTCGTCATGGTCCTGCAATGATGGCAAGTGGTTCAGAAGGTGGCTGGGAGCGTGTCGAGCCATGGTTTGAAAAAGTGGCTGCCAGTTACAAAGGTGAGTCGTGTTTTGCCCGTGTAGGTCAATCTGCCAGTGGTCATTTTGTTAAAATGGTGCACAACGGCATCGAATACGCATTAATGCAATTAATTGCTGAAATGTATCAATTATTGCGTTTAGGCACCAACCGTACACCACATGAAGTTGCTGAAATTTTTAACCAATGGTCTGAAGGCTCACTAAATAGCTACTTACTATCTATTTCAAGCCATATCTTATCGTTAGAAACTGACGAAGCGGAAGCCCTTGTTGATTTAATTGACAATAAAGTAGGCGCCAAAGGCACTGGTTTATGGACTGCGCAAAATGCACTAGAACTAGGTATAGCAGTCCCTTCATTGGTAGCTGCAGTTCAAGCGCGTCATCTAACCAATACCGGCGATACACACGCTGCAAAAGAAATGACTTATGCTGCTAAAGCAACGTCACAAGTTGAGCTTGATTTAGACGAACTTAAAGATGCTTTCTTGTTTGCAAGCTTATTGGCATATCGCCAAGGCCTTGCGCTTATTAAAGGCGCATCGCGGGCGCATCAGTGGAAAGTAGACTTATCTAAAACGCTACAAACATGGCGTGCAGGCTGTATTATTCGTGCTGATTATTTAGATAACATTGCTGAGGGTGTTGAGTTTATTGATACCCTTGAAAAAGAGTCACTCGCACTGCGTAAAGTCACAGGTCAAGCTATGATGACCGGATTAGCATTTCCGGTATTAAGCTCAACGCAAACGTATTTCGCCACACTAACTACGCCAAGTAATGGTCATTTAGTACAGGCTCAGCGAGATTACTTTGGTGAGCATGGTATTAAAACCCACAGTGGTGAAGTATGCCATTTAACTGACTTAGTTGATATTGACGCAAAAGTTCGTTAATTAGACTAAACGGTTTAAATAAAAGGCACGCTAATTAGCGTGCCTTTTAGTTTTAAACAATGTTTTTATTGTCAGCAATCCAGCTTAGCGACTCAACTCACCACGTAAGTTATCTTGCATTAGATGGCGAATGGTTTCAATTTCAAGCTTTTGGCTAAACAAGTAATGTAATTTAGTTAAGCATGCTTCCAGTGTCATATCATAGCCACTGATCACACCAATATTGAGTAATGCATTACCTGTTGCATAACCGCCCATATTGACATGACCTTTTAAGCATTGAGTTAGATTGATGATCACCATGCCGCGTATACTTGCGCTGGCTAGGATCTCTAAAAACTCTGGATCTTGTGGAGCATTACCTACACCAAAGCTCAATAATACCAAGGCTTTGATATTATCGTTTACTAGACTTTTAACCACGGCATGACTGATCCCAGGATACAAGTACAACACCCCAATAGGCTGCGGTGTGATGTTGGTGACTTGTAGTTCATTTTCAACATACGGACTCAACTGCCCCTTGAGTAACTGAATGTTGATACCTGATAAAGCCAGTGGCTCGAGGTTTGGCGAGGCAAAAGCATCAAACCCGTCTGCGTGTGCTTTCGTTGCGCGATTACCACGAAATAGTTGATTATTAAAAAATAAGCTGACTTCTGCGATTGGGTAATTTGCCGCTAAATACATGGCATTGAGTAAATTTGACTTGGCCATCAGAGCGTAGCTGTGAAAGGGGAATTTGTGAGCCAGTGACAATTATTGGCTTGGTCAAGTTCTCAAACATAAATGACAGTGCAGATGCGGTATAGGCCATGGTATCTGTACCATGGAGTACCACAAAACCATCATAGTCTTGGTACTTACTTTTAATGTCATCAGCAATTAATTGCCAATGGGCAGGGGACATGTCTGATGAATCAATTAACGGGCAATACTCGTGAATATCGAATAAAGGCATTTCATCACGATTAAATTCAGCATTGTTTACTACGGTTTGTGTTAAAAAGCCATCCGCAGGAATATAACCTCGGCTTGATTTTTTCATGCCAATTGTACCGCCCGTGTATGCGATATAAATACGTTTACGTTTCATAAAAAAGCCCAGTAAAAAAAACTGGGCTTAGTATAACCTGTGCAGATATAGAGTACAGTCGAGAACGACTGATTTACTGAATAACGTTACACACTAAACAACGTGCATAAATTCCTTGCGGATCATTGTAATCTTGTAAGCTTTCAACCTCAGAGGTTAACTGCTTCACTAAGCCATTGATTGACGCTTTATTTGATAATAGATTTTGTAAGCTACTTTGTGAGCCGATAAATGCCTTAACTGATGCATTACCAAATATATCTTGCATTAATTGCTCTTGCCCAGAAAGACTCTGCTTGATGGTTTTAACTTCATAAAAATCAAGTTTAGCAAGTTCAGCGGCAGCTTTTATTGCATCTTGCTTATTACCAAGCTTATCAATTAAGCCTAGCTCTTGTGCTTGGCTTGCAATCCATACACGGCCTTGGGCAATGTTATCGACTTGCTCTGGGGTCATATTCCGTGCTTGTGCAACGACTTCTAAAAAGCGTTGATAGGCATCTTCAACGCTTAATTGAATAACTTGCGCCATCTTTTCATCAAGCGGGCGAGCGATTGATAGGCCACCCATTTCAGTCGTTGCTACACCATCAGAATACACGCCGAGTTTAGCCATCGTGTTTTCAAAGGTCATAAAATTACCAAATACACCAATTGAGCCGGTAATTGTACTTGGTGCAGCCCAAATTTCATTAGCTGCTGATGCAATCCAATAACCGCCAGACGCTGCTACAGAACTCATAGAAGCAATCACAGGCTTGCCTGCTGCTTTAAGGGCCAGTACTTCAGCGCGAATAACTTCAGACGCAAACATGCTGCCACCGCCTGAATCAATACGTAGCACCACGGCTTTTACTTTTTCATCTAAGCGCGCTTTACGTAATAATGCCGCAGTAGAGTCACCCCCAATTTCACCCGCTTTACGTTCGCCGTCAGAAATAGTACCGCGAGCAACAACAACAGCGACTTTTTCAGTTACTGGGTTATCAAACTCAATAGGCGGTTTAATTAATGATAAATATTCATTAAATGAAACTTGATTAAAGGTTTTACCAGTTTCTTCAGTACCTACTAATGCAATCAATTCTTGGCGAACTTGCTGATTCGTTTTTAATGAATCTACCCATTGATGTTCAAGTGCGTACCGACCTGAATCACCATTCACAGCTTGCATTTTTGCAAGGAAGATATCCATAGTTTCATCAAAGTTTGTTTCATCAAATGGGCGTACTGCGGCTACATCTTGCTTGTATTCTTGCCATAAGGCACCTAGCCAAACTCTGTTAGCTTCTTTGGCTGCATCCGACATATCATTACGAATAAATGGTTCAACTGCAGATTTAAATGTGCCAACGCGGAAGATATGCTGTGTGATACCCAGCTTCTCTAATGCATCTTTAAAATACAGTGGGTACATAGCAAAACCTTGAATTTCAACACCACCGTAAGGGTGCATTGAGACTTCATTTGCATGAGCCGCAAGGTAATATTGCGCTTGAGAGTAATAATAGCCTGATGCAATTACTTTTTTACCTGTCGCTTTAAAACGATCAAGCGCCTGTGTGATTTGCTTTAATTTATTCAAATGCGCATTCGGCATTTTTTGTAAATCGAGCAAAATGACACTAATACGATCATCTTTAGTTGCTTGGTCAATTACTTCAACAATATCATCGAGTAAAATTTCTGCCGGCTCTTCGTTACCCATTGTGGCATCATTGATGGCTGCTTCAATTGGATCTACGTAGGTTTTTTCTTCTACGATTGGTCCATTGAGGTTGAGCCTGAGCACAGAAGTATCGGCAACTTTAATTTCATCGTCATCACTGGCTATTGAGACAATGAAAAGAATCACAATTAGTACAAATAAAAAATTGAGAACTAAACGACGAGAAAAGTTAATTCCTGCCCAGAGTCCTTTAAACAGCTTTGCAATCAAAATAAATCCTTAGTCTGGTACAACTTATATCTAACTCCATCTTAGCCTAGAATAAAAATTTATTTAACTGTTAAATCGTAACTAAGTATTTATGAATGACGTTATTTACAACGTTAACGGTCAATACCATACATAATTTAGTGCTTTTGTTGCTTATTACTTGCCATTCAAGCAAAATTCGCTAATGTATAGAGGTTAGACCAGTTAACGGGGCAGAGGATGTTAGAACAACAACTACAATTAAAACACACACAATTACGCAATCGCTTAGTGATGGGGTCAATGCACACTGGGCTTGAAGAGGGGTGGCATAATAGAAAACGACTTCGTGCTTTTTATGAAGCACGCGCTAAAGGTGGTACCGCTATGCTTATCACGGGTGGTTATAGTCCTAATCTGCGTGGTAAGTTAACCCCTATTTCATCCTCATTTAACAGCTATTATGATGTAGTTAAACATCGTGCCTACACTGACGTTGTACACCAACATGGCGGAAAGATTTGCTTACAATTATTACACGCTGGTCGTTACGCTTATCATCCATTTAATCAAGCCCCGAGTGCAATAAAAGCGCCTATTAACCCTTATACACCAAAGGCGATGTCTGCTGGTGCAATTAAAAAAACCATTAAAGATTTTGCTCAGTCAGCTTATTTAGCGCAAAAGGCAGGTTATGATGGCGTTGAAGTTATGGGCTCTGAAGGTTATCTGATCAATGAGTTTATGGCGCCACATACCAATAAACGCACAGACGAATACGGGGGAAGTTTAGAAAACCGGATGCGTTTAGCGTTAGACATTGTTAAAGCAGTTCGGGCGAAAGTAGCGAAAGAGTTTTTAATCATCTTTCGTTTATCAGTGATGGATCTGATCCCAAATGGATCAACGCCGCAAGAAGTCACAATTCAAGCTAAAGCGTTAGAGCAGGCTGGTGTTGATATATTTAATACCGGTATTGGTTGGCATGAAGCGCGTGTGCCCACCATTGCCAGTATGGTACCCCCTGGTGCATTTAAAGAAGCATCAAAACGCTTAAAAGAAGTGGTGTCAGTGCCTGTCATTGCGGTAAATAGGATTAACACGCCTGCAATTGCCAATGAAATTTTAACAGCAGGGGATGCAGATTTAATTTCGATGGCACGCCCACTGCTTGCCGATCCTGAGTTTTTTAATAAATACCAATCACAACACAGTGAACAAATTAATATTTGTATCGGCTGTAACCAAGGGTGCTTAGATCATGTATTCAAAGGCAAGCGAGCCACTTGTTTAGTAAACCCTCAAGCGGGCTTTGAATTAGATTACCCGCTTGAACACACGCAAAAAGCTAAAAACGTATTGGTCGTTGGTGCTGGCCCTGCGGGGTTATCAGCGAGCTGCTACTTGGCACAAAAAGGCCATACAGTCACACTGATTGATAAAAACACCGATATGGGCGGTCAGTTTAATTTAGCAATGCGAATCCCAGGCAAAGAAGATTTTAATCACACCCTTCGGTATTTTATAAACGAACTTGAGCGTCTTAAGGTTACAGTAACGCTCAACACTGCATATACAGATAGTATGCTTGATCAATACGATGATGTTGTTTTTGCCACCGGCGTTCGTCCGCGAGAAGCAAACTTTACCTGCGCTGATGGCAAACGGGTTTTTTCTTATGATGAAGTGATCCGTGGTGAGGTTGAATTGGGGCAGTCGATTGCGATTTTAGGTGCCGGTGGCATTGGTTTTGATATGGTTGCTTTTTTAAGTGAGCATAAAAATCAAACTATCACTGAGTTTAAAACCCAGTGGGGTATTGAGTGCGAGCCAACACCGCATAAAGATAGTCGCCAGCTATTTATGCTCAAACGCAGTGCTGGGCGCTTTGGCAGTGACCTTGGCAAAACCACGGGTTGGATACATCGCCAAGTTGCAAAGCAACATGGTGTAAAACAAATTGCTGATTGTCAGTACCATCACTTTGATGCCCAAGGCTTGAAAATTACAGTAGCAGCAGAGCAGCAAGTTTTACCTGTTGACACAGTCATTGCGTGTATCGGCCAAGTGTCTAACAATGAGGTTATGTCCCAATTAACTGAGCATCCAAAAGTACATGTGATTGGTGGGGCTAAGTTAGCGTCAGCAATTGATGCAAAACGAGCTATTTATGAAGCGCTTCAAGTTGCGCGTAAAATTTAGTTGAAATAAACTTTCTGTCGTAGCGGTCTTTGTTTAATACATTTCAAAAGACTAGACTGCTACGATGAATACATTGATCACACTCTATAAAACGTCCCTACAAAAAATGGCCTTGTTTGATGGTCTGCCTGCCTTACTATTTAGATTGATACTCGCGCCTGTTATGATCATCGCGGGTTATAACAAGCTCAATATAAGTGGTGGAGACACGGGCTTTTTTGAATTTTTTCTAGCTTCTCCTGATGTTGTTAGTTGGTTTGGCAATGCTGATTGGGGCTTAGGCTTACCTTTTCCTGACTTACTGGCTTTTTTAGCTGGTTGGAGCGAATTTCTAGGCGGTTGGCTGTTGTTGATTGGTTTATTTACACGCCTAGTGAGTATTCCACTGATGTTTACTATGGTCGTTGCTGCAACCTCTGTACATTGGCACAATGGTTGGTTTGCTATTGCGCCGACTGATCCCGATACCAGTGCTGCTCAAGTACTTGATTGGTTAGCTATTCCCGGTGCTAAAGAAAGCCTCGATAATTCTCGTGAGGTTAAAGATCGCATTGAAAAAATTCGCGATTTAGTTGAAGAGCATGGTTTCCCGGATTACCTATATGAAAAGGGCAAACCCTCCATATTAAATAATGGCATTGAATTTTCAGCCATCTATTTTGCTATGTTACTAAGCTTGTTTTTTACTGGTGGTGGACGCTTTGTGAGTGTGGATCACTGGTTACGAAAAAGGCTCGAATAATCGCGATATTTGTTTGTAAGTTTGCAGCACTCGCTGCAAACTTTCTAACTTTCTAACTTTCTAACTTTCTAACTTTCTAACTTTCTAACTTTCTAACTTTCTAACTTTCTAACTTTCTAACTTTCTAACTTTCTAACTTTCTAACTTTCTAACTTTCTAACTTTCTTAGCGTTCGCTAACAATGTTATGCTAGTTTCTTTTTAAAGTAGAGAATTGCTATGGACGCTATTGAGCTGTTATTAACTCGCCAATCTGATCCCAAATTAAGTTTCCCTGGACCCAATCAAGCACAATTAGACAACATTAAAAAGGCTGCATTAAAAGTTCCCGATCATGGTGGTTTGGCCCCTTGGCAATTTTTTATTGTAGAAGAAACAGGGCGCGATCGCTTGGGTGAGATTTATTATCAAAGTGCGATTGCAGAACAACAAGATGAAAAAACCATCAGTCGTGCTAAAGAGTTACCGCAGCGAGCACCCATGATCATCATTGCCGTGGCAAAGTATCAAGCGCACCCAAAAGTTCCTCGAATTGAACAAATACAAAGCGCAGGTTGTGCGGTGTTTGCAATGCAACAGGCAGCGTTTGCACAAGGGTTGGCTGGTATTTGGCGTACCGGCTACTTTGCGCAAAGTGCTGCAGTAAAGAATGCACTTGGCCTTGCTGAGCAAGATGAAATTGTCGGTTACCTTTATTTAGGCACTGCGGTTGTTGATTGCACTAAGCCTGCACGACATCACGTCGACGATTTTTTCAGTACATTATAAAGTGAACTTCTCAGCGCCATCATAGTCATACTGTATTAAGGTTGCTTTTGTTACCTTTGCTTCGTTATACGTTGGCTGTGAGAAGCGCTAGGATGCGAACAATAATTCTTCTACGGTTTGTTTTTTAATCTGTTGTTTTTTGTTAGTGTATGGAATGTCTTATAACAATAACGATAAAAAAGACGAGAACAATGGGAAATTTATTTTTACGTGAAAAAGAAAAATGGCTAACGTGGTCTCTATGGGGCTTTGTTGGCGCTGCTATCACTCTTTACACGGCTTTTAGCACACAGACTCCTCATTTAATTGCAATGTCATCAATAGGTATTGTTGTTATCTTAGCGTGGTGGATGCAGCGTACCAGACGATTTGATTTTGGCAGGGCATTTAAAGTGTGCTGCTATGTGTTAGTGCTTAGTATTCTACCTGCATTTATATTGGTTTTAGTACCAAGTGATGATCTCAATCGCTATGACTTAATTTTCCAAGGGCTAAGTTTTGTTACTTTTAGCTTACTTGTGTGTCTATTATGCTCGTGGATTGCGAAACGTCCAAAACAGTATTATTAACTTAGTTTTGCTGTTAGTAGCGTCATTATTACAATTAATTTCGGTTTTTTTATTTTAGGACTTTACAACAAGGCGAGTAACCACTATTATCCGCGCCGTACGGAGAGATGGCAGAGTGGTCGAATGCACCGGTCTTGAAAACCGGCATGGGTTTGTAGCCCATCTAGGGTTCAAATCCCTATCTCTCCACCATATTTAAAAAGCCGCCTTATGGGCGGCTTTTTGCTATCTGGAGTTTAGCATGTCAAAACAAAATCAATTAAATACAGCTCAAAGAATACTCAAACATGTATTGTTGTGGAGTGTATTTGGCTATTGTTACCACAGTGCAATTAATTTATTGGTTAAGATGGCTATCGATTCACAACCTGAGCAGGTATTAATGACTGCAATGGCGTATTGCTTAGGCTTTAATATTTTATCAGCCCATTTGATCACCAAATATGATAAGCATTGGCCAGAAGTAGCAGCAATTTATATTGGCCTTTTTGGCTTGTTAGTGGTCCCTGTAATACTCATAGGTCCGCAAGCATTACTGAGTCGTCCACTCCTTGCTGGTATTTTGATCAGTTTACCTATATTTACTTTTGCGGCGCGCTTCATTAAGCGAAAACTCCCTAAAAACTAATCTTAAAGAAGCCCAAAAGGGCTTTTTTTTATGATAGCATAGGCGCGTCTTTTAACTGATACCAAGGTTATTACGCTTGGTATAAACAAAACGTGAAACACATTATGTCAGATAATTTTACTACAGATGCTGAAAAAGCAAGTTACGGTATTGGCTTACAAATGGGTGAGCAACTTAAAGCAAACCCATTCGAAGGTTTAAACTTAAATTCAGTATTTGCAGGCATGAAAGATGCTTATACGGGTGGCGATTTCCAAGTTGAGATCCCTGAGATCCAAGCTGCTTTCGAAAAAATCAACACTGAAATTCAAGCTCGTCGTGAAGAAGAAGCTAAAGTACTCGCAGCTGAAGGTATTGCATTCTTAGAAGAAAATGCAAAGCGTGCTGAAATCACTGTAACTGAGTCAGGTCTTCAATACGAAGTACTTGCAACAGGTGAAGGCGAAAAGCCAACAGCAGAGTCTACAGTGCGTGTTGATTATCACGGTACACTTATCAACGGTACTGTTTTTGATAGCTCTTATGAGCGTGGTCAGCCTGCTGAGTTCCCAGTTGGTGGCGTTATCAAAGGTTGGACTGAAGCATTACAAATGATGCCTGTTGGCACGAAATGGCGTATTTATGTTCCTCATGAGCTTGCTTATGGTGAACGTGGCGCAGGTGCAGCGATTGCACCTTTCTCAACGCTTGTATTTGATGTTGAGTTACACGCTATTCTTTAATAGCTTTTTTATGAGCGTTTTATGCTCATAATAAAAAACCACTCTTAATTATTTAAGAGTGGTTTTTTTATAGTCAATTTTTGATTAACCCAGCCATTATAAACACTGAGTTAATCGTGTAATCGGTTAGAAGTAACCACGAACACCGAGTCTAAAGTTTCGCCCTGGTAATGGCGCTTGATCTTTAATAAAGGAGCTGTGTACAAAACCTAATTCATCAGTGATGTTATCAATATTGATATAAAACTGCGTGTCGACAGGGCCGACAGTTAATTGATAATTTGCTTGTGCATCAAATAAGGTATAACCATCAGTCGCTGTTTCATAAGCTGTAATGTCATTTTGTTCAAAGTAATGAGTGCCAGTTAAGCTAAATTGCCAATCACTTATATTATATTGTAATTCTGATCCTAGCTTATTCGCTGGAATTCGAGGTAAATAACCTTCATCATCGGCAAGTTTTGCTGTGGTTGAATCACCAAATACTTTGACCATTGCATTTGAATTTAATTGATAGTGAGCATCAAATTCAATACCGTATAATTTTGCATCTTTACTAACGAATTGATAAACAGCCATACCATCATCGTGGCCTGGCTCTGCAGCCTCAAGGCCGTGTTCTTCATCAAATACTAAGCCTGTGTTTTGCTGATAGTAAAAGTTTTTAATATCGTTATAGAAAAAATTAACGGTATAACCAAAATCACCGCTAAAGCGTCTAAAACCAAAATCAATATTGGTTGATGTTTCTTGTTTGATATTTTCCGGTTCAAAATGAATTTCACCGTCTTCTACCACATAGCCTAAACCTAGCTCATAAGTGCCAGTGGCAATATGTACACCATTAGAAAGCAGCTCTGCAGATAATGGGGCGCGCTCTGAATGTGATACGCTAAGAGACACGTTTTGGCCCGGTGTATATTGCCAAATAGCACCTGCTGAAGCACTTAGGTTAGTAAAACTTTTACTGTAGGCTGTTACTTCATTTTCGTGTTCATCCGTATGCTCATCTTCATGGTCATGGTCATGGTCATGCGCTGAAGCATCAACATTGCTATCAATGGTATAATCTTCTAAACGCGCACCCAGCTCAAGTGTCACATCGCCAAACTGTTGCTCTTCTAAGATAAACAGTGCATGGGTTGTGGTTTTACTCGCTGGTGTAAATGCTTCTTCACCATCAGCGTCGTAGTCAGATTCACTAAAGTGGTAGCCTGCCATACCATGCCAGTTACCTATTTTATGTTCGACATTAAACCGTGCTTCGGTGGTTTCATTACTAAAGATTGTACCAATTGTACCATCTTCAATTTCTGCATGGCGATAGTCAGTATAACCAAGGCGTAAATTAATGGTTTCAATCCAATTATTATGCAATGCATAACTCATAAGACCTTGCCAACGATCTTGTTCTACGCGTGCATAAATAGCTTCTTCTTCACCTTCTTCATGCTCGTGTTCATGTTCATGTTCATGCTCGTGACTATGCGCTGGAATGCCATAATCTGTTTCTATACGCCCATAAGAGAGACCTAACGTTAAATGCTCCCCCACATAGCTAGTACCAAAGTTAACCGTTTGACTGTCAATAAATGTATTTTCAACTGAGGTTGCTGTTTCATGCTCTTCTTCGTCATGCCCCTCATGATCTTCGTGTTCTTCTTCTGGTAAATTGAAGCGCGGAGTTTGGTAGTCATCACCAGTACGTTTGGTACCATCAAAATGGAAGTTAAAATTATTATGACCTGTTTCTAACTTAGCTGCATAAGTATTCGCGTTTGAAACAGTATCGTGGCTGTATTCTACTGCACCGGTTAATTGATCAATGTTATCAGTAGGAATTCGGTTATCAACCACATTAACAACACCGCCAATTGCACCTGAACCATACAATAACGTCGCAGGGCCTCGCAAAACTTCAATCTGTTCAGCAGCTAGGCTGTCGTTTGATGTTGCGTGATCAGGACCAATTCTTGATGCATCACTGCTGTCTAAACCATTTTGGGTGATTTTAACGCGAGGACCATCTAAGCCACGGATTATCGGGCTTGAAGAGACTGGGCCAAAATAACTCGCATTTACGCCAGGAATGCCTTTTAAGGTTTCACCTAAAGTTGGCTGTGCTTTATTGCGTAGTTCATCGCCGCTAAGTACACTCACCGGTGAAATCATCTCTAAACTATTTTTATGCAGGGCAGAAGCGTAAACCACGACTGTTTCAACTGAAGTTGGAACAAGGGTAATCTGTAATGCTGGACTTGTTTCATTGACTGCAATACGGGCATCAACATAATTGTCTTTACTAATATGCAATTGACTATTAGCGTCGATATTAATACTAAACTGGCCATTATTATCAGTTTTGATTGATTGAGCTTTACCGTGTATATGCACGTCGGCTTGGCTGATCGGTTGGTTTTTATCATCTAGAACTTGGCCTGATACAACCGCGGCATGAGCAGAAAAAGAACTTAGTGCAGTGATAATTGCTGTTGATACTAATGAATGTCGGATCATGGTTACTACATCGTGGCTATTATGTTGTGATATAATATAACACCATCATTTCAGCCAATCAATAATGTTATACCATAACTTTAAAATAAACACATTTTCATTAGTAAGGCTATACTCAAGTAGAAATAATCACTAGTTTGGTGAATGTTATGTCTGATAAAGCCCGGATCTTTAAAGCACGATTTAGCATTGCAGACTTGCGTCAGCAGCGAAATCATCAAGAGGTTTTTACCACCGCGTTAACAAGAAATGAAACGCTCGAGCATTTTGTTTTAAAGCTAGTAGGGTATTGCCTTTTGTCTTACGACAATAATGCGGTGCTAAATAAACTCTCAGATAGACTGCAGCCAGATGTTGGTATACAAGCGTTGGATGATCATTATAAAACATGGTTAAGTGTGGCTCAGCCCAATCTTGATCAGCTTTTTAAAATAGCGAAACAAGTCGACGAATTATTAATTTTATCGACAAGCAATAGTCAGTGGTTAACTGAGTCTGAGTCACGCTTGAAGTTATTTGCAAATAGCCATATTATCGAAATTGATCAACAGTTTGTAGATGATATTCAAATGGACTTAACGCGTAGTTTAAATTGGGATGTTATTATCGATGAGAATAGCTTAATGATCAGTGATAAAGTGCATTGCTATGAAACAAAACAATTTGATTGGCACTAATAGCAATCGACTTAAATATTTTTCTCTACTAGCGGGTTTATTTAAAGCTCAGAGTAATGTCACCATCGGGTTTGCAGCAGCACAGTAGCACTTCTCCGTCACGTACAAACGCAAGCGGCTCTTCATTGTAAATAACTTGTCCTTGGCTAAGTGTTGCGCGACAAGCACCGCAATAGCCTTCTCGGCATTGAAAAGGGATATCATATTGCTGTTGTTCAAGGCAGTCTAAAAGGGAATGGCAGCCAGTGCTAAATTCAACGCACTGGCTGTTATCTGCAAAGTAAACCTTTGCAGTTTTGTTGCTGCTCATTAGAGATCAAAGTCACCAAAGTCAGACGCATCAACTTGCGAATCAATTTGACCAACAAGATAAGAGCTGATCTCAGCTTCTTGTGGGGCAACTTGTACATTGTCAGACACGAGCCATGAGTTGATCCATGGAATAGGGTTGCTGCTGGTTTTGAATTGTGTTGGCAAGCCTACCGCACTCATACGTGCGTTGGTGATGTATTCAACGTATTGACATAAAATGTCTTTGTTTAAGCCAATCATTGAACCATCTTTAAATAAGTATTCTGCCCATTCTTTTTCCTGCTCAGCCGCATCCACAAACATCTTGATTGCTTCATCACGACACTGCGCAGCAACGATAGCCATCTCTGGATCGTCTTTACCATCTTGCATTATGTTAAGAATATGCTGAGTACCTGATAGGTGAAGGGCTTCATCGCGAGCGATAAGCTTGATAATTTTTGCATTACCTTCCATCAATTCACGCTCTGCAAAGGCGAATGAGCAGGCAAAACTGACATAAAAGCGAATTGCTTCAAGAATGTTTACAGACATCATGGCAAGGTATAACAGCTTTTTAAGTTCAAATAAGCTGATATGAACAGTCTCACCATTGAGGGTATGTTTGCCTTCACCATATAAGTTGTAAATAGCGACTTTATTGATCAGCTCATCATAATACTTAGTTACGGCATCAGCACGTTCGCTGATCTTATCGTTACTGACGATGTCATCAAAAATAAGTTCAGGTGATTGCGTTACGTTACGAATGATATGGGTGTACGAGCGACTATGGATTGTTTCACTAAACGCCCATGTTTCAATCCAAGTTTCAAGCTCTGGGATTGATACGATAGGCAGTAGTGCCACATTGGGTGAACGCCCCTGTACACTATCAAGTAAAGTTTGGTATTTTAAGTTACTTAGGAATATATGTTTTTCGTGCTCTGGTAGGGCTTGAAAATCTAAGCGGTCTTTACTCACATCGACTTCTTCAGGACGCCAAAAGAACGACAGTTGTTTTTCAATTAACTTTTCGAAGATAGGGTACTTCTGTTGATCATAACGCGATACGTTAACGGTTTGGCCGAAAAACATCGGTTCTTGTAATTGGTTATTATGGTTTCGACTAAAAGTAGTATAAGACATAAGATCACTCAAAAAACGAACAGGGTAAAGCGGGCGTATAGCCCGCTTCCAATTTATAATTAGTATTGATTAAATTTTACACGCGCCGCCTGCACAATCATCATCTTCCAGCTCCGGTGTATCATCTTGTGCATCTGATGCGCCATCACGGGTGTTGTGATAGTAAAGGGTTTTAACGCCAAGTTTGTATGCACCTAATAAGTCTTGCAGCAATACCTTCATAGGTACTTTACCGCCTTCGAACTTACTTGGATCATAGTTAGTATTTGCAGAGATAGTTTGATCAACAAACTTTTGCATGATACCAACAAGTTCTATGTAACCTTTATTTGATGGGATATCCCACAATAGTTCATAGTTGTCTTTTAAACGCTCATATTCTGGAACAACCTGTTTTAAAATACCATCTTTACTGGCTTTAACACTGATATGGCCGCGAGGTGGCTCAATACCATTGGTTGCATTTGAAATTTGCGATGATGTTTCAGACGGCATTAACGCAGATAACGTTGAATTACGCATACCATGTTCTTTAATATTGGCACGTAACGTATCCCAATCTAAATGCAGTGGTTCATCACAAATTTTATCTAAATCACGCTTGTAAGTATCAGTCGGCATGATCCCTTGTGAATAAGTGGTTTCGTTAAACTTAGGGCAGGCACCACGTTCTTTCGCAAGCTCATTTGACGCTTTCATCAAATAATATTGAATCGCTTCGAACGTTTTATGCGTTAGTGCATTCGCACTGCCATCAGAATAACGCTTACCGTTTTTAGCAAGGTAATAGGCATAGTTGATTACACCTATTCCTAAAGTACGACGACCCATAGTGGCATTTCTTGCCGCAGGAACTGGGTAGTCTTGGAAATCAAGTAAGTTATCTAAGGCGCGTACGGCAAGTTCTGCTAATTCTTCAAGTTCATCAAGAGACTCAATCGCACCTAAGTTAAAGGCTGATAGCGTACACAGGGCGATTTCGCCTTCTTCATCATTTACATTGCTAAGCGGTTTAGTTGGTAAGGCAATTTCTAAACATAAGTTAGATTGACGAATTGGCGCAACTTTAGCGATAAATGGGCTGTGTGTATTACAGTGGTCAACATTTTGTAAATAAATACGCCCGGTGCTAGCACGCTCTTGAGCAAACATTGAGAATAACTCAATCGCTTTAATGCGTTTTTTACGTATTGACTCATCTTGCTCATACTGAACATAAAGGCGGTCAAACTCATCTTGGTCTTCAAAAAATGCGTCGTACAGGCCTGGAACGTCTGATGGGCTAAATAATGTAATGTAATCATCTTTGATCAAACGCGCGTACATTAGCTTATTAAACTGCACACCGTAATCTAAATGACGAACACGGTTATCATCAACCCCACGGTTATTTTTAAGCACTAATAAGTTTTCAACTTCTAAATGCCATAGTGGGTAGAAAAGGGTGGCTGCACCGCCGCGTACACCACCTTGTGAACAGCTCTTAACTGCTGTTTGAAAGTGCTTATAAAAAGGAATACAACCTGTGTGATACGCTTCGCCATTGCGAATAGGGCTGCCAAGTGCACGAATACGACCGGCATTAATACCAATCCCTGCGCGTTGTGATACATATTTAACGATCGCTGAAGACGTGGCATTGATAGAATCTAGGCTGTCACCACACTCAATGAGGACACATGAACTAAATTGACGAGTAGGTGTACGTACCCCCGCCATAATTGGCGTAGGTAGTGAAATCTTAAACATTGATACCGCATCATAAAAACGCTTGATGTAATCTAAACGTGTTTCTTTTGGGTAATCAGAGAATAAACTTGCGGCAACCAGAATATATAAAAACTGTGCGCTTTCATAAATTTCGCCTGTTACGCGGTTTTGCACTAAATATTTGCCTTCAAGCTGCTTAACTGCAGCGTAGCTGAAGTTTAAATCGCGTGCATGATCTAGGTATTCATCGAGTTGATCAATTTCTTGCTCGGTGTAATCGGCAAGTAGGTGAGCATCATAACGCTTATCTTCAACAAGTTTCACGATGTGATCGTATAAGCGTGGCGGCTCAAATTGACCATAGGCTTTTTTGCGTAAATGGAATACGGCTAAACGGGCGGCTAAGTATTGATAATCTGGAGACTCTTTTGAGATCTGATCAGCGGCTGCCTTAATAATCGTTTCATGGATGTCTTCAGTACGAATGCCATCATAAAACTGGATGTGTGATTTTAGCTCAACTTGTGAGACAGACACATTATTTAGACCTTCGGCGGCCCAAGCAATAACGCGATGGATTTTATCTAAATCAAGTGACTCTTTACGGCCGTCACGTTTGCTTACAGATAGCTGTTGGTTCATAGTTTTGCCTGTATTCCTTGGGATATAAAATTTTTTAGTGATACATTTTGCTTAGAATAAATATTTTATTGTCATAAGACTATTCTAGTGCGAATTTAATTGAATAACATTTAGCCACAACATCTGGTGTTCATCAAACTCTGGATCACAAGATAGTGTGGTATGCGATCATTTGCAAGGGGCATAAATGCCCCACATTGTGGATAACTTCGGGATAACACGTTTGTGTTAGTAGCCATTAACCTTTGACCATCTGATTAAAATGAAATTTATAAAAATCAACTCATGATCTATTAAATTTAACCATTTTAAAAATAAATTTAAGCTGCTTTTTTTATCGGCAAACAATGTGCAAAAAATAACACGGTCACAATATATAGTGGTTAATTTTTAGTAAACCACTATATATGGTTAAATGCATCAATAGGTGACTGCCAATTAAAATCAGCTTGCCAGCCCAGTGCTTCCTCTTCACTGGGTATATAGCCCCACAAAGCTGTGGCACTGTGCATGTTCGCTGCTTTAGCTGCAATAATGTCGCGCTCGGCATCACCAATGTACAAGCAGCGGCTTGGATCTACATCTAATAGTTGCGCTGTATGCAGTAAAGGTAACGGTGAGGGTTTTGCCACATTTAAAGTGTCGCCACACACGATTGCCTGTGCATCATTTAGCTCAGTGATTGCGGCGACTAAAGGGGTAGTCAAAAATTCAGGCTTATTGGTCATGATCCCCCATTTGATCTGCTGTTGTTCAAGTGCAATCAATAACTGTGCAATACCTGTGAAACACTGACTATGGGTGGCAATATTATCAGCGTATGAATCAAGTAATTGCTGGCGTAAATCCATTTGTTTAGTTTGGTTATGCCAATGCTGCCCGAATCCCGCTTCGAGTAGAGCCATAGCGCCATTAGAAGCCGCAGGGCGATAGATATGTGAATCTACAGCTGGAAAGTTATGATCTATTAATACGTTATTCAGTGCGGCACCTAAATCATCTGCAGTGTCGAGCAGTGTACCGTCAAGATCAAAAATAAAAGCATCGTAATCAATTGCAGGTGCTGCTGTATTAAACCCAGCCATTACGCAAGTTTCTCAAAGTGGAGAATATAATTAACGCTAACATCGGTATTTAAACTGTATTGCTTTGATAGTGGGTTATAGCTTAGACCAGCACTCGCTCGTACTTTAAGTCCCGCTTGTTCTGCCCATGCAATAAGTTGTGCAGGTTTGATAAATTTTTTGTGATCGTGTGTGCCTTCTGGCACCATCTTCAATAACTTTTCTGCACCAATAATGGCATACAGATACGCTTTGGGGGTTTTATTAAGGGTAGAAAAAAATACATCGGCGCCAGGTTTTGCTAAGGTGGCTACTGCTCGAATGATAGAAGCAGGATCAGGAACATGCTCTAACATTTCCATGCAAGTTATAGTATCAAAGCGAGCAGGGTGCTCAGTAGCGAACTGTTCAGCAGGTACTTTAATATAGTTAACTTTCACACCGGTTTCTAAACTATGTAGTTTAGCAACGGTTAATGGCTCTTGGCCCATATCGATGCCGGTAACGTGTGCGCCCATGCGAGCCATACTTTCACTGAGGATGCCACCTCCACAGCCTACATCCAGCGTTTCTTTATCAAATAAGCCATTGGCTTTATCAGCAATAAAGTCTAAGCGTAATGGGTTAATTTCATGAAGAGGTTTAAACTCTCCTTCGCGGTCCCACCATCGCTCAGCGATGGATTCAAACTTTGCAATTTCTGCACTATCTACATTCTGATGTTCGGTCATAAAAAACTTCCTCGTCAATCTGAGGCCATTATATAGGGGGAAATTAATAAATCGCAAAGATTTAGCGCCTGTAAATTTAAATTAATTGTGGTAGCATGACTTGGTAATAATAACTACATACCCGCAAGCGCCCATATATGGCACTTTGTGGGTATATACTGAAGGAATGTGATATCAAATGACTGATTTCGCCAATGAAATTCTGCCAGTCAATATTGAAGACGAGTTAAAAAACTCCTATTTAGATTACGCAATGAGCGTAATCGTAGGACGAGCACTGCCAGACGTACGTGATGGATTAAAACCTGTTCACCGCCGCGTTTTATTTGCTATGAACGAGCTTAATAATGATTGGAATAAGCCTTACAAAAAATCAGCCCGTGTGGTTGGTGACGTAATTGGTAAATACCATCCCCATGGCGATAGCGCAGTGTACGACACCATTGTACGTATGGCTCAGCCTTTCTCTTTACGTTATATGTTAGTTGACGGCCAAGGTAACTTTGGTTCTGTTGATGGTGATTCTGCAGCAGCAATGCGTTATACCGAAGTTCGTATGGCGAAAATGTCTCATGAGCTATTAGCAGATCTTGAAAAAGAGACGGTTGATTTTGTGCCTAACTATGATGGTACAGAGCAAATTCCTGACGTATTACCAACCAAAGTACCTAACTTATTGGTTAATGGTTCTTCGGGTATTGCCGTAGGTATGGCGACCAACATTCCTCCTCATAACTTAACAGAAGTTGTGAACGGGTGTTTAGCACTCATTCAAAACCCTGAATTGACCATTCACGAATTGATGGAATATATCCCGGGTCCAGATTTCCCAACTGCGGCGATTATTAACGGTAAAAAAGGCATTGAACAAGCCTATTTAACGGGTCGTGGTAAAGTGTACATGCGTGCCCGTGCTGAGATTGAAGTGGATGAGAAAAGTGGTCGTGAAACGATCATTGTTCACGAAATTCCTTATCAAGTTAATAAAGCTCGTTTAATAGAAAAAATTGCTGAGCTTGTTAAAGAGAAGAAGATCGAGGGAATTAGCGCATTACGTGATGAATCAGATAAAGACGGTATGCGTATCGTTATTGAGATCAAACGTGGTGACGTAGGTGAAGTAATCTTAAACAATCTTTATGCACAAACGCAGTTACAAACTGTGTTTGGTATGAATATGGTTGCGCTGATCAACAATCAACCTAAGTGTTTCAACTTAAAAGAAATGCTTGAAGAGTTTATTATTCATCGCCGCGAAGTTGTTACCCGCCGTACGGTATTTGATTTACGTAAAGCCCGTGATCGCGCGCACATGCTTGAAGGTTTAGCAATCGCCCTTGCTAACATCGACCCGATTATCGAGCTTATTCGTAACTCACCTACGCCAGCCGAAGCAAAAGTTGCCTTAGCATCACGTCCGTGGGAATTGGGTAATGTTAAAGCCATGCTTGAGAAAGCGGGCGAAGCCAATGTCGCACGTCCTGATTGGTTAGCTGATGACTTGGGTATTCGTGATGGTCAGTATTATATTTCTGAGCAACAAGCCCAAGCTATCCTAGATTTACGTCTACATAAGCTAACCGGCCTTGAGCATGAAAAGATTCTAAGCGAATACCAAACGTTATTAGATTTAATTGCTGAGCTTTTATATATTCTTGCTTCTCCTGAGCGTTTAATGGAAGTTATTCGCGATGAGCTTGTTGAAATTAAAGAGCAATACGGTGATGAGCGTCGTACAGAAATTAACGCCGCGGCTCACGATATTAGCCTTGAAGACTTGATCACAGAAGAAGATGTAGTCGTAACCTTATCACACGAAGGATATGTGAAGTATCAGCCATTGTCTGATTACGAAGCACAACGTCGTGGTGGTAAAGGTAAGTCAGCAACCAAGATGAAAGATGAAGATTTCATCGAGCGTCTACTGGTTGCGAACACTCACGATACTATTTTATGTTTCTCAACGGCAGGGCGCTTATACTGGCTTAAAGTGTATCAATTACCGCTTGCAAGCCGTGCTGCGCGTGGTAAGCCAATTGTTAACTTATTGCCACTTGAAGCAGATGAACGTATTACTGCAATCTTACCAGTACGTGAGTACGAAGAAGATAAATACATCTTTATGGCAACTGCATTCGGTACGGTTAAGAAAACGCCATTAACTGCATACAGTCGCCAGCGTGCAAGTGGTATTATCGCTGTTAATCTGAATGAAGGTGATAGTCTCATCGGTGTTGATATTACCGATGGTAGCAATGAAATCATGCTATTTACCGATGCAGGTAAAGTGGTACGCTTTAAAGAAGCAGAAGAGTCACCGGTATTAGATGAAAACGGTAACCCAGTACTTGACGAAAACGGTAACCCGGAAATTAAGTTCAAGGGTGTGCGCCAGATGGGCCGTACAGCCACCGGTGTTCGTGGTATCAAGATGGCTGAAGGCCAACGTGTTGTCTCGTTAATTGTACCTAAAACTGATGGTGCTATCTTAACTGTGACTGAAAACGGTTATGGTAAACGTACGCTGCTTGAAGATTACCCATCGAAGAGTCGTGCGACTCAAGGTGTGGTATCAATCAAAGTATCAGAGCGTAACGGCGCCGTTGTTGGTGCAGTACAGGTTGATGAAAACGACGAAATCATGATTATCTCTAATCGTGGTACCCTTGTTCGAACACGTGTTAAAGAAGTTTCTACCGTTGGGCGTAATACTCAAGGTGTTATTTTGATAAGAACTATTGACGAAGAGCAAGTAGTTGGTTTACAACGTATCGAAGAAATTGAAATCGATGAGCTTGAAGCTATTAAAGGCGAAAGCGTCGAAGTAGTCGAAACGGTTAATGATGAAACTGGTGATAATCCACCGGCTGAATAAACTGACCAATAAAAAGCGGCTTCGGCCGCTTTTTTTATGGTTAAAAAACTAAAGTAATTACTGGAATGAGGAAAGGTAATGAATAAATATAATTTTTGTGCGGGTCCTGCTATGTTGCCTCCAGCTGTTATGGAGAAGGCACAAAAAGAATTTCGTGATTGGCAAGATTTAGGTGTCTCGGTGATGGAAATTAGTCACCGCAGTAAAGAGTTTTTGGCTCTTACAGAAAAATGTGAAGCAAGCCTTCGCCGACTCATGAATATTAGTGATGAATTTGAAGTGTTATTTATGCACGGTGGTGGCCGCGGTCAGTTTGCTGCAGTACCGCTAAATTTACATGTCGATAATAAAACCGCCGTGTATTGTGAGAACGGTGTTTGGTCTAAAGGGGCTGTTGACGAAGCAGTTAAATTTACCGCAGTTACTGAGCTTGATGTACGTAATGACACTAGCGAGCAATTTTCTATCAAGCCAGTAAGCGAATGGCAGTTTCCTGCTGATCCGTCATACATCCATTATTGTCCAAATGAAACCATAGACGGCATAGAGGTATTTGATGTACCTAGTCACCCAACTGCACCGATCGTTGCAGATATGTCATCTACCATTTTGTCTCGTGAATTTGATGTTGACCAGTTTGATTTAATTTACGCTGGTGCGCAAAAAAATATTGGCCCATCAGGCCTTGCCATTGTGATCATTCGTAAAACTTTGCTTGAGCGTGAAGGGGTGGCAAAACCAGGTATATTCGATTATGCACTGGAAGTAAAACAAGGCAGCATGTACAACACGCCACCTACGTTTGCTTGGTACTTAGCGGCAGAAGTATTTGAATGGCTTGAGCAAAATGGCGGTGTAAAAGCCATGGAGCAGCAAAATATTGCTAAAGCTGAGTTACTTTATGGCTTTATAGACGAGTCGCCATTTTACAATAATAAAGTGGCAAAGCATTGTCGTTCACGTATGAATGTTCCATTTTGGTTAAACGATGAAAGCTTAAATGCAGCGTTTTTAGCTCAAGCGAAAGAAGCAGGCTTATTGGCCCTTGAAGGCCACCGTATTGTTGGTGGTATGCGTGCAAGTATTTACAACGCCATGCCACTTGAAGGCGTACAAGCGTTAGTTGACTTTATGGCACAGTTTGCCAAGGAGAACAGCTAATGGAACAACTTCGTTTAGAGCCAATTAATAAAGTAAACGGCAGTGTAACGCTACCTGGTTCAAAGAGTCTTTCAAACCGTATCTTATTATTGGCAGCCTTAGCTAAAGGCACTACAGTTGTAGAAAACCTACTCGATAGCGATGACATTCGTCATATGCTAGGTGCACTTAAACAATTAGGTGTACAAGTCAGCCTAAATGACGATAAAACCGTAGCCACAGTACAGGGGGTAGGCGGGCAGTTTTTAACTCCATCTGAACCTTTGTTTTTAGGTAATGCGGGTACTGCATATCGTCCACTTACCGCTGTACTTGCCGCTGTTAAAGGTGAATATGAGTTAATTGGCGAACCGCGTATGGAAGAGCGCCCAATTGGTCATTTAGTTGATGCTCTACAAGCGATCGGTGGTGACGTTCGTTATTTAAAGAATAAAGATTATCCGCCACTTAAGATTGTAGGCGGGCAAATAAACGGCGGCTACGTTGAAATTGATGGCAGTATCTCGAGCCAATTTTTAACTGCATTATTAATGGCAGCCCCGTTATTTAATGGCGATACCAATATCACCATTAAAGGCACTTTAGTTTCAAAACCTTATATTGATATCACGCTAGATGTCATGGCGCGCTTTGGCATTTCGGTTACACACGATGACTATAAAACTTTTACCGTGAAAGGCGCGCAGCAATATCAAGCTGTTGAGCGTATTATGGTTGAAGGAGACGCGTCATCGGCGTCTTATTTTGTTGCGGCAGCTGCAATAGCAGGTGGTGAAATTGAAATTAAAGGCGTTGGTGCAAAATCAGTGCAAGGCGATATCGGGTTTGCCAAAGTGATGGAGCAGGTGGGCGCTAAGATTGATTGGTATGACGAGCGTCTAGTTGTGCGCAAAGGCCAATTGAAAGGTGTTGATATCGATGCTAATGCAATTCCAGATGCGGCCATGACACTTGCAACAGTGGCGTTATTTGCTGATGGTCCAACCGCTATTCGCAATATTTATAATTGGCGCGTAAAAGAAACCGATCGCTTACATGCGATGGCTACAGAACTGCGTAAAGTGGGGGCTGAGGTTGTTGAAGGTGAAGATTTCATCGAAATTACACCGCCTAAGCACTTTAATGACGTGGCAATTGATACCTATGATGATCACCGTATCGCTATGTGTTTTGCCATGGTTGCAGTCGGTGGTAAGCCTATTACCATTAACGATCCAAAATGTACATATAAAACATTTCCGACGTTTTTCAATGTGCTAGCATCGGTCAGTCAATAAGCAACAGGCATTGAAATATAAAAAGTTACATACAAAAAGCGGATCTATTGAAATAAGTAACGTATAATGTCGCAGTTTAATTTTGGTGTGCATTGCAGGAGGTTTAAATGCAGGCGTTATTAATGCCCGTGATCACCGTTGATGGCCCAAGTGGTTCAGGTAAAGGAACTGTTTGTCGCTTGTTAGCCGATAAATTAGGGTGGGATGTACTGGATAGTGGCGCGATTTATCGCGTATTAGCACTAGCAGCACTTCATCACCAAATTGCACTCGACAACGAAGAGGCCTTAGTGCCTTTAGCTGCTAACTTAGATGTGCAGTTTTTAGTTGATAGTCACACTAATACTGGAAAAGTGATTCTAGAAGGTGAAGATGTATCAACCACAATTCGTAATGAAAATGTAGGAGCCGCAGCGTCAAAAGTTGCTGCTTTACCACGGGTAAGAGAAGCATTATTACGTCGTCAGCGTGCATTTCGAACAGAAAATGGTTTAATTGCTGATGGCCGTGATATGGGCACTGTGGTATTCCCAGATGCACCATTAAAAATTTATTTGACCGCCAGCGCGCAAGAGCGTGCGCGTAGGCGATTTGTTGAGTTGAATGAACGCGGTCTTGATGTTACACTAAGTGGTCTATTAGAAGATATTCAAGCTCGTGATGACCGCGATATGAATCGTGCCGTTGCGCCGCTTGTGCCAGCTGATGATGCCATTGAACTCGATACTAGTGAGCTCAATGCCCAGCAAGTGTTTGATAAAGTTATGACTTTAGTAGACGCTGCGATTATCAATGGTAAGCTTCCTAAGCGACGATAAACACATTTTTCGCACCAGCAGGATGCCAGTGCTATTTTAACAACCCCATGCAGCATGGTTGCTTATTGGTATTAATATATGAGACGTATATTCGTATGTCAGAAAATTTTGCGCAGTTATTTGAAGAAAGCTTAAAGGGTTTTGAAGCAGAGCAAGGCTCTATCGTTAAAGGTACAGTAATCTCAATCGAGAACAACATTGTACTTGTAGATGCTGGTCTTAAATCAGAAAGTGCTATCCCTGCAGAGCAGTTCAAAAATGCTGCTGGTGAGCTAGAAGTTGCTGTTGGCGACGAAGTAGATGTTGCACTAGATGCAATCGAAGACGGTTTCGGTGAAACTATCCTTTCTCGTGAGAAAGCGAAGCGTCACGAAGCGTGGATCCGTCTTGAGAAAGCATGTGAAGAGCAAGAGACTGTTACTGGTGTTATCAACGGTAAAGTTAAAGGCGGTTTCACAGTTGAAGTTGATTCAATCCGTGCTTTCCTACCTGGTTCACTTGTTGATGTTCGTCCAGTACGTGACACAACTCACCTTGAAGGCAAAGAGCTTGAGTTTAAAGTAATCAAGCTTGATCAAAAACGTAACAACGTTGTTGTTTCACGTCGTGCAGTTATCGAATCAGAGAACTCACAAGAGCGTGAAGAACTTCTTGCTAACCTTGTTGAAGGTCAAGAAGTTAAAGGTATCGTTAAGAACCTTACTGACTACGGTGCATTCGTTGATCTTGGTGGTGTTGATGGTTTACTACACATCACTGACATGGCGTGGAAGCGTGTTAAGCACCCTTCAGAAATCGTTAATGTTGGCGACGAAATCGCAGTTAAAGTTCTTAAATTCGACAAAGATAAAACTCGTGTATCTCTAGGCCTTAAACAGCTTGGCGAAGATCCATGGGCAGCTATCGCTGGTCGTTACCCAGAAGGTTCTAAACTTTCTGGCCGTGTAACTAACCTTACTGATTACGGTTGCTTCGTAGAAATCGAAGAAGGCGTTGAAGGTCTAGTACACGTTTCTGAAATGGATTGGACTAACAAGAACATCCACCCTTCAAAAGTTGTTTCACTAGGTGACACTGTTGAAGTTATGGTTCTTGAAATCGACGAAGAACGTCGTCGTATTTCTCTTGGTCTTAAGCAATGTATTGCTAATCCTTGGCAAGAATTTGCTCGTCTTCAAAACAAAGGCGACCAAGTTACTGGTAAGATCAAATCAATCACTGACTTCGGTATCTTTATCGGCCTTGACGGTGGTATTGACGGTCTTGTACACCTTTCAGACATTTCTTGGAATACACCTGGCGAAGACGCTGTACGTGAATTCAAGAAAGGCGACGAAATCACTGCTATCGTATTGCAAGTTGACCCAGAGCGTGAACGTATCTCTCTAGGTGTTAAGCAAATCGAAGCTGACCCATTCAATAACTACCTTGATGCAAACAAAAAAGGTGCTATTGTTAAAGGTAAAGTGACTGAAGTTGATGCGAAAGGCGCAACTGTTGAACTTATCGAAGGCGTTGAAGGTTACATCCGTGTAGCTGATATCGCTCAAGAGCGCGTTGAAGATGCAACTACTGTTGTTTCTGTAGGCGACGAGATTGAAGTGAAATATGTTGGTGTTGATCGTAAGAACCGCACTTTAAGCCTTTCAGTTAAAGCTCTTTTCGAAGCAGAAGAGAAAGAAGTACTAGAAAAGCTTAAGAAAGAAGAGCCAGTGTTCGAAAACGCAATGGCAGCTGCATTCGCAAATGCACAAAAAGACTAATTAATCAGTCTTAATTGGAAGGGCAGTGTTGCCCTTCCTTTATCTCTTTTTAAGGAAACGTTATGACTAAGTCAGAATTGATAGAACAATTAGCCGAGCAACATGCACATGTCCCTGTGAAAGATGTTGAAAATGCTGTTAAAGAAATTCTTGAACAAATGGCCGGCTCATTATCAAGCTCAGATCGCATCGAGATCCGTGGCTTTGGTAGTTTCTCATTACACTTTCGTTCACCGCGCACTGGTCGTAACCCTAAGACGGGCGACACTGTTGAGCTTGAAGGTAAGCACGTACCACATTTTAAACCAGGCAAAGAATTACGAGATCGCGTAAACGCGAGTATTGCCTAGTTACTTAGTTGGAGTAGTTACTTGTTTAGGGTATTAAAAATTATCCTGGTAGCAATATGCTTAATTTTTGCATTTGTGCTTGGTTCGCAAAATCCGCAGTTAGTGCAAATCAATTATATTATTGCCAGCAATACTTTACCCCTCGCAATGATAATAAGTATCTGCTTTGCTTTAGGTGTCGCAATTGGTTGTTTTATTAGCTTTAAATTGTTTTCGCAATTGAAGTGGCAAAACTATCGTTTGAAAAAAAAGTTAGCGCCTGAAAAAGACAATAATAAGCTTGTTGCTAATAAAGACACCTAACTATGATTGAGCTTTTGTTTTTACTTTTACCTGTTGCGGCTGGTTATGGCTGGATCATGGGTAAAAACAGTGCTAAAAACCAAGCTCATCAACTTAATCGTCAGATCACCTCTGAATACAGTAAAGGCTTAAAGTTTTTACTTGATAGAGAAGAAGACCAAGGTCTTGAACATCTCATCAATTTGCTTGAAGTTGCAGCAGATTCTGTTGAGCATTATTCAACACTGGCTACAATGTTTCGCCGCCGCGGCGAATTAGATCGCGCAATAAAAATCCACGAGTTACTCCTTAAACACCCAAGCCTTAACGAACAGCAAGCTGCGACTAGCCGCCTTGAACTTGCTGAAGACTATATTATGGCCGGGCTACTTGATGGCGCAGAAGAACACCTTGTTTGGTTAGTTAAAGCAAATCACAGTGATGCGTTAGAGCCGATCCTTAATCTATATTCACAAACGCGTGAATGGGAAAAAGGTATCAATATGTTTGAAGCACACAGCGATTTATTTTCTAAACCGCAACACTTTAAGGCCATCGCTAACTTTTATTGTGAAGCTGCCTTAATCGAAAATGACCCACAAATAATGCGCAAAGCAATAAGCCTCAATCAAAAAGCGATTCGCCCATTATACGAATTAGGTAAGTCTGCATTTGCAAAAGAAGATTACGTAAAAGCGATTTACTACTGGCGAGAGCTGATCTGTAATTTCACTTTTTTTGCGCCCTTGTTTATTGATGACTTAGCGCATAGTTACGAGCAATTAAACTTAACTCACCAATTTCATGAATTACTGCTGCAATTGCTTGATAAAGGCGGTGTACTAATAAAAATAAAACACTGTAAAGCATTACTTGAACAAGGTCATACCGAGCAAGCAATTAAGTTTTTAACCGACAGTTTAAAACGTCAGCCGACTATTCGTGGTTTTAGCTTTTTATTACAGCTATTAGCAAAACAAAATAATGATATTAAAGAAGTGTTAGATCAAATAGATAAATTGGTAACCTCTTATATTGCAACAAAGCCAGATTTTCAGTGCCAACACTGCGGTTTTACTAGCCACACCATTTATTGGGTTTGCCCGTCGTGTAAACATTGGGAAACCATAGTCCCAAGCCGTGGCTTAGACGGTTTTTAATTTTACTTATAATTTCAATTCGTTTTAGGAAAGTTATGTCTCTCGAACAATCTAAAAAAGTTCTTATCGCCCTTGATTATGATGATCAGCAAACAGCATTAAATTTTGTTAAACAACTTTCCCCTGACACTTGCCGATTAAAAGTCGGAAAAGAAATGTTCACTTATTTTGGACCTACGTTTGTCAAACAGCTGATTGATTTAGGCTTTGACGTATTCTTAGATCTTAAATTTCATGACATTCCAAACACAGTAGCAAAAGCGGTTACTGCAGCGGCCAAAATGGGTGTTTGGATGGTTAATGTTCACGCCAGTGGCGGTGTCGAAATGATGACTAAAGCCAAACAAGCGCTTGAGCAATTTGGTGATAAAGCGCCACTGTTAATTGCGGTTACTGTTTTAACCAGCATGGATGCTGCAGAGCTTACTCGTTTAGGGGTTGATAAAACCCCAGAAGAGCAGGTTATTTATTTAGCAAAACTTGCAAAAGAATCAGGCCTTGACGGGGTAGTGTGCTCAGCGCAAGAAGCGAAAAAATTAAAAGCAGAACTTGGCGCAGAGTTTAAACTAGTGACCCCAGGTATTCGCCCAGCAGGCAGCGACGCGGGTGACCAAAAACGTATTATGACACCAAAGCAAGCCATTGATGATGGCAGCGATTATTTAGTTATTGGGCGACCAATTACACAAGCGATTGATCCTGTTGCAACACTTAAAGAAATTAATGACTCGATAAAATAAACAAGCGTTATTTTAACTAATACTAATACTAAGAACAAAGAGCGAAGTATTTACTTTGCTCTTTTTGTTTCTGGGTATACAAACTTAATTTATTGGTTGTTTAACTATGCCGATACTAAGCGCTAAGTTTCCTCATTTACTTCTCATTCCCTTCTCTTTTAGTAAATTATTCACAAAGAGGTTAAGAGGCGCTGCGCTTAAGAGTAATACAGGTACTATAAACATAGCGCTAGGCAATGACTATTTAGCGTCAAAAGGTTTAGTGTCACTGAGAGATATTTGGATCAATATTCATTACGGGAGGTGAACCGCCCATTGCACTACCTGCTAATAAAAAGCGCATGATGGGTGGTGTGGGGGCTGGAGGTTAGAGACCTCCGGCTACCCGATTATACCTAAATTGCTTTCAGATCACACCGCATTTGTTCTCTTAACTTTAAAGATTTATCTTTTGTTATTTCACTTAGCTCATTTAACCTGTTTTGATTTTCTATAGCTAAGGCTTGATCGCCTTCAATTGTAACTTTAATTAAATCAGAAACCATTTTTGAAGATGTCTGAAATAGTTGGTCGTATAACTCTTGTAGCTCATCAAGGTATTGCGCAACTTCATCACTTGCAGTCAAACGGAGGGTGTTGGTTTGTGAACGAATAACTTGAACTTCTTCGAAACCATCGTAAGTTAGTTTTCCAATTTTTTCTTGAAAAATAATAGTTGCTTCAGTGGCAGCTTGTGAATCGTTTTTATCACAAGCTCTTTGATAAGCAGCGTTAAATTCATTAATTATGGGAAGAACTATTTCTTGATAATCGTTTTGGTGGCGGTTATGCATTGCGTCCATATTTTTAAAATAGTCTTCATACTGAGCTGTTTTCATTTCAAAAACTTTTTTACGGCGCTCTAAATCTAAATCAAGGGATTGTTTTAAATTAATAAGTTCACGTTGGTGTCGTTTTTTATTGAAGTATAGAAATACTCCCCACAAAACATTAATAACTCCAAAAGCCCAAAGGAAAAATTCAGGATCATTTGAGATTATTTTGAATATGACATCCATACTAGATAGTTTCCTTTAGGTATAACGCCCGCATAAAACGAGCCGAATACGGAAGTTGCTTTGTGTTATGTTGGAGCGAAGCGGAAACACAAAGCAACTGGAGTGTTTGGCGTCGTTTTTAATGCGTTTGTTAGGGCGCTGGTATTTTAAAGAACCCAGATAACTCATTTTCAATATACCCCGAAACCTCTTCATCTTCGAGAAGCGGTTTAAGAGCTTGTGCAATTTCCCATGGAGGATGAACAATTCCTAGATGATCTAATACCGCTTCTTTATCTACAACATTCAAATCCATTAGCGCAACGACAAACTCTTTTGGACAATTTATAAGGCTTTTCTCGTTTACTTCAGCTAGATATTGTTGCTGAGCAACTCCTGAATATTCTCTGGAGATAGATAACTCAAAAAGACCCTGAAACTTAGCAACATTGCTACAAGATGTTTCACTCACAATATAACTGAAAATCACCTCGTAGCCGTCATCTCCATGAGCCAAGCACGGCAAAAGTAAGACAATAACGTAGATTCCGAAATTTCTCATAGAGCCCTAACAATCTTATTGAACACCATTTTGGTGGTTTATAACACACCAAAGCGGCGTATATTACATACCCTGATAATTTCACCAAAAATTACCATTGTAAACAAATAATTAAAATAGCTAGGAATTGATCTTGTTATTTTTCACCAAAACGGCGGTTAATAATGTTATTGGACAAAATTAGGCTTCTACTACAAAGAAGTAGGAATAAATTTAACTTTTTAGTGTCTGCTTCGCGCTCATTGCTGTCATTGGTGCTTATAAAACAAAAAAGAGCAAAGCTTTCACTTTACTCTTTTCTATATCATTTTAAATTGACCGCTGACCGCTGACCGCTGACCGCTGACCGCTGACCGCTTACTTAAGCCTAATAGACTTAGCTTCAATATCAATTAACCCTTGCTTAAACAAACCGCCAATGGCTTTTTTGTAGTTTGCTTTGCTGGTAGAGAACACCTTTTTAATAAGCTCAGGATCGGATTTATCGCCAATGGCGAGCACGCCACCTTCTTGTTTTAACTTATCCATGATCTTTTCGCCAAGCTCGCTTACTTTAGCCATGCCTGGTTTTTCTAGGATAACGTCAATCTTACCGTCTTCACGTACTTTTTGAACATAACCTGTTAAACGTTGGCCTACAAACATGTTTTTAAATACCATGTTATAGAAGATCACCCCAAAGTGAGCTTCTTCAATAATAACCTTGTAACCAATGTCTGTTTTTCCTGCCACAATAAGTTGCACTTCTTGCAGTGGTGCATACTCAGGCTCTGTTTTATTCAGAAAACGATTAAAGTTATTAGATGCACAAATACGGCCGCTGGCATTATCTAAATATAAACGCACTAGGTAAGAATAACCTTCCTGCATTCTTGGTTTTTGTTCGTTGAATGGGGCAAGCACGTCTTTTTCAAGCCCCCAATCTAAGAAAGCACCAATGCTGTTTATTTCTTTAACACGTAGTAGGGCGTATTCACCCACTTGAGCTAACGGCTTTTTCGTTGTCGCAGTGGCGAGATTAGCGTTATCTAAAAAGATAAACACACTAACACTGTCGCCCGCTTCAAGTTCATGTTTAATTTCATGACTAGGTAGAAAAACTTCGCCTAGCTCATGGCCGTCGAGGTACGCGCCTTCGTTACTTACTTCGTTTACAAATAAGGTTTGGGTAGTTCCGAGGTAACTCATTTTTATTCCTGTTCTGGCTTTTTACGGCGGCGCATCGGCGCATCACCATCAATGTTTAACGGCGCTTTTATTGGTGCTTGAGGCTGCTTTGGTTTCACTTTACGTTTAGTAACTGATTTAGCTTTAGGTTTGGCTTTGTGCGCAGTTGCTTTTACTACGTCTGGTTTTGCTTCTCGCAACCCTTTAAATTTGCCTGTTAAACCTGCCACTGTATGAAATTCAAGCTCATCATTTAAAAAGGATTTAATCGCTTTATAGCTTGGCCAATCTTTAGGGCCTACTAAAGAAATAGCCGTTCCTTTAAAGCCTGCGCGACCGGTACGACCGATGCGGTGTACGTATTCCTCGGCATGCTTTGGTAAATCAAAATTAATTACATGGGTGACGCTTAATAAATCAAGGCCACGAGATGCAACATCAGTGGTGATTAAAATTTTAAAGTTTTCGCGGCTAAAGGCGTCCATGATATCAAGGCGTTTACTTTGCGTTAAATCACCTGCTAGCGCTTGAGCTTTTAAACCTTTACTGAGCAATAATTCACTTAAACGTGTGGTATCAGCGCGTGTGGCCGTAAAAATAATACATTGACCAACATTATCCTGTTTTACAAAGTGTTCAAGCAAGGCTTCTTTATGATCTAAGTGATCTGCTAAATATAAGCTTTGCTTGATATCTGAATGCTGCTCGTTCGCGGCGCTGAGCATAATTTGCTTAGGCTTTTTTAATAAATTGCGAGATAGCGCATCAACTTGTGCATGATCCAGCGTTGCTGAAAATAACAGAGTCTGGCGTAAGCGGTGATCGGCCAATTCGTTGATCATTTTCAGCTGTTCGGTAAAACCTAAATCTAAAATACGGTCAGCTTCATCAAAAATTAACAGCTCTAAGCCACTTAATTGCAACGAGCGCTGGGTTAAGTGATCGGCTAATCGCCCTGGTGTGGCAATAACAAAATGTGGGTCATTACGCAGTGCTTTAATTTGATCATTAAAGTTTTCACCGCCAAGAATTTTAACGGCTTTAATATTGGTACCGGCGATAAGCAACCTAAGTTGGGTAAAAACTTGGGTCGCGAGTTCTCGCGTTGGAGCAACAATTAATACACGTGGGTCACGTTTACTGAGGGCCTTTTGTTTCATCACTCGTTGAACAGCGGGTAATAAAAACGCTAACGTTTTACCTGAGCCCGTTTTAGACTGAGCGAAAATATCGTGGCCAGCAAGCGCTGTAGGCACAGCATGAGCTTGAATATCAGTGGGCTGAGTGATGCCTTGATGCGCAAGCTGTGTTTCAAGGCGAGTATCAATCCCAAGATCAGTAAAGTGCAAAGTGTGTTTCTCCAAATTGAGCAAGTCGTTGGCAATTTGCCAAAAATAATGCACCTATTATAGCGTAGTAGGGTGTTGCGCTAACAGTAAAAACCAATGAATCGCGGCTTTTTTTGCATTTAATTTGAAAAAGCGTAAAATACGCGCCCCAATGCGCCGGATTTACGATTCGGTTTTGAAAAAGCAAAATAGGAAAACCCATGACAGCCATTCATAAAGATAATGTCACCAGTGCACACTTTGTTGTGTGTGCTTTGTATAAATTTGTCGCTTTACCTGAGTTTGAAGCGCTGCGCCAACCACTGCTTGATGTAATGGAAGCCAATGAAGTACGTGGTACTTTGCTGATCGCCGCTGAAGGCATCAATGGCACTGTTGCAGCTAAACGTGAAGGCATTGACAACTTATTAGCGTGGCTTGATAAGCAACCAAACTTAGACAATATCGTCTCTAAAGAATCATACGATGATGAATGCCCGTTTTACCGCACTAAAGTAAAATTAAAAAAAGAAATCGTGACTATGGGTGTTGAAGGCGTTGACCCGTTAAAAGTGGTTGGCAGCTATGTAAAACCAAAAGATTGGAATGCGCTTATTTCTGATCCTGAGGTTATTTTAGTTGATACTCGTAACGATTATGAAATTGAAATCGGTACTTTTCAAAACGCGATAGATCCAAATACTAAAACGTTCCGCGAGTTTCCACAATGGGCGAAAGAAAACCTTGATCCAAGCAAGCATAAAAAAGTAGCCATGTTTTGTACTGGCGGGATCCGCTGTGAAAAATCAACAGCTTATATGAAAGAGCAAGGTTTTGAGGATGTATATCATCTTGAAGGCGGCATTTTAAAATACTTAGAAGAAGTGCCAAAAGAAGAAACCATGTGGGAAGGTGAGTGCTTTGTATTTGATAACCGCGTTGCGGTCGATCACGACTTACAAAAAGGCTCATATGATCAGTGCCATGCCTGTCGTATGCCAATCACTGAAGACGAAAAGTTAAAAGCTGAATACATGGAAGGCGTTTCGTGCCATCACTGTATTGATGATGTGACCGACGAGCAAAGAGCACGATTTGCTGAACGTCAAAAGCAAATTGAATTAGCGCAAGCTCGTGGTGAAGGCCATATTGGCAACGAAGCGCAAGCTGTTTTACAAAAACGTAAAGAAGCCAAAAAAGCACAAAAAGACGCACAGCGTAAAAAGTAATTTAGCGTTACCTGCATTAAATGTAAAAGCCTCAGCATTGTCTGGGGCTTTTTGTTTTTAGGCTCAGACGCCTTATACCAATCAACTTAAATAGTTAACCATTCTAGCGGGCTAAATAAAGCGCTAACTGCTTTATAAATTTTTCATGCAGAACAACTACATGTCAAAATTTCTGCCTTGTTATCACTGTATTTACCTGTCGCTATAAATGGTCAGTAACTTAACACGATTGGTATTAATATTTTTAAATTAAATACAAAATTAAGTATTTGAGCGCTATTGTAAATAACTAACACGGCTGGAGTTTTCTAGCCCACAGCCGTGAAGCTTATGTTAAGCTGCTGTTTTTGCTTTCGCCGTTGCGGCAGTTGTTAGCTTATCGATCGAGGCGATATCTGCGGAGTTAATTACTTTTTGAGTTTCTGACCAATGCAGTAACTCAATTCGGCCATTTTCTTGCTCAACTAACGCAGTGCAATTTTCTATCCAATCACCATCATTACAATAAACAATGCCATCAACAACTTTTAATTGTGGATGGTGGATATGGCCGCAGATTATCCCATCAACACCTTGTTTTTTGGCTTCATGGATTGCGGCATTTTCAAATGCTTCTATGGCTTCTCGGGCTTTGTGAACACGCGCTTTGATCCATGATGCTAGTGACCAATAGTTACCACCATATAAACGGCGTATGCGGTTAGTCCAACGATTTAAAAATAACAACAAGTCATAACCCGCATCACCTGCAATACTAATTAATTTGTTATACCGCGTGGCGGAATCAAAATCATCACCATGAACGAGTAGAAAGCGTTTATTGGCTTTGGTGGTGTGAATAAACTGCTGATGAACTTCAATACCAAATAAGCTGTTATTGACGTATTGCCTAAATGTTTCATCATGATTGCCGGGAATATAAATTACGCGCGTTCCTTGCTCGGCCATAGCTTGAATGCAGGCTAATACTTGATAGTGACTGGGGTGCCAAAAGAAGTTTCGCTTCATTGACCACAAATCAACAATATCGCCAACTAAATAGAGGGTTTCACATTCAATACTATTTAAAAAATCGAGCAGGTAATCAGCTCTACAATCTTTATAGCCTAAATGTACATCGGAGATCCAAACGGCGGGATAGTGCTTTTTATCGCTTTTTTCGGTATCGTTCATAGGTATTTACTCACGGTGTAATAACAACAAAGTTAAGCAACTTAAATGACGTTTATACGACTGTTTGACTAAACATCTATGACAATGAATAAATGGACTAGACAATGACCATGATAAAAAATATCGGCTTAACATTATTGGCAGCTACAACAGGACTTGGTTGTCAGCTTGTTACCCCCGTTAAATTACAAGTGAATGGTTTAGAGTTTGAAAATGTCGGCACATCAGCGATGACAAATGTGCAACTGAAAGTTGGCCCAACAGGTAATCAGGTTTCATGTAGCCTCATTGAGCCACAAAATAGTTGCGGTACTGGTTTTCCGTCAAAATGGTACAGTGGTGAGGATTTAACCGTTAATTGGCAGCAAGACGGGCGAAATTATACTCAGCAGCTAGTGCTAGAGTATGCGCAATTTGATGATAGTACCAAACACTATCGTGTGATTGTAAAACTTAGTAGCGCAGGAGAGATAAACGCTGTAATTTTACCGTTTACTCTATAAGGCTCTTGGTATTGAGTGTTATAAAATAAAAAACCGCATTTAAGCGGTCTCAGATTGTTGAAAAAGGGCTAGACACAGATCGAGCCCTTTGATCTAATAAGCAGAGTGAATTTGGAGAGTTCATTATGCTTAGAGATAAAACCCCGCAACAACATGAATTAGAAATGGTCGCAATTGACCAACTTGTTCCACAAGACCACTTAGTACGACTCGTAGACTTAGCTATCGACTTTGAATTCATACGTGATGAAGTCGCCCACTTATATTGCAAAAATAATGGCCGACCAGCCGTAGACCCTGTCCGCTTTTTTAAATACCTATTCTTAGGTTACTTGTTTGGTATTCAAAGTGAGCGCCGCCTTATTAAAGAAGTGCAAGTGAATGTTGCATACCGCTGGTTCTTAGGTTTAGGGCTCACCGATGACGTTATCCATCATTCGACACTGAGCCAAAACCGTGTAAAACGCTTTAAAGACAGCGGTATTTATCAATCGATTTTCGACAATATAGTTCGTCAAGCGATGAAGCAAGGGCTCATTGGTGGGCATAGTTTATTTGCAGACAGCACCCATTTAAAAGCCAATGCCAATAAACGCCGTTATGACATTGAAGACTTAAAAGTCAGCCCCTCAGTGTATGTTGAGCAGCTTAATGAAGCCGTGATAAAAGACAGGAAAGCCGAAGGAAAAAAGCGCCTGAAGTATGAGGAAAAGGAGCCTTGTACAAAACCAACCAAAGTAAGCCGAACTGACCCAGACAGTGGGTTTATGGTGCGTGATGAAAAGCCAAAAGGATTTTTCTATTTAGACCATAGGGTTGTGGATGGCAAACACGGAATTATCGTTGATACACATGCCACAGCAGGTAATGTGCATGACAGTCAACCCATCATACAACGCTTAGACCGCGTACTTGATACGTTTGAACTCAACCCCATCGCGGTTGGGTTAGATGCAGGGTACTTTACAGCCGCAGTGTGCCATAATTTAGAAGAACGACAACTCATTGGTGTCTTGGGTTATCGACGGCCAAACAAAAAGAAAGGCTATTTCGCAAAGCGAGAATACAGCTACGACGTAGACACCGATACATACACATGCCCACAAGGCGAAATACTGATTTATAACACCACAAACCGACTAGGATATCGGCAATACCACTCAACCCCGCAGACATGTAAAGACTGTCCAGTGCGGTCGCGATGCACAAACAGTAAAAACCATATCAAAGTAATTACACGGCATGTGTGGCAAGCAAGTGTAGAGGCAGCAAATGAAATACGGCTGAGCGAATGGGGTAAAAAACGATACAAACGACGAGGTGAAACAGTCGAAAGAAGTTTCGCGGATGCAAAACAACATCACGGGCACCGTTATTGTAGATACAGAGGAATAAAGAATGTCAGTGCGCAATGCTTATTGGCAGCAGCCTGTCAGAATATGAAGAAAATGGCGTTAATGAAGGCGGCCTAGCTCAATATGAGCGTAATAAATCTCAAAATCCCTCTAAGACCCCGTCATACGGCGGTAAATTCAAGAAAATTCACATCAGCACTAAAACGCAAAGAATAATAATAACAACAGAAAAATATCGCGATCGCAGCCTTCGGCTGCTCAAAAATAATAAACCCCGCAAAAAAAGCAGGGTTTATCGTCAATCTGAAACCGCATTTAAGCGGTCTTTTATTAAGCTATTGCTGTCATTATTAAGCGTTGATAGCCGCTTTTATAGCTGCAACTGCTGTATCGATATCAATCATTAGCTTTTCACCGGTACGACGGTTTTTAAGCTCAACTTTGTTTTCGTCAAGGTTGCGCTCGCCAATCACTAAGGTAAATGGCACACCAAGTAGTTCCATGTCGTTAAACATCACACCTGGGCGCTCTTTACGGTCGTCAAATAACACGTCTAAACCTGCCGCTTTCAAACCATCATAAAGGCTGTTTGCGATATCAGGAATACGATGCGATTTATGCATATTCATAGGCACAATGGCAATATCGAATGGTGCGATTGGTTGTGGCCAAATAATTCCGTATTGATCATTATTCTGCTCAATAGCAGCAGCGACAATGCGTGATACACCAATACCATAACAACCCATGGTCATAATTTGGTTTTTGCCTGATTCACTCAACACACCGGCTTTCATCGCTTCTGAGTACTTAGTACCGAGTTGGAATATATGGCCCACTTCAATACCACGTTTAATTTGTAAGTGACCTTGGCCACATGGGCTTGGATCACCTTCAACAATGTTACGTAAATCGGCAACTTCATAGTCTGTTACGTCACGATCCCAGTTAATACCACTGTAGTGTTCGTTATCTTTGTTTGCGCCTGCTACAAAGTCGGCCATCACGTTAGCCGTTCTATCAACAATAATTGGCATAGTTAAACCAACAGGACCTAATGAACCAGGTTTTGCACCAATAGCGGCAACGATGTCTGCTTCGCTGGCCATTTCAAGTGGTGAGTCAACTAATGGGTGTTTCTCAGCTTTTAACTCGTTCAGTTCGTGATCGCCGCGTATAATTAACGCAACTAGACCACGTTTGCCATTTTCGTCTGGCGTGCCGTAAACAATCAGGGTTTTTACGCCGCGATGAGGTTTTACACCATAATGCTTTTTAAGCTCTTCGATGGTTTTAGCGTCAGGCGTTGGGAATGCTTTTAATTCTTTTGTTGCAGCAGGGCGCTCTTCGCTAGGCGCTAATGCTTCAGCTTTTTCAATATTGGCTGCGTAATCGCTACCATCGCTAAAGGCAATGGCATCTTCACCTGATTCTGCTAGAACATGGAACTCATGCGATACGCTACCACCAATTGAACCTGTATCAGCTATAACTGGGCGGTAATCCAAGTTTAAACGCTCAAAAATATTGCAGTATGCTTTATGCATTGCTTGATAGGTAGCGTCTAAACATTCATCAGTCAGGTGGAATGAGTAGGCATCTTTCATGGTAAATTCGCGGGCACGCATTACACCAAAACGAGGGCGGCGTTCATCGCGTACTTTAGTTTGTACTTGGTATAATGTCAGTGGTAGCTGTTTATAAGAGCTGACCTCTTTACGCACAAAGTCGGTGATCACTTCTTCATGGGTTGGACCAAGTGCAAATTCGCGATTGTGACGATCGGTAAAGCGCATTAATTCAGGACCAAATTGCTCCCAACGACCTGATTCTTCCCATAAGTCAGCTGGTTGAATGACAGGCATCAGCATTTCAATTGCACCTGTTTTATCCATTTCTTCGCGAACGATGTTTTCTACTTTTCGTAACACGCGTAAACCAGAGGGCAACCAAGTATAAAGACCTGACGCTACACGACGGATCATACCCGCTCGTAGCATTAATTGATGTGAAACGATTTCAGCATCAGACGGTGTTTCTTTCAGTGTTGCGAGTATATATTGACTGGTACGCATGGTTATTTCCGATAGTTATAAAGTTATTATTTCAATAAGCGCTAAGTTTAGCAGCGGTTGCTTTTACACTAAAGCGCTAAGTGTATTTTTCTAGTTTTTTTCTATACTGCTGACGTAGTTATGGCTGTCATTTACCTGCCAACGAATATTAAAATCATACAATGTCATGCCATAACTTTGTTCGCCATCATACTGCTTTTTGTAAGCTGGGCGCGGATCTTGTTTTAATACATTACTGATAAAGTCTTGCAGCTCGGGATAGCTGTGCTGTTTTGCAATAAAATCCAAGCTTGCTTGGCTAAATTCAACGGTCATATCGGTTTCTGGGCGAGTATCGGCAAAACCTGCTGTAGCTTCAATCATCGCATCTGAATATGGCAAGTAAGGTTTAATGTCTAAAATTGGTGTGCCGTCGAGTAAATCTATGCCAGCCAATAATAAACTTAACTGACCATTTTTATATTCAATGCCCTCTAGTTTGACAGCACTCATACCGATTGCATTTGGTCTAAAAGTCGCGCGAGTAGCAAATACGCCTTTGCGCTCGTTACCACCAAGTCGTGGTGGCCTCACCATTGCTGAATAGCCTTTGTCTGCGGTTTCATGAAAACGAAAAAGTAGCCATATATGGCTGAATTCGTCTAACCCACGCACAAACTCTTCACGGTTAAAATCTGCTGTGAATACCAATTTAGCTTTGGCCTGTGGCACTAAGCGCGGTTGACGGGGGATGGCAAATTTTTGTTTATAAGGAGAGTGTATATGGCCGATGGCCGTCAGTTGATAATCGCTCATGGGACTCAATTACAGTGAAAGATATGTCATTCTAACCGCTAACAACAAAAAAGGCAGCTTGAAGCTGCCTTTACGGTCAAATAACTTGTGATATGAGTGTGAACAGTATCTAGAACATATACTGGAATGATACAGAGGCTACATCCATTTCTGGGTCAAAGTCATCTTCTAGTTCGTAGCGTTCATACTCTAAACGCACTTGCATATTTGTGGTAAATGCGTATTCGATACCGGCACCGTAGAAAACGTCGCCACCACTTTGATCAGCGGAGATCTCGCCAATAGCAGGAAGATCGCTGGTAACTTCAGCATCCCACTCTAGCCAACCACCTTTAGCATATACAGAAAAGCTTTCTGTAATAGGGGCAGCTAAACGAGCGGCTAATGATACGCCATCAACTTCGGCGTAACTGTCGATATCGCTTACTTCATCAAAGTTTTGATAGGCAAGCTCTAAGCTCAGGTACTTATTAAATTGCGTACCGACATAGCCTTTGAGCATTTGTGAATCATCGTCGAAATCGATGTCGTTTTCAGAGTCTTCAAACTGAAATGAATATTGGCCGTAACCAATACCTGTGTACACACGTGGGTAATCCATGTTCGTGGTGTCTGCTTGGGCTACATTGTTGAAACCAAGTAATGCCAGTGAAATTGCAGAAAGTGAAATTGCTTTAATCATTTAATAGCTCCTTTACAAAATAAAAATAACGCAATTTAGCGTTGGTTTAGTTCATTTCATTTTATATATAGCATTGTCCGTGCCAGCCGGTTTTTGTTGAAATAACACGCATAAAGTGCTGTTTTTAGGAGGAAATTCATACAAATGGGTGTTATCTAAGCACCCATTCAGTTTCGTCAGAGAAATGATTTCTCACTGCTATGTAGATTTTACGCAGCGAGCAAAGTTATGGGGTTATGGTTCTGATTTATGCAAGAGTGTTTCGGTTTCAATAGCAATTTCTTTCATTTTAATTGCATAGTTTTCGATTTTCTTATCTTCATCGCTGACGGCTGTGTATGCAGGCACGGCAACGGGGTAACCAGTTTCATCCATGGCAATAAAGCTTATTACGCAGTGATTGGTTTCAACGAGGTTACCGGTTTTTGGGTCGCCACAGCGTACTTGAATAAAAATTTGCATACTGGTTTTTCCGGTATGAGCAATTTTTGCTTCAACCTCAACAATTTGACCAACGAGAATAGGGCGCCTGAACTTAACACCCGCAACAGAGACGGTGACACAGTAACGACCACTCCAACCCGCTGCACAGGCATAACCTGCTTGGTCAATCCATTTCATGACCACGCCCCCATGGACTTTACCACCAAAGTTAACATCAGTGGGCTCAGCTAAAAAACGAAATATAACACTCGACGACGGCATAAACTTACTCATAGTTATGAAACAGTTATTATTGAGCATAGCGCAAAAAAGGGGCCGAAGCCCCCTGCAATTTAGGATTTGTTTAAAATTAAAAGTAATTACATATTCGGGTAATTAGGTCCACCAGCGCCTTCTGGTGTCAGCCAAGTAATATTTTGGCTTGGATCTTTAATATCGCAGGTTTTACAGTGCACACAGTTTTGCGAGTTGATCACAAACTCATCTTTGCCTGCAATTTGCTGAATTTCATACACGCCTGCGGGGCAGTAGCGCTGGGCTGGTTCATCAAACTTAACTAAATTGACGGCAATCGGGATAGCCGGATCCTTAAGTTTTAAATGACACGGTTGTGATTCTTCATGATTAGTATTAGATAAAAACACCGATGACAACTTATCAAAGCTTAATTGGCCATCAGCTTTAGGATAACTAAGTCGTGGTGCTTGGTTTTTATCCACTAAGGTTGCATAGTCAGGAGTGTTATCTTTAAAGGTAAACGGTAAAGCACCGGAGAATAAATTTTGATCTAGTGTATTGTAAGCGCCGCCCAAAAACTTACCGAGCTTATGCATCACGGGGCCAAAATTGCGCGATTGGTGTAGTTCTTTATACGCCCATGATTGTGCAAATGCATCACTGTACTCAACCAAGTCAGTGTGTTGTTGCTCGTTTGCAAGCGCAGTAAAAATAACCTCAGCAGCAACCATGCCTGATTTCATCGCTGTATGATTACCTTTTATTTTGGCAAAGTTTAGTGTGCCCGCATCACAACCTACCAGCAAACCACCCGGGAAGTGCATTTTTGGTAATGAATGTAAGCCACCTTTAGTGATTGCCCGAGCGCCATAAGCAATCCGTTCGCCACCTTCAAGTACGTCTTTAAAGATAGGGTGATGTTTCATTTGTTGAAACTCATCAAACGGGCTCAAATGTGGATTACTGTAATTAAGATCAACAATTAAGCCAACCACAACTTGATTATTCTCGCTGTGGTACATAAAGGAGCCACCGTTAGTATCGCCAGTTAATGGCCAACCCGTGCCATGCACTACGGTGCCTTGTTTGTGTTTTGCAGGATCAATTTGCCAAATTTCTTTAAAACCTAAACCATAGTGTTGAACTGATACATCTTTATCAAGGGCAAACTGGTTGATTAATTGCTTTCCTAAATGACCACGGCAACCTTCAGCAAAAACGGTGTATTTAGCTCGAAGCTCCATACCTGGCATAAAGCCGTCTTTTTCATTGCCGTCGGTATCAAGGCCCATGTCGCCGGTGACTATGCCTTTGACGGTGTCATCTTCAATAATGAGCGAGTGCGCGCTAAAGCCAGGAAAAATTTCAACCCCAAGGTTTTCAGCTTGCTCTGCCAGCCAACGGCACACGTTACCCATCGACACAATATAATTGCCGTCATTATGAAATGTTTTCGGGGTTGCAAAATGAGGGATTGCCGTCGCTTTATTTTTGTTATTAAACCAATAAATTTCATCATTAGTTACTTTAGTTGTAACGGGCGCCCCTAATTCTTGCCAATTAGGCAGTAACTCATCAAGTGCAGTGGTTTCAAATACTGCGCCAGATAAAATATGAGCGCCAACTTCAGAGCCTTTTTCAACCACGCAGATCATGCATTCTTGATCTTGTTGTTGAGCTTGCTGCGCTAATCGGATCGCAGTAGAGAGCCCTGCAGGGCCTGCACCTACGATGACGACATCAAATTCCATGGTTTCGCGTTCGACCATAATAACCTCTTGTGTGTGACGGAGCCGTACCTTTGACTAAGGCCATTTCATACTTGCAAATGAAACGTTACAGGCTGTGAATAGTTTAAGGTTATTTTAGGTTGACGTTTACGTCAACAGGAAGTAGTCTGAATTCATAAAATAAATAGGTTGACGTACACGTTAGCTTGTAGGTTTAAATAATTATGGAGTTCCTATGAAAGTTCTCGTTCCAATAAAAAGAGTCATCGACTACAACGTAAAAGCACGCGTTAAGGCAGATAACAGCGACGTTGATCTAACCAATGTAAAAATGGCACTCAACCCTTTTTGCGAAATAGCCATTGAAGAAGCTATTCGTCTAAAAGAAGCGGGCACTGCAACCGAAGTCGTTGCTGTATCCATTGGCACTAAAGCATCGCAAGAACAATTACGTACTGCGCTGGCACTCGGCGCAGATAAAGCTATTCATATTGAAACGGACGAAAAGCTAGAATCACTTCACGTTGCTAAACTGCTTGCAAAAATTGTTGAGCAAGAAAGTCCTGAGCTGGTGATTTTAGGTAAGCAGTCAATCGATTCTGACAACAACCAAACCGGGCAAATGCTGGCTGCATTGACAGGCCGTGGGCAAGGTACATTTGCTTCAAAAGTAGATGTTAGCAATGGTACTGTAAATGTGACGCGTGAAGTAGATGGCGGCTTACAAACGGTGGCGTTAAAACTGCCAGCCGTTGTGACAACTGATTTACGTTTGAATGAACCACGCTATGCGTCATTACCTAATATTATGAAAGCAAAGCGTAAACCGCTTGAGGTGATTGCAGCAGACAGTCTAGGTGTTGATTTAACACCACGCATCCAACTTGTTGCAGTGAATGAGCCTGCTAAACGCAGTGGCGGTATTATTGTTGACGACGTAGCGCAGTTAGTTGATTTGTTAAAAACTCAAGCGAAGGTGATTTAAATGAAAACATTAGTTATTGCTGATCATGATAATGGCGTTTTAAAGCCTGAAACATCAAAAACGATTAATGCGGCGCTAAAGCTTGGTTTTCCTGTGAATGTGCTCGTCGCTGGTGAAAGTGTTGCACCGATGAGTGAACAGATTGCCAGTATCGAAGGTGTGAATAGTGTACTTATCGCAGATAACAGTGAATATGCCCAGCAATTGGCTGAGAACATTGCAGATTTAGTGGTATCACTGGCTGCTGACTACTCTCATATTGTTGCCAGTGCGACCACAACCGGTAAAAACTTTATGCCGCGAGTGGCTGCTTTACTTGATGTTGCACAAATTTCAGAAATTATTGATGTGGTTGATGCCGATACCTTTAAACGACCTATTTATGCTGGTAATGCCATCGCAACTGTAAAATCACTTGATAGTAAAAAAGTCATCACTGTACGTGCAAGTAGCTTTGATCTGCAAGGTACGCAAGCACCGGCTGAATGTGTCACGATTGATGCGGTATTTAGCAGTGAATTAAGCAGTTTTGTTAGTGTTGAGCAAACTGAATCTGAGCGCCCAGAATTAACCGCTGCACAAGTGGTGATCTCAGGTGGCCGTGGTATGCAAAACGGTGAGAATTTCTCATTATTGCATGGCATTGCCGATAAACTTGGCGCTGCAATTGGTGCATCACGCGCCGCGGTGGATGCGGGCTTTGTACCAAACGATATGCAAGTAGGCCAAACAGGTAAAATTGTTGCCCCTAACTTATATATTGCCGTTGGTATTAGTGGTGCAATTCAGCATTTAGCGGGCATGAAAGATTCAAAAGTGATAGTTGCAATCAATAAAGACCCCGACGCGCCGATTTTCCAAGTAGCAGATTATGGCTTAGTCGCAGATTTATTTGACGTACTACCAGAGCTTGAACAAGCGCTCTAATCTACCTTATTCTGGTTGTTAAAAGCTGTTGTGATTGGTTCGCTGATCACGCAGCTTTTTTTCTTTTTATGGCTTTTTTGCACAAAATATCAGCTCACGCTAAGCTATTGCTGTTAATGACTAGAAATTTACAGCTAAAAAATGAATAATCAGCGGGTTACCTTATAAGCATCTTAAATTTATTCAAATACGTTGAGACCCAGCAGTGAAAAGCAAAGAGATCCGCAATTTTTATATAAATGAAGAGCAGTCGGTCTATTTGCTTTCTCACCACGATGCAAAGAAACATCGTCAATGGCTTAATATCTGTATTAAGCAGCTAACTAATTTAGGCTATCGAGAGGTCGAAATGATCGGCTCTGGTGCGTTTGGTTTTGTGTTTGCTGGGCTTGATCATCAAAAGCTACCTTGGGTGTTTAAGTTCTCTCGTATTACTCTTGCACAAAGTGTGCGTGATCGTCTTGAAGATGAAGCATTTATGCTCTCGCAAGTTGATAATCCATTAGTACCTAAGTTTTATGCTTTTGAGCGAATAAAAAAGCAGGGCATTTTAATGATGGCCCGTGCTATGGGTGAAGACTTAGAAAAAATATCGCTCAAGAAGGGCCGCTTTAGCGCAGCAGCGATCACCGATCTCGCTTTAAAGCTTCGCAATGTACTGATAGATTTACGTAGTCATAAAAATGGTTTAAATCCGCAGCCAATTGTTCACGGCGATATTAAACCTTCAAACTTAGTCTGGGATGAAACAAGCCGTGGATTATCGCTGGTGGATTGGGGCAGCTCTGTTTACGCACAACTAGATAGTGACGCAAATCCAATAGCCAGTAATATTATGGATTTAATGTCGGGAGATATTAGTATCACGAATGCCCGTATGGGCGATGTGTACTTTATTGGTGATGAACAAATGTCGGGCGCCAAATCCTCCCCCCGTTTTGATGAACAAGGCGTTGCATCGACTCTTTATGCACTTGCCTCAGCACAATCATGTCGTTTTGGTGCGCAAGTGATCCCCGCAAGTTCGCTGGGTTTACCTATGGAGCTGGCAAAAGTGATTGACGGCATGTTGTCAAAGGATAAAACTATCCGCGATGGCGCCGGCGATTACTTTATGCGCAATATGCCTAGTATGGCAAAAGCGTATTTACCAGAATTAAATTTAGCGGATGATATGAGGGCGCAGATCCCATTTTGGTTTGGCAACGCTGATGAACTTCCAGATACGGTGGTATATAGCTCGCGAAAACAGTTTTTACGCCAAGCCGATCATAAGCAGCAATTACTTGATGTAAATGATGCGCAACTTGACCGTTATTATAAAGAGTTTTTGTTTGATACCGGCGATACCGAAAAAGCCTTTTTAGCTTCAATTAGTCGTTTGGCAAAATACCCCGTAGTAGGGGGATTGAGTTTCCATTGGAAAGAAGATTCTTTATTTATTGAATCGTCACTGATAATGCATGACGAAAGTTTAGGGTCAGCTTTTACCCAAGCAATTAATAATACGGTAATGTTAGCTCAGGGTATTAGCCAAAAAGGCTTATTTAAATGCTGTTTATTTGATGCTCGAAAAACGATTCAATTAGAGCGCGATGGCACTGGCGCATTTAAATTTGAACAACTTCCAGAGCTTGATTACGAAGTGATGAACTTAGCAAGCTCAGATGTTACGCGTCCGCATTCATACTTTGAAGACGGTAAAGATCCCGATGAACAACTGCAGCTACCTAAAAAAGTCATAAAGTGTGTATTTGAACTAAATCAAATTCATCACACCGGCTGCATTATTTTTGAAGCTCTACCTGATAGAATGAAAATTCACCATTACTACCGCCTGCTTGATGCCAGTAAAGAAGTTGAATTTAAACGCTTGCTCAATAAGCTCATGCAATATGCGGTCAGTATTACCGATGTAGGGGTTGCTGGGTTTATGAAGTTACCTTACAAAAACACCCGTGAATTTGGTTTATGTGATAAACAACCCGAATTATTCTTTCCGAAAGATCCTAAGCGTTATGACGCTTAATAGTTAAAGTATTATTAAACGAGGACAGCGATGGCAAAAAATAAGCCTGAGATCACCTTACAAAGTTATGGTATTTATAGTCATTGGGACTCATCGTCAAAAGAGTTACCTCAAATTCAATCTTTTACTAATAAAGTACCCGCTAAACTCGATATTGAATTTGGTTTAATTGTTAATATAAAAAAAGCCAAAGGCGAAAAACTCCACTATTGCATTTACCACCCAGATATACCTGATACTGATGGGCAGGTGATGCCACCGTTTGATGGTTTTGAATATGTTAAAGATAACGACTGGCACTTTTACCTAGGCGACACCTTGTGGGAGCCAATAGCCAATAAAACTGGTGATTGGCGTATGACGATAGAGCTAAACGGTAAGTTAATAGCCGATAAGACATTTACAGTATTTGAGCAAGAGTCTATGTCTGAAATAGAATTCTGGCAAAAGCGCGGCTATTGATATTTTATAGTAAGCAAGCTTAGGATTTTAGATAATGCGTATTTATATGTGGTACGTTATTATTTTTCTCCTAAATTTAATTAAATGACACTATAAATCGCATTCGCTTACACGGAGGTTTATTTACATGAATATTTTTTTAATCGTTGCGGGCACATTGAGTGCTATTGCTGCAATCCTGCATTTAGGCTGTATTTATTTTGGCGCACCTTGGTATCGATTTTTTGGCGCAGGTGAGCAAATGGCTCAGCTGGCTGCGCAAGGTAATATTCAGCCAACGCTAATAACTTTGGCTATTTTTATTGTGCTTGCAACTTGGTCATTGTATGCCTTTTCTGCGGCAGGGCTTATTTTAAAACTGCCTTTAGTGCGCTTGGTGCTGATACTAATAACAACAATATATTTAGTTAGAGGGATTGCTGGCTTTGTTCTTATTAGCTCACCAATGGGGCGCTCTCCTGAGTTTTGGGGTTGGAGTTCTGTTATTTGTTTATCTTTAGGTGTTATACATTTGATAGGGCTAAAGCAGCAATGGCACAGCCTGTAACGGGTTAATAAAAGCTTCCTGCAAAAAAACGAGGCAGAAATCATGCCTCGTTTAACATACCTCGTCAGTAATCCCCTTAACCGGCTGCTAACTCTTTGCGGATGATCTCTGCGCCTGCTGTTAATGCATTGAGCTTGCCTCTAGCAACTGCGCGAGGAAGCGGTGCCATACCACAGTTAGTGCAAGGATAGAGTTTGTCTGCATCTACATATTGCAGGGCTTTACGGAGCGTGTTGGCGACTTCTTCTGGCGTTTCTATGCTGTTGGTTGCAACATCAATGGCGCCTACCATTACTTTTTTACCACGAATAAGCTCAAGTAATTCCATTGGCACATGCGAGTTATGGCACTCTAATGAAATTATATCGATATTAGATTGCTGCAACTTTGGAAACGCTTCTTCGTACTGGCGCCATTCTGAGCCTAAGGTTTTTTTCCAATCTGTATTGGCTTTGATACCGTAACCGTAACAAATATGCACGGCTGTTTCGCATTTGAGACCTTCAATGGCTCTTTCTAAACAGGCAATTCCCCAGTCATTTACTTCATCAAAAAACACATTAAACGCGGGCTCATCAAATTGGATTATATCAACACCGGCGGCTTCTAACTCTTTGGCTTCTTGATTCAGAATTTTGGCAAATTCCCAAGCAAGTTTTTCTCGGCTTTTATAATGGTCATCATAAAGTGTATCAATCATGGTCATAGGGCCTGGTAGTGCCCATTTTATTGGCTGTTTGGTTTGGCTGCGTAAAAACTTAGCATCATCGACAAAAACCGGTTTTATACGACTAACAGGACCAACTACTGTAGGCACACTAGCATCATAGCGGTTACGAATTCTCACTGTTTTACGGTTTTCAAAGTCTACGCCATTTAGGTGCTCAATAAAGGTGGTGACAAAGTGTTGGCGGGTTTGCTCACCATCACTAACAATATCAATACCTGCATGTTGTTGTTCGTGTAAAGAGATGCGTAGTGCATCGTTCTTACCGTCAGTTAATTCATCACCTTGAAGTTTCCAAGGTGACCAAAGCGTCTCTGGCTCTGCAAGCCATGTTGGTTTTGGCAAACTGCCTGCAGTGGATGTCGGTAATAGAATTTTGTTTGTACTGGTTTTCATAATTAGTCATGCCGTCTTTATAATTTAATTTTAATCGCGATCAAGCTTTATGCTTAGGCGTAGCTTGCTGAGAATTGCTCAAGCACAGTTTGGTATGGTTTTATAAAATGCTGCTCTGCAAATTTGCCTTGTTCACTTGCTAGTTTGCTTCGCTCTTCGCGGTCATACACAATTTGTGTTAATGAGTGATCTAAGTTCTTTAAATTGGGTTGATAGTATTTACCCGCCACTGCATTGGCATTATAAATTTCTGGACGATAGATTTTTTGAAACGTTTCCATCGTACTGATGGTGCTGACTAACTCAAGGTGAGTGTAATCATTCAATAAATCGCCAACAAAATAAAATGCAAGCGGTGCAACGCTGTTTGCAGGCATAAAATAGCGAACCTGTAAGCCCATCTTTTTAAAGTACTGTTCAGTTAAAGAGCTTTCATTTGGCTGATATTCAACGCCTAATGCCGGGTGATGATTCTCAGTGCGATGATAGGTTTTGTTATCTGACACACTTAAACAAATAACCGGTGGTTTTTTAAAGTGCTGCTTATATACATCAGAGTTAATAAAGTATTTAAATAGTTTGCCGTGCAACTCACCAAAGTTATCAGGGATACTAAAGCTTGATTTCCCTTTATTGTGGGCCTGTAGTAGTACGCTAAAATCGTAATCTCTCACGTAGGAGGAAAAGTTATTGCCAACAATACCTTCAATGCGTTTATTTGTTTGATGATCAACGATATTGGTTTTTAATACTTCAATTGATGGGAAGCTGTCACCACTTCCTGCAATATCCATATCCACAGAAATAATTTCAAGCTCAACAGAATAACGGTCGCCTTTAGGGTTATCCCAATGGGCTAGGGCATTAAAGCGGTTATCAATCATTTTTAAAGCGTTGCGCAAGTTAGCTTGACGATAGCTGCCTCTAGCTAGATTAGCAAAGTTAGTGGTGATACGTGTACTTTGTGCTGGCTGATAGTTTTCATCAAGACAAATGCTTTTAATAGTAAATTTAAAATCTGTATTCATCGTGTTCGAGTATCCATATTTAGTTTAAAACGTGAGCCTTGCTCAATGTTCAAATTCTTTAGCTAGTAAGCTAACTATGAGTAACTCGTTAAACAGAACAACTATTTTCCTAGAGGCGTCATAACACTATGTTGCTCTGTGTAACGTGTAAGCGTTGAGGTATTTATACGTTGATCGGTACATGAAGAAAAACGGTTTAATTTCACCTAAAACATGAGCCATATTCATGGGCATTAAAGTGACTTCTATTTGGTTGTAAATTGTGATCGATATTATCTAAAAACATAAATGCTACATTGGCCATCTAAAGCTCTAGATGTTTAACTTGTATTTATTTCATTTAAAACATGAAGATTATTCAGGGCTTATCTAAGTCAAAAATATAATTGGCCAAGGCTTATATTGATATACTGGCATTTATATAGTGAGTTAGCCGCAATGGCCTGACAGCTTGTTATTATTGTTCAGCAGTAGGGTGATAGCTTCTGTGAAAGCTCACTTAGCCGCTTTATAACTGCTTTCATCTAGGATGATTGCCCTGAAAAAAGAGAATAACGGAATGAATGAATTGCTCGTGTTAGTTGTGTGCTGTGCGTTATTAGGCAGCGGAGTGGGGTTTTTAGCTGGTTTACTAGGTATTGGTGGTGGCTTGGTTATTGTGCCTGTATTGAGCATTATTTTACTTCACTTTAATGTGTTACCCCCAGAGCATGTTGTTCTTGTTGCAATTGCTACTTCATTAGCGTCAATACTTTTCACCTCAACGTCATCGGCAATTGCGCATCATAAAAACGGCAATGTACCTTGGGAGCTTGCCCCTTGGGTAATGACAGGAGTCGCGCTTGGTGCACTAATTAGCGGTTTTTTGGCAGCATTATTACCGGAAAAAACTGTTCGAATTGTGTTTGCAGTTACTGTGGTGCTGATTGCGATTAAAATGTTTTTCAGTAGTAAAGGGAATACAACACAAGAGCGTACACTGCCTAATAAAGGCTTATTAACTATTTTAACAACCCTTACGGGTGGTGTATCTGCAATGATAGGTATTGGCGGTGGCGCGTTGCTCGTGCCTTTATTAACCTTCTTCAGCGTAAATATGAAAAAAGCCATTGGCTGCGCTTCTGCTTGCGGTATCGTGATTGCGTTATTTGGTTCAGTAGGTTACATCAGCTCAGGCATCACGACGTACACACTTGCTGATGGTTTCGCTGGCTTTGTCTATCTACCTGCATTGTTTGGAATTATTTGCACATCTTGGTTTACCGCGCCATTAGGGGCCAAAGCCACTCATTACCTACCAGTGTCATTGATAAAAAAAATCTTCGCTACTTTATTGTTAGCAACCGCTGTGAAAATGATCCTGTATTAATAACAAATCTCTATTTATGCTTGTTACCAGTTTTGATGATAAAACTGGTAACGATAGAAGTTTTATCATTTAGTGGTTACCTCAAAGCGTGCAATAAGGCGCTCGAGTTCAGTTGCACTTCTATCTACCGAACTTGTGCCTAAGCGGACATCATCTAAAGAGGTTTGTAATAGAGAACTTATTTGATTAACTTGACGCGCACTTTGCAATTGTTCTGTGCCTTTTTGGTTTATATCACTTAAGGTCGCTAACATATGATTTAAAGTAACATTAAGCTGTTTATCATCATGTACTATATCTTGCGTAGACAACATATCTTGTTCAACACTTTGCATACTGGCTTGCATTATTTCCACTGACTGTTTGGCACTGTCTTGAATTTTACTAATCAATTGGCTAATTTCAGTGGTTGCTTCTGCAGTTCTGCCAGCAAGATTTCGCACTTCATCGGCAACGACAGCAAAACCTCGACCTTGTTCACCTGCTCGGGCTGCTTCAATAGCCGCGTTTAATGCTAATAAATTTGTTTGATCGGCCACTTGGCTTATCATGCCAACCACAGAGCCAACATTATTCACATGACTATGTAAGCCATTAATTGTTTTTGCTGAGCTATCTATTGATGTGTGTATCCCTTGAGTTTGTTGCCTGATGGTTTGAAAACGCTCAACACTTTGCTTTGCAGCGGCCTCTAAATTATCACGAATATCTTCAACTTCATTGGTAGCTCCTTGGATATTTGCAAGTTGGATCTCTAATCGTTTTAGTAGTTTTTGCGTTTCAGCAAGTACGATGTTGGCATTGTTACTAAATTCATCTTGTTTAGTCACAAGCACAGTTTTGGCTTCGCGTACTTCTTGCGAGACCTTGATCACTTTACCGACCGTCCTATCTAAACTGTCTATAAAACTATTTGTCCAACGTCCTAATTCACCGGTTTCATCATTTGGCAAACGGGAAATGTCTAAACGCTGCTTTAAGTTTCCACCACCTTCTGCGATCCCCCTGATCACATCCGTCATTTTTTGCAAGCGTCGCGCTAAGCGGCTAGGTCCTCGTTTTGCGAATAAGACACTGGATGCAATTAAAGATGCTGCAGCAATACTTAATGAGGTAGACCAGCTGAGTCCGAACACTTCATGACATAGGGGGGCGATACTAGCGACAACTGCATTAATAATAGTATGCAGGGTAACAAGGTTAAAACTAATAGACCGCCCTCGGTAAACTTCTTCTAAATCACCTTCACACATCATTCCCCAGTGATCGTGAGAGCCTGGAAGAGTAAAGGTGATGCCTTTGCCAATAACAGGGATATGTCGATAATCAGAGTAGCCAGGATAGTTTACAAATAAGTTTTGCCCTTGGCGGATTGTTTCTCGAACGCCAGGGTGCAATTGTTTAGTTGCAGGATCGGTAAAGCGCAATTCTAATTCTGTGTGTTCCTTTATTTTTATAACACCCCAGTTTGTTTTAACGCCATCTTTTAAATTATCACCAAGCGAAAATGTTCGGTCTTCAAATCGAGAGCGAGAAAGTGCTGTGCCTGGTGTGATCGAATTATCAAAATTTGCTTTGACCATAAACAAATAGTTATCACCAGAGTCTTGATAAATATGGCCTGCCTCACGTTGAATTAAATCCCCGATCACATCGTTTGGAATTCGTGCACATAAACAAACTTTATGGTTATTGGCTAATTCAATCGGCAAGTAAAACATTAAGGTAACAGCATCATGAAATTTAGATGAGCGTGGGCCTAATGTTTTAGTTAATGGGTCGCTGTATGGGCCATGTAAAAAACGTTCTTTAAATCCAGCTGTAATAGCAGCTTTAGATAAGTTATTTTGTCCAACATGTGCACTATGGCTTGATGCGAGTACGTGCCCTTGTTCATCAATAGTAAATAGTTCTGTAATGTCATTAGATTGCTTTAGTTTATTTACTAAACTAGCACTGTCTAAATTATTCTCGGTTAAGTGAACTTCGTTGGCAATAGTGGTTAAAAAATGCCACTGGCTATTTGTCCAATCAAGTAGCAATTCAAGTCGGGTATTTGCGATGCCTTCAAAGGTATTGCGAATAAATGTTGTTCTATGACGATTTAAATAGCAGGCTATACCTAATGCTATTTTTCCATTGCTGCCAAAGTAGGGTAACCACGACAGTTCTTTATTACTTAAAAACATCGATACAGACTTCACCTATTACTCCTTTATAAATCAGTGCAATAGACGTAAAGCAAGAAGTTGACCATGTATATAAATTAAGTAAAAATTACAGGAAATGCTGCTAATACAACAATTACTATCTTATAAACTTGTTATTTATAGATGATTTATAAATTAATTGGTGAAGATGAAAGTACACTCGCACTATTTTGGTGCTTCGCGTGTATTTCTGCACTGTTACAGAGTAAATAGTATGCATGAAGGGGAGTTTAAAGGGGATTGCAGGAAAGCAGAGACAATGTATAACGTAAGCACTGAGTTGTTCATTGTCTCCGTTGTGTGTTAATTACCCCAAGGGTTACTCGCACTTGAGCGCTGTTTGCGGGTTCGAGCACGATCTTTCGCTTCTTTTTTTGCTTGAATGCGCTTGGCATCACTAAAGCTAAGTTCACAAGGCTCGCCAGGTTTATGATCTTCAGGAATAACACGGTCGCGAGGTGGTAACTGATATTGAACATCATCAGGCTTAGGTAAATTTTTTAGGCGATATAAGTAAAAGTTTTCAACTTTATCTTGTGCCCATTGGGTTTTACGTAAAAATTTAACAGCAGATTTAATATCAGGGTTATTTTTAAAACAGTTTAGCTGTAGATAAGCATGTAACAGTTCCCACCCATATTGATCAACTAACTCTGATACAACTTGCTCAAGTTTTACACCTTGCAATGGGTTATTGCTGAATAAATCTTCATTACTCATGATTACACTCTTTTTCTAAAATCTGTTAAAAGAATTATAATTTTTATCACGCTAATTTGATACAACAAAATACCTAAGTAGTTTGTTTATGCAATTTACATTTGTTTTCTTTATCGGTAATATACCTAGGCTTTGTATAAAGCGCTGGCATGATGCCACAACATTGGATGATGAATTTAAGGAATAATATACATGGGTCTTTTTAATAAAATTAAAACGCAAGCGACAACAATTGGTTCAAATATTAGCGAATCAACATCTAAGTTAAGCTCAGATATGAGCACCTCAATGAAAGAAAATTCAAAATTATCAGCGATCCGCTCGGAAATCACCTCAATCGAAGGACAGTTGAATATAAGCTACCAAGATATTGGTAAAAAGTACGTAGAAAACTTACTAGAAAACCAAGGCCAAAACGTCGAAACAGTTTTGCAAGAAGCGCTGAATCGTATTGAACCTTTGCTTGAGAAAAAAATTGAGCTTGAAGATGAAGCAATTGAAATTGAGAAAAAACTCAAAGATCAAATCATCATTCAAGAGAAAGCTATTTTCCAAAAAGAATATGATCAAGAAAAAGAGAAGCTTGAAAAAGCGGTGAAACTTGATGTAATTTCAGAACAAGAAAAAGAGCAAAAATTAGCTAAAGCACGCTTAAAACTAGATAATTTTGACACTATCCGCAAAGTTAAAAAGCAACATGAAATGGGTTTGATTTCAAAAGAAGAAATGAAAGATAAACTAACAAGTCTAGGTGCTTAGTTATATAACAACTAAAGCTTTTTCTATAAGAAGCTTTAGTTGCTCATTTTACAGCTGACAATTAACCACTACACGGCCACGAATATTACCGGCCATTAGTTCATTAGCAGCGTTAACCACATCGTCTAAGTTAATTTCAGTTGATATTTTATCTAAGTAACTTTGTTCAACCAATTCTCCTAAGCGTTGCCACGCTTGAATTCGGTCAATTTTAGGGCGCATTACACTGTCTATGCCTATTAATGAAATACCACGCAGAATAAAAGGGGCAACGGAAGCGGGGAAATCCATACCTTGTGCTAAACCACATGCAGTAACAACACCGCCATATTTTAAAGAGGCACAAACATTGGCAAGCGTGTGGCTACCGACAGAATCGATGGCTGCAGCAAAGCGTTCTTTAGCAAGCGGTCTACCTGGTGCTGATAACTCTGAGCGGTCAATTACTTGTGAAGCACCAAGTTGTTTTAAATGATCAGTTTGATCTACTCTTCCTGTGGCAGCAACAACGGTATAACCTAATAAATTAAGTAAATACACCGAAAAGCTTCCGACACCACCGTTAGCACCCGTTACTAAAATATCTCCTGAGTCAGGTGTGATCCCTTGTTTTTCAAGGGCAATGATACTGAGCATTGCTGTGTAACCAGCAGTGCCAATTTGCATCGCTTGTTTAGGTGTTAAGGTGGCAGGGAGGGGGATCAGCCATTCATCTTTTAATGACGCTTGCTGAGCAAGGCCTCCCCAGTGTTTTTCGCCGACACCAAAACCGTTCAATAGTACGAGTTGGTCTGTGTTGAACTCACTTGAATGACTCGTTGTGACTTTACCTACTAGATCAATGCCTGGCACCATAGGAAATGAACGCACAACAGGTCCTTTCCCGGTGATCGCTAGGCCATCTTTATAATTTAAGGTGCTATATAAAATATCAACCGTTACATTATGCTCGGGTAATTCGCTGTGGTTAAGTGTTTGTAATGATGCAGAATAAGTATCATCACTATTGGTTATTACAAGCGCTTTAAACTGTGTGTTCATTACGGCTCCTTTTAGACCGATCGTCTTTTAATTGATAAATAAAAAACGCATTGCTTAATTATCTTAGTAATGCGCGTAAAAACATTTCTGTATATAAAATCAAGGGTTGAGTGCTTTTAGTCAGCTTAGCTCGCATTACTGCTCCCTCCCAACCGATCCAGAAAAACTCACTCATTTGCTGTGTATTGACGCTGGTGGCTATAACGCCTTCTCGCTGAGCTTGCTCTAAACAGGTTTGGACAAGTTGTTGCCATGCTTGATAGCTGTTTAGTAGCTTATTTTTAAATTCATCGCTGAGGTGATTGAGCTCTTGATTTAAATTACCAATGAGACAACCTCGATTAAAATCATATTTGTCCATTCCTCGAGCGGCACTTTGGGTAAAATTAATAAGTCGCTCTAACTGAGGAACATCATCTTGTTCTAAGTAGCGGCGAAGCTTAGCAATAAAATAATCATTATAGGCATCGATTACGGCTAAGCCATAGGCATCTTTATTATTAAAGTAGTGGTAAAAAGAGCCTTTTGGCACGCCTACTTTTTTTAATATAGTATCAAGCCCAGTTGCACTGAAGCCAAATTCTGTAAGTGTTTCGACCCCAGTTGAGATAATTAATGCTTTAGTGTCTACATTACTGCGAGCAACTTTTGGTGGACGACCACGACGTGGTGGATTTTGATTATTATTTAGCATAAACACATATTAGACCGATCGTATTTATTTATGCAAGGATTAATTTTTAAACAGTTCATAAAAAGTAGTGCATGTTTTGTCCAAAAGACGATGTTGATGCATGCAATCAAATGAAAAAATAGTTCTAAAATTAAACTGCTTTACTATTAATGAGTTGAAATAAAGTTGTCATAATTACATTTTTTATAGGAACTTCACCTATAAATGGTAGTCACAATTAAGGCAGGAAACTGCGTGTTAATGATTAAATAGTCGTAATTTTTTTGTACAGAAATAGGTCGCACAGCAGTTGGTACGACCACTTTACTTTTTTATATGTTAATTCATTTTTGCATCAGTAGCTTAGTTAAAGTCAATTTATTTAATTGCTTTTGTGATTTGAATTTAACAGTTTTATTAACTATTCATTAATTGTAGATGAAATAAACGCTACAAATATATAAATATAAAAGGTGAGGATTTACCTATGAAGAGACAGAAAAGAGATCGGTTAGAAAGAGCTCATTCTCAAGGTTTTAAAGCAGGTTTGGCGGGTCGGTCTAAAGACCTTTGCCCTTATCAACAAGTAGACCCAAAATCAGAGTGGTTAGGTGGTTGGCGCGAAGCGATAGAAAATCGCAATATGTATAAAACCTAATTTTCATGTTTCGAATTTAAGCAAAAACGCCGCTGTATGAAGCGGCGTTTTTGTAACATTACACTTTAATTAAAATGCACTGGTATCTTGGAATAAGCCAACTTTTAAATCTTTTGCTTCATAGATAACACGGCCATCTACTTCAACCGTACCATCAGCCATACCCATGAATAATTTACGTTTTATCACACGTTTCATTGTTAAACGATAGGTCACTTTTTTAGCTGTTGGTAGAATTTGACCGGTAAATTTAACTTCACCCACCCCTAATGCACGACCAAGACCTGGGCCACCTGACCAACCAAGGAAAAAGCCAACTAATTGCCACATTGCATCTAAACCAAGACAGCCAGGCATTACCGGATCACCTTTAAAGTGACAGTCAAAAAACCATAGATCTGGGTTGATATCTAATTCAGCAATGATTTCACCTTTACCATGCTCACCACCGTCATCAGTGATTGAGATGATACGATCCATCATTAACATATTGTCACTTGGTAGACGACAATTGCCTTCACCAAACATTTCACCTTGACCACACAGGATCAAATCTTCTTTTGTATAGCTATTTTTAGGTTCCATAACACTTATCATCGCTTAGAAATTGCCCCGTACTTTAGCGTACACTTGTACGCTAAACAACTCGGAGCAGTTAAAAAAATAATTTTTTTGCATGAAATTACACCGCTTAGGTGAAGAACATGCTAATTACACGATTTAATCGCGCAATTAGGAGCAAAAATCATTATAATTACTGTGATTTTTTAACCAGTATAAAGGAAGTTTATGATCCTTTTTGTTAACGCACTTACCGTAATTGATTTTTCTTATCTTTGTAACAAACGAGGCGCAGTAGGTGAAAGCTGGATTGTTGATTTAACCTTGCATGGCAAGTTAAATGAAGAGTCTATGGTGCTCGATTTTGGCTTAGTTAAAAAGCAAATTAAAGGGATTATTGACCAATGCATAGATCACAAATTGGCTATTGGTAATAAAATTAATGGCTCTATCGAAAACCATGGTGATTATACAACACTAGATTGTACGTTTGGTGATGACCACCATTTAGCAATGAGTGCGCCTAATCAAGCGTATTGTTTAATTGATGCCGAGGTTGTAAATGAGCAATCAGTGATTGAATTTTTAATCGCGACGATTATGCCGCAGTTACCAAGTAACATTGATAAAATTGAGATTGAATTAAAGCCTGAACACAGTAAGAGCTTTTATTATCACTATAGTCATGGTCTTAAAAAACACGATGGGAATTGCCAACGCATCATTCATGGTCATCGTTCGCAAATTGGTATTGCACTTGATGGCATGGCGATGCCGCGCTTACAAAAACAGTGGGCTGATAAGTGGCAAGATATCTATTTAGCAACTGCTGAAGATCAAGTTTCAACAAGCCAGCTGCAACATATTACTGCAACTGAAAATGACTTTTGTTTTGCGTATACTGCGGCGCAAGGTTATTTTGAGATGGCGATAAGTAAAGCCCGTTGTGATATTTTACCGGTTGATACAACGGTAGAATGTATTGCAGGTTATTTAGCAGAGCAGGTTAAAGCTCAGCACCCTGATAGTGATGTCAAAATTACAGCCTATGAAGGGGTTGCAAAAGGATCGATTTGTTATGCGTAAGTTATTAGCACTGTCGTTCTTTGCCACAGTGAGTTTTTTTACTGATGCAGTTGAATTGCAAGGTCATTTAACGCAAGGTGGCTTAGTTACTGGCAAGATTGAAGGTGTTAAATCAATAAGCTTTAATGGCCAAGCATTAAAAACCACAGAGCAAGGCGAATTTGTTTTTGGTTTTGGTCGTGATGCTGAGTTAACACATAAGTTAACGTGGGTAGATGCCTCTGGCACTGAGCACCAGCAAGCGATTGTAATCACAAAACGTGATTATAAAATTGATAAAATTACCGGTGTAGCAAGTAAGTATGTATCGCCCCCTAAAGAGGTCAGTGAGCGAATTAGCCGCGAAGCTGTTGCTGTAAAAAATGCACGAAAAATTGATTCTGACCTTCGATACTTTTTAGACCCTGTCTATAAACCGGCTGAAGGTCGTATCTCTGGCGTATATGGCAGCCAACGCTACTTTAACGGTGAACCACGTCGTCCACACTTCGGCTTAGATATTGCGAACAAAACCGGCAGCCCTGTGTATGCGCCAGTAAGTGGCACAGTAGTATTTGCCGATAGTGATCTTTATTACTCTGGCGGCACACTAATTTTAGACCACGGGCACAGTGTAACGTCTACATATATACATTTAAGTAAACTCGATGTAAAAGTAGGGGATACCATAAAGCGTGGTGATAAAATTGCCGAGATTGGTGCCACAGGCCGTGTAACAGGGCCGCATTTAGATTGGCGTTTTAACTGGAAAGGCGAACGGCTCGATCCTGCACTTATGATGTTAGACACATTAGCGAACAAAAAGTAGAGAACATGACAACACAAGTAAACCGTGAAGAAATAATTGCTCAACGTATTAAAGATTCAACCACCTCGGTGACTAAAACTGTTTTTCCTGGACGTACAAATCATCACAACACCTTATTTGGTGGCGATGCTTTAGCATGGATGGATGAAGTTGCATTCATTGCAGCAACCCGTTTTTGTCGTAAACCATTGGTAACTATTTCATCAGATAGAGTTGATTTTAAAGAAGCCATTCCTGCTGGTACTTTTGCAGAGTTGATTTCAAAAGTTGTTCACGTAGGCAATACCAGCTTAAGAGTAGATGTAGAAATATTTTTAGAAACCATGCACACAGATGATAAGCACTCAGCAATCACAGGCAGTTTTACGTTTGTTGCGGTTGATGATAACCACAGACCAACGCCTGTTGTTTGCGATAAAATGATCTATGGTTTTTAATTAACAATTATAGAAAAGAAAGCACAGCAATGTGCTTTCTTTTGTAATTAATAAGAACACATCATACTATATTTAATCAAACTTAATACTTAGCTAACGTGGAAAACTAATAATTATTCACCAAGTAGTAGGGCGTTTGCTTAGTGAGTTACAGCACCATGGCTGCAATCCAGCCAAATATGAGCAGTGGAATATTAAAATGGATAAAAGTAGGCACTACCGAATCCCAAATGTGGTCATGTTGACCGTCTGCATTTAATCCAGAGGTTGGGCCAAGTGTTGAATCAGACGCAGGAGAGCCAGCATCCCCTAATGCACCAGCAGTGCCAACCAACGCAGCAGTTGCCATAATTGAAAAGTTCAGCTCTAAACACAAGGGGACAAACAAAGTTGCGATAATTGGCACGGTAGAAAAAGAACTACCAATGCCCATAGTGATCATTAAACCCACTAATAGAATAAGTGCAGCGGCTAAAGGTTTATTACCATCAATCACTAATGCAGCGCTGTGTACTAAGCTAGTTACATCGCCTGTTGCTTTCATCACGGCAGCAAAACCTTGGGCTGAGATCATAATAAAACCAATCATCGCCATCATAGCCACGCCTTTACTGAATACGTCGCTATTTTGCTCCCACTTAACTACACCAAATAAACTAAAGATCATAACCCCAACTAAGCCGCCTAAAATCATAGAGCCACTAACATTTTGAGCAACTAAAGAGGCTAGTACTGCAGTGACTCCAACAAGTAGTACTTTTTTGGGTTGTTCAACTGCAATACTTGTAGCCTGTTCATCTAGTTCGTCTTGGTGATACTCCCGACGTTTTCTATAGCTAATAAATACCGCAATAAGTAAGCCAGCTAACATACCAAAAGCAGGGATGACCATCGCTAATGGTACTTGGCTATTAATAATATCAAGGCCATTATCAACAAGGTTTTTATGTAAAATTGAGTATAAATATATCCCACCAAAGCCATAGGGCAATACCATATAAGATGTTGCTAAGCCAAAGGTTAAAATACATGCAATGGCGCGGCGATCTAATTTTAATTTATTAAATACAATTAGTAACGGCGGGATCAAAATAGGAATAAAGGCAATATGCACAGGCACTAAATTTTGGGATGAGATTGCACAAGCTAAAATAATAAACAGGATGAAGTAACTGAGGCTGGTTTCGCTATTTGCACTGTTATTATTAACTTTTGCCAATAATTTTGCCGCGAGTATCCGGGTCAGTCCAGACTTTGAGATTGCAACTGCAAACGCGCCTAACATCGCATAGCTTAGGGCAATTTCTGCCCCACCAGACAGGCCAGCATTAAATGCATCAAGTGTATCAGTTAAACTTAAACCCGCAGTTAAACCAGCGACTAAAGCACTGAGCGTCATGGCTACAATGACATTAACCCGCGCTAAAGTGAGTCCCAGCATTAATAACACACCGATCACAACTGCATTCATAATTATCTCTTCATCTTTGTTTTAATAGATTTTATCAGATCTTTACTGTGTTTTTTACGATAACTATTAAATACTAACTGTCGATAACGCACATCGGAGTATAACTGTGCAAATTGTTCAATATATATTCGTTTCTCTGGCTGTTTTTGTGCCGCATAGTCTAAAAACTGCAATGGTGTTTGGTTTTGCTTAGCAACAATGCCCTGTTTTTCACACCAATTAACTAGTTTAAGATAGTCTTTGGTCAGAGCATGTTTGGGCTCCGAGGATGTCTTTGGCCACGATAAGTACACAAAATAACAAATAAATGTCATGCACACTGTTGCAATCACAATCAGTGAAATCTGCCACAGTTTCTTGTTGCCAAACAACTTGTTTAACAAGGAGGCCTGTTTTTGCTGATCAAACCCTAACACCCAGCTAGTCCATTGGTAATCAAGGTTTTCAAGTTTGAGTCTAAGCCAATTAAAACCAGCTATATTGCTTAACCTCAATAGACCAAAACTTAAGTTGCTGGTAAATTCATTATTCAGTTGTGTATGCTGTGACAACGAACCATTTAATCGTTCGGGTGAAACCACAGCTGTTGCATCAAAAATCTGCCACCCTTTGTTTTTTATGTACACTTCGACCCAAGCATGTGCATCATATTGATAAACACTAAGATAACTATTTTGCTCATTGTATTCACCGCCTAAATAACCAGAAACAACACGCGCTGGAATGCCAACGCTTCTAAACATAAATGCAGCTGTACTGGCATAATGCCCGCAAAAACCACGTTTATTATTAAATAAAAATTGGTCTAAAGTATTGCTACCAGTAATTGGATCGGGTGTTAAGGTGTAACTGAATCCATTGTTGGCAAAGTACTCATATAAGGCTGAATAAAAAGCATCGTCATCCTTGTTTTGTTGCTCATATAAACGTTTAGCAAACGTTTGTGACTGAAGATTAGTCTCTTTTGCTAAATTTAGTTGGGCATTCTGATACTGTACTGAACGTGATAGAAGCGCTGATTCGAGTGGGTAACTTTGTGTGGTATAACTAATACTACTGGCTAAAAAACGTTTACGAAGTAATAATCCATCACTGGTTGTTTTGACGTCTTTATGTGTTGAGCTCGAAAGTTGTAAACCATACAGCCAAGGTTTAGCGGCTGGCTCTGCAAATATTTGGTAACTAAATAAAGGTTCTGCGCCTAGCTTAGTGGTGTTTTGACCAATCACTTGTTTGGCTTTCAAAATGTCCGATATTAACCAGGTTTTACCATCAAATTCGTCATGTATTATGGCACGCCAGTAGTAGGGGGGAGACGGCCTTTGTTCATCAAACTTTGCTCTAAAAACTAGTTCATCTGAGTTAGATAATTGCGCAATGTCGAATGGGTCAACACTTTCTGATAATCCTGTTTTAGCCAGTTTAGGCCCTGGCAGCTGCCAAAATGCAGGTACTTTTGGTAGCAATAACAGTAAAAAAATCGAAATAGGTAACGCCAACAGCAATAATTTTAAACTACCTTTAACGGCTATTTTTAAGTTATGTTTGGACTCAATTAAAGCCAAAACAGCAAAATTTAGAATGTATAAAAGGCTAATAATCAATGTTGCAAATAAACTTTGAGAAAATAGATAAACAGTAGACAGGCTAAAAAAGCTAAGTAAAGTAATTGTTTGATAGTGTGTTTTTTTGTCGTTGCTTGGAGTAATTTAAATAAGCTCGATAAAATCAGCATCGCCACGAACAACGTAACGGTATCGCTAAAGCCAACATCATAAAACAAAACAATCAAACTCAACCCGGCTAATGTATTTGCTAATAATGCATTAGGCTTATTACGCTTTAATAAGGTAACCGCAAGATTCCAAATACATAAACCCACTAACAGTGTATTAAATGCCAACGGGAGTTCAGTAAAGATAAAACTCAATACTAATATATAAACTATTGATAATGATAAATTAATTGCAGTTAAATTATTAACAACTCTCATGTTAATCCTTGGCTATTTTGGAAAAGCGACTGAGTGCTTCTAAGCAATTTTTACAGTGTTCTTTTCCTTCACTCACCTCGAATGAGATACTTTCTAATTGCAAACCATACGTTGTACCTTGCAAGTATGCTTGGCTGATCAAATAGCTCAATTGCTGAAGTCGAGATTCAGTACTTCCTTGTAACTGATTAAAATCAAAAAATACACTTTGCGCTGAGTAATTAACAAAATCCTTAACCATCAATTGCTGAGTTTTAGCATAATGTTTCCATGACACACGTTTCAAATTCATACCAACTTGATGGGGAGTCAAGCCATCAAACTCATCGCTACCGTGCATATTCTTTTGATCGCCATCATCCATACTGTTTTTATTGTGCTGATGATTCTCTTGTTGTACAGGCTTACGTTGTTGCGGGTAAACAAAAACAGTCTGCGTTAATTGCATGTAGCTCCATGCCGATACTAAACCAAACGGATAGTGACTAATGATTTTTAAGCGCTGCAATGGGTAGGCACCGCGTTGATTCATCGGTAAATCTAAATGTATCAATTGCGAAGTAGGGGTTGTTTCATCAAACGTTGCGAGTATTTTTTTTTCGTAAATAAACTGCAGCGATTGGCATATTGTATCAGTCGAAAGCTCTAACTCTAATTGGGCACACTGTGGGGCATAGTTAGCAATATGCCTTTTGTAAGAAAGCGCTAAACCTCTAACATTGTTATAACCGAGCAATAATGAAAAAATCATTACAACTAGCATCAAATATGCCATCACTAAAATCAAATTATTTTGATAGTTAACAGCCAAGATAAAGTTAAGTATTGTTACGAGTAAAAAGCTACTACCTAGCTTGGAAGGTAAAATATAAATGTTGCTATGCGTTAATGTAAGCTGTTCAGTATTGTGTTTATTTTTAAGTAACAAACTGAAAAGCTTAGCTTTTAGCTGAAAAAATAGTGTAGAGCGGGCAAGGTTGTTATTTTTTCGCATTACAAAGGTACAGTAACATCATTTAATAATTGCTTTAGCTGTTGTGCGCTAACATCATGATTTAAACCCAAGCGGTGCTCTGTTACGCTGGCAAATATGGTTTGAACATCATCGGGAGTGACAAAATCACGACCATCAATAAATGCCCATGCTTGTGCTGCTTTACCTAAAGCAATACTGGCGCGTGGAGACAGCGCATTAGCAAATTGGTTATTCTTACGCGTGTATGAAACAAGCGCCAAGATATAATCAACAACCGGCTCACTTAAAGTAATAGTACTTACTTGTTTTTGTATTTCAATTAATTGTTCGGCGTTAATTCGTACGGGTAGGTGATCATAATCACGATTGTTTTGCCCTAAAATCAATTTCCTTTCAGCTTCTTTCGGTGGAAAACCTAAGCTAATGCGCATAAAAAAACGGTCTAATTGAGACTCTGGTAAAGGATAAGTACCTGATTGGTATAATGGATTTTGAGTAGCGATTACAAAGAATGGACTGGGCAGGGCGTATTTATCACCGTCCATAGTCACTTGGTATTCTTCCATCGCTTCTAATAATGCACTTTGTGTTTTTGGACCCGCACGATTAATTTCATCAGCTAGCACGACTTGGCTAAAAACAGGCCCTTTATGAAATGTAAATTTATGTTCATTGGCATTAAAAATACTCGAACCGAGTATATCTGAAGGTAATAAATCACTGGTAAATTGCACGCGTTGATAGCTTAAACCTAATACTGCCGCGAGTGCATGCGATAAGGTGGTTTTTCCCATACCAGGCAAATCCTCAATGAGTAAATGGCCTTGACTGAATAAGCAAGTTAACGCGAGTTTGATTTGCTGTTGTTTGCCATAAATAACCTGAGATAAATCATCAATGATCGCTTGTACAGTGTGTTGCATAATAACCTTATGGTTTTGATGTGGGCTAAATAAGTTCTAGGCGTTTCATAACCGTATCGACTTTTTTGGCATTAAATGGTTTTGCAATAAAGCCTTTAGCGCCAAGTTCCCATGTATTTTGTACATTCTCAAGGCTATTGTGGCCTGAGCACATGACAACATGGGTGTGTGGGTAATTATCGTTTAGGTACTCAAGAATTTCAGTCCCGTCGGTGTCGGGTAATTCAATATCAAGGAAAATTACATTCGGGGATTTTTCATCAATCAGGCTTTTTGCAGATTCAAAATCGTTACTTTCGAGAATATCTTCAAAACCTAACTCAGTTAAGATTTGATTTAAGTAGTCACGTATATCTTGAACATCGTCAATTATTAGGATTGGTTCTAACGGGCGCACAAATTCCATATTGTTTACTTCTTGTGATACAGCTTAAATTGTATTTTTAATACTATGCTAAGCGATAATGAAGCTCAAGAAAGATACTCGAATAAAATCATATAATTCGCATAAACCCTCACTAAGTCCGATACCGTCTAGTATTGGACTTAGTGAGGGTGAATAATGAAAAGAAGTACGCTTTGCAGCGTAGTATAGATAACATCCCATAAATTAGATTATGTTAAATTAAATAATTTACTTAGTATTTGTAAGGGGTTGTTCATTTCTAGAATAATGATGATATGAGGATTTTCGCCCTCGTCTTTTGGAAAAGCCCATTATTACTGGGATTGGCTAACCCTGAGCGCAAAATTAGCTAAATTCGGATTACGCTTGTTTTTAGACGAAACCTGTTCAAACTGACTCATTCCACGATCATTCCTGCTCATTGTACGTTTAGAATTAGATCATTCTTGATCGTTTAACTTTCCTTTAAATACACTTTAAACGCCTTTTAAACGCTGTTTAAATATTTTGAGCTGCCGATGTTTAAACTTTTTCGGCAGCTATAATTGTATTGAACGTTGGCCCTAGCTCAACTGTGATCATAAAACCTTGGTACGATATTTTTACTTGGTTGCCTATATAAGCAAACGTATTTGGATTTTGAACAGCGTTCATTAGTTCGTGTACTTGCTCAATTGCCAGTTTACCAGTTAAGAACTTTTCAATTTGAGCGCTGCTGACTGTAACAGCGCTACTATATATAGGTGCGTTTTTACGTGATAGCTCGTTTAGTAAATTTACAGGCAAGTGCCCTAACGTAAATTGCTGGCTATCTGGTACCGACTTTTTAAGCGCTAACTTTGCTGCTTGTAAGTTTACTTGCTTTATATAGTACTGCTGAGATTTTAAAACTGCTTCGTTAAATTGCGGTACTGCTAATTTTTGAATGTCAGTTGATAAAGTCATAACTGATTTACCTGCTGCAATGTCTGCACCTAGCCATGCTTTACCTGGATTATAATCCCAGCCTAGATCAATGCCTGCTAACTTATTAAGTTCTTCGCCTGTTGATGGGTCTACAACTTTGAATGACTCCATAAACTTATTAACTTTTTCTGGCTTGGTTACTGATAACCCCATGCGTGCAATATCACGCGCATTAAGTGATACCACCTTACATCTGCAGTTATAACCATTTGGCGGATAATGCGTATCCCAAAACGGATGATCCACAGGCAATAAAATGTAATTCCACTTACCGTGTTCAGGTCTTACGCGGCTATCACCAGCTGTTAAGTATAATAAATATGGCCTGCGCTGTTTCAAACGCTCTTGTTGTTGCCAACGGCCAGCTGCACGCGCAGTGTTTTTATTGTTTTGATAAATAACTTTAGTACGCCAGCCCCGTTTGCCATTGTATGACCAACCGTGATCATCAACTACTTTGTCAAAGCGTTTTCTAAAGTCCGATATGGTTTCGCCATCGCTAATCGCCTTATCCACTGCTTTATATAGTTCGTTAATGATCTCGATTTGTGTTGCACCGGCAACGGTAAATGCTTTGGCGTGAACTAAGCCCTGTAAATCTTTATATGACTCACTTGTGAGCTTAATTTTGTCTTTGAAATGAGAAGTGGCTTCCTTGAACTTAACAAGGTCGCCATATTGTGGAGCTGGTAAGGCCATATTATTGCTCTTTTAACGACTGTTGAATGTCTTGAATTTCGTTTCTGCGTGAATTATCACGGCTATTACCAAAGAAAAAATTCAATATTGACGCTACAACGGTGCCTAAAATAAAGCCCAAAATGGTGTCTGCAAAGCGTGTTGCGGTATCTGGAATGGTTAAAAACGTTATACAGCCTATGTATATAACGGTTGCAACCGACCAAAACCACGCATAGTAATAAATGAAGCGTTTAGAAAACTTATCATCTTGATTAAGTGCTTGGATCTGCATATTGCGGGCGCTTTGAGTATTTTTAAACGCTAAATCATCAAGCTCTTTTTCACGGTTTAAAATTGTTTGCCGTAACTCTTGTTGCAATGCGCTAGATTGCTGAACTAGGTTAAATGCTTGCTCAGGCGTGCCGCCATTGGTGATGGTTTGCGCAATATCTACCACTTTAGACGCGACCTTTGATCCATTGTCGCCCCCTATCCAACCGCCTATTTTCTTATCCAGGCCTGTGAGCTTTGCAAGGCCAAGTGCTATCGTAATTGGATCCATAGTTATACCTTTATATAGTCGTCGTAAGATTTTCCGCCAATTTTAATAAGCTCTAAACCTTCGATCTTTTTATACTGACGAACGAGGCTTTTAGCGGTTGTAAAATCGCATGTGTGGTATTCGGTTACTTCGTAAAGCTCTGGGAATTCTTTTTTTGCACGGCGCTTACCCCATACTTTTTCTGCATCCTTGATTGATTTAGCCGTGTATCTGGCGCGGGTTCGTTTACGCCAAACATCAGGAATACATGAAGGGCGTTCGTTGTCTTTAGAGTACCAGCCACCCTTAATTACATCGTCTACATACACAACTAAGCTTGTTTTAGACTCAGATACGCGCCCGCGTATCACTGTTATTTCAAACTCACCGTATTTGAAAATAACCGAGCCAAAAAAGCCTGCTAAGTGCTTTTCTACCTCTATCCACTGCTCTTTTGTGATGGCCATAAGCGCCCCGCTACAATTTTGCTATATCGAGTGAAATTGCTTGCTCAATGCCTTTATCATCTTGCTTGTAAAAGCGGATAAAACGGCAAGAATCAACCACGCCAACGGATTCTGCAATAATGTTCATGGCTTTGGTCCACTTGCCCGAATCGTCTGATATTTCTAGTTTACGCAGGGCTAAAATGCGTTGCGGGTTAAGTGATCCTTGCTTATCGGTATTGAACGTTTTGCTAACAATGGCTTTAATGTTTTGGTTGCCGCCTTCGGTCCATTCGTCCAGGCATTGATCTATTAATTGCTTAGCAAGGGTAAGCTCTGGGCCAAGTTCAATGCGTTCTTGCGTTTGTAGCGTTACTTTTAATTGGCTGTCAAAGGTGCGTAGTGTCACATTGCCTTTTTTGCCGCCTAAGTTAACGCCATGTTCTTGCGCTAATAGCTCTATAAAGTCGTCGGCTTCAGCCATTAAACTTTGTTTAAACTCTGCCAGTGTTTCTTGCATTTCAACGGCTTTATCAATGGCTTTTCTTACAAACTCGTCTTTGATCAAGTCAGTTTGTTTGATGTTGGCAATGGCTACTAAATTGCCTTTACCGTCTTTTAAATACCCGTCAGGAACATTATTCATCGTCTATCTCCACAGTTTTTGAATTAGCCTCGTTCATGCCTGCCATAAATTCATACTCCATTGCTGTTTGGGCAACGTCTGCCAGTGCAGAGTCTGAAATATCAGGAAATTGTGAGGTTATTTTTTGCTTAAGTTCGTCCAGGCTTTTAGAGGCCTGAGCAAATTGATAAATCTGTTTAATGGTGTCGTCACTTGCGTGATCAAACTCATCAAATTCGTTGGTAAGTTCTACGGCATCCGTTTGTTTTTTGGCAAACTCAGTTTTAGCCGCAGTGGCTATGCCGTGGCCTTCGTCGGGTATATCTAGGATAGTTTCGCCGTCTTTTGGCTTTGGTACACCAAGTTCTTGATAGGCCCAGTCTTCACCAACAGGCACAATACGGGCTGTTTCACGCACGCGGGTTACGGTGTCGGTATTGATCTCGCGTTTGTCTTTAAAGATGAATTTAGGTGGTTCGCCGCCGTCAAAATTTACTGTGTGCAATGCGTTTAAAAGCTGGTTACGGTAAGAGGCTACAAGCGCCCTGTCTGATCGTTGATTATCGCCCGCGCGTTTTGCATGGGTTTCGCTGGCTGCGCGTGCGCCACCATTTTTTTGCTCGGTTGCAAGAGTTTGGCTAGTGAGTGCTTTGCTTATTTCGGCATTACAAAAGTTAACTAGGCGCTCTGGTACTGGCTCGCCAGATAGTTTGCTTTCGATGATCTCAATTGTCGTGTCATCGGGTATGGCGGCAATGCCATCTTGCACAAGTCGTACTAAGCCATCTAACAAATTTTCGATATCTTTGTCTTTACTGCCAATTGGATATTTACCCACAGGGAATGGAATACCAAAGCGCTCGCACAGCTGCACAAAAAACTTAAAACCACCGTGTTTAAAGGTCCACGGCCAAAAACAGCTACTTAATAATGCGATGCCATACGGGTTTTCGGCGCTTGGCATGTGGCGAACGCACGACCAACGGCGTTGATCGACTAACTCGCCTTGTGGGTTTTCGCTGGTCTTAACAAGCAGCTCGTGATCACTATTAAATGCAAAGCGACTGTTGCGCCAGGTCTCTACGTATTCAGGTTGCCAATGACCATCGTGTTTAATGTACTTGCCCAAGTGAGTAACGCTAAAGCCATTTAAAATGGCGCTGTAATTGTGCCAATCCATATCGGCCCATTCTGTATGTGGGCATGGTTTACGGGCAAAAAACGCTTTAGCTAACTCATAACTTTTTAAACTGGCTGCGTCGTCACCGCCTGGTACAAGCTCGGTATTAAAGCTAAATAAGCCGCTACGTAGTGAGCGTAATTCACCAATAACGTGGGCGTCGCGGGCTATTTCTTCGTAAATGGCGGTGTTTTTACCTGCACGGCGCAGTATTGGATCAGGGTTTGGTAGCTCAGTAATAAGCGACGTAAGATTTGGATCTATGCGGTTTTGGTCAAACATACGGTTTAGCGCGGTGTATGCTGTAGATTTAATGCGTGGCTTGCTATACACGGTGTATGCTGTAGATTTAATGCGTGGCTTGCTATACATGATATCCCCTGATTTGTTTAGTGACTTTGCGGCTATTAACACGCGGCATGCCGCCTGCACCTGTGCTTGCTACCATCCACAAAATAGCCAGGGCACAGCTTAAATCGTAGTGATGGGCGGTTTGTTTTTCTGGCCAGTTTTCAAGCTCGTCGAGTAGTAAGCGGCAATGTGAATGAAAGGCAATTTGCGCTGGTGTATTGGTTACATAGGTTTCAAGTGATCCTATGCGTTCCTCGGCGCTAATAACCGCAGTAACACCACGTAAAGGCAGTGCAATGCCTTGCTCTAGGCCTGTAGTAATAAACTGGCTGCGCATAAAATCAAAGGCGTTGTTGTTCTCAAAGCCCCACACACGGCAGTTATATTCTTTTTGTGCGCGTATTAAGTCGTTAAGTAAACGGCTCGTACCACGGACTTTGCGGCTTTCGTATTCAACGTGTAGCTTTTGTAAATCATTAGAGTAAAAGCCCACGAGTATAGCGCTGGGGTCGGCTTTTTCAGTTTTGCCCATACTTGGATCACATGCGCCGTAGGGTATCCACTCGTTTAGGCGATCAACCCAAAAATCGAACTGATAAAAAATGGCTTCTTCGTCGCTTTTGGCTATGCCTTGCATTTCGCGGTTAAACTCGCGCTTATTAGCCGCCCACATACACATTAAATCGTAAAGCGAACGCACACTTGGCCAACTGGTAGTAGCGCCTTTAAGCATTTGCTTTTTACGCTTGAGCCAAAACTTAAACGACGGTTTTTGCTCGGTTGAAACAGCCTCACCCTTAGCGGCGGCGCGTTTTTCAAAGCGTTTGTCGTCATGCACCATTAGATCGCGGCATTCTTCCCATAAGTCCATGCGTTCTGGCATTTGTTTAATGGCTTTAAAACGGTGAACAATATGCCCTGGTGCTTCTTCGGCGCGGCTTATTGGGTCGTCGTTATTTAAAACGGTATTTACACCTAAGAATTTTACGGTGCCATCTGGTGGGCCAAGGTATTGCACGGCAGCTTCTAGGAAGCGCCAGCGGTTATCGCGCTCAGTGGGCGATTTTGCCTCGGCATCGGTTATAATGTCATCGGATAGCAGCAACTTAGGGCGGCTTGCACCATGGAACGTACCGCGTACTGATTGCTCAGCACCACGGCTTTCAAAGCGTACGCCTTGGGCTGTTACAAACTCGCCTAACTTCCACACGGGGGACTTTTGGCACACTTCGGGGAAGTCGAGCGCGAGGTTGTTATTGTTAAGCAGTTCGGTTTTAACTACCTCTAGTGTTTTGGTTGGCATTTTGGTTTCAGCGCCAAACAAGATCACAAAATCGATAAATTGTTTTATTTTAGCTAAGCCCAGATCTTGGCAAATATCAGGGTCTTGTAAGAGTGCTAACACCGCTACATAAACAGGCGCAATTTTTACAGCAAGGGTACTTTTACCCTCACCACGCGGGGCTACAAACCAGTTTTTCCAGCCGTTTTTAAGCTTGAGGGCTTCGGGGAACCAGTTCATAAAATAGCTTTGGAACTCAGACGCAGTTTGATCGTCGTCAAGCCACATGTGATGCGGAAAATACGTATACACAAAAAACGCAAAGTCGCCGCCAAGTACGCGTTTACGGCGTTCTTTAATTGCAGCGGGGCTTGGGTCTATGTTGCGTTCTTTGGCTTCAATATCGCGGCGCAGTGAGCCGGTGATCTGCTCTATTTCAGCTAAAAAGTCGCGTGAGTTCATATCGGCCATTAGTCGTCTAACTCCTTGTCGAGCCGTGGACCAAAGGCGGTAAGTATTTCTACAAACTCGGGGGCAAATTCGGGGTATTTGTTTGATACAAACTTAGCGAGTATTTTAAGTACTTCGGTGGCAATGGTGCGCTTTTCAAGGCGTTTATTACCGCCTGATACCTTCATAACTTTGCTCATCATATCGGTGAGCGAGCTAAGTACTTTTATACGTTGTTCAAGGGGCAGCTGTGCGCCGTCTGCTGATCTTAAAAGCTCAAAGGTTTCGTTAACTTGAATGGTAAATTCTTCAATAAAGTCGGTAGTAAACTCCCCTGCTGTGCCTTCACTACGGCGGCTTGCGGCACGGGCTAAGTCCCAATCGTCGCCGTTGTCTTTGGCTTCCATTTTCCAGCGTCGTGCAGTGCCATCGGCCACGCTGTGTTTAATGGCGGCAACACTTAACGCGAGCAGCTCGCTTACATAGCTGTGGCGTACGGCATTTTTCTTTTCTGCAGGGTGCGCCATTATAAGCCACCGTTTTTAAGTAGCTCAGTAATTAGTGCAACCGTTAGACCAGCTGCACCACCGATTCCAGCCATTTTTACCCGATTATTAGTTACATGGGTTTCAACCTTGGTAACGCGGTCTTCAAGTTTGTCTACTCGCTTGTTGATATCGGTTTTTAGAGAACTAATTTGATTCAAAATAGCGGTTTGACTCGCTTGTATTTGACCGATTGACTGGAATAGTTGATTTTCTTGCTCTGGGGTCATGGGTCGTCCTTACGGGTTAAATACTTTAATGCCCGTCCATGTAGGCGTGCGTACATCAAAATGAAACCAACTCACTTGCCCTTCAATGGCGGTGATGTAGGGGAATTCTTGCGGGTGGGCTAATACGTAGTCACGTACTTGCTGGGCTGTGTAGTTTTCAAAGCTGCAATCAAACGCTTTGCCTAGCTTGTGTTGGCTGCGTTTTGCGCCTATTTCACAATCAAGTGGGCGATAGCCACGGTATTGATTAGCGCCGCCCCAGTACCAGTTGTTTACTGTGCATGGGCCAAACTTGTCGCGTAGCTTTTGCAGCATGCGCAATGCACGTTCATCAAATAAATTGAGTAAGAATAATGGGGTGTCTTTAAATAGTTCAAACGTGGCTTTTGGTACCAGCTCCTGAAATATAAAGCTCGGTGCTGTTGGTACGGCCACTCGTTGTTTAAGCGCCATGCTGTTGAGTCCTCTTTTTGGTTAAACGTTGTTTTACTAGGACGTAACAGGCAGGTAAGCGAGTACTGCGCGCCGGCTTTTTGTTCGCTGGGTTTAGCAGCGCTTTAACGCGGGTACGCAATGCGGGCAGGTCTTTTAACGGGCAACGGCGAGATATTGCAATTTGCTCGGCTTTAGAACTGGCCTTAATAATTTGTTGAGCTAAAAACTCAATAAATGGCGCATGCACTGTATTTGTCATGCTGGTAGTAAATCAATTTAGGGGATTGGGTAACACTGTAAAGTTGTTTGCGGCTGGGGTGTAAAGCTGGACTATTAGGTTAGAATGAAAACAAGGTCGAAAGCAATAGATATATTTTTAGAATCTGAAATATATGTTAAAATATATATAAGTGAGCTTAGGGCAACATTTGCGGCCCAGAATCTTTGGAATTCTTTTCAATCTTCAATACAAGGAGGAGCTAATATGATTAAAAGAGTTTTACGGAATGATGTTTTCACACTAGCCTTATGCATCTTAGGATGGTTATCGTTTTTCAGTTCATTTTTTACGGATGATTTAATTATGAGAATGATGTTATTAACGATTTCAAGGGTTCTGCCCTAAGCTCACTTTTATTTAAAGGCTTGCAACTTCAAGACCACAAGCCTATTTTTGCTAAAAATATTAACTCATCGCATCACCACCAACTCGTGCTATACCGACGGATGATAATTCAGGTGTCAATTCCCGACCTAGATAACTAATGTAAGAAGCTGGCTTGCCTATTTCATACGGCTTTTGAATTGTATAAGGTTTAAAGCCGCTAAAATTAGCAATACCTAATTGTATATCTCCCCCTATAGATGAGTATTCAGGACTTTTGTTATTAATTGCATCTTCAATTACATAACGAGGTGCTCTAGATTTTGAGCGACCTGGCTTTCCTTCACCATTCAAAGCTGATTCTATTTTTTCTCTCATTAACTGCGGCTTATCGCCTAAATAAAGAAAGTCAGAAGTGGACTTATTTTCTTTTATTATTAGCTTAACGTTGTACCCATCGGCATCAGTATTCTCAACGAAATAGTGTGCGATTTGTAATTTATTCTCAATATGGCAATATCCAAAAATCGAAGCTTCAAAAAAAGCTTTGTTATTATGCCGAGTTAAGTACGATAAAAATGTCCCACGAAAATAGTTAAGTATATACGTAGCTATTTCAATAAAAGAAGGAATATATTTTTTATGACAAATTAGATTGCTAAGTAATGGCAGAATAGAAATATATGAGTTTTGTCCCATTAACGTACTACCAGCAAAACAAAACCCTAATGAATGTTGGTAGTAAACTTTGTTTAAGTACCCTCTTTCGTCAGGTATAGTGAGTTTTATTGGTAAAGTAAAAACTTTTGAAGCATCCTCAATCAAAGCAGAATTATTATTACTAACTAAACTGTCAGAAACAACCCATAAGGTAGGATTGTAAATATCTTCTTCATTTCTCCAAATAACAATAGCTGTCATAAGTTTACCTATATTGTGTTGAATCAATTAAATTTACCTCAAAAAGATATTAAATCCAATTAATGCCCTAATTTTCTATATGCCTCTCTGTACTCATCCATTAAACCCGTTACATCTAATCCCATAGTTTTACGTTGATTAATGTAACGGGCCAATAGGTTTAAACCGTATTCGTAATGCCACCGCTTTGGCTTTTTGCCGCCGCTAAGTTGCAACGCAGTGAGCAGTACAAAGTTATTGTTTTGCATGTTCGTGCTTGGGGTAAGTTTGGATTCTTACCTCAACACCATCAGTTACACGGATAAACTCAAACCAACAATGAATGCAAATAGTGTGATCGTTATAAACCTCGCCCTCTGGTGGGCGCATGGTTTTTAAGGTGTTATCGCACTCAGGGCATTTGTAATGAATTACTGGTTTGCTGCGTAACGTTGCAGCGTTAAAAAAGGCTAAGCATTCTGCTTTAATGTCTTTTAAAAGCTCCATAAAGCCCCCTACAAACTTAAATTTAATTGTGTTTCGTGCGCCCGTTCGTCTTGGTATGCACTGTAAATACTGCTTACTTGTTGGCGCGTGATCTTAAAACGCTTAACCAGTTGCTGAATGTTGCTGCTTTTAGCGTCCAGGGCTTGGCAAATTTGTTGATTGCGAATTTGCATAAGCACTTTGTGCAGCATGGGTATTTGATAGCTTGACCCTACATTGGCATCTATTAGCTCTTGCACCAGGGCTTTACCAAATACTTTGACTACTTCGTGATCCTCGGTTGGCTTTTCAGGGATATAAAACATTTGCCCTTGTTGCTCGGTGAGTACCGCAATGGTTTGTTCAACGCCTAAGTGTTTAACAATGCGGCGCAGGCCATGGGGCAGTGCCCGTAAATCTATGGTTGATTCGCTCATGATTGCTCCTCAAATAAATAATCTAAGCCGTATTCGCGGTCTAGTTGGCGTTGCTCTTGGTAGGCCTCTACATTGCGGCGAATGCGGCACTTTTCGCGGTCTGCTGCTTTAACTGGGCGATAGCGTTCTTCCTCGGTGTAAGGCGGCTTACGCGGGTTAATGGTAAAGTTTTGGTACTCTTCGTAATTTGCCATTTACGCCCCCTGCTTAGCTTTGTGGCGGATAAGCCATTGCTTAAGTACTTCTATAATATGTGGCCATTGCTGGGCGCTTTGGCTAAGCCTTTTGCCTTGTAGGTGCTTTTCACAAAACGCGTCACACGCCCCTTTTGAATCTATGTTTACCGCGCCTGCGCGGCTTAATTGGCCCCACAGGCTGTAAATCATTTTTAACTGGGCGGGTAACTGCTTTTTGCCGGCATTTGGGTTCATTGCACGGTAACGCGCAAGCAGCTGCTGTTGCTCAAGCTTGGTTAAGTCTGCGCACGTATTGGTGCGGCCATTACAAATGTACGACACATTAAGTTGGTGGATATCTTGCTCGATACCCGCCGCTTTTTGTGCCATTTTGATTTGTTGGATCAAGTTGCTCATGCGCTTTCCTCCATTGGGGTTAGCTCAAATGCCACAGCAGGCTTTAACGTGATCACTTTAATCCCCCAGTCGACCATGCCTTGGGTAAAAATACGCGCTAGGCTTGGGTGTAAGTGATTAAAGCGAATAGCCAATTGCTCAGCCGATTTAACGCCTAAAACATGCTGAATAGTGAATAGCTTTTCGGCTATCAGCATTGAGAACGCGGCTTTTATATTGCCGTTGCAGCTGTCGATAAACTCGCCCGAGCCTTGTTTATCAGCAAGTACTGCCAGCATGTGTTGCGTGCTGATCGTATCGTTTACTGCTAAACGCGCGGTAAAACGTGGAGTGTTTAAATTAATTGAAAATGCCATGATTAAATCCTTATTTAAAATGTGTTTAAACAGCGTTTAAACCGCTGGTTTATTAAGTACTGATGAAAAGATGCCATTGACTAACAGCCTGTCTACGGCGGTGTCTGGGTTTTTGTTGGTGTGGTTAAGCAAGTGCGGGAGCAAGTTTTCAACCAGCTCACGGGCGTTACCTTCAACGCGTTTGTGCAGCCATTGCCACCACTTTGCATCGTTTTGGGCGAGTTTTACGGTGCCCTCGGTTAGCTCTAAAAACAGGGTGCGAATATCTTCAACGGTGATTTGGCCGATAGGTTTTGGCCAAAAACACACGCGGCTTGCTATCAGTTCGTAGCGCTCTTGGGTTTGCAGTTTGTCTACCAGTTGAATGTTGCCAACCAGCGTTACGCCTACTATTGCTTGATCGCTTATGGTGCGCAGTGGGTCAAGCGAGTTTGGTTTGCACTTGTCGGCTTCGTCTAAAATAATTAGGCGGTCTGTATCACGCAATGCGCTAATAATCTTTTGCATGTTTTTATACGCGCTTGGGCAGCGCGATAAGCCCAGGGCTAAGGTGAGTTGCTCAAGTACTTGGGTGCTGCTGGTTTGCTCACTGCCGGCAATTAAAATAGCCTCTTTGTTGTGGAGGCAATATTCTACAATGCCTTTGGTTTTACCTAGGCCCGCTTGCCCTGCAAACACACTAAAACGTTTACGTGCTCGCGCTTGGTCACATGCCATGGCAATGAGTTTTGACGTACTGGTAGGAATAAAGCGCACATCACCGTACACAATTTCAATTTTTTTGCGTTCATTAGATGGTTTGCCTTGGTCAACCTCTGCTGGGCGAATAAGCGCCCAAATGTCGTGCAAGTGCGCCGTTGGCTTTGCGTTATATTTACCGTTAATCAGTTGGCTAATAGACGCAGGGCTTTTACCCATGCTCACAGCAATGCTGGCGCTGGTAATGTTTTGCTCGCGTATTTCGGGTGATTGCAAACGCAGGCATATACGGGCTGCGAGTTCGCGATCAGATTTGTTATATGACTTATTAAAGCCGTTGCGTTTTTCAATTTCAGTAATCGCGGCGTTACCAAACAACTTTTGCCACATCGCCACAATGACTTTTTCAGGGTTAATGGTGCATTTGTTTGCCAGTACTTCTTTAACTGATTGCAGGGCAAAGCCACAATTAAGCTCTTCGGCTGTCATGCCTGTGGTGCTTAGCTCTTGGTTTATTAGCTCAACACGTAGCGTTTGCTCTGGCGTGTATGGGTGTGGTTGGCTATAGCTCATAAGTATGTTCCTTGTGTAAATTAGGTTGATCAAGTAATTCGTTTAGGTCGATTTCGTGCTGTGGCTGCGTTGGCGTTACATCAAAATCAAATATGTTTACCGGTGCTTGTTGTGCTGCAATGGCTTTAATTGGCGCGCCAAACTTAGCCACTGACTCAACGTCAATAATGCGGTCTTGCGTTTCTTGGGCTTCGATTTCGCGGCGTTTGGTGTCTATGCGTTTTAAGCGACCTGTGCGGCGTTTGCTTTCGGCTTGCTCAATGCGCGACGTAGGCACGGCATGCGATTTAGTTTTTAAATTAGCGAACATTAAAAACTCACCGTTGAGCTTATAAAGCTTGGTGTAGCTGTCGTCGTGTAGGTCGTAGGCGGCAACAAGCTCTTGGCCGTTAAACTGGTGTAAAAAGTCGGCACTGTAATCACGTTGGTGCAAGCGGAAGCGGCCACGACGAATGTTGACGGTTTCGCGCGGTAACATTACAAAGTCACCCTCAACCGGTGGTACGCGCTCTATGTTTTCGTCCCATACTTGCTGGCGGGTTTTGCCCTTGATCTCAGGGTGTTCGCTGTTGTGGTAGTCGTTTAAAAATGCTTTAAACTCGGCTATCCATTCGTCTACCGTAGGCAGTTTGCGTTTGCCTTGCTTGGCCTCTTTAAGTACCAGCTGCTTATGGCGATCGTCGTGGTCGCGGCCGCAATACGTGCTAAAGCGTTTACCAACGCGGTCTTCCATGTGTAAAAAGAACCGCTCAATCCACTTAACCCGGGCGTTGCCTGGTATGGCAAATATTACGTCTATTTCAAACTGCGCATAAAAACCGGTGGTGTCGTCGTTCATGAGTTTGTTTTTGTAGCCTGAGCCGTTATCGAGATAGAACATGGCAGGCACGTTGTTATGCACTTTAATAGCGCGGCTTATTGCTGCTAGCGTGTCTAACGTGCTTTCGGCGTAGCCGAGTTCCCAGCCAACAATGCAGCGGCTTGCTACGTCTTGAAACGCGGTTAACTCGGCGCGGTAAGGTTTGCCCGTTTTAGGGTGAGCTAGGTATACGTCGAGCGTGTGGCCATCGCCGTTATACATAACGCCAGGCTTAATATTGTCGGTTGAGCGCAGTAGGTGATCTTTATGTTTTTCACGGTACAGTTTTGCGCCCATGCGGTACGGGCTTTGTGGGCCTAACTCATGCGGCAGTGCATTTATAAAACGGCGCACTTGGTGATGCTCTGCCTTGTAGCCCTCTTTGTTTAACTGATCTGCCACTTGTGCAAAGCTTGGGCTGTTTGGGCTGTGGTAAAGCTCAAGGCAACGGGCAAGCCAGCTGTATTGTGTTTGGGCTTTGCCTTTATGGTTAGGCAATAGGCTGTTAATGCCGTTGTCTTTATACGCATTGCACCAGTTATAAATGGTTGCACGCCCTGGTAACTTACCTAGTGCATCAATCGCGCTTGCTAATGTGCTAAGCGCCGTGTTGGCACGGTAGTTTTTTACTAGTGCCTCAAATGCTTTAGGTATGCCGCATTCTTGGGTAAGTAAATGGCGAACTAGCACTGCCCTACTTTGGGCTTTTTTACGGGCTGTTTCGCTGGCATTTTGCCAACTCAGCTCGTTACCTGTGCTTGGTAACTTATTGTATTTTTGAACTGCAGGATGCATTGCTCTCTCCTACTCGCGGGTTTTAATGCGGTCGTTAAACATGGCGAGCATGTATTCACGGTTTGCTTGGGCGTCTTGCCATTCGTCTTCGGCAAATTGCGGTATGCACTCAGCGCCGGCTAAATGCTCTGGGCCAAACTCACCGCTTAAGCGGTTTAACATGTGGGTTATGCGCTGCTGTATGCCTAGCCATAAATGCCAGGTTGTTTGCGCTGCACCTATGCGGTGGTTTAGGTCAAGGTCACGGGTGTTACATAGCTGCTCTGCCATGGCTATAAACTCTTCGAGCGACTCGTTAACAACGGCACTGTGCGCAAATGCATCACGACGAACCTGTGCAACTAACATAGGTAGCTCGTACATTTGTTTAGGGGCTTTGGTTATGCGCTCGGTTTCAAGGGCGTTTATAAGCGTGGCTGTTTGCTCTTCAAGCTCGGTGTGCTTGTCTTTTAGCTTGCGAATTTCCTTGCGGAACTCACGTACTGATAAATCATTTAGCGTGTCTAGGTCGTCGTCATCAAGCGATTCAACGGTTTCAACTGGCAAACGCGCCATTTCAATCAGCTTGCTTTTGTTCATGTTCAAAAGCGCCGACGTCCGCGCTTTTGCCTCAGGCAGCGCTAAAAACATTTTTGCTACCGCAATGCTGCTTTGAGCGGAGCGTGGTGCAATATTGTGTTCACGTAGCTTGGTTTCAAACTCGCCGTGGCCTAGGTGCATTTTGATCGACATATACAACAGCCCACGCTTAGCGGTCTCTACCAGTGCTTGTTCTTCCATGCGCACAACCAGTTGCCATGCTTGGTCAACAGAATCTGGCATTACAAGTTGTATGTGCCCTGCCATCTTCTCGATTTTTTCACTAAGCTGCTGTTGCTCTTCTGCAGTGAATATTTGATCTGTTAACTCAGTGCTCATAACAGCCTCCAACTGCGTTAATTCGGCTTGTTTTACAAAATGCAGACGGTTTTTGGTCTTTGATTGTCATTGTTTTTAGCCTTATATGGGTTTTATATCGGGTGGTGTAATGGTGCTTTCAGTCTTGGTCGTCGCTGTTCAATAACGACTCTGTTATGTAGCGCTGCATGGCTGTTCGCTCTTCAATCTCCATTTGTAGCTCGGCATGTTGCTGCAGTAGCTGTGAGCGCTGATCGACTGCTTTAAACAAAATTGGTTTGAGTAGTACATTTGCTGGCTCAGTTGAGCGCACGGCATAACACAACGCTGGTAGGTAATGCATTGGCATATAATTGGTTTGACTAGGCGCAAGCCATTTATTTAGTTTTGCTTGGTCAACATCGTTATTTTGAGCGCGTAGTGCATCGTTCATGCGGTCAGCTATTACTGGGCGGCTAAAGCCTGAACGCTTCATGGCTGAACATACACTGTGTATAAACAAGTGATATATATCGCAATCTGGCGCTACATCAGCATCTAGTATGCTTTTAGTGAGTTGTTTTTGCTGTGCCATTGTTAAATTTTCCATGGTAAAAATCTCTTGCAAAATTACATTGATTTAATACGCGTGATTGCCGATGCTATTGCTCACTGGCTAGTAACTCGCGTAACGCTTGTACTTTTTTAGCGCGACAATCTTTGTTTTTAATGTAGGCAGGTACATCGGGGAAGATAACGTCTACCGGTTTACCGATAATCTTGGCAATGGCAGCAGCCACTTTGTATGAGGTGGTATGTTGATAAACAACACTACTAACATGCGATAGGTTTAAACCCAGCGCAGTAGCAACAATTGACAGTGAATAGCCTTTTTCTTCAAGGGCTTGTTTAATTTGCTCAGGTTTCATTGTAAAGTACCTTTTGGTTTACATTCTCTTTTCAGTTCTTTGGCGAGATTTAAAGAGAATGTTTTTGTTAATGTGCGGTGAGTATAGTTTCAATATATTGAAACTGTCAACGGTTAATGTTTCAGTATTTTGCATCTACATATTCAATATATTGTACATTATTGAAGTTTCTAGTAATTTTAATGGTTAAAAGTTTCAATAAATGACAACTTTCTTGCGGGATGAGCGTAACAGATTAGATCTAACACAAGCGGATGCTTCAAAAGCTATTGGTGTAGGTAAAACGACTTTCTTACGTTGGGAAGCTGGATATCCAATTCCTTCTGACAAATTAATTGCCTTATCTGATATTGGCTTTGATATTAATTACGTTTTGAAAGGTATTAAAAGTCAGCCTTTATCTGTAGATAAAGATCAAAGCATTGCATTAAAGACTAGCCATTCGGATTTGATCGCCGTGCTACAGTATGATTTATCAGCCAGTGCTGGTGGTGGTGCATTAGTGGTAGCTGAGCACCCTATTGCACGTTTTGAGCTTTCAAAGCGCTGGTTAGAACAACACAACTTACATAATAAGAAGTTAACCGTTGTACCCGTTCGCGGTGATAGCATGGAACATACACTTCATGATGGTGATTTAACGCTTGTTTCGTTAATTGATGATTTATCAGAAGCGCGTGAAGGTGTTTGTGTTCTGCGCTTTGATGATGAGATTTTCGTAAAACGTATTCAGTATGATTTTAAAACTAAGGGTTATAAAGTCACTAGTGACAATAACGCTTACTCTGGCTTTTTTGTCGAGGCTGAAGATATTGAATCTGGGCGCTTTAGCGTGCTTGGGCGTGTTGAGCGCGTGCTGCAACGAGCTCGTAAAATAGATTAGTTCACTTTAAAAGGGATTTTGTATGATTAAACATGGTTTGGTTTTTACGCTTGTAATGAGCGGTATGCTAGTTGGTTGTGGAAAAAATGACAGCACTGAGAAAACAACACAATTCACCCCACCACCTGCTGATTTTATTAGCCCTTATAGGTTTATTAAGTTTAGGTTGGAAGCTGCTAGCGATATTTTAAAAGCAGCCGCTAATGCCAATGGTTCTATTACCACAACTACTGCGCAATACAAAACTCGTTATGACAGTACCGATGGTGTAATTACTTATTCTGAGGTTTACTTGCTAGAGACTGCACCATGTAGCCAAACAGAACCGTTTGATCCTATTGCGGTGTTAAATGCTGTTGCGATCAATCCAAAAAATTTAGTAGAACGAGACAGAATGACCCATTTAGCCACTTACTATGATCATCAAGAAAAATTAAAAATTAGTGTGACATGCGAGCAAGACGGAACGCCCATTGTGGTTAGGTTTAGTAATAAATATTACGGGTCTTGATGAAAAAGCCCCTAGTTAGGGGCTTTTGTCAGTTTAACATCCGTGAAACTTACTTGGCACTGATAATCATAGATTATGTCACGTTGTTCAATCCGCGTTATTTTGCCTTCAAATATAACTGTGTCATTAATATTGAAGTCTACTAAACCGCTTTGATACTTACTTGGTATGTGTGCAGCAACATATAAACGTTCTTTAACTGTTATTGTTTCGTCAAAGCGCTTAAGCTCCCGATCTAAATACTCTGTTTCAATAAAGGCAATTACAGAATCGTAGTTGTAATCTTTCTCTGAGATATCACTGATCTTACCTGACCATTTAATACTCGTACTTTGCAGCTCTTTTAGTAAGTTATCTATTTGTAGGCGAGTCATGCTTTTACATGCTTTCAATATTTTGTTTTTACTATTTAATCCTAGAGTATGTGCTGAAGGAGATTCAGCTTTAACTAAAGCTGGTGCTGCTTTTTTTAGTGGGTAAACATCTTTGTTATCAGCATAGTAATGATTTAAGTAAGTGTATACATCGTCATGTTTTCGCATTGTTTCATTAAAATTACCTAAGCCTATAAAGTTACTACCATCAAAAACAAAATTACCTTTGTTGGTTCTGTAACAGTAGTAACCTTGTGAGCTTTGCGGTGTTATATTATCGCCAACAGTAAAATTACTTGGATAGCATTTGAAATCACTAGAAGGGGAAACACCTAAAGACAACCCTACATCTTGATCTGATGGCTTTTCTGGATAAGTTAGCAGCGCACTAGCCTTATAGGCATCCTCAGTAGACTTACAGCCCCCAAGAACTGCCACAGCTGCGAGTGTTAAAAGTAGTTTTTTCATGTGTTTCCTTTTTGTTTTAATCCTGTTGGTTAAATTAACCACACCGTTTTTATATGTAAAGGTTTTTCCGACAGTGGTTTTTACTGGGGTTTATTATTGTAAATGCTCGGTAGAATTATTATGCTTTCTAGGAAAAGTCACGACTATTACTACATTGTCCACAGGTTATTATTGAAAATGATTGATTTGTGGATTATATTACTAATATCACTTTAAGTAGTTGTGACTGTCACACAGGAAATTGTGACGATGGGTTGGGTTAAGGGATCACTTCCCTTTTAATGGAGGTGTAACATGTTTAAATTTATTAAGAAATTTTTTACGTATAAAGAAAATACAGACGAAATTAAAGTAAAGGTTTCTGGTGGAAAGTATTTTATAGCTGATTTAGATTCACTCTCAAAGAGTGAAATTGTAAAAGATCAGGTAAGACAGGCTAGATCTTATGTAAGACAAAGCTAGTAAAAGAAAAGCGCCGAAAAGGCGCTTTTTTTATAAGGGAATTATGATAAAACCTACCGTTATATTTATTCTAGTTATCACTATAGCTGGGCATATTTACAGAAAAACAAATTATAAACTTTACCCCAAGTATGAGGCGTCTAAAGGCTATCACACTTTTTTACTTGCCGCCTCTACAGGCTTAATCCTCTTTTTATCTGCTTATATTTTTGTGACTATGATTGCTCAATATAGCTTTGCTCAATCCATTGGAGCATGGTTTAGCTCTCAATTAAGTATATTAAGCCCTACGGTTGGGCAGAGTTCTGAAACCGTGAATTTAATATCTGTACTTTTTTTTTACATTTTTATTTAGCTGGATAATACCAAGGGTTAAGTACACAGTAGCTAAAAAAAGGCAAGAAAACCCTATATTAAATAGCTGGAAAAGAGCGGCAAGAAAAGATTTAACCCCTGAGTTTACTCACCTTGCATTTAACTCTTGGGAATATGGTTTACCTATAGCTTTTACTTTATCCAACAATAAAGTGTATATAGGATATATATCTGAAATAGGCATTGATAGTAACGATATTCACCTTTTGCCTATTTTGAGTGGTTACAGATGTGATGAAAAGAAAGACCTTATTTATCTGATTGATTATAAGCCCGTTATAGAGCACATCTTGAGTGAAGAGTGTGATGCTACTGGTGAGGATATTGAAAATAAAAGTAAAATGGGGGTCTACAAAAAGTTTGCTATTGCAATACCACATCGTGAAGTGATTCATGCAAACCTTCATGACACTAGCTATAAAAAGCACTTTGACAGACACCGTTATGATCGCACAGAAACTAAACCTTCTGATGTGAAATTTACCCTCAGTGATTTATAGAATAACTAAAACTACCTAAGCCCCATCAAGGGGCTTATTTTTTAGCACAGCTTTTGTAAAAGGCTAAAAACCCATTAACGCCTGTAAGCGATTTTAAGCGCTCAATTGATTTTTGTGGCTACATTGCCTTGCGTGAAAGGCGTTTAAACACGCTCAATCGAATTTAAACAGGGTTTAAACACGGTTTAACTTGTATTTAAAGTTATGGTTTTGTGTTTTGGTGGTTAAGCCATGCTTTATGGAATTGTTGTTTGGTGGGTTTGAACTCTAAATCTAAATCGTTTGGCATGCTTAGCTTGTAATTAAGTGTCAGGCGTATGTATTCAGACTCAGTGATGACTTTATCGTCATAAGCCTGGTTAACGGCATCTGAAAAGTCTTTGCTTGGGTTTGCTTCTAATTTATTGGTAAGTGCTGCATATAGTTGCGGCATTGCCTCGTCGGGGTTTGATGATAGGTATTTATCTGGGTTGTTGTAATAAACATAGGTAGCTATACCAATGCAGTACAAAACTAGGGCTACTGTAATAACCCAAAGTAGTTTGTTGAATTTTTTTATAGATGTTTGTTTTATCATAACCATTCCTTGGTAATTTTATATTTATTGAATATAGTTGTTAACAAATAAAGTTCAAGGGACCTGATGTGGAAACGGTTGATAAAGTTGTAAAGTGGTTAATTAAAGATTGGTTTAAAGTTCAAGAGGATATCGCTCTTCATGAAAACAAGCTGTTTTGGTTGGTTGTTCTAGCTCCTTTATTTTTCATCACGTGGCTCTCTTGGAGGTTAACGGAGGAACTAATCACGAAAGGTCTATACAACCCTCATGTTAGTGCTGAGTCGTTAGCTGGGTTTGTGAGTTACTATGCTTTCCCCATTGCGTTATTAACTGTTCCACTCACGCTTGCAGTGATGATTAATCGATTTCATTCATCAAAGCAAAAAGCGAAAAGTAACCGATTGGTTGAACAGAACAACACTGCAAATAATTTTTTTAATCATTACAAATATTTTTGTGATCATTGCGAAGCTATAAGGCAGCGTTACTCAAAAGGGGTTCTTGTTCTGAAGCCTGAGGTTTTATATAAAAAGTTATTTATACATTCGTCGATAAATAACTTAAATGCTGAGTTAAATCTAGATTTTATTCAACATTACTTTAATGAGCTGCTGCCAATAGGACAGTCCTTTCAAAATCACTCAAACCAATTTCATGATATAATATTCCAACAAGTGCGTGATGACCTTGAACCTTTAGAAATACACATTTTTGTAGAGCCTTTCATATATCGATTGGATTTCAGTGGATTATCATATAGAACCTCTATTGAGCAGGAATCACATTTCTCTAGTCAACTTGACCAATATTATGACATATTATATGCACTTATTTGTTTCAATGGTGTATCTAACTATCATGAAGTCTGTGAATACACCAATAAAATGTATGCAATCCTTAGGGCGGATTGTATTGATGATTAGGCTAAACCCTTACTTATCTGTAAAGTCTTTTCCAGCGGTTCAATAATCACTCCCCCCTACACTGGGTGCCACTTAGTTAGTTTATTGGCACTTGGAACATGGCAAACAAAACAACCCCAAACACCCAATTTGATTGGTTTGAAGTATTTAAAGCTGGCACCCAAACAGACGCTAAAGGCGTTACTCATTCGTTTAGCGACGCTGATTTAAACAGCGTTGTAGCCAACTTTAAACCTAAGAGCGCACCGCTGGTTATTGGCCACCCAAAAATGGACGATCCTGCTTGGGGTTGGGCCAGTGAATTAAAAGCCGTTGGTGGCTCGTTGTTTGCTAAAGCTGAAGACGTATGTGCTGAGTTTGCCCAAGCTGTACAAAGCAAGCGCTACCCTAACCGCTCTGTACGTTTAGAAAAAACTGATAACGGCTATAAGCTGGCACACATTGGCTATTTGGGCGGCAAGCCCCCTGCTGTTGAAGGCCTAGCATGGCAGTTTAACCAAGCTGATGACGCCGAAACCCTTACCCTAGAATTTGCTGCCAGTGATATTGACAACATATCGCTGCGCACATCAAACACCCTTACCCGCCTAATGGGCAATTTACGCAGCTTTTTAACTGACCGTTTTGGTAGTGAAGCCGCCGACAAAGTTGTGCCACATTACGAAAGTGAATGGTTAAAAGAAGAAACCATTATTGCTGAGCATGAACGTGCTAAAACCAATACGGGTGAAGGTGCCGAATTTAGTAAAGGCGACGCTATTAACAACAGCAATGCCACCCCACCCACCCATGAGGACAATGCAATGGATGAAAAAGAAAGAAAGGCGCTGCAAGACCAAATTGATGCGGCTAACGCTAAAAATGCACAGCTTGAATACGCGCAGCGTGTTGCAGCGGCTAACACCTTTATTAATACCGAAGTGAACGGCGGCACAGCCCCACGCTTAACCAATACCGACGGTGTGGCTGAGTTTATGGCCAAGCTGGATGACGGCGACACCACCTTTGAGTTTGCTGCCGCAGACGGTACAAGCCAAGAGCTTAAACCCGCTGCCTGGTTCCAGGGCTTTTTAAAAGGCTTGCCTGAGCAAACGGGTTTAACTCACGAGTTTAATAAAGACGATAAAGACGGCGAAGTGACTGACGACAGTGCAGAAGCATTGGCAGCTAAGGCGCTGGAATTTCAACAATCACAATCTAGCAAAGGCATTGAAATTAGTATTACTGCCGCGTTAGACCACATTAAAAAGGCATAAAACCATGGCACAACCAGGATTTATTAGAAACTTTGTGGCAGTAGCTGCTATTGCTGCCAATCGATTAGTTGCGGTGTCTGAGCTTGAAGATTTTCAGGTGATTGGTGCAACAGATGCCAGTGCCGTATTTGCAGGTGTAACAGAGCAAGGCACAGACCAACACTTACGTGTTGATGTGGTAATGACCCAAAGCGCCCCTGTTGAATTTGGCGGTGATATTGCTGCGGGTGATTGGATTGTTGCTGACGCAGACGGTAAAGCCATTGCGCTTAATTTGGCGGACTACGTGGGGGAAACCCAAATACACGTTGCAGGCTGGGCGATGGAAGAAGGCGACGCTGGCACCATTGGCGACATATTTTTAGCTCCGCAGTTAATTGCGACTATTCCGAGCGCTTAACGCGTTTGGGTTAACTTAATTTTATAAAGTGAGGATTTGCCATGAGTAATGGTATGCCATTTACCCCCGACGTTGAGCAAACGGCCATAGCCATTGCTTATACAAATAAAAAGCTAATTGCTGATAATTTAGCGCCGTATTCATATGTTGGTAAACGATCGTTTGAATGGACTGAATACAATAAAGGCGACAAGTTTACGCTGCCAGATACAAAAATTGGCCGTAAGTCTAGCCCGAACCAAGTTGAGTTTGGTGTTACAGAAAAAGAAAGCTCAGTTGTTGATTATGGTTTATCTGACGTTATTCCAAATGATGATCAGAATAATGCACCAGCAAACTACAACCCGCGTACGCATGCCGCTGAAAGCATTACGGACTTAGTTTTACTTGGTCGTGAAGTGCGTGTTGCTGAGCTGTATAACACTGCGGCTAACTTTGGTAAGTCTGAAAGCTTAGCGGCGCAAGGGTTTAAGTTTTTAGATGACCCTACACTTGATATTTTGCCGTTCTTTTTAGAAATGCTAGACGAGCCACTCATGCGCCCTAACGCGATGAATATGTCGCAAACAGTGTCTACCAAGTTACGTACCCACCCTAATATTGTTAAAGCGTATAACGGTACCAGTGGCGATAAGGGCTTAGTACCTTGGAGCTGGATTAAAGAGCAGCTCGAAATCGATCATATTAATGTGGGCCAAGCTCGCTTAAATACGGCGAAGAAAGGCAAAGACGTTGTGCTTAAACGTGCTTTTGCTGACAACTTATCGTTTACGTATCACGACCCGTTGGCGTCATTTCAAAACAAACGCATGACATTTGCGTTAACTGCTCGCTATGGCTCGCGTGTGTCGTCAAACCGTGATGTAGCCGCTGGCTTAAATGGCGGTGTTGAAGTGATGGTAGGTGAAGCAGTTAAAGAAATTGTGTTAGCTAAAGACTGCGGTATTTTGCTGACCAATGTACTGACGCCTGCGGGTTAATTAATCATTGTTGTTCCCTGTGTAAAAGCCCCAGTACCGACTTGCTCGGGGCTTTTTTTTACTAACTGAGGTGTGCATGTTTACTACAGAACAAGCAGTTATAGACAAGATAGGCATTAATACGCTGTTGCAATTTGCGTCGAATAAATTTAACGAGCCAGGCACGCGCGTAACCCGTGACGATGTTGAAGCTGCGCTTTTAAGTGAGACGTACAGCGAGTTGCAAGAGCAAATTAATGCCTGGTATGTACAAGCACAAAAAAATGTAAATGCAGTTATAGCGGGCTATGTATCGCGGTTTGCGTTAAACCAAGATGATATTAATAACTCGGTTTTACCTGGCATTGCTAACGATTTAATGCACTGTGAGCTTGCCCCTAACATTGCTGACGAAAACCTGAAAGCCCTAAAAAGTAACGCGATGGCGATGCTTGATAAGGTTAGTAAAGGTGTGATCCAAATTAAGGAAGATGCGCCTGCAGGCGTAAGAACTGGGATGCGAACTAAACCTGCAGGCTCTCAATTTAACTGGCCAGGTTATTAAATTGGCGGGTGTATTTATAAATATAACGGGTAATGCCCTACCGCGCTTAACCCAAATTGCAAATATAAGCGGTGAACCAGCTGATGTATTGGACGATATTGGTGCATTTTTAGACATGGACGTCACCACCCGATTTTTACGTGAAGTAACACCCGAAGGCCGCAAGTGGGAGCAATCGCAAGCGGCAAAAGACCGTGGCGGTTTAACGTTAACTGATGACCGTAACCTTGCAGGCTCTGTTACGCATAATGTAAATGGCAATACGCTTGAGCATGGCTTAGGCGAAAAGTACGCAGCTATACACCATTTTGGTGGTGAAACTGGCCGCAATAAAAGCGTGACGTTAATAGCTCGGCCAATACTGGGTATAGCGACTGTGCAAGAAGCTGAGATTAACGACATCATCACTGATTGGTTAATTTAAACAGTCCCTTAGTTAAGTTTAAAGAGTATTTAAATGGCATTTAACTTTGATTTAAACAACATAGAAACCCTGCTAAGCAATACTGTTTTTGATGCAACGGTGGGGTTTGCCAGCGATTTTAACCATGTGCGCGAGCATGCTGTACATAGTGCGCAGCTGTTTGTATTGCCATTGGCCGATGACAACACCAACACCAATGAAGTACACGGCCTTGATGAATACCAGGTTAAAGATGTGTTTGCGGTGATGATTGTGATCCCCTGCGCTGCGGGTAACGCCCACAGTGATGCACAAGTAAAGCAATTGCGTAGTGATGTTAAGGCCGCAATTGCAGGATGCCAATACCCTGGGTGGAACCCAATTAAGCTTGATAAGGGCCGCACCATTGAGCTTAACAAAAAAACCAACAACCTAATTTACCAGTGCCAGTTTAGTGTTACTGGCCTACATACCGTAACTGTGAAGGTGATGCCATGAGCAAACAAACCGAGCCGCAATCAAGTAAACCCGCTGAGGAAACTGGCGTTGTGAGCACAACGCCTAAAAAGTCCCGCGCGATGACGATTGCCCAAAACGTTAACCAGGCGCTTGCAAGTGCTAAGGGTAACAGAGATGAAATAGCCGGCGCTTTTAACTTAAAAAGCGGTGAGCTAATTAAAGTGGAGGTTAAATAATGAGCAGTTGGCGATTTAAAGACAAACTTATTTTAGCGGATGCTCTGGGCACAACCTTAACGGGCTTACACGCTATTTATGCCAGTGAGGTTGAGCTGGCCCTTGAAAGTGAAAGCGAAAAAGACGAGCTAGAAACCAGCCACAGCGGTGCAAGCCTCGAAACGTTTTACGGTGAGCATATTAGCCTTAACTTTAAAACCCCGCTTGCGATGAGTGGCACTGTGGGTAATGAGCCTGCGTTTGCCCCGCTGTTATTAGCCTGTGGCATGGTGCAAGTGGCTGATGCCTCAAGCGTTACCTTTACAAAAGGCGCTGCGGTTGCTGTTACCTGCAAAGTACGCTTTGGTAAAAATACCCACAACATTAGCGAAATGAAAGGCAACGTGAGTTTTGCGCTTGAAAAAGGCAAGCCGATGCTGAATTGGCAGTTTAAAGGCTTGTTTAGTGCGCCGGTTGCAAGTACTGCCGCCCCTGCAGTTGATTGGGATCGTTGGGTGCGCCCCGAAGTACTTGGCGTAAGTAACAGCAGTGACTTTAAGCTTAACGACGTTAAACGCACGCTGCACAAACTTACGGTCGACTTAGGTAATAACGTGGTGTTTGACCGTGCCATTAATCATGAAGAAATAATGATAACCGGTCACGAAAGCAGCGCTAACTTTACGCTAACAGCTGAAGAACTGGCAACCTTTAACCCGTTTGCTGATGTGGGCAAAGTGCAAATGTTTGAATTTACCCACGGCACCGCCGCAGGTAAAAAAGTAACCATTATTGGCCGCTACCAAATGCCTTGGCCTAAATACACCAGCCTGGAATCTGAATTAACTGGTTATGAGTTTGACGGCAAGCTAGTGCCAAGCGGCGCAGGCTATGACGAACTGACGATAGTGTTTGAGTAAGTTAGTCAAACATAAATAACAAATTACGACTGATAAATTAGGAAAACAAACAATGAAATTAAAATTATTAAATCAGTTAAAAAGTGCCGTTATAAGCGCCCCGCTCAACTTTGACTTTGGTGGGGTTATTTTTAAATTTACGGCAAAAATTAAACTGGTACCTGAAAGTGAGCTTAAAACACTTACTGAAACACAAGGCAATAGTGATGGCGAAATAGTACGCGAGCTATTAGTGGGTTGGGATGACTTTATAGATGATGGTAAAGACGTACCTTTTGATAAAAGCACCCTTGAAGAAATGTTGGCGTACAGCGGCATTACTGCCCGTTTAAGTGTTGAGTGCATTAACGCCCAGTACCGTATTACTGAAAAAAACTAGCCGATGTTGCTAGGTGGTTTTTGGGCGACCTAGCAGCAGACAGTAAAACCCTTGATGATGACGAAGCCCATTTTGGCGCACCTAAACAGGTTGTGCCACAAGTTGAAGAAACATTATTTGTATTACCCCCTAACCACACGGCTGTATTGGCATTAACGACCGCTAGTAGCCAGTGGCAACGGGATAACGACGGGGTTGAAATTGCCCTTGATTATGCCAGGGCTGATATAGCCTGGCGCTATGCAAATATAACCCTTAACCCCGATGATTTTGCAAAACTGCAAACCCTAGAGCGCACCATAATTGGACTAATAAGGCGACCCGATGAGCAACAACTTGAATTTGGCGTTACGCTTAAGTTATGACGGTAAAGCTGTTACCACCGGTGCGCGCCAAAACGTAAATGAACTAAACCGCATTCCGCAAGCGGTACAACGCCAAATAGCCGCTAACCAGCAATTGGGGGCCAGCCAAGCCCGTATTATGCAACAGCAAGGCGCGATGACGCGCCAGCTTGGGTTAATGAATACAGCCTACGGGCAAATAGGTGCAACGCTCACTACCTTGGTGGGTATTGGCACCGCGACCATGTTTGTGCGTGATACGGGCGCTGCCCAGTTGCTAGATACCCGCTTAAAAGGGCTAACTGGCTCAGCTGAAAACTACGCCAAAGTACAAGAATATCTATTTGCCACATCAGACCGGTTAAACACCGGTTACACCACCCTTGCCGATTCTTACAGTAAAATTTTAACCCTACAAGAGGTTGGCGTTGTTACCCAAACCCAAGGTAAAGCCATTTTAGAGGGTATGGCTAACGCGGCCGCTAAAACAGGTGCGAGCAATGTGCAGCTTGGGCAGAGTTTGTTTGGTATGACACAGGGCATGACTGCCGGCGTTTTACGCGCGGAAGAGTTAAACCAAGTAACCGAACCCATGCCAGGGCTTTTACAAAAACTAGATAAAGCAGCAGGTAAAGCCGCCGGTGGTTTTAGGCAAATGGTGAACGATGGCCAAGTAACCAGCCAGATGTTTAAAAACTACCTGATCAAAGCGCTAAACGATTATGCCGGTGCGGCCGAAGCTACCGAAGGTAAAATAAACGCCAGCTTTGCGGAAATGGGGAATGAATACCAACGCTTAATACGTAAATACGAAGAGCCAGTAAACTTTGCTGTTACTAGTGTGGTTGACTCAATCACCGATACCATGGCGTATTTACGCCAAAACGAAGACGCTGTAGATAATTTGGTATTTGCAACCGGTGCTTTGGCTACGGTATTAACGGGGCATTTAGTAGCTGGTTTAAGTGCCAGTGCGGCAGGCTATGTTGCTAATGTGGCCGCTAAGAACCGCGCGTTAATTGCTGATGCAGCGCTTGCAAAACAAAACCAGGCTAATGCTGTTTTAGAGCTACAACGCGCCGCACAAATGAAAGTATATGCACAGCACACGCTTGCTGTGGCTAATACAACCAATTTACGAACTGCTGCAGTTGCCCGCTTGGCTGCTGCGAATACGCGCTATACAGCAACTCAAGCAGCCGCTACTACTGCTACCAATATTTATACTGCCGCCGCTGGGCGGGCAACCTTAGCAGCGCGGGGCCTTAGCACTGTAATGGGATTGCTAGGTGGCCCTGTTGGATTACTGGTTACTGCTGGGCTTGGCCTTGCCTACTTTGCAAGCCAGGGGGATGACGCGACTGATTCAGTAAATAAACTTAAAGAAGCCAGTAAGGATCTAAACCCTTATGCCAATTTAACTGGTAGCCAAGCACAAGGCCTATTGTTAATGGCTCAGGGGCGTATTAAAAACGCGATTCAACTTGCTGATGAAGCACGGGATCGTTTTAACAATCCATTCTTAAAAGGTAAGTTCTCAGACGTTGAGGCCGCTGAAAAGCGCGTTACTGATTTAAAAAATGAAATTGTGGCTCTGCAACAAGTACTCGCAATTAAAGAAACTGAAAAGCCTAAGCCAGTTGTAACAAGTACTGCCCTGCCCGACAACATCAAGCGTTTAGAAGTGAGCTTAATGGGTGAAGAAGCCCGCTTAAAAGATAGCTACGAAAAACGTAAACAAATGGTGATCGTTGCTCGTGAAAACGATGCAGCTAATAAAGTTAAGTACGACGCTATTTTAAAACAGCTAGATGTGGCATACGGTGAAGACTTAAAAACTATTGCGCAAAAGCGTGAAACCGAAAAAACACGGATACAAAACCAAGCTGAAGAAAAGCGCAAAAACGACTTACAGGCTGACTTAGAAAACCGTATTGCTGTTGTTAAGGGCTTTGCTGGGCGTGAAGCACTGGCCGCTTATAATAACGAACTGAGTGTTGAGCAAGCTCGTCAACAAGCACGCGTTGATGCCAAGCGCCGAGCGCAAATAGGCTTAGCCGCCAATGATGATGCGGGCGAACTTGAATACAACACAGATAATCAGATCCGTGATTTAGAACGCCAAACTGAACTAAATTCAGCGGCCGGCTATTACAGCCAACGCGAGGCTGATGAAGCAGCACACCAAGAGCGGCTATTTCAAATAAAAAACCGCTACGCAGGTTCACTGCAAAGTAACATTGTGGCGTTTGCTAACTTTGAGAAGCAAACGGAAGCGGACAAAGCCAGTGCTATTGTTGGTTTAGGTGCAGCCACGTTTAAAACGATGGCAGGCCAAAGTAAAACGGCGTTTAAAGCTTATAAAGCCTTTGCCATTGCACAAGCGGTTATTAACACTTACCAAAGTGCTACTGCCGCGTTTAACTCATTGGCGGGCATTCCTATTGTAGGGCCTGTACTCGGTGGTGTTGCTGCAGCAGCGGCCGTTGGTTTGGGGATGCAGCAAGTTAGGCAAATTAAAGCTCAGCAACCAGCGGGTATTGCGCACGGTGGTTTAGATTATGTGCCGAATGAGTCTACCTATGTATTACAACGTGGTGAGCGCGTATTAAGCCCGAAACAAAACACTGAAATTAGCCAAATGGCACGACGTTACAATGCAGGCGGCGCGGCTAATGATGGTGGTAACAGTGGTGTAAATATACAGATTACTAACCAAATTACCGTGCAAGGTGGCGCTGATGAACAAACCTCGCAAGCAGTTGGCCAAGACATAGCCAGCCAAGTTGTGGGGGTTGTAGTGGCTAACATTCAAGAAAATGGCTCAATTATTCGTGCAGTACGCGGTGCAGCTTAGTTGTTAAGTAGTTGAGATTAGTGTAAAAAGGATTTTTAAAGCGAGGGAATGTAGATGAGTAAAGAGAAAGCCCCATATATTTTATTAGCAGTGTTAGCCATTATTTTGGGAATTATTATTTTTAATTTTTATATTGCGTTCCCTTTCCGCAGTAATAGTCAGGATTCCTGGTTGAATACTGCAGCTATAATTAACGGGCTAGTAACACCAATCCTAACATCGTTCAGTATTATACTTATTTGGATGACCTGGCAAACAAGTAAGAAAGAGCTTAACGCTACTAATGGAATTTTAGAGTTGGATAAAGCCATTAAAATACTTTCTGTGATGATGGAAACTACTAATAAAATATTAAACACAAATATACCGTATAGCCAGTCTCAGTATGCTATACAAATTGTACTTGGTAAATGCCGCAATAAACAATACGGAGTTTTAAATTATTACCAATCAAATGACGATGGAGTGCTATTTAAAGAATCTGTAAAGTTACTTGAAGACATATTAAATATTCCTATGACTCATATGAATTTTATTGAATCAGGTCTAGGTTCATTAACTTACCCCACAAGTCATGAGGAAACTTCTGATTTTTTAAAAAAAGCCGTGATATATGAGCTAAAAGGCATGTACCACAATGAAATTGAATATGAAGATTTACCAAGACCAATAAAAAAACTCTTAAAAATTTTTGACTTTATTAATATGTATAACGATAGAGAAATCATTAAAGACACTCTGATTGATTTGTTTTTATGTAATATTGACGATAAAGTATTAGACAGAATGAAAATTAATCCCTTTATAAAAAATAATGAAATTTTCATAGAAGCCTGTAACCAGTAGGACAATGTAAACCCCTTTCCAGCCGAAAGCTTACTCGCTAAATTTTATACTCGTTACCAGTGTTTTATTACGAAACTTGGTAACGATGCAACCACTCCCCCTACCCAAACGGCCTAAACTCTCTAACTTTACGTTAGTACCTAATAGCCAAATACATTTAAATAAAGCCAATAACGCGACCGAGGTTTACGACCTTGAAGGTGCGTATTGGGAGTTTGAAATAGAGCTTGCCAATGTGCCTGAGCGTGATGCGTTGGCCCTTGATGGTTTTATTGCCAGCCTGCGCGGCCAAGTGGGCACCTTTACTTTAGTTGATTACCGCCGTGAGCAACTTGATAAAGATTTTGTGGGCTATGTACGGGGTGAAAACCAAGACGGTAATATTTTAACTGTTGATGGCCTACCCGCTAACCAAACCTTGCTGGTTGTTGGCGAACGTATGCAAGTAGGTGTTGGCCAAAACACCGAACTCAAAGTATTAACCCAAGACTTAGTGACGGACTCACTTGGCCGCGCCACAGTAATATTTGAATCCCCACTGCGTAAAATACCTGCAGACAACACCCTAATTACTTTTAAACAACCAGTTGGTTTATTCCGCCTTGCTGATAACAAGCAAGGGCTTGCCAGTGCCCAGTATAAAAACGGCATTGTAACCAGCTGGAAAATTAAAGGACGGGAGGCGTTTTAATGGAAAGCCTAAACGCCGCCCTGCTTGCTGATTTAGCCACCAGTGGCCGTGCTCGCTTTTTTGTACGCCTGGCGTTTAAAAGCGGCGATGTACTTTTACACACTGGGGTTGGTGAGCGCCGCTTTGCTAATTTAACCTGGTACGGCGTAGGCATGCTTGGCACCGTGAGTGAAATACCCGCCAACGATAAAAACGACAGCGCCCGTATACGTTTAACCCTGCATACCCAAGACCAGGCTGTATTAGCTGAGGTAGCCGAAAACGACCCCATTAGCCAGGGCTGTGAAATTTACTTGGTAACCGTTGATGAGCATTACCGCGTTAGCCAAAGTCAGCTACTTGAAAGCGGCTACATTGTGGCGTGTGACGTAGAGCGCGGCGATGTATCGCAAATTCAGCTTAGCGTTGCAGGTGAAAGCGAGCGCTGGAAAGAAGCCCGTTTAAATCAACGTTGGAACGACGCCACCCAAAAATCACTTTACCCGGGTGATGTATTTTTTAGTGAACAAACCACCGCGAACAAACAAAACCTACCCGATACACAACCTGGTAACTACATAGGAGGCAACCGCAATGAACGTCGCCGCTAAGCTTGCTGCTTTTATAAACCAACGTAACTGTGAACCGTTTAAATGGGGCAAAAATGATTGTTGCCTTTTAGTCGCTGATTGGGTGTTGTTTGCAACCGGTAACGATGTAGCTGCCGATTTTAGGGGTAAATACCGCACTGAAAGTGGTGCGTTTAAACAACTATTTAAACGTGGTTTAAACGATGTTGAAAGCGTGTTTAAAGAGCGTTTAAACCCAGCGATAGCGCTTAGTTACGCCCGCCGAGGTGATTTGGCGTTAGTTGAATTTAAAGGTGAGCTTGTGGGCGGCATAGTCACTGTTAACGCAGTAGTGTGCGTGGGTGAATACGGTTTAGTTACTTTGCCCATGACTGCTGTAAAAGCGGTGTACCCTTTGGAGCCGCGTAATGTCTAAGGTTGTTGATGCTGTTGTTGATACGGGCGGCGATATATTTGGCCTAGGCCGCAGTGTATTTGATAAAACTGTGGGCGCTTTATGGGATTCACTCTCCCCTGACCTGCCCGAAAATGATTTAGCCACCCTTGGCCAAGGCTTACAAAAAGGCATAGACCAACCCCGCCGTATTACCTTTGGCCGCGACTTAGTGGGCGGTGTTATTGCCCACCAAGCTGAGGTTGAAAAGAACGATAAAAAATGGATGCAGTTAATTGTTTTAATTAACGGCGCGCCCATTGATGCGCTCGAAGAAATCTATATTGCTGATAAAAAGCTAAGCGAATACCCAAGTGAAAGCTGGGATTATGAGTTAAGCGATGGCCGCCAAACTACTGCCAACGCTAAAGCGGTGGCTAAAATGGCGGGCTGGACGAGCGAACACGTTGGCTTTGGCCAAAGTTATATATTTATTGAAATTGAAAATAATCGCGAAGTGTTTGAAGACGGCATTGGCGATATGGGATTTTTAATACGCGGTGCTAGAGTGTGGGACCCACGCGATACAGCCCAAGACCCTGACGATGAAAGTACCTGGCTTTGGACACAAAACGCTGTGTTATGTGCCCTGCACTATGTGCGGTTTTATGGCGCGTATGAGGTGCCGTTTAGCCGTTTGCCAATGCAGTGGTGGATTGCAGCCATTAACGTATGTGATGAAGACGCAGAGTTTACCGACGCTCAGGGCGTTGTTACGACTGAGCCGCGCTACACAACCAATGGCAGCTTTACCTTTAGCACCAAACCAAGTGAGGTGTTAAACCAGTTAGAGGCCTGCTTTGCGGGTAAAATTTTTAGACAAATGGGCCAGTGGTATGTACGTGTTGGTGCCTGGTATGGCAACCCAACGTACACAATTAACCAGGATGATGTACACGGCAATATTAAAATTAAATGGCATGCTGATTTACGCGACCGCGCCAATGTTGTTAGAGCCACATTTACAGACCCTGAGCAAAACTACGACCGTACAGACGCCCCGCCCGTTGTGTCTGCTGGGTATCAAACCATTGATAATCAGGTATTAGAAAAGTCGATTTCTCTGCCATTTGTACGCAGTAGCACCACAGCGCAGCGCTTAGCAACAATCCACTTAGAACAAACCCGCCTTGGTGAGATAGAGCTACCCCTTAAACATAAAGGCTTAGCGGCTGCCGTTGGCCGTACTGTGCTTTTAAACTTACCCCGCGAGTCGATTAACAATAAAATTTACCGTGTAACCGAGCGCCGCTTTAGATTAGACGGCGGCGTGACCTTGATGTGTGTTGAAGATGGCCCCGATTTATGGGCTGATAACATAATTCCTGGTGCGCAAGATTTAACCCCCAACAGTGACTATTTGGTGGGTAAACCTCAGCCTGTTTTTGATGTACGGGTAACAATAGACGGTGACGGTAACGGCATAATCAAATGGAACCACCCGACCCCGCTTGCAGTAAACGAATACGATGTTGAGTTTATTAATACTGCGGCTAACGAGCCGGTATTTAAAACCTCTGTTACGTATACGCAAGTTGTAATACCTAATTTGCAGTTAGGTGAGTACACCGCGCGTATTAGCGCTAAAAACATATTTGGCCAACGCTCACAGCTTGTTGCTGTGCAATTTAGTGTACTCACCCCGACCTTACCGACTGTGTATGTAACGGCGGATTACAACCAAATTACGTTGACCGCTGAGATTGCTGCAGCTGGCATTGGCACCGCGTTTGAGTGGGAGTTTTTGGGCACTGCAGCACAACCGCAAAGCGGCGAACGTGTGCTAGCACAAATTTATAACCGCATTGGTTTAAAAAGCGAAACTGAGTATAAATTTAGAGTGCGCAGCGTTAATCACTTGGGCGCAAGTGACTGGGTTAATGTGTCGGCAACCACCACAACAGTCGATTTAACCGAGTACATTAATGAATTACCGCTCACTAAATTAAGCGAAGACGCCCAAACCCTTATTGCAGACATAAACGCTCAAGTTGATCGCCTGCGCCCTGAAACCGAAAACAACTTACCGTCTTTAATCGCACAAAACATTGATGCTATCACGGGGCTTAGCACTAAAGTTGAAGTACTCGACACAGAGAACCCCAACGGTATACCGTTTAAGATTGATAAGCTTGAAAATATTGTTGAAGTACTCGACGCAGAGAACCCCAACGGTATCCCGATTAAGATTGATCAGCTTGTTGATATTGTGGATGTTATTAACGCTGAAAATCCAAACAACTTACAACAGCAACTAGCTGACTCAAACAGCAAGATAAATGATTTAGAGCGTGTTACCGAGGTATTAAACGAATCAAATCAAAACAGCTTACCCGCACTGATTAAAATCAATAATATTGCGATTGAGCAGCAGCGGTTAGAGCAACAAAACCTCGGCTTAAGTTTATTAAACGTAACCAGTGCATACACAAACTGGCGTAGCGAGTACGAACGCCGCACGTTTAATAACGAGCGTTTAATTGATGCCGCCGTGTATGTTGATCCGGATACGGGCACCATCGTTAACCGCGCCTATGCCATTGCCGAAGAAAGTTTTAATAGCGCCGCGCTAATGATTGAGGGTGTGAATAGTAAAATTACGCTGGCGTCACAACAAATTACTCAGTCTCAAAACCGCATAAGCAAAGCCGAGGCGCAGCTTATTGTACAAGCCGCGCAAATAAATCAAAAAGCCACCTTTGCTGAGGTTGAGGGGCAAATAGCCGGTGCATTAGCGGCACTGCAACCAGCCTATAGCTGGCAATTTAATACAAGTGATGAAGGGTTTGATCCGGATAGCCATAACGCAACCGGCTACATCGTGGCCACCGCCCAGATTAGTAGCCCCATCATTAGCTATAACGCGGATGAAAACCCCATGTTTCGCCTGCGCGTTCGTAAACATGTGGGCACAACCTGGCGCGGCGATATTAAATTTAATGGTGGGTCCACTGCCCTACATTTGCCTGAACCTACAAGTAATGATTTTGAGACCTTAACCCTCGATGCCACAGGCACAGCAGGCTATACAGGCACCATTACCAGCTTAGAGTTTGACTTAGGGCCGTGTGATATTGATTTTATCGAGGTTGGTAAACGCGGCGCAAATGATTTAGCCCTTGCTGATATAACCGCCCGCACCACAGAGCTTGAGCAAGACATTAATGCGGCCACAGGTATTATGGCTCAGTATGCCACAACGGCTTGGGTTAACGCACTGGGCTATCAAACACAAAGCAACGTTCAAACGCTGATTGACTCGTTTAATACTCAGTATAGCATTGCAGCTACTCTGCAAGAGTTTAACGACCAAGACATCATAGTAAAAGCTAACGCAGCGCAAACGTGGATCGACGGTGCAAACGCCACGATTCGCGACCAAGTTACCAGCATTTTAAACAGTGACGATGGCGTAAACCAACGTATTAGCACAGCTGAACAAACAATAGATGCCATTGCAGGTGAAATTAGCCAAAGCGTTACCCAAGTCAGCGGTTTAGAGCTTGATGTAAAAGAGCTGGGCTTAAATGAGGTTATTGCCGCATACAACAAAATGCAGCAAGACCAGGAACTGGCCGAGCAAAGCTTTAGCTTATCTGTAGCTAACCAAAAGCTTACTGCAGTAAGTAACGATGTTGAATCACTGGCAACGCAAACGCTCGAACTTGCTGGCTTATACGGCCAAAACGCCGCGTTTTTAACAAGCCTAAATCAAGCATTTGCAAACGAGCGTACAGCGCGTTCAAGCTCTGAACGTGAATTAAGAGCTGAAATAACCCGCGAAGGTACGCGCTCTGTTGCTCAAGCCAACGAACGGGTTGATGCCATTGTTGGTTACTGCGTAGATGCAGAGGGTAATAAAGTTGATGAAGTTGACGCCCTAGCATGTATTGCCGCTGGCCATGAATGGGTTGATGGCCCCCTTGTACAGTTAATTAACGACTACACCACCGTTTTTGTTAATAGCAAAGCCTATCAAACAGCGGCAAATGTTCAGCAGTTCATTAGCACGTTTGACGGTGAATACAACATAACAGCGACTATCCAGCAGATTAACGATGAGGGCATAATCACCGCCGCCAAAGAGGCGCAGCAGTGGATTAACGCAGCGGATGGCACCATCGAAAACTTGATCACCCAGTTTGTTGATAAACCAAACGGTATTAACGACAACATTTCATTTGCGTATGATTTAATACAAGCCAATGCCGATGATCTAACTGTTACGGCCAACGCACAGCAGCAACTATCATTACGAATGGGCAGCGCTGAGGCTGATTTAAATCGCCTTGATGAATTGGTGATCACCGAGCAGCAAGCCCGTGCAACGCTAGGCAGTCAATTACGCATTGAATTTCAAACGCAAGATTTAGCCATGCTTGCCACAGCGAATGAATTTACTCGGGCAGTAACCGGCTATTGTGTTGATGAAAACGGCGAACGTGTCGATGAAGACGATGCCGTTGCATGTGAGGCGGTAGGACATACCTGGATTGACGGCCCCGCCGTGCAACGCGCCGTTGAAATTGGTGCTGCATGGGTAACGCTGCAGGGCTATCAAACGCAAAGTAACGTTCAAACACTGATAGACACGTTTAATACTCAATACAGCATAACAGCCACGCTGCAAGAGTTTAACGACCAAGACATCATAGTAAAAGCTAACGCAGCGCAAACGTGGATCGACGGTGCAAACGCCACGATTCGCGACCAAGTTACCAGCATTTTAAACAGTGACGATGGCGTAAACCAACGTATTAGCACAGCTGAACAAACAATAGATGCCATTGCAGGTGAAATTAGCCAAAGCGTTACCCAAGTCAGCGGTTTAGAGCTTGATGTAAAAGAGCTGGGCTTAAATGAGGTTATTGCCGCATACAACAAAATGCAGCAAGACCAGGAACTGGCCGAGCAAAGCTTTAGCTTATCTGTAGCTAACCAAAAGCTTACTGCAGTAAGTAACGATGTTGAATCACTGGCAACGCAAACGCTCGAACTTGCTGGCTTATACGGCCAAAACGCCGCGTTTTTAACAAGCCTAAATCAAGCATTTGCAAACGAGCGTACAGCGCGTTCAAGCTCTGAACGTGAGCTGCGAGCCGAAATAACCCGCGAAGGTACGCGCTCTGTTGCTCAAGCCAACGAACGGGTTGATGCCATTGTTGGTTACTGCGTAGATGCAGAGGGTAATAAAGTTGATGAAGTTGACGCCCTAGCATGTATTGCCGCTGGCCATGAATGGGTTGATGGCCCCCTTGTACAGTTAATTAACGATTACACCACCGTTTTTGTTAATAGCAAAGGCTATCAAACCGCCGCCAATGTACAGCAGTTCATTAGCACGTTTGACGGTGAATACAACATAACAGCGACTATCCAGCAGATTAACGATGAGGGCATAATCACCGCCGCTAAAGAAGCGCAGCAGTGGATTAACGCGGCTGAGGGTACCATTGAAAACCTGATCACCCAGTTTGTTGATAAACCCAATGGTATTAACGACAACATTTCATTTGCGTACGATTTAATACAAGCCAATGCAGACGATATAACCGTTACAGCCAACGCACAGCAGCAACTATCATTACGAATGGGCAGCGCTGAGGCTGATTTAAATCGCCTTGATGAATTGGTGATCACCGAGCAGCAAGCCCGTGCAACGCTAGGCAGTCAATTACGCATTGAATTTCAAACGCAAGATTTAGCCATGCTTGCCACAGCGAATGAATTTACTCGGGCAGTAACCGGCTATTGTGTTGATGAAAACGGCGAACGTGTCGATGAAGACGATGCCGTTGCATGTGAGGCGGCAGGACATACCTGGATTGACGGACCAGCCGTGCAACGCGCCGTTGAAATTGGTGCTGCATGGGTAACGCTGCAGGGCTATCAAACGCAAAGTAATGTACAAACGCTGATAGACACGTTTAATACTCAATACAGCATAACAGCCACGCTGCAAGAGTTTGACGACAACGAAACGTTAACTAAAGCCAATAATGCTCAGCAGTTTATTAACGGCGCTGAGCTTTATATTGCCGACCGCATTACAGCCTATAACGCCGCTGAGGGTGGCGTTGATGCCAAATTTACAGATGTGCAGCAACGCTTAGATGCGGCCGAGGGCGCGGTAACAACGAGCATTGTACAAATACAAGGCTTAGAGCTTGAGCAGCAAGCACAGGGCTTAAATGACGTTGTTGCCGCGTATAACAAAATGATGCAAGACCAGGACTTGGCAACGCTCAATGTTAAAGCGTCACTTGCTAACGAAAAGCTGCAAGCACAAACAACAGACCTTGAAAGTTTGGCTCAACAACAGCTTGAGTTAGCAGCCATTTTTAACAACAGCAACGCAATTATTACGTCACTAAACAAGGCGGTAGCTAATCAATATCAATCAAGCGTAGTACGTGATCAGCGTTATCAAGCCACGTTTGATAACGTAACCGCTCGTTTTAGTGATGTAACCACAGCTATTGCCACCATTGATGAAGCCAACACCCTGCGTGATGTTGAGTTTGAATCGTTTGTTGCAGACACAATCGCCAGCTTTGACGAAGTAAGCGAAACATTCGCAAGCCAAAACCAAGCGTTTAGCACGTTACAACAAACGCTTACCAGCAAAATCGAAACGGACACAGAGGCTGCTAAAACAGAGGCTATATCTAAAGCGCAAGAGTACACCCGTACTGCCGTGGGTTACTGCTTAGATGCCCAAGGCCAAATCACCAGCGAAAATGACGCGGTGCAATGTGTTGCCGATGGTGGCTCTTGGGTGAATGGCCCATTGGCTGAATTTATCGCAAACATGCAGATCAGCGACGGTGAAAACAACGCCAGCATTAAACAGCTACGTCAACTGTTTACCACGGTTGATGGCAAGCTCGTTGCTCGCGGTGGCTGGACGTTGGATAACAATGGCCGTGTAACGGGTATTGCGGGCTATAACGACGGTGAAATTGCCAGCCTTGATTTAGTGGGTGATGTTATCCGCCAAGGCGTGATGGTGGGTGACACGTTTGTTCCCACGTCCTATGTTGATAACTCTGATCCGTTAAACCCAGTACACATATTTAAAGGCCGTTTAGTACTTGGTGATGGGCACCAAGTTAGCTCACTAGATGACATTAAAGCCCAAGATGGCGCGGATGGTAGAGACGGTGTTGATGGTCAGGATGGCGTTGACGGTGCCACTGGCCCGCAAGGTATTCAGGGGCCAAAAGGCGATGACGGTTTAACTACGTACACATGGTTAAAATATGCTGATAATGCCAGTGGTGCGGGGCTTAGTAACTCCCCCACCAACAAAGAGTATATTGGCTTTGCTTACAATAAAACCACGGCCACAGAGTCAACCAACCCCGCTGATTACACATGGTCAAAAATTAAAGGTGAAGATGGCGCTAATGGTAACGACGGTGTGCCTGGTGCCAAAGGCGCTGACGGCAAAACGACCTACACTTGGATTGCATACAGCGACAACGCCAACGGTTCTGGCATGTATCAAACCCCTAACAGCAACACTAAATACATAGGTATTGCGGTAAATAAAATCACGGCTACAGAGTCAACCAACCCAGCTAATTACACATGGTCATTATTTAAAGGGGCAGATGGTCAAAACGGTGCGACTGGACCACAAGGCCCAAGAGGATACACAGGGTTAACGGGTGCAAATGGTAGCCGTGGCGCTGGCCGCTACACCATAGGCAATACAAATGGTACATGGTATGACGGTACAGCTAACAGCGCGGTACCAAGTGGTATACCCGTTATTGACGATATTGTTACTATTTATAAAAACAGTGACCCAACGGTTGAAACTACCAAAAAATACAATGGATCAACGTGGGTTGGTTATACGCTGTTAGTCAATGGTAACGCGTTTATCAAAGGCTCTGTGGATGGGGATTCTTTTAAAGCGGGAACTAAAATCACATCACCAATAATTATGGGTGGTGAGGTAGTAATCACAGAGCCGAGTTCAAATTATTTGGATATTGTTGGACGCTCCACACCGTTCGGGCCAAGCACCGATTTAATATCCTGGTACGGGCCAAAAATAAACGGCGTCACTTGGAACGCTACAACACAAGAGCCAATTTACTCAGGCATGAGTAAGAGCAACGCAGTTAGCTATAAAACCAACACCGGCAGCTTTTATTTTGGGGGCACGTTTCAGGCGGGCACGCTATCTATATCTCGACAAGCGACGAATACAACAGGTGCGCTTAGCGTACTAACAGGCCCCTTCACAATACCTGGCGGCACCACATCAATAACTATTGCGGCAAGCGTCTCGGCCACCGGCAGTGGCTTTGGCAGTGGCACCTGCCCTGCAGCGCCATATAAACCCAATTCCGTCATAACTATAGAACGGTTAGTTGGAAGCACGTGGCAATCACTAGCGGGTAATAATGCTGCGGGTACAGCTCATTGTTCGCAAGAAGGACCAGAGATGATTATTACAGTCTCTGCGGGAGCATCTACAAATACGAGTTTGGCCGTCACTGCAGGTCAGCCATTACAGCTTAGGGCAGTAGCGAATACCGTGGCATTTCCGTACGCCGAAGGTAGCACAACAATATCAGGCTCACGCTCTGTATCTATTGTCGTGACAGGTAGTAACTAAATTAATTTAATCAACGAGGACTAAACCATGGCAGCATTTACAGCCAGTCAAGCCAGCGTGACCAACGGCTTTAAAGTGGTCACAATCAACAGCGGTGAAAGTATCGCTAATATTAGACAGGGTGATTTTTTATTCTTAGCAGGGTTTTTAGTTGAGATAAATCGCGGTTATGTTGGTTCATCCAATCAGCAATACATAGAGCTGGTTAAAAACTGGGCTAACAGTAACCAGTCAAGCCAACCCGCCACGGTTATTCCCACCACCGGTGATTTTAGGGCCGCCGTGGATGCTATTAACAACGCCAATAAAAACGTCAATGACAACTTTGTGGCCATGCAAAACTGGCAAACGGATATGGGTACCGTCACGTTCACTAATCAAGACGGCACCACAACAACGGTTAAAACGTTAAAGCAAATTGAAGCTGACAACGCCGCACAGATGGATGCATACCATCCTTATCCGTGGGCAATGCGTAAAGTCGAGTTTGAAGCCCGCCGCGCTGCGAACAATGAAAAGTTTGCTGCAAGTGGGTTTGTGCATTTTGGTAAGCATGGTGGTGGTACTGCTTTCTCTATTGTAAATGAGGGGGTAATGACCAGCGGTTCTTCGGGGATATCTCTGGATGGTCAAATAGGACTAGGGATGGGGAGTGGCTACACAGGGGTAGTTTCAGGCAAGAGTAAAAGTTACCCATCAATAATCCATATTGCTGGGTGTATGACTATCTTGGAGAGCCTAAAAACGGATGCCTATGGTGTTAGGGTGCTACTTCCCGAAGCCGAAGATGGTACACGTACTTATGACAGCGCTACAGGAATTAGTGTTACACATGCCACTGCCGCAATCGCGTTTGCCAGTGAAACTGAAACTAATAAGGTTGTGACTAACCGCGTTGATATGTGTGGCTTTGAAGCGTTCTTGCGTGAGATTAACGATGCTGACCCGTTTGTTTACAAGTACGGATTAATCCAAAGCCAAGCAACGGATATTAATGGCGTTGCTACAGGTTTAATTAGCAGTTTACGCCCTAATTCTTATTTTGCATGGTACGAAGGGGATGCTTCGAGCCGTGGTAGAGGGATTAACTGGCAAACTGCGAGTGAAGCACAGCGCAGAGTAATCGTAAGTGACCCTGAGAATAATATCTACTTTGATGATGCTACGGGTAAATTTTACCAGTGGTGTGTTCGTGGGCGTAGTCTTGCTGGTGCTGGTAATGGGGATTGGCCTTTGATTGATAGTTATCTATTGCATGGGGGGTTTGATACTAAGTCTCGACTAAAGGTGCAAGGTGCAACAGATGATGATACAGCTTTTGAAGGAAACAGCTCCTTTAGCCATTACAGGGGATATTTAGGGACAAGCAATAAACTACCAACTGTAGGTGCTTTTACAGCACATGCAAATACTGCGGGCGCAAAAGCCGTTAACGGCGAATGCTACTTCTATGTTTGTGGTACAGTAAATCGCCTAAATACAGGACTATACCATCCTTCATTCAATCCATTAGGCGCTACTAAGGCTAGTGATGATAAAGACTGGTCACAAACAAGTGTTTCGTTTGTATCTAAAGCGGATTGTTTTGACTCGGCTAAATTACTGGCGGGTTCAGGCTCTATTGCAAGCGGTAAAAATGGTCGTCCTGATGGTCGTTACTACGACGCAATTTACGCCAGCGGCCAAGGCGGTGTATGTCGTGATATGCGTTACTCAGCGTGGGGTTTAACTCAAGAAGATTTTGCAGAGGCCGATTTAGCAATTAAGGCGGGTGAATATCGTGGGTTAGAACTACCCAAAATCAGTAAGGTTATTGATAATGAATATTGGTTAACATCTACCCACACCAACAAAACATCTAAATGGATAAATTATCAAGGGAGTCTTGTTTTATACATGGACACCTCCGATTTTGGAGTTATAAATGGTGATAGTATTATTGTTGTAGATCGTACAAAAGATCTAATCTTTAAATTACAAAAGATGTATGACAGTAACAATTCAACAGTTAAGTGCTTATTAAGTGATACCTTAGTCATTCAAGGTGAGTTTCCAGACGGAAGCGGTGCCCTATCTTCCGAGGTATATCTTATCCATGAGTCAAACTCTACCAGTTCTATAAGTGATGACTATTATCATACTGATGTGCAAGGCCCACCGTCAGAAATATTACTTTGTGATGATTTAAAAGATGGCTGGTGTGGTAGTTGGTTACCCGACTTGCCTGATGGCGCAAAGGGTGAGTTTCAGCTTACTAGACCGTATACGGGAACAGGCACAGATATTACTCGCACACATACGTTAAATAGTGGCGCAACGTGGTCTCAATCCACCACCAACATTGATAAGTCGGCAAAGAACACTATGACTTCTTTTGCAAATATGCCTGCAAATCAAGTAACTATTTGGCAGTATAAAACCAAAGCAAAAACGATGAATAATAGTATGAACTCGGACGTTTACGGGCCGTTAGGGGACATCTATTTTGGATCTCGATGCCTTGATATTGCGGGTCGTTCTTTTGCATTTGATTTAATTTCAAAGATACCCACCGACTCACAAAGTGATTTACTTACGTATGGCTCAATACCTTTATCTGGATTTTCAATATTTGATAATAAATTACTTTCAAGCCGAGGTGGTATGACTCACGACACCCTCCAATTAGTCTCTCCAAATAATGCTAGCCCTGCTTTCAAAGCCCTCAATTATAACGTTGTTGTAAACCAACAAGGCTTTATCAATTACGCTTACACCGAGCTTAAACATGACGGCACTGATTGGGGCGATGATAGCAAAATTCACATCGTAGATAATCAAAGCACAATGCTGGACGAAAACGGTAACACTGTTTTGGTCGGTACTGCGCGTTGTGTTGAACCATTGGGATGGATTAAAAATGACAAATAAACTCGATGCTATTTTAGATTTTATCGTCCTAGATGACGAGCAAGCCCCTGTTCTTAACGAACAGGGTTTACCAACCCTTAAGCAAGGGCCAATAGTAAAAGACTTGGCCCAGCTTATCGCTAAAGGCAAGGTTCAGCACATCGAACGTTTTGCCGAAATTGCAGCGCAAGGCGAACAATGGCAATGGGCGCGTGACTACTACGATTATTTGGTTGAGCTAAACCGAGTTAACGAGTACAACGCTAACGTGCCAGAGCCGGTGGCGAATGAAGATGGGAGTTTAACCGAGGTCGAGCCACGGCCAGAGCCAACAGCACCAGAGCGGCCAGCGCTTAAAACCGCGCTTGAAGTGCTAGAACCGTATGCCATTACTATCTTTAAGTTACGACGCCAAGCGGAGATTGATAACGCAAAAGTTACCACGGCCAGCGGCAAATGTTTTGATGCTGATGAAACCAGTATCACGCGCTTAGCCAATGCTTTAATAAAGCACTGGACGCTAGAACCCACGGACATTATTCCGTGGTCAACTGCGGACGTGGGAACAGGTGTAATGGTTGATTGCACAAAAGCCGAGATAATCGAAGCGCACCAGCTCGCCACAGATAACTTTGCTGCAACGTGGAAAATACCGAATTAACAACAAGGGGCTTTTTAGCCCCTTACTTTTGAGGTTAAATGATGATCACGATACTAAAAACACTAACAACACTACTCGGTTATGTGCTCTGCGGCTTGTTATTTATCGCCCCGTTTATCGTCCTGTCGTTATTTGCGTTATGCGGCAGTAATTGGGCGTTTAACAGTTTGTACAGCATAGATATAACTATCTGCAGCATTTGCCACGGCACACGGCTTGAGTCGATATCGGCGCGAAGTTACAGGCTAAGGGATGATCCACGCTATTACACTCAAATGCTGATCATCGACTGGTTAGCCAAACCGTTTGATGGTGACAACCACTGCAAACGCGCACATAAGTGGGAAAGTAAAGTTATTACAACATTTAATAGCAACGCTTAAATTTAAAAAGGGTTTAAACAGTGTTTAAACCCTTTCATCTTCAAAGCCACATTAAACACCATTCAAACAATGTTTAAATCAAAGCAGATTGACCTTAAACAAAGTAAAACAGCTTCTATTTAACATAATTCATATATTCTAAAATCTACCGTATTTTTTTCTAAATTCCTTCGGCGGCTTACAGTATTGTCGGTATTTCCCCGCTCAATGTTAAGTTGTTTATATCGCTATTAATCAGTTTTCCACTTGTGGCATCACTATTGGAACCCGACAATCAATAAGTAATTCAGAATTGACTACTGAATCTTGGGTGTATGATAACCCGAATGGTGATGGTAAGTTACTACAGTTCAGAATCTACGGCGCTGTGTAAAATCATAAATCGTGGGATGGTTTTTATTTTTGCTATGATGGTTATTTATCTGTGGTCACTACACGCTAAACATGGCTTTCAGCCATCGAGCTAACTCCCTAATTTAGTAAAGGTTAATATCATGAGCGCCCACAGCAAAACACCTTACTTCACTGACTTGCGACCAATTGAAACTCTTCTCGATTCTCTAAGTACTTTTTAAAGGTAATGCGAGCATGCCAAAGCTGTTCTTCAGATTGTGTTAGGTAAATTAATGGCCCTGAGGTTTCTTCTTTTGCTAAGTGCAGCAGCTTGCTGTATTCGCGGGCGTCTATTTTGCCATCGGCAAAATAAGATTCGGCAACATGAATAAACTCATGGTCGTTATAAACGTCCATGTGCCAAATAAGCGAACGATACATATTAGCTGTCACCTCGGCAGATGCTGTGGTTTTGTTAAACAGCTGAACTTCGCTGTAAATTGAATTTCCCGTGATTGCTATACCAACTAAAGATAAAGTTGTGAGTGTCATCATCCATTTCATGCTCAACGCCTCATCATTACGTATGAGTATAAGTATAGAAGATGAATATTACATTTGATGTTTATTTAATCAATTAAGCTGCTAACGGCTATTTTTATAATTAATGGGTCTTGTTTTTACAGGTAATATTATGGAATGAGCTATTTATTGTTCCTGCGTAACTTTTTACAAGAAAAACAATAAATAGCTGATTTTACTAATGAAGTGCAGCGGTAAAGGGAATACTCTGGCAAATCTCGGCTTCCGCTATGAGTATTTCTTCTAAGCGGGTATCTACGTCATTTTTATCAAAATATTCGTAGGCTAATTCAACGAAGAGGTTTTTATGTTTTTCTTCTGATTTAGCAATAGCGACATAAAAATCTTTCTCTTTTCCAGCTGGCAGTGCTTGTGCAACTAAAGAGAAACGTTCATGTCCCCTCGCCTCTATCACTGCGCCAACGAGTAGCCTATCCATTAAAAACTCGTCACGGCCATTTCTAAAAACAGCACGTATTTGTTTTACGTAGGGATCTTTTTGGTCGTTACCTAGGTTAACGTCGCGGTCAAGGAGTAGTTTTAGCACTTGCTTGAAATGAATCATTTCTTCTAGTGCTAAATCGGTCATTGCTTTAACAAGCTTTCGGCGATCAGGGTAATGAGACAGCATAGACATAGCCATGCCAGATGCTTTTTTTTCTGCCGCGGCATGATCCTGTAAAAAGGTATCAAAATCCGCTAGCACGGCTTCGGTCCACGAAAACGGTGTATGGTATTTTAATTCAAACATAATTATTTTACCTAAAAACTAATGGCGCGATTTTAACGTAATTGAATTGCAAAATCTTGTAGTTGAGGCAATTTAACTAGCTATGATGCCTATTATCTACAATGGTTCTGCTACATTTAGTTTTATGGGTATAATTGTTTATCAATTTTACCATTTGCTGTTGATGAAATTTTCAGAGGGTGCTTTATTGCATTCCAAGCTGTGACCTTGCCACCTATATTCATTTTTTCAAACTGAGTGAGTGTTGTGCCTATTTGTAAGAATGCACAAAGTGCTGCAAAGCTATGCTTATCCGCGATATCAATAGACAAAAAGTCTTCCGGACGATTTGAAAAATAACGCTGGGCAGTATCTTTGTGTTCATCATAGCATCGTTGTAAGTAATCATCAGTTTCAAGATCATGGCTCGAAAAGTCACCAAAGGTATTTAAATAACAGCGCTTAATGTGTGGGTTGAACCCCCCATCCTCTCGCGTTAGGTTTTTATGCATGCGCTGCAATAGTTGGCGGATTGACGGCAACCATTTATCAAACGCTCGTTCTAAATAAATAAACTTTGCGTGTGGGTAAAGCTTATCAAGTTGTTGATAGTCATTAAAAATGGGCGTGTCAGCTATCACTTGTGCATCGGAGAAGGTTTTTTGAATGTATGCCGTATGCGCACATCTAAAACCTAACTGTAGAAATGCATGACAAACACTGGTGGTTCCAGTTCGCGGCAAACCAATAATAAAAATTTTAGTTTTTGATTCCATAAGTGCTATTTATTGAGTCGGTTATCTTTTAAGTGTGAACCAAAAAGCCAGTGTGAGTAACAACAGTGGATAGCAATTATTCTGCTCATGCTCTTGTTCTGGCTTAGGATAAATAATTTAGTATTAAAAAAATCGACCTAATAGTAAAGCAAGCGCGCTTAGCGCTAATGTCGCAAACGTAGCTAACATACCAATGACTCTCAGCTTTAGGGTGTTGTCGTAAATGGCAATGCTATGACAAACGCGACCAAACACCAGTAACATCCCTAAAATATGGCAGTAGTGACTGCTTAGCCCTTGAAACTCTGCTAAAAATATTAATATTAGTGCAAAAGGCACGTATTCAATAAAGTTCCCATGCGCGCGTGTAGCCCTTAGTAACTGCGGGTTATCATCTGTGCCGAGTGAAATTTGATTAGATTTTCGCACTTTCACTACATTTATACTTAAATAAATATACATAAAAGCTAATACAGCTGCGTAGAAAGATATGATCACAAGAATAGTCCCCAATAGTTTTTACCATGATAACACAAGATTTATTCACGAATACCCAGCAGTCATGTTGATTTGTATGCTAACGTATTGTTTGTTTAACTTTCTAGGTTAACAGCCCTTAATTCACCAGATAAAAAGGATTGCCATGTTTACACCACGTAAAATTGCAGATAACTACCGAGAAATGATCAATAGTATTGGGTTTTACCCTTCAATGCTGGCTGTTGTATTTTTGTTGTTTGCGGTGTTCACTATGTCGATTGAATACACTGAAATAGTAAAAACGATAAAAAAATACTTGTCGGTTGTATTAGTGGATAGTGAAGAGAATGCGCGGACCATTTTAAGCACTTTGGCTGGCAGTATTATCTCGCTGACGGTGTTTAGCTTCTCTATGGTCATGATTGTATTAAATAGCGCCAGTGCAAGCTTGTCGCCTCGTGTTGTCCCTGGCCTTATTACTCGCAAGTCACATCAAATGGTGCTTGGGTTTTATTTGGGGAGTATAATTTATTCAATTATTATGCTGATCAACATCAAGCAGCTTGACGATAATACAGTGGCTATTCCGGCCCTTGGGGTTTTATTTTCGTTAATTTTTGGGCTGATCTCACTGGCACTGTTTGTGTATTTTATCCACTCAATTTCTAAAGCAATTCAAGTAGATAATGTGTTAAATGATTTATTTAAGCACACTAAAAATGTCATACAGCAAATTATTACGCGCCAGCAGCAACATAAAATTGATAACTTCCCTGATTTTGAGCATTGGTATTCTATCGGCAGTAGTACCGAAGGTTATTTTAAAGGGGCGCACAGCGATAAGTTATGTGCCATTTTGGCGGAACATAAGATTGAGTTATATATTGTGGTTAACCAAGGTTTTTTTACCGTTAAAGGTTACCCATTTTTAAAATGTAATCATGATTTAAGCCAAGATCCTGAACTACTCGAGAAGCTACTTAACTGTTTTATATTTTATATAGAAGAGTATATTAGCGACCATTATCGCTATGGGTTGACACAAATATCTGAAATAGCAGTTAAGGCAATGAGCCCAGGTATTAACGATCCTGGTACTGCGGTTAAAGCAATTGATATGCTGAGTATTTTACTGATTGAACGGTTAAAAATTAGTGATACTAATTACTCACTAAAACACAGTGATGGCTCACCATTATTGTATTTACACGAGACTTCATTTGATGAGCTGCTGCATGATAATTTCACCCCGATTCGTAATTACGCTAAAACCGATGGCTATGTAATGACCAATGTCTTAGAGGCGTTTAAAAACATACTGTTTATTGCCCATACAAATGACTCTGCAACCAAGAGTTTATTTAATTACTTAACGGCAATTGTTGATGATATAAACGAGCATATTAGTAATCAATATGACCGAAAAGAAGTGACTAATATGCTCAAAGCAATCGTTAGGATCAGCCCTGAACAAGGAGAGCAGTTGCTGGTGCGGTTTAAGCACCAGCATGAAAATAGCTAGTCGCTTATTTATCCTCAATTAAGTAAATCGCATAACTAGAAGCGCTAATTACTAACTCACCAGCATGGTAAGCGTCTGGCACAAAACTCCCCGATTCAGCGTCTACCATGTTGGCCATTTTGGCTCGCATATAAGGTTGTACATTCGTCTCTATTGGACTCATTGATGCACTGTATAGACCTTTAATTTTTACATCAAAGTCAGATGCAAACTCTTCGGCAGCACTTTTTGCATCTTTAATTGCCATTTTTTGTGCTTGCTGCTTTAATTCTTGAAATCTGCTAGATACAAATTGAGTTTGATTTATTTCGTTAATACCGCCACTGACCAAGTTTTGTAACAGCTGCGGGTATTTATCAATTTCTTTTAACGTCAAAGATAAACTGCGTGAGACTCTAAAACCAACAAATTCTTGTTTATTGGTTTCGCGATTGTATTGGTTTTCTCGATGAATGCTTATTTGCCCAGCGTTAATATCTTTGTCTAATACACCGGCTTGTTTTGCAAGTTTAATTGCTTTAGCCATGGTTGTATCTGCTTGTTGTTTTGCGGCCATAAGATCTTTATTCACCTCAACAATACCAACATCAAGCATAACATTATCAGCAGCGGTCGTAATTTTTGCTTGGCCTTGAATATAAATGTGTGGGGCATCTGGTGTACTGGCAGCAAATACATTGAAACTAAATGCTGCGGCTAACAATGGTAAATAACGCATAAATATCCTTAATAGTTTTAGTTTAGTTATTAGATACGGTACGCGGTTAATTTAAAATGAACAAGCCTAAAAAAACAGGCCGAAGCCTGTTTTTAATCATTCACACATTAAATGCTACAACGTTTGTAATTACGATATTTTGGTAACCAATAATTTTTATTGATTGCTGCCCATAACATGTCATCACTTATCTCTAGTGCTGCGCCCTCTTCGATGGCTTTTTTAGCAACGCCGAACGCAATGCGCTTACTCAATGTTTCAATTTCGGTGAGTGCTGGTAACAAGCTACCTTTACCTGTGTTTGCGCGTGGCGACGACTCCGCTAATATTTCGCTCGATACCATGAGCATTGCATCGGTAATGCGCGTCGCTTTTGCTGCGATCACACCTAAGCCAATACCAGGGAAAATATAGCTGTTATTACACTGCGGAATGACAAATGTCTCACCATTGTATACAACAGGTGCAAATGGACTGCCGGTAGCAACAATAGCACAGCCCTGAGTCCAATTAATTACGTCTTCAGGCAATGCTTCAACTTGTTTAGATGGGTTACTTAATGGGAAAATGATCGGTTGCGCGCAACTTGTGTGCATAGCACGAATAACTTGCTCAGTGAATAAACCGGGTTGCCCTGACACACCTATTAAAATATCAGGCTCACCGCAGTGCATTACATCAAGTAGTGAGGCGTATTCCCCGCTGTATGTCCAATCAGCTAACTTATCTGCTGGCTGTGCAAGTGCTTGTTGGAAATCACGTAATCCTTCCATACCTTGGGTTAACAAGCCAAAACGGTCAACCATAAATACTTGACTGCGTGCTTGTTCATCTGAAATACCTTCTGAGATCATTTGCGTAATGATTTGTTCAGCAATACCACAACCTGCAGAACCTGCTCCAACAAAAACTACTTTCTGCTCAGACAGCTTTACGTTCTTCACTCGACATGCAGCAAGTAAAGACCCAACCGTCACTGCGGCAGTTCCTTGGATATCATCATTAAAGCTACAAATTTCATCGCGATAGCGTTTTAATAATGGCATTGCATTCGGTTGAGCAAAATCTTCAAATTGTAATAACACATTTGGCCAACGGCGCTTAACGGCTTTAATGAATAGATCTAAAAATTCATCGTATTCATCTTGTGCAATACGTTTATGACGTGCGCCCATATACATAGGATCATTGAGTAATTTTTCGTTATTCGTACCCACATCTAACATCACTGGCAGCGTATACGCAGGGCTGATACCACCACATGCGGTGTACAATGATAATTTACCAATTGGGATCCCCATACCACCAATACCTTGGTCGCCAAGGCCAAGAATACGTTCACCATCGGTAACAACAATCACTTTTACTTTACCTTTGGTGGCATTACGTAAAATATCGTCAATCTGATAGCGATCTTCGTATGAAATAAATAGACCACGGGCACTGCGGTAAATATCTGAGAATTTCTCACAGGCATCCCCCACCGTTGGGGTATATATAATTGGCAACATCTCTTCAAGATGATCGCGTACTAAGCGATAATAAAGCGTTTCATTATTATCTTGAATCGCACGTAGATAAATGTGTTTGTTTAAATTGTCCTGAAAGCTTGAATATTGTTGGTAACAACGTTCAACTTGTTCTTCAATTGTTTCATAGCGAGGAGGCAGTAATCCTGCTAGGTTGAAACTTTCACGCTCTTTTTGTGTAAATGCGCTGCCTTTATTAAGTAGTGGTGTTTCAATCAGACCAGGGCCTGAATGGTGGATATAAAGATAATTTGGGTCTGTATTTGTAGTCATAAGTCCAAGCTTAACGATGTCTTTAAGTTGCGATCTGCCATTATTGCCGTTGCATATTAAAAAGCAATGACATTCAACCTTGTCAGACCATTAAAAGAAAACACTCGATGTGTGCTTAACACACGAATAAGTGGTAATTGTACATTAATTCACGACGTCTATTAAGGCTTATTAGCAGGCATTTCATGCTCTTTAAGCACAAAATTGTGCTCACTTAAAGCCACCCCTTCGCGACGCGGATCAGCAGCACCAAATAAGGTATCGTTAGTTACTTCAACGGCATGAAGTCCAGAGTTTAAATCGACTACTTTCACTGTGTGTCCACGTTTTTGTAGTTCAGGAACAATGGCTTCTAACGCAGTCCCTTTCTCTACGCTGGTGTAGCTATTACGGTTGGTTATTCTTGGTAAGTCGATTGCTTGTTGCGCAGTTAACTGCCAATCTAAGACGCCTATCACTACTTGCGCTACATAATTGATGATACGACTACCACCAGGAGAACCAACGACTAAGCGTAAGCTGCCATCTTGATTAAACACCATCACAGGTGACATGGAACTACGTGGGCGTTTTCCCGCTTCAACACGATTTGCTAATAATTTGCCATTTTTACGTGGTGATAATGCAAAATCGGTTAGTTGGTTATTTAGAATATAGCCGTTTACCATGACAGTTGAGCCAAATGCCATTTCTATTGAGCTGGTCATGGATACTGCATTACCTTCACTATCAACTATCGATACATGAGTGGTCGATGGTAATTCATAGGCGTCATCTTGTGCGTAACTAAGCTGTGGACGTGGTTGACCTGCAACGGCTTTTTCATCCCGTTCAGTGATCAGTTTTGCTCGTTGCTCTACATAGCGTTTATCAAGTAACTCGTGAGTGGGAATATCAGCAAAGTCAGGATCGCCCATATACACATTACGATCAGCAAACGCTAACCGTGACGCTTGGCTAAAGTAATGCAAAGCCTGCGCTGAATTAGGTTTAAACTGCCCCATGTTCTTATCTTCAAGTAGCGCTAGTATTTGTAAAACAGCGACACCACCGCTGCTAGGTGGTGCCATAGAGCACACTTTATAGGCATGATAAGGAGTGCACACGGCATCGCGTTGCTTACTTTGATAGTTGGCCAAATCAGTTAAGGCTAACGTGCCTGGTGCAACGGGTGAATGAGTAACAGCATTAACCATCTGCTTGGCGTTGTCGCCTTTATAAAAAGCATCAATTCCTTCAATGGCTATCCGTTTATATAAATCGGCTAGCGGTTGATTCTGCTTAATTGTACCTATCGCAAGTGGCTTGCCATCTGGAAAAAAATAATCACGGATCACCGGTAATTTAGTCACCCCTGGGTTTATTTGCTTGGCTAGTAACGCATGTAACCGTGGTGAAACTACAAACCCCTGTTCAGCAAGTTCAATGGCCGGTTTAAATAACTCAGCCCACGCAAGTTTGCCATATTGTTTATGAGCTTTAGCAAAGGCATGTAATAAACCAGGTACACCCACTGAGCGCCCCCCGACCACAGCTTCTATCCACGGTGCCGCGTTGCTATTTTTATCTAGAAATAATGTTTCATCAGCATGACTTGGGGCCGTTTCGCGACCATCGAAACTGGTCAGTCTATTGTCCTGTTTGTCATAATGCAGCATAAAAGTACCGCCACCAATTCCTGAGGATTGTGGCTCGACTAAAGTGAGTACAAGTTGCGTTGCTATTGCAGCATCTACAGCGCTACCACCTTGAGCAAGTATTGCTTGCCCTGCTTTTGCTGCATACGGATTTGCCGCAGCAACCATAAACTGTTTACCCGTTACCTGCTGTTTATATTGATGACCGGTTGCCGCTTCTGGTTCGCGAATTTCTCTCGGGGATTGGCTGGCTAAAATGGGTAAAGCAAGCAGCGTTAAACTAAAGGCAACACTACGCTGAAAAGGTAAAGACATAAAAAAGCCTGATTTGCATTGAGATATTTGGCATCTTAAAGTTAAACGGGCACAATATGCAAAATTTTACTATGAAAATAAGAATAAAATGGTCAATTTACCACTGCAACCGCGTTATATTTTACCCCCTTTATGTTTAATGGCATTGAGTGCTTTATTAGCGGCATTGAATTTAAACGATGTTTTAGAGTTTAATCGCCAATTAATTGAGCAAGGCCAAGTTTGGCGCTTGTTGACCAGCCAATACGTTCATGCAAATTGGCCTCACCTAGGGCTAAATTGTGCGGGCATTATATTGATATGGGCGCTGCATGCCGAGCATACAAAACCGACGCAGTATGCACTACACACTGTGTTTTTGGCTGCTTGGTGCGGGATTGGTATTTATTACTTTTGCCCAGACATTCGCATTTATACCGGTTTGAGTGCGCTATTACATGGTGTTATTGTTTGGGGAGCAATTAAAGATATTGATGCGGGTATGAAAACGGGCATATTACTTTTTATTGGTATTTGGCTCAAAATTGCCTACGAACAATTGAATGGCCCAAGTGCGGAAGTTGGAAAACTAATCGCTTCACGGGTAGCCATTGATGCGCACCTGATCGGCGCAATAGGTGGAATTGTGTTAGCACTGCCTCTCGTTATGACTTATTTAAAAAAACGCCAAGCTTAAGCTTGGCGTTTTTATTTAACGGTTTATAAAGTTTCTTTAAATAACTTATAAATACGACGATATTCATCTAACCAACTTGAAGGCTGAACAAAACCATGAGGTTCAACTGGGAAGATAGCCGTTTCAAAGTTTTCTTTTTCAAGCTCAATCAAGCGTTGTACTAAGCGTACTGAGTCTTGGAAAAATACATTATCATCAACCATTGGTGCATTGATCAATAAGCGATTTTTAAGTCCCTCAGCATAATAAATTGGTGAGCTTTTTTCGTACGCAATAGGATCAACATCTGGATGGTTTAAGATGTTTGAAGTGTATGGGCCATTATAATGTGCCCAATCTGTTACAGGGCGCAGTGCAGCACCTGATTGGAATAAATCCGGTTGAGTAAACAAGGCCATAAACGTCATAAAGCCACCGTACGACCCCCCATAAGTGCCAACTGAGCCGGTATCAACATTAGCATTCTCAGCCATCCAGCTGACACCATCGGCTAAATCTTGAATTTCCGGTGTGCCCATTTGACGGTAAATTGCAGTACGCCAGTCACGTCCATAGCCTTTTGAAGCGCGATAATCCATATCCATTACCACATAACCTTCAGAGGCTAATAGAGAATGAAACATAAACTCACGGAAGTAACCAGACCAACCCATGTGCGAGTTTTGCAAATAACCGGCGCCATGATTAAAAATAACGGCTTTACGGTTTTTGCCGCTTTCTCCTTCTACGTAATCAGCAGGATAGTACACTTTCGCGTAGATTGGTTGTTCTGTATGACTTGATGGAACCGCAACAATTTTTGGCGCGATCAATTGCTTTGCTAAAAACTCATCAGATACGGTATGTGTAAGCTGGGTGACTGTTGTATTAGCTTTCGCATCTGCGACATATAACTCTGGAGGCGACATGACCTTTGAGTGCGTTAACAATAACTTACTTTGATCAGGGCTTAACTTATAATCAGTCATGCCGTCTAAATTAGTCACTTGCTCAGACGTTGCATTAGCAGGGTCTACACGATAGATCTCATAAAGGCCTGGATGCTCAACGTTCGCTTTGTAATAAATTGCGCTGTCGTCAGTTGTCAGAGTAAGATTTGATACGACAAACTGACCTTTGGTAAGTTGTGTTGCTTTACCATTAAGTGGTTTTTTATAAATGTGGCTATAACCTGATTCTTCAGATAAATAATACAATGTATCTGAGTTATTTAACCAACCGAAATCATTATACGCATAGTTAACCCATGCATCATCATGTAAACGATGTTGTGAAACAAGTGTTGAGTTTTCAAAATCAACGGTGGCTAACCAGCGATCTTTGTTATCCCAAGCTTCGAGCATAATGGCAACTTGAGTTCCGGCTTTGTTCCAAACAATCGCACTTTGGTTCCACCCCCAATCCATCATCAAGTTAATAGCGCGTGGTGATTTTTTCGATTCGTAGGTTTTGCCTTCACGAGCGAAGTTTTCTTTTTTAACTGCCGCTAACACATCTTCATCAAAGCCAGGTAAAGTATCGTATGCCAGTGTAGATTGCTTTTTCTCAACTAAATCAATATAAATAACTTCCGATGAGATTGGTTTTTCATCAGCAACACGACGACGTACTTTTTCAGCTTTGACACCTGCATCACCGGCAATATAATTTGGCATTATATCGCTTTCATCTCGCCATGCGCGACTTTCTTTAACCACGGCAATTAAGGCTTTGCCATTAGGTGATAGTTGCACATCAGCCAGCTCATTACCTTTGCCTAAATAAAATTGTGCATTTGCAATCGATGAGTTTTGTGCATTAATTTGCTCTTTACGAGCTTGTTTATCTTTTTTGTTTTTGTGCGTCAGCGCAATGTAATCGATGAGTTTATGTTGCTCTTTGGCAATATAAGTTGCAGGCTCAGCAATACCTTGCGGCGCATCACTTAAGTGTAAATTAACAATTTCCGTTTGTTGCCCTGTTGCTAAATCCACTTTATAAAAAGTGTTACCTTGGCGGTACGCTAAATTACCATCGGTTAAAAATTGTGGCTTAGATTGTTTAGCGCTGTCGTGTGTAATTTGTGTAATAACACCCGAATTGATATTTTTAACAAATATGTTGCCTTCAAATACATAAGCTTGAATCGTGCGATCTGCCGAATAAACAGCATTTGCCGCGCCTAATGTATGTAATTTATTTAGCGCGACTTGGCTGGCAGCTTGGCTATTCACTGCTTGAGTGTATAAATCTCTTAGCTCATTACCCTGTTGTTTTTGCGCATACACAACCGTTTTTGAATCTGCGCTCCAAAAAGCACGTTCAGCTTGGCGACCTAACCAATCAGGGTGAGCCATTGCTTGCTCGAGCGTAATTGCTGCAGTGCCGGTATGAGCAGGTGTTGCCACAACCGTTGCGATTGCAGCCTGTGGCTGCTCAATTGGCGTAGATGCGGTTGATTGACAACCCGCTAAGATAAAGCTTGATGCAATACTTAATGCAACTAAGGTTTTTTTAGTAGAAGATTTAAAAATCATAGGGCTTCTGTAAGGTTATTGGAATTGCCTTAATTTAATCAGAAGCACCTATGTAATAGCAATTATTTCAGATAAATCGCCAAACTTTGCTGTTTAATAACAAGCTTACTGCAATGAAATATCTAACCACACCATACGGTGATCTGATGAAGCATTACGATCTTTAATTAATCGGTATAACTCACTACTTTTAACAGGCCAAAATACCCCACCATCGTGCACATCTATTCCATATGTAGAAGGTAATACATAATCTACACGAGCTTGCCAATAAGCAGTATAAGCCGCTGCATATTTTTCACTGTAGCTGGTTTTAGCCCCCTTGCTGGTTGGCACGAATTGACTATTTATCAATGGGTTTTTTAACAATTGGTCTGTTGTATTAGGCCGCTTTTTATCCCCCTCCGGGGCTGCGTTTAAGTCCCCTACAACCACAAACCGTGATTGTGGAGCTAAGCCTCCTTTTACACCGTTGTCATCGTATAAGTAGTCTGCATTAGCAATATAATCTTTAATTAAGCGTACTTCATCATGATTACGTTTGCCGTTTCGGTCTTCATCACCATCAAATACTGGCGGCGTAGGATGTGAAGCCAGAACATGTAAGGTTTTTCCTTTAACTGTAATTGGTAAATCCCAAAATGATTTGGAGCTTAACCGTAATTCTTGCCATTGCTCTTGGTTATACCAATTTTCGCCTGTCTTAGGGTCAATAGGCATTTGGGCATTTGGCATATCTTTATATTTAAATGTTTGTAATGTCCTGACTTTATCGAAATCTATTGGATAACGAGAAAGTATCGCCATGCCATAATGGCCTTCAAAAAAGCCAAAACCAAAGGCATCCCCTTTAGTACCGCTGGCTTGGCCATCGTGGTCTAAATCAAATGGGGTTTTTAAGCCCGTATTTACAGGGGCAATATAGGTATACGGATAATTAATAGCGGGTTGTTTATTTTGGCTTACTGCTAGGTAGTTGGCCTTAAAGTAATCAATACCTTGCGCTTTACTGATGTAATCAAACTCGTTTAATAGCAATATATCAGGGCGAATACGTTGAATGATCTCAGCAATGTTTTTAATTTGTGGATGCTTATTTTGTAGTGCATTTGTCAGTGCATCCGGCTCTACTGCTTGACCTTGCACGGTATAGTTTGTTGCATCCATACTGACATTGAATGTTGCCACTCTCAGTGTATTTGCGGCTTCTGCACTGTTTATCAAACCATTAAAAAGCATGACACTTGTCAGTGCAGCCATACAAAACTTACTGTTCATATTATGAATCCATCTACAATTAATAATAAAATCACACTACTGACCACTATCCATAAAATAATAGCCATTATAAAGGGCTTAAGTCCTGCTTGTTTCAATACCGAAATTGATAAACCACTACCTATTAAGAATAACGTCATAACTAATAATTGTTTTGCCATAGTGTTAATAAGTTGCCATGTGTCGGTAAACTGTGGCAAATAGGTATTGATCAACGCAGCGGCTAAAAAGCCAATAATAAATAAAGGAATACTGGCTTTCTCTTCAGAGCGCCAAAACACCCCAGCAATGCTCGTGTAAGGAATGATCCACATCGCTCTGGTCAGTTTTACCGTTGTGGCAATACTTAGCGCTACTGCACCATACGCGGCTGATGCTCCGACTACACTACTGGTATCATGAATTGCCAATGCAGCCCATAAACCAAATTGTTCTTGGCTTAAATTAAAGTAATGGCCAATTGAAGGAAACAGTAATAAGCCCACGCCATTTAATAAGAACACCACGCCAAGTGCAACAGCCACTTCGTGATCTTTGGCTTTAATTACTGGTGCCATAGCCGCAATGGCACTGCCGCCACATATCGCAGTACCAAAAGAAATTAACACCCCAGTATTACGATTTAACTTAAATACTTGCGTTAATATTTCACCTAAGCCAATAATGGCTGTAATACTGACAATAGTTAATACCAAAGAACTGCGGCCAACTTCAATGACTTGATTAAAATCAACTGCAAAGCCGAGGCCGACAACAGCCGCTTTAAGCATCCATTTACTGGCTTTTTGTGATAATTCAGAAAAGGGGTTACCTAATATAATGGCAAACAAGGCACCAAGAATGAGCGCTGTACCACCGCCTATCATGGGTGTAATACATAAGCCCAATAAAATGAGATAAAAAGGTTTTTTATTGCTGTCTGAGAAAAGCATACTGTTCCTTAGAAACAAACTTTACTGTTAGTGTAACCAAAATGAAAAGCACAGGCTGAAATATAAACTACCAACAGCTAAAAATTGCAGTATCGAATGCGATGCAGCCTGACATAAATAACGCCATAAAAAAAGCAAAGACGATAACGCTGCGAAGATCAATAAAAAGCCGAGATAAACTCGGCTCTTTATGGTTAATTTAAAATCAGCGCAGTACTAGCGGCTAATACTCCGGGGTACTTATCCTCAGGAAGGTACTCTGTAAGCTTCGCTAAACGCTCTCCAAGTTCATGGAGGTTATTTGCTGAGACATTAATATGCCCCATTTTGCGTCCCGGCTTAGCCGTTTTGCCATACCAGTGACTGGTGACACTAGGCACACTCAGTACTTGAACAGGGATAGCTGACTGCCCAAGCACATTGATCATCGCAGTGACCCGCTGAAGTTCAGTGCAACCTAGTGGTAGACCTGCAACTGCGCGCATGTGATTTTCAAACTGACTGCAATGTGCGCCCTGCTGTGTCCAATGACCTGAGTTATGTACACGTGGTGCAATTTCGTTAACTAATAGCTGGCCGTCAACATCAAAAAACTCGATAGCTAACACGCCAACGTAATCAAGTTCGCTGGCAAGCTTATTAAATGCATCTTCAGCTTGTTGTTGAATTGCTGATTTTTCTTTACCAGCCACTGATAGCGTTAAAACACCATTGGTGTGCTGGTTTTCAGTGAGAGGATAAATTGCAGTATTACCACGTTTATCACGTACACCAATGATAGATACTTCACGGTCAAATGGGATCATCTGCTCAGCAATAATTGAGTGCGGAGCTTGCGGTGTTCCTGAGGCAATAAAATCAGCCATTTCAGACCAGATCTGTTCAATTTGATCGTCAGATTTTAAGCGCCACTGCCCTTTACCATCGTAACCTGCTTGACAGGTTTTGATCACTAGAGGCTTACCTAAGGTAGCAACTGCTAGCTCTAGATGCGCTTTTTCAGTAATTAACTGATATGGTGCACATTGAACACCCGTTTTGCTAAGTAACGCTTTTTCCAGAGCGCGATCGCCTCCAGTTTTGATTGCCGCTTTACCTGGATAAAACTTATTACTGGCACAACATTGTGTAAGTACATCATCAGGAATATGTTCAAACTCAGCTGTGATTGCATCCGCGTCCACGATTGCTTGTGCCAAAGTTGTCTCAAACACCTGTCCAGTAAGTGGATGAACAATTTGTTCGCTGCCCACATCATAGGCAACTACATTTAAATTCAGTGGCGCACCAGCCAAGCTCATCATACGAGCTAATTGGCCAGCGCCTAAAATTAAGATAGTCATATTACTCTGCTGGATTAGGATTAGCTAAAATAGTCTCGGTTTGTTCTTTACGGAATGCTTCAACTTTGGCAAAAATTTCAGGTTGCTGACAACCTAAAATTTGTGCCGCAAGTAAACCTGCATTGGCAGCACCTGCATCACCTATCGCTAAAGTGCCAACAGCCACACCTTTTGGCATTTGGCAAATAGACAACAACGAATCAATGCCATTTAATGTTTTAGACTTCACAGGAACACCAAGAACAGGTAAAGAAGTAAATGCAGCAGCCATACCCGGTAAGTGCGCTGCACCACCGGCACCAGCAATAATCACTTTTATACCACGTTCTGCAGCTGAGCTTGCGTAATCAGCTAGAAGTTGAGGAGTACGGTGAGCTGAGACAACTTTAGTTTCGTATGCTATACCAAACTTTTCTAGCATGGTTGCTGCGTGTTCCATCGTTGGCCAATCTGATTTGGAACCCATAATAATGCCAACAGTCATAAATACTCCTCAGTAATAGTTTTAATACTTATAGCGGACTAATGTCCGCATTTATGGTCGGTATTATATACCCAAACCTCCTCAAGATGCGAGGTTCAGTTAGCATTAAAAACCACTTAGACAAGGCAATAATTATGAATTTGCAACCATTAGACAATAAAAAAGCCATGACATGCATGGCTTTATTAATAAATAACTCTTAAGCTTCTTTACTCGCTAAATACTCAGAGTAAGTGCCTCGAAAATCGATGATTTTACCGTCTTTTATTTCCCAGATACGGGTGGCAATTGACGATACAAATTGACGATCATGAGAAACAAATAACAGAGTGCCTTCATAGGCTTCAAGTGCAAGATTGAGCGCTTCGATTGATTCCATATCCATGTGGTTAGTTGGTTCATCCATCAACAAGATATTTGGCTTATGCATCATGATCTTGCCAAACAACATACGACCTTGCTCACCACCAGAAATCACTTTTACAGACTTTTTAATATCATTTTGTGAAAACAACATACGGCCTAAGAAGCTACGAACAACTTGCTCATCATCACCTTCTTGTTGCCATTGTTCCATCCACTGGAATAAATTCATATCTGTTGCAAATTCATCAGCATGATCTTGTGCATAATAACCAATATTATGGTTTTCAGACCATTTATATTCACCTTGCTTTGGTGCTAAACGCCCAGCTAGCGTATTTAATAATGTGGTTTTACCAACACCATTTTCACCAATGATCGCAATGCGCTCACCAACTTCAACTAAGCCTTCAAGACCAGAGAAAAGCATGTCATCAAAGCCTTGTGCTAGATTGGTTAACTCTAGGGCATTACGGAATAATTGCTTTTCTTGTTCAAAACGAATAAACGGCGTTTGGCGAGAAGATGCTTTCACTTCATCCAACTGAATTTTATCAATCTGTTTAGCACGCGATGTCGCTTGTTTCGCTTTTGACGCATTGGCTGAGAAGCGTGATACAAATTGTTGTAGTTCAGCTATTTGGCTTTTCTTCTTCGCATTTTCGCTTAATAAACGTTCACGCGCTTGAGTTGCTGCAAACATATACTCATCGTAGTTTCCTGGGTAAATACGTAGCTCACCATAGTCAATATCTGCCATGTGCGTACAGACAGAGTTTAAAAAGTGACGGTCATGGGAAATGATGATCATAGTGCAATCACGTTGATTCAATACATCTTCAAGCCACTTGATTGTGTAAATATCCAAGTTATTGGTAGGCTCATCGAGTAACATGATGTCAGGATCTGAAAATAGTACCTGAGCAAGCAATACACGTAATTTAAAACCTGGAGCGATTTCAGACATTGGGCCATAATGCTGTGCCGTATCGATACCCACACCCATCAGTAACTCACCAGCTTTAGACTCGGCAGAGTAACCGTCCATTTCAGCAAATTCGGTTTCTAGATCAGCAACACGCATACCATCTTCTTCGCTCATTTCAGGTAAGCTATAGATGCGGTCACGCTCTTGTTTGATCGCCCACAATTCTTTGTGGCCCATGATCACAGTATCAACAACAGAATATTCCTCGTAAGCAAACTGATCTTGATTCAGCTTGGCAACGCGTTCATTAGGATCGGTACTGACATTACCAGCAGAAGGCTCAAGCTCACCGCTTAAGATCTTCATAAATGTTGACTTACCACATCCATTTGCACCAATTAAACCATAACGGTTACCTTCGCCAAATTTAGCAGAAATATTCTCAAATAATGGTTTAGCACCAAATTGCATGGTGATATTAGCTGTACTAATGATAGCGCTACCCTCCAACGGGGAAATCATAAAATAAAATTGGCCGAAGTCTATATGATTATGGTCAATTTTTCCATGTATTATTAGCTGGGCTACAAGTCCACTTCCCCTAACTTGTAATTAAAAAGTAAAGCACTAAACTGATGTCAACGCGCTTTAGTAATCATCATTTTAACCCTTAATTTGTTACACTTGCTTACAGAATAGTCGAAAAGTGGTTTTCAAATTTCCTCTATTGTTTTTTGATGATATTTTTTCACTTTACCCTAAATTTAGCTTTGTTAGGCTGCGCCCATACCTATAAAAGATACGAATTTTAGTACAAGGCAAAACGGAATGAAGAACAAGTTAGCACGGCTGATCCTCACCTCTAGCATCGTAGTAGCTCCAAATGTAAGTGCTGTTGAGCTATACGACGACGGCACAAATAACGTGACCATTGGCGGGTTTATCGACGCCCGAGTCATTCATACTCAGGGACAGACAGAAATAGTTAACGGTGCATCACGGATCAGTTTTGATTTTAGTCGCAAACTTAAAAATCAATGGACTGCACTGGCATTACTTGAATGGGGGGTAAACCCTGTTGGTAGTAGTGATATCCTGTATAACAATCGCTTTGAATCTATTCAAGATGAGTTCTTATACAACCGCTTAGGTTATGTGGGTATTGCCCATGAAAAATATGGTCAAGTAACCGTTGGAAAACAATGGGGCGCATGGTACGACGTTGTGTACAGCACCAATTACAGCTTAGTTTGGGATGGTAATGCCGCCGGTGTTTACACTTATAATAAAGATGATGGCGCAATTAACGGCACCGGACGAGGCGATAAGTTATTGCAGTATCGAAATAATTATGGCGATTTTAGCTTTGTAGCTCAGGTGCAGTTTAAAAATAATGACTTTTACACTTGTGATATTGAGGCTATTTCAGAGTCTGCTTGCCAAACATTGTGGGAAAATGGCAGCAATATTGCCCAACAAGTAGAGTTTAATTCTACCTATGGAGCTGCTGTTACCTACTCTGTAAACACAGACTTGAAACTCACCGCAGGGTTTAACCGCGGCGAGCTAAATGTTAACTACACAAGTGGTCGACTTCAATCAGTCAATGATTTTATTTATGGCGCAGGGGTAACCTGGGGAAACTTTGACAGTAAAGGTATCTATTTTGCGGCTAATATTAATAAAAACGAGAATCACGATACCGATAATTTAGGCCGATTGATCAAAGATGCAGTGGGTTTAGAGTCGTTACTTTCCTATCGATTTGAAAATGACATTCGTACATTTGTCGCTTATAACATATTTGATGCTGGGACAGATTACGTTATACAACCGAACTTTAATGCCGATCCTAATGACAATTTTAAACGTCAATTTAGTGTTTTTGGCATCCACTATTTATTTGATGCAGACACCATAGTGTACATAGAGGCACGTAAAGATTTTAGTGACTTCACAAGTGCAGATAAAGAGCAAGAGTATCAAATGGGTTTATCAGAAGACGATGGTATTGCGATCGGGTTCCATTACACTTTATAAGCTTTAGCAGTTAGGCTGGCTATTATACTAAACCAGCCTAACTGTATAAAACGTGCCTATTTTTTTCGGTTATTTTGATTAAAAAATGCCTGTTTAAACGCCAAACACCCCGCTTTTGGACCAAGTATTAACCACAACAACAGCATGCCACCGGGCAATAAAATTGCTTTCAGTACAGGTCCTAACATGTAAGAATAAAAAATAATAAACGGAACAAATAACAGGTAACCTATGATGAGCTTAATAGTATTCATATGACATCCTTTTAAAATTGAGCGTGCTCACAAATATAATTGAGCGCAGTCATTTTTACAATATATAATCCATTACTATGCTGTATTAAATTTTAAGATGCTGAAATAAATGAATAAAAAAGAAAAGACTTACAATAAAATTTTAACGAGTGCGTGGTTGTTATTTTTAGAACAAGGTTATGAGCAAACATCAACACGAGAAATAGCCAAAGCAGCAAACGTTGCAGTAGGTACGGTATTTAGTCATTTTGAGAATAAGATTGACATACTTAAAGCGGGTATGCAGCAACAAATTAACGTTATTATTCATCAGTCAAGCCTAACAGATACCCAGCATGCCCCGCGTTTAAAACTGCGACATTATGCCTTAGCGTTGTTTGAATTTTATTGCAACAATAAAGAGTTTAGTAAGATATTAATAAGCGATATGATTTGGCAAACTACTTTTTTCGAGCAGCAACTAAATGAGTTCAAACAGCGTTTGTTCAGTGAACAACCTGAGTTTGATGATATTAAAGCAACCGTTATGTTGGATTGTTACTTTATGACGGTAATTTCAGGGTTAAATGAACAAAACCCACAACCGGAAAAAATGTTACGTCAGCTCACTAATAAGCTCTCTGTCATTTGATCAAATACGATGAGTTAGATTCAATAAAGTGATCGTTGCTAACTCTAACGCTACTACTCCTTTATAAATTGCGCGGCGCATAACGTCATACTAATAATTTTATAGCTAACGGTGCTCTACTTATAAATTATTTACCCTCGCCGTTCGCGCTTTTTTACGAAATAGGTTAGTTAATTACTCAGTATTACTTTCATTTCGTTAAGTAAAGACTTGTTAGCGCAGGCTGTTGTAATTTTACAGTACTGCGCTGATACTGAGTATAACTTAATCTGTATGCCGCATTTATAGTAGGAGTTTTGTCAGGGTTGCTGGAAACTTTTACTCTTCTTCCCCTACTCTGATCACTTTAATAATTTAATTACCTTCTTTTGATAACTAACGTCATTATTAGGTTTGTAGTTAAGATTTCAGGTTAGAATATATGGTATGATGTGTTCTTTGAAATAATTCATATCATTGCGAATTATAAACAGCTAACGCTGGTCTTACACTATGTATTGGGTTGGTAGAATGATTCAGGCCTTTATTAACCTTACTATACCAGGAAATGTTCGAAGCATTCATAGTAAGTTTCTCTTGCAGCAAATTAAACGCACTCAACATTAAAGGGTGCTCATCACCACCTACAGTAAGATATAAAAATAAGGGCTGTGTACTAGCTTGTTGAGCTTTACGCTCTAATAAGAACTGGTTGAATTCTGTCACTACAGTCATATCGTCATACCAAGCCGCTGGGCTAAATGCAAAGTAACCATTAAACAACCAAGGCTTAGTGCTCATCGTGTATAAAACAAAACTGCCACCAGCTGAATAACCAGATAATACGCGATTATTAGTTAAATTGTAGTGAGACTCTAAATAAGGTAATAATTCACTATCTATAAAAGTTAAAAACTTATCAGCTTGACCAAATATTTCTGGCGCATTTTCATTTGCAGGTCTCGGCTGGGTATTTACATCTTGGCGTGCATACGGCGGGACTAAATCACGATTTCTCGTATCGGTCCAAAATTGATTAGGGATCGACACTAAAATTGTGTCTTGCTGAGCGGGTAACTCAGCCATTACAGAATCCCATTGCGCTAAATTAAAGTTACCGTCGGTTCTAATAATCAAGGAGTAACGTTTTTTTGGCTCAAAATTACTCGGTAAACGAATAAATACTTTTCTATTTTCGTTCAACACCTGCGAATAAATAGTCACATCTTTGAAATTTGAAGTGTAATGTGCCTTATATTTATAAATAACAACGGCAGCTGCAGTCAGGGTTACTATACACAAAACACGACTAATTAAAGTTCGATTAAATTTTTCCAATAAAGTCATCATAACGCTTAGGTGTAGATTGATTTAAAAAATGTACCCTTTCTGTACTCTGACTTAAACAAAAGTTATGTAACAAAATATGATTTAAAATGTATACATCCAATGCTTACTCTCTATATGTGTGAATTTAAAGCGACGCAGTAATTGCTGACTTTGGCTATTTTCCAGTGCCACTTTTGCATGTAGATTCATGATATTTAAGTTATCGTTGTTTAACAGCCCTGTCACGGTTTTCATATTTGTTAGCATAAATGCTAATGCTTCAGACATAAAGCCATTTCCCCAATATTCTGGAGACAATTCAAAACCTAACCAAGCACTCTCCTGCTCAATATCATATAAACCAATACAGCCAATTAAAGTGGAGGTATTTATTAAATACAATGCAAACCGTAAAGAGCGCCCTTCATACATACCTGTAATATCATCTTGGATCAATTGCTTTACCTCATTTCGTGTAATTGGTACACAATAGTCATTATATTGAGCAACTAGCGGATCAGATAAAATCCCCCAAAGCGCACTACAGTCTTTGTGAGTAATTGGCTTTAATGTAATTCGGGATAGTGCAAACACAGGGTTCATAAATAAAATTAAGTTACAGCTTTAAAGCACACTATTATTGCCTTAAGATACCGTGCATACAAGTTAATAACACAGCAATCAATTTATGAGCGATGAATTTAAAGTAATACAACCTACAACAACTGTTTATTGCCCTGAACGTGGTGAAGGGTGGACTTTAACGGGTATCACCAGCATTGATGAGTTTACATCTGTTATGTTTGATGGTGTGCGTTACACATTATCAGCACGTGAAATAATAGAGCAACTCCTACCTAATCAACTTGCACGCGAACAACACACCACAAAAAACACCTAAATCAGAAACAAAAGCAGTTCTTTAGTCTTAATATCGGTTGCGTTTTTGCCAGCATTTTGTGTCTAAATTGCAACTCATTGAGCGCATCTGTTGATTTTGCAGCCAAGCATTAGGATAATTACTCCATACCTTGAGGTTAATAACGGATGCGCTCGGCTTATAGGAATTAAGCAATACAGTTTTGGGATTAAGGATAGACCAGCTATAAACCATACTGTAATTACCTCAAACTAACTATAGCTGTATCGATGGACGTTAGTTTAAGGCTACACACTATGAAATCAGCACTAAAAATGACGACAGTTGCTGTCGCTCTCCTTTCATCTTTGCAAGTTGCGCAAGCAAATCAATGTACAGGACAACTCTATGGTATAAATGCAGGCCGTGGTGACACCGGTATTGTATTTAAACTCGATGAGTACACACAACAAACTCAAGCACATTCGCGAGCAAAGTACAGTTCTTCTGCACTTGCCCATGTAACAGACACGAATCGCTTGTATTATATTTCTGCTCCACGTCCAATGGAATACCAAGTTGACGTAGAACACCTAAACTTTAACTCTACTGAATTAAAATCATTACCTATTAGTGGCAGTAAATTTAAATATATTAAATTAGCCTATGTTGATTTAGACACCAACGAACATGTTGAAGTTGGTAGAACTAGCAACATGTATCGTTTAGTGTTTGATCAACAAAATAATCGCTTACTCGGTTCGTATAAAAACAAGTTGTATAGCATTGCTCCTGATACCGCAGAAACGGTATTACTAGGCGAAATATCAGGCCTTGAAAATGACCAAGGTATTTGGCGTGGCGATATGGTGTTTAAAAATGGCGAACTAATTTTAGTAACCAGCACGTCTTTATACTCTGTTGATGTTAATAATTTAGCTGCAACAAAATTGTCTGATCACAACTTAACAACCGTAACAGGTGCTGCACTTGATCAACAAGGCGATATTTTATTAAGCCGTACGATCTTAACTGATCTTGGGCACTCTAATAAATCTCAGGTATATAAAGTAAATAAAAACACCGGTAATACCTGCCATGTTGCTGATTTTCCAGTGCGTATCAACGACCTTGCCACAAACTTTAATGAGTCAGTAGCATGTTATGCCGCTCCTGTTTGTACTGTATCTGATATCCCAGATTTTACTTTAACAGCCATTGCAGACTCAGTTGATGAAGGTAACGCACTATCTTATCAACTTAAACTGAGTAATAGTTATGAGCAAGACAGTGAAATCTATGTATCAACAACGGTTGGAACGGCCACTCACAGCGATTACAGTTTTTCAGATCAAACCGTGACTATCCCCGCGGGTGAAACAACTGCCACGATAACAATTCCAACAGTCGATAACGATGAATACAGTGAAACTAAAACATTTACTATCAACACCGTTGCACAGCTTAATGTTACCGGTTCTAACTCATTACCTGCTGAGATTTTAAATGATGACGCTCAATGTGTGCCTGAAGATTACACACGCATCCAGTATACATTTATATCTGAAAATTCAGCTTTTAATAATGATTGGGGTATCAAGGTTAACAACCAGTATATTAAACTATTAGATGAGCGAGGTGCTGCTGGCTATTACGATGTTAAGGCAAGTGACTCAATCACTTATGTGTTAGCCGTTGATGGCAAATCCAACAATCTTAAAACTTCCTATAAAAAATATGGTAATAAACAATATTGGGAAGATCAAAATGGCAAAGACTACAATGACTTTGTTGTGAATGTAACAACACAACCAATTCAAAAAGGCTGTAACTAGATAATAATTAGTAAATTTACATCACAAAAAAAGCCAGCATTTTGCTGGCTTTTTACTACTTTAAGCTGATTAACGTAGCGCGTTAATTCTCTCATCCAGTGGTGGATGCGATGAAAATAACTCAGCAACCCCTTTACCGCTTGCAATACCAAACGCCATCATTGATCCCTCTAACTGTGAAGGGTGATTCTGTTTAAGTCGTTCAAGTGCGGAACGCATTTTTTGTGCACCCACTAAATGTGCGGCACCTGCATCAGCTGCAAATTCACGTTTACGACTATAATAAGCAACAATAACGCTTGCTAATACACCAAATAGAACTTGGAATATCATATCAAACAAGAAATAAGTCCAACTGCTGCCGCCCTCTTCTTCGTCACTATTGATAAAATTGTCAACGATTCCCGCAAGTACTTTTGCGATAAAAATGACAAAAGTATTCACTACACCTTGGATCAATGTAAGCGTCACCATATCACCATTAGCAACATGTGAAACCTCATGGGCCAGCACCGCTTCAGCTTGATCTTGATTCATGTGTTGTAATAAACCAGAGCTTACTGCAACTAATGAATTATTTTTACTTGGCCCTGTTGCAAACGCATTCATTTCAGGGCTGTCGTAGATCGCCACTTCTGGCATGGCAATACCAGCTTTTTTAGCCTGCGCAGCAACTGTATTTACTAACCAATGTTCCGTTTCGTTACGCGGTTGCTCGATAACATACGCACCCGTGGATTTTTTCGCCATCCATTTTGACATAAATAAAGATATAAAAGAGCCACCAAAACCAAATACTGTGGCAATCATTAATATCCCGCCTAAACTGCGATTACTAATGCCAAACACACTCATTAAAATAGATAACACTATGCCTAAAACAAGCATAACGGCTAAGTTAGTAAGTAAAAACAACACAACACGTTTCATAATTTCCTCAGTGTAACTTCAATTGTATTAAGTAACGACCTAGTTAAAAAATAATATTTAAAACCGTTACTTAATAAAATTATAAATCTGAGAATAGTCAGATAGTAAACTGAGCCATTTAAAAAGCAATCATTTTTAGTGAAATAATGACAAACTATGTCAACTATCCATTTTCAATAACTATGGGCGCAGCTTTAAAATATCAAGCAAAGTTTGATAAATTTTTAGTTTAGGTGTGCCAGTACTGTATGGGCTTATCGCTAATAGCGGAAAAGGCAGGCGTTGTTGCAATGATTTAAGATTAGCGTCGTACTCAGCCATGTTAGCATCAACTTCGTTAGCAACCCAGCCTACACAATTAACGCCTAAAGCACGCATATGTGCCGCGGTTAAGAATGCATGGTTTAAGCAACCCAATTTCATACCCACCACTAATATTACAGGTAACTGCTGTGCTTTTACCCAATCATACAAATACTCATCGTCGTTTATTGGTAGTGCCCAGCCACCAGCGCCTTCGGTAAGTATATAGTCAGTGTCTTTTTGCTTTAACTGACTATATGCTTGGCTAATTTTTTCAACTGAAAGTAGCTCATTTACCTTTGCTGCGGCAATATGAGGGGCAATTGGTGGGGCAAAAACAAACGGATTAACTTCTTTATAGAACGCAGAAACACTGGCACTTTCCATTAACGCCAATGCATCCTCATTAACCAATTCGCCAAAGGCATATTCTGCACCTGCGGCTAGGGGCTTAAAGCCTAACGCGCGTTTTTTATGTTGCGCTAATAATTTTAATAATAAACAACTAACGTGAGTTTTACCGGCATCGGTATCAGTGCCTGTGACAAAAAATTCATTCATACTTTGGTTAATTCCATTAAAACAACCTGATAACTCACCACGGCTTGCTTATCTGTTAATGGGTAAGCTGCACACACTTGCTGTAACGCATGACGCGTTAATAACCCTTGACGTTTCTGTGTTCTTAATTGATTAGTTGCTCCAATCGCTTTTAATGAACGCAGTGCAGCCATTGGCGATTGATACGCATCTTGATAACACACCTGATCACAACTATTAATTATGAACCCAGCTTTAGCACTGTATTTTTTTAACTGAGCAACGCTATGAAACGAGTTAACATGACTTTGTTGATCTACTTCTGCAAATGCAGTGGCTATTTCAGCCAGTGAACCATCAACCACGCAACTTAAGTAAACCCGCCCTTTTTGTTTGAGCACTCGGTTAAGCTCTTGTAACAGCTCAGCTAAATTACTCGACCATTGTACGGCAAAATTACTGAATATGACATCGACACTGTTGCTTAGTAATGGTAACGCATCCATATCAGCACATAATGACGCAGTTGAGTTATTCGCTAGTTTGAGCATTTCAAAACTAAGGTCAACAGCATAAACCTGAGCAAAATGTTGCTTAAGTTGGCTGATATTAACACCTGGTCCTGCCCCAATATCTATGCACACTTCACCCATCGTGTGATTACTTTCAACATTAGCTATTTTTTTTAACAGCGCCGTAGCAGCACGTTTTTGCACATTCGCATGTTCTGCGTAAGCAACCACTGCTTTCGAAAATTTATCTGCAGTGTGCTTTTTTTGTTGCTGTTGATTAACAACAACAGGTATCGATACAGCCATCATAGTGCATTCACCAAAGCAGCGAGCAAGCACTCAATATCCGCTTTAGTATGTGCTGCAGTTAAGGTGATACGTAAACGCGAGGTGTTAAATGGCACGGTTGGTGGGCGGATCGCCGTAAGCCAAATTCCCGCCTCCTTAAGTGTGTTTGCGACAGCTAAAGTGTGCTCAGCACAGCCTAGCACAATTGGCTGGATAGCACTGGTTGAAGGCATCACAGCAAGACTATGCTGAGTTGCCAATAATTTAAAGTAGCTAATGTTATCGGCTAATTGTTGGCGCTTCTGCGATCCTGTTTCTGATCTTATTTGCTGTAGCCGTGTTAATGTGAGCTCGGCTACTAATGGCGACATCCCCGTTGAATAAATATAATCACGATTAAATTGTAAAAGGTAATCAATCACCTCTTTGCTGGCTAATACACACGCCCCACTACTTGCAACGGCTTTACCAAAGGTGATCACCAGAAGCTCTGGTTTAATTTGCTCACAACTTCCCAGACCGTTTTCACCTAATACGCCAAAGCCATGCGCATCGTCTATCATAAGCCAGGCATTATAACTGTTCGCTATATCGCGCAGTGTTGCAATGGGTGCATGATCGCCATCCATCGAAAATACCCCTTCGCTGATGATCAACTTATTTTTCGCTGTTGATTTTTCTAAACGTGAGGTTAAATGCCGAGTATCATTATGGCTAAAGCGAACCATGGCGGCCTGAGAGTGTAAAGCACCATCAATTAAACTGGCATGGTTGAGTTTATCTTGAAAAATAGCGCTATTTTGTGCTGTCGCCTTATCTTGAAACAACGCTTTCAGCACGCTGCTATTAGCACTAAAACCACTATTAAACAGCAAGGCACTTTGATAGCCAAGCTGCTCACATAGATAACGCTCTAATTGATGTTGACTCTGTTGATAACCTGTTACAAGCGGCGAGCTATGACTTCCCAATGCTTGTGTATGTAGCAAACTAGACGGTTGTTCAGCAAACCCTAAATAATCATTACTGGCAAAATTTAGATAGTGTTTACCCGCAACCGTGATTTCACGAGCCGTAGCGTGAGTAATTAAATGGCGTTGACGAAGTAACGCATCTTCGCGGCGAGTTTGAAGATGCGCTTGTAAATATGAAAATGCCATTATGCTTCGTAAAACAGCTCTGAAGTTGCTTTATCTGCCACCGCAGACGATAACGATGCTTCATAGGCTTCATCTGAGTAGTCATGACGTTTTTCAGGATTCATGCCTAACTTTTTAATTAAGTTCATATCAGCATCAGCTTCTGGGTTTTCAGTGGTTAGCAATTTATCACCATAGAAAATTGAATTAGCACCAGCAAAAAAACACATTGATTGCATTTGTTCATTCATTGCAGTTCGTCCTGCTGATAAACGAACATAGCTATGTGGCATCATAATACGCGCAACGGCTATAGTACGAATAAACTCAAAGTGATCTAAGTCATCGACATTTTCCAGTGGCGTGCCTTTAACTTTCACTAACATATTTATTGGCACACTTTCAGGTTGTTGCGGTAAATTAGCCAATTGCATTAATAAACCAAAACGGTCGGCTGCTTGCTCACCCATACCAACAATACCGCCCGAGCATACTTTCATACCCGCATCACGTACATTACCAATGGTTTCTAAACGATCTTGAAAGGTACGAGTTGTGATGATTTGTTGATAATATTCTGGCGAGGTATCAAGGTTATGGTTGTAATAGTCAAGCCCGGCCTCTCGAAGTGCATGAGCTTTTTGATTATCCAGCATGCCTAATGTCATACAGGTTTCAAGACCCAGCTCTTTAACTTCTTTAACCATCTGCGAAATATAAGGCATATCTCTGTCTTTAGGATCTGACCACGCAGCCCCCATACAAAAGCGAGTTGCGCCTTTTTGTTTTGCTAAACGCGCTTGTTCAACCACTTTTTCTACTTCAAGGAGACGCTCACGCTCTAGATCTGTTTTATAATGGCCTGATTGCGGACAGTATTTACAGTCTTCAGGGCAAGCGCCTGTTTTAATTGATAGTAACGTAGATATTTGCACTTCGTTAGGATTAAAGTTAGCACGATGCACAGATGCCGCTTTAAACAATAAATCGTTAAACGGCATTTCAAATAAGGCTTTTACTTCTTTATGTGTCCAATCGTGGCGAACAGCTGCAAACTCCATAATTCTCTCTTTTTATTTTTCATGACGGTGATATTGGCTTAGTCTACGACTTGGCGTAACATTGTCAACGAACTCAAACGACATTAAGTTTACCAATGAACAAAAAACACCCAGTAGACCTTGATTTTGATCGCCAACACATCTGGCACCCCTACACATCAATGACTCAGCCTTTGCCTGTGTACCCTGTTAGTCACACACAAGACAATCGTATTTTCTTAGCTACAGGCGAAATACTAATTGATGGAATGGCTTCTTGGTGGAGTGCCATTCATGGCTACGGCCACCCGGTATTAAAAAATGCCGCGATTGAGCAAGTAGATAAAATGAGTCATGTAATGTTTGGCGGACTCACCCACGCACCTGCTGTAGAGCTGTGTAAAAAGCTTATTGCAATCACACCAAGTCAACTTCAAAAAGTGTTTTTAGCAGATAGCGGTTCAGTGTGTGTTGAGGTGGCAATCAAAATGGCGTTGCAGTATTGGCTTAGCCAAGGGATCACGACTAAGCAAAAACTAATGACGCCGTTAAAGGGCTACCATGGTGATACTTTTGCGGCCATGAGTGTTTGTGACCCTATTAACTCAATGCACTCGCTATACCAAGGCTTTTTACCAGAGCATGTGTTTGTACCCGCGCCGCAAAGCCAGTTTGGTGAAACGTTTGATCAACATGAAGCAGATGAGCTTGCTCAGCGCTTTGCGCAGCACCATCAACACATCGCCGCGTTTATTATTGAGCCAATTGTGCAAAATGCCGGTGGCATGAATTTTTATCACCCCGAATATTTAAAAACCGTGCGAGCATTGTGTACGCAATATGATGTTTTATTAATTTGTGACGAAATAGCCACAGGCTTTGGCCGTACTGGTAAATTATTTGCTGTTGAACACGCAGAGATAGAGCCTGATATTTTATGTATAGGCAAAGCGCTGACAGGCGGAATGATGACCTTATCTGCCACCTTAACCACAGATAAAATAGCCATTGGTATTAGTGAAGGTGAAGCCGGTGTATTAATGCATGGCCCGACTTTTATGGGGAACCCTCTCGCCTGTGCAGTGGCCTGTGCAAGTATTGATTTATTAATGGAACAAGATTGGCAAGCGCAAATAGCCCATTTAAATGATGCTCTGCAAGTATTACACCGTTGTAATGAGCTGGAACAGGTTGTTAATGTCAGAACACTTGGTGCAATTGCCGTGGTAGAGCTTGATTGTGTAATCGATGTTGCCAAAATCCAAGCTTTCTTCATTAGTCAAAATGTCTGGATCCGTCCATTTGGTCGGCTTATCTATTTAATGCCACCCTATATTAGCAGCAAAGCGGATATAACCTTGTTGGCAGATGCGATTTATACCGCAATCGCCGCTAAGCATTACTAAAGATGAGTAATATAGCGCGCTTTCAAACTTTGCTGGTTTTTAGCCTACGAGAGTGTGAGCGTGTTACCACTCAAACATGTAAGCCATTTTGCTGATCATTTTGAGTGGTATGTTGTGGCTATTACGTTTGGCGTACAAATGCTGCATTGATTTATCTTTAACCTCACCCACTATTACCTCTTTAACTTGGTAACCCAGAGCTATCGCAGCTTGGCTATAAGCTATGAATTCCCATTTTTTTATATTGGTGTTATCAACAATGACCAGTGGGATATTTTGCGCCAACGCATTTATAAAACGAGCTAAATTCAAGTTGTGGTATTGCGACAATTTAAACTTATCAAATTGATAGTCGCCTTGTTCATTATAAAAATAATCATCAGTCGAACAAATTAAGTATTGGCTTTGATCGCCTGCGACCATTTCATCCGCTAGGCTTTGCGCATAATAAGACTTACCGCACCCTGGTAAACCACGTAAAATAAAGACTTGTTTCATAATACCTATATATTTAGCAAGTTAATTTAAATACCGTAATTTGACATAATGCCACAAAATCCATTTTGATCGCAGTGAAAATCACCTTTAAATTATGATCTCAGTGATTTTTTATCACGAAAATTTAAAGTTACAGGTTTTAAACGACAAAAAATCACAAAAATGCAAAAGAATAAGCAAAGAGTTACCTTTGAATGTTTTTTTATTTTACATTCAAAGGTAAGATACACCGTTCAAGTGCAATGGCGCACATATTAATGTAGGCAACTTATATCATTGGAGTGAAGATGAGCCACTTAGCGATTTCAGAGCTATTAAAAGGCAAGGTTGCGGTAGACAGCCAAGTAACAATTAAAGGCTGGATCCGTACACGCCGCGATTCAAAAGCAGGAATTTCATTTTTAGCCGTTCATGACGGTTCGTGTTTTGATCCTATTCAGGCGGTAGTCCCTAATTCACTTAATAATTATGATGAAGTTACTCGCCTAACCGCTGGTTGCTCGGTGTCAGTTACTGGTGTTTTAGTACAATCAGCAGGTCAAGGTCAATCATATGAAATTCAAGCAAACAGCGTACAAGTGCTTGGCTGGGTAGAAAACCCAGATTCATACCCAATGTCGGCTAAGCGCCACAGCATTGAGTATTTACGTGAACACGCTCACCTTCGCCCACGTACTAACATGATTGGTGCAGTAACACGTGTACGTAACTGTTTAGCGCAAGCTATTCACCGCTTTTACCATGAGCAAGGTTATTACTGGATCAGTACCCCTATTATCACTGCAAGTGACTGTGAAGGTGCAGGTGAAATGTTCCGCGTATCAACGTTAGATATGCAAAACCTACCACGTACAGATAAAGGCGAGATTGATTACAGCGAAGATTTCTTCGGTAAAGAAGCGTTCCTTACTGTATCAGGTCAGTTAAACGGTGAAACTTACGCTTCAGCGATGTCAAAAATTTATACTTTTGGTCCAACTTTCCGTGCTGAAAACTCAAACACATCACGCCACCTAGCTGAATTTTGGATGGTAGAGCCTGAAGTGGCTTTCGCTGATCTAGAAGATATCGCCAAATTAGCTGAAAACATGCTTAAGTACGTATTCAAAGCGGTACTTGAAGAACGCCGTGATGATATGGAATTTTTTGCGCAACGCGTTGAAAAAACGGCTATTACCCGCCTTGAAGAATTTGTTGAGAAAGATTTTGCCCAAGTTGATTACACAGACGCGGTTGAAATTCTTAAAAGCTGTGGTAAGAAATTTGAATACGCCGTTGAATGGGGTGTAGATTTACAATCTGAGCACGAGCGCTATTTAGCTGAAGAACACTTTAAAGCACCAGTAGTTATTAAAAACTATCCGCGCGATATTAAAGCATTCTACATGCGCCAGAATGAAGACGGTAAAACCGTTGCTGCAATGGATGTTGTAGCACCAGGTATTGGCGAAATCATTGGTGGTTCGCAACGTGAAGAACGCCTTGATGTACTTGATGCGCGTTTAGACGAAATGGGCTTAAACAAAGAAGACTACAGCTGGTACCGCGACCTACGTAAATATGGTTCAGTGCCTCATTCTGGTTTTGGCCTAGGTTTCGAACGTTTAGTTGCTTATGTTACTGGTATGGGCAACGTACGTGACGTAATCGCCTTTCCACGTACTAAAGGCAGTGCAACTTACTAAAATCGACTAGAACTCGGTTTATGCAAATAGCCAACCTTAGGGTTGGCTTTTTTAATGGTTGATTTATGACCTTATAAGACCAATCGACTTAAATATTTAACCATTCTAGCGGGCTAAATAAAGTGCTAACTGCGTAATAAATTTTTCATGTAGAACAACTATGCCTTGTTATCACTCCATTTATCTGTAGCTATAAATGGTCAGTAACTTAACACGACTGGTATAAGACCTTTTAATAATTGATTTTGCCGGATTTATGTTCAAGACTGAAATTAAAATAAAAAAAGGCCAATGCCATGAACTTAAACCTAATCTTTTATACATTGTATTGCTGTATTATTGCTGTGCTGTACTTTTTTGCACAATTGACCCTTGTAAGCGCGCTGTTAATAACAGCATTAAGCGCACTGATGGTTTTTAGAAACAAGTTCTCCCCTCAAAACCCCAAAACAGAAGTTGAGATAGATCCACACGCAACAATCACAAACGTTGCAGATAATATTACTAAGGCAACGTCGAAAAACGCCATCGGTGCGGCAGAAGTTGCATTCTATGTTGACAGTTTAGCCAAAGAAATTGATGGCTGTTATAGCGAAAGTGAATCTGTAAACCAAGCAACACAAGCCTTATCTCACAACAGTAGCGAGCTGACAAACAATATAACCACCGTTAACCAAGCAATGATCCAAACGGCAAAAAGCCTCGACCTCTGCAGATCAACGCCTGCAATTGGCCACAGAGCAAATAGACTCGTTATCAAGCTCCATTGATAAAGTTGCAAACCAACTTGACCTACTTTTACAAAGTGCCACAGATATTCAAAGTATTACCCAAGTAATTCAAACCATTGCCGAGCAAACTAACCTACTCGCTCTTAATGCAGCAATTGAGGCGGCTCGCGCTGGCGAGCAAGGCAGAGGTTTTGCTGTTGTTGCTGATGAAGTTAGGAATCTTGCCAATAAAACCAATCAAGCAACGAAACAAATTGCTGATATGCTAACTGAAATAAATACCAATAGCCTGCAAACAAATGACGATATGAAGCAAGTATCAACACGCAGTGAGTCAGTTAAACAAGAACTCGAAAACGTCACTCAATCATTTTTAGCAATCAACCATGATATTAGTGAATCATCTTCAACACTTGAAAACATGCAGCACGCGGTCAGTGCTTTTCAACAAGCAACCGCACAGATCAACACCTCGGTTGGGAGCATTAGCCATCTACTCGCAGAAGTGGCGACAAAAAGTACCTCAATCTCAGATCAAGCGTCTAACTTATCACTCGGATCTGAAACTATTTTTAGAGAGCTTAATAAAGTTGAGCACGATGCATTCTTTAAACCGATTTTAAACGTCGCATTAGCAGCAAGTTCAGCCATTTCGGCGAAATTTGCAGAGTTACTGGCAACATCACAACTGAGTGAACAGCAGCTGTTTTCTCAAGATTATAAAGAAATACCTAATACTAAGCCTACCAAGTACAGTACCGACTACGACAGCTTAACCGATAAAATTTTACCACCAATTCAAGAACCCATTCTTGAAAATAAACAAATCCTGTTTGCTGGCGCCGTTGATAAAAAAGGCTACTTCCCTACTCACAATAAACGTTACAGCCAGCCACTAACCGGTAACTACCAACAAGATTTAGTGAATAACCGCACTAAGCGTATTTTTAACGATGCTACAGGCAGCCGCTGCGGCAGCCACACCGAAAGCTTTTTATTACAGACCTACAAACGAGATACCGGCGAGATTTTACATGACCTATCAGTACCCATTTATGTAAACGGGAAACACTGGGGCGGTTTTAGCCTACAAACGAGATACCGGCGAGATTTTACATGACCTATCAGTACCCATTTATGTAAACGGGAAACACTGGGGCGGTTTTAGAATTGGTTTTAAAAGCAGTTGAAGGCAAAGCTGTAAACGATATGATCTGACCCCGCTAAAAAAGTAGACACGGGGTTTAATTTATTGATTCATATTACATGGGGCTCACATTGCCTAACGCTCCATGCATTCTCACTGATTGCTCATCCATTCTTTTTTATACTGAGCAAAGAAGCTTTCTGAGCACGCATTATCCCAGCAATTTATTTTTCTAGACATGCTAATCGTTACATCTCATTTGTTCAACCACGCTCTCATTTCTTTTGCTAGATATTAACTCCCTTGGTCTGAATGAAACAATAGGCTATTTCCATCTGGTTTACGTGCATGCTACGCTTTGTAATAAACGCTCCACACGACCTTTACTGCAATCAAACCCATTGGCTACGGCGGCTTCCCACAATTTTCTGTAACCAGCTATACAGTGATCTTTACTACTTCTTTTTCAAAAAATGAAGTAATGAGTCGTTTTTATTCACTCTATAAGCCACTCTCTACGGTGATCATAGTTTTTCCCCGTGTGTCGATGTTTTTTGCATGATGTGAAAGCGAATAAGGCAGATTGCTTTTCATTGATATAAAAAATGCGGATTTCTTTGCGACTCTCTACACAAACTCAGTTTAAAATAAAAACGGCCAATCATACAATCAGCCGTTTTATAATTGATTCTATGGCTTTAGCTTCATATTAGCCTTTTGGCTTATATGGATCCGGTGTACCTAGCTTAATAGGCGGCTCTTTAACTAAAGTTTTATTAAACTCTATTACTTTTTTCATGACCACTGGTAATACCCAAGTACTATCTGGAGCAATGTTATAACTCTCTTTTGGATCTTTGGTCAGGTTATAAATATGAGGCACATTTAATTTTTTAGGCGTACCAAACATACTATTTAGCTCTATAAAATGAATTTTCCAATCACGCCATTTGTATGCATACATTTCATCACCGTTGTATACAGGAAAACCTTCTCGAGCACTCTTACCATTTTCGTTAAACAATACTCCAGTTTGAACTACCCCATCAATAATACGATCATCAGGTAATTCAAAGTCCATAATTTTAGCAAATGTTGGTAACAAGTCAGTCATATGAATGATTTCATTACTAACAGTGCCTGACTTTATCTTATTTGGCCAACGAACAATAAATGGCGCACGTAACGACCCTTCAAGCGCTGTAAAGTAGTGACCACGCCAATAACCCGAAGTACCATGATATGCTGCAACTTCTTCTGGCCCATTATCACTAGCAAAAATAACAATGGTGTTATCAGTTACACCAAGCTTTTCAAGCGCTGCGACCATCTCACCAACGTGGTGATCCATTTCAACAACTGAATCTGCAAAGTCACCATTGCCAGTTACACCAATAAAATCAGGGTGTGGTAATGTCGGTAAATGAACTTGTGTTAAAGGAACATAGGCAAAAAATGGTTTGTCAGCCTTAACTTGACGTGTCATAAAGTCGATTGCTTTAGCAGTTAAGTCTGTATCAATTTGTCGACGCATATCTAAGTCATAAGGGGCTATGTCCGTCGGGGTTTTATTACGCTTAGCTTCCTGCACTACAGGCTTAAGGCCCACTTTCCCATCATACTTATATTGAGAACTATATTGCGACTCATCGGTAGTATTTGCAATACCGTACCACTCATCAAAGCCTTGGTTTGTCGGAAAACGGCCATCGGTATCACCCAAATGCCATTTACCAAACATTCCCGTAGAATATCCTTTCTCTGAAAGCAGTTCAGGTAACGTTTGCTCCCATTGAGTTAAACCATATAACATACCCCAAACAACTTTTGTGGTTCCTGAACGGATTGGGTGCCGACCGGTCATCAAAGCTGAACGACTTGGCGTACATTGTGGTTCAACATTAAAATTAGTTAACCTAAGCCCCTGTGCAGCAAGTGTATCTATATTGGGTGTTGGTGCACCACGTAAAGAACCACCGCCATAAACACCCAGCTCGCCATATCCTAAGTTATCAACCATAATCATCAAGACATTCGGCTGAGTTTTAGCAAAAGCAGAACCTATAAACAGAAATAAACAAGTACAACAACTAAATATAAATATTTTAATATTATTCATACATTAATCCTTTTTCTAAGTTATTGTACTTATAGCTTACAGAACCCATTAGCACAAAGTTGATTTTTACTTAGAACTCTCCAGTCGTTATAAACGTATACCGCCGTCTATTTCAATTACACGACCTGTGAAGAAGTCGTTTTGAACAATTTGCTATTCACCGAAAACTTCAAGTGAGTTTTGCAGTAACAACAAAGCTCCAGATAAACCAGAAAAGATTAACAACCAATGTAAAGTAAAGCTTAATAGTCGATCAAACTTTGTTATGTGTTTAAACAAAATGCTTGTAAAAAGTTGAGTAACTTGGAAGGGGTTTTAAGCAACAAATATAATTTAGAGATTTATTTTTTATCAAAGACTTAAGTAAGCTGCCAAATTTGTGTACTGTTGACTAAATTGCTAACAACCTTAGCTATAGCCAAAGTAAACATGTCTGTTTAGAGTTGGCTGGGAGTGAGTAAGACTTTCAAAAGGTATATTAATTCTTGTTGGCAAAGTTAAGACGCATATGTATCAGAGCAACCAACCCCAAACCATACAAACTAACGCTAGTATTAACCCGCTAGATAATACCCCTTGCTGTATTCTAGGATCAACCAATGCCTGAAGTTTAAATGCTGGAGAAAAAATCTGCTTAAACGGAGTAAAATAGATTTTCGGCGCAAGCCCTGTACCGACCAAAATTAAAAATACAGCTATTGTACTAGTAAAGTCTAACCATGAAAGATCATTAAAAATGAAATCATAGATACCGATAATTAAGAATAGAAACCCTATGAGCCAACACACAACTAATACTATTTTTTCTTTAATTAGGGTCCCATCCATTAACTACTACTCCATGTTACTCTAACGAGTTTGCAGAACGGCTCGTTTAATTTATTTTTTTATTGATGCATTAACCATAGCCGAGTTCCTACTTTGATTCAATCGGTTACTTCTATTTCATTGAAATATAGTAAGAAGACTTGGTGTGATTTAATTTTTTTGAAGTGCAGCAAGTAAGAGTAGATAAATGGACGGACTAGATAAATGGACAGGCATATTTTATTTATCGTCTAACATCAAAAACCTCCTAAGGAACGACTAATCCCCCTGCATTTATACACTATCAATTTCTTCATTTGTTGATTTATAAGTTTTACATTTTTGGGTATGGTGTTAAACAGCAGAGTAAAGTTTTGCTAGACGGATACTTTATAGGTGAGATTATTTTTCAATTACTAGATAAACTTAGTGCTAACCTACCCCTTTATACCATTTGACATCGTTGGTTGCCGCATGCTGCTTTAATCGTTGTTTACTGCCAGCAAAATTTGAATATTGATGTCTAAATCGCTTTACGGATTCAAGCCATTGCGCTTCTTCTATATTCAAAGTAAGCAGCGCTTTAGGGACTGTGTGGTTTATATGCCCTTTTTTCTTTGGATCTATGTGACGACCACTCCAGTCCACTAATTCAATGTAATCTAGCAAGGCAAAGGGAATTGTATGTTTGATGTCATTACCACCAAATGGCTTTAGCTGTGCAGGTTGGCTTTCATGTTGGATATTATCCTTTTGCTTGAGGGACTTATTCGCTTTCATTACGTCTGCGGTAAAAGCTTTGAAATGTGCTATACGCTCTTGAATTGAGGTGAAATCACTGTTTTCGAGGGTATCGGCTATATTGGCTCTGATAGGATTTAAATCAACATACGCCATGCAACTTAGCACTGCGGCTTGATCTAATAACGCTTGTGACTTATAGCGCCCTTCCCACAAATTTATAGGGAATAAATTTGAATGCCGTTAGGCAGCCCGAAGGGTGAGTGCCAAGGATGGCAGCGAATAATACTTTCCGGTGCAGTTATCTTCTTTATTGGCCTCGCGGGCTATATATTCATTGAGGTTTTTCATATACCAGCTGATGTCATACAACCTTTCTCGCCATTTTGAGATAATTTCATTGAAGAAAAGTAACCTAGACTTATCTAATTGCTCACCATTTAAGTAACGGTCAACCAGCATGTGACCATTATAGAGTTGATACCAGCGCTTAATTACTTCTTCATCAGACCACTCAAGGGCTTGTTGCCTATTCACATTTACAACGAGATGGTAATGGTTGCTCATAATCGCGTAGGCCGCGATTTCGATGGCAAACACGCTACTTAATAACTTTATTCGCTCTATAAGCCACTCTCTACGGTGATCAAAGTTTTTACCCGTGTGTTTATCATTACCACACAAGTATGCTTGTCTGACACAACGAGCTATTAAGTGGTAATAGGATGTAGATGATAAATCAATCAAGCTTTTTCTTGCACGAGTCATAAAGTATCAGCTCCAGTTAAACTGTATATAATAACAGTAGTTGATATTATGGTTTTTGCAAAAAAATGTACGCCTGTCCTGTTTTGAGAAAAGTGTCAGCCTTAGCTAGACCCATGTACTGTAACTTTCATTGTGTAAGTTCCTCACATGTCCAAACTGGTTTTTCAAATTTGAAAAGGACCAGTGCGACGAGCAATAAAGCACCGCCAAAAGCCAACCACGATGATATGACTTGCGAAGCATAAAACCACCCGATTGCAGCGGCTATTACAGCAATGAGCACGTGTAACATAAGGGGTACTTTGCCTTGGGTACCGTAAGTTAGCTGATACGCTTTAACAACTTTGTCTGCCACCAAGAACTCGCAGGTAGTTATATTTTTTGTCAGCCCTTTAGCTTGTAGCTTGATTTTCGCTGTTTTATTATCCACCCTAAATTCATGGCACGATTTGAACCTATAATTTTTAGATTCACTGACTATCTCGCCATCTATTTTTACGATTTCTTTTCCTGACACTGGCGAGCAATCATAAGTGATCTGCTTATTATTGAAATAAAATTTAAAATGCATCCCTTTACTCGCTGAAACTTGTACATTTTCATTCGCCGTAACCATATTCCCTTGCCCTGTAATATTTTTTAATACTATGTTTTTAGTGATTTTAAACAAGCAGCAAAATAGTAATACTTTGCACGCAAACAGCTGTATTTAATACTAGTTTGTTGACTAATTAAACATTTAAAAATAAAAAACGGCAAGCCTTGGCTTACCGTTTTAATTTTTAATATTCAAAAAATGCGGCTACAAACGAATACCGCCGTCAATCTCAACCACGCGACCAGTGAAAAAGTCATTTTCGATAATATACTGAGCAGTATGCGCAATTTCATCAGCTTCGCCAAAGCGGCCTACTGGGGTGACTGCGAGCATACGCTGCTTAGCTTCTGGCTTCATGGCGTCGGTCATATTAGTGCGGATAACGCCCGGTGCAATAGCACCTACACGAATACCGAAACGGCCAAGCTCTTTTGCCCAACCTGTGGTCATAGCAACCACACCCGCTTTAGAAGCTGCATAATTGGTTTGGCCAATATTCCCCGCCCGCGCAACGCTCGACATATTGACAATTACGCCGCCTTTGCCCGATTCAATCATATGGGATGCTGCTTCTCGGCCCGCTAAAAATACGCCTGTTAGGTTCACATCAATCACAGATTTAAATTGATCTAGGGCCATTTTAGCAACGACTTTACCTTCTTTGGCTTTGATAAACATGCCATCACGTAAAATTCCGGCATTATTAATTAACACGCCAATGTGACCAAAGTCTGTGTTAATGGTATTAAAAGTATCGACCATAGCTTGTTCATCAGTGACGTTCGCCACATAGGCTTTAACCGTAGTGCCTTGCTGACTAAGCTCTGCAACTGCCGCATCTAATAAATCTTGCTGCATATCAATTAACGCCAGATCAGCACCAAGCGACGCAAATTTATGCGCCATTGCAAAGCCTAGGCCTTGTGCACCGCCTGTGATCACCACGGTATTATTTTTAATTTCCACCTGTTACTCCTTCGAGAATAGTTTAAAAATGGCGCTAAAATCGTCGCTACCCGCACCTTGATGTTGCAGCATGGTATAAAGGTTTTTCGCCATTGAGCCCATTGGGGTTGCTGAGTTACTTTGCTGCGCGGCTTCCATTGCCAAACCTAAATCTTTAGCCATTAAATCAACCATAAAACCTGGCTTATAATTATTGCTGGCAGGGGCTGTTTCCATAACACCAGGGCATGGGTTATAGAGTTCAAGCGTCCAGTTACGGCCCGAGCTTGCTGTCATTATATCGCTCAGCACTTTTGCATCTAGGCCATTATTAATACCCATTTGAATTGCTTCACTGGTGCCTGCCATTAAAATGCTCAGTAGCATGTTATTACAGATTTTTGCGACTTGCCCTGCACCAATTGCTCCAGCATGAAAAATATTTTTGCCCATATCTGCAAGCACATGCTGCGCTTGACTAAAGTGGGCATCGTCGCCACCGACAATAAAGGTCAATGTACCCGCAGTTGCCCCTGCAACCCCACCCGATACCGGCGCATCAACAAAAGCAATGCCTTGTTCACCAAGTTCAGCACCCACTTCACGCGCGGATGCAGCATCTATCGTAGAACAATCAATAACCAGTGTATTTTTAGCCAATACATGAATAAGGCCAGTATCACCTAAATAAAGCGATTTAACATGCTTACTAGCAGGTAACATGCTGATCAACACATCAATGTCGGTGGCACAGTGTTTAGCATCTGTCGCTGCTAGTGCGCCGTTACTGGCCAAGTCATTTACGACCGACTGGTTTAAATCAAACACTTTGACTTGATGACCCGCTTTTACCAGATTGGCAGCCATAGGGCCACCCATATTACCTAAACCGATAAAACCAATTGAAAGTGACATAACCTTATCCTTGTGTGAGTTGTTTTAATGGATGCGTATCAGCAGTCCATCGCAGTGTGAAAAAGCTCTCTATTAGCTCTTCAGGCAGTGCTGCTATTGATTTGAACTGCCAGTTAGGCGCGCCATCTTTATCAATTAACAACGCTCTTACCCCCTCTTGGAATTCGCCTACTTCACCACAGCGTACAGACATCCCGAGTTCCATTTGGAAACACTCGCCAAGGCTTTTGCCTTGTGAGTTAGCAAGCTGGCGCTCAACTAAAGCACAACTTAATGGGCAACCATGCTTTAATGATTTTTGTGCTCGTGTAAGCCAAACGTCATCAGTGTCTAGGTTTAGAATGTAATTAACTTTATCTTTTAAATCAGTAAACTCACCGAGTTGTTGAATTGTCGCTAAATTCGCTTTTACATTGCCTTTTGGCATGCGCCCAGAAATGTTATCAAGCTCGGTTAATAATGAAGTGAGTTTATCGTGATTTAACGCAGCCGTTTTTCCCCACTTGATAGCGATAAGTTGCTCAATCATACTGTCGTACTTATCAGCTTTAACAAAATGATCCGCCAGCGATACAAACATCGCATCGTCGCAATTAATAGACGCTGCGGTTAGCCCTAAAAACAAGCCAACCTGCTCAGGCATTTTGTGTAAAAAGTAGCTCCCGCCTACATCAGGGTATAAGCCAATGGTCAGCTCAGGCATAGCAATACGCGATGTTTCGGTGACAACGCGATGACTCGCACCGGCCATTAAACCAAGTCCACCGCCCATCACAATACCGTTACCCCACACCAAGATCGGCTTGTCGTAACAATGGATTAAATGATCAAGGCGATACTCTTGGGTAAAAAAGTCTTCGATTAGATTAGCAGGCTCACCACTTTTCATGGCTGTGTGCAGGCTGACCACATCACCACCGGCGCAAAATGCTTTCTCTCCTGCACCTTTGATAATGACCATAGCAATGTTGCTATCTTCAGCCCATGCTAACAACTGAGGCTCTAATAGTTTGATCATGGCAAAATTCAGTGCGTTTAATGACTTTGGCGCATTAAGGGTGGCAAAACCAATTAATGAGCCGTTTGCAGCGGCCGCGGTTTCAAACACCACTGGCGCATCAGGCGAATTTAATTGTGTTAGTTCAACCATTAGCCGTTCACCCAATTTGCTTTGCGTTTTTCTAAGAAGGCATTGACGCCTTCACGTTGGTCCTCAGAATCAAATAAGCCAACAAATAATTCACGCTCAAGGGGTAATACATGTGCCATTGGCTGAGTACGGCCTTTTTGAATTAATGATTTACATGCAGATACTGCAACAGGACTTTGATCGGCCACTTGATTAGCCAGCTTAAGTGCGGCGGCAAAACTTTCACCTTGTGCAACGACTTCTTCAACTAAGCCGATTAGCAGGGCTTTATCAGCTTTTAGGCGTTCACCGCATAAGATCATCCGTTTTGCCCAGCCTTCACCTACTAACCATGCAAGGTTTTGTGTGCCACCAGCACAGGGTAATAAACCCACTTTTGCTTCAGGTAGTGCCATTTGGGCTTGTTCTTCAGCAATACGAATATCGCACGCTAAAGCGACTTCTAAGCCGCCACCCATGGCATAACCATTAATTGCCGCAATTGATACGCCTCTAAAAGCAGTCAGTGCTTCAAACGCTTCACCAAACACTTGCGACATGGTCGCGGCAACACCTTTATCGCCATCAGCAAATACATTTAAGTCGGCACCGGCACTAAAAAACTTGTCGCCTTCGCCGGTGATCACTAACGAATAGATATTTTTATTATCGTTAAGCTCATTAACGGTAGTTTTTAATGCAATTAACGTGTCTTTAGTCCAGGTATTTGCTGGCGGGTTAGACATAGTTAAAATAGCTACATGACCTTCAATGGTTAAATCAATACTTGGGTTTGACATGACGTGCTCCTTATAAAATATCAGCGGCTGATTCGGCTAAAATACGACGTGCAATGATCACACGCATAATTTCGTTAGTGCCTTCTAAGATTTGGTGTACGCGCACATCTCGAACATGGCGCTCAAGTGGGTATTCTTTAATGTAGCCGTAACCACCATGAATTTGCAGTGCGTCGTTACAGACTGTAAAGCCAACATCAGTGGCAAAACGTTTTGCCATGGCGCAATAAGTGGTTTTTTCACTGTCACCAGAGTCAAGTTTAAACGCAGCTAATCGCACCATTTGTCGTGCTGCCACCAGCTCAGTATTCATATCAGCAATTTTAAATTGCAGCGCCTGAAAAGCAGCCAGAGGCTTACCAAACTGCGTACGCTCCTTTAAATATTCGCGGGCCGTTTCAAGCGCCGCTTGCGCCGTACCAATTGAACAGGTAGCGATATTTATTCGCCCGCCATCTAAGCCTTGCATGGCAAATTTAAAGCCTTCGCCCTCAGCACCTAGTAAGTTGTGCGCAGGAATTCGCACATCTTCAAAACTAATTAAGCGCGTAGGTTGTGCATTCCAGCCCATTTTCTCTTCAGCTTTGCCGTATTCAACGCCTTTAGCATCAGCCGGTACAACAAACGCTGAAATACCCGCTGCGCCTTCGCCGCCAGTACGTGCCATAACCACTAGCACTTCTGTTTCACCGGCACCCGAGATAAACATTTTTGAGCCGTTGATCACGTACTCATCGCCGTCAAGCACAGCTTTGGTTTTTAGTGATGCAGCATCAGAGCCGGAGCCTGGCTCTGTCAAACAATAAGAGGCTAATAACTCGCCCATCACTAATTGTTCACAATACTGCGCTTTAGTTTGCTCAGTGCCAAAGCTTGCGATCATCCAGGTGGCCATATTATGAATGGTCAACATTGCAGTAGTTGCAGTACAGCCCATCGCAAGTTGTTCAAAAATAATGCTTGAATCTAAACGCGATAAGCCTAATCCACCGGCTTCCTCTGGGGTGTATAAACCGCAAAAACCAAGTTCGCCTGCGGCTTTGATAGTCTCTTTTGGGAAAATATGTTCACGGTCCCATTTGGCGGCATGAGGAGCAAGTTCTGACTGCGCAAATTGGCGCGCCGTATCTGCAAATGCTTGCTGATCTTCTGTTAAATTAAAGTCCATTGGCGACCTCTTTATAAAATATGTTGTCAATTTAGATATTCGTGAAGAGCAGCGAAGGCAATGATATTGTGTGTGAAATCGCCTTCGCGCCCCTCTTTTTTATTATGTGGAGTTAGTTTAAATTAATTACTTAAGGTTGATGCTCATATTAGGGCCTGAGGCAATATCGTCTTCAAACCAACGTGAGGTAATGGTTTTGGTTTCTGTATAAAAACGAATGCCTTGCTTACCGTAAGTGTGCGTATCCCCGTAGAACGAACCTTTCCAACCAGTAAATGAGAAAAATGGCAGTGGTACAGGGATTGGTACGTTAATACCTACTTGACCGACTTCGATTTCGTGTTGGAATTTACGGGCAGCTGCACCGCTTGAGGTAAATAATGATGTTCCATTACCATAAGGTGACTCATTGATCAGTGCGATTGCTTCATCCAGAGAATCAACAAACATACACGCCAGTACTGGACCAAAGATCTCTTCTTTGTATAAATCCATGTCGGTGGTTACATCGCTAAACAGGGTTGGTCCAACCCAGTTACCCTTTTCATAACCTGCAACGGTAAAGTCCGAGCCATCAATCAAGCATGTTGCGCCTTGTGCTTTACCGCTTTCAATTAATGAAAGAATACGTGCTTTGGCAGCCGGTGATGTTTGTGGGCCGTATGCAGCCTCTTTGTCATCCCATACACCTGGGCGTACATTAGCAAAACCGGCTTTAATATCGTCAACCCAGTCTTTCGCTTGGCCTACAAATACCGCGACTGAAATACCCATACAACGCTGGCCTGCCGCACCAACAGACGCACCAACAAGGTTATTAACAACGTGCGAGCGACTAGCATCAGGCATGATCACCATGTGATTTTTTGCACCAACACAAGCTTGCACACGTTTTAAATTTGCGGTGCCTTTAGAGTAGATGTATTCACCTACACCACAAGAGCCAACAAACGAAATTGCACGTACTGCAGGTTCTTCTAATAACCGATCAACTTGTGCTTTAGTACCATGCACAACTTGCAGCACGCCCGCTGGTGCACCGGCCTCAATGAAAAGCTCAGCCAAACGCATTGGCGTTAATGGGTCTTGCTCTGACGGTTTTAAAATAAAGGTGTTGCCACATACAATCGCCAGTGGGAACATCCACAATGGGATCATCGCTGGGAAGTTAAACGGCGTGATGCCCGCACACACCCCCAGTGGCTGCATGTATGAGTAAGTGTCGATTTTACGCGCCACGTTTTCCATTGTCTCACCCATCATTAATGACGGTGCATTAGCCGCTTGTTCAACGACTTCAATACCACGCCACACATCGCCTTTGGCATCTTCAAATGTTTTGCCTAATTCGTGGCAAATAATGGTGGCAAGTTCATCATGATGTTCTTTTAAAAGTGCCGCGTACTTCATCATAATGCGCGCACGCTCAGTGATTGGTACGTCTTTCCATGTTTTAAAGGTCTCTTTAGCTGATGCGATCGCGGCATCCATTTCTGCGTCTGTTGCACATGGTACTTGTGCAAGCACTTCTTGGTTTGCAGGATTGATAACGTCAATCAGTTGAGCTGATGTTGATTGAACAAATTCACCGTTGATAAGTAATGGTACTTGGTGCATAACGCACTCCTCCCCAGAGGGTAATTAATTAAGCCGCAGTAGTTATTGTTAAAAGAGCCTGCGGCTGTGAGAGTTTAAATTTGTTTTCTAAAAAACTAGAGTGCTTCTACTGCTAGGGCAACCGCTTCACCGCCACCAATACATAATGATGCTACGCCTTTTTTAAGGCCGCGATTTTTAAGCGCGTGAATAAGCGTCACTAAAATACGCGCACCGCTGGCACCAATAGGGTGACCCAATGCACACGCACCGCCATTAACGTTTACTTTGCTTTCATCAAGCTTTAACTCGTTGATTGCAAGCATAGTGACCATGGCAAAGGCTTCGTTAATTTCCCACAGGTCAACGTCATTCGTTGTCCAGCCCGCTTTAGCAAGTAAGCTATTCATAGCGCCTACCGGAGCAAGCGTAAACTCACTTGGTTTTTGCGAATGGGTGCTGTGGGCAACAATACGACACAGTGGGGTCAGCCCTTGGGCTTTTGCATGTGATTCGCTCATCAAGATAAGTGCAGCGCCACCGTCAGAGATTGACGATGAATTTGCAGCAGTAATAGTGCCGTCTTTTTTGAAAGCGGCGCGCAGGCTCGGTATTTTTTCAGGACGAGCATTACCCGGTTGTTCATCAATGCTGATAGTAACGTCGCCTTTACGGCCACTGATTGTGTGTGGCGCAATCTCGTTGGTAAAACTGCCGTTTTCAATCGCCGCATTGGCTTTACTTAACGAGCTCAGCGCAAACGTATCCATTTGCTCACGACCAATCCCATATTCATCAGCAGTATCTTGTGCAAAACAGCCCATGGCTTTGTTATCGTACGCGTCTTCTAGGCCATCGCTCATCATGTGATCTTTTATTTCACCGTGCCCCATGCGCATGCCACCGCGTGCTTTTGGGATAAAGTACGGCGAATTAGTCATGCTTTCCATGCCACCCGCAACCGCGCTATTAATTGAACCCGCTTTAATTAAGTCGTGTGCAAGCATCGTCGCTTTCAAGCCTGAGCCACACACTTTATTAATTGTTGTTGCGCCGGTTGAACTAGCAAGTCCAGCTTTTAACATGGCTTGGCGCGCAGGTGCTTGACCTAAACCCGCTGGTAATACACAGCCCATGATCACTTCATCAATCGCAGTATCACTTAAACCAATATCGGCTATTGCACTGGCAATGGCGGTTGCACCCAACTCAGTAGCAGATGCATCACTGAGGGATCCCATAAAACCGCCCATCGGGGTACGTTTTGCTGCTACAATAACAACGGCTTCACTAGTCATAAAAAGGCTCCATTTATTATCAGGTGTAATCACAACTGTTCGGGCTACACCAAGTCATTTATAATTTGATTTGTCTATGAGCATACATAATATTTACGTTTACGCCAACGTAAATCTAAAATCAAGATTTTTGCGGTAAGTAAAACTGTAAACTTATCTTTATTTTAGCGTAGCTATTTGCACACACTAGGCCTCTACACCTGTAAATACGGGTAAGCTTGTTGTTTTATACCACAAATGTATAAGTCTAAAGTATAAGTTCTATTATCCACTTTACCTTTACGTAAACTTCACTTATATTGGAGTTATTCGAATGAGGTAACTAGACTATGAATCAAGATAATCAAACAAACTTTGCCAGCTCAGCCGCTGAGCCTGCCAGCCACGAGCAAACCTTTAGCATCAGCGAACTAGCTAAAGAATTTGACATTACTACCCGCTCAATTCGCTTTTATGAAGATCAGGGCTTAATTTCACCTGAGCGTAATGGCCAAACCCGTATTTATTCAAAACGTGACAAAGTACGTTTAAAGCTAATCTTACGTGGTAAACGCTTAGGGTTTACCTTAGCTGAAACCGGCCGTTTGTTTGAACTGTATGATGCTGATAAATCGAGCGCGAAGCAGTTAGTGACTATGCTGGACTTGATCTCAGAAAAAAAAAGCCGACCTCAGCCAACAAATGGATGACATTAAAGTTGTCTTGATGGAGCTGGTAACCGCTGAGCGTCGTTGTCGCGATACCTTAAATCAATTAGATGAATAAACCCTAAACAATTTATAAAAGACTATTCATTAACAGTCTCTCACACAGGAATGAATCATGAGCACTATTTCACTATATAAAGAAATGAACTTTGGCCTTGGCGAAACCGCAGATATGATCCGCGATCATGTTAATAGCTTTGCCAGCCAGGAGATTGCCCCTTTAGCAGAGAAAACCGACCTTGATAATGCGTTTCCTAATCAACTATGGCCCCAGTTAGGCGAGATGGGTGTATTAGGGATGACCGTACCTGAAGAATTAGGCGGGGCGGGTTTAGGTTATTTAGAGCATGTTATCGCGATGGAAGAAATTAGCCGTGCGAGTGCCTCAATTGGTTTAAGTTATGGTGCTCATTCAAACCTCTGTGTGAATCAAATTAACCGCAATGGCACACAAGCACAAAAAGAAAAATACTTACCCAAGCTAATTACTGGTGAGCACATTGGTGCCCTTGCAATGAGTGAGCCAAACGCCGGCTCTGATGTTGTGTCAATGAAACTCAAAGCAGAGAAAAAAGGCGATAAGTACATTCTTAATGGTAATAAAATGTGGATCACCAATGGTCCTGACGCCCATACCTTTGTGATCTATGCAAAAACTGATTTAACGGCCGGTGCTAAAGGTATTACTGCGTTTATTGTTGAGAGCAACTTCCCTGGTTTTTCAACCGCTCAAAAGCTCGATAAACTCGGGATGCGTGGCTCAAACACCTGTGAATTAGTGTTTGAGAACTGTGAAGTACCTGAAGAAAATATTCTTGGTAACTTAAACGAAGGCGTAAAAGTATTAATGAGTGGCCTTGATTACGAGCGTGTCGTACTTGCGGCGGGCCCACTGGGTATTATGCAAGCCTGTATGGACATTGTTGTGCCGTACATTCATGAACGTAAGCAGTTTGATACCCCGATTGGCCAGTTTCAGCTTATTCAAGGCAAAGTGGCCGATATGTACACACAAATGAATGCGGCGCGTTCATACGTGTATACCGTAGCCAAAGCCTGTGACCGTGGTGAAACCACCCGTAAAGATGCCGCTGGCGCGATTTTATATGCGGCGGAGCTGGCAACTAAAATGGCACTGGATGCGATTCAAATTCTCGGTGGTAATGGCTATATCAATGAATACGCAACAGGTCGCCTGCTACGTGATGCTAAGCTGTATGAGATTGGCGCCGGCACCTCTGAAATTCGCCGTATGCTCATTGGTCGTGAACTATTTACTGAAAGCCGTTAAGGATAAGCGCTATGACAATTTTAAAATCAAGCGTTAATCCAAACGATCCACAGTTTTTACAAAATCATGAAAACATGGCGAGTTTAGTTGATGATTTACGCAGCAAAGTAAATGAAATCAGCCAAGGTGGTGGGGCAGCGTTAATCGAGCGCCATCAAAGCCGTGGTAAAATGTTCGTTCGTGAGCGCATTAGTACTTTACTTGACGAAGGCTCACCATTTTTAGAGATTTCGCAATTTGCTGCCTTTGGCGTTTATGAGCAAGCTATTCCATGTGCCGGTGTAGTGGCTGGTATTGGTCGTGTTAAAGGCGTTGAGTGTATGATCATCGCCAATGACGCGACAGTTAAGGGCGGTACTTACTTCCCGCTAACCGTTAAAAAGCATTTACGCGCGCAAGATATCGCCGAACGTTGTCACCTGCCCTGTATTTATTTGGTTGACTCAGGTGGCGCAAACCTACCAGAGCAAGACGATGTGTTTCCAGACAAATTGCATTTCGGTCGTATTTTTTATAACCAAGCGCGTATGTCAGGTAAAAGCATCCCACAAATTGCCGTGGTTATGGGGTTATGTACCGCAGGCGGTGCATACGTGCCTGCAATGGCCGATGAAAGCATTATCGTCAAAGAGCAAGGCACTATCTTTTTAGCGGGCCCACCGCTGGTAAAAGCGGCAACTGGCGAAGAAGTGACAGCTGAAGAGCTCGGTGGTGCCGACGTGCACTGTAAAACATCCGGTGTGGCTGATCACTATGCAGAGAATGACGCACACGCACTATCAATTGCCCGCCAATGCATTGAACGAATTAATTACCAACGCCCTACTTCACCAATACTTGATCAAGAACCTGTAAAAGCACCGCGTTACGACATAAACGAATTATACGGCATTGTCGGCACTGATCTTAAAAAGCCGTTTGATGTGCGTGAAGTTATTGCCCGCACTGTGGACGATTCATCGTTTGATGAGTTTAAGCGTTACTTTGGCGACACCTTAGTGACAGGTTTTGCTAAAATTTATGGTCACCCTGTGGGCATTGTAGCCAATAACGGGATTTTATTTAGTGAGTCTGCGCAAAAAGGCGCGCACTTTATTCAACTATGCGCGCAGCGTAAAATTCCACTGGTATTTTTACAAAACATCACCGGTTTTATGGTGGGTAAAAAGTATGAAGCCGAGGGAATTGCTAAACACGGTGCGAAAATGGTAATGGCAGTATCGTGTGCGGATGTGCCTAAGTTTACAGTACTGATCGGCGGCTCTTATGGCGCTGGCAACTACGGCATGTGTGGCCGTGCGTTTGAACCTACCATGATGTGGATGTGGCCTAACGCCCGTATTTCAGTGATGGGCGGCGAGCAAGCTGCAGGCGTAATGGCACAAGTAAAACAAGATGGTTTAGCCCGTAAAGGTCAAACCATGACTGATGAGCAAATCAGTGAGTTTAAACAGCCTATTATTGACCAGTATGAGCAACAAGGTCACCCTTATTACGCCAGCGCAAGGCTGTGGGATGATGGCATCATCGACCCTGCTGATACCCGCAACGTACTAGGCTTAGCACTAAGTGCTGCAGCTAACGCGCCACAACGTGATTCGCAATTCGGCGTCTTTAGAATGTAAGGAAGTGAGTATGTCAGTAACACTACAAATAACTAAATCAAATGTGGCTGTACTCCTGTTAAGTCGCCCTGAAAAACGCAATGCTTTTAACGAGCAAGTGATTCATGAACTTATTCAATGTATTGAACATGCCAACAGCTTAGATGTACGTGCTTTAGTTCTAAAAACTGAAGGTGAGCACTTTTCTGCAGGGGCTGATCTGAACTGGATGAAATCCATGGCAGATAATGATTTTAGCGAAAACCTCGCCGATTCAAAGCAACTTGCCAAACTAATGCATGTGCTAGCGACGAGTCCATTACCAACCATTTGTGCTGTACAAGGTGCTGCATTTGGTGGCGCACTTGGCTTGATTGCTTGTTGCGATATTGCTATTTGCCAAGACAACGCGCAGTTTTGCTTAAGCGAAGTAAAACTTGGCTTAATACCCGCAGTAATTAGCCCTTATGTGATAAGCGCTATTGGCGAGCGTGCTGCGCGTCGCTATTTTTTAACCGCGGAAATTTTTGATGCTCATACGGCAAAACAGTTAGGTCTTATTCATCAAGTAACCGGAAAACTAGATTGCGCCCTTGATCAATTGCTAGAGAATTTACTTAATAATGGCCCATTAGCCGTGCGTGCTGCTAAGCAATTAATTAACGATGTAGCAGGTCATGAGATTAATGGTCAAATTATTAATTTAACCGCCGAACGAATTGCAGAAATTCGCGTATCAGAAGAAGGCCAAGAAGGCTTATCCGCTTTTTTTGAAAAACGCCCACCAAGTTGGCAGAAATAGGGATCACCATGAGCACACAATCATTACAAAAAATTCTTATTGCTAACCGTGGCGAAATTGCCTGTCGGGTAATGCGCACTGCCAAGCAAATGGGTTTAACCACAGTCGCGGTTTATTCTGACGCCGATAAACACGCTCAACATGTACAGTTAGCCGATGAAGCCTATCATATTGGCGCAGCACCAAGTAAAGACTCTTACTTAGTGGCTGATAAAATCCTCAAAGTGGCACTTGATGCTGGTGTTGATTGTATTCACCCAGGCTATGGTTTTTTATCTGAAAACAGTGAGTTTGCTAAAGCCTGTGAACAAAACAACATTGCATTTATTGGTCCACCAGCGGCAAGCATAGAAGCCATGGGCTCAAAAACACGGGCCAAAGAGATCATGGCAGCTGCCAATGTACCTTTAGTACCGGGTTATTATGGCGATAAACAAGATCCTGTGTTCTTACAGGCTGAAGCTGAAAAGATTGGCTATCCGGTGCTTATCAAAGCGGCCTTTGGTGGTGGCGGTAAAGGCATGCGTATTGTTGAGCAGGCAAAAGACTTTATAAGTGCTCTACAAGGCGCACAGCGTGAAGCTATTGCAGGTTTTGGCAATGACTTAGTGCTACTTGAGCGTTATGTAAACAAACCTCGTCACGTTGAAGTACAAGTGTTTGCTGATAATCACGGTAACTGTGTGTATTTAGGTGACCGAGATTGTTCGTTGCAACGTCGTCATCAAAAGGTCATTGAAGAAGCGCCTGCGCCTGGTTTATCTGATGAACTACGTAAAGAAATGGGAGAAGCGGCTGTACGTTGTGCCCTTGCAATTAACTATCGCGGTGCAGGTACTGTAGAGTTTCTACTATGCGGCGATGAATTCTTCTTTATGGAAATGAACACACGTTTACAAGTAGAGCATCCAGTAACCGAAATGGTTACTGGCGTTGATTTAGTCAATTGGCAAATCAATATTGCAGCGGGTAAGCCATTACCCCTTGTACAAAGCGATATTCAGTTACACGGTCATAGTTTTGAAGCGCGGATTTATGCCGAAGATCCAAGTAATGACTTTATCCCCTGCTCTGGCACTATTAACGGTTTATATACTCCCGTGCAATCTGAATATGTACGCATTGATACCGGTGTTATACAAGGCGATGAAATTAGCCCATTCTACGACCCAATGATTGCAAAACTCATTGTTCACGATGATAACCGTGAACAGGCCTTAGCACGTTTAAGCACGGCACTTGAACAGTTTCATTTGGCAGGGTTTAGCTGTAACGTCAGCTTTTTACATACCCTTGCTAATCACCCCGCATTTAAATTAGGCGTACCAGACACTCACTTTATAGAAGAGCAAGGCGCTGCCTTGATCAAAGTGGATCAAAAGCACCGTGATATTAGCAACGTTATTGCCGCATTTAGCTATTTAACATCGCTTAAGCAACACAATAAATACTCAGCCTGGGATAATTTACCCGGTTTTAAACTAAATAGTGCAACCACCATCACAGTCCCTTTTGCAGAGCAGCAGCTACTTGCTACAGCAACGGCCGATGGGTTTATTATTCACCTTGATGAAGTTGACTATACAACCTCTGGCGACATTGAAAATAACCTTTGTAGTGTATTTATAAATGGTGAGAAACACACATCCCACGTAGATACGTGTGATAACACCGTTACAGTGATGTATAAAGCGCTACAAAGCCGCTATGACATTGTTGATAAGCACTATGTCAGCGAACACGAAAGTGATGCACTGCCACTTGCAGCTCCACTCAATGGCACGGTTGTTAAGCATTTAGTGGCTGTAGGTAGTCAAATTACTAAAGGTGATGCCGTGGTGATCATCGAAGCGATGAAAATGGAATACACTCTCACCGCCCCCCATGATGGGGTACTGCAAAGCTACTGTTTTGCAGAAGGCGAACTGGTGAGTCATGGTGCGCTGTTAGCAATCGTCAATGAAGAGAGCACCACTGATGAGTAATGCTTCAGCAAATCAATTGCCTAGTCACGTTCGCATTGTTGAAGTGGGTGCCCGTGATGGCTTACAAAACGAAAGCGCAGTGAGCACTCAAAGCAAGATTGCGCTTATTAATGCACTTGCCGCTGCCGGTATCAAAGATATTGAAGCTGGTGCCTTTGTCTCGCCCAAATGGGTGCCACAAATGGCCGATTCAAATGAGGTAATTAGCGCACTTGAGTTGCCTGATTGCAATCTAACCGCCCTCACCCCCAATTTAAAAGGGGCAGAAGCAGCACATGCGGTGGGGATTAAAGAATTTGCTATATTCACCGCAGCCAGTGAATCGTTTTGCCAAAAAAACATCAACTGCTCAATTGACGAAAGTATTGCCCGATTTAAAGATGTAATGGCGTTTGCCAAAGCGCATAACATTCGCGTGCGAGGTTATGTAAGCTGCGTGCTAGGTTGCCCGTACGAAGGAGATATTGACCCTCAGGCTGTGCTCACTGTTACAGAAAAGTTATTAGCACTGGGCTGTTATGAAATTAGCCTTGGTGACACGATTGGGGTAGGCACTGCCAAAAAGGTCGATCAGCTACTAGACTTACTCCTGAGCAAAATTGATAAATCGGTGTTAGCTGTTCATTTTCACGACACCTATGGCCAAGCGCTCACAAATATTTACACTGCGCTAAAGCGTGGTATAGCAACGGTTGACAGTGCAGTTGCAGGCCTTGGTGGTTGCCCTTACGCTAAAGGAGCGTCAGGAAATGTTGCCACCGAAGATGTCGTTTACTTACTGCAAGGACTTGGCATTGAGCATGGAATTGATTTAGAAAGACTGGCTGAGGCTGGTTGGGCTATTTGTAGTGCATTAAACAAACAACCTGTAAGCAAGGTATCCCTTGCCCTTAAAAATCAAGCTGCTGAACAATAACAGCAGTTATACACATAATTATAAGGAGTGGGCCCATGGCCGGTTTCGATAAAGTGGTTTCAAGTTATGAAGCTGCAATGGAAGGTTTAAAAGATGGCGATACTATTATCGCTGGTGGCTTTGGTTTATGCGGTATCCCAGAGGGGTTAATTAGCGAGATCAAGCGTAAACAAACAAAAGATCTTACTGTGGTATCAAATAACTGCGGTGTTGATGATTTTGGCTTAGGGATTTTATTACACGACAAACAAATTAAAAAAATCATCGCCTCATATGTGGGCGAAAATGCCCTTTTTGAACAGCAGTTATTAAATGGTGAAATTGACGTTGTGCTAACCCCACAAGGTACATTAGCTGAAAAAATGCGTGCTGGTGGTGCGGGTATTCCTGCGTTTTATACAGCCACAGGTTACGGTACACCCGTTGCTGAAGGTAAAGAAGTTAAAGAGTTTAACGGCCGACCGTATATTTTAGAAGAGTCAATCACCGGTGAGTTTGCAATTGTAAAAGCATGGAAAGCAGACCGCTATGGTAATTTAGTGTTTCGCCACACGGCGATGAACTTCAATCCAATGGCAGCCACAGCAGGTAAAATTACTGTAGCCGAAGTTGAAGAAATAGTAGAGCCGGGTGAACTTGAACCAAGCCAAATTCATACCCCTGGTATTTTTGTAAATCGCGTGATCAAAGGAAGCTTTGAAAAACGCATTGAACGCATCACCACAAGCGATTAGGAGCAACATCATGGCATTATCACGTGAACAAGTCGCAATGCGTGTTGCGCAAGAGCTACAAGACGGTTACTACGTAAACCTCGGTATTGGCATTCCTACCCTAGTTGCTAACTATGTACCTGATGGCATTGAAGTTATGTTACAGTCTGAAAATGGCTTATTAGGCATGGGGCCATACCCTACAAAAGCTGAGCTTGACGCTGATATGATCAATGCGGGTAAAGAAACCGTGACAGCAGCCACAGGTGCAGCCATATTTAATAGTGCAGATAGTTTTGCAATGATCCGTGGAGGTCATGTAGACTTAACAGTCTTAGGTGCATTTGAAGTTGACCAGAACGGAAACATCGCATCGTGGATGATCCCAAAAAAGCTGATCAAAGGCATGGGTGGCGCGATGGACCTTGTTGCTGGTGCTAAGAATATTATTGTTACAATGACCCATGCCAGTAAGCATGGCGACTCTAAATTACTTGAAAGTTGCTCTTTACCCTTAACTGGTGTTAACTGTGTAAAGAAAATAGTAACGGATTTAGCCGTTTTAGAAGTAAAAGACGGCGCATTTCATCTGCTAGAACGCGCACCTGGCGTATCAGTGGACGAAATAATAAGTAAAACGGCAGGAAAATTGCTTGTTGATGGTGAAATACCTGAGATGGTTTTTTAAATTATCTCTTAGTTTCATCTTGTACCGACCTCATTCCCAGTGCCAATGGCGCTGAGTTACCCAAAATCCCTCGCAAGAGGGATTTTTTTTGTCTGTAACTTACTGCACCAAATTATAGCAAAGCATTTTTTTGTGCCCCATATCTGTGATTTGTACTACAATTGGAGAACTCAACGAATTGTTGTTATCTAAAAGAGAAAACAACGATTAACCTGAGAACTACTATCACACAAATTAAATAGCCTTAAATTGGTTGTTTTTTAATTGTAGATGCAGAAAATAGCTATAATGCAAACTAATTTTGCTAACACTTTGCAAGTTGGGATAGTTATTGCTTTACTAACGTTATTGAGAATTACTAACATCGATTATGCAAACACCTATTAGAGGATTACGTTCATTTTGTTTTGCGGCAAGAACGTTAAGCTTTAAAGAAGCCGCAAACTTACTTTATCTTACGCCGTCTGCTGTCAGTCACCAAATCAAACAGCTAGAAGAGCAGTTAGGTATTGAATTGTTTGAACGTCAAACACGCTCTATCAATTTAACCGCTGCGGGTAAAAACTTTTATGACTCAGTGTCACCGCTTATTAAAGCACTTGAAAAAACCATCACTGAATTTAGTCAGTTGCAAGAAAATGTCACCATCAGCATTACCTTACCTGAGTTCTTTGCTAGTGAATTATTGATGCCCAAACTCAGCGAGTGGACCACTGAGCACCCTAAGACTAATTTACAACTTAACACAATGAAAACCCGTAAAGAGTTGGCTATCCATAGTGATTTATCAATCGTGTTGTCTTCTTCAAAACCCATTGAAGGTGTTGTGCACGAATTATTTTCACTGCAATATTCACCTGCGTGTAACAAAGAAAACTGGCAACAATGGCATGAGAATCCACTTGAAGCATTACAACAAGTGCCGCTTATTTTGCATAAAGCTCGCCCTTGGGCATGGCATCAATGGGCTGAACATGCTGGTTTAGATGACTTTTCACCAAAACAAATTATCCAGGTTGATAGTATGTTTGGTGTTGCTCGCGCAGCGCAACAAGGGGATGGGAATTGCACTGATCCCCTTGCCTATCAGTCAAACATGGTTTGATGAAGGCTGGTTGTTTAATTTCACCGAAGAACCATTAGTCACTAAGGATAAATATTACTTAGTGCAGCATGAGCCAAGTGAAACGAATGCCTCACTTGAACTGTTTATTAAGTGGTTACTTGATACCTTTAAGCACCTTAAGTAATACTCATAAATTAAACCCAGCATTAAGCTGGGTTTTCTGTTCAAATGTTTTTATTAGCTTTGATTGCGTGCAACAAACTCAAGTACCGTTGCATTAATGCAATAGCGATCTTGTCCTTTTGGGCCTTCACCCGGAAATAAATGCCCTAAATGAATACCAGAAGATTTTGATTTAATTTCAATACGCTGCATACCATAGCTATTATCTTCATGCAGTGTCACAGTGTCTTTAACTGGATGAGTGAATGACAACCAACCAGTCCCAGATTTAAAGCGATCGCGAGTGTCAAATAACGGCACACCACTGAGTTTATCGATAAAAATACCATCAGGGGTATTTTTGAAAATATCATACTGCTTACAGAATGGGCTATCTGTGCTGGCATTAAATGCAACTGAATAAGCCTCGCTGTTCCCTAACTTGAACGCCCCCAGAGCTTTATAAAATTCGCCCGCAGGCACATACCCCTGACGACCATAAACTTCTTTGCCATCTTCCAAAAATAAAATGGTTGGTGTGGCCCATGTCGGTGTTTTAATTGTTAAGCCATCAAGTTGGTCGGCTTTACGATAAGTTAAATTAATACTGCCTTTGTAATCGTTACTAACCTCTTTTTTAAATTTCTCGCAGTATGGACAATACGCACGAGAATCAATCACCACAATCTGTTTTCCAGTAAGCAATGCCGTGTTATCAATTGCTTCTTCTGTTGGTTTTTCAAACACCACGCCAGTTGAGTGATCGGGGCAATAGCCATTTGGGTTTTTCACCAAATAGTCTTGATGGTATTCCTCAGCCGGAAAAAATTCAGTAAGCGGTTTAATGATTGTTTTAATATCCCCATACCCTGCCGCAGTTAGTTTAGTTTGATACTGCGCTTTTAATTGTGTGGCTAGATTAGCTTGCTCTGCTGTTGTTGTTAAAATAATTGAACGATACTGTGTACCGATATCATTTCCTTGGCGATTTTTCTGTGTTGGATCATGACTTTCAAAATAATTTTTTAACAATGCTTCAGCACTGATAATAGTGCTGTTGAAGGTTACTTGAACAACTTCAGCGTAGTTATTCTCATCAAAACGACGAGATTGTTGTGTAATATTGCGGTAGCTTGCTTTGAACCCTTTACCATCAGCGTAACCTGATTCTGCATCGATCACACCATCTAATGCTTCATAGCGTTTTTCAGCTCCCCAAAAGCAACCAGAGCCTAATACAATCGTTTCTAAATGCATGGTTGCTTGAACATCGCCCGCTTGTTCAGTTTCAAGCGAAAACGCATAATTTGCCACGCTAAACAAAACGCTACAAGTAGCTAATTTAAGCCAATTCTTTGCTGTCATCATTACCCTGCCTCACTCTATAAATAGCTTCAATCTAATAGACCTTAGAGCTGCAATGATTATTTCATTAATTTGCATTATTTTATCGCTCAATATCGCAGCTTTACCGAATTCAACTTAACCTACGAACCTAAATAAGGTAAAAAGGCTTTTATTTAATATAGGTTTGACAATGAAAACGCTTTTCAATTTATCAGCGCTAACACTTGCTGTTACTGTTAGTACGCACACTCTAGCTGCAGAGTTTAATTTTACTAATAAAATAGATAACAATGCCCATGCATTAGTGTTGCTTTATAGCCAAGACGGCAGCAATAAGCAGTTTAAATCGCTTAATAAAACACTAAACAACCAATTACAACGTGCTATTGATAGTAATGACTTTAATGGTAAATACGCCAGTGTCGTTGAAGTATTAGCACCCCATAACAGTGATTTTAACCGTGTACTGATTGTTGGTGCAGGTGAGCAAGATAAACTTGATAAAGCATTAATGGCTAAACTAGGTGGCAATATTCACGCCCAGTTACTTGCTAATAAAACAGTATCTGCCGCAGTCGCCATGGATGAATTAAATGGGGTAAATACTAATAGCGAATTAGCAGCTAACTTTGCCCATGGGGCGAACTTGCGTGATCACCGTTTTGAAAAATACAAACAAAAACCGAATACTCAGACAGTTAATTATAGTTTTGATGTTGATAACGCAAAACAAACAAAGCGTGAATACACACAACTTGAAAGCATCCAGGCAGGCGTATTTTTAGCACGCGACCTTACATCAGAAGTGGCTACAGAAATGACTCCTGAAGATTTTGCTAATGCAGCCAAAGAACTAGAGTCGCTCGGTGTTGAAATCACCATTTTAGAGCCAAAACAATTAAAAGAGCTTGGTATGGGGGCGCTTGAAGCCGTTGGCCGTGGTAGCCAACAAGGAGCTCGTTTAGTGGTCGCTCACTATAAAGGCTCAAACGACACACCTATTGCACTAGTAGGTAAAGGGATCACTTTTGATTCAGGCGGCTATAGTTTAAAAACAGGTGCATCAATTGCACGTATGAAGTCAGATATGGCAGGTGCTGCAGCGGTGCTTGGTACAGTCAAAGCAATGGCATTAGCAAAAGCAGATAAAAATGTCGTGGCTGTAATGGGGATGGCTGCCAACATGGTATCGCAGTTCGCGGTAGCTCCAGGGGATGTAGTACGTACAGCGGAAGGTTTAAGCGTTGAGATTGTTAACACCGATGCAGAGGGCCGTTTGGTGTTAAGTGATGCGATGTGGTACGCCAGAGAGTATTTCAAGCCACAAGTCATGATAGATGTTGCAACACTTACAGGCTCTAAAATTCAAGCTGTAGGTAATGATTATGCTGCGGTTTTTTCTGATGACGATGAACTTGTTGAACAATTAACCTTTGCTGGTAAGCAAGTCAATGAGCTTTTATGGCGCCTACCTTTAGGTTATAAAGAGACCTTATCATCTGAAATAGCTGATCTGAAGAACTTAGGTTCAAGTGGCCCAGGTGCAACCACTGCAGCAAGCTTTTTACAACATTTTGCTGGGGATACGCGATGGGTACATATCGATATCGCTGGTAATGCGTTAGCAAGCAAAGGTAAAGATGAAATCTCTGCCGGTGGCACTGGCTACGGTGTTCGTTTACTAAGCGAATGGCTATTAAGTAATGAAGTTAAGTAACTAAGCTACCTTATACGCATAAGCACATGTTTTGCTTATGCGTTCCCCGCTTAGAGTCAACAGTCATGGCTTGAGTCTTAAAATCCATAAATCTAATCGCATTGCTGTAAACATTTAATACTGAGTGTGCTAGTTTGGAATGATTAAGAATTAATAAAAATAGTCACTCATGAATTCAAACGCCACCGTGTCTGTTGTTATACTCAGTAGCAATAGTGTGCATTTAGATGCAACACACTTAAATGACGACAGTTTAATAATCCAAAAAAGAATTTGGGCATTGGTGAGTCGCTGTAACGACACCAATGCCTTTATTGATGTTGTACCAGCCATGAACTCGCTCACTGTTTATTTGAGCAACCCCGCTGAACTTGAAAAGTGGCAAACCACCTTAGCACAGTGGTGGGATGAGATTGATCCGCAACAACATCAAGGTACACATCATAAAATAATCACCCACTATGGTGGTGACTTTGGCCCCGATCTGAATTTTGTTGCTGATGCACACGGCCTATCACCAAAACAAGTGATTGAATTACATAGCAGTGCTCACTATCAAGTATTGTTCTTAGGCTTTCAACCTGGTTTTGTCTACTTACATGGGTTAAATGAGCAATTACATACACCTCGAAGAGCAACCCCACGTACACATGTAACCAAAGGCTCTGTTGCAATCGGGGCTAGTCAAACGGGTATCTATCCGGCTGACTCTCCCGGCGGTTGGCATATTATTGGCCACACTGATTTTACTTTATTTAACTGCCACGCTAATCCTCCCAGTGTTATTCAACCTGGCGATACACTGCAATTTGTTTGTTTGGAGTCTGCCTTATGATCACGGTATTAAAACCCGGTTTATTAATGACGATTCAAGATAAAGGCCGTGCTGGCTTTCGCCATTTGGGTGTTGCTCAATCAGGAGCCGTGGATCGTTACGCTATGACCATAGCAAACCGTTTACTCGGTAACAATGATAATGATGCCGTTATTGAAATAACGTTAGGGTTGGCACAGTTACAATTTAATTGCGACACCGTTATTGCCTTAATTGGCACTGATATGAAAGCAAAACTTGACGATACGCCTGTTTACCCTGGTTGGACATATACAGTCAAACAAGGTCAAATATTGACGTTTTCTGCAGCTAGAAATGGCTTTAGAGCTTACCTAGCGGTTAAAGGTGGCATAATCTGTGAGCAGGTAATGAATTCACGTGCGACCGATTTAGCTGCAGGCTTTGGAGGAGCCACCGCAGCCGCGCTCAAAGACAACGATACGCTCAGTATTACGCCCTACTCCCAAAGTTGGCCAAAACTGGGGGCACTCTCTCCACCGAAACGTAATGTCATTCGTATTCACCCAAGCATACACGCAAACTTACTTAAGCAATCAGTACTTGACGATTTTTGCGTAAAGACATGGCAAGTAACCCCGCAATCTAATCGAATGGGCGTAAGGCTCCAAACGCAAAGTAATCAATTAACACACTCGCATTCATTACCGTCTTTGCCTGTCAGCCCAGGCTCAATCCAGTTACCCCCCAATGGGGAACCAATTGTATTGCTTAATGATGGTCAAACGACCGGTGGCTACCCATTACTTGGCACCGTAATTAGTGCCGATCTTTATCATTTTGCCCAACTTAAACCGGGTGACAGTATTAACTTTAGCTATGTCGATTTAGCAACGGCAAATGCAGCACAAGCTAAACTTGATGCCCACATGCAGCAACTGTCTATCGCACTTAAAAACAAGTATTAACGACCGTGTTTTGTTTAAAGGTAAAAAATACGCTGTAAAGTACGTTTACCATGCTATAAAGAACAACTACTTCCGCCTTCATCTTGTTGGCGGTTAAATCTATAGGTGGTTTTTAATGACGAAACTGACATCCAGTATGCCCTGTGTTTTGCTCACCGGCTTTGCGCCATTTGCTGGGGAATCGATTAACCCTTCTTGGCAAACTGTCAGTAAGCTAGATGACAGTTTGATAGCAAAACACCGCGTTATCACTTTAGAATTACCCTGTGAATTTCATCGTTCATTGGCAATCCTATATCAAGCGATTGAGCAACATCATCCTGTGTTGGTGCTTTGTGTTGGCCAAGCTGGTGGACGCTGCGAAATTAGTATTGAGCGTATTGCAATTAATATTGATGATGCACGCATTAATGACAATGCAGGCAACCAACCGATTGATACACCTGTGATAGCAAATGCACCTGCTGCATATTTTACAAATCTTCCTATTAAACGTATGTTGCTTGCATTACATCAGGCTGAGATCCCTGCTGCCATCTCAAATACGGCTGGCACCTATGTGTGTAATCACGTGATGTATGGTCTGTTGCACCATATCAATCAACACGAACCTCAAATTAATGGTGGCTTTGTTCATGTACCCTATTTACCTAGTCAAGCGGTGCACCACAATGGCGCACCCAGCATGAGCGAAGACACGTTACTCAGTGCATTAAAAGTCATGATCAACGAAGCGATCAGTGCAAAACAGGATATAAAAGTAGCAGCAGGCACCACTCACTGATCATTTTGGTGCACCACCATTCATTATGGTGCATAAATTATTCTAAAAATATTGTAAAAGCTATGTGACTTAGTTAATTATTTCTGTTAAAACAAGGGTTCGCGTTTAGGAAAAATCTGCCTATGGCGCACACATGATAGGAATGAGGAGTTACTATGTGTTCAATTTTTGGTGTATTAGATATTAAATCTGATCCCGCCCAATTGCGTACCCAAGCAATTGAAATGTCAAAATTATTACGTCACCGTGGTCCCGATTGGTCTGGTGTCTATTCATCTGAAAAAGCGATTTTAGTGCATGAGCGTTTAGCCATTGTTGGTGTTTCAAGCGGTGCACAACCATTATACAACCCTGAAAAAACTAATATTCTAGCTGTTAATGGTGAGATATATAATCATAAAGAATTAGCTGCAAATCTTGAAACCGAGTTTACTTTTCAAACTCAATCAGACTGTGAAGTGATATTAGCGCTATACAAGCAAAAAGGCCCTGAATTTTTAGATGACCTTAATGGCATTTTTGCCTTTTGTTTATACGATGAAGAACACGATGCCTACCTAATTGGCCGTGATCATATTGGTATAATTCCACTTTATACCGGCCATGACGAACATGGTAATTTTTATGTTGCCTCAGAGCTCAAAGCGTTATCACCTATTTGTAAACACATAGAAGAGTTCCCACCAGGGCATTACCTGTGGAGCAAAGACGGTCAGTTACGCCCTTATTATCAACGTGATTGGCAATCTTTCGATGCCGTTAAAGATAATGATGCAAAAGCCGAAGACGTAAAAGATGCCTTGGAAGCTGCCGTTAAACGCCAACTTATGTGTGACGTACCGTATGGTGTATTACTTTCTGGTGGCTTAGATTCTTCTGTTATCTCAGCAATCACCCAGCGCTTTGCCGCTAAGCGTATTGAAGATAATGACGAAAGTGATGCGTGGTGGCCAAAACTGCATTCTTTCTCTGTTGGTCTTGAAGGGTCACCTGATCTAGCAGCAGCTCAAAAAGTAGCTGATATGATTGGTACTGTGCACCACCCTATTCACTTTACTATTCAAGAAGGTATAGATGCACTACGGGAAGTGATCTATCACATTGAAACTTACGATGTAACGACCATTCGAGCTTCAACACCTATGTATCTAATGGCACGTCAAATTAAAGCTATGGGGATTAAAATGGTGCTCTCTGGTGAAGGTGCCGATGAGTTATTTGGTGGTTACTTGTACTTCCATAAAGCACCTAACGCACAAGAGTTCCATGAAGAGCTAAATCGTAAAGTGTCTAAACTACACATGTTTGATTGCCTACGCGCAAATAAATCAATGGCTGCATGGGGGGTTGAAGCACGTGTACCTTTCCTAGATAAAGAGTTTGTTGATGTGGCAATGCGTATTAACCCTGAGGCAAAAATGTGCGGCAATGGTAAAATTGAAAAGCATATTTTACGTGAAGGCTTTGAAGGCTACCTACCAGATGACGTTCTGTGGCGACAAAAAGAACAATTTTCTGATGGCGTTGGCTACAGTTGGATTGATACATTAAAAGAGTACGTGGCTGAACAAGTGAGCGACCAAGATTTAGCCAATGCTAAATTTAAGTATCCAATCAATACACCGGATTCTAAAGAAGCTTATTTCTATCGCAGTATTTTTGAATCTCACTTCCCTGGAGACGCAGCTGCTAAGTGTGTTCCGCACGGTAAGTCTGTGGCGTGCTCTACACCTGAAGCACTTGCATGGGATGCATCATTTCAAAATAATGCCGATCCTTCTGGTCGTGCCGCTGGTATCCATAACGACGCCTATGCGCAAAATTAACAAACGACTGTGCTTATATAACACTCACTTAAAAGCTAATAAGTACACAGCCTTGCGCTGTGTACTTATTGCTGCAGAGCAAACAGTTTTTAGTGATCCTCATTCCCAATGCTATGGCTCATCTGCATTAATTATCATCCACAGAAATGGCTTGACCTCTGCCATGATGCAAAAAATAGCCAGTAGCAGCACGCATCCCGCCACCGTATTTCTAAAACAACAGGATATTAAAAAACGTCACTGCGCTATTCGTTGGTTTAATCACAGCCATGAGATCAGCCGCTGTGGTCACGGCACGTTGGCAGCAGCACTCTTTTTAAAAAAATTTCAAGGTATAAGCCCACAAGGTTTTTATTCTAACAACAAAGAGTTATTTACGATTAAAAGCCAACGTAAGCAAACGCAGTTGCAAATGACAACAATAAAAAGCACACAAGTTGCACCTCTTCCACTACTTAGCAATGCAATAAAAGGCAAAATAATAAAAACATACCAAACTGCAGAGCAACATGGCTACATCACAGTGTTGGTTGATAATCGACAACCTTTAACGTCATATATTGTCGATATCGACGAACTGACTCATGTTGCCAATGCGGTGATCTTATTACAACAAGCGAATATAACAGAGCAACAAGGTGTTTGGTATTTTCGTTATTTTGCTCCTTATTACGGTGTTAATGAAGACCGTGCTACAGGCTCAGCTTTGAGCGTTATAGCACCAATCACAGAACAACTAACACAAAAAAAACAATCTTTGCTGATACAACAGTCAAGTACTAAAGCGGTGATCCACTCCTGCTTATCGGGAAAAAGTGTGATCATTCATTAAAATGCTATAGTGGCCTTAATAAACACAATGCAAAGTAGCCTCGCTGATCTTGCCAAGTATGCTCTAAACGCAAATTAGCTTGAGCACTCAACTGACTAAATGTTGCCAGTGTGTATTTATGAGAATTTTCAGTATGGATGCTTTCACCTTCTACAAAGTGAAATAATTGACCATTGAGCTTAACTGTCTGCTCGCAGTCACTGGACAGGTGCATTTCAATGCGGCTTAGTTTTTCGTTAAACCGTGACTGATGCGTAAATTGCTCTGGATTGAAGTCTGCACCGAGCTCATTATTGATCCGTAATAACAGATTTTTGTTAAATGCAGCTGTGACCCTTTTTTTATCATCATAGGCATCAAGTAGCACTTGCCGATCTTTAACAAGATCAATACCAATGAGGACATAACCGTTAATACCGCACAAGCGATGGAAATTCTTCATGATCTCAATCGCTTTAACCGGTGAAAAATTACCGAGTGTTGAACCTGGAAAATACACCAAGTTAGTTTGTGTCTCCAGCTGTGCTTCGCGACTGAGCTGCTTGACCATTTGGCTATGCGTAAAATCACCGAGCAAAGGCGCTATCGCAAGCTCTGGGAATAACGGCGATAAATGGGCCAGTGAATAGTTAAGCATTTCACTTGAAATCTCAAATGGCACAAAACTCTTCACATTGACTAAATGTGCCAATAAATAAGCAATTTTTTTACCTGAGCCACAACCGGGCTCTATTATTGATAAGTTATCAGGTAGCAACTGTGCAATGGCTTGGCTATATTGACTTAAAATACTTAGCTCCGTGCGGGTCACATAGTACTCATCAAGCTCAGTGATCTGTTCAAATAAAGCAGCCCCTACATCATCATAAAAGTATTTACAGGGTAGGTTTTTTTGTTGTTGCGATAACCCAGTAACAACATCGTTTAAAAACTGTGTATCTACTTTGTTTGTCATTAATTGTGTTATTTGGCTCATAGTCAATCCTTAGCGAGTCTAATGCCACTGCGCATCCACGCTTGATATGGGTAATAAAAATTGCGATAAGTGAGTCTTAAATGATTTTTCGGGGTAAATTTACAGCCACCGCGTAATACCATCTGATTAGCCATAAACTTACCGTTGTACTCCCCTGCGACACCTGCAATTGGCTTAAAGCCCGGATACGCCAAATAAGCACTGTTTGTCCACTGCCAGCAGTATTCAGTAAGCTGCTCAATCACAGGGGGTGTTGAGTTTGCACTGTTGCTTTGTTTAAACTGATCTTCTAATGTATGCGCCGCTGCATATTCCCATTCAAATTCTGTTGGTAAACGCGCGTTACAATAATGAGCGTAGGCAGTTGCTTCATAAAAGCTCACATGAGTTACTGGCTCTGCAAGGGCTAATGGTTGCAGTCCATACAAGGTAAACTCAATCCACTCATTATTAATTTTGTGCCAATAAAGCGGCGCAGTTTGATGCGTTTTATTTATCAGCGCCCAGCCATCACTTAGCCAGTGCTCCGGGTTTTGGTAGCCACCACTTTGTATAAAGGCAAAGATACTCGCCATTAGTTATTAAGCGATTAGAGAATCTGAAAGGCTGACTAAACACTTGATGCTTTGGTCGTTCATTGTCATAACTAAATTCCCCTCCATCTGCGCCAATGTCGATTATTTGCTGCGCAAATGGCACAAAATTAAGTTCGCTCACTTGGCTCTGGCTGACAGCTACAGGATTGTTATTTTTATCGTAGTAACGAGGAAATAGCGGGTTAATCGAGAAGTTGTATTTAATATCCATCAACATCAACTCTTGGTGCTGTTGTTCATGGTTAAGCCCAAGTTCAATAATATCAGTGATCGCTTTACTGATCTGATTTGAGTGGTTAAGAAGTTCTGATACAGCATTATCTACATAACGTCGGTAATCAAGTACCTTAGCTAAAGTGGGCCGCGATAATGCACCTCGATTTGCACGGCTATACTGCTCGCCTATACCATTGTAATAAGAATTAAAAAGCACTTTAAATGCATTATCAAATACTTGGTATTGTGTTTGTTGTTGCGTTAGTAAAAATGTCTCAAAAAACCACGTTGTATGAGCCAAATGCCACTTGCTAGGGCTTACATCAGCCATCGCTTGTAATTGACAGTCTTCTGCTGATAGTTTAGCTATTAAGGTAACACTGTGCTGTCGTATCGCGTGGTAACGGTTTATTAAACTTGCGATCTCCTCATGCTTTGCAGCTGATGTAAAATTCATGGGTTATAAGTATCCTTCTGTTTGCCTTATACTAAAGATAGACCACAGATACGTTAAAACACATTCAGATGACAGCTAGATTAAAGTCAAATTAAATTCACAACACCATTAATGTTTGATTATCTACTGCAACTAAATATTAGACCGATAGGTTTAATACTTGTCAGTCTATCATTTAAAGCAAAAAAATCGGCTAGGTATAAACTAGCCGATCTATAAAAGCGGTTATTTTACTGACCGATTAATTACTTAAACATTCGCTAACTCTTGTTCAAGCTGTTTACTTTCATCCCCTCTGGGTGAAGTAAAACGCGCAAGTCCTAAATAAATCACCGGCGTTAAATACAGAGTAAATAGCACTGCTAATGACAAACCACCAAAGACTACCCAACCAATGGCATTACGCGCTTCAGCACCTGCTCCAGTTGATAATATTAATGGTAATGCGCCAAGTAAGGTTGATATTAAAGTCATAGTAATAGGCCTTAAACGTACTAATGCTGCTTGCTCTACCGCTTTACGAACGGTTAAGCCTTGGTCACGTAATTGGTCGGCAAATTCAACTAATAAAATTGCATTTTTGGCGATCAAACCAATTAACATTACGAGCCCTATTTGCGAATAAATATTCAGCGATGTACCGGTTAAATATAAAGCTAAAATCGCAGACGTTATTCCAAACGGCACAGTGACCATCACAACCACCGCACTATTCACATTTTCAAATTGTGCGGCCAAGACTAAGAAGACAATTAAAAATGCCAATATATACGTAATAAACACTTCATTAGAGGTTTCTTCAAACGTTAACGCTTCGCCTTTGAATGCTAAGCTAATGCCACTTGGTAATGTTTGCTCAGCAATTTCACGTAACTGCGAGACAAGCTCGGCAATACTCATGTCTTCTGGTAATTCCATATCTAATTCAATGGCGCGGCGCTGTGCATGACGTTCAAGTTCTGCTGCAACCCCTTCTTCACTAATTGTGGCCACACTACTCAATGGTACGAGTCTCCCATTTGCAGCACTGACATAAAGATTAGCTAAATCACTCGGATCGTTAATGGTTTGATTTTGTGATTGCAGCATTATCGGTACTGATTGGTCGCCAATATTTAGATCGGCTATGTCATCACCATTGATAGCAGCACGCAAAGTGACTGATATATCACTCAACAAAACACCTAACTCATCAGCGCGGCGTCTATCTATATTAACCCGTAACTGTGGTTGTGAAGGTTGATATGAAATCCTAACATTATCAATTGCAGGAATTTGTTGCTCAACTTGGGCAGCAAATTGCTGCGCCGCTTTATAAATTTGTAAGTAATCTTGCCCTAATAACGCCAGCTCAATTCCGCCTCCTTGGCCACGTAAATTTAAACTATTAGAACCGTTAGGATAGCCAGCAGCACCAGGGACATTACCCAGTGGTGCACGAATTTTATTAATGATCTCTTGCTGAGTAAAATGACGCTCGTCCCAATGCTTTAATGGCACTGTAATGAACACGATATTTGGATCCCATTGCCCTACGACCGTATAAATAGATTCTATTTCACCACTTTCTACGTACGGTAATAAAATGTCTTCCATTTGCATTGCTTGGCGATCCATAAAATTTAAACCAACGCCATCGGGCCCACGGGCAAAGATACGAATTTTACCGCGGTCTTCTGATGGTAATAACTCATTATCTAAATTGACATACAATGCGCCAGAACCGGCTGCAATCAATACGCACGCAGCAAAAGTGAGCCATGCATGATCAAGTACCCAATGAATGGTTTTAGTGTAAATATTAGCAAGCCAATGACCTATTTTTGCAAATGGATGTTTACCTCCTTGCTTTAATTTTAACTTTGAGGTTAATGCAGGAACCAAAGATAACGCGACAAAACTTGAGATGATCACAGCACCTGCAAGTACCCCACCAAACTCCCTAAATAGTCGCCCAGCGGTTGAGGGTAAAAATGCGATAGGGACAAATACTGCTGCCAAAACAGCCGTTGTGGCCACAACGGCAAAAAAGACTTCCCGTGTGCCGATAACTGCAGCTGCACGTCGACCAAGCCCTAAACCACGTTGCCGTTGAATGTTTTCGCTGACCACAATCGCATCATCAACAATCAAGCCCGTTGCAAGTACTAATGCTAAAAGCGTAAGTATATTAATTGAAAAGCCCAGTGCCCAAATCAAGGCTAGTGAACCAACCAAAGCAACCGGAATTGCAAATGCTGGAACTAAAGTCGCGCGCCATGACCCAATAAATACCCACAACGTAATTATCACAAGTAACACGGTTAATACTAACGACGAGATCACTTCATCAACTGAGCTTCTAATAAATTGCGCATCATCTGATGTCAGAGTAAATTCTAGTTCAGGAAAACGCGTTTGCATTTTCGCTAATAAACTTAACACTTCATCTGATATCTCAATGGTGTTTGACTGTGCTTGGCGGATCACTTCCATACCAATCACAGGCTGGCCATTTAAACGTACCATAGAGCGTGGATCCGCAGGGCCAAAATACACAGCTGCAATATCGCCAATACGCGTACCATCACGAATAATAATATCTGCTACCTGCTCTGCTGTAACCGATGTAGCATCTGCACGGACAATAATCTGTTGATCGGCTGACTTTAAACTACCTGCTGGTACGTCAAATGGAGCTTGGCGCAGCACTTGGGCAACATCAGGTACTGTTAAATTAAAACTGGTTAATTTAAGTGGGTCTAATCGTACTCTTAACACTCGTTTGCGGTCACCATTTAGGCGTACATCAGCAACACCTGGAATGGTTAAAAACTGTGGGGCCAAATCCACTTCAACTAATTCAGTCAAAGCCTCAAGCGCTAAAGACTCGCTTGAAACGGTTAACGATACTACAGCTTCGGCATCGTTATCCGCTTTAATAATCGAAACTCGTTCAACCTCTTCTGGTAACTCACGTTGCACTCGCGCTACGGATTCACGCGTTTCATTTGCAGCATCATCAAGATCGACACCAGCACGAAACTCAACCACAATACGTGCGCTGCCTTCTTCACTCTGCGCACGAATGGTTTTAACCCCACTGACTCGTGCAACGGCACCTTCTAACTTGCTAGTTACTTCGGTATCAACGGTCTCCGGTGAGCCGCCCGGAAAAAGAAGCCGATACTGTGATCCTGGGGGTATCAACATCGGGCAATTCACGTACCTCAACACCCGCGATTGCAGCTATCCCTGCAATTATAATTAATAAATTGAGTACGACTATTAATACTGGACGACGAATTGCCATTGAAGGCAAGTCTTGCATCATAGGTGATTGCATTTGCTACTCCTGCACAGTTGCAAGTGGTTGCACAAATTCAAGAGCTTGTGCGGGACGAAGCCGTTGCACACCTTCAACCACCAAAATGTCGTCTTTATATAACGGGCCTGAGACTAATAAACGTCCAGCTAAACGTTGCTGAATTTTAACATCCACACGCGTGGCTTTTTGCTCAACACTTTTCCATACATATGGACCTGTTGCGCCCCAAAGCAAAGCAGCTTCAGGCACTGCCGCAAAGCGCTCACCTTGTATTTCTATATGAACTCTAAAACTCATACCTGGTAAAAATTGTGCGTTTTTATTGTCTAATTTTGCTTTTACCCGCAGCGTTCTGGTTTGAGGATCAATACGTGAATCAAGATAAGCAACCTTAGCATTGACTGCCTTGTTACCCTGCCATGGAATAACGCGCACTTGTCCGCTACTTCTGAGCATACTAATTGCGGATTCTGGTGCATTAAAATTAATGTAGAGTTGTTGGGTATCATCAATACTTGCTATGGCTGTCTGTGTTGTAATGCGGTCGCCGACTTCAACATCAGTCAACCCCATTGTGCCACTAAAAGGGGCACGGACTTGACGGTCTTGTAACTCAGTCTCAGCTTTAGTGACGGCTACTTTTGCTAACTCGTACACGGTTTTAGCATCGTCTAAATCACTTTGCGGTACCGCTCCTTTAGCATGACTTTGTTGCAAACGGGTTTGAATACGCTCGCTATCGGCAAGCTTTATTTTTGCTTCATTCAAGGCAGCAATTTGTCTGCGCGAATCCAGTTCTAAAAGCACCGAACCCGCAGTTACTTTATCACCTGGTTTAAAATGTACCGCCGTCACTTTATCACCCACAGCCGGATAGAGAATAACTGAGCGGATAGCTTCTGCATTGCCAACTGCTTGCACTTGCTCATTGGCATGTTCCATCGCAACACGTTCTACAAGTACATTAGCAGCCAGTGCCGAAGGTACAACCGCAGCACAACTAAAATAAACACAAGTTATAAGCACGCGAAATTTCAAAAGTTCACCTAATTAATTATTATTTCTATTATTATACCCAGTGTATCAGCCTTTTGATCAATAAAAAGTCTAGTTCGATTAACTGGCAAAACAATACGTTGAAATACCTTGGAAGTGGCAAGAATAAAAGATAATTGAAAGCGTTGTATTGAACGCAGCGATTTACACTTGTTATTAGGTGAACATTGTTTGGTGAATAATTATTAGCTGAATAAGCCTTAACTTAAACCGTCAGATTCGATTAACAGGACGTAAACAAGCCTGACCGTTACTAATGCGCTGTGAGCAGACGGTGATAACGCTTAACATATGGGGATTTTAGGAGCATTTTTTTCAGCGAATAAAATTCTGACCATGATGTTTTTTGTGAGGCCTAAACTAGATCCCTTTTAAAATCGTCATACAGCTTTTGAACTATAGGTTCTGAGGCTGCATTTAAAAATTTAACCATTGATTCTTTTGATAAAAACAAGTCCTTTAGCTTTATTGAGTATCCAGGGGCGACAGGAGAAATTGGTATCGCATTATAAGACCACATGATTTTACCCGAGCTATCGAATAGCTGTGCAGCGATATTAAAGCGAGAATTGAACTCGTCAGAAAAACCATGAACCATACCTAAAACTACAACATTAAGTGTAATCACTAACTTATTTTGAGAATTGCTATCAAAGTTAATATTAAGGTTATCAGCTTTTACTTTTTCAATGAATTGATTCTGCACGATCTCATTTAAGCTTATATGATTTTCTTTCATAAATTTTAACGCAAGCTCTCTAACTCCTAAGCCGTCACTAGCAGTTCCAGAATAATAATAACTGACACCTGTCCATTGAACTTCAACCGTACTTATAGCTGTTAGCATTGAATTATCGTTTGGGCTGGCTTCAAGCTTTATAGTTTGTAACTGATCGAAATTTTCTTTTTTCAGTTTTACACTCGGGACTGATGAACATCCACTAACAAAGATTATAAAAAGAAGTATCAAATAATGAAGTTTCAACGAAACTCTCCTATAGACCTAACGAGCCTGTAGAATAACTCGTTTAAAATTTATTTTTATTTATGCATTAACCATAGCCGAGTTCCTATTTTGATTCAATTAGTTACTTTGATTTTACGTAAAATATAAAAAGCGGATTTGCTGTTGCTCTAATGGGGGTTTTGGAAAGTATGACAGGTGTTTGAGTGGCATACTTGAGGTAATAAGGGCTTACTCTAATTAATGCATCATGTTTTACGCATGCTCATATTAGCCTTTAAGTTAATCCTCATTCCCTTCTCTTTGTGCAAAAAAATTTAGTGAATTATTCACAAAGAGGTTAAGAGACGCTGCGCTTTAGAGGAATATCACAAATACTTCGCTAATAACATAAAGGTTATCGCGTAGCATCCCAATATGTGTTTGCCGTAAGCTACTTGCTTAACAGCCGCATCGACAGACGAAATAAACGAATTTGTTTATTGATTTAAAATTGACCTTCCATTTATAAAAACGGTCAAAAAGAATTTTCAATAAATTTCTGTTTAGAAACCCAAAAGTAAGAGTGTTAAATCACTTACTTTGCTTAACTAATGCACTATATAAGTGCCACTCAATTAACGGTTTAACCACATAATTAATTTACTTTTTAATGTGTCGGGTTTTATCGGTTTGGTTATATAGTCGTTCATTCCGGCTGAAATACAGCGCTCTCTATCGCCAGCCATAGCACTGGCTGTCATGGCAATGATGGGAACCTGCTTGTAAGCAGTACCAGCGTGCCCCTTACGAATAGCGGCAGTGGTATCGTAGCCATTTAAGTTTGGCATTTGGCAGTCCATTAAAATCAAATCAAAAGATGTAGTTTGCTGTGATTTTAATGTTTCAATGGCTTCACAACCATCACTTGCACAAGTGATAGCAACTCCTGTCCTTTTTAATATTGCTTTGGCCACTTCAAGGTTGATCATATTATCATCAACAAGAAGTACATTAAATTGTGAGAGGTTTATCTCTACTTCGTCTGTTTTTAATGGCTTTTGCGCGGGCAGTAAAAAACGCTTACTAGTACCAAAAAGACTGGCTAATTTAAAACTCAGCTGATCTTGCGTTAAGGGCTTATTAAGTACATGACAGTTTTCCGGGTAACTTGTTTTAACTTCCTTATTTAATAATAAGTCTCTTAAAATAAGCATGTATTTCTTGTTTAGCTGCTCACATAAGGCGATCAACTTATCAAGTTCAGGGTGTTCATTGTCAATAACGAGAAGGTCCACATTCAGCTCATGATGCTGTAAAAGGTAATCAAAGCGCTGAATATTATTGGCTTTAACGTTACAGTTTTTCACTAGTAGATTACTTAGGTTATTAAACACACTGTCTTTATCAATCAGTACACCAACTTGTATATCATTGATTAACTCTATCGGTGTGTTAAGTTTTTTTTTCTGCTGCGACATGCAACTCAACGAACGCGGTAAAACAACTGCCTTTCCCTTTCTCACTTGTTACCGTTATGTCCCCTCCCATTAACTGAGCTAGCTTCTTACAAATAGATAATCCTAAGCCAGTTCCCCCAAAATGGCGTGTCGTGCTGGTATCTTCTTGGGTAAACAGATCAAATAACTTGTCTTGGTTCGCAGCTTCAATACCAATTCCTGTATCAGTGACTGCAAAGCTCATAATTAATTTATCATCCGTTAGATAATTAACATCTAAACTTAAACTTACCTCGCCTTTATGAGTGAACTTAAACGCATTGTTTAACAGATTTATCAGGATCTGTTTCAGCCTATGGCTATCACCAACCACTAAACGATCAATCACTTTATTGGTATTAAGAATGACTTCTAAGCCTTTACGTTGTCCCTGTAATGCCATCGATGTGATCATGTCACTGCACACGGTGATAATGTCAAAACTATGGTTATCAATATCCAGTTTACCCGCTTCAATTTTAGAAAAGTCCAAAATATCATTAATTAATGTCATCAAAGAATGAGCACTGTTGTTAGCTAACTTTAGATAATGTTGCTGTTCTTCATTAAGGGAATCATCTTTTAGCATGTCTAACATGCCTAACACACCATTCATCGGTGTACGTATTTCATGAGAAATGTTTGCTACAAAGTCACTTTTAGCTTGGCTTGCTGCGAGTGCATCTTCAATTGCAGTTTCTAATTCAACTGTGCGCTGGGCTACCTTTTGTTCCAACGACTCGTTAAGTTTCTTAAGCTCAACCTGTGTTTTTTTAAGTGAATCAATATTCCTCAATATAGCAGCTACTTGTGTTTGCTGGCTAAACACATCAAAAACAGCTGTTAAAGTGATTGAATAGTAATGTTTTTGGTTATCGGCTGCTATATATATGCCTTCAAAAGAAGATTTGTTCCCTTCAATAATCGTGTTTGCAATACACGATGTATCTTTATCTTTTAATTGAAACAACTCGTTAAAAACTACTTTTCCTTCCACTAAGTTAAAATCCGTTTTTGCAGTTTGGTTTGCATGGCAGATCACGCCATTAGCTTTTACAGTAACAATTGCATCCAGTGAATTTTCAATGATTTTGTTATTTTGCTCTTTTAGTGAATGTAACTCTAATTTACGATTTATATAACGCTGGTATAACCACACCAAAAATAACAGCGTTGAAAATAGTCCGATAACTATCAGTATAAAGTTATCTCTGCGCTGTGTTACTTCATTAAGTAAATAGTCTGTGTCTATTGAAACCGCTAATGTAAGTGGCAACATTTCAACTTTCCCCTCAAATGAAATCTCTCTTTTGAGGTAATACTGCGATGGCAGTTCAGTCAGTGGTAATGCTGTATATTGACTCATGAGTTGAGTGGTTGAGAATTCATCAAACCAATTTGTAGTCTGGTCAAATTCAAACGCAAATCGTAAGTTTGGCTCTGGGTGATATAAAAATTGATTATTATTATTCAGTAAATACAGGTTGATCCCATTAGGTGTATTAAACGTTAAGCTGTTAATGAGTGCTTCAGCGAAGTAATTAGCAACAAGAATACCAAAGACTTGCCCATTACTATCAAAAACAGGTTTTGCAACACGGTAGGTACTGACATATGGAACCTGTATTTTGCCGTTTTCGCGATTATAGTTAATCGGAGAAATATACACCGAATTCTCATCAAGCTTACTTGCTTCTATTACATAATCACGTTGCCCCTTTTTTTGCAATTGAGAGTCTGTAAGTCGGATTAGCCCCTCCTCGGTTCTGTCAATGCGGACAATCTCTTGCCCTTGCTCAGCCAGCATAATATAGCGTGATTGGGCTAAGTAACCGTCAGTTTGCATAAATCCGGTAAATATTTCAGCTAAGCGTGTTTGCCACACCTCCATCGGTGTTTTTAACTCAGGATCAACCGAATTATTAGCGGCGGCACGCATAATGCCAGAAACGGGTGGCGTCACATTAAAAAATCTAATTGTCGCTATACTGTTTTGCAGCTGTTCACGTAATGCGTGGCTTTTCGTATCTAATTCTTCTTGCAGATTAGCATGCGCTAACTGGTAGACATCTTTTCGCGTTTTTAACTCAAAAATATAAAGAGTGGGGACCAACAAGATACAAAAAGCTAATAGTGCAATCAGAAAGACTTTATTACCACTTACTAAACGGTTAAAGGAGGTATTATTTGGCATCGAACACGTTCTACTGTATATAAACTAATACATAGTATAGGTAAATTAGAAAAATATTTCTCATACTTATTAGGACGCGTTGAGCTTTTAGGAATAAAGATCCCCCCTTGTCGTAGTATTTTTGGAAGGATTTAAAGGTGGGGTAAAACTGGCTAGCTTTTGTGCTCAATAAGTAAGCCTGTTTATAAAAGAAATGGCGGTAATACCGCCATTTTTAAGCCTCATACTATCTAAACAATACGGCTTCTTTGTTAAACCATTTAACACAAAATGCCAATAGTGCACCAGCGGCAACGACTGTAGCTAAGAAAATTAAGCCTAACAAAGTGTAATCAATAGTACCTTTGATGATTTCTTTGATTGCTAATGCCACATTCGTAACAGGAATAAAAGCTGTTTTAGCATTGAGCTCAATATTAGGTAATAGTGCCACTATGATAGGAAAGATCACCCCCATGCTGAGCGGAGTCATGTAATTTTGTGCCTCTTTAAATGTACGTGCATAAATTGAAATTGCTAATGCAAGGGACGAAAATATAGCGGCAACGGGGAGTAATATTATAAATATTAAAGCAAGATCTAACACCCGCAACGAGCTAAATGCCGTTTTAACAACAGCTAAATCAACAAAAGTGATCGCTATACTGATCCAAATCCCCATACTCAATACGGTGATTGTGGTGGTTGCGATTGACGCTGCCAGCAAAGTTATAAACTTTCCTAAAACTAGTTGCGTACGCGTTATTGGTGTCAGTAGTAACGTTTCTAATGTACCGCGCTCTTTTTCACCCGCGCCTAAGTCTATTGCAGGGTAAGTTGCCCCCATTAACACTAATGGAATAAGTAAATATGGAATAAAGCCACCTATTTTCTCACCTAAATTCTCGCGTTTATCTGCGGTATCAACTTTAACTACCTTAATTGGTGCAATGATGGCTTGTTGCTGCTGCTCATCGATACCATAGCTAAGCAATTTCTGTGCGCGCAAGTTATTACCAAACTCTTCGGCCAACTCTTTTACTCGGTCGAATAAAAAATTGATTGTTTTGGCATCGTTATAAACCACTTGCCACTGGCTTTGCTTCGCATCATCTAGCGTTTGTTTGGCATCCGATGGTAAATAAATCCCCATATCTATAATGCCTGCTTTTACTGCTTCGCTAAGCTCTTCAACGCTTGTAAAGGTCTGTTCACCTTTATAGAGCTCAAAACTTTTATGATAAAACACTTTATCAGTAAATGACTGCGCATATTGACCATTAATTATGGCGTAGGTATGTACTTTTTGCTCTGCCTCAAGGGCTGCTTGTGAGCTAATAAATGCCATAACAGCAAATAGCAGCGGAAAAATTGCAACGGGTAATGCAACGATAAAAATTAAGGTTTTTTTATCTCGCAGTAGTTCTGTTATTTCCTTTTTAAATACTTCAAACATCACTTTTCTCCGTTAGAATGTTCATAAATGCTTGATTCAATTCGTCACTCTTGCCTACTTCTTTAAATTCCTCAAGGCTGCCATCAAAGCAACTTTTCCCTTCGTTGATCACTGCGACACGGTCACACAATAATGCAACTTCGTCTAAGTGATGTGTTGAGAAAATAACGGGGGTGCCCTGCGCTTTTAATCCTTTGATAAAGTTAATCACGGTTTGTGTCGTCATAATGTCTAAACCAGTGGTTGGTTCATCCAGTACCACCACTGCCGGATGATGGACAACAGCACGCGCGATATTCGCTTTTTGCTTCATTCCGGTAGATAAGTTCTCTGCACGTTTATCAATAAAGCTATGCATATCGAGTAAATCAAATAACTCGTCACAGCGAGAGCTAATAGCGGCTTTGCTCATACCATGCAATTTCGCAAAGTATTCAATGTTCTCTTTAACGGTCAAACGGCCATATAAACCGGTACTGCCCGATAAAAAACCGATAGATTTACGGCCAAACAGTGGATTTTTAATGATATTTTCACCACCGATGTGAATGCTTCCAGCATCAGGCTTTAACGCCGTTGAGATCATTCTTAACGTAGTGGTTTTACCTGCCCCATTAGGCCCAAGTAAGCCCAGCACTTCGCCTTGGGCACAGTAGAAGCTAACATCAGTAACTGAATGAAAATAGTCTTTGTCTTCGCGTGGATCAATTTTATCAAACTTATTTTTTTTATGATCTTTAGTCAGCTTAAATTTCTTTTTAAGCCCTGATACTTCTATCATGTTCGTATCCTTCGTTTCGGTCTAAAGTAACCCGTATTACTATAAAATTCGGGGTTATTGTTGTCATACCAACCAGGCACCCCCAGTAAAGGTAACGGTGAAAGCTGGCTGTTGTCCCTTAAACAGTTATCATGCTTAATCATCTCATAAAGCGTTTGATCAATATACTGATACTGCTGGGTTAAATCTTTACAAAATATGTCATTTGGCACTTTTACAAATAATGCTTTTCCCGTTAAACCAATATACGGTTTAGTTAGCATTTCGTAATTTGCATGACCAAACATAAAGGGCGTAATAGTTTTACCCCATAATGCTCTGTGTTTAACGAATGCGTCTTGCCACTGGTGATTTTTAAGTAACTGCGGCCAAACATCATCACACACCGCAAGTACCACACCACATTCATCAAACAAGGTCAGCGCATTACGGTGCTTTGAGCGCTGCTTTGTACCATGAATAGCAATTTCTTCCACATGGCGTTGATTAATTAACGCTTTAGTTTTCGGAAACAAACACCAAATCAAGCCACCAAATAGATCATGCCAATTTTGCTGGCGCGTAGGCACTTTACCGGTATCAAAAATGATTTGCTCATAGTAGCGCTCTTCCTCACTAAAACAGGCATCGTCCACAAAGCGAATAACTTGCTGGTTCGCATTTTTAGCATCTAAAAAGGATGAAAACCACGCACACGCAGGCCAATCAGGTAAACATTGCAAAGCAAACAATGTATTTAAGTGGTTAAATGCGCCACTTTCTAAGCTGGCGCTATGCCATTGTTCGTGGGGAGTAAAACGCTTCATGAGTATCTTTAGCTTTACAGAAATTTTAGGGGGAGTTTACCGCAAAAACTGGTTCTATTTAATAGAAGTTCTTATACTCAGCACACTTAAAACAAAAAAAGAGCGACTATGAAACGTTATTTTTCTCTTACACTCCTTGCAACATCAGTACTTGCAGGATGTGCAACAACAAGTCTTACCTCTGATGATGTTAGCAAAGGTTATGATTCGATAAATGCTCAACAATTAGCTGAGCATATAAAAGTACTCGCCTCAGATGAATTTGGTGGCCGTGCGCCTTCTTCTAAAGGTGAAGAACTGACACTCGCGTATCTAACAACAGAATTTAAAAAACTTGGTTTTCAACCTGGTAACGGTGATAGCTTTTTACAAGAAGTGCCGTTAGTTTCTCTAGAAGCTGATTCAGATATGGTACTTAATATTGGCGGAAAAGATTACCAATATAAGAAAGATATGGTAATGGGCAGCAGCCGCATTAGTGAACAACAAAGTATTAAAGACTCTGAGCTTGTTTTTGTCGGTTATGGTGTAAATGCACCAGAATATAACTGGAACGATTATGAAGGCTTAGATGTGAAAGGCAAAACGGTTGTTATGCTGGTTAACGATCCAGGTTTTGCGACAAAAGATCCTGCGCTTTTTACTGGTGACGCCATGACTTACTACGGCCGCTGGACGTACAAATACGAAGAAGCGAGTCGTCAAGGCGCTGCAGGTGCGATTATTATCCATGAAACTGCGCCAGCATCATACCCTTGGTCTGTAGTAGAAAATTCATGGAGTGGTGAGCAGTTTGGTTTTCAAAAAGAAAATAACAACATGGACAGAGTTGCCGTTGAAGGCTGGGTAACTACAGACGTTGCAAAAGAGTTATTCACTAAGGCGGGGTTAGATTTTGATACAGCTAAAGCCAATGCCGCTAAAGGTGCTTATCATGTTGATATGGGTGATCTAACTGCGTCTGTGGCTGTTAAAAACACCATTAAGAAATCTATTTCGTATAACTTTATTGCCACCTTACCAGGTAGCGAAAAAGCCGATGAGCACATTGTTTATTCAGCTCACTGGGATCACTTAGGCACAGATAAAACCCGCAAAGGTGACCAAATATATAATGGCGCACATGATAACGCCACCGGTACTGCTGGCTTAATTGAAGTTGCAGAAGCGTTTGCAAGCCTACCTAAGCATCCTAGCCGCTCAATGACGTTTTTAGCTGTTACAGCTGAAGAGCAAGGCTTATTAGGCTCGAAGTATTATGCTGCAAACCCTGTAATACCAGCAAATAAAACTGTTGCGAATATCAATATGGACAGCCTAAATTTATTGGGCAAAGTAAAAGATGTCAGTGTTGTCGGCCTTGGTAAATCTGAAATGGACACTCTCTTAGAAGTCGCGGCTAAAGCACAAGGTCGTACAGTGTCAGGTGATCCTAAGCCGTCATCAGGGGGTTACTACCGCTCAGATCACTTTGCATTTGCAAATATGGGTATTCCAGCCATGTATGCGGGCGGCGGCAGTGAAGCACTTGATGAAGAAACGGCGAATTACCGCAAACGTATGAGCTTAGTACTTCGTGGTTGCTATCATCAACCATGTGACAGATACCGTGATGAATGGGATTTATCTGGTGCTGTGCAAGACTTACAATTATTTTATCAAGTTGGTTTTGATATTTCAGAGCAAGCAAATTGGCCTACTTGGAATAAAAATTCTGAATTTCAAAGAAAATAATGTAAATGATATTGATTTTCATTTGATTTAAATCTAAAGTGCAACTTAGATAATTTTTAGGTTGCACTTATGTTTTCACTCTCACTTCCCAAAATAAGTTTACCCACTTCCACACAATTTATTATGAGTAATAAACGGCTTTTATTGCCTCTATTTCTGCTAGTCTGTTTAGCGTACCCCCCTATGAGAACACTCACACTCGCAGCAATGAGTGATGCTTTTTTTCAAGTGAGTGTATTTGTTGCAGCCACCTTGTTTATTTATTACTACGTTATCGATCGGCTTCCCCAACTGGAATTGGGTTACTTAAGTCAAAAATCACCGCTATTAGAGGTCAGCTTTGCGTCATTACTTGGTGCATTACCAGGCTGTGGTGGTGCAATAATAGTCGTCACACAATTTACCAAAGGACAAGCTAGCTTTGGCTCTGTCGTAGCAGTGTTAACTGCAACTATGGGAGATGCCGCATTTTTATTATTAGCAACTAAACCTGTTGAAGGGTTGCTTATCATGTTTATTGGCCTAAGCGTGGGTATCGTTAGTGGCAGCTTAGTTAATGCACTACATAAGCCTGATCACCTACGACCTGCACCAAATGACTATACGGATGACTGCCTTAGCCAGCCAAGTAAAGCGTTAATAATGAGTAAGTCTATCTGGCAAGTTGTGTTGATCCCGAGTGTAATGATTGCAATTATGATCGCTATTAATACTGACTTTAATAGCTTAAATACCCTGTTGGCAGATTCAATTACGCTGTTTGGTGCGGCTATGGCGCTAGTTGCTGTAGCAACGTGGGCATTCTCTTCTAAAGGGCAAAGCTACCAAGAAGTTACATCTGAAGAAGAGACTATCTCCCCCCATCAAAGCTCTATAAAGTGCTGCAGGATGCTCATTTTGTAACAGCTTGGGTGGTCGCATCATTTATGTTATTTGAAATATTAATTACTTTTGCCGGAGTAGATCTAAAAGCCTGGTTTGCCCATTATGCGTATTTAGCCCCTTTAATTGCCGTAGTGATTGGTTTTTTACCTGGTTGTGGCCCGCAAATAGTTGTTACTACTCTTTATATTCAAGGGATCATTCCATTTAGCGCCCTCGCAGCGAATGCCATATCAAATGATGGCGATGCGCTTTTCCCTGCAATAGCCATGGCACCGCGCGCAGCCTTCGTCGCGACGATATATTCTGCAGTGCCAGCAATACTTGTGGGCTATGGTTTATATTTTTATGGCCTTTAAATTTTGGCTATAAAAAAGCTCAGCAATTGCTGAGCTTAAACATTAAATATGGTGCTAAATACTTTTATGAACTTTGCAAATCAAGCTCTTTTGGATTAGCACCGTGATCGTTTTCACCCTCTTGCGAGTCCTGCGCAAGAAAAATAATCAATACAATCCAACCCACTATTGGCACAAGCCAAAGTAACTGCCACCAGCCAGAACGGTTCGTATCATGAAGACGACGAGCACCTGCACTTAGTTGAGGGATCAATAAAGCCAAGCTATAAATTGTTCCAACAATGGCTGTTCCTGTAAAATAATCGACTGCACCTGTTACAATCGAAAAAATAACATTGAATAAAATAAACATCCAATAAGCTTTACGACGAATACGGCCATTAAAATCGGCGTAACGACGCATTGCTTCCATAAAGTATTCCATATTAACTCCTTAATTTTTTTAATTCCCTGACGGGTGTCGCTTTTTAGAGACAACAACATGATAAAGAAAAAGCAACAATATGAAAACAAAAAACCAGCATTAAGCTGGTTTTAAAATAAGTCTATTTAAAGTTAACTCATTGCCATCATCATTTTGGCTGGGTTCTCTAAATACGACTTCCAGAGGTTATTAAAACGTGCAATTGTGCCACCATCAATCACTCGATGATCGCCAGACCAACTGACTTGCATAATAGCCTTACTTACAACCTGACCTTGCTCATCAAAGCGTGGTAAATGCTGTAACTTACCTAATGCTACAATCGCTACTTCTGGCTTGTTGATAATTGGCGTTGCTATCGTGCCACCAATTGCACCAATATTAGAAATGCTAATAGTACCAGCTTTTAAATCATCCGGAGCAACACGCCCTTCTCTTGCTGCATCCGTTAATCGCGTAACTTCATTCGCCACGTCAACAATACTTTTTGTTTGGCATTGCTTTATATTAGGCACTAGCAAACCGATTTTTGAATCAACCGCCATACCAATATTGTGATCAGCAAAATAAGTAAGCTCAGTACACTCGTCATTTACTTTTGAATTTAAGACTGGAAACTCTTTCATTGCAAGAGATAACGCCTTGATAAAAAACGGCATCATAGTCAATTTAACGCCTTGTTGCTGATACTGCTCTTTAAGCTCAGAGCGCAATCTAATCAACGCCGTTAAATCAATTTCGTCACAAAACGTAAAATGAGGAATAGTACTCACAGACGCCACCATCTGCTTAGCCATCGCAGCCTTGATACCTTTGATTGGCTCAACGCGTGTATCACTTTCGATAGAATTGCTTGTATTTACAGCAGCTGTGTCAACTTGCAATGGCGAAGTATCAATACTGTTTGGTACTTCACCTTTAACAAAGCGTTCTATGTCTTCTTTGTAAATACGCCCATTTTTTCCACTGCCAGGAACTGTGGTTAAATCAACATCAAGTTCCCGTGCTTTACGTCGGACTGCAGGTGAAGCAACTGCTTTTTGATTAACTTGTTGCGCGGCTGCTTCTCGCACCGTCGCTTTAGGTTCAACGGCTTTTGTTTGTGCTTTAACGAGTGCGTCACTAACATCAACTTTAGCTGAGTGAGTACCCGCGATCGACATTTGAAAAAGTGGTTTATGTACTTGCGCAACATCCCCTTTAGCATAATAAAGTTTTACAACAGTCCCTGTATATTTTGCAGGGATCTGCACCAATGCTTTATCTGTCATTACATCACAAACGGCTTGATCTTCTTCTATAACATCGCCTTCATTGACTAACCACTCAACAATTTCGCACTCAACAATCCCTTCACCTATATCAGGTAAAATAAAATCTTCGAGTTGCTCAGTTCTGTTGCTGCTAGCTGCTGTTTCACTAGGAGCTACTTGTTGTTCTGGCTCAGCGCTAGTCTCACCCGCCACATCCATTGCAAAAAGCGGCGCATGTACTAAAGCAATATCACCTTTTGCATAATATAGTTTAGTGATAACACCATCATGTACTGCAGGAATTTGCACCAGCGCTTTATCTGTCATTACATCGCAAATAGGTTGATCTTCAGTTACTGTGTCACCTTCGGCGACCAGCCACTCAACCACTTCGCATTCAACGATGCCTTCACCGATATCCGGTAAAATAAAATCTTTTGCCATGATAACTCCTAAAATTCGACCGATTGCTTAATTGCAGCTAGTACTTTTAATGCATCCGGTACATATTCTTTTTCAAGCGCTAAAGGATACGGGGTATCTAAGCCACAGACACGTAAAATAGGTGACTCTAAATGTAAGAAGCATTCTTGCTGAATCGTCGCCACGATTTCAGCACCAAACCCATTGGTAATTGGCGCTTCATGGCTAACAATTAAACGCCCTGTTTTGTTTACAGACTGTGCAATAGTTTCCATATCCCACGGTAAAATGCTGCGTAAATCAATTACTTCACAACTGATACCTTGCTCGCTAGCACGTTTTGCAGCATCTTCGATGATCTCCATCTGTGCGCCCCACGCCAGCAGTGTTACACCTGTCCCCTCAGTCACTACTTCAGCTTTACCGAGTTCAATGCTGTAATCTTCTTCTGGTACTTCACCAGTCGATGCACGGTATAATCGTTTCGGCTCAAAGAAAATAACTGGATTATCATCTTTAATCGCAGCACGTAACAAACCTTTTGCTTGGTATGGGTTACGCGGGACCACAATTTTAAGCCCAGGTGTATGCGCAAAATACGCTTCAGGTGATTGTGAGTGATATAATCCCCCCGCTATACCGCCACCGTAAGGAGTACGAATAGTAAGGTTGCCCACATTAAATTCATTACCACTGCGATAACGGAATTTAGCTGATTCATTCACTATTTGGTCAAATGCTGGAAAGATGTAGTCAGCAAACTGAATTTCAGCAAGTGCCGGTGCACCAAATGCAGCTAAGCCATTGGCAAACCCCATAATACCTTGTTCAGTAAGTGGCGTGTTAAATACTCGGTGTTGGCCATATTTTTCTTGTAAGCCTGAGGTTGCACGAAACACACCACCAAAATAGCCCACGTCTTCACCAAAAATACATGCTTGCGGGTGTTCAGCCATGGTGATATCAAGGGCTGAATTAATTGCATGTAACATATTCATTTTAGCCATTACTTAATTCTCCCTGCTGTCACCGGGTAGGCATCTGGGTGTTGCTTAATGTGATTTTTTAATTGCTCATATTGGCGTTGTAATGAAGGAATTGGTGTATCATAAACATCTGATACCAACTCTTCTAAAGGCGGCTTTGCTATTACTTCTGCGCGCTTTAATGCCGCAAGAATATCTTCACGAATTGTTTCTTTCGCTTTAACGTCTTCTTCTTCATTAAGCCAGTTTTGTTTCACTAACCATTTACGAAAGCGCTCAATTGGACATGCCTGGTAATTCGCTTCTTCATCTTTTGAGCGATAGCCGCTTGGATCATCTGATGTTGAATGCGCACCTAAACGATATGCAATAGATTCAATGAGTGCTGGCTCGCCAGTCGTGGTGGCAATATCTCGTGCTTTTTTTGTGGCTGCATAAACTGCAAGAGCGTCGGCTCCATCAACACGGATCGTTTTAATACCATACCCCACACCGCGAGATGCAATACCATCGCCTTTAAACTGCTCATCTGCCGGAGTAGAAATTGCATAGCCGTTGTTGCGGGCAAAAAATATAACAGGAGATTTGTGTACCGCAGCCATATTTAAGCCTGCATGGAAGTCACCTTCCGATGCGGCACCTTCACCAAAATAACAAATAGTGATGTTATCAATTGCTGAATTTAACTCACCAGTTTGGGGGTCAATATGCTTAATTTTTTGGCCATAAGCATAACCGGTCGCTTGTGGGATTTGCGTACCAAGTGGAGACGAAATGGTCATATAATTAAGCGCAGCACTACCATAATGAATTGGCATTTGGCGGCCTTTACCGAGATCACGCTCATTTGAAAACATTTGATTCATAAACTGATCTAGGGTAAATCCACGATAATGTAACGCAGCTTGCTCACGGTATTGCGCCATGATCATATCATCTTGATCAAGTGCAGCAGCGGATGCAGTAACCGCAGCCTCTTCACCCAAACATTGCATATAAAAGCTTACACGGCCTTGACGTTGAGCTGCCTGCATACGCTCATCAAGCGCACGAATAAATCGCATGGTTTCGTATAATCGCAGCGCAGTGCTTTCATCTATATCAGGGGCTGTTGCACCGTGGTGGATATCGCCATCCTCGTTTAAAATACTCAAGGTCGGAATATTCAGCGCATGACCGTCAATAAATTCAAGATCGTGACTGATATTCAGCGATACGTTATTTGGATTACTCATAACCTACCTTCTTTCGTTGTCAAAACAGTGCAAATCGCTTGTTATTATTGATGAATTCTGCTGGTTAAAGTTTGCAGAAATTACACTGTATTTAAATTAAATCTGTCGACACTTTACGTTAACGTAAGATGTTATTCAACTAATCATAGACGAAACAAACTGAATTGGCGAGATAGGGACTGGAAAGTTAACTATACAATAAAATAAATCCATTACAATCATATAGTTAACTAATTTATGGCGCTATTTAAATAATATTGTCTGTTAAGTGTAATGGGATTACTGTCAATAAGGCACGTTGTCCTAAAGCAACATCTGCGTTAGGAAATATAATTGCTTCCCCCTCAACATCAGCGTAGTAACATAGGTCGCCATCGGTTGCTAACAACTCGCCCTTACTAAAGCCAGTAAAGTTTTCTGCATCATCAGAGAAAGGAAAGGAAAAGTTATGTGCCGTACGATTAATTGACCTGTGGACCTCGAACAGCTCAAAATCATTTGCATTAAAATCTTTATATGAAACTTCATTTTGACTAATTAATGCAGATAACGTGTCGCGAGTTTTAGCAAAGCGGCTCATGTCATTTTCACCAAATGGTTTAACTTGCCCTAACTCTACCGTAAATGAATCAGCATTATGCACGAACGATGAATAATAACTAAATGTTGTTGCTGCGGATTTCATCATCAGCACGGTATTGACACCACAACTTAATAAAAATTGTAGCTGTGATTTTTTCCATGGCTTCCCATGTAAAAATGGATAAACTGCAAATTTGTCATTTTTTGAGCCACGAATGGCAGTGTGTAGATCATAATGACAGCGAATACGATCTTCCCCACCCCGGTTAAAAAAGTCACTTACATAGCCTTCTAACTTTGCGGCACGCTCACGTTCTCTATTCATTTCAATACCATCAACAGTATGATGACCATTAAACAAACGGTTTAAATTTTCTTCGACAAAGCGTTTACCAATATTGATTGATTGCGGGTTGCCATAGATAAACAGCACCCTTTGCATTAACACCAACTCGCCGGTGATTATCTGCTTAATAAGCTCATCACAAATTTCAATAGGGGCAGTCTCATTACCATGAATAGCACTCGACAGTACGATATCTTTCGTGCTCACTGATTGCGGTTGAAACTCTATAACACCTGTATCATGTACATTAACTTGGGTACCGTTCGCTAATGTAAATTCACTAGGCGCTAAGTACCACTCATTAGCACGGCTAAGGGTTAAAAAGTCACCGGTTTGTTTTAAATCATTAATATAGTGTGTTGTGGCTGACATTAAAATCGCCTTTTGTGTGGAGTAAATACAAAAACGGCTGAATAAATCAGCCGTTTCTTTAACAAATTGATGATTAGCTGATCACTGAATCAACTAATTTTTTAGCTTCTTTTTCAAGTAATGCTAAGTGCGCTTCACCTTTGAATGACTCAAGGTAAATTTTATATATATCTTCTGTTCCAGAAGGACGTGCTGCGAACCAGCCATTTTCCGTAACGACTTTTAAACCCCCAATTGCTGCATTGTTACCAGGTGCATGGGTTAGCTTTTGTAAAATTGGCTCACCAGCTAATGTATCAGCAGTAACGTCTTTAGCACTAAGCGCTTTGAGACGATCTTTTTGCACAGCATTTGCTGGCGCATCAATACGTTTATAAATTGGCGCACCAAATTCTTGCTCAAGTTCTTTATAAAGAGCAGAGGGTGTCTTACCAGTCACAGCTAAAATTTCAGCTGCTAATAAGCCCATAATAAAACCATCTTTGTCAGTATCCCACACCGTTCCATCAAAACGTAGGAATGACGCCCCTGCGCTTTCTTCACCACCGAATGCGAGTGTTCCCGTGCTCAAGCCTTCAACAAACCACTTGAAACCGACGGGCACTTCTTGTACTTGGCGATTATTACGAGCAACCACTCTGTCAATCATGGCACTTGAAACAAGCGTCTTACCAATTTGCACATCCTTGGACCAATTACGATGATTTAATAAATAATCAATCGCCACCGCTAAAAAGTGATTCGGATTCATTAAGCCATCCGGGGTTACAATACCATGGCGGTCATAATCAGGGTCATTACCGATACCAAGGTCAAAATCGTCTTTGAGGGCAATAAGATTTGCCATTGCATAAGGAGATGAACAATCCATGCGGATTTTACCGTCTTTATCCAAAGGCATAAAGGCAAAGCGTGGATCAACTTGATTATTTACGACCGTTAAGTCTAAATTAAATTTTTTGGCGATAACTGGCCAAAAGTTAATACCTGAACCACCTAATGGATCAATCCCAATTTTTATTTTTGCTTTGCTTATCGCTGCAACATCGACCACATTTATTAAATCTTCAATGTATGGTGTCATTAAATCTTGGTATTTTATAAAACCAGAGCGCGATGCTTTAGCAAATGGAAACAGTTCAACTTCAACTAAGTCTTCAAGTAATAATTGATTTGCTCTATCTTCAATCCATTTAGTGACATCTGTATCAGCTGGACCGCCATTAGGTGGGTTATATTTAAAGCCACCGTCTTCAGGTGGGTTATGTGAAGGAGTAACAACAATCCCATCGGCAAGTTCATGAGGATGCAATTTGTTATGACAAACAACAGCATGACTAATTACCGGGGTCGGTGTAAAGTCATCATTTTCTTGAGTGATCACTTGCACTTCATTAGCAACCAACACTTCAATAGCTGAATTATACGCGGCTTCACTTAATGCATGGGTATCTTTACCTAAATAAAGCGGGCCAAAAATATTATTTTGCTTTCGGTAGTCACAAATTGCTTGAGTAATGGCGAGGATATGAGATTCATTGAATTTCACATCATACGAACACCCTCGGTGACCTGAGGTACCAAAGGCAACACAATGTTCAGGATTCTGCTCTAAATCGGGTTCATTTAAATAATAAGCCGACACTAATTTTGGTACATTTACTAAATCTGATTGTGTTGCAGGTTTCCCTGCACCGGAATGAATCGCCATTACATTTCCTTTATAAGTAGTCTCGAATTTTTTCAGCTTGTTCAGCGCTATAACCTAAGCCAAGCGCCACTTCATGTAGCATCATTTTCTTACGGGTAGTATTTGAATTAGTCATGACCCAATATTCACTATCCGTGATATTTTTTGGATTCATGCTACTACCACTATTTACCAGTGCTTCTTTACTAGTTGCAAAGTAAACACGATCACGCCCTTGTACATCAAGCACTGCCGAAAAATCGGCTTTATGGGTGCGATGTAACGCAGAAAGGATAAACAAAAAGCGCCCTACGACCCCTTTTTGCATCGCCAGCTCTTCTTTATTCAGTATATTAAAAACATTTGCACGCTGAGGCGTGACAGCTACTGGCTTTTTAGTATCTGTTACCGAAGTCGTATCAGATGACTGTATATTTGAGGCAGCATCAGCTTTCTTTGCTGGTGCTGTAGGGCTCTGTGGTTTTTCTGTTACGACTAAATCATTCTCGTCGTGAATATTTAACAAACGACGTAAAATAGTTGAAGCGCTTTCGCCTATACTTTGTGTATTACTTGCAATGTATTGATATAACTCGTCGTCTATGTCAATTTTTTTCATGTTATTCCTGTCGTTACGGGTCACATTTTTTTATTCCTTTGAGATTATACCCAAACCTGATTTAATTCTCTATGTTTTGCAATTTGTTATTTCACTAGGCAAACTAAGCGCACTTTTGATTAAATATTTTTGGATACGTTGATGTTGTTAAATTACAAACAAACGGGCCAAGGCCCACATGTAATTTTGATCCATGGCCTATTTGGTTCACTGGAAAACCTAAATGTTATTGCTAAATCATTAGCCGAAAATTTTACAATAACCAATATTGATCTACGTAATCATGGTCAGTCACCACACAGTGACGTAATGGACTACCCAAGTATGGCAGCCGACGTACTGAATTTAATGGCCCATTTATCCATCAATAAAGCTCACTTAGTCGGTCACTCTATGGGCGGCAAAGTGGCTATGCAAATTGCACATTTAAACCCCGAAGTAGTCAATAAACTCGTGGTATTAGATATTGCACCTGTGGCATACAAAAGTCGCCACAACGATATTATTGCGGCGTTAAAACGCGTACAACAACACACTGTTAATGACCGTAAACAGGCCGACACACTCATGGAACCGCTCATCCCTGAGTTAGGTGTTCGCCAGTTTTTATTAAAAAGCTACGCAAAAGACCAACATGGCCAATTGCAATGGCGATTTAATTTAGCTGCTTTGAGTGAAAAATATAGTAATATACTAGCAAATATTAAAGCAAATGATTCTTGTTTATGCGATACTTTGTTTATCAAAGGGAACGATTCTGACTATATATTGCCTGAATACCGTGATGCAATTATGGCGCAATTTAAAAATGCCCAAGCAAAAGTTATACATGGTGCGGGCCATTGGTTACATGCACAAAAACCAGCGGCGGTTAATAAGTCAATCAGTGCATTTTTAATGGCATAATAAAGCTAAATTTAATCCACTATTTTTGACTACGCGCACTAAATTATTGCGATTTTATATGCTATAGTACGCGCCGTTTAATTTAAAGGTTATACGTTGATGGTCAGTCAGTTAATTAACGAATTTGATACCCTTGGGTTGTATTTTGGCTTAGCCGGTGTGTTCTTTTTTATTGGTATGGCTATTCAAGATGTACTTAAAAAAGGCAATGTACCTAAGTTTGGCCGCTATATTGTATGGCTTGTACTATTTTTAGGGTGCTCTGGTTTTATCGCTAAAGGACTTATTCAAGTGTTTTGGCAAGGTGCGGGTGTGGGTTAACCATGGCTAAATCTGAAACCGATAGAACAACACTCGATTTATTTGAATACGAAAAGCGCCCCGGCAGACCGAAAACGAATCCCCTTCCGAGGGAAGTTCAGTTAAAGGTAAATAAACGTAATCAAATAAAAAGAGATAAAGCACGTGGTTTAAAGCGTGTGGAATTTAAAGTTTCATCGCAGTTGTATCAAGCGTTAAGCGATATGGCCGATGCACAGAATATTAGCCGTAGTGCGCTGATTGAAACTATTTTACAAGAAAGATTGGCTATTGATAGATAAAAGGTTTTAAATTCATGGCAAGTGTAGGTATTTTTTTCGGAAGTGACACAGGTAACACAGAGCACGTAGCTAAAATGATCCAAAAAGAGTTGGGTAAAAAGCTTGTGGCTGTACATGATATTGCTAAAAGCTCTAAAGAAGAGATAGCAGAATTTGATTTAATCTTATTTGGCATCCCGACTTGGTATTATGGTGAAGCGCAATGTGATTGGGATGATTTTTTCCCAGAACTTGAAGAAATTGATTTTGAAGGCAAACTTGTTGCTATCTTTGGCTGTGGCGATCAAGAAGACTATGCTGAATACTTCCTCGATGCAATGGGAATGATAAATGATATCGTTACAGAGCGTGGTGCAATTGTTGTAGGTCATTGGCCTACCGAAGGTTATGATTTTGAAGCATCTAAAGGCATGGCTGATGATACCCACTTTGTTGGATTAGGTATTGATGAAGACCGTCAACCAGAGCTTACTGAACAACGCGTAAAAGCGTGGTCTGCACAAGTATATGAAGAAATGTGTTTAAGTGAACTTGCTGATTAAATGCACTTTATTGCTAGATTTTGCTTAAAATAGTAGCACTTGATTGCCAAATACACTTTTTATAAGTAATTCTAGCAATTGATCTTTGCACTTAATGACTAGGCACGTTATTCTTATCATTGCTAATGTGTCGTGTGCATCTTTGTAAGGTGTCTAGTATAACCAAATTTAATTGAGACAGATTTTAATGACTGATCATAACTTGGAATTAAAAAAAGCCGGTTTAAAAGTAACTTTACCGCGTATTAAAATTTTAGAGATTTTGCAATCTCCAGATAACCAACACATCAGCGCTGAAGATGTTTACAAAATTCTTTTGGATTTAGGTGAAGAAATTGGCCTTGCTACTGTGTATCGTGTACTTAACCAATTTGATGATGCTGGTATTGTTAGCCGTCACCACTTTGAAGGCGGTAAATCAGTATTTGAACTCTCTGGTAGCACCCATCATGATCACTTAGTGTGTTTAAAATGCGGTAAAGTGATCGAATTTGAAGATGATATCATTGAAAATCGTCAGCTAGAAATTTCAAAAGAAAATGGCATTAAGCTGACCAATCACTCTCTTTACCTATATGGTGAGTGTACTGATACAGCTGCATGTAAAGCGTTTGCTGATAGCCAATAATCTATTAGCTATGAATAAAAAAAACCTGCAATATGCAGGTTTTTTTATGTTTGTTAATTATCCCCTTGGTATAAAAGGATAAAAATAATTATTGTTGAGTTTTAGTCCATGAATCACGTAAACCAACCGTTTGATTAAATACCAGAGTATCTGATTTCGTGTCACGGCTGAAATACCCAGTTCGCTCAAACTGAAAACCTTGTGCCGGTGCTGCGTTAGCAAGTGCAGGCTCAAGTTTAGCATTTGTTAAAACTATCAATGAATCTGGATTCAATGTAGAAGAAAAATCTTCTGCAGCAGCAGGATTTGGTACGTTAAACAAACGGTCATACAAACGAACTTCTGCAGTAATTGACTCACTAGCTGAAACCCAGTGGATAACGCCCTTCACTTTTCGGCCATCACTTGGATTTTTACCTAAAGTCTCAGGATCATAACTACAGAAGATTGTTGCGATTTCACCATGTTCGTCTTTTTCAACACGTTCTGCTTTGATAACATAAGCACCACGTAAACGTACTTCTTTGCCTAGTACCAAACGTTTAAACTTATTATTTGCTTCTTCTTTAAAATCTTCACGTTCAATGTAAATTTCACGGGTAAACGGTACATCGCGTCGGCCCATGCTTTCATCATTAGGATGGTTTGCAACCGATAACGTTTCAACAGTCTCAGCGTCATAGTTTTCAATGATCACTTTAACAGGATCAAGCACAGCCATTGCTCGCGGAGCATGTTCATTTAGATCTTCACGGATACAGGCTTCAAGCATGCCCATTTCAACCATGTTTTCTTGCTTGGTTACACCTATACGAGCACAAAATTCACGTATTGATGCCGGTGTATAACCACGGCGACGTAAACCTGCTATCGTTGGCATGCGCGGATCATCCCAGCCTTCAACATGGCCGTTCACAACTAGGTCGTTTAGCTTGCGCTTAGACATGATAGTGTATTCAAGATTTAAACGCGAAAACTCTATTTGTTGTGGATGACATTCAAGACTGATGTTGTCGAGTACCCAATCATACAAGCGACGGTTGTCTTGAAACTCTAACGTACATAATGAATGCGTAATACCTTCCAGCGCATCAGAAATACAGTGCGTAAAGTCATACATCGGGTATATACACCACTTATCACCTGTTTGGTGATGATGAGCAAAACGAACACGATAGAGAATAGGATCACGCAGCACCATAAATGAGCTGGCCATATCTATTTTTGCACGAAGAACGCACTCACCTTCTTTGAATTCACCAGCACGCATTTTTTCAAATAATGCTAAATTCTCTGAAGGGCTCGTATCACGAGTCGGGCTATTCTTACCAGGCTCCTTTAATGTACCTCGGTACTCTCGTGCTTGATCTGCCGATAAAAAGCAGACATAAGCTAGCCCTTTATTGATAAGCTCAACAGCATATTCATAAAGGGTATCGAAATAATTGGACGAATACTTTATTTCACCATCCCAGTTAAAGCCTAACCACTGAACATCTTCTTTAATAGAGTTAACGTAGTTAATATCTTCTTTTTCAGGGTTAGTATCATCAAAACGTAGATTACATTGACCACTGTAGTCCTGCGCGATACCAAAATTTAAACAAATTGATTTAGCATGTCCAATATGTAAAAAACCATTTGGCTCAGGTGGAAAACGAGTATGTGTAGACGCATGTTTACCTGATGCTAAGTCTTCATCAATACGCGTTCTTATAAAGTTACTTGGGCGATTCTCAATTTCCGCCATAGGAGTATAATCCTCTGAATAGTGCATGGTGACAAAACTATTGCATTATACCCAAACCACCCCAAGATGCGAGTTTCAGTTGGAATTAAAAGCGATTTAGGCAAGGCATTGATCGCAAATAGATAGTGGTTCTAGTGGTAAAATCAATAACGCAGTATAAATCGCTTTTAACCCAACCCGTTGGGCGCTTCGCATATTGAGGTGGCTTGGGCATATTATAAAAACGAACCTTAACATACAGTAATAGATCTGGGCGTATTACATAGAGTGTCGTTGTATAAAATTACAAGTGGATAAATTCGCTGTAGTCACAATAATTTAATGACTTAGCGATGATAAATTGTTCTAGCGCAATAAAATAGTCATGCAATCGAGGTACAGTTCCCGCATTCGACTTATTTTAAGGATAAAGCTATGGTTTCACTTTCACAGCACCGTGTATATATTCCAACAACTGCCCGCGCTAACCAATATATACTAGCTGAATTTATACCCAGCGAGTCATTATATGCGCGCTTTAGTACTCTAGAGCAATGCTATGAACGACTTGCACGGCAGCTATTTTCATCCTGTGATGAATATGAGCTGCATAATGTGCATTTGATAGCAAATGACAAGTTACCTATTGTTCGTTTTCATGAAGAATCTTATTGTTTGCAGACAGCAAAGCAAATTCTATTTTTTTATAACCCTCGTTATCACGAAGCACATAAATGCATTTATGATAGTAACCAACCGAGTAAGAAAATTCGCTTGCTGTTTCTTGCCACAGGGGAGGATCTTCGTGCTAACGCAGCTGTTTTTCATAGCCGTGTAAAAAAAGTACTGGCACATTTACAGGACACTTTACTCGTTGATGAACCTAGTATCAAAATACGTGATCACCAACATTTAACCTATGACTTATTCGCCAAAGCAAAAGGGTGTAAAGAAAGTTATGGCTATAAACTTCGTGGTTTATACCAACGTTATCAAAGTCGCCAATGTTTACTGCCGACAGAGCATAATGAAATAACCTATACGACTTTTTCAGTCCCTATTACTCGCTCCCTTAAAACTCAATTTCATCATCTCTTAAACGGTCCAAACTATAGTGAGTTTTATCAACATTTTTATGACGCGTTTATTGAGCAATGCGCGGCCAAAAACCTCCAACTAGCTGCAATGGTTGCCAACGGTACGATGCCAATTATTCGTAATAGCAAAACAGATAACAATGACGGAAATCAAGAGTTACAAAAATTGAGTTTCGCTACTGATACACAAACAACGCAATACAGTCATTACTGGCATGATGAAAAACTAGTTGAGTCACTACATTTTGTTATTGTGGCGAGTGAAAAAGATGAACAAGGTGTAGGCCATGGCCGTTTTATGAACCAAGTTGAAAGTATGATCCGCACACTAATTGAACCATTAGCAATCAATAAAGAACGCCAAGATATTACCGTGCGATTTTTCCAACATATAAACCATTACTTGTAATAACCTAACTGCAAACCTTATCCCTGCCAGTATTTTTGGCACGGTAAAGGTTTGTATCAGCAACTTTTAATAGCCCGTTCAAGGTCTGCCCTACTGTCATTTGCGCAACCCCTGCACTACTGGTTAAATTAATTTTTTTATCCGTTAAACTTAATGACTTTAAAGTAATGCATAAAGCACTTATAAAATCATGCCCTTGTTGTAACGTTAGATCTGGCATGACAACAATAAATTCTTCACCACCAAACCGTGCAAACTGGTGCTGTGTATTAGCGAGTTGTTGTTCTAAGAACGTGGTAAAACCAATCAGTGCTTGATCGCCAATGGCATGACCATGCAGGTCGTTGACTTGTTTAAAATGATCTATATCTAGAATCGAAACCGAAAAATCCCGTTGTTTATCAATTAACTGCTGAGAAATAAAATCAAGAATATAACGTCGATTATGTGCACCTGTTAACGGATCGGTATTTGCTCTATGTTGGCTTCGCAAGTACGCTCGGCGTTGATTGAGTGCAAAAATAGTTACACTCAATATAACCAATAATCCGATAATAGAGTAAGCTGTTTGTAATTGCCCTTCTTTCGCTAGTTTATCGAGCGTTATTTGTTGCAGCTTTAGCTTCTCTTCAGCCAGCTGAAGCTTAATATCTTGTTGTGTAGATTCAAACCGTGAACGGGCCTCTTGCTCAAGTTTTTGTTGGGTTGATTCTTTCGCTTCATCATTTAACTTAACCAGTAATTTAAGTGCGGCGACAGCATCAGCAAAACGCCCCAATTGCTCTAAACTTTGTGCTTTTAATGTAAGTGTTTGGCGACTATAACGATTATTAAGCGGTCTATCATAGTCCTGTAAAAGTAATTCTGCTTCAAGAATATAGTCTAACGCTTGCTCAGGTTGTTTTAGTGCCAAAAAAGCGGTAGCGAAGTTATTGTTAAGCGCGATGATATGCGCAGGGTTCATAGTCACTCTGTTGACGTAGCTTTTAGCTAGATATAATAACTGCAGAGCTTCATTATAATTTGCTTGTTGTAATGCAACTATCGCTTTACCTGCAGGCGCCCAAAATAAATAACGGGGTACTTTTACTTCAGCAGATAAGCTGATCATGTCATCGTAACAACGTGTTGCTAAAGTAAGTTTTTCAGCTCGAGCGTAGCTTAAACACAAGGTGTGGAGCGCAGGTAAACCATTCACTACATCATTACTTTTATTCGCTATATCTCGCGCCAGCACGGCATATTGTAACCCTTGTTCATATAGTTGCATGTTCGTATAATAGGCAGCTAAACTGGTATAAACATATAACATGGTCGTTGCTGACATATTCGTTGTTTTAGCTTCAATGTACGCATTCTCAATAAGTTGTATCGAACGCGTATACTCCTCTTGCCAGAGTAATAAAGTTCCTTCTATTGTTTTTGCCTGAACTAACATTTGAGGATCATTACTGTCTTGAAAAGCAGCCTGTGCAAAACGAATTTGTTTAAGCGCATCAGGTAACTTAGCTTCTTCTAAAGAAAGGATACTGCGATACATTAACCAATAGCCTAAGATCCAGTTATCTTGTTCAGGAAGCTGTTGGCGAGCAAGCTTGAAACTAGCTTGTGCACGCTTTGTATCACCCTGAAATAAATACAAACGCGCTAGCAAAGTATTATTATAAGCGTGTTCTGTCTGACTAAGGTTATGCTTAGACTGCGCAAGGGTTAGCTGCTCTAGTAACTTATTTGGTTCAGTTAGTGCACGTTGTTCTGTTTCTAAAAATGCGATGCGAATAGAGGAGCTGGCTGCATTTATACTCTGAGAGAGAAAAACACATATTACACAGACTATAAAATTAATTATTCGCATTACTAGTAGTTTCTTAGAATTTAATAAACAGTTGCTCATTATAACGGCAGTTATAATTATTACCAGTAACCTTTATCGAAACATTAACCGGTAATTTGATAACAACCATGTAATGTTGCGTAGCATTTATAATTGCAGGTAAAAAAGTGTTCCGAGTTTCAAATTTTACATTTTTATTCGAACATTATTAACATTGCATGTATTTAATTAAGTGCGCAAGGCTCTTATACTAATCGACTTAAATATTTAACCATTCTAGCGGGCTAAATAAAGCGCTAACTGCGTTATAAATGGTCAGTAACTTAACACGATTGGTATTAAATATTGAAGTCAATTTATGGAAAACTAAATAAAAAAGGCTCACGATGTGAGCCTTTTTTCAAACAAGAGCCAGTTATTACCAGCCAGTTTTTTCTTTAAGTGCTTTACCGATATCAGCAAGTGAACGTACAGTTTTTACGCCCGCAGCTTCTAATGCAGCAAATTTCTCATCAGCAGTACCTTTACCACCGGCGATAATTGCGCCAGCGTGACCCATACGCTTACCTTCTGGTGCAGTAACACCAGCAATGTAAGATACGACAGGTTTAGTAACGTTTGCTTTGATGTACTGTGCAGCTTCTTCTTCTGCAGTACCACCGATTTCACCGATCATCACGATCGCTTCAGTTTGTGGATCTTTTTCGAACATTTCTAAAACGTCGATAAAGTTAGTACCAGGAATTGGGTCGCCACCAATACCTACACACGTAGACTGACCGAAACCAGCATCAGTAGTTTGTTTAACCGCTTCGTACGTTAAAGTACCAGAACGAGAAACGATACCTACTTTACCAGGCTTGTGGATGTGACCAGGCATGATACCAATCTTAGTTTCACCCGGAGTGATAACACCTGGGCAGTTAGGACCGATCATGCGAGTACCCGTTGCGTCAAGCTTAACTTTAACGTCAACCATATCAAGCGTTGGGATACCTTCAGTGATACAAACAATTAGCTCGATGCCAGCATCGATTGCTTCTAAGATCGCATCTTTACAAAAAGGAGCTGGTACGTAGATAACTGATGCAGTTGCGCCAGTTGCTTCTACAGCATCACGTACAGTGTTAAATACTGGAAGACCAAGGTGCGTTTGACCGCCTTTACCAGGGCTTACACCACCAACCATTTGTGTCCCATACTCAAGCGCTTGCTCAGAGTGGAAAGTACCTTGGCCACCGGTGAAACCTTGACAGATAACTTTTGTATCTTTATTGATTAATACAGACATTATTTGCCCTCCGCAGCAGCAACAACTTTTTCAGCCGCGTCTGTTAGTGATTCAGCAGCAATGATATCTAGACCAGAGTTCTTAAGAACTTCACGACCTAGTTCAGCGTTAGTACCTTCTAAACGTACAACTACTGGTACGTTTACGCCAACTTCTTTAACTGCACCAATGATGCCTTCAGCGATCATGTCACAACGAACGATACCACCAAAGATGTTAACTAAAACAGCTTTAACGTTGTCATCTGAAAGAATGATTTTGAATGCTTCAGATACACGCTCTTTAGTCGCGCCGCCACCAACATCTAGGAAGTTAGCTGGCTTGCCACCGTGTAGGTTTACGATGTCCATAGTACCCATCGCAAGGCCTGCACCGTTAACCATACAACCAACGTTACCGTCTAATGCAACATAGTTAAGTTCAAAGCTTGCAGCATGTGCTTCACGCGCATCTTCTTGAGATGGATCGTGGAAATCACGCATTTTAGGTTGACGGTAAAGTGCATTACCATCGATGCCGATTTTGCCATCAAGACAGTGAAGATTACCTTCATCTGTGATCACAAGCGGGTTGATTTCTAGTAATGCGAAATCAAAATCAGTGAACATTTGGCCAAGACCCATGAAGATCTTAACAAATTGCTTCATTTGTGTTGGGTTAAGACCCAATTTGAAGCCTAGTTCACGTGCTTGATAAGCTTGAGGACCTACTAATGGGTCGATCTCAGCTTTGTGGATAAGCTCTGGTGTTTCTTCAGCAACAGTTTCAATTTCAACACCGCCTTCAGTAGACGCCATGAAAACAACTTTGCGAGATGCACGGTCAACAACTGCACCTAAATACAATTCGTTGGCGATATCAGTACAGCTTTCTACTAAAATTTTAGCAACTGGCTGACCATTTTCGTCTGTTTGGTAAGTAACTAGGTTTTTACCTAACCAGTTAGCTGCAAACGCTTTAACTTCGTCGATAGTTTTAACTAGCTTTACACCGCCAGCTTTACCACGTCCACCTGCGTGAACCTGAGTTTTAACAACCCACATATCGCCGCCAATTTTTTCGGCAGCTGCTGCAGCTTCTTCAGGTGTATCGCACGCGAAACCTTGAGAAACTGGTAAACCATATTCGGCAAAAAGTTGTTTTGCCTGATACTCATGCAAATTCATGATGCTTTATCCAATTTTTTATACTAAAAGAGCTGAATATTTATGCAAATAAACAGCTATCCCAAATTGCGCAACTAGTATAGATCCCAAGGCTTAACATGAAAACCCCAGTTAGACTAATAGACGCAAAAAAAAAGCTGTGAATATGACTCACAGCTTAGATTTTATACAACTAGATTAAACATCTAGTAATAAGCGCGTTGGATCTTCAAGCAACTCTTTAATTGTCACTAAGAAACCAACAGATTCTTTACCATCGATTTGGCGATGATCATACGATAAGGCCAAATACATCATTGGTAAAATTTCAACTTTACCATTCACTGCCATTGGACGATCTTGGATTTTGTGCATACCCAAAATAGATGACTGTGGCAAGTTGATGATAGGTGTTGACAATAATGAACCGAACACACCACCATTAGTGATAGTGAAGTTACCACCCGTCATATCGTCAAGCGTAAGCTTACCGTCACGACCTTTCAGTGCTAATTCACGAATTCCTTTTTCGATTTCAGCAACAGAAAGCTTATCGCAATCTTTTAATACTGGCGTCACAAGACCACGTGGCGTAGAAACTGCAATGCTGATATCGAAGTAGTTGTGATAAACAATATCATCACCATCAATTGATGCATTTACATCAGGGAAACGTTTCAGTGCTTCAGTAACAGCTTTCACGTAGAAAGACATGAAACCTAAACGAATACCGTGACGTTTCTCGAACACTTCTTGATACTGCTTACGAAGATCCATGATTGGTTTCATGTTTACTTCGTTGAATGTAGTTAACATTGCAGTTGAGTTCTTCGCTTCAAGAAGGCGGTTAGCAATCGTTTTACGTAAACGTGTCATAGGAACGCGTTTTTGTGTACGGTCGCCCATAGGAGCTGGTGCAGCTGCTTCAGTTGCTTTTGCAGCCGGTGCTGGTGCTTTTAAGAAAGTATCAACGTCTTCTTTAGTAACACGACCGTTTTTACCCGTGCCTTTGATTTTAGACGCATCTAAACCTTTTTCGGCGATTAAACGACGTACAGATGGCGTTAATACATCTGAGCTATCACTTGAATCCGCTGCTGGTGCCGCTTCTTCTTTTGCAGCAGGTGCTGAAGCAGGCTTGCCACCGGCTTGTACTTTACCGATCACTTGATCACCAAGTACTGTTTCACCTTCTGCGTGAATAATCTCACCCATGATGCCGTCTTCTTGAGCAACAACTTCAAGAACAACTTTATCAGTTTCGATGTCAACTAAGTTTTGGTCGCGTGTTACTGCGTCACCTGGTTGCACATGCCAAGTAGCTACTGTCGCGTCTGCGACTGATTCTGGAAGTACAGGTACTTTAATGTCCACTTCTTTACCTTCTGATGCTGGTGCTGATGGCGCCTCTGGCGCGTTTTCTTGTTTAGCAGAAGCCGGTGCAGCTTCGCTCTTAGCGTCTTCACTTGGCGCTGCTGCATCAGCGTCGCCAATAATACCGATCACTTGATCACCAAGCACGGTTGCACCTTCTTCTTGTGAAATTTCAGTGATCACACCGTCATTTGGTGCAACAACCTCTAAAACAACTTTATCTGTTTCGATGTCTACTAAGTTCTGATCACGGCTTACTTTGTCGCCAACACTTACATGCCATGTAGCAACGGAAGCATCAGCAACCGACTCAGGAAGAACAGGAACTTTAATTTCTGTGCTCATTGCTTATCCTTTATTTTCAATAGTAAGCGCGTCTGCGACTAGCGCTTGTTGTTCTTTAGTATGCACTGACATGTAACCACATGCAGGAGACGCTGATGCTTTGCGCCCTGCGTATTTAAGCTTCGCACCTTGTGGAATTGCTTCTACAAAGTGGTGTTGTGAACAATACCAAGCACCTTGATTTTGCGGCTCTTCTTGACACCAAACAAAGTCTTTTACATGTTGATAACGGGCCATAATAGCGTCCATTTCATCATGTGGGAATGGGTATAGTTGTTCAACACGCACAATAGCAATGTTATTAAGTTCAAGTTTACGACGCTCTTGCAGTAACTCGTAGTACACTTTACCACTACAGAAAATCACTCGCTCTACCTTAGCCGCATCAATATCATCGATTTCGTCGATCATATTATGGAACACACCTTCAGATAACTCTTCAAGTGTTGATGTCGCAAGTGGATGACGTAATAACGATTTAGGCGTCATAACAATCAATGGACGACGAAGTGGTCTAACTGATTGGCGGCGTAGCATAGCGTATACTTGAGCTGGTGTTGAAGGCACACATACTTGCATATTGTGATCAGCACAAAGCTGTAAGAAACGCTCTAAACGTGCTGAACTGTGCTCTGGACCTTGTCCTTCATAACCATGTGGTAGCAAGATTGTAAGACCACATAAACGGCCCCATTTTTGCTCACCTGAACTTAAGAATTGGTCAAATACAACTTGCGCACCGTTAGCGAAGTCACCAAATTGTGCTTCCCACAATACCAGTGATGTAGGCTCTGCTGTTGCATAACCATATTCAAACGCGACAACCGCTTCTTCAGATAACACTGAGTCGAATACTTGGAATGTACCCTGCTTTTCGCTTATGTGTTCTAGCGGCGTATACGTTGCACCATCAGATTGGCTGTGAACAACGGCATGACGGTGGAAGAATGTACCACGTCCTGAATCTTGCCCTGTCAGACGAATGTCTGTGCCTTCACTAGCGATTGTTGCATAAGCCAATGTTTCTGCCATACCCCAATCAAGCGGTTTTTCACCCGCTGCCATTAACTTACGATCATCGTAAATCTTTTTAACGCGTGACTGTGCTTTATATTGCGCAGGGTAGCTTGCTACTTTTTCACCAAGTTCTTTCAGTTTTTCAACTGGCACGCTGGCATCATAATCAACACTCCATTCATGGCCTACATATTTAGCCCAATCAGAAGAATGTGATGTTTCTGGCTGAATCTCTTCAACGACACAATGACCATCGTCTAAACCATTACGGTATTCATCAGCAAGTGCTTTAATTTCATCTTCGGTAAACGACCCTTCAGCCATCAGTTGATCAGCATAGATCAAACGTGGTACAGGGTGTTTTTTGATTTTTTGATACATGATCGGTTGAGTCGCATTCGGCTCATCCGCTTCGTTATGACCATGACGGCGATAACAAACAAGGTCAATAACCACATCACGTTTAAATTGATTTCTAAAATCAAGCGCGATTTGCGTTACAAACGCAACTGCTTCAGGATCATCAGAATTTACGTGGAAAATTGGCGATTGCACCATTTTTGCGATGTCGGTACAGTAATCTGTTGAACGCACATCGTCTTGTTTATTAGTAGTAAAGCCAACTTGGTTGTTCACTACGATACGAATACTACCACCACAACTAAACGCATTAGTTTGCGATAAGTTGAAGGTTTCTTGTACTACACCTTGGCCTGCAATTGCCGAGTCACCATGAATCGTGATTGGCAGTGCTTTAATACCAGAACTGTCACCCAAGCGGTCTAAACGAGCACGTACAGAGCCCATTACTACTGGGTTAACAATTTCAAGGTGAGATGGGTTAAAGGCAAGTGCCATATGAACTTTGCCACCTTTTGTAGCAAAATCCGAAGAATAACCCATGTGGTATTTAACATCACCAGAACCTAGCGTGTCTTTATGTTTACCGGCAAACTCATCAAATAACTCTGATGGGTTTTTACCAAGTACATTAACAAGCACATTTAAGCGTCCACGGTGAGCCATACCAATAACCGCTTCTTGTTGGCCACTTTCGCCAGCACGGTGTATTAACTCTTTCAGCATAGGCACTAATGCATCACCGCCTTCGAGCGAGAAACGCTTAGCACCTGGGAACTTAGCCCCTAAATACTTTTCAAGACCATCAGCTGCAGTTAATCCTTTTAGGATACGCAGTTTTTCATCTTTACTGAATGTTGGACGTGATTGCACTGATTCTAAACGCTGTTGTAACCAACGTTTTTCTTCAGTTGATGTGATGTGCATATACTCAGCACCAACAGAACCACAATATGTAGTTTTGAGTGCCTGATATAATTCACCTAAAGGCATGGTATCGCGGCCGACGGCAAACGATCCCACGTTAAATTCACGGTCAAAATCAGCTTCAGATAAGTCGTGGTATTCCAGCTCTAAGTCTCGAACGCGTTCACGCTGCCATATTCCTAATGGATCTAGGTTGGCATTTTGATGACCACGGAAACGGAAAGCATTAATGAGCTGTAGTACTTTAACCTGTTTAGGATCGCCGCTACCACTGCCCTCTGCTACCACTACTTCTCTATGCTTGTTTTTCGCAAGCGCCGCAAACTGTGCTCGAACTTCTGAATGCTTAACTTCAACATCCACACCATCAACTTTTGGTAACTGTTCGAACACTTCTCGCCATTCTTCTGGCACAGAAGTCGCATTGTCTAAATACGCTTCATAAAGCTCTTCTATATAAGCAACGTTTCCGCCGTTTAAATGTGAAGATTCTAGCCATGCCTTCATCACACCTTCGTGCATTTATAAGCCCTTTTCTTTAGCGCAGAAATTAATTGTTATTACAAGATGGCTAATTAACATTAGCCATCTTACTTTTATCAAGATTATTAAACCGAACGGCTTATTAACATTGATTTGATTTGTCCAATTGCCTTAGTAGGATTAAGACCCTTAGGACAAACGCTAACACAGTTCATGATACTGTGACAACGGAACACGCTGAATGCATCGTCTAAGTCTGCTAAACGTTCTTCAGTTGCAGTATCTCGGCTATCAGCCAAGAAACGATATGCATGAAGAAGACCAGCTGGACCTATGAACTTGTCTGGATTCCACCAGAACGAAGGACACGATGTAGAACAACATGCACATAGAATACACTCATACAAACCATCTAGCTTATCACGCTCTTCGATTGATTGAAGGCGCTCACCTGCAGCAGGTGTATCATTAATTAGATAAGGCTTTACTTTTTCGTATTGAGTGTAGAACTGACTCATGTCAATAACAAGGTCACGAACCACTGGTAAACCTGGTAGCGGACGAATTACAATTTTACCTTTGCCATTTTTTTGTAGCGTAGATAAAGGAGTAATACATGCTAGACCATTTTTACCATTCATGTTAACACCGTCAGAACCACATACACCTTCACGGCATGAGCGACGGAATGATAACGTTGGATCTTGCTCTTTTAATAATAAAAGTGCGTCCAATACCATCATGTCGTGGCCTTCTTCCGTTTGCAAAGTATATTCTTGCATACGTGGGGCGTTATCAACATCTGGATTATAACGATAAACAGAAAATTGTACTTGTGCCATCGTCTCGCTCCTAGTATGTACGTGCTTTAGGTGGAAATGCTTCGCGCAATTTAGGCGCGTAGTTAACATCACGTTTGCTCATTTCATCCGTAACCGGATTGAATATTGAGTGGCATAACCAGTTTTCGTCATCGCGATCTGGGTAGTCAAAACGTGAGTGAGCACCACGGCTTTCTGTGCGGAAGTTTGCAGCAACTGCTGTTGAGTACGCTGTTTCCATCAAATTATCTAGCTCTAGACATTCGATACGTGCAGTATTGAAGTCTGATGATTTATCATCAAGACGTGCATGCTGCAAGCGTTCACGAATTTCTTTAAGCTCTTGCAAACCAGCTGCCATAGACTCACCTTCACGGAATACTGAGAAGTTAAGTTGCATACATTTTTGCAAGTCTTTCTTGATTTGCACTGGATCTTCACCTTGACCAGCCGTTGAGTTTTCCCAACGATTGAAACGTGCAAGTGCCGCTTCTAAGTCTGAATCTGATGCGTCTTTTGACACTTCAACATCATTTAGGTAAGTACCTAAGAAGTTACCGGCCGCACGACCAAATACCACTAAGTCAAGTAATGAGTTACCGCCTAAGCGGTTTGCACCGTGTACAGATACACAGGCAATTTCACCAACCGCAAATAAGCCTTCTACTACTTTTTCGTTGCCGTTAGCATCAATTTGTAGGGCTTGACCATTTACGTTAGTTGGTACACCACCCATCATATAGTGACAAGTAGGAATTACTGGAATTGGCTCTTTAGCTGGGTCAACGTGAGCAAATGTTTTAGCAAGGTCACATACACCTGGAAGACGTAGATTAAGCGTTTCTTCACCTAAGTGGTCAAGTTTAAGCTTAATGTGTGGACCCCAAGGGCCATCGCAACCACGACCTTCACGAATTTCTGTCATCATTGAACGGGCAACAACATCACGTGACGCTAAGTCTTTCGCGTTTGGTGCATAACGTTCCATGAAACGTTCGCCATCTTTATTTAAAAGATAACCACCTTCACCACGACAGCCTTCAGTTACAAGTGTACCTGCTCCTGCAATACCTGTTGGGTGGAACTGCCACATTTCCATATCTTGCATAGCAATACCAGCACGAGTCGCCATACCAACACCGTCACCAGTGTTAATGTGTGCATTCGTTGTTGATGCGAAAATACGACCTGCACCACCAGTTGCCAATACCACCGCTTTCGATTTGAAATAAACAACTTCACCACTTTCGATATCGATTGCAGTACAACCTACCACATTACCATCATCGTTTTTAACTAAATCTAATGCATACCACTCAGAGAACACATTGGTTTTGTTTTTAACGTTTTGCTGATAAAGAAGGTGTAATAACGCGTGACCTGTACGGTCAGCAGCTGCTGCTGTACGAGCAGCTTGCTCGCCACCAAAGTTTTTCGATTGACCACCGAAAGGACGTTGGTAAACACGGCCATTTTCAAAACGAGAAAACGGTAGACCCATGTTTTCTAATTCAGTAATTGCTTCTGGGCCTGTTTTACACATGTATTCGATAGCGTCTTGGTCACCGATAAAATCGGAACCTTTTACCGTATCATACATATGCCATTCCCAGTTATCATCATGCGAGTTACCCAGCGCAACCGTAATACCACCTTGTGCAGACACAGTATGAGAACGGGTTGGGAAAACTTTAGAGATAAGCGCACAGGTTTTACCTGATTCAGTGATTGCAAGTGCCGCGCGCATACCCGCACCACCTGCGCCAATCACAACGGCGTCAAATTCACGAACAGAATATTTCACTTAAACACCCCATAAAACGATTAGACCAATTGCTACGTATGCGACGGCCATCAGGTTTAATACAAACCCTAGAACAGCACGTAAAGTTGCGCACTTAACATAGTCAGTCAATACTTGCCAAAGACCAATACGGGTATGAACCATAATACAAACGAGGGTAATAAGTGTGAACCCTTTCATTGCGAGGTTTGAAAACAGGCTTTGCCATGCTTCAAAAGTGACTTCTGGCGTACATAAGAAGTAGCCAATAATAAAAATCGCATACGCGGTAATTACTAGTGCCGTGGTACGTAACGAAACATAATCTTGTACGCCGTCACGTTTTAGAGTTGCTTGATTTAACACCATATCCACACCCCTGCTAATACAGAAGCCACAACGCCAAGTGCCATTGCAATTTTAGCGCTGAGGTTACCTGATTCAAGTTCTTCCCAATGTCCCATATCCATAATGATATGACGGATACCACCAATTAGGTGATACGCCAATACAGAAATGGTGCCCCAAGCTATAAATTTGGCAATGAATCCGCTAAACAGACCCTTGACGAATTCAAAACCTTCAGCTGAAGAAAGAGACTCTGACCAAGCCCAAATGACAAACGTTAAAGCAAAAAATAATGCAACACCGGTGACGCGGTGAAAAATTGATGCTTTAGCCGATGCCGGCATAGATATAGTTGTTAGATCTAGATTTACAGGTCTTTGCTTTTTCACAGTTACTTGCCCATCTTGCCCACATTGGGGCTCATCTACTTGTTTTTCTTAACCCATCAGAAAACGATTTTTCTGATGGAACTATCTAAGCAAAGCTCTTTTTAACAACAAAGTTCACATTTATGCAAAAATTAGCTGCAAAAATAACATTTACCTACAGACAATACGGTATAAAACCTTCGATAGTATATATAGCCCAAGGTCTTTTTACAATTCTTGTTTAGTTAGAGACGTTTGCGAATTAGCCAATGGTATAATATTTAATCCCGTCAGAATATTTATTATACATTTGTGCATAATGTTTATAAAAATTGACTTTAACCCCCTCTTTCACGTTAAAATGAAAAGAATGTGCTTAAACAGATTCAGAACATAACAATCAGAGTTGTTATCTTAATAGGAGATAAATAGATGGCGGATAAGAAAGCCACGGTCCATATTGATGGTCTAGATCCAATCGAACTTCCAATTTACCAAGGCACTGCTGGTCAAGATGTTATTGACGTACGTACGTTAGGTGCTCACGGTCACTTTACCTATGACCCAGGTTTCATGTCGACTGGTTCTTGCGAATCTTCAATCACTTACATTGATGGTGGCAAAGGTATTCTATTGCACCGTGGGTACCCAATTGAGCAATTGGCAGAAGACTCAGATTACGTTGAGCTATGCTATTTACTATTAAATGGTGAATTACCTACAAAAGAGCAATATGCTGAATTTGCATCAGAAATCACGCATAGCACTATGCTTGATGAGAAAATTGCAAACTTTTTCCAAGGTTTCCGTTTTGACGCTCACCCAATGGCAATGCTTTGTGGTGTAGTAGGTGCATTATCGTCTTTTTATCATGAAGATCTTGATATCACGGACCCTACTCAGCGTAAAACTAGTGCAGTGAAACTGATTGCTAAATTACCAACTATCGCGGCGATGGCTTATAAATATAACGTAGGTCAACCATTTGTTTACCCACGTAATGACTTAAGCTATGCAGAAAACTTCTTACACATGATGTTCTCTGTTCCAGCTGAAGAATACAAAGTGAACCCTGTTACAGCTAAAGCGATGGATAAAATCTTTATGCTTCATGCTGATCACGAACAAAACGCATCAACGTCTACTGTACGTCTTGCAGGTTCTTCTGGTGCTAACCCATATGCATGTATTGCAGCGGGTATCGCATCACTTTGGGGCCCTGCTCATGGCGGTGCAAACGAAGCATGTTTAAACATGTTAGAAGAAATTGGTTCAGTAGACCGTATTGACGAATACGTTGCTAAAGCAAAAGATAAAGCGGATCCGTTCCGTCTTATGGGCTTTGGCCATCGTGTTTACAAAAACTTCGACCCACGCGCAACGGTGATGCGTCAAACGTGCCATGAAGTATTAGCTGAACTTAACATTCAAGATCCATTACTTGATATTGCAATGAAGCTTGAGCAAATTGCACTTGAAGATCCGTACTTTGTAGAGAAGAAACTTTACCCTAACGTAGATTTCTACTCAGGTATCATCTTAAAAGCAATCGGTATTCCTACAAGCATGTTCACTGTGATATTCGCAATGGCACGTACTGTAGGTTGGATCACGCACTGGGATGAGATGTTATCTCAACCGGGTCATAAGATCAGCCGTCCACGTCAGCTTTATACTGGTCACACACATCGTGATTACGTATCATCTGATAAGCGTTAACCGTTAGTTAATGCTAAAAAAGGCCGCATTTGCGGCCTTTTTTGTGTCCAGCCCTTGAGAAAAATCATAAAGTGATTACAATTCTCGCTCATTTTAAATTTGGTTTGTCTTATTAGATGTTGAAACGTTATGTTTGATGTAGAAAAAATTCGTGCAGACTTTCCTGCTCTCAAGCAACTTATCAACGAGCAACCACTGGTCTACCTTGACTCAGCTGCGACAACTCAAAAACCGCAAGCTGTCATTGCTGCAACTGAGCAATTTTATGCACGGAACAATGCCAATGTACACCGCGGCCGTCATACACTCAGTGAGCAAGCCACCCTCGCCTATGAACAAGCCAGAGCTACTGTTGCTGCGTTTTTTAATATCACAGCCAATGAATTAGTATGGACGAAAGGCGCAACTGAGGCGATCAACCTTGTTACCAATGGCCTGAGTGAACAACTAGATAACCAGTCTACAATTGTCATTTCTGCGTTAGAACATCACGCTAATATTGTGCCATGGCAACAACTTGCGAAACGCACAGGCGCAACATTGCTGACTTTACCTTTACAGCAAAATGGACGCTTTAACGTTGAACAATGTGTTAATTTTATTGAACAACACAAGCCCACGGTACTTGCAATAACACATGCATCAAACGCACTGGGCAATATCACTCCACTTGAAACAATTTTACACGCAGCAAAGCAGCAACATACCATCACGCTAGTAGATGGTGCGCAGGCAGCCCTACATTTACAGCCTAACTTACAACAACTAGGTTGCGATTTTTACGTATTTTCAGCACATAAAATGCTCGGGCCAACGGGTTTAGGCGGATTATATGGTCGTTATGAGCGCTTAAATAGCTTAGCTGTATATCAAACTGGCGGCGAAATGATTGAAACTGTCACATTAACTGAAACAACTTTTCGCCAAGCGCCCGCAAAATTTGAATCTGGTACTCCCAATATCGCCGCTGTCATCGCTTTTTCTGCTGCAATTAAGTATCTAGTCAGTTTAGATAAGACTAATGTATATACGCATGAACAAGCCATTTTTAATTATGCAGTAGAAAAACTACAACTAATTGATGGAATTACTATTTATAGCGACATTAACAACAACATTGGCACCTTGTGCTTTAACTATAAAGATGAACATCCTTTTGATATAGCCACCCTATTAGATGGCTATGGTGTAGCTGTACGTAGCGGTCACCATTGTGCTCAACCTCTTATGCAACATTTAGGCATAAATGGCAGTGTGCGCGCCAGTTTTGCATTTTATAATAACCACCAAGACGTTGATTTATTCATCGCAGCTTTGCAAGAATGCATTGCGTTATTAGACTAAATTCGGATAAGACATGATTAAAACGTTTAAAGAGATTGCGTTTTCCATTGAAAATGCACCAGCATGGCAGCAAAAATACCGTGAAATAATGCTTTTAGGTAAACAATTGCCGCCAATGCCTGGCGTTTTAAAAACAGATAGCGCCCTTGTACCTGGTTGTGAAAGTAAAGTATGGATATATTTAGACTTTGATCTAGAAGAGAACACTCTCGTTATTGTTGGCGACTCTGATACACGTATAGTCAAAGGTTTATTGGCAATTGTATTAGCTTTATATAATGGCTTGACGCCAGAGCAAGTGATTAAAACCGACGCACTTGCTGAATTTTCACGATTAGGGCTTATTCAACATTTAAGTCCATCACGGGGGAATGGCATTAAAGCCATGGTTGAACGAATTCAATCCATGGCTGCTGATAGATCACTTTAAACCTTTGCTAAACGGTGTTTTTTGTCTAGGTATTTACGCACCGCTTTAGCGGCTACAAAAAAGCCAAAACTGCCAGTGATCATAGTCACAGAGCCAAAGCCATTATTACAATCCATATTCAGTGAGCCATCCGCATTTTGTTTTGTATGGCATACACTACCATCCGTACCAGGATAAACCAGTTGCTCTGTTGAATAGACACAGTCGATATTAAATTTACGTTTAGGGTTGCTACTAAAGTTATACTGCTTACGCAAAATATAACGTACTTTCGCAAGTAAAGGGTCTTGGGTTGATTTAGCAACATCACCAAAGGTTATTTGGCTAGGATCTGTTTGTCCACCAGCTCCACCTGTGGTGATTACCGGTATTTTATTTCGTTTACAATGTGCGATTAACGCTGCTTTTTCTTTTACTGCATCAATACAATCAATTACATAGTCAAAATTCTGGATATGTTCACGAATATTTTCTAACGTAATAAAATCATCAATCACATTAATTTCACACTCTGGGTTAATAAGCTCACAGCGTGTTTTCATTGCCTCCACTTTTGCTTCACCCACAGTGCCAGTTAAGGCATGAATTTGTCGATTGACATTCGTTGCACAAATATCATCAAGGTCAATAAGCGTCAACTTACCAACGCCAGTTCTTGCTAAGGCTTCTGCGGCCCAAGAGCCAACACCACCTATACCAATAACACAAAAGTGTGCCTCTTGCAGCCATGCAAATTGTTGTTGTCCATATAAGCGCTTTATACCGCCAAAACGAATATCGGTTATAGAGTCTGTCATTTACCAATCCAATTGCCATGGCTGTTGCCATGTGTGAAAATTTTCGTGTTCAATTAACTGCCTAAACAGTGTTGTACTATCAGGTTTACACACAAACTGATATTGTTGATTTTGCCAGCTAAAGCAAAGTGCATAAGCATGCAAATAGGTACGCTGTGCGGACGTGCCACCATACAGTGGATCACCTAAAATAGGCGCCGCTAAACTCTTTAAAGCAACCCGTAATTGATGGGTTTTTCCTGAAAATGGCTTTAAAATAAAGCCACGTAAGTTAGCTGCTACACTGAGTGAATAAAAACGGGTGATCGCAGGGTTTTCAATACTTTTTAAAAGCTTAAAACTACTACGACGTGATTTAATCATATCACCTTTCACCCAGCCTTGTTTTTTCTTCGGCTTAGCATCAGATAGCGCGAGATAAAACTTGTCAACCTGATGTGTAGTAAATAAACGAGTGAACTCAGCCGCCGCTGTGCTGTTTCGCGCTAAGATAATTAAACCAGATGTCACCTTATCTAAACGATGTACCGCATAAAGCTTTTCATTTAGCTGCTGCTCTGCAAGTACCACGAAACCTGGGCCATCTTCGCTGTGAAAGTTAAGCCCTGGTGGTTTTTCTATAATATAAAAATCATCATGCCGAGCATGTACGGATAAAATAAGCTTATTCACTCGCAGCTTTACTTTCTAAATAGCTTATCACACGCGCTAAATCTTCAGGTGTATCTACCCCAGCATGGGGGGCTATTTGTGCTTGTTCAATTTTAATTTGATGACCGTGATACAGCACACGAAGTTGCTCTAACGATTCTAATTGTTCAAGTGGTGAAGGCGTCAGTTCAATGTATTGCTTGATAAAGCCCGCACGATAAGCATAGATTCCCACATGTCGCTGATAGTGTGCAGTATTTAATTGATGGTTGTTGGCCGCCTCCATCATATTAGCGCGGTCAAAAGGAATGCTGGCACGGGAAAAATACAAGGCATTTTTATTAATATCACTGACTACTTTAACTGCATTAGGGTTTAATATTTCAGCTATATCGTCAATGGCAACACTTAGCGTTGCCATTGGTGCAGATGAATCGGCAAGCAATGCAGCAACCTGTGCAACATTTTCAGAAGCAAGTAATGGCTCATCACCTTGTACATTTACCACAATAGTATCATCCGCTAATGCGAGTAAATCCATTACTTGTGCTAGACGCTCAGTGCCTGATTGATGATCTTCACTGGTCATTAGTACATTTTTGGTAAACGCACTAACTGCATCGAATACTTTTTGATGATCGGTTGCAATAACTACTTTACTCGCTCCTGCTGCCATTGCTTTTTCATACACATGTTGGATCATCGGTTTGCCACAAATATCCGCTAACGGCTTACCCGGTAACCTGCTAGATGCGTATCGCGCTGGAATAACAACTACGAATTCCACTTTTCAATCTCTTGCTGCGATAACTCACGTGCTTCGTTTTCAAGCAATACTGGAATATCATCACGAATTGGATAAGCCAACTTTGCTGCCGTGCTGATCAACTCATTGTTTTCTTTATCTAAACGTAGCTTGCCTTTACAGACTGGGCAGGCAATTATTTCAAGTAACTTTGTATCAAAGGCCATCGAGGATCCCTTTTTCTTTTAGTAATAAATCTAGTTTAGTAACCACCGCTGCAGATGGCTGCGCGTCTACAGGTAAAAAATACCATGTTGGTTTTGCGAATAATTGACATTTTACCGCATCTTTTTCTGTCATAAACACTATTTCATCATTAAATTTTTCAAAGTCAGCTGAGCTGTACGCATAGTGATCACGATAATGATGACAACTTAATAGCGATATCCCCTGTTCACGTAAACTATTTTCAAAGCGTTGTGGGTTTCCTATTGCACTTACAGCGTGACCTTCAAGTAAGGTTGTTTGTGCTGCTGTTGCATTAGCAACGGTCAATAACTCTGCACTTTTCAGTTGATAGTTAAATGGGTTATCGCCACCATTTTCAATGACTAAATCCACAGAATTTAATCGTGCTTGGGTTTCTCTCAGTGGCCCTGCAGGCATAATAAAACCATTACCAAAGCGACGTTGACTATCGACAATACAACATTCTATGGCCCTAGCCATTTTGTAATGTTGCATGCCATCATCGGAGACAATGACATCGAGTTGATGCTCGCTAAGTAACTGTTTGATGTTTGCTTCTCGGTTTGGACCTACCACCACAGGACAGGCTAATCTTCGCTGTATTAACACCGGTTCATCACCAGCATCAGCAGGACTGGTACTTTCTGTCACAGTCAAAGGGTAATCTTTACTATGGCCACCATAACCACGGCTGATCACCCCTACTTTTAAATTATGCTGTTGTAGATGGCTAACTAACCAGATCACAAAAGGGGTTTTACCATTGCCGCCGACACTTATATTACCAACCACAATAACTGGCACTGGACTCATGTACGCTTTACAGAACCCTATTTCATATGCTGCACGGCGCACTGTACTGATCAACCAAAACACTAAACTCAAAGGTAACAGCAATACAGTGATAACACTGAGCCCTTGATACCAGCTTTGTTCTATTTTACTCACCCGTTTTCACCAAATTGCATTTTGCATAAAGCTGAATACGTGCCGTCTTTTTCAAGTAATGACTGATGATCACCACTTTCGATCACTTGACCATTATCAATAACATAAATCCGATCACTGTTTTCAATCGTTGATAAACGGTGAGCAATCACAATTGAGGTTTTATCCTTCATCAAGTGTTCAAGTGCCTGTTGGATTAACTTTTCTGATTCTGTGTCTAATGCAGATGTTGCTTCATCTAAAATTAAAATTGGTGCATCTTTTAGAATCGCTCGCGCAATTGCGATACGCTGGCGTTGCCCGCCTGATAACATTACGCCATTTTCACCGACCATGGTATCTAGACCATCAGGTAAATCTTTAACAAACTCCCACACATGTGCTTGCTTAGCTACATTTAAGAGTTCATCGCCAGTAAGTTCACGGTTAATGCCATAACTTATGTTGTTAGCAATGGTGTCATTAAAGAGCACAACTTGCTGTGAAACCAAAGCAAATTGCTTACGTAAATCAGTCAACTTATAATCACTGAGCGCAATACCATCTAGTAATATTTCACCCGGTGGTTGTAAGTCATAATAGCGCGGTAATAAGTTAGAAATCGTTGATTTACCAGATCCTGAACGCCCCACTAAGGCAATGCTCTCACCCGCTTTAATGGTCAGTGATAAGTCCTTTAATACTGGCTCATCTTTAGTGGGATAGCTAAAGGTGACGTGTTTAACTTCAATATGCCCTTGTACTTTATCCACGCACACTGTACCGCTATCCTTTTCTACTTCTTCATCAAGAACTAAAAAAATACTCTGCGCGGCTGAAATACCACGTTGTAGATCACTATTAACATTAGCAAGTTGCTTAAGTGGGCGTAGTAACATCATCATAGATGAAATAAGTACCACAAAATCTCCAGAGCTAATGGCATCGATCATCGACGGCATTGCAACCACCCATAAAATAACTGCCATCGCACTGGCAGCTAAAATCTGAATAATAGAAACACTTAACGCTTTGGTGGCGTCCATTTTGATGCGCTGTTGGCGATTATGATTATTAATGTGCGCAAACTGTGATATTTCTTGCTGCTGCCCGCCAAAGCCATGGATCACTTTATGACCACTGAGCATTTGTTCTGAGCTACGGGTTACTTGACCCATTGCTGATTGAATATTTTTAGAGATATAACGAAAACGCTTGGATACGACACTGACAATGACAGCAACAAGCGGAATAATAATTAAGAATATCAGTGATAATTTCCAACTGGTATAAAACATAAGCCCCAGTAAAAAAACAACGAAAGCTCCTTCACGAACAACAACAAGCATCGCTTTAGTAATTGCTTGTTGTACTTGTTCAGTATCAAAGGTTATTTTAGAAATTAAATCACCCGTTGAGTTTTTATCGTGAAATGAAACAGGCAGATGTAAAATATGCTCAAACAATTGCTGACGCAACGCACGCACAACTTGAGACCCAACATAACTGAGGCAGTAAGATGACATATAATTAAAAAAGCCACGACCTATTACTAATGCAATCACCACGAATGGAGCGTATTTTAAAACATCGCTATTGCGTTCATTTAAACCTTGGTCAATAAATGGTTTCATTAATTGAATGAATAAAGCATCCATAGCCGAGTAACCTATCATGCCGATCACAGCTAATATGGCGATACTTTTATAATCACCCACATACGACAATAAGCGCTTATAAATTTGTGATGTAGTTTGATCCATAACACTCTCTTATTCATAGTCTGTGGCTATTGTAGCCTCCAGCTCCATAAAACTAAACTCAATCTTTTAGAAACCAATAACTTTCATCATATCGAGCTAGATTTATCGTGTATTCATGTTGATAAAAGGCAATATTTATCTGTCCATGTGCGGCCGTTGTGTATTGCAATACATTATGATCAGCAAATCGTGCAACAACTTGCCGATGCGGTAATTGCCATTGCCCTTTATAGGCTGTTGAATGGATCACCACTTCTGGGGATACTGCTTTAATAAATAGATCACTCGATGATGTGTTGCTACCGTGATGGGGACTCAGTAAAACAGTACTCTTAAGTCCATTTTGCCGTGCGAGTAATTGCGCTTCTCTTTTAGCTGATATATCTCCTGGTAGTAAAACACTAAAAGTCCCATCACTAATATGAACAACACACGAATTATCATTCTCAGTTTGTAAATACTCTGCAGGTTCGTGTACTGTAATCATCAAGTTATAGAAGCTATATTTACCCGCTTTACAACCTTGCTCCGGCCCATTCGGATGTAGCAAACTAAAGGTATGATGATAGCCGTGCTGCAACCAGTGAGCCAACCCGCCAACATGGTCTTTATCCATATGGCTTATCAAGGTAACTTCGGTTTCAATTCCCTTGCTGGTTAAGTAAGGCACTAAGGTATTGTTTATCCTTGTATATGTATTAAAATACACAGGTCCCAAATCATAAATAAAGCCTTTACCTTGTTTGCTAACTAACACCATTGTGCCATGACCTACGTCAAACACATCAAGCTGCCACACTGGTTTTGGCTGCAAATAGTAGTCAAAAAAACTAACAGCAATAGGAAAACACCCCATTAATCGCCATGGTGTAAAACATACAATGAAAATTGTGAGATAACTACTAATTAGCCATTGCAAACTAAATGTAGCGGTATCAATCCAGCGATACTCAACCGGTAGTAAAGTTAACGACCGATAGGCGTACTGTAACAAATAATCGAACACACCAATCAAGCTACTCATATCAAGTAGCAGACTCATCACTGAAAACAACACTAAGCTTGGCATTATAATAAAACCAAGTATTGGTATCGCCACTAAATTAACAGCTAAACCAATTACACTGACCCCATTAAAATAATAAAGTGATAACGGCAATAAACCTATAAACAAGGCTATTTGTAAAATGATCAAAGTTTTAATGATTGCAACTAAACCTATCGCAGAGAAGGAGATAACACTCAATACCCAGAAAATGATGACTACCGCAGTGAATGAAAAGTAAAGCCCAGGATTAAGTAGACTAAAGGGGTCAATAAGTAATACGCACACCAAAGCAAACAAAATACTACGCCAACGTAATGCTTGTTTGGCATAAAAATAAATAACTAAATAGCAGCCTAGCATAAGCAATGCTCGCGTAGCAGAGACTATAAAACCACTTAAATACACATAACTAAATGCCAGTAAAAACCCACCTAAAGCATAAATCTGTGACAAATTTAACTGCTGTGTCCAAGGTTTAACCATAAAGTTTAAACAGCTCATGATAGTACGAGTAATGAAAAAGCCGATACTAAACATTAAGCCTATGTGCAATCCTGAAATAGCTAATAAATGGCTGATGCCGAATTGCTGCAGCTCTTCTTTTTGTGAAAAACTCATCTCACTGCGATCGCCCGTTAACAGTGGGTAGTACAACCAGTTTAACGTGCTATTTTGGTATATATTGTTGATATATTGGCGATACGATTTAATCAGTTCAGTATCTGTATTTTTGGTTATTTCAATATAATTGCCTACCTGTTTCCCTTTAAAAAAGATTCGTTCACTAAATGCATAGAGCTCTTTATCAAACACAGCATAGTTTTTTTGACTGCGATATTTTGTTAGCTGTAGCCAAGTGTTAATATCATCACCAGCTTCAAGCTGCTGCTCACTTTTTAACGTAACTAGTGCAAAAGGCGGTTTTAGCGCTGACTGACTTTGTTGATTAATCTTGTTAAGCTGAACTTTCACATAGAAGTGATCACGCTGTGAAATAACGTCAACAACAGTGAGCTGACAATAGTACGGTTGATTTTCATGCAAAACTAACGGTGAAATAGTATAGAAGCTAGAAAAATGTCCCCAAACACAGCAAATTCCACAAATAAAACCTAACAATACTGTGTAAAACGGCTTAAAATAAGCGCTCGCAATTAATAGAGATAAAGCGAAAACTGTAAATACAAGGGTCTGATAATAAAAAACGGTTATAATACAACCAACAACAAACCCAACGCTTAACCAAACAGATGTAAATGGTTGCTTTAAATGGCTAAGAAAACGATCCAACGGTTTTTACCCGATCACAATAAAGTTAAACATCATAAATCTTTAAAAATTTTTGGTCGTTTACTCCACGATGCCAATCTCTGGCATTTAAATCGCCGTTCCGCTCGTGGGGCATTTTCTGTCGGTTTATTTTTCGCTTTCATCCCTGTTCCTTTTCAAATGGTGCTTGCCGCCGCTCTGGCTATTCCGTTACGAGTTAATTTACCTATTTCAGTCGCCGTTGTGTGGATCACTAACCCGCTAACAATGCCACCTATCTTTTACTGCTCTTATCTGATCGGCACTATTGCACTAGGTCAGCCCGAGCAACACTTTGCTTTTGAACCTAGCTGGCAATGGTTTTTAGACAGCTTAACCACTATCGGCCCTGCTTTTTTAGTTGGATCCTTGATCTGCGCTACTTTTGCCTCTGCGATAGGCTATTTCGGCGTGGACTTTTTATGGCGTCGTTCAGTACGCAAGGCTTGGGTAAATCGCCATAAATAGTCAACGTTCCTAATTTAGTTAAAGTATAGACAAAAAAAAACCTGCTGAGTAAAGCAGGGTTTTTATTTGTATATTATTAATTGAATGGCTCAGCTGTTATTTACGAAACGCGCGACGTAAGCCAACTAACGGTAACAACAATAAGGTATACCAAGGAAAACTAGCAGATTGACGTTCGTAAGTGTCCGTCTCAGGATCTGAACAACTTTCGATACTGCCATCAATAGGTGTTAACTTAACTGGGACTGCAATACTTTCGTATTCTATTTCACCGTTAATATCTCGTACCACGCCACCTAATGTATCCGTTTTTTCAACTGTCTTCGTTGCAACACCAAAAATTTCATTTTTGTTGTTTATTACTTTTGCTTCTGACACGACATATTTATAACGCGTTTCACCATCAGCTTCGTAACACGGTAATAAATCATTAATGTTGGTGATTGCATCTTCACCAATCTTATACAAGAAACCTTCACGACGACGTGAGCCAACATTAAATACATCAGTTTCACCTTCACCTACGATATAACCGTTATCATTAATATCATTGGCTATTGACGCTGAGCTATTAAAGTAATCCGTAGGGAACACTGTACTGTTACTTGCAATGTCGTGGTAGAAAAATTTAAGTCGGTCTGAACCTTCAATTCTTCTTATGCCATACCCCACGATAACGTCATTCTCATTAATCGCTAATGACTTACCAGCAGTCCAGTCATCTTCTTGATCAAGCATTTCAACCACTTTACCGTCTTTGTAATAAACAGGTAACGAACGAATCGTTGATGAACTATCATGATCACGTACATCAGAAAAACCTGCAACGGTGCCATTACTATTAACAGCCAGTGCATTGCTTATAAAGGCAAAGTCATCATCTTCTTCAGGTGTTAACCCTAAACCTAATAACTCTGTATTGGTAATATTTAAATTACTATCTAAACTCCATCTAACAGCGCGGGTATCAAATAAACGAGACGAAGTACTTCTTTGTAAACCTTCAATACACACAGAAACGGGTTGGTCTTCACCATCGCAAGAATCATCGATATTTTCTTGACGATCAGCTGGTATACCTGTCGACACTTGGCCTACCACCGTATAGCCTGAATTTGTTTTTACAATATCACTGGCACTACTTATTCCGCCGTATTCATCAAACTCAGGGACCAGTGGCACACTCAATCCGTCAGGAGAGACAATAATACCCCGAGAGATAAAATCGCGCACGAAACGGGTTTCTTCTTCAGTTTCACCATCTGGAGTAAACACTGTTTTTTCATAAGGCGCACTGCCCCAGCCCACTGCGATTCCATCTTCTGCTACGGCATTATAAAAATTGCTAACAGAACGCGTTAAACCATCATAATCAACTGAAGCGATATCAAATAATACTTGCTCTTGGGCTTCGCCATTTAAAATATTGTACCCGACAATATTAGCTAGTTTTTGATAATCAGGGTTCGTTGCTTGCGCTGTTAAAAAAGACAGCATAAAACTGTGAGCATCAGGATTAGTTGCCGCTGCATTATTATTTTCAATATCATCAAGCGTAAAGGTAATTTGCTTATCAATTAACTCGAAGTAGTCTTCTTGTTGTTCATAAGCTCTTTCGATTGCGCTATCTGTGAAATCAATATAACTAACATCAATAGGTAAGTTGTATAAGCCGTTAGAAAGGCCAATTATGTGCCCGCTTTCACTAACATCTTTAACATAGTTATGCTTTGTATCGGCTAATACACTCAGCTCAGTTAACTGATACGTTGCACTAAGTGCCGAGGTACTCATGGTAGCTAAAATACTAGCAGCGAGTAATTTATATTTCATTTTAGTCCTTACTACTGATTCTTTAAATCTTCAAGTTCTTCCCAGCGCTCCAAAGCGGCTTCAAGGTCAGACTCAAGTTGTGCTAAATGGTTCAACTCTTTGGTTGTTATGCTGGCATCTTGTTTAAAGAAATTAGCGTCATTAACCACAACTTGCTGTGCTTCTAATGCTTGCTCAAGTTGTTCAAGCTTACTGGGTAATTGCTCTAATTCAAGTTTTAATTTGTAAGAGAGTTTATTCGTTTTATTTTCAGCTTTAATAACAGGAGCTGTAACTACAGCTTGCTTTTTTAGCTGGCGTGCTCTCATGCTTTTTTTGTTGTGCTAAATAGTTTGTATAGGCTTCGTAGTCGCTATAACCACCGACAATATCGGTGATCACGCCATTCCCTTCAAACGCCCAAACACTGGTACAAGTGTTATCAATAAACTCACGGTCATGACTAACAATTAGCACAGTACCTTGATATTGATTAATGATATCTTCCAACAACTCAAGGGTTTCTATATCCAAATCATTGGTTGGCTCATCAAGAACCAGAATATTTGACGGCTTTAAGAAGAGCTTTGCTAATAATAAGCGGTTCTTTTCACCACCAGACAATGCTTTAACCGGCGTACGCGCTCGCGCAGGCGGGAATAAGAAGTCTTGCAAGTAGCCAAGTACATGCCGTGAACGACCATTCATCATTACTTCTTGCTTACCTTCTGCAACATTGTCTTGTACTGTTGCTTCTTCATCTAGCTTCTGGCGGTATTGGTCAAAATATGCAAATTCAAGATTGACGCCTTGTTTAACTATTCCTTCATCCGCTGCAATATCACCAAATAATAATTTTAATAAGGTTGTTTTACCAATCCCGTTAGGCCCAACTAAACCGATGCGATCACCACGCATAACAAGGGTAGAGAAATCACGAGCAATTATTTTGTCTTTATTGAATTGATGATTTAAGTGCTTAGCCTCAAACACTAATTTACCAGAGCGGTCAGCCGTTTCAATGTTAAAGTCAGTTTTACCAACTTGATCCACTCGTTGCTTACGCTCATTACGAAGTTGCTTAAGTTCACGTACCCGACCTTCATTACGCGTACGTCGGGCTTTAACACCTTGGCGGATCCACGCTTCCTCTTCAGCTAGGCGTTTATCAAACAACGCATTTTGTGCTTCTTCGACTTTTAAATCGTGGGCTTTTTGCTCTAAATAAGTTGCATAGTCACCAGGGTAGGAAATTAATTTACCACGGTCTAAATCTAAAATTCGTGTCGCCACAGCGCGAATAAAAGCACGGTCATGAGAAATAAATACGATGCCACCTTTAAACTCTTTCAAAAACTGCTCAAGCCACATCACACTTTCCATGTCTAAGTGGTTGGTAGGCTCATCAAGTAGCAGTAAATCAGGCTCACTGACCAGCGCACGCGCAAGTGCCACTTTTCGTAACCAACCACCTGAAAGCGACTCAAGTTTAGCTTCAGGAGACAATTCCAAACGCGTTAAAACTAATTGAATTCGACTATCAAAGCGCCAGCCATCTGCCGCTTCGAGCTGGTTTGATAAACGCTCTAACTTATTTAATAGTTGATCTGTGCACTGCGTTTGTAGCTGGGTACTAACATGATGATAATCAATGAGTAAATTAGCTATTTCAGGCATGCCTTGTGCGACATAATCAAACACCGAACCGCTGGCACCTTTTGGAGGATCTTGCTCTAAGCGTGAAATTTTAATGCTACCAAGCTGATTTATTTCACCATCATCTAAAATCACTTGGCCATCGAGTACTTTTAATAGTGTTGATTTACCAGCGCCATTTCGGCCAACCACACACACGCGCTCACCACTTTCAATAATTGCATCCGCGTTATCAAGTAATGGGTGCGTGCCGTACGCGAGTTGAGCTTTAGAAATTCTAATTAAGTCCATATGATCTGTTTACTCTTTTTCTGTTTGCGTAAAAAACTGACGCACATCTTGCGCAGTAAAAGGCCAATACAATTGTCTGCCTTGTTCGCTTTTTAAAACTGGGATACTAGTCTGATATTCAGCGATCAATGAATCATCGCTGATAATATCAACAAGCAGTAATGAATCATCACCTAACAATGGACCAATCAAAGACTGCGCTTGCTCGCACAAATGACACCCATCAGTATGATATAGTACCCAATTAGCCATGCGTAATTAACCAGCTATTATGGATCTGTTTATTACGTTTAAAATCAGGCGATAATGTTTGCTCTGAAATATTTTGCGCTTTTAAGCCTAAGCCAATTAAACCCACTTCATCCATGGTAAAACCACGCTTATTATTCGAAAATATCAAAGTACCCGATGGACTGAGAATTTTTTTAACCCACGTTAATAACTTAATGTGATCACGTTGTACATCAAATGCATCTTTCATACGTTTTGAGTTTGAAAATGTCGGTGGATCTAAAAAGATCAAATCATATTGACTAGTTGCATATTCCAGCCACTTCAAACAATCTGCTTGCTCAAAGCGATAACGGGTATTACTGATGTTATTCAGTTCAAAATTATCTTGCCCCCACTTTAAGTAGGTTTTTGATAAATCAACCGTAGTAATCGCTTTGGCACCACCAAGAGCTGCGTGGACAGAGGCTGTGCCCGTGTACGCAAACAAGTTTAAAAAGCGCTTATCTTTGGCGTTTTCTTGAATATAACGACGCGCAAGGCGATGGTCTAAAAACAACCCTGTGTCTAGGTAATCAAATAAGTTTACCTTAAACTTGGCACCAAACTCTTCAACGACTTGAGTCCTGTTTTGTTTGGCCATTGGTGTGTATTGCTCTTCACCTTTTTGTTTTTTACGGACTTTGACAGCAATATTGCCTGGTGCAATATTAAGCTGTTGTGCAGTTAGAGAGATTACGTCTTGTAAACGTTTATGTGCGGTAGCATCATCAATTTCTTTCGGGGCTGCGTATTCAAAAATAACCGCCGAATCGCCATAAACATCCACTGCAACATTGTACTCTGGAATATCAGCGTCATACACACGATAAGCTTGAATTTCATTTTGCTTAAGCCAATTTTTTAACCCTTGCTTATTTTTCTTCACGCGATTAGCAAATGACAACGAGCCTTCAAAATTCAATGCGGGCTTGTCTTCGGTTGTTTGGCTAACTTGTTTATCATCTAACTGGTATAGATTAAGTACCACATCAAGCGGGCCATTTTTAAACTTATAGCGTTTAAGTTTAACCAGTTTTAATAATTTAAATAGGCTTTCATCCATGCCCAATAGAGCAAGTTTCCAGTTATTAAAATGTTTTTTAAAGCCAGTGCCTAACGCACTGTGCAAACTGACTAACTCAGCCATAGAGCCAATACGCTCACCATAAGGCAAGTTTGAAATAACCACACCAGGTAGTTTTGCCACTGAGGTCAGTTTAGTTGCATCACTTTGTTTAAATTTAATTACATCACCAAGTCCAGCTCTGCGCGCATTATCTACTGCTTTGCTTAATACATTGGCATCATAATCATGACCTATAAGCCATAGTTTAGGATCGGTGATCTGAGCAATTAACTGCTCTCTTAATTCTTTGTACTTGGCAATTCTAAAGCTTGGTAGACGTTCAAATGCAAAACCTTCACGGAATAGTCCCGGCGCTTCATTACGTGCCATACCAGCAGCTTCTATTAAAATAGTACCGGCACCACAACAAGGGTCAAATAATGGCTGCTGTACATTCTCGAGCCAACCACTGCGTTTAATAAGTGCCGCTGCTAAATGCTCTTTAATTGGTGCTTTACCTTGGCCTTCACGATAACCACGCTCTGATAACCGCGGACCTGAATAATCAATATACATAGCCACACCTTGACGCGATAAACGTGCAACAACACGAACATTGGCATCTTGTTTATCTACGTTAGGGCGTTGTTCGTATAAATCATTAAAATAGTCAACAATGGCATCTTTAATCACCAAACCTGAAAATTGAGTATTCTTAAGTGCATCATTAGTGCCATTGAAGTCAACTGCGAATGTTTGCGTTGGGCCAAACCATTCTTGCCATGGTTGCAAACGAGCAAACTTGTAGAGGCTTTCTTTATCATTTACGCCTTCTTTCTCTTCAATCAACATAAGTACACGAGTTGCGAAGCGGCTCATCAAACACACTTTTTGTGCTAATGTAGTGTCACCTTCAAAGCGTACAGAGCCCACCGTTTGCTTGGTCACCGTGGCGCCAATGTCAGTAAGTTCTTCAACCAATAAGTTTTCGATTCCGATAGAAGTAAGTGCGATAAAATGCAAAGTAATAACCCTTGATAGCTAATTGCGCAGGATTATAACATAGGTTGGCAGACAAACACGCGATAAAGGCAGGAACGCTAAAAAATATGCTTAAGCAGTTTTACTGTTTTGAACGTGGTTATAAATTGGGTGAACGCGGTTATTAAGCACTCGAATAGCCTCAAACTGATTCAGACTTAAATTTTCATCAAGCTGAAAATGCTCAGCTAAACTAATACATAATGACGCATCTTTACTGTGTTCTACAATTAAAAACTCACCAGCCTGAAGGCGGCTATGCAGTTTTATCACAGCTTCAACACTCGGCTCACTGCCAGTATAAGGGTCAAAAAACCAACTTTTTGCCAACATAGGTTTTAGGTAAAACTTTGCAGCAGTTGCATTGAGTGCAATTTGACACAATTGCGCAGTTTTCCACACATTAAAACCATCAAGGTATTGATAAACTTGCTGATAAAACGCGGCGTCTTCTAAACTAAAACATGGTTGCGTGAGCACTGAATCAGTAAGTTGGCGGAGTTTATAAGGCGTGCACAGTTGCATATCTTGATCTAAGTCGATCAACAAGCGATTTTTTACTGGACAAGCAATCCACTTCCATTGCTTTGATGCTTGTAACATGCGTTTCCTATGCTCCTTATAAATTAATCTTATGAATAGCGAATTATAGCCGCTTTTGACCAATTAATAAACATTTCCTTAGAACATTTATTGAATGATCAAAAGCTTAAATAACTGATCCTTATAAGCCTTGCAGGATCGTTTTTACCAATTGCGGGCCTTTATATATAAATCCTGTGTATACTTGGACAAGATCAGCTCCTGCTGAAAACTTTTCGTTGGCGCTAGCTGAATCATCAATGCCCCCCACCCCAATAATTGGTAACTTTCCTGCAGTTAAACGCTTCAGCTCTTGCACAACTTGGGTTGAACGATGACGCACTGGCTGACCAGACAGGCCGCCCGCTTCATTTGCATACTGTTGACCTTGCACAGCTGCACGCTCTAAGGTTGTATTTGTCGCGATCACACCATCGATCTTATTATTGATCAAAGACTCACTCACTTGGGCAATTTGCACTTCATCAAGATCTGGCGCAATTTTTACCAGCATGGGGACTTGTTTATCATGCTTAGCAATTAAATCTAATTGTTCGTTCTTTAAGCTTTGCAATAAATCGTCCAGTGCAGCACCATATTGCAAATCACGCAAGCCTGGTGTATTGGGTGAAGAGATATTTACAGTGATATATGATGCATGTTCAAACACTTTACGCATACAGTGGATATAATCGTCTTTACCCTGCTCATTTGGGGTATCTTTATTTTTACCAATATTAATACCTAAAATACCGTCATACTTCGCTGCTTTGACGTTATTAATTAGGTTATCCACCCCTTTATTGTTAAAACCCATACGATTAATAATGGCATTTGATTCTGGCAGGCGGAAAATACGTGGTTTATCATTCCCCGCTTGTGGACGTGGTGTGACAGTCCCCACTTCAATAAAACCAAACCCCATTTTTGCAAAAGCATCAATACACTCGGCATTTTTATCAAGGCCTGCAGCAAGTCCAACTGGGTTTTTAAATTGTAAGCCTAAAAATTCTACGGGGCGATCTGCCACTGATTGAGACCATGCGGCACTGAATGGCGTATTATTAAAACGGCGTAAATTATGCAGTGCAAATTCATGGGCCCATTCCGCATCACGGGTGAACATAAAACGGCGAGCTAGATCGTAAAACATCAAATAATCCTCTTTATAAAAAAATACCCCAGACTAGGCTGGGGTATTGTATAACAATTTTAGTGATTAACTCATTATTTTCAGTTGAGAAAATAATGAAGCACTAGTAATCGCTTATTTTGTTGACGAATCACAGTTATGACTCAGTAACATAAGTTCGCGAAGTGCGACTGAGAACTTAGCAAAATCATGGCTTTGTGAAGTTTTAAACTCAGCCAACATTTGCTTCCAGCGTTGCAATAGTAAATCTTGGCTATCCATCCAGTGATCAATTTGACTGTCAACGTCTTTGTCATCACCTGTGAAGTTGTTTAGTACTACTTCTGATAATGTACGTTGTTGCCAATCAAGTTCTTCACGATAAGAAGCACGTGCCAAGGCTTGCCAATGGTTTGCCACTGGTTGATTGGTAATTTGATCTAAGAACCAATGTAGACCCATGCGGGCGCCAAGTTTGAAGTAGGTATTCGACACCATATCAATACTGCGGCCTGAATTCGCAGCTACTTCAGCCAAATCCATTACTGAGAACAGGCTAGATAGCGATACTATACGTGTTGCAAGCTCTGCAGGTACTGCACTATCTATTAGTTTTTCAGCCGCTTTGTTTAAACGTTCACTTTCTTTTTCAACCATATAGCTGGTTAAGTTTGCACTTAAGTCAGCAAACGTTGGTGCGAAGAATGCAATTGTTTGCTCAATATTTTGCGCTTTATTACGGTGACGTAAGAACCAACGTGTTGCACGGCGTACTGTACGACGTAATTGATACAGCATTTCAGTTTGTACTGCAGCTGGGATCTTATTATCCAGCGCCACAATTGCAGACCAGGTGTCACGCATTTGGAACACTTCACTGGCAACTGAGTAACATAATGCAACTTCAGCTTCATTTGCACCTGTTTCTTCATGCATACGCACCATGAAATTAAGGCCCATATCATTAACGATATTGTTAGCAAGTTTAGTTGCAATGATCTCTTTACGCAGTGGGTGATTATCCATTGCTGCGTTGAATTTTTCACGCAGCGGTAATGGGAATGACTTCACTAAAAGCTGACGATAATACGGATTTTCTGTAATTTCGTCTGTCACTAATGACTCTTTCAGTACCATCTTGGCATAAGAAACAAGCACCGATAGCTCTGGGCGAGTGAGGTCTTTACCCGCGGCAGCGCGTTCTGCCAATTCTTCATCACTTGGAATAAATTCAATTGCACGGTTTAACTTGCCTTCTTTTTCAAGCGCATGGATAAAACGTACTTTCTCTTTTAGCGTTGATGAACCTTTAGATTGCGTAATAGACAGCGTATGGGTTTGACGATAACAGTCTTTCAATACTAGTTGTGCTACTTCATCAGTCATTGAGTACAGCAATTCATCACGTTGTTTACGCGTTAAATCACCTGCTGTGACTAAACCATTAAGTAAAATTTTGATATTTACTTCGTTATCAGAACACGCAACACCACCCACATTATCAATAAAGTCAGTGTTTACACGACCACCTTTAGTAGCAAACTCAATACGACCTAGTTGTGTCGCGCCTAAGTTACCACCTTCACCAAATACTTTTGCACCTAACTCGTGGCCATTAATGCGCAGTGCATCATTAGCACGATCACCTACATCAGCATCGCTTTCTTTACTGCTCTTAATGTAAGTTCCGATACCACCATTCCATAATAAATCAAACTCCATCATTAAACTGGCTTTGATCAATTCATTTGGTGTCATGCTGGCTTTTTTAGTGCCCAACATTTTCTTCATTTCTGGCGTTAAAGTGATTGATTTAGCAGCGCGAGAGAATACCCCACCGCCCGCTGAAATTAACTCTTTATTATAATCTTCCCATGAAGAACGTGGTAAATTAAACAAGCGTTCACGCTCTGGGTAAGACGTTGCTGAATCTGGGTTTGGATCAACAAAAATGTGTAAATGGTTAAATGCCACTTGCAGACGAATATGCTTCGATAACAACATACCATTACCGAATACATCCCCTGCCATGTCACCAATTGCAACCACAGTAAAGTCTGTAGTTTGCGTATCAATATCCATTTCACGGAAGTGACGCTTAACAGATTCCCAACCACCTTTCGCAGTAATACCCATTTTCTTATGGTCATAACCCACAGAGCCACCCGATGCAAATGCATCACCTAGCCAGAAGTTATATTCATTCGCGATACCATTGGCAATATCTGAGAACGTCGCCGTGCCCTTATCCGCTGCAACAACTAAGTATGCATCATCTTCATCATGACGTGTCACATCAACAGGTGGCACAATCTCGCCTTGGATGATGTTATCTGTAATGTCTAATAAACCGCGAATAAAGATTTTGTAGCACTCTTGGCCTTCTTTGAAAAACGCATCACGATCCGTAGGCAGTTGTTTACATACAAAGCCACCTTTAGACCCTACCGGGACGATCACCGTGTTCTTAACCTGTTGTGCTTTAACTAAGCCCAATACTTCAGTGCGGAAATCTTCACGACGATCAGACCAACGCAGACCACCACGAGCCACTTTACCACCGCGTAAATGCACACCTTCAACGCGCGGTGAATAAACAAATATCTCAAATGCCGGTAACGGCAATGGCATATCTGGAATTAAACTCGGGTTAACTTTAAATGACACATACGATTTGAACTGGCCAGTGTCATCTTTTTGAAAGTAGTTAGTACGTAACGTAGCAATGATCATATCCACGTACAAACGGATGATACGGTCATCATCTAAGTTAGCAACGTTTTCAAGCTCAAGGTAAATTTGCGCAATTAGCTTATCAAGTGTTTTAACACTTGCTGGACTTTTCACTGAGAATTTTTTAGCGAATAAATTGACAATTTGTGAGCCAATATGAGGGTAGTTCGCTAAGGTGCTTTCGATGTAACTTTGCGAGAAAGTAACCCCAACTTGACGCATATACTTTGCATAAGCACGAAGAATTGATGCTTCACGGCCAGTTAAGCCACCCATTAGCACTAAACGATTAAAACCATCGTTTTCTAAACGATTACTCCATACACTGGTCAGTGCAGCACGAAAACGCGCGGATACTTTATCAAAATCAGCGATCCCTTTACTATCAAGTAACATAGAGAAATCCATGATCCAGTTAACACTGCCATCACTGGTTTTAACTGAATATGGCGTTTCACCAATGACACGTAAGCCAAAGTTTTCAAGCATTGGCATAACATCAGATAGATGAATTGGTACGTCTTTATGGAATAGGCTCAAACGAACAATATTACTGTTTGCTTCTTCTTGCGGACGATAAAACAACATTTCGAGTTTATTATCATCGTTAAGCAATTCAAGCTTTTCAATATCAACAACGGCCGCACTTGGCAATACTTCATCTTTGTATGAACGGGCAAATGCATTGCAGTATTTACGATTAAGTTCATTACCACGCGCTTCACCAGCTGATTCTAATAATGCTGACTGTAGTTTATCTTCCCAAGTACGAGCGGCTTCTACTAAATTATTTTCGATGTCTTTCACGTTATATTCGATATTGTTGTCAGTCACACGCACGGTATAGTGAGTACGCGCTAGTGTTGACTCTGAGAAAAAGGTAGTAAATTCGACTTTATCGTCAGAATTAAATGCGTTTGCTAAGATACATTGCGTTTCGCGGCGTAGTGCTGTGTTATAACGCTCACGTGGTACATAAACCATGCAAGAGAAGAAACGGCCATAAGCATCTTTACGAACAAATAAGCGACACATATCACGTTCTTGTATTTGCAATACACCCATTGCAACTTCAAGTAACTCACTTTCGCGTGCTTGTACTAACTCATCGCGCGGATAAGTCTCAAGAATATTTAATACCGCTTTGTACGCATGTGTGCCTTTGGCAAAATCACACATTTCCATGATGCGATTAATTTTGCTTTTTAATACAGGCACATCAGCGGCACTGTTGTTATAGAAACTTGATGAGAATAAACCGATAAAACGGTCTTCACCAATTACATTACCTTCGTCATCAAAACGTTTAATACCAACATAATCTATGTATGCTGGGCGATGAACTCGTGATAATGAGTTAGTTTTAGTCAAGATCAGTAAGTTATTATTACGCGCTTCTTGGCGTGCAACTTCTGGTAAATCAGATAACAATCGAGAATGTTCTTCGGTTGAATTTTTCATCAAACCTAAACTGCCCTCGATCTTACCTTTGAGTTGATAGTCACCTTGAACAGGTATCAAATCATATTGACGATAACCCATTAAAGTAAAATTATCTTTCGCTAACCAATCTAAAAATTCAACTGTTTCAGCCACTTCACTGGCATTGTTGTTGTGGTGACGCTTAGGTAACTCTTTGGTGACCGCAACTAACTTTTTACGGATCGGCTGCCAATCTTCTACCGCAGTAGAGACATCGTTGAGCACTGACTCAAGTTCTTTTTTGAACGAGTCGATCACTGAAGAATCTGTTTGACGATCGATTTCGATAAAAAATACCGTTTTTGTCGAGCTGGATTCTTGTTCCGCTTTTAAATTAGAAACGGCTGAAATCTTCCCGTTCTTATCGCGTTGAATTTTAAGTGGGCTATGCAGTAGCAAGTGAGAGGCGATATTTTCACGGGTCATCGCCATACGCACCGAATCAACTAGAAATGGCATATCTTTAGTGATAATTTCTACGATTGTATGCGATGACTGCCAGCCATCTTTTGCTACTTCAGGATTGAAAACACGGATAACCGCGTCATCAGAGGTATTTTTTTCTAGCGAGTTCCATAGGCTAAGTGCAGCGCCATATAAGTCACTATCATTGCGATGTGCCAAATCTTCTTTAGACATATTGCTGTACAAGGATTTGGCGAATTTCTCAACGAGTAACACATTATCAGCGTGAACTTTTTTCTGGATCAGCTTACAGACATTATCTAAGATAACCGAGGCTTGCCCTTCATTTCGTGTCATTACATGTTCCTTAAATCTATACCACCGACTTAGGTGGAAAATTTGTACAGCAATTTATTGTGTGGAGTCAGGCAAATTCTAACCCTTTTAAAATTAATAAACAGCCCTTTCGATGAAAACATTTTAAGCATTTCAGCTATTTGGTCATCTATTCACAAATTATAGATATAAATGGCCAATACAGGCCATTTAGGAGCAAAATTATTCACATTATTTTTTCTGGTCAGTCCAGAGTAAACTGCCGATTGCCGGTAAAAGTAACACCGCACCGAGCATATTGACCAAAAACATGAAGGTTAACAATATCCCCATGTCTACTTGAAACTTCAGATCAGAGAAAATCCAAGTACTGACACCGATGGCCAAGGTAATTCCGGTGAATAATACCGCACTGCCACGTTCAATTAGCGCATTTCGATACGCAACAGGTAATGCCACACCTTGCTTTAGTTGCCCCATCATAGATGACAAAATATAAATTCCGTAATCAACACCAATTCCCACCCCTAATGCAATAACAGGCAAGGTTGAAACTGTTAGCCCTATTTCAAGCTGCACCATCAAAGCCTGAGCCAACGTGGACACTATGTATAGAGGTAGCACGACAGCAATGGTTGCTTTTACGCTCTTAAAGCTAATTAAGCATAAAATAATCACCGCCCCATAGACATAAAGCATCATTGGCAATTGCGCCGCTGAGACTGACTCATTGGTTGCAGCCATTACGCCTACAGGTCCTGATGCCAACTTAAAGTGTAATGTGTCGGTTTGCTCTTCGATAGCAAATTGCTTAACACTTGCAATGATATGCTCAATGGTTTGCGCTTTATGATCGTCTAAAAAGATGATCACTGGCATGACTGAACAATCACCATTGAGTAACCCGGTACTGGTTTCAACTCTTGCCGTTGACTGCACTAAACTTGCGGTATTACGTGGCAAGCTTTGCCATTTCAAATTACCTTCGTTGTAGCCTGCATTTACTGATTGCGCAACTGAGCTTAGCGTTACAGCAGACTGCACTCCGGCAAGGTTTTCAACTTTATATTGAAAGCGGCTGATCCGCTCCATTACATCGTGCTCTGTACAAGCTGCTGGATACGCTTCTACAATCACTTTAAGAATATCCGAAGAAATGGTGTATTTGTCCGATATTAAAAATGTATCTTGGTTATAACGCGCATCTTGATGCAATGACGGTGCACCCGCGTGTAAATCTCCAATATGCATTTTTCCTGCTTGCCAATAGCCCAAAGCAAATAGCACTAGAGTACTGGCTATAATGACTTTAGCCCATTTAGGATCGGTGGTTTTCACTAATAAGTCACGCAAAGTATCAAGCATATTTGGCTTGTCACTATTTCCTGATTGGATATGCACTGTGCTGTCAAAATGCATATAAGATGCCCACACAGGTAATAACACTAAGTTAGTGAAAATAATAACCGCGACACCTAAACTTGCTGTAATAGCCAACTCACGAATTATACCAATATCAATTGTCAGTAAGGTTAAAAAGCCAACGGTGTCAGATAACAATGCAATGCCACCTGGGATCAATAGCGCTCTAAAACTTGCCTGACAACAAAGACGGGTATCACTGTCTTGCTCTGCAACTTTTTTCCCAATCGCATTGATCATTTGTACACCATGGCTTACACCAATCGCAAACACTAAAAATGGCACTAAAATTGACATCGGATCTAAGCCAAATCCTAGGCTCGATAATAATCCTAACTGCCAAACCACGGCGATAATAGAACAAGTAATTGGCAAAATAGTCAGCTTTAAACTGCCACAAAATAACCACACCATCACGAAGGTAAACGCAATTGCGATAGCAAAAAATAACACGACGCCCTTCGCGCCTTCAGCAATATCACCAGCCATCTTGGCAAAACCAATGATATGGATGCTGACTTTATCCGTACTTAATGGCTCTCTAATTTCACTTTCTAGTTTTTGAGCAAACGCTAAGGTATCCAGTTTGTCTTGGGTTTGTGGATCCGTTTCCATTAACTGCGCTGTTACCATGGCGCATGAATAATCGGATGCTATCATGCGACCAACTACTTTGGCCTTTTCAATATTTTCTTTTACAACCGCTAAACCACGTTTGTCTGCTGTAAAATTAGCTGGGATAATTGGTCCGCCGGCAAACCCATCTTCAACGACTTCGACAAAACGTGCGCTTGGGGCAAAAATTGAATTCACTAAGGGCCGGTTTACTCCAGGTATAAAATACAGCTGATCGTGGACCGCTTTTAATTGTGTAAAAAATTCAGGATTAAAAATATCGCCGCTATCATCACATACGGAGATTAAAATACTATTTGCCCCACCAAATTGTTTTTCATGCTTTAAATACACTTTCATGTAATCATGATTAAGTGGAATATTTTTATTAAATGAGGCATCTAGTTGGATTTGCGTGGCTTTAAACCCTAAAAAACACGTAATTACAATAAAGCTCATTACCATCAATAATCGATGACGAAAAACAGCTTTTTCTAAGAATTCTACGATTGCATGCATTATTCAGCCATCTCCTTCACTTTAATGCCATTTTCTGAAGCCATAACCAACTGATTATCAAAAATAACCGCATCTAAAATAGCTTTACCATCGGGTAACTGCTCAACTGTTAATTGATTATTTATGTAATGAAAAATCACCCCGCTATTAGCAAGTAACAGCCAATGGTTTTCACCTGCTTTAATAATACTGTTTACTGTGGCTGTTTTATCATTGTTTATTGGTCGCCACTGCTGTTCTTGTTGACGGCTGAAAATATTGCCGCGTAATCCCGCTACAACTTCCTCGCCATGATCGTCACTGGCGTATGCAAAGAAAGAGCCCATATAAATTTCTTCATCACGTTGCCAGCTTTTGCCATTATCTGTACTGTGAGCAAGTAACCCCATTTCACCAACCAGCATAAGTTTATTACCCGTTGCAACAATACGATTGAAGTGCGGCAGTATTGAGGCTGTTTCAGCTTCATAGGCTTCAGGATCAGAATCTTTTAAATCATTTAAGTATTCTTGGTCTTCTGCAAATAGCAATGAATCTAAAAAGCGTTTTTGCCAGTTTTCTCCACCATCTGTGGTTTCATAAAACATACCATAAGCACCAACGGCAAAACCGTGTTGCTCAGTAATAAATAAGATGTCTAAGCAGGGTTTATCCAATTGTGTATTTACTTGTTGTAATTGCCAATTCGCCCCACCGTCCGTTGTGTTAATGATTGTTGCATCATGGCCACACGCCCAACCGCGCTCACTACCATTAAAGGTGACCGCTGTTAATAACACTTGGCTTGGCACAGCAGCTTGTTGCCAGTCTTTTGCATCAACACTTGTAATTATAGTGCCGTGCTTCCCTACAGCGACCAATTGCTTTCCTGTAAATTCAATATCAGTCAACAACGTTTTATCTGCTTTTGTTGCAGTAATAGCCGCAAGCGGTTCAGACGCTATTGATTGTGTTGAAAGGCTTGCAGTAATAGCAAGGCCTGCATAAAGCATGTACTTCATATTTTTAAATCGCCTTGAAAGAGTGTGTTTGTCGGTATATAACGAGCAATCGGGGGACCCCATACGTGTCAGAATGACAAACGCGATTTGGAACAAAAAAGCACCTGGCTTAGGCCAGGTGCTTGAATGAATTAACGACCTTCGCGGCGCAGTGCGCTCGAGGTAAATTCATTATCGTTAAACGATTGTGAAAAATCGTACATTTTCTCTTGGTTATCTAAACCGATTGCAAGGTAGCGGCGTGAATTCAAATCATGATACACATCGAGCGTACTCCAATTAGTCAACGCATCGTAGTAGTTGATCGTATGCGCCATCGCAACTCGATACATTTGATCACGGTTATCATAGATATCTGTTACTTGAACTTGCCAGCTATCTTCATCTATATAAAACACGCGCTTTTTATAGATATGACGAGTATCGCCTTTTAGGTTCGCTTCAACGACCCAAACACGGTGCTTTTCATAACGCACATGCTCAGGATTAATGTGCCCCGCCATTAAAATATCATCATATTCAAGCTTGTCGCTATGCAATTTGTAGCTATTGTAAGGAACATAAAGCTCTTGCTTACCCTTTAGTGTCCACGTATAGCGATTTGGTGAACCATTGAACATATCAAAATCATCTGTGGTACGAAGGCTATCAGCCGCAGTTCCAGGTGCATCATAGGCTACGTTAGGGGCACGGCGAACACGACGCTGACCGGTATTGTAAGTCCATGCTTGGCGAGGGGTAAGTATTTGGTCCATCGTCTCATGAACTAATAACGCCGTTCCTGCAAGTCGTGCAGGCTCTGTCACTTTTTGTTTAAATTTAAATAAAATATTTGACTCTTGCAGCTCCGATGGAGTCGCTTTTGGGTCTGAATATTTAACTAACAATTGCTCATCAAAGCCAACCATGTTGTATGAGCCTGACGCCGTCGGTGCAGCTTGGCCACCAAAACGTTCAATCGAGAGACCACGATAACGTAATAAGTGATTCCAAATCGCTTCTAAGCCATTTTTAGGAATTGGAAAAGGAATACCAATGGCGGTATTTTTTATGCCGTTCCCTTCTTCAATCAACTCTGCGGTAGGTGCATATTGCTTCGTTGCATCATAAACAAACTGCGGATTAGAAGCGCTACGATGGGTTGTATAGATATTCATTTTAAAGGTATCTGGGTACGCTTCAAAAAGTGCAACTTGGCCTGGGCTTAAGTTAGCCTTGTATTTATCAACATTTGATTTATCAATGGTGAAAAGTACTTTGTCATTGGCATATGGGTCTGGGTGATGCATACCTGGCGTATACCCTGCAGGTGGAGTGGTAATACCACCCGTCCAAGCTGGAATCGAGCCATCTGCATTGGCTGCTTTTTCAGCACCTACTGGTGTTAAATCCGCACCTAAACGTGCTACTTCTTCGCTAGTCATTTTAGCAACTACAGCCGTTGTAGAAAACAAACTACATAGCGTTAGTGCAATGAGGGTAGGTTTTTTTATCATGATGATACCCTTAAATTGAATATTTAATATTAAAAGAAACAAAATCGCGGTCAGAGAATGTATTAGTTTGACCACCACCCCAGAATGAGTTGTAGCTAAAGTCAAACGACCACGCGTTTTGGTAATTAAAGTTTGCTGTAACACCTAGTGATTTACGGTCTTCAATAAATAAGAACATTGGATCAGGTGTAATACCATTTACATCGTGAGAAAAAACAAATCGAGGTGAAAAGTTAACCCCCTTAAAGAAGTTAAAATAATCACCTTTAGCAATTAAGCGGTAACCCCATGCTGATGCGCTCGGGAAAGGGTTCGTTTCAGGCCCATTTGATAAACCAAGATGCAGCGTTGAATAATCATCAGTGCCAGGACCTGTGATAACACCACTGCGACCAGTACCTGAGACATTTAAACGTAACTCGTCGTACTCTGGCATATCATTAATACGCACCCCCCAACTTCACCGACCACAGCCCAACTATCTGCACCAAGTGATGGTCCAAATAAATGTGTAGCAGTAAACTGTAGTTGTGCAGTATTACGTTCAATATAACCTTGTGCTGTTTCGCCAGGTCCTACAACGCTAATTGCATCGCCTTGGCTCATTTGCGAAATACCCGCAAAATCAGGACGAATACCTGCAACAGCTAACTGCTCAGGCATACCTGCATAAAGTAGTTCAACGTCATCAATTTGCAGAGGCTCGTCTTCACGAAATGCAAACTCCCCCGCAAACGCCGTCTCACCAATTGAAGTATTAAAGCTAACACCATAGAGCTTAATATCTTCAGGGTAGACTAACTTACCTTGTGTAAATGCGTTCAGTTGAGTGATATTGTCTTCAGTGATCTGTGTATCCGGCGAGAGGATCATCGCCAAATCTTTAGCAATCGCTTCATTTGTAAAGTTAGATACTTGACCTGAAATAAGTGGACGACGACTATGATAGTTAATGTGGTATAACGCCACTTCAGTATCATTTAATTCAGGTAAAAACATCCCTAAACGTAAACCGTATTGGCCGCCATTTTTTGGCTCACTCTTACCTGCATCTCCCTTACCTTTAAGTGCTACTTTAGTTGGGTAAGCTAAATACATATTAGCAAGTAATGCTTGACCTTCAGCACTGGTTGGGTCGATACCTTGTGCAGCAGCTGCAGCACCAAACGATGCTTGTAAATTATTTAAGCTCTGTGTTAAAAACGCCAGATCAATATCTGGGTTAGACGTGAAGCCAAGCTGAATGTTTTGCTGATAACCGTTTTCAGATGCAAAGTCATTGGTCGAAAAATAACTCCCCGCTGCTGGTAGTCGTGTTTCATGCCAATCATACTGATAAAACGCTTCAAGGTTGATGTTGTCGGTAATACCTAATGATGCCCATAGCATGCCCACAGGAATAAAGGCTTCTTTTAGCTCAGCACCAGGCGCTTTTAAACGGTCTATATCAACAGGGTTAACATTGATACCGTGTGAAATAAGCGTACTTTCACCCCAGTTGACAACTTGCTGACCTAACCGCACTGATAATGGATTTTTACCATCATTTAAATCAAAATCTGCCCATACAAAGGCATCGAGTAAGCGAATGTCCGCGCACACTTGCTCTTTAGTATCTGGATCATCACATGGGTCAACGCCACCACCTGATACAGGGTTAACATAAGCCCGATCGCCATCCATTAACTCAAAATCATAAAAATACATAAAGCGAGTAAACAAGCCATAGTTATCTTTATTGATCGATAAATCGTGTGTGCCTTTTAATAGTTTCGAAAAGGATTCGCCACTGTCAAAATTTAAATCCCCAGCATCACCATTATTTGAGTAGGCGCCAGGCTGTGCCCACACATCTTGTGCTGTGTATATTGGATTAAGGGATGGATCATAGCCTGTCCAATTAAAAGCAGGATTATTACTTTTACCAATCAAAGAAAAGTCGCGGTCTTCTACGCGGATACTTTGACCATAGGAAAAGTTTGAATCAAATGTTACATCAAAGCCACCAACTTCAAAGTTAGCAGCGTGTGACGCACCTGTTGATAAACCTAATGTTGCAGCAGCTAGGCCTAAAAATATTTTGTTTTTAACAAAAAGCGATCTTCTTATCATTGTGTGTTCCCCCTGTCGCGGGTAATTTTGTGATCAAGTTATTGTTTTTAGTGTAGTCGTAACGATAGAAGCGAAATAAAGAAATTACAAATAGAACGCGTTCAATCAGTCATAATTTTTCTGTTTAGTTGGCGTTTACGTAATGGTAAGACGTCCTACCAGATAATTTATACACGTAAATTAACAATAGGACAAATTGAATTAACAAAAAAAACAATATTATAAGAAAATACTGTTCTAACCTATTCGCTCCAAGCGTAAGAATTTGTGTTCAGGTGTAAGTAAAAGTCGAAAGCGTCCTCTCACTCCTAACGAAGAAATAAAAGGACGTAAATGGCTTGCGGCAAAACGAACTTTCTTGCCGCCATCTTCAATTACTTGTACCGACGTGTACTTGCCTTCGTAATAATCCATACATTGTTTGTAGGTAAGATTAAGTAGAAAATAATATTCAACCATAATTTATTGCAATGCTTTATCAACTTTTTCAAATAAATCATCGCTTAAATTGTCCAGCTCTGCAAGACGCTGTAACTGGGCTTTCATCGCCATCGAGCGTACTTCGTCATAACGACGCCACGACATAAATGGTGTAAGCATGCGTGATGCATTTTGCGGATTAATAGCGTTTAATTTGACTAACAAGTCCCCTAATAACTGATAACCTGCACCATCTTTACGATGGAATTGCGCTGTATTAAAGTGACTAAAACTCCCCACTAATGCCCTTACGCGATTTGGGTTAGAAAAATCAAAACAAGGATGTTCATAGAGCTTATTGATATTAACAATTGCGTTATCGCCACCTTGCATTGCTTGTAATGCAAACCATTTGTCCATCACTAACACATCATGACGCCATTGGCTGTCAAATTGATTTAATAATTCAACAGATAAAGGACTGTCGGCCTTAACAACAGCACTCAGGGCTGCCAATACGTTGGTCATATTATGAGAGTTCGCGGCATCGCAAAGTAGTTGCGCATGCTCAGGTTCATCAATTTTTGCTAAATAATGTAAACATATTCCTTTTAATGCACGTACTGCAACGGCATCGGCGCTAACAGAACCATCATCAACCAAGCTTTGATAACATGCGATAAACTCGCACTGCAATTGTTTCGCTATTTGCAGTTCAAATTGCTGGGTGATAGCAACAATTTCATCGACCGGGATCACTGCAAATTCTGCGGCTAAAGTGTCAAAACTAGGTAATTTTAACAGCTCAGCGATCAACGCTAAATCACCCTTTCTCTCAATAACTAAGCTACGTAACGCGTTTATAACTTCCTTGGCAAGTGAATGCTCTCTAGGGTTTTCTATCGCGGCTTTCACAGCATTAATAAGCAGTTGTTGCTGCGCATCCCAACGCGAAAAATCACTACGAGCAAAACGCATTATATGTAATAAATCAGCCTCAGTTGTGTGTTGCTCGACAATACATGGCGCTGAAAAATCTTCTAATAACACTGCCACAGGCTTTGTTGCTAAACCATCAAAACTAAAGCGCTGATACGTGTTGGTTACATCTAGAACATGGTCAATAGGTTTACCTGCAAAGCTCAATGGTACAGGTTGGCCCTGCCTATCAAGTAACTCAATAGCAAATGGTATATGTAACGGCGCATTATCCGGTTGATTAACTGGCGCGAGTTGCTCAATACTCAATGTAAAGATACCCTCCTCAGTATTATATTCTTGCTCAACAATCAGACGTGGTGTCCCAGCTTGACTATACCAACGTTTAAACTGAGTTAAATCAATACCAGAGGCATCACTCATGGCTGCAACAAAGTCATCGCAAGTAACAGCTTGCCCATCATGACGTTGAAAATAAAGAGCCATACCAAGTTGAAATTTTTCTTCACCCAACAATGTATGCATCATACGAATAACTTCAGCACCTTTATCGTACACTGTCACCGTGTAGAAATTATTCATTTCTATCACTTGTTCAGGACGAATCGGGTGCGCCATAGGACCTGCATCTTCACTGAACTGATGGGTACGCATCACTTTTACTGCATCAATACGGTTAAGTGCTCGTGAACCTAGATCACTGCTGAATTCTTGATCACGAAAAACCGTTAGGCCTTCTTTTAATGATAGCTGAAACCAGTCGCGGCAAGTAACTCGGTTGCCTGTCCAATTATGAAAATACTCATGTCCGACGATTGACTCTATAGTATGATAATCTTTATCAGTCGCGGTCTCTTGATTCGCTAGTACGCACTTAGAATTAAAGATGTTCAATCCTTTATTTTCCATCGCGCCCATATTGAAAAAATCCACGGCAACAATCATGTAGATATCTAAATCATACTCGAGGTTAAAACGTTGCTCATCCCACTGCATTGATTTTTTAAGTGAGGTCATGGCATGGGGGGTTTTCGCTAAGTTACCTTTATCAACAAACAACGCTAATTCAATATTACGTCCACTTTTTGTGACAAAAGTGTCTTCAAGTACATCAAAATCCCCTGCTACCAGTGCAAATAAGTAACTAGGCTTTTTAAATGGATCTTGCCATTTTGCAAAGTGGCGACCGTCATCTAATTGTCCTTGCGTTAATTTATTACCATTTGACAAAAGGTGACGATAGCTTTGATCTGCGATAATTGTAACATCAAAGCTTGCAAGCACATCAGGGCGATCTAAATAGTAGGTTATTTTTCTAAAGCCTTGTGCTTCACACTGTGTGCAATACGCTCCCCCTGAAAGATATAAACCTTCTAAGGAAGTATTCGTTTTTGGTGAAATATCATTGACGATTGTGACCTGACACTCTGTGGGTAAATTATGGATCACCAGCTGTTCATCTAACAGCGTATAATCACTATAAGCGACGTCGTCTACAGCCACTGAAATTAAAGTTAACTCAATGCCATCCAACGCTAAATCAGCTTCACCAGCTACCGCTTTTTTTAGCGTTATCACACTTGTTACCCGGGTATTTAAGGGAGCCAGATCAAAGGTTAAATCAACATGTTCAATAAAATATGGGGGAGCTTGATAATCTTTAAGATACTGGGCTTGGGGTTTTTTTGTTGCAGTCATGGAGAACTCCAAAAAGGGCTCCCCTTGAGCGGGGAGCAACTAATTTATGCCTGTTGTTTAGGCTTAATACGTAAAATTTTAATACCTAGGTAAGCATACACAACAGCTAATAAAGGGTTGATAAGGTTAAAAAATGCATACAATGCATAATCAAATGGATTAATCAAAAGCACACTTTGCATGTACGCACCGCACGTATTCCATGGGATTAATGGGCTCGTTATCGTACCGCCATCTTCTAGGGTTCGTGATAAATTAACCGGCTTTAACCCCCGCTTTTTATATTCTTCTTTAAACATGCGCCCTGGCACAACAATAGCAATGTACTGATCCGCAGCAATGACATTAGTGCCGATACAAGTTGCGATTGTCGCGCTAATCAACGAACCGGTGCTTTTAGCAATTTTAAGAATGCTTTTTACAAAAATATCAAGTAACCCCGTTTTTTCCATAATGGCACCAAACATCAAGGCAGTCATGATAAGCCAAGTGGTTGTAAGCATACCGGACATACCACCACCACTAAGTAATGAGTTCATTTTTTCATCGCCGGTAGCAATCGTAAAACCATCAAAAAAAGTGGTCCAAATTAACTTAAAATATCCAACAAGCTCTCCTTTCGAGCTATCTATTTGGGAGGCAATTAAGTCTGACTGAAATAGCATAGCCCAAACAGCCCCTATCACCGCTCCAATCGAAATAGCAGGAAAAGCAGGCATTTTTTTAATCGCTAACACTAATAAAACCAATAATGGCACCAACATTTCGAAACCAATATTAAAGTTTTGCTGCAAAATCGCCGTGATCTCATCAATACGTCCAGCTTCACTAGAAGCCGTGGCATTAAACCCCATAAAAACAAAGATTATCAAAGCGATAACAAAGCTAGGCACGGTAGTCCACAGCATGTGGTGAATATGCTCAAATAAGTCAGCGCCCACAACAGCTGGCGCTAAATTTGTTGTCTCAGAGAGTGGGCTCAGCTTATCACCAAAATAAGCACCTGATATTACCGCTCCTGCAGTGACTGTTTGCTCTAAACCAAGTCCAGTGGCCACCCCTAGCAATGCGACACCTATTGTTGCAGCTGTGGTCCAAGAGCTACCTATACTCATTGCAACTATGCCGCAAATTAAACAGCTCGCGGCATAAAACCAGCTAGGGTTGATGACTTGTAAACCATAATAAATTAGCGTCGGCACTGTGCCAGAGAGTAACCAAGTACCAATCAGTGCGCCAACCATCAATAAAATGAGTATAGCCCCTAATGATAACGTGATCCCTTCAATCATTGCTTGTTCAAGTTTTTTCCAACTGTAGCCATTTTTCAGACCAATCAATGCTGCTGTAAATGTTGCAAACAACAATGCAATTTGGTTAGGTCCAGATGATGAACTATCACCAAATAAGTAGACCGCTGCACCGAGTAAACAGATTAGTACAGTAATGGGGATCAAGGCATCAAGAAAGCTGGCCTGTGGAATAGGTTTTTCATCTAATGACTTCAAAATAGAGGCTCCTACGCGTATTTTATATACGCATTTAATTATTATTTTTCGGCACGAACGCGATATTGAGCGTAACTAATGATCTACGTTTAATCGGTTTTTATACCAATCGTGTTGAGTTACTGACCATTTATAGCGACAGATAAATGGCGTGATAACAAGGCATAAATTTTGACATGTAGTTGTTCTACATGAAAAATTTATAACGCAGTTAGCGCTTTATTTAGCCCGCTAGAATGATTAAATATTTAAGTCGATTGGTATTATACCCAAACCAAAAGTTTTAGGCAGTAAAAAAGGCGCAAAAGCGCCTTTTAAATTAATCTAATTAACAAGCCTATTTCTTAGCTACACGACCAAATTTAATGTAGTCCTGCGTAATTAATGCAGCTTCTTCTAAGAATGGGTCTAAATCGTCTAAAACGTCAGGCACATCATCAAGATTTTCCACAGGCTTTTCACCTAAGCGAAGCAGTCTTTCATTAGTACGCACTAACGCACGTGCCTCACCTTCGTCTTTCTCTTTAATGCGCTGGGCTTCAACAAGTGAAATCGTTTTCCGATCTTTTTCTTCTTTATAGCGTGTAATATCCTCAAGCACATAATTAAACTCAGGTTCAGATTTTATGCGTTCATCATGTGCTTTCGTTAAATACGCTATTGCAGCATGTAAGTCATCAACTGAATTATACTTTGCACGCACAATGCTATCCCAAGGTAATGCGTTATCTTCTTGGCTTTCGCCCCACTCTGCAGGATCGATTGCTGATGGGAATGAAATGTCAGGGATCACGCCTTTATGTTGGGTACTACCACCATTAATTCGATAAAACTTTGCAATGGTATACTGCACACTGCCAAGAGGATTATCATATAAATCATAAGCACGGCCTAAACCTTTATGCTGTTGCACTGTGCCCTTACCAAATGTTTGTTCACCAATAACAATGGCTCGCCCATAGTCTTGCATTGCTGCTGCAAAGATCTCAGAGGCAGACGCACTATAGCGATCAACTAATACGGTAAGTGGGCCGTCGTAAAATGTCACACCATCACGATCTTTTTGCTCTTCAATACGATTATTTAGAGTGTGTATTTGCACCACAGGACCTTGGTCGAAAAACAAACCAGATAATTGTGTTGCTTCATATAACGAGCCGCCACCGTTTTGACGTAAGTCAATGATAATGCCATCAACCTTGGCTTCTTTTAACTTAGCAAGTTCAACTTTTACATCTTTAGATAGATTATTGTAAAAACCGGGGATTTCAATTACCCCAATTTTGCTGGTTAAATCAGAGTATTTTGCTTCAAAAACTTCTGATTTTGCGGCACGGTCTTCTAAACGAATTTTATCACGTGTTATTTCCACTACTTTTGGAGCACCGTGATCATCCGCACCTTTTAAGTATTGTAGTCGTACTTTTGTGCCTTTAGGGCCTTTGATTAAATCAACGACATCATCTAGACGCCAGCCAATTACATCAACAAATTCTTCTTTATCTTGCGCGACACCAATGATACGATCATCAGCCTTAATTTGCTCCGACTTATCTGCAGGACCACCTGGGACTAAACTGCGAATGACGGTGTAATCTTCGTCATAGCTTAGTACCGCACCAATCCCTTCAAGCTCAAGATCCATGTCCATCTTAAACTGTTCAGCCCTACGTGGCGATAAATACGATGTATGTGCTTCAATGCTACGTGCAAATGAATTCATGACTATCTGAAATGCATCTTCACTATTAGTTTGCACTAAACGTTTTTGTGCATTGTGATAGCGTTTTGTTAGTACTTTTTTGATCCCGGCCCAATCTTTGCCAGTCATTTTTAAACGTAGTGCGTCATATTTAACACGTTCACGCCAAAGCTCATCCAGTTCGGCTTGTGTTTGTGCCCAATCAACGTCTTCACGATCAAAATAATACTCATCGGCCTCGTCAAACGACATTTCTTTTTCAAGTAAACTCAATGAATACTCATACCGCTCAAAACGACGTTGCATACTCAGATTGAAAATATCGAAGGTAAAGTCGAGTTTGCCGGTAGTCAACGCATTATCAAATTGGTTGCGGTATTGCTCGAATGAAGCAATATCCGCAGCCAAAAAGACGCTTTTATTGAAATCAAGGGATTCGATATAACGGTCATACACTTTACTTGAAAGAGCGTCATCAAAACGAATTGGTTTATAATGTGCACGAGTAAATAAGTTCGTCACCCGTTTGCTAGCCGTACTATGTTGACTTTCTTGCGCAAGGACAGGTAAGTCTTTTACCGTAACAACATCAGCAACATCTGCTGCAAATAATAAGCCCGAATAGAGGGCCGCAACTAACGGAATGAGCGTAAACTTCTGACTCATACACAACTCCTTAATTTAAATACAGCTTTAGATAATGTACAGGCTGTCTGCTTTCGTTTTAACTTGCATGCCCGTTACCAATTCAACATGAACATCATCTTTGTTCACTTCAGTGATAACTGCATTAACAAGGGCTTGGCCAAGCTTAACTTTCACTTTGTTATTAACCTTGACCTCACTTGCTGGTAAAGGTTCAATTTTTCCTGAACGTTTAGCCGGTGCAGCTTTCGCTGGTGCAGAATTAACTTTAGCGTTTTTATCCGCTGATTTGTTAAATTGACCAGGTTTCTTTTTGTAAGATTTTGTGTCTGAATCATTACGTGGGCGCTGAGCTTTTTTACGCTTAGCCATTTTCGCACGGCTTTCTTCAAGGGCTTTTTGAGCATGATCTATATGTTCTTGCTCAACTTTAGCGCCGTGATTACCATCCAAATCAATACGAAACTCAGACTTAGTCACAGCTTCTAAATAACGCCAATTTGACGTGTATTTTCTTAGTGCTTGACGAACCTGCGTTTTGCTTACCTTTTCAGAGCCTTCAATTCGCTCAGCGATATCTTTAAAGATACCAACTTTCAGCGGCTTGATGCCGTCTTTTTGTTTAAAACATTGTGGAAATTCTTGATATAAAAATTCCAGCACTTCATTAATATCTTTTAGCTTGTTTGTGGTTTCCATTTTAGAACCTATGTTTCACATCTTTTCATCAAGGGACGAATCGACGTAGTGTGTTACCCAGTCGACCAACTCTTCAAAGTCGGCTTCAATTACAGCCATATCACCTCGAAGGTGTTCCCAAATACCATTAATTATTTCATCAATTAATTCACATTCCGTATCATCAGGAAGACGATCCCAAGCAATATGAATTAAATCATTGAGCGTTTCCGCTACATGTTCTTCATCTCCTTCCCAGTCACCCACATCAGTGACGGCAAACAGATAATCCTGTACATTGACTAAGTCTTTCATGCAATTGTTGCCTCAAAACACGCTACCAGTGCTTCTAGACCTAGCTTATCATCTGCATCAAACCGAGCAATACTTGGACTGTCTATATCTAACACTGCAAATACTTCACCATTTTTATGGATAGGTATTACGATCTCAGAATTAGACGCAGCATCACAGGCAATATGTCCTGCAAATGCATGTACATCTTCAACAAGTTGAGTTTGTGCAGTTGCAGCAGCAGTGCCACAGACCCCTTTTCCTAGTGGAATACGGATACATGCAGGGTTGCCTTGAAACGGACCAAGCACTAATTCAGTGGGTGAGTCCATTAAGTAAAACCCAGCCCAATTAACATCATCAAGTGACGTAAATAACAATGCGCTGATATTCGCCATATTGGCAATAATATTCGGCTCACCAGTAATTAGCGCTTCAGTTTGTTTAACTAATGACTGGTAAAATTCTTGCTTTTGCATACCAAACTACTTCTTATCAAACATACAGTAGCTAAAGGTACTCTTTGTCGCCAATAATTGAAACCTTTTCAAAGCAAAAAAAAACAATTTGCCCTAAATTTCAGCAAGCTTGGTTAATAATTCTGCTATTGAGGTGATTGTTGTTTTACTGCACCTTGTCTCAAGCCATATAAAAATAGCCCAGCTGCGAGTGCCGACATTGTGGTATTGATCAAAAAGACCATTCCCCCAGTGGCGCTAAGTAAATAGCTAAATATTGCACCACCGAGTAAGCCTAAAGTTAGAACTCCTGAGTAATTCACTTTTGCATACTTATACATTAACAAATAACCAGGCACGACAAATGCCGCCATAGTCAAACCAACAATATGCGCGTTGGCAATGGCACTCATGAGTAAATTGAAGAAAATCGTCATTGGGTCGCCACTTAATGTGAGCGCATAATAAATTCCGAGCGCAGTGCCAATAATCACAGGTGACAGCAAAGATAAACCTACACTTTTCGCAAGCCGATGTTTCATAATACGTCCTTAAAATCTGGCTAAGAGATAAGTGCTAAGGATGCATGATGTTTTACAACATCGAAATAGAGACTATGGTCGTAATTTTCTATAAAAATTGTAGAGATAAAAAAACCCGCTTAATTAAGCGGGTTTTAATATATGGTGGAGAGATAGGGATTTGAACCCTAGAGGGGCTACAAACCCCTGCCGGTTTTCAAGACCGGTGCATTCGGCCACTCTGCCATCTCTCCGAAACTTTTATAAGTCACGAGCAAGAGTGTACTCATAACTATTTTGAATTAGGTGGTGGAGAGATAGGGATTTGAACCCTAGAGGGGCTATAAACCCCTGCCGGTTTTCAAGACCGGTGCATTCGACCACTCTGCCATCTCTCCGCACGGCCTGCATAATAGAGAAGGCAGTGGTCTTTGTGAAGCTTTTTTTTCAAAAAAAAGTTTAAGTGCTTAAAAAACAATTAATTTGCATACTCTTCACACAGGCCAGCTGAATAATTGTACAAACTGGAACTTTTATATTTATTTAATGGTCTATTGAACTACAAACATTTGCCCAAATATACAAGTCTTGATAGTCTAACTCTAGTTAATTATCGGAACTACAACAAGTTTCACTTAAAGGAGCTCTAAAATGGCATTTAATCACTCGTACAATACCGCTAAACCGGTTATGTCGACCATTGAAACAAACAAGGTATTAAAAAATACTTATTTTTTATTGGCTATGACATTAGCATTTAGTGCTGTGACGGCTGGTATTTCAATGGCATTACAACTTCCTTATTTTATGGGATTAGTTTTCACGCTTATTTCTTTTGGCCTATTGTTTGTTGTAAACAAAAAAGCTGACAGTGCATCGGGCGTTGCGTGGGTATTCGCTTTCACTGGTTTAATGGGTGCAGGCCTTGGTCCATTGCTTAACCATTACGCTGCAATGGCTAATGGCCCAATGCTTATTATGCAAGCGTTAGGCTCTACTGCATTAATATTCTTTGGTTTATCTGCTTACGCACTTAATACTAAAAAAGACTTCTCATTCATGGGTGGTTTTTTAACTGTCGGTCTTATCGTTGTGATCATCGCCAGCATCGTCAATATCTTCCTTGGCAGCTCATTAATGTTTATGGTGCTAAATGCAGCTGTTGTATTAATCATGTCGGGGCTTATCTTATTCGATACAAGCCGCATCATTAACGGTGGCGAAACGAACTACATTCGTGCAACTGTTTCTTTATACTTAAGCGTTTATAACTTATTTACTTCATTACTTGCTCTTCTTGGCGCAAATAATGACTAATTAAATAGTTCTGCTAAAATAGCCCCTCTTTAGGGGCTTTTTTATTGGAAAAATTTTGGCACGATTTGTACTTTCTTTGCACAGCGCACCATCCGATCATGACGCCACACAGCGATTAATTAAATTTGCTCATGCTTGTTTAAATCTAGGTCATCAAATTGATGCGCTATTTTTATATCAACACGGGGTGTTTCATGCCAGCGAGCAGTTAAACCTAGCATCTGATGAATTACCAATCAATTCACTCTGGCAACAATTACATAAGCAGGGTGTCAATTTAATGCTGTGTGTAACTGCCGCTGAAAAGCGTGGTTTAGATATAAACAATACGGGTGTCTTTACAGTCGCTGGCCTGGCAGAATTTGCCATGTTAGCAAGTGATGCAGACAAATGGGTGCAATTTAAATGATCAACGTTCTGGTATTAAGTCAACATAGTCCTTTTGATGACTTACATATTCGTGATGCACTTGATATGACCTTAATTTTTGCAGCTGTAGAGCAAAATATTAGTTGGTTATTCACAGGTCCTGCAGTGCTTGCATTAAAAAAACAGCAGCAACCTGAGCATATTGGTTTAAAAAACTATTTTAAAACCATCAAAACATTAGAAATATACGATGTTGAAAATATTTATGTATGTGAAAAATCATTACTTGAATATGGGCTTGAAAAGAGTCACTTACTCATTGAGGTAAAAGCGCTTAATTATCAGCAGCAACACCACCTTATTAGCCAACAACAACAAATAGTGACCCTATGAGTACTTTGCATATATTCTCTAAGCCACTTAGCTATTACAATACTGATCAATTAGTTAATCTTATTCAAGTAACTGATCAGGTGCTTTTGCTAAGTGACGCCTGTTTTGCCATTCGCCAATTTAGGCAACTTTCAACACACTTATTAATACTTGCTGATGATGCGCAATCTCGAGGTATTACTATCTCTGAACCAGATCACTCACTGAATTATGACGACTTTGTCGCATTAACATTAGCAACTTCTCACTCTATTACGTGGTAACACATGCTTGAATTTAATAATAAAATTATCGACACTGATAAACAGGGCTACCTACTTGATCATCTATTATGGAGTGAAGAATTAGCCCCAATTATTGCTGCCCAGGAAAGTATCGAATTAACCAGCCAACATTGGGAAGTGATCCACTTTGTACGTAATTTTTATTTAGAGTACAACACTAGCCCTGCAATAAGAATGTTAGTAAAAGCAATGGCAAAAGCCTTGGGAGAAGATAAAGGCAATAGTATTTACCTTTATAAATTATTTCCCAAAGGACCTGCAAAGCAAGCAACTAAAATCGCCGGTTTGCCAAAACCTGCGCGGTGTATTTAATCATGACTGTTACTAAAAACAACGGACCTAAAAAAAACACGCCGAAAAATAATACAACTAAACGTCGTAACAGTGGCCGTAGTTATAATCGCAGCGGCGTTACCACAAAAAAAATCAATAGCTCAGTAAAACGTGAAATAAAACCAGCAATTGCCGCTAGTGAACGTAAAGTGGTGTTATTCAATAAGCCCTTTGATGTGCTGTGCCAGTTTACTGACGAGCAAAACCGACAAACCTTGGCTGACTTTATTACCATCAAAGATGTCTACGCTGCTGGACGATTAGACCGAGACAGTGAAGGTCTCTTATTACTGACTAATTGTGGCAAGTTACAAAACACCTTAACCGCACCAAATAAAAAAACCAGCAAGACTTACTGGGTGCAAGTGGAAGGTGAGCCTTCTGATGAAGCTATTAAACGCCTATGCCAAGGTGTTGAACTTAAAGATGGTCTTACCCTACCCGCTGAAGTGAAGCGTATTACTGAGCCAACTATATGGCCGCGTATACCAGCTGTCAGAGAGCGAAAAAACATTCCAACTAGTTGGCTAAGTATTACCCTCACTGAAGGGAGAAATCGCCAAGTAAGGCGAATGACAGCACATGTTGGCCACCCCACCTTGCGGTTGATACGGTATCGTATTGGTGACTACACATTAGAAGGGATAAAAAATGGGCAATATAAAATCATAACTGATACACCATGAGCTGAAATAATATACACCAAAACTTGAGGGCTTCTAAGCTAAGTAACAGATACACTTTTTCTTAAGCAGCCCCCTTCAGAACATTAAAAGCGCAATACTCATAATAATGTCATAAGGGTAACGAAGTCATATTAAATTATTAAAGATTTGTGTAAACTGGCCGTTATATGGAATGGGAGTAGCGGGCTTTTTATATAAATTAATAGTCCATGCTTTACTGGATTATTTTCAATAAGGTCAAACAACAAGGGATAAGCCTTGCTTGTTTTATGTACAAAAACCACTTTAATGGATTAAGGTATATGGATATTTCGAAGGAAGAACTCAGTTATATAGTGGACTTATATCAAACAGACAGTCCTGCGCAATTAAATTGTGAACATACGCTCACTTTACACAGTGAGATCCCCTCCGGTATCGCCCATTTACTAAGCCAAGCTAAATTGACGCTACTCGCAGAGGTCGCTCATTATCAGCTATGGTTCCCACTTGAACTTAAAGTAAATGAATTAGGCACATTAACACCCTATTTAAATGCCCCTGAAGTGATTGATACCCAAGGGATCAAACGTTGCTGGCGCTGGGATAATTTGGAAATTCAAAACCACGATTTCAAAATAGAGTCCATCTCAAGCACTGGACTATTTTTAAAGCCACTGTCAAAAAAGCAGCTAAGAAAAACTTCCCAACAGTTAAAGTTTATTTTACCAAATAAGAAAAAAATCAGCATAGAGATTGAACCTGTTCGGGTCAGTGATCAGGGTATTGCAGCAAAAATTACGCAGATACATCAAGGGCGAGAGCAGCTCAGGGCTTACTTATTTGAGGCCCATAAGCGTAAACATGCAAGCTTATATGAGTACGTATGACCCTGTTTATCTCAATGATGGCAATTAAATTATATCCCTGCGGTTGCAGCTAAGTCAGCACAAAGCTAAGCTAAGCCTTTATTGAAAAATATGAAGGTTCTATGAGCGAAAGTAACTACCCAATTGGCACTCAAGGCACTCCATGGAATGCTGAAAACAAACAACAGTGGCTTAGTAAACAAACGATTAAACGGTGCTATCAGTCTCAAGTGCTCACCTTAGTCGACGAACTTAAACAGCAATTTGACATTGAGCAATATGGCGCGCTTGATGTTGATCCACAGCGTTACCCTCTTTATGTTATCAAATCTAAATGTTGGCAAGAAACTAAACCCACAGTGTTAGTAACGGGTGGAGTGCATGGCTATGAAACCAGCGGTGTGCATGGCGCATTACGGTTTGTAAAAACAAAAGCTGCACAGTATGCGGAGCATTTTAACCTGATTATTGCTCCTTGTATCAGTCCATGGGGTTATGAAACGATTAATCGCTGGGATCCGGCAGCTATAGACCCAAATCGCTCTTTTCATGCTGACAGCCCTGCCCCTGAATCTGCAGCGCTGATTCAGTATATGAACGACCATGATATAAAACCACATGTTCATATTGACTTACATGAGACAACCGATTCCGATAACAGTGAGTTTCGTCCAGCTTTAGCCGCCCGTGATGGTAAAACCAATACAAACTGGAATATTCCTGATGGTTTTTACCTTGTCGCTGATAGCACGAAACCAATGCCTGAGTTTCAAAAAGCGATCATTGATAGCGTTGCTCAAGTAACACACATCGCGCCAAGTGATGAGAATAACCAATTAATTGGTGTACCACTTGAACAGTTTGGAGTGATCAATTATTCAGCTAGAGAGCTTGGTTTATGCATGGGCTTTACTGACGCGCAGTATGTTACCACGACAGAAGTCTACCCAGACAGTCCAACAGCAACTGATGAAGAATGTATTTTAGCGCAAGTTGCAGCCATTACAGGGGGATTAGATCACTTACTTAGCATTGACATTGCTAATAATCTGTAATGGTCTAATGACCTAGAAACAAATTTTTGGCCTGTGTAATAACAGAGCAGGCCAGAAAATACACATAATCAAGTCAAATTTCACTCTAAAAGAAACTGTTCAATGCAAATTTATAAAATATAAATAAAAAACTAGACTTCATGTTTTAATTGTATAAAATTCGCGCTCTTAAATTTTCTCACAAGGAAGCACGTTGAAATTTATCAATAAACATGGCCAGGTTAGTTTACAATGTGAACAAAATATCATCATTGCTGATTTCTCTGGTAATGTTAATGCCAGTTTAGTCTCTGCATTTGCTAATAGCTTACTCACACAGGTAGCGCAGTTTGCAAATAAACCATGGGGATACATTAGCAATTCACAAACGCTTTTAGCTGCCACACCACAAGCAGAGCAACAACTTACCTTGCTTACGTCTGCCATGGTACATAAAGGCTGCATTGCCAGCGCCTATATTTTTGACTCATCAATCGTAATCAATCAAATGCAACGCATTCTCGATAATGCGGGGCTAAATATGGATATTCGTCCGTGCCTTTTTAACAGCTTAGCTCAAGCTAAAGCATTTGTTAATAAAACGATGACCGAGAAAGCGATGCAATTACTATGTATGCAAAAAAGCCAAGCCTAAAAGTGATGTGGCAAAGTATATGTAATTCTAAGGCCGGATAATTAATCGCCGCACCTACGTTTTAACAACTTAAACAAGCAGCGAGCCTTTGTCTCGCTGCCTATTTAGTGATTGTGCGTTTTGCTATTAATAAAATCAGTTAACGCAAACAGTACACCTGATATTACAAAAGTAACATGGATGACCACCTTCCACATTAACTCATCGCTGGTGTGACTAGGTGAGCTAATAAATACTTTTAACAGCTCTACCGCAGATATTGCAACTATCGCACTGATCAATTTCATTTTTAAACCAGAAAACCCCACTTTCCCCATCCATGCTGGGCGATCTTCATGATTACCGATATTCAGCTTTGAAACAAAATTCTCATAACCACTAAAAATTATGATCAACAATAAACCAGCGAGCAGAGCCGTATCAACCAAGGTTAAAATCCCTACTAATAACTGCTCATTAGTGGCACTGAATGTATTAAGCGCCATGTGATACAAATATTTAAAAAACTTTAACAACAACAGGATTATCGCAACTAACAACCCTATAAAAAAAGGTGCCAGTAACCAGCGGGCACGAAAAATAAAGCTTTCTACAAATTTTTCTAATTTAGATGCAACACGCGGTGCAATTTCTGGTGGTTGGCTTTGAGACATATAAGTTCCTAATATAGTTATCCTACTAAGATAACATTAATAAAATTGAGTTCATTATTTTTATTACACTTTATTTGTCTTTACGATAAAAATATTTCGTTATCTTTTATTATCAATTCGTTTAAAAATCCACTTACCAACAGCGTATTGCTGATTGGATCACTCTTGTTTTAATTATCAAAAACAATTGTTATTACTTTTTTAGGAATGAACGAATGAAAAAAGCATTGCTAACACTTATCGTCGCACCTCTATTTGCTGTTTATACAACATTTGCAGTTGCAGATGATGCTGTTGACGCTTCAGCTGAAACAATTAAAGAATACACAGAAATGTGTTTAAACTGGGCTAAAGACGACGACATCAGCAATGAAGAGCTTAAGCCATACGTTTTAAAGTGCGTTAATGATGAGCTTGAGTCTGAAGGCTACAAAAAAGTTACTGACGTAAAAATTTAAAATTAAATTTGCCACTGCGAAATTTATAAAAAACCGGAACGACACAATGATGTGCGTTCCGGTTTTTTTGACTAAGGCAAGCGACTAATACTTAAGCGCCTATCCATGTAAAATAGTTACGATTAATTTTACTCAGCGTCCTTTTTCGCCTTAGCTGCTTTTTTAGGTGCCGCTTTCTTTTTCGGTGCGGCTTTTTTCTTCTCCTCTTCAACCCATTTACCAGCATTGTAATGTGCAGTCCAACCCGTTGCTTTGCCGTCAACCTCGGTCATTACATACTGTTCTTTATTCTTACGGCTATAACGGACAACCGCTAAGTTGCCATCAGGGTCTTTTGCTGGCGCATCCGCAAGATAATAGAATTTAGGAGAAATACGATCTCGAAAACGCTGTAACTCTTCAACTTTGGGAGCGCGAGTTTCACGTGATTTAGGGAACGTATTGGCTGCTAAGAAAATACCCGCAGCACCATCACGGAGCACGAAGTATGCATCAGATTTCTCACATTCAAGCTCAGGTAACTGCACAGGATCTTCTTTTGGCGGCGCAGCTTCACCACTACGTAGTAATTTTCTAGTATTTTTACATTCCTCATTACTACAGCCAAAATATTTACCAAAACGTCCAGACTTTAATTGCATATCTGCTGAACATTTATCGCACTCAATGATAGGGCCATCATACCCTTTTATTTTAAATGTACCCTCATCGACGACATAGCCTTTACATGCGGGATTATTACCGCAAACATGAAGTTTTCTAGTTTCATCAATCAGGTATGAATCCATCGCTGTTTCACAGATTGGGCAACGCTTCATTTGCATTAATGTTTCTGTTTCAACATCTTCAACATCGGCAGCCACTGCTTCGTCGCCAGCCACTAGATTCATCGTAGTCGTGCAGCGCTCTTTAGGAGGTAAATTATAACCAGTACAACCTAGAAACACCCCTGTCGACGCAGTACGAATCCCCATTTTTCTACCGCATGTTGGGCAATCAATGTCTGTTTCAACCATTTCATTTTTACGCATTCCTCCTTCATCTTCTTCACCACTGGCTATTGTCAGTTGAGTAGAGAAATCAGCGTAAAACTTATCGAGCACTTGAGTCCAAACACGTTCGCCTTCTGCGATATCATCTAAACGACCTTCCATTTTTGCAGTGAAGTCAAAGTTCATCAGATCAGTGAAGTTCTCAACTAATCGATCGGTAACAATTTCACCCATTTTTTCTGCAAAGAAGCGACGGTTTTCAACGCGTACATAGCCGCGATCTTGGATCGTTGAGATAATAGAAGCATAAGTAGAGGGACGACCAATACCACGTTTTTCAAGCTCTTTTACTAAACTGGCTTCACTAAAACGCGCAGGCGGCTTAGTAAAGTGCTGTTTAGGTTCAAGCTCAATCAGGCTTAATACCTCACCTTCTTTTATTGCTGGTAATGATTGATCTTCTTCATTCTTTTTACGCACAGCAGGTTGTACTCTTGTCCAACCATCAAAGCGTAGCACACGCCCTTTTGCCTTTAATTGAAAATCATCAGCTGTTACAGTCAAAGTTGTTAAGTCATATTCTGCAGCAACCATTTGACATGCAACAAATTGACGCCAAATTAATTCATAAAGTTTCTTAGCATCCGGATCTACACCTTCTAAATGACCAGACAATACACTCACACTAGAAGGACGAATTGCTTCATGCGCCTCTTGTGCATTTCCTTTCGAGCTATAATTAACAGCCTCTTTTGGTAAATACTTATTGCCATATTGTTCACTTACGTAGTCACGGCACATTGCAACAGCATCTTTGGACAAATTTGTCGAATCTGTACGCATATAAGTTATGTAACCAGCTTCATACAATCGTTGTGCTAACATCATGGTCTTCTTAACACCATAACCTAAGCGTGTACTGGCAGCTTGTTGCATGGTTGAAGTAATAAAAGGCGCACTTGGACGGCTCTTACTCGGTTTTTCTTCAACACTAACAACTTTATATTCAGCATTCTCTAAGACTGCAGTTGCAGCCATAGCTTGTGTTTTATTAACTGGTTTAAACGCTTTATCGTTTTGCTTAACCACTTCTAGGCGTAAGGTAGACTCACTATTTTTAACGTCTGCATGAATATCCCAGAACTCTTCCGGAATGAATGCTTTGATCTCGCGCTCGCGTTCTACCAATAAACGCACAGCTACTGACTGTACGCGCCCTGCTGATAAACCACGGGCAACTTTAGCCCAAAGTAACGGTGAAACCATAAAGCCAACCACACGGTCTAAAAAGCGACGGGTCTGTTGGGCATAGACCATGTCGGTATTTAGCTCTCCTGGCGCTTCAAAAGCTGCCTGAATGGCATTTTTAGTGATCTCGTTGAATACTACGCGCTTGTACTTCTCAGGCTCTCCACCAATGATTTCTTGCAGATGCCACGCGATTGCTTCTCCCTCTCTATCCAAATCCGTTGCGAGGTAGATTTGGTCAGCATTTTCAGCAAGCTTTTGTAATTCTTGAACAACCTTTTCTTTACCTGGCAATATTTCATAATGAGGTTCCCAGCCTTTTTCTGGATCAATCCCCATTCGAGCAACTAAGTTCGTATAATCACGCTGTTTTTTGTATGCAGCCTTTTCTTCTGGTGCCATTTTACGCACTTCTGCAGGCGTTTTTACAGCAGCCGTTTTGGTTTTGCCTGAACCGGAGGTAGGAAGATCTCGTACATGCCCAATAGAGGACTTGACGATAAAATCGTTTCCTAAATATTTATTAATTGTTTTAGCCTTAGCAGGAGACTCTACAATTACTAGCGATTTGCCCATAGTTGCCTATTTCTAACCAAGTATTTTAAATGTGTTTTGCTCATTTACGAGCGCGAATATTTATAGGTATATCTACAAACACCAATTGTTACAAGCTTTTAATACAAACTTTTCTATTTTTAATGATTAATTAAACAATTATTGCCGTTAATTTAGACAAAACGATGTTTTTTGGTATTTGCAGTGGAATATATAGAATAGCAACAAAAATGCCAACCTTATGGTTGGCATTTTTAATACAAAATTAAATTAGGGTGCTGGATCATCCAGTACCGAAATGGATGTCGTGCTAATTAACCCATTAGGAGCTGCAACTTTAACTGTAATTGCACCTTGTGTTTTATCATTTCGAGAGTCATCTTGTTCATCTAAAATAACAAATGATAAAGAAATAGGCACAATCGAAGTCGTATTTGGAAAAATATAATCTTCATCAGCGCCTGATAGCACTCCATTATCTGTCGAAATAGATACTACAGTACCTACTGGCATTGGGTTATTATAAATATCTGCAATATAAACAGTTAAATCAACCGCTTCTGTTGTTCCGCCTCTAAAATCAACACTATCCACCTGACACATCAAATCACTGGTTGCATCGCTTTGATTCTTTCTAAGTAGAGGGCTCAATGAATTACTATTTAAACGCACTTCTGAAGCGTTAACACCTGGAATTAATGAGCAATCTGGAGCAAATGTTACTACCCGGAAAGCGGCATCATCATTAGACATCACGATTTCAGAGTTATTAAATATATGTATTAAACCTCGCTTACAGATACCTGCTGTATCATCAGCTTCAGTACAGAGTAAACCATCGTAAACACCATTTCCAGTAGTCCATGTTCCATCGCTATTGTAATCAATGAATTCTTCAAACTCATCGCCATCAGAGTTTTCAGCTGAACAAGGACCTGAACCAATGGCGCAATCTTCGCCACCGTATGTATTATCGCTGTTATTATCTATAAACGCTTCTGGCCTATCATTTATTTCAGCAAAAAAATCGGTCGAGTCAAATAAACCATTACCATTCTTATCATTATAAGACTCTTCACCAAGCGCATAAGATAAAATAGTTGCACGTCCACCTAACGGTAGATCAATACTATAATCGTCATTTAAAATTCCCATCGGACATGGAAGCCCTCTATCACACTTTTCCATAATGGTATTTTGGTAATAACTATTAGTGAAAGGTCGTGGGTTACTACTTTCCCAGGTCACTGAACAATTACCGTTACTTGTCTGACAGTTAGGCGCAATCATCCCTCCTTCAGCGATAAAACTTACCACCGTACCATCAGGCACAGGATTACCGAAATGATCTGCTAAACGAGCTGTCACTTCAACTTGAGTTCCATCCAAATCAAGTGCATGAACGTTATGAGCACTTAAAGCTGTACTAAAACTATTCTGATCAGCTACACCTGTACTAATAGCAAGTTCATCAGATTGTTTTATAACTTTTAAAGTTTGCCCTTCAAACACTTCTTCGCTTGATGCAATAACTTTAACAGGCTGTGGGTATACGCCAGATTGGACCACTGTTTGTACTATGCCTTCAGCATTGGTAAAACCGGAGCTTTGACTCAGTTTTACACCTCCAACAGTTGTTGATAGTTCAAAGTTGACGGTTTTCGATGGGATTGGATTACCATTATTATCAACAAGCTTAAACCGCAAAGTGGATGTCTCTTTACGATTTGCACCACCAGTTCCTTTTAAAGCAATAACTGATTCCGATGAATCCAAAAACTCAATAGAACCAATATTAGATTTAGATACATTTACAACAATATTATCAGAGACTGTAGTGCCACCGGTGATTACCGATGCGGTAATTTGGTCAGCGCCTACGCAGCCTGTAGCTCGGTATGTAGATTGTGCCACGCCACCAATACTGGTAACTCTTGCATCAATCACTGCTAGACCAGCATCAACACAACCCGAGCTAAACTCAACGAGTAATGGTGAAGTAAACAATGCCCCCTCTTTGTTGATTTCAACTGAGATCAGAGCCGTTGAACCAGCAGATAATAGATCTGAGTCAGCCAAATTAGAAGAAATCTCAATCTCTACATCAACGGCAGCGATTTGGAATGCCTTTGTTAAACTACTGGTTAAAACAGAAACAGTAACTTCACCGGCTCCAACATCTCGACCCGGTATAATGTCTAATAATGCAACACCATTAGCATCTGTTATGGCTGTTCCCGTAGTAGGCGATATCGAACCAATTGTTGTGGTCGCTGTTACTAATACTTGCTCTAGAGGTGTATTAGAACCGTTCTTGAGTGCTTGTACATATAACACACCGGATTCTTCACTTGAGAAGCTTGTTACTTCATCACATAAAGTAGCATCTCTACTATTTGTAAAACCATCTAAGCAATTTTTTAATAACTTAAATGATATATCAGCTGTATTTTGAGTCGAATCAGCTACATCACCACGGGTATAAAAACCAATAGTCGCTTGCTGATTATCAAACTGTGCCGTGACAATACCGGCCCCTTCAATAGAGCCTGCCGTCAAATTTAATGTTGCAATACCCGAGGTGTCAGTTAAAGCAGTTCCAAGACTTGGCAGTAAACGTCCTAACGTAGAAGAGAAGTTGACAACTTGATTTGTAACAGGGTTACCTTCACTATCTAATACTAAGGCTTTTACTTGCGCACTATTATCTGCACTCACAGAATTCGTTTCAGTCAATGTCTGTGTTGATATTAAGCTAATTGAAAGCGCATAATCAGTATCACCATTTTGCGCAGGTGAATCCCCTGCTGTTTCATATACAAACTCCGTAGAGGTAGTTGATATTTTTTTGTCATTAACATAAGTTGCGGTAATACTCCCAGCCCCCTGAGTTGTACCAGTTAATAAATCAATTTCAGCAATTCCTTGCTCATTCGTCATGGCTGTGCCATTTGAAGGGTTAAGTATCCCAAAACCTGTAAGGTTAAATGTAACAAACTTAAATGCAGCAGGTTGGCCGTTTACAGTAACCGTGGCTTGCGCGCGTGCTGGGTTCAAATAATCTATACTTCTAGTTACTAGATCATTACTAGCTAAAACATTTACATTCACTTCTGTGACTACTTCACTTTGCACTTGAGCTTCAAATGTGAAAGGTGCAGAGACATATGTATCATCGTCAACAGTATAGCTAAACACAACTTCACCTGCGCCTTCTACATCGCCAGCGAGTAATGAAATTGAAGCAATTCCTTGAGAATTCGTTAATGCAGTGCCAGAAGGGGGATCAAGTTCACCAATGCTATCAGATAAAGTAAACGTCACTTTTTCACCACTTAGGGGCTCACCATTATGCTGTAAATTGGCTTGAAGGGTTATAGGATCATTTGGGGTAACTAGATTAGATGGTGCCCCCGTATTTGTAGAAACTCCATTTAATATCAAGATGTATTCATTTGACACATTATCTTGACCTCCTGTTGACTGAAAGTCAAAAGTACCAGAATAAGAGACACCTTCAATGGTGTATACGGCACTAACTTGACCAGCCCCCGCATCTGAACCTGCAGATAATTCCACAGTAGCTATCCCATCATTCTGAGTAAGTGCAGAAGATGGCGACAACAGACCTATATTATCGGCTAATTGAAAAGTTATACGCTTACCAGCAACAATCTCTCCATTACGCTTTAACGTAGCCCTTAAATCAAGTGCTGCTGAATTTGTTACTGTATTCGATGCAACGCCTGTATCTTGTGCATAGCCTTGTAAAGTAATAGAGTAATCACCTTGTGATGTACTATCCAGCTCACCTGTCGATGTAAATGTAAAAGGTTCAGCACTTGCGACACTTGTGCCGTCGAGTGTGACTGAAGCACTTACTGTTCCAGCACCAGCCGTGCTACCAACACTAAGAAATACTCTTGCTATACCATCAGCATCCGTCTCAGCGGTGCCAGATACAGGATTAAATACACCATAATCTCCATCTGTAGTAAACGTTACTCTACTTCCAGGGACTGCTGCACCATCTTTTAATAGTTTAGCTGCTAACTCTAAACGCTGGTTTGCTGAAACGTTATTAGCTGCTTCACCTGTGACTTCAGAAATTGCGCTAATCGTTAAGGTATAAGTTGCAACATCAGTGTCGCCACCCAGTTCACCACCTTCCTTTTCAAGTGTTCCACCGCCACCACACGCCGTGATTAAAAAACTTAACATTATGACACTGAGCCATCGCATTAAAGGCATTGCCCTCTCCCTAGCGTTTGTTATTAATAATGTAAATCTAAAATTTACTCAATATTAACCTATAACAAGCTTTAAAATCACAACTTTTATTACTTTTTTATGGTTTTTTTATTTACGATTTTTTTTTCATATTTATCGTTTTTTTCTGTATAAAAATCTGCATGCTGGTAGGCTATGGCAAATTTATAAAAAATAGATTGTTACTATGTCGAAAATCCGTTCAATGAGTTTAACCACCCGTATCATGATTGGTATGTTTTTGGGTGTTGCAGTAGGCTTTATTTTCCAAGCAATATTAGCTGGCGAAGACGATTATCTAATCCCACTTGGATTATTCTCTTTGCCAATTAAAGGCTTTTTTGTTGATGGTTTATTTCATATTGGTGGACAAATATTTATCGCCAGTTTGAAAATGCTAGTTGTACCATTAGTCTTTGTTTCACTTGTTTGTGGTACTTGTAGTTTAAGTGACCCAAAAAAGTTAGGACGATTAGGTGGTAAATCAATCTGCCTTTACCTCATTACGACTGCTATTGCGATAACAGTTGCAATTACTTTAGCCTTACTAGTGAACCCAGGTGAAGGTATTAATTTACCAAGTGATGCCGCATATAACGCAAAAGAAGCGCCAACGCTTGCACAAGTCATTATTGATATGTTTCCAACCAATCCAATCGATGCAATGGCCAGTGGTAACATGTTGCAGGTGATAGTATTTTCCTTATTATTTGGTATCGCCATGGCACTGAGCGGTAGCGCAGGTAAACGTGTTGCTGTCGTTTTTGAAGATTTAAATACCGTGATCTTAAAATTAGTGACGCTATTAATGAACGTTGCCCCTTATGGCGTGTTCTTTTTAATGGCTAAACTATTTACCACTATAGAAGTCGATCTGATTGTTAGCCTTGCAAAGTACTTTGGCGTAGTAATGGCTGCGCTAGCTATTCATGCATTTGTGAACTACACCATTTTGTTAAAGTTACTAACAGGCTTAAACCCGATTATATTTTTAAAGAAAATGAAGCATGCATGCCTGTTTGGCTTTAGTACTTCCAGCTCAAGTGCAACTATGCCTATCACATTAGAAACTGCCACCAAAAAATTAGGTGCAAAAAACTCAGTTGCTTCATTTACAATACCGCTAGGTGCGACCATCAATATGGACGGCACTGCAATCATGCAAGGTGTTGCGACGGTGTTTATTGCCCAAGTGTTCAGTGTTGATTTAACAATTTCTGATTACTTGATGGTCATTTTAACTGCAACGCTTGCCTCTGTTGGCACTGCCGGAGTTCCAGGCGTAGGCTTGATCATGCTTGCTATGGTACTTAATCAAGTTGGTTTACCTGTTGAAGGGATTGCAATTATTATCGGGGTTGACAGATTACTTGATATGACGCGTACTGCAGTTAATGTAACAGGTGACTGTATGGTTACATGTGTCGTTGCTAAATCTGAAGGTCAATTGGATGAGGATGTATTTAACGACCCTGATGCAGCGAAAGATTTAGAGGACTACCATAAATCAACTGACTAGTATTGCTTGTGTATCTTTGTAATAAAAAACCCGCACATTTGCGGGTTTTTTATTACTTAAAAGTGCGAGCTAACCTTTATGGGTTTAATCCTTTAAAACGAGAAAGTAATGAGATGCCTGTTTGGTTCATCGTATTACTCAAGCCCAAAGCAAATTTATCACTTAGGCTCTTCTTAACTTTATATTTTACTTTATAGATTTGCCGCTCGTCTTGATGGCTTAATAATGTGTCATCGCTGGTTTGAATTTTATCAACGAGCCCTTTCCCAATTGCTTGAGTTGCAAACCAATGCTCACCTGTTGCAACTAGATCGATGTCCAAACTAGGTCGTTGACTACTAACAAACTGTTTAAATAAATCATGAGTTTGTTCTATTTCATCCCTAAATTTCTCACGCGCTTTATCAGTGTTTTCACCAAATAGTGTTAATGTGCGTTTAAACTCACCTGCGGTGATCTGTTCAAAATCAACATCATTTTTCTTAAGAATTTTATTAAAGTTTGGAATTTGCGCTATCACACCAATTGAGCCCACAATTGCAAACGGGGCAGCAACGATTTCGTCCGCTACACATGCCATCATGTAACCCCCACTGGCTGCCACTTTATCTATTGAAACGCTAAGGTAAATCCCCTTATCTTTCAAACGTTGCAGTTGTGATGCAGCCAGACCGTAACCATGAACCACACCGCCACCGCTTTCTAATCTAACCAGCACTTTATCTTGCTTAGGATCAGCAATTGAGATGATTGCAGTGATCTCTTCGCGCAAGCTGTCAACTTCATGCGCATCCACACTGCCATTAAAGTCGATAACATATAACCGCGGTTTGCTATCAGTTTCAGCTGTTTTTTTAGCCAAGTTTTTTTGTGATTTATGATGCTCTTTTAATGCTTTTTTAGATAACGTACTTTCGATAAAATTATTTTTTAAATCATCAAGTTGCTCTGATATATCATCAATCTGAATTTCCCCTTTTTTACTTTTAGGCTTTGCCGCTGCAGCTACACTGATTAAAATAATAGCAGCAACAGCAATCACAAAAGTCACCGCTTTGGCAAAAAACAGGCCGTACTCATATAAAAATTCCAATTGTATTCTCCAAATAAAAATTTAACCTAATTTACCATTCAAACAAAAAAAAGCCACTTTTCAGTGGCTTTGTATTTTTTAACAGGTTGGAAAATTAGTCCGTCACAATATCTGTGTTATTAATTGATAATGCTAGACCCCGGGTTGCTAAGTAACTGGCAATTTGTAATTGCATTTCACTCGTCGCAGCGGCGCTACCTTGCACAGTCGATCCTGCATCAGCATTGGGTGCTGGTGTTAGCACCGAACTATGATGCCCTTTAGTAAACTTCACTAAATAGCTCATAGCCTCTCCAGTTGGTGCTTGTGATTGTGTTACCGTTGTTAAGCCCATTAAGTTAGCTAATGGTAATGAACCTGCAATAGGATTATTAACAGTCATCGGCGGAATTACTTGATCAGGTTTATTACCTTCACCATCACCAACTACAACATTCATATATACAGGCGTAGCAAGTGCTTTAACAGCAGCCGCGTAATTAGTTGGGTCACCACTATCAAGTACCGTTTGTGCCGCAAATGAGAACTGAGTCATCACCCCTTGGATATTTGCTATTTTTGCTGTTTCTCCTGCCATCGTAAGCGAGGCAATGTATTCTGGGTATGCACAGCTTACATACGCTTGTTGGTTTGCTGCGAACACTCCACAGTTAGAAACTGCATCAGTTTGTAAATAAGTCGCGAATTCAGCAGACTCAGTTGTTCCAGCAGCCAATAGTACTGAACCTTGTACGAATGGACCAAAAGACGCAGACTCTAATAAGAAACTAGCAATACCTCCGCCACCACTTGCAAGGGCCACTGTATTAACTTTAAATAGGCCATCCACTTGCTCATCAAGCGGATTATTAGCTTGCGCAATAAAAGCTGGGGCAACAATTGAACCTAAAGAATGACCGATAAACGACACATCTTGTGTATTTAAAGACGTATCATTAGTCAGGTTTAAACCTAAACGAAGACCGAGTAAATCAGCAGAAGATTGTCTTAAATTATCCCGTGCTACAAGCAGTGATTGCAAATTCATATACGCTAAAACAGACCCAGTTGACGCATTGAAATCATCAACCCCATCATCATCAACATCAATACCACGCTCACCGTGTACAGGGTGGTCAATTGCTACTGTTGCAAACCCTTGTATAGCTAAACTTGCCGTTAATGCTAACATGTCTTCTTTTTTAGACGTAATACCGTGTTGCATAATCACAACTGGCCAGCCACCCGCTGGCATTTCTATTGCCGGCATTTCTAATTGCGCTCTTACGTTATTGATCACAGCTAGAATCGGTTTAGTAACTTGTACAGGCACAGGCTCTAAGCTTTGTACTTTAGGAATTGAGTTATATTTAGTTAAATGCTTGGTTGTATCTAACCCTAAGTCACGCAGACGCCCATCACTGAGTGCGGCACAAGTTGCATCGTTAATGCTAACGGGTTCAGATGGAAAATTCTCACCCTCTGATGCCTTATAAGCTAACACCGCCGCAGCGTTATCGCACATACCTTGCCAATAAGTATCCGCCAAATCTGAAACTTCTTTCCCTTTTGGTTGAGATAAGTACATAGGTAACGTGACACTGCCTTTTTGATACTGCACGCCTGAAAATGCAGGAGATAAACCCGTCATTCCTTGCGATTCGAAAACTTGCGCTACCGTTAACATCGGTTGTTCCGGAATTTGAACCATAGGTGTTGGTAGAGCTGGATTTTGTAGGCTCGCCGCTAGCAGTGATTTTATGGTGCCTAGCACTGGGCCAACAGATTGAATCGTCATTGCTGCTGAGAATATAATTTCATCTTTAGCGATTGCTCCACTTGAAGTAATTACATTTTCGTAGCTATTTATCACCCCTTGCAAAGCAAGTTGAGATTCCGTAATTAATGGCGCTTCTTGTTTCACCAATGCATAAGTTGATGACGGCTCGATAGAGCGCCCGACTGAATCTTTTAAACTAGTCGTTAATACATTTATATAAGAGCTACCAGCTTTAAACGGTTTTAACGGAATAATTGCAATAGCATCACCACTACCTTTGGTTATAAAGTCAACACCAAAGGTAAGTTCGCCGAGTAACTTACAAGCCACGCCTGCAGGAACTTGCGAGCAATCTGCATCGGTTAAACTTGCGCCCATTACTACTTCAAAAATACGTACAGCACCCGGTGCTGAAGCAGACGCTTCATCTAAACTCAATTTAGGTTGCGGCGTTGCAGTTGAACTGACATCGGTAGGAAATGTTAAATCGATTTTGTAGGGTACTTGGCTTGACCAGCCATCAAGTGCTCCTAACGCCATTGATGGATCAGCATAGGCAGCTCGTGGCACTGAGGTACCATTGGCATCTAATTCACCAGGTATATTAATAGTGCCATCTTTTGTGCCGCTCATTAATAAATCATTTGGCACCGAAATAACCCCATTTGCAGGGTCAAATTTCACTGTCGCAGCGGGTATAACCGGTGGTGTGTCATTTTTAACATCTTCTAACGTTTCACCGCCGCCGCAACCAGCAAGAGCCGCTGTAATTGCGAGTGAGAGTAGCATTTTTTTCATGTTGTTTGCTCCGCACGTAATCTTTTTTTATGTGTGTGTTTAATTAAGTTCTTTTAAGTTATAGCGTAATTTTTGGTTAAAATATTGTAATTAGATTATTAATAAGACATTAGACCAGTTAAAGTTAACGTAAACTTTCAAATTTCGCCACCTTATTTTGCAATAAATTCGATAACTTGGTGTTTTGCTATGTTAAAATCATTGAAATTGATTATTTTGGACCTTTATTATGCAAACTTATAAAGCGGCTGAAAATGCCCTACAAGACAAAGTTATCCTGATCACAGGGGCTGGCGATGGCATTGGCCGTGTTGCGGCAATAACGTATGCAAAACATGGCGCAACCGTTATCTTACTTGGTAAAACCACCAGCAAACTCGAAGCCGTTTATGATGAAATAGTGGCATTAGGCGGTCCAAAACCGGCCATAGTACCGATGGATTTAAAAGGTGCTAGCAAGCAGAATTATCGTGATCTTGGGGCTACTATTGAACAACAGTTCGGTAAACTTGATGGATTACTTAACAATGCCGGAATTATTGGTGCATTAGGGCCACTAGAGCATTTTTGTTCATCAACGTTTGATAACATCATGAAAGTAAATGTGACAGCTCAAGCAATGCTTACAAAGTACATGTTTCCTGTGTTACGAAAATCACCTTCTGCATCAATTATCTTTACGTCTTCTGGTGTCGGTCGACAAGGCCGTGAATTCTGGGGAGCATATGCTATTTCCAAATTTGCCGTTGAAGGTATGATGCAAACATGGGCGTGTGAAGTAGGTAAAACGAATATTCGCATAAATTGTATCAACCCAGGAGCTACCCACACGGCAATGCGTGCAAGTGTATACCCTGGCGAAGACCGTGACAAATTAGCCTGTCCTGAAGATTTAATGCCAACTTATTTATATTTAATGAGTGACGATTCTAAAGATGTGAATGGTCAGTCATTAGATGCACAAACAAAATAAACAAATTTTTTAGTTTAATCACTCATTCAACAATGCCAGTTTTTAGACACTCACTGGCATTGCCGTTCACTCGAACAGTCATCGCTCGTAAACGTTTCATGCAAGCAGACTTCATACTGAGCGGCGCTTTGTTGCACACATCCAATACAAAATAGCAGTGTAAGGATCAGCCTCTTTATTTTATTATTGATTAAATCAATATCAGTTATTGAAAACAACAATTTCATAAATAGTGAGCTTAGTACTAAAGTGAATTCATACTAAATGAATCAATCACAACAATTAAGAGGCAACACTATGATGCAAACTACAGCTCGCTTTACCCAACAAGACGGACTATTCATCGATGGTCATTTACACATTTTTATTGAACAGCAACTTTGTCAAAAAACAACGCTTGATTGCGATGATGTTTATCAAGCATTAGCAACATTAGTTGACGAGTTTGGCTGTCAATGTCGTAAAAACAAACACCTTGAGGATGATAGCTTGGATGTTCAAACACTACTGTATGCCTACCAAGTTGAGCACAATCATCCGCATTGCCATGTTGATGCGCAAACAACAACCGCAGTACTAGATGAATATTGCTGTCAAGTTCCTGCAATTATTGTTGTGGCTTTGATGGATACTTTAAGCGGAACACCCAGTGATGAAGAAGGTGCAAAAGCGATTTATCAACGTGCTGCTGAACTAACTAATCGCCCTTGTACGTACCGCAGTGCGCTTAAAAACGCTAATGCAGCATAAATTATGAATAACTTAAACACTCGATTATCCTTTGTGTAAAATCACTACAACTGAGGATAGTCGAGTTTTGCAGCTCCTGCTGTAAATCAAACGTCACTTCACCCGCACCTAATGTCTGTGCTAACGCATTGTCAATTGCTTGTGCAGCTTCGTGCCAATCCATAAAACGCAGCATCATCACAGCGCTTAAGATACTACTGGTGGGGTTTGCACTATTTTGTCCTGCGATCCGTGCAAACGTACCATGCGTGGGTTCAAAAAAAGCCACTTCATTATTCAAGTTTGCTGCTGGCATAATACCAATACCGCCCACTTGTGCAGTCAGCATATCCGCTAAATAATCACCATTTTGATTTGTCGTAACAACAACATCAAATTGTTCTGGCGTCATGAGTGCTTGCTGTAACATGTTATCAGCAATCACTTCTTTTATAATAAGTGGTGATTGGCCTGTGCGAGGTATTTCTAACCAACGTCCATTACTATGTGCTTGCGCCGCGAATTCTCGTTCAGCCAAGGCAAACCCCCACCGTTTAAATGCACCGTCAGTAAATTTCAAGACATTACCTTTATGAACTAAAGTAACTGAACGACTATTTTGCTCAATTGCATAGTTTAACGCATACCGAACTAGTCGCTCTGAACCTTCTTTGGAAATATTTTTTATCCCTATTCCACAATGCTGATCAAATCGTAATCGCGTCACTCCCATCTCATGACATAAAAAGTCCAACATTTTTTCAGCTTCCACACTGCCCGCTTGCCATTCTATCCCTGAATAGACATCCTCAGAGCTATCACGAATGACAACAATATCAGTGTTTTCTGGATGTTTTAACGGCGAAGGCAGTGCTTTGTAACCCTTGATTGGGCGCATATTAACAAACAAATCCATTTCATGACGTAAAGCAACATTCAGTGAGCGAAAACCACCTCCTATAGGCGTTGTTAGCGGCCCTTTGATTGCGATTTTAAATTGACGAACGGCATGAATTGTCTCCTGAGGAAACCAATCACCATCATATAACTGCGCGGCTTTTTCCCCATTAAACACTTCCATCCAATGAATTTTACGCTGGCCTTGATAACATATGTGCACTGCTTGATTAACAACGTTACGCATGCATGGTGAAATATCCTGGCCTACTCCATCACCATCAATATAAGCGATGATGGGTTGCTTTGGTATCTGCCAAACACCTTTGTTATCAATCGTTATTTGCTCACCCTGTGGTGGAATTTCAATATGTTGATAACTCATACTTGTGCCATATTCTGTTATTGAGTATTTAGCACGATTAAAGCATGGTTACACTGTGATGTCGTGCTTGTAGCAGTTATAGTTATTATTCAACAATAAAATAATGGATGCATTACTCCTTTTGTGCATAACCTTACTCGGTGTATTGGCAAGTGATTTACGCTGAACAATGCTGCTTATGAAGGGGTATGACATAATATATCATCGATTTCAGTTAGCACATTAGAGACCAATTGACTGTCAAGCGTAATACTGTCTGCTTTCAAGGCTTTATCTAACTTCAAAGCGTGTTGATATAAAGCATCGCAATCAAACATACCTGCGGTCCCTTTTAACATGTGTACGCTTTGTGTAAAACCATCAATATTACCTTGTGCGTACTGCTCACTCAGTGTATCTCGCTGTGCTTTTAAACCACCAATATAGACTCGTTTGAGTGCTTCAAATTCATGTTCCGGAAGCTTTACTTCTTCATGCATCTCAATATCTAAATAACTCGCAATTTTTTGACTAAACTCACTGCGGTCAATGGGTTTGCCTATGTGATCAATAAAACCCTGTTTTAAATAGCGCTCAATTTCATGTTGCATGGTATTAGCTGTTAACGCCACAATCGGGGTTGTTATACCCGTTGCCTGCATAATATGTATAGCTTGTTCGCCATCCATTATTGGCATTTGAATATCGAGTAATATTAAATCAAATTGATGATCTAAAGTCGCTTGCACTGCATCTTGGCCGTTTTCGACTGCAGTAACCGTTAACCCCATTCGTTCCAAAATACGCTTAATAAGTTCACGATTTTCTGGGTGATCCTCGGCAACCAGAACTTCACCCACTAAGTTTCGTTGGCACTGGCTCGGTAACTCTTTTACTGTACTAACACATATTTCTTCAAAACTCGTGATCCAACGTACACGCTCCGGTGTGTACAATGCCATATTAAGACTAAATTCACTGCCACTACCAACATGAGAATGAACGGTAATATTGCCATCTAACTTTTCAGCTAAACTTTTTGAAATATTTAAGCCAAGCCCGGTTCCGCCATATTTTCGAGAAATCGATGAATCTGCCTGATAAAATGGCGTAAACAGATCTGCCTGCTCAGCATCTGTCATACCAATGCCGGTATCTTTGACTTTAATCACTAGCTGCTCTTCGGTACAGCTGACCAACAATTGAATATGTCCTACAGTCGTAAACTTTAACGCGTTGGCTGTTAAGTTAAGGAGTATTTGCCGTAATCGTGTTGGATCAGACACTATCCAGTCAGGAAGTGGGAATTGATAATCGACTTTAAATTTAAGGCCTTTATCACGTATTTGCTTGCCTAATAATGATTCAATATGGGCAATTGTTGCAAATAGATCAGTCTCAACTAAGTCTATTTCAAGACGATTTGCTTCAATTTTTGACATATCTAATATGTCATTAATTAAACCCAATACATGACGACTATTTTGTAAAATAACCCGTATACCATGATTGCGCTCATGCGGTTTAATATCGCCAAGTATAATACCATCTGCATAACCAATAATTGAGGTCATTGGGGTGCGAATTTCATGGCTCATGTTCGCTAAAAACCGGCTTTTAGCTTCACTTGCATCGCGCAATTCTTCAGCTAGTTGTTGTAACTCTTGAGTACGTAATTGAACTTTATGCTCTAGATTTTTTGTCAGCTCAACATTTTCGTCGTGCAATATACTAAATTTATTCGCGACGGCAAAAGCCAATAACATGGCGTCCAGGGCTGTACCGATCAAACCAAGCAAGTATAAATCAATCGTAATTTGTGGAAATACACCTAAATTAGTGAGGTTACCAACCATATTAGGAATAGCCATTGCAAGGTAGGCAAACACAAAAAAGCGTGCCGGCTTAAAACCACTCATCCAACTGCGTATGCCTATGTATAAACCAAAGCATAAAGTCGCTCCGGTGACTATGGTGGCCCAAACAAAGCCAAAGCCAGGCCATATGATCGCAACAGGCACACCAGCGGTTGATATCGCAGCTAATATAAAAGAAGCGTATGATAAGTGCGGAAAACTTTCTTTGAGTTTAAGCAGGCTATTAAAAAATAGAATGTTCGTAAGTGGAATTAAAACAAAGCCAACCCAATGTAAATGGGCGCTGTAATAACCAAAAATTTGATCTGGTATATGAAAAAACTGACTCCAGCCAAACACCCAACAGGCTGTAAACAACGCATAATAAAGATGGGTAACATCACGAGCACCGAAGTAAATTAAAAGGTTATACAAGCCCAGTGCGATGCCAACACCAAAGCACAGCATCATCACCATGTTTTCTACGGTGATCTGTGAAAAAAAGTCTGTATAGGGTTTTAGCACTAGTTTTGGTGGCGTATAAAAATAGTCGCTTTCATATTTAGTGATCATAAAATAACGCTTGTTGGGGCTGAGTGTTATTTTATTTCCGTAATGAAAGGCGAATTCGTTTTTTTCAACACCGCCACTCAAATAGCGAGCAAAAGCCGTTGTGGGCTCAGTCATATCATAGACGCGGGTTTCAATCCGAGACACTAGCGTGTTGTATGGAAACAGCACTAGTTCATCTAACTGAGTTTGGTTCTCAAGCTCTATCACTAACCAATAGCTGCCACCAAAGTAAGTGGTATCAGATTGTGGCTGCTGATTAGCAAGCCAACTGGTTATCTGCGCACTTGAGCGAGGAAACCCATCATTACTTGCAGCGAGTAATGTGCCCACTTGAAACAGATTAACATCTTGCTGTTGTTCAGTATAAATAAATACGTCAGGTACTGTTGCTGCTCGCGCTTCAAAACCAAAAGTTGTTAATAGGCTAAGAAAAATGACACTCCATAAACTATATACCACCTTTAACAACATAAAGTAGACCTTTGCTTTGCAAGCACGTTTCTAAAACTGATAGCTAACATCAAGACCATAACGGCGACCTTCCCCTTTAAAGTCTTCTAGCATGCCAAGAAATGAACTTAAATCAAATTTTAAATTACTGTACTCTGTATCAAATAAATTTTTCCCCCAAACTACAAAGCTAAAATTATCAACTTGATAGCGAATATTCCCATTTACGATACTATACCCATCTTGCATAGCATACGGGTTTTGATTTTGATCAAAATAATATTCGGACTGGTAATCAACAAGTAATTGGGTAGTTAAAGGGTTACCAGCTAGCTCTAACTGATACTCAACGCCCACACTGGCATTCCATTTTGAAGTAAAGGGTAAGCGGTTATCAGTTAAACTGTTACCTAATGGATCTTCAAATTCTTCAAATTCAGCATGAGGAATATAACCCAGTGCAAGCCGCATCGACAACGTATCCGTTGCTTGATAATCAAATTCAGCTTCTAAACCATAAATTATTGAGTCACCAACATTTTCAAGAAGTTGTACAGGTGGTTTTTGCGCCGATTTAGAAGGTTGATTCATAAATACTTGCTGATCATTATAATCATAATAAAAAGCAGCCCAATTAAACCGTATACCTTGCTCTGGCCACCATGATTTAGTGCCAACTTCATGGGCATTGAGACGCTCTTTACCATAATCGGCTAGTTCCGCTTGCTCAGGAGACGATAAAAACCCCCCATTATAACCACCACTTTTGGCGCCATTGGCAAAACGATAATAACTGTGAGTTGAATCACTAATGAGGTAGTTAATTGCAATTTGACCCGAGAAGCCATTGTCGGATTGCTGTCCTTGTACATGATAAAACGGCACTAAACTGCCCGCTAAATCCGCAGTATCTATGACAACATTTAAGTGTGCAACTGAATCATAATCAAGTGATTCGTACGAATACCGTAAGCCCGCACTAATCATCCAGTCAGCATTAAGTTGGTAATCTAACTGGCTAAAAGCAGCTATATTTTGCGTATCAATTTGATTATCGTAAAAGAAAGTAGCAGTTAAGTCAGAAGCGAGTATACCCCGCAGATCACGAAGAATATCATTTATATTATTTTGTTGGATAGATTCGTCCGCAAAGTACAGGCCACTGGTTAAAGTATGTCCATCCCATTGTGTTTGCAGGCGAAGTTCTTGGCTAAACAAATCAGTATCAAGCCCTAAACTACCCTCACACAACTGTGCTGGCGAACCATCACAATTAAACGCATGGGAGCGCTCTAGCTGGTTATAACTGCTAATAGAGACAACTTCATTACGATCATTAACTTGCCAAGTGAGGTGTGCGCTGACCCCTTTACCATCCGTTTTGTGAGGGGAGTCATTATTGACCTTAACAGTATAAAAATCATCACTTGCGTCATTAAAACCAAAATTGTCAAAACACTTTGTTGAACCCGCTTGGCTCGCACTACAACGCTCACCAGTTAAAGGATCTGCAATGATACCAATATTACCCACCGGCTGGACAATACCTTGCCAATCTTCTATATGACCTTGCAATAACAATTGCAGGTTATCAAAATCACTTAAAAGTGATAACCGGGCACTGGTTTGTTCCATTCCCGCAGTCGGTGCTTGGTCAAAAGCGTTGCGAGTTGAGTATTGATAATCTTGATGATTGATAGCAACACGAAATGCAGTAGAATCACTTAATTGATTGTTATACATCGCATCAATGTTAAATGCATGGTTATTTGCTACCCCTGCAGTTAGGTAACCCGTCTCAGTGAATTCGGGGCGCTTGGTACGGATCAAAATAGCGCCGCCTGTTGCATTACGGCCAAATATAGTCCCCTGCGGGCCACGTAGAATATCAACCTGCTCAATATCAAAAAAGTTCACGATTTGGTTACTTGCTGAACCTACAGCGACATCATCGACATAAATCGCCACCGGCGACGTATTAGCAGTGTTGTAATCAACTAAGCCAACCCCGCGAATATTAACCGCCGGTGGTGTGCCTTCAGCAGCATTTTGGCTAATTTTTAAATTTGGTGCAAAAACAGATAACTCAGTTGAATCCTTGTAGTGTTGATTTTTTAGGGTATCTCCTTTTACCTGACTGACTGCAATACTGACGTCTTCAATCGCTTGTGCACGCTTTTGGGCATACACCTCAATCACTTCGAGGCTACTTTGCGTAATCGTTGCTTCATCATTTTGTGCCTGCACAACTGAAGATAAAACAAAGCTCGATGAGCACAGTAATAAAATACTATTTGAAAAAGCATGAGTGTGGCTTTTCATAAGAGAATGGACCTTAACACTGAACATATGTAAACATACTGTAATTATTTGTGATTATAGACTAATTTATTGATTAAAGTCGCCTAAATAGCGAATCCAATCTATTGTTTCACGACAACTAAAACGCATCTTCCCCACTAATATGCTGTGGATATCCACACAGTGTTCGTGCGGTTTGCATGCCTGCCATTACTGCCGCTTCTACACAACCTGCATTAACACCTGTTTTTATCCAATCACCGGTGATCAACAAATTACTAAACTGCGTACCATCCGTTGCTAAACGGTATTGGCTTGAACCTGTGACCGACAGCACATAGCGCTCACTTGGGTCAACATTTACCCGCCAATATTGTTGATCTAAGCGAGCGTGACCAGTGGTATTATCCGCATACAAAACAGACCAATCAAAAGCATTATTGTTATAGGCTAACGGCCATAACGGCTGCATATTAGTAGTCACCAATTGGGTTAAATTTTCTTTAACTTGTGCTTTAGCGGTTGCAGGAAAGGTGTACTCACTTTGTGGCGGGTATTCCTTGCATGGAAACGCGCTGCAAAAATAGGCTATATTCTGCGGCGCATTATTTAGTGGCCACTGCTCTTTTTCGACTAAATTTTGCATTGCAGCCCAGGTATCAAATGGTTCACTAAAGCTACTCAAAATTGGCCCTTCCTCACTTGGCGGCATGTATTGCCAGCCTAATTGCTGATCTGTTTTAGTTAACCAAAGTTGACTCGCCTGTGTAGCAACGGTTCGTACTTTTTCTGCTTGTGCAGCAAAGTTTGCGTCGATCGCTAAAAGCTGCGGGCAGACATGCTCAAGAGATGCAACTGACACCCCGAGAATCAGCCGGTCAAAGTCTTCATTAAACTGCAGTGTTTTAGTCTCAAGTTCTGTACCAAAATGTGCTTTATAACGCGCAGGCCAATCACTCCAAAATGATTCTAAGTTTATATTATGTTGTTGCAATAATTCAGCTTCTGCTGAGTTTATTTGTTGGTAAAGCGGCTCGCTGGGCCAACAGGGTAAGTTTTTAACATCAACCAGTGGCTGGTATTCTGCACATGTATTTAGGCTCACTTGCTGCTGTAATAGCACCGATTCAACACAGTGTTGACCTTTACTATCAACCCCTGGGGTGAGTTGTTGCAGTTGATGAAAGAACTCAAACTTTACGCCTCTTTGTTTTAACAACTCATACAATGGCGCAAAAATAACGTCTCCCATACCCGCTTGCATTTTCCACATTACGCCGCCACGGTAGCACAATGCAATTCTCAGCATTGCAAGCGCCGCCACTCCCGCTTCTACATTCGGCTTCGTAAAATCCCCTTGCGGATAAGCAAAGACTAAATCATAAAAGCCTCGTACAGGTGCAGAATCCACACTATATTGTTTATTTGCACCATTTTTTAATAACCATTGACGAAAGTCATACTTGTTAATTACGGCAAAACCATCTCGGTACACTTTATCTTTGATCAGGCCAACAAGCATTGCTATTGCAAGATCAGCACAAATATAAATGCGCCTCAGCTGTGCGTTATCGTCCAATAATTCGATGATTTCTTGACTGAGCCAGCGTTTTAGTTTTCTAACAATATACCAAATAACTAAGCTGTCTTTTTTCTCTGTCAACTGCGGCAGCAGTGTATTACTGCTTTGTACAAAGTGGTTAAGTTTCTCAACCAATAAACTGGGTGTAGAAGTAATATCCTGATTTAGATTTTGTATATCATCTGTAAAGGTTCGCCACGCAGCACTATTATCTGCAACCAATGCGTGAATTTGCCGGTGAAAATGCTGTAATAAAAACTTATCGCGCGGTTTTTTTGTGGTTAATTGCGTGTTTTTAGCGTGCACACCAGCCGCTAATTCAACTTGTGGGATCCACTCTTTTAACCAAGCAAGGGTCATTTTCACAAAATCCCAAACAGTAATATCGAGACTTCCGTTAGCAGGATCACCCGCTAACACAGGAAAATTTATGGGCCAAGTTTGCCACTGTTGATCTATATGCTCTTGCAGAGCAATAAAACTATGAGGTGTAAATGCTTGCTGCCAGGTACTCAACGCACATGTTGGTGGGCGCTGTAACTTATCATAAACGGTTTCAATGGTTTTAAAGCTATTCACATAAGCGCCAAACCATACATGTAAACCATGCTCTTCAATACGCTGTCCCTTTTCAGCATTGCGGCCGCTGGCCCCTTTTCCACCTAAACGCCACCCCTGCTGATAAATCGTTATTTGCCGCTGTTGCTGCCAATTAGCTTGCTCTGTAAGGTATAACGCAGCGGTCATAGCCGCAACGCCACCACCAATAATGGCTATTTTTTCTTGTGTCATACCGATGCCTTTACGCTGGGAGTAATTGTGTTGCCTGCAGTTGATCAAAGTCCATTTTGATATAAAACGGTAAATGCACGGCTTGAGAACCTAGCTGTAAGCCAAACATCTGTGCTAAAGGGAAGCTATCTAATTGCTGCAAATATAACTGATAATCACCACTGAGCAATTTGAACTGATGGATTTTTTTATCTCGGAAGGAGAATGTAACACAGCTTGGTAAACGGCTTTATCAGCATTACCATCAGGAAACTGTTTAAAGAGTATTTGATCCATTTGTGGATTTACAAAACCATTTAACAACTGTTTTAGCAATGAAAAATCAATTCCCAGATGATCACCATCAAGTAGATTTGCGACCTGCTCACCAAAATCTTCTAACGCAGCTAACATACTTTCAGGCTGCGTAGCCGCGTTTTTAGTCACAGAAAACAATTGATATGATTGTAATTTTGAAGTCGTCGAAAAATGCTTAAAACACTCAAGTGATACTGAGAAATCAGTGGGCTTATCAACTGAGCTAGGCATTTGGTAATCACATAAATATTTGTTGTATCCCCATGTTTCTCGCCCATTTATCAATGCATAAACATTATTTACGCAAATAAATGCAGGGTACCAATAAAGGTGCGAAATACTTTCGTCATTGTCTTGCTTTTCAACTTGCGCAATCGGCAACCAAATAATGATATCGGTTTCTTGCATCCACCCCTGTTCACTAAAAGGCGGAGTTAACGAGGCTATTTTTTCTATATCGGTAAACGTCAGTAAAGCGTATTCACCGAGTCCTTGAAAATATAACTCATCAGTTGCAACAAGATTAAGTGTTGAATCAATAAAGTGCTGCACTTTTAGTGGCTCAATTTTTACAAAAAAACCGTACATGTTTGCATTACTCATGCGACAAGGTGGTTTAGCTACCGGGTTAGATAAAAAGTGACTATAAAACGGGTGTTGTGATGCCATAATTTATAATTATTTTATAAGCTTAAAATGTAATTATAGCCAAGTTTTATTACATGGTAGGAAATTCAGTAATTAATTAACGATTATTTTCGACACTTAAATATTTACTATATTGTTGATATGCAACGCTATCGAAACATTTTGACAGTGGATTCATAAAACCATGACCGTGTTCGACTAACTGACATGTCACATTTGCTTGTTGTGCTAAGCGAGTTGCAATTGGATCGACATCAAAGTGAGCTTCTTGCTTTGCAAAAATAAATTCACATGGCACATTCGCAACTAAATCTAAGTGATGACGAACTTGATTAGGATAAAAAGCGATTAATTTTTTTATATGGGGATTTTTTACTGCAGCTTGACTTCGCCATGCGGCAGCTCCCCCAGCACTAAAACCTATTATTGTGGTCGGCTTTGCAATACGGGAAACAATAATATTAAGTTTTTTATGATAGTGATCATGTCCACACTTTGTCATAAACACATCATATTGTTGTTGCTCACTCATTACCGCTTGCAATTGCCCTTGATAAGGGTCCACCATCGTACTGGCGCCCTGCAATTGTCGCGTGAAGTGACTTAAATGTGCTGTTTTACCAAAAATATCACTCGCAACTATATACTGCATAACAACTTCTTATTATTTCTAGGTAACGGTAGCCAATAAGGAACGTAGCCACCTCGATTATTTACCTAAATAAAATACAACAGTTAAATGCACATGACTAGAAATAAATTTTAAAAATGCTTGCTTAAACAAAAGCGCTGGGGTAAAGTCGCTTCTTGGTCCTAAAAAAGCCTCGCGGTTAACCTCTTTACCCTGATCCAGTAAGCCCCGCAAAACGTATATTATAGAGCTAAGTTATTGTACGGCGAGAACCCCAATTCAGACTACGGCATATTTTTTAATAGTCGCATAAATGTCATAAAGATCGTCAACACTGTAATGAAGCTAAACACAACATGGTCTATCTAATTGTGCTTTAAAAGCTAATAAAGAAGTTAGCGCACATTAAAGATAACAAGAAAAAAGTGAGTTTTATTATGTCTTATAGTTACAATGGGTCGATGATCCAAATCGCACATCCTGTGCAATCAATTTCAGTAAATAAACAACGTGTTATTTTTTCTGATACGCAAGGTTTAAAAAACACCTTGTTCACAAAAGCAAGTGACGCACGTCAATTTGTTAAATGGCTAAAAGCCAACTAAGCAAATAGTGTTTTGCATGATTGCAATTAAGTGACGCCAGCAGATGCTGGCGTTTTGCATTTTTACTCCCCCTTTATATAACAACTGCTACACTTAACCTTATTATTCATTTATATGCGGTTGATTTAATGCAGTCTGCTCTTATTTTTACGGTTTCATTATTGTTGATCAGTAGTCCTGTATACACCAAAACAATCAACTGGGTTGTCGCTGATTTTGCCCCATACTATATTTTTAATGATCAATACGCCGGTACTGGCCGTGATGAAAGTATTGTTACTTTACTTGAGCAACAACTGCCAGCTTATACTTTCAAGCGCACTATTTTACCTTCGAGTCGAACTATCCAAGAACTGGCAAACCCGAATTATACTTACTGCATGTTGTCACTCTATCAAAGCCCACACCGTAGGCAACATATCCAATTTAGTCAGCAAACGTCCACTGTTGGACTTTCCCCCTCTGTTGCGATCCATAAAGAACTTGCGCAGCAACTCAAGTTAGATCTTAATCAACCGGTATCACTCGACGCCTTGCTGAATCAATATAAACTAGCATTGGGGATTTCGATGAGCCGCTCATACGGGGATGCAATTGATGCGATAATCAATAATAGCGCCGATGCGTCAATTATTATTCGTCCTGGGCGAGATACTTTAGCCAGCTTAACTTATATGCTGAAGAAAAAACGGATTGATATTTTATTAGGTTACCCAAGTGAACATTACTATTTAGCAAAATCAATGGGCTTTGATGATGAGTTAATACAATTGCCCCTAACAGAGGCTCCTGAGCTAAGTTATGGTTATATAGGTTGTACTAATAATAAACAAGGTATTGAGCAAGTAAAGATATTGAATACAGCACTTGAGCAAGTAAAGCAGCAGGCAGCTTATCAGGAGATATTATTGCGTTGGTTGCCGGACAACCTCAAACCATTACTCGAACAACGGCTGAAAATAAGCAAAAACGCCTCAACTCAGTGAGGCGTTTTATCAATGTATAATAACTAACAAAGCGTACTACTTACGTATACCTTCAATGTATAAACCAATATCAACATGGGTAGACGCCGGACCTAGGTTATAATCAATACCAAAGTCAGCTAATTTCAAGCTAGTTTCGCCTTCAAAACCAACACGGTAGCCCCCCCATGGATCTTTACCTTCACCAATTTTATCAATTTCAAAGGTAATTGTTTTTGTAACGCCATGTAGAGTAAATTCACCTGTCACGTCAGCTTCATCGCCATCATCATCAAATTTGATTGACGTACTTTTAAAGGTCGCTGTAGGAAACTTATCAACATTTAAAAAGTCACCACCGCGTAAATGTTTATCACGCTCGGCGTGGTTAGAATCAATACTTTTAGTATCAATGGTTACCATGATTTGTGACGCATTCGGGTTGGCTGAATCATAACTAAAACTGCCATCAAAGGTATTAAAACGGCCATGCAGCCAGCTGTAGCCTAAATGTTTAATTTTAAAGTTCACAAATGCATGTGCACCTTGGGTATCAATAACATACTCTGCAGCGTGTGTAGCCGAAGCTGCAAACATTGTTGCTGTAACAGCTGCTGATAAAAGTAATTTTTTCATTTTTTAATCATCCTTTTGTGGTTTGATCATTCTAATTAAGGTTTTATCTTTATCGATAAAATGATGTTTTAACGCCCCAAGTGCATGTAATACCACAAGGCCTATTAAGCTACACGCCACATAGTAGTGAATTTTACCTGCAATATCTGCTTGATTAGCTACTGATAAATCAATTGCGGGAATACTAAATAGCGTAAACACCTCAATCGAACGACCATCCGCAGTAGAAATCAAATACCCTGAAACAACAATGATACAAAGCAACACATATAGTAATAAATGTGCTGCATGCGCCACTTTATTTAACAGCGGATCACTGTTTGATAAAGGTTCCGGTTGCGTGCCCAGCGCACGCCAAGCGAAGCGAAATATTAATAACGCTACCAGCGTAATTCCGACGCTTTTATGTAAATCTAATGAACCTTTGTACCAACTATCATAGTAAGTCAGTTCAACCATGTACAAACCAAGACCAAACAAACCTATTACCATTGCAGCCATTAACCAATGTAATGCTATGGCGACAATACCGTACGAAGATTTTGTGTTTCTAAACATACCTACTAACTCCGCTATTCATTAACAACAGCATAGCCCCTCCCTAAATAAAAGAAAACAGCAATAAATAAACAAGTTTTGTGCGTATACGCACAACTGTGCTAAAAGTTAGTCAGGAAAAACAGATTTGAGTAGATACGTGTTTAGTTATTTTCTACTAAAGCTATGTATATTTGCGTTGTTGGATCAACTTGCAAACAGGTGATCAGGTTTTCTTTAATCAGTTCTAGCATGGCGATGAAACTAACAACAACACCACTGCGTCCTTCTTCTAAGGTAAAAAGCTCACTAAAAACTAATTGTGTACCCGCGCTAGAGAGTTTGGCTAAAATAAGGCTCATACGCTCTCTAGTTGACAACGCTTCTGCGGTTATTTGATGGTGTTCAAAGGTTTTTGCCCGTGCCATTACATCACTAAGAGCAAATAATAAGTCTTTTAAATCAACATCAGGTAACAATTGCGCTTGCTCATCCTGCTCTGGTACCAGCGCCTGTGCAATAAATATATCACGAGCAACACGGGGAATATCGTCAAGGTTTTCTGCGGCCAGCTTAAATTGTTCATACTCTTGTAAGCGGCGTATTAACTCAGCCCGAGGGTCCTCTTCTTCTTCAAGCTCTTCATGCTTAGGAAGCAGCAAGCGTGATTTAATTTGCGCCAATAAGGCAGCCATCACTAAATATTCACCAGCCAGTTCTAACTGAAACTCACTCATCATTTCCACATAATGAACATATTGCTCGGTAATGCTAAAAATAGACAGCTCTAAAATATCAAGCTTATGTTTTTTAATTAAATAAAGTAATAGATCAAGTGGGCCTTCGAAGGTTTCTAAAATAACTTCCAGCGCATCAGGTGGGATATATAGATCTTCAGGTGTATCGATGACTTCCTTACCATGCAAAAAAGCCAGCGGCAGCTTTTGCTGCGCCAGCTCTTGGGTTTGAGCTACCTGTTTAGTTTGGTGCTCACTCATGGTTTAATACGATTATTCAAATGGGGTGGTATCGCCACAGCCTACGCGAAGCACTTCAACAGTATCTTCAGATAAATCAATAACTGTGGTTGCTTGCTCAGCTAAATAGCCACCATGGATAATTAAATCCACCAAAGGGCCTATGCGATCGCGAATTTCATCGGGATCCGATTCAGTGAACTGCTCACCCGGTAAAATTAATGAACACGACATCAGTGGCTCGCCTAATTCCGCTAACAAGGCGCACGTGATTGGGTGCTCAATAACACGAATACCAATGGTCTTTTTCTTGTCGTTTAATAACCGTTTCGGTACTTCTTTAGTGCCTTTGAATATAAAGGTATATGGCCCAGGTGTATTATTTTTAATTAATCTAAACAATTGGTTGTCTACGCGAGCGTAAGTAGAAAGCTCAGATAGATCACGGCACACAAGGGTAAAGTTGTGGTGCTTTTCAATACCACGAATACGTTCTATGCGCTCTTTTGCTTGTTTGTTACCTAAATTGCAGCCTATTGCATAGCCTGAATCGGTAGGATAAACCACCACACCACCTTGTTTGATGATATCCACCGCTTGTTTGATCAATCGCGGTTGCGGGTTATCCGGATGAATATGAAAAAAATCACTCATGTGTGTCTCCTGTCTGCCCTTCCCAAGTTTGCCAAACGCCTTGGCAATCTTTTGGCAGGTATAAGTTTTTTCCTAATTCTAGCCAACTAGTAGGAAAATGAAAATCAGATCCTTGCGAACATAATAAATCGTATTCGCGGCTCAATTCGCCTAAAAACTGGCGCTCACTCGGCGCTTGTTGTGGCTGGGCAACTTCCATTGCATCCCCTCCCGCCGCTTTAAATTGACTTAATAATTTACGTAGCCATTTATTCGACATTTGATAACGGCCAGGGTGAGCAATAACGGCAACCCCGCCTGCAGCATGGATAGCGGCAATTGCGGTTTGCATATCACACCAGTCACTTGGCACATAGCCTGTTTTTGCCCGTCCAAGGTATTTTTTAAATACCCCAGGAATTGTCGTAGCCACACCGCGAGCAATGAGTGCCCGAGCATAATGAGCACGCGTTATTTGTGCATCTTGTGCAAGTTCTTGCGCTTGCTGATAAATGCCATCAAAGCCGTTTTTCTCTAAACGACGACCTATTTCTATTGCTCTGTCTGCTCGTTTTTGTTGTTGTATAGTTAATAAATCAGCCAAGGTTGGCTCATCAATATCTACGTTCAGTGCTACTATATGGATCTCAAAACTTTCCCACTTAGTGGAGATCTCCACTCCGTTGATCAGTTTAAGCGGCAATGCTTGGCTTTGGATATAAGCATGAGCAGGTTTGATTGCTGCAGTAGTGTCATGATCGGTGATCGCAAACACATCGATGTTTTTTTCAACTGCACGCAATAATAATTGCTCAACAGTGAGCTGCCCGTCAGAATGCGTAGTGTGGCTATGTAAATCATATTTTATCAAAAGAGAAGACTGCTCATATTAAATGTGCGAAAGTTGTTATTAAGTATAACAAAATTTTTTAATAAATTGTTTTAAATAAATACTTGACACTAACGCCGTTGATACGGTTTACTGTAACCACTTAAGACACATAAAGAATAAAAACAATGATAAATTCAATCCAAAACACTATCTGGTGGTGGCACTCTTAAATTAAGGGTGGCGAATTGTCGTGTCTAACACATTCAAAACCCGCTTATGGCGGGTTTTTTTATATTTAAATTTTAGGGTAACAAACATGAATAACTTAGTAACTATTACACATCATTGGTGGTGGCGCCTGGTATAGCGGGACAGTAATGGTCTATCTTAATTTTATTAAGTATCGTTATTCAAACCCCGCACAGCATTGCTTGCGGGGTTTATTTTTTTGAGGGAATGAGGTTTGATTTTTAGTCATATAACAACAACACCAGGTGAAGTTACCAGCATCACCGAAGTGCGAGAATACATCCACAGCCCACTAGCATTATATGGGCTACTTGATAAAGACAATTCACTGCTTTTAGAATCAGCAGAGATCGACTCTAAAGACAGTGTTAAAAGTTTGATTTTGGTCGATTGTGCCCTGAAAATTATCTGTACAGGTAAAACCGTCACAGTAACGGCGCAGTCTAACAATGGCTTACAGTTACTGCCCTACTTGCAAACTAAACTCGACAATTGCCATACGCAATTAGACGGTTTAACCCTAAGTATTGAATACCAAGGTACTGACAGCAACATTGACGAAGCATCAAAACTCATTGCCGATAATGCCTTTAGTGCACTGCGTTGCTGTATCAATAATATTAGCAGTACCACCGAAAACCCGTTTTCGCTATTTTTAGGCGGGGTTTTTGCTTATGACATGGTGGCTAATTTTGAGCAGTTAAGCGAGGTGCCTGATGGTGAAAACAGTTGCCCTGATTATGTATTCTACTTAGCTGAAACTTTAGTCGTGATTGATCATCAAGCCAAAACGACCGAATTAATTGGCAATGTATTTAATGGTCCAGATGTACATGCAAACTGTTTTGAAGTAGGTAAAAAGCTCGAACGTTTAAATGCATTATGTGATGAGGCGGATAGCTTTACAGCAAACCAAAGCACAGGCAGCAGCGAAGTAACTGTGGATATTAGTGATGAAGACTATTGTCAGCAAGTTAATACCTTGAAAAAGCATATTGTTGACGGTGATATTTTTCAGGTCGTGCCATCACGGACATTTTCTTTAGCGTGTGCAAACCCACTTCATGCATACAGCCAACTTAAAAAACAAAATCCAAGTCCGTATATGTTTTATATGCGTGATAGCGAGTTTGCATTATTTGGCGCATCGCCTGAATCAGCGTTAAAGTTTTGCGCTGATTCGCAGCAAGTTGAAGTCTATCCAATTGCAGGCACCCGCCCTCGTGGTAAATTTGCTAATGGTCAGATCAATCCTGATTTAGACAGCCGAATTGAACTTGAATTGCGTAACGATCAAAAAGAGCGTGCAGAACATTTAATGCTGGTTGATCTAGCCCGTAACGACGTTGCTCGTATTAGCGTACCCGGTACTCGTCACGCTAAAGAGTTATTAAAAGTAGACCGTTATTCGCAAGTAATGCATTTAGTGTCACGTGTTGTTGGCACATTAAAGCCAGAACTGGATGCCCTGCACGCTTATCAAGCATGTATGAATATGGGAACATTAGTCGGTGCCCCCAAAGTCAGTGCCGCAGAGTTGGTACGTCAAACCGAAGGTAAACGCCGTGGCAGTTACGGTGGCGCTGTTGGTTATTTAACCGGTGATGGTGCAATGGATAGCTGCATTGTGATCCGCTCAGCCTTTGTCAAAAATAACATCGCTTATGTACAAGCCGGTGCCGGAGTTGTGTATGACTCAGATCCACAATCTGAAGCAAACGAAACCCGCGCTAAAGCACAAGCGGTGATCACAGCCATTCAATCGACGTATCAAGGACACTAAAATGAGCGTAACTAACACTAAGCTAACGGACGTTAAAATTTACTTTTTAGATAATTTTGATTCATTTAGTTATAACTTAGTCGATGAACTTTCTATGTTAGGCAGCGATTTAGTGGTATATCGTAACAACATAGATGCACAGGTTATTTTTGACAAAATGTGTGGTGAAACTAAGCCGGTCATTTTAGTACTTTCACCAGGTCCTGGCACACCCTCTGCGGCAGGCTGTTTAATGGCCTTGATTGAATTATGTAAAGGCCGCTTCCCAATGCTGGGAATTTGCCTTGGTCAGCAAGCGTTAACACAAAGCTACGGCGGAATTATCGGTCATGCGGGTGAGACAGTTCATGGTAAGTCATCCATTATTGAATTGGGTGATCATCCAGTATTTGCTGGCATGGGCGAACGTATGCCAGTGGCACGTTATCACTCTTTAATGGCCACTAAAGTGCCTGACAGTGTTAGCGTGATTGCCCATTATGAAGCGATCCCGATGGCGATTTATAACCACGATGATAAAGCGCTTGGGTATCAATTTCATCCTGAGTCTATTTTGACGCCAAATGGCGCCGCGCTACTTCAACAAAGTATGCAATTTTTAGCCAATGCACAGCAGTAGAGGACAGTATGCCAGTAAACCAACAATCAGCCAGTGAGGCGAGCATTGGCTCAATGATTGATGTGTTATTAACGCAAACATCATTAAGCTTTAGTCAAAGCCGGCAATTATTCGATGCCATTATGCAAGGTAATGTTAATGATATCGAACTTGCCGCCATTTTAGTCGCATTAAAAATAAAAGGCGAAGTGAGCGATGAGATCGCCGGCGCCGCGGCATCAATGCGTGCCAATGCCGTGCCTTTTGTTACCAACTTAACACAACTTGTCGATAGTTGTGGCACCGGAGGCGATGGGTCTAACACCATAAATATAAGCACCACTGCAGCCATTGTTGCCGCAGCATGCGGTATTAATGTGGTCAAACATGGTAACCGCAGTGTATCGAGTAATTCTGGTTCAGCCGATTTACTCAAAGCACTGGGGATCAATATCGATATGACCCCAGAACATGCCACACACTGTTTAGAGCAAACGGGGTTTACCTTTTTATTTGCACCGCACTACCACAGTGGTGTCCGTCATGCGATGGGAGTACGTACCACCTTAAAAACACGTACTATTTTTAACATATTAGGACCACTGGCCAATCCAGCGGCACCACATGTGCAACTGCTGGGTGTTTACGATGAAAGTTTATGCCTGCCGATGGCAGAAACATTAAAAACATTAGGTACAAAGCGTGCAATGGTGGTACATGGCTCAGGCACTGATGAAATAGCCCTGCACGGCTTAACCACAGTTGCAGAGCTTAATAACGGGGAGATCCGTCAATATACAATCAGCCCAGCAGATTTTGGTCTTGCAAACTATTCACTTGAACAACTTGCCGGTGAAGGGCCAGAATATAACGCAAATGCAAGTCGCGCTATTTTAGCGGGTACGGGCACTGACGCACATAATGCTGCAATTATCGTTAACGTAGCCGCATTACTTTATTTAACCAATAAAGCTGATGATTTAAAAAGTGCCGCCACGCAAGTTAAAGAGGTTTTACAAAGTGGCCGTGCATTAAATACTTTAAATGCCATTGTCACTAGTAGTAACAAAGAACAAGCTAACACCGAGGTAAGTAATGGCTAATGTATTAGACAAAATAGTCGCTGATAAAAAAGTAGAACTCGTTGAGCGTAAAGCCAAACGCCCGCTTGAGAGCTTTAAACATCAAGCAGTACCGACAAATCGTGATTTTTATCAAGCCCTTGCAGCACCTGGTACACAATTTATTTTAGAGTGTAAAAAAGCCTCACCGTCAAAGGGGCTTATTCGTGAGCCGTTTGATTTAGCTGAGATCACCGGCGTATATAAAAACTACGCTAGTTGCATTAGTGTATTAACCGACGAAAAATACTTCCAAGGCAGCTTTGATTATCTTGAGTTTGTTCGTAGCCAAGTTGAGCAGCCATTGATCTGTAAAGATTTCTTTATTGATGAATACCAAATTTATATGGCACGTATTTATGGTGGCGATGCCATTTTATTAATGCTGTCGGTACTTGATGACAGCCAATACCAATCGCTTGCGAACGTTGCTAAAAGCTTAAATATGGCCATTCTAACCGAAGTAAGTAATGAGCAAGAAGTACACCGTGCTCTGGCCCTTGATGCTCAGATCATTGGTATTAATAACCGTGACTTACGTGACTTAAGTACTAACTTAGCCACTACTGAGAAGCTTCGTAAGCTTATTCCTGATGATAAAGTAGTGATTTCAGAATCAGGTATTTATACCCATCAAGATGTAAAACGCTTAGCTCCTTTGTGTAACGGCTTTTTAATTGGCAGCTCGCTAATGGCCGAACGTGATTTAGAGCGCGCCTGCCGTAGTGTTATTTTGGGCGAGAACAAGGTCTGTGGATTAACTCGTAGTCAAGACGCTATTGCCGCTTATGAAAGTGGTGCTGTGTTCGGCGGTTTAATATTCGCCCCAAAATCGCCACGTTATGTTGATCTTGATTGTGCTTTACAAATCACCCAAAGCGCCCCACTTGCTTATGTCGGTGTATTTGTAAATGAGAGCATTGCTAATGTCGCAGAGCATGCAACAAGCTTAAAGCTAGCTGCGGTACAATTACACGGTCAAGAAGACGAAACTTATATAAACCAACTACGGCCGCTATTACCAAACAACTGTCAAATTTGGAAAGCACAAGCAATTAAAGACAGCTTGCCAGAGCCTATGAGTGGTATTGATCGTCATTTATACGACACCCACAGCGACACCCAAGCAGGCGGCACAGGTAAAACCTTTGATTGGGCCATTCTCAAAGAAGCGAAGCAACCATTTATGCTCGCCGGTGGCTTAAACGCAGACAATATTCAAGGTGCATTATACCAAGGCGCGCATGGACTTGACCTAAATTCTGGGGTTGAGCAAAGCGCCGGTAAAAAATGCCCAAACAAATTAAATGATGCATTTATTAGCATCCGTAAATATTGAGGTTACTATGAATAATCCAGCTTATTTCGGCGAATTTGGCGGCATGTTTGTCCCAGAATTGCTCGTACCAGCACTAAAACAACTAGAAAACGAATTTAATAAATCGCAAACAGATCCTGCTTTTCAAGCTGAGTTTGAAAAGTTACTTAATGAATATGCTGGCCGCCCTACGCCACTGACATTAACCCGTAATTTGATTAAAAACCCAAAAGTAAAATTATACTTAAAGCGTGAAGATTTACTGCACGGCGGCGCTCATAAAACAAACCAAGTGTTAGGCCAAGCTTTGTTAACCAAACGTATGGGTAAGAAAGAAGTTATCGCTGAAACTGGCGCAGGCCAACACGGTGTAGCAACCGCACTTGCATGTGCACTACTTGGCTTGAAATGTCGTATTTACATGGGGGCTAAAGATGTCGAACGTCAGCAGCCAAATGTGTTCAGAATGAAATTAATGGGGGCGACTGTTATACCTGTTACCGCAGGCTCAGGCACACTTAAAGATGCCGTAAATGAAGCACTACGTGATTGGTCTGCAAATTATAAAGAAGCACATTATCTACTCGGTACAGCAGCAGGTCCGCACCCTTTCCCAACCATGGTACGTGAGTTCCAAAAAATGATTGGTGAAGAAGCCAAACAACAAGTATTAAAAGCGGAAGGTCGCCTACCTGATGCGGTACTTGCCTGTGTGGGTGGTGGCTCCAATGCCATTGGTATGTTTACTGACTTTATTGACGAGCCAAGTGTGAAGCTCATTGGTGTAGAGCCTGCTGGTAAAGGCCTTGATACCCATGAGCATGGTGCAACCATCTGTAAGGGCACAAAAGGTATCTTACACGGTACTTATACGTACATTATGCAAAATGATGATGGCCAAATAGAAGAGTCATACTCTGTTTCAGCGGGTCTTGATTACCCTGCTGTAGGTCCGCAGCATGCCTTTTTACATGAAACAGGCCGCGCACAGTATGTTGGTATTACTGACACTGAAGCACTCGAAGCTTTCCAGTTATTAGCTAAAAACGAAGGTATTATACCTGCGCTTGAATCAAGCCATGCCCTTGCCTACGCCTTAAAATATGCTGAGCAGCAAACTGAAGACACCATCTTAGTGGTGAACTTAAGTGGTCGTGGTGACAAAGATTTAGCCCACGTGATGGATGTACTTTCTAAGGAGGAGCAGTTATGAGCCAAGCAACTACTCAAAAAACAGACCGCTACGGTAAAATGTTTGCCAGTTTGAGCGAGCAAAACCAAGGCTCATTTGTACCCTTTGTGACAATTGGTGATCCAAATAAAGAATTGAGCGTTGAGATCATTAAAAGCTTAATAGATGGCGGTGCTGACGCATTAGAACTCGGCATTCCATTTTCAGATCCAATCGCTGATGGTCCCGTTATTCAAGCGGCTAATATTCGCGCTCTAGATGTCAATATTAATACCCAAGATTGCTTTGATATTATTAAGCAAGTACGTGAATATAACGCCGATATTCCAATTGGTTTACTACTGTATTCAAACTTAGTGTTTAAACGTGGCCTAGAGACGTTTTACAAAGATGCAAAAGCGGTTGGTGTTGATTCTATTTTAGTCGCAGACGTACCACTGCATGAATCAAAAATGTTTCGTCAAGCGGCTATGAATAACGGCATCGACCCTATTTTCATCGCCACACCAAACGCCCCTGATGACACCTTACGTGAATGTGCCTCTTACGGCCGCGGTTACACCTATTTACTTTCACGAGCTGGCGTTACTGGCACTGAAACTAAAGCACAGATGCCGGCATCTTCAATTGTTACTAAATTAAAAGAGTACCACAGCGCACCTGCGTTACTGGGCTTTGGTATTTCGACTCCAGAAGATGTAAAAGCCGCGCTCAATGCGGGCGCTGCGGGTGCCATCTCAGGCTCTGCTGTGGTTAAAATCATTGAAACTCATCTGGAAAACCCACAAGCAATGTTGAATGGTTTAAAAGAATTTGTAGCCGCAATGAAGGCAGCTACAGCTCTCTAAGCACAACTAAAGGGCGCTCAATGCGCCCTTTTCAGCTAATGTGCTTGGTGTTTACCTTCAATAATTTCTTCTATGAATTTACGATTAAAAGCAGCTAGATCCGCAGGGCTTCTGCTCGTAACTAAACCTCTATCAACACTCACTTCTTTGTCGACCCACGTAGCACCAGCATTAATCAAATCAGTTTTAATACTTGGGAAAGAGGTTACTGTACGATCTCGCAATTTATTAATTTCTGCTAATAACCATGGTCCATGGCAAATCGCTGCGACGGGTTTGTTTTTATCGGCTCCAAAAAAGCCATCAACAAATGCTTTTGCATCTTTGTCAATCCGCAAACTATCCGGGTTAAATAAACCGCCAGGTAAGAGCAATGCATCATAATCATCACTACTGGCCTCACTGGCGAGTTTATCCACGGCCACTTTATCGCCCCATACATCTTCATCCCAACCAGTAATTTCACCTTCTTTGATTGAAATAACCTCAACAGTTGCGCCTGCGTCTAATAAAGCATCTCGCGGTGAAAACAGCTCACTTTGCTCAAAGCCGTCAGTTGCTAAAATTGCTATTTTTTTGCCTTTAAGTTGGCTACCAGTTTGTAATGTAGACATGATATCTCCTTATTTTATTAAGCTTAAGGATATAAAAGCAGACACCATGCCAAATATAAGATGTTGAAATTAAAGGGGGTATAGCTAGGAAATGACAAGCACTCTGTAATTGAGTAACAAAGTGCGAAGATTCTACATTATAAGGCGTCTTTCAATGCTTTCGCTGCTTTAAACACTGGCTTATTGGCTCCTTCTATTTCAATTGCTGCGCCTGTTTGTGGGTTGCGTCCTGTACGCGCCGGGTAATAACTCAAGGCAAATGTGCCAAAACCATTTATTTGTACTTGATCGCCTTCAGAAAGTGACTTGGTGATCACAGCTAACATGCTTGATAAAGCTGCTTGGGAATCTTTCTTGGTTAATTCACTGCGCGCCGACATGGTACTGATAAGCTCTGATTTATTCATAAAAATGCTCCTAAAAACCCCACTTATTCGATAACTGTTCAGTGGATTTTGGTAATGATTGAATACAAAGGCACGCAGGCTAAGGGTTAGTAAGCACTAAGTCAACCTTGTAAACAACACAATAAGTTGATACAACCTGTGCAATTATTTTTTGTTCTCACATTTTGAGCTATCTATGCATGCATTAATCGAGTTTATTCCGCTAGTATTATTTTTTACGGTCTTTAAGTTAGTTGATATTTATTGGGCAACAGCGCTATTGATGGGCACCACGCTTATTCAAGTTGCCTATTCTTATTTTAAAAAAAGCAAAGTACCAGCGCGTCAGTGGTTATTTTTTGCCATCGCCGTCATTTTAGGCACGCTCACACTCGTTTTTCATGATGAGCAGTTTGTGAAATGGAAGGCCACAATTATTTATGCGGTGTTGTCTGTAACTTTATTGAGCAGCCGCTACTTGATGGGCAAGAACCTCGTCAAGCAAGCACTGAGTTCAGTGTTAAATAATGCCTTTGAAGCAGAGCAAGCCATTAGCGTACCTGAACCACTGTGGGACAAACTCAACTTACTATGGGTTGCCATTACAGCCGCTATTGCAGCACTCAATATTTATATTGCTTATAGTTTCTCTCTTGATTTTTGGGTTAACTTTAAAGTGTTTGGACTGATGGCTATTACCTTTGTCAGTATTTTTGTCAGTATCATCATGCTCTATAAATATTTACCTGATGAAGACCAGCCTAAAACCGACGATAGCAAACTTACATAATGTCATAAATCTGTCGTCTTAGCTTGATAGGCTATTAAACAAAATCATGCTGAGACGACCTTGAACGCCAATCAATACCGCTGGTTTGAATTTACCCTGATATTTGTTTGCCTGCCCTTACTGGGTTTTTATCTTCGCGCTCACCTTGCTAATTGGTTGATCCCCGCACTTATTGTACTGATGAGTGTTTGCTCCATGCTACTACTTAGCGATCCCCACTTTAAACGCTTTAGGCTCACCAGCTTTGGTGAATTTTCTGCGGTCAAACGCCGACTATTTAGCTTCTTTTTTATAGGCGCGCTCTTCTCAGGGGTATTTTACGGCATCATCAATCAAGGTAATTGGTTTTTGCTACCGCGTAATTCATTCCACGATTGGCTGCTGCTTCTGCTTTTGTATCCGTTATTATCTGTAGTGCCTCAAGAATTAATATTTCGCACCTATTTTTTTCATCGCTATAAACGCATCATGCCAAAAAAAAGCCTACGCATCGTGATCAGCGCCACAGTGTTTGCATTAGCGCATATTGTTTACGCTAACTGGGTAGCAGTACTGCTAGCGTTTATTGGTGGCTTATTGTTTTCATTTACCTACGCACAAAGCCGTTCTACTTTTGTATGTGTAATTGAACACAGCTTATGGGGGTTATGGATGTTTACCTTAGGCATTGGGCAGTACTTAGATTCGTCGAACGTCGCCTAGATAAATGAAAAGCCGTGCTAAATACTACACAGGTAAACTTAGCACGGCTTTATTATGGGAAGCTCAATAAAGCGTGATTAAAAGCCGAAGATACTCATCGCAAAAAACTTAGTTGCAACGGTATTTACAAATATCAGCAGTAAAATCACAGGAATGAAGGTTGAGAGTGATAAATTCACGTATTTTTCAGTAAAACTTCCCGTATAACCCGGACACCCTTGGCTGAGCTCTTCACTTAATCGCACTTTTTTCCAGCGATACATTACAAATAAACACACCATTAAACCATTCAGCGGTAATATCGTGTCGTAAAAAACATCGTAAACAATATCAAACAAACTTTTTGAACCGCTGCCATAATGAGTGAATGACGTTAAGCCCTCGACCATACCAAATGACATGGTACATAGTATCGTCAACAGGCCAATGCTGCCGGTTAAAATTAACAAAGCCATTTTACGGCTGATGCCTTTTCGGTCGCTGAGCGTGGCTGTTGGTACTTCAACAATCGAGACTAACGACGTGATAGCAGCAAAAAAGACTAATAAGAAAAATATAAATGCTACAATTGATGCGCCTATGTAGCCGATATCAGCCTGTAACGCGAGTAAGATTTTCGGCAAAAATTCAAAAATCATCGACACGGAAGAATCTGATAATTTACTTGGATCAGTCTCTGGATTGAAACTAAAAATAGCTGGCAGCACCATAAGACCTGCGATAAATGCCACCAATGAATCTGTTAGGGCGACCATTTTAGCACTGCCCACGATGTCATCTTTTTTCGAGATATAAGATGCGTATGTCATCAAAATCCCCATACCGAGTGATAATGAGAAAAACGCTTGTGCAAGTGCACCGTTTAATACACTGGCATTCATTTTAGTAAAGTCAGGAATAATATAATACTTCACACCCGCTATCGCATTATCCAGTGTTAACACATAAACCACTAACGCAATTAACAACACAAACAACGCAGGCATTAAAAACTTCGCGGCTTTTTCAATACCTTGCTTAACACCGCCGACTAAAATTAAGTTAACGATAATCGCCACTGCAGCCATATAGCCAAATACGCTAGAGCTATTAATAAATACCCCAAAGCTACTCGGATCGGCTAGTACATCTAAGTTACCAACGGCGACTTGGCTTAAATAACCAAAAATCCATACTGTTATGACCATGTAAAACACAGCAATCATAAAAGGCGTTAGTACCGCTAAAAAACCTGCAAAACTCCATTTACTATCATTTCCTGATAATAATTTATATGAACCAAGAGGATCTTTTTGCGCTTGGCGACCCATCGCCATTTCAGCCATCATTACGGGTAAGCAAATAAACACGACAAATAATGCATAAACGAGTAAAAATGCACCGCCGCCATTTTTTGTAGCCGAAACAGGAAACCCAACCAAGTTACCAATACCGACCGCTGAACCTGCAGCCGCTAATATGAATCCGAGGCGGGAGCTAAAATGCTCACGTGTATCGCTCATTTAAAAAACCTTATTATTATTTTGTATCATTCAAGCGACTCTACCAGTGTTACAGTAAGCTTTTCAAGCAGATTCAGTTTAAAAATAGTTTAGTGCTGTAAACCCGCTTATTGATTGACCACACGGCGAAAACTAATCGTAATTTACTCGCCAATTAAATCTGCTGTGCTAGTATCAGGACAATTTCATACTATTAATATTAGAGAATACGCCATGTTGTATATGATTTACTCAACTGATGTTGAAAATAGTTTAGAACACAGAAAAGCGGCGCGCCCGGCTCATTTAGCACGCTTACAGGAATTAGATGAACAAGGACGATTATTTACCGCTGGCCCGTTACCAGCAATTGATAGCGCTGACCCCGCTGAAGCTGGTTTTACCGGTTCTTTAGTGATTGCTGAATTTGATTCATTAGAAGCGGCACGAGAGTGGGCTGCAGCAGATCCTTATGTCAGCGGCGGCGTTTATGATAATTCAGTCGTTAAACCGTTTAAACAAGTATTCCCTAGTTAAGAAAACCAGCAATCACAAGAGTTTAAATATTTATTCGATCAAGATGTTAATTCAATTGATATAATCACTTTGCATTTAAAGCACAATAATTCAGTGTTTGTTCACGGGTTGTTGAATAAGATCCGTTGTATTGAATCATAGAATTTAGTGGTTTTACTTGAATTTTAGCTACTTGGTTCATTAAACTATCCAGATCTGGTTTAGGAGTTTCCCATCATGCGTACAGTGTTAGCTTTGAGCATCGCCATTCTTGTGTTAGCTTCGAGTGTTTTTTCGACGAATAGCCAAGCTGCATCTCAAGTTAATAAAACTGAGATAAATAAAAAGCAAGCTGTGGAGCTTGCTAAAAAAGTCGAAGATGGTAAAACTCTTAAAATTACCGTACTTAACGATATCTATACCGTAAGAATATTAAAATCGGACGGCCATGTCGTCGACGTGCATGTCAATAAAAAAACCGGCGAAGTGAAAAAGGATTAATAAATGCGAATTTTAGTAATTGAAGACGATTTACACTTAGCAGATAACCTGCGTAATGCATTAGAAAAAGAACGCTACAGTGTTGATCTTTGTCATGATGGTGAAGCAGGCTTATTCCACATCACAGAATATCCGCTAGACATGGCTGTGGTTGATTTAGGTTTACCAAAAATAGACGGTATCGAGCTTATTAATAAAGCAAGAGCCCAAGGGATCACCATTCCAATTCTTATTTTAACAGCACGTGATCGTTGGCAAGATAAAGTCGAAGGACTTGATGCTGGTGCTGATGATTATTTAACAAAACCCTTTCATGTTGAAGAATTAATCGCCCGTTGTAATGCTCTGATCCGTCGCAGTGCAGGCAAAGCAAACCCAGAAATGACCGCAGGGCCAATTAAAATTCATACTCGTTCACAGCAAGTATGGGTTGATGATAGAGAGCTTAGCCTTACCGCTTACGAATACAAAGTGCTTGAGTATTTAATGGTTAACCCGCAAAAAGTGATCTCTAAATCAGAGCTAACAGAGCACATCTACGACCAAGATTTTGATCTCGACTCAAATGTAATCGAAGTATTCGTACTGCGTTTGCGGAAAAAGCTGGACCCTGATGGCACACTCAACCCTGTTGAGACCCTGCGCGGACGTGGTTACAGGCTTAAAAGTCAGTGGTAGCATCGCAAATACCGTTAAAAGTAAGGCAAGGATTTATCCTTGTCTTTGTTTTATTAGTCGCCTTACCTATTTTGTTTTTCTCGATTGGTAAGGCGTACTATGCATCATTAGTCGAAGCCACCGAGAAAACCCTCGAAGCCCATTTATATTCACTCATTTCAGAAGTCGATTTTACCGAGCGCGGTATTATTATGCCAAGCACAATCTTAGCTCCAGAGCTAAATCGTTTAAATTCTGATACCTATGCGATGATTTACCGTGATGAGCAGCCAGTTTGGCACTCAGAGTCTGCGGTAAACGTAAACTTTGTGCCTGATGAAATAGAAACCAAAGCCGGCGCTGCTGATTTTCGGCGAGTGGAATACAAAAATAATGTGTACTGGCAATTAAGCTTAACTGTTATTTTGAATAATATTGACCAATCCGAACACGCCCGTTTTATTTTATTAAAACGCAATGATGCGCTGCTGCGGTTAATGGATGGTTTTAAACAAACCCTTGTAAACTGGATGTATGTGATGGGTGTTGCCATTGCAGCATTAATGGCCATCGGTTTTGTGTGGAGTGCACGACCACTGCAACGCCTTGATAAAGAAATAAAAGCGATTGAATCCGGCGATATTCAAGAAATTAAAGGGCTCTACCCTGTTGAGCTACAAACAATAAAAGCCGATTTAAATTTATTGCTTGAAACACAACAGCGTCAAAAAGAACGCTACCGCGCTTCACTCAGTGACTTAGCTCATGCCTTAAAAACGCCTCTTGCCGTACTTAAGTCAAGCCCATTAGCAAATGACGCCGATGCACAAGAGCAGCTAGATCGAATTAATGTGATGATCGAGCATCAATTAAAGCGCGCAGCAACCGGTGCTTCCGATACGTGGAAAAAGCAAACGACTATCAAACCTGTGCTCGATTCAATTCTTAATGCAATGGGTAAGGTATACCGCGATAAAGATATTATATTCAGCTGTAACGTAAAAGAAAAAAATTACTTCTTAGGGGATAAGACAGATCTACTCGAGCTGTTGGGTAATTTAATTGATAATGCTTGTAAAGCCTGTCGTTCACAGGTCGATATACAAGTTATCCAAAACCGCACCCTTACAATTACAATCAGTGATGATGGCCCTGGTGTCCCCGTTGATAAACGCGAGTCATTACTCACCCGCGGTACACGCTTAGATACTTACGAAAGTGGTCATGGAGTGGGAATGGCAATTGTGTCTGACTTAGTTAAGTCGTATCACGGCACATTGACTATTTTAGATGCTGATACGCTAGGTGGTGCAAAATTTATTTTAGAGTTTAATTATAATGACAAAAAATAAACTAGTATTAACAAGCATGGCATTACTTTTAATGTTCAATGCAGCTAAAACGTTAGCAGCTGAGCCGTGTAGTCTCGTTGATCAAGCAACCCCTGATGAAGCGAAAAATTATATCCAATGCTTAGATAAACAATTAGAGACCTTAACGCGTATCCAGCAAACGTGGATCAATAAAATCACATTAGATTTAAATAAGATTGAAGAAGACACCGGTAACACACAGCTACTACCGATTTTCAAACGCAGTATAACAAGCCAAAAGAAATACTTAGAAGACAGTTGCAAATGGCGTTATTTACAAAAAGTCCCGAACGCAACCCAAGCTGCTATTGTCTATAAACGTTGCGAGCTACAGATTTTAGAGCAGCATATAACGGTTTTAAAACGACCTTTAAAGTAATTCATGTTAAAAGCCACGTAAACTAACGTGGCTTTTAATTATCATTAACTTTTTTCTTCTTCTAGGTTTTCACCATTACCCAGTAATGTAGCCAACCAGCGCCCTTCTTCGCTAGTTTCAAGCGCTATTTTAACAATCATAGTCAAAGGTACTGATAACAACATACCAACAGTGCCCATCAGCCACCCCCAAAAGATTAATGATAAAAATACCACTAATGTTGAAAGCCCTAAACCTTTACCCATGTATTTAGGTTCGACAATATTACCCATTACAGTATTAATAGTGAGGTAACCTACTCCCACCATACTTGCAACAAATGGGCCTTGCGTGATCAACGCCAATAATACTGCGGGAATTGCGGCAATAATAGAACCAATATTAGGTATGTAATTAAACATAAACGCCATCACAGCCCACAATACAAAATAATCAATATCTAACAGCCATAGTAAGATGCCAGCCAGCACACCCGTGCCTAAGCTAACAACAGTTTTAATTGCTAGATAGGAATTAATTGATTCTAAAAAACGGTCAATTTGTTGCATCTTGCGGTCAGGATCATCAAGTGCCATGTGTATTTTGTGACTGAGCATTGGGCCTTCAAATAACATAAACACCACAGTTAAAATAATTAAAAATAGGTTGGCCATTACGCCACCTAGCCCTGTCAGCATTCCAGTTGCCATATCAATGATCTTACCCGGATCAAACATCGCAATTATTTGTTCTTTATTAATCAAAATATTGTACTTTGCAGCCATATCGACCAGTAAAATAAACTGCTCTTTAAGCTGGGCTTTATAGTGAGGTAATTGCTGTGAGAAATCAGTTAAGGATTGCCCCACCAAACCGGCTAAACTAACGCCAATGCCAACCACCATCAGCATTACCAACATGATAGCCAAACCTTTGGGGATTTTATAACGGCCAAAAAAACTCAATAATGGGTTGCAAATAATGGCAATAAATGCTGCCAAGACAAACGGAATAACGATCACACTCGCGGCCTTTACTCCAGCTAAAACAATAACTAACGCTGCAAAAATAACTAAACTTCGGTTTACCCCAGTTAAACTAGCCAAACTACGATCCTTGAAAATATAAACTGTACTTAGTGTATACCTAAACGGCCTCAAGATGCGAGTGTCGTTGAAATTAAAAAGGATTACTCTTGTGGCAAAGTGATCAAAGCCGTCTACAGTACGTATAACATACACACAGTCTCTAACAAGGTCACTATCATGCATATATTAATAACTGGCGCCACCGGTTTAATAGGCAGCCATTTATGCCCGCTGTTACTTATAAATCATCAGCTAACGGTATTATCGCGAAGTCCTGATAAAGCAAACCAATTACTCGGTGCAAACATTTTAGCAGTAGACTCACTTGCTAACGTCGATTTTAACACAGTTGATTGCGTGATTAACCTAGCTGGTGAGCCAATTGTCAATAAACGCTGGAGCGACAAACAAAAGCAGCAACTTCTAGATAGTCGTATTCAGTTAACTCATCAAATAAGCGCAGCAATAAACCAGTGCAACACCCCACCCCATACGTTTATCTCAGGTAGTGCAATAGGCTTTTATGGCCGTCAAGATGACACCCCGATAGATGAAAGTTTTACCGCTATAAACCCTGAGTTTAGCCATCAGCTATGTGATGCTTGGGAGCACGCTGCATTGTCAGCTCAATCAACAAGTACTCGCGTCTGCACACTGCGCACAGGGATTGTATTAGCTAAACAAGCAGGTGCATTAGCAAAAATGTTGCCGCCATTTAAATTAGGCTTAGGCGGAGCCATTGGCAGTGGTGAGCAAGGTATGTCATGGATCCATATTGACGACATGGTTAGACTTATCTTGTTCGTATTAGAGACTAAAACCCTTAGCGGTGCAGTTAATGCCACCGCGCCTCACCCTGTCAGTAATAAAGAGTTTAGCCGTCAATTAGGCAAAGCGCTCGCACGCCCGGCATTTATACCTATGCCTAGTTTATTACTTAAATTAGTAATGGGGGAAATGGCTGATTTATTGCTTTATGGGCAATTTGTTGTGCCTAAAAAAGTACTACTCCAGCAATTTAGCTTTACTTATCCAACATTGCCACAAGCACTCAAGCAACTCGTAAACCAAAGTGCGTAGTTAACTCTTTTTCATTATCATGCTATTGTTTATGTAGTAAATAATAATTAGTGCAGCAATAAACCATAAAGGCAATTAAATTTGATGGATAAGATAAACCAACCATGATGCATTTACCTACAATCATCATACTTTCTATAATACTTAATACCCTCATTGATTCATTTTTGTTGTCTTTGTATCGGCTCAAAAAACAAAAAACCTACTTGTACTGGTGCTGCTCTTGTTTTATTTTTGTGCTTGCTCAAGTCACAGCCTCATTAAGGGCGTATAGTGATTTAAATCTGATTTCTCATTACCTAGCCGACCTATTAATTATCATCGCGCCTTTGGCTGCAATACTCGGTATACATGCATACAACAACACAGAGAAAAGCAAATTTACAGCCTGTATTAGCGTGCTGCTGGTATCTGTCATAATTTTAATGCCTTTTTATAGTACGTCCTTTGCTCAACTTTATACCACGTTAGTCATTGCGTGCAGCTTTTGTTATGCCGCTTATGCGCTAAATAAGTTACATGTGGGACGTGTTAGCCATTTTTTACTGCTACAAATTTGTTTTGTGATACATGCCCTATTAATGTTTTGCCAAGCCGCACTTTTAGTTTCTGCACCAACATCAGTGATCGATACGCAGCAAGCGCTGGCAGTAATCTTAATTAGTCATATTGTGATCTCCACTTGCACCGCGTTAGTCTGGCCGGTTTTAATGTTTTTAGAATCAGAGCAAGTTTTAACCGATTTAGCTAATTTAGACCCACTGACAGGATTACTTAACCGACGCGCATTTTTAAACCTCAGCGCCACGCATTTAGAACAAGCCAATAGTTACCAAAAAGAATTGTGTGCTTTGATGATTGATATTGATTTTTTCAAAAAAGTGAATGATCAATTTGGCCATGAGACTGGCGATGAGGCTTTAAAATGGGTTGCCACAAAGATTCAAGCACAGTTACGTGAGCATGACATTGTAGCTAGGATTGGCGGTGAAGAATTTGCAATTTTACTCCCTAATACTTCTGAAAAAAATGCACAGGCATTATCAGAGCGGATCAGGCTTGCTATCAAAAACCAACCGTTTATATATAAGCAACACAGTATCTCTTTGTCACTCAGTATTGGTGTTATCAAACGTACAGGAGACAGTAATATCAATGATTTACTAGCTAAAGCAGATAAAGGCTTATATCAAGCAAAACACAATGGCCGCAATCAGGTGGTTGTGGCTATTTAGATGCTGATCGGCTGTTAAACTTCGTTTCCCATATTTATGACACCCTGCCAATTTTTATAAATTATTAATAATTAAATAAATCATTAAGATACATTTTAGACACAATTTTATTCCAATTAATTAAATACACTTGTTGACGTAACATGAAAATTGCACTAGATTTCTCTGGAAGCGCTTTCACAAATTGTCACACCACTTTCTGGAAGCGCTTCCACACACAATAATATCGCTTTTGATAAAAGTGGTTAATAATAATGATAACTGTACGAGGGAAACCTAATGTCGAGTCATATTTTAAAGAAAACAAAGTTAGCGACCAGCTTATCTTTGATTTTAGGTGCAGCAACTACGCTATCGGCCTATGCAGCAGAGGTTGAGCAGCAAGAGGATCTTGAAGTAATTCAAATCACTGGTTTTAAAGGCAGTATTAAAGAATCTACTCAATTAAAACGCTATTCTTCAGGCGTTGTAGATGCAATATCTTCAGAAGACATAGGTAAATTCCCTGATACTAACCTTGCAGAATCTTTACAGCGGATCACGGGGGTATCAATTGACCGCAGCAATGGCGAAGGCTCTAAGGTAACAGTACGTGGTTTTGGTCCTGATTATAATATGGTGACATTAAACGGTCGTACTATGCCAGCCGCTTCCCTGCCAGCAGGTGGTGGAGCACCAAATTCGCGCGCTTATGATTTTGCCAACCTTGCATCCGAAAGTGTTAAGTCTGTAGAGGTATATAAAACCGGTAAAGCCAGTATTGCATCAGGGGGGATTGGTGCAACAATCAATATCAATACTGCTCGTCCACTTGATAACCCTGGCCTCGTTGCCAATGTTGGTGTTAAAGCACAACACGATACAACGAATCGTGTAGGTGACGATATAACGCCAGAAATTTCAGGGATATTTAGTTGGACAGACGAAGAAGCAAAATTTGGTGTATCCCTCACAGCCAGCATGCAAGAACGAGATAGCTCAGCAACAGGGGCTTTTGTAAATGAGTGGCGTACTACTGAATATGACGGCACAATTCCTCAAGCTGCAGATGACATAGTGTTAGAAAATGTCCCAGCAATGGGTCAATACTATTCAATGCCTTCGGACTTACGTTACACCATCGCCGACCGTGAACGTACTCGCACCAATGCCCAATTAACATTCCAGTACAGCCCTATCGACTCACTGACCGCCACGCTTGATTACACCTACTCACAGCAAGAGTTATTTGAAGCCCGTGCAGAACAATCAATTTGGATGGATAACTATAAAACCCATTTAATCTTTGATGATAACGAAGTTAAAACCCCAATTTATTACCGCGAAGAGCGACGTGATTTATCAACTCGTGATTTAGGTTTAGCGTTACAAGAACAAAACCAAGTAAATGAGAATAATTCGATTGGTTTAAATATTGAGTACTATTTTAGTGACCAACTTAGTTTTATGTTTGATGCACATAGCTCAAAAGCGACCAGTAAACCTGATGCCCCATACGGTAGTTGGGTAAATGCAGGTTTAGGGGCTAATGTAGTTGCTGCTCAAGAAGTTGATTTCAGCCGTGATTTACCCTCAATGATGATTGATTTTGATGACTGCAGCCGTGCAAATCTTAATTGCAGCGGTGCACTAGAACAAGCTGATGTAGGTACTTCGATTCTTGATGCCAACTTCGCCAGTCAAGAATCAACTGTGGATGAATTCCGCCTACATGGTAATTATGTAATGGATAACGGCAGCATAGATTTTGGTATTGAATCACGCTCAATGGAAAGCCATTCACTACAATCACTTACTCGTAATACCATGGGTAACTGGGGCATTGAAAACCCTGGTGAATTACCCGATGGCTATTTAGATCCGACGAATTTCTTAGCTGAGTTTGATGATTACGATACCAGTGGCTCATTTGATCAAGGCTTTACTGGCAGCGCTTCACAAATTGGTTATTGGGCGGCAGAGCAGTATGGGTTCAATTTTGCAGCTGATGGTGCATACGCAACCAATCGTACAATTGAAGAAGATATCAAAGCAGCATTTGTGCAGTACAATTACACAAATGAAATTAGTGGTATGCCATTTAACTTAGTTATAGGTGCGCGCTACGAAACAACCGATATCACCTCAACCGCGAATATTGATTTACCTGATGCAGTAGCATGGGAAGGTAATAATGACTTTAATGTGCGTTACGGCACGAATAAAGAAGATTATTCACTAAGCTCAAGTTATAACCACTTTTTACCTAGCTTAGATTTTGATATCAATGTTCATGATGATGTAACGCTACGTGCCTCTTACAGCACAACTATCGCCCGCCCGACTTATGACAATTTAAGTTCAGCGGCCACGGTTGGCGTACCAACAGGCCCCACGATTATTCCAGGGACCACTAATGCGCCGGCTTCAACGGGTAATCCTGCCCTCGTACCACTTGAATCAGATAACTTTGATGTCTCTGCTGAATGGTACTTTACTGATGTAAGCTATGTATCCGTGGGTTACTTTAATAAAAAAGTAGACAATTTTATTGGCCTGTCACCTATGACACAAAACTACTATGGTTTACGTGATGTATCCGCAGGCCCTCGCGCCGAAGCTGCAAAAGCAGAGCTAGAAGCACAAGGCTTAGCATTTACAGATTCAAACCTATTCCAAATGGTTGCGGCCATGGAAAATGGGGTAGCTTTTGATTCGATGAGTTATGAAGAATTTGAAGCCGCTTATGATGTTTTACCTAACGCAGATGATCCATTGATGGACTTTACTGCTCAAGTACCAACCAACAATAAAGATGCTAAAATTGATGGTTATGAGTTCGCAGTTCAACACTTTTTTGATGACACTGGTTTTGGTTTACAAGCTAACTACACCATAGTAAATGGTGACATTGATTTTAATGTCGCAGCAGATCCCACAACCACTCAGTTTGCACTGGTGGGCTTAAGTGATACTGCCAACTTGATTGCTATGTACGAAAACGACAAGTTTCAAGCACGTATTGCTTATAACTGGCGTGATAAATTCTTAAACAGCGCGGCACGTTATGTTAATGAGCCAAGCTTCACTGAAGAGTATTATCAAATTGATTTTAATATTGCCTACAACTACAGTGAAAAAATGTCATTCTTTATTGAAGGACTTAATATCACTGAGCAAAATATGCGTCAGCATGGCCGATATCAAGCTCAATTATGGAACTTAGAACAAAGTGGCGCCCGTTATAATATAGGTATGCGTTATAACTTTTAAGTAAGAGGTGCTACTCATTAATTTAATGAGTATCAAGCCGCTAGCTATTAGCGGCTTTTGTCGTTTTAATTAGACAATAGAAGACACACAATGAATAACAAAATACAACACATTGTGGTACTTGGCGGCGGCGCTGCAGGCTGGCTAAGTGCAGGACTGCTAAGCGCGGAACACCCTGATAAACACATTACTTTAATTGAATCCGCTCACATTGCAATTTCCGGTGTTGGTGAAGGTACTTGGCCATCGATGCGTAATACGCTAAAACGTATCGGAATTAAAGAAGTCGACTTTTTAAAGTATTGTGATGCGTCATTCAAGCAAGGCTCAAAGTTTATCAACTGGCGCAATTTAACCCCAGGCGATAACTACTACCACCCTTTTATGACGCCCGCAGGGTATTTAGAGACTGATTTGCACGCCTACTGGCAACATCATGCTGCTAGTCAAAAATACGCCGATGCCATTAATATGCAAAGCTTTGTCTGCCAAGCAGGTCTTGCTCCTAAACAAGCTAGCACACCAGAATACGCAGCAGTGACAAACTACGGTTATCATCTTGATGCTGGTAAATTTGCAAGCTTCTTAAAAAACCATTGCGAAAATAAGCTTGGCGTAATTCATATTATGGATGATGTCGTGGCGGTAAATAACGATAATCAAGGCTATATTCGCTCATTAACAACAAAACAGCACGGTGAAATAAAGGGCGACTTGTTTATTGACTGTTCCGGTGCCCGAGCTCGCCTAATTGCAGAACATTATAACGCAGCGTTTATTAATCAAGAGCAGACATTGTTTAATAACAGTGCGATTGCTGCGCACCTTCCCTATAATAATCAGCAACAAGACATAGCCAGCGCAACGATATCAACAGCTCAATCCCATGGTTGGATCTGGGATATCGGCTTACCAAGTCGTCGTGGTATTGGCTACACCTATTGTGATAAATATTGCGATGAACACACCGCTGTTAAGACCTTAAAAAACTACGCTACACAATCAGTAGGCGCTGAAGCTGCTGAACAAATACAAACCAGAAAGCTGAGTTTTACCCCTGGCTACCGAAAACACTTTTGGATCAAAAACTGTATTGCTGTGGGAATGTCACAAGGTTTTATTGAGCCGTTAGAAGCCTCTGCCCTTGCTATGGTCGAGTTATCGTTAAATATGCTAAGTGAGCAAATGCCACATGATCGTGTGCATATGCAATTGCTAGCAACTCGATTTAACCAGCGCTTTAGTTATCGCTGGCAGCGTGTAATCGACTTTTTAAAGCTGCACTATATTTTAAGTGAACGAGATGACAGCCAATATTGGCTGGATATAAAAAGTCCAGCAAGTATTCCGGCCCGCTTAACTGAGTTATTGGCACTGTGGCAATACCAGCCACCAAGTCGCTTTGATTTGATTGAAAATGAAGAAATATTTCCTTCAGCCAGTTATCAATATGTACTTTATGGTATGGGCTTTCACAGCCAAGCTGCAACAGCAGAAAATGCCTTTTATAACCCCAAAGCGGGGCATTATTTTTACCAGCAAAACCGTGCCAAGATTGCTCAATGCTTGCAAGCTTTACCAACAAATCGCACGTTATTAAATCAACTTTTAAATAATAAGGCGTGATCAAAGTATGACACACACTAAACAGATAAAAAATGTGGTGATCGCAGGAGGCGGCACTGCAGGCTGGATGGCTGCTGCGGCCCTTGGCAAACTCGTCGGAAAAAATATCAACGTCACGCTTGTTGAGTCTGATGACATAGCCACAATAGGCGTTGGCGAGGCAACTATCCCGCCCATTCGTACTTTCCATAAATTACTGGGGATCGACGAGCAAGCATTTATGAAAGCCACGCAAGCCAGCTTTAAGTTAGGGATCAGCTTTGAAAATTGGGGACAAAAAAACACTGATTATATTCACTCATTTGGCATGACGGGCAAAGAGTGTTGGGCCGGTGAGTTTCATCACTTTTGGCTGCATAGCTTATCGTTAGGGCTTAAATCAGAATTTGCGGATTACTGTTATGAGCTACAAGCCGCTAAACAAGGCAAATGTGCATTTAATCAACAAAACCCTATAAACTATGCATTTCATCTAGACGCCAGTCGCTACGCATTATTTTTACGTGATTTTTCGCACGATTTCGGGGTTAAACGTGTGGAAGGGAAAATTACACGAGTCAATAAATGTGCTGAAACCGGTAATATAAAAAGTTTAACCCTTAGTGACGAAAGCACCCTAGACGGTGACTTTTTTATTGATTGCACCGGCTTTCGTGGACTACTGATTGAGCAGGCCTTGCATACTGGTTACGAAGATTGGTCTCATTTACTACCATGCGACAGCGCTATTGCTGTACAAACCAAAGCCATTAGTGATGAGATCCCCCCTTATACTCGCTCAATTGCCCACGATGCGGGCTGGCAATGGCAAATTCCTCTGCAACAACGTGTTGGTAATGGCCTCGTTTTTTGTAGTCGCTATCTAAGTGATGAAGACGCAAAGCAACTACTGCTTGATAATATTCAAGGTGAAACTTTAACTGAACCCAGAGTTATTAAGTTTAAAACCGGTCGCCGCCGCAAAGGCTGGAATAAAAACTGTTTGGCGCTGGGCCTTGCCAGTGGTTTTGTCGAGCCGCTTGAATCCACCAGCATTCACTTGATCATGTCAGGTGTAATTCGCTTTATGCGACTATTTCCGTTTAATGGGATCACTGAGCAAGCGATTAGTGAATACAATAAACAATTAAAAAGTGAAATCGAAAATATCCGCGACTTCATTGTCTTACATTATAAAGTCACTGAACGTAACGACAGTGAATTTTGGCGTCATTGTCAAAACATGGAAGTACCCGATACCCTCGCCCATAAAATTAGTTTGTTCAAAGAAACTGGCCGGGTATTTTTAGATGACGGTGATATTTTTAGAGTTGATTCTTGGGTGCAAGTAATGCTTGGTCAAGGTATTAAACCTAAACAGTACCATCTCATTGCCAGTTTAATGAGTGATGAAGAATTAACGCGCTTTCTAAGCAGTATCAAACAGCAAATTAGCCAGCGCGTCGCACAGCTGCCAGCCCATGAAGCATTTTTACAACAATATTGCCCAGCTAACTAACTTGAGCCAAATTTACTAAATACAGTAAAAACGTTAAATAATTACTTTAAAAAGATAAAAAGCCCTTTAAAATTAAAGGGCTTTGGACAACACAACAAAATACGTTAAAAATTTATTATTTATAGCTTACTCACTTGCTGGGCAAGTGAGCGCACCTTGCTTTACACCTTCTGGTACAAAATTAATATTCGCTACAGATATCTCAGCCTGACCTTCACTCTGTAATGAAAATGGACTAGTTACCCTTGCAAAATCAACACCTTTATCTGCAAAGCACTTCAAATCAATACTGAGCGTTTGCCATGTATTTAGTGCTGAATTATTTAACACCTGGCTTATATCAATTCGACCACCGCAGCCCTGTTCACACGTCATGGCAATGTAAAGCGCGGAGCTAGGTGTACTTTTGACTTTATAATCAAAGCTTAATGTTGAATTTGCTTCAATATAAGCAACCTTGTCTTCAGTGAAGTTACTGTTTATCTCAGCGATTGCTAATTCGTTACCCTTAAAAACAAACGACAGCGCATCTTCTTGAATATCTTTATCTTCTGTTCGATATTCAATACCAGCAAACGCCACACTGTTACTAACCACCTGATGTTGCTGCTCGCCTGACTTTAAGAATAATCGCCATGGGTTGGTCAATGAACCATTAAAAATGCCAAGCGGAGCCAAGTCAGCGATATCAACACCGGAGTCTTCACTTAGATCATCAGAAAGAGTACTCGTATCGCCATAAGTTAAACCAAAACCATAAGGTAATAGCGGTGAATACTCTTTATCACCTTTATTAACGCTCGTTTGTAATGGTGAGTTAGGCCATGAAAAAGACAGTTTGCCTTTGAAGTCGTATTGGCTTCGTCCATCAGGACCTCTAAGTAATACATCAGCAACGCCCTGCCCTTCAGTGCCAGGTAACCAGGCTGCAACAAATGCATCCGATGCATTTAACTCAGCATTGACCCACATTGGTCGCCCTGAAATAAACACTGACACAACTGGAATACCTTTTGATTTAAGTGTTTTTAATAACGCCAACGACTTTTTATTATTGCGCTCAAATTCAAGATTGTCTCGATCGCCATGACCTTCTGCATAAGGCTCTTCGCCAAACACCACAATAGCCACATCAGGCTGCTGCTCAAAAGACCCATCAATACTTAAGATTGCTTCACCACCGGCAGCATCAATTTGTGCTTTTAAACCTGCGTAAATTGATGTGGCGCCTGGAAAATCAGCATTTTCGTTATTCGTGCCTTGCCAAGTAATACTCCAACCACCCGATTGTTTACCAATGTTATCAGCGCCATCTCCGGCGATTAAAATTCGTGAGTTAGCAGCTAATGGTAAAATATTTTGTTTATTTTTTAATAAAACCAGTGATTCACGCACAGCTTGTCTTGCAATAGCACGGTGTTCCTGAGCACCAATCAATTGTGTTTTACCAGAAAATTGGCGGTTAGCCGGGCTTGGTTTATCAAATAGTCCTGCTCTAAGTTTCACCCTTAAAATACGTGCAACGGCATCATCAATGCGGCTCATGGCGATTTCACCCGCGTTAACTTGCGCAATGGTATTTTCATACAATGGCTTCCACGCACCTGTTGGCACCATGAATATATCAAGGCCGGCATTCACTGCTTGCGGGCAGCTTTCGTTAGTACAACCTGCCACTTGTCCGTGGCCATTCCAGTCGCCAACGACAAAACCATCAAACCCCATTTGAGTTTTTAATACATCGGTTAACAGGTATTTATTCCCATGATTTTTCTTTCCATGCCAGCTATTAAACGACGCCATCACAGATTGACTGCCTGCAGCAAGGCCGCCTATATAGCCTTGTGCATGAATATCAAACAGCGCTTGTTCAGAGTCAATATTATCTCCTTGATCGTCACCATCAACAGTGCCACCATCACCTAAAAAATGCTTAACCGTGCTGATCACCCGCTTATCACTTAAAAAATCACCATTTGCATGACCTTGCAGACCATTAACGATTGCCGCAGAGTATTCACGTACAATTTCTGGATCTTCAGAATAGCCTTCATAAGTACGTCCCCACCTATCATCACGCACAACAGCAACGGTTGGGGCAAATACCCAATCAATGCCCGTTGTCATCACTTCGATTGCCGTTGCAGCGGCTATTTTTTCAATTAAAGCGGGATTATTCGCAGCGCCTAACCCTATATTGTGAGGGAACAACGTCGCGCCAATAACGTTATTATGACCATGTACGGCATCAGTGCCCCACATAGTAGGAATACGACTGCCATCCAACGAGTCATCAATTGAGGCCTGATACATAGCTTCAGCTAAGGCTATCCAATCTTGGGGAGTGGCGTGCTTATTAGCATTAGGAAATGATCCTCCCCCATTTAAGTAAGAGCCAAAACCATATTGACGCATATCATCAGCCGTTATATCGCGTATTTCAGGCTGGATCATCTGTGCCACTTTTTGCTCAAGGGTCATAGACTCTAGAAAGTGGGCTATTTTTGCTTCTATTTTTGGATCCTTCTCTACTTGGTAATTCAGCTTGGGCCAAATTGCTAAATTACCGTCAAGCGCATTAACTTCTTTTGCCAGATCCGATGTATAACTCGATTTTTCAGCTTCGCTATTCGAACAACCTGCAAGCAGTGCTAAGCCAGTTAACATACTTAAAATGGGTAACTTTGTTGTGTGTAAGTGTTTTATCATTTTTATTTACCTATCATTTATCAGTGATTGGTTTAAGAGCGCCGGCTACACGTTATCGTGTGCCCTAGGCTAGCCTGCTACTTGGTATTAGTAACAAACAAGTATTTAGGGTTATCTAAATTTAACTATTGACCTGTTAAGAAATAGTCACTAACCTGAATATGGAAGCGCTTCCCGAAATAGCATTAAATACCATCACAGCGTATTAATCAAATTATTTATGGAAGCGCTTTCACAAGCATTATAATTTTTGACTACAAAAACATATTTAAAAACTGTCTATGCCAGCTGAGGTTTTCTATTAATGAAACAATTATCTTTACCCACTAACTCGCCGCTACTTAGTAAAGAGTTTACCTTTGGTGTTGCTACAGCATCATTTCAAATTGAAGGGGCTGCAGATAGTCGCCTACCGTGTATTTGGGATACGTTTTGTGCCACGCCAGGTAAAATTGCTGATAATTCAAACGGCTTAATTGCATGTGATCACTATCACAATTGGGAAAATGATATTGCGTTAATAGACTCTTTAGGTGTTGATGCTTACCGCTTATCTATTTCTTGGCCACGCGTGATCAAAGCAGATGGTAGCCTAAACCCGGTTGGTGTAAAGTTTTATACAGATATTTTAGATGAATTGGCACGTCGCAACATTAAAGCGTTTGTTACCCTTTATCATTGGGATTTACCACAATATTTAGAAGATAAAGGAGGCTGGCTTAACCGTAATACCGCTTTTGAATATGCAAAATATGTTGATTTGGTAAGCGAAGCATTTGCTGAACGTGTTTATTCTTATGCAACCCTAAACGAACCATTTTGTAGCTCGTACTTAGGCTATGAAATTGGTGTTCATGCACCAGGTATTGTGGGCCGCGAGTTTGGCCGAAAAGCAGCACATCACTTATTATTAGGCCATGGTCTTGCGATGCAAGTTCTTGCTAAAAATAGCCCTAACTCCCTAAATGGCATTGTGCTAAATTTTACCCCTTGCTACCCAGTAAGCCAAAGTGACGCTGATCTAAAAGCCACTGCATTTGCAGATGACTATATTAATCAGTGGTATATGCGCCCTGTAATGGAAGGAAAATACCCCGACATCATTGACCAATTACCAAATGAACAGCGCCCAGAAATTCACCCCGGTGACATGGATATCATTGCACAACCTTTAGACTATCTTGGCGTAAATTTTTATACTCGCCTGCATTATCAAGCGAGTGATGATGACTTTTACGATGAGCGTCCACACCAAGGGCCGCTGACAGATATTGGTTGGGAAATTTACCCGCAAGCCCTCACGGATTTATTAGTATCACTCAATGAAAAATACACCTTGCCACCTATTTATATTACCGAAAATGGGGCTGCGATGAAGGATACAATTGATAATGGTGAAGTAAACGATATAGATCGTATTAGCTACTATCAACAACATTTAACAGCGCTACACAACGCAACTGAGCAAGGTGTTCGCGTTGATGGCTATTTCGCTTGGAGTTTAATGGATAACTTTGAATGGGCCGAAGGTTATTTAAAGCGCTTTGGTATTGTATACGTTGATTATCATACGCAACAACGTACAGTCAAAGCCAGTGGCCTTGCATACAGTAAGTTGATTACCAATCGCTAATTGGTAACTTATACTAGCCGACAATTTCAATGTAAAATCGGCTAGTCACTTAAAACAACGATAAGAAACACACAGTGAATAAAATACCTTTATATGAAAAAGTCGGTTATGCCATGGGTGACGCCGGTGCCAATTTAGTTTGGCGTGGTGCTCTTGCCTATCTTGCGGTGTTTTATACCGACACCTTTGGCATCTCTGCCGCAGCGGCTGCCATGTTATTTTTAGTCGTGCGTCTATCTGACGGTGTGACCGATATTATTATGGGTATGATTGCCGACAGGACAAACACCCGCTTTGGTAAGTTTAGACCTTGGATACTCTGGTCAGCTCCTTTGTTAGGGTTATTTATGGTGTTATGTTTTACCACCCCTGACTTCAATGAAACCAATAAATTAATTTACGCCTACGTCACTTATATCGGTTTAACCCTCGCCTATACCGTCAGTAATGTGCCCTATTCAGCCTTAATGGGCGTAATGAGCCCCGATGATACCGAGCGAACTAAACTATCCAGTTTTCGTTTCGCTGGCGCGTTTGCAGGCGGGTTATTAGTCATGGGTTTTTTGCCTGAGTTAGTGGCTTATTTTGGTGATGGCGATAATGCCAAAGGCTACCAATTAACTATGTATTTATTTGCGGCACTATTGATTGCATTGATGGTGATCACTTTTGTGTCAACAAAAGAGCGTGTCATCCCACATGCATCCAACGAAGGGAGTTTAAAATCAGAGCTCAAAGATTTAACTAAAAATCTGCCGTTTATTATTTTACCTCTGCTCGCAACCACTTTATTCTTTTACTATCGTGACATCTACAGTGGCTTATTTTTCGCTGTGATTATGGCGGTCATGACGTTCGTAATAAAAAAACTACTCAACAAAGATCAAAGTAATTTAACCGGTACGCAGCGCGACATGGTTGATTTATTAACCAACAAACCTTGGCTTATCCTACTCGGTATTGGCTTTTTAACCATGATGTTCAATGGTATTAAATATGGTGTTATTGCCTATTACTTTAAGTATCAGGTTGCTGATGAACTGATGGCTGGACAGTATTTTGTCGCGTTATTAATTGTTTCTATTTTTGGTGCTTTGGCGACAGGTAAACTAGCTGAGGTGTTAGGCAAACGTAACCTATTTATTGTATCGCTGGTTTTAAGTGGCTTATTAACTACCGCCTTTTATTGGGTGCCAAGTGATAATATTGCGGCTGTTTTCACCTTTGGTTGTGCAGCTGAGTTTTTTGCCGCCATGATGCCAACCTTATTTTTTAGCATGTTGGGGGATTCTGCTGATTATTCTGAGTGGAAGAACAAACGCCGTGCTACAGGCTTAATCTATTCTGCTGGTACTTTTGTACAAAAAACCGGTGGTGGTTTTGCCGGTGCGTTGGTGTTGGTTGTATTAGCAGGTTACGGCTATAACGGTATGGATGAATCAACTATCAAGCAATCACTACCCGGCATGCAATTATTAATGAGCTGGATACCAGCAGCATTTGCATTCTTAGGTGCAGCATTGATGTTAATTTATCCACTTACTTCGCAAATGACACAAAAAATTACAGAAGACTTGGCAATTAGTCGCAGGAATGTGTAAATTACATAAACACTCAATACTGATTTATAAAATATCATATAAAACAGAGCATTAACGTTAGGAAATCAATGGCTACAATTTATCAGGTATCAGAGCTTGCAGGTGTATCCCTGTCAACTGTATCCAGAGTTCTGAATAATAATGACTATGTGAGTAAAAAAACTAAAAAGAAAGTCATGGAGGCAATGCAAGAGCTTGGCTATCAACCAAGTTCTATTGCCCGCTCCCTTGCCTCAAGTAGAACCAGCAGTGTCGGTATTTTAGTCTCTGAGTTAGATGGTCCATTTTTCGGCCAAATGATGTCTGCGATCGAAGAGCAACTTCGTGCGGCAGGCAAACACGTAATAATCACGCCAGGTCACAGTGACGAAACTAAAGAGAAAAACGGGTTTGAATTTCTGATCAGCCGAAATTGTGATGCCATTATTGCCCATGTTGAAGCTGTCTCAAACGAATATTTAATTGAGTTAAGTCAAGGTAAAACGCCCATTTATTTAATGAGCCGCTATGTTGAAGAGATCAAAGACAACTGCATCAGCCTGGATAACGTAATGGGTGGGTATTTAGCGACTAAAACCATGATCACTCGAGGTCATAAAAATATAGCGTATATTGCAGGACCACAATTTAAAATAGATGCATCAGATCGACTTAAAGGTCATAAACAAGCCCTGAGTGAATTTGGTATCGAGTTCGATGAAAACTTATTTTATATTGGCGACTTCAAAGAAACAGGCGGTAACGATGGTTTGAAGTCGTTCATCGATAACAAGGTTTCCTTTACAGCGCTAGTGTGTGCAAATGATGAAATGGCCTCAGGGGCTATGAAGTATGCCCGAGAGCACGGCTTTAACCTGCCTAGTGATCTTGCCATTATTGGTTACGATAACGTCATTTTTACCAACTACTTGTACCCAACGCTTACAACGATCAACAACCCAGTACCAGAAATGGGAAAAATGGCAGCTAATTTAGTACTTAAAGATATTTATAAGCACACCGGCATTACTATTAATTATATTTTCCAGCCAAATCTAATTTTGCGTGACTCAACGCCGTCGCTAAAATAACTGGTTAGTGCAAGAACTCATATCAATCCTGTTAAGTAATACCAATCGTGTTAAGTTACTGACCATTTATAGCGACAGATAAATACAGTGATAACAAGGCATAAATTTTGACATGTAGTTGTTCTCGGCAATTGCTCCTGCATTGCTCTACCTCCTGCATCCATGCAGTCGTACATGAAAAATTTATAACGCAGTTAGCGCTTTATTTAGCCCGCTAGAATGGTTAAATATTTAAGTCGATTGGTATAATTAAGTCGATTGGTATCAGTTTAGATCAAGCTGGCCTAGCTCATTGCATACCCAGCGAGCATCTAAATAGCGCGTTAAGTTGTGCTCAGCAAATTGCAAAAAGCTACGTGCCGCATGAGATAAATGCCGATCGGTACGAATAACAAAATACCAATGGCTGGCAAGTTGCGTATCTTTGACACTTAGCACTTTAAAACTCTCATCACCTTTAGGCAGTACATGACGAGAAAGTACACCGACCCCCATCCCAGATGATACCGCGACACGAATAGCCTCATTACTTGCCATTTGTACACTGTTACTTAACACTAAACCGCGTCCCTGTAATTCACTTTCAAACAACATACGGGTAGCGGATCCCGGCTCTCTTAATAAAAATCGATAACTTGTCAGCTCAGCCAGCGTGATCTCACTGGCCGCTGCAAGGGAGTGCGTACTGGGCACAATAAATTCAAGTGGATTTTGTAAAAAACGCGCCGCTTTTGCGTGCTCCAGAGATGGCGGATGACTGAACACATAAATATCGTCTTCACCACGATCAAAGCGACCCAACACCTCTGCACGATTGCCAATTTCTAAGGGGAGTTCAACATGGGGATGTAAATTACTGTATGGCCCAAGTAACTTAGGCAAAATATATTGGGCGGTATTAACCATAGCAATTTTACAACGGCCGCGCTCGCCGCCTCTAAGTTCTGCTAAAAAGTCTTTGTAATCATCAAACTGGCCAAAAATCTGTTGGCATGTTTTAAATAACTCCAAGCCTGCTTCGGTCACCGTTAATTTTTGCTGTTGCATTAAAACTAACGGCTCTGCCACCGCCTCTTGTAAACGCTTAATTTGTAAAGAAACCGTAGGTTGAGTTAAATGCAGCGCTCTGGCTGTCTCACTGATCGAGCCTGTTTTCACCACACTCATAAACACTTCAAGCAATCGAAATGATATATGCCTTAAATCCATGTCTACCTCATAAAGAAAAATTATAAACAATATTAAAGTACAGCAACCTATAGATGATAACCTATAGGCATCCATTAATCATTTTATTATTTACTATACAAAGTTTTCATTACAATAGCGCCACTTCACATACTAAGGGGAAAAGTGTGCCAGATATTGTTGTAATGTTTTTTGTTTTAGGCTTGGTTGCAGGGCTGTTGCGATCTGATTTAAAAATACCGCAAGCGACCTACGAAACGCTTAGTTTGCTGCTGATGCTCACAATTGGCTTAAAGGGCGGTATGGTGCTGCACGGTAATCTAAGCTGGCAGTTGCTGCCAGAAATGGGCTCAGTAATGTTGTTGGGCGCATTTATTCCACTGATGCTCTATCCAGTTTTAAAGTATGTTGTAAAACTATCCGTCGCTAACAGTGCCAGTATTGCTGCCCACTATGGATCTGTCAGCGCAGGCACTTTTGCCGTTGCACTGGCTTATGCCGAATCGTCACAACTCATTGTTGGCGCAGAGGTTACACTTTATTTAGTGATGCTAGAATTACCGGCGATTATTGTTGGCTTATTACTTTACAGACGTCTTGATAAAGAAAACAACAGTACACGCACGCTTTCACTAAAAACACTGTGGCACGAAACCCTTACCAATAAAAGCATCATTCTTTTAGTCGGTGGCGTTATCATTGGTATGCTTTACGGTACACAACAAGGCAGCCAAGTGACTAACTTGCTTACCAGCAGTTTTAAAGTGGTACTAGCGTTATTTTTACTGGAGATGGGATTAACAGCTGCTAAAACACTGCGTCCTATTCCTTGGCATCATTGGCGAGTTGCATTGTTTGCGTTAATCACACCGCTGTTTTTAGGCGTAATTGGGGTTACTGTCGGCACAGCCTTAAAACTCGAACTAGGCTCCGTGGTTGTATTAGCAAGCTTAGTAGCCAGCGCCTCCTATATTGCCGCCCCCGCGGCGATTAAAGCTGCAATTCCAAAAGCAGATATCGGCTTGGCAATGCTCAGTTCTCTGGGTATTACCTTCGCGTTTAACGTCACTGTAGGGATTGGTTTATATCACCAATTGGCTGTGGCTATACAATAATTAGCTTGCTTTAAAGTAATATGGGCTCTTTCTAAGAGCCCACTTAAACCTGCTCCGGCCATTTTATTGCTTTACTGTCTTTGCCATTTTTACAGCTGAGCGGTTCATTACCTTGATAGTTTTTACAGCCCCAAAACAGCCCTTTAGCACTTTGGCGTAGCACCATCTCAGCGCCGCATTTATCACAAATAGGCTGTATGTGATTACACGACTCATTAACGCACGCCTTAAAGCCTGCATAGCGGCTGCGTGTCATTGGGCTTTGACACTGCTGACAAGGTTTTTCTTTATGCTTGCAATGTGGATAGTGCGAGCATGAATAAAACACACCAAAGCGCCCTGTTTGTTTTTTTAAAACACCGCTATTGCAGCGCATACAGTTTATATCTGCACTGTAGAATTGTTCATTATCAGTGCTAAATTCATGCAGCTCTATGTTGTGCTCAGCTATTAATTCAGTAACAAAACAACTGCTGTTGGTCATATCGGCAATAATATACGCCCGCTGCTTTGCTCGCGTTAGCGCAACGTAAAATAACCGTCGCTCCTCTGCAAAAGTAAACGCTTCTTTCGCTGGTAATAATGCCTCTAAAATTGCGGGAGTGGCTTTTTCACTCGGAAAGCCATGCTTACCTTTTTGCAAGCCGATAATGATCACGTGATCCGCTTCTTTGCCTTTTGCGGCATGAAAGGTCTGCGATTGAATTTTTAACAACGGATACTTCAGTTGCATGGCGGTAATATCTGCATTGCTTGGTAGCTGAAACCAAAACCGTGCTAAAAAGTAAACTGAAGTGGGTTTGCACACTGTACTATAAATTGCACCAAGCACATCGTCTATTGCGCCATTAGCAAGCTCTGCAAGCTCGCTTTGATAATAATTATAAGTAGTCGGTGCTTTCTTTCCACGTCTTAATATGGATACCGCAGGCTGTTGTACTTGAGTTAAAGACGTTATGGTTTTATTAAGCTGCGCTGGGTTTTTACTAATAAAGGCAGAGGCAACCTCGCCTATTTTATTATTAAAACGAAAAGTAGTGTCCAATTGCGCTTCGGTGGTAAAACCAAAATACGTTTTAAACTGTGTGGTTAACTTTATATCTGCGCCGCTAAAGCGGTAAATCGCTTGCCAATCATCACCCACAGCAAATACCGAGCACCCTTTACGGCTATCACGCAGGGCTTTAACTAATCGCGCTCTTGGCTCAGATATATCCTGAAATTCGTCCACCATAATATAACGCCAAGGCGAATGAAACTTGCCTGACTCCACATACTCAATGGCTTTGATGATCATGTCTTCAAAGTCTATCTCGCCGCGCTGCTGCAAGTGTGTATTGTAATGAGAGAGGATCGGCTTTAATAATGCCAGTGCCTGCGTGGTTTGCTGGGCATCAAGCGAGCGCTTAATCACCTTCACTTCATCTGCAGCGCTTAAACATGTGCCTTTGTATAAGCCGAGTAATTGTGCAAATAACGTCGCTAAAACAGTGACTCTGCCTGTTTCCTTTAAACTCGCAAGCAGTGACTCTACTGGCAACATCTGAGTGTGCACGTTAACACTTTTTAGCGCCTGCTCGAGTTCGCTTAACAATATACCTTGTTTGTGTTGCCCATAGGTCAGCGCTACACAGTGAGTGTTATTACTGGCATGGGTGGTGTTTTTCCAGTCCATTGCCTCGTGGTACTGGGTTTTATCAATATACGGGGCGGTATTCCCTGCTTCATCAATGCCGTAATACTCTATGTAAATATCATACTCAGGCAAATAAAAGTCGGGCTTATACTGACTACGGTCAATGGTTTTAACCGCTACTTTGTAAGGCGCTTCGTATTGATAATCTATGCCATGATAAAACAGCCAATTAGCAATATACAGTTCACCAAAGCTTTTTACTTTGTCGCCTTTGAGACTGCGAATGTCATTATCATTTAAGTAGCTGTAATAATCGCCTAAGGTTTTAAAATCAACCTCATTTTTTTCAACGTAATAATATTTGCTAAAATAATCCAGCACTAGAGTGCGATAACGCTCGTTATTATCAATCAGTGACTCAAAAGATTGTTGTACCCACTTAGCTTTTGCTTGTTCATCTTGGGCGAGCACACTCATGCTGGGTTTGGCATTTTCAACCTTAGCAATGATCGCAAGGCCAATGCTGTGAAAGGTTGCAGCCTTTATTTTATCTGTGGCGAGTTTGGTTTGGATCCGCTCATCCATTTCATCAGCGGCTTTTCGGCCATACGCCAGCAATAAAATATCACTGTATTGCGCTTGCTGACTTGTGACTAAAAAACCTGCTCGGCCAATCATTACACTGGTTTTGCCGGTACCCGCCCCTGCCAACAATAAATTGTTGTCGTCATCAATAATACATGCTTGCCTTTGACTATGTGTTAAAGGGTTGCTCTCGACCGAATCAAAAAAGTGGGCGTGTAATTTAAGTTGCTTAGTAAGATAGCGCTGTTGTAAATGTTGGGTAAGTCGTTCATGCCAATTAGCGTATTGTTCAAGTAACGTTATTTTATTAGCAACTAAGCTCAGTACAGGGCTTTGTTTTACCCAAGGTAACCAGCGCTTATATTCATCACGTGCAGCTTGCTTTAAACTGGCCACATGAGATTGACGTAAGTATCGCAGCTCGACAAATTGCGATATTTTAGTCAATACCGCATTAAGTTTAGCCACATTGGCTTGCAGCCAATATTGCTCACAGCTCGCTTTAATTTGTCGGTGAATGCCATACGCTCGCATCAAAAATGTATAGTTTTGCTCAGCTGTGGCAAAGCGAATAGTTTGCCCGAAAACCCCATAAGAGAAAGATAATGGCGCCAACAACTCCCCCCACTCAATGGAAGTCACTGTATTACCTTGTCGAATGACAAGCACATGCTCATCAAATGCTAAGCGTGCTTTGCTCGCAAACATCAGACCAAACAGGCTAACTGGAATAGAATTCATTACTGCTGAATTCCTTAATAAAATTAATTACCTGTATTTTAAAGCATGCAACTCAATAAATCTGAAAATAACGCTATTTATTTTACAGCTTCCTTGTAATCGTTTCAGAGTAAAATAGCTTACTAGTGTTTTATACGTGTGCAACCAGCCACTCACACAGCTCATGCGTTAAGCTATCTTTTTTAAGCTGTAATTGGTCAACTTGCTGCGCTTTAACTGCCGCTAACCATGCATTTAGCATCGATTCAAAGCCCCGTTTATATAATGTCGGCTGCCAATCCTTTTGCGGCACAGGCTGTTGTATTTCATTGACCATCGATGTCAGATTAGTGAGTGATTCAATCCGCCACTTTTCATTCAAACCGGTTATTTCAACAACTTCCTCATTACATCCACTTAATCTATCCATCGCACCTTGAAATAACCGCCCCTCAAACTCAAAGCTAATATGTATAGCAGCCAGTAAGCCTTGTGGATCTAATTGTGAAAACACCTGTAACTGGTTAAGTTGATCAAAACGCTCTACATTTGCAAAATGGCATAAACTATCAACCACATGAATGAAGTCATCAAAAATAAAGGTGCGCGGCTGTGCTGGTAAATTTAAGCGGTTTTTTTGCCATTTAAGATGGCGTATTTTTGGCTTTGCAATATCGGCCATAATTGGTAAAAAGCGGCGATTAAAGCCTAAAAATAATGGCGTGTTCTGTTTAGTCGCCAGTTCAATAAGCTCACTCACTTCACTAAAACTATACGCTAATGGTTTATCTACAAATGTGGCAATTTTTTGCTCAAGCGCTTGTTTCGCAAAAGCATAGTGCGACTGAGTATTCGTATGGATCATCACCCCGTCTGGTTTGCACGCTAATACATCTTGATAATCAGTAAAGTGTTTTTCTACCCGATATTGCGAAGCTAATTTGCTCAACAGCCGTTCATTTCGCGTACAAAAAATAGGATCGATCTGCGCATGCTGTGTGACAATAGGTAAATAAGCTTTTTGTGCTATATCGCCAAGTCCGACTAGAGCGATTGTTAGTTTACGCATTTTACTGTTGTCCCTTGATGAGAATTAAAACCAAGAATACAGCATACCAAGTTATTCTTTAGATTGATAAAACAACTACATTTTCTAAACAATATTGCTAAAAAAAAGACACTAAAATGACGTAAATAACCCGTAAATTTACCTAACTGATCGCTATAAATAAAATATCGAGTAAATATTCAAATATAACTTTACTTGAGTTCAAAATCGGATTAAATTCGCCGTAAAATTAACCACTTCAAAATAATTGCTGGTCATTAAAGTTCCCTCAAGCAATTATTTACGCCCTTTAAATCGGATATCCTAATGGTTGAGCTCACAGCCGGTCATAAACCAAATAATCCTCTTGCACCTGTTATTGGCTTATCTTTTTTTGCGATTGCATCTGGCTTTTTAATGAGCCTCATTCCTCTATCATTGAACGCTTTTGGGCTGGATAACGAACTTGCTTCTTGGCTAGCAAGTGTGTTTTATCTTGGCTTATTAATCGGTGCTTTTTTTATTGAACGTATTGTTACAAAAATAGGCCACCGACATGCCTTTATGGTATTTCTGAGTTTATTAATTGTTAGTGTTACCGCCCAGCTTATTTTTCCAAAAGCTCATGTGTGGCTTTTAGCTCGCTTTGTCGCAGGGATTGCTGTCGCAGGTGTATTTGTAGTGGTAGAGTCATGGTTATTGATGACCGATACAGCCAAAGCACGTGCAAAACGATTAGGCCTGTATATGACATCCCTCTACGGCGGTAGTGCAGTTGGCCAACTGGCCATTGATCCACTAGGCACCAGTGGTGCACTTCCTTATTTATTTGTTATTGCACTCTTATTTGTCGCAATGTTAGCACCACTACTCATAAAGTCAGGTCAGCCGCAAAGCCATCAGTCGCAAAAACTACAATTAACTGAGTTAAAGCAATTGAGCCGCCCAGCCATCTTAGGTTGCTTAGTCTCAGGATTAGTACTTGGTCCAATTTATGGTTTAATGCCTGTTTATATTGCCGAGCAAAGTGCACAAGCCGCTTTCACTGGTACCTTAATGGCGACCGTCATTTTAGGTGGCATGCTCGTGCAGCCTTTAGTAAGTTACCTATCTACACGAATGGCAAAAAGCTTGTTAATGGCGTTATTTTGTTTATTTGGTGCGCTGGGGGTCGTTGGTATCATGCAAGCTGTGCATTTTAATGTATTGATCGCTAGTTACTTTATATTAGGGGCAGCAAGTTTTGCACTTTACCCTATCGCCATCACCTTGGCGTGTGATGCATTACCAATCGAAAAAATAGTCTCAGCAACCGAAATTATGTTATTGAGCTACAGTTTTGGCTCGGTATTTGGTCCGCTACTTGCGGCTAACCTATTTGACTCAGCAAACGGCATTATGGTGTATTTAGGCGGCTGTTTATTCACTACCTGTATTTATATGCTGATAAAAAGCCTTAAAAGTATTTCCACTGACAATACCCCTGTCGCGGGGTAATCCAAAAAAACCCCATACTAATATACTCAGTATGGGGTTTCTCTTTTATAACTAAAATCTATAAAGAAAGGTTTTCTTTAGCACGCGCTAAGTTATGAGAAACCATCACGCTGTCTGCAATTTGCACTGCTTCATAGAAGTCGGAAATGCCAGCCGCATCATTATTTGTCATCATACGAGATACACCACGGTTACTTAAAGCAAATGATGTTAGCTCACGAACTTTCATTCTCGGCCCATCACTTTGCTTTAACAAAGCAATTGCTTTTGTGCAAATCGCTTCAGCTTGTTCGTAATTTTTTGACTTAACATTGAGTGCGCAACTATTAAATGACTCTTCTAATTGTACCGGTGCAGTCTCTTGCTCGATAACCATTAATTTGTAATCACTCTGATCAGCCATAACAGCCGCTGAGCAAGTAAATAATGAGCAAAGAGCAATGGTTTTGATAAGTGTACGTTTCATGATTATATTCCTATTTGGTTACGTCGTATCTGTTGCCGACAGTTAAACTTTAAGCTGTTCTCACTATTTCGACAAACGATAAAAATAAACCTAATAGGTGAAGGAATTTAACTCATAGACTTTAGTCTAATACAAACAGGAAAAGTACGAATAAAAACAAACAATAAAAATTACTGATATAACTTAAGCACACTGAAATTGCGCAATTGATCCTCTCAGTCTCAGCTCAAAAAAGACACCCTATTCTTAAGGCAAAAGATTGCAAAATGGTAAACTTAGCTCATGACATCTAGATTGATGAAATTTCAGCTGCCGCAACTATGTCGAAGTATTATTTCATTCGTCTATTTAACCAACAATTTGGCATCACACCACCACCAATATGTGTTGAACTGTCGGATCATCCAAGCGAGAAAATACATAGAATCCGGTTTGAGTACCTCGCGAGCCGCATTAGATGCAGGCTTTGCCGATAACAGTCATTTAAACCGCCACTTCAAGCGTGTTTTTGGTTTAACGTCCACGCAATATCAACGACAACTCTCGCGCTAAATTACAAAGGCTCACTATGTTAGAAATATTCGCTTATACCCCTAGACCAATAAATTTGCTCGGCCTGCAAAGTGGTATCAATAATAAAACCAATGCACACCTAGGCTTTTTTGCCGGTGTAGCAAGTGCAATACTTTTGCTATTTGTACTCTAGGTTATATAGAAATTGCATTGATCCCAGCAAAAATATTGCCAGTTATAAATTTTGCGGGATGTTTATATATTCTCTATATCGCGGTTAGGGTAGCTAAAACACCGGTCAATTTTGATGATAACCAAGCAACCAATATAAAGTCGCTAACCTTTAGTAACGGCCTATTTATGCAACTACTTAACCGCAAAGCCCTCGCTGCCACCTTGCCCATTACCACCATTCAATTTCCCGCCGCGGGCATTGCTGGAAGCAGTATTGTATTGTGGTCATGTATCTTGGCGTTATTAGCATTTGGCGCACCAGCGAATTATTCACTTGCAGGCAGAGCCATAGGTAAACATATGACAAACGCACACTACTTTGAAGTAATAAATTTATTGATGGCCGCATTGCTTGTGGTGGTCGCAGCAGATATAGCCGTAACGCAGATTTTTATACAGTAATAGCGGCAAATGGTTACATCAGGTTTGCAGCATACTCGCCATTCCCTGCGCTATAAACGCAAAAAACCCATATTGAGTTAATCAATATGGGTTTTCTATAACCTGTAAGCTTATAGTGAAAGGTATTCTTTGGCGCGAGTTAAGTTATGTGAAACCATTGCACTGTCAGATATTTGTGCTGCTTCGTATAGATCTGACAGGCCAGCTGCATCATTTTTAGCCATTAAGCGTGACACTCCACGGTTACTTAGTGCGTACGACGTCAGCTCGCGTACTTTAAGTTTTGACTTACCGCTTTCTTTTAAAAGCGCAATTGCTTTTGTACAAATTGCTTCTGCCTGCTCATAATTTTTTGATTTGACATTTAGTACACAACCATTGAAAGACTCTTCTAGTTGCTGTGGCGCTGTTGCCTGCTCAATAACCATTAACTTATAGTCACTGCCGCCAGCCATAGCCGCTGCTGAGCAAGTTAATAATGAGCCAAGTGCGATGGTTTTGATAAGTGTAAGTTTCATGATTATATTCCTATTTGGTTGAGTCGCGTCGTAACTGTTGCCGACAATTGAACTTTAGAGTGTTAGCTCACTTTCGACAAACGATAAAACTAAACCTAATAGATGAAGAAAATTAACTCATAGACTTTAGTCTAACACCCAAGTTCGAGCCACAAATCAACAATTTGATCTACTAGTAACTTAATTTAACTTATATGTGTTCAAAAAGCTGAGTGTTACCTTAGAAAAACGTTTTTTGTTACCAAATTGATAACTAATGAATTGACATATATACTCATCAGTCTATAGCAAAGGTGTAGTTTAATGCTTTATTCGGAAAGTAATCATGCAGCCAAAATACTTAGTATTCATATTATGGACTTTAATTTGTTGTAATATAACGGCCTGTGGGGCTGGCGCTGCAAATGTTCAAACAACGCAATCCGAAACGGCGACCACGGTTGATAATGGCGTTCCCGCAGATTATCGAGTGATTATTTATGGTAACAGTCACAGTGCGCAATTAGGTGCAATGCTTAAAGTGCTTGTCACTAGTCAACTGCCAAACAGTACAATAGACACAGTAACAATAAGTGGTCGATTTTTAGATGAGATTGTCGCCGTGACTGGAAATTTAGAACAATTACAGCAAAACAGTTGGAGCCACGCTATATTTCAAGGACAGAAATACTCCCAATCAGGCACGGTCTACTATTCTACAGATGCAGCCCGGCATTTAATCGCAACTGCCAAAGCAAACAATGTCATGCCTATTTTATTCCCTGAGCACCCGCAACGTGGCAATCCTGCTGAAGCTGATCGTGTCTATAATTTACATCAATCGATTAGCCAACAAGAGCCCAGTTGTGTTGCACCTGTAGGTCTGGTTTGGAATCGCGTATTAGCCGTGATGCCAACAGCTAAGTTATACAATGCTGATGGAAACCATGCCTCTTATGCAGGTAATATGCTGACCGCCATGACCTTCTATGAAATTATCACCGGTGAATTAGCCGATGCGATCCCCTTTACTTCGGCTCTTGAATTAGAGCAACAACAACAGGCTCTTTTTGGGCAAATTGTTACTCAAGTACTCGCTGAACATCCCGCTTGCCCTATCCCGTAATAAACACTCGTTTGAAAAGTAAAGAGCTGAATGAAGTAAAGTAATGCGTATTTACTGCTCAGCTTTGTATGACTTTCCAGCTAAGTAATGATGTTTTATTTATTGCAGTCTACACTAATCGATTATTGCGCATATTACGTAATGGCTTACATACATTTAAAAATACAAGTGACAATAATGTTTTCATTTTTTAAAAAAGATCCACTGAAACAACTTAATAAACAATACAGCGCCAAACTTGAACAAGCTATGTTCTCACAACGAAATGGCGATATTAAAGGCTACTCACAACTCACCTTTGAAGCAGAGCAAATACTCGATAAAATTAAAACTCTCGAAAACAAAATCACTTAAATAAACTACAGTTATTTTTATTCGAGAGCGCAGGTATCTATGCGATAGGTAAATTTTTACGCTTTACTATTATTTTGATGTAAGTCACCCACTAATAAACCGTATAAGGCTGAATCTGAAATCACGCCGTTGATTTCCCAGCGTTTACGTAATAATCCTTCTTTAATAAAACCAAGACGCTCAAGTGTTTTTGCCGATGCAGCATTGTCAGGGTCCAATTCTGCTTCTATCCGCCTTAAACCTATTTCTTTAAAGCCATAACTTAGCAGTGCGTGTGCTGCCTCAAAAACTAAACCTTTGCCCCAATATTGAGGACTAAGAGCATAACCAATTTCAGCACGCTTTGAATCAGGTACATAGTTATGCAGCATACATTTACCAATCAACTGTTGGGTCGATTTTAAAATCATGGCCAAACAAACTTGTTTTTGTTGTTCGCTGGCAGCCTGGCTTGAGGCAATAAAATCAATAGCATCACAGTGTGACTGCCAAGGGGGTGTATGCCAATACTCCATAACGATTGGATCTGCAAAAATAGCGAGTAAATTCTCAGCATCACTGACATCTAACGGCCGTAGTTGCAGACGTTCAGTGTCGATTATAGGCGTAGACTTATTAGGCATAGCATCTCCTTGAAGCAATGAATCCAAAAAAGTAGCCTAACTTAGTTCCTAATTTAGTTCAAATTAATACGGACAAAATACTAATTAGAGTGCTTTTAAAATCCGATCTTTACGGGGTAAATAGTAGTCATCATAATCAAGAGAAACGATCACTCGCTTAGCTCTACCGAGCAATTCGGCTCTAGGAACTAAACCTATAACTCTGGAGTCAGCACTATTATCACGGTTATCACCCATTGCTAAGTACATGTCTTCAGGGATGATAACGGGTGCAAAATTTTGCATTGCAGAGCGCTGTTTGGACAATTTAACTGCGTGCTTTATACCATTGAGGTTCTCTGTTGCTACGCGATTTATTGGAGTTTCACTCACAGGGTCGTAATTTAAATGTTTACCATTTATCACTAACTGATTATCGACCAAAGCTACGCTATCACCGGGTACACCTATCACCCGTTTTATCAACCGATTTTGCGCTGCAACAGAATCAAATACAATAATATCGCCTGCTTGTGGCTCTGCTATTTTCAACAGTGAAATCTTCGTAAATGGCACCCGTAAATCATAGGCCATTTTATCGGTAAAAATCCGATCTCCTTCTACAATCGTTGGCTTCATTGAGCCTGTCGGTACTTCGTACCAATCGGCTACTGCGCTTCTAAACACACACATAAGCGAAATAAATACGATTAAAGAGCGGTTTTTCTTCCATATTTTATAAAGGTATTTCATTATGTTGATCCATTCTATTTACTTATCTTAAATAGACATATTCTGTACTTATCCGTTCAGTTAACTTTGTAACAAAGTATGTCTTTGTGCTACTTAAAATAAGCTTTTAATACCACTCGTTTGTCGTAGTGATTTTTTAGCTCATTTAAAGGATACTATTTGGAAACAAATAATAATTACTACAAAATATATGGAAATTACTCAAGCTAAGGCAACTCTCGATAGCAAAGCCAAATTTTGTTTAGACCTCTTACCTGGCAAAATAATTGATATCCAATTTACCAACCCATTAACAGTCAGGTTTAAATTAACTTTAATTGGTTACGAGACCGGTAAATATTTAATTTTAAAATATCCACCTCAAGCAAAAAACAATCAGTATAGTGATGTGCTCAAAGAAGGTAATGGGGCAATTGTACGTTACATTGTTGAAGGTGAACGAGGTGAGTGTGTAGCATTTTCAACCACAATTTTAGCCATTGCAGTTCGACCAGAAAAATTAATCTACCTTACTTATCCTAAACAAATTGAAAGCAGGCAGTTGCGTGAAGTAAACAGATTACAAACGCATATTCCAGCCAAAATTAGTATCAATAAAGATCAAAATTATGACAGCGAAAATCTATTACAAGGGATCATTATTGATATTTCCACCACAGGTTGTCGCTTTACCGTCCACGTTAACTCTGGGTTCTTAGCACTTAAAAAACGTCAAGTATTTGTGCATTTACTATCCCCCATCGACAACAACGCTGTTGTGATTTGCGCGCATGTTCGCAATAACCAAATGCAAGGCAACCGTTTAAATGTTGGAATTGAATTTGCTGGATCAGAGCAGCAAAAAATGCATAACTTACTAGCCGCTTACGCCATTGATATTGGCCAATGAGTACTCACTCAATATGAAGTTAATTAAACCGACAGAGAATCATCTAATAACAATCATGGATTGGTTTTCTAATGAACAAGAGCTAACCAATTGGTCTGGTCCAAATTTCAGGTATCCATTTGATTTATATTCTTTTACTGAAGATCTCAAGGTGAGTTCACTGAATTCATTTGTACTTATATCAAATAAGTCAGAATTTTTAGCATTTGGGCAGTTTTATCAACGTTTAGATAAATGCCACCTAAGCCGATTAGTAGTGAACCCCGAATTTCGTGGTAAAGGGATCGCAGCAAAGCTTATGTCACATTTATGTGAGCTTGGGCAACAAGAGTTAAAACTAAAAGCGTATTCACTGTTTGTTTTAGCGCATAATGAAACGGCTATTAAATCTTATCAGAAATTTGGCTTCACATTCGCAGACTATCCCGGTGAAATACCATTAGCTAATTGCTTATACATGATTAAATCATAACCCCAGCTGTTTAACGATTTAACTTACACGGTTCAGCTGTCAGCTCGACTGTATTAACAAACCAAAGCTGACAGTGTACCAATCAATAATTATTGATTTTTATATTGCTCTTTGGCTTTTTCAAGCTCGCCATCTGTGATGCCTAAAGACACTGCAGCTTCTTTAATTAACTGTGGTTGTGTCATTACTAACCCCATTAACGCTTGTAGTTTCTCTGGTGGAATACCTAGCTGCTGAACAAGGGCCATTGCCATCATTGGGTTTTGGGTAAACGCTTGAAAAAGCTCATGTACTTTTTCGTCGCTAACGTTATGCTCTTTTAATGTTGCAATAATTGGGTTCATTGTATGCCTTATTATTTTTTAGATACTCTCATTTATATGGGCTAACTGCGGATTTTAAACCTACATAATTAATTTACTGCACTTCTAACACTACTTTTCCGGCATTTTCGTTACGCTCTAATATTTCATGCGCCTGCATAGCCTGTTGCCATGGTAGCGTTTTATAAATATTAAAATCAAAGCGTTGATTGGCAATATCATCATAAAACATGGCAACAAACTCATCACGAAGTTGGCGTTTAAATGCTTGGCTTCGGTTACGAAGTGTTGAAGCATGAAATGAGATACGTTTTTGTAATAAACGGGCAAAGTCTACCTCTGCAAAGCGGCCATCTAAAAACGCTAACATAATAATTTGGCAATCCATTGCTGCAATCTCAGCATTTTTGTTTAAATAACGCCCCGAGACAGGATCAACAATAACGTTAGCAGTTAACTGATGATGCTGCATATATTCAGCAAAATCGGTGGTTTTATAGTTGATGACGTGATCGGCACCTAACTGTTTAGCATGCTGACATTTTTCATCACTGCCGGCGGTGATCACCACCGTTGCACCAACACGTTTTGCCATTTGAATAGCCGCGCCACCTACACCACTGGCACCCGCGTGAATAAGTGCTGTTTGCCCTTGCTGTAAGTTACCCAGCTGAAATAATGCTCCAAACGCGGTTAAATAGACTTCGCTGATTGCTGCGCCCTGTACCATAGTTAAACTATCAGGTAATTGCATCATTTGACCGGCATCAACAGCCACATATTCACTATAAGCTCCGCCTGAGCACAAGGTAAATATTGATTGATTAAGCCAATTGCTATCAACCTCAGTGCCGAGTGCAACCACTGTTCCTGCACATTCAAGCCCTAAAATAGGGCTATCACCTTTTGGTGCTGGGTATTTACCTTGGCGCTGCATGCAATCGGCGCGGTTAACCCCTATTGCGGCCACTTTCACTAGGACTTCGTTCGGTTGCAATTGAGGTTTGTCAGTGTCACTCAAGCTTAGTTGCTGCTCGTGATGAGATATAAATTGCATTGTGGCTCCTTGGTCGGTTAGCTAACTTTAGTCGATTTTGCGCCATACTTCGGCTTCAACTAACTTACCATTTTCAGTTAAAGAATGATGCCATAAGTTATCCTCAATTTTGTAATCAAAAGCCATGGTTTTACCAAGTAATGATGGAATATTGCCATACGCAAATGTTTCAACAAACTGTTGGTTCTTTAACGTGTACTTACCACCACCTGCATAGTGAAATTCACCGTTTTTTTGCGTAATGTAGTTAAAGTGAGTAGCTGTAATTAATTTAATGGACGTAAGCTCAGGGGCTTTGGCAGTGACATAGCCTTGTTCTACCGCATACTTCCCCTCTACAAACTCCCAACTACCGAGCAGTGGATTAGCTAAAGCTAAAGGTGAGGTAAGTAATATCCCCGTTAAAAGTAATGTTTTCATGGTATATCCTTTTAAGTCTTCTTATTAGTGTTTATAAATTGTACCTGTTGCGGTAAAGAACACCTATCAGACTTGTGGCTAACTTATGTAAATCGCCAACTCTGTTTATAAGGATATACATCGTAAACGTGACCGGCGTTAATCTGTGCTTGGCACTGTTGCCAGAATTCAGGGCTGAACAAATCATTATGCTGCTGACAAAAATAACTAAATGCACGCTGATCTGCACTAAAAAACACCTTGAATTGACTTGGGAATACATCGTTTTCGTCAACATCAAAATAGCTTTCGTTACTGAGTTCATCAAAGCTATTTTCACTACTGGGTAATTGCCTAAAATGACACTGTGTAAGTGGGCAAATTTCATCATAATCATAAAATACTACGCGCCCCCACCGAGTGACGCCAAAGTTTTTCATTAACATGTCACCTGGAAAAATGTTTGCTCCCGCTAAGTCTTTTATTGCTTGGCCATAATCATCCATAACTTTATTCAGCTTAATATCATCGCATTGATTGATATAAAGATTCAGCGGGGTCATTTTACGCTCCACATAGACATGTTTGAGCACTAACGCTTTATCTGCAATTGATATACTACTGGCAATATTAGTCTGCATTTGCGCAAGTAACTCATCACTAAAGCGGCTTAAGTCAAAAGCCAAATAGCGAAATTCATGGGTGTCGACCAAACGACCCACTCTGTCGGCTTGTTTTACGAAGTCATATTTTGCCATTACTTGTGCTTTGCTGGCTGTTTTTGGCGCATTAAATTTATCTTTTATCACCTTATACACATAATCAGAGCCCGGGGTGGTAAATACCAACATCACCATGCCTGGCGTGCCTGGGGCAATAATATATTTATCATCAATAGGGCTATTTTTCGTCGTGTCTACTTTGTAACGATAAAACTCCGTTTTAGCATGTTTAATAAAGCCAATGGCATTAAATAACTCAAAACGTTGTTTATGGGGCATTAGTACAGATAAGTAATCAACATAGCGTGCGGGTTGATCGGTATCGACCATAAAATAAGTACGAGCAAAGCCAAAGAGTAAACTCAGTTGATCGGCCCCCATCATTACCGCATCTAACGTTAAGCCGCTATCTGTATTCAAAATGGCAACTGCAAATGGCATATTATCACCATTCTTAGCTATGCAGCGGCCAATTAAATAACAGGCTTTATTTCTAAAAAAAGTGAATTAGCGTATTCAATATAGCCGTCATTTAAATCTAGTAACTCATACACTTGGCGACATTGCAACTTTGCACCGGCTCGGAGCGTACGCTGTAAATTATCAATATCTTTTCCTAAATCAATAAATTGAACCCGAAAAGCTTGGCGGTAAATGAGTTGCTGAACCGCATTAGTAAAACCATTTTGTAAAGAAATGCGACTCACTAAATTATCAAATGGCCGCGGTTTTGCTCGGTACTTGGCTTTTAATACAAACAAATGCACGGTGCGGATTTTTTTATCATCCCAAATAGCGCCAAATGTGGAATTAAAAAACGTATGCGCAATCGGTTGATTTTCATGCTCTGCAACCATTTTCCCATAAATATGTTTTGCCTGTTGCCAAAGTTGTGGTTCATGCAATTCTTGAAATGCAATGATCCGCACCGCCTCACTAACATTTTTAACTTGCCGTTCGTATACTTGCAATCGCTCTCGCATTGCTGACTGAACACCTTGCCACTGTTGCTGCTCAAAGCGACTTTGCGCTCCTAAGGTGATATTTAAAAACTCTGCGAACATAGCTTCAAAACCTGCAAACACCGCTCGGGCTAATTTAGTCGCAATCACTTGCTGCAGTGCGTTTTCTAGCTCAACTGACACGGATTGTGGCGGCTCTAATTCAGGCATATTTTTATCACTTATGGCGACTATTTTTCATTACTGGTTTACACACCTTAGCAAGCAGGCTTTAATTTAGATAATTAATACAGCGAATAAATAAGATTGATTAAATGAATATACGTAATGTCGATCTCAACCTGCTGGTGTACTTAAATGTACTCATAGATGAGCGAAATGTCTCTAAAGCAGCAAATAAACTAGCGCTCACCCAACCTGCAATGAGTAACGCATTAAAGCGTTTACGAGATTTGTTTGATGATCCTCTGCTAGTACGCGCCGCAGGTTCAATGACACCAACCGCAAAAGCACTGAGTTTAAAGCCTGAAATTGAAGCTTTACTAAAAATGGCTGAAGCTATCACCCAACCCAGTGATGTTTTTGATCCAAGCACAGCACAAGCAACATTTCGCATAATGGCCAACGATTATTTAGAGTCAACCTTAGTCGCGCCTTTTATTACCGCACAGCTGAATAAACATCCGGGATTAAACTTTGATGTGCTGAGTCCAAGTGATGTCAGCCTACAAGATATGGAAAAAGGCAGTATTGATTTAGCTATCAATCGTTTTAATGGCTTACCCCGCTCGTTTCACCAAGCCAGTGTGTGGCGTGACAATTATTGCTGCTTAATGCACCCTGCAAACTCTTTCTTGCAAAAGCCTGATTTAGAAAACTATTTAGCAAGTGAGCATATTTGGGTTAATCGTGCAGGTTGGGGAGCAGAAGCTGCGGTGACAAATAAATCCGGCAGTCAAAAACTAGGGTGGGTCGATGAAGCTTTATGGCAACTTGAACAAACTCGTCATATTAGGGTGTTTACCCGCCACTATATGATAGCCAGCTTGCTTTGCCAGTCACCTCAGTTAATTGCCACCCTGCCACGGCGACAAGCCATGTTACTTACAAAACATACAGAGTTAGTCATAAGCCCCGTTCCCTTTCAAATTGTGCCTATTGAAGTAAAAATGCTCTGGAGTCCGCTGCTTCACCATGCCAGTCCTCACCAATGGCTACGTCGTGAATTATTAGCATTTGCGCAAACGATTGCTGATAGGTAATGAGTAAAGAACAGTTCAATGTGGTGTAAATAACGATAAAAAATCCGTAATAAGCTTTGCTCATTACGGATTTTAGCTGTTTGTCATTCGTTCGCTTAACGACGCTGTGCCGATAATCGCTTATTTTAAACTGAACACCGATTAACGACGTTTAGTTTGTTTGACGCGATTATTGTGCTTTTTAACAGCTTTACGAATTTGATTAATTTTAGCGCGCTTATCTTTACGCTTTTCAGGCATTACTGATAATTTAGTTTGTGTTTCACGACCTAATTTAACTGTTTTACGTAAGTAGTTAACCGTCTCTAGATCAAGCTCAGCCCAACCACCTTGTGGTAAGCGTTTATCGAGCTCTAATTTACCGTAACGAATACGGATCAGCCGAGATACTTCGACATCTTGAGATTGCCATAAACGACGTACTTCACGATTACGTCCCTCAGTTAAAGTAACGTTATACCAACGGTTGATGCCTTCCCCGCCCAATGGTTTTATGTTTAGGAATTTAGCCATGCCATCTTCAAGCTCAACGCCTTTACTTAAGTTTTTGATGGTTTCAGCTGTTACTTCACCAAATACACGGGCTGAGTATTCACGCTCAACTTCATAGCTTGGGTGCATTAAACGATTGGCAAGTTCACCATCATTGGTGAATAACATTAAACCTGCAGTATTTATATCTAGTCGGCCCACAGCAATCCAGCGTTCACCATCAATACGAGGTAAGCGGTCAAATACTGTGCGGCGCCCTTCTGGATCTTTTCGTGTACATAACTCACCCTCCGGCTTGTTATACATGATAACGCGGCAAATGCGTTCTGCTTTTTCTTCAATCTTCACGGTGTGACCATCAACACGGATCAAATCCGTTTCTTCTACGCGGTCACCTAACTTTGCCACTTTACCATTAACACTCACGCGATTTGCATCAATGTATTTTTCCATTTCACGACGAGAGCCAACACCCGCTCTTGCCAATACTTTTTGTAACTTTTCACCTTGTATACTCATTCGGACAGTTCTCTCACAGAAGGATCACTCAATAACTGGTCTATTTTACTTTGCTGCTGCTCTGGCAGTGGCGGTAAATTTTCTAACCCTGTTAACGAAAAATAATCTAAAAATTGTTTGGTTGTCGCATATAAAGCAGGCCTACCTGGCACCTCTTTATGGCCAACAACATGTATCCACTCACGTTCGAGCAGACTTTTAATAATACCCGAGCCAACAGTGACGCCACGGACTTGCTCGATTTCTCCTCGGGTGATCGGTTGACGATACGCGATGAGCGATAACGTCTCCAATAAAGCGCGAGAATATTTAGGTGCGCGTTCTTGCCAGAGGTTATTTAACCAAGGCGCTAAACTCGCACAGGCTTGAAATCGAAAGCCGCTACCCACTTCAACTAGCCGGATACCTCGGGTTTGATAATGAATTTGGATTTGTTCAAGTGCGAGGTTAATGCGCGTCATCGACACACTCAAATCACCTAATACCGTTTCTTTTAAGTGCCGCTTACTAAAGGGGTTTTCCAGCAACAAAAATAGCCGCTTCAATGATCTCAACAAGTTGTTCATCACTAATTCGTCGCCCCGCCATACCTATTTCTAACCTAATAAACTTGCGTAACGTAATATTATGACAGATCAAACTTAAACTGGGAAAAACTATCGTTAAATATCTATAAAAAATGCCAATAACACAGTTATTGGCATTGAGGTTTTCTATTTAACTTTGATAAATTAACTCTTTCTTATCATCTCAAGAGCTTCATCTTCGGCAACATCACTGCCATAAGTTTGAATATAACTAATGAATTCTTGCTTACTGACGCGTTTATCTTGGTTTTTATCCATATAGCCAAAATGATTTGCTATATCGTCATCATTGGCTTCTGTCACTGAAATATAACCATTGCTGTCATTGTCTAATGAGCTGAAGTTATTTTCTATAGGATCAAATTTCGCGATTTCAGCTTTAAAGGCTGAATCACTCACTTCACTATCACTGGCAACTTTGCCTGTGTTAAGCTGCATATAAGTATTAAATTCTTGACGACTGAGTTGCTCATCCATATTCGTATCAATATTTGAAAAATGTTGCCAAATATTATCGTCGTCAGCTTCTGCTTTTGAGATAAAACCGTCATCATCGTTATCTAAGCTACCAAAATCACTGTCAATTTTTGACATTGAAGATGTAGCACAAGCTGATAAACTCACCGTTGCTAAAATTGTAGCTGCTAAAGTTAACTTTTTCATAAGACATTTCCTTGTAGTTAAATTAAATGCAAGAAAATATATACAAATTAAACGCCAACTTTAAAAACCTTTAAATTCATAAACTTAAAGTTTTAAAATTATTTGACAGCAGTGTTTACTGCAATGCTTTCATAAAAGCATGTAAAAGTTGCAGATGAGCTACATAATTAAACATTTCACTATTTTGCTTGTATTTTAAGCAAGGTATTTTTAATAAATAAGCACATGTACCCGACCTTATTTGATGGTAGAATTTGCATAATCTATGAAAAGCTAACTCTAATTTAAAGGTCTAGCCATGAAAGTAATTTCATTTAACATTAATGGGCTGCGAGCTCGCCTGCATCAACTACAAGCAATTATTGATAAACATCAGCCTGATATAATCGGTTTACAAGAAATAAAAGTACACGATGAAGCTTTTCCACTCGAAGATGTGCAAAAAATGGGTTACCACGTGTATTTTCATGGCCAAAAAGCCCATTATGGTGTAGCGATGTTATGCAAAAATGAACCTAAATCTGTGGTTAAAGGATTTGCAACAGACAGTGAAGAATCGCAAAAACGTATGATCAGTGTTACGGTCACTCAAGAAAACGGCCGTGATTTAACCGTAATGAATGGTTATTTCCCACAAGGTGATAACATCAGCCATGAGGTTAAATTTCCATATAAGCGCCAATTCTATCGCGATCTTATGACCCATTTAAACACCCATCACAATAGTGAAGAAGATGTGATTGTAATGGGTGATATTAATATCTCTCCAACCGATCTTGATATTGGCATTGGTGAGGTTAACCGTAAGCGCTGGTTAAAAACCGGTAAATGCTCATTTCAACCTGAAGAGCGTCAATGGCTTGCAACTTTGCTTGAATGGGGCTTTAAAGACACATTCCGCGAATTACACCCAGACACAATAGAGCAATATTCATGGTTTGATTATCGTTCAAAAGGTTTTGATGATAATCGTGGCCTGCGTATAGACGTTGTTTTAGCAACCCCAGCATTGGCTGCCCGCTGCAGCGATGCTGGCATTGATTATGAACTACGTGGTATCGAAAAACCATCAGATCATGCACCAATTTGGTCTACTTTTAGCTAAATAACATGCTTGAGCTAATAGAAGCGCCGATAATAAACAGCACTATTCAAGTAATGACTTGGCTTATTGTCGGCTGCATTTTTTTGCTCAGTATTAGTAAAAAACAATATCAACGGTTACTTGCAACACCAGCACGACAAACCGGTGTATTCGCGTGTGCCTTAGTATTTATACTGCTGTGGCGTATTAAAGCTGGTATCTTGCCGGGCCTTGAATTACACATACTTGGTGTGACCGCCATCACACTAATTTTAGGGTGGCGCTTTGCATTACTCAGCGCTACGCTTGCCAGCTTACTCTTAGCCGCCTTTAATCAAATTAGTATCACGCAGTTACCCGTGCATTTACTACTTAGCGCTTATTTGCCCATTTTAGTCAGCTATGGTCTTTTTATACTCTGTTACAGCCTCCTGCCACGACACTTTTTTATCTATATCTTTGTCTGTGCGTTTATTTGTGCTGCTTTAATTGCCTGTTTGAAGATTATTGCTGTGAGCGTATTTTATTATTTAACCGGTAGCTATAACTGGTTTGAATTAAGTGAAAATTACCTCTACTTATGTGCCATCATTTGGTTTCCTGAAGCCATGCTCAATGGGATGGCCATAACTTTATTGATCACCTATCGCCCACATTGGGTTAAAACTTTTTACGACAAGGATTACCTAGACTCATGAGTCTTGATTATCAATGCCCACTTTGCCAACAAACGCTTACATTACAGACTAATGTGCTCAAATGTAGTAACAACCATAGCTTTGATACGGCCAAAGAAGGCTATGTAAATTTATTGCCAGTACAACAAAAAAATTCCAAACACCCCGGCGACAACCTCGACATGGTGCAAGCACGACGCGCTTTTTTAGCAACTGGCCATTATCAGTTTTTACAAACAGCCATTGCTCAGCGCGTTGCTACGCACCGCCCGCAATATGTGATTGATTTAGGCTGCGGCGAGGGTTTTTATACACAAGCGATAGCCAATGCATGTGATGCAAAAGTATATGGGGTCGATATTTCAAAATCAGCCATTAAATTCGCCGCGAAGCGATACAAGCATTGTAATTTTAGTGTAGCGTCAATTAGTCAAGCACCGTTTAATGACGGTATGGCCGATGTATTAGTGAGTATTTTTGCACCATTATTTGATGCTGAATTAGCGCGCCTAGCAAAATCCGATGGAACACTAATTGTGGCAAGCCCAGGCCCATGGCATTTAAAAGAGTTGAAACACTATATCTACCGTGACGTTAACGCACATACAGCCATTAGTGTACCGGATGGATTTGAGCTAATAGAGCAAACATTGTTAGAGCAACAAATAAGCTTGCCATTTAATGATGTGAAGAACTTGATAACCATGACTCCCTTTGCGTGGAAGTTTCGCCCAGAGCATTGGCAACAGTTAGAGCAACAAGGTGAGCAAGTGGTCACCTTGTCATTTTATGTAAGCCAATTTACACGTCTTACAGATTCTCTTTAGTAAATGCGCGGTCCATTTTATCAAACATATCATTAAGTAAATGGGCCAATTCAGCGTATTTCGGTTTCTCTTTTGGGGTATGCCCTTGGTAACCGTTAGCAACCATCTTGCTGTGTAACTCTTTATACCAATGCTCCATTGCCGGCTCAAGCTGAGTGTCTGCGCGTTTACCTAACCATAAGAGGCCTTGTAATGGTAACGATAAAAAAAACAATGCAATGGCGATAGCTTGCGGTAAAAAACTGCTGCCTAAATAATTAATTTGCATAAATAAAGTGAGCATTGCCAAAATTGGCATAACAGTAATCGCCAGCTCTGTGGCTTTAATTACTCTAAACTCCGTGAAAATAGGCGCTAGCTCTTTACGCATCGGCCATTTTTTAGCGTATTCACGACCAGTTTGAACTTGTGACATCACACTTTTTTGCATCATGACTCCTAGGTGTCGCTGGTGTATTTATAAATGTTTGCCTAACGCAAGCGAGTATACCACATTGACGGCAACATTTCTGTGTAAAATCCCTTCCACCTTTCGTCCAAAACCTGTTTTTGATCATGGTTTAAACTTACCATAAATAAATTAATCAGGTAAAATAAACGCATATTAAGTTAACTAAACTTTAGTATAGCCATTGACTGTATCCGATACCAATTTATCGACCGCTAACACGCTAACTTTAGTCAATCTTGTTCGATAGTTAGTTATATAACAACTAAGCTTAATGTGCACTTACCAAATTGTTAAAAAATGGGATCCTGATATGTCTGCGCAACCTTCATCGCCTCACCACGTGCTTGTTCTTAATTGTGGAAGTTCAAGTTTAAAATTTGCTATTTTAGATGCCACCAGCTCTGAAGAAATCATTTCCGGCTTGGCTGAGCGCTTAGGATCGTCATCTCCATCAATTAAATACAAATACTTAGGCAAAAAACACCTCCTTGAATTGGCAGTAAATCAAGCACACAAAGAAGCAATCGACACACTGGTTAAACTCATTAATGAGTATAGTTTAGCGAATAACCTCATCGCAGTCGGTCATCGTGTAGTGCATGGTGGTGAGCACTTCACCAAGTCAATGCTGATTGATGATGCGGTTATTAAAGGCATTACCCAAGCAGCAACGCTTGCCCCATTACATGGTCACGCTAACTTACTCGGTATAGCTGCTGCACAAGCGTCATTCCAAGGCCTGCCACAAATCGCTGTTTTTGACACTGCATTCCATCAAACTATGGATAAAATTGCTTACTTATATGCTCTACCCTATAAGCTATACGCAGATTACGGGGTTAGACGCTACGGTTTTCATGGGACAAGCCATTATTACGTTGCAGGTCAAACAGCGGCACTGCTCAATCAACCAATAGAACACAGTAACTTTATCAGCGCCCACTTAGGTAATGGTTGTTCAGTGTGTGCGATTAAAAATGGTAAAAGTGTCGATACCAGTATGGGGTTAACGCCACTTGAAGGGTTAATGATGGGCACCCGCAGCGGTGATATTGATCCTGGCTTATTTAATTTTTTAACCACCCAACTAAATTATGATGCTCAACAAATTGACGATTTATTAAATAAACAAAGCGGCTTGCTAGGTATTAGCGAATTATCAAATGACTGCCGTACCATAGAAGAAGCGGCTGTAGCAGGCAATGAAAAAGCCATTTTAGCACTTGAGATGTTTTGTTATCGCTTAGCAAAGCAAGTGGCCGCATTTATGGTGCCACTACAACGCCTTGATGCTCTCATTTTTACCGGCGGTATTGGTGAAAACTCCGATATCATTCGTAACAAAGTGATTACGCAACTCGCCTTCCTCGGCCTTGATTGTGATAATAACGCAAATCTTGCCGCCCGCTTTGGCACACAAGGTGTGATAAGTTCTGATAACGCCTCAACAAAAGCGGTGGTAATGCCAACCAATGAAGAATGGGTAATTGCCCGTGATGCCGCAGCAATTGCACAGGAGCAGTAACAATGGCACGTCGAATTATGTTAGTTCCAATCTCAACTGGGGTTGGCTTAACCTCAGTATCGGTTGGTTTAGTACGCGCACTTGAGCAAAAAACCGTTAAAGTTAATTTTTTCAAGCCAATTGCACAGCCTCGCTCAGGGGAAACTGGGCCAGAAAAATCAACCCAAATAGTAACACAAGGATCAGCGATTACCCCTCCCACTCCTTTTGCCCTTGATTACGCAGAGCAAATGATTGGTGATGGTAAAGGCGATGACTTACTTGAAGAAATAGTCGAGCGCTTTGAAAACGCCATTGGCGATGATGTTGTTGCCATCATAGAAGGCATGGTGCCAACTCGCCGTCAACCTTATGCCGGGCGAGTAAACCGTGAAATCGCACAAACCCTTGGGGCTGATATTGTGTTTGTACTCACACCAGGGAATGACAGTAATGACCAAATTGAAGACAGATTAGAAATTGCGGCTGGCTATTATGGTAGTGTTGATCATGCTCGTGTGTTGGGCTGCATTTTTAATAAAGTCAATGCTCCGCTGGATGATGAAGGGAGAGCTCGTGCTGATTTGGTTGAATCACACAAACCTGATCAACTAGAAAACGAACTGAACCGTTTAGCATCATTACCCATATTTAGAAAACACCCCTTTATGTTACTAGGCTCAATCCCATGGGATTTTGAACTTGTAGCACCGCGAGTAAAAGATTTATGTGCTTATTTAAAAGCTGAAGTGATCAATGAAGGTGATATGGCGCACCGTCGTCTTCGCCGCGTTACTTTTTGTGCCAGAACCGTCTCTAATATCTTAAATCACTTTACGCCAGGCGCCTTGTTAGTCACCCCTGGCGACCGTTCAGATGTATTAGTAGCAGCCTGTTTATCAGCCATGAATGGTACTAAAATAGGTGCTATTTTATTAACCGGTGGTTATAAACCTGAACCGCGCATTATGACACTATGTGAACAGGCAATGGCCACAGGCTTACCTATACTCATTACTAATGAAGACACTTGGCGTACTTCATTTTTGCTACATAACTTTAATATGGAAGTACCGTGTGATGACATACAGCGTATTGATAAAGTTAAACATCATAATGCCAGCCATATTGATTCTGATTGGTTAGATTCCCTCGCTAAAAGTGTTGGAAAAACACGTAAAATGTCGCCACCTGCATTTCGCTATTTACTCACCGACAAAGCGCGTCAAGCCGCGAAAACCGTTGTGCTGCCTGAAGGGAACGAACCTCGCACTATTAAAGCCGCAGCTATTTGTGGCCAACGCGGTATAGCCAAGACCATTTTGTTAGGCGATCGAGAAGAAATAGAACGTATCGCAATGCAACAAGGTGTTGAGCTTAACGAAAATGTGACTATTATCGAACCACAAGATGTGATCAACGACTATGTTGCTCCCATGGTTGAAATTCGTAAAAACAAAGGGTTAACTGAAGTAGTAGCACTTGAGCAATTACAAGATAACGTGGTGCTGGGTACTATGATGTTAGCGCGCGGTAAAGTTGACGGTTTAGTCTCTGGTGCAGTTAACACCACCGCCAATACAATTCGCCCGCCGCTACAACTAATAAAAACAGCACCCGGTTCTTCATTAGTTTCATCCGTGTTCTTTATGCTTTTACCGGATCAAGTACTGGTATACGGCGACTGCGCAATTAACCCGGATCCAACAGCAGAGCAACTGGCTGATATTGCAATTCAATCAGCTGATTCGGCGACGGCATTTGGTATTGAGCCGCGCGTCGCTATGATAAGTTACAGTACCGGGACATCTGGCACTGGCGCGGATGTTGAGAAAGTCCGTCTAGCAACGAAGTTAGCACAACAAAAGCGCCCAGATCTGATCATCGATGGGCCGCTGCAATACGACGCCGCAATTATGGAAAATGTCGCTCTTAAAAAAGCACCCAACAGCCCCGTGGCCGGTAAGGCAACCGTGTTTATATTCCCAGATTTAAACACCGGTAACACGACTTACAAAGCCGTACAACGCAGTGCTGACTTGATCAGCATTGGCCCGATGCTGCAAGGTATGCGTAAACCTGTTAATGACTTAAGCCGAGGTGCGTTGGTGGACGATATTGTCTACACCATCGCCTTGACAGCCATTCAAGCTGCGCAAGTACAAGGCAACTAACACTTAAAATAAAGTGATCAAATGCTGATCACTTTAGTCCTGCTGTTAATCTAACCCTATTAAAAATAGTTAATAGAATAAGTAACTTATTTATCTTATACCTCACTACTCCCAATGTTATCCACAGAAATTGTGGACAACATTGGCCTTTTATTTCCCTCTGATAATCTATACTATTGATCAATATACGCTGATGGAAAGCTTTACAATAACAAAGGGTCTACAATGTCAAAGCAAACATTAAAGCTACATAATACAACCTTTACCATTCATACCCTTGAAGTGGATGCAGTGATCCCTGCAGAATTATTCAAACAGCCAATGTTTGTGATCGCTAAAACCCAAGATGAATTATCAATTGTATGCCCTTGCCAATTTGCCATTGACAGCCTTGATGCTGAGCATGATTGGTGTGCGTTAGAAGTCATTGGCCCACTGGGTTTTTCGTTAACGGGGATCATGGCTAATATTTCTGGGGTGTTAGCTAAAGCGCATATCTCTATCTTTGCAATTTCGACCTACGACACCGATTATGTTTTGGTAAAGCAACAACGTATTAATGATGCAATAAAAGCATTAAAAAAAGATGGTTATCAGCTACTTAATGACAGTAAGTTGGCATAATGAACACCCCAGATATTAGCTACTTACCGCAACGACAATTAACACCGAACAGTATTACAATTTGTAGTCCCTTTAGTGGAAAGGTCATGCCATTAAGTGAACATCCAGACCCATTTTTTAGCTACGGTACACTCGGCCCAGGGATTATGGTTGCTTTGAGTAACCATAAAATTCTAGCGCCCTTTGATGGTACATTAGTGCAAGTAAAAAACGCCGGCACTGAATTTATCCTCCAAGCGAATAATGGCTTAAAAATACTGCTAAATTTACACCTAGATCCTCAGCAACATATTAAACACACGCATATTGCGCAGCTTAATGGCACTAGAGTAACAAAAGGACAGCGGCTTGCTTATTTTGACCTCAGAGATCTAAATAGCCCATTGCTAGCTTGCCTAATTTTACTCAACGGCCACCAGCTCACACCCATGCATTATTCTCTATCTCATGTAAGCGCTGGAATAGACATTCTTTTAACTATAACCAAGAAGTAATTAATATGACCACTCTTTACGGCATCAGTAACTGCGACACAATAAAAAAAGCCAAAAAATACTTAACCGATAACGCCATTGATTATACTTTTCATGATTATCGTAAAGACGGCGTAAACTTGGCCATGCTTAGCGAGTTTGCCAATCACCTCGATTGGCAAGATTTAGTGAATAAGCGCGGCACAACTTATCGCCAATTATCAGATGAGCAAAAACAAAACCTTGATAAAGACTCTGCACTTGCAATTTTGCTAGAGCAGCCAGCGATGATCAAACGCCCCGTATTAATTCACAACGGTACTTACCACCTCGGCTTTAAAGTCGCTCAATACGATGAGATTTTTGTATTATGATGCATCCCGTCATCGAACTTGCGCAAGCGTTGATCCAACGTCGCTCGGTCACACCAGAAGATGCTGATTGCCAGGCAATGATGAATGAGCGTTTACAGGTGCTTGGCTTTAATATTGAATCACTGTTTTTTACAGACACGCTAAATACCTGGGCCCGAAAAGGTAATAGCTCCCCGCATTTTTGCTTTGCAGGACACACCGACGTAGTGCCCACGGGACCTGAAAAAAACTGGCAACACCCGCCATTTTCTGGTCTGCTTGCCGATGGTATGTTACATGGTCGCGGTGCTGCTGATATGAAAGGCTCTTTAGCTGCGATGATTGTTGCAACCGAGCGTTTTGTTGCAAAACATCCCGATCACAAAGGCTCTATCTCGTTTTTGATCACCTCTGATGAAGAGGGTCCTTTTATCAATGGTACAACCCGAGTGATAGATACCCTAGAGGCACGTGGTGAAAAAATTGATATGTGTTTAGTTGGTGAGCCGTCATCGCGAAATGTGCTCGGTGACGTGGTTAAAAATGGTCGCCGAGGCTCCTTAACTGGCTTTTTAACCGTTAAAGGAATTCAAGGTCATGTTGCCTATCCACAGCTTGCTAAAAACCCAGTCCACTTGGCCGCCCCACTACTCACACAGCTAAGTCAAACTGTATGGGATAACGGCAATGAGTTTTTCCCTGCAACGAGCTTTCAGATCTCAAACATCAATGGTGGCACCGGTGCAGGTAATGTGATCCCAGGCGAGCTTGAAGTACAATTTAACTTTCGTTTTAGTACAGAAGTCACCTATCAACAATTACAACAGCGCGTTGTTGATATGCTGGCTGACTATGATTTTGAGTATGAGCTTAATTGGATTGTTAACGGTCAGCCCTTTATAACCGAAGGCGGCCCACTGATCGATGCTACCGTTTCAGCAATAAAAGCTGTCACTGGTTTAGATACCGCACTTGAAACCACTGGCGGCACGTCAGATGGGCGTTTTATAGCACAAACCGGTGCTAAGGTGATTGAACTCGGACCACGTAACGACACCATCCATAAAGTTAACGAATGTGTGAGCAGTGACGATCTCATTGCGCTTGCTGATATTTACGAACGTATTTTAGAGCAGCTGTTAACATGAGCCAAAATACATTCACAACAGCACAATTAGCTGAGTGTGCCTGTGGTATGAGTGAACTGCAGCTTGTGGAGTATCAAGGGTATAAGCTGCATAAAGAAATTATTGATGACTTTATACGGTTACAAAATGCCGCGCGTGATGCAGGGTTTACATTAACCATCGCATCTAGCTTTAGGAGTTTTGAACGCCAAGCGCTGATCTGGAATGCTAAGTTTACAGGCCAACGTCCAGTGCTAAATAAACAACAGCAGCGCGTTGATTTAACGAGTATGTCAGAGATTGAAAAATGCCATGCAATTATGCTTTATTCTGCACTGCCAGGCACCAGTCGGCATCACTTTGGGACTGATCTGGATATTTTTGACAGTGCAGCTGTAGCAACAGACTATCAATTGCAATTAGAGCCCAGTGAATACACAGACACGGGGCCTTTTGCAGCAATGACCAAGTGGCTTGATATCCATTTAGAAGAATATGGGTTTTATCGCCCCTATCAACAAGATTTAGGTGGTGTTGCACCAGAGCCTTGGCATATTAGTCATATACAGCAAGCGCAGCAGTTACTGCAATACCAAAGTATTGCAGTCTTGGCGAACATTATCAAACGCAGTGAAATAGCAGGAAAAACAACTATTTTGGCTCATTTGCCGCAGCTTTATCAACGCTATGTGTTGAACGTGAGTGCACCGGCTGTTTAGCCAACATAAACACGAGTACAGCGCCAAGGATCACGGCGCTGGCGATGACAAACTGAATCGTAAGTTCTTCCGCTAAAAATAGCATTCCCGCTAATGCCGCAATCACCGGTACGCACAGTTGCACCACCGCAGCCTGACTACTTTTTAATAATGGCATAGCAACATACCAAATACTGTAACCAATTCCTGATGCTAACGCACCGGAGGCACACGCCAGCGCAATCCCTTGCCAACTGAGCCCTGCTAAGTGGCTAAAGCCGATAATAAATAATACAGGTAACGCGCATAAACTACGTGCAAAATTAAAAGTTGTCGTTCTTAGCGGTGAAATACATACCTTACCGCGAATACTATAGATACCCCAAGCAATGCCACTTAGCATCATTAATAACGCTGGGAGCAGTGAAGGAATAGCCGCCGAAGGTAACATCAGATACACAAAACCAATAACAGCGATAACAAATGCACACCATTGTACAACACTTAGTCTCTCTTTATTGTAAATCCCCCAACCAATCATAGTTAACTGCACTGCAGAAAATAATATAAGCGCCCCAGTGCCAGTATCAAGCTCTACATATGCAATTGAAAAGCTGAGCGCGTATATCAGTAAACAAGCACTGCTGCGCCAACTTCCACGGTCTGCCTTATGCTGTAGAATATCATCACCATTAGTGGACTTATTAAATTTTGGCTTTGCTTGTATAAGAACGATAAAGCCTAAACACAGTGCACCGCTGAGTAATCGTAATGCAGTAAAATTCCAAGCATCTATGTAGTTTTGAACTAATGCCATACGACATAAAAGAGAGTTTGCAGCAAATGCCAGCAAGGCAAGAACTGTATAAAGTGTTGCTTTCAAAGTGTTCCTTAGTGAATACCGTTATGGCACATTTCAGCGCGTAAAATTTATTATTTCGTTGTTGTCACCAGCCAACCACGTTCGAGCCATTGATTTATCAAACTGATAAGAAAACCAGCAATTTTCTCACTGGGCATATCATTTATACAGGATTGACATAATTGCGCAAAGTTTACCTGCTGTTTCAGTAAAGTCAGTGTTCGGTATTCGGGTAAAGCAACATTAACAAACTGGGTACGTCGCTCAGGATCTCTTGCCACAACCCAGTACCGAGTAGTTTCACAATAAGGCTCTGGCGGTGTTTGTTTATCTTTTAGTGCTTGCCACGACTCTACCGCACGACTATTGAAGTGCATCAGTTGCACACTTGGATGTAAAACCAATTGCAAGGTTGGCCATTGCTCAGTGGTGAATTTTTCAAGCTCATCTATGCTGAGCAAGGGTTGCTCTTGTGCATCAAATGCTGTTAGTAAGCACCGTTCAAAATAGGCGATATCAGCTAAAATCGGGTGCGCATTAAACGGCGCATTATTACGTAAATAATGCGGTAACTCATCAGCAAAAAAGCGCAATGACGTATAATTTGATGGGTATTTAACAAGATATTCTGCAACCATTTTATCAAATAATTGATCACCTAAATAAATACCTAGCTGGGCATGATCTTGTTCAATGGCTGCACGTAGTCGCAGTTTGTATGCATTTTGATAAATAGCTAAACGTTGGCTTAGTGATAATTGCCCATCCGAGACTATATGGCTCGCCAAATGATTGTCTTGCCCTTGCAGCATAGCCATAAATTGCTGCTGTAAGCTTGCTAGGTCACTCACTATTTACTCCCAACTGCCAAATTGGTGCCACTAGCTGACGAGCATGTTCAAGCTCTGCCATTAAATCTTGCAGCGAACCAAGGTTATCATCGCGTTCAATCATGGTACTGACTGGATCAAGCTGCTTGGCATAATTTTCAAACAAATCCCACACTGCACTCGACACATCTTCATCATGAGTATCAATTATATGACTACCAAAATCTTGATGACCTGCAAGATGAATTTGTGCAATTGCCTCTGTAGGAATAGCATTTAAGAAGGTCATCGCATCAAACTGATGATTACGGGCACTAACATAAACATTGTTAACATCCATCAAAAATCGGCAACCCGTTCTATTGTGCAGTGCTGCTAAAAAATCCCACTCACTCATTTGTGAGTCTTTATAGGTAAGATAACTTGAGACATTTTCAAAAATCATCTCGCGACCAAGAAATTCTTGTACATGATGTATACGCGATGCTAAATGCTCAAGTGCCTCGTTAGTGTATGGCATCGGCAGTAAATCATGGCTATTAAAATCACCCACTTGACTAAAGCATAAGTGGTCCGAGACCCACTGTGGCTCAACTCGTGCTATGGTGCTTTTTAGTGCTTGTAAATAGTCGAAATTAAGTGCGCCTGTACTGCCAATTGACATAGACACGCCATGCATAACTACTGGATAATCGGCACGTATTTTATTTAAGTAATACCAAGGCTTACCGCCCGCAACAAAATAATTTTCAGAGATGATTTCAAACCAGTCAACCGCGGGCTTATCCGTGATAATTTGTTCAAAATGCGAAGCTCTGAGACCTAAACCAAAACCTAGAAATTGCGTTTGCATCGTCACCCTCTTTAACGCTAGGTGGCAAAGCCACCTAGAACATGACTTTATGAATCTACAGAGCCACCTATATCAGCACAAGACTTTGCTGGCATAGCAACAAAACCCGTACCTTTGCAAGAGGCATGACCTGCACAGGCATTTTCAGCCGTTTTACAATCATTGTGGCCGCCACAAATATTGACATCGTTACAGTGTACTAAATCTGCTTTCGCAATTGAGCCAACCCATTTATCCTTCACGGCCCCACCAACATCAGCACACGCTTTAGCAGGCATAGCAACAAACCCTGTGCCTTTACATGATGCATGACCCGCACAAGCATTTTCAGCCGTTTTACAATCATTATGACCACCACATACATTAACATCATAACAATGCACTAAATCCGTTGTTGCTGCCCCAGTATTAGCCGCGGCTACGGACGATGTTTCAGCTTCAGTGCTATTGCAGCCAACTAAACCTGCAACCATTACCGCCATTGCTGCCCCAGTAAATTTCTTCATAATTGTATTCCTCTGATTATGTAATTATAGGTACTACATACAGCAAGACCGCATACCGCCGGGATCTATTTCAACTTGGTTTCATAAATATAAGTTTGCAGCTACGATTTTTTACATTGTTTATCATCGCCCTTAAATCAGATTATGCTAATCTGTATTAACGGTGATAAAAGGAGTGCCATGTGCAACGTAGTGTTATTTTTGGTTTTTGTGCTATTTTAGGTGGCTGCAGTACCATCGGGTTGGGTGATCTATTTACCGATTACGCCAGTCAAATGACGCCTGTACGCCAAGCCATTAATAGCAATGACCTAGCTCAAGCCCAGCAACTATTGCCAACTAACGGGCCATCCCACAGTAACTATTTGCTTAATCAATTAGAGCAGGCTCGTTTAAATAACTTGAGTAATCAATATGATACCGCACAGCCATACTACGAAGCTGTCTATCAACAAATGGAAATTAAGCGCCAAGCTGCAAAAGTACAACTCAGTGCTGGGCTTGAACAAAGCAACGCACTGTTAACCAATGACTCTGTCATCGCGTATACACCTGCCCCATACGAAATGAGTATGTTGCACAGCTACAAAGCGCTTGGTTATGTTTTTAAAAATGATGTTGAAGGTGCGTTAGTTGAAGTTCGCCGCGCTAATAAAGTACAAACTGATGTGTTAACGGCGAACCAAGATGATATTGATGCCAGTGTTAAAGAAGCGCAAAAGCATTACCCCAGTATGGATGATGTAATTAAAAACGTAAAAAATGGCTACCAAAATGCCTTTACGTTTTATCTCTCAGGTTTGCTCTATCAAAGCAATAAACAGTTCGATGATGCCTATATTGATTATAAGAAGGCGTTAGAAATCAACCCTGACAATGCATATTTACAGCAAGATGTATTATACCTAGCTAAAAAACAAGGTTTTGATCAAGATTTTGTGGAGTATAAAAAACGCTTTGGTGAGCCAACTAAGCAGGCCGACAACAGCGGTGATGTTGTGGTGTTAATCGAACAAGGTTTGGTACCAGAAAAAGATGAATTTGTTTTGCGTTTGCCGATTTATACATCTGGCGGTGATGCGCGTTTTTACAGCTTAGCAATGCCTGTATATAAAGATAACGCCTTTGTTCCGGCGATCAATGAAATACGTATCGCGGCACACGTTTTACCGCTCAGTCCTTTAGTGCGCCTTGAAGCATTAGCGGCAAAGACCCTCGAGGAGCAAACACCGGCTCGGGTTTCTCGGCAAATTTTGCGTTTAGTCGCAAAAGAAAAAGTACGTGCGGAATTGGCACGCAGTGGTGGCGATGTCGGCAATATTCTTGCGAATATTTACAACCTAGCCTCAGAGCAAGCTGATACTCGCAGTTGGTTGACATTGCCTAATCAAATAAGTGTCGCACGTACCCAACTTTCAGCGGGCGACCATGTATTAACATTTGGCGCTCATAACAGCATAAACTTTACCGTTAGTAAGCAAGGGTTAACCTTGATTTATCTAACCTCTATTAACAACTATTTTAATTCTCACGTAGTGCAACTTTAGGAGCTACCATGAAATATTTAGTGCCATTATTAGCGGTGTGTCTACTGGCAGCTTGTAGTAGTAGGCCAACCACCTCAGGTATTGGTGTTGAACAAGCTTCAGCACAATATCAACAACAGTTAAAAGTAGATAACCCTGATCTGGCTAAAAAACTGGCCATTACAGATGTAAAAACTCGTCAAACTAATCAGTTAACCGATGTCGTGGTGACACTGTCTAGCCAATATAAAAAGTCGCAATATTTGCAGTACCAATTTACTTGGTACGACGCTGATGGGTTTGTGATCAAAGGCAATCACTCGCCTTGGCAAGCACTGACTTTATTTGGCTTTGCCAATATGCAACTACCGGGTCTTGCCCCCACATCCGATGCAGTCACATTTTCATTAGCTGTTCGCGAAGTATCGACCGAAGCACAAGAATTTAAAAAGTAAAGGACACCACTATGAATACTGTAAACATAACGAAAAAACCTACATTAAAAGCACTCTCTGGTTTTGTTTTACTTGGCTTAAGCGCTCTCGCACTTAGTGGCTGTGCGAATAAAGCTGTGGTCAGCTATGGTGATGCACAAGCCGTTGAAACGACTGATATTAACTTTGGTTCAACCGACTTACAAAAAGTCGCCACACAAATGACCGACTCACTGCTGGCATCTCCTGTAGTGGGCACTATGACAGCAAATACACGCCCAGTAGTATTTGTTGAGCGAATTAAAAACAAAACCAGTGAGCACATTGATACTGAATCAATCACTGATTCAATTTCAACTCAACTACTTCGCAGTGGCAAGTTTCGCTTTGTTGATATGGGTCGTGTAGAAGCGGTAAGAGAGCAACTTAACTTTCAAAATGTAGATGCATTAGTTGACCCTTCAACGGCAGTAGCTTTTGGTCAGCAAGTCGGCGCGCAATATATGCTGTATGGCAACTTATCAAGCATCGTTAAGTCAAACGAAGATAAAGCCGATGTCTACTATAAATTTACAATGCGCTTAATGGATTTAAAAAGTGGCTTAGTAGAATGGGCTGACGAAACTGAAATTCGTAAAACCCGTGAGAAATCAACCTTTGGCTGGTAATTCAGCTTAGGAGGTAAATGATGAATAAATTAATAATGGGGCTGTGTACAGCCCTTATCATCAGCAGTCCAAGCTTTGCGGCATACGAACGCAATAAAGCTGTGCCTGTACAGCAAGTCCTGTTTGGTAATGTGCAATCAGTGCGTAACATTACTGAACAAGAGCTCGTGCAAGACAAAAATAGTGGTTGGAAAACCTTTGGTGGTGCCTTACTTGGTGGTGTGATCGGTAATCAATTTGGCGGCGGTAGCGGTCGCACGGCAGCAACAATTTTAGGCTCTGTAATTGGTGGCAGCGTTGCACATAACCGCCAACAAGGCAGTCATTATAACCAATATCATTTGGTTGAATTGATGATCAAAGTTGAAAACGGTGAACAATTTATGGTGGTGCAAGACAAAGACAGTCAAATGACTTTTAACACCGGTGACAGCGTACGCTTAGTGTATTTATCAGATAATACCGTCCGCGTTGATAAAGCCTACTGATAGCAACAAATTAGTTACATTAAAAAAGCGAGTCATCATTAAATGATGAACTCGCTTTTTCTTTTTTCAGATCCCAGAATCACTGGCTTAGCTTTGTCGATAATGATTAAAAAAGCGCTGCATCTTACCCATCGCGGTGGTTAAATCATCTTTATTTGGTAAAAACACCAACCTAAAATGATCTGGGGTTGGCCAGTTAAATGCCCTACCATGCACTAATAATATTTTTTCCGCTTTGAGTAAATCAAGAATCATTTTTTCATCATTTTTGATATTAAAACGTTCTGTATCTACTTTAGCAAATGCATACAAAGCTCCTTTGGGTTTGGTACAAGAAATCCCCTCAATCGCATTCAAACCACGCCATGCAATATCGCGCTGCTCATACAGGCGCCCTCCAGGATTGATTAAATCATCAATTGATTGCACACCACCTAATGCTTGCTGAATAGCGTATTGCGCTGGCACATTAGCACATAAACGCATTGATGCTAAAATATCTAAACCTTTGCGTAAATCATCCATCATCGCCGTTCGGCCACTGAGCACCATCCAGCCCATACGTAACCCAGCTGCGCGATAAGTTTTAGCTAAACCATTAAATGTAATGATTGGTACATCATCGCATAATGCGCCTATTGAGCTGTGTGTGATACCGTCATATAAAATCTTCTCGTAAATCTCATCACTTAATAACAACAACTTATGTTCTCTCGCAATATCTATAAGCTGCTGTAATAAGGCATTATCGTATACTGCACCCGTTGGATTATTTGGGTTGATCAACACCAAGGCTTTAGTTTTTGAGGTGATTTTACTACGAATATCAGCAATATCAGGGAACCAGTCTTGTTCTTCATCACATAAATAATGAACAGGATTACCCCCTGCCAATTTAACTGACGCAGTCCATAACGGGTAATCAGGTGCTGGGATCAACACTTCATCATCATTATTAAGTAACGCCTGGGTCGTCATTTGAATTAATTCACTGACGCCGTTGCCAATATAAATATTATCGACGTCTAAATTATATAAACCGCGTTGTTGATAGTGCTGATAAATAGCCACACGGGCTGAGTAGAGGCCTTTCGAGTCACAATAGCCTTGGGCCGAATAAAGGTTACGAATAATATCACGATGCATATCTTCTGGCATATCAAAGCCAAATGCCGCGGGATTACCAATATTCAATTTTAAAACTTTTTGGCCTTCATCTTCCATTTTGCGTGCCTGTACTAATACGGGCCCACGAATGTCATAACAAACGCCTTGTAATTTATGACTCTTTTTAATTTCTGACATTTTTACCTCTACTAGTGGAACAACTAGATTACCCTAGCAAAGGGGCCAAATACTAGTGTATTTATGGCCTTAAAACTGAAATAAATTCACGTCTGAGTATCTAACGACTTTGCAACCAATCAGTTAACTTAGCTTTTGAACCTGCAACTTGACTATCGAGTAATTGTGATGCCTCAATTGCCTGCGCTAAGTTATTACTGTTTAAGCTTTGCTCTATTTCCCTTGCCACATCAGATAAACTACTGGCGCCAAATTGCGCCGCGTTTGACTTCAAACTGTGCGCATGGCGACTGGCAACTTGAATATCATTATGGATAGTGGCTAATACTTCTGAGCCTAAACGTTCAAATTCAGCGCAACAAAATACCAATGTATCGCTAAATTGCTCTCCTAATAACGATTCCATACTTTCCAATGCATTTTCATCAATGATGATCGTATTCATTTTTTATCCTTTTTTTACTCATGCAGCACTACATCAGTAACCTATGTTAATTCTATACTTTATCGTTGTCTCGAAAAAAAACCAACTAATAGTCTCATTCCGCGTATAATTAAATGGTTTTTCAATTATTGACGATTAAATAGATTATTTTATGTCTCGTACGCTGTGTGAACACTGTAAATTTAGCTTATCAACGTGTCTTTGTGAAGATTTGTCCGTGCTTGATAATAAACTTAAAATTATTATTTTACAGGACCCTAACGAAATAAAAGTCAGTAAAAACACCGCACGCTTACTCACATTGTGCCTTAGTCAATGTGAGCTCATTATCGGTGAAACACAGGCTGATTTCAGCCTATTAGAAGCATTACCTGTCGCATCAACAGCACTGCTCTACCCAGATCAAGATGCCGTGTTATTAGATGATGCTGGTATAGCAACAAAAACATTCGCCGAGCAATTGAGTCATTTAATTGTACTGGATGGTACATGGAAAAAAGCATTTAAAATAATGCAGTTAACACCTTCATTAAACAACTTTAAAAAAGTCAGTTTTGCCACCATTCCAAAAAATCGCTACCGTATCCGTAAAGCGCCTCGTGCAGATAGTTTGTCTACCTTAGAAGCCGTAGCGCATAGCTTGATGTTAATTGAAAATGCCAATACAACGGGCTTATATCAAGCATTGGATGCGCTTAATAATAAACAAACTCAGTTTATGCCTGAACATGTTAAAGCGCGTTATCAAGCAAAATGACGGTTAGAAGTCGCTTAAAGCGCGGATTTTATCGCCACGGCCCTGATTATCGCTTTGATGACCAAGTTGATTTTAACGATATTCGCGATACATTTGGTTTTCGTACTATGGTGGTAGGTAAGTGGGTTAATAAAGAAGAGCGGTTTATTAGTGCTAATCTGATCTATGATGCGCTGGCTGATTTAGCACAGATTTTGCAACTCCCTCCCAGCGCGATTGGCCTTCGAGGAAAACTAAACTTTGCATTTGGTCACGGTGGGCAACAAAACGTCCAAGCGCATTATAATAGCCGCACACGTACTCTAGCTCTGGCAAAAAATGCCGGTGGTGGTGCCCTCGCCCACGAATGGTTTCATGCTTTTGACCATCATATTGCAGGTCTGGTTTTTCCAGAACACCCTAAGAGCTATTTTGCATCCAAGTTATGGCTTGAGCATACTCTAGTGCCATCTCATCCGCTTAACTTAGCGTTAAATCAATTTTACCAAGGCGTATTTTTAGAACCAAGCGGTAAAAATGCCAACCACTATGTTCAACAATGTATTGCATATGATAAACATCATGGCCAATATTATATGAGTATGCCTGAAGAGTTAGCTGCACGTTGTTTTGAAGCCTGTATAGCCCATAACGAGCAAATCATTAATCATTTTTTAGTATCAGATATCAGTGGATCAGGCCTTATTTATCCTGACAGTGACACGTTAATAACCTGTAATAAAGCACTTAATAATTATTTTTCTCAATTAGGTCAGTTACTGTTTGCCCATCGCTTGTAACTAACGGCGTGGTTTCAAGGTGTTGCTCAAGCCACAGCATATATGCATCAAACGCTAAAGGCCGTGAAAAATAATAGCCTTGGCCAATTTCACAACCGTAACTTTGCAATTTAACCATACTTTGACTGTCTTCAATTCCTTCAGCAACCACATAAGAGCCCAATGATTTAGCTATATCGCACGTTGCCCGACAAATAGTTTGGTCGTTCTTTGAATACTCAATGTTCATCACAAACTGCTTATCTATTTTTATTTCATCAAAGCCCATTTTGCTTAGATATGCCAACGATGAATAACCTGTACCAAAATCATCAATGGCTATTTTAACCCCAATTAAGCGATAATCATTGAGTGCATTCTTTATGTCTACACCTTCAAAAAGCGTCGCTGACTCAGTCAGCTCTAACATGATGTTATTGGCATTGAGCTTAAACTCATCTAACAGAGTAATAAATAACACTGGTAAATCTTTACGCAGCAAATCTTTAGCAGAGATATTGATTGAAACAATATGCTCCGGTAATAATGCGGTGATTTGTTTTTGATAGAGCAAGGCTTGGGTAATAACCCATTCGGTTAGATCTGAGATCATCCCCGCCGATTCAGCTATCGGAATAAATAAATCTGGCGGCACATGCCCCAATTGTGGATGAGCCCAACGCAATAAAGCTTCACCGCCATGTATTTTTCCTGTATTTAAGTCAACCTGCGGTTGAAAAAACAAGCTAAGTTGATCGCATTCAATCGCTTCTTTTAAGGCTGATGCAATGGCTATACGGCGCTGCGAAAGAGTCACATTTTCGATATTAAACATGTGCCAACGCTCGCCATGCAATGGCTTCGCAGCCAATGCTTGTAAGCCACGCTGGATCAGTTGCGAAGAGGTACTTGCATGTAATGGGTAGTTTGCTACGCCTATATCAACTTTATCAATTAAATGAAGCCGTTTATGAGTAATGCCATCTGCAAATACACTGTTGATCACACATACTAACTGCTCAATTTGGCTTAACTCTAATTTCCCTATTATCACCACTGCATAGGTACTGTCATCAAGCCTTACAATGCAATCTAACCCTTGTTTATTGGTCTCAACACACAATACGTTCATTGAAGCTAACTGCTGTGCTAACTTACCCATAGTCACTTTTATATGCTCATTGACATGCTCATAACCAAAATTAGCCCGCGCATTCAATAATACTGCAGGCCTAAATAGCAATATGGAATGAGCAGTAGCAAGTTTTACTAATCCATCAAGGCGTTTTATAAGCAACCGTTTATTCGGTAATTTTGTTTCGTCGTCGTGACTGAGGCTAAAAGTGTATTGTTTAACCCGTTTACGTTCATGGTTTAGCAACATCACCACAAACAACAACGCATTTATGACAATCAACAACTCGTTAAATGGGTATAACGGTGATCCTGCCACTAACGAAGCTTGCCAACACAATGTTTGTAAAATAACAGCACTCGCGACTATTAAAAATTCATACGACGCTGCTTGCTTAGTATGGGTACGCCAATAAAAAAATAAATAACTTAGTAATACCAACATACAGCCCAAACTTAAAGTTACCACAATAAAATGGACGGATTGCTTCATAAAGCAGCTTAATATTGCCGTAACACATAATAAACTAACATACGCTAATAACTTATATTGCCGTGGTTTTATAATATTGCGTGACTGCAAGTAATGGATAAAACACCCAACAACCACCGCAAGTGAAATTACTTGAAGTGACAACTGCAGCTTCGCATACCAAATAGATAAAAGTGCACCACTAAAATAATTGAATGCCCCTTGTGCGATTAAAAACTCAATTAATACACAGCCAAGATAAACAAGTAAATAAATTGATTTAGCTTGCTGTGACAAAATATAAACGATGCTAGAGATTATAATGCATAGCAGTAATAAGCCCGTAATTATTATAAAATCTCGCAGCCTACTGTTTACCACCGCGATAAATTGTTGGTCAGAAGCAAAGCCAATATTGATCCAACCATCATCATTGTGGCGGGCAAAGATCACCCCCCAATGCGCACTATCCGTGTTAAATACACTGTGCGGCAGCACTTTATTAATTAGACGGTGAGTATCATTATTTACAGCCGCAAGCTGATCAAAGTTATCATCTAACGTGTAAAACTCAACGTGTGATAAATGAGCATTATCAGCATATATAACAGCTAACTTTGATTGCACCTGTTTCGATAAATCAATAATAAACCAATAGTCTTGCTTAGCTTTTATTCTAACGTGGGCTAAATCTGATTTCGTTTGGGTCGCTATTGCATTTTGTAGTAAAGGTTTTACCGTTGTAAAAGAAGCATTCGCTGGCACAATCCAGCCAGTAACTGTGGGATCACTTGCAGCGTTCACACACGATGAGGCTGCAATACTCAAAAGTACTAGCAAAAAATTGATGAACACTGTTCGTGCGAATGTACTTACTTGAACCACTGTCACTCCATGTGCTTTGAACATACCTAGCTAATTAGCTTCAAGTTTTCGAACATCATTAACATTAAAAACAAAGCAGTGATTACAACGTCATGCGCGATATTACGTTTATGAAACATTGAATTATCTACTTTAATATTATTTAGCTATGCGTATTACAAAAAGGTAACTAAAGTATGGAAGTATTAAGTGAAATTGCCAGTAATTAGCACAATGGATATTGTTTTTTAAGCAGTACCAAGGCTTACACTGCGGTAAGCCCCTATTTTAGAACTGTATTTTAATTAATTGCTATCGTCACTGATACGACTGGCAACCGCACTGGTTTGATCTTTATACTTCGCATCTTTACGCGTGTTGTACGGGTTTTCAGCAGGCCCTGACATCGTTTCAAAACTCATAGCACCAATTTTCATCATCGGTCGCAGTGCAAGAGGCAACTTACCTGAATTATAGAATTCTAATACAATATTTCCTGACCAGCCTGGATCAATCCGATGTGCGGTAACATGTACCATCAACCCCAATCGGGCCAATGACGAGCGACCATCAAGCCAACCAACTATATCAGCAGGTAAGGTCACTTTTTCATGAGTCACTGCCAGTGCAAGTTCACCTGGATGTAAAAAGAACGCATCGCCCTCCTTTAGTACAATTTCATCGCTCATTATCGATTCCATCGCTTTATTAAGCTGATCCTTTGGACCGCTTAAATCAACATATGCAGCAGTATGATCTTGAAATACACGAAACTTATTACCTAAGCGTAAATCTACCGTTACTCCAGAGATCATCTCATCCGTTGGACTTGGCTCAATAATAATACGTTGTTGGGCAATATATTCTTTAATGTGGGTATCTGATAATCTCATTAGTTAATCATCCGTAATCACAATCTCAACTGAGTCATGATGGGGTTGTTGATAGTAAAGCGTACTGGCAATTAAACGCGCAGCATCTGCATACGTTTTACTCACAGCAGCTTGGTTATCCATTGCTATTAATTTGCCCTGCTCTGAGTATTCACGAATATCAATTGCCAGTGGAATTTTCGACAATACAGGCACACCGTGACGTTGAGCTAATTTAATTGCACCATCCTTACCAAATACATGATTTGGTTCACCACAGTGCGAGCATAAAAAGTGGCTCATATTTTCAATCATACCTAACACTGGCACATTGACTTTATTAAACATGGCAATGCCTTTTTGTGCATCTGCCAATGCTAAATCTTGTGGAGTGGTCACAATAACGGCACCACTGGCTGGCACTTTTTGGCTCATTGTTAATTGAATATCACCGGTGCCTGGTGGCATATCCACAATCAGATAATCAAGTTCCCCCCATGCCGTTTCGTTAAGTAACTGATTAACCGCCCCCGAGGCCATTGGCCCACGCCATACAGTAGCATCGTCACTGGGGACTAAAAAACCAATTGATTGTGCTTTAATGCCATTAGCATCGAATGGGAGTAATTGTTTATCATCTTGTGCCGTTGGCGCAGCGCCACTTAAGCCCAGTAACATCGGAATAGACGGACCATAAATATCCGCATCTAGAATCCCAACTTTAGCACCTTCAGCATTAAGCGCGCCCGCCAAATTCACAGCTGTCGTTGATTTACCTACCCCACCTTTGCCAGATGCAACCAGTACAATATGTTTTATAGATTTAAATTTACATGCCTTAGGCAGCTCAACATGGGCGTTGATCACCACGGTTTGCTTTAGCTTTTGACTGACAAATTCAGCCACTTTTGGCATTTCAGACAGAGCAGCAAATGGCAGCGTTAAATTGAGCAATACTGAGTGATCACTTTGCAGTTCAATACCATTGATAAATTTTTCATCAACGCCAACTGCAAAAGCAGCACTGCGATACCCTGCTAAAGCAGCAATGATCGGTTGTTTTTGCACCGATTTAGAAGAGAATAGTTTCGACAGTCCAAACATAGCAATAAAATAGTGTTTCTTTGATGAAAATTGCTTCGGAATTATGTAACATTCAGGGCATTAACACCAGTCAATTAATGAAAATCGGCTAACCACTAAGGTGTTTCCTTTAGGTTTGCTGATAATATTATGATTTTCATCCGTTCCCTCACCGGAACCGTCAATTCGGAATGATTATGGCACAGCGAAAGATCCTCATTACCAGCGCATTACCTTATGCCAATGGCCCAACACATTTAGGCCATTTATTGGAATATATTCAAACTGATATTTGGTCACGTTTTCAAAAACTGCAAGGCCACGAAGCTTATTATGTTTGCGCCGACGATGCCCATGGCACACCAATAATGCTCAATGCGCAAAAGCAAGGGATCACGCCGGAAGAAATGGTTAAAAATGTCAGTATTGAGCGTCAACGTGACTTTGCTGATTTTAATATCAAATTTGATAACTATCACAGTACCCACAGCCAAGAGAACAAAGAACTAAGCGAACTTATTTATAATCGCTTAAACGACGCAGGTCATATCAAAAAGCACACAATTTCCCAGCTATTTGACCCTGAAAAAGGCATTTTCTTACCCGATCGTTTTGTAACCGGCACATGCCCAACATGTAAGTCTGAAGACCAAAATGGCGACAGCTGCGACGCATGTGGTGCAACATACAGCCCAACAGAGCTTATCAACCCACGCTCTGTAATGTCGGGTGCTGAGCCGATTTTGAAAGATTCGGAGCATTACTTTTTCGATTTACCCGCGTTTGAAGGCATGCTCAAAGAATGGCTGCACTCGGGTACTATTCAACAAGAAATGGCTAACAAGTTAGACGAATGGTTTGCCGATGGTCTACAGCAATGGGATATCAGCCGTGATGCACCTTACTTTGGTTTTGAAATTCCAGGCGCACCAGGTAAATACTTTTATGTATGGTTAGATGCGCCAATTGGTTACATGGCCAGCTTTAAAAATCTGTGTGACAAACAAGGCATTGACTTTGATGCATTTTGGCAAGAAGGGTCAGACGCTGAGCTTTATCACTTTATCGGTAAAGACATCATCTATTTCCACAGCTTATTTTGGCCAGCAATGCTTGAAGGCGCAAAATTCAGAAAACCAACCAATGTATTCGCCCACGGTTTTGTCACCGTTAACGGCGCGAAGATGTCTAAATCAAAAGGCACGTTTATCAAAGCGCGTACTTATTTAGATAACTTAGACCCTGAATTTTTGCGCTATTACTACGCTGCTAAACTAAACAGTGGTATTACCGATCTTGATTTAAACTTAGAAGATTTTGCACAACGTGTAAATTCAGACTTAGTAGGTAAAGTGGTTAATATCGCTAGTCGCTGTGCCGGTTTTATTACTAAAAAGTTTGACGGTAAATTAAGTGACACAGTCATGGAGCCGCAATTACTAGCTGAATTTCAAGCCGCTAGCGAGACGGTTGCTCAACACTATGAAAACCGTGACTACAGCCGTGCAATTCGCGAAATAATGGCGCTTGCTGATAAAGCCAACCAATTTATTGATACCGCAGCTCCCTGGGTATTAATTAAAGACGACACAAAGCAAGAAGAAGCACACCAAGTCTGTTCGCTTGGACTTAACTTATTCCGCGTGCTGATGACTTACTTAAAGCCAGTATTACCCGGTATGGCGGCCAATGTAGAAGACTTCTTAAATGACGGCCTAGCTTGGCAAGGCGCGCAAACTGCGCTTGTTAGCCACCCTATTAATAAATTTAAACCGTTAATGCAACGTGTTGAAATGGATAAAGTGAACAAAATGGTTGAAGAATCAAAAGAAAGTTTATTAGCCGCAAAAGACAAAATAGACCCTAATAGCCCACTAGCTAAAGAGCCAATTGCCGCTGAAATCGAATTTGATGATTTTGCCAAAGTAGATTTACGCGTAGCGAAAATAGCCAAAGCAGAGCACGTTGAAGGCGCTGACAAGCTACTAAAACTAACCCTCGACTTGGGCGGTGAAACACGCCAAGTATTTGCAGGTATTAAATCAGCGTACGCGCCAGAAGATATCGAAGGCAAACTCACTGTGATGGTGGCAAACTTAAAACCACGGAAAATGCGCTTTGGTATGTCAGAAGGCATGGTGTTAGCTGCAGGCCCTGGCGGTAAAGAAATTTATATACTCAATCCAGATGATGGCTCAGAGCCTGGCATGCGAGTAATGTAACTTAACGTTTAAACAGTAAACTACTAAAAAGCCGTTGTTTTAACAACGGCTTTTTAATTACCTAACTCATCAACTAATACCGATAATTTGGCTTCGTCTTTCCAGAAGAACAACATCACGCCAAGTATCATGCATTTTGCCAAGCTTTTCACGAATACCAAGTCGGCGAAAGTTATTATTTAAATGGAGTTGAATACTCGCTAGATTTTCTGGAAAAATAGCCGCTTGTAGCGTCCATATATTATTTTTTTCAGACTCTACGATAAGCTGTGCTAATAGTTTATGGCCTATTCCTTTTCCTTGCGCTGCTTTAGACACATAGACACTCACTTCAGCGATGCCTGAGTACACATCTCGATTAGATACTGGTGACAAAGCAGCCCAACCACAAACATGACCATTGTCTTCAGCCACAAGGCGAGAATGATCATGCATAGAATTATGCCATTCATCCCACGTTTTACTAATAAGTTGAAATGTGGCATTGCCGGTATCGATGCCTTGTTGATAAATTTCTTTTACGGCTGGGTAATCTAGCTGTGTGAATTTGCGAATAACCACCTAACTTTCCTTGAAAATTGACGAGCAGATAAAACGACTCATTTTAATTTAACTACATCATACGAATTAAAACACAAAAACCCATATTGCCTGAGCAATATGGGTTTTTCTATACATTGTACGTTTTATAAAGAAAGGTATTCTTTAGCGCGGGTAAGATTGTGAGAAACCATTGCGCTGTCAGCAATTTGCGCTGCTTCGTATAAATCTGATAAGCCAGCAGCATCGTTTTTAGCCATCATGCGTGACACACCACGATTACTTAAGGCGTATGAAGTAAGCTCGCGTACTTTAAGCTTTGACTCACGGCTTTCTTTTAATAGCGCAATTGCTTTAGTACATATTGCTTCTGCTTGCTCGTAGTTTTTTGATTTAACATTCAGGGCACAGCTGTTAAATGACTGCTCAAGAGGTTGCGGTGCAGTTGCCGTTTCAATAACCATTAATTTGTAATCACTGCCACCTGCCATTGCAGCGGCTGAGCAAGTTAATAATGAGCTAAGTGCGATGGTTTTGATTAGTGTACGTTTCATGATTATTTTCCTAATTGCCTATTTGATTGTTTACCTGAGTCGTGTCGTCTGTGTTGCCGACAATTGAACTTTAGAGTGTTAGCTCAATTTCGACAAACGATAAAAATAAACTCGATAGGTGAAGAAAATTAACCTATCGACTTTAGTCTAATATCTGCTGACCTTTGATGGTTTAAATTCACTCATACAAAGGGCAAAATTTTCACATACAACTGTAAATTCAAGCGCGAGAGATAAACAGGCCTTAGAGTTTTACGAGCACATTGTTTTTGCCAGGCGGTTAACCCACTGCAAGTGAGCGTAATTACAAATATATTAGCGTAAACCACTAAGTAGAAGAATTTACTCATGCCTGATGCCTTTGCACACATTACTGCGGCTGCCTAGCTACTGATAATAACGCACTCATTGGGATGAATATTCCCAACAGCGCCAAACTCACCTTAAGTCAAAATCAAAAATACCTAGAGCTGGTTTGTAACTAAGCAATAAAAAAGTGACTGTAAGTTCTCGCTCTCATAAAATAAAAACAGCGTTGTCCAACTAATAGCCGCTTTAAAATCTTATGCGTGTTTAATTTATACCAATCGTGTTAAGTTACTGACCATTTATAGCGACAGATAAATGGAGTGATAACAAGGCATAAATTTTGATATGTAGTTGTTCTACATAAAAATTTATAACGTAGTTAGCGCTTTATTTAGCCCGCTAGAATGGTTAAATATTTAAGTCGATTGGTATTAGAACATGAACGCTCATTTCAACTTAAACTGGTGATGATTTGTGCATCGAGCACCTTTGCACTCTCAAGCGTTGCCAGTACTTTTACTGTTGCGCCATTCACTAAACATAAATTGGGGGCAACATGCCCGATATCAGAGTCAATGATCACTGGGAATAAACATTCACCAAGGGATCGCTGAAGTGCTTGATAATATTCACTGTGTTGCTCTGAACTACTACTTGCGCCGTTTCTGCCAATAATTAAGCCATTTATATCGCTTAGAATGCCACTCAATTTAAGCGCGATTAAAAACCGCGATAATGCATTGGCATTAAGTTCGGCATTTTCTAAATATAAAACTAAGCCATGGGGTGCAAAGTGCTTTTTAAATTCATCCAGCGCCAAAAATGGAGATGCGAGTAATAAACCTAAAGTGTCTAAACAGCCACCAAATAGCCGCCCAGATAGTTCTACTTCACGGTTATCTTTAACATTTAAACAACGCCATTGGCTTGGTTGTGTAAGTGTAAATAGCGCATCAGGTGTATGAGCATAATTGATTACATCAGCTTGATAATACGGTGCAGGCGTTTGCATAAATTCACTGCCTGGAGCAAGCTCAAGCGTTTTGAACACTTGTAAGCAATGTGTATCTAGCTCGTTTGGATGCAGCTGCATTAAGTTTGTACAGTGTAATGTAGCCCAGCCACAACGTGCTGTTAATACACAAGCAAGCGTACTGACGTCTGAAAATCCGACTAACCATTTCGGGCGAGCCTGTTTAATTGCATTAAAATCAAGATATGAAAGTACTTCCATAGCAAGTTCACCACCCCAAGGCGGCATAATTGCAGCAATGCTGTCATCAACTAAAAACGCCATTAACTCATCAGCGCGTTGCTTTGCAGGGCTACTTTGTTGCCTTAAACATTCGCCCTCCACGACTTGGTAGCCACGGTGTGTTAAGCCGCTAAGTACACAATCTAGGCGTGGGTGGAAGTGACTATCAACACCGGATGAAAAGGCGCAAATGGCAATTTTATCACCATTTTTTAATGCATCAGGAAAAGTAATGGCTGTCATCAACATCTACAAATTATCAATACGTTAGCTTAACGTACCCAATTTATTAAAGAATGTCGAGTTTGTTCGCGGTATAAAAAACCGATGCAAGCATCGGTTTTTAAAAGCGTGAAAATGAGTAAAGTATTAAATGTACTGTACTTCAATAACTTCGTATTCAACATCACCATTTGGCGTTTTAATGATCACAGCATCGTCTGCTTGTTTACCAATTAAACCACGGGCGATTGGTGAGTTAACCGAAATACGATTGTTTTTTATATCCGCTTCATCATCACCGACAATTTGGTAGGTTACTTCAGCATCGGTTTCAACATTTACAATTGTTACCGTAGTGCCAAAGATAACTTTACCTGTGTTTGGTAATTTAGTTACATCAATAATTTGTACATTTGAAAGCTTAGCTTCAATTTCTTGAATGCGGCCTTCACAAAAACCCTGTTGCTCACGCGCAGCATGATATTCAGCGTTCTCTTTTAAGTCACCGTGTTCACGTGCATCAGCAATGTCTGCAACGATTTTTGGACGGGTAACTGTTTTTAATTCGTTAAGTTCTTTACGCAGTAAATCAGCGCCACGAACTGTCATCGGAATTGATTGCATACTTTTCTCACTTAATCCCAAGGCCGCGCATAACGGCCTTGGCACATTTCCTTAGTTCAATCTTAGGTGTAATTCTTGAACTGACGTTACTTTGCTACGGTCGTCTGCTTGGTTAGCAGTACAGTTAGCAAACGCCGCATTAAGCGTCGTCGTATAGTTAGTTTTGTGTTGCAATGCACCACGACGTAACACCTTCGAATCTTCGATCGCTTGGCGACCTTCGGTGGTATTAACGATATAGCTATACTCGCCATTTTTGATTCTATCAAGAATATGCGGGCGACCTTCGAATACTTTGTTTACACGGCGTACCGCGATGCCAGCATCTTCAAGGGCTGCAGCTGTACCACCTGTTGCGTCTAATTCAAAACCAAGATCGGTCATGGTTTTAGCTAGTTCAACAATACGTGGTTTATCGCTATTACGCACAGATAGTAACGCGCGGCCACCGCGTGGTAAAGTGTTGCTTGCACCTAATTGTGCTTTTGCAAAGGCTTCAGCGAATGTATCGCCCACACCCATTACTTCACCGGTTGAGCGCATTTCAGGGCCACGGATTGGATCCACGCCTTGGAACTTAGCAAACGGCAGTACGACTTCTTTTACGCTGTAGTAAGGAGGAATTACTTCTTTAGTAATACCTTGACTTGCAAGCGATTGACCCGCCATACAACGAGCTGCAACTTTAGCAAGTGCAACACCCGTTGCTTTTGATACAAATGGTACAGTACGTGCAGCACGCGGGTTTACTTCGATTAAATACACTTTACCATCTTTAACAGCAAACTGAGTATTCATCAAACCAACTACGCCAAGTTCAAGTGCCATATCGGTTACTTGCTTGCGCATAACGTCTTGCACTTCTTGTGATAGCGAGTGTGCTGGTAACGAACAGGCTGAATCACCTGAGTGAACACCAGCTTGCTCGATGTGCTCCATGATACCACCGATGATCACTTGCTCGCCGTCGCAAATTGCGTCAACGTCAACTTCAATCGCGTTATCTAAGAAACGGTCAAGTAACACCGGCGCTTCATTTGATGCAGATACCGCTTCGGTCATGTAACGACGTAAGTCTTGCTCGTCATACACAATTTCCATTGCACGGCCGCCCAATACATACGAAGGACGTACAACTAGTGGGAAACCGATTTCAGCTGATTTAGCAATGGCTTCTTCAGTTGATGTTACTGTCGCGTTCTCAGGCTGTAGTAAGTCTAGGCGTTCAACAAGTTGTTGGAAACGTTCACGGTCTTCTGCACGGTCGATTGCATCTGGCGAAGTACCAATGACTGGCACACCATTCGCTTCAAGGGCACGAGCAAGTTTAAGTGGCGTCTGGCCACCGTATTGCACGATAACGCCTTTTGGCTTTTCAACACGAACGATTTCAAGAACGTCTTCAAGGGTAATTGGTTCGAAGTATAAACGGTCTGAGGTATCATAATCGGTAGACACTGTCTCAGGGTTACAGTTAACCATGATAGTTTCATAACCGTCTTCACGCAGTGCAAGCGCCGCGTGTACACAACAATAGTCAAATTCAATACCTTGACCGATACGGTTAGGACCACCACCGATAACCATGATCTTATCTTTGTCAGATGGCATTGCTTCACACTCTTCATCGTAAGATGAGTACATGTAAGCAGTGTCTGAGCTAAACTCAGCGGCGCAGGTATCAACGCGCTTGTATACAGGCACGATGTTTAATTGATGACGCTTTTTACGAATTTCAGCTTCAGATACACCGGCAATTTCAGCGATGCGTGGATCTGCAAACCCTTTACGCTTTAACTTACGTAGGAAGTCTGCATTTAAACCAGCCATGCCAACTTCAGCGATTTTAGCTTCATCTTTAAGAATGTCTTCGATTTGAACAAGGTACCAAGGGTCAATCTTAGTCAGTTCAAATACATCATCAACGCTCATACCATGGCGCATTGCATCTGCAATGTACCAAATACGCTCAGCACCAGGCTCGCGCAATTCACGGATGATTTTTTCTTTCGCTTTCGGGTCATCAAGCGCCACAATCGGGTTAAAGCCCGTTGCACCGACTTCTAGGCCACGTAATGCTTTGTGTAATGACTCTTGCTGGTTACGACCAATCGCCATGACTTCACCAACTGATTTCATTTGCGTAGTTAGACGGTCATTAGCACCGGCAAATTTTTCAAAGTTAAAGCGTGGGATCTTAGTTACAACGTAATCAATTGATGGCTCAAACGATGCAGGTGTTTTACCACCGGTGATATCGTTTTGTAGCTCATCAAGGGTGTAACCTACAGCAAGCTTTGCTGCGATTTTAGCAATCGGGAAGCCCGTCGCTTTTGACGCAAGTGCTGATGAACGTGATACACGTGGGTTCATCTCGATGATAACCATACGACCATCAACTGGATTTACACCAAACTGTACGTTTGAACCACCGGTTTCAACACCAATTTCACGTAATACTGCCATAGAGGCATTACGCATGATTTGGTATTCTTTATCGGTTAGGGTTTGTGCTGGAGCAACCGTGATTGAGTCACCGGTATGCACGCCCATTGGGTCAAAGTTTTCAATAGAGCAAACGATGATACAGTTGTCTTTTTTGTCGCGAACAACTTCCATCTCGTATTCTTTCCAGCCAATTAATGATTCATCAATCAATAATTCGCTAGTTGGCGATAAGTCTAAACCGCGTTCACAAATCTCTTCGAACTCTTCTAAGTTATACGCAACACCACCACCGGTGCCGCCCATAGTGAAAGATGGACGAATAATACATGGTAAGCCAATACGCGTCATCGTGTCGCGGGCTTCTTCCATTGAGTGTGCGATTTCAGCACGTGGACATTCTAAGCCGATGTTTTTCATTGCAACATCGAAACGCTCACGGTTTTCTGCTTTGTCGATTGCATCCGCTGTTGCACCAATTAGCTCAACGCCATGCTTAGCCAATACACCATGCTTATCTAAATCAAGTGCACAGTTTAATGCCGTTTGACCACCCATGGTTGGTAATACTGCATCTGGCTTTTCTTTTTCAATAATTTTTTCAACAACTTCCCAGTGAATTGGTTCGATGTACGTCGCATCTGCCATTTCAGGGTCAGTCATAATTGTTGCTGGGTTTGAGTTAACTAAGATAACTCGATAGCCTTCTTCTCTTAGTGCTTTACACGCTTGAGCACCAGAGTAGTCAAATTCACAGGCTTGGCCGATAACAATCGGGCCTGCGCCTAGGATAAGAATGCTTTTTATGTCGGTACGTTTTGGCATTGTTACTCCGGTATAATTAGTTGTTACGTGCTTGCATCAAGTCGATGAAGTGGTCAAATAATGGCGCAGCATCGTGCGGGCCTGGGCTTGCTTCTGGGTGACCTTGGAAGCTAAACGCTGGCTTATCAGTACGATGAATACCTTGCAAAGTGCCGTCGAATAACGATTTATGCGTTGCACGCAGGTTTGCAGGTAAGGTTGCTTCATCAGCTGCAAAACCGTGGTTTTGTGCAGTGATCATAACGACATCGCGGTCTAAGTCTTTCACCGGGTGGTTACCACCGTGATGACCAAACTTCATTTTTACTGTTTTTGCACCTGAGGCAAGGGCTAACAATTGGTGACCTAAACAAATACCAAAAATTGGTGTATCTGTTTCTAAGAAGGTTTTAATTGCTTCAATTGCGTATGTACACGGCTCTGGGTCACCTGGGCCATTTGATAAAAAGATACCATCTGGATTAAGTGCTAACACGTCGGCTGCCGAGGTTTGTGCAGGTACAACGGTTAATTTACAACCACGGTCTACAAGCATACGTAAGATATTACGCTTTACACCGAAGTCGTAGGCAACAACATGAAACTTCTCATCTTCTGCGTTTAAGGTTTTAAACCCTTCACCCAGTGTCCAGCTTGATTCATTCCACTGGAAGCTTTCCTTGGTTGAGACTACTTTTGCTAAATCCATGCCTTTTAAGCCTGGGAAGGCTTGCGCAGCTGCGAGCGCTTTGTTTTCATCGATATCATCACCAGCAACGATACAACCGTTTTGAGCGCCTTTATCACGCAAAATACGAGTAAGCTTACGAGTGTCGATATCTGCAATACCTAAGATATTGCGTTGTTTTAAGTAATCATCTAACGATTGCTCGTTACGAAAATTACTTGCTAGCAGTGGCAAATCACGGATCACAAGGCCTTTCGCCCAAATGTGACTCGCTTCTTCGTCTTCGCTGTTAGTACCCGTATTACCGATATGTGGGTACGTCAAAGTTACGATTTGTTCCGCGTATGAAGGGTCGGTCAGAATTTCCTGATAACCAGTCATAGACGTATTGAATACTACTTCACCGACTGACATGCCGTCAGCGCCGATTGCAGTACCGCGAAACACTGTGCCGTCTTCTAGAACTAACAGAGCGGATTTAGTCAAGTTAACCTCCTAACAGTAAAAAACGGGAGTAAAGTCATTTGCTTTACTACCCGTTTATAGCGATTGGAAACACGCAATTATGAATTTTTGGCAAATTGGCGCTATTCTATAGTAATTTCGTATTTAGGTCTAACCCTATTTCAATAATTACTAAAAATAAGCGCTATTAGCAAAAAAAACCACCAAAGCGCCAAAAATGCAAGAAAACTACTTCAAGTCAAGCACATCTTGCATATCATAAAGTCCTGCAGGCTTATTTTTCAACCAGCCTGCAGCTCTTACTGCGCCTAATGCAAAGGTCATTCGAGAGCTTGCTTTATGAGTTAATTCAAGCCTTTCGCCAGAAGTTGCGAAATATGCAGTGTGTTCACCAACTATGTCGCCGCCTCTGAGCACCGAATAACCGATTTCATTTTGCGATTTTTCTGTTTCTATTTTGCTACGGTCAAACACCGCCACTTCATCGTGATCCCAGCCTTTTGCCTGTGCAATTGCTTCACCAATCGCTAAGGCAGTGCCCGATGGTGCATCGATTTTATGGCGATGATGCGCTTCAAAAATTTCAATATCTAGATCATCACCAAACTTAGTGGCGGCGGTTTGCACTAAATTCAACAATAAATTCACGCCCACGCTGTAGTTACGCGCGAACACAATTGGGATCTGCTTAGCAGCTGTTTGTAATGCCAACATATCATCGCTATCTAAGCCGGTTGTGCCTATAACCATTGGGATGTTTTGCGCGACAGCGGTTTTTAAATGTTCACGCATGCCTGCCCGAAGGGTAAAGTCAATCAGTACATCAATATTAGTTACACTGCGCTCATCACTAAAATTAATTGTGGCAGGTGCGGCACTATTTAATTGATTAACTGCAATATTTAATAACGGTGAACTACTACGTACATAAGCTGCACCTAGCTCGGCATGATTATTTTTATGTGCGGCTTCAACTAACGCCAAGCCCATTCTTCCGTTTGCGCCAAATACGCCAATTCGATTCATAGTTAATTAACCTTTGTTTTTATGTTGGCTAGATTTTATCTAAAACTCATGTAATAGTCAGGTAAGCCTATTAAAAATAATAATAACAGATACCCATAGACTTTAGCCATCTATACATTTAAACTTCTTTTTTGCGCCGATTTGGTCTTTGGCTTGCGGGCGCTGTTGAGCTACTTATCACTTTGATAAGGCAAACAACTAAATGCTGCTAAAAGAGGGATATTTTGGCTGTTTAGTTGTCTATGAGTTATCTAACGAGGAATATGATGCAGCCATCATTTAATAAAACTAATGCAAAGTTATCTTTGCTGCCGCTACTTACATTTGTTGCCTTATTTTTAGGCGCAGGTTTATACCTGCAATCACAAGGGGTTGATTACGCCTTTTATCAACTCCCTGCCCCTGTTGCGATTTTACCGGCGATCATGCTGGCGTTTATTCTCAATAAAAACACCATTAACCACAGTGTGGAAACCTTTATAAAAGGTGCTGGCCACAACAACATTATTACCATGTGCTTAATTTACTTGCTTGCAGGTGCTTTCTCTGCGGTGGCAGGTGCTACTGGCGGTGTCGATGCGGTTGTTAATGCCGGTTTATCTCTTATTCCACCAGCATTATTATTACCGGGTTTATTTTTAATTGCCGCAGTGGTATCCACCGCCATGGGAACGTCAATGGGTACTATCGGTGCAATTGGCCCAATTGCTTATGCGGTTTCCATTAAAACAGGTATTGATCCTGCGTTAATGGCAGGTACTATTGTATCTGGCGCCATGTTTGGTGATAACTTATCTATTATTTCCGACACCACAATTGCCGCAACCCGTACACAAGGCTGTGAAATGAAAGATAAATTTCGTGAGAATTTAAAAATTGCCTTGCCTGCAGCTGTCCTTACCATTGGTTTATTATTCTTTTTAACGCCTGCTGCACAAGCCGTTGAAACTAAAGACTATGATATTCTACTGGTACTGCCTTATGCCTTCATTTTAGTCCTGGCAGTCATGGGATTTAATGTATTTGTAGTGCTGTTCAGCGGTATAATATTTGCGGCACTGATGGGCTTTACCGGCAGTTATGAAGGCGCCAGCTTTGTAAAAGACATTTACAAAGGTTTTACGGATATGCAGGAAATCTTTTTACTGTCGATGTTTATTGGCGGCTTATCTGAATTTATTCGCATTAATGGCGGCTTAGATTACATAGCGCAAAAGATTCAAGCAATCACAAAAGTTATTGCCAAGTGGCATCGCAAAGTGGCTGACCAATTGGGTATTGCAGCTTTGGTAATGACTAGTAACTTATGTATTGCTAATAATACCGTGTCTATCATTGTTGCCGGCCCAATTGCTAAAAAGCTTGCTGATGATGGTGAGATCAGCGGTAAGCGCTCTGCCAGCTTACTGGATATATTTGCCTGTGTTACTCAAGGCTCTTTGCCGTATGGTGCACAAGCACTGCTATTGGGGGCGACCTTTAAAATTAGCCCGTGGCAAGTGTCTACTTCTTCGTACTACTGTTTTATATTAGCCTTTACCGCAATTGCAGTGATCTGTTTGCGTCGTAATAAGGCATAAACTGCCAATATTAGTTTAGCCAGATACGCTAACTTTCAGCGTATCTGCTATAATCTCGTTTTTGGATATATAACCTTTAAATTCGAGATAAAACATTGAAAAAAACCGTCGTCCTCGCTGCCATTTGCTTGGCAAGTAGCTCTAGCCAAGCGGCTAACTGGAGCAGTACTGCTTTACACCTTAACAATGGTGATTTTAAAAACCCATTTACAGGACAAGAATCAAACACCACGATCGCATCACTGCAACATGCATCAGCCTATGACTATGGGGATAACTTCTTCTTTATTGATTATATCAATGACGCCACTGATGATGGTTATCAAGATAAAGACTTTTACGGCGAATGGTATTCAACGCTCAGCCTGTCAAAAATTTCAGGCAACGACATGTCTTATGGCGCCATTATGGATATTGGCCTAACAGCGGGTTTTAACGCAGCCGGTGACTCAAAGGTATTAAAGTATTTACCCGGTGTAAAAATAAACTGGCAAGCGCCTGGTTTTACCTTTTTATCAACGCTTGTAACGGCCTATATTGATGATAACGATGGCGTAGCACGTGGTGGTGCACCGATTGAAACAAATAGCTGGATGCTTGATGTAGCATGGGGTTACCCGTTTTCGATTGGTTCGCAAAAATTTAATGTCACAGGCCACATTGAATACATTGCTGAGCGTGAAAATGAGTTTGGCGAAGATGTAAAAGCGTGGATATTAGCGCAGCCTATTATCACGTGGGATTTAGGTCATGCTATTAGTATGAAAGAAAATACCTTGCTCCTTGGCCTTGAGTGGCAATACTGGCATAACAAGCTAGGCACTGATACTACCGAGTCGGTACCACAGTTCCACGTTGAGTGGACGTTTTAACTAATTTGGGCAATAGTTAAAGCGCGATATACATTGTATTGCGCTTTTTGTTACTTACCACGAATACTGATCACGTTAGCTTTATTTCATAAACACCTAAACGTTGCTGCTTATTAGCCAGAAAATGTGATACCTCTTGGTGATAATATTTGAACTTCGCACCTGCGCGCTGCACTACTTTGATACTGGCTAAGTTTTCCTCTAAACAGCAAAACTCTACCACTTTTGCGTGGCTCGTATTTTTTATATAAGGTATTATTTTAGCAAGCACTTGAGTCATAACTGCTTGCCCACGTGCAAAATCAGCTAACCAGTAACCGCATTCAGCAACTTTAATGTCTGGATCAATGTGCTTAATACCAAACACACCGCTTAAGCGCTCCTGAGTATATATCGCAAACCACTGAGCGCCAGCTTTATTGCTGTGTAGTCGCTCAGCTATATACTGCTTGGTTGTATTAACATCTATTATGCCATCAACCCAAGGTAAAAATTGACTCAGATTTTCCCTACTCTCGACGATAACTAAGTAAAGTTCCTCAGCAAAACTAATAGCTAATGGCTTTAACGTTATTGAGTCTGAAATCACTAACTCCATTTAATCAACCTCAGCTACTTTTGCTAAACGCATATGTATCAGCGGAAACGGGTTTCCCTGACCATCTAATTCTGAGCGCCCTATTTGCTCAAACCCTTTACTTAAATAAAACGCTTAATAATAAAGTCGACTTTGACACGTTTGGCTTGACCTAACAATTTTTTAACCGCTGGCGGGTAATCATCCATGGTTTCTAAATCTTCAGCGCCATTTAAACGGCGGCAGTGCTGTAAAATCTCTGCTCTTTCGTTATCAATTGCTGGCATCAGGCTTTGCTCTGGATCTTCTAACAAAATACCGTTCTCGATATCTAAGCCCCATGCACGTGGATTTAAATTATGACCACTTAGTAAATGGTACTTTCGATCTGAGCAAATGCCTTTTAAATGAAATGAATTACTTTCGTGCTTCCATAAGTAGACATTTAAATTACCATTATTGATGTGACGTTTTTGCGATTTTAAAAATTTATACAAAATAGTCTCATACAAATAAGGCAGCGCACCTATTTTACTAAAGGGCTCACTCGGCGGCAGAAAAAAATCATTTGCGGTTTTATCACCAACAACAATAGTGACTTGTTTGCCTTGCTTAAGTAAGCGTCGTAAGGAGCGCATTAACGGTGCAGGAAAGTTAAAATAAGGCGTGTATAAAACCAGCTCTTGCTCTGTAGCATCAAACAATGACTTTATAAGTCGGTTTAATTCATTACTACGACGACCCAAACCTAAAAATAGTCTCACCCCAAGTGGCTGTGTATTGTCATCCATTGCATGAGCATAATTAGCTTGTTTTAATGAACGCATTAACTGCTTTTGCGCCAGCTTAATATCATTAAACTTGGTTAGTGGTCGTGTATCAATACGTGGAACGGCCTCTGAGCTTAACAACTCTTGTTCTATAAAATGAATAATAGAGTCGCACAGCGAAGCTTGCTTAACTAGAAAGTAGCGATCTAATCGATAACGATCTTGATATTGTAAATACACATTATTTAAACTCGCCCCGCTATAAAGCAAGGTATCGTCTATTACGAAGCCTTTTAAGTGTAATACACCAAATAATTCTTTGGCTTTTACTGGTACGCCAAATATTTTGACATTCGATTGGTACTTTTCTTGGTATTCACAATACAAACTGGCATTACCGTCAGATTTTGCAGCACCAATTAAGCCACGTTGAGCGCGATGAAAATCAACCAACACTTTCACTTCAAGTTCTGGCTTTGCCAATGACGCTTGGTGGAGTGCTTCAAGTATTTCACGCCCAGCTTCATCATCTTGTAAATACAGCGCAGTAATATAAATTCGTGTTTGTGCGCTCGCAATTAAAGCCAGTAATTGTGTGTGATACTGTTTTGCATTGGTTAAGACGTTAACGTCTTTTGAAGTCACCCCGAACGCGGGTTTTTCCTGCCAAAATAACATAGTTGCCTATTCACTTAGGTCACCCTTTTATAGGGTCACAAATCAAAATTAGTTAAAACATATCAAAAAAACTGAGCTTGGTCATGAATTAACGCTGCTAGTTAGACTAATAATGACTTAATAGTTCACATATCATACAGAACAGTCATTTTTCACAATTCTAGTACACAATATTTGACAGCTTTGCGATTTAGAAGAAAAAAATAATCGTCAGTTTTATTTACTTCCCCCTTGTTTCTCTTAAAATCGAGCGCATTAATACGCTATTAAAACGTTTAGGATAAAAAACATGAGTGAAGCAAAACATTGTAAGTTACTAATCTTAGGTTCTGGCCCTGCGGGTTACACTGCGGCTGTATACGCAGCACGTGCAAATCTAAACCCTGTATTGATCACAGGAATACAGCAAGGCGGTCAACTTACAACAACAACTGAAGTTGAAAACTGGCCTGGCGATGCTCATGGTTTAACAGGTCCTGCATTAATGGATCGTATGAAAGAGCACGCTGAGCGTTTTGAAACCGAAATTGTATTTGATCACATCAATAAAGTAGATGTATCAAAGCGCCCGTTCACGCTTACTGGTGATCAAGGCACTTATACCTGTGATGCATTAATCATCGCCACTGGTGCGTCTGCTAAATATTTAGGCCTAGAATCTGAAACAAACTTCCAAGGCCGTGGTGTTTCAGCCTGTGCAACCTGTGATGGCTTTTTCTATAAAGGTCAGAAAGTCGCCGTTGTTGGTGGCGGTAATACCGCAGTTGAAGAAGCGCTTTATTTATCTAACATTGCAGATGAAGTACATGTTATTCATCGTCGCGATAGTTTCCGCAGTGAAAAAATCTTAGCTGATCGTTTAGCTGAAAAAGCTGCGAACGGTAATGTAGTATTGCATTATAACCGCACACTAGACGAAGTACTTGGCGACCAAATGGGCGTTACAGGTATTCGCATTAAAGACGCAAACTCTGATGCTACTGAAGAACTTGATTTAGCTGGCGTGTTTATTGCTATCGGCCATAAACCAAATACCGATATGTTTGTAGGTCAGCTAGAAATGAAAGACGGCTACTTAGTGGTTGAGTCTGGTTTAAACGGTAATGCAACCCAAACAAGTGTGCCAGGTGTTTTTGCTGCTGGGGATGTGTCTGATCACATTTACCGTCAAGCAATTACCTCAGCGGGTACTGGTTGTATGGCTGCATTAGACGCTGAGCGGTTCTTAGATAATTTATAATTTTTGACTCTATTTTGAAGGCTGATTTATTCGGCCTTTTTTTATGCCTACAATTTATGCCTACAATAAAAAATCAACTAAACACTTCATAAAGTGTTGTGAACACGATACACATTCACAGTAATTATAGTGAAGATTCATTTTATATATACAATTAATGGTGTAAGTGCGATAGGATCTAAAGCCGTGCAATGAGTATCGTCAAAGTATAGCAAGTAAAACCAGCTATAATTATAGTTGGGCACATTAGGTTTGTTCATCTGGGCATTACTAGACACTACAAAATAAGTTAAAATGCTCAACTTCATATCAAGTAAAATACCGAGAGTTTTCTATGAGTTTGTATACACAATATATGGAAGAAATCCAAACCCGTAAAACGGAACTTGGATTAAACCCAAAACCAATCGATAGCGCTGAACTAGTATCTGAGTTAATTAGTCAAATTAAAGATACTAATAACGAGCACCGTAAAGATTCACTTCACTTCTTTATCTTTAATACCTTACCAGGTACAACGAGTGCTGCGGGCGTAAAAGCACAGTTTTTAAAAGAAATTATTTTGGGTGAAGAGCAAGTTGCAGAGATCACTCCTGAGTTTGCATTTGAGCTTCTTTCACACATGAAAGGCGGCCCATCAATTGAAATGCTTATTGATTTAGCATTTGGTGATGACGCAGCAATCGCAGCACAGGCTGCTGAAGTACTTAAAACCCAAGTATTCTTATACGATGCAGATATGGCTCGCATTAAAGCAGCATATGAAGCAGGTAGTGCGATTGCTAAAGAATTGCTAGACAGTTTCGCACAAGCTGAATTCTTCACAAAACTACCTGATATCGAAGAAAAAATCGATGTAGTAACCTATATTGCTGGTGAAGGTGATATCTCAACTGACTTACTGTCTCCAGGTAACCAAGCACATTCGCGTGCTGATCGTGAATTACATGGTAAGTGCATGATCACTGAAGAAGCACAGCAAGAAATTGTTGAGCTTCAAAAGAAACACCCTAACGCTAAAGTAATGCTTATTGCTGAAAAAGGCACTATGGGTGTAGGCTCATCACGTATGTCTGGTGTAAATAACGTAGCACTTTGGGCTGGTAAACAAGCAAGTCCTTACGTTCCTTTCATCAATATTGCACCGGTTGTTGCAGGTACTAATGGTATCGCACCAATCTTTTTGACCACTGTTGATGTAACGGGCGGTATCGGTCTTGACCTTAAAAACTGGGTTAAAAAAGTAGACGAAAATGGTAATACAGTGACCGATGAGAATGGCGACGCCGTTCTTGAAGAAGCGTATTCTGTTGCTACTGGTACTGTTTTAACAATCAATACTAAAGAGAAAAAGCTTTATAACGGTGATAAAGAACTGGTTGATGTATCATCTGCTTTCACACCTCAAAAAGTTGAGTTCATGAGAGCTGGCGGTTCTTACGCTGTGGTATTCGGTAAAAAACTACAAACGTTTGCTGCTGAAACACTGGGTATTGAGACACCACTTGTCTATGCACCTTCAAAAGAAATTTCACATGCAGGCCAAGGCCTAACAGCGGTTGAAAAAATCTTTAACCGTAATGCGGTAGGTGTTCTATCAGATACCCCACTTCACGCAGGCTCAAATGTTCGCGTTAAAGTGAACATCGTTGGTTCGCAAGATACAACTGGCCCAATGACAGCACAAGAATTAGAAGCGATGGCTGCTTCAACGATTTCACCACTTGTTGATGGTGCATATCAGTCTGGTTGTCATACAGCGTCGGTATGGGATAGCAAAGCACAAGCAAATATTCCAAAGCTAATGGCGTTCATGAATAAGTTCGGTCTTATTACAGCACGTGACCCGAAAGGCGTTTACCATGCCATGACTGATGTTATCCACAAAGTCTTGAACGATATTACCATCGACGACCGTGCCATCATCATCGGTGGTGACTCGCATACACGTATGTCAAAAGGTGTTGCCTTTGGTGCCGACTCGGGTACTGTTGCAGTTGCACTTGCAACCGGTGAATCTGCAATGCCAATTCCTGAGTCTGTTAAAGTGACGTTCAAGGGTAGCATGGCTAAGCACATGGATTTCCGTGATGTAGTGCATGCAACTCAAGCGCAAATGCTTAAGCAATTTGGTGGCGAAAACGTTTTCCAAGGTCGTATCATTGAAGTACACATTGGTACGCTAATGGCTGACCAAGCGTTTACCTTCACTGACTGGACTGCAGAGATGAAAGCGAAAGCATCAATCTGTATTTCGAATGACGAAACATTGATCAAGTCAATTGAACTTGCTAAATCACGCATCCAGATCATGATCAACAAAGGTATGGAAAACGAAGCACAAACGCTACAAGGTCTAATCGACTTAGCTGACAAGCGTATTGCCGGTATCCAATCTGGTGAAGAACCAGCGCTTTCTCCAGATGATAACGCTAAATACCACGCTGAAGTTGTCGTAGATTTAGACCAAATCGTTGAGCCAATGATTGCCGATCCAGATGTAAATAACGATGATGTATCTAAGCGTTATACGCACGATGTGATCCGCCCTGTTTCATTCTATAACGACAAACCAGTTGATTTAGGCTTTGTTGGTTCGTGTATGGTTCACAAAGGCGATATGAAAATTATTGCTCACATGCTACGTAATTTAGAGAAGAAAAACGGTTCTATCTCTTTCAAAGCGCCATTGGTTGTTGCACCACCAACATACAACATTGTTGATGAGCTTAAAGCTGAAGGCGACTGGGATATCCTAGCTAAGTACGCAGGTTTTGAATTTGACGATTCTAATCCTAAAACAGCAGCACGTACTAAGTATGAGAACATCTTATACCTAGAGCGCCCAGGTTGTAACTTATGTATGGGTAACCAAGAAAAAGCAGAACCTGGTGATACAGTTATCGCAACGTCAACACGCCTTTTCCAAGGCCGTGTAGTAGCCGATACGTCTGAGAAGAAAGGTGAGTCACTCCTGGGTTCTACACCACTAGTAGTACTTTCTACTGTTCTTGGTCGCTTCCCGACTCTTGAAGAGTACAAGTCGGCGGTTGAAGGTATCGACTTAACTGCATTCACACCCGTTGAAGAAGAGATGACAACTAAATTCAATGCTGGACAAGCAGTACCAGTAAAAGTTGTTAGCTAACTCGATTGAGTTAACGGTTTAAAAAAGCGCGTTTCAAAACGCGCTTTTTTTATGTCTTAAACTTCTCTCAAGGAGCTAAGCTAATTGTTTTTCATTTGTTGTTTGTGATTTTAAAGCAACAAGTTACAATTTATCTTACCGCGTAGTAATAAGAAACGGTGTTATGACAAAACAACTTTATCAATTATCTCAAGAACACGTTACTTTTCCACATCCTGAGCTTGCCTTAGATGAGCCCGATGGCTTACTTGCCATTGGTGGTTGTTTATCACTACCGCGACTAAAAAGCGCCTATAGCCAAGGTATCTTTCCTTGGTTTAGCGACTATGAGCCGATTATGTGGTGGTCACCGACTGAGCGTGGGATCATAGAGCTAGATGATTTTCACATTAGTAAAAGTTTGCGTAAGCATTTGCGTAAATTCCCCGTTAAAGTCACCGTTAACACCGCGTTTGATGAAGTCATTGAGTCATGCCAGCAGCAACGCATAGATGTTGAAGGCACGTGGATCACTGACGATATGCTTGATGCCTATAAACAAGCTCACATCGATGGTTTAGCCCATAGCGTTGAGATTTGGCGTAACGACCAACTGGTTGGGGGTTTGTACGGCCTCATGCAAACAGGCGTGTTCTGTGGCGAATCCATGTTTCATCATCAAACAAATTGCTCAAAATTAGCCATGTGGGCACTGGTTAATTGGTTAAAACGCCATCAGGCACATTTTATAGATTGTCAGCTTGAGAACCCTTATTTACTCTCTTTAGGTGAAAAAGTTCTACCACGCTCAGAATTTTTAACTAAGCTTAAAGAAGCAGAAAAATTTATTATTCCGGCATCAATGTGGCAACCTCAGGAGCTTATTGCTATTTATGACTGAACACTTACCTGCCCGTTTAGGATTAAGCCAACAATTTGATTGCAGCTACTTAGCTGACCGCCAAGAACAATTATTAGTGATTTTAGATCACAGTTGTTACAACCCCAGTAAATTTGAACAATTACTGGCTCTTGGTTTTCGCCGTAGTGGCGACCAAATATACCGCCCACACTGCCCTGCTTGTAGCGCATGTAAGTCTGTACGAGTATTAGCTCAGGAATTTTTACCGACAAAATCGCAAAAGCGTAAACTTAATAAAGCAAAAAAAACCTTTCGTGTGAAATATTCAGATCAACAACACCCTGAATACTTTCAGCTGTACAGTAAATACATTACCGAACGCCATCAAGATGGCTCAATGTTTCCACCCGATCAAAGTCAGTTTGACAGTTTTATACTTTGTCATTGGTTGCCGATCACTTTTATTGAATTATGGGATCAAAATAAATTGGTTGCAGTGGCTGTAACAGACTGTATGCACAATGCAATTTCTGCTATTTATAGTTTTTTTGACCCAGATTATGAACACTATAGTGTGGGCACAATTATGATTCTAGAGCAGATAAAATTTGCCAAGCATTACGAAAAAGAATTCGTCTATTTAGGCTACCAAATTGATGAATGTGTAAAAATGCGTTACAAAACTCAGTTCTTACCTGCCCAAAATAGGGTTGCTGAGCAGTGGTTGGCTATTTAATTTGCAAAAAAGCCTGCTGTGGCTTTACTTATTGGTGTATTTTGGGCAGAATCTGCATCGTTTAACTATTAAAGAGGTGTTACGCTAAACATGGCGAAAGAAGACGTAATCGAAATGCAAGGGACGGTCCTTGATACTTTACCAAATACAATGTTCCGAGTTGAGCTTGAAAATGGTCACGTAGTTGTGGCTCACATTTCAGGTAAAATGCGTAAAAACTATATCCGCATTTTAACCGGCGATAAAGTTACCGTAGAAATGACCCCATACGATTTATCAAAAGGTCGCATCGTATTCCGTGCTCGCTAAGTTAGTGCGTTAACGAAATATCAAGTTTTTAGCTAAGTTGTCTGAGTAACTTAGTTACTTTCTACACTAGCTTGAAGCGTTTATTAAATGTAATTGATAGCTATACTAACAATTACATTTAATAAACAAAAAGCCCAGCAATTGCTGGGCTTTTTGTTACCTGTCATACCATGCTTATGCGGGCGTTAAATTCGTTTCATAATCAAAACGTAACTTTTTATCTTTAATAGATACTTTCACTGTCCCCCCGTCGATAAGTTCACCAAATAAAATCTCGTTTGCTAATGGTTTTTTCAATTGCTCTTGGATCACACGTCCCATTGGTCGTGCACCCATGGCTTTATCGTAACCTGTGTCTGCTAGCCATTCTCGAGCCTTATTAGTCAGCTCCAAGTTAACCGATTTTTTATCTAGCTGTGCTTGAAGCTCTACAATAAATTTATCAACCACCAGTAATATCACATCGCGGTCAAGGTGATTAAACCAAATAATATTATCTAAGCGGTTCCTAAATTCAGGTGAGAACACCTTGTTGATCTCACTCATAGCATCATGAGAATGATCTTGTTCTGTGAAGCCGATTGACTTACGAACAGTCTCTTGTACACCAGCATTAGTGGTCATCACCACAACTACATTTCTAAAATCCGCTTTACGGCCATTGTTGTCAGTTAGCGTACCATGATCCATTACCTGCAATAAAATATTGTAGATATCAGAGTGGGCTTTTTCAATTTCATCTAATAGCACGACTGAATGTGGGTTTTTGATCACAGCTTCAGTTAATAGACCGCCTTGTTCAAACCCTACATAACCTGGAGGCGCACCAATTAAACGGCTTACGGCATGACGCTCAACATACTCAGACATATCAAAACGAATAAACTCAACACCCATACATTTAGCAAGTTGTTTGGTCACCTCGGTTTTACCTACCCCTGTAGGGCCTGCAAACAAGAACGAGCCAACCGGTTTATCTTCATTTGATAAGCCTGAACGCGATAAGCGAATAGCAGACGTGAGTGCATCAATCGATTGATCTTGGCCGAACACCAACATTTTAAGATTGCGATCAAGATTCTTAAGGGTTTCTTTATCACTAGATGACACGCTTTGCTGCGGAATACGCGCCATTTTAGCGACAATCAATTCTATATCAGCAACACCAATGGTTTTTTTACGTTTAGAAATCGGTTGCAGCCGTTGGCTTGCACCCGCTTCATCAATCACATCGATGGCTTTATCCGGTAGGTGACGTTCATTAATGTATTTAGCACTGAGTTCCGCAGCCGCTTTTAACGCTTTTTGTGTATAACGGATGCCGTGATGCTCTTCGTAACGTTCTTTTAAGCCATTAAGGATTTTTGTTGTGTCAGCCACGCTTGGCTCAAGTACATCAACCTTTTGAAAGCGACGTACTAAGGCACGATCTTTTTCAAAGATATTTTTGTATTCATTATAAGTAGTAGAGCCCATACAACGTAACTTACCACTGGATAATAGTGGTTTAAGTAAGTTAGATGCGTCCATAACGCCACCAGAGGCCGCGCCAGCACCAATGATGGTATGGATTTCATCAATAAATAAAATCGCGCTAGGTTGCGCCTGAAGCTCTTTTAGCAATGCCTTAAAGCGTTTTTCAAAATCGCCTCTGTATTTAGTACCCGCCAGTAATGCTCCCATATCTAATGAATACACCACAGCATCAGCAATCACCTCTGGCACTTGTTCATGAACAATACGATACGCTAAGCCTTCTGCGATGGCCGTTTTACCTACCCCTGCTTCACCTACTAATAACGGGTTGTTCTTTTTACGACGACACAAAACTTGCACCGTACGTTCAACTTCACTATCGCGCCCTACTAACGGATCGATATTGCCATCTCGGGCTAATACATTCAAATTAGAAGTAAAATTCTCTAATTTACTGGGCTCTTCACCTTGTACAGCTTGTGCTTCTTCGTGAATATCATCAGCATCTTCACCACCGATGTCATCATCCGCTTTAGAAATACCATGAGAAATGAAATTCACGATATCTAAACGAGAAATATCACTTTTCTTCAGTAAATACACCGCTTGGCTTTCTTGTTCAGAAAAAATAGCAACCAGTACATTTACGCCAGTTACTTCGTTCTTACCAGATGATTGCACATGAAATACTGCGCGTTGCAAAACTCGCTGAAAACCAAGTGTAGGCTGTGTTTCACGTTCTTCTTCTAAATCAGGAATAACCGGCGTCGTTTCATTAATAAAATCTGATAGCTCAGCTTTTAGTGCTGCCATATCAATGCCACAAGCATGGAGTGCTTCTCCCGCCGATGGATTGTCCAGCAGCGCAAGCAATAAGTGCTCTACTGTCATAAATTCATGGCGGCGTGTACGCGCTTCACGAAACGCTGCGTTTAAAGTTAGTTCTAAATCTTTGTTTAGCATTAGCAACCCCTTACTGAGATAAAATATACATACCGTTGTGATGGGTATTTCGATCACCCTACCTTGGTATTATTCCTGCTCACAACTACATAGCAGTGGATGCTCGTTATCCCGTGCGTAACGGTTAACTTGTTCAACTTTGGTATACGCTACATCGGCGCTGTAAACGCCACATATTGCGCGACCATTTTGATGAACTTGCAGCATCACATCTGTTGCTCTATCGCTATCCATATTAAAAAACGTTGTTAGTACTTCTACCACAAAGTCCATAGGCGTGTAATCATCATTATTTAAAATGACTTTATATTTTCGCGGTGGTTGCAGTTTTTGCTTCTCACTATCGCGAACCGTGTCTAAAACACCTGAATCTTTCATGCCACTCATAATTAAATATAGTCTTGTCTTTGGAACTCAAGCAAACTTGAATAAAAAAATAAATTAAATGTTAAAAAATAGTTTAAAACACTTGACTGATCGGCGAAATAAACTACAGTCAATTGTAGATTGATTAAACCTTAGTCAGTCTATCAAACTATACGGTTTAGAATAACTAAATTAGTCAACTTATAGAAGGATGTAGAAGTATGGCTTGTGGTAAAGTCAAATGGTTCAATAATGCCAAAGGTTTTGGTTTCATCGTAGAAGACGGCTGCGAGAATGATATATTCGCCCATTACTCAACGATTGTAATGGACGGTTATAAAACACTTAAAGCTGGTCAAGATGTAACATTCGAATTGCAGCAAGGCCCAAAAGGCATGCACGCGACTAACATAGCGCCTAATGAAGATTTAGTGTAGTTATTTAGAAGTTCGACTAAAGCGAGCGACCTGTAAAGATCCTCGCTTAATTCCTTTTTAATTTTTTGCAGCATTGTCAACACTTATCCTCACTTGTTGTGAGCAATTAAATGGTCAGTATGAACAAAAACTGTTCTTCCTCTTGAAATTCTTTTTTAATACCCCCATGTTTTATTTGTTATTAGCCCTTTTGTGCCAAGCTTGTTACACTCTTTGTGCTCAAAGCTAGCTACGAATGGCCCTTTAAGCGGTAAAAGTTAGGCTAATGGCTAATTTACTTAGCCTGCACATAACATAAAATTTTAATACAGTTCGTCAGGTGTGGTTATTGAATTACAGTATTAACACCTAACAGACTGATCATTGTCACGTCGTGTTCGCATGATGGCGATGATATTTCTTTGCATTGTTGAATATGGCTCTTATGCCTACTATCTAGGAATGATGATGACATCAAAAATTATCTATACTAAAACAGACGAAGCTCCGGCACTCGCAACTTACTCTTTGCTACCAATCATCCAAGCATATACTAATGCCGCTGGTGTTGAAGTTGAAACACGTGACATCTCTTTAGCTGGCCGTGTTATTGCTAACTTCCCTGAGTATTTAACACAGGAGCAACGCATTGGTGATGCACTGGCTGAACTTGGTGAGCTTGCTAAAACTCCTGAAGCTAACATCATCAAATTACCTAATATCAGTGCTTCAGTACCGCAACTTCGTGCTGTAATTAAAGAATTACAAGAAAAAGGCTATGCACTCCCTGATTACCCTGCAGAGCCAAAAACAGACGAAGAAAAAGCAATTCAAGCCACTTACGACAAAATTAAAGGTAGTGCAGTAAACCCTGTATTACGTGAAGGTAACTCTGACCGTCGTGCTCCGGGCTCTGTTAAAGAATATGCACGTAACAACCCACACTCAATGGGTGCTTGGAGCAAAGATTCTGCTTCAAATGTTGCTAGCATGAGCGAAGGCGATTTCTTTGGCTCTGAGCAATCGGTGACTGTTGATGCTGCAACTGATGTGCGTATTGAACATGTAGCTAGCACCGGCGATGTATCTGTACTTAAAGCAAGCACCCCACTACTTGCAGGTGAAGTAATTGATGCATCTTCAATTAGCGTTAAAAAGCTACAAGCTTTCTTAGCCGCTGAAATTGAAGCTGCAAAAGAAAAAGACGTGCTGTTTTCATTACACATGAAAGCAACCATGATGAAAGTATCTGATCCAATTATCTTTGGTCATGCTGTTAAAGTATTCTACCAAGACGTTTTCGCTAAGCACGGTGATTTATTCGCTGAGTTAGGTGTTGATGTAAATAATGGTCTTGGTGATGTTTACGCTAAAATTCAAACACTAGACGATGCTAAACGTGCTGAAATCGAAGCAGATATCCAAGCGGTATATGCGACACGCCCAGCTATCGCAATGGTTGATTCAGATCGTGGTATCACGAATTTACACGTTCCAAGTGATGTAATTATCGATGCGTCTATGCCTGCAGCCATCCGTTCAAGTGGTCAAATGTGGAATAGCGACGGTAAATTACAAGACACTAGCTTTGTCATTCCTGATCGTTGTTACTCAGGTGTTTACCAAGCAACTATCGACTTCTGTAAAGAGCACGGCGCATTTGATCCAACAACGATGGGTAGCGTACCTAACGTTGGTCTAATGGCGCAAAAAGCTGAAGAGTATGGTTCACACGACAAAACATTTGAAGCACCTGCTAACGGGGTAATTCGTGTTGTTGACAGTGCTGACAACGTATTACTACAACACAGTGTTGAGCAAGGTGATATCTGGCGCATGTGTCAGGTTAAAGATGCACCAATCCAAGATTGGGTTAAACTTGCAGTAAACCGCGCACGCGCAACTGGCAACCCTGCAGTTTTCTGGCTTGACGAGAATCGTGCACACGATGCGCAATTAATCAAAAAAGTGAACGCGTATTTACCAAACCATGATACTGATGGTCTTGATATCCAAATTTTAGCGCCAGTTGATGCAACTCTGTTTTCACTTGCGCGCATTAAAGAAGGTAAAGACACTATTTCTGTAACAGGTAACGTATTACGTGATTACCTCACTGACTTGTTCCCAATTCTTGAGCTTGGTACAAGTGCGAAAATGCTGTCAATCGTACCACTTATGAATGGTGGTGGTTTATTCGAAACTGGCGCAGGCGGTTCAGCGCCTAAGCACGTTCAACAGTTTGAAAAAGAAAACCACTTACGTTGGGACTCATTAGGTGAATTTTTAGCACTAGCGGCCTCTTTAGAGCACCTAGCTGTTAATACTGGTAACAACAAAGCACAAGTACTTGCTGATACTCTTGATAAAGCAACCGGTACTTTCCTTGCTGAAAACAAATCACCTTCACGTAAAGTAAAAGAAATTGATAACCGTGGTTCTCATTTCTTCCTTTCTTTATTCTGGGCACAAGAACTTGCTAAACAAAACGACGACAGTGAATTAAAAGCTCAATTCACTCAAATCGCCAGTGACTTAGAAAGCAACAAAGATCAAATCGTGAGTGAGCTAAATGACGCACAAGGTTCAGCTGTAAACATTGGTGGTTATTTCCAACCAAATGATGCGGCTGCATTCGAAGCAATGCGCCCTAGCACAACATTTAACGATATTTTAGCTAAACTAGTTTAATATCCGTTTAAATTTAAAGGCGCTTACTGTAGTAGTAAGCGCCTTTTTTGTGTCTGGGATAAAAACAGGACTGTACTTATAGCGCATAATAGCAATACTTTTTAATAACAAATAAAGTGTACTATCATTTGAAAAATAACTTTGCTTGTCACATGTTGGTGGCTATGTTGAATTTACTTCTCATTTTTTCTCTTTGTGTAATAAGATTTTCAGTGAATTACTCACAAAGAGTGTAATACCAATCGACTTAAATATTTAACCATTCTAGCGAGCTAAATAAAGCGCTAACTGCGTTATAAATTTTAAATTAATATTTGCTGTAAATGGGACGCGGGATTGCAGTACCCAAAATAAACCAAGTAATAAAATATTGAGTGGTGTAAAAAAGCCGCTACAGCGGCTTTTTATAAACTCACTAAACACTACTTAGTATATGCGCGCGGCATTTCTGAATCCGTTGTATAACGTTTGCGAAGTTTATCTTGACGAGCTTCAGTTGACACCTCTTCTCCATTGATGAACATTTTAGTTACATGGCTTTTAAAATCAAATGGGTCATCATTCCACATAACTAAATCTGCCGCTTTACCAACTGCAACACTTCCTGCATTAATGCCAAACACATCAGCAACGTTCGCAGTGATCGCTTTTAATGCTCCTTGTTGTGTCATTCCGTAAGATACTGCATTACCCGCATCAAAACGCAGTTGATAAACATTATGACTGGCATCACCCGCGATTGATAACAAGACCTTCACACCTGCTTTTTCAAGCTTGCCGGCATTGTCTAAACTAGCATGGAGCGAATCAAAACTACCAGGCAAACTTTCCATCGCGCTGACAATGACGGGGACACTCGCTTGTGCTAGCTGCTCTTTCACAACCACTGCATCCTGAGCACCCGCAATCACTAAATTAACTGAAAACTGCTGCTTAAGTTTGATTAACTCAATAATGTCAGCCGCACGAGACGCTGTGACTAATAAAGGCATTTCACCCGCTAACACCTTTGTGAGAACGATGTCTTCAGTACTTGGGGTCGCATCATCTTTTTTCTTTTTGCTTTTTTGTTGCTGCGCTTCGAGTTTATCAACAAGGTTTTTTAGTGCCATAGCACGTGAACCTTTGCTCTGCTCTCCTAAGTGCACCACCAATGCTGCATGTGTTTGTTTTTCGCTGGCAAACTCACCGCTTAAGTCAACAACACTGGCAAGGCCTGCAAAAATACTGTCGCCACCTTGTGGAGTGATCACATCACGGGTGATCCCCCCTTTGCGAGCATATGGGATCAAACTCGAGTGAGCATTGAATGCTAAGCTTGGGTCAAAATCGATGCTTGCTTTATCATCGCCACCATCACGTGATCCAGCAACAGCACCTACTTCAACTAAACCTAACTGATTCATACTCCCAATAAAGCCTGGCGTCACAATTTGACCCTTAGCGTCAATGATAGTGTCAGCGTCAACTTTAGCTGGATTGATCGCTGTAATTTTGCCCTCATCCATTATAATGCTGGCACCTTGTAACACGCCTTGCTCAGTAGAGGTATGTACGGTGGCATTAATGATTGCAATTGATTGCGCATCAACCGCTGTACTTGCTAATAAACCAGCAGCAACTAGCGAGAGCGAAAATGAATGTGTTAATTTTGTCATCCTAGTTACTCCTTATTTTTGACCTAACAGAAAATCACTTTGAGCTTGGTAAGTGTCATCATAGCGATCATATACTTTTGCACCATCAACAAAGACCTGTTCAGCTTTAGCATAAACACTAAATGGGTTTTGGTTCCAAATGACCACATCACCTTGCTTGCCCGCTTCAAGTGAACCTGTTTTGTCAGCAACACCTAATGCTTTTGCAGCATTTGAAGTGATCCATTTTATTGCATGCTGTTCAGAAATATTAAAGCCATTATCGTTAGCACGGTACATGACCTTGCCAGCTTCTTGGTTTAAGCGTTGAATAGTAGTATCAGAATCGGAGTGTACAACCGCACATGAATTTTTCACCGCATCAACAATTGCTACGTTTTCTTGTACCATATCGTAGGCTTCCATCTTAAAGCCCCACCAATCTGGCCACAGCGCAGCACATGAACCGTTATCTGCAAGCAGGTCAGCAATTTTATACGCTTCAATGCCGTGATGGAAAGTCCCTGCGTGATAACCAAACTCTTTTGATAGATCAATCATCATCGCCATTTCTTCTGCTTTGTAGCAATGATTATGGATCATGACTTCGCCTTCTAATACGCCACGTAATGTATCGTATTTAATATCGCGATGCGGAACTTCAGGGTTTTTACCTGCAGCGTAATCAGCGTCGTACTTATCCCACGCACGCTTATATTCAGTAGCACCAATCCACGCTGTGCGATAGCCTGCCATATTACCCATTCGCGTTGATGGTAATACCCCTTTACGGCCATAAACGCGTTTCGGATTTTCACCACAGGCCATTTTTAAACCATAAGGAGCATCAGGAAATTTCATTCCTTGCATAGTGTGTGCTGGTACATTTTTCAATGTCACACCACGGCCGCCAAATAAATTAGCTGAACCGGGTAAAATTTGTAATGAAGTAACCCCACCTTCACGGGCGCGGTTAAAACCGGGATCTTGTGGCCAGATTGAATGTTCAACCCACACTTCTGCAGTGTTCGGGCTAGTCATTTCATTACCGTCTTGGTGAGATTCAACTGACGGGCTAGGATAAGCACCTAAGTGTGAATGCACGTCGATTAAGCCTGGGGTTACCCATTTGCCTTGCGCGTCTATTGTAAGGTCGGCTTGTGCCGTAAGGTCTTTACCAACTTGTTGCACTTTACCGTCAACAAGCAATACGTCAGCTTCTTCTAAACGCTCGCCAGTACCAGTTAAAACCGTTGCATTGGTGATCAACGTTGTTGTTGATTTAAGTGCTTTGTAGGTACTTGGGTATGGGTTTTTATTAATTGTTACTTTTTCGTCTTGTGGGTCATTATCTTGGCAACCCGCTATAGCGACGCCAAGAGCAACAACCAGCAATGATGGAGCAAATTTTTGCATCATGTTAATCCCTGTTATTTTTTTATTACTGTATATAAATGTATTTTATAAAGCTAAAAAATAAGCCAAGTCTGCATTTATATAAGATGAATGTAATTTATATGTTATTTCTTAATATAATTGTTATACAACTGCTCAAGCGCCTCTTCGGTAGTAAGACTGGGATCTTTGCTAATAAAATGCTTAACAGTACGTGTGACAAAATCGGAGTTTTGTTTATGTAATTTTGAAAAATCTTTAATTAAACAGTTACCATCTTTAGCTGCTGTTACTTTATCGTGGCGGTGACGATACTGACTAAGCGCTTTATTAAAATCACCTTGATAATCTTCGACTAATATCTTGTAAAAATCGCTTTTTTGTACTTTCAATGAACTAACACAGTAGTTTAATGCCTCTTTAAAGTCAGTAAAGGTAACACCTTCAACATCAAACTCTGCGGTTTTTTCACGTACCGTCACTTTCGCTTCTTCAGTTGCATAACTAAAACCACTAAAGGCTAAACGCTCTGCGGCTTCTTTACCTAAAGCCATCCCCGCTTTAATACTGTGTGCAAATTCATCGCTCATATCGCTAAGTTCATTCTCGTGCCACATATTGTAAACACGCAATGGTTTTGCATATTTAGCATTGAGTTTACTTTTTAATTTAGTAAAGCGTTCGTCGATAGTCATTAAACGCTCATTATGTAATATCGCATGGCACTCATAACACGCCGCAATACTAATAAACTCTGCATCTTCACCTAAATCAATAATGCTTTGTAGCATATGCAATGGCGGGCAATGATCGCGCTCAGTCGCTTCACAACCGCAATAAAAACAACGATTAAAATTATGCTGTTCACAGGCGTAAGCTTGCTGGTAATAACTCGCCAATGTTTTACTCACAGAGTCTCCTAATAGGCTGATACTTTTTAAATCAAACGATCATAACAGGGATTCATAATATGTCAGCAATGCTGTCCAATAAAGTGTATTTACTCTAAAGTAAATATCATGTAAAACCAATGAAAACAGTTTGAAAAACAAACAAAATCAATAAAAAAAATGAAAAATAAATCCTTGAAAGTGTGTCTGGATACACACATTAATAACTTTATTATCAATTACTTACTATAAATGTAAGCTATTCACATATGCTGTTACATCTTGTCGATTTTCATTTACAGCTTTCATCAGAAATATAGCCAATAATACATTCGTCAACAAGACAACACTCAACAACTGGAGAATGATGATGAATACTTTAACGACAACATTTTGCACAACATTACTGTTAGGCACTGCAGCATTAACTGCAACTAATGCAGAAGCTGCACAATTTGTAGCGGCTGATAATACTCCCGGCACGCAGATTTGTATGGCTGTAGCGTCAAATAAGCCCATTAAACTTTATTTAGCCATGAAAGAATTTCGGATGAATAAAAGCAAAACAGCGAGCAAACTACAGTGTAATAATATGAGTATGGCTGAATTTACAGGCACATATGGCTTTGACAGAACAGCAAGTCGCTTAGGTATTGACGCCACTACGGGCACTTCAATACAAGATTTAGCTAAGTTAGAACAGCAAACAATTATGGTTATTGCAGGCTCTAAATAGCATGCTAAAAATGCAATTAATTTAAGCTGGCATGTAGTTGGCCAGCTTAAATTAACTATCTAAACATAAACTAAATAATTGCTGCCACAAGACCAAATAAACCACCAAAGACCCCCCCCAGACCACAAGCCAGCCTAAATGCTCTCTGATCATGGTTTGTATAATATCCTTCACCATTTTTGGGGTTAGTTCATCTAATCGATCATCAACAAGATCTGATACTGTTGTAAACAATGAGTCACTTGCTAGGCTTGTCTTTGCAAGTTTGTTATTGACCAGCATCTTAAATTCGTCTGTTTGGCTCATCATTATTAAGGAATCACGCATTTTTGCTATAAAAGAATCGCGCATTGGTTCCACAGCTGCACTGCCACCAAACATCGCTAACATACTGCCAAATTGAGACTGCTCTATCACTTCCAGCAGTGTGTCAAACGCTGGGTTTAAGTCAACGTCGTTGATCACAGGTTGTAGATCAATATCCATTGTTTTATTGCCAAGTAGCTGCGATATTTTTTGCTCTGAGAAAAACTCAGTTAAGATAAGGTTTTTAATTGCAACTTTAAACCCTGCGAACTTCAATTGGATCACACCCGAACCATACAATAACGGTACTTTTTCAAATAACATATGCACTGCGAGCAAGTTAGTTACTGCACCAGAAAGTGCAAATAAGCCGATCGATAGCACAATTGCTTGGTTAAACAAAAAACCTGTAATCACTAACACTGTGGCAATTACATTTGTAATAAGGCTTTTATTCATTCTTCCTCCACTTGAATTATTGTATAAAGCTATGCAGGTGCTGCTAAATTTGAATTTTACTCTCAAGAGTTTGTTTATTTAACTACTTTTTGCCATAGTTTAGTTATCTGTATAAAAGGTGAGCAATGCTATGTGGAATACGGTTAACGAACAAATCAGCCAAGCTATGCATTTTGACTTTAAACACACCAGTAAACGACAGTTGCAAAGTCCAAATAGCGATAAACTATTTCAAATAAGCGATGGTACTCATCAATATTTTGTCAAGGTCGCACACAGAAACGATTTGGAACGATTTGACAACGAAGCCCACAATTTAAAGTTACTCACCCAAGAGAGCCTATTTATGGTGCCAGATTGTATCACCACGGGATCGAATATTGAGTTTTCATTTATCGTCCTTGAATGGCTTGAACTGGATCAGCAACCACATACCAACTGGCATATAATGGGCAGCCATCTTGCCAGCTTGCACCTCAAACACCGTCAAGCTATGTTTGGTTTTGATCATGATAACTTTATTGGCCCAACTGCTCAGCCAAACCGCTGGCATAAAAAGTGGAATATATTTTTCGCTGAAGAGCGCATTGGCTGGCAACTACAATTATTACATGAAAAAGGCATTGAGTTAGTTGATAAAGACTATTTTATCGCATTTATAAAAGACATGTTACACAGTCATAATGTACAACCCTCATTACTACATGGTGATTTTTGGCGTGGCAATATGGGATTTATTCACAGTGTGCCAAGTATTTTTGACCCCAGTTGCTATTATGGTGATCGGGAGGTCGATATTGCAATGAGCGAGTTATTTGCCCCCCTGCCTGATGCATTTTACATAGCCTATAATAAGCACTACCCATTAACGCAAGGCTATGAGCTACGTAAGTTAGTTTATCAGCTTTACCCTATTTTAAATCATGCCAATATTTTTGCTGGTCACTATCTTACTGAAGCTAAACAACAAATAGATCGACTACTTAAATAAGGCTATTTTTATTGTCAAATTGATGTCATAAATAACTAAAGCAGACTATATTTAATGAGCGTCTAATAGTGGCCAGGGCTAGTTATTGTGGACGTTCGCGTACAACTGCGTAAAGCATAACAATTTATCCACCACTATAAATAGTCATGCTTTATAGCTCTGTTTTGTAAGGTTGGATCAATTATGCAAAATCATCTCTCACAACGGATCAGCTGTCCACATTGTGGTCACCATATTCATATTACCCTTGATGCCAGCGATGGCGATCAAGATTACTTTGAAGACTGCAGCGCATGCTGTAACCCAATCCACTTTAATATGCATATCGACTATGCCAATAGTAAGGTTGAGTTACATATAGACAGTGATGACGAACAAATTTTTTAAGCTAACTAGTACTGTGGTGACTGTTACTGTGATGACTGTAGTCGTAAATAATTTTCCACCGTGTTGATGATAGTGTAGGTTTGTTGATCAACTTCAATATTGAGTCCATCTCCTATTGCAACTTTGCCAATATTGGTGATTGCTAAAGTCTCTGGGATCAAATGTAACCAAAAACCTTGCTCGTCAACTTCACCCACCGTTAAACTGGCGCCATTAACACAGACAAACCCTTTATACAGCACGTACTTTTGCCACTTACTTGGTAAGCTTAGTTGTATTTTACAATTACCATCTGTGTGAATAATATTGTTCACTTGGGCAATACAATGAATATGACCAGAGACAATATGCCCGCCCAGTTCAGTACCCAATGTCATAGAACGCTCAAAGTTTACCATACAACCAGCATCAAGCTTTCCAAGATTCGTTAACTGTAATGTTTCATCAATCACATCAAAATAAACTTCTGCAAGGGCACTATCTGAAGTAAGTTGAACTTTAACAACCGTTAGACAACAACCATTAATGGCAATACTGGCACCTAACGCTAACTTCGTAACGTATTGTGGTGAAACTGCGAGCACTAAGCGCATAACACTGTGTTGATAGCTATTTGCAATTACCGTTGCTTGTGTTTGCACAATGCCTGTAAACATAACTTGAACCGCCCTTTAAACATGGATCTATCACTTCGCTTTAGTTTAACCGATCCCAAGGTTCAATACTGCAATGAATAACATCAACTTGCCGCTATAATTTTTTATTCTTCAATTTATCGATTACAATACCCGTCTCTTCTGTTTACGTAGCAAGTGATATGACTTTTTGTAGTTGGGAAGCCAAACGGCTAGTTTCTCTGGCAATCCCCGTTTTTTTAGCACAAGTAACCCTCGTTTTAATGTCTGTGGTTGACACCATCATGGCGGGACAAGTTAGTCCAACCGATTTAGCCGCCCTCTCTATTGCAACAGGTGTTTGGAATCCAGCAATGCTTGCTCTGCAAGGTATATTACTCGCCCTCACCGGTATTATTGCGCAATTTTCTGGCGCTGGCGATAAAACAGGCATCAGCCATTATTTTCAGCAAGGTTTGTATCTTGCCGGAGTATTAAGTGTACTGGGTTTATCAATCGCTTACTTTGCCGATATTATCATTTTAAAGCTTGATACCAGCCCAGCAATTGCCGCTATGGCCTATGACTATATTCATTTTGTTAAATGGGGAATTATTGGTTTTTTAGTATTTAGTGTATATCGCAATATTACCGAAGGTATGGGGATGACCAAGCCTGCTTTTTATATCAGCTTAATTGGCTTAGCTGTCAATATCCCTGCAAATTACATTTTTATTTATGGTAAGTTAGGTATGCCAGCCCTTGGTGGTGCAGGCTGTGGCATTGCCACGGCTTTGGTATTCAGCGCGATGGCTATTGCACAAGTAATATACTGCCAACTGAGTAAAAAAGTCGATGCTAAAACACTGTTAGCTAACTTTAAGACCCCCCAATTTAGTACTATGTGGACCATTACTAAAGTCGGTATCCCTATTTCACTCGCCACTTTTTTTGAAGTCACTTTATTTGCCTGCATACCGCTATTTATCGCTCATCTAGGTGCCGTTGCGGTTGCCGGGCATCAAATTGCAGCCAGTGTAACTACATTATTGTTTATGATGCCATTGAGCTTATCAATTGCTATTAGTATTCGGATCGGCAATTTATATGGCCAACATCACTTTGAGCAACTAAAAAAAGCAATTTCAACTAGTTACATTCTTGCCATGATCATTGCAGCGGTACTAGCAGCTATCACTTTTTTTGGTCGTGACATAATTAGCCAACTTTATACCGATGACGCTCAAGTAATAGCACTGGCAACATCCATTATGATTTTAGCGTGTATTTACCAACTCCCTGATGCGTTACAAGTGTCCGCGAATGGGATTTTAAGAGGGTTAAAACATACAGCGCCCATTTCGTACATTACCTTTATATCATACTGGTTAATTGGTTTTTCATTGGGTTTTATTTTAGCTCGCACCGATTGGATTGTACCAGCCATGGGCCCGCATGGTTTTTGGGTAGGAATTATTGTTGGCTTAAGTGTTGCGGCTATTTTGTTAATGTTAACTGTTGCAAATAGATTCAAATATGAGCCTCTCAAAAACGCGTAATCAACCAAACTGGCAAGATAACCAAGTCAAACGATTTGGTTATCTTGGCACTTTATTCGCTTGTTTGCTAATAAGTGCTTGTAGCGATAAACCAACAGATATTAATGAGCAGTATCAGCAGCGACTCGCCACAGCGCTGGACAAACCGCTGCCTGTCACCCCACCATTAAATAACCTTAAATTGACACCTGTTCATAACAACGTTAACCCAGCTACTGCACAGCAATTAAGTATCGTGCAGCTAGCGCAACTGTCTCATTGTAAACTTCACACCCTCATTGCTGAACATAATAGTCAACTAGGCAAAGTTGCCAGCTCAGCCGGCCAATTAACATATCAAATCCAGTTTATTCAATTAGCCCCAAGCTGCTTAGAGAAATTAAACTCTGAGTCAAAAAGCTACCAAGCCATTAAGCATGAACTTGCCAACAAAAAGCAACAACTATTAAAGCAATTCAACCACTTACTTTACAACGATCCTGAGTTAAAACGTACTTGGCAGCTTACTAGCTATGCACTGGATAACAACCTTGCAGGCCTTGTCGAAACAGAGCTTGCCCTACAAAACTTACTCACTTTAAAACAGCAAATAATACAACAACAATATACACAAATAGATAGCCAAGCACTGTACCCACAGCTCTCCCAGCTACGCCAATTTAACTTTAATCAAGCGTTAGTCAGTGCCGTGCGCCAGCAAACATACTTTAATCACAGCACCAGTCGATATTTAACCAGTATTGATCTTAGTGCACTCTGCAACCCGCTAAAAAATAAACGCCAAGCGCAAATCGTCAGTAACGTATTTAAAAAGTATTACCTGTCACAATTACAACCCTATCAAGCGCAACTATCAGGCGCTTTAGAGCGACTGATGCCGTTGTACCAAGCACTTTGGCTAAACTCTACAACTAATCAACCTGAGCTTAGGGCATTGCTGCAACAACAACCCAGTAACTTACTCACCGCATTCAAAGAATCTGCAAAAACACACGTTACTTGGTGGCAAAAGTTTTACAAAAAGTGTGAAATCAGCCCAATATGAATAAAAAAACGGCAAACAAACCAAAAATGTATAAACGAGCTTGATTCACTTAACCGCACGCTATATATTAGCGACCGTTGTTAAGCAATTAGCACCTTAAATTTATGATACGACCGTAGCTCAGTTGGTTAGAGCACTACCTTGACATGGTAGGGGTCGGTGGTTCGAATCCACTCGGTCGTACCAAATTATTACTACCTGTAATAAATTTAATTTAAGAATCCTATTGTACGACCGTAGCTCAGTTGGTTAGAGCGCTACCTTGACATGGTAGAGGTCGGTGGTTCGAATCCACTCGGTCGTACCAAATTTATTACTACCTGTAATAAATTTAATTTAAGAATCCTATTGTACGACCGTAGCTCAGTTGGTTAGAGCGCTACCTACTCTTTATGCCCCACGCCGATATCGGTGGTTCGAATCCACTCGGTCGTACCAATCCTTAAGAAAACCTAAAAAACACTAAAGAAAAAGTACTACCTACTCTCGATCACCCGGTCCAAAGGTCAGTGGTTCGAATCCACTCAGTCGTACCAATCCTTAAGAAAAAACTAAAAAACACTTAAGAAAAAGCACTACCTACTCTTGATCACCCGGTCCAAAGGTCGGTGGTTCGAATCCACTCAGTCGTACCAATCCTTAAGAAAAAGCACTACCTACTCTCGATCACCCGGTCCAAAGGTCAGTAGTTCGAATCCACTCAGTCGTACCAATCCTTAAGAAAAACCTAAAAAATACTTAAGAAAAAGTACTACCTACTCTCGATCACCCGGTCCAAAGGTCGGTGGTTCGAATCCACTCAGTCGTACCAATCCTTAAGAAAAGCTAAAAAACACTTAAGAAAAAGCACTACCAACTCTTGATCACCCGATCCAAGGGTCAGTGGTTCAAATCTACTCGGTCGTACCAATCCTTAAGAAAAACCTAAAAAACACTTAAGAAAAAGCACTACCTACTCTTGATCACCCGGTCCAAAGGTCGGTGGTTCGAATCCACTCAGTCGTACCAATCCTTAAGAAAACCTAAAAAACACTAAAGAAAAAGTACTACCTACTCTCGATCACCCGGTCCAAAGGTCAATAGTTGCCTTTAACCAAAAATGGACAAACTATTACAGTTGTCCATTTTGGTTTAGGAAATATCCTTATGATGCCATCAAGTTATACCTAATTGACTATATTGTTACCTTTATTCTCTTGCTGATGAATAGTGACAGGCCAGCCCGGGAACTGGTTACTTGCTTTACCATCGGTTATATCGACTAAAAACTTATAGGCATCCATTGTGTATGTGAGCTTGTCAGAATCGAAGGTAATAAAACCAAAGCCGCTGCCTTTTTCATGAGCCTTTACATAGCGGTTATTTGATTTTCCTACTTCAGGATTCCCTACCGCATAGACATAAATCTTATTACCGAAGGTATCATTATACTCGCCTGTTTCAGCAAGCCCATGTGCAGGGCGGTTTTGATAAGGCATATTCATTGAATCTGGCTTCCACCACCTTGGCCAACCGGCAGAAATAGCTGGCGTACAAAATGCCCAGTTACTATCCCTTTGTTGATTTACGCCATATTGAGATAAAGACCCTAAGTGGGTATCACCACAAATATGTAACGCCATAGAGTCACGCATTGCATCAATTGCACGATTTCGCGCAGATGCAGGCCAACCACTTGAATCGAAATCGTATTTTAAAAAGCGATCAGGTAACGGCTGATGAGTTGAGATGGCCGCAAATACCGTTTGGCTCAACACCGCTTTTAATTTATGCCCGCGCCAGTCTTTACCCCACGCTTTAAGAAATTGCTCCTGTCGACTGCCTAATAAATCTAAACCTGGCGGATTAAACACAGGATTATAAAAAAGTGGATCTTCATCTTGCCCTGTTTCGCCGACCGCAACATTTATGCGTTCAGGGCCACTTTTCCATTGTCTGTCGGCAAGAATCGCAAAACCGACACCGCCATATAGCATAGTGCCATAATACGAGCTAATACCATTAGTTGGCGTTGGATCATAAGGATCTGGATGATGGTTGAGAGTGGTTTTATGTACCATATTAATCACCCGTGCTGAATCAATGTAACCACCTAAAACACTCGCTGAAGGGTCTTTCGAAATGTTTTCCATTCTTGCACCACCCTCACCCCACAAATTGCCTTGGAGTACATCATGATCATCGGGCAAACAAATTGTCGGTTGATTACGCATGACCTCTTTGAAAGCCCAACCAAATTGATAGAACTTACGTAAGTAGTTCAAAATCGCCAAATCATCAGGCGTGCGAATTACACCAAACCCACCATGGCTTTCATAAATTTGATCGCCAGAAAAGAACACTAAATCGGGGTTTAGTTTTTCGACATTTTGCGCAACTGGCTGGTACGGAAAACCATAATCATTTTGACACGTGAGCGCAGCCATTCGTAATTTTTCACTTGCGGGGTTTGCTTTTATAACCCCTGAATATATATCTGGTGTGTGTGTACCGTCAGTATGTTTTTCACGATATACAACCCGAAAAGGCGTATCGTGTTTTTCATCCCAATTGGCTATACGAAAAGTCGCCAACCAGCCGTCATGATCTATGACTTGCGAATCAATAGCGATCCACTGATTATCACGCTGGATCTGTAGCTCTATTTGCTGATTATCATGCTCACCTATTGGCCCTGTATAAGCACTCAATTTCAGCACAAAACCTTCATGACTCAATGTATCGTTTAACGAATACATAGTCCAAAGTATTGGACCAAACACTTGTTCATCGACTACTGAAAATGCTTCACCTTGCATGGTCCAATTACTAAATTTATAACGTGCGCCTAATTTGTCTTCAGGTGCATTTTCAAATGTAACGGACGGAATCGAAAAATTACTAACCAGAGCCACATTACCTAATAACTCTGAAGCAGCCGCCAAATGGCTTAGAGTACCAATCACTTTACCTGACGACGCTAAACTAGCTGTTAACTCTAAAGCCATAGCGCCTGATTGAGGAGTGCCAGTCAGCGTCAAAGTAACAGCTTGATCCTCTATCGGAACCATTAAAGGCGTTGTGTTATTACCTAACACTAAATCATTGTTTTTAATACCAAGGTCATAACCCTGCTGTACAAAACAGTTACTACGGTATTCATTTAACTCACTTTTAGCACCAAGACGAATACCCGCGCCACCATCCTTATTGTTTGGCTCTAAGCGAGACACTTGCACCGACATTGTAAAAGCTTGGTCAAGATGCGCTATTTGGTGAGTGAGTGAATGAACACTTCGATTACCGCCTCTACTTCTACATTCAGCAGCACCATTAACAACCCGCCAATCCTCCATCGGATTAGCCCAATATTGTTTGCCAAGCCATACTCTATCATGTGTTTTATGCCAATTATCACGATGAGCTTGAGTGCCGCGAGTAACAGTTGAAGTAGCAGCTCCTAAATGCCGAGTACAACCAGATACCCCTGTAGCAACAACACCAGCTGCTAATATTTTGAGTACAGAACGACGAGATATATTTTTATTCATAGTTTTAATCCCACAAATTGAATATTGTTAACAGTAAACAAACTATATGCGTTTTTTTATAAAAGATCAGCATTTGTTTTCTAAAAAACGATTACACATTAATAAAAGTGACATGTGAGCATGAGCGCGTGTTGTTCTTTTAGGATAAAAATTTTTTGATCAAGTGGGAAGTGTGTAACCTTGTAGGCCAAGTAAGCTTCCGCGTTCAACTTATGTCCATGCAGAACCTTCAAGCAGCGCATATTTAGTGTTTATGTTGGTATTAAATTTATAGTTACCTTGCATCAATCAATGAAGGATTTTTACTGATAGCTTTCTTAATCTGCTGTAAATAAGCGCTGTATCTTCATCGCGTCGAGTTTACTTCTATCAGAACAACTGCAGTTCCAATTTCAAGAATGGTATTTATTCTCCACTTTCAGTTAATAAAAAGTTGCTATTTAATAACAAAAAAATGTAACCTTCATTAATTGTTAACAATTAACATTGGTGCATTGTGAGATTTCTAAATAACTATAAGATAAAAACTAGAATTTTAGCGCTGGTACTCATTCCCCTAGTAATTACCGGAATAATGTCTGCAGATAAAGTAAATTCATCGCTTGAGCAACGCCAAGCAATCAGCAAGTTGGATGCGATCCTCGATTACGCGCATGTAACTTACCCACTTATTGCGAATTTACTCGAAGAAGGCTTTTATACACGGCTGTATCTTGATACTCAATCTGACATGGCAAAATCTAAGCAACAAATGTTGATTCATCGCCAAAATGCGCTATTGCATAGCAAGCAATTTAATGAATTTATTAACGATAATCAGCAAACTATCAATCAATTCCTGACTTTACGGGCTCAAATCGAAAAAATAGAAAAACAATTAATAGAGCTCAACGTTGTCAGGGAGGTTGCAGATAATAAAAGTCATTTAAGCCGTGATTACATGACTGAGCTAGGCCGAGAAGTACATACTATGTATGAAATTAACACGCTAATTCGCAGTTTGTTAATGACCTTGAGTGAAATTGTAGTGATCGCAAGTAGTGATCAACAACTCGGTAAAATGTCTAATGCTTACTATTACTTAGTTGCTAGCAGTGTTGAGCGTTCGTTTCACGATAGCTTTATTAATACGGCTATCAACAGCCAACTTGATGTCTACATTTATGGAGAAATATTCAGAAGCGCGACTGCAATTCAAACTTACAACAGCTTATTTTATAATTTCGCAAGTCCATTCGCTCAGACTGTACTTAATGAAATGAGAAAAAGTCCGAGCTATTTAAAATCAGAAGAAGTAGCCCTAAAAGCACGCACAAACATCTATCAAACCGTCAATAAGCCTTTATATATAGGCACAACTAATTGGCCTACTACTGTAAAAAATATGGCGCAGTTACAACAACATGCTATTGAAAGAGTATTGAAAGAACTCATCGACACTAAAAACCAGCTAATCGAACAAGCGCAAAACAATCTTTATAGTAATATTAGTACCTTAGCCTTACTGATCCTATTACTGACTGTTATTTCGTGGTTTATTATTCGTAGCATTACCCAACCGCTATCTGAAATAGTTAGCCAAGTTAGTCAACTTGCCCGCTCAAAGGATCTCACTCATCAATTTAAACACCAGGGTAATGACGAATTAACTGAACTTACCAACGCATTTAATTTATTAATTACGGGGTTTCATAGCACCTTATCAAAAATAGCCAAAGAGTCGGTGCAAATAGCAAATAACTCGCAAACCATGCATAACACTATACAAAACAGTACATCCCTCAGTAATAATCAACAGTTAGCAACGCATAGTATTTCTGTAGCAATCAATCAAATGACCGCCACAATAAGTGAAGTGTCTGCAATGACGAATCGCACTCACCAAGCAATTGAACAGGCGCATTCAGTATCAACGCAAAGCTTAGCAAACTCAAACATCAGTCAAACGATGATGCAAACATTAACGACTGAATTGAGCGCTACCACAGACGTGGTAAATGAACTCGATGAACAAGCAAAACTGATCAGCAATATATTAAATGTGATTGAAGGCATTGCTGAGCAAACTAACTTACTTGCACTTAATGCAGCAATAGAAGCTGCACGTGCAGGGACGACAGGACGAGGCTTTGCCGTGGTAGCTGATGAGGTCAGAAACCTAGCAAGTCGGACCCAGCAATCGACACAACAAATTCAGAGCCAAATCAACTCACTGCAAAGTGGTGCAAGTACAGCAACGCATAGTATGTCGCAGCTGCAATCTCATTCAGCCCAAGCAATTGAAAGTGTGATCAACAATGCTCAGTCATTTACGCAATTAAAAGAGCAGCTTGATCAGGTTATGGATATGGCACTGCAAATAGCCACCGCAACTGAAGAGCAAACATCAGTTTCAAACTCAATAAACGAGCAAATAACCTTAATTAATAATGATGCGCAATCTGTAGCAAATACAACCCAGAGCAGCCAACAGACCGTTGATAGCTTAACACGTATCGTTGCAAACCTGGAAAGCTATATCAATGAATTTACCTTAGTCACACCACCCAAAAATAATTTATAAGGAGTAATATTAATGGATAACCTCGGCTTTAAACTCACGGCTATTACGGTCGCACTCGCTATGACAGCGTGCAGTCATAAAGAATCTAACGTATCGATGCCACAGCAAGTCGTATTTACAGATGTATCGGCTGAAGTGGGCTTAGATACAGATAAAAATTGGAAATACGGCGGCCCGTCACTCTCTGATCTAAATAACGACGGTTACTACGATTTATTGCTAACCAATCATGACTCTACGCCAGTTCAATTATTCTTATCAAATAGTGACTTTAGCTTTACCAAGCAAGCTGATATTTACCCACGTGTTGATTTACATGGCATGGCCAGTGGCGATTACGATAACGATGGTGATAACGACATTCTGCTTTCATTAGGAGGTGGCAACGGCCTTACCCCTCAACCGCAACGGTTATTACAAAACAATAATGGTCAATTTACTGATGTAACTGAGCAGGCTGGCTTATCAAAAATGGGCGCACGTGGCCGCTCGGTGCGTTGGGTTGATCTTGATAACGATGGCGACTTGGACTTTATACAAGTTAACGCCGAAAAGATGGTGACTGAGAATACCCCACGTAATATTTTGTTTGTGAATAACGGTAACGGCACATTTGAATATCACCGATCCCCAGTATTTGAAAACTTAAATAGTGAGCGTGTGTTAGTCACTGATTTTAACAACGATAATATCCCGGATATTATCGGTTTTAATGGCTATAGCCCTTTGGTTGTTCTACAAGGCAATAATGACCTTTCCTTCACCGATGTAACGTCTCACGTATTACCTGAAGGGCTTGAAACAACAGGAACGTTGACTCTCGCGCATGCAGATATCGATAACGATGGCGATATGGACTACTACCTAGCCAGAGGTAAGCTGCATTACAGCATTGCGAATAATAGCATCTCCTATAATAACGAACTAAAACGTTTAGACTTAAGAGACGAAGGTAATAAAAGCCATGACGGACTAAGCCTCACAACACAAGGGAGTTTGATTTTAAGTGATTTTTATCATTTTTCCCCGCGGTAAAAAAATGGCTGCCATGCCAGTATATTTAGGTGAACAACAAGTTCAAATTACAACGCCATCAGATGAGTACGTGATCAACCCAGAGCAAGCACAGGGCTTTGCCAAGTCTATTACTAAAACCGGTTGGTACATTGGTTATTTAGGCAATAACCAATGGCGTGTAGAATGGCACTTAGCTGATGACTTAGCCTGGGATGTCCGTGCTTCATTTAAAAATGTCTTAGATTATAAAACACAGTGGACACCGCAAAACCTTGCATTGCAGGATATTTTACTTCGTAACGACAATGGCCGTTTTGTTGATATATCGTCGCAATTGCCAACTGAAACCATTGATAATAACTGGGGAGTTGTGCCGGGTGACTTTAATAACGATACATTAGTCGACTTTGTTGTTTATCGATTTGGTCATTTAAAGCAGCGAGTTGCCGATCTTTTATTAATTAACCAAGGCAATAACAATTTTACTAGCCAGTTATTAAACTCAGCCACCAGCGAGTTAAATCAAGACTCTCATGGCGATATGGGCGCTGCATTTGATTATAACCATGACGGTAAACTCGATCTGCTAAGTGGTGATGATGACAACGGCAGTTGGCACTTATATAAAAACACCACGCCCATGGCAGATAAACACTTTAGCTTAATACGCGTTGGGTATTCACAAACAGGTATTGATCCATTGGGTGCAAAAATCCACATACGTACAGAGCAAGCAACGCAATATCAACTTGTGGGCTCACACAGTGCAAGCCATTCACAAAGCTTAATGAACATTGCCCATTTTGGCTTAGGTAATGATGCTAACATCAAAGAGATTAGTATCACTTGGCGTGATGGCAGCAATCAAGTATTGCGTAATCAACCCGCAGACCGTTTAATTGATATAGGAAATATAAAGTACTGATAAAAAAGCCCCTATTTTGGGGCTTTTTACTCGTTAACCAAATAACCTCAGGTTACTTAATAACATAATTTGCCGTTTGTTTTGCCTTTTCAATATTCTGCTTATTTAACTGCTCAAAAAACTTATCTATTTCTGCTTTGTATTCCCATGATTGCTGCAATACATTATTTGTATTGTGCTTATTCCACTCATTCCACAGCTTGGCTAATTTCGCTTGTTCAGCGGGTAACGTATCAACCAAGTTATGTTGCTCATACGGATCGGCTTTCATATCAAAAAAACTGCGGCCTACATCCGGTAGTGGTTGGTTCATATATTTATAATCAACAGTACGTACAGCATAAATATTAGGTGCCTCTTCTAAGCGCCAAAATAACGCCTGATGTGGGCTGCCTTGTTTAGTGCCTTGTAAAAATGGCAGTAAATTAACACCATCTAATTTCTTATTATCAGCACCCGCTAGTGCAACTGAGGTTGCAGCAATATCAAGTGACGATACTAAACCAGTAAACTCTTCGCCTTTAGGAATGACCCCTGGCCAATGTGCAATAAAAGGCACATGAATACCGCCTTCTAGTAAAGCCACTTTACCTCGTCTAAAAGGAGAGTTATCAGCCCAATCGCTGGTCGGTTGCCAACTTTCAGGGAATACGCCACCATTATCTGATAAAAAGATGATCAGGGTGTTGTCTAGTTGCGCGGTTTCTTTAAGTGCATCAACGACCATACCTATGCCTTCATCCATAACATCGATCATAGCGGCATATATACGTCGATCTTCATCTTCAATATGCTTATATTTTTCAATATATTCAGCGGGTGCTTGTAGTGGCGTGTGAGGCGCGTTGTAAGATAAATACATAAAAAATGGCGACTCTTGCTGTCGATGAATATACTTCACGGCATCACGGCTAAGCGCTGTCGTTAAGTATTCATCAAATTCGGCCACTTGAGTGTTACGCATCAGCGGCAGTGAATAACCATCTCCGCCAACCGTCACTTGATCAGGCATATAATTATGCCCGCCATCTAAAAAACCATAGAAATAGTCAAAGCCGCGATTATTGGGCTGAAAATGCGGTGCGCCACCCAAGTGCCACTTGCCAAATACTGCGGTGTGATAGCCGACATCCTGTAAACGATTAGCCAGTGTTTTTTCTGATAACGGCAGTCCCATGTATTTATCTTGAGGCATATAACTGACATTATTTTCCATACCAAAACGTGCTTGATACCGTCCTGTTAGCAGCCCGACCCGAGAAGGCCCACAGTATGGATGCGTTACATACGCGTTTTTGAAGCTAACACCATTATTAGCTAATGCATCAATATTTGGGGTTTTGATCTCTTTTGAACCAGTAAACCCTAAATCGCCATACCCTAAGTCATCGGCGAGGATCACCACGATATTTGGTTTCTCCTCGCCGTAACATAGATTACTGAATACACTAAACAGCAATAACCAATAGACAGACTTTAAATAAATTCGCATAGTGTCCCTTTATAACTGACATCTAGATTGATGTGAAAATGATGCCGACACTTTAAATTAGCTTTCGCCTTTACCGCATTCAATATCCTCTATAACGAGTTATAAAATCGTCTTTCCTATACAAATCAACACACTAAAATAAGTTAAATTTCATCACCCTCTACAAAAAGTAAATTGTTAACAAAACTTGACTTATAAGCCTCATTCCCACTATTGTTTTAGTTCTGCCCTATAAAAAATAAAAATTAGCGATGTATTACACAGAATTAAATTGGGATATATTTTTACGTACCGTGATCCCATTTGCAGCTGCCAACATTTTCATCATGGTACTCATTTATTTTACGCTTGTGCGCGAACGCATTGGTGCTGCCTACCCTTTTTATTGCGCTTTTATCGTCTGTTTTATTCTTTTTTTATGCGGACCGATTATTAATGTGATGCCACTTTATGAAGGAAAAAGGTGGTATGATTTTTTTAGAAATATTTTGCTCTTTAGTATTGGCACCCCCTGTTTACTTTTTGCATTATTAACGCAGGCTAAGTTGCAACTCCCCAAACCCTTATTAATAGCACCGGTTGTACTAGGGATTGCATGGTCGTGCTTTTTCCTCTGTGCAGCCCCTTTATATTTTTACAGTCCTAATGAGCTACCTTGGTTAGTTAAATTAGAAAACATAAACGCACAGCATATTTACTCATCTCAATTACTGTTGATCTGCTTGCAGTTGTTACTCCCTTGTATCCTACTATTACAAACAAACCTCAAAGCGTATGTTGCAACTCATGTTTATGGTGCGCTCACACTCAGTGTTTTTATGGGCATTGGTAACGCTTTTGAGCTGTGGGTTATTTACTATGTTGGGGCAAGTCTAAGTGCGCTAATTTGGAGCTGGGCGGTTTATAAAGATATTCAATTTACAAATAGTAAAATTAAACAACACACTGAACACCAAAATGCACTCGCTATAGCGCAATTTACAGCGGCTAATAATCGCCACTTTAGCCAATTTTACCCAGACAAATTAAACAAAGCGTATCCGCTTAAAGAGCGTGTAGCGCTACTTAAGATTATCTGTACTGCTAACCCACATTTAACAGCAACCAAGTTAGACGAGTTATTAGTTAAACTAAAAAGCTATTGCCACAATTCATTTAGCTGTTATCAGATAAGAGCAAAAGAAATCGCATTTATGATGTTTGATCGGGTTATTTTTCAGTGCGGGAATAGTAAAGTATTACTTGATGAGCTTGAAAGTATCGGCAATCGCCTTGATGATGCTAACACTATCGTCAATATTGATGCAGCCCTACATCACGTGATCACAGTATTAAACTACGCGCTTGATCAATTAAACAGTAACACTCCAGATCAACAACTTGTTGATAAAGTAAAAGCGTATATTCTTGAGCAATACCGCCATGATATCTCCATTGCAGATATTGTCAGCGCTGTGGGTGCGAGCCGCTCTCATACAATGAAGGTATTTAAACAGCTTACGGCAACAACGATTAATCAATACCTAGCTGATGTAAGAATAAACCAAGCCAAGTTGCTCTTGCTAACTAAAACAGTCACCGAAACAGCCTATGCGGTAGGGTTTAATAACTCAGCGTACTTTTCAACGGTATTTAAAAAACACACTGAGTTATCACCAAAAGAATACCAACAACACTGTCAATTGAAGTCGTCGATAACAACTTCAAAATGAGCTTATTTACTTATAAGTTCACTATCTCATAACTTATTTTGTCAGTTGATACTTTAGTTTAATTTTTCACCTTACCTGTCGCTGCCCACTCCACCCCACGACGCATAACGCTTATAAAGTGCTCATCTTCGAATGCTTCAATACCATGCCCTAACGTCGTGTGAAACACTCGACCTTGATGATAGTCAACAGTCATGTGCACAGGCTCATGACGTCCAAACCCATTAAATTCTTTATCGTCAAAGGCGCTTGCTAATACTGTTAAATTTTGTGCTGGACCTCGTAGTCGGTTGTATAACTCGTCTTTATTATGACTCCAGCTATTAGGAAGTGACTTTGTGATTGGGTGCGACTGCCGTAAAACGATTTCAAACGCATGCTGCTTGCCATGCCCACCGCCTTGCCCTTTTGAAGTATCACGCTTTAATTGTCCTTGTTCGTCAAAATATATGTAAGGGCCGTCTTTTTCATTACGACCACCCCAACCACCCAAGCCAATCATTCGGTTGTATTCAAGCCATTGTGGAAACGAATTGTTCGCAGCGTGAACAGACACAAAACCGCCACCATTTTTCATGAATGTTTCGAACGCCAATTTCGTTTGTTGTGGCCAAGGTGCAGCTTTCCAACCAAAGTTAGAAATAACTACATCATAATCAGCAAAGTTAGGTAAAAATGTTTCATCTGTGACCGGCTGTTCGAAATCTTGGTGGTTTCTTCCATCATTAGCAGGGAATTGCTCTAGTAACTTTCCACCATTCCACGTCTTTGCAGTTCGATATATATCAACCTCAAACTGACCTGTTTCCTCAAGATATATTTTCATCATATTCGATGTTTTCGGCCAAACGGAATGGTTATTTTGTCCGTCTATTAGCAACACTTTTATCGATGAAGTACTAGCGGAAAATGATGTACAACCGTACAAAAGCACTGTTAATAATATGATGAATAATTTGATCATGAGTTCCCTATTTAATAAGCTCATTTAATGTGTAATATACTTTTTCTACGCTAACACTACGGCCATTGACATCTTTCAGACCAGGGAAGTCAATTTGCACGACTTTATCTGCCATTAATGGCAGTTCAATATCAATCGACTTTTTGTCTTTGCTTAGTGTTATATTACTGACTGGTAATTGAGTTAAGTCTTTTTTTGGCGAGCCATAATTGCCCGAATAATGATAATGCCAAGATTGCGCCGACAAACTGTCTGATTTCACCGACGTTGCGTCCAGCTCATCAGTATATGTTAATTTGAAACCTGTTTTGGTGAGTTTAATCTCTAATAGTTCGAATGGGTTGGTGCCATCCCAAACCACTTTTTCTAAACCGAACGGTTTGCCACCTTGTGCGCCCCAACCTCTTGCGGTTTGCCCAATCCAAAGTTGGCCGTTAACATCAAATTCCGCACGAATATTTCCGCTTTGAAATCTATTCATAAAGTTAATAACCGCACCTTGGTATTTGCCATTCACTTTGTCTAACAAAACACGGAAAACGTTAGATTGCGTTTGGTCACCAATAAAAATTTGCCCCTCAAATGGCCCGAATTTTCCTTGGGTTGTATCCCACTCTGGGTTGCCAGGTGAGTTGGCTACTTCTATATGTGGTATCCAAACCACTGGTTTTTCACTCATTGCAGCCAACGTGTCTAACGATAGGTTTTTAACTTTTTCTTTAGTAAAACCATCAATTTCGATGAGAGATACGGGATGTCCATAAAACTTTCCTTCCTGTAACAAATGCATTTTTGAGGTTGGTACCCAGTCCCCTTGATTATCAGTAAAAAATATTTCGCCACTAGGACTCGCACCGATCCCCGCAGGAGAACGTAAGCCGTGCGCATAGGGGGAGTAACGACCCTTTTCATCTACTTTAAACGCAAATCCCCGATGTCCACCTGCGGTCCCCATCGCGCCCATAGTGAAAGCATCAGGGTTATTATGGCTCAAATTGAGAGTTCCAAATAAATTGCCTAAATTATCTTTTACAGGCCCAAAGGTAAATTCGTGGTAATTGTCGTGAAACTCCCAATCATTTGCCAAAGGTATGTAAGCATCAGCTTTATTATCGTTGTTAGTATCAATTAATCGCGTCAGTTCTGGTTTTTGCGCCACTAAAATTGATCCATCGTCATCAACCATTAATCCAGTTGGTTCGTGTAGGCCTTCGGCAAACTTTGACCATTGCCCTTGTTTAAGATACCAAACTTCACCGAAACGAGTAGCGACCCAAATAACGCCAGCACTATCACTGTCTAACCCTGTAACATGAAAACGAACATCTTTAGGTGTTTCTACGGTGACTATTGTGTAACCGTCAGGTGTATATTCATGTTTTGGTGCTTGCTGTGCATTAATCGATAAAGTAACTGACAGCGTTATTATCGGTGATAAAAGATTAGTTAATACTTTCATGCTGGTTTCACTTCTGAATTGAGGCTGTTAATTGAAAAGAGCCTTTACTGTTAGTAGTAATGACTGCTTTATCAGCAGTGACTTTGCCATTCTCGGATGACCAAATTAGCTTCTCAGAAGTTGGCAAACGTAAAATGACGGTTTTTTTTTGGGTGTTTGAATTGAACAAAAAACTTATTTTATTATTGTGTTTAACCATTGCAGTGACACTAAAATTCGTGTCGCCAATTGCATAGTTGAAGACAGGCTCTGAGTTAAGCAGTTGGTAGCCTTTATAACTGCAAACCTGGTTTTCAGCGGTTGTGTGCTCTATGCCTTGAGGTGATTTAAATATCCATTCACCCAATGGTAAACTTGGATCTTCACCCCGACCTGATATATTAGGGCCTATATTGAGCAAGTCTCCTTGCCATAATCCGTTGATAGAACAAGTTTTACTATTGAATGCGTAGTTCAACTTAGCTGGCGTCCCAACTGATATGCTCAAAGGCGGAAGCGAATGGATGCGTTTTCTAATAACGACAGTGTCTGACGTTGCTTTTATTTCAAACTTTTTGTCGTCCATGATTGTTTTAGCACGGCTCGAAACTGCAAATAGCTTAATGGTCATGTCTAAATTAGTAGCGATAACGGTTAAATTTCTTTGCCCCGGCTTAGTGTTTCCTGAGCGATAAGTAAGTTTTAAACGCTGTTTCCCTCGCTTAAGTCGCCAAGTTGGAAACCATGGCGTGCCGCCTTTTAAAACCTGTTTACCATTAATAAAGACTTCCATCTCATGAGGTGCCCCCCACTGTAACCAAAGCTGAGCGTCATTTTCCTTAGGGGCGTAAAAATCGCCTTCAAACTCAATAAAATAATGTTGCATTTCTGGTATTGCAAAGTCAGCAAGGTTGTTTACAAGCGGCCCTGACTTGATCAATTTGTCTTCAGTCACAACCTGATCATTTTCATTGTCTAATTGATAGAGCTTGTATTGAAGATCATCCCAGCCTTCTCGCTTTGACAATATATATGAAACAATTGAGCGAAGCTGAACCTCAGAGAATACATCAGCAAACCCTGGCATTCCGGCACTCATAAAACCGTTTTTTACATTGTTTAATATTTGTGTTGGTCGTTTTCCATGTACCCATTCGCCATCTTTTAAATTAAATCCACTTGCACCACTCAAATCTTTGTTGTGACAAGACGCGCAAACCTGTTCAAACAATACTTTCCCTTGTTGCAATACAACAGGGTTAATGCTGCTTTGAATCAGACTTTCATCAAGCTCGTCAGCACTGACTTCAACAGCAGTAAATATCATTAAAGCAACTATCAAGAATCGTTTAATCATATCGAATACACTCCATATTCTAAGATTTATCGAACGTCCATTGGACGTTTGCACCAAATTCAAGGTCTTGACCTGGTACACCAACGGCCACTTGATAGCTTTTATCGAAAATATTTTGTAAATAAACGTCTAATCTTATGTGTGAACGAATTTTCCATTGTGCTGTGACATCTATTTTGTTGTATGCATTCAAGTCGTAAACGCTATTTTCGCCTGTGTATTGGCTTGTTCCGATAGTTTCCCCAACATAATCAAAATTCAGCGAAGTGGTAACACTGTCACTTACTTGGTATTGAATACCTAACCCGCCCTGCCAATCTGGACGCCCCGTAAGAATTTCGTTTTCGCTGCTCTCAAGATCGATGTAAGTAAGATCGAAATCATATGAAAAGTCATCGTTCAACTGCCCTTGAACAATCAACTCAATACCTGAGCTGATGATTTTAGAGCGGTTTACTAGTGAGAATGTGGCGAAATCGAAATCGACAAGATCGGTATACTCATAGTTGAATACTGACAGACTAACGTTGGCTTTTTCTAATATAAACTCAATACCAATATCGTGGTTTGTTGCTTCTTCAGGGGTCAAATTAGGGTTACCGATCAAGTTATTGCTCAATGCATACAAACTTGGCAATTTAAAAGCAGTGCCGGTATTTGCAAACACGCGTACTTGCTCATTGAATTCATAATTTGCGCCTAACTTCCACGTCGTTTGATCCCCAAAATCTTTGGTGTTGTCGTATCGAATACCAGAGAAAACCGTGACTTTATCTAAGTGCCACTTAGCATCTACAAAGCCTGCAAGGTTTTCTCTGTCTATGTCATATTCAGTAGGCAGATCAAACACAACCATTTCTCCCATATCTGTAAAGGTATGCATTTGCGTACTGCCGTTGGTTTCACCCGATTCTGATTTAAAATCAATACCCACAGTGACCAGAGCATGGTTAAACTGCAATCCATTTAAAAATCGTAATTTATAGTACGAATAGTCGTTCTCAGAGTAGGTTGGTGGCGCTGAAAAATAAGGTGTTATACCTGGTGATTTTAAACTATCTGACGAGTTGAAAACTTCTGCCTGTAACGCTAACTGATGGTATTGGGTAATCTGTTGATTGTGACGTACACTACCTGAATATATTTGGCCTTGCTTGTCATCTTTTGTCGAGTCTTGGGCATACAAAATGCCGCCACTTTGGTCTGCAAGCGCTTTTTGTTGATAGTCGCTTAAACGAACACTAATCTTAGTTTCACTGTCGTTATTATACGTAATGACAGTGTGTGCATTCAGTTCAATGGACTCTTGCTCATCACCGGTAGCCGAGTTATCACTATTGATCGCTGTTACACCTATTGCTGTACTATCAAATGCTAACTTAACCATCGCTGTTTGTGAGCCATTATCAAAGGCGCCAGCAGAAACCAAAGTATTATTGGTATCAGCATCATAGGTAATAAAATTGATCACACCGGCAATGGCATCAGAACCATAAATTGACGATTGGGCGCCTTTGATCACTTCTACACGTTGAATCGAGTCTTTCGATAGCGTACCCAAATCAAAACTGCCGCCACGACTGTCCAAAGGGTTATTTACTTGCACCCCATCTATTTGAACAATAACGAAGTTTGTTTCAGCACCACGTAAAAAAATCTCTTGGCTTACGCCAGATTTTTGTACTCGAACACCAGGCACCAAGGTTAATACATCGAGAGCCGACAACCCTGCGATAGTGTCTATTTGGCTCTTTTCGAGTACGAATAGTGAACTCGGCATTTGATTCGCTTTTACGGGATAGAAATTACCGTAAACTTGTAGCTGCTCAATCTGAGCGTTAACCGACGCAACAAAGAAGAACGACATTATTGTCGCACACATCATTAATTTCGTTTGATAAAACATTACAACCCTGTTTATTTTTTATAACACAACCAAAGAGCCCGCAGTAATACTGCGGGCTCCATATTTAGGCTAAATCGTTAAAAATTAATACGGGTATTAAGTCTAAATGTACGCCCGGTATGATATTGATAAACCGTACGTGACTTAGTTGCTTCACCTTCAAGTGGGCTACCTTCATCAAAAGTAACACCGCCCGCTTGTAAGAATCGGCTAGTGAAGTACTGACGAACTCCTTCATCTGTTAAGTTAGCGACTTGGAAAGAAATACTGATATTATTATTCACTTTATAACTTGCTGAAAAATCAAGTGTTTGACGACCCTCTTCCCAAAGCGAACCATTCTCCCAAGAACGTTGTACTAACTGATCTGTAGTCCCTTGATAAGATAGGCGTAATTGGTGACCATTTTTCTCCCAGAAACCCGTTAAGTTGTAGCTGTGTTCAGGTGTATAAGCAACAGCAAGTGATGGCACTTTAACGTTGCTATCGATAGAAGAGACTTCTTGGTCATACTCTGAATCTTGATAAGTATAGTTAGCCTGTAAACCTAAACCAGACCAAATACCTGGTAGGTTGTCGTAGGTTTGCATGTATTGTAGCTCTAGACCTTTGATAGACGCACCTTTACCATTTTTAATACGGGTAGTATTAAATTTGGCACACATTTGCTCTAAATCACCTGAATACATCCAGTCTAACTCATAATCCTGGCCACCTTGGAACCGTTTAGGCATACAGCCTTCTAAACTATCTTGACCGGCAATCAGAACGAGATCGTTTGGATCATAGGTTTCGCCTTCTGTTAAACCTACGTCACGTAAATCATCCATGTAAGTAACGATTGTTTCTGACTCTTCAAAGTTAGTCATATCTTTATAAAATAACGTAGCCGCTAATAAACCTGACTTGTTAAAGTACCATTCATAAGATAAATCAAGGTTAAATGATTCAAGAGGATCTAGTTTAGGATTCGTCAATGTAATCGAGTTATTACGGTTTTCACCACCCCATTGTGTTTCTCTAACTTTAAAACCAGGGCGAAGAGAATCAATTTGTGGACGCGCCATGGTTTTTGAAGCAGCAAAACGGATAATAGTATCTTCGTTGTGTAAGTAGTTTAGATTTAAACTCGGTAAAAATAAATCATACTCATGCTCATCGGTAACAGCAAAAGAGCGCAAGCTTCTGTCTTCCGTTGGTAATAAATTACCTGCTTCATCATAAACACGTTCACCATAAATCCAGTGCTTTTCTGTAGACACATCAGAGTGACGCCATAACCACCATTCAGATTCATTTGGGTTCCCTTGAATTGCATTAGGATCATGACACGGACCTTGATCTGGGATCCTAACATCATCAGTCTTATCATTGGTTCCTAAGGTGTCATAACCCAAACCATCCGTTCTAGACCAACGACTTTCTTCATTATAATTCGTGCCATAAAACAAAGTTGCTGCGCACAGCGGTAAACTTGAATCACGAAGTTCAGCAAGCTTAAATGGGTCCATTAAACGGGCATTATTTGAAGGGTCAAACGCAAATTGCACACCTGATGCACCTTGAACTTCAACCGTTGTTTTGACATAACGAACACCGACATCACCAGTTATACGGCCATCTAGTAACTCAAAGTTAAGTTTTGTATAAAATGCAAGGTTGTCTAATTCTGTATTTCTTGTATTTGAGTCATCTGTTTCAAATGCAACTTCAGGGCTACCTAACGCAACTTCAAACGCCTTGAAAGCTGAAAAACTATTCCAGCCGTCAGTAACATTGTCGCGTCCATAACCAAGGCCCGCCATAAAATCATCAACAGGGAACTCATTGCCATCAGTAATCATGGCTCCGGTTATATCACGTAAGCCACTGCCTAACACGGCTGGTAAACCTGTATTTGGGTTTGTTATTACAACCCCTTCGCCTACATTGTTAAACGAACCCTGCTGTGCATCAACATACTTAGTGCGTTTAGACCATTTAGCACCAAACTCTAAAGAACGAAAGTTATCTGAATCTAAAACGTAGTCAAAATCTACATATAATGATTTTTGCTCATCTTCAACCGTATTTAAGGTTCTGCCCATATATGATAAATGCTGTGCATCTAATTCGTCCGGATTAAACCCTGTAGTACTGTAGTTATCCCACAGGCTTTCTGGGTCACCAAAGGTGTTATGTTCGCCATAGTCAATCAAACCAGTACCGGTTACTAAATTACACTGACCACTAGTGCAATCATAACCTACAGGCTCCATATCTTCTGGCGGTACATCTTTTAAGCTCCACGCACTAATATTGGCAAAATTTTGTAATGCCACATACACAGAGTTATTGGGGATTTGCTCAGTTTTAGAGTAACCAATACCCGCATCCATTGTTAGTGAATCACTGAAGTTATGCTTCATATCTAAAGAAAATATTTGATTGTTATTTTCAAAATCCCCTTCAGATTGTACCAAACCACCACTGCCAAAGCGGTTAACAAACTTAGTAAATGTATTGGTTTCTAAATCAATGGTACGCCAGTCTTGCTCAGGATCCGTAAACTCAGCAGTTACACCTGCCAAGCCAGGGTCTTCACCTTCAACCAAGTTTTTCGTCTCTACTGAGCGAGTATTAATGCCATGCATAGAGTTATTTATATCTTGCTTACCAACAATAGCATTAAAGTTAAATTCGGTATTTTCTGACGCTCGCCACTGTAAACCTAGATTAAAATTAACCCGATCATTTTGACTTTCATGATATTGATATTGAACTGTACGCGGTGTAATACCGGCAGCATTTTCAACTATATTACCATTTGTATCTTTCGCTAAAGGAGACTGTAAAGCATACCACTCTGTGGCTGAGTATTGATCTTTACGATAAGCATTGGTTTCTTTAACGGCTGTAACAACCACACCAAACGTATCATCAAAAAACTTACGAGAAAAAGTGCCCGACACCTTATAATTATCTTCTTCTGATAGGTCGTTATAACGGCCTTCAAGTGTCATGGTGTTTATTTCATAATTTAAATCAAGTGGCTTAGTGGTACTTAGGTTAATATTTGCACCTAACGCACCTTCTTCATGATCTGCACTTGGGGTTTTTACAACTTCGATTTTAGATAAGATATCTGAAGAGTACTGTGATAAATCGACACCTTGGCTATAACCTGTTGAGCCAAGCTGAACACCATTCATACTGATATTATTTTGTTGTGAATTCGCACCACGTACAGTCACTCGCGCACCTTCACCGTCAACTGTCTGCACTGAAACACCGGTTACACGTGATAGCGCATCGGCGATGTTTTGGTCAGTCGATTTACCGATATCTTCTGCGTTGATTGAATCAACAACATTTTCTGCAAAACGTTTATCGTTAATTGATTTTTTAACACTTGCCGCTAAGCCGCTAACTTCAATGATCTCAATATCATCTTCTGCTTCTGTTTTCTTTTCTTCTTGCTGGGCATAAGCAAAGTGTGTAGCAAATAAAGCGACGGTTAAAGCGCTTAATTTGAATGTCTTACTTTTGGTTGTCATGTGTGTGTTCCCCGTTGAAGGTTTATTATGTTGTTACGTTATTATTTTGTAAACAATAGTATGAACAACAAGTCATTGTCAACTGTATTTTGTTAACAATATATAATTTATTAATAAAAAAGTGAAACCGCAATTACGCTGTGTTTCACTTTTAAAAATCAATAAATATGAGTGCTATAAATTGTTAGTTAAACATCCTATGAATGTTAAAAGGGCTTTATATATGGCCAGCCAGCAAATTGCTTACCTGTTGCTGGGTTTGTGCTCCATTCCCAGCATTCTAATTGGTAATGCTTAGCCTGATGGTTCACTTTAATAATGCCGTACCCTTCACTTTTCAGTTCTCGGTCAGCTAAAAATTTACCCCATGTATTATTCTGACGTGCAAACTCTGTATGAGTTATTTTTGGGTTTGCAGCAGCAAGCACTCTCATTTTATTGCCGAAGGAATCGGTGAAATCGCCAGTATTCATATCGTTATTACGTTGATTAGTCAGTGCCACTTTAGGCTCAAACCAACGCTGCCAAAATGCAGCACTCGCAGGGCCTGCAAAAAATAAACTACCATCATCAAAACGATTAATACCTTGGTAAGCTAATAAACCTAGATGTTGATCCCCTGCAATGACTAAAGCATTTGCCTCGCTAACCAATTTAACTGCCCGAGTTCGACCATCAGCAGGATAACCATTTGAATCATAATCAATTAATGCCTCACCATTTTCATCAGTTTGTGGCGAGCCCCACATGGAGGCGGTAATACACACCTTAGGTTTACCAGGATGCATACTTTGCCACGCTTTTAAAAATGATTCTTGGCGTTGCCCTAATAACTCACCCGTTGTCGCAAGTTTGTTTACTTTATAATCTGGTGGTGTTTTAAATTTACGATCTTCAACAATGGCAAAACTAATGCCGCCGTATTCAAACGCAGCATAGGCCACTGGAATGTCGTATTTAATCGGAGTGGGATCATAAGGGTCTGGGTTATGGCCATGTTGAATACGATAAACCATTCTGACCAAGTCTTTATCCCATTTAAAACCGCCATCTTCTTCTTTAGGTAATTCTGAATTTTCGCCGCCATCACCCCATAAGTTACCTTGTAGTACATCATGGTCATCAGCCAAAATAATCGTTGGCTTATCTTTTATACTGTCAGCGAACGCCCAATACCATAAATACCACTTATATAAGGTATCGAGTTTTGCATCTGGTGTGTGACGCCCATAACGGGTTGGGTATGTTTCATAATATTGGTCACCACAAAACACAAACATATCAGGTTTGTGATAAGCCGCATTTTCCACTAACTCAGTGTGGGGAAATAAGATGTTATCTTTGGTATAGCGTCCAATCTCTCGCTCTTTAGCAATAAGTGGCGTGTAATGGGTGTTATCTAAACTTTTTGATGTCGGAATGATGCAAGAATACAGCGCGATGGTAAATTCTTTGCTGATTTGTGGATCTGCCGCGACGATACCTGAATACAAGGCAGTATCTGGTTTTTTGGGATCCACAACCCGGTATTTATAAGCATTTAGATAATCCCAGTTACTCAACCTAAACCTAGCCACAAAACCATCTTCAATCGGTGCAGTAGCTCCTAATTGCCATTGCTGCTGGCCTTCACGTTGGTATTCCAACCGTAGTTTTGCTAATACCTGTGTATCGACTGGCATCAGTTGGCAGGTTAACTTAAGTATATTTTTATTAACTGTGTACATACAACCCACAACAGGACCAAGGGTATTACTATTGTTCTGTGTTATTTTCGCACCACCGGTTTCAATATCACTAAACCCCCAACGCGCACCTGCAACTAATGGCTCTGATGAACTTAGTAAAGAGATGCCACCTTGTAACTGCTCTGCAGGCACTTTGTGTAATAGCGCAAAGCCGAGCTCTTGAGCAGTATCCGCATCAGTAGCAACTAAGCGTATATCAAAATGCTCGCTATCTATGGGATCTAAATGACAATCCAGTGTAATTTTAGCGCCATCTTGGTACTGTTTCAGGTTAAACAATTCTCGATTGATGGTTTCAAACTTTAGCGCTTTATTTTCATCATCAAACTGACGAAATGATAATTTACCACCGCTATCAAATGCAGCAATGATCCCGCCATTAACCCCACCAGCGCGTTGCGCCAATGCAGCGCCTTTAGCGGTTAATTCGCCTTTGCCAACACCCAACAAAAAGCCACAAAAGCCATTCTCACCTGGGGTTAGATTACGCACGGTGGCTTTAATGCGTCCGCTCTGTAGACTGTTATTAAGCTGGCGTGTTAATAATGATACCGTGCGGGCTTCAAAATCTTTCCCTTCACGAGTGCACTGTAATTCATTGCCAGCCCTTTGCCAGTCCTGCAAACGATTACCCCAAAACTGCTCACCCAACCATACTTGCGGTGTAAACTGTGCGTTATCCAAAGCCGATGTTGTAGCAAGATCACTACGGTACGAGGCAAAAAGTCCAGCACACCCGCTCAGTAGACTAGTGCCCACTAAGCCTGCAGATAGTTTTAAAAAACTTCTCCTTTTCATCGTTTTACTCGCTTATTCTTATTGTGTTGGTAGTTGAATATGAAATTCAATTTGATGTTGATATGGGCGCTCAGGGCCATACATTGAGCTTAAAAAATGATGGTGATTTACTGCATTAGGTAACTCATGAGGTTCAATACATAACCCAGCATAAGGTCCCATGGCTTTACCATTAATGTGGTTGTAATTACTAGGTAAGTAATAACCGGTATAAAATTGACTACCTGGGGCTGTTGAATAAACAGCAACTTGATAACCACTTTTAATATGGGCAATAGTGCCATGATGTTTTAATTTACCTTCTCCGGCAGGATCTAATAAATAATAATCGTCAAAACCGGTATCAGGCAGTTGCTTATCTAATTGTTTAGAGTGCGCAAAGTCGTAAACTGTAGAATAAACATTTGCAAATTCACCAGTGGGGATATTTTCGCTATCTTTGAGTAATCGTAACCGTGCAGGTAATTGAATATGATGATCAGTTATATCTAATTGCTGTTTAGAGCCCAAGTTCCAATAAATATGATTGGTTATGCTTATTGGCGTCAGTTGTGATGCAATACCTTGCATATCAATAGTCAATTTATTATCGATTAACTGATAGGTCACGGTAAACTCAACATTGCCTCGGTAACCTTCCTCGCCATCGATGCTGATATAACTAAATACGGCTCGATTATTAATATGATCAACATCAACAATCTGCCAATTCACATGGCTAAGCCCTTTATTACCACCATGTAAATGGTGTTGACCTTCATTGTTAGTCAACTTTACTGTGGAAAACTCATCTAAAAACTGGCTATTAGCAATGCGATTAGCCACTCGGCCAACGGTCGTACCTAAATAAGCAGGATTCGTTAACCAGTCTTGTTGCTGCTGATAGCTCAGTGCCAGATGCTCGCCATTTGGCGCCTCGATACTGTGAATAGCAGCACCAAAACTGCTCAAGGTCACCCGCAAACCATTAGCCTGCGTTAAAGTGATAGTCTGCACAGCCATACTTAACTCTGATAGCCTTGCGGGTTTTTACTTTGCCAATGCCATGTATCTTTCATCATATCAGCTAAAGTATATTCACATTGCCAATTGAGTATATTGGTTGCTTTACTAGCGTCAGCCCAAAAAGCAGGTAAGTCACCACTGCGTCTTGCTGCTATTTCAAATGGAATATCAACACCTGTATGGCGTATAAAGCTCTTCACAATAGCTAATACTGAAAATGGGCTGCCTGTGCCTAAATTAAATGCCTCGTACAATGGTTGTTGCTGAAGGCTTAACCATTGCAGTGCTTTAACATGCCCATTGGCTAAGTCACTCACATGGATATAATCACGCTCACAAGTGCCATCTTCAGTTGGGTAATCACCACCGAAAATAGATAGTTTGTCACGTTTTCCTACTGCAACCTGCGCTACAAATGGCATTAAGTTATTAGGAATACCTAAAGGGTCTTCACCAATTAAGCCACTTTGATCGGCACCAATTGGATTAAAGTAACGTAAACTTGCAACTTGTAACGAGCCTGCTTTTACAATGTCTTGCAGCATCTGCTCAATCATTACTTTGGTTTGACCGTAAGGGCTGGATGCGCGGCTCAATGGTAATTCTTCCGTATAAGGTGGCGTTGCATGCTCCCCATAAACCGTTGCTGATGAACTAAACACTAACTTATTGACCTTAAATTCAGCCATGCACTGGCACAAGTTAAGGGTTGAGATCAGATTATTCTGATAATAACTAAGCGGTTTTTGCATCGATTCGCCAACGGCTTTTAAACCAGCAAAATGAATAACAGCACTAAAGTTATGAGCGCTGAATGTTGCTTTAAGCTTAGTTTCATCCAATAAACTGGCATGAACAAACTCTACATTTTTTTGTGCTAGTGTCTGTACTCTGACTAATGATTCACGGCTTGAGTTACTTAAATCATCTATTACCACAACCTCAAAACCACTACGTAACAAGCTCAACACTGTGTGGCTGCCAATATAACCAGCGCCTCCGGTAACCAGTACTTTTTCCATTTTCATAATCCTTATGCTCTTATTACTGATACACCAGATGCTGGGAGGCTGGTATAAATACTTTCTTTTATACCCGTTTTTTGCTGATACTGAGATTCAATAGCTGCCGTTACTTCTGCCACCATAACGTTAGGTACAAATGCCACAACACAACCACCAAAACCACCACCGGTCATACGCACACCACCTTTATCACCAAGTACGTTATCGATAATTTCAACTAACGTGTCTATTTGCACTGTGGTGATCTCAAATAAGTCACGCATCGATGCATGGCTTTGTGCCATTAATTTACTTAATCGACCAATATCGTTATCAGTAAATGCTTGCATCGCAGCTAATGTACGCGCATTTTCATACACTATGTGCTCAACGCGCTTCGCAACTTGGGGGTCAAGCTGCGCCTTATTTGCTTCATATTCTTCAATTGAAACATGACGTAAGCTTGGCTTTGAAAACGCCTCGGCACCGGCATAGCATTGCTCACGGCGTAAGTTGTATTCGCTATCAACTAAACCACGTTTTACATTTGAATTGATCATCATGATGGTCATGCCTTCATTAATGCTCACTTCAATTAAGTCTAAAGACTGGCAATCAATTCCCAGCGCTTGACCTTGTTGACCGCACGCAGAAATAAGCTGATCCATAATGCCGCAGTTACAGCCTACAAAATTGTTCTCAGCCGCTTGACCAATTTTGGCGATCTCTTTACGTTCAATAAACAAATCGCATAAATGGTTAAACGCGTAAGCAATCCCCACTTCCAGTGCAGCCGATGAGCTAAGCCCTGCACCTTGCGGCACATTACCGGTAATACAAATATCGCAGCCCGTTAATTGATGCCCGCGTTTTTGTAATTCATCAACCACCCCGCGCACATAATTACTCCAGCTTTGAGTTTGATGATGAGCGAGTTCTTGGCCTACGCTAAAGCTGTCAACTTCATTATTACAATCAAGGGCTAATACATTTACAGTTGAATCAGTACGCGGGGCAACGGCAATATAAGTGGCGTATTCAATGGCACAAGGCAGTACAAAACCATCGTTATAATCGGTGTGTTCACCAATTAAATTTACACGACCTGGTGCCTTCACAACAAAGTCAGCATCACGCGTAAAGTGTTTTAAAAATGCGCTGCGCACAGTGCTTTCAATGTTCATGCATTCACCTCTTTATAATGCGTGAGTGATTGTTGTTTTAAAATAGTGGCCGCTTGTTCTGGCGTTATATCACGCTGTGCTTCAGCCATCATTTCATACCCCACCATAAATTTTTTCACCGTGGCAGAGCGCAACAATGGCGGGAAAAACTGACCATGCAGTTGCCAAAATGAGTCATCGTGATCATCATATGGCGCACCATGCCACCCCATTGAATAGGCGAATGAACATTGAAATAAATTATCGTATTTAACGGTAATTTGTTTGATCATCTCAGCGAGGCTGATCTGCTGCGCGCTTGTTAACTGAGTCATTCTTGTAATTGCAAAACGCGGTAATAATAGGGTTTCAAAAGGCCATGCAGCCCAATATGGCACAACCACTAGCCAGTCTTCATTAGCACAGACAACACGTTCATCTAATGCAAACTCGCGGTTGGCGTAATCCAATAATAAATTACTGCCATGTTGCTGATAGTACTTTTGTAAATTATGGTGTTTACGCTCAACTAAACTAGGGAGTTGATCTTGCGCCCAAATTTGTCCATGCGGGTGCGGATTTGAACACCCCATTACAGCGCCTTTATTCTCAAACACTTGAACCCAACGGTAGGTTTGCGAAAGCTCTGCACATTGCTGCTGCCAAGTATCTACTACATTAGTGATTTCACTGATCGAGAGCTCAGGCAGGGTTTTTGAATGATCCGGTGAAAAACAAATAACCCGTGCTGTACCGCGCTCTGTTTGCATGCTAAATAACGGATCACTTTTGCTTGCCTTTGGCACATCTTCACGCAGTGCAGCAAAGTCATTCGTAAATACAAAGGTTCCCTCATAATCTGGGTTTACTTCACCATTGATGCGCGTGTTACCTTTACATAAAAAGCAATTTTCGTCATAGGCCGGTTTTACTTCATGATCAACGCTTTCTTCTTGGCCTTGCCAAGGACGTTTAGCACGGTGCGGCGATACCAACACCGACTCGCCCAATAAGGGATTAAAACGACGATGTGGATGTTCTGTCGGATCAAATTGATTGTTTTGATTACTCATTACTGCAAACCTTAGTTACTATTTTGAAATGTGCCCGCATCAAGCACTTGTTTACGTGGTGTAAATCGGCAAATGTAGTTCCAGTTCCAGCTGGCATCGTATTTATGGCAAAGTCCCCAGCTTATTCCTGGCGCTGGGTTTTCATCAAAGCCTTTTACTGGGCGATATAAACCAATGGCCTCCGGGCCACCTTTGATATGTGCCATGATTTCAAAATTAATACCGTCTTTAGCAAATTGAATGGTATTTTTTTCAGGGCCATCGGTCGTTAGTAAGCTGGCAATACCGCCTCTAAAATTCCACACAACGACTTCGTGGCCACTGTTCGAGATAGGGTTGTATTCAGATTTAACATAGGGACCTAACACATTGTCAGCGATAGCAACGCCATGTTTTATTTCACGGCCACCAAAATTCATGCCCTCCCCTTGGGTTTCACCTTTGTAATACAGGTAAAATTTATTTTGGAAAAACACTAAGCACGGATCGTGCACTTTATGGCTATCAAAACTGCCTTTTTTGCTCACTGCAAAGCGGTTATCTTCGTCACCTGACCACACACCATCTTTACTTGGACTGACAATAGGCGCAGGAGACTTTTGCCATGGCCCATAAGGTGAGTCTGACTGTGCAATGGCAATATGCTCGTACTGGCGATTGCTATAAGGTGTTTCAACGGTTTGATACACTAAATAGTATTTTCCTAAATGAGCAAAAACTTCCGGCGTAAATACAGCTCTATCATCGTATTGACCAGCTTTACCACGGGCAATCGCTACGCCTTGCTCTTGCCACGTAATGCTATCTTTTGAAGTGGCATGCCATACTTCGGTCAAATCCCAAGGGAATACTTTTGCTTCTGGGTCATTTGCATTAAAACCTAACGTTTCACCTTCGCCTTTGGTGTACCAACAATGATAAACACCCTCAATATACAAAACTGATGATGGATCACGGCGGATCACGCCTTCTTGATAAGCAAAGTCACCTTTTAATGGTGTTACATCAAACTCTGTTAACCACTGTGGGCCTTTTTGATCATAGCCTCGTTCAATTGCTCGCAGGCTTGCTAAACTCAATTTTTGTTGATTATCAGACATATTTATTCCTTACTTTGCACTGCTTAAATTAAGCGCTTGGTAAACGTCAAAAGGTAAAATGGCACCTTGATGTTGCACCACCTGGGAAGCAACTTTATCAGCCATTTGTAAAGCGACTTGTGGTTCGTGCTGCGTCATTCTTGCGGCTAGATAGGTACCTGCAAACGAATCTCCTGCTGCTGTGCTATCAACTTGTTGTGGTGCAGGATTAAATGCACATTGCGCACTCAAGGTATTTTGGCAAAACACCTGCATGCCTTTACTACCGGCTTTAATCACCACTTCATCAATTGCAAACTGTTGGCAATAATCAACAATATCATTCGCATCGGTATGGCCGAATAAAGTGTAGTGATCATCAAGCCCAGGTAACACCACATCACTGATTTGGTAGGCGCGCTCTAACCACTCAATTGCATGCGCTTTTGATTGCCACATACGCGCACGGTAATTAGGATCAAACGCAATAATGCACCCTTGCGCTTTTAATTTAGTTAATAAATCAACTAACTGTTGCTTTGAATCATCCTCTAAAATGGCAAGGCTTATACCACTAAAAAATACCCAATCATTTTTGCCTAAACCAAAATCAAACGGTTGTTTGGCATATAACTCCATCATGTGTTTCGCAGCAGACTGATTACGCCAATAGTCAAAGCTACGCTCTCCATGCTGATCAGTCGAGATGGCATAGATACCCACATTATGGTCGGGAGTTTTGATCACCTGTTTGCTACTGATCCCTTCTTGCTGCCACTTTTTAAGCATATTAATGCTTAGAATATCCTCACCAACGGCGCTGAAAAGCTCACAATTTAATTGCTCTGCAAAACGTTTGGCATACACTAATGCGTTATAGGTATCTCCGGCAAAAGACTGCTGACATTCACTCACCCCTTTAGGCACAAGTTCAACCATGCATTCACCAATGGCTAATAAGGTACTCACGCGCCCTCCAATGCTTTTTTTGCTGATACACCCGCTAACTGCTCTTCAATTTCTTCTATCGATTTGTTTTTTGTCTCAGGCATAATTTTATAAAGCAATATAAAGCCAATTACACCGCTAATGCTGTAGAACAAAAAGATATTCGCCGCGCCAAAGTTATTTAATTGCCAAGGGAAAAACTGCTGTACTAAATAGCTCACAACACTGGCAATAAACGCAAACGTTGGAATGGCAACACCGCGAATACGGGTTGGGAATATTTCAGAAAAAATCACCCACATAATTGGGCCTATTGAAAAGTGAAACGCAGCAATAAAACCGGCAATACCAAATGATATAAGCGGCGCATTAATCGTTGCGGCACGTTGAATTAAATCACTTTCAAACCCTTGTAGTTGGGATGCTGAAAACACCGTGGCTAATGCTTGTTTAAACTCAACATCACTGTGATATACCTGACCAATCAACTGATCTAAGCCACTGACTGTATTTAAGCTCGAGAATTCCGCAATATGTTGCGCTGATAAACTATATTCAGCTTGGCTAAAGCCGATATAGCACATGAATAAACTCACGGTCGCCGTTGCTAAGCCACCAATGACTAAAGGTCTGCGGCCCAATTTATCTATTAATAAAATCGCCACAACAGTAAAAACAATACTCACTAAGCCAATTAACACTGCGTTTAAAAACGCCGCATCAGTGCCTATGCCTAGTTGCTCAAATACTGTTGGTGCGTAGAACATAATCGCATTTATGCCCGTTACTTGCTGAACCAGCGCAATAGTTAATGCAATAATCACCGCAGCACGAACGCGGCTATCAAGTAGCTGTTTAAAAGATGCTAAATAGCTGCTTGTGTCTGAGTAATCAATTAAACTTGTTTTTATAGTTTGCAGTTGCTCATCGGCCAACGTGCTATTTTTAGTTAATCGTAACAGTACCGCTTTTGCTCGAGTTTCGTTGCCTTTCATCACCAACCAACGCGGGCTTTGTGGAATAGTAAATAACAATAAAAACCAAAGTAGAGCCGGAATCACTTCTACCCCGAGCATCCAGCGCCATAAATTTTCTTGCATAGCGTAGGTGCTGACCCACTGATAACTACTTTGTGATAGCTCAACTAATAAATAGTTAGCAAAATAAGCTGCCGATAAACCCACCACAATATTTATTTGAATCATAGAAACCAGTTTGCCACGGTATTTAGCAGGCGATACTTCACCGATATACATGGCTGCAACAGATAAAGAGGTAAACGCTAAACCACCAATAAAACGCGCAATGACCAACGCTTCATAGCTCGGCGCTAAAACCGAAGATATCGCAGAGAAAATATAAATGAATGCAATGCCAATGAGTGTATTCTTACGACCAAACACATTGCATATATAACCGGTGATCAGCAGTGCAAATAACACCCCAAAACCAGGAGCACTGACGACTGTACCAATTTGTATATCCGTTAAGTTAAACTCAGCAGATACAAAACGTACCGTTCCTGAGATCAAAGCAGCATCTAAACCAAAGATAAAACCGCCAAAGGCGACGACCAAGGCAAAAAAGAACACATTACGGTTGCTACCATTCATACATCTTTATCCAATTTTGTTGTTATCATTGTGTGTATTAATTCAAAAATTAACAATTAAGGAAGCCCTTTAAAATTGTTAACAATTAACCATGAGTAATTCATTCGAGGTTATTTCATAATTAACTCGCATGCAACATATATTTTTAAAAAACTCTGTTTTCACACTGGGAAGCAAAATTTTTGTAAATCTTTAAAGTTTTTAATATCAATAATTTAAGTGTAGAAATGGACAATTACACAAATTGCACTTTGTTAACAATTTTCAATTTGTTTTTTTTCGTGTATGGTGTGTTAAATTGTTAAAAAGGTTGGACTATAATGAAATATAAAAAAAATCTAGCAGTAACAGCACTGGTACTCGCCCTCACAGGGTGTAATCAACAGACTAATAACGTGTCAGATCCCGTGGCAGCGAAAGCAACCAGCAGCAGCTCGACCCTGTTGCACTTATTAGATGATGCCCAGCATACGGCTGACACAGCGGTTAAAATAAAAACCAGCGGTGCTCAGGTCACTAATAACGATAATATTTTAAATATTGCGTTTAATTCAGAGCAAAACCTTTATTCAGGTGTCACCTTTATTCCCGATACGCCATGGGACTGGAGCCAGTTCAAAGATTTTAATATCGCATTTGAGCTTGCAAACCCTGGCCAGCATTCCGTACAAGTATACTTAGATATCTCTGACATTGACGGTGCCAACTACACCCGTACAGTCAATGTGCCTATTGGTGACTTTCATACATATTATGCAAAGCTAGATGGCCATGACCTAGCAACTCCTGATGGTGATGAAAGTGTAGAGCTTAACTTTACCTCAGGATTACGCTCGAACCCTGCTACCTGGCAGTCAGACGAAACTCAATTTATCTCAATGTGGGGTAAAAAGAACTTAAATCTGAAAGGCATCACCAAAATTTCATTGAGTGTACAAAGTGCACTGCATGATAAAGCGTTGCAAATTAAATCTATTGATTTACGTACGAACCCTGAGTTTGATACTCAATTTTTAACGCATATTGTTGATAAATTTGGCCAAAATGCTAAGCAAGATTTCGCTTATAAAGTACATTCAGTTGATGAGTTAATTACCGACAAACAACAAGAAGCCAAACAATTAATAGCACAACGACCGGCAGATCGCTCGCGCTTTGGTGGTTGGGCACAAGGGCCAAAACTAGAGGGCACGGGCTACTTTAGAACAGCAAAACACAATGGTAAATGGTCGTTAGTCGACCCAGATGGTTACCTTTATTTGGCAACCGGTTTAGATATTATTCGTCTTGCCAACTCAACTACATTAACAGGTTATGACTTTGATCAGTCTCTCTTTAAAAGCGCCAATGAATCGGGCTTAACACCTGAAGATTCCAAAGGGTTAAACCGAGTTAACAAAGAAGCACTACCAAGTCGCTTTGTCGCATCACAAGTACGTAAAGATTTGTTTGAATGGTTACCAAGTTATGATGAGCCAATGGGTAAGCACTATGGCTATCGTAAAAGCGCCCATTCAGGTCCACTTGCGCACGGCGAAACCTACAGCTTTTATTCTGCCAACCTTGAGCGTAAATACGGCCAAAATAATAGCGACTTTATGCAAAAGTGGCGCGAAGTTACTCTGCAACGCATGATAACCTGGGGCTTCACCTCACTAGGGAATTGGACAGATCCAAGTTACTACGATAATCAACAAGTGCCCTACTTTGCTAATGGCTGGATCATAGGTGACTTTAAAACCGTTTCAAGTGGTAATGATTTTTGGGGAGCAATGCCTGACGTATTTGACCCCCATTTTGCAGAGCGTGCAGATATTACCGTAGAGAACGTCGCAAAAGAGGTTAAAAACTCACCTTGGGCAGTGGGCGTGTTTATTGATAACGAAAAAAGCTTTGGTCGCCCTGACTCTGTACAGAGCCATTATGGGATTGTGATCAACACGCTGGGCAGAGACGCAGCAACAGTGCCGACAAAAGCTGAGTTTTCTCGCTTAATGAAGCAAAAATACACTGATATTAATCAACTCAATCAAGTGTGGCATTTAAATTTAGCCTCATGGGAGGAGTTTGATAAAGGCGTAAAAGTAGATGTTAAAAACAACGATCAACTTGCTGACTTTTCAATCATGTTAACCGCCTACGCCGACAAATACTTTAGTGTAGTTGATGCGGCAATGGATAAACATTTACCTAATCACTTGTATTTAGGCGCGCGTTTTCCTGATTGGGGCATGCCCATTGAAGTCGTTAGAGCATCAGCAAAGCATGTTGACGTGATCAGTTTTAATGCATACAAAGAAGGCATCAAGCCTAAAAAATGGGAATTCTTAAGTGAATTTGATAAGCCGACTATTATTGGTGAATTCCATGTTGGCGCATTAGACTCTGGCTTGTTCCACCCAGGGCTTATTCATGCCGCTGATCAACAAGACCGCGCAAAAATGTACACTGACTATATGCGTTCAGTCTTTGACAACCCATACTTTATTGGCGCTCATTGGTTCCAATACATAGACTCGCCTATTACTGGGCGTGCTTATGATGGAGAGAACTATAACGTTGGTTTCATTACAGTCACTGATCGCCCTTATACTGAAATGGTTGAAGCAGCAAAAACTGTGAATAATGAAATGTACGAGCGACGATTTAAGAAATAAAGCTTAAATAGTGGTCTATTGTAATGTGTTGACAATAGACCATTCGCTTTTTTTTATATACACTAAGTAAAGAAAAACAAAGCATAAAATAAACGTAGGAAAAAATATGGCCGCAACTAAACCAACAAAAATTTTATCTGTAAAAGATCAAATAGCTGAACAGCTACGTTCAGATATTATTTCTGGTGAGATGCCCCCACAAACTAAATTAAATGAAAAAGAATTAGCAGAACGTTTTGGCTTATCCCGTGGCCCTATTCGTGATGTAATACTGCAATTGACGAAAGAAGGTTTATTGATTTCACGAAATAACTGTGGAGCATCAGTAAACAGCGTACTTGATCCTAAACTGCAAAAGCTAATGATCAAACTACGCCGCAGCATTGAAGAATATGCGGTTACCGAGCTAAACGGCAGTTTAACCGAGCAGAATATCGCGGACTTAGAAGATATTCTCACAGCACTGCAAGATGCACTAGAACGTGAAGACTATACAGAAGTAACTAAAATCGATATTTCGTTTCACCAATACTTAATTTACCAAGCTGGTGGCGAAGAGCTGGTTAATATTTGGTACCCTTACGTTATGCGTATGCGTTTAAATTACAAGCGCATAACCTCAAGCTCTGAATGCGTTAACGAGCATCGCGCTATCCTTGAAGCCCTAAAAGCGCAAGACAGTGCAACTGCAATTAAAGCTATTAAACACAATATCAAATAAAGAAATAAATTTTATGCTTAACAAAGCCGCTGCAAAGCGGCTTTTTAGTTTGAAAACCAGCTAATACCCGAATCGAAAAACCTGCATAGCGCTCTATTATTTGCCGTATACAAAAGCTTGTCAGTCATTAAATCCAGAGCAAAAACGCCATTTAAGCATTAATCACAAAGAGTTTAAGGGGCGCTGCGCTTAAGAATAATAAAGATTCTAGACCCAAAAGTATTTGCGCGGCTAAGGACACTATTACCTAATAGCCAACGCCAATCAGTTAACAGTGGATGTATAGCACTGGATCCGCCGTAGAATAAGAATGTGCTCCTGGCGACAATGGCGCTATTTACAAAGGAATAGCCCGGCGCAGTTTAATGGAATTGGGTGTCAGCGAGCGACTAGCCATAGTATGTGGTATCACTAATACCAAGAGTAGGTACTTGAAAGCGAAGGCCCTTATAGAAGCTCAAAACAAAAGGAATTAATATTGCACTAGGCAATGACTACTTAGCTTCACAAGGTTTAGTGCCATTGAGAGATATTTGGATCAATATTCATTACGGGAAATGAACCACCCATTGCACTTCCTATAAGTAAAAAGCGCATGATGGATGGTGTGGAGGCTGGAGGAGACCTCCGGCTACCGGATTAGTTTACCTTTCGCTCAAATCGCACGATTTAATCAGATTGAACATTTAACACGATCGACTATAATCATATTGTAATTCCAAATTTGGAGAATACCCATGCACACGTTAACAGCAAATGACGCAAAACGTAACTTTGGTGAGTTACTTCTTAATGCCCAACGTACACCAATAAAGATCAGCAAAAACAGTAAAGACGCTGTAGTAGTCATGTCTATTAAAGATTACGAAGAACTAGAAGCGATGAAAGCTGACTACCTTAAACATTGCTTTGAATCTGCTAAACAAGATTTAGCACAAGATAACGTAGTTGATGGCGAAGACTTTTTACAGGCTTTGTAATTCAGTTATGCAGAAGAATAAATACAAATTAAGTAAATTAACTCAATCTCATTTGCGAAAAATCAAAAGCTACACCATTAATAATTTTTCTGAGAAGCAGTGGCGTATCTACAAAGATATATTGCTAACTGGATTTCAAATGCTTGCTGACAATCCAACTGTTGGTAAAGGTTGTGATGATATTTACTCCAACGGGTTCTACTTTCCTGTAGGTAAGCACATAACTTACTTTACCAAAGAAGATGGCTTCATTTTGATTGTAGCTGTACTCTCTCAATCACAACTGCCACAAAACCATTTGTAGTGGATAATTAATCCTAACACTTGAAGTTAGGGTTAAATTCTACATTGGTAAACAAATAGTTAACTTTGCCTAATGTTTTACAAATGCAAAAATACACCAAAGTGGTAGAGATCAGTAATATTGGACAAATCACAGACAGCTGTATATAACCCCATTTCTTTTTGGAGATTCACGTTATGAGATCACTTTTTTAACTATGATTTCTGAGCCAATGGGATCAAATTTTGACTTCATATATCATAATTTATCACTATCCGGTTACCACTCAACAAACTAAATTGACACCCACCTTTAATAATGAACTAAAAAATGAACAAGATATGTCCACATAAAATGTATTTACCGTCTAAAATTTATTCAAAATTACATCTACAATTCTCTCGGAAAGCTTTTATTCGACAATCCCTAAATTACTCACATACCAACCCTTGCCTTGAGACAATGTTTAACGCTTTAGTTGAGTATAAGGACTAGGCCAGTAGTTTTTCGCTATTGCTCACGTTACTACGCCGTTTTCTCTTCAGATTTTCACAGTAGCTTTCTTGTGCTGTCGCTCTACCCACTGCACCATGAAAAACGCGAGTAAATTGTGTGGTCAGTTTTAACCAGTTTTCGGGGGAAATATTTACACGTTCTAATAATGGCAAATGACTACTCTCTATATAGCCCCGTTTACCTTCCCTAACGCAGCGCCCAGTTAATTCAATAAGTTCAAGATATGATTTAAGCTCAAACGGGAGTCCTTTTAGCATTATTTGGCGGGACATACCTGCAAAGCGTAATAACTTTTTAGGTTGCTTACCTGTGATTGCGCTTTCAATACGTTTTTGTGCACTGGTGTAGATTGATTTTTCTGGGGTGTTATCTATTTTGGCGCGGATGGGGTTTAAATCGGCATACGCCATGCACGCTGCAAGTGATGCTTCATCTAGTAATGCTTGTGATTTAAAGCGGCCTTCCCACAAAGTTGTAGGGAACAACTTTGAACGCCTTTGGCGGCCCGAAGGGTGAGCGCAATGGAGGCAGCGAATAAAATCTACCCGTACAATTATCTTCTTTGTTCGCTCTTCGGGAATATTTTTCATTCAATAACCGCATAAACCAGCTGATACTTGATAGCCGCTCTCGGTATTGTTCAACTGTTTGATTAAAAAAGATGAGATCTACGTTACTTAATTTGTCACCTTGTAAATACTTATGCGTGAGTAATGTGCCTTTACACAGTTTATGCCAGCGAATAATAATTGCTTTATCATTTAACCTATTGGCTTTTTATCATCTACATACAGTACTAGATGGGTGTACTTCAGGCGTCCTGCCTTTCGCCCTTCTGGCTAGCTGCGCTGTTGTTAAATGTTACTGACATTTTGCTGGTTACTCATTACGGCGTAAGCACATACATCAATACAGAATATCTTTGCTAAAGCCAGTAACTTGTTTTCAACCCAGCCTCTGCGATGTTCATAAGACTTTCCTGTAAAGTAGTCTTCACCACATAGAAATGCTCGGCGGACACAACGTGAAATACAGTGATAATATTTTGTCTCTGCGAAGCTTATTTGACGCCTTCTAGCAATAGCCAAGCGACACCTTGATTGTTTTTTGCACTAATTAAAACTTAGTCTTTAGCTGTAATCAGTTTTATAAAATATTAGCTAAAATTATTTCCCCTGTGAGCAGTAGATTTTTATTACTTTTCATATACACTCAATTATAGTACAAGTTTTGTACAACCTCTCATATATTACATGGGACATATCAATAAAAGGAGATTAACAGTGTATATCAAACAGTTCATAACCCGCTCTATGTTATTCATACCTCTGATACTTTTTTCAATACTCTCACATGCGCAAGAGAAACCGAATATTTTGGTAATTTTTGGAGATGATATTGGCTGGTACAATGTAAGTGCTTATAACCTCGGTATGATGGGGTATCAAACACCTAATATTGATCGTTTAGCAAAAGAAGGCATCTTATTTACTGATGGTTATGGTCAACAAAGTTGTACTGCTGGACGTGCAGCATTTATCTTAGGCCAATCCCCAAAAAGAACAGGGTTATTAAAAATAGGTATGCCAGGCGACCCTGCAGGTATTAGTGAAAAAGACCCTACACTAGCTGAATTGCTAAAGCCTTTAGGCTACATGAATGGTCAGTTTGGTAAAAACCATCTAGGTGACAGAGATAAACACCTTCCTACTAACCATGGATTTGATGAGTTTTTTGGAAACTTATACCATCTTAATGCAGAGGAAGAGCCAGAAAATGCTGATTATCCAAAAGACCCTGAATTTAGGAAAAAATACGGCCCTCGCGGTGTGATCCGTTCAACTGCCGATGGCAAAATAGAAGATACAGGGGCGCTGCTTAAAAAACGTATGGAAACTGTGGATGAAGAGTTCTTAGCTGCAACTAAGGATTTCATTAACAGAGCTGTAAAAAAAGAAAAACCATTTTTTGTTTGGTTTAATACCTCACGCATGCATATTTTTACCCACCTGAAATCCGAATCCATAGGAAAAACAGGTAAGGGAATTTATGCCGATGGTATGGTTGAGCACGATGGTCATGTAGGTGAGCTTTTAGAGCAACTTGATAAATTAGGCGTTGCAGATAATACAATTGTTATTTACACAACAGATAACGGCGCAGAAAAATTTAGCTGGCCTGATGGGGGCACCAACCCTTTCAAAGGAGAGAAAGCAACAACATGGGAAGGTGGTATTCGAGTACCCATGATCGTGCGATGGCCTGGAAAAATAGCTGAAGGGAAAGTTTCAAACGAAATAGTCTCATTAGAAGACTGGGTACCTACCCTTATGGCCGCTGCAGGCGACTCGAATATAAAAGCAAAACTTAAACAAGGATATTCTGCTGGAGATAAAAAGTTTAAAGTACATCTTGATGGCTACAACTTTCTTCCTTACTTAACTGGGAAAGAAAAAGAAGGTCCTCGTAAAGAGTTTTTTGCGTGGGTTGATGATGGTTCCTTAGGTGAAGTAAGAATTAACGATTTCAAGTTTCATTTTTCAACAATGGAGCATGAAGGTGTGGACGCTTGGTTACTTCCTCAAACAATCCGTAAAGCGCCAATGATAATAAACTTGCGTGCTGACCCGTTTGAAGCAGCCCCAACTCAGTCTTCGTACTATGATGATTGGTTGGTTCGTCATATGTATTTAATAGGTCCAGCGGTTGATGCCGTAAAAAAACATATGGCAACCTATAAAGAGTTTCCACCACGAATGGAAGCTGGTAGCTTTGTTAAATAACAACCAAATGGGAGTAGTTAACTACTCCCTACCTACCAAAGGCATTAACTGTAGCTATTCTTTGCAGCTTTCATTACATACCTAAGCAAAATATGAACTAATAAATACTATGTAAATAGCATAACCGAAAAATCATGTTTCAGGTAGATACTAAATTAGCTGTTTGATAATTACTTTCCATAGAAGCATTTTTTGCTATGTGCTTAATATAATATGCAGAAAAATATCAGCCTGATTAAAATGGCGCCTTGCATTTTGCATAGTATTATTTCATTTTCCACGGGCGCTTTTCGCTCAAAACGGCCTCTAATCTAACATCTGCAATTTTAAGCTTCGCTCTGCCAGTTTAATAACTTCTGTATATGTCCTGTGGCGGCAATGATCATATAACAGGCTTGTAGATAACCCATTTCGTGTAATGACTTAAGTGCATCTGTGCTAAGTTCGGCCAATGCCTGTTCATTAATCGCGTATAAACCAGTATAGGTTTGCTTTTCTCCATGTTGAGTAAGGCTCAGTTGTACGGCTTCTATCAACTCATGTTGTAACAAGGTATTGATAAATGCATTGGTGCGCTTATTCCCGTGCATCAGTGTCATTAATTGCTCACACACACTATTTAAGTAGGCGCTGGGCTCTCCCTGCTCATCAAAAATTCGCTCACCGGTGTCGCTGTTTACTCGCGGATGTTCCTGGTCTATCAGAACAGCTAAATCGTTGTCTGTAGCCTCTGTAAGCGAATTATCACGCAGGCCTAATTTAAACGGTTGGCGCTTAATGTGCAGCGGTATATGCTGTGCTCGCCATTTACCTTGATGTAAAAACAAGTTCTGTCCGGCTGTAAACCCCGTTAAGGCAAACAATTCAAACTGACCTGTTTGGGAGTTTTTCATAAAATACACAGGGTAATCTAACACCAGCTGCTTAAGCTCATCTGCCACAATCGGAATATAGTTAATATTATCGCCAAACTCATGCCCGACCGACGTGTTTATAAACAGGTTTGCGTGTATTTTTTTATCCAATAAAGTTGCTTTTTTCATCATATAATTGCTCATTTAAACGCGCTAAATTGCCGCTAAACCAAACTGTTTTATTTGATCTAACAATGTCCGATTACCCGGTAATTTATTAACTAATAAGGCCGTATCTTTGCCATTTTTAATGACTAAACTGTGCGCTTTTTTAAGATAGTGTGGGTTATTACCATAATGTGTAGTCGCGGTTTTAAAGCCCATGCCATACAAAACATATTGGTAGCTTGCGGCGGGAAAAACCTCAACGGAATAGTCAAAATGGCTGTCATTAGGGACATGTGTTTGCCAAATTGCGAGGCTATCTTGCAAACTTTGAGGAATACTTTGAACGGCGCAATGTTGCAGCCAAAACTCGCTGTCGGTGCGTTTGCTGAGCATGTAATGCAGTTTTAAAAAGTCGATAATTCGCTGCCAACGGTAGCTAAAGGTACGATTCAAACGCGCCGCTGTGATATCCATAACTTGCCGGTTTGCTGGTAATTGCTCGGCAATGAAGTTAGCTGATATTTCGACCAACAGTAATGCAGATGCTTCCAATGGTTCTAAAAACCCCGCCGATAACCCAACTGCAACACAGTTTTTATGCCAAAATTTTTCTCTATGGCCTGGCTCAAAAGTAATTTTTTTAACTGCGAGAGAGGCTCTATCTTGCTGGGCTATATTTAAATAGTCACACAACTGGTTTTTTGCCTCTTGCTCACTGATATGACGGCTGGAATACACATGCCCTACTCCACGGCGCGTTTGTAGGCCAATGTCCCAAATCCAACCAGCGCTTTGTGCTGTAGAAATAGTATGAGAGCTGATGGGTTGATTTTCATCATAAGGAACATGCACAGCCAGTGCGCTGTCAGCAAACAATACATCTTTACATGATTTAAACCCGACTTTGAGATTATCACCCAGTAGTAATGATTTAAAACCGCTGCAATCAATAAATAGATCACCAGCCAACGTCGTGTTGTTGTCCAAACTCAATGAAGCTATATCACCATTTTTATGATTATTTACCGCTTCAATCGTACTGACTACATGCGTTACATTAAGTTTATTAACACAGTGGTTTTTTAAGAAAGTAGCAAATCGCCCTGCATCTAAATGATAGGCGTAATTGGCAACAGCACTGTATTGTGCGGTTGTAATTAATTTGGGTGCGAGATTATGTTCGCATAATGCCTGTTGGGGGCATACGTAATTGGCAAAGCTGGGTTGTAGTTGCCCATTTGGTTGCGTGTGTAAGTTAAGCCATGCAGAGGATAAATCTGTGTCATTAAAGCCTTGCGGCATCATCAGTGGATGGTAATAAAAGTCGTCTTCTTTACCTGTATGCCATTTTGCAAATTTTGCGCCTTGCTTAAACGACACATTACATTGGTTAATAAAATCGGCTTCATCAACGCCCATATTTTGTAATGTACGTCGCATGGTGGGCCAGGTCCCTTCTCCTACTCCCACAGTTGGGATATCTGATGATTCTACTAAGGTAATTTTATAATTAAGACTATGGTGTTTTTGTAAGTAAGCGGCGATGATCCCTGCACTCAACCAGCCTGCTGTTCCACCGCCAACAACCACAATTGATTGTAAGTGATTATTCATAGCAACCTCTTTATTGCTATAGAGCAAATCCAAAAAGAGCAAGGCAGTAGGTGCCTTGCTCATAATTAACGATCAGTTACCACTTAGCAGTAAAACCTATGCTATAACGTGGGCCGTATTGCTCAGCAGAGACGAGTTGCTCGCTAAAGCGACCATGACGACGAACGGTTTCATTAGTTAGATTCAGCGCATCAAAATTAATTGAATATGCCTCATTAATTGTATAATTGAAGTTAAAATCTAACTGACCGTATGCTTCAGTAAATGTTGGCTCTGTTCCTAATGAAAGTAAGAACTCGTCGCGCCAGTTATATGCAAGACGAACTTGAAAATCATCATTCTCATAAAAACCAACCAAATTACCAGAGTCACTCAAGCCCGCTAGAGCAATGGTTTGATCAAAGTTATACGGTTCAAACTCTTCGTCACTGTTAACTAAGGTATAATTAGCAACCACACCGAAGCCAGTATCTTCAATCATGTATTGACCGTTTAACTCCCAACCATCAACTTCACGATTTTGTAAGTTATCAGGTGTTGAAATATCAAATGTTACAATTGGATCTGACGGCTGACTCATACAAGCAGGGTTAGGTGTATCAGAACTATCTGGACAACCAGGACGCGGGTTTACACTTGGATCGCGCAGTGGCTCACCGTTTATATCATCTAATGTACCTTGTACTACACCTGCACCAATAAAGTTTTCAACAAACTTTTTAAAGTAGCCTACCGATGCATAACTGCCATCGTTACCATACCATTCAAAGGAGAAGTCAAAGTTATCGGACGTTATTGGTAATAAATTTGGGTTACCTTGTGAGGCATTGTATGGACCATCAGGGCGTGCATTTATCGTTGTAGACGGGAACATAGCACCAATGCCTGCACGGGCAAGCGTTCGGCTATATGAAAAACGTGCTTTGTAACCATTATCTAGATCAGCGCTTAAATCAAGATTAGGTAAAATACGTGTATATTCACCTTCCAGCTCTTGTGGTGTTGCTTCAGCTGCATATACAGGACGAAGTTCTTCAGCATGGCGATAATTCAGCGCGATAATTGCCGGTTTTACAGAATAACCAGTTACATCTGTGCTCTCATAACGAACACCCACATTCATATCGATAGGAATATTATTAAATTCGGTGTTTACATCTAACGAAACATAAAATGCAAGAGTTTGCTCTTGAACACCATTGGTTGAAATATCAGGCTCTCTAAATAACCCTTCACCTCTAACTATATCAACAAAGTCTTGAGCGCTATACCTTGGCATATATGGGAACAATTGGTCCGAGCCTGAAAACTCGTCAGCAAAGCCTGTCGCATCATCAAATGTCATGCCTAAATTATCTAATGGAATATCAACAAATGAAAATTGCTCAGACAAATAGGTATCAATCTGATAATCGGTATACATTGCGCCAAAATGAATTGCCGATATAGCCCCACTTTCTAAGTTTTCCCACATACCACTGGCATGATATTGCTTGATGTTATTTTCCATCTCATAACCACGGCGCTGGTATAAATCAGATACAATATTTTCTTGCGCGTATGCACCGCCGGGTAAAGTCGAATCATCAATGGTGATACTAGGTACTTCGGTAGAGAAATTAGCCCCTATCATGGCAACTGAGCCAGGAATGTTTTTCAGGTTGGCGATGGTTTCAGCCGTGTTACCATCAGGATTAGAATGTGATGTTGAATCGTGCGCGTCAAAACTTAATTTTAGTGAATCTGTTGCTTGCCAAGCTAAATTTAAGCCTAAAGAATCGTTTTCTTTTTTCTCGTATAATTCCCATGCCCAAAAATTCAATTCATCGTTTGGGTTGGTAATATCGACCACAGTACCATTTTGATCTGCCGTACCACCTGGATTATCAAACCAAAAAGACATTTTATTCGTTTCACTGATCTCTTCAAAGCGCGATAGAGTGTAATCAAGTGTGGCAACAATGTTATCGGTAGGTGCAAACTGTAACACTAATTGCGCATTATCACGGGTACGTTCAGTTTCAAAACGCTCCATTTCTGGTGTCCACGGCACCCAGTAAGTACCCGTAGGGTTGACTGAAGTATCAATAGCACTGCTATCAACGCCATCAGGGTTGGCGCGATTTTTCACCCAACCTTGTGATGTACCCACACGTTCACGACCACTTTCACGCTCAGAATGTGAAACAGACAACAGCACACCAAACATATCATCTGCAAATGTTTGGCTGATCATACCTGAGACTTCGGGTGTTACACCTGATTTTTCAGAGCTGGTATCATTAATTGCTTTTACATTTGCAAACGCTTTAAAGCCATCATAGTCAAACGGTTTGGCAGTGTTGATATCAATCGTGGCACCAATGCCACCAGATGCAACATTCGCTTTACCTGTTTTATAAACTGATACGCCTGAGACACTCTCTGCAGCAATCTCTCTAAAGTTAAAGCTACGTGAGACACCCTTTTCTTGAATGACTGAAGAGTTTGGCATCTGACGACCATTTAGCGTCACTAAGTTAAAGCTCGGACCAAAGCCACGCACTGTCACTTGGTTACCTTCATTGTTGGCTCTATCAATTGATACGCCACTGATACGCTGTAATGACTCGGCTAAATTTGTATCTGGTAATTTACCTATGTCTTCTGCTGAAATAGCATCAACTACCCCTGATGAATCCTGCTTGATGGATGCTGATTTACTCAATGCACTACGGATCCCCGTAACCTGAATAACTTCTACATCATTATTTATATCAGTTGTATTTTCTTGCTCTGCATAAGCCAGTGGTGTTGACACCAACATAGCGATACAAATTGCATTTAACTTAAATTTTGTATTTATCATTTTTACACCTAAATATTGTGTTTAGCCGACGTTGCCAATAATGATTTGATTTTGGTTAGCCTGAATTGTCATCAAAATATTGTTAACAATTGACTTTACAATAATAGAACACAGCTTGTTAAGTCAAATTAAATCGAACAAAAATTTTACAACTACGCTGACAACTTAAACTAACAGTACTGTATAGGTGATTTAAAAATGGGGAGTGAGTATTGGTAACTAACTAAATTAGCATGGTTTTTAATGGTGTTTCGAATGCAGGGGAATCAAGCGCAAACAATTTACTCGGTAAATTACCTCACCAGTTTAATTGTTTAGTAAAGCAGTGATCTTGCTTGCAGTACTTTTAAGCTCTGCGACCATTGCTTGGGCATTCACTGCTGATGTTAATTCTGCATCAAAAGATGAAATAGTCAGTGCAGCTATCAGTTTTGCTTGCGGTTTACCTATCAGCACAGAAAAATCATCGACACCGGTGATCAAAGGGTTACTCTGTACAAGGTGGCCTTGTGTACAAATAACATCGAGTTCATATTGCAACTGGCTTAGCGCTTTAGGTTTTAACGTACTATAACTTGCATCATGCTCAATCAACATGCCACGAACTTGCTCGTTACTATTTGCTAATAATAATTGACCCGCCGTTGATTTACTTAGCTTAAATAATGATCCTTCTGCAATGCTTAAATGCATTGCACTGTGACTGCGAGCTTGTACCACCGTCATAGCTTGGCTTTGATACAGCATAGTTAAATAGCATGACTGTCCCAAACTCACCGCTAAATCTTCCATATAAGGAATGGCGCATTGACGCACTTGATCAATCGGCGAAATAGACCGAGATAAATTATAAAGCTTTAAAGATAAACTATAACGCCCCGAAAATTCATCCCGTATTAAATAGCCCCGAGACTCTAAACCAACCAGCACTCGGTAAATTTCATTTGCACTACGACTAAGCCCAGTCGCTATTTCACTTTGTGAACAAGCACTGCCTTGCAGTACTAAAAACTCAAGTATATCGAGCCCCTTATCTAACGCAGGTACCGCGTATTTACTTTTTACTTTTGTGTTCATTATCCACCCAACCGTGCAAAAACAAGGCAATTCGCCATATTCATATATGAATATAAAAATAATTTTTCTAGCTCATAATATTTGAATTTATGTAGAAACAATTAGTTAATCATCATCACTATTATTTATATATGAATATCATATTTTTATATAAATTCAAGCTTGACCACTTCATAAATCCAACTCATTATTGTCAACAATTTACAACAAGTAGTCATTTACAGGACACCCACTTATGAACAACAGACAACTAACACCACAACAAATTGCTGACTTTCATCGAGACGGCTACGTTATTGCAAAAGGCTATTACGACGAACAAGAAATTGCCCGCTTACAGCACACCGCCTTTAATGATGATTCGCTATACGAGCGAGCATGGCATAAAAAAGATGCCGATGGTGCAGTAAGTAAAGTGTGTTTGTGGCAAAAAACCGGTGATGATTTTTACAGTATGTTTTCGCGTGGTCGTCGTTTAGTTGATGTATGTGAAAAGCTTATTGGTGAAGAGGTTTACCATACAAGTACTAAAATAATGATGAAAGAACCGTTTGTTGGCGGCGCTTGGGAGTGGCATCAAGACTTTGGTTACTGGCATCGCGATAACTACATGCTTTACCCGAAAGCCATTAGCTGTATGGTGGCCATTAATAAAGCGACTGTCGAAAATGGATGCTTACAAGTTTTAAAAGGCTCACATCATTTAGGCCGACTTGATCATAGTAAAACGGGGGATCAAAAAGGTGCCTGTTTAGAGTTTGTTGAAGAAGCAATGAAATACCATGAGCTGGTCAATGTAGAGCTTGAACCTGGTGATGTTCTGTTTTTCCACTGTAATTTATTACATAAATCAAACCAAAACCGTGCTGCAGAGCCGCGTTGGTCAATGATCTGCGCATTTAACGCAATCACTAATCAATCGTTTAAAGAAAACGAAGCTGTTTATTATCCATTAGAACCGGTTAACGACGATGCCATTTTGAATTGGAAACCCGCTTAACTGTTCATCCGTAATTCTAGCCAAACCAACTCATAGACTGTTAGCCCTTTTCTTGAGTTGGTTTTTTAATTTGGAAAAACCAATGCTTTGTAGCCTAACTGAAAAACAAAAACAGCAAATTGCGCACCCATTCCCTAAAAACGGCCAAGATCCCCATGGTAAAATAATTGGTCACGGCAAATTTAAATATAAAGTAGATGCGCATTGGGGCAAACTCGATCCTAAGCAGTACCCAATCGAAAACTGCCATGCCATGGTAATGGATTCACAAGGGCGTATTTTTATGATCACTGATAATACCCAAAATAATATTTTGGTGTATTCACAGCAAGGTGAACTACTCGATGCTTTTGGCACACTCTTTCCTGGCGGCCATGCTTTAAAAATTGTCAAAGAAGGTGAGCAAGAATTCTTATATGTTGTAGACAGTGGCTGGATTGTTAATCGTCATTGGGATGGTCACAGCAAAGAGCAATGGGATAGCCCGACTAATAATGTCATTCCACAAGCCGGATTTATTGCGAAAATGACTTTAGATGGCAAGCTTGTTTACACCATTGGCCACCCGCAAACATACGGTGCTTATACGCCACAGCAGCCCTTTCGCCCTACTGATATAGCCATAGCTCCAAATGGTGATTTATACGTTACTGATGGTTACGGTAGTGATTTTTTACTGCACTTTGATAAACACGGCCGGTATATCAAGCACTGGGGTGGGCATGATAACAGCGATGCTAACTACAACTTACATAATACCCATGGCATCGAGGTTGACTTACGTGATGCCACCAACCCGACTTTAATTGTCAGTTCACGTTTTGAACAGTGCTTAAAAGTGTTTTCTTTACAAGGTGAATACCTTTCAAAAATAAGCGCGAACGGCGCGTATATTGGTGGGCCAGTTTTTAAAGGTAAACTATTTTACGCTCCGGTGTGTTGGTCGCATATTGACGAGCGTAATGCCGATGACTCTGGTTTTATCAGTATTTTTGATCAATCAAATAAAATAGTGGCTAACTTGGGTGCGCCACAACCTGTATATATAGAAAACGAATTACAGCCAATGCAAACAGATTGGCAAATATTCAACCATGTACACTGTATTTGTGTTGATCAAGATGACAATCTTTATGTTGGCCAATGGAACTCGTCAAATAGTTATCCTATGAAGTTAATAAAACAGAATTAATGCAATAAAAGTGAATATGATCATTGTTTATTGTTAACAATGATCATATGTTATTCATTCTAGTTTACAACAGGATCAAAACTATTATGACAACAACTCACACTTCACTGACTGTTAACTTAATTGCGCTCAGTTTAGCCTGTATTTTTGCCAATGGGTGTAGCGATACAAATAAAACACCTGTGCAAGAGCGCGCAGCTAACACCCCACTGGATCCTTTCTATCAAGCTGAAACATTAACTAAACTGGTTGATTTTTCAAAGCAACAACAGCAAAGCTGGTTTTTCGATAAGCACACATCGCACCAATTCATTGAGTCTGCAAATAGTGATAAGTTAGCGTTAAGTTTTTCTGCAAAGGGAAATATTTCTGAACTAAAAATAGCCCCACCCAGTCCTTGGGATTTATCATCGTATAATAACTATAACGTGGCTTTTGACGTTGAAAATACCAGCGCCAGCTCAGTACACGTTTACCTCTCAATAGAAAACCCAGAAGGGCAACTACAAAGCCGCTCGGTTAGTTTACCGGCGAATTACTCAGGTACTGTCTATTTTCCTTTAGATGGTAAAGAAGCCCAAACCAATACTGGCATGTGGGGAGATGCACCACCTTGGCAAACAAATGATCGATTAATGGTGTGGCGCTCTTGGCGTGATGATGGCGGCGACTTTACAAAAATTAGTGCAATGAACCTCTTCACTATCGGTGTGTTAGAAGATAAGTCATTATTAATTGGTGATATTAAGCTCAGAAAAAACCCACCATCCGATCCCAATTGGATGGTCAATATAATTGATAAATATGGTCAATACACAAAACAAACCAATGCGTTAACTATCACCTCAGATGAGCAGCTTAAACGTTTGGCTGATATTGAATTAGCTGAACTTGAAAAATCCAAAGGCATGAGCGACCGCTCTCGATTTGGTGGTTATGCCAAAGGCCCTAAATTAGAGGCCACAGGCTATTTCAGAACTGAAAAAGTAGACGGTAAATGGTGGATGGTTGACCCTGAAGGCTACTTATTTTTCTCCCATGGCCCGGCCAATGTGCGCATGGCTAATCTTACCACCATTACCGGCGTAGACTTCAAAGATGATTCGGTCCGCAATCGCAGTAGCGATGAGATCACCCCTGAAGATTCGATGGGGATCATTAAAGTCTCAGATGACGCTCGCCAAAGCCGCTTTATTACCTCTGAGCTTCGTCATAATATGTTTCAATGGCTGCCCGATTACAATGAGCCACTTAGCGAGCACTACAGTTACCGACGCTCAACACATAAAGGGCCTGTTGCACATGGCGAAACATATAGTTTTTACCGTGCAAACTTACAACGTCGCTATGGCGAAACATCACCTAAATCATATTTAGCTAAATGGCATGAGGTAACACTTGATCGCATGAAGGATTGGGGTTTTACATCATTTGGCAACTGGGTCGATCCGGCATTTTACGATAAAGAATCAGTGCCCTATTTTGCCAATGGTTGGATTATCGGCGACTTTAAAACACTCTCTGGACATACTAATCACTGGGGACTGATGCCCGATTTTTATGATCCTGAGTTTAAAAAACGCGCAGAAATTACCATTGATGCCATAGCTAAAAGCATTAAATCATCACCTTGGTGTATAGGTATATTTATCGATAACGAAAAAAGTTGGGGCGAACGTGAAGGCAGCGTAGAAAAACGCTACGGCATCATACTCGATGCCCTATCAAAAGATGCACAGCAAAGCCCAGCTAAACACGCATTTGCAACACACCTTAAACAAAAGTACACCTCAATAAATGCACTAAATAAAGCATGGCAAAGCGATATTTCAAGTTGGGATGAACTTAATAATGGCGTTACGTTTACTACCTACACTGACGCACAAATAGCCGACATATCGAAAATGTTAGAAATGCTAGGCGAACAATACTTTAAAGTAGTCAATGGTACATTAGCTAAAAAGCTTCCTAATCATTTATACATGGGTGCTCGCATGGCTAACTGGGGCATGCCAGATGAAATTATTAAAGCGTCGGTAAAATACTCGGATGTATTGAGCTTTAATATTTACGAGGAAGGTATGCAAGATCATTACTGGCAATTTTTAGAAGACGTTGATCTACCGGTTGTAATTGGCGAATTCCATATTGGTACAGCTACCGACTCAGGCTTGTTTAACCCAGGTATTGTTCACGCTGCAAATCAAACAGACCGTGCTGCTATGTATAAAAATTACATGCAAAGCGTACTCGAAAAACCGTACATGGTTGGCGCTCATTGGTTCCAATATGTTGATGAACCAGTATCTGGGCGGGCATTTGATGGTGAAAACGCCAATATAGGCTTTGTTACCACCACTGACATCCCCTACCCTGAAATGATCGAAGCAGTAAAAGACGTTACCTCCACCATGTACGAAAATCGCTATGGTAAGTAGCTTTCCTCAATGAAGCTGAACTACATGACCGGCGTCTATTCATTAGCCGGTCATACCTACACAATTAAGTGTTTCATCAGATACTCTTTCATTCGCACATTAAGCTGCCACTGCTGTGTTAATGGTATCGTCGAATTAAGTTTATTAGGCATATAAGGCCAAGGTCCAAATTCCGGGCAAATATAAAATATTTGCTGCCCGCGTGCTTGTGCTAAATCAATAATCTGTTGCCACCACTTTACGTACAAGCTTAATGTTTCCTGCCATTGGGGGCTAAATGGGTCATTCACTTGTGCTGATTGAGTATGACCTACTCGAGCGTGAATATAATAACTGTGCTGTTGCGCGCGTTTTAGTGACCCTTGTTGTTCCTCTAGGTAACTTTCACTGACATTAGTCCAATGCGAAAAGTCAGCATTTAATTTTAGAGCTGGAAATTTTTGAAGATACGGCTCTGTAGCAAAGGCTGCAAAATTAAACCGTCCTCGGTGAGTCTCATGAGTAATTGTGATACCCAAAGTACGCTCTAACGCTAAAGCATCGTTGAGTAACAGGCTATTTTGTGCAACGCTATAAAAGTCTTTTCCGGTATGTGAGTTTATAAACACAGGGTTGAGTGTTGCTAAAAAACGTAATCGTGCATTAAATTTAGCACGATATTGTGCAAACGATTCAACCTTAGGTGCAAGCCATTGTTGCGCTACCACACTAAAATTATCTTCATTGGCGGCACGTTGAATGCCACTGATAAACTTTTCATCTGCTGGAAAGTTAATTTCTGCTCCAGCAAATCCAGCATCAAGTACCTTTGCTACAAATTCATCGGCTGCTGCCCCTTCACAACCCCAGTAAGGGCATAAAAACTTTAATTTCATAATAGTGCCTTTTATCTAAATTCAGTATGCACAGCTGTTACACAATCATTGCAGCAATAAATAATGCACGCTAAACTCAATTATAATTTGTTAACAATAAACTATATGCCAAAGCCAACAATCTATTGTGAACCGTTTTCTATTAAAGACGGCTACGAGTTTGAAATTCATCACGTTAGTTATCTTCAGCACGATGCTTACTCGTGTTTTATGCACTTTCATCAAGTGCATGAATTTATATTTTTTGAACGCATCGATGGCACTTATTTTTACCATCAAGGTGAATCAACATTAGCTGATTATGAAGCCGTGTTTACCCCCGCCATGGAAACCCATGACTTTGAGCTCAAACCTCGCTCTAAATCTTGGTACATAGTGCAATTTATGCCTGAACGCCTAAACGATCCGGCTTTAAGTGAATTTACTGAGCTGCTTAAAACCGGTTTACATTTAAGCTTTAGTATTGAAATACAAAAAAGAATTCATAAATTACTCGCGTGGATGCTGAGTGAGTTTAACGAAAACCCTAAAAGTAAAACCTGTACTCAACTATTTAATAGCTTAATTACGATGGTGTGCGAATACGGTAAAAGCAGCTTATCGGCGCAGCAAAAACCATTAAGCGGCTCAGCCAGCTTTAAAAAGCTGACACCAATAATTAATGAACTTAAAACAAACCACGGCTTAACCCTGTCACTTGAGCAAGCCGCGAGACTTTGCCATTTATCGCCGTCGTATTTTTCGCGGGTATTTAAAAAGCACTTTAGAGTGCCTTATTCTGATCACCTTATGCAGCACAAGCTATACAGCGCTGCACGCCTACTAGGACAAACAGATGTATCGGTGACCGAAATAGCGTACGATTTAAACTTTTCCAGCCCGTCATATTTTATTAAGCAATTTAAGCATCACTTCAAAGTGACCCCCTACCAATATCGGCAACAATATCGCCAGCAATTACAGCCCTAAAGCCAGCTACTCACTTAGTAATAATGTTTTTGTAAGTGCCGTTGTGGTGTCTTTTAATACCTGTTTATTAACCTGTAAATTTTGTTTAATTGCTTGCATACCCAGTACATAGGCTTTGCTATTGTTAACCGCTTCAACACATAACAATTGCTCAGCATTGAAGTACCACACCGAAAATTGTGTCGGCGAATCTTCACGAACAATTAATTCGTCATATCCGTGTGACAAACCAACAATTTGCAATTTGTACTCATATTGATCTGACCAAAACCAAGGCACCGCAGGAGCTAACGGCGCTTTATTCGTTAGACACTGCGCCACAGATTTAGCTTGATCAACGGCATTTTGTACTGACTCTAAGCGGATCCAACGTTGATAAATTTTGCTAAAGTGCGTTGTACAATCACCAATTGCGAAAATATCAGGGTGAGACGTTTGGCAAACATCATTCACTTTAATGCCTTGCTCAATCGTCAAGAGCGCATCACTGGCCAATTGCGTATTTAACCTAACGCCGACCCCGACTAAAATAAAATCTGCGGGATAATGGGTACCATCGCTACACACAACCAAGTGTTTATTACCTTGGTGCCCTATTTCGACAACGTCTTTGCCTGTGTGTAGAGCTACGCCTTTACCTAGGTGCAGCTGGGTTAAAAAGTCAGACATCACACTTGATGTAACACGTGATAATATTTTGTCTTGTTTTTCAATCACGGTTACATCAGCGCCTAATGCAACAAACGATGACGCTGATTCAAGCCCAATATAACCGCCACCAATAATGACAACCTGTTTGTTTGTACTGTTATTTAAAGCAGCTTTAATCGCTTTGGCATCCGCAAACGTTCGCATTGCAAAATACTGGGGGTTACCCGCCTCATCAAGGGTATCGCTCAATCCAGATATGGGCGGAATAAAAGCAGAGCACCCCGTTGCTAGCACCAATTTATCAAACGTAAGACGACTACCATCATCTAAGGTAATTACGTTTGCTTGCGTATCAATGGCTGTCACCGTTTGCCCTAGTCGCAGTACTAACTTGTTATCTGTGTAGGCTTTTTCAGCTTTAAGCGGTGTTGATAATGTGTCACTTGCTTGCAATGTTTTTTTAGACAATGGCGGCCTGTGATAAGGTAACTCTGGATCACTATCTATTAAGGTAATACTGCCAAGCCAGCCTTGCTGGCGTAAATTAAACGCAAGGTTCACACCTGCGTGACTAGCGCCTATTATCACTATATTTAAATCAAGTGAATGCGTTGGTGAGTGTATATTTTGCATAATAAATCACTCAACTATCTAGTTAGCAACAACAAAGGTCATGCCATCGAGATCTTCAGAAACTTCAATTTGACAACATAAACGACTAAATTCAGTCACATTATCATCAAGTTCTAGCATGTCGCTTTCAATTTCATCTGGTGCGCCTATTTTTTCAAAATCATCAGGCGCAACGTAAATATGACATGTTGCGCATGAGCATACGCCGCCACAGTCACCATCAATACCTGCAACGCCATTCGCGGCAGCTAACTCCATTAATGAGCCGCTGCTTCCTTCGACCTCAACAGCGCCATTGGTTTTTGTCATAAAAATTACTTTAGCCATCGTTCTACCCTCTTATTTTTTGCACTTGCTACAGTGTTCGTTACTTTGCTTTTATACTGACTTGTAGGCGGTTAAAGCCTACCTTGCGTGAAAACTCACCGAGCTTTTCAATGTTTTCATCGGCTTTGATTATGTCTATGCTGGCTACTTTACTTGCCAGTGATAACACTAGTTGACGTAATAATTGTCGTGCATGAGTGGCCCCTAAACAGTTGTGATGACTAAAGCCAAAACTCACATGAGGGTTTACTTTTCGATCAAAATCAACGTTATTAGGGTTTTTAAACACGCTTTCATCGCGATTTGCCGATGCCCAACATAGTGATATTCGGCTATCCGCTTTTATTGCATGCTCACAGACTTGGGTATCTTCGGTTGCAACACGCCCCATCTGTGTCAATGGTGAGAAGTAACGAATAAGCTCTTCAACAGCACGATTGATGATTTCAGGCTCATCATGAATACGCTGTAAGTCACTGATATTTTCACTAAAGTAAGCAATTGAATTAGTGATGGCATTAATTACCGTATCGCGGCCACCAGCAAAGGTTAGGATCATGACGCCTTTAACTTGCTCTTTCGTCATGTTTTGACCATTCACTTGCGCGGCAAGTAATACTGAGTACAAGTCATCACTAGGGTTAGCAATGGCTTTATCTATTTCATGATCAATATAGTCATAGAGAATATTAGCTTTATCGCCATCTAGATCACTGTCTTCACTGCGAAATACATGAGTGCCCCAATCAATCCAGGTTTGCGCTTTATCCATCGTGGTATTTAATAACAACGTCAGCGCTTTCGATTGCAGGGGCAATGCAAACTCACTCACAATATCCAGTGATTGCGCACGCAATGCATAGTCAATAGTGTCATCAATGATTTGCTGTAAACTAGCTTGATACGCATCGTCTAACGGGCGTTTAAACCATGGGTTTAATAACTCACGAAAGCCACCATGCTCTGGCGGGTCGACTTCAAAAGGAATTTGCCGTGTTTCACGAATTGCCACTTCAGATGGAATAACAATCCGCCCAGGTTTAGCACCTGACTGAAACACCGTACAATTATGCGCGGCTTTTCGTACATCTTTTAAACCTAAGAGCATATTTACGGGATCATTCTGATCGTCCATTTGCCCAATGCCCGATGCATTACGTTGCTCTTTGAATGCATCAGGAAAATCACTCACACCTGTAACTTTTGCTGTCATGCTGAAATACCTTACGACCAAAAATGTAAATTTAATGCACCATACTAGTCCGATATTTTTGGCTTAAATACGCAAAATAGATTAAAAAATGGTAGTTTCATGTCCTTTTTAGCATGACGTTAATTAACTCACAGGCACAAAAAAGCCGATGCGTTTGCATCGGCTTTAGGTGGGCAAATGTGAGAGAATCCACCCCGCCTAATTACTGCTCATTTAAATAAACGGTTTTCTTCTCAAGATATTGTTCTAAACCGTATTGGCCATCTTCACCGCCCATACCGCTTAGCTTCCAGCCATTGTGGAAACCTTGATGTTGTTCACCTAAACCACGGTTAACATACACTTCACCCACTTCCATTTCTGCAATTGAGCGATGAATGTATTCCATAGATTTAGTGTATAAGTACGCTGAGAGTCCATATTCACTGTCGTTGGTATAAGCAATGGCTTCATCAATGCTGTTGATTTTGATGATTGGTAATACCGGCCCAAAAGTTTCTTCGTGCACTAAAATGTTGTCTTGCTCAACATCAACCAGTACCGTTGGCTCATACCAATTGCCGCCTTCAAACCCTGCTACTGTGGCAACTTTACCACCAGTTACAAGCTTAGCGCCTTGTGCAATGCCTTTTTCAACAATTGAGTGAATATTATTAATTTCACTTTGATTGGCCTTAGGCCCCATATCTGAACTTGGGTCCATTGGATCGCCTACTTTAAGGGCTTGCACTTTTGGAATGAATTTTTCTATAAAGCTATCGTAGACATCGCTGTGCACATATAAGCGCTCGGCACAGGTACATACTTGACCACAGTTAGCAAAACGCGCTATCACAGCGTCAGCAACGGCTTTATCAAGATCAGCATCTTCCATCACAATAAACGGTGCTTTACCGCCAAGTTCAAGCATCACTGGGGTTAAGTTTTTACCGCTTGCTTGATGAATAATTTGCCCTGCACGGGTACTACCGGTCATGGTGATTAGCTTTGTCAGCGGGCTTTCACATAAGTGTTGGCCAACGACTGAGCCTGTCCCATTAACAATGTTGATCACACCTGGCGGAATACCTGCTTGATTGGCAATTTCACCCAATTCCATCGTAGCTAATGGTGTTTCTTGGGTTGGCTTAATGACTATTGAGTTACCAGTAATAAGCGCAGGACCAATTTTACGCCCCGCTAATGCCAACGGGAAGTTCCATGCTGTGATTGCCACAACCACACCACGGGGAACTTTATGAATGTAGATTTTTTCGTTTTCGTGATCAGAAGGAATGATATCTCCTTTGATCGTCAACGCATTATCACAGGCATATTCAATAAATGTGGCTGTAACATTGGCTTCCATACGCGCAACATCAATTAACTTGCCTTGCTCTTGGACTAATAGCTCAGCAAGGCGCTCGTTATTATCACGAATACCTTGGGCAAAACGGCGTAAAATTGTAGCGCGTTCACGCGGTGTTTTTTGTGCCCACTGAGTTTGTGCTACCGTGGCCGTTTCAAGCGCAAGTTGTGCGTCTTCAACACTGCCTTTAGGAATGACACCCACTTGCTCGCCGGTACTGGGTGAGAGCACGCTGATGGTGTCGCTATTTGATGAGCTAATATACTCACCATTTATAAAGTTTACGTTGTTTTTTATTGTCATGGTTTTATCGTCCCATCCAGCCGCCATCAACTAATAGAACACTACCGTTCATGTAGTTTGAGGCATCTGATGCTAAAAATACGGTTGGCCCTTTAAAGTCATCAGGTGTTCCCCAACGACCTTGTGGTATACGATCTAGAATCGATTTTGCACGCTCAGGATCATTTCTTAATGCTTCGGTATTATCAGTGGCAATATACCCCGGTGCAATGGCATTCACATTAACACCTTTACTGGCCCACTCGTTAGCAAGTGCTTTGGTTAATTGACCAATCGCTCCTTTACTTGCTGCATAACCAGGTACGGTGATCCCGCCCTGAAAGGTTAATAATGACGCAGTAAAGATAATTTTACCTTGCCCACGAGCCACCATTTCCTTACCTAATTCACGGCTTAAAATAAATTGTGAGTTTAAGTTAATCTCAATGATTTTATCCCAATATTCATCACTGTGCTCTACCGCCGGATCACGTAAAATTGAGCCTGCGTTATTGACTAGAATATCAATTTTAGGGTGATCTTTTTTCACATCATTAATAAAAGCATATAAGCTCTCACGATTAGAAAAATCACATTGGTAAGCATAAAACATTTGCCCACGAGCAAGCACTTGCGTTTCAACATCTGATCCTGATTTTGCTAAACTCGCTGATACGCCAATTACATCAGCGCCGGCTTCAGCCAATGCCAGTGCCATTGCTTTACCAATACCACGGCTACAACCTGTGACTAATGCTGTTTTACCTTTAAGACTAAATTTATCTAACATGTTATTTTCCATTACTTAATTTGGCAAGAAACAAGGGCTTTCATACCCGTAGGGTTATTGTCCATGCTAGCAAACGCTGAGCTAATATCAGCCAGTTCACTGACCGAAGTAATAAATGGTTCTAAATCAATTTTGCCGCTAGCAACTAAATCAATCGCCATTTCAAAATCTGCATCTTCATAAACACGTGCGCCAACAAGTTCTAGTTCACGCCAAAAGAATTGGAACAAATCAACTGGCGGCTTTTGAGAATGGATAGCAACCATACAAATGCGGCCACGTACTGCTGCAATTTGGGTCATAGCTTCAACGGCAGGTTGCACACCCGATACTTCAAAAACAACATCAGCGCCTTTGCCATCACTCCATTTAGACACATACTCTTGCAAGTCTTGCTCTAGTGGGTTGATGGTTTCAATATCAAAACGCGCAGAAAACTTACGACGCTCGTTATTTACTTCAGAGATCAACACGTCAGCACCGACGCTTTTAGCAACCAAGGCCACGAGTTGACCAATTGGACCGCCACCGATCACTACTGCTTTTTCACCGGCTTTTAAGCGTGAACGCGAAATATCATGACAGGCAACAGATAAAGGCTCAATTAATGCGCCTTGCTCAAGTGTTACGTTGTCAGGTAGTTTATGAATAGTACGCGCTTTTACTGTCCATGAATTTTGAAACGCGCCAACTGAATCAATGCCCATAAATTTCAGGTTATGACATACATGGCTATGACCGGCATTACATGCAGGACAATCACCACAGTAATCAAGTGGGCGTACAACGACACGATCACCCACTTTTAAGTTAGTCACATTGCTACCAAGCTCTGCAACCACACCTGAAATTTCATGACCTATGGTATGCGGTGGGTTAACGCGCTGATCCATTACGCCATGATAAATATGCATGTCGGTACCACAGATACCAACAAAACCAACATCTAAACGTACTTCATCTGCTTGTGGCTTTACTTGTTTTCCTTCGACGATGCGAAATGATTTATTGCCAATATATTCTGCTGCTTGCATGGTAAATACCTTATGATTGCTTAACTAAATGAGGCTTAACTAATTGCGCGTCAAACTCGACACCGGTACCAATTAAATCTGGTGCACAGGCTTCGCCGTTATCAAGTTGTAATGGTCGCGTGGTGTATTCATCTATCGGGAATGAGTGTACTTCTAAGAATCCCGCATGAGGTTGTGAAGCCAATAGCGATACATGTAATTCATGCATACCGTGGCTACAAATCGGCAAGTTGTGGGTATACGCTAAACTAGCAACATGTAACCACCCTGTGATACCGCCGATATTTGAGGCATCAGGTTGTAAAAAGCCAAGTTTTGCTTGATCAATCGCATAACCAAATTCATATAACGTATGTAGGTTTTCACCCATAGCTAAAGGAATTGAGGTCGCTTGCGCAATCCGTGCAAACCCTTTGTAATCATCTGGAATTGTTGGCTCTTCAAACCAGGTTATATCAAACTGCTCAATGGCTTTTGCAAAACGGATTGCATGTTCTACATTCATCGAGTAATTAGCATCAACCATTAACGTTTTATCAGCACCAATTAGCTCACGAACGGCGGCCACTCGTGCCACATCTTCTTTATAATCTGGTTTGCCTACTTTAATTTTTACCGCATTAAAACCACGGTCTAAGTAACCTTGAATATTCTTAAGGAGCTTTTGCTGATCAAAGTTAAGATCTATACCACCGGCATAACACGCTGTTTTATCTCTGTGTCCACCAGCAACTTGCCAAAGTGGTGCTGATAAGCGCTTACATTTGATATCCCACAAAGCAATATCTACAGCTGAGATTGCAAAGCTTAATAAACCACCGCGGCCTACGTAATGTAGATCCCACTGTAGCTTATCCCAAATTGACATAATTGCTGATGAATCAGCCCCGATCAAACCAGGTTTAATTTCGTCATTTAATAACGAATAAATAGCGCGGCCACCTTTACCGCCGGTATAGGTGTAACCCATACCTTCGTAACCGTCTTTGGTCATTATACGCACTGCGATAACTTCAAAATGAGTATGATCACCGTGTTTAGCATCACTTAACACCTCAGCGAGAGGAATTTGGTAATACTCTACTTTTATATTTTTTATTGCTCGCAATGAATCTCTCATCTAGCCACCAGTTTAGTTTACAAGATACTGTCTATTGTTAACAATTTACAACAACATAAATTTATTGTAAAGGTAATATAGTTAATAAAATGAAAATAACTTTGCCGCAGACGTGCAGCTAAGAGTGGACTAGCAAGTTAAGCTGCAACCGCTTAACTTGCTAGTGATCTAAACGATTATTGAAGATCAGTGTTTAAAGAAAATGACAATAAATGTGTATGAGCGGTTATATACACACGGTTTTTTTGGGCATTAAATGCTAAGTTTGCGCTGATGGTAGGCAATGATACTTTGGCTAATAGCTGAGCGTTTTCATCAAACAACCAAAGCCCACCAGGCCCTGTTGCAAATATAATCCCACTGGGATGAATTTTTAATCCATCCGGTAGACCATGGCTGTTATCTGCCACTGCCGGCAATTGATAAAATAACGCTTTATTTTTAACAGTGCCATCTTGGTTTAATTGATATCGATACCAAGCGGGTTTATCAGGATTTGATGCCGCCACATACAGTGTTTTTTCATCCCCAGACAACGCAACCCCATTTGGGTAAATTAATTGCTTATCAAGCACATTAAGTTGGCCTTTTGCATTCAATGAATATACCCCTTGGAAGCTTAGCTCTTTAGCGGGATCATCAAGCTGCTTAGCCAGTCCATAAGGGGGATCACTAAAAAATAGAGTACCTTGCTGATTAAAAATACCATCGTTTGGGCTGTTGAGCTGTTGCCCTTGATAACGACTCACTAATTCGCGATAGTTTGTTTTAGGATCATTAACCGACGATGCCATAGTGACAATTTTTCGTGAGCGTGATTGTAATAACACCAACTCATTGTCGTTATTCAGGACTAGGCCATTTGAGTAACCGCTATCGGCTAAATAAAGGTGCACACCTTGCTCAGGCTGATAGCGATAGACTCGGTGGGTGGGAATATCTGAAAACAACAAATACCCGCCCTCTTCAACCCATACGGGCCCTTCAAGCCACTCAAAGCCGGTAGCCAGTGTTTCGATTGGTGCATCTAAATTTAAAACCTGCAACGCCCTGTTATCGTAGATTTCATACGGGCCTTGTTTTATCACTGGCTCTGCATCTACAGCGGTGCTAATAAGCACAGCTGTAAGCACTACCCAAGCCTGAATATAACTAGTTAGCATTATTTGTATACCTGCGTTGATAAAGTTGCTGATTAACTTCTTTAGCAGCATTAACAAGGGGCATGTAAGGAATATCTGCCACATTAACAAAGCCAACGTTATAATTTTCGCCATCATAGGCACGCCCTGTTAATGGCGAATCTATATATTGAAACCAATGCGCCCCGACAAAATATGGATTATCGATCACGCTATACATATATTGTTGGTATTTAACACCGCGGTCGTGTTGCGACTCGGCATGAATAAGCCCTGGGTTTAATAGCCCAGAATCTAACGCCCCATTATGAAATTCACCAATAATGCTTGGCTTATCAATGTCTGCTAAAAAGTGCCAAAAATCATCATTGAGCCCTTCTCGGTAGTAGTTATAGCTAACCACATCAGCATGAGCAGCTGCTGCGTTACGAATTTCTGGCGTCATGCCCCAGTCAGCAAAACGAGCTCCCATATAGAGATGGTTTGGTAAGTGTTTTGCTGTTGCTTGCTCTACCACGGCAAAATATTGGTTAGCATAATGAAATAGCATAGTGGAAAAATCAGCTTCGACTTGCTTGTTGATATTTTTGACTGTAATGCCACTAGAAAACTCATGCCACGATGCAATATTGCTGTTCCAGCTAGCATTCAAAGCAGCTATATCTTGGTACTTATCTTTCATCAGTTTTACGAATTCAGCTTTAGTAGGGCTTTGTGTTTCGTCTACAGATAATGTGTTGATCACTAATCCATATTGCGAATTAACTGAGCCCATCATGCCCCAGCTTTTTTCATTATCAATAAAAACACCAACACACCATGGACTATTGTTCACTTGCGCTGCCACGGTTGCTAAGGTGATATCCGCGCGCTTAATAAAAACAGGATCAAATGGATCAGGTAACGGGCTCCAGTAATCATTACCACTACTTACTGTTTTAAAATCACCGATGATCCAAGCATTGGCAAAGTAAGGGAGTCGGTTTTGCTGATAGTAATCATCATCAAGCCAGTTACCAAAAGAGGTGAATCCCCACGACAACATACGATCTGTCGTGGTATCGCGCCATTTTTTCATTAATGCTTGCTCATCACGTGTTTGGTATTTGCGTTGTAAGTTTGCTCGATAAAAACTAAATGTTTCACCTTTTTTAACTGCCCCACTATGCACTTCACGGCGATAACCATAATTGTCGGCAAGAGGATCATCACTGTCAGGTAACCAATTAAACATGTTAGCGCGCAGCTCTGAGCTGATATAACGTGATGGCCACGCAGCTTTTGGTGCCGTATTTAAGCCGATTGAATCCTCAGGAGTCAGATCACCCGCCGCCCTTTGCTTAATGTACTTTTGGTCAAAGTCGTAACCTGTAATTGTGGTGGTATTCGCTAAGCGTACATTGGCAATACCAGTCGAAAAGAACAAGTATCCTTGCGGGTCAACTAAACTCCATTTACCTTGGTACTTTTCGGTTCTGAAGTAGCCGGTTGCTTCAAGTTTTGGTCCCGCTTGCCAACCACTAAACGTTGAGCGCCCCTCAACAGGTGACTTTTTCAGTTGTCTTTGCTCTTGCGCTGAGATTGCAAGTAATTGCTCTGTGGATGAAACTTTGTTGCTAAAATCACGCTTGGCATTTTGGCCAAACTCATCCACCAAGCCTACTAGGTATTCGGTGTCAAAGTTGGTTGGCTTTATTAGCCTTACATTATCGATTAGTAATTGCTTATCCGCTAACAAGCCTTTTGTGCCAAACGTCACCTTGGTTACTTTACTAACATCAATGTTCTTTTCACCCCCTCGGTACAATACCGGGGTATAACTACTATGCCAACTAGGCGGGTTGGAGCGTATACCCGACTCTGTATTTAAATCGGCCCCTTTTAACTCAATATAATAAGTATTATTTGATTCAGCTGGCACCACTACACTGCGACTTTGTGCTCTACCATTATCATCCACTGTTTTTATATATAACTGGGTAGACGCCTTATCAGGGTTTTCTATATCAAGTGCAAAAGCAAAGTTGCCTAACGCTTGCCAATTCCACGTTGAGCTATTTACAAATTCAATATCGCTTTCGTGATGAGTTTTGGCTGCAAATATAACCTGTAACTTATGATTACCTTGCTGTTCAATTAGCTTAGTCGTGGCATTGTGATGCTGTAAAAAAGACTGGTATTCAGGTTTTTCGAAATCCCACAGCATGTGCTCTTTTTTTGTTGTGTCGACTGCGGGCGTGTTTTCTTCGAGTTGATTATTAGTACAACCTGACAACATAGTGCCTAGCAGTAGTACTGATGAGATATAAACATTCTTGTGTGTTTTTTTCATAGCAAGCCTATTCTTTTATTATGAAAGAACCGCTTTTGCAATAAAAGCGGTTAGGTACTATGTAGAATAATTACACAACACAAAGTAAAATAACAATTAATTGTTAACAATTTTACATTTGTAAAAAATATATGCTGCTTTTTACTCAATCAGCTGAAAACGTTGATTATCGCCGTTATAACACTGCCACTGCACAACTGACGCGCCATTGGTTTGTAATTTACCTGCTATATCAATACATTTATTACTTAAGCTTGATCTAAGCTCAAAGTAGCCATCTCCTGTATTGTTCAGTGTAAAACGTTGATTGGCTTTTGTGTGATCACACACCCACTGTTCAACCCCAGCACCATTTGAGGTACTTGAATTTGCAATTTGCATACACAAGCCAGTTAATTGTGAACTGATAGCATATTCGTTATTTGCGAGTTCAACGAGCTCAAATGCTTGGTTCTCGTTATTAGAATTACAATTCCATTGCTGATAAGTACTGCCGTTATTCATTGCACCGTTTTTAATATCGATACACTTTTGACTGTGTTTTGCTTTAATTTGCGCGCCACTAGTAACAGTGCTTGTATTTGCTGCATTAACGGGTTTATACACGCGCACCCAATCAACGTACATTTTATTTTTACTGTCATCGGCTAGGTCTGCATCAGTTGCAATATTACCCGCTTCTGAGCGCCAATCATGATCTTCAGTATCAATAATAATATAAGCAGATTGATCCATATTATGTGTGTTCTTATTTAACGTAGCCCCAGTGTAGTCTTTGTCTTTCATGACTACTTGTGCCCAAGAACCATCTGGCGTTTGCTGGCCATCAATATAAAATGTGACATCTGTTGGACTTTTCCAATACACACCAAAGCGATGAAAGCCTTCTCGCCAGTATGTTCCCCAGCTTGGCGTATTATGGGTTTGGTCATTATAATCACTGATTATTTGATTTGTTTGTTGATCGCGAATAAAAACATGGAAGTTCGTCGACATATTTCTAGCAAACCATTCATCACGCGCACCACCGTATACTTCTAGTACATCAATTTCGCGTTCATCATTATCGCTTAGCAACCAAAAATTTGAAGATAACTCTAGGTTACTCACCTTAATACTGGCTTCTAAAAATATTGGGAAAGTGACTTTAGTTTTTGAAGTGATCACCCCTGCATTGACTTGATCAGTACCTGCACGACGTGAAGCACTAATAATTAAATTACCATCCGAGACCCAAGACTCATCACGTTGCCAATAGGTCAAGCCTGGACCTGTCCAGCTATTAAAGTAGGTATCGTTCCATTTACTGGTAAATGCCGCCGGCTTCCCTGTGTAATTAAAAGAGTCTGAGTAGGCTTCTTGTAACTGCCAGACTTTACCATTGTCAGGCGCGACTGGTAGTGGAATTGCATCCCAATCGTTGGCCATTAAATTTGTAGATGTTAAAACACAGCCGATCAACAAAAGGTTATTTTTCATTTTTGCCTCTTAAAAGTTAGATGTTGTCATTTTGGTCACACAATGTGACCAATACAGACTAGTACAAATAAAAAACAAAATAAACACTTTGTTAACAAAAAACCATTAACATTAATCAATTGTTGGTACTCATGCTTTAACAGTGTGCAGTGTAAATAAGTTAACTCCATAGTAATACAGGTAATCGCACAAGACTTGTTGTTGCATTTAATACAACCTTCTGAACACCTGTAAGAATGAGCTCTTGCAGCTGTATTTACATAACTGGTTAAAACATAAAGATTGAATCTATTAATAGCCACGTCAGTTATTACGTTGCTGGCAGGACCATTATTTAGCGCAACTGCACCCTTTCAGTGCCCAGCTTGCACCAGCAATAAACGTTTCAGTGATCAGCTGATAAAGAAAAAACACAAAATTTATAAAAAACATTAAGTTATAAATATGGCAATAATATTGCTTAGTTAGACACATAACAATAAAACTGCTTTTGCAGTAATGGCAACGAAGCCCGCGCACACTAACCGAAAGGTTTACTGTGTCGGGCTTTTTTTATTGCCAAAATTTAAACCGTCAGCTTGAAGGAAAAGACAAATGCCACAGAAAATTCTCGTTATTGGCAATGGCATGGTGGGGCACCATTTTGTTGAGCAAATGCGTAGTTACGATGAACATGCGCAGATCACGGTATTATGTGGTGAAGCTAACCTTGCCTACGATCGGGTCTATTTATCCAGTGTTTTTAATGGTAAAACAGCCGCCGATTTAGCGTTAACAACCCATGAAAACTACCAAAATCTTAATATTACTGTCCATACTAGCCAGTGGGTAGAACACATTGATGTGACGCAAAAGCAGCTCGTAACAGCTGATGGCACACACTTCGATTATGATAAATTAGTTTTGGCAACTGGCTCATACCCTTTTGTGCCGCCCATTAAAGGTAATGACCAATCTCACTGTTTAGTATACCGCACCCTTGAAGACTTAGAAAAAATCAAAGCCTGTGCTAATGATAGCAAAGTAGGTGTGGTGATTGGTGGCGGTTTACTTGGATTAGAAGCTGCAAATGCGTTAAAACAATTAGGCTTAGATACGCATGTAGTTGAGTTTGCACCGCAATTAATGGCGGTACAACTTGACCAACAAGGCGGTAAATTACTAAGAAATAAAATTGCAGAACTCGGTGTTAGTGTACACACAGGTAAAGCTACCAGTGAAATTGTAGCTGGTGAGCAATGTCGTTACCGCTTAAATTTTGCAGATGGCAGCCACTTAGAAACCGATTTAGTGCTGTTCTCTGCAGGTATTCGCCCATACGATAACCTAGGTAATAAAGCTGGACTTACTTTAGGTGAGCGCGGCGGGATCGTAATTAATAATGCATGTCAAACATCAGATAAAGATATTTTTGCGATTGGTGAATGTGCGCTATGGGATAAGAAATTATTTGGTTTAGTCGCCCCTGGCTACAATATGGCACGAGTTGCAGCAAGTCAGCTGTCAGGTGGCGACCTTCAATTTAACGGCGCCGATATGAGCACTAAGCTTAAATTGTTGGGTGTTGAAGTAGGCTCAATTGGTGATGCCCATGGTATAACCGCTAATGCGAAAGAATTGATATATCAAGATCCAATTCGTGATTGCTATAAAAAAATAGTCCTCAACGAAGCTGGTGATAAGTTACTAGGCGCAGTGTTAGTAGGTGACACCAGCGATTATGACACGTTATTACAGTACATGCTCAATGATATGACGCTGCCTGAACACCCAGAGTGCCTTATTTTACCAGATAGCGCAGGTGCCCCAACACTCTCAAGCAGTGCGTTACCCGATTCCGCAACGATCTGTTCATGTCACAATGTCTGTAAAAGTGACATCATCACCGCCATCGATAATGGCGCAAACGAACTTAGCGCAGTAAAAACTTGTACTAAAGCAAGCACTGGTTGTGGTGGCTGTACCGCACTACTTAAATCGGTTGTGGATGCCGAACTTGCAGAGCGTGGTGTTGAAGTAAATAACCATCTGTGCGAACACTTTGCTTATTCTCGTCAAGAGCTATTACACCTTGTAAAAGTAGAGAAAATAAAAACATTTGCTGAGTTGCTTAAACGCCATGGTGAAGGCCATGGTTGTGAGATCTGTAAGCCTGCTGTGGGGTCAATTTTAGCATCAACATGGAATGACTATATCTTAGAGGAGCAGCATGTTGGCTTACAAGATACTAACGATACTTATTTAGCTAATATGCAAAAAGATGGTTCTTATTCCGTTGTGCCACGAATCGCTGGCGGTGAAGTAACGGCTGATAAGCTGATAGTACTTGGTGAAGTTGCTAAAGAGTTTAACTTATATTGTAAAGTGACAGGTGGGCAACGTATTGATTTATTTGGTGCGCGTCTTGAACAATTGCCAGTAATTTGGGAAAAACTGATAGCCGCAGGGTTTGAAACCGGCCACGCTTACGGTAAATCATTGCGTACTGTAAAATCCTGTGTCGGTAGCACTTGGTGTCGCTATGGTGTGCAAGACAGTGTTGGCCAAGCCATTGCAATTGAAGATCGCTATAAAGGTCTACGCTCGCCACATAAAATAAAAATGGCCGTATCAGGCTGTACCCGTGAATGTGCTGAAGCGCAAAGCAAAGATATTGGTATTATTGCCACCGAAAATGGTTGGAACCTTTATGTATGTGGTAATGGCGGTATGCGTCCACGCCACGCAGACTTATTTGCGACCGATTTAGACACACCCACTTTGATTGCCTATATCGACCGTATTTTAATGTTTTACGTTAATACTGCAGACAAGCTACAACGTACGTCTGTATGGCTTGAAAACCTCGACGGCGGATTAGATTACCTACGCCAAGTTGTAATTGAAGACAGCTTAGGTATTTGTGCTGAACTTGAGCAACAAATGGCGTATATCACTGACACCTATGCATGTGAGTGGCTACGTACCATTGAAGATCCAAATGCAGTTAAGCGTTTCCGTCAATTCGTCAATAGCCCGGATGCCGATGAAAATATTGTGTTTGTTCAAGAACGCAATCAGATCCGCCCCGCGACTGAAGCTGAGAAAAGCACACTTAAATATACGCAGCAACGCCCAATCGCAGTAACAGAAATTACACAGGAGCAAGAAGATGTCTTGGTATAATATTGGTACATTAAATGATTTAGTATTAAATAGTGGTATCTGCGCACAAGTTAATAATCAACAAGTTGCCGTATTTTATATTCCTGATGATGAGCAATCAGTTTTTGCTATTAGTAACTTTGACCCCATCGGCAAAGCAAATGTGTTAGCGAGGGGAATTGTTGGCTCACTACAAAAGAACTTAGTAGTCGCTTCGCCATTGTATAAACAGCATTTTTGCCTAAAAACCGGTCAATGCTTAGAAGCAGAAACAATTCGGGTACCTGTCTATCAAACTAAAGTAGAGCAGGATCAAGTATTTATTAGCTGTCAACCGGTGTTGGCAGCCAGTTAAGCCTGTTAAAAAGTGAGATAATTATGAGTGTATTTTCATACTTTTCAAGCATAGAAAATAACTGGCTTGATAACATTTTTACCCGCAATACTGCAAGCCAAAGTCGTAAAGGTAAAACGGGACACGTGTACTTAATTGGCGCCGGCCCTGGCGATCCTGAGCTTATTACCGTCAAGGCACAGCGAATCTTAGAAACTGCCGATGTCGTCTTATATGATTGGTTGGTAGCCGATGAACTGATCACCTCACTGCCTGCCAGCTGTAAACGCGTATTTGTTGGTAAACGTGCTGGTAAACACTCAATGACACAGCCGCAAATTTGCCAACAACTCGTTAAATATGCGCAACAAGGCTTAACCGTAGTGCGCTTAAAAGGGGGCGATCCGAGTATTTTTGCACGTAGCTGTGAAGAAGCTGACGCACTGCAACAGGCTGCAATCAAGTTTGCGATTATACCGGGTGTCACTACCGCATGTGCAACCTCTGCTTATACCGGAATTCCACTAACTAAGCGTAATGTTGCGGCCAGTATTACCTTTATGACGGCCCAATTTAGCGACCCTAAAAAGCAACCTAACTGGCAAAAATACCGTTATATACCCAATGGCGATAATTCCACATTAGTCGTATATATGGGATTAAATAGATTAGAGCAGTTAGTCTCTGGGCTTATTGCTGTTGGTTGGCCAAAAGACACCCCTATTGCACTGATTGAACAAGCAACCACCTTAGAGCAACGAGTGAATACTTCAACATTGGATAAAGCCTATAAGATCCCCTCTTCAGAAGCGATCCACGGCCCTACACTAATTATTATCGGTGAGGTAATTGATCACACTATGCCAATTAGCCCTGAGTTACTTAATGTTACAGCCTATGGAGTTTAACAACCAATAAACACTAATCATACGCGCGCTTGCTCTCAACCTACGGGAGTAAAATACTGAGCAAGCGCACTTTCTGTAAGCATCGTTGCAGTGCATTCTTTGCACCAAAATACATCATTTTAGTCTAGCGGCTCAATTTAGCATCATTCAACCCCTTGCAACAAAACTATAAGAGCATGTTATTAAACAGTTTTAATTTAAACTTTGGTAAATTTCGGGTTTGTTTTTAACTGGAATGAAGGTTGCTACTGTCAGCATAAATAACAACACAAAAAAACTATTTATGGCTCACAATAATTCGCTCACTAAAAAATTTCTATTAGCCGCTAAATACGAAGAGATCCACGCGCTAGAACAGTTACAAAAAAGTTGTTACAACCTAATAAAGCTCGGTCAATTTGTCCATCAGCTACAAAAAGAGCGAGCAATGAGTAATATTTATCTCGCCTCAAACAGAACGCTCTTTGCACAACAACTACAACAACAAATAAAACACTCCGATATTTTACAACACGCTTTATTTGAATCACTCGCGCAAACTTATTTATGTACCAAACCCGGCGTAGGTAATAGCCGCCTATATAATTTAATAACTATCAGCCTGCAATCGCTGGACACACTGCATTCCTTACGTGACAAAGTTGCCAAACAAGCGCTCAGTGCTAGCCAGTCAACACAGTCTTTTACGCAAATAATCACCAGCTTATTAAATGTCTTTTTAGAAACCGCTGATGGCGCCAGTGATCCGGTGATCACCCGCATCTTAGTTGCTTATTTTAACTTTATACAAGGTAAAGAGTATGCCGGCCAAGAACGTGCTTATGGGGCAATGGCGTTTGCCAGTAATAAGTTTGATGCTGAACAAAAAGCACTATTAAGTCATTTTCAACAAAACCAACAAACCAGCTTTGATTTTTTTCGTCAATATGCGGATGAGCAACTTACTCTAAGCTACAAGCTTCTACTACAGGATGAGTCAAGCCAAGAAATAGAAAAACTACGCACTATGCTGCACCAGTTAGATCCAAGCAAGAATCAAGAATTGTCACAGCTTAGTGAAGTCTGGTTTGACATAGCAACCGCCAGAATTGATATTATGCATCAAATAGAACAACAAATTTCTAAGCGTTTAATATCGGCAGCAAAAGAGCGGATAGTTGAAGCGAAGCAAAGTTTAGATACCCATCAAGGCACGCTAGCTATTCTTACTAAGGACAGTCCCGATTTCAGTGTGCTCACCACAGCTACACTTTTATCAGCTGAGTTAAATAGCTTTGCAAATACCAATGTAGCAGCACAGAAACTCGCAGCAAATAAAACCATGTACGATTTAATTGCCGAACAAAGTCAGCATATAAAACAAATAAATAATGCACTTAGCGAAGCCAGAAAAGTTATCAATGAGCAAAAAACCATTAACCAAGCTAAATTCATACTTATTGAACAATTAAAATTGACCGAGGCCCAAGCACATAAAAAATTACAAAAACAAGCTATGGATAACCATGTCAGTTTACATCAAGTTGCAGAGCAAATAATTACGCTAGTGGATTAGCCAAAGACAGTACAATTAGCGATTGGTCACATATAGTTCAGGTATTTTCGCTTAGCTTATTTGCTGCTTATCAAAACGATAGCCAGCTCCATATACAGAGCCGACTATCTTAGGAGAGAAGTTTAAATTTTTTATTTTTTTACGAATATTTTTTATATGGCTATCAATTACGCGATCTGCAATATCAAAATTACTTGGCTGTAAGTGCTCCAGAATATGTTGTCTAGAAAAAACACGATTCGGTGCATGATACAAAAGTGAGAAGAGATCAAATTCAACTTTAGTGAGAATTAACTGTTGCCCTTTAATTCTCACTGTCAAGTTATCTGTATTTACTTCGATGAGTTCTTCCATATGTACTTGCGATTCATGTGCACTACAACGGCGCAAAATCGCTTTCACACGCATTACTAACTCAGCGCCACTAAAGGGCTTACAAACATAATCATCCGCCCCTAGTTCCAGTCCCCTCAGACGATCGGCTTCTGCAACTTTAGCTGTTACCATAATAATAGGCACCATCGAAAACTGTCTAATTTGTTTTAAGCACTCGACCCCATCTTGGTTTGGCAACATAACATCCATAATGATAGTGTCTGGTGTATTTAACTTAACCCAAGCTACAACAGAAGCGCCATCCATAATGTGAGTTGTTTTAAACCCAGACGCTTTAAAAAATAATATTACTTGATGTGCGATATCGGCATCATCTTCGACTATCAAAACGTGTTGCATGTAAAAGCCCATTTATTTTTGTTGTAACATTTTTAACTGTTTTTTTATTGAGAACTTCAAAGTAGATGATAATGTTTCGTCGAGTAATAACATAGCCAAAATCTCTGGTATATCGTCACTGCTGGAGATCTCTGAAAGCAAATCATGATCACATGGGCTTATCAGCTCTATAAAACTGAGTTGTGGTGAGATAGCTTGTGTAAAAGACATAGTGTGTGCCTTATCCATTTTATATTTACACCAAATACCATTTGGTACTGGGCTTTAATGGTGCTATTAAAGCTCAACAATATGGAGGAAATATGGATAATCACTATCATTTACAGTAATTTGCTCTTTTCAACTGGCAGTAATATTGTAATTGCAAGCCCACCAAATTCACTGGCTTGCGCATTAATTTGCCCACCGTGTAAAGACACTATTTTGTGGCTAATGGCCAAGCCCAGTCCTGAACCACCTAAATCACGACTCCTTGATTTATCGCAACGGTATAATCGCTCAAAAATATTAACGAAGTCCGCTTCAGAAACACCAGGGCTTGAGTCACTTAAACATAACTTTAAATAGCCACTTTCTATTTGCGAAGTAAACATCACCTTACCTGGGGTATCTGTATAATTCACTGTATTACGCGCCAGATTATGAATAACTTGATTTAATCTATCACTGTCAAGCTCAATAGTAATTGTTTTATCAATACTAACGTGTTGACTAAACTCTAGCCCCGCAGCTGTGACTAGCGTTGCAATATCATCAGCAAAGTGACTTACCAGCTCATACGCATTGTATTTTTTTGTGTGTAATACAAAGCTACCACTGTCTGATTGCGCAAGTTCATAAATATCGGTAATGAGCTGATTCAAGCGGTCTAATCTTTGATGTAAAATCTTGTAAGTCGTATCTGGGTTTTCAACTAAATTATGCTCTAATGACTCTATATTTAATTTTAAAACAGTTAACGGTGTGCGTAATTCATGCGACACATCTGCCAATAATTGTTCCTTAAGTTGTATCGAATTATTGAGCACTTGTGCTTCTTTTTCGCTCATTTTCTTTTTCTGTTGATAAAGAATGTAAGTAACCACCAACCCAATCAACATTATTAATGCGATAGTACCTATTATGAGTAGATATTGTTGATTTTTAATCTCGTTGATCTTGTGTTGATTTTTAATCTCAGCGAGCTCAATTTGAGTAGTTTGATATTGCGTTTGAGCTGCATAACCTAAAGCTTTGGACTTAGCATCCTGTTCGAGTTGCTCTTCTAGCATAGTATAGGACTGCTGCTTCATGGCAAAAGCATCAGCAAACTTATTGAGCTCACTATATGCTTGAGATAATAAGTTGAACTTCATCATTTGTACTTCAAAAGTGGATTCGTTTGTCGATATGCCCTCTAAAACTTTAACCGCTCGCTGCTGCTCCTGTGTACCAAGTAAAGCCTTTGCATATAAAAGTGAAAACTCTTGATGTAACGCTTTATCTTCCACAGCATCCAAGCTAGCCATGACACTTTTGAATAAGTTAATCGCTGTTGCATACTGATGTTTAAGTAATTGGAGTTCAGCTTGATTACCTTTTACCCAAGCTATATTTCTCGGGCTATCCAGTTCTGTAAATAAATCCAAAGCGTGTTGTAAATAACTTGGCGCTTCGTCATAGCGCTTGAGTGCCATAAGTTGACGGCTGATCTGAACTAAATCATAACCCGCGTAGTTAAACATTTGATTTTCTAGATCATACTGATAGGCTTTTTTATACGCATCTAAACTTTTTTCGTGCTCTTTTAACGTCGCATAGCTATCACCAATACTATAATGTAACTGCGCATACCAAGTATTTGGGTTTTCAGCTTGTGTAGTAACATAAGCTAATAATTCTAACTGCAGTTTTAGTGCTTTTTCTGGTAGTTTTAAATCATTATAAATACCTGCTTCAGCATTAAAAGCGGCCATTGTAACTGGCGTATTATCAGCCAGCTTTGCGGCTTCTTTGGCTTTTTCAACAGCGATCAGTGCCTCGCTAAATTGACCGTTCGCTTTAAGTGAAAATGAGTAAAAACGGAGGGTGTGGCTGAGCATACGGTAGTCTTTTGTTAACTCAAACATCGCAATCGCATTTTTAAAGTGATTCTGAGCAGAATTAAACTGCCCTAAATTAATCGCTAAATCGCCTCTCGTAATATACAACTTGCCACGATACTCGTTACTATCATAGCTTTTCAATAGCGCTTCTAATTTGTCTAAATCACGCTCGACTTCATCAAATTGTCCTAATTTATTATTCGCTAGAGCAACTTTGTGTAGTACATATGCACGCTGTTCTTCAGTCAATGATTCTGCTAAAAGCGCTTTCCCCTGAGTTACTGTATCTGTTTTCTTTTGTTGTTGCTCTATCCCTTGCACAAAACGCTCAAACGCTGCAGTGCCTAAAGGATCCGCCCAAGAGTGAAAAGAAAGTGAGAGTATTACCAATAAGAAGACGATTAATAGATGCTGCATTATTTTTATTCTAATTTTAAGTGATGCGAATTAATGCAAAATACAATGCTTTTACACTATATCCAGCCATTTATTATTCTTAATTTTACACTTATTGATTATATTAAACAGATAAAAGTAGCTGACATTATTTCATGATTAATAAGGGATTAATACCAATCGACTTAAATATTTAACCATTCTAGCGGGCTAAATAAAGCGCTAACTGCGTTATAAATTTTTCAAGTAGAACAACTACATGTCAAAATTTATGCCTTGTTATCACTCCATTTATCTGTCGCTATAAATGGTCAGTAACTTAACACGATTGGTATAAAGCTATTACTGAAGCCATAAAAAAAGCAAGCCAATTGGCTTGCTTTTTACATTTATAAACATGAAAGAATTAGACTTTTAAGTAGTCCATGATCCCTTCCGCGGCGTTACGCCCTTCAAAGATTGCGGTTACCACTAGATCAGAGCCACGCACAATATCACCGCCAGCAAAGATTTTAGGGTTGGTTGTTTGATGTGTAAACTCACCTTGCTCTGGTGCGTTAATTCCGCCCCAGTGGTTAATCTCTACATCATATTTTTCTAACCAGTCCATTTTGTGTGGTTTGAAACCAAATGCCATAAGTACTTGGTCGGCTTCAATGATATGCTCAGAGCCCGCAACTATCTCAGCACGACTACGGCCGTTTTCATCTGGCTCACCCATTTGGGTTTTAACCATTTTTACGCCCGCAACATGGCCAGCATCATTTAATACGATACCGGTTGGCTGCACGTTAAAGGTAAATTCAACACCTTCTTCTTTGGCGTTTTTAACTTCACGTTTAGAGCCTGGCATGTTTTCTTCATCACGACGATACGCACAAGTTACTTTAGTGGCACCTTGACGAATTGAGGTCCGGACGCAGTCCATCGCGGTATCACCACCACCGAGTACAACTACCTTTTGGTTTGCCATATCAATATAAGCTTGATTTGACTCGTCATAGCCCATTACGCGGTTTGTGTTACCGATTAAAAACGGTAATGCATCATGAACACCTGGTGCATCTTCGTTTTCAAGGCCCGCACGCATACTTTGATAAGTCCCCACTCCCAAAAATACTGCGTCGTATTCTGCCAATATTTCATCCATCGTAATATCAACACCCACTTCAGTATTAAGTTTAAACTCAACACCCATTTCAGTGAAAATTTCACGACGTTTTTGCATTACTTCTTTTTCAAGTTTGAATGATGGAATACCAAAGGTTAATAGACCACCAATTTCCGGGTGACGATCAAATACCACAGGTTTTACACCATTGCGTACCAAAATATCAGCACAACCTAGGCCCGCAGGCCCTGCACCAATAATGGCGACTTTTTTGTCTGTCCATACCACATAAGACATATCAGGCTTCCAGCCCATTTTAAATGCTGTATCGGTGATGTATTTTTCAATATTACCAATCGTTACTGCACCAAACTCTTCGTCTAATGTACATGAACCTTCACATAAACGGTCTTGCGGACAGACACGGCCACACACTTCAGGCAAGCTGTTCGTTCTATGTGATAACTCCGCCGCTTCAAGGATACGGCCAGTACGAATCAACTTTAACCACTGTGGGATATAGTTATGTACTGGGCATTTCCATTCACAATATGGGTTACCACAATCAAGACAACGATCCGCTTGCGAGTTTACTTGATTCTCTGAAAAGGGTTCGTAAATTTCAACAAATGACTTTTTACGTGCTGAAATCGGCTTTTTGCGGGGATCAACCCGCTGCACGTCTATAAATTGATATACATTCTCGCTCATACTACCCCCTTACTGTGCTTGAACACGAAGTTCAGCACTACTGCGAGCGCGATGCCCGAGTAAACTTTTTACATCACTTGATTTTGGCTTAACTAATTTGAATTTTGGTAAATAGCTTTCAAACTTAGCTAAAATGCTTTCTGCACGGCTTGAACCTGTAAGTTCTAAGTGCTCAGCAATAAGCCCACGTAGGTGCTCTTGGTGTGACGCTAACTCATCTAATAACACCACTTCAACTAACTCTGGATTAATGCGTTTTTCAAAATCATTGCGCTCATCCAAAATGTAGGCAAAACCACCAGTCATACCTGCACCAAAGTTCACACCGACATTACCCAGCACACACACTACGCCGCCAGTCATGTATTCACAGCCATTATCACCAACACCTTCAACAACTGCTTGTACGCCTGAGTTACGAACAGCAAAGCGCTCACCCGCACAACCTGCAGCAAATAATTTGCCGCCAGTTGCACCATATAAACAAGTATTACCTGCGATGGTTGCTTTATGGCTCTTAAATGATGAACCCAATGGTGGGCGGATCACCAACTTGCCACCAGCCATGCCTTTACCAACGTAATCGTTCGCATCACCAACAAGGGTCATTTCAAGACCACCAGCATTCCATACTCCGAATGATTGCCCTGCTGTACCATGTAGTTCAATTGATACAGGATCTGCGGCCATGCCTTGGTTACCATGCTTATCAGCAATATAGCCAGAGAGCATTGCGCCCACTGAGCGGTCGGTATTACAAATACGGCTCACCAGTGAGATACCACTACTTTCATCAATTGCTTGCTGTGCTTTAGCTAATAACGTTTCGTTTAACTTACCTAAGTAATGCGACGAATTTGGCGCGCTGCAATACAAGGTTTCACCCGTTGGATTATTTGGCTGAGCAATCACTGACGATAAGTCAATTTTTTGCTGCTTAGCCGTTTTGCCTTCAATGGCTTCAAGTAAATCAAGACGACCAATTAAGTCGGTTAATCGAGCTACACCTAAGCTTGCCATGATCTCACGTGCTTCTTGAGCGATGAACTTAAAGTAGTTCATCGCCATCTCAGGAAGACCATGATAGTGCTTCTGACGTAATGTATCGTCTTGTGTTGCAACACCGGTTGCACAGTTATTTAAATGACAGATACGTAGATATTTACAGCCAAGTGCCACCATAGGTCCGGTACCAAAACCAAAGCTTTCAGCACCTAAAATCGCCGCTTTTATGATATCGAGACCGGTTTTTAAACCACCGTCTGTTTGCAAGCGAATACGATGGCGTAAGCCGTTTTCAACCAGTGCTTGCTGTGTTTCAGCAAGGCCAAGTTCCCACGGACTACCTGCGTATTTAACAGAGGTTAATGGGCTTGCACCTGTACCACCGTCATAGCCTGAAATCGTAATTAGATCGGCATAGGCTTTAGCAACACCGGTTGCGATTGTACCTACACCAGGCTCTGAAACCAGTTTCACTGAGATCAACGCTTTAGGATTAACTTGTTTTAAATCGAAAATTAGCTGAGCTAAATCTTCAATCGAATAAATATCGTGATGCGGTGGTGGTGAAATCAAGGTTACACCCGGTACCGAATAACGCAGCTTGGCAATATACGGCGTGACTTTTTCACCCGGTAATTGGCCGCCTTCTCCCGGTTTTGCACCTTGCGCTACTTTGATTTGAATTACGTCTGCACTACGAAGGTAATGCGGAGTTACACCGAATCGACCCGACGCAACTTGCTTGATACGCGAGTTTTTCTCAGTACCATAGCGTAGTTTATCTTCACCACCCTCACCGGAGTTTGAGCAACCGCCTAAACGGTTCATCGCAATTGCTAGTGCTTCGTGCGCCTCTGGTGATAATGCACCAATACTCATTGCTGCAGAGTCAAAACGCTTATATAGCTCAGTTGCAGGTTCAACGTCATCAATGCTGATACCTTCCGCGGGCAGTTTCAGTGCTAACATGTCACGCAATGTAGCGATTGGGCGTTTATTAACCAAATCAGCATATACGCTGTAATCACTGTATTCACCTGAGCGAACTGCTTTTTGCAGTGTTTGAATAACATCAGGGTTATACGCGTGATATTCACCACCGTGAACATATTTTAATAACCCGCCATGGCTCAGTAATTTACGCTTACTAAAAGCCAAGGTATGTAGCTTACGCTGGTCGTCATCAAAATCGGTAAAGCATGCGCCTTTAATACGGCTTGCAACACCATTAAAGCAGGTATCAACAATCGCATCAGATAAACCAACCGCCTCAAATAACATTGAACAACGATACGATGCCACGGTACTAATACCCATTTTTGACATGATCTTGTACAAGCCTTTATTGATGGCATTACGATAAGCAAGCGTAACTTCACAATAGCTTTTGTTAATCACTTTTGAATCACTCATTGCAACCAGTGATTCATAAGCTAAGTATGGGTAAATTGCTGTTGCACCGAAGCCAATTAAGACGGCAAATTGATGCGCATCACGCACACTACCGGTTTCAATAATGATGTTTGATTCACAACGTAAGTTATTATCAACAAGGCGTTTTTGTACAGCACCTACCGCCATAGCAGCAGGAATTGGTAATCTATCTTCGCTAAAGTTACGGTCGCTTAGAAACAGCATGACACAGCCACCAGCGGCTTTTTCTTGTGCTTCATCACAAATACGGGTTACCGCATCTGCCAAACCTTCTTCTTTACTGTACGTGATATCAATTTTACAGTAGCTGTAGTGCGCTTGGTCAGCACTAAGTAACTGTTGCATATCAGCATACATTAAAATTGGCGTATCAAACTGTAGGCGTTTTGCGTGGCCCGTAGTCTCATTAAATACGTTTTGTTCACTACCAATACACGTCGCTAATGACATAACATGGTTTTCACGTAGTGGGTCGATTGGTGGATTCGTTACTTGCGCAAACTTTTGGCGGAAGTAATCAAACAACGAGCGATTGCCCTCAGAAAGCACTGCAAATGGCGTATCATCACCCATTGAGCCTGTGGCTTCTTGGCCAATTTCACCCATTACACGAATAACGCTATCAAGCTCTTCATTAGTGTAACCAAACATTTTTTGGTATTTAAGCAATGTTTCATTATCAAATGAACGGTTGCCTGCATCTTGCTCTGATAACTGTTCAAATGGGGTTAAACGTTTAACATTGGCCTCAAGCCATGCTTTATAAGGATGGCGTGATTTTAAATCTTGGTCAATTTCATCTGAATGCCAAATTTTACCTTGTTGAGTATCAATAACTAATAACTCACCAGGACCCACACGGCCTTTTTCAACGACTTCATCAGCGGTGTAATCCCAAATACCCACCTCTGATGCTAATGTAATAAAACCATCTTGAGTGATCACATAACGCGCAGGACGTAAACCATTACGGTCTAAGTTACACGCTGCAAAGCGACCATCTGACATAACAATGCCCGCTGGACCATCCCAAGGCTCCATGTGCATTGAGTTAAAATCATAAAACGCGCGTAGGTCATCATCCATAGCACGGTTTTTCTGCCATGCAGGCGGCACAAGCATACGCATAGCGCGGAATAAATCCATGCCACCGGCTAAAAATAGCTCAAGCATATTATCAAGACTTGATGAATCCGAACCGGTTTCATTTACAAAAGGCGCGGCAGATTGTAAATCTGGAATAAGCGGCGATGCGAATTTATAAGAGCGCGCGCGTGCCCACTGACGGTTACCTTGAATTGTGTTGATCTCACCATTGTGCGCTAAATAACGGAACGGTTGAGCCAAAGGCCAACGTGGTTGCGTATTAGTTGAGAAACGTTGGTGGAAAACACATATTGCACTAGTCATGCGGATATCTGCTAAATCTAAGTAGAAGTTAGGCAGATCCACAGGCATCATTAAGCCTTTGTAGATAGTCACAAGACCCGATAAGCTAGCAATGTAAAAGCCTTCATCGCTGCTCAAACGTTTTTCAGCACGACGACGCGCAACATACAAGCGACGTTCTAAATCTTTTGGACGCCAGCCTTCAGGTGCATTTACAAAAATTTGCTCAAAACCTGGCAATTGCTTTTTCGCAATAGGTCCTAGGCACGATGGATCTGTAGGTACAACACGCCAACCTTGAATATTGAGGGTTTCTTTTTCGAGTTCTTCACTCAATATATCTTTTGCTGTTTGCGCAAGTACTGGATCTGAATTTAAGAAAATCATACCTACGGCATAATTTTTACCCAAGTGCCAATTATTCTCGCTGGCGATTGCACGAAAAAAGCTATCTGGTTTTTGTAATAATAAACCACAGCCATCGCCTGTTTTACCGTCGGCAGAAATACCACCACGGTGTTCCATACGGTCTAAGCCCGTGATCGCTGTACGAATTAAGCGATGACTTGCTTGACCATTGACTTGGGCAATTAAGCCAAAGCCACAATTATCTTTTTCTAATTTTGAGTCGTATAACATAGACCCCTCCCCTTGCTACAACAGCTAGCTATGAATGACCTTTTTGACGGTGTGCTAGCAGACAGTCAAAACTATCGCCAATTATACATAGAGTCAATAGCATTTTGAATACATATTCACATTCTTGAATATTTCTCACTACAAAACAATCTTTTTATTTCATCTTAATTTTTAACAATTAGCGGTAATTCAGCCATTATTTTTTTATGACACTGGTGTCATATTTAACAAGTTGTAAAAAAGCCCCCACAGCAATGCTGCAGTTTACGTCAACGTAAACACACTCAAAAGTGAATATTTATTCATTAAACTGCGTTATGTGCATTTTATCTATATTGTTATTTATTATCGTTTTCTGTATGCGTGAATCGTTATCCACAATCAACTTAGAGTAAAAGCTTAAACTAACTTGTTTTTAATCCCCGTTGAGAATTAGCAAAGTAATGCATAACTATCAATAAAAATAAGCATAATTGCATAAATTACCCATTCCAGTTTTATGTAATCAATGAGTCGCTTTCCCTAAACGGAAAGCGATTGAGAATAACTGTCCGCCGCGGACACTTGATCTGTCCACGGACACATTTATTTCTCGATAAAAACATAAGTAATTGAAAAATAATGAATTGATTATTGGCACGATATTCGAATAAACAGTACAAGTTAATTACAGGACACTCTTTATGTTTATTCTCAGTCTATTTTTAGTTTCACCTATCACTGTATTTGCAGTGACTTTGATGATCACTTATTTCGAAGATAAACATATTTAAGGATCACCCATGATAAAAGATACCAGTGCACAAGATACTAGCGTGACACCTAAACGCAGTTATAAAAAGCCCATCACCCTTGTTGTACTAACACTGGCCATTATTGCTTTGTGTGCCCAAGCGTTTATGGGTAGTAACTCAGGCAGTATTTCTGTTGATCGGGCTTCATTACAGATCGCAACAGTTAATATGAGCCGTCTAGTTCGTGATGTTGCTGCCAGCGGTAAAATTGTCGCTGCAACCGCCCCTAAAGTGTATAGCCCACAACGTGGCTACGTTGATTTACTGGTAAAAGCTGGGGATCAAGTTAACCAAGGTGATACTATCGCGCTAGTCGAAAGCCCAGAATTGACCAACGAATTAAAACAACAACTATCTGTATTAGCACGTCTTGATGGCGAGTTACAGCGTAAGCATTTAGAAGCGCGTCGCCAAAAACTTAGCCTAACAAAGACATTAGATCTTGCCCAAGTAGAACTTAATGCAGCAGACAGAGAAAACCGCCGTGCTAAGCTTTCTATCGAAAAAAACTTGATCAGCCAGATTGATTTAGAAAAAGCAGTCGATGACCTCGCTCGTGCCAAACTTTCTTATAAACACGCTCAACAAGAAGTGACACTTGCAAAAGATACCCTTGCATTTGAGCTCAAAGCAGCAGAGCGTGATCTTGCTCGTCAACAATTGATTGTGGATGACTTAAACCGCCAAGTTAGCAACTTAACAATTAAAGCCAGCGTCAACGGTATTGTTGGTAACTTACTGGTGCAACAAAAAGAAGCTGTAACGCAAAGTCAACCTTTGATGACTTTGGTTGATTTAAGTAACTTTGAAGCACAACTGCAAGTACCTGAAAGTTATGCCAATGAGCTAGGACTCGGAATGGAAGTTGAGCTAACACTTGGGGCAAAAAAAGTGACCGGTGTGTTATCGGCAATTTCACCTGAAGTTAATAATCGTGAAGTGACCACTCGAGTGCGCTTTGATAAAGAGCTCGAAGGTATTCGCCAAAACCAACGCTTAACGGCACGGATTTTATTAGAAAACCGTGATGACGTATTGCAAGTAAAACGCGGGGCATTCATGCAGCAAGGTGGTACACAAGCTTACAAAGTCATCGGCGATACCGCGCAACTGGTAAAAATCACAACCGGTGCAAGCAGTATCAACGCAATAGAATTGCTACAAGGTGTCAGCCCCGGTGATCAACTGATCATATCCAGTTACGACAACTTTAAACAAGCACCAACATTATTACTTAGATAAGAACAACTATATTACAAGGAGCAACTCATGCTTAAGATGAATAACATCAGCAAGCTGTACCAAACAGAAATGGTACAAACTCATGCATTACGTGACTTTAATTTACACGTAGAAGAAGGCGAGTTCATTGCAGTAACCGGTCCTAGCGGCTCAGGAAAAACCACCTTTTTAAACATCGCAGGTATGTTAGAGCCTTTTAGTAGTGGTCAATATCTACTTGATGGCATTGATGTCGGTAAACTCAATGACAATCAACGCGCCGACGTTCGTAACCAAAAAATTGGCTTTATTTTCCAAGGTTTTAACCTTATTCCTGATTTAAATTTATACGAGAATATTGAAGTACCACTGCGCTATAGAGGCATTAAAGCCAATGAGCGTAAACGCCGCATAGAGCAATGTTTAGAGCAGGTAGGTTTAGCCTCACGTGCCAAGCACTTGCCGCAGCAATTATCAGGTGGTCAACAACAACGAGTCGCGATTGCTCGCGCCCTTGCTGGTAAGCCGCGCTTTTTACTTGCCGATGAACCAACCGGTAACCTCGACAGCCTAATGGCCCGTCAAGTGATGGAGTTACTTGAGCAAATTAATCGTGACGGCGCGACCATCATTATGGTGACCCATGATCCAGAACTTGCACGTCGCGCACCGCGTAACATTCAGGTAGTCGATGGGCAACTAGCCGACTTTACCTTATACCAAGGGGCACAAACCCTTAAAAATGTGGCTGGGGTGTAACTTATGCTATTACATTACCTCGATTTAAGTTGGCGTAGTTTTAAGCGCACCCCGTTAGTGAGCTTTTTAATGGTGCTGGCGATTGCCATCGGGATTGGTGTAACCATGACCAGTTTAAGCGTTTATCACATGATGTCGGCGGATCCTATTCCACATAAAAGCAGTCAACTGTTTAGTGTGCAACTGCAAATAATGGATGACGGTCATACGTGGTGGACAGACGACAATCTCCCCATGCAACTGACCTATCAAGATGCTACCAATTTATATCGTGCTAATACTGAAGGTAAACGTTTAAGTATGCTACGCAGTGGCTTTTCTGTGTACACCGACTCAGACACTGTTAAGCCTTTTAGTAAAAGTGCACGAATGACTACCCCTGAATTTTTTGAGATGTTTCAACTTGAGTTCTTGTACGGTAATAAGTGGTCACAACAGCAAGAAGAAAACGCCGCCCCTGTCGTAGTAATAAGTGAAGAACTGAATGAAAGACTATTCGCTGGTAAAAACTCTGTCGGCAAGATTCTTTACCTTGATAACGAAAGTTATGAAGTCATCGGCGTCACAAAAAGTTGGCCATTAGTGGTTAAATACTACGATTTAAATAATGGCGTTTTTAACGAACCTGAAAGCATGTTCTTACCATTTAGCCTTGTAGAAGCAAGAGAATTTGGCAACTGGGGGAACACCAATGGCTGGAAACATGAAGACGTTAGAAGCTTTAAAGCTAAGTTACAATCAGAAATGGTGTGGGTTCAATTTTGGGTAGAACTAAACGATGCACAACAAAAGCAAGAATACGAAAACTTTTTAATGGCTTACATGGAAGAACAACAAAAGCATGGCCGTTTCAATCGTAAAGAGCTTACTTATAGCTTACGAGATGTTAACCAATGGATGCAGTACAACAAAGTCGTCAGTGAAGACAACAAAATCTTAGTTGCCTTGAGCTTCATGTTTTTAGCTGTTTGTTTAGCTAATATCCTTGGCTTACTATTAGCTAAATTTTTGCGCAGAGCACCAGAGGTAGGTGTCCGCCGTGCACTAGGTGCCAGTAAACGACAAGTCTTTTTACAACACCTTGTTGAAGTGGCTATGCTTGGTTGTTTTGGTGGCTTAGTCGGTATAGTACTTGCTCAATTAGGGCTCTGGGGTGTTCGTCAAAGCTATGATTACTATTCAGCAATCGCCACAATGGATTTCACCATGTTACTCAGTGCACCTGTTATTGCAATTACAACATGTATTGTAGCGGGGCTTTACCCTGCGTGGTTAGTCTGTAAAACCAACCCGACAATTTACCTCAAGAGCCAATAGGAGCACATTATGTTAGAAATAAAACCAATTTTTCACGCACTATGCCGCTCAAAAATAGGTGCCATATTGTTATTACTGCAAATAGCTATTACCACCGCGATTGTTAGTAATGCCGCATTTATAATCGAAGATAAAGTCAGCTACTTAAGCCAGGAAACCGGCTATCCTGAAGACGAAATATTTTCGTTTCATGTAATGTTGTTTGGTAATGATGTCGAAAGTCACCAGCAATTTGAGCTAGACGAAACGATGTTACGTGGACTACCCAACGTAATTGATGCAGCCTATATTAGTAATACACCACTTTCTGGTAGCGGCAGTTCGTCTGACTTTAGTATTAACCCTGCCCCAGAACCTGGGCTTTCCGCCAGAACAGCATATTTTTTTACCGATGACCATGCGCTAAACACATTAGGACTTGAACTTGCATCTGGACGTAATTTTAACGAAAGTGAAGTCATTGTTACTGATAATAATGAGCAACGCGCCAATGTGACCATTATTACCCAAACATTAGCCGATGAGTTATTTTCTGATACTGACGCTTTGGGAAAAACAGTCTATTTAGGCGATATCGCCCTTAAAATAGTGGGTATTATCAAAAAAGCAAAAGGCCCTTGGATGAAAGATAGCCGCCCTGATAATGTCGCTTTGATCCCTTATATTAATCCAAATATTTCGGGCAACTTTATTGTTCGAACCGATGTTAAGCAACGTGCACAACTGGCCAGTACAATTGAAGATGAAATGCTAAAAAGTTATGACAAGCGTGTGATTATTCGCGTACGAGGCTTAGATGAAGCCAAAGAAAATTACATGGCGCAAGATACGTTAATGATGCGTATGCTAATTGTATTAATCACTATTTTAGTATTAGTCACCGCGCTGGGGATTTTTGGTTTAACTTTATTTAATATCAGCAAACGCACCAAGCAAATCGGTACTCGCCGTGCATTAGGCGCTAGAAAGTCAGCCATCATTAACTACTTTTTAGTGGAAAATGCGATGATTTGCACTGCAGGCCTAATACTCGGTGTAATAGCTGCACTATTGCTCGGGCAACTTTTAATGCAGCACTTTTCAATTGCTGCACTACCACCTAGCTATATTGCCGGCACCGCACTTATGGTGTTTGTAATGAGCTTACTTGCGGTATTTGGCCCAGCAAAACGTGCCGCCAACATATCACCAAGTATTGCCACACGAAGCATATAAAGCATTTCCTAAGCTATGCTACACTGAGATAATTCGGTGTAGCATTTTCATAAAACCATTATCTAATAAAAATAAACAGCGATTAAATTCACATGGAAAAAATACTTATTGTCGATGACAATCCCGCTATTTTAGAAGCCTTGTCATTACTATTAGAAATTCATGACTATCAGGTGGTCACGGCAAAAACCCCCGCTTGAAGCGTTACAAATAGTGCAATATCAACGTATCTCACTCGTTATCCAAGATATGAATTTTAGTAATGACACCACCTCAGGTGAAGAAGGCAAGGTGTTATTTTACCAATTACGAAAACTTAACCCACTCTTACCGATTATTTTGATCACCGCGTGGACAGAACTTGCAACAGCAGTTGAACTGGTTAAAGCCGGTGCCGCCGATTATTTACCCAAGCCTTGGGACGATAGCAAATTACTGATCTGTGTAAATAACCTAATCGAGCTTGGCCATACAAAACAACAAAATGCCACTTATGCTCGCCACCAGCAAGAACGCACAGCCAGTTTAGCCGATGCCGATTTAGTTGGTTTGGTTTATCAAAGTACCGCAATGGAAAAAGTGCTCAATATGGCAATCCAAGTGGCAAAATCAGATGTATCTGTGCTGATCACTGGCGCAAATGGGAGTGGCAAAGAGCGCATTGCACAGATTATCCAAGCTAACTCTCATTTAAAGCATGCGCCATTTTTAACCATTAATGCCGGTGCCCTGCCCCAGGATTTAATTGAAGCTGAGTTATTCGGTGCTGAAGCTGGGGCGTACACTGGTATCACCAAACAACGAATTGGCCGCTTTGAAGCCGCCGATGGCGGCACACTATTTTTAGATGAAATAGGTAACTTACCGTTATCTGGACAAATGAAGTTATTACGCGTTTTGCAAACCGGTGAGTTTGAGCGACTCGGCTCAACAAAAACACAACAAGTAAATGTTCGGGTTATTTCCGCCACCAATGAAGACTTAAAAGCGGCTATTCGTGCCGGACGCTTTCGTGAAGATTTATATTATCGTCTCAATGTCATTGAGCTCAATTTACCAAATTTAGCACAGCGCCCTGACGATATTTTAACACTTGCCAAACATTTTCTAGGTGATCGAGAGCTATCAATTGCGATCGAACAAGGTTTACTTGCACACCCATGGCCTGGCAATGTTCGTGAGCTTGAAAATGCCTGTAAACGTGTTGCGGTACTCAAACCAGATGGTGATATTACCCTTGATGATTTCGCCCTGCAATCGCTCACTAGCCACGCTCAGCCGACAAAACAAGAACCCACAAAATTAGCTTTAGAAGAAGCAATGCGTGAGCATCAAGGTGTTATCGCCAAAGTAGCTCGCCAGTTTGGTTTAAGTCGTCAGGCATTGTACCGACGTTTACAAAAATTTGAGATCGATTATTGATGCAAAGCAATAAATTCTTTTTATCTATCACCACCAAGCTTATGTTGTTATGTAACATATCAGCCATTATTCCGGTTTGGATAATCAGTTGGTTAACACAGTTAGACTGGCTTTTAATTGGTGTAAATACACTTTTGACTGTGCTGATAGCCAGTTATGTGTCATTTCGGCTCTGTCGCTCCACAGTGCAAGGTATGCACTCGTTAGAAACAGGGTTACTTAACCTTAAAGATGGTGAACTAACCACTCAACTTGCCTATAACAACAATGATGAATTAGGCCGATTGTGTCAGCTGTATAATCAAAGTGCAAAGCAACTACGCCAAGAAAAACAATGGATTTATCAACGCGAGTTAATGCTTGATAAAGTGCTGCAAAGTTCACCGCAAGCCGTCCTTTTAAAAAATGATAAAGGCTTTATTGTTTACAGTAACTACAGTGCTCGGGATCTTTTTAACGCGACAACGGCCCTTGAAGGCAATCAATTTGAGCAATTACTTACGAATGCTCACCCACAATTAAGCCAAGCATTACAGCGTGGTAGTGATGGTTTATTTACTCTAGAAGCAGAGAATCAAGAAGCCCAAGCATGGCATTTATCAACAGGTAAATTATTGCTAAATAATCAATATCATTATTTATATGTATTTAAACAATTGACTCGAGAACTCAGTCGTCAAGAAGTTGAGGTGTGGAAAAAAGTCATTCGTATTATTAGTCATGAGCTCAATAACTCGCTTGGCCCCATGTCATCAATGTTACACAGCGGCCAGTTACTCAGTGAAAACCTGAACGAACCAAGGCTTAAGCGGGTTTTTGAAACCATCTCAGAGCGTATCAAACACCTTAATGAGTTTGTTCAAGGCTATGGTAAGTTTGCAAAATTACCAACACCACAAGTCATTACACTTGATTGGCCCGTATTACTGGAACAATTACAGCGCCAATGGCAGTTTATACTCGAAATAAACAAAGATGTAACCACGCTTGCTGATCCAACTCAAATAGAACAGTTATTGATCAACTTACTCAAAAATGCCCACGAATCTGGCTCTGCCCCCGAGCAGGTGAGTGTCTGTATTTCACAAGATACCAAAGGTACCCATATCAGCGTAAGTGATCAAGGTAAAGGTATGAGTGAGCAAGTAATGGCAAATGCTTTGATCCCGTTTTATTCAACCAAAGTAACGGGTAGCGGCTTAGGACTTGCGTTATGCCGTGAAATAGTTGAAGCACACCATGGCCAAATTAGCTTACATAATCGTAACAGTGGCGGGCTTAATGTCCATGTAATTTTGCCTAGTGTGTGAACAGTCTTATAAAATGCCACAAAAAAGCCGCTACTAAGCGGCTTTTCACTAAATTAGCATAAAGCACAAAAATTATTCGGCATCAGCTTCTTTATATTTGGCTGCAGTTTCTGTGATCAGTGGTTGTAATTCACCACGTTGAAACATTTCAATAATGATATCACAGCCACCAATTAACTCACCTTCCACCCACAACTGAGGGAATGTTGGCCAATTAGCGTAAGCAGGAAGTTCGGCACGGATATCTGGGTTGAGTAAAATGTCAACATAAGCAAACGGCTCACCGCATGACATAAGTGCTTGAGACGCTTGTGAAGAAAAACCACAATTTGGTAGTTTAGGCGAGCCTTTCATATAAAGGATAATTGGATTTTCAGAAATCTGTTGTTTAATTTTATCAATGGTTTCCATCTACAACCTCAAAAGTGACGATAGCTGAACATATCAAGGCTTGAAAAATTTTCATTTAGCCTCATATATGTGTCTTAAAGTGGGCAAATATAGCCGCAATCTAAATAGTCTTGCATTTGCACTGCTGTTTAGCATTGCTGTTTGCTAAAACTTGAGTAAAATACTCAACAATTATAGTAACACTATAATCCCATTTGGTATAGGCAACTACTCTGTTTGAACAGGTATTACCTATTACTATTTGGACTATCAACCAAAAGAAGATGGAGATAAAAAATGGCATTTGAACTACCGTCACTACCATATGCAATTAACGCACTTGAGCCACATATTTCACAAGAAACACTCGAGTTTCACCACGGCAAACACCACAATACATACGTTGTAAAACTTAACGGTTTAGTAGGTGGTACTGAATTCGAAAATAAAACACTTGAAGAAGTAGTTTGCTCTTCAGAAGGTGGTGTATTTAACAATGCAGCACAGATCTGGAACCACACTTTCTACTGGAACAGCTTATCTCCAAATGGCGGTGGCGCAGCAACGGGCGCGGTTGCAGATGCTATCAATGCTAAATGGGGTTCGTTTGAAGCATTCCAAGCAGCTTTTGATGACAAAGCAGTTAACAACTTCGGTTCAAGCTGGACTTGGTTAGTTAAATTAGCAGATGGTTCTTTAGACATCGTTAATACGTCTAACGCTGCAACACCACTAACACAAGAAGGTGTAACACCGATCCTAACAGTGGATCTGTGGGAACATGCTTACTACATCGATTTCCGTAACGTTCGTCCAGATTACTTAAAAGCTTTCTGGTCGCTTGTTAACTGGGAATTCGCGAACGCTAACTTCGCATAATTAATTGCTCGATTCGAGCAAGCTTAATTTAAAAGACGCTACGGCGTCTTTTTTATTTTCTAACATAAATTTTTAATTTTATTGCACAAAAATCTAAATTCATGACTAAGCTTTAAATAACCTTTGCTACTTTTTAAATTTGTAAGCACCTAGTTTAAGCAGGTTTTTGGAGGTCTCCATGAGTATTTTTGAGCATTACCAAGCACGATACGAAGCGGCACAAGAAGAAGAGTACAGTATCGCTGAGTTCTTAGAAATTTGTAAAACTGATAAATCGGCTTACGCCAGTGCACCTGAACGATTATTAACTGCCATTGGCGAACCCGAAATGATCGACACATCCAAAGATGCCCGATTAAGTCGGTTATTTTCAAATCGAGTAGTTGCCCGCTACCCCGCTTTTAATGACTTTTACGGTATGGAGGATGCCATTGAGCAAATCGTATCCTACCTAAAACATGCGGCACAAGGCCTTGAAGAGTGCAAACAAGTGCTCTACTTACTTGGCCCCGTTGGTGGTGGCAAGTCTTCCATTGCCGAAAAGCTTAAGTATTTAATGCAACAAGTGCCTATTTATTCAATTAAAGGGTCGCCTGTTAATGACCACCCACTGTCGTTATTTGATCCAAATGAAGACGCAGAACTGATGGAAAAAGAATACGGCATTAAACCCCGTTATTTAAAAACCATCATGTCGCCGTGGGCCACTAAACGCTTATCTGAGTTTAATGGTGATATTAGCCAATTCAAGGTAGTTAAACGCTATCCCTCTATCTTGAACCAAATAGCCATCGCAAAAACTGAGCCAGGGGATGAAAACAATCAAGATATTTCTGCACTGGTTGGTAAAGTAGATATTCGCAAATTAGAGCACTACGCTCAAAATGATGCGGATGCGTATGCTTATTCAGGTTCATTATGCCTTGCTAATCAAGGTTTAATGGAGTTTGTTGAAATGTTTAAAGCACCAATCAAAGTCTTACATCCATTATTAACAGCCACCCAAGAAGGCAACTATAATGGCACAGAAGGGATCAGCGCACTGCCCTTCAGCGGGATGATTTTGGCCCACTCAAATGAATCAGAGTGGCAAACGTTTAAAAACAACAAAAACAATGAAGCATTTTTAGACCGAGTATATATCGTCAAAGTACCTTATTGCTTACGCGTTTCAGAAGAAGTGAAAATTTACGATAAACTATTAGAACACAGTGAATTATATAATGCCCCGTGTGCTCCTGGAACACTGGAAACATTGGCAAAATTCACTACTTTGTCGCGCTTAAAAGATCCAGAAAATTCCAGTATCTACTCAAAAATGCGGGTCTATGATGGTGAAAGCTTAAAAGACACCGATCCAAAAGCAAAGTCTTACCAAGAGTATCGTGATTACGCTGGTGTTGATGAGGGCATGACTGGGCTTTCAACCCGCTTTGCGTTTAAAATTTTATCCCGTGTATTTAACTTTGATACCCTTGAAGTTGCCGCTAACCCAGTGCATTTGTTCTACGTGTTAGAACAGCAAATTGAGCGCGAACAATTCTCAGCCGACGTGGAAGAACGTTATTTGAGTCATTTAAAAGGCTATTTAATTCCGCAATATGTCGAGTTTATTGGTAAAGAATTACAAACTGCGTACTTAGAGTCTTACTCTGAGTACGGGCAAAACATTTTTGACCGTTACGTCACTTATGCCGACTTTTGGATCCAAGACCAAGAGTATCGCGATCCGGATACTGGCCAACTATTTAACCGTGAGGCACTCAATGCTGAACTTGAAAAAATTGAAAAGCCAGCGGGTATTTCAAATCCAAAAGATTTCCGCAATGAAATAGTCAACTTTGTACTTCGAGCGCGAGCGCACAACAACGGAAAAAACCCTCTGTGGACCAGCTACGAAAAACTACGCACTGTGATTGAGAAAAAAATGTTCTCAAACACAGAAGATCTATTGCCGGTTATTTCTTTCAACGCGAAAACATCCGCAGAAGATCAGAAAAAACACGAGGATTTTGTTAATCGCATGGTAGAAAAAGGCTATACCCAAAAACAAGTACGTTTGTTATCTGAGTGGTATTTACGAGTGCGTAAATCACAATAACAATCAAACTGAAGTATTTTAGGGGGCTTTATGGCGCATTTTATAGACCGTCGCCTGAACGGTAAGAATAAGAGCACGTTAAATCGTCAACGTTTTATCAGGCGCTATAAAAAACAAATAAAAGAGGCGGTATCCGATGCGATAAATAAGCGTAGCGTCACTGATACCAGTAGTGGAGAAAGTATCACAATCCCACAGCGGGATATCAGTGAGCCAACTTTTCATCAAGGAAAAGGCGGTAACCGTGAACAAATACATCCGGGGAATGATCAATTTTCCACCGGGGATAAAATTAAACGCCCGCAAGGGGGGCAAGGCAGTGGTGGCGCGGGCGAAGGTGAAGCGAGTGATTCCGGTGAAGGCCAGGATGATTTTGTATTCTCAATATCTAAAGACGAGTACTTAGATTTACTGTTTGAAGATTTAGAGCTGCCTAATTTACAACAGAACCAGTTAGATAAGCTGGTGCAAATGAAGACCCATCGCGCTGGTTTTTGCAGTGATGGCATGCCAAGTAACATTGATATAGTGCGCTCTTTACAAGGTTCATTGGCAAGGCGTGTAGCAATGACTGCCGGTAAAAAGCGGCAATTGGCTGAATTACAGATGCAACTAGCTTTATTAATGGCTGAGGGCAAACCAGATATCGCCGCCATTGCTTTACTTGAGCAAGAAATTGCTGCATTACAAAAGCGTATAGACGCAGTTCCGTTTATTGACAACTACGACCTGCGTTTTCGTAATTATGAAAAGCAGCCACACCCAACGAGTAAAGCAGTGATGTTTTGTATTATGGATGTCTCAGGCTCAATGGACCAAGCAACTAAAGATATGGCAAAGCGCTTTTATATATTGCTTTATCAATTTTTAACGCGCAGTTACAAAGATATTGAAGTGGTGTATATCCGCCATCACACCCAAGCTAAAGAAGTGGATGAGCAAGAGTTTTTCTATTCTCAAGAAACAGGTGGCACAATTGTATCTAGTGCACTTAAACTAATGCATGAAATCATACAAGAGCGCTATAACGCAGGTGAGTGGAATGTCTATGCTGCGCAAGCGTCTGATGGCGACAATTGGGCTGATGACTCACCGCAATGCGGTGAAATTTTGCGTAACAAGCTCTTAAAAGATGTGCGTTACTACGCCTACATTGAGATCACTACCCGAGCTCATCAAAGTCTATGGCGTGAATACCAAAATATTTGTCAAACTCATGACAATTTTGCTATCCAACACATTCGTAATGTTGAGGATATTTACCCTATTTTCCGTGAGCTATTTAAAAAGAGTCGTCAACACCAAGGTGCAGCATAAGTTGCACAGCGAGGTATTTATATGACCGATAAACGAATGAGTGATGGGCCAGATTGGACATTTGAGTTACTGCAACAATACCAAGACGAAATAGCCCGTGTGGCCGAGCATTATCGTCTCGATACCTACGTTAATCAAATCGAGGTGATCACCGCAGAACAAATGATGGATGCCTATTCTAGCGTTGGTATGCCTATTGGTTACAGCCACTGGTCTTATGGTAAAAAGTTTATTCAAACAGAACAAAACTACAAACGCGGGCAAATGGGTTTAGCGTATGAGATTGTTATTAATTCAGATCCCTGTATTGCTTATTTAATGGAAGAAAACACCCTGCCTATGCAGGCACTGGTTATGGCACATGCATGTTATGGCCATAACTCATTTTTTAAAGGGAATTACTTATTTAAAACGTGGACCGATGCCAGTTCAATTATTGATTACTTGTTATTTGCAAAAAACTACATTGCTCGTTGTGAAGAAAAGTATGGCATTGATGAGGTCGAAAACCTCCTAGACTCATGTCATGCCCTTATGAACTATGGCGTTGATCGTTATAAGCGTCCTCAACAAATATCTTTATTTGAAGAGCAAAAGCGCCAGCAAGAGCGTGAGGATTACCTGCAATCGCAAGTAAACGAACTTTGGCGTACTATTCCATCACATCAACAAGAAACTAAAAAGCGCGAGCGGCACTTTCCCTCTGAACCGCAAGAAAACATACTTTATTTTATTGAAAAAAATGCCCCATTACTCGAATCTTGGCAACGAGAAGTAATCCGTATTGTACGGAAAATTTCCCAATATTTTTATCCGCAAAAACAAACCCAAGTGATGAATGAAGGCTGGGCGACATTTTGGCATTATACAATTTTGAACCACTTATACGATGAAGGAAAACTCACCGATTCATTTATGCTGGAGTTTTTACAAAGCCATACTAATGTAGTTTACCAACCCCCTTATAATAGCAATTATTACTCAGGTATTAACCCTTATGCATTGGGCTTTAATATGATGGTAGATATTCGCCGTATCTGCGAAAACCCAACCGAGGAAGATAGACGATGGTTTCCTGACTATGCAGGTAGTAATTGGCTAGATACCTTGCATTTTGCGATGGAAAACTTTAAAGATGAGAGTTTCATCAGCCAATTTCTATCGCCTAAATTAATCCGTGATTTTAAGCTGTTCACTATTATCGATCACGAAAAAGATCCAAACTTACACATTGGTGCTATACATGATGAAAACGGCTATCACGCCGTACGAACGGCACTTTCGGCACAATATAACTTAAGTAATCATGAGCCTAACATTCAAGTGTTCGATGTAGATATTAGGGGAGATCGTTCTTTAACCTTACGCTATGTGCCACACCAAAATATCCCACTAGCAAAGTCTCATGATGAGGTATTAAAACACCTTTACAGACTGTGGGGGTTTAAAGTAAAGCTTGAGCAAGAGTTGCCCACCGGTGAAATCACGACTCTTGGACAGTGCCCATCAGATGATTCTCGTCATACTACGCTGTAATATTCAAGCAACCGAGTGATAAAGAAAATGACGCTGTTGCGTCATTTTTTGTATTACGATTCATTTAAATCCTGATAAGCAGTGACACAATTTCTACCATTTTCTTTGGAAAAATAAAGTGCTTTATCTGCCGCTTCAATCCATTTTTCATATCGCTCAAAATGCGTTTGAAAACATGCAAAACCAATACTCACTGTCATTTTAATTTGCTGTCCATCAAAGTAAATAGAGGAATTTTCAACCAGGCTACGTAGGCGCTCTGCAAATATTTCAGCACCTTGGCGATCTGTATCTAGTAAGGTCACTGCAAATTCTTCGCCGCCGTAGCGCCCTGCAATATCAGTTTCACGCAATGTCTTACGCAATAAATCGGCTATGTTGCGAAGTGCTTCGTCACCACAGCGATGGCCGTATTCATCATTTACTTTTTTAAAGTGGTCGATATCAAACATTAATAGTGTACTGCAACCAGCACTGCGTTTTATACGTAGAAACTCTTGGCGAAGGGTGTTCTCCCAATGACCGCGATTAGCTAGTTGTGTCAGCGCATCAGTTCGACTTACTTGTTCCAATTTACGATTAACTTCTTCCAGCTCTTTTTTATTAACAGCTACATCAGTAACATCATAAATTATGATGCAAATGTGCCCTACTTCACCCATCGTATTAGAAAGCGGAATAAACGTTGCGTTTTGATACATGTGATCGGCTTTGCCGGTAATTGGTCGATAGTTTTTAAAACGAAAAATATAGGGCTGCTGCTCCCAAATCGTAAATGAGCGGTTTTTTAAAATAAACACTGACTCAGATTTACTACGAAACCATTTTTCGTCTATTGATGGAAATAAATCAAACAGATCTTTATCTTTCACTGCACTGGGTAACATACCGGAATGGTTTTCCATAAAGCCATTCCAAATACACACTTTATAATCTCTGTCTAGCACCACTAAACCAATATCGACGGTGTTAAACATATCCATTAACCAATGGATCTCATTCATATTAAAATCAGCAGCAGGCATAGTGTTAGTCTTCTAATAGGTAAGCAACTTTGTACTTCAACGTTTTTAGTGAATCTTCTGTAAACAACAGCATTAGATCACAATTTATATTGTGGTCTTCAATACCATAGCTAATTTCTATGGCTAAAGTACGTTGCCAACGTGATTTATTTGCTTTCACTAAATCAGCTACATCACAATGTTGTCCAAGTACAACTGGGTGCCCTTGACTAAACGTCATATCTAATTGACGCGATAAACCAGTTAAAATTGCACCGATAAGAATGTTACTAATGTCCATTAGTAACTCCAGCTCAACTTTATTATTAAGCTCACCTTGATAATCCATTAAGGACGCGATTTCTTTAAAGCTTGAATCATTCAGTAATAACAAGGCTTCACCAGAAACCCCACCGCCAATAAAACCTTGGCACACGCCAGAAGTCGACGCATTCGCGTCAATTGAGCGCAGTGCCATATCTAATTCATTGACTTCAAGAATATTAACATTCGGAATAGGCAACTCAACAAATACATTCAGTAAACGAGCAAGTAGATCTCCTGCTTGACCCATAGCAATATTTGTAAGTTCTTGATAGATATCTCTCACATCAGGGTCAACTTGCTCCCCTAAACGATGTGATAGCCGTTCACGCATGGCTTTATCTTTAATGCCATGATGTTCGATAATTTCAGCGAGTTTTTGTGCATCACAGGGCTTTTGAATAAAATCTATCGCACCAAGTTCAATCACTCGTTGATGCGCATTCGGCTGAATATCGCCGGAGACCACCACAGTTAAAACGTTTAAGCCTTGCTTTTGGATTGCTTGCAGTACTTCATAGCCATCCATTTGTGGCATATTTAAATCGAGAAATAGAATTTCAGGACTTAACGCTTTAATCTGCTCAATACAGTGCACCCCATCCTCAGCAAACTCAACTTTAATATCCCAATCATCGGGCAACGAACGAGCTAACTGACGGCGCGCAAGCTTAGAATCATCACAAATAAGAACCGATGTTGACATAGTCTCTCTCTGATCGCTTACATTGGCCGCATATATCAAGCCAATGTGCTTTTATTTTTATTAGTAAGGTACAAACTTATCACTGCATCATGTTAATCAATGTAACCATGCATTACAATTTTAAATTGCACTAAACACTTGGTGTCTATAGGTGATTATAATACACTCACGCTAATTGCGTTAATTCTAAAGGAAATACCTTATGCTTCGTTCGCTTACTTTTGCTTTTAGTGCCTTTTGTTCGATGGCTTTTGCTACGGATATGACCGAAAACACCTTAGATGCTGGCAAAGTATCAGTGCAGTCAAAACCAATCACGTTATTAGGGCAAGGTGTAAGCCTTGGTGATAAAGCGCCAGACTTCAAAGTAGTTGATGGCTCATTTACACCCATCACATTAGCGGATTATCAAGGTAAGGCTATTTTAATAAGCGTCGTGCCTAGCCTGGATACTGGGGTGTGTAGCATTCAAACCAAACATTTTAACGAAAAAGTGGCTTCGCAATTTCCAAATATCGCCATGCTTACTATCAGTGCTGATTTACCCTTTGCACAAAAACGTTTCTGCAAAGCTGAGAACATAGATAAAGTTACAACACTATCTGATTCAGTATGGCGTGACTTTGGTCAAAATTATGGACTGATCATTAAGGACATGGGACTCCTGACTCGTGCTGTCTTTGTTTTGGACGCCAGTCATAAGGTCGTTTATAAACAGTTAGTCGCTGATTTATCGACTGAGCCTAACTATGATCCAGTTATTAGTGCTTTAAATTCATTATAACTTTGCAAATCGTACTCATAAAAAAACCGCCAATCGGCGGTTTTTTTAATTAACCTAAATGATGGTTAATTAGCCTAATAATTCAGCAAGTTGCTGATTAACAGCTTCAACAGCTTGTGTACCGTCTAATTTATGGTATTGGGTATTACCCGCTTTCGCTTCTGCTTGGTAATAATCAACCAATGGCATTGTTTGTTCATGGTAAATACCTAAACGCTTACGTACTGTTTCTTCTGTATCATCTGCGCGGATAATTAGGTCTTCACCCGTTACATCGTCTTTACCTTCCACTTTTGGTGGGTTGTAAACAACGTGATAAACACGACCAGAACCAGGATGTACACGACGTCCACCCATACGATCAACTATAATTTCATCAGCAACATCAAACTCAATAACGTGATCAACTACTACGCCATTTTCTTTCATTGCATCAGCTTGTGGAATGGTGCGTGGGAAGCCATCAAGTAAAAAACCTTTCTCACAATCTGCTTTAGTAATACGTTCCTTAACTAGACCAATGATGATGTCATCAGAAATTAGCTGACCTGCATCCATTACTTTCTTTGCTTCTAAACCCAGTGGCGTGCCTTCTTTAATTGCAGCACGCAACATATCACCAGTAGAGATCTGTGGAATACCGTACTTGTCCATCAAAAACTGAGCTTGAGTGCCTTTACCCGCACCCGGCGCGCCCAAAAGAATAATGCGCATATCATTGTCCTCGGTTGATACTGTTCACTATAAACATCAGCAAATCAGTATAATTTATTTTAAAGCCTGAATTCTTCCATAAGCGCCGCCGATACTCAAGCAACTTATACCAATTGACTAGATTGAAATTATAAAAAAAGGAACCTAAGTTCCTTTCAGATTGACGATAAACCCTGCTTTTTTTGCGGGGTTTATTATTTTTGAGCAGCCGAAGGCTGCGATCGCGATATTTTTCTGTTGTTATTATTATTCTTTGCGTTTTAGTGCTGATGTGAATTTTCTTGAATTTACCGCCGTATGACGGGGTCTTAGAGGGATTTTGAGATTTATTACGCTCATATTGAGCTAGGCCGCCTTCATTAACGCCATTTTCTTCATATTCTGACAGGCTGCTGCCAATAAGCATTGCGCACTGACATTCTTTATTCCTCTGTATCTACAATAACGGTGCCCGTGATGTTGTTTTGCATCCGCGAAACTTCTTTCGACTGTTTCACCTCGTCGTTTGTATCGTTTTTTACCCCATTCGCTCAGCCGTATTTCATTTGCTGCCTCTACACTTGCTTGCCACACATGCCGTGTAATTACTTTGATATGGTTTTTACTGTTTGTGCATCGCGACCGCACTGGACAGTCTTTACATGTCTGCGGGGTTGAGTGGTATTGCCGATATCCTAGTCGGTTTGTGGTGTTATAAATCAGTATTTCGCCTTGTGGGCATGTGTATGTATCGGTGTCTACGTCGTAGCTGTATTCTCGCTTTGCGAAATAGCCTTTCTTTTTGTTTGGCCGTCGATAACCCAAGACACCAATGAGTTGTCGTTCTTCTAAATTATGGCACACTGCGGCTGTAAAGTACCCTGCATCTAACCCAACCGCGATGGGGTTGAGTTCAAACGTATCAAGTACGCGGTCTAAGCGTTGTATGATGGGTTGACTGTCATGCACATTACCTGCTGTGGCATGTGTATCAACGATAATTCCGTGTTTGCCATCCACAACCCTATGGTCTAAATAGAAAAATCCTTTTGGCTTTTCATCACGCACCATAAACCCACTGTCTGGGTCAGTTCGGCTTACTTTGGTTGGTTTTGTACAAGGCTCCTTTTCCTCATACTTCAGGCGCTTTTTTCCTTCGGCTTTCCTGTCTTTTATCACGGCTTCATTAAGCTGCTCAACATACACTGAGGGGCTGACTTTTAAGTCTTCAATGTCATAACGGCGTTTATTGGCATTGGCTTTTAAATGGGTGCTGTCTGCAAATAAACTATGCCCACCAATGAGCCCTTGCTTCATCGCTTGACGAACTATATTGTCGAAAATCGATTGATAAATACCGCTGTCTTTAAAGCGTTTTACACGGTTTTGGCTCAGTGTCGAATGATGGATAACGTCATCGGTGAGCCCTAAACCTAAGAACCAGCGGTATGCAACATTCACTTGCACTTCTTTAATAAGGCGGCGCTCACTTTGAATACCAAACAAGTAACCTAAGAATAGGTATTTAAAAAAGCGGACAGGGTCTACGGCTGGTCGGCCATTATTTTTGCAATATAAGTGGGCGACTTCATCACGTATGAATTCAAAGTCGATAGCTAAGTCTACGAGTCGTACTAAGTGGTCTTGTGGAACAAGTTGGTCAATTGCGACCATTTCTAATTCATGTTGTTGCGGGGTTTTATCTCTAAGCATAATGAACTCTCCAAATTCACTCTGCTTATTAGATCAAAGGGCTCGATCTGTGTCTAGCCCTTTTTCAACAATCTGAAAGGAACCTAAGTTCCTTTTTTATAAAAATGTGACTGTTTGAGTAATTACTTGCTCAAGTCTAGCATTAATTTATTTAGACGAGTCACAAAACCTGCAGGGTCTTTTAATGTCCCACGCTCTGCAAGCAATGCTTGATCAAGTAGTACATGTGACCATTGAGCAAATTTATCTTCATCTTGCTCAACATTTAAGTGCTTAACAAGTTGATGCTCAGGGTTAAGCTCAAAAATAGGTTTAGCTTCAGGAGCTGCTTGGCCAACAGACTCCATTAGCTTTTGCATTTGTGAGCTCATATCGTTGTCATCTGCAACCACACATGCTGGAGAGTCTGTTAGACGATGCGTAAAGCGTACGTCTTTAACACTCTCACCAAGCACTGTCTTAATACGGTCAACTAAGCCTGCAACTTCTTTTTCAGACTCTTCTTGCGCCTTTTTAGTCTCTTCATCGTCAAGATTACCTAAATCTAAATCACCACGAGTAATTGACTTAAATGGCTTTTCAGCAAATTCTGTTAAGTGGCTCATCATCCACTCATCAACACGGTCGCTCATCAACAGTACTTCGATACCTTTCTTGCGGAAGATCTCTAAGTGTGGAGAGCTTTTCGCTGCAGTGAATGAATCAGCAACAACGTAGTAAATCGCATCTTGCCCTTCGTTCATACGCTCAACGTATTGCTCTAATGAAACATTTTGTGCCTTCTCATCGGTGTGTGTTGAAGAGAAACGCAGTAATTTAGCAATCGCTTCTTTGTTAGCGGCATCTTCAGCAGGACCCTCTTTGATCACTTGACCAAACTCGTTCCAAAATACTTGGTAGTCATCAGCCTTATTTTTTGCCATACGCTCAAGCAGCTTTAAAGTACGTGATGTACAACCTTTACGGATTGCTTGGGTTACTTTGTTATCTTGTAAGATTTCACGCGATACATTAAGTGGTAAGTCATTAGAATCAAGTAAACCTTTCACAAAACGTAAATAGCTAGGCATAAATTGCTCAGCGTCATCCATTACAAACACGCGTTGCACATACAGCTTTAAACCACTTTGACGGTCACGATTCCATAAATCAAAAGGGGCTTTTTTAGGAATATACAGTAGACTTGTGTATTCAGTTTTACCTTCAACTTTATTGTGGGCCCAGCTAAGTGGATCTTCCCAGTCATGACTTACATGCTTGTAAAATTCTTTATATTCTTCATCAGATAGCTCTGATTTATCACGTGTCCACAATGCAGTGGCGCGGTTAATGCTCTCCCACTCACCTGGGACTGCTGGAATTTTCTCGCCATCTTCACCTTCAGATTCAGGCACTTCTGGTTTAAACATTTGTACCGGCGTAGAAATATGATCCGAGTATTTAGTCACAATACTACGCAAGCGCCAATCATCAGCAAATTCTTTTTCGTCTTCACGCAGATGTAATATGATGTCTGTACCACGCCCAGCTTTTTCAATTTCTTCTAGCGTGTATTCGCCTTCACCTTGTGATTGCCACTCAACACCTTTTTCTTCACCAGCTTTACGTGTACGCACAGTCACTAGATCTGCAACGATAAATGCAGAATAAAAACCAACACCGAATTGACCAATTAGTTGCGAATCTTTGCTTTGATCACCTGTTAAGTTTTTGAAGAACTCAGCAGTACCTGACTTAGCAATCGTCCCTAATGAACTGATCACTTCATCACGGGTCATGCCAATACCATTATCAGAAATAGTCACAGTGTTAGCTTCTTTATCTGCACTAATGCGTACACGTAGATCCGCATCACCTTGGTAAAGATCACCATTCGAAAGTGCTAAAAAGCGTAATTTATCTGCCGCGTCTGAGGCATTAGACACAAGCTCACGTAAAAATATTTCTTTATTCGAATACAGTGAGTGAATCATTAAGTTTAGTAATTGTTTAACTTCTGTTTGAAAGCCTAATGTTTCTTTTTGTGCTGCAGTCATTTATATATCTCCAATTTGCAAAGTGTCTGCGTTATGCACTTAATATGGGGCGCGGTTTGTTAACTTCAAGTCAAATGAGCAAAAAAGTAACCTACAGATGGAGAAATATGAAAGTTTGATCGTTTATTGTTGCTATGAAAATGGCTGTGAGCAATGAAAATGTATGTTCTTTAAGCTTTGCGGGTGCACAAAAAACAGATCACTGGCATGCAATTGCAAACGCTCAGCCAATTGTTCGCTAGATTCGTTTTTATATAGATCACAACCAAGTATTGGGTGCCCAATACTATGACTATGAATACGTAATTGGTGTGTACGCCCCGTAACAGGGGTAAATTGTACTAACGTCCTCTGCGGTGATGTTAAGCGCTTTAATACACTATAGTCACTAACTGCAACTTTACCCATCACGTTACAAATTTTTACTAATGGAAAGAGTGATTTATCCTTAGCTATCGCAGCATTAATCTGGCCTGCGTCATTTAATAACCAACCATCAAGTATCGCTATATAGTGCTTTTTAATTGTCCCAGCTTGAAACTGCTTATTTAGGTGCTTAGTTGATTCTGGATTAAGGCCAACAACCATTATGCCTGAGGTGCCAAAATCTAATCTATGAATTAACTTAGCTGTTGGGAATGCAGCAGTAATATCAGGTTGACCATGCACTAACCTATAGTGAACAGAATCCCAATTAGCCGGATTCTTACCGGACAAACTCAATAACCCACTAGGTTTATTGATCACTAAAATATCATCGTCTTGATATAAGATTTCCACATGCTCACGGCAAACCGGTGCAATAAACTCATCAACGACCATTTTAGGTTTCGAACTACAATCAGACATTTAATTCCTTGACGTGGGTTGTTCTAGATGGAAATTTATAACGCAGTTAGCACTAAAATTTAGCGATAAGTGAGAAAAGTTTTGATTACACTATTTTAAAGCTTATTTAAATATATGAAAGAAAAAGCTCTGGCTTAGTCGTGGCGTTCTTTTCTCCGTGGGTGTCAGAGACTCAACTCACGCTACGGTGTCCAGGTTGACACTGTGCGGCTGATAGCTGACGGCTTAACGCTGACAGCTGTACTTTATTCCAGACAACAAAAAACCCGTTACATCGCTGTAACGGGTTTCTCTTATTTGGAGCCTGGGATGACGTAGTGCCTACAGCGGTAGAGAGCCACATAGCAAATGCTACGCTCTCATTGTCTGTGGCTTTATTTATCCATGAGTATCAGATACTCAACTCACGCTACGGTATCCAGGTTGACACTGTGCGGCTGATAGCTGACGGCTTAACGCTGAAAGCTATACTTTATCCCAGACAACAAAAAACCCGTTACATTGCTGTAACGGGTTTCTCTTATTTGGAGCCTGGCGATGACCTACTTTCACATAGCAAATGCTACACTATCATCGGCGCTGTTTCGTTTCACTACTGAGTTCGGCATGGGGTCAGGTGGGTCCAAAACGCTATTGTCACCAAGCAAATTTGGTGTCAGTTCGTATTACTACGCACTAACTAAAATTTGGAAAATGGCTGATAATTGTTTTCTGACGGCTGAAAGCTTATGGCTTACGGCTGTCAGTAAATCTACTTTAGTTGTCGCGATAAATCACGACCTACAATCTTAACTTCTGCGCTTAAACAGTCACATAAAAATCTGTCTGGAACAGATTTTAACGCACTTGTGCGGCTTTAGTCATTTACATGGACGTAAATGATAAAACGCGTTTGGCGTTGTATGGTTAAGCCTCACGGGTAATTAGTACAAGTTAGCTTAACATGTCACCATGCTTCCACATCTTGCCTATCAACGTTGTAGTCTTCAACGGCCCTTCAGAGACTTTAAAAGTCTAGTGAGAACTCATCTCGAGGCCTGCTTCGCGCTTAGATGCTTTCAGCGCTTATCAGTTCCGAACGTAGCTACCGGGCAATGCCATTGGCATGACAACCCGAACACCAGCGGTTCGTTCACTCCGGTCCTCTCGTACTAGGAGCAACCCCTCTCAATTCTCAAACGCCCACGGCAGATAGGGACCGAACTGTCTCACGACGTTCTAAACCCAGCTCGCGTACCACTTTAAATGGCGAACAGCCATACCCTTGGGACCGACTTCAGCCCCAGGATGTGATGAGCCGACATCGAGGTGCCAAACACCGCCGTCGATATGAACTCTTGGGCGGTATCAGCCTGTTATCCCCGGAGTACCTTTTATCCGTTGAGCGATGGCCCTTCCATTCAGAACCACCGGATCACTATGACCTACTTTCGTACCTGCTCGACGTGTCTGTCTCGCAGTTAAGCTGGCTTCTACCATTACACTAACCGTACGATGTCCGACCGTACTTAGCCAACCTTCGTGCTCCTCCGTTACTCTTTGGGAGGAGACCGCCCCAGTCAAACTACCCACCAGGCACTGTCCGTAACCCCGATTCAGGGGCCAACGTTAGAACATCAAAACTACAAGGGTGGTATTTCAAGGACGACTCCAACAAGACTAGCGTCTCATCTTCAAAGTCTCCCACCTATCCTACACATGTAGGTTCAATGTTCAGTGCCAAGCTGTAGTAAAGGTTCACGGGGTCTTTCCGTCTAGCCGCGGGTACACAGCATCTTCACTGCGATTTCAATTTCACTGAGTCTCGGGTGGAGACAGCGTGGCCATGGTTACACCATTCGTGCAGGTCGGAACTTACCCGACAAGGAATTTCGCTACCTTAGGACCGTTATAGTTACGGCCGCCGTTTACCGGGGCTTCGATCAAGAGCTTTGTCCGAAAACTAACCCCATCAATTAACCTTCCGGCACCGGGCAGGTGTCACACCGTATACGTCATCTTGCGATTTTGCACAGTGCTGTGTTTTTAATAAACAGTCCCAGCCACCTGGTCACTGCGGCTCCCGTCCGCTTAGAGAGTAAATCTCATCACAGATAGGAGCGTACCTTCTCCCGAAGTTACGGTACGATTTTGCCTAGTTCCTTCACCCGAGTTCTCTCAAGCGCCTTAGTATTCTCTACCTGACCACCTGTGTCGGTTTGGGGTACGATTCGGTATAATCTGAAGCTTAGAGGCTTTTCCTGGAAGTATGGCATCAGCAACTTCACCACCTTAGTGGCTCGTCTCGTGTCTCAGTCTTAGCAACCCGGATTTTCCTAAGTCACCAACCTACTCACTTTCACATGGACTACCAACGCCATGCTTGCTTAGCCTGCTCCGTCCCCCCATCGCAATTATACCAAGTACGGGAATATTAACCCGTTTCCCATCGACTACGCCTTTCGGCCTCGCCTTAGGGGTCGACTTACCCTACCCTGATTAACATGGGATAGGAACCCTTGGTCTTCCGGCGTGCGGGTTTTTCACCCGCATTATCGTTACTCATGTCAGCATTCGCACTTCTGATACCTCCAGCAACCCTCCCGGGTCACCTTCAACGGCTTACAGAACGCTCCCCTACCACTCAAAATAAATTTTGAATCCGCAGCTTCGGTGCATAGTTTAGCCCCGTTACATCTTCCGCGCAGACCGACTCGACCAGTGAGCTATTACGCTTTCTTTAAAGGATGGCTGCTTCTAAGCCAACCTCCTGGCTGTCTGGGCCTTTCCACATCGTTTCCCACTTAACTATGACTTTGGGACCTTAGCTGGCGGTCTGGGTTGTTTCCCTCTTCACGACGGACGTTAGCACCCGCCGTGTGTCTCCCGGATAGTACTTTACGGTATTCGGAGTTTGCAAAGGGTTGGTAAGTCGGGATGACCCCCTAGCCTTAACAGTGCTCTACCCCCGTAAGTATTCGTCCGAGGCTCTACCTAAATAGATTTCGGGGAGAACCAGCTATCTCCCGGTTTGATTAGCCTTTCACTCCTAGCCACAGGTCATCCCCTAACTTTTCAACGTTAGTGGGTTCGGTCCTCCAGTTGATGTTACTCAACCTTCAACCTGCCCATGGCTAGATCACCGGGTTTCGGGTCTATACCTTGCAACTATTCGCCCAGTTAAGACTCGGTTTCCCTACGGCTACCCTAATCGGTTAACCTCGCTACAAAATATAAGTCGCTGACCCATTATACAAAAGGTACGCAGTCACAGAACTAGTCTGCTCCTACTGCTTGTACGTACACGGTTTCAGGTTCTATTTCACTCCCCTCACAGGGGTTCTTTTCGCCTTTCCCTCACGGTACTGGTTCACTATCGGTCAGTTGGGAGTATTTAGCCTTAGATGATGGTCCACCTATATTCAGTCAAAGTTTCACGTGCTCCGACCTACTCGATTTCACTTAAAATGCATTTTCATGTACGGGACTATCACCCTGTATCGTGGCACTTTCCAGAGCCTTCCATTAACACATTATAAGCTTAAGGGCTGTTCCGGTTTCGCTCGCCGCTACTTCCGGAATCTCGGTTGATTTCTTTTCCTACGGGTACTTAGATGTTTCAGTTCTCCGCGTTCGCCTCGTTAACCTATGTATTCAGTTAACGATACCTGCAAGCAGGTGGGTTTCCCCATTCGGAAATCTTAGTCTCAAGTGCTTTTTACTAGCTCGACTAAGCTTATCGCAAGTTAATACGTCCTTCATCGCCTCCAACTGCCAAGGCATCCACCGTGTACGCTTAGTCACTTAACCATACAACCCAAACGGGTCTTTGTTTTGTGACAGTTTAACTTCGCCAGAAGTTAATATTGAATACTAAAGTAGATACCAATCAATCATTTCAAAGAAACAATTAAATGGCACTGAATGATACTGCTATCATTCTTTTTTACTTTTGAAAACTCTGTATAAATAACAATGTTATTCATACGAATTTTATTATCAGCTTTTCCAAATTTTTAAAGAGCATATTAATTAATAAACCTTGCGGCTTACTAACTAACAATCATCTGTGTGGACACTTCGAACAAATAAGTTCTAAATCGTATAAGGAGGTGATCCAGCCCCAGGTTCCCCTAGGGCTACCTTGTTACGACTTCACCCCAGTCATGAATCACTCCGTGGTAAACGTCCTCCCGAGGGTTAGACTATCTACTTCTGGAGCAACCCACTCCCATGGTGTGACGGGCGGTGTGTACAAGGCCCGGGAACGTATTCACCGCGTCATTCTGATACGCGATTACTAGCGATTCCGACTTCATGGAGTCGAGTTGCAGACTCCAATCCGGACTACGACGCACTTTAAGTGATTCGCTTACTCTCGCGAGTTCGCTGCACTCTGTATGCGCCATTGTAGCACGTGTGTAGCCCTACACGTAAGGGCCATGATGACTTGACGTCGTCCCCACCTTCCTCCGGTTTATCACCGGCAGTCTCCTTAGAGTTCTCAGCATGACCTGCTAGCAACTAAGGATAGGGGTTGCGCTCGTTGCGGGACTTAACCCAACATCTCACAACACGAGCTGACGACAGCCATGCAGCACCTGTATCAGAGTTCCCGAAGGCACCAAACCATCTCTGGTAAGTTCTCTGTATGTCAAGTGTAGGTAAGGTTCTTCGCGTTGCATCGAATTAAACCACATGCTCCACCGCTTGTGCGGGCCCCCGTCAATTCATTTGAGTTTTAACCTTGCGGCCGTACTCCCCAGGCGGTCTACTTAATGCGTTAGCTTTGAAAAACAGTTCCGAGGAACCGAGCTTCTAGTAGACATCGTTTACGGCGTGGACTACCAGGGTATCTAATCCTGTTTGCTCCCCACGCTTTCGTACATGAGCGTCAGTGTTGACCCAGGTGGCTGCCTTCGCCATCGGTATTCCTTCAGATCTCTACGCATTTCACCGCTACACCTGAAATTCTACCACCCTCTATCACACTCTAGTTTGCCAGTTCGAAATGCAGTTCCCAGGTTGAGCCCAGGGCTTTCACATCTCGCTTAACAAACCGCCTGCGTACGCTTTACGCCCAGTAATTCCGATTAACGCTCGCACCCTCCGTATTACCGCGGCTGCTGGCACGGAGTTAGCCGGTGCTTCTTCTGTAAGTAACGTCACAGCTAAGTGCTATTAACACTCAACCTTTCCTCCTTACTGAAAGTGCTTTACAACCCGAAGGCCTTCTTCACACACGCGGCATGGCTGCATCAGGCTTGCGCCCATTGTGCAATATTCCCCACTGCTGCCTCCCGTAGGAGTCTGGGCCGTGTCTCAGTCCCAGTGTGGCTGATCATCCTCTCAAACCAGCTAGGGATCGTTGCCTTGGTAAGCCATTACCTTACCAACTAGCTAATCCCACTTGGGCTAATCTTTTGGCGTGAGGCCCGAAGGTCCCCCACTTTGGTCCGTAGACATCATGCGGTATTAGCAGTCGTTTCCAACTGTTGTCCCCCACCAAAAGGCATATTCCCAAGCATTACTCACCCGTCCGCCGCTCGTCATCTTCTAGCAAGCTAGAAATGTTACCGCTCGACTTGCATGTGTTAGGCCTGCCGCCAGCGTTCAATCTGAGCCATGATCAAACTCTTCAATTAAAAGTTTTTATGTTCCGTAGAACAGCTCAATGAATTCTGAATTATTTAATATCTTTCGATATTGAATTGACTGTGCTGCAATAAATAAATTTATTGCTGTTGGTCACTCAGTTTCAATTGAGACTCTAAATTTTGTGCCTTACTACCTAAGCAGTTCGACTGTTAGAACTCAATCTGCACGAGTGCCCACACAGATGATTGCTTTATATTGTTAAAGAACGTTGCGATTAAAGCACTTGGCTTTATCTCGCTAGGGCTGCGCATATTACGCCTTCCTATTTTTTTGTCAACACTTAATTTTAAACTTTCTAAAAAATCTAAACTCAAGTTTTACTCGACTTACTGATTAGCTGCTGCCTCGCTAAGCGTTGCCTGCTCTGCCGTCTCAGTGGGGTCGCATTATAGGGCGCCGCGAATTTTACGCAAGCGTTTTTATCGCTAATTTTGCATTTAATTTTCGCCCTCACGTTACACAAAAGATAGTTACATGTTATCCACAAAACGTTGTGGACAAATCAGCTTTTTTCTTGATTCACTAAACTATCGATTGTACTTATGGTAAGTTGCCCGCTGTTTTATAAACTCGTTCATTAGGCATATAACATGATAGATATAATAAATAGTATAAGTGGACTATTATGGGGTCACATACTCGTCTACTTATTAATAGCAGCCGGACTCTTCTTTACCATTAAACTTAAATTCATTCAGTTTGTTCAATTTCCTCACATGATCAAGGTCATGTTCAATTCTCGCCAATGTGATAAAAACGGCATTTCTTCTTTTCAGGCATTTTGTACTTCTCTCGCAGCGCGGGTCGGCACTGGTAATATGGCCGGTGTTGCTGTCGCACTTTACCTAGGTGGTGCAGGTGCTATTTTTTGGATGTGGTTAATTGCATTAATAGGTATGGCAACCAGTTTTGCAGAAAGTACCTTAGCACAAGCCTATAAAACACGAGATGAGCATGGTAATTTTCGTGGTGGTCCCGCTTACTATATGCAGTATGGTTTAGGTAAACGCTGGATGGGAGTGATATTTTCTCTGTGCTTAATTCTAGCGTTTGGCTTAGTATTTAATGCAGTGCAATCAAATTCTATTGCCGCCGCATTTAAAGTTGCTTTTGATATTCCAAACTATGTGGTGGGATTAGTACTTGTAGTTGGCTCTGGCATTATCATATTTGGGGGTTTAAAAACCATCTCACGCTTTGCTGAAATGGTTGTGCCTTTTATGGCATTAGCTTATTTGCTCGTCGCATTATATGTATGTGCTACAAACGCCGCAGAGCTGCCTACAGTTTTTATGCGTATTATTAATAGTGCATTTGGAATAGAGCAAGCTGGCGCAGGTGCGATTGGCTACGGTGTGATGCAAGCGATGATTCAAGGGATCAAGCGCGGCCTATTTTCAAATGAAGCAGGTATGGGTAGTGCCGCGAATGCTGCTGCGACTGCAACGCCTAATCCTCCTCACCCCGCCTCACAAGGTTATGTACAAATGCTGGGGGTATTTATTGATACGGTAGTGATCTGTAGTGCAACTGCTGCGTTGATATTACTCTCAGACCAGCTTGTCGCTGACTCAGGTGTTACGGGGATTGCCTTAACACAAGCCGCACTTGAGGAGCACGTTGGTAGTTGGGGCGCGGTGTTTGTAGCGATTGCTATATTGTTCTTTGCTTTCACTTCGATTGTAGCCAACTATTCATACGCTGAAACCAACCTACTATTTTTAGAGCACAATCATGAATATGGGATGCTTATCTTCCGCATAATAGTACTAGCAATGGTGATGTTTGGTTCAGTAAGTGAATTAGGACTCATTTGGACGCTTGCGGATATATCAATGGGATTAATGGCAATAGTGAATGTAATAGCACTATTTATGTTATCTGGTGTGGTGATCTGGCTTGCTAACGATTATTCCGCGCAACGTAAATCAGGTAAGCTACCTACGTTTGACCCAACTCAGAATCAACAACTTGACCAGACTATCCCTAAAGGCATTTGGCATAAAGACTAACAACTTTAAGTGATAACCAAGGGAGCCTTTGTGCTCCCTTTTTAATGTCTTGGTTTCTTTTAATTTTTGTTATCTACAACCAGCATAAAAATTGCCACTGCCTTATCTACTTGCTGTGGGTCAAACTTAGCTTCTAGCTCTTGCTTGAGCTGCTGTTGTAATTGCTGCTTAAGGGCTGACTTCTGCGCCATTGACATAAGTTCTGAAGAGCGAGTTTGGTACTCTTGTATTGCTGTAATCGCCTTTTGCAATGCCAGGTTATCTATATTAGCCATAGAGAGTGAGGACAGCTTCTCTTTGCCTGATGCAATTTTATCTTGAGTATGTTCAACCATTTGGCTTACTTGCGTGACTAATGTACTGACCTCACTGATTTTAAGGACATCGTTTACAGTAGATAAAACAATCGCTATTGGTATTAAAACCAATGAAAGCGCTAGACATACACCAAATACAGCCCCTACCCAAAATTGGTTAAGACCCTGTTTAAAGTTCTCCATACAAAAATACTCTTAAACGTGCTGATAGAATAAATGTATAGCATTAAATTTAGAATAGGAATTAATTTTTAGGATTTATCTTAAGAGGATTTATTCTAATGAAAGAGATAAAGTGGTGCCCGAGGCCGGACTTGAACCGGCACGACTTGTTAGTCGAGGGATTTTAAATCCCTTGTGTCTACCAATTCCACCACTCGGGCATCGAGTTTGCTAATTAAAGCGTGTGGAGTAATTATTTGGAGGCGGAACCCGGAGTCGAACCGGGGTAAACGGATTTGCAATCCGGTGCATGGCCACTCTGCCATTCCGCCTAAACATATCAAATAATTTGGAGCGGCACACGAGGCTCGAACTCGTGACCTCGACCTTGGCAAGGTCGCGCTCTACCAACTGAGCTAGTGCCGCATTTATTAAGTGTTTATCAAAACTTTAATTATCTTGGTAAATAATTAAAAGTGGTGCCCGAGGCCGGACTTGAACCGGCACGACTTGTTAGTCGAGGGATTTTAAATCCCTTGTGTCTACCAATTCCACCACTCGGGCATCGAGTTTGCTATTTAAAGCAAGTGGATAAAACTAATATGGAGCGGCACACGAGGCTCGAACTCGTGACCTCGACCTTGGCAAGGTCGCGCTCTACCAACTGAGCTAGTGCCGCATCATATTAATTCTATTATTAGCATAAATAATTAAAACATCTTTATGTCATATCTTTTTTATAGATTACACTTGGCGATGTAATCAAACCACAAAGTGGTGCCCGAGGCCGGACTTGAACCGGCACGACTTGTTAGTCGAGGGATTTTAAATCCCTTGTGTCTACCAATTCCACCACTCGGGCATCGAGTTTGCTATCTAAAGCATGTGGAGCGTTGAATGGAGGCGGAACCCGGAGTCGAACCGAGGTGGACGGATTTGCAATCCGCTGCATGGCCACTCTGCCATTCCGCCCCAAAACCGGGGTTAGCCTTTAAGATAAACTGGAGCGGCACACGAGGCTCGAACTCGTGACCTCGACCTTGGCAAGGTCGCGCTCTACCAACTGAGCTAGTGCCGCTTAATACTTGTAAGCTATTATTATATCAGTGCAACAATGTCGCTTCATAACATTCTAACAACTTAACCAGTGCTACTTGGTTTATCTAAGGGGCTATGCCCTCTCAACACGGACGCATTCTACAGAGATTATTAAACGCGTCAATACAAAAAATGCTAGTTTTGAACTGTTTGATTATTTTTTATCTAAAACGGTGCGTTATTAGACGTTTACAATCAATTTTTAGTCAATTCTCCCCATGCTGCCATCAAATATTGCAGCATTGAACTCAAGGTTAAGAAGGTAGCAATGTACAATAAGGCATAACTTAAATACATCATCCAAGTATCGTACTGCCAAATCAAACCAATAATGGCTAACATTTGTGCTGCCGTTTTTACTTTACCCATATTTGATACGGCGACATTACCTCTTTTGCCCTGCTCGGCCATCCATTCGCGCAAAGCTGAAATCACAATCTCACGACTAATAATGATTAATGCAGGAATAGTCATATACATTGATTGATAATAACTAGACAGTGCAACTAATGCAGCACAGACCATAACTTTATCTGCTACAGGATCGAGGAATGCACCAAAAGGTGTTGATTGTTCAAGTTTACGAGCTAAATAACCATCAAGAATATCGGTTATTGATGCCAACCAAAAAATAAAGGCAGCCGCAAAGAAAGCCCATGAATAAGGCAAATAAAATATCACCAAAAAAATGGGGATAAGAAAAAGTCTAAATGTTGTGAGTGTGTTTGGAATATTCCACATAACTACTTGAGGATGTCTTTTTTGCTATATTCGCATGAAGGGCTAGCCCTTGTCATGCAAATGGTTAAATATCTTCTCAGCCATGTCAGAGCTGATCCCAGGTACTTGCTTCAATTGATCTATATTAGCAGCTTTTACTCCCTGCATGCCCCCTAAAAATTTTAATAATGTTTGGCGTCGCGTTGAGCCAACCCCACTTATTTCTTCTAATAATGATTGTGTACGTTGTTTTTGCCGCTTATTACGATGCCCTGCAATTGCGAATCTATGCGATTCGTCACGAATGTGCTGGATTAAATGCAGTGCTGGAGCATCGGAGTCCATTGGGATTGTTTTACGTCCACCATCTATTAATAACGTTTCCAGCCCAGGTTTTCGGCTGGTGCCTTTTGCAACACCAACTAGTAATGGCATTTTTGCATGAGGCCAAGTAGAAAAATACTGCTCAGCCCGTGATAACTGCCCTTTACCACCATCGATAAAAATCACATCGGGAATTTTATTTTCATCCACTAACTTGTTGTAACGTTTATTTAATGCAAACTCCATTGCAGCGTAATCATCACCACCAGTGATACCTGTCACATTAAAGCGACGATATTCTTTATTGTTAGGCCCTTGGGAATCAAACACCACACAGCTGGCCACAGTATTCTCACCCATGGTATGACTAATATCAAAGCACTCCATACGGCTAATATCATCAAGGCCTAACGTTGCTTTTAGTTGAGCATAGCGTTTATTAATTGAATCTTGAGTGCTTTGCTTCACGGTAATACTATTAAGTGCATTTTTATTTGCAAGTTGTAAGTATTGCGCACGCTCACCGCGTGTGACGGTTTTTAAAGTGACTTTTCTCTCACTTATTTGACTTAACGCCTCACCCAGCACATCTGCTTCATCAATCGCAAAGGGCAAAATCACTTCTTTTGCTATGCGCCCTGTTGCACCTGGCGCTAAATAATACTGACCAAGGAATGATGCTAGTATTTCTTGCTGTTGTGAATCTTTTGGGACTTTAGGAAAGTAGGTTTTACTGCCCAGCACTTTATGATCACGGATCATCAATAAATGAATCCCATTTAGGCCATTGAGGTGAGCAAAGCCCACCACATCCATTTCAGCATAATTGCCTGAGATTGACTGCTGCTCTTGCATTTTACGCAGCAACATTATTTGGTCGCGTATTTTCGCCGCCAGTTCAAACTGTAACGCTTGGCTAGCAGCTTCCATTTTAGTAATGAGAGAGGCGATAACTTCATGTGATTTACCAGCTAAAAACTTTCTCACAAAATCGACTTGCTGGCTATATTCATCATCGCTAACTTCGCCAGTGCATGGTGCTGAGCAGCGCTTTAATTGAAATTGCAAACATGGCCGGCTACGAGCACGATAATAGGCATCTTCACATTGGCGAACTGGAAATATTTTTTGCATTAATCGCAAGCTTTCAGAAACAGCGCCTGCACTTGGAAATGGGCCAAAATACTCGCCTTTTACTTTGCGACTACCACGGTGAAACGCCAATCTAGGATGTTTGTGTGCCGTTAATAAAATATAAGGATAGGATTTATCATCGCGTAATAAAATGTTGTAGCGAGGCTGGTATTTTTTTATTAGATTATTTTCAAGCAGTAAAGCTTCAGTCTCGGTGTTAGTGAGCGTGATATCAATACCACTAATATTACTAACCAGTGCACGCGTTTTACCATCGGTGACATTGCTTCGAAAATAGCTGCTGACACGTTTCTTCAGGTTTTTCGCTTTACCGACGTAAATAACATTGTTGTCGCTATCAAGCATCCGGTAAACGCCAGGATCGCTTGATAGTGTCTTTAGAAAGTGTACGTGATCAAATTCTGCCATGGGGCAAGACTAATGAGCGCTATCGATGTCAATCATCTTATGGCGAATAGCTAAATGGGTAAGTTCTACATCACCACCAACATTGAGCTTTTCAAACATTCTATAGCGATAACTATTCACTGTTTTAGAACTTAGATTAAGGCGCTCAGCTATATCTTGTACCTTTTCACCTTTAGTGATCATTAGCATAATTTGTAGCTCACGCTCAGATAAACTTTGAAATGGGCTTTCATCTGTGCGACCTGTGACTTGCGCTAAAGCAATTTGTTGCGCAATTTCTGGAGCAATATAGCGTTGTCCTGCATTTACGGCTCGAATAGCGTTCACCATTTCGTCAGAGCCAGCTCCTTTGGTTAAATAACCATGGGCACCAATTTGCATGACTTTGCTTGGGAATGGATCTTCACAGTGCACTGTTAACACAATGATTTTCACATCTGGGCAATAGCGGCAAATCTTTTTAGTCGCTTCTAATCCGCCAATACCTGGCATATTCATGTCCATTAGCACAATATCAGGCGAGTGTTGGCGGCAAAATTGCACAGCCTCTTCACCTGTTTTAGCTTCACCAATTACTTTAAACCCACGAACATCATCTAAAATACGTTTGATACCCGTTCGTACGAGTTCATGGTCATCAACTAAAAGTACGTTAATCAATGGGACACCCTCATATAACCTAACAGCATGTCATTGTGACAACTTAATACAGCACACTAACACAGAAAATCTGAAACGATAACTCTAATATCGTCTCAGATAACTAAATTTAAGATGATGCTTTTTCACTAAAGCGGTCTACCCACAATGCTATAACGCCATCGCCGGTAACATTACACGCGGTGCCAAAGCTGTCTTGTGCCAGATAAAGTGCGATCATCAACGCCACAGCTCCTTCGTTAAACCCTAGCATACTGGTTAACAAACCTAATGCCGACATCACGGCACCGCCTGGAGCTCCCGGTGCTGCAATCATCACAACACCTAACATCATTATAAATGGCAACATACCAAATAGTGAAGGTACATCCATGTTAGGTGATAAAAACATCACCGCCATAGCACAGGTAACAATAGTAATAGTTGAACCTGACAAATGTATAGTGGCGCACAGTGGTACAGTAAAATTAGCAACATCTTCTTTTACATTGTTTGCCTTGCTCGAACGCAGCGATACAGGAATTGTCGCCGCACTAGACATGGTGCCTAAGGCCGTGAAATAAGCTGGCAGCATATTTTTAATTAATTCAACAGGATTACGCTTTAATAGTACGCCGGTGCCGATATAAAGAATACTTAGCCAAACCCAGTGCATAATAAGTGCCGCAATTAACACGATACCGAATGTTTGCAAGGTATCAACAACAGTGCCTGCGACCGTCATTTCAGCAAATACACCTGCGATATAAAAAGGTAAGGCTGGAATGATCACTTTTGCTAATAAGCCGTCAATCACGTCACGACCTTGATCTGATACTTTTCTCAGCGTTTCTAGTTGCAACTGGCTCATACCAATACCAAACACGAATGCTGTCGCAAGTGCAGTCATCACACCCATCAGAGGGGGGATCTCTAAATCAATAAAACTGGCTACTTCAGTGGCGACTTCCGCTTCAAAGGTTAAGCCGCCATCGAACAGCGGAATAATCGCACTAACAGCCAAGACTGCTAGCGTGCCAGCAATAACCGTTGAACCATAAGCAAAGCCAACGGTTTTGCCAAGTAAGTGACCCGAACCTTTTGGTAAACCCGCGATACCCGAAGCAATAAAGAACAAAATAATCAACGGAATCGTGAAAGTGATCAACTGGCCAATTATTTCTTTTATTGTGTATAGGAGTTCAACTCCAGTCAGTGGAACATACAGACCCACTAAAATACCGCCCAATATGCCGGCAATTAATTTTAATATTAATGTCATTGTGATCACTTTATAAATTTTGGTGGATGTGGTTTTAACATGTTTTTAATTACTTGTATCATAAAACCGTTAAATAGCGGCTTGTTTGCACAAAATACCATCACTTTTATCATTTAACACCCAGCCTAATTATCTCGCCGTAAGAATATAAACTCATCACTTCGCAGCGGTCAAAATAAGTGTCGATTAGCTATCTTTAAGCAACATGACCTAACGCATACTCATTTTCTTTTGCTCAGGTTTACTAGCAACCGGATGGTGACTTGACTAAACCTATAGAACTAAGCTGTTTTTATTTCATTCAATTATAAGTCGAATAGATATATCTTATAGCCAAACTTTACTTTAGTTTTTTTAATACAGCAGTAAAGTGTCATTATTACAGATCGATTACTTAAAATCGGTCCCGATTGAATAAATTGCACCTAAGGGAACATTATGTCTACAATTTTTGAAGATAACTCACTCAGTATTGGTAATACACCATTAGTAAAGCTAAACCGTGTAACTACTGGTAATATTTTTGCTAAAGTTGAATCTCGTAACCCTAGTTTTAGTGTTAAATGCCGTATCGGTGCATCAATGATCTGGGAAGCTGAAAAATCAGGCCAACTCACTAAAGATAAAGAATTGATTGAGCCAACGTCAGGGAACACAGGTATTGCACTTGCATTTGTAGCGGCTTCTCGTGGTTACAAACTAACCCTAACAATGCCAAATACCATGAGTCTTGAGCGTCGTAAATTGCTAAAAGCACTCGGTGCGAATTTAGTATTAACAGATGGGGCGAAAGGCATGAATGGCGCAATTGAAAAAGCAAAAGAAATTCAAGCCAGTGATCCTGAAAAATTCATTTTATTACAACAATTTGAAAACCCAGCAAATCCAAAAATTCACTTTGAAACAACAGGTCCTGAAATCTTCGAAGCAACTGACGGTAACGTTGATTTCTTCGTCGCTGGCGTTGGTACTGGTGGCACAATTACCGGGGTTAGCCGTTATTTGAAACTTGAAAAAGGCCTTGATGTTAAATCAATCGCTGTAGAGCCGACAAACTCACCTGTTATCAGCCAAACCTTAGCGGGGGAAGAAATTAAGCCTGGTCCCCATAAAATTCAAGGGATTGGTGCAGGTTTCATCCCGGGTAACTTAGATCTCAGTGTCATCGATGGTGCTGAACTTGTTTCAAACGAAGAAGCCATTGAAATGGCTCACAAGCTTATGAAAGATGAAGGTATCTTAGTTGGTATTTCATCAGGCGCTGCGGTTGTAGCAGCCAAGCGTATTGCTGAGTTGCCTGAGAACGCAGGTAAAAATGTCGTGGTTATCTTGCCAAGTGCAACTGAACGTTATTTATCAAGCCCACTTTTTGCTGAAGAGTTTTCTGAGCAAGAACTTGTTCAATAACATTATTGCTTTTATAAAAGGATGCAAAATGCATCCTTTTTTATTATTTATTGCCTTAACCGCACTAATTTTTATCGTAAACTTTACATCTGCCACATTTCATCACACACTAAATCATCACTAATAAGTCTATTTATCTAATGAAATTATTTTTAACTCTATTTGCTGCTACATTTTTATTGTTAGTAAGTGGCTGCGGCAATGACGATACACCAAGAGGTGAGAAAAACACGCCAGGAAATAGTGCTGCCCTGTTCTTTGATACACTTTATAACGAACAAGATCTTACTAAAGCCAGTACGATGGCCACCCCAAGAATGGCGCGGATCATGATGTCATATGGTACATCCAAGCAGTTTGCTCGTAATTTAGTCAACTTACAATACGATAGCGTGGTGATTGAAGTTGATATGACAAATATGAGCTTAAGAGAGCAATACGGTGAGACAGCTAATATCAACTTGATTTTTACTGGCCAGTTTAATGGCAATAAAGTCGATGATATGCGCAGCGTAAAAATGGTCCGTAAAAAAGGCAATTGGTATGTTGATAAAATTAATGCCGATCCCTTTGCACGTTAAAAAGTAGTAATTACCAAAACTAGCTTAGCGCTGGTTAATTAACAAAAAGCCTTGCAGATGCAAGGCTTTCTTTATTTCGGCGTAAATCAATTACCCTAAAGTTATAATTCACCCGCTTTATAATTATCGACTGCAATGGCTTGCTTACGTAAATTATTAGCTCCGTGCAGTTTTTCTGCTTGTTCATCAGTGATCAACTGCTTTTTACGTGCACTGTTAATAGCAGTTTCAATATCATGGTTACGATTAAGCGTGCCCTCACGTTGCCATTTTTTCAATCGTTTGAATGCCGCGCTTGTATCATGCATGGCTATAAAGGCATTTTCCATCACCCCTGTACCTGCATTTTCGTCCACATGACATAAATGGGTTAGACGATTTCTAAATACCCCGGGTTGAGTCATATGCTCACAGATTTCTTGTGCAATCTCATCACTCGGCCTTTGGTAGTGGTTACCAAGCGGAAATACGATACGTTTAAGTATGAAATTAACAACTGGGTTGGAGAAGTTTTTAAAGAAGCCGTCAAATGCTTGGCCTATTTCAAACAGTGATAGCTCCACCGCATATTTAACAAAAGGCAGGTCAGCCTGTTGACGTCCTTCATCTTCAAAACGTTTAAGAACACAAGATGCCAAATACAAATGACTTAACACATCACCTAAACGCGCTGAAATCATCTCCTTGCGTTTAAGCTCGCCACCAAGCACTAACATAGCTACATCAGTACTAAACGCAAGCCCACGGCTCATTCTTCCAAGTTGCTTATAATAGCGTGCTGTAGCACCACATACCGGCGATTTTGCAAAATAGCTACGGGTTAGGCCGTGTACAAATGCCATACCCGCGTTAGTAGCTGCAAAGATAATATGTTGCAACAACAGTGCATCGAACTCTTTTAATGCTAAATCATCATCTTCCATTGCCGCAGCTTCCATTTCTTTGAGTACAAATGGATGGCAACGTGTTGCACCTTGACCAAAAATCATCAAATTACGGGTTAAAATATTTGCCCCTTCAACTGTGATTGAGACCGGAATACCCATGTAGCCATGGGCTAAATAGTTATTTGGTCCAACTTGTATTCCTTTGCCTGAATGAATATCCATTGCATCATTCATCACTGTACGACCCATTTCGGTCATATGGTATTTAGCAATAGCCGTGACCACAGACGGGCTTAATTTAAGGTCGATTGCGCCTGCAGTCATTAAACGACATGATTCTAAACTATAAGTAAGCCCGCCAATACGTGCCAGTGCTTCTTGTACGCCTTCAAACTGACCAATAGATACACCAAATTGTTGGCGAACTGTGGCATACGCAGATGTCATTCGAGCACATAAGTGACCTGTTGCACTGCTAAGCGCAGGTAATGAAATACCACGCCCTGCACTTAAGCATTCGACCAACATGCGCCAGCCTCGCCCAGCACCTTGTTGACCACCAATGATCCAATCAAGCGGAATGAATACATCTTTTCCGTACGTTGTACCATTCATAAACGCCATATTAAGAGGAAAGTGACGCTCTCCGGTTTCAACGCCTGGGTGATCTGTGGGGATCAGCGCACAGGTAATACCAAGTTCTTTTTGTTTACCTAGTAAGCCATCCGGATCATACATTTTAAAAGCAAGACCAAGAACTGTCGCCACAGGGGCAAGTGTAATATAACGCTTTGACCAATTTAAGCGCAGGCCCAACACTTCTTTACCTTCAAACTCACCTTTACAGACCACACCAGAATCAGGAATACTGCCTGCATCTGAACCGGCTTCTGGGCCTGTAAGTGCAAAACAAGGCACATCTTGACCATTAGCTAAACTGGGTAACCAACGTTGCTGCTGTTCTTTGGTACCATAATGTAATAACAATTCACCCGGGCCTAAGCTGTTAGGTACCATAACGGTTACAGCGGCGGTTAAGCTTTTAGTCGCAATTTTAGCAACTATGGTCGAGTTTGCGATTGCTGAGAACTGCCGACCACCAAATTTTTCTGGAATAATCATCGCAAAGAAACCCTGCGTTTTTAAGTAATCCCATACCTCTTTTGGCAAGTCTTTATCTTTTTGCACTATTTGATAGTCATCAAGCATTGCTAATAGTGTTTCGACTTCGTTGTCTAAAAATGCTCGTTCTTTCTCACTAAGTTCGGGTTTTGGGTAACTATGTAATAGCTGCCAATCAGGATTACCACTAAACAGTTCTCCATCCCACCACACATCTCCGGCTTCCATCGCCTCTCGCTCAGTTTGCGAAAGCGGCGGAAGTACTTTTTTAAACATTTTAAATGTCGGGCGGCTAACTAAATTTAAGCGAATATCTTTGACCGCAAAAATAACGATGACGACCACCAGTAACAAGATAAATACTGACATGAAAACTATCCTTATTAATTAATGAAATGCATTGGCTTAATTATGACCGATCCTTTAATAAATACAATGTCACTGTAAACTTGCATTGCCCTGCATAGTAACACCAATTCTTGATATAGTTTGCCTAACATAGAGACGCTGCTATTATCCTATGCGATAAATAACAAATATAAGGGTCAACATGACTACTCCACATTTTAAGCGCAGTCTGAGCGCGATAATGGTTGCCAGTACATTGGCATTAACTGGCTGTAACCAAGAAGCAAATAACACTCCAGCACAAGCTGCTACTGGCCCAGCACCGGTAACTGCAAACGATGCACAAGCTTTTTTAGATGCCACAGAGCAAGAGCTCAGCGCGCTATACTTAGAATCCAGCCGAGCAGAATGGATTTACGCAAACTTTATTACACATGATACCTCGGCACTATCAGCAGAAGTAAACCGTAAAATGACCGCCGCGGTGGTTCGTCTAGCAAACGAAGCAGCGCGGTTTGACTCACTTGAGCTTGATTACGATGCTCGTCGTAAGCTCGATAAATTAAAATTAGCCCTCACTTTACCTGCTCCACAAGATGCCGAAAAAACAGCAAAATTATCACAGCTTGTGGCTGAACTTGGCGGTATGTACGGTAAAGGAAAATACTGTAAAGACGACGGTAGCTGTTTAAGCCTTGGTGATATGACAGCAACAATGGCCACCAGTCGTGATTACAACGAGCTGCTCGATTTATGGCAGGGCTGGCGCCAGGTTTCAAAGCCAATGCGACCACTGTATGAGCAGCAAGTTGTGTTAACCAATGAAGGTGCTAAAGAGCTTGGTTATGCTGACACAGGCGCAATGTGGCGTAGTAAATACGATATGCCAGCGGATGACTTTGCAACAGAGCTTGATCGTATCTGGGGCCAAGTAAAACCACTGTATGACTCGCTGCATTGTCATGTTCGTGCCAAGTTGGGTGAAAAGTATGGCGAAGATAAAGTACCACAAGATCAACCAATTCCTGCACATTTATTAGGTAATATGTGGGCACAAACATGGGGCAATATTTACGATGTCGTTGCGCCTGAAAATGCCGATCCTGGCTATGACGTCACCGCATTACTCGCCGAGCATAACTACGATGAACTAAAAATGGTGCAAGGCGCTGAGAAATTTTTTACATCAATGGGCTTTGCACCTCTACCTGAGACTTTTTATGAACGTTCGTTATTCACCAAGCCTGCTGATCGTGATGTTCAATGCCACGCCTCTGCGTGGAATATAGACAGCAAAGACGATCTGCGCATAAAAATGTGTATTCAGCGTACTGGCGAAGAATTCTCAGTTATTCACCATGAGTTAGGTCACAACTTTTATCAACGCGCTTACAATACCCAACCGCTTTATTATCAAGAAAGTGCTAACGACGGTTTCCACGAAGCCATTGGCGATACCATTGCACTTTCGGTAACGCCTGGTTACTTAAAAGAAATTGGTTTATTAGAGCAAGTTCCTGATGAATCAAAAGACATTGGCTTACTGATGAAAATGGCGCTGGATAAAGTCGCGTTTATACCATTTGGTTTACTTGTGGATCAATGGCGTTGGCAGGTATTCTCTGGTGCGGTAACGCCTGAAAACTACAATAAGGCGTGGTGGGAGCTACGTGAAAAATACCAAGGTGTAAAAGCACCTATTGCACGAAGCGAAGCTGACTTTGATCCCGGTGCAAAATACCATGTGCCTGGCAATACACCGTATACACGTTACTTCTTAGCGCATATTTTACAGTTTGATTTCCACCGTAGTTTATGTGAAATTGCTGGTAATAAAGAAGCCATTCATCGCTGTTCAGTATATAACTCTAAAGAAGCCGGTGAAAAACTCAATGCGATGCTAGAAATGGGTTCAAGCCGCCCTTGGCAAGAAGCATTAGCCACCGTAACAGGTAAACCTGAAATGGATGCCACTGCCCTACTTGATTACTTTGCACCACTGCAAAAATACCTTGATGAGCAAAATAAAGACCGTCAATGTGGTTGGTAAGTAAACTAGTTAAATAGCAAAAATGCAAAAGCCCGCTCAATTGAGCGGGCTTTTTTAGTATTGCAGTACTAAATTTACAGTTTGATTAGAACTGTAAGCTTACATTTGCAAAGTAAGCGTCATAACCAGAATCATCCCAGTTATTACCGTAACCTGCTTTTAAACCAACATTTTTGTTGAAGAAATGTTGAGCACCAAACGTGTAATCATCGTTTTTGTTAAATGTAACAAACGCTGATGTTGCTTTAGTGAAGTAGTAGTTAGATTCTAACTCCCATGAAGATGAGCGATTATCATCATCTGATACAGTACCTTCAACAGTTAGGAAGTTACCTTGCTTAAGATCCATGAAGTATTTAGCGTTCACGGCGCGGTAATCAAACTCGTCATCAGATGTTACGGTGAAACCGATGTAATCTGTGCTGTTTAACTGGTGGTTGTATGCTAAATCAAATAAAACACGATTTTCGCCATCTTCAACATCTTCAAATGTTGCTTTTAAAAGAAGATTAGGATTAAAGAAGTAACCTGCAGACAGTTTAATTACATCAGTGCTTGAACCAGCGTCAATGTCATTATTGCTGTACTCTGCACCTAGAACAAAATCTTGTAAGAAATATTCACCACCAATGGTAGCAACATCGCTAGAATCATTATCTGTGTATTTACCATAAACATTAGTTTGCTTATTGATGTACTCGAATTGATCGTAAGGACCTAAAGTCGCTTTCGGAGAAAAGTAATACGTTGAATCAACGCTTATTGTGTCGTTGCCATCTGTGTCCTTATATTCTAAATGGCTGATTGACTGATAATTGTCCGCAGCAGTCGCGGCGCTTGAAAGAAGAATACTCGAAATAATAACTGCTAACTTTTTCATAAAAAGATTTCCCTATTTTACATTGTTGATTGCTACATGTTTTAACCGATTGGCTAAGACGGGGACATGCTAACGCGAACAAACTGAATGGAAACTTAACTAAGTAATTGTATTAATTATGAAAATGTAAAATTTTGTAGGTTATTGTAAAAATAATGTGGCCATTATTGAAACAATCGCCACAATCCATTTATTCTAATATTTACAGTGCATATTGACTAATGATGCGATAAACATCATTGATGTTATCACCGGATTTGAAATCTTTACTAATTGGAGTTGGATCCGACCCTACCCAGATTTTTAGCTCCGCATCTAAATCAAAGTGCCCAGCACTTTCTTTACTAAACTTAGTAATTTTTGAATATGCGATACTGATCATTTCCATTTTTGAGCCTGTTACTCCCTGCTTGTCGAGTAAAATTAAGCGCTTATTAGTAAAAATAAACATATCGCGCACAACTTTATAGGCTTTTTCTACTTGCTCTCCCTCAATCAAGGTATTCGCTAGTACTTTTTCTAAATCACCGTCATCAACTTCGCTGGCATTGCCCATTAATCCACTTAATAAACCCATTATACTGTCTCCTGTTTAAAAATTTGATTCTCTAATGTGTGTCCATTTACTAATTGACGATATCGCCACCCTTGCTGATAACAATATTGTAATAGCGTTATATCAAAGGGTGTGGCTGCTTTTTGATACTCAACAACATATTCTTTCGCTTGGCTCATATAGACCTTAGATACCCCTGCCAATGCCTGAATTTTTGCTTCAACATCAGCATATTGCTCATTTAATAACAAGGTAATAAAGCCAGTTTGCTGTTCATTGCTATTATTTTGCTTGGGGTGCTCGGTGAGCTTTCCTTTATCAAGGTGCAGTACATGTGAACATAACCGTTCTAGCTCGGTCAGATCGTGTGAGCTTAAAATAAACGTCGCCTCAGAACTTAATTCTGAAACTAATTGACGTATTTCACGAGCATGAATGGGATCAAGCCCTGCGGTGGCTTCATCCAGCATCACAATTTGCGGTTTACCGATCAGTGCCTGCCCTATTGTGACCCGCTTGCGCATACCATGCGATAAATCATCGGCGCGTTGCTTCGCTGCTTCCGCTAAGCCTACAAGCTCCAAAACACGGATTGCTTCAGCTTGACTTTGTTTACTTGAAAGCCCTTGCAACTGGCCATAAAACGCGAGTTGATGAGAAATACTAAAACGGGGATCAAGTTGCGCATCTTGCGGCAGCGCACTGAGTTTGCCAAATAACTCACTGCTGCCAGGGTTATAGCCTAAAATGCTGAGCGTGCCTTTAGTTGGTAATATATAACCACATAACAGGCTAAACAATGTGGTTTTACCTGCCCCATTAGGTCCGACTAACGCAACTGGCGCACCTTTTTGAATCTCAAAACTCACATTATCAAGTGCTAATTTACTGCCGAACTGCTTAGTTAAAGCTGTTGCCTGTATTAATGTGCTCATAAGGAACTCCTTGCAAAAATACGCTGGGCTAGGGCTAACATAACCACAGTTTGAATAACGGGAATACCTAAACTATTAAACAATCCTGCATTCTGCCCCGCCATTTGATCTAACTGTACTCCAGGAAAAATATAATCAAGCATGGCCATTGCGGGAATTTGCCAACTCAATAGACCAACAACAATATTTCCGCCAGCAAAAAATAACACGGCCAGCACCACGGTTAAACGTGCCGAACGCGCAAAGGTATTTAATAAAGTCATCAGTGCTATAAAGGGTAAAACGGCTATTAAAAGGTAACAGAACAACATGAAACTGCGACTAAGCCCCGTCATTAATAATGCCGGCTCACGAAATGCCATTACCGCGACAGCCGCTACTAAGGTCACAATTAACAGCGCGGCCAAAATAAACACTTGCCCTAAAAACCGACCAAATAGCATTTCGTTACGGGTCGCTCTTAGAGATAAAAATCTAAGCGTGCCTCGCTGCTTATCACCAACGAGTTGGTCACTGCATAAAAATAAGCAAAAACTGGGGAAACTGTATAATGCAATTAACCAATACATGGCAAGCTCAGCCTCAGGCCAATCGAGCAATTTACTTAATCCTATAGCACCAAACACTTGCTGTGCTAATTCGGCTATCTCGGGAGAGCTGATCAAACTTACCGCTTGACCAATTGGATAACGTAAAATGAGTAACCAACAAATTGCAAAAGCAGCAACAGCCAGCAAGCCACGTTTAGTCAAAAATAACCTTACCAATTCAAACTGGGCAATGTTTAATAATCGCTGTGGGTGTAATTGTGACACAGGTATTCCTATTTAATTGATATACAGCTTACACTAAGTGCAAACGTGTTGAATTACTAGCAAAAAAAAAGCCCACCGAATGGTGAGCTCTGTAACAATAGATTAAAATGTAACAAGCAAACGCTTATAAATGTTGTTTATATACGTCCAATGCCTGTGTTAAATCAGTAATAAGATCATCAACATCTTCAAGACCAATATGTAGGCGGATCACCGGGCCCAACTGCCATCCTGTCGCTGAGCGTAGACCTTTCATCGTTAAATTAGCGGTCACTAAACTCTCAAATCCCCCCCCATGAAAAGCCCATTTTAAAATGCTCTAGACTATCTAAAAAAGCATCAATCGCCTCTTGATTACCTTCTTTCATTACAAATGAAAATAAGCCATTGCTGCCATCAAAGTCACGTTTGAAAAACTCATGGCCTGGGCAACTCTCAAAAGCGGGGTGACGAATATGATCAACTAATGGATGCTGCTCTAACCAGCTTGCCACTTCAATTGCGGCTTTCTCATGCTGCTTTAAACGCACTGCCATAGTACGTAACCCCCGAAGTGCTAAATAAGCATCATCCGCAGAGGTACACTGACCAAGTAAGTAAGATTGCTCCCGTAATCTTGGCCAATATTTTTTATTTGCAACCGCAACGCCCATCATCACGTCAGAATGACCAACAATATATTTAGTCGCCGCTTGAATGCTAATATCAACACCGTGCTCTAATGGGCGATAATGCAAGCCATTACCGTAGGTATTATCAAGCATGGTCATCACGCCGTGTTCATTAGCAACGGCAACCATTGCCGGTACATCTTGTACTTCCATGGTGATAGAGCCTGGTGATTCTAAAAATAACACCTTGGTATTTTCTTTGATCAGCGTTTTAATATCTGCGCCAATTGTTGGTGGATAATAGGTAGTTTCAACACCAAAGCCAGCTAAAATTTTATCGCAAAAATCACGGGTTGGTTCATAAGCATTATCAACCATTAAAATATGATCGCCAGCTTTCACAAAAGCCAGTAATGCACTACTAATTGCCGCTGCTCCGCATGGGTACAATGCGCAGCCTTCTCCGCCTTCCAATTCAGTAATTGCTTCTTGCAGTGCAAAATGTGTAGTAGTACCACGGCGCCCATAAAATAACGTTTTATCACCCCGTTTTTTTGCCGCATCCTTAAGCTCAGCCACAGAGTCAAACACAATGGTTGACGCACGTTGTACAACAGGGTTAACAACGCCATGAGTATAGGCTTTTTTACGTCCAGCACTGACTAACTGCGTATTTTTATTACTTGTCGTCATGATTAATCCTTAAAAATATGTCATCAAAACTTGCATTAAAAAATGCTTAGTCGTTTAAATTACACCAGTGGTCAATTAGATACCGTGATATAGAGTCGGTGCGAGGTAACTTTAGATGGGTACCTTCGTCATGCCAATTACCAAAGCTTTTTATTTCTTCTCGGCTAAACCACTGGGCATCATCAAGCTCGTCTTTATCAACGTGAATATCTTCAGTGACGGCTTCCGCTATAAAACCTAGCATAATTGATGAAGGGAACGGCCAAGGTTGTGAGGCAATATAACGAACATTGCCAACGACAATACCAGCCTCTTCCATCACTTCCCGTGCAACCGCTTGTTCAAGGCTTTCACCGGGGTCAACAAAACCCGCTAAAGATGAATACATACCCGGCGCCCATACAGCTTGGCGACCCAATAAACAGCGCTCAATACCATCGGCGAAAGTACGCGTTACCACCATGATCACCGCAGGATCTGTGCGTGGAAATGTTTGGTGTTTACATTGCTCGTTGCTACATAAACGCGAGTGGCCTGCTTCGACAAGCATATTTTTGCTGCCGCATCGTCCGCAAAAACAATGTGTTGCATGCCAGTAGCACAAACCTCGCGCGAGGGCTGCCATTGAGCCTTGTTCAAGCGCAACATTCACCCCATAACGGCGAATATCAACAAACTCAGCATTGCCAATCAACTGTGTGACTAGCGCATCATCTAATTGGCTAACATCAAGTGCAAAATGACTCGTTTGCTGCTCATCTAAACCTAAGAATATCGCCTCAGATAAATCTAAATTACGCACCGTTGCGAAGCTCAAAAATGTCACTACATAACTATTACTATCAAATAAGGTTTGACTGTTTTTCACCAATAGCCAGCGGCTTTGCTCATTGACTTGAGCTGCTAACCAATTTGGCTCTTTACGTAAATTTGATGCTCGATTTAACGACATTGCGGAGTAATTAAGCATGCTCGTCCTTTTTATTATTTAGATGGCTAAAACTACCACAACACTCGGCCAAACCCAATTGTTAGCCACTGATAAAAAGGCAAAAAAAAAGCCCTTACGGACTTTTTTGAACACACAATAAATTCTTTTTACAATTACAATGTAGCTAAATGAGCCTGTAATTTTTGATTTTCTGCTTCGATATGCTGATAAAACTCTAAATCGTCAAGTTTACTTGCTGCTGCTTTATCAATCACAATCACAGCATCTTTATGCAGCTGAAGCGCAGATGCCGGACATTTAGCCATTAATGGCCCTTCAATCATGGCATGAACTGCATCGGCTTTATTTTCACCGGTAGCAAGTAAAACAACTTTTTTCGCTTCTAAAATTGTGCCAATACCCATGGTTATTGATAAATGGGGTTGATATTCATCCGCGGCAAAAAAACGCGCATTATCATCAACAGTTGCTTTAGTTAGCGTTTTTACGCGAGTACGTGAACACAGCCCTGATGAAGGTTCATTAAAGCCAATATGACCATTACGGCCAATGCCTAATAATTGCACATCAACGCCACCCGCTGCGGCTATCTTATTTTCATATTCTTTACATGCAGTGATTGGATTTACTGCATCGCCAGGTGGTACAAAGGTATTCTCTTTATTGATATCAACATGATTAAATAGTTGCTCGTTCATAAAATAGCGGTAACTTTGTGGGTGCTCACCCGTTAAACCTAAGTACTCGTCCAAGTTAAACGTTGTCGCTTGTGAGAATGAAATATCACCCGCTTTATTTTTAGCAATTAATAGTTGGTATAACGCAACTGGCGTAGAGCCTGTTGCTAAACCGAGCACTGACGTTGGTTTTTTTTGTAATTGGGCTGCGAAAATATTTGCGCCATATGCAGCTACTGCTGCTGCATCATTTAAAATTACTATTTGCATATTTGTTTGCTCAGTTATTAAATTAGTTGATGAAAAAATGGGATCTAAGTCCCAATTCCACGTGCAATCGAATTGGGCCTTAGATCAAACCAAACAGGGATACACTGTTTGGCCAATACCATTATGACAACGCTGTCATTATTACCATTTCATTTTAGTTTGTAAAGTAAAAGTGAATAAAAAAATTATTTTTACTGTTTTTAGTTGTGCGTTTTATACGCTAACAAATATTTTACGCTTATACATCCAGTGTAAAACAAGGATTTGTACTAGTAACAAAGCAGTAACGCTAAGCAATGGTTGCCAAAGCTCAGGAACTGCATTAATAAAGCCACCGAATACACTACGACTAATAAAAGCCCAATCGACTAAACTAGACGCTAGATAGATGATAATTGAATTTGCGCCAATTATAACGAATGGGTAAGCTAGTTTTTGACCATTTAAAATATCAACTAAAGCATAGAATACAGCAAGTAATATAGCGCTCCAACCTACAGTGACAAGTACAAAAGAGCTCGTCCATAACTCTTTATTAACCGGGAATTGAAGATCCCACAACCAACCAAGGCAGACACTAATTACGCCGGCAATAAATAAGATCCCTGCTGTTTTCCATTCGCCAATTTGCTGTGCTCTGCTAACAAGTTGCCCTGCAAACACACCAATCATGGCATTTATAATGGCAGGAAAGCTCGATAATACGCCCTCAGGATCGACAGGTCGATTTTGATAGCTAATACCGGGTAAAAAGTGTGTATCAAACCACGCATTCCAACTGCCTTGCGCACTCAAATCCCCTGCTATACCACCGGGCACTGGGATAAAACACAGTAGAATCCAATAACCAATTAATAAACCGATGGCAGTAAATACTTGGGTGCGAATACTGGTATGCCACACTAACATGGCACAAAAAAACCATGCGATAGCAATGCGCCCAAGTACACTGGTGTAGCGAATTTCATCTAACGCTAAAGGAATACCAGTTCCCCACCCGTGGTTGTACATTATTCCTAATAAACATAATAACAGTAAACGCTTAACCGCTTTACGGTAGTAAACTTTGCGCTCATCCCATGATAGGTGATCAATACGCTTTGGTGCGAGCCCCATCGCCACGCCCGATAAAAAGATAAATAATGGAAAAATTAAATCGTAAAATGTAAAACCATGCCAAGCACTATGTACAGTATGTGCTTCAAAAATTTTCCAGCCTGTCCAGCCTGTTAAGACAAATAAAGCGGCAAAAATAGATTGCCCCCCCAAAATCCAAAACATATCCATACCACGTAAAGCATCCAGTGATGCTAGACGCTTTTTAACCGGTTTTTCGCTGTGTGTTGTTGTCATTTTATTTTACTCTTAAAACAAAAAAAGCCCCGCGATACAACGGCGGGGTTTTTTCCAGGGAAACGTTAGATTGCAATTCCAGCAATATAAGTTGCTTTGACATACTGCTGTTCATCGAGCACGACAAAGTCAGCATCAAAGCCATCAAGTAAACGTCCCTTGTTCTTGAGGTTCAAATATTGTGCCGGATACAATGCAGCCATCCGTAAGCTTTCGCTTAGGCTAACATCTAAAGTATTAACGGTGTTGCGCACAGCGCTTGCCATATCTAAAACACTGCCCGCTAATTCGCCAGTGCTTGAATTTAATCTATCTCCGGTACGAATTACTTTTCGCCCATCAAAGAAATCAAATTCCATATCATCAGTGCCCACAGGTGGCATTGCATCCGTAACCAACATAATTTTGCCACGTTGCTTTGTACGAATTGCTAACTGCGCAGATAGAGGGTGCACATGGTGGCCATCAACAATCAATCCACACCAACTGTTGTCATGCCAAAGTGCGGCACCAACAACACCTGGCTCGCGCGATGTAAATGGCGACATAGCATTGTATAAATGCGTAAAGCCATCAGCGCCGGCATTAAGTGCAGCGATAGTTGTTTGATAATCGGCATTTGTATGACCGAGTGATACTTTCACACCACACGCAACTAAACGCTCAACATCGGCAATACTGACGTTTTCTGGCGCCAAGGTGACCATTTTGATGCCTAAATCTTGACGAGCATAAATGGCAAACTCTTGCTCGCTGATCGGGCGAATAAATTGTTCACTATGAGTGCCTTTTTTTGGAAAAGATAAATGCGGGCCTTCAAAGTGAATACCTAATACTCCCGGAACACCTTCACTGATAGCTTGCGCCGTTGCATCTGCGGCGGCTTGCATGATTTCAACTTTATCTGTAATTAACGTTGGCATCAGTGCAGTTGTACCAAATTTCCCATGTGCTTTTGCGATACGGTCTAAGCAATCAGTGTTTTGCTGTGCGTTGAAAAATGCTCCACCACCGCCATTGACTTGAACGTCAATAAAACCGGGAGCAACAAGACCATTTAGCTCTATTACTGACTCAGTAGTTGTTTCTTCAAGCTTAAATACACCATTTTCAACACTAAATAATGCGTTATCAACAAAGTTTTCTGCGGTAAATAGGCGCGTAGCGCGATAGAAGGTTTTCATTACAAGGCTACCTTTTGATCTTGTTCAAGTACCGATTGCTGGGCAAAGTAAATAGCCCCCATTTCTGGCGGTTGTTTTGGGATTTCGACCAGTTTTGCAATTTCAGGATCAAGCCATTTATTTAATGGCTCAGCAAGACCACCAATCATAGATAAACGTGGTGGATTATTTTCTAATAAACGATGTGCTAATTGACTCACGTAGGCTGCGCCATCTTTTACGATAGCCAATGCAATCACGTCACCTTGGTGCGCCGCATCAAAAACATAGCGAGCAAGCTTAGCATAACTGCTGGACGGCTGCCCTGCCATTTGCTCTGCTATATCCATTGCATTTATTGCATTAAAATGATTCTTTATTACTGGAGTCAAAGCTGTTTGCGGACCTAAACCATCTAGCTCAACTAGCACCGCTTTAATAGCCTCAAGCCCCATCCAAGCGCCGCTCCCTTTATCGCCTAAAGCAAAACCGTGACCACCATAGTTCACCGATTGCCCTTTGACATGTGAAAAGCCACATGAGCCAGTGCCCGTAATAATAACGGCCCCATCACCGCCTTCATGAGCGCCGATGCATGCCGTATGTAAGTCTGTAGTTAAAAACATTTGTTTAAATGGATGTTCCCATTCTGTTATTTTTTCATACAAACTTGGTAAATTAACGCCTGCTAACCCTAAGCCAGCATAGATTTGGTGAATAGTTTCTAACTGTAAACCGGCATCACGCATAGCCAGTTGTGTAGATACCATTATTGACTCTAATGTGCGCTCTAACCCATGTAATGGATTCGCGGGGCCACCTAGACCAGTTCCTAATACCCCATGTTGTGTAGAGTATATAGTTGCACGGCACTTAGTTCCGCCACCATCGATACCAATAAACAATTGGTCCTCATTCGCACTCTTAGCCATCATTTAACGACCTCTAACCTTCGTTTAATATTTGTATTAATCGCACCTTTTTTTATTATCTTAATGCGATTCACCCTCAACCCATGTTGAATTAATGTTACACAACAAATGACAGCGTTGTCATTATATTTTTTATAAAAATTCACATATATCCCATATTTATCTCTAATTGACTGAATTAAATAAATAATTAAAATCCACTAAATTAGTAGCAACTATTTTTCAACATAAAGAATAAAGCTTAAAAGTGACATAATTACCTAAATCAATACCTAAAATAATGATTTAGCCATTTATTTTAAAGGGACAAATAAATGGCTAATGGCTTAAAATACGCTGTGTAATGTTGTACCAGTTTACCTAAAACAATAATTTAGTAAAGAATCACTGCTTATATTGGAATATTTTTTCTAGAGGCTGATTAAAAACAACCGCTATTTTAAAAGCAACCTCCAACGACGGGGAATATCTTGCAGCTTCAATTGCAGCTATGGTTTGGCGTGTAACCCCCACAGCATCTGCTAATTGTTGCTGTGTCATTTCATCATGTTGAAATCTCAATGTACGGATTGAATTGCTAATTGCTAACTTTGCCATTTTAACCCCTTTGCAATAGCCATACTTCCACAGCCCCTCCAATGATTTCACTCAGTAATGCAGCAATCACCAACTGGTGTACAGGACTCATAGGTATTGGATATACAGTATTGACTAATAAAGCAAATACAGCATTAACCACGCCTAATTGTAAAATAAACAAGCTCACACTTTTAGCCTTTAGTGCAATAGCCTGCTCTCGTTCATCTTTCGCCCGATTTGCATACTTGCTGTTAAATGCAGCCAAAATACTATGCATGACAACAAGCATAACCACCGTTTGAATCACAAGTTTTATCAACAAACCACTGGCAAGTGATGGATCCATTTGCGCTTCTGGAGTCATCGACAGCACAGCTTGCAGATAGTTAAACAAGACAACAAATGTAATAGCCACTTCTAGTAATCGTGATTTTTGTGTGTAACTCATATCCCCTCCAACAATGTAAAGTAAAGCCAACTCAATGTTAAAAATAATTAACATCAATAACTATAGCTTCACACAGCAACCACGTCAAAAATATTTAACATGAAGTTAAGAATTCTATACTTACATTACAATAATAAAGTGTCATCAATGCAGTAAAAATGCTCTGCGCTTTGTTTCAATGCTTCTGCAGTCAGTTTATCAGCGCCGTACACATCGGCAGGTACATTATAATTATGCTGCAAGTGGCCAAGTAACAGCGCAAAATCACCATCTCCGGAGAGTAAAACTACGCGGTCTAAATTTTTCCCCTGCTCTAGCATATCAATTGTAATTCCTACATCCCAGTCCCCCTTTGCACTGCCGTCCTTACGTTGAATAAATGGCTTTAGTTTCACCTCAAAACCAATCGCCCGCAGAATATTCTGAAACTGAGATTGCTTTTCATCACCTCGATAAATAGCATACGCAATCGCACATTCTATATCGTAGTCACGGCTGATCTGTGCCCAAAACGCATTGTAATCAAAGTTTTTGCGGTAACTTTCACGACAGGTGTAATAAATATTTTGTACATCAACAAAAATACCTACCTTAGGTTTTGAGCTTGCTAAACTGTGTGTTTCTTGCTTCATGCATTATTCCTTTTGATTATCACCCTACTGTAACATACCTATGTCCACTTAAGACCTTGCATTTATCGCGTAAGTAACCTAAATTAGTTACATAGCATTATGTAACCAGTATTGGTTACATTTTTATATGTAACTAAGTTAGGACATTTATGATTGCGGTGATCAGCGGTGATGTGATCAAATCACAACATATTCCCAAGCATGACTACGATGCAATGCTCTATCAGCTCGATCAAAGCTTGCGTGCAATTACTGAAGGTAACCAGAATCAGAGCATTATTTATCGAGGCGATGCATTTCAACTGCAAGTAAACCAACCTGAGCACGTTTGCAGTATTGCTACTTTATTGTATTTACATTTAAAGGCGAGCGGCTATGAAATTCGCCAAAGCTTAGCAATTGGTGAAATAGATAACGCCAGAGCGGATATTAAAACAGCTACCGGCTCTGCATTTACTTTATCGGGTCGCAGCCTTGATGAAATGCATAATCAACGTTTCATATTTAATAGCATTATTGATCCCGCTGATGAAGGATTAACACTTAATCTTGCTTTTGCTGATGCGCTACTGACTAAAATGACACAAAAACAAGCAAACGCGCTCTACGTATATTTAACTATGCAAAATAACCAACATAGTGAACTAGCTAAGCATTTAAAAACAAGCCGTGAAAATGTCACTAAGTTACTTAATCTTGCGCACTATCAATTAATCGAGCGATTTTTACTGTACGCCGAAAAAACCATCATACAAAGCCTCGCAGGAGCAGCGCAGTGAGTTTTACCGTGTTATTAAGCGCCTTAATAATCGGCCATCTATTGGCTGATTTTTACTGGCAGCCGATGAGTTGGGTCAACAATCGTAATACCCGCCATTTTCGGGCTAAAAAACTATACTTGCATGTGTTAGTACATGGCATAACCGCAGCTGCAATTATCACGTGGTGGGAGTTTAGTTTTGGCTGGCAAGATATTCTACGTATTAGTAGCGCAACGGCTATTATCATTGTGACACACTATCTCATTGATTTAGCAAAGTCGTATTCAAGCAAAGGCGTCGTGCCTTTTATCGTTGATCAACTTGCTCATTTACTCGTCATACTCATACTGACTATGTGGTTAAGTGATAATAGTGAGTTTTTTACAATTGTATGGCAATGGCTGATTACTCCCAGTACCTTATGGCTGCTATGCGGCTATTTACTGGTTTTGAATCCAAGCGCGGTATTTATTCGAATGATGTTGGAGCGACTAACGGCAGGGTTTAGCACTACGGGCAGTTTACCCGCCGCAGGGCAAAGTATCGACATGCTTGAACGCGTATTAATGCTGACATTTATTTTGCTGGACCAATTTGCAGGAGTGGTTTTTTTACTCGCGGCAAAATCTGTATTTCGCTTTGGTGATTTAAGTGCCAGTAAAGACAAAAAACTCACTGAGTATGTAATGCTAGGCACTTTGTTAAGCGTCACCGTTACTTTATTCATTGGTTTAGCGGTTAATGCACTCATCGCAATATAAAAAACGCGCATAAATCGCGCGCTTTTATCTTTAGCTTATCAAGGTAATTTTACGAATTACCTTGTGAACCAACATTGTTTGGACGACGACGGCGTTGGCCAGAACCACTCACTGATTGCCGTTTAGCCCACGGGTTTTGCGCTTGCTCACCAGTGGCTTTATTCGCATCAGGTTTTTTACCTGAGCCACCACGACGTGGGCCCGTGCCGCTACCATTGCTATTTGGTTTTTTACTGTCCGATTTAGGCTTGTTAAAAGGCTGCTTTTTCTTAGGCTTTTTAGCTGGTAACGGACGAGCATCTAATGCACGCTCTGCGACTGGGTTAACAGGCTCAAAACCGTCTTCTTCGGCACGTGGAATTAGCTCACCAATAAAACGCTCAATACCGTATAAATCAACCGCATCTTCAGTTGTTACAAATGAAATCGCATGGCCTGATGCACCCGCACGACCTGTACGACCAATACGGTGAACATAATCTTCATATACATTAGGTAAGTCGTAGTTCACAACATGTGGTAATTCAACAATGTCTAAACCACGAGCAACAATGTCAGTTGCCACTAGCACACGAACTTCACCACTTTTAAAACCGTCAAGCGCTTTAACACGTGCGCCTTGTGACTTGTTACCATGAATAGCCGCGCCGACGATATCATCACGCTCTAATTGTTTAACTAAACGGTTAGCGCCGTGCTTTGTACGACTAAAAACCAACACTTGTTGCCAATCATTACTACGGATCAAATGACTTAATAAAGCTGTTTTACGCGCTTTATCTACGGCGTAAACACACTGGCTAACACTTTTTGCGGTGGTATTTTTTGCTGCCACTGAAATCTCAACGGGATCATTGATCAAGCCTTTCGCTAATGCACGAATTTCATCTGAGAAAGTAGCAGAAAACATGAGATTTTGACGTTTAGTTGGTAACTTACTAATAATACGCTTTATATCGTGAATAAAACCCATATCAAGCATACGGTCCGCTTCATCTAGCACTAATACTTCGAGGTTATCGAATTTCAACGCATTTTGATTATGTAAGTCAATCAAGCGACCAGGTGTTGCAACTAGAATATCTACACCTTTACGAAGCATCTGCATTTGCGGATTTATTTTCACACCACCATAAACAACAAATGAGCTGATATTAGAGTGTTTCGCGTACTCTTCAACATTTTCGCTCACTTGTAATGCCAGCTCACGAGTTGGTGTTAAAATTAACGCGCGCACTTGGTTGCTCTTCGCTTTTTGTCCTTTAGATAAAGATTCAATAAGCGGTAATGTAAAACCCGCTGTTTTACCTGTACCAGTTTGTGCTGCGGCCATTACATCACGACCTTCAATGATAGCTGGAATGGCTTGAGCTTGAATTGGTGTTGGCGTTTCATAGCCCTTTTCTAAAACCGCATTAACTAAAGACTGTGATAAACCTAACCCATCAAAACTCATATAAACTCTCTTTTAAATAAGGCCAAAGTGGCCAGTTGCGCGCATTATACCGATCGTGACCAATAATGCATTGAATATTAACTCTGCACTTTATATGCTAACTTGTTGTGTAGTGACACAGGAGTCAACAATGGCAATAAAAACACAAGTAAATCAAATAACATTACAAGAATGTCTTGCAAACACCGACCCTAAACGCTTAGAAGATGCAAACCAGTTAATCGCACTGTTTGAAAAAATAACACAGGAGCCTGCGATTGTGTGGGGCAAAGATATTATCGGCTTTGGCTATTACCAATACAAATACGATTCAGGCCAAAGTGGTGAATGGCCGTTGACTGGCTTTTCGCCGCGCAAGACAAAGTTATCTATTTATATAATGCCCGGCTTCGAACATAATGAAATTGTGACGTTACTTAATCGGTTAGGGAAACACACAAAAGGGAAAAGTTGCCTATATATTAATAACTTAAAAAATATAGATTTAGCCGTACTTGAACAACTCATCGCTTTGTCTGTTAAAATCATGAAAGTAAAATATTCCGAAAAATAAAAAAAGCGACTTAAAGCCGCTTTCATATCTCTAAGTAGAACAATTACTTAACACCCAGCTCACGCAAGCGCTCTTGTAAGTAACTATCTGCGGTATAACGCTCAGAAAGCACAACATCAGGTCGCGGGTGTAAAAATAACGGTAACGAAATACGCGATTTAGTTGACGCTTTACCCGTAGGATTAATGACTCGGTGAATGGTTGATGGAAAATAGCCACCCGATGCTTCTTGCAACATGTCGCCGATATTAATAATTAAGCTACCAAAATCACATGGCACATCTAACCAACCACCGTCAGTTTTTTGCACTTGCAAACCCGGCTCGTTTGACGCTGGTAAAACCGTCAGCAAATTAATGTCACCGTGCGCAGCGGCACGAATTGCCCCAGGCTCTTCATCACCTGTCATTGGTGGGTAATGCAAGATACGCAGCAATGTCTGCTCAGAGTTAGCAATCATGTCTTTTAAGTCGATTGAAAACTTAGCACGCACATCGGCTGGCGCTTCTGCTTGTACCCAGCTCAAAAGCGTAGCAGCAAAATCATTAGCTAAACGATAATATTCTCGAATATCTGCTTCTAATTCTGCTGGCACACGACCTTTTGGATAAACATGAAAGTATTCTTTAATGTCTTTTACTGTAAAGCCTTTTGCAACTTCCGATACTGATGGCGGGAAATAACCATCTTGGGTGTCTTTAGAAAATAAAAACGCATGTTTTTGCTCAGAATTAAAAAAATCCTGCCAATTTTTATAAATTGATTCAACTAAAGACTGCGGTATTGGGTGGTTTTTTAATACACCAAAGCCAGTATTTCTAAGAGACTCAACAAATTGAGCTGCCGCATCACTCGCTTTATAATCAACGGTAGGTAGTTGCATGTTCGTATCCAATGAATTAAGTTGTCAAAAGCCTTTGCTAATCATAGCAGTTGCTTCATTGTTGCGCTGCGCGAGCATAATAAAATAGCCTAAAAAACATAAGGACTTATGTCCTCTCTAGATTAGTGACAAACCAAGCTTTGATACAGATCAACATTCGTTTATTCTGCAAAATGATAAAATCAAATTGAAATCAAACCGTTATTAAAATGGTCTACTCTTAAATAATCTCCTCTTTCTATCAACAGTAAGGCACATTTCATGCGACAAAAGGTAACATTTAAAAGTGGTGAATTAGCCCTTGCCGGACAATTAGAGTCACCCGCCAGTGAGGTTAAATTTTACGCCCTATTCGCCCACTGCTTTACCTGCGGTAAAGATATTGCCGCTGCCAGTAGAATTAGCCGCGCTCTCACTCAACAAGGCATTGCGGTATTACGCTTTGATTTTACAGGCCTTGGTAACAGTGATGGTGATTTTGCTAACAGCAACTTTTCATCAAATATCCAAGATTTAATCGCAGCCGCGGATCATCTGCGCGAGCATTTTAAAGCCCCCCAGTTATTAATTGGCCACAGCTTAGGTGGCGCGGCGGTACTTGCAGCTGCTGAACATATTTCTGAAGTACAAGCCATTACCACCATTGGCGCTCCATCAGATGCCCAGCACGTTGCTCACAACTTTGCCGCTCATTTAGACGAGATCAACAATAAAGGGGAAGCAAAAGTCAACTTAGCTGGTCGCGAGTTTACAATTAAAAAGCAATTTGTAGACGACATTGCTAATTATGACCGTAGTCATATCAGCAAGTTAAAACGTGCATTATTAGTAATGCATTCCCCAATCGACGCCACTGTAAATATTTCAGAAGCCGAAAAAATATATGCATCGGCTAAACACCCAAAAAGCTTTATTAGCCTCGATAACGCCGATCATTTACTTACCAACAAAAACGATGCCGATTACGCAGCAGACGTTATAGCGTCATGGGCAAAACGTTATGTGGATTTCGATAACAGCCAATACACAGCTAAACTTAATAATGGCAATGTATTAGTGGAAGAAAAAGATCATGTGTTTACTCAGCATGTCAGCACCAAAGATCACACTTGGCTTGCAGATGAACCCATTAAAGTCGGCGGCAGTAATTTAGGACCCGATCCGTATCATCACTTATTGGCAGGCCTTGGCGCATGCACCGCGATGACTTTACGTATGTATGCAAGCCGTAAAAACTTGCCACTAGATCACGTCAAGGTAGAGTTGGACCACACTCGAGACTATCACAATGATTGCGATAACTGCGAGCAAACGGATATGCTTGAAGCCATCACGCGAAAAATCACCCTAGTGGGTGATTTAACAAACGAACAACGTCAGCGATTACTTGAAATCGCCGACAAATGCCCGGTTCATAAAACGCTACATAATAATCCATTGATCGTCAGTGAGTTGCTAGGTTAACAGCAAACTTCCTACTTGGGCATTTGATTTATAAACCTAAAATTTAGTGTTGCTATCATTTGCCTACCAACCCCCACCGCCACCTCCACCGCCACCGCCGCCAGAAAAACCGCCACCAGTGGAGAAGCCTGAACTCGACATAGAGGATGAAACACTTGAGCTCCCTAAAGCTGAATAACTCATACCATCTACACTATTAAGAAATTCAGTCTGATCAGAAAAACTACCTGAAAACCACAACGGTGTATATCTATAAGGGTTAGGGGATCCAGAAACTTTCTTCTTTTTGCGTCTTTTTTGTTTTCTAAATTGCCCTCTTTTAAGCCTCAGAACTTCATCAAATCGAGTACACCATTCATCATCTAAATCAAGCGAAATTGCATAAGGTAAAAATTGCTCATATTCAGTTTCAGTGAGCAAGAGATCGTCTTCAGGCTGTTTTTTAGCGGATATATATTTTCGTATTTGCATTGAACTCACCAGTAACGGCTTCCCGTATTGGGAGGGGCCGCGATTTAAAGATAATGCAGTTATACTAAGTAACAATAAAAAAGCCATCGAGATCGACAACAAAGGTAAAAAACTACAAAGAAGCCACATCCAAGGAAGCCATGTAATGCATATAAGTAAGCCCTTTTTTTCCCACTGTGGCTCAACATTCTCATCAGTGCCCTCAAAAATACTTTCGTAAATGGCCAACCATATAATGCCCACAGGAGCAGTCATAAGAATAACAAGCGGTCCCCACAGAATATCAGTCCAATCTGAAACGCCAAATATCAATTGTAAGCCAACAAATACCGACGACAAAGCAACAGTAAAAAGTGTGTATTTAATATTCCACGTGAAAATACTTGTCGCTTTTAAATCTTTGCTAATCGCACTAGAAAAAAGTTTAAAGAGTTCTCGATTTTTCTTTCTATTTTCACGGCTAACTTGGTAACTCCCCCCTGCTTAATAACCCAATCGAGAATACATTGTTCATTTTTTGGTAAAGAGGTGTTTGGTAGGTTTGTCTTAAGTGATAATGTTAATGTATGGGTATAAAATGAGCCTTCTTTGATACCACTATCATCGGGCAGGTATTCATATTTTAGGTCTAGATAGCCTTTAATAGCTAAGTGAGTGCTGGCAGAAGTTAAATCTCTCATTGTACTATTTGAAAAAATTGCGTGGTTTAATATGTAATTAATTATTGCAGGACTTATCTCGCTGGGCACATCTATAGTATCTGAAGTTTTGATATTTTCATCTGGATAAATGCCAACCTTACGCCAAGACCAATAAACAAAACTGCCCACTGTAGCCACAAACGTGATTAACAAAATCCACTCTAAAAGATCCAGTAAGAATATAAAATAAAATACCGAAGGTTGATCGGTTATACCTTTAGGCAGTGCGAGAACAATTGTCATCCCTTGCCCAAGACCTAACTCTTGCGTCGGCGTAAATCTAAATTGATTTTGTTCTGGATTTTCAACAATGTAATTTTCTTCTTTCTCTTTGTAAAAGCCGGTATAGGCTTTGTATTTCAAAGCTTTTGTTTGTTCAGGCAGGTTAACTACAACCGTTGACTTATCTATTGAAGTTGCCCATTGATGAGGAATGGCATTAAAATATAATTCATCATAATTTTGAAAAAATCGAATTTCATCTGATAGTTGATAAGTAATAACAAAGCTTGCAGGTCCATAATCTAACTCTTTTTCGGGATCACCTACTTTTATAATTGCCTTCCCATTTGAAATGGTTGCTTGGTAAGGTGTTGATGTATTATTTAACTGAGCACTTAGCATTTTGAAGCCAGCTAAGTATTCACCGCCATAACGCCCCTTAAGTAACAATGGGATCCGTCTAAAAATACCATGCTTAAATATGTAACCACCTGCTGTTATATCAAACTGCTCCGTGATAATAAGATTGCCATCGGGTTTTACATCAATTGTTACATGTAGTCCCGTTGTTGAATCAGCCTCCCTTGCCTCGACATAGGGCATAAACGTAACTAAAAGTAAAAAAATTATGCTTCCCTGCAAAAAACACTTCATTGTTAATTCACTCCTTATAAACTACTTATCTATTCATTGCTCAGCCAAAAACTCACTTAAATGTCTTTTCATCTTATTGAGTAACTCGATAGGGCCAGCATCGAACATATCATTGTGTCGTGCATTAGTTAAAAAAACCTGCTTCACAGGGAAACGGGTAAGTTCGTCTTTTTTATATAAAACTCCCGTATCAGCTGGATAATCACTGCCGCGCAATGTCAGCACAAGTATATTTCTATTACGTGGCAATAACATACGGCGATGATCTAAGGTGATCACTGCACTCACTTCGTTTGGGTAGATTGCCGCGTAAAGCGCTGAGATATCACCGCCATTGGAATGACCAAATAACGTTAACTGGCTAAAGTCATACGCTGGGTAGCGAACGTTCAACTCATTCACTAAGAATTTGAGGGTCACGACACCTCGGTGCCAATTTTCCATGCGCGTTGCCATATAAGGCTGGTTAGGATCCAGTGCAGGATCGCCTTTTAATTCATGAGCAACGGCAATGGTTAAATAGCCTCTGCTGGTAAAAATATCAGCAGCAAATTGATAGTCAGTATGAGAGATACCATAACCGGCGTTAATGAAAACCACTGGGCATTTGTTTTGTTCACTGCAACTTAATCCATTACTTGGCAATGCGATATTTATCGCAATAGCACGGTCGCGGTTTTTATCAACGATCACCTCATTATTGGCATAGCTCAGGGTACTTAAGCTAAATAAAACAAATACTACGAGGGATTGTAAAGTGTGGAACATCGTATGATCTTTATAATTTTTATTTAATTTACAATGAGTTTAATTTTTTTAGTGTAATTTGTATATGACTTAGGCTCAGGTAAAACCCCTTACTTTCAGCAAAGTTAAAATTAATTAAAAATATATGCGATAATGACGGTAATATTTACGTTTATCTAGAAAGTAGCCATGAAATCATATAGCAGCATTGAACAACGCATCGACATCTTACAAAGCCGAATTGAAGCTTACAAAGACGAAATCGCGGTATTACAAGCCGAGCCAAAAAATAATAACGAACGTATTATTTTTAAATTTATTGAAACCGGTAGCACGGGGAAAACCAAAGATTTCGTTCGTGAATTAGGGATTAAATCACCACGCGATAGCCTGTATTCATCAGGTGATGTATCAAAACTTATCAAAGAAGGTGCAAGTGATATTACCCCTGCACTACTCGAAATTGCCAGAGCACTTGCCAGTGCACGAAACAAAAATGGCCCTGCCTGCTAATTTTGCGCAAGATTAGCCGTGAAATAACGGCTAATCTACCAACTCGATATCTAACCCCGTTAATAAGTTTAACGCTTCAAGCCGCTCAAACTTGGCATTACTCACTTCATTATTTTTTATATCAATATTAAACTGACTCGCACCAACAAAATTAGCTTTATTAAGGTTAGTTTGATGAAATAGGCTATCTCTAAAATCTGTGCCAGTAAAATCACTCGCGGCCAAGTTAGCATGTCTAAAATCAACATTTTTAGCAAAACAGTCTGTCATCGTTAAGGCTTTTAGCTGCGATTCAAAAAAAGAGCTATGACTTAACTCACAGCTTTTAAAGCTGACAGACGAGGTTAATGCCAATTGCGGCCAATTAACCTGCCCCCAAACAATGCTGTTTAACTTGCAACTTTTAAAACTCACCTCTTCTAGTGAGCTGTAGTTCCAACTTAAGTCACTCAAGTTGCAATTCATAAACTCGCAATCAATAAAGCGGCAACTACTAAATTGGCTTTGACTAAAATCGCATTCTATAAACAGGCATTGTTCAAACTCTATGTCGCTAAAGCGCTGCGATGTAGCCGTACAGTTTGCAAATTGCTGATCGTAATAATCGTTTTGTGAAAACATCAAACCGCTTCTTTAGCTAAATCACTCTTAAGTGCCAAAACAGCTATAAAAATAAGCCCAAGCACAGGTACTAAGCCTAAAAACCCACCTATCACGGCAACAATAATAGGCGTTGTTGTTTTACGTTTTCCCAAAAAGTAACTAACAAGCGCAAATACAGGCACCAAAACTAAGATGATTGTTCCCAAAAGCGTCGCATCAATAGACATATTATTCCTTTATTATTTTATTTAACTGATAAATTAAAACACAAAAAAACCCTTAGGCATACACCTAAGGGTTTTTTAAATCAATTGCAAAATTAAGTGCTAATTAATCACTTATTCTGCTGACTTTTCTGCTTTTTCAACAACACTGATAGCAAGCTCAGTTAGCGAATCCGCATTAGCCTTGCTTGGTGCATCTGTCAGTAAACACGACGCTTGTGTTGTTTTAGGGAATGCAATTACGTCACGAATATTATCGGTGCCGCAAAGTAGCATAACCAAACGGTCTAGGCCAAATGCTAAACCTGCATGAGGTGGCGTGCCGTATTTAAGAGCATCTAGTAAGAAACCGAATTTATCTTGCTGCTCTTGTGCTTCAATTCCTAATATTCTAAATGCAGCTTCTTGCATATCAGCATTATGGATACGTACAGAGCCACCACCTACTTCGTAGCCGTTTAATACCATGTCGTATGCATCTGAAATAGCCGCTGCAGGGTTCGCTTCAAGCTCACTTGCACTGATCTCTTTTGGTGCTGTAAATGGGTGATGTACTGCGTGTAATGTGCCTTCGTCATCTTCTTCAAACATTGGGAAGTCAACAACCCAAAGTGGTGCCCAGCTATCAAGGTTAGTGATTTCTAAATCAACACCGATCTTAAGACGTAATGCGCCCATCGCTTCATTTACTGTGTTGCGTTTGTCTGCACCAAATAAAATGATGTCACCCGTTTGTGCATTAGTACGCGCTAGTAGCTCATTGATCACTTCTTCATTTAAGAATTTAGCGATAGGTGATTGTACGCCTTCAGCGCCTGCATCGCGGTCGTTTACTTTCATCCATGCCAGACCCTTCGCACCGTAAATACCAATAAACTTAGTGTAGTCATCTAGTTGCTTACGAGAAAGCGCGGCACCGCCTGGCACAGTTAATACCGCAACGCGGCCTTTTTCGTCATTGGCAGGGCCAGAGAATACTTTAAACTCAACGTCTTTTACTAAATCAGCAACGTCAATAAGCTCCATCGGGTTACGTAAGTCAGGCTTGTCCGAACCAAAACGGCTCATTGCCTCTGCGTAAGGCATCACTGGGAAATCACCTAAATCAACGTTTAATAATGACTGCCACATTTCACGGATCATTTTCTCAGTCATACCACGTACTTGATCTGAGCTCATGAATGAAGTCTCTAAATCGATTTGGGTAAACTCTGGTTGACGATCCGCACGTAAATCTTCATCACGGAAACATTTAACGATTTGGTAGTAACGGTCAAAGCCCGACATCATCAACAATTGTTTAAACAACTGTGGAGACTGCGGTAAAGCGTAAAAGCTACCTTTGTGAACACGACTCGGTACTAAGTAATCACGTGCGCCTTCTGGGGTTGCTTTAGTTAGTACTGGTGTTTCAATATCTAAGAAACCGTTTTCATCTAAAAAACGACGAACAAAGCTGCTCGCTTTAGCACGTAACTTAATACGATCACTCATTTCTAGGCGGCGAAGGTCTAGATAACGGTATTTTAAGCGACGTTCTTCAGAGTTCACTTGGTTAAAATCAAGTGGTAATGGCTCTGAACGGTTGATGATAGTTAAGCTAGTGCCTAAAATCTCAACTTCACCGGTGGCCATGTCTTTATTGATTTGGCTTTCTGGGCGAGCACGTACAACACCTTTAAGCTGAACACAGAACTCTTGACGTAATTTATTAGCTGTATCCATTAAGCCTTCAACTTCAGGATCGAATACAACTTGCACTAAACCTTCTCTATCGCGTAAATCGACAAAAATTAACCCACCAAGGTCACGACGTTTATTGATCCAACCACATAATTCAACTTCTTGATCTACGTGAGTTTTATTTAGCTGTCCGCAGTATATAGAGCGCATAGTATTCCTGTCAGTGTAAGACTAATAGCCGCTTTCCCTAAGAATTTGACGTTTTTGGGGAGATAAAGCCACTATTTATAAATCATTTTAGGGGAAGCATTATACCCAAGTTACTTGAAAATGCGAGCCTCGCAGCGTCCTGTTAGCATTCAATTTTCAGTCATTCTAGATATTTGTTACACTAACAAAAACACACTATCAGTTAACCATTTTATGTTGTATTTAGGGTGTCCGCAGTGGTCAAGTACCGCGTGGAAAGGTAATTTATTATCAAGTCACTGCAAAAATGCCGAGATGCTCCACGAGTACGCTCAGGTGTTTAACTCCGTTGAGGGCAATACCAGTTTCTATGCTGATCCCAGCGTAGACTCATTAAACCGCTGGCGTGGGGCTGTTAATAGTGACTTTAAATTTACGTTTAAATTTCACCGACGCTTTAGTCATGAATTGCAACTGACAAATGTAGATGATGAACTGACTGCTTGGTTTAACTTGTTTGAACCATTATTGCCCCATATTGGGCAGATCATGTTACAGCTTCCCAGTAGTTTTAGTCCGCAGCAATTGCCATTATTAGCGCAGTTTATTACAAAACTGCCCACAGGTTTGAGTTATGGCGTGGAAGTACGCCATCCTGAGTTTTTCAAAAAAGGGGCGGCGGAAATTGCGTTAAATCAGCTATTAATCGCAAATAATATTAACCGTATTGCCATGGATACCCGTGCCCTGTTTGCTGTCAAAGCTAATACAGCGGCGCTCATTGATGCCCAGCAAAAAAAGCCGCATCTACCCGTACATGCAATTGCAACAGGCAGTCAACCTATGGCTCGCTTTGTGATTGCCGATTTAGAGCACGATTATAAAAGCTATTACCAACCTTGGCTTAAAAAAGTAAAACAATGGCTTGATGAAGGCAAACACCCGTATGTATTTTTTCATACCGCAGATAACCGCCAAGCCCCATTGTTAGCGCGGGCATTTTGTGAAGATTTAGGTTACGATCACCCAGTGCTCAGCCCTTTTATTGGCGAAAAGGAAGCCAGCCAAGCGAGTCTTTTTTAATTTATTAACGACAGAAGTATTAAATGAGTGATTTTAAACGCTACTTTACTGGCTACCCAGAGCAAATTGTCAGCCAAGTTATACAGCTTATTGATAATGATAAACACGGCGCGTATTTAACTAAAAAATACCCGCATGCCCATACCATCACCAATGACAAGTCGTTGTACACATACGCCACCGAACTTAAAAAACGCTATTTAAAAAACGCGCCGCCGTTTGGCCGCGCCGCATTTAAAAAACAAGGCGACATGGTGACTAACGCACTAGGCACACACACCTATCGTATGCAGGGAAAAACCCGCAAACACGATTTAGCCATAAATAGTGATTTACTGTGCGCACCAGAAGAATTACTAAAAGCTTTAGTCGTCCACGAGCTCGCCCACTTTAAAGAAAAAGACCATAACAAAAGCTTTTATCAGTTATGTTGTCACATGGAGCCAAACTACCACCAGCTAGAGCTCGATTTACGAATATTTTGCGTGTTAGTGGCACAAGGCAGCAACCCTTATTTAGACTTCAACAGAAAGCATCATTAAGCAGCACAAAAAAGTGAAGATTCTGTTTTAGCTCTACCATTTCCCTTTGCCAAATAAAGTAAATTATCACATTGGGAAATAACAGCATCTAATTCAGCTGTCCCTGTTAATTGAATGACTCCGGCTGAAAAACTAGCAGAAAAAATAAATGACGTGCTATTCCACTGATTATGCGCTTCAAAAGTAACTCTAATTTCGTCAAGTAGTGCCTGTGCCTCTATTTTATCTACAGTATTCAGCACCAATAAAAACTCTTCTCCACCAAATCGACAAAGCCTATCTGTTTTTCGTATTCGGTTTTGTACTATCGTGCTAAAAGTCTCCAATACCTCATCTCCCGTCCCATGACCATAGGTATCATTGATTTTTTTAAAATGATCTAAATCTATGAGGCAAATACACATAGATGTATTGACAGGCATTAATTTATTAATCCACGTATACATCGCTCTACGATTCATCGCACCGGTTAATGTGTCTGTTTCTGCTAACTTTTTAGTAAAGCGCTGACGCTGCCAAAGCCAAATTATTAATAAAACTAATAACAATACAACCAAGTTTAAAATAATTAATCGTAAGTTTTGCGTTTTTAGCTGTAAGTTCTGCTTTTCATGCTCAGCTTTTATTCGCTCAAGTACAAGTAGCTCAACATCCCTTTGTAGATAATTACCAAGTTTATCTAGAGACGAGTTTAAAGAGTGAAGGATCAGTTTTTTTTTCTGCCAATAAACTAATAGACGATGCCCGCACCGCAAGCTCAGATTCACCGATCAATTGATAAGATAAACGCTCTAACTCAGCAATATCTCGAAAATCAGCATCTCTAAATTTTTCTTGATGAGACTGCACATACTTTTCTAAACGTTTAATTGAAATAAGTACGTTATTACGCTCGTTATTAAGTGCATACAGTAGAGTTTGTATTGCAATACTTCTTACCGTTTCAGTTAAAACTTTAGAATCGAAACTAAGTGAAGCACTTGATAGAATGTCTGCTGCAAGATTTAGATCCTCATCTTTTTGTCTGTGTATTAGCACGCCCGCTTTTGCAAGAAGCGCATATAACTTTGCCGAATTAGATAAGTTTTTAGTTTCTACTTTCTGTATGAAATTATTTGATATTGCTAATGCTTTTTCGTATTCACCTACCTGCGCCAATACAAATGCAAACTGAAAATGTGGCTCAGGGTAATCTATGCTCTCTAGGTAATGCGCATTTATTGAAAAAAGTTGTTGTATATACTCATCTGCTCGCTCATACGCCCCCATTAAATAAAAACTAGATATGACTCTTCTGAGTACAAATTCTTTTGAATAAAAAAAATCCCCTTTAGAATCTTCAAAAGTTGGCAGCTCAGGTAATGCATATAAATACTCTATTAAAGCGGCAATGGTTTCTCCTGCACGAAATGATAACGACTGACCTAAGGCCGCAGAAACTTGAGCTGCGGCTTGCTTTTCTCCTCTGTCGATTAGTTCTGCTTTTAAAAGCCTGATCGAGTCAAGCGGCGTATCACCGTAAACGGTGAAATAGCTAGATTTTTGCGCCGCATAGAGCGTGGGATCTATCGTTAATAATGCCTCCCAGTCCTGCTCAGTAATTTTATAGGCAACTTTAACACCTGCCCTCTTCGCTAATTCTTTTCGTTTATTAAAAACCTGATAGTTAAAAATTTTACTTTGTAATGTCGGACTTTGTAACATACCCATTTTACTTGCACTTTCTATGAAGTTTTTTTCTGATATTTGATTAGTAAAAAACCGCATAGAGAGTTCAACATAGTCGTAAAAGCTATCTTTATTTGTTTGTGAAAAAACACTTTGGCTTGCGATTAAAAGCAAGCCTGCAAGTGAGCTTTTTAAAAGTTTATAATACATTATTATTTTTGTTTCCTTGTAAAATCATAAACTAGGAAGAGAGTGAAAGTAACTAATCCCAACAGTCTAAAGTTTGATATAGCCTATTTAGTAACTGTAAATTTAGTTAGACCAATCAATTGTCCTGACTCAGTGACAACGTGTACTTGCCACTTACCAACAGAGTTTGCAGGAAAGTTGACTTTGTGCGTCCATGCTCTATAGCCTTGATCTCGGCCACCACTGATGTTTAATGCAATGCGATCCACTATTTCACGGTTATGGATCCACACATGAAATATTTTTTCGTTTAATCCTCTTGGTGCTTTAACCGCAGTCCAACTATACAGGCCTTGTTGATGTAATGAGTTAGCGTCAAGGTGCTTAATACTGCCTACGGGTTTACGCTGCTCAACATCAACTTGATGCGACAAAGTGATGTCTGTTAAACGAAGCGCTGCGGGAGGTACCCAACTACGTAGCTGCCATAAACCAGCACTTAGCATACACAGCAGTAACACTAATAATGGAAACCGCCACCATCGAGCGTTAGGCATTAAATTACCTAAACTCGGCAAGGTGAAAATAATCGCTGTGATCAAAGCTATCCCTAAACTCTGGCTTGTAGTGAGATTAAGTAAAATTGGCAAAGTAACTAAAATAACTACAAACAGCGCAAAGTTATGAAATACTGTAAACAGAATGCTGTGCTTGGCTAACTTCTTATAATAAAGAGGATCGACAACCGATATAAACGCGCAAAGTATAATTAAGGATGTAAAAACAGCTTGTGGATGGTTCCACGAAGTCACAGCTAAAAAAAACGGCAAAGCAAAAAACAAACTTTCTTGCTGCACCATTTGCAGGGCAAAACGCATAAAGTTAGGAGATACTGCCACGCCAAAGCGCTGCTCCACTTTATCACGCAACCAGTTATCAACTATCAACCACCCCCAACTAACAAGTAATAGTATGGCTATAATTTGCGAGTATGACTCTTTACGCTCAACCAACACATAACTTGCCACCCCACTACAAAATGCGAAAACCGCCAATAAACCTGGCCGCTGTTGCATCATAATTATAAATTTTGTAATTAAATTTTTAAAATAGCTCATTAAATAGAGGGTCCGCATAGGTCTGAATAATTGCAGTATTAAAACTGCCAGCGCAGCATCTTAATATATGCATACACGCTTTACACTTTGTAGTTGCAAAAAATTAATCGTTAGCAATGAGCAACTATGTCTATTTTTCTTGGTAGCTACGTGAGATCTCTTCATTAACCCAGTACAGTAATTGTTTTATTGCTTTTGAGAGCACCTGATTTTGCCGCACAATATAGCCTAAGCTCGTGGTTGGAAATTGTGGTAACGCGGTGACTGTCGTGGTTAAGTTTGCTTTACTACGTAGTGAAAATTCTGGCACGATAGCGACACCAAATCCGGCTTCAGCCCAATCAATTTGCGCATCCACACTGCCCACTTCCATTACTCGGTAATCAGGTAAATTTAACGACGGTAATGCACTATCGAGTAACTCTCGCGTTCGCGTATCGTGGCCGAGTAAAATTAATGTGGGTGGCTCGGTTAGCGTTATAGTGTTGTTATTTTTAGCTTGCTGCCATAACTGTAAATGATTACCCAGCGCACACCATTTTATTTGCTGTAGCTGGGTAAAGTGCAGCGGCTCACTTTCTTTTTGGGCAATAACAAACCCTAAATCAGCTTCGGCATTTTTCACCAACGCCGATGCTTGTGAAGACGTCGTATTGAGCAAAGTAAAATCAATACCTGGAAACTGACGTTTAAACAGCTGAAACGGCTCAATCAATAATAACCGAGAAATAATATCACTGGCCGCAATCGTCAAGGTGCCTTGGCGTAGCTCATTAATCGCATTTAAATCAGATTGGCACACCTGTAATTCCCACAAGGTTTTTTGCCCAGACTGCAATAGCCGTAAACCTGCTTGCGTTAAACTAAACGGATTACGCTCGATCAGTTTTACCCGTGTCATTTTTTCTAGTTGCTTAATATGCAAACTAACATTGGGCTGTGTCATATGCAGCGCATTGGCGGTTTTACCAAAATGTTTTAGTTCCGCCAATGTAACAAAGGTTTTTAACCAATGAATATCTAACATCTTGATGTCCTTGATCACCCAAATTGATATGAAATTCTTATCAGGATAATAATTATAATTAATTTCTCTTATTTAGATAGTGGGCATACCATATTCATTCAATCAATTTGGAGAGTAAATTATGCCGTCAATTGTTGTTGTAGGTGCAAACTGGGGTGATGAAGGCAAAGGCCGCATTGTCGATTTTTTAGCAGAGAACGCATCAGCAAGCATTCGCTTTCAAGGTGGTAACAACGCCGGTCATACCGTGGTGAATGAGTTTGGTACCTTTAAATTACATCAATTACCAAGCGGTATTTTTAACCCAGATTGTATTGCCGTATTAGGCCCCGGTATGGTGATAAGCCCTGGTGCATTAAGCGAAGAAATCGCTGAAGTAAAAGCCGCTGGTGTTGAGGTAAAGCTGTGTATTTCTGATCGTGCAACCCTGTGCTTGCCGTTACACGCCCTAGAAGACACACTTGAAGAACAACGTTTAGGTGATGCTGCGTACGGTTCGACGCGTCAAGGTATTGCGCCAGCATACGGCGACCGCGTCATGAAAAAAGGCATTTTAGTGGGTTGGTTAAATCAACCAGAAGTTTTATTAGAGCGCATTCAATTTATGCTCGATTGGAAAATGCCACAGCTCAAAGCCCTTTACCCAAGTTGTGATTATTCACAAACGGCTGAACAAATAACTCAATGGCTATTAGACGTCACTGCTCCGTGGCGTGCATTTATCTGTAATGTTACAGAGCCTTTAAAAGCGCTGCAAAAGCAAGATGCCAACTTATTATTTGAAGCGCAACTAGGCGCTGGCCGGGATTTAGTCTATGGCGAATACCCGTATACTACATCATCAAACGTAACTGCCGCCTATGCAGGAATTGGCAGCGGTTTACCTGCGCTGCGTCCTGAACGTGTTATTGCTGTGGCTAAATCGTTTAGTTCATCTGTGGGTACAGGCACACTCGTTACCGCCATGGCAGAGCAAGATAACTTTCGCGAAAGCGCCAATGAATACGGCGCCGTAACAGGCCGCCCTCGTGATATGGGTTATTTTGATGCGATTGCAACCCGTAATGGGGTTGAGCTACAAGCAGCCACTGAAATTGCTTTAACCAAAATTGATTGCCTATCTGGCATGACAGATTTAAAAATCTGTATTGGTTATGCAGGCGATCACAGCGAAAACCCTATTTGGCCACAAACAGCCGCTTTAACGCCAATATATGAAAGTATGCCAGCGTGGCATGAAGATATTACCGGTTGTCGTACCTTTGACAGTCTACCTGCGGCCGCTCAACACTATGTTGAACGCATCGAAGCACTGATGGGCGTGCCTGTGAGCATGGTATCTGTAGGCCCTGAGCGTGAGCAAATGATTATCCGCTAATTATGTAATTGGGTTTCATTTAGAAACCCATATTCCTAAAGACTTGGATTCAAGTTACTTAAACCAAAAAGCGCAAGAGACACTTGCGCTTTTATTGTTTTACTTAAAGCTGTAAAGCTCCGTAGCTTTATAAACCAAGCTCAGCCATAAAATCATCGTCTGCATCGCTTGCGTTAGCCGCCTCTTCTGCCGCTTTTTGTTTCTCGGCTTTATGCTTTGCTTCGTTTTCAATAATATCGTCAGGGTCCACCGCTTCACTAATATCAAAGTCATGTAGTTTAATGAACTCAGTTTTATCCATCGCTAATTCTAAATAAAAAATATTTTGTTTACCGGTGGTAAAGGTCACACGACGTGCCTGTGGTCTGTCCATCGTCGTATCAACCGATATTTGTACTTGCTTATTAATAGCCATCATTTTCGGCTGGTTTTGCGTGATTGAGGTATGTAGCTGATCGCGCACTTTTGAGGTGAAATCACCCACGATCTGATTCATCAATTCACCAAGCACATTTGATACGTCGTCTGATAGGTGACTGTGTGCCAGCTCTTCTTCAGGCATCCCCATGCTGCGCATATAATCGTGATAAATTTCCATTGCTGCTTGCGAAGTAAAGTTAGTAATAACTAGCCCTGTAAAGCCACCATCAAACAATACAAAGCAACCGATATCAGGTCGCATACAGGTACGTGTTATCTTTTGTACCATGGCTGAATAACTAATATCGTTACCACTTGCTGATGATAAAACGCCTGTTACTGAATGACACAGCGTTGCCAAAATGTCGTCCGTACTAATTACTTTACTTTTGCTCATAAACTTCTCTTTTTATACTTGTTATTCATTATTCTAGCCAAGCTACTGAAATTATCACTGACTATCCAGCATAAAATGCTAAAATAGCCCTATTATTTTTTAAAGAGACTGTTTGTGTGACTGTAAAAGACAGTATTTATGCCACAGAGCAAGCGGTTAAAGATTTTAGCTTTGACCAACATGTAGTAGAAGTTTTCCCTGATATGATCCAGCGTTCAGTGCCGGGTTACGCCACCATTGTCAGCACCATGGGTAAGTTAGCAGGCGAATACGCTCAGAGTAATTCAAACCTGTATGATTTAGGCTGCTCGCTTGGCGCAGTAACGTTAAGTATGCGTCGTAATATCCGCACCGACAACTGCCATATTATTGCCGTGGATAACTCACAAGCCATGGTTGAGCGCTGTAAGTTGCATTTACAGGGATTTCGCTCAGAGGTGCCGGTTACAGTAACCCTTGGCGATATTAACGAACTCGCTATTGAAAACGCATCCGTGGTTGCGATGAACTTTACTTTGCAGTTTATCCCTCCAGCACAGCGCCAAGCTGTACTTGAAAAAATTTACGCCAATTTAAAGCCCGGCGGTGTACTGCTATTGAGTGAAAAAATCAAAGGTGAAAACGAGCAATGCGACAACTTGCTGATTGATTTACATCATGATTTTAAACGTCACAATGGCTATTCAGAACTTGAAATCAGCCAAAAGCGTACCGCGATTGAAAATGTTATGCGCCCAGATACATTAAACACTCATCTTAATCGCCTTACTAATATTGGCTTCAGTCAAACTCAAGTGTGGTATCAGTGTTTTAACTTTTGCTCGTTGGTAGCAATTAAGTAATTTAGGAAATATTCAATGTCTTTATGGTTTAACCAATTTTACGCCGCTATCGCACAAAGCCCGTTGAGTCATTGGCTGGAAACATTGCCAAGCCAATTAAAGCACTGGCAAAGCGAAGCTAGTCACGGTGACTTACCTAAATGGCAAAAGGTTTTAAAAAACTTGCCAGAAGTAACCACTAATCATGTAAATATCACTGATAAAGTAGAAATTGGCGCTGCTGGCGAAATGTCTGAAGGCGAGCAAAAGCAAACCATTCATTTATTAAAACGCATGATGCCGTGGCGAAAGGGTCCGTTTAGTGTACACGGAATTGAAATAGATACTGAGTGGCGTAGTGATTGGAAGTGGGATCGTTTACTGCCGCATATTGAGCCCCTTAAAGGCCGTACCGTATTAGATATTGGCTGTGGCTCTGGCTATCACTTATGGCGTATGCGCGGTGAAGGGGCTGAGTTTGTAGTGGGGATTGACCCATCAGATTTATTTTTATGCCAATTCCAAGCTATCAAACATTTTAACCCAGACGAAAATGTTCACTTATTACCGCTTGGTGTTGAAGCCCTGCCTGAATTGAAGGCGTTTGATACAGTATTTTCAATGGGCGTGCTTTATCATCGCCGTTCACCCATTGATTTTTTAGCGCAATTAAAGGCACAACTTCGCCCAGGCGGTGAGCTCGTGCTTGAAACACTGGTGATTGAAGGCGATGAAAACACAGTATTAGTGCCTACTGACCGCTATGCAAAAATGCGCAACGTGTGGTTTATTCCAAGCACGAGCGCATTAAAGCTGTGGATGGAGCGCGTTGGGTTTAAAGATGTACAAGTAAAAGACTGTGCAATTACCACGCTTGAAGAACAACGTAAATCAGATTGGATGGAAAATGAGTCACTCGTCGACTTTTTAGATCCAAACGATATAAGTAAAACGATTGAAGGCTACCCTGCACCACTGCGTGCAATTTTAACGGCTAAAGCCTAACAACAGCTTAAAAGTGGTGAAAGTGCCTATACTTGCTACTTTCACCCCATCACTTGAAACTTTACTTATACGGACAACTGTCCTTGTGAATATTGTTAAAGTTATTTTTGAACTAGCCGCGCACCTGCAATTGTTGTAAAATACGCGCGTTTCTAAGCATACACATGCAAAACCATGCAACTTTTTTGAGGAAATCCTGTGAGCGAACAAAAACAGTCTCTAAGTTATAAAGACGCGGGCGTAGATATCGATGCCGGTAACGCACTAGTTGAGCGTATTAAAGGCGTAGTTAAAAAAACCCGTCGTCCTGAAGTTATGGGCGGAATTGGTGGCTTTGGCGCACTTTGTGAAATCCCAGCTGGTTATAAGCAACCAGTATTAGTTGCAGGCACTGACGGTGTAGGTACTAAGCTACGTTTAGCTATCGATTTGAAAAAGCATGATACCGTGGGTATCGATTTAGTTGCTATGTGTGTAAATGACCTTATCGTTCAAGGCGCTGAACCATTATTTTTCCTAGATTATTATGCAACGGGCAAGCTCGATGTTGATACTGCGGCTGACGTAGTAACCGGTATCGGCAAAGGCTGTGAGATCTCTGGCTGTGCATTAATTGGTGGTGAAACTGCTGAAATGCCAGGTATGTATGAAGGTGAAGATTACGACATGGCTGGTTTTTGTACTGGCGTAGTTGAAAAAGCAAATATCATCGATGGCACTAAAGTAGCTGCGGGTGATCAACTAATCGCACTTGCATCTAGCGGTCCACATTCAAATGGTTTTTCTTTAATTCGTAAAGTACTTGAAGTATCAAATGCAGATACTAGCGCTGAATTTGAAGACGGTAAAACCTTAGGCGACACACTACTTGAGCCAACGCGTATTTACGTTAAACCGCTTCTTGAATTATTCAAGCAAGTTGACGTACATGCGCTTTCGCATATCACAGGTGGCGGCTTTTGGGAAAACATCCCACGCGTTTTACCTGAATCTGCAAAAGCGGTAGTTAAAGGTGATAGCTGGCAGTGGCCTGGTATTTTCAACTGGCTACAAGAAAACGGTAATATCACAACTCATGAAATGTACCGCACATTCAACTGTGGCGTAGGCATGGTTTTAGTTGTTCCAGCCGATAAACTTGAGCAAAGCTTAAGCATCTTAAAAGATCTTGGCGAAAACGCATGGCACCTTGGTGAAATCCACGATGCTAAAGCGGGCGAAGAGCAAGTAGAAATCCTAGGCGGCCGTGATTAATGGCCCCTTCTCGTCTAGTAGTCTTAATTTCAGGCAGTGGCTCAAATTTACAAGCCATTATAGATGCCTGTAATAATGGCGAGATAAACGCAAACATAGCGGCTGTGATCAGCAATAAAGCAGACGCTTATGGCCTAGAACGAGCAAAAAAGGCGGGCATTGCAACAGCGGTGCTCAGCCATAAAGATTTTGACTCACGCGAAGCCTATGATGCGCAATTAATGAACGTTATTGATTCTTTTACACCAAATCTAGTTGTATTAGCTGGGTTTATGCGTATTCTTACTCCTAGCTTAGTGCAAAAATTTAAAGGAAAAATGTTGAACATTCATCCTTCTTTGTTGCCTAAGTATCAGGGGCTGAATACCCACCAAAGAGCAATTGATGCAAAAGACGACGTTCATGGCGTAAGTGTGCACTTTGTCACTGAAGAATTAGACGGCGGACCGGTTATTCTTCAAGCCAAAGTTCCGGTGCTGGCAGATGATACTGCCGAGACACTTGCACAACGAGTGCACGCGCAAGAGCATATAATCTACCCTTTGGTGGTCAAATGGTTCAGTGAACAACGACTTACGATGGAAGCAGATTATGCAGTTCTTGACAAAAAACAACTTCCTGCACACGGCGCGCACTACCCAGAATAAAAAACAAAGTGCCTTGCTATTTTGTGCAGGCACTTTATTACTTCCTACTGGTTTAATGGCCGGTGAACTCACTCAATTTGAAGCTAACTATGATATTTTGCGCAAAGGTGAAAGTCATGGCCAAGGTGTTCGCACATTAAAAAAATTAGCGGATAACAGCTACCAAGTTAGCTACCACAGTGATATTGAGTGGATGATCTTCTCAGACTCACGCAAAGAAACATCAAACTTCACGTATACTGATGAAAAAGTAACCCCTGTCAGCTACAGTATGATCCGCACCGGCACCGGTCCAGATAAAGAATATACACTGCAATTTGATAACGCTAAAAAACAAATTAGTAGCAGCGAGAGCAAATACCCACTCGAGTGTCAGTGGACAGATCAATTCCAAGACTCTATTTCATACCAAGTACAAGTTCGTGAAGAGTTAAAAATGGGTAAAACCAGTTTTTCATACCCACTGGTAGACAAAAAAGGGAATTGTCGCGACTATAATTTTGAAGTCGTTGGTAAAGAAATGATTTCATTACCAATCGGTAATATTGAAGCGATTAAAGTAAAACGTCTTTACGATAACGACAAACGCCAAGCATTAGCCTGGTTTGCCCCTGAAATGGACTACATGCTAGTCAGAATGTGGAAAGGCGAAAAAGGCATGGAACAGTTTGAAGTGCAGCTTAAGTCATTCACAGTTACCAGCCCTGTTGCAGTTCCAGAAGCCGTAAAAAGCGAAATTGCCCCAGAGTAAATTTGTTTCCTAGATAAAATGAAAGGCCCAAGTATGACATTCATAACTTGGGCTTTTCGTTTTATGACTTATGACTAATCCACACTTTAAAACTGACGGCTGACGGCTGACGGCTAAATTAACTCACCCATTTTAAACAGTGCAAATTCACCAGGCTCCATTTTTTGCCAACGTTCGTCGTTGGTCAGTGGTCGAGTTGCAATTACAGTCACCACATCATTCGGCGTGGTTTCTTGTTGAAAATCCACCACCATATCTGCATCAATTAGCGTTGCTTTACCAAACGGCGCACGACGGGTGATCCAATGTAAGTTATTAGTACAATACGCCAGTACATATACACCATCGGTAAGAAGCATGTTAAATACGCCCTTTTCTCGCAACGTGTGAGCAAGCTTCGCTGCATAACGAAAAACCGAAGCCATATTTGCTGGGCGCTTTGGGTATTTTTCGCGAATTTTGTCCAGCAACCAACAAAAAGCCAGCTCACTGTCAGTGTTACCTACCGGTCGGTAATACTCAGGTTTTAAATCATGGTAATTCGAAAGTTGACCATTATGAGCATAGGTCAGCTCCCGGCCCCATAATTCGCGAGTAAACGGGTGGGTGTTTTCAAGGCACACACGGCCTCGGTTACCTTGGCGAATATGGCTTATTACCGATACACTTTTTATGGGATACGCCTTTACTAATTTAGCTATCTCTGACTGACAGCTCGGCTCAGGATCTTTAAAGGTACGACAGCCCTTACCTTCATAAAAAGTAATGCCCCAGCCATCTTTATGAGGGCCCGTGTTACCACCGCGCTCTAACAACCCTGAAAAACTAAAACAAATATCCGTAGGCACATTCGCCGACATGCCAAGCAACTCACACATAAAATAAATTAACCTTTAGACTATTCTTATACTTTTAAAATATGGCTTCTAAAAAGAGTAAACCCGTAACCTAGGCTGTAGCTGCATTGTTAAACATAAGCTGCAGCAAGGCAAGTAAGAAAAACTAAAATACATTGCGTATAATTTTCTTAAAAACCGTACAGACTAATTGTGACTTTAGCAGTATGCTGAAGTATACAGCGTGTAAATTTAAGCCTCTGATATTTTTACTAAGCTACTTGATAATTATTCGCTCTAGCGCTACTCTAACCAAAGGTGGTCTGACCTCTATTAAGGATTAAATACATGACACTCATATTTGTACTTGGTTTAATCGTGCTGCTTAGCATCGCGAGTTACCACAGAGCGAGTTGGAATACAGCCTTAGGCGTTTCCATCGCAACACTTGTTATTGGTACCTTTGCAGGTGCTTTTGGCGCAATTAGCTGGTTGATCTTTTTGATCATCGCAGTGCCACTGTCTGTTACTGGTATTCGCCAGCAATACATTATTAAACCTATTTTTGCAGCGTTTAAGAAAGTAACACCAACCATGTCTGAAACTGAAAAATCAGCGATTGATGCCGGTACGACCTGGTGGGAAGCTGATTTATTCTGTGGTCGCCCTGATTGGAATAAGCTACACCAATACCCTATGCCAAAACTGACTATCGAAGAGCAAGCCTTTATCGATGGCCCTGTTGAAACTGTGTGTAGCATGCTCGATGATTGGCAAGCAACTCACGAGCTGACAGATTTACCACAAGATGTATGGCAATACTTAAAAGATAATAAATTCTTTGCCATGATCATCAAAAAAGAATACGGCGGCTTACAATTTTCTGCGTTCGCACAATCATGTGTGCTGCAAAAGCTAACCAGTAAATCTACTTTGCTTTCATCAATTGTTGGTGTGCCTAATTCATTAGGTCCAGGTGAATTACTGCAGCACTATGGTACAAAAGAGCAAAAAGATCATTACCTTCCGCGTCTTGCAAGTGGTCAAGAGATCCCATGCTTTGCCTTAACTTCGCCAGAAGCGGGCTCTGATGCCAGCGCCATCCCTGATTACGGGGTTGTCTGTAAAGGTATGTGGGAAGGGGAAGAGGTTGTTGGTATTAGCCTTACGTGGAACAAGCGTTACATCACCCTTGCACCTGTAGCAACTGTACTTGGTCTAGCGTTTAAAATGCAAGATCCAGACGGCCTACTAGGAGACACTAAAGAGCTTGGTATTACCTGTGCATTGATCCCAACAGATATGCCAGGTATTGAGATTGGCCGTCGCCACTTTCCGTTGAATGTGCCGTTTCAAAATGGCCCTACCCGCGGTAAAGATATTTTCGTACCGCTTGATTACATTATTGGTGGCCCAGAAATGGCAGGCCAAGGCTGGCGCATGCTGGTTGAGTGTTTATCGGTTGGTCGTGCAATTACGTTACCGTCAAACTCTGTGGGTGGTATTAAAACTATCGCGCTTGCCAGTGGTTCATACAGCCGTATTCGTCGTCAGTTCCGTTTACCTATTGGGCAAATGGAAGGTGTTGAAGAGTCACTTGCAAAGCTGGCTGGTTACGCTTACAGCTCAGACGCAGCGGTAAGCATGTCTACCGGTGCGGTTGACTTAGGAGAAAAGCCGTCAGTGGTATCTGCGATTATAAAATATCACTTAACGGAGCAAATGCGTGATTCTACTATCCATGCGATGGATATTCACGGTGGTAAAGGCATCATGCTTGGCCCAAATAACTATTTAGGTCGTGGCTATCAAGGTGCGCCTATTGCCATTACTGTTGAAGGCGCCAACATCTTGACCCGTAATATGATTATTTATGGTCAAGGGGCTATTCGCTGTCATCCGTTTGTATTAACTGAGTTAGGTGCTTGTGAAATTGACGATCGTGAAGAAGCGCTTGCAGTATTCGATAAAGCCTTAATGGGTCACATTGGCTTTACCATCTCAAACTTAGTTCGCACTAAGTGGATGAGCTTTACCGGTGCTCGCTTTGCAAGCACACCATTTAAAGATGAAACAGCCGAGTTTTACCGCACCGCTGCACGCTTTAGTGCATCCCTTGCATTGATGTCTGACATCAGCATGGCAGTATTTGGTGGTTCCCTAAAACGTAAAGAACGCATTTCAGCACGCTTAGGTGACTTATTAAGCTACTTATACTTAGTGTCTGCTACGCTTAAACGTTATAACGATGAAGGTCGCAAAAAAGAAGACTTAGCGCTTGTTCAATGGAGCTGCCAAGATCACCTTTATCACTGCCAGCGTGCTTTAGCTGATTTAATTAATAATATGCCATCAGCACCGTTACGCGCAGCATTAAAACTTATGCTATTCCCATTTGGTCGTCCGGTACGTAAACCAACTGACAAACTTGAGCACAAACTAGCGCAAATTCTACAAGTGCCTAGTGAAACTCGTAATCGCTTAGCAAGTTATGTCTATTTGACGAATGAGCCTCTTAACTTAGTTGGTCGCCAAGAGCAAACGCTTAAAGATGTGCTAGCCGTTGAGCCACTATTTGACAAGGTATGCCGTGAAAAAGGCGTTAAGCTGCCTTTCTTCCAACTTGATAAAGTCGCACAAATGGGCCTTGATGCTGGTATTTTAACTCAGGCCGAAGCTGATAAATTGGCAAGTGTTGAAAAAGCGCGCTTAGATGCGATTAACGTGGACGATTTTGATCCTGCGGATTTACTTGCAGGTAATGCAGCACGAAAAAGCACTAACAATGAGGCTGATGCCGCTTGAACTCTTATGAATTAAGCAATTAAAGCAAGCAACAAGCCTGTGATAACCATCCAAGCCAGCGCATAATGCGCTGGTTTTTTTTGCGCGATATATAATTGTACAGCGCACCAAACAACACCCAGACTTAATAACAACCACCCTATTTTAGCTACGAATAACAGGTAACTGAGTAGTGTGATAAAAAAGAATAAACAGCTTGGGATAAATTGGCTGATAAAAAACCACCGCTGCTGGTTGTTTGCTTGAAAGAACAGCGAATACTTATCATGTAACTTGCCACAATCAAATTGCAGTGAGCTGGTAAACAACACTATAAAAGCAAGGACTAGTACACTAAATATAGCCGCTAAGTCAGCACGCTCATGGAGTAAAGTTGTCATGGCCATGAACACGCACAACAATAAAGCCACTCGCCATACTAATACCCAGCAGTGCTGAATAAAAAAGCTTAACCAAAAAGTAAAGAGTGAATTGACCGATAGCCGATCGTTTAACAAAAATACTGGCAGTAACATGCTCAGCGCAAATAATACAATAAAGCTACTATGATAAACCAACGACGTTATATTAATGGGTAACAATACTAAAACAGCCGTAAACCCTAAGCCATATATTAATGCTCGTGGCTTATACAAACACAGTACGCCTAAGCCAAATTGCAGCAACATGAAAAGTATAAAATGTGGTGCTCTTAGCCATTGTGTAAAAGTTAAATCCAGCGCAATAACAGCACTTGCTAACAACCAAGCATTACTTAACAGTAATAGCTTTATATCCATACACGCAAGCCAAGTTGACCTTACAATAGTATGTTGAAAGAGTCGTTGTTGACTATTCTTAATGGCTGACTTCATTGCACTGAGCATCACGCTTTGCAGCAAAAGATACAACCACGCCATTTGCGCACCATATTGCGGCGCTTCACTACTGTCGATAATTTTGCCCAGCCCTAAAAATAACAGCAAAATCATACCGAGCATGGCTGAACCAAGTACCACTAAAAATAATAAGCCAAAATTTTTAAGTTGCTGCAGTAATTGAGTCAGCTCAATTTTATAGGCCTGGTAGCGATAGTCCATAAAGGCACGGTATTGTGCAATAGTAGAGCTAATAACAAGCTTACTCATAATGGCATGCACTCAAAACCATGTTCAATAAACGGTGCGGGTTCATGGCAAGTGATAATAATTTGCCCATGCGCTTTATCAACTAAATATTTATCCAACAAATCAAGTAAGTATTGAATACTCGTTTGATCAAGTGCTGCACTGGGTTCATCTAATAATAAATACGGTGCATCCCGCATTAAGGCTAAAATTAATTGGCACTTTTTCTGATTACCAGATGACAATGCATCAAAACGCGTATTTAAAAATTCAGTAAAGTTAAAACCGTCAATCAGCCCCATCGGCCAATGACAACTAAGCGCTTTAGCAGATAAATTAATAATTTGTTTTGCGGTTAAAAACTCTGGCAGTGCAATGCGGTCACTCGCAATTGCGACCTGTTTATAAGGTTCTGACAACACTTTTCCTGAGAATAATACTTGCCCACGTTGTGCTTGCTCAAGGCCTGCAAGCATCATGAGTAGCGTAGTTTTACCTTGGCCGTTCGGCGCTTCTATGCATACTCTCGGTGCTGTAAAGCTGATACTGTAATCTTTATATAGAATGTTATCTGCAAATTGCTTATGTAAACCAATGACTTCAATCATCACTTTCCTTTTATATGAGAGAGCCTTTTAAATGACAAGCATTGTAACATGGGCTGTATTTTTGATGGTACAAGCTTTGTAACACTTTATTGCCGTTAAAATGGGCCAAAAACTTGCGTTTAAATAATGTTCGGGCAACACTAAAATCGGTAAAGAGCTCATTAAATAACAATAAACCAAGGAATGTACTATGAATAACCGATTAAAACTCGCCACACTCGCCTGTGCGATCAGTATTGCTTTGAGTGGTTGCAGCCAATCAAGCAACCCAACTACACACACTGAGGTGCAGTCACAACAAGTTCAGCAAGTTAAAACCTATAACGCAAAAACCTTTTTTGATACCACTTCTATTATGGGTAGCAGCTTTTCGCCAACAGGTGATAAAGTTTTAGTTAGTAGCGATGAAAGCGGCATCTACAGCTTGTATGAAGTCGATGTCAAAACAGGTAATAAAACTCGCTTAACTAATTTTGCAGACAGCACCTACCCTATCCGCTATTTTCCCAATGATGAGCGCGTACTGTTTACTAAAGATTCAGGGGGTAACGAGCGTTATCATGTTTATGTGCAAGAGCTTGACGGCACGGTAAAAGACTTAACTCCAGGCGATGAAACTCGCGCAAGCTTTGCAGGTTTTACCAAAGATGGCAGCCAATTTTTTATCACCAGCAACCAGCGCGATGCTAAGTTTATGGACTTATACCGCGTTGATAGTAAGACCTATAAAATTGAACCTGTTTATCAAAACACCCTAGGTTTAGATGTGGGGGCAATTAGCCCTAATGGGCGTTACATCGCGCTTTCTAAAAGCAACACCAATAAAGACAGCGACACATTTATTCTTGATACCTTTAAAAAGACCCTTAAGCCACAGTTAATTTCAAAACATGACACACCGGCTCAATATACACCTGAGACCTTCTCTGTCGATAGCAAATATTTATATTACTCTACAGACGCTAAAGGAGAGTTTTCTCAGGTATGGCGTTATGACTTAGCCTCAGGTGAACATAGTGCTGCGCTAAAGGATGATTGGGATGTTAGTTTTATTTATTTTTCTAAATCAGGGCGCTATCAAGTCAGTGGTATCAATGCCGATGCCAGTACCAAAGTAACCGTTATAAACACGCAAACAGGCAAGGAAATCGCTATGCCTCAGTTACCCGCCGGTAACTTACGTGGTGTTAGCTTTGCTGCAGATGAAAGAACAATGGCGTTTTACTTAAACTCAGACACCTCACCAAGCAATTTATTTGTTTGGCAAGTGGGAAGTAATGAAGCGAAACAACTTACAAACACATTAAGTGAAGATATAAATCAAAACGATTTAGTTGCGAGCACCATCGTGCGTTTTAAAAGTTTTGATGGCCTAGAAATACCAGGCGTTTTGTATAAACCAAAACAAGCCAGCAGTACTAATAAAGTGCCTGCACTTATTTGGGTGCATGGTGGCCCTGGTGGGCAAAGCCGTACCGGTTACAGTGCTATGCAACAGCACCTAGTTAATCACGGCTATGCAATTTTTGCTGTTAACAATCGTGGTAGCTCAGGCTATGGTAAAACCTTTTTTCATTTGGATGATAAAAAACACGGCACAGACGATTTACAAGACATTGTTTACGGTAAAAAACACTTACAAAGTTTAGATTGGGTTGATGCGGATAAGATCGGTATTATGGGTGGCAGCTACGGCGGCTTTATGACAGCGGCAGCGCTTGCCTTTGAGCCAGAAGAGTTTAAAGTCGGCATTAATATTTTTGGCGTTACCAACTGGGTACGCACACTCAATTCAATTCCGCCATGGTGGGAAAGCTTTAAAAAAGCGTTATACGATGAAATGGGCGATCCAGCAACAGATGGTGAACGTCATCGTGCAATCTCACCATTATTCCACGCCAAAAACATCACCAAACCTTTAATGGTTATTCAAGGTGCTAACGATCCCCGCGTATTGCAAGTTGAAAGCGACGAGCTAGTTGCTGCGGTAAAAGCCAATGGTGTGCCCGTAGAGTACGTATTGTTTGACGATGAAGGCCACGGCTTTACCAAAAAAGAAAACCGTATTAGTGCCTCCAATGCTTACTTAAACTTTTTAGATACTTACCTAAAAGAGCGCTTCGGCCCACAAAGTTAAACGAAAAAAGTGATAAGAGCCTGTGTTTTACTAAAATAAAGTGCGGGCTTTTTTATGCCTACCTAAAGCTGATAGCTGATAGCTGATAGCTGATAGCTGATAGAAAAAGTCTAATTATTTAAAATGGTTGTAAAGATATTTTATAATCTTGCTATTGGGGAAATAACAAGTGGCGGAGTGGACGGGACTCGAACCCGCGACCCCCGGCGTGACAGGCCGGTATTCTAACCAACTGAACTACCACTCCGCAGTGGTATGTGCATGGGGTAATGCACTAACTAATTTATTACTGATATCAAGTGGCGGAGTGGACGGGACTCGAACCCGCGACCCCCGGCGTGACAGGCCGGTATTCTAACCAACTGAACTACCACTCCGCAGAGATATCATAATACTTGTTATTACTTAATTTGTTGGCGGAGTGGACGGGACTCGAACCCGCGACCCCCGGCGTGACAGGCCGGTATTCTAACCAACTGAACTACCACTCCAGCATACAAATTTTGTAATATAACAGTGTTTAAATAGTGGCGGAGTGGACGGGACTCGAACCCGCGACCCCCGGCGTGACAGGCCGGTATTCTAACCAACTGAACTACCACTCCAGCGCGTATTTAAACTGTTATTTTTCTTATTGGCGGAGTGGACGGGACTCGAACCCGCGACCCCCGGCGTGACAGGCCGGTATTCTAACCAACTGAACTACCACTCCATAATAAGAAGATGTTTTACAACCATATGTTGTGTAAGCATTGGCGGAGTGGACGGGACTCGAACCCGCGACCCCCGGCGTGACAGGCCGGTATTCTAACCAACTGAACTACCACTCCAGCATCTACTTACAAATTGTCGAAAATTGGCGGAGTGGACGGGACTCGAACCCGCGACCCCCGGCGTGACAGGCCGGTATTCTAACCAACTGAACTACCACTCCGCATTTTCGTTTTCTGCTTAGGTCTCCCTTTGCAGCGGCGTGAATAATACGAATCAGCCCCTACTTCGTCAAGGGCTTTTTTGTTTTTTTACAGGTTTTTTAGTCATCTGACATCGAAAGGTTTAAAATTTCACCTGATTTGTCACTTTTTGAGCCATTTTTGCCAACTTCATTTTTTTCGCCTGCATCTGGCTCTTTATCAGTTGCTGTTTTTTTCTGCAAAAATGGTAGCTTAATTTTTGGTATGAGTGACTTTTTCTGAACAAAGACACGAATAGCTAACCAACCAATTAACAAAATCAGAAGATTTCCACCCACAATTAAGCTTATCAAAGTTATTGTTGCCATTGCTTCAGCTTCTTTTGCCGCTTTTTGTATTGCTTGTTGCTCAGCCTCGCTGATAATGGGTGCTGCTAATTCAGGCACCACTTCAATTGGTCGCTCAATTTCAAACTTATAGGTGGGGAGTGTTGCCATAAATTCACGGCCATTAATATTAGTGCCAAAAACAGACAACTCAACACTGTATCTTCCCCAATCATAATTTTTAATTGCTAATTCACGAGTTAAGCTGGTATTAGCTTCAAGGGTAAACATTTGTTCTTCATTATTGGGGTAATAGATTTTACCTTGGATCAAAACCGTCTCTGGTTGCACTATTTGCTTATCAAGGGTAATCGTTAATTGATGCTCTTCGATGTCATCCTCAGCAAGTGCAATGCTATAGCTAAAAGGAGGCTCTTTAACTTCTAAAATATCTTGTATGACAGTGCGCTTTAATAATGGGGTTTCAATATAAAGCTCGGGCTGCCACTGCCCTGCGGGGAAAACTAATTTAAATTCGCCAGTAAAAATACCGTCTTTGGGGCGTTCATCAAAACCACGCCCATCATCTTTGAATTCTGCAACATTGTGAGTACCCGCACCAAAATTAGCAAAATTACTGTTATTAGTACTTATAAAATCAACATTTAAGCTCACTACATCACGAAACAGGCCGGTGTTTATTGGTTGCCCATCATTTAATATTTGTCCCGTAATTTTAACTGTCTCACCACGAAACAGTAACGAAGGCAACGGCTCCACTTGCAGCTCTACTTCGCCTAACACCACAATTCTACTCTTCGGTAAAATACTACCTACTACTTGCCATGGTCCCGGCATTGGCTTCTTAATGGTGATCAAGTCATAGCTGATTTCATCAAACCACTGTAAATTGTCATCTTTTCTTGCTGACGTAGCATAGTATTTACTGCCGTCAGGTTTAACTAAAACGACCGCTGGTGCCCCTGGTTTGCGAAAAAACAGCAAGGTGATTTCATCAACCTTATAGTCGATACGAAAACGATTTTCCAATAATGGAATTTCATTTTGCTGCCCATCACGCTGCAATAAGGTTATTTTATCTTCGCTTGTTGCACGACTGGTGCTTGGTAACATCATTACCAAGCACACAGCTAACAGTATGCTTTTCATGTTTTGCCTTATTCGGCACGCCATAAACATTGGCTACCGACTAGATTTAATCGTTCTTCATGAGCCAGTTGCTCATCACTACTGGCATGTAATACAACCAATGGTGGACGGTTTGGATTTAAACGACGCAACTCTTTTTGCTGTTGCTCGCTGCCTTGACTTTTATGTTGATTAAGATTGAGCTTTACTTGCCCACCCGTCATGGCTAAATAAACGTCGGCTAAGATCTCAGAATCCAGTAACGCGCCGTGTAAGGTACGTTTAGTGTTATCTACATCATAACGACGACATAACGCATCAAGGTTGTTCTTTTGACCTGGATGCAAGTCACGCGCCATAGTGAGAGTGTCGAGAACTTGGCAGTAATCATGCGTTTTTTGGTAGCCTTGATTAAGTAACGCAAATTCATTATCTATATGCCCAACATCAAACGGCGCATTATGAATGACGAGCTCCGCCCCTTTAATATAGTCGAGAAACTCTTGAGCAATCTGATGAAATAACGGTTTATCACGTAAAAACTCGTTAGTGATACCGTGAACATCAATAGCTTCTTCTTCACTTTTACGTTGCGGATTAATATAAACGTGAAAGTTATTGCCAGTTAAACGGCGATTAACTAATTCCACGCAGCCGATTTCAATAATACGATGCCCTTGTTTAGGGTCGATGCCGGTGGTTTCTGTATCTAAAACTATTTGTCTACGTGCCATATCGAATTTAACCTGACTCTGGTATCTTTCTATAATTACTTTATTGTACATAAGATCAAGGGAAAACAGTGCAAAAAACCGTAGAGATTTACACCGATGGTTCATGTTTAGGTAACCCAGGACCCGGCGGTTATGGTATTTTTATGCTTTATAATGGCCACGAAAAAAAATTAAGCCAAGGTTACACCCTCACCACCAATAACCGCATGGAAATGCTCGCAGCTATTGTTGCACTTGAAAGTTTAAACCGTCCTTGTGAGATAAACCTCACCACTGACAGCCAATATGTAAAGCAAGGCATTGAATCTTGGCTTACAAACTGGAAAAAGCGCGGCTGGAAAACAGCAGCCAAAAAACCAGTTAAAAATGTCGATTTATGGAAACGCCTTGACGAAGCTTGCGCCCGTCATACCATCACATGGAAATGGGTAAAAGGTCACAGTGGCAATAAATACAATGAAATTGTTGATGATTTAGCACGAGATGCCGCCAGTAGTAAAAATTTACTTGAAGACACAGGCTATAAACCAGAATAACCTAATTTAAAAAATTCACCGCAAAGCATTTAACAACTTGGTTATATGATATAAGATTTAGCTATATCATATAATGGAGTTGTTTAATGTCTATTTTAGTCGAGTCTTTTTTTCATCAACAAAGTGCGACTTTTACTTATTTAGTCTGTTGCCAAACAACTAAATCTGCCATGTTGATCGATGCTCCTGCTGACTTTGACGCTGCAAGTGGCACATTAAGTTTTCAAACTGCTGATGACATTATTAGTCATATAAATGATAACCGACTCGTGCTGGAATGGATTTTGGAAAGCCACGCTCATGCCGATCACATCACCGCCGCCAGTTATATCAAGCAACAGCTCGCCTCATATCATCCGTGTAAATTAGCAACAAGCGAAAAAATAATACAAGTACAAGAACATTTTAGTCGTTTATATGCTATTGATATGCCATGTGATGGTAGGCCATTTGAACAGCTTTTTAGCGATAGTGATAATTTTAAGCTTGGTGAATTTAATGTAACCGTGTTGGCAACACCCGGTCATACACCAGACAGTGTATGTTATTTAATTGATGGCAACTTATTTGTTGGCGATACGTTTTTTATGCCTGATAGTGGCACTGCCCGCTGTGATTTCCCTGGCGGCAGCGCAAAAGAACTTTACCAGTCATTACAACGTATTTTAGCGCTACCTGATGAAACAGTTTTATGGATGTGTCACGACTACCAACCAAATGGCCGTCCACTTGCAAACAAAACATCAGTGAGAGAGCAACGCGTCAGCAATATTCATTTACAAAAAATCTCTGAGAAAGATTACATAACAACCCGTAATGAACGTGATGCAACACTTGATGTACCTAAGTTATTGCACCCTGCGATACAAATGAATATTCGCGCGGGACAATTACCGCCAGCCCACTCAAACAATCAGCATTATTTAACTATCCCGCTCACGGTGTTGCTTTGATGTTTGCCGTAACCCAGCACCTTTGACTGGCGCAAATTGAGGCCGAGCGTGCCATTTGGGTTTGATTGGTGTTAGAGGGGCTACTCGCTTGCGAGCCACGAGCAGATAGACACTTCCCATCGGTTTTAAATATTGTTTAGTGAAGCGTCGCCATGGCGCAAATCGTGACAAACGATTTCCCCGAGCAAGGGATGAATAAATAAAACGCTCATCACTAACAATTTCAAAACCAAGTAAATTAAGCCAATCTTTCACCCGTGCAGGGGTAAAAAAGCGCCCTGTCCAAGGTAACTTTTGGCCACTAAAAGGCAGTAATTGCGCCAAGCCGCACAAGCTAAATGGATTAAAACCGGTGATCACCATATAACCACCAGGGATCAAAGTGCGATGCGCTTCACGTAATATATGATGTGGATCAGAGTGATATTCTAAGCAATGACTTAAAATACATGCATCAACACTGTGCTCGTAAAAAGGGAGTTCATCAATATCTGCAATCACACCCGTAAATGGCCCTGATTCTGCGACACACACTTGATGTTTTATGGTGCTTTTACTGGTATTGAGTTCACCACTGAGATTTCCTAGTTTTAGCATGTGATAACCAAACATACGTGGTAACCACTTATCTATTTTACGTTCTATATCACTACGTAAATAGTCACCATGAGGAAACTCTTGCCACGACAGTGGTTTGGGTCCTTCTTGAAAACTAAGGGCTGGTTTCATACGCTGAGCTCGTTATACTATCTAATATCGTCACTTTATAGAGCAAAGTCACATGGTGCAAGTCAAAGCAATTAAAGCCTTTTCAGATAATTATATTTGGTGTATCAGCAAGCCAGACAGCTCTGCTGCTTGGGTGGTTGATCCAGGCCAAGCAGAGCCCGTACTAAAATATTTAACTCAGGCAGGCTTAACGCTTGAGGGAATTTTAATTACTCACCATCATTACGACCATACTGATGGCGTGAATAGTTTACGAGAGGAATTTGCCGACATTGAAGTCTACGGGCCTGTTAATAGTCCATTTAAAGGGATCACCAAAACACTCACTGAAGGTGATGTGATCACTGTCCTTGATACTGAGTTTACAGTTATCACCACCCCAGGGCATACCTTGGATCATATTTGCTATATCAATCCTGCGCTTGCTTTTACTGGTGATACATTATTTAGTGGAGGCTGTGGGCGCTTATTTGAGGGCACCGCAGAGCAAATGCAGTGCTCTTTTGATAAATTAAAAAGACTACCACTGGCGTGCGAAATTTATTGTACCCATGAATACACGCAAGCAAATTTGGCCTTTGCATTGGCCGTTGAACCTAACAACCGCGATTTAATTGCGTATGCGCAGTGGGTCGATGAGCAACGCAAAAATAATAAAATCACTTTGCCAAGCACGCTCGCGTTAGAATTAAAAATCAACCCTTTTATGCGCAGTGATATAGCAGGGATCGTGCAACACTTACCCGACCAATATAATTCATTTACAAAAAACACATTACAAAATAATGAACCTTGGCAAAACTTTGCAGGTCTTAGGGCTTGGAAAGATCATTTTTAGTGTAATAAACCTGAACGTTAGACAAACCGTAGGTAAAAAATTATTAACTAACGTTCAAGTTAATAAGTCTAAATATATTATTTAGTTAACTAATAAACTACAGCATTATTGCATATTTAAAACGGTCATAAAGTGGTAATACGTACTCATTACGGGTAGTATTCGCCGAGTTTTTTACCTGATGTATTGGTATTTATGAATAAATCTCCTCTCGTTTTAACCTTGGCATTGGTGCTAAGTGGTTGTCAAACATTGACATCAACACAATCCGACGACGCAATAGCCAATCAAGCCCGCCAATCGCAGCTTGAAGGTGCAAGCCCTAGCGAAATCAGTGAAGCACTGATGATCAATGCGCAATACTTGCAAGTGAATGAAGTAGATGAAGCACCACCAGTTTTTGATGATGTATGGGAGCGCATTCGTTACCAATTATCAATTGATGTGCCACAAAATCGCCCTGTGGTTGCTGAGCGTAATTATTATGCAAAGCACCAAGCTTACTTAGATCGCATTTCAAAACGTGCTGAGCCTTACCTACATTTTATTGTAGAAGAGGTTGAAAAGCGTAATATGCCGATTGAGATTGCACTACTTCCGATTGTAGAAAGTGCCTTTGATCCATTTGGCTATTCAAATCGCAGTGCATCGGGTATTTGGCAATTTATGCCGCAAACTGGTGAGCGTTTTGATTTAAAGCAAAACTGGTGGTACGACGGTCGTCGCGACATTGTGCAATCAACCCGTGCCGCATTAGATTACTTATCTTATTTACATAAAACCTTAGATGGTGATTGGCTTAACGCGATTGCTGCTTATAACTCAGGTGAAGGTCGTTTATTACGAGCGATAAAAAAGAATCGCAAAAAACATTTACCAACCGATTTTTGGTCGCTTGATTTGCCAAGCGAAACCACCGCCTATGTACCTAGATTACTCGCTCTGTCCGATCTATTGAATCGCGCCGATGAATTTGGCTTAACATGGAACCCAATTATCAATGCACAAGTTGTCGAAGCCGTTGATATTGGTTCACAAATTGATCTGGCATTAGCAGCTCAAATGGCAGATATCAGCTTGACTGAACTTTACCGTTTAAACCCAGGCTTTAATCGCTGGGCAACCGATCCAAATGGGCCACATTTTTTATTATTACCGGTAGATAAAGTTGAGCAATTTCAAAGTACGCTTGCAAAAACAGCGCTTAAAGATCGCCTTCGTTGGCAACAATATATTGTTGCCAACGGCGATAGCTTATCGGTAATAGCGAAAAAGTTTGCCACCAGTACCAGTGCAATTAAATCTCTCAACAAACTAAAGTCAAATACCATACGTGTTGGCCAACAATTGTTAGTACCATTGAGTGATGGTGCAATTAATAGCGAACACTTACCTGAGCAAGTCCGTCTAGCGGCGAACAAAAACAGCCAAAAAAAGCTCTCTCACACGGTGAAAAGCGGTGATACCTTATGGGATATTAGCCGAGAGTATGACGTGACCATTAATGAACTGGCAAAATGGAACAAACTTAAAAAGAACAGTGTATTACGCTTAGGACAAAAGTTAACAGTTTATAAAACAGCAAGCAATCCACAAACCGCTTTGATCAGCAGCAACCGTACAATCACTTATAAAGTACGTCGTGGTGACTCGCTCGCACGCATTGCCGATAAATTTAACTTAAGCGTTAACGATATTATTAAGTGGAATAACCTCGCAGGTCAAAAGTACTTACAGCCTGGGCAAAAGTTAAAACTTAAAGTAGATGTAAAAAGCACCTAAGTACAAATAATACAAGCAATAAAAAAGAGCGTATACGCTCTTTTTTATTGTCCTTATTCTGGAATTTTAGTAAGCCACTGCTTTAACCATGGTTCTGTCACAGGCCAAGGCTCAAAGTCTTCACATGCATCAATCTCTAAACGATGGCCCACAGGCTTTGCCTGTAAATCCCGAAATAACTCGTCAAAACTGCGCCCTGCACCACAAAAGGTATCGCCATAACTACGATCACCCATCGCTATAATCCCGTAAGGCTTACCTGTCAACATAGGAAATTGACTATTAAGCTGGGCATATAACGGTGCTAAATTATCAGGAATATCGCCCTGCCCCGTTGTAGAGGTGATCACTAAAATATGACTGGCCGACTTTATATCATCAAGAGTTGGCGAGCTTATCAGCTTAGCTTGATGCTCAGATTGCTCAATCGTGTCAATAACCTCGTCACTTAAACGCTCAGCACCGCCATAGACACTGCCTACAAATATACTAATAGTTGCCATTAATAATCCTTTTCTGTATTTGGCCAGCCAAGTTGTTGGCAAATAGCGAGCATTGCTTCACCTAGTGGCGCTTTAATATTGATCGATTGCTGCGTATAAGGGTGCACAAAATTAAGTTCAGTTGCAAATAACATTAATCGGCGCAGTGCAAAGTGCTTTCTAAAAAACTGGTTATGTTGATTATCACCATGATTTACATCACCAATTATAGGCAGTGATAAATGTTTTAAGTGCCTACGAATTTGATGTTTACGCCCTGTTTTAGGAAAACACTCCACCAACGAATATCGCACTGTTGGGTACTTTCCAATTGGGATAGCTAAGGTAGCTTGATGCAAACAGTTAAACTGAGTTTGTGCCTCTTGTGCAGCTTTATTTTGATCAGCAAACTTATCTGCAATTTTATCCAGCTCTTCTTTAAGTGGCTTATCTAAAAATACCGACTCAGGTGCAAAACCACGTACAAGTGCCAAATAACGTTTAGAAATTTGGTTATCGATAAATAACTGATTAATATCCCGCGCAGCTTCTGAACTTAGTGCAAACAGTAATACACCTGAGGTAGGTCTATCTAAACGGTGCACAGGAAACACATGCTGACCTATTTGATCACGCAACATTTGCATCGCAAATTGTGTTTCGTGCTTATCTAAAAATGAGCGGTGTACAAGTAAACCGGAAGGCTTATTAATCGCTATATAGTTTTCATCGCGATACAAAATATCAAGCTCACCAAACTCAATTGGTTCAGGGCGTTCATTCATCTGATTGTCCAAATACACTGTCTAATTCTTGCAATAGTTTTATCACGTGTGCTCCACCCTCTTTATTTGCAAACATTAGTTCAGCCATTGGCGCAATTGCAAAATTACTTGGTAGAGGTAGCTTATGCGTAACCAGTGCATCCATTTTCTCAATAAATACGAATTGCAGCCATTGCTCAAACGCCATTGTGTCGTGGCAAAACGGCATTGTTGAGTTTAATGCTTGTGCATCTATAGGCTGTTCTTGCCAGAGCTGATGTTGTCGTAATAAGACTTCAAGTTGCGTTAGATACGCTTGTAACTGTTGATACATAACCACCTGCTGTTATAAATATTGACTAATTATACCCTGTTCCCTCATTGCCTGCTATGGCGTATAATTTACCGAATTTTGCAGTAAAACCAGTGGATCACTATGACCGAGCAAATCGCAACTTTAGGGCAACTACTTGATAACGCAGGCACCACATGGCGCGCGTTTGATATTGGCAGACACATAACTAAACTAGATAAAAAGCAGTTCTTAGCGATAGAGCAAGCCCAAATACCTTATCCTTTTCCACTGGCAGGCCATGCATGGTTAGCAATTCAATTTTGGGATAGCAAAGCCAGTAGTGAGCCATTTGTTTGGTTCTTAAAATTTCCGGTTGATGAGCAAAGTAAGTTAGTTTGCGCAAGCCGTGACCATTTTGCCAATATGGTCATTGAAGCCATTGGTAATGATTTAACCGGCAGCCAAGCTGATGGTAAGCTTGATAATAACCCTTACGTATTTACACCTAATGCCAATAAATTAGCCGCTTTTAATGCACAATTAAAAGTGCTGTTAAAACAACCAGCTTCACAATATTACGAATACAGCCAATTATATTTTAGTGGCAAACTCGGATTTGATAACTGGCAAAGTGTTGCAGTACAAGGCATTGCTGATTTTGCCGTGCGCTTAGATGATGATAAAAACCTAGCTGCGTTACAAAATGCTTGGCCGCAACTACCAGCAGAGGTACTACAACCATTAAGCGCCATGCTTGAACATGTTGAAATCCCCCCCGTGTTAAGCGAGCTACTATTAAGTTACGCGAAACAAGCCATTGCGCAAAAAGATACATTAGCGCTGTGCTGTGCCTTACGAGCAATGTCAAAAGCGCAAGCGCAACCATTGACCGCTCAACTCGTAGATGCACTTTTGCAATCAGACCTAGCCACCGATGCAGATGTGCTGCAAACAATCGCAGGCCGATGTTTTAACTTACTCTGCGATCCAGAGCGGTTACATATTTTTATGGATAACTGCGCCCACCAGCAACAAATTGCAGAACTTTTCCCAAGTATTTTCGCAGATCTAGTTGCAATACCCAGTATTCGCCCGCACTTACTAGGTCTACTACGTAAAGAAAATCGCAGCGAAACCCTCGCCCGCGCAATTGGAAGGTTATTCTCTTAAATGGCAAGTTTGTGGACATTCATTATCATTGGTGCGGTTATTTATCTATTTTGGCTTAATCGTAAAGTAGCTGAAGCCGCGAACGCTCACGCCAAACGACAAAGTGAGCAACTGCAAGTACAGTTAATGAGTGTTGCCTGTATTAAACGCCGCTTTGGCTTGTTAAAAAGCGGCAAACCAGGAATTAAGAGCGAGTTTATTTTTGAATTTTCCAGTGATGGTGAAAGTGTCTACCAAGGCGTACTCTTGATGGAAAATGAAATGCTAAAAAACGTAGTTGTGCCGCCGCATAAGATCTAGTTAGAAAGTTAGAAATAGCTTTGCGAGAGGCTGTTATACCAATCGTGTTAAGTTACTGACCATTTATAGCGACAGATAAATGACGTGATAACAAGGCATAAATTTTGACATGTAGTTGTTCTACATGAAAAATTTATAACGCAGTTAGCACTTTATTTAGCTCGCTAGAATGGTTAAATATTTAAGTCGATTGGTATTATATGTCAACTTAAAAAACTAAGGCGTAACATATAGTTACGCCCCAATCTGACTTCATCCATAATAAGGCATCCATACCTATGCCGAAGCACCCATTTTTATCTTTCCCCTGAACGGGTATATATCCAAATACACCCTCACATTGCATCTATGCAATATCCTACACGTCCTAGTGTTATCCTCTTGCCAGCTTGGCCGTCCTACGGTTCCAACCGCTCCTATTACTTCCTGTAATATAATCCTTTAGGTTATCCTTATCATTAGCTCCGCTAATGTGCCGCATCCTGGCGGTGTCCTTGTTCGTCCTTGCGTCCATGTAAATTGTCCATTGGCTTCCTGCTAAGCTTCATGCTTAATTGCCATAATCCATTTCCTTGGCAGCAGCTCATTCATTGAGTCTGTGTCGTCTTGACAAAGTAAAGTTTAAAGCAAAGTAGCCATAGCGGTAGTTGTAAATAACAATAATTTTCATGTCATAATTTTGCAAAAATAACATACCCGATAAAAAACAATGAGTTAAACATTTAGGAACACGATTAATGAAAGAATAAACGGCTAAAGCGTACGACAATGTAAGATATCTCTCACAGTGATATTTCCAAAACGGCGCTTAGACAGAATCAATGTCACTCAGCTGATTTAAACAGCAGTTCACCTTGTACATTATTAAACGTAAGGCGTTGTAAAGAGCTAAATCCCTCGCTGGCAAAAAATGCAGTATGCTTATTTTGGGTAACAAAAACCGCGATTCCTGAAGCTCTCTCATTACTTTGCACTAAATCATTTAAGCCGCGTAATAAATAGCGGCCTATACCTTGTCCCTGAAAATGTGGATCAACAGCGATAAATGCTAAAAAGTAATAATTGCCTTGACCGCTGAGCGCATTACGGATTGTTTGTTCTTTTTCAATCAATTGATTAGTTTGTAAGTAACCTGCACTGAGCATTAATTTTAGGCGCCAATGCCAATAACGCTGGGCTTGTAATTGACTATCTGACTCAAACACGCACGCGACTGCTTTTAATCTATCTTGTTTATACAAACCAATTAATGGCTGTTTCTCCTGCCAGAATGTATTGAGCTCTTCACGGATCAACGCACGTAATTTCTTTTCGTACGCGGCTATATTCGATTCACTGTAATTAAGTAAGGGCTGTAAGAGCGGATCATCGTGATAGGCTTGGTAAATTAAACTCGCTGCGATACTGATGTCTTCTGCAGCAATATACTGCACACGCAATGCTTCACTTTCAGTCTCTACGGTCATGGCTCGTCCTTACTTTTTATTTTGATTTTTTCTGTCGCTACAGCTATAGGTATATTCCTATCTGGGTTAAAAGGCAAATTCAGCGGGTGTTAAACTCAAACAACCCATCATAAAGTTCTATTACTGTTTCACAGTTATCACCAAGGAGCATGACATGGATACCACTAAACACGATATCAATACACTTTTCAAACAACTGGGCTTGGCAAGTTCAGAAAAAGAAATTGATAGTTTTATTGCTGCTCATACCTTACCTGATACCACGTTATTGCAAGACGCTCCATTTTGGGATCAAGCACAACGCCATTTTATTGCAGAATCATTAGCAGAGGATGGTGATTGGAGTGAAGTGATTGATGAACTAGACGTGCGATTACGCCAACAGTAAAAGTACTTGGCTGTAGCCTGTCACCTGTTATTATACCCAGCGCAGCACATGTCAGTGCTGTGCCTTATTTAAAAGAGTTTAAAAATAGAATGAATGCCGTTGTTTTTGATGCTATCAAAGCCCTTCTTGACGAAGGCAAAACCCCTACTGTCGCTTTAACTAAAAGTAAACTAACCCAACCGATCCCATTACCTGTTATTATTGCTGCGGTTAGCCAATATAAAAATAATCCAGATTCAATTCATAATTTGGCCAAATCAGCCTCGGTTACGGTTGAGGCTGGCAGTGATATAAGTCAGCTTGATCGTATTGAACAAAAACTTGATCACTTACTCGCTTTACTCGAAAATAAAAACTAGAGAACTTACATGTTTGTTGTTGATTTAACGTTTGATTGTTACCAAGACACGACCCTTGAAAATGCCGAGCAAGCAATAAACCGCTTAGTGAATGCATTGCGCTTTAACGGCCAAATAATGGGTGAAGAGTTTCCAACTGTATTAAAAGATGGCTACTTCGTGACCCGTGTTATGTGTCCGACTGATGATGCAATGCACCCTCTTAACAACAGCCCGTTTGTTAAACACAGTATTGATAAACTTCACGATGCCGGATTACTGGCTCCGAAAGTCAAAGTAATTGGTCAAGACATTCACTCTAATGGCGCTGATCAGTGTCATGAACCTTCGAGTTATATTTTATACACCACTTATGTCCATACATGCAGTCCATTGTACTGTGGTGATGACTTTTTACCGGTGCCATTATTTCGTATTCCTGCAATAGCGAATGGTGACTATAAAACCTTAATTAAGTGGCAAGAAGATTGGCAGGCATGTGATCAAATTCAAATCAATGGGGCCACACGTTGTGAATTTCCTGCTTTAGAGGAAATATCAAACCTTGATAGCGATCTTTCCCGCCGTGGTAAAGACATTGCCAAACGAGTGAGCTTTTTAACTAAGAAACCGGTGTATTATTATTTATACCGAGTGGGCGGCAAAGATAAAGCCTCAGAGCTTGAACGTAAATGTCCAAGCTGCAATGGCGACTGGAAATTAGCTGAATCATGGTTTGGCCTATTTGATTTTCGCTGTGAACCATGTGGCTTAGTGTCGAATGTATCATGGGATTTTCAATAACAAATCGCTCTAATTAAATGCTGCGCGGGAGCAATTTCAGCGCAGCATAAACGCTTAAACAGTAAGTGCTGATATAAAAGAGCCTAGATCCGTGCTAAGCACATGATGAGGCTTTTTACCCACATACTCTAAACACACCTCACCTGTGTCTAACAACACCGACACCAATAAATCTTCTTGATCGGTCAAGCCAATAAATACTGTGGGCGGCTGTTTTAATTTGCGCTTCATCAACACATGACCGGTTATATTTTGTTGCAGTAAATCAAAATCCTCATCGCTCCACGCTTGCAGTAGCTCAACATCATGACCATCTATACTGGCTGTTATACACCCGCCAAAAAACGCACCATAATATTGTTGCAGCGCTTGTGGAAATTCAACCTCTAGGGCATTAGCTAGATCAGTTAAAGTGCCATTTGGTGTGCGAGCGACCGCTTGCCATTGGATCAACCCTTGTTCATCTGGGTTGCCTACTTCGCACGGACTTGGCCAATCGCTGTCGTGTTCAATCTGTGGCAATTTGCCTGTTTGATCTTGCTGCTTGCTGGCAAAGCGTTGGTGAAGTTGTTGTAACTGGGTAACAATAGACATGCTGTGAAACTCATAAGCTTTAGGTATAATAGCGCTATTGTAACTACAAAAGACTTAACATGACAGATTACAGCAACGCACCAGAATTAAAAGGCAGTGTGCTTGGTCAATCAACTGAGTATGTTGATACGTATACACCAAGCTTACTTTTTCCGATCGCACGAAAACTTAATCGCGACGATTTAAACATTGATGAACGCGCCCTCCCTTTTAAAGGCCAAGATATTTGGACCGGCTATGAGTTGTCGTGGTTAAACGCAAAAGGAAAACCTGTCGTTGCTGTAGCAAGCTTTGTGTTTCCATGTCAGAGCAGCCATATTATTGAGTCTAAATCTTTCAAACTGTACTTAAACAGCTTTAACCAAACGCGTTTTGATTCAGTTGATGATGTAGCCGCTATTTTGACCGCCGATTTATCAGCCGCAGTGGCAATGCCTATCACCGTCAATTTATATAGCCCAGCAGATTATAACTGTTTACCTTGCACACCCTTGCCGGGTGAGTGTATCGATGAGTTAGACATTGAAGTAACCGACTATCAGCTTGGCGCACACAGTTTAACAACGGCGAGCAGCAATACTGTCACTGAAACACTGCACAGTCATTTATTAAAATCGAACTGCTTGATCACCTCACAGCCGGACTGGGCTAGTATCATTATTCGCTATACGGGTGAGCAACTATGTAAGGAATCGCTATTACGCTATTTGATCTCATTTCGTACTCATAACGAATTTCATGAGCAATGCGTAGAGCGTATTTATTGTGATTTAATGGCGCAATTGAACATCAGTGAACTTGAAGTGTACGCACGTTACACCCGCCGTGGTGGACTAGACATCAACCCGTACCGTTCAACTTCTCACGATAGTGTGCCATTTGCGGTGAAAATAAACCGCCAATGATCTATCTAGTCAAACCCCGAGTCATTCGGGGTTATCTACACTGGCTAACTTTCAACTCTTTTAGTCGGTATAGGCATACCGCACACATCAACATAATTAGGCGTTTCAACAAACCATGTTTCTGAGCGGTTTTGTCGTGCTTTGATCAAGGCTAAAAATGCAGTCGAGTCAGTGCGCATCACCTTAAACTGGCTATTATCTTGTTTACTGATATCAGCTAACACGTGTATATCGGTAATAGGGTTACTAGTCGTGCGAGATAGACGATTAAAATGCTCCATCCCCTCCAGCACGCGGCCAAATACAGTAATATTTCTATCTAAATAACGCGGGCCTTGTCCTATAGTGACATAAAATTCAGTACCACCACTGTTAATGTCGTTATCTCGCGCCATTGCAAATATCCCATTACAATGCACTTGCCAAGTTTGCGTTTGCATCTCATTTTGCGCCACCGCAAAGCCATTTAAAAATCCAGTAATTGGGGCATAGCCATCATGGTGATCAAGCTCGGTGATCTCCAAAAGGCTTGAAGTCGTTAAATAAAATTCAGCAGCTATGGCTTTAGCGGCATCTTTGACTGGTTTTTTACCGCTTTCATCACCTCCTTGCGCTACAAAGCCTTCCACAACGCGATAAACATTTAAACCTTTGTAAAAGCCTTCGCGGGCTAGTTGTTTGATATTCTGCGTGTGTTTTGGTGCCAGTTGCGGGTTAAGCTCGATATAAGCAGCGCCGGTTGGCAGGGCTATTTTGATAATATTATCAGCCTCCACTAACCGCCATTGCTCAGCAGTTGCTTGATTAACAATTTGTGCAGCTGTGAGCTGATTATCAGCTTGTGCCATACTCATTTGGCTAGAGAGTAGAACACCGCCAATGAAATATAATTTTTTAAACATGGCACACCTATTTGTATTGTTATAGTGCGAGGTTATTTAGTTAAGCTGTTTTTATCAAGCCAAAACTGAGCTTGATGAATTGGCGCACTGCGCGGCAGTAAAGGGTTTGTAAGTTCAATAATACGGCGGTTTTTTAAGTCAGCTTGTGCAATCGTAGCGGCAAAATATTCATAAAATAGCGCGTCAAAAGAACCATCAGCAATTGCCGCTAGTAGACCTTCTTGCAATAATTTATGCAGCGTTTGATTATCATTGGCTACAAAAAAATAAACTGCAGATGGATAACGAATAGCAATATGCGGCTCGTGAATAATATCGTCACCATGATTTTTGGGTAAATCAAAGATATCGTACGGCAACGCATCAATGCGCCCTGTTCGGAGCATTTCGATAGGCTCTGCCCCCATACCATATATTAATGTAGGCAACTCATTACGTTTAAAAATGGCAGTATCTGGCCAATCTTCCCGTAAACCGAATACAAATGAGCGTAATTGTCTAGAGTGGTTTACCTGTGCAAACATATCTTTATGGCTAACATGTACTAAAGGGATACGATAACCCAATAAGCCTTTATCAATTGGGATCAAAACGGCCTTGGCTTGCTTTTCCCAATCAGGGCTCGTTACTCCCCAAAAGACATCAATACCATTTTTATCTCCTAAAAGCCTAATAGCTCTGCTTTGCGAAGGAATATTTTGCACTTCTGTTGGCACCAGAGTCACTGCTGACTTACTCAATGCCAATGCCAGCAATGCACGTGGATATGGGTGCCCGTCAGCAGAGTAGCGCACACTAAGCTCAGTGTTTGCCAAACAAGTAAAAGAAGTCAAAAAGCAAATCCATTTGATCAACGTAATGTTATCCTTAATCCAGATCGAATTTATAGAGAATATCCACGTTCTGATACAAACCACTGGTAATTTCAATATAAAGTTGTGACAGTAATTGATAACGTACCGCAACTTCACTTAAGGAGTCAAAAATACCCACACTGTATTTAACTTGAATACCCGGTGCCACATAACCAGAAATTTCTACTTTGGTTTCGTCACCACTGCCTTTAGAGCTCAAGCTAACATCCGACAAGCCGAACGTTTCACCCACTTTAGATACCACCCCTTCACTGCGACTCACCCCTTGTGCTAATAATAATTGAGTTAGCATTGCATCAGTTGAACTGTCACCTTCGTCTAATGGTTGACCATTTAATAAATAAGCTAGAGACTCGGCTTGATCCATTGCCGGCTCAGAGAACACCTTTAATGCAGGTTGCTCGATATTACCCGTTAAGGTAATGCCAGCAATGACATCATTGGCGGTATTATCTGGGTTTCGGATCGCTTTAATATTTAAATACGGTTTATCTATCGGACCACTAAAACCAATTTGACCAGTACGGATGATCAGGTCTTGTCCAAAAGAGCGGTAAGTACCTTCACGTAAGTTCAACTCGCCGGTGGCAATCATTGGCGTTTGCTGATCCATCTTAATCGACAAGTCACCTTCAATTTTAGACTCCAACCCAAATGAGTCAATGCGCACATCATTTTCAACAATCAACTTAAGACTTATGTCGTAATCAAACGGTACGGCTTGAGTTTGCTCTGCTTGTTTGTCGATAATAATTTCATCATCGCTCACTTGCACAGCCCCTTCTGGAAGCTCTTCAATCTCTATCCGACCATAAGGCACAACCACTTGCCCCGCTAACTTAAAAGCATTATCAGCCAAACCAATTTTTAAATCCGGTGATACTTTAAATGTTACACCTTGCTGAGCTCGGACATAAAACTGCTCACCAACTACGGCTAAATTCACCGCAGGTTGTGCGCCTTGCCAATCAATATCCCCCTCCAAGGCTAACTTACCGCCTTGTGCATCGTTTAATTTGCCATCAAGGGTGGCTTTAGTTTTGTCAAAAGTAATGCTGATATTTGAATCTACAATCGCAACTGGCAGCTGCTCACCTTGTAAATTTACATCTATAACTTCCAGCTCACCATTAAGCAACGGTGCGCTCAACGTACCTGCTAAGGCTATTTGGCCACTAATGCTGCCTTTTAATTGCTCAAGCGTACCAATAAAAGGTTGCAAGTCAGTTAATAAAATCTTGTCAATCACCAGCTGTCCACTTAGTAACTGTTGCCCGGCTAAGTCCTCAGCATCGATATCTGCATTGATATCACCAAGCACTGTGGAGCTCAACCGCGCTTGCAAGTTAGCATCACGGGGATCTGCAATTGCATTTAACGTGAATGTGTCTATTGGTAAGCGATACCGCTTTTCCTCGTTAATAAGGATTGCAGCCAAATCATGAGAGTTAATTGTCGCAGATAAACTTTGTAATTGGCTCGCTTGCCAATTCGCTTTGACCTGCCCTGCAAATCCACCTTCGGTAATAATGTTATCGGGCAATAAATGTTTAATTTCAGTTAAATCAAAATTCTCTAACTTGGCATTAAGCTGACCAAGCTGCGCTGTTTGATTAAGCCGGTCGATACACAGCTTACTGTTTTGACTTTGCCAACAATGCTGCTGTACGGAAAAATCACCCGTATCGATGTTAAATTTAATCGCAACCGCAGGCTTCGTAGTAAAATCAATCACGTTATCGCTTAGCAGCACATTACTTAGGCTACCTTGCCACACGTTTTTAGCAAACTTACCCGCAACTTCAAGTTCAGCTTTACCCTGTACAGCGTTTAAATCAAGCTGTAGTTGATGATCATCTTTATCTCCAGCCGCTGCAATCGTAAAGCTGTTAATTTGCTGACCTGCTACATTGGCATCTGTTACTTTTAAGCTCACGTTAGTTTGCCAATCAGCGGCATAATTAAAGTCTGTCTTTAACGCTAAGTTTGCAATCTGAATATCAGCAAAACTTAAATCACGTAAGCCAACATCTAAGTTTACAATGGGTTGTAAACGCGCGCCTGATATTGCAAGCTTTCCTTCACCCACACCAGTAAATGGCAAGTTCTTTTGTTCTGGTTTATTTAAGTGAAGTAACCCCTTAATTTTCCATTGTTCAGCAATATTCCCTGATAAAGCTAGCTTATTTTCCCCACTGACAAGTTCAAATTTCTCAATACTGGCATGTAATGAGTTATTTAAATCAAAATCTGAAACAAAGCTAAATGGAATATCATCAACCGTACCGCCAAGTTGAGTATCTATCATTTTTAACTGCCACTGCTGCTGTGACGCATTAAATACCCCATTAAATTGCCCTGACAGATCACTGCTTACAGTATCAGTTAAGTACTGTGCTTTTAAATTTGCTAGCTTTCCTGAAAATTGACTCTCGATACCGTTTTCCCAGCTCGCTGACGCAGTTAGCGTCGCTTTACTTTCGTTTGCCATTAACGACAATTGTTCAACATTGATATGCGTTAAGCCGCCTTTTAGCGCACTTTCCAATCGCACTTTAGGGTATGCTGCAAGTTGACTTTGTGCCATCAACTGTAATGTATAGTCATCGGCATTGCCTTTACCTGTTAACTGCACGTCATTTATTTTTAATTGATTACTCTCTACTTCAAGTAGCCACTGCTCAATATTTGCATTGATTGAAAAAGGAAAATTAGTGGTTTTTAAATCGGCATTTATTTTTGCAGTTAGTGGGTATTGTCCTTCGGTGATCACGTCTAGTTGTAAATTACGTAAATCTCCAGCAACCGCCAAAGCGACTTGATGCTCAGGATTATTCAAAGTAAGTGCTGCGGTGACGGGAGTGTCATCAGCTAAATTTGCTGTTAATTGGCTTGCCAAGTGCCATTGTAAATAGTCTGCACTGAATGATGGTAGCTGCAGTTCACTTTTGTTTATCGCAAAAGAGCCTTTAATATCACTAATTTCGTGACTTTGTTCGCCTTGTACCAGCGTTACTTTCGAGATCAAAAGTTGTTCGAGTTTGGCGGCAAGTGGCGAACTAAAATGAATATCGGGCAAAGCCGCAAGTGCCGTTAATGGCTCACTAGGTGGTGCTTGAGTTTCTTTAAGTAACACATCGACCTGTGCAATTTTTAATGAGCTTAAAGTAACGAGCGACTGTTGAGCGAACGCTGCCAAAACAAATTTTTTCACTGATACATTTGCACTGGCATGATCAAGTTCAAAGGATGCAATTGCAATGCGTTTGATTGAAACGCCAATAGGCAAGCTAATCTCATCGCTCGCACTCGTAGCGGGTTGTTCTTCTACCCTTGCCTCTTCTTCAGTCTCAGCTTGTGTTTGAGTTGGCTGTGGTAACTTCAACGATATTGCCTGCGCGCTCATATTTTCAATGCATATACCTTCACAGCCCCACCAATAAAGATCGAGTTTCAAGTTTTTCGCATTAAAATCTAAGCCATCACTTTGAAAGCGTACATCAAATGAGTCGTTATATAAAAAGCGGCCATTTTTAATGTCGATGCGTAAGCCATCAACTAACTTCGTTGCCGTGTACGCAATTAATTGATTGCCTGGCGCTGTAAATAATAAACAAAATACCAGCACCAGTAGCGAAGTAAAAAACAGTGTCAGTGCGGTGGTAATTTTTTTCATTTTTGACATTAAATTTCAGGCCCTATAGTAATACTAAGTCGCGTGCTTTTACTTTCTTTGGTAAGCCCCCACGCGTGATCAATTCGAACTGGGCCCACTGGGGTTAAATAACGAATACCAAAACCTGCGCCTACTTCAACCCGATCGGTAAAGTCATTGGTCGCTGTACCGCTGTCAACAAATAAAGCAGCTCGCCAACTTTCTGCAAACTGGTAATTATATTCAACCGTACCAGTGATTAAATATTTACCACCAATTAGACGACCTTTTTCATCCTCTGGAGAAATTGACTGATAGGCAAAACCACGTACACTTTGGTCACCACCGGCGTAAAAACGCAATGAAAATGGGACATTATCAATGTCATCTACTAACATGGCGCCAACATTTGCCTTTAAAAACAATAAATGGCGATCAAGATAAGTTTGCAACCAGGCATTTTGAAGCTGTACTCTGACAATATTAGTCGTAGAAAACATGTCTTTTAAACCAAATTCTGCAGATAATAACCATTGATAGCCCGATGTTGGTGTTGTGCCTCCTTCGGTTTCTTTTTTAGCATAGCTGATGCCGGGCATTAACATTTTAGAACTTTGTTCTTCATCGCCAATGCGATAAGTCTCTCTATCACGGCGTAAAAATACAGTACGAACCCAATCATCATCTGTTAGCCATTGTCGTTGCAATTGCCCGGTCAGAATTTTACTGTACACATCGTTGGTTAACTCATCTTCGAGTTTGTAACCGGCTGAAAAACGCCATAAGTCATCATTAGGGTCGTCTACAGGTACCGTGTAACCAAGTGAAATATCTTGCTGTCGCTGTGATACATTTAAATTACTTTCAAGATAATGACCATTTTCAGTGATCCACGGTTTAGTCCACTTAAAACGCACTTTCGGCCCTAGATCAGTACTATAACCGCCCCCCACTTCGTAACTATTGGCAGGTTTGTGCAGTACATCAACCTTTATTGGTACTTGTTTATTAGCACGATTAGGTATATCTGCGTAAACGCGTACACTGGCAAAATACGGCGTGGTAGATAACGCTAAATTGTACTCTGATACTAAAGTAGCCCTATAAGCTTCGCCTTGTTTAAATTTAGCTAAAGAACGAATGTATTTCTCAGCTGGGGTTTGTTCCCCTAACACAAGATCACCAAATTGATAACGAACACCGGTATCTATCGCTAAAATCACCTCAGCACTATTATTCTTTAAAGAAATAGCCAGCTGATGTGTTTGCCATTTCACATCAAAGTACCCTAGCTCAAGCAGTTGTCCTTCAATTTTTTTACGTGCAGCATCGTAATGACTGTGATTTAAAATATCACCTTGCTTTAGCTTAATACTATTTATCGTTTGCTTAAGCAATAAATCATCCTCACCTTCGCCCTGCACTGTTATGCGCACGTCGGCAATACGCGTCACGGGGCCACGTTCGATGGTTGCAATCAATGTTTGCGATTCACTATTATAATTAAGCTTAATAACAGGCTTATAATAACCCAGTGCTTTTAAACTGCTGGCAACTTGCTTCTTTGCATGGCTTAACAAGGTGCTCGTAGCTGTTTCACCTTCAAGTTGCTTTAAGTACAGCGCAACATTTTTTTCCAGATCGCCCTTAATGCCATTTATTTCATAGCTACTTACAACGTGTGCGGCTGCAAATACATTTAATGAAAACAATAAAAATAAACCAACTGTTATGCGCGTTAATATCCAGCTAGGCAAGTAATTTCCTTACTTAAAAACGATTTATCAATAATGACAGAAATAGTACCATATTGATGCTACTTCACGCAGTAACTCAAATGTGAAAATTAGTACGCTTATTTGCTTTATTTTGGTTACAATAGCCATTACTAATTTGAAATGATTTTATTGAGTTTTTAAATGCACTTTCCTGATGATGACAATGGCCAACTTTTAGCTGAAATCGCAGCTGCAGGTATAAATTTAGCCCAAATGCACACTATTGACTTCTATATTTTGTTCGAGCAAAAAGTAGATGCCGAAAAATTTTCCGCAGCTATAGTAGAAGATGAGCTGGCACCCACCACTGAATTAGTACAATGCAAAGATACTGGTATTTGGGAAGTCGTTACTCAGGTACAAATGGTGCCCGATCACACCCTGCTAGGCCAAACTGAACAATATTTAGAGGGCATTGCCAATGGCTATAATGGCTACGGTGATGGCTGGGGATTAATGGAAAGCGACGACGCTTAATAGCTAACAGCTAAAATCAGTTAAGTTTAACGACTTAACTGATTTGCCTTTCTAAAATTTCCTTGGTAATCAAATAATTTATCTGCAACTTTCCAACCGTATTTTTTACTCTTTCTAGCAATAACAAAGTCCGGTGCGACCAACTGTAATTGCGCTGCAATCACTTGCTGTGCTGATTTATACTCGACTGGTGTTTGCCCTTGGGCTGTACGCTTAGCAAATTGCTTATTAAACGCATAACGCGCCGCAGGTTTAGCAAAGTCATAGACTTCATCACAACTAGCGCCATCTTCGTCATAATACGTAATTTTGATTATCTGCTCATTACTTGCAAGACTATTCACACTTAAACCACTACAACGCAATACTAAGGCATCTTTTAAGTTAAGTGCAGCGCGCAGTTTATCATCGGGATCGGCCATCACTTCATGACAGGTTTGGCACTGACGAGCAGCAATATCATTTTCAGCACCACAGGCTTCACATTCTTTAAAACGAAACCGATAATCACACTGCTCTTTTAAGCCATCATCATCTTCGAGCAAGCCTTTGCAACGACGGCCAAAATGTTCAGTAACTTTACCTTGACTATCTGTTTTTCCCCAGAAAATATTGGCAAAACCACAGCCAGGGCACTGAACTTGGACAGGTACGTTATCACTGTCACCCTTTTTACTCCCTACCTCTGGATAAAACAGATCAAAGCCATTTCCCGCATAATCAATGACTAAGCAATCGGTTTTTCCTTCACTTAAACGCAAGCCACGACCAACGATTTGTTGATATAAGCTCACTGACTCCGTTGGTCGTAAAATAGCGATAAAGTCTACATGAGGTGCATCAAAACCGGTTGTCAACACCGATACATTAACAAGGTATTTTAGCTTCCGCTGTTTGAACGCCATAATGATCTGATCGCGTTCCGCATTTGGTGTATCACCGGTGATCAAAGCCGCTTGTTGAGCGGGTAAATATCCATAAACTTCATTTGCATGTAGCACAGTCGCTGCAAAAATCATGATCCCCTGGCGTTGCTCACTGTACTCAATAACTTGCTGTATAATGGCTTTAGTAGCCCGACTATTTTTTGCTAGTAACTGGTTCATGTCATCACCGGTGTAACGCCCAAATGAATCACTTTGTAAAGCAGAAAAGTCATAGTGGCTGATCGCCGCATCCACTTCCCGCGGTGGGGTCAGGTAGTGGTGTTTAATCATATAACGCAGAGGTAGTTCAAAAATACACTCTTGAAATGGGCTGCTTTTGTCACCTCGAACAAAGCCATGATAATGACGATGGTACACCCAACCGATCCCCATTCGATAAGGCGTCGCTGTTAAACCCAGTATCTTTAACTGCGGGTTATGGGCTTTTAATGCCAAAATCACTTTCTCATATTGGCTATCTTTGTCCCCACTGACACGATGACACTCATCAATGATCACTAACGAATAGTGTGCATTTAGTTGCTCAATATTGCGCGACAAAGATTGAATACTCGCAAACGTTACCTGCTGCATTAACGATTTTTGTTTTAAACCTGCCGAAAAAATACTCGCTTCAAGACCAAAACTGCAATATTTCTCAGCATTTTGCTCCACAAGCTCTTTCACATGCGCAAGAACTAAAATCTTTTGTTTGGCAATACGTGCTAATTCAGCAATAACTAGACTCTTACCTGCACCGGTAGGTAATACTATTAGAGCGGGCTCTGAGGTTGTTCGAAAATAAGCAACGGTGCGATCAACCGCTTCTTGTTGATAAGGGCGTAATACATACGTCATGATGGCAACTTAGAGGAGCAAACGAAATGGAGAGTAACTCTCTCCAAAGTAAGGGGCGCTCACGGCCCCTCAGCGATTAAGCCAGGTGTTTAGTCAAATCAACACCTTGGAATGCTTTAGGACGTTTACCACGGCCCGTCCATTCAACCGTTTCACCTTCAAATTCAATACGGTACTTTGGCATTACTTTTGTGCGCTTATCATTTACACCCTCTTGAAGATCTTCAAGAGTTAAACCTTTCGCTTTTAACAGGTCCAGTACTTCCTGCTTCGCTTGCTGCTGCTGCGTATATTTTGCGATAGCGTCTGCTAATAAAGCTTGTGCTTTTTCTAAGTCAGCAAGACTCGCTGATTTGATAAACGCCTTAATTTCTTTCATTTTCTACTCACTAAATTGTAAAGAGTTAAAATTAGATATAATTCTACTAGATTATAAGCCTATTTTTTAAAAGAGGCCAAGTCGATTAATCAATTTAATGGTTTAATTTATTCTTTTCAAGTTAAGGGATGTTAATATACTTGTTTACTAATTAAAGTAACCGCGTTTATTCATAATCATAAAATAATTTAACTAGGTAATAAAATGTAGCTATTAATTATTTTTACTACTACATTGCCATTATTAGCGCTTTAAACTGTTTAGCTAAACTAACTTCGTTGATGTTTTTCGTAAGACTGAGCTGATAAGATTGCTCATCAGTTGCCCAGCCTAAACTCGTATACACGTTATCAACTTCGTCTTTTAATACATAAAGGATGGCTGGGTAACTATTTACATAATAATTCACCGCATCTGCATCCATATATACTCCACCATTATGAGAGAAGTCTCTCACTTGTATAATAACGGTGCCAAACATATCACTTTTGACTATTTGAGTTAATTGGTCCCAGCCACTGCCTGCAATAAAATTTCCACCAACCATGCTGCTGATAACAGTAAATTCGTGTTGTTTCAAAATACTTTCTAAGCCGACTGAGTCGCCGGAAAATTGCTGCGACAAGTTAGTTTGATCCGCAATTGATTGTGCAGCCATAATTTCAGGTTTTAAATTACGCTGAAATAGTGTATGGCCATTTTTGTGCTCAGCAATTACTTTTTCAATATCTTTTATCTGAGATGTGTCCACTAACGCATAACCATTCGCTTTAGTCTCTAAAGCTAGTCGTAAATAGTCTGCATTTTCAGCTGCATTACTTTTATCACTCTCGTGCAATGCAATGGGTGTTTTGGTAAAAGAAAACAGCTGCACGCCCTGCTGTTGCGTTGCATGCTCTTCAAGAAAAGGATTTGCATTAAAATCAGACTCATTCGCTAACGTGACAATCGAGAATAGAGCTGTTATAACACCACTGAATACAATGATAAATTTTTTCATAATAGCCTCTTTATCCATAAAGAAAACAATAAGGGGTTGATTAACTAACACTCAGTATAGTTGATTAGATACACTACTTGTACCTATATAATAAATTAATTATTTAATTTACATCACGGTGTGCAGTTATAAACAGCTTAAGGTTTAATCATAACCTTATAGATACAAAAAAGCCCTGACACGTTCATTCAGGGCTGCAACTATTTAAAGAATATCGGCTTAAATGCTAGGTACTAATTTAATTGCACCCTGCTCTACTTTCATATCTAAAGGCAGCTTGCTTAATAACGCAACCTTAGGATCATTCATATTTAATTTATAAACTGGATTAACAGCTAAAAACCCGTTAATTACTTTCATTGCTTCATCATCAAGTACCGCTAAGTTGCCCTTAAACCCACCAGCGTCTATTGTTGAATCAAGCAGTTTTACATTACGTAAAAATACCGCTTTCTTTTCACTATCATAAAAAGGCGCCCCTTCTATCTGCAATTTTAAGCGTACAGGGTATTTAAGCGCGAAGGCATTTACAACAGCACTTGAATCAGCACCAAGTACCACCACATCTCGGTTATCAGGACCAACATTCACACTTAAATCATTCACATCAAATTGCACAGGTAATCCCATCAAGCTCACTTTTTCACTGAGCTTAGGTAATTGTTGATTCAATACTGTCTCAATTTCACTGCTAGTAAATGAATAGACAGAAACACCATTAGTGGTATTACATGCAGCCAATAATAAACAGCCAATCAATAAAATATACTTCATTATTTTTCCTTTACCGTATGCAAAATATTCACGTCAAACCCTAAATAAAAGCCGCACAATGGCGGCTTTATTATTTAATTTATTAGGGTCTAGTTTTAAGCACCAAAAATGACTTTTAAGCGTGCTAGTGTGTCACTCTCAACTGAACCTTGGCTGAGTGCCAACAGTTGTTTTAAGTAATAATGTAAGTCCGCTTGTTCACCGCGATGTTTATCATCAAGCATAGCAACTTGCTCAGCCATGCGTGATATACCTTCTGGGCTGCTAACATTAGCCAAAATTTCCATTCGTACTAATAGTTGTGCAGCGCTTAGCTGCGTATCAGCACTCGTTTGCCATTGTGCAGGAACTGCTTGTTGGTCTTGCAGTGCAGTAAATAAAGCGGCGAAATCAGCTTGTGCAGCTTGCTCTGTAACAGCCGCAAGTTTATCGTCAATATTGGCTAATAACTTTTCAATGCGATTATTTAATTCTTTGTTCGTTTCAAGTACAACTACTTTAGTACGTAAATCCAGCAATTGCGCTTTTTGATTTACGACAGGTAATGCATCTTCCAGTTCAACGAGTTGAGCGATTATAATAGCATTGTCGGCAGCTTGTTGCTCTTTATGCTGGGCAAACTCTTCACTGCGTTTAGCAAAGGTGACATCGTTAAATTGGCGGAATTTTTGCCATAATGCATTTTCAGCTTTCACACCAGCAAAACCAATACGTTGCCATTGCTGTTGTAATTCTTTTAACTGCTGACATGCACTCGCTAAGTCATCACTTTGCGCTAGCTGTTGCGCTTGCTCTACTAGCGAATTTTTTGCTGCCGCATTGCCTTTGTGAAAAGTATTTAGAGTATTAAATACGTGTTGCTGCTGCGCCTTATATTGCGTTTGTAATGCGCGGTATACTTTCGGCTCAACGTTGCCTGCATTACGCCAAGCTTTATTTATCCGGTTGTACTGGCTTTCGAACTCTTTCCAATCAAAAGCATCAATTGTGGTATCACTTTCATTCAATAACGTCATTTGCTCAATAATAGCTTCACGCTCAAGTTTGGTTGCTTCGCGTTGCTGTTCAAGCTCGGCAAAATAGTCGCGACAAGGGGCAAATAATAGCTCGATTTTGTCATCAAACTCTTTTCCTTGTGCTTGCTCTTGTTCAGTATCTAAACGACCAAGCTCATTCCAACGACGGCGTAATGTTTTCACTTCAGTTGCGCGGGATTTCGCATCCGTGCAAGGTTGCTCAAGTAAGACTGTGATCTCAGCCAACAATTCCTCACGTTTCGGTGCAGAGGCATATTTTTGCCAATCACGGGCATTATCTAATTGCTGCTCAAGATCTGTTTTAATCTTTTCAAGGCTTTGCTGACTGTTTGGAGTTAGGGTGTCATACAACTCAATAAAGCCTTTAAACACACCAAATGCAACGTTAAAACGACCTTGTTCAATTAAGCGTTTTACATCACGCCCTTTACGAGCAGCAAGTTGTTGGTTTTTAGTTAGCTTATCACTGATAGGCGCTACGGCTGTATTCCAACGTTCTTTCTGCTGTGCAAGCTGGCCTTTAAAAGGCCCCTGCAAAGTCTTTGGCAATTGTGCCAATGGTGCTTTAGCAGCTTTATACGCTTGATTAAAATGGCGTTCAGCATCATCGTAACTTGCTTGCTCAATGCCATCGGTACTGATATTACTCAGTTCGGTTAATGCAGCTTTGAATGCACTGATCGCTTCGCTAAGCTCTGGCAATTTAGCGACTTGCCTAAATAAACTCGTTAGTCGCGTGGTTATTTGCTGTTGTTGGGCATTATCTGGTAATTCACTTTGCGCCAAGCTGTCTTGTGCCTGCGCCACTTTTGCATCTAACCAATCTTGCTGTATTTGCTCGGGCGTTTCTAAACCAAGTTGCAATGCATTTTCAATTTCATCACTGAGCGCTTCTAAATTTGCCAGTGCTAGCAGCTGACGTTGTTGCAGGGCTAAACGTTGCTGTTGCTGATCATGTTCAGCTTGTAATTGACTCACTAGTTCATTTAACTTATCAGTCAAGACTGTGTATTTAGTGGCAACGGTGTCACGTTGCTCTGGGCTTAACCAACTCAGTTCCAGCCCTTGCCATTGATCCATTAATTCAGCGTATTGTTGAGTCACTACGATAAAGTCTTGCTTTTCACGCAGTGCATTAAGCTTTGCTAAAATAACACGGGTGTCATTTTGCACTTGTAATGGCATTTCAATGGCTAGACGCTCGTTTTCAATATGTGTTTCAAGTGTTGCTTTGGCGTCACCCTGTGCATGCTTAACTAAGCTTTTCACCAGTTGATGCGTTATTACTTGCTCCACAAGATGCACTTGCAGCTCTGCTGAACCTTCTTTAAATGCCTTTTCAACTAGCTTTGGATTGGCTAAGCGTTTTAACAACTTTGCCCTTACTTGCAGTTCTTTCTCTGCAAACGCCAATTTTTCAAGGGTTTTTACTGGCGCAAACCGTTCAATATATTCATTTTTAATTTGGCTCGACAGTTTACTTTCATCACTCAGAACGGCATTTGATATATGTTGTTCTGCCAGTTCTTTTAAGCTTTGATCTTGCTTATATGCTTGCCACCACAGTACTAAGTCATTAACTTTAGTCAGTGCTTTTTTACGGATTTCTGCTGAGCTGTCTTCAAGTGCTAATGCATTTAAAATAGTCGCATCTCGCTCTACATCAAGCTTTTCAATGGCCTCTAAACGTACTTGCTGCTTGGGGTGTTTCCACTTTGGGGTAAAAAGGTGTTTAAAGATCATGTTCACTAAACCTTGCTATTTCGTTGTCTGCGGTGAATTCTTTTTGCAATTGTGCTTTGGTTTTTTGCACCATTTCACCATTAGAACCAATGGTAAATTGCTCATTTGTTTGCGCAACTTTAGCTTGGTAAAGCATCACTAATTGCACGGTCTGCTGTTTTTGCTCGTCACTGAGTACAGTGCCATCAGGCCATTTTCCTGTTGCCGCACCATACTGTAAGCGTTCGAATAATTCTGGGGTAATTGTTTTTACAAGATTGTCGATGTTCATGTCATTTTTTCTTTTTCAGCATCACTAAAATAACGCGATTTATTAAATACCAAATACAGCCAATACCAATGGCTGCGGCGCATGCGTACCAGGTTGGCGTTTCGGGTTCTGGGTGCAAAAAGTATAAGCTAAAGAAGCCACCTAAAAATATGATCAACGCAAAAAAAGAGTGATTCATAAACATTTGCTGTTTTTGAATACGCTTTTCGCGCGCTAGCTGTTGACGTTGCTCGTCATCAAGCTGAGCTACATTATTATCACAGTGTGGGCACTGTTTATGTTTATCTGATATTGACTTATTACAACTAGGACAACTAACAATCGCCATATCTTTCTCCATACTTCGCATAAAAATCTACGCATAAAAAAGGCGCCTTGCGGCGCCCTTTATTGTACGTGTTTTATTTGTCGTTGTCTTTTTTCAATTGCACCCAATCGGTGTGAATTAAAAAACGGCTTTAATTACCTAACTTAGTCTTTAGACTCTGTCGCTTTAGCTTGTTCAGCAAGGCGCTTTTCCCAGAAAGTCGCGTTTTTGATGCCTAGCTTAACAGGGTCAAAGGTAATTGGCCCCCCACTTTTCTTTTGATCTTCATAGTCACGTAAACATAATAGTGCGGGTCTTGCGACAAAAAATATTGCTAAGATCCCGACAATATTGATCCACGCCATTAAGCCGACACCAATGTCACCAATATTCCAAATGTAACCAGAGCTGTTCACCATACCATATGAAACCATAAACATAATTACTAGCTTGACAATAACCAGTGGAATACTGCCTTTAAAATAACGATTTAAATAAGCAACGTTAGTTTCTGCAATGTAGTAGTAAGCCAAAATTGTCGTAAACGCGAAGAAAAATAATGCGATACCAACAAACGCTTCCCCAAAACCACCAAACACGCTAAATAAGGCCATTTGGGTAAAAGCAGCTGAGCCAACCTCTGTCGCAGCATCGACATTTTGAACAATAAATTGCCCTGCAGGTAATTCACCCACCACGTTGTATTGCTGAGTGATTAAAATCATTAGCGCAGTTGCTGTACAAACAAAAAGTGTATCAACGTACACAGAAAAAGCTTGCACTAAACCTTGTTGAGCTGGGTGGTCAACCTCTGCCGCAGCGGCAGCATGGGGGCCTGTACCTTGGCCTGCTTCGTTAGAATAAATCCCGCGTTTTACACCCCAACCAATCGCAGCACCAAAGCCTGCCTGGGCAGTGAATGCATCAGAGATAATTAATGAAAAGATCCCCGGTACTTTATCGATATTTAAAAATACCACGATCAACGCCAGTATGATGTAGCCTAATGCCATAAATGGCACCACAACTTGAGTAAAGTTGGCTATACGTTTAATCCCGCCAAAAATAATGAACGCTAGCACAATTAAGATAATAGCCAATGCAACCAGTTTAAAACTGCCGACATCACCGAAGCTAGTTGTCACCATAGTGCCACTACCAAATACTTGCGTAAACGCATTGCCGACAGCATTTGCTTGTACGCCTGGTAAGAACACCCCACACGCAATAATTGCTGCCACAGCAAATAAAACCGCTAGCCACTTTTGTTCTAAACAGCGGTCGAAATAATAAGCCGGGCCACCACGGTACTGACCATCTTCTTCAGTTTTATATATTTGTCCTAGTGTTGATTCTGCATACGCGGTGCTGGCACCTAAAAAAGCCACGATCCACATCCAAAAAATAGCGCCTGGGCCACCAAAGCCAATGGCCGCAGCCACCCCAGCAATATTACCAACCCCTACTCGCCCTGATAATGATACTGCCAGCGCCTGAAAAGACGAAATACCCGTATCTGAAGTATTCGGGCTAAACAGCAACTTACACATTTCTTTGAAATGCCTAACTTGCGCAAAGCGGGTTAAAATAGAATAGAATAGGCCTGCGCCTAAACATAAGTAAATAAGTGCATTACTCCAAACCACGCCATTAACAGCGCTTACAAAAGCTTCCATGGATATCCTCTATTATTTTTTTATTATTGTTTAACGATACTCTGCTATCTGAGTCAGAATCCGCAACCTTGTCCTGTTGATACGATCAATCTTAGCCTAAACATGGCAAAATTATTATCAATTTTATGTTTGCTTTGGCAAATGATAAGGGCATCACTATGATGCCCTTTTTATATTAGCGTAACTTATCAACCACGTTGACAATGGCAGCCAACGTATCTTGACCAAACTGATATGAGCGACGATCTGACCAGCCATAATCTGGATCAGGAAGTCCGTCATTATCTTTAAACGGCATTTCTACAGTATAAGCAAGCGCCTTAAACTCTTCTGCAACAGCAGACGAGCCAACAGTTAGGTTTGCTTTACCTGGTTCATCTTTGGGATAACCATGCACATCTTGAAACTCAGGAGTCACTACGTGTAACGCTGCTTTAAAACTGTCTTCTAATTCTTTTAAGCGCGCATCGTAACTGGGTATACCTTCACTGCCTGCAACAAAGTTATATGGAATAGCTTCATCACCATGAATATCCAAATGCATATCAACACCCGTTTCACGCATCTTATTTAGTACTAAATACACTTCAGGGCTATTTTCCATGCTTGGTGTTTGCCATTCACGGTTTAAATTCACGCCTTTGGCGTTAGTACGTAAGTGCCCACGCACACTACCATCAGGATTCATGTTAGGTACAATGTAGAAAACTGCTTTTGATAACAAGGCCGCAGCATGCGGATCTTCATCATCTAATAATTTATGCAATACGCCTTCAACGAACCATTCAGCCATTGTCTCACCTGGATGCTGGCGCGCAGTGATCCAAATTGTCTTTTTATTCTCGTCGCTTTCACCACCAATGCGCAGCACGCTCATATCACGGCCATCAAGCGTTTCACCTAAGGTTTCTAACTGACACGCTTCTTGGCTTTGCGCCCAAGTAATTAAATCTAAATGACGCTCGTAACTGTATGGTGCAAAGTAAGCAAAATACACCGTGCCACATTCTGGTTCTATTTCAAATGACAACGTGCCATCAGCATAGTTTGAAGGAACTCGAAACCATGTTTGGCGATCATACGATGCAACCGCTTGATAACCATCCCAACCATCTGGGTAAGCTGAGTTTTCAAGGTTATTGATATGCAGTTTATGATTTTGAAAAGGTGTCGTTTCTAGACGAAAATGAAACCACTGAAAAAAATCAGATAAATGATCTTTATTGATTTCTAGTTGAATATTAAGTGGATCGGTTGCGGCAATGACTTTGATATTGCCACTGTCAAAATTACTGGTGATTTTCATTTTATTAAACCTATCTATGAAAAGTTAATCGCTCACCTTTCGCTTGTTAGTGAGAAATTAAGGAACGTACCAATGTAATGGACGCATTGTTATTAAAATGTAGCAAACTAGACACAGCCTACCACATGGCTTTGGTTTTGAAAAAACATTCACGACTAAAAAAGCCAGCAAATGCTGGCTTTTTGTAAAGATTTTAAGCTATGACCTATTAACGCGGTAAGCTTGGGAATGAGACCTCAGCCATGTCACGCATACAGCGCACAACCTGACAGCTGTAACCAAACTCATTATCATACCAAACGTAAAGTACGACACGATTACCGTCAACAATGGTCGCTTGTGAATCAACCACACCCGCATAACGACTTCCCACTAAATCGGTTGATACGATTTCAGTAGAGGCTGTGTAATCAATCTGATCACGTAACTCAGAATGCAGAGCAGCATGGCGTAAGAATGAGTTTAATTCTTCAACCGTAGTGCCTGTAGCAAGGTTAAGATTTAAAATAGCTAAAGATACATTTGGTGTAGGAACACGGATTGCGTTCCCCGTTAATTTACCTTCAAGCTCTGGCAATGCTTTTGAAACAGCTTTTGCTGCGCCAGTTTCAGTAATAACCATATTAAGCGCTGCAGCACGACCACGACGATCTGCTTTATGATAGTTATCAATTAAGTTTTGATCATTGGTGTACGAGTGTACTGTTTCTACGTGACCGTTGTTAATACCAAACTTATCATTCAATGCTTTTAATGTTGGCGTAATTGCATTTGTTGTACAACTTGCAGCACAAACAATTTTATCTTCAGGCAGAATATCGTGGTTATTAACACCGTATACGATGTTTTTGATATTACCTTTTGCCGGTGCCGTTAATAAGACCTTCGCTGCGCCTTTTGATTTTAGGTGTAAACCAAGCCCTGCTTCATCTTTCCAGATACCGGTATTATCAACAATAAGTGCGTTTTCGATACCATACGAGGTGTAATCAATCTCATCTGGTGAATTAGCATAGATAACTTGAATGTAGCTACCGTTTGCTTTAATTGCATTGCGCTCTTTATCAATGGTGATTGACCCATTGAATGGACCATGAATTGAGTCGCGACGTAATAAGCTCGCACGCTTTTCAAGATCGCCATCTTTACCACCACGTACAACAATCGCACGTAAACGTAAATCAGCATAAGGACCTGACTTTTCAATTAACAAACGTGCTAATAAACGACCAATACGGCCAAAGCCGTAGAGCACAACATCACGTGGCTCTTTTGCTTGTGAGTTGATAATTTCAGCTAATTCGTCGTTTAAATACGCTTCAATAGAACGACCATTTGCCGCATCGTTAAATAAATAACCGTAAGCAAGTTTACCGATATCAATACGTGCAGAGTTTAAATCCATTTTGCTGATAGCTTCTAAAAACGGGAAGCTTTCGCGTAAACGTAATTTAGTGCCTTCAAATTGTGCCACTGTTTTGTGAGACTTGATGATATCAATAGTACTAGCATTAACGAGAGGACGGCCATATACAGCGATTTCAATACCGCGATTACGATACAGCTTACCGATGATAGGTTGCATGCTTTCAGCGTAATCTTGGCGTTCTTGCCAACTATTTGTGTATTCTAACTCGTGAGATGAGGTCATGTTTTTTACCTAATTAAACAATTTTTGAACGGATAGCCTTAAGACATATTGTGTTTTGAGAGCAATACGCCTCAGTGGGCAGCGCTATTCTAATTTAAACTAACTTTATTCTCCACTGTTACAGAGCAATTCATTAAGCTAGAATAATAAAGAAATTATTAAGGTGGGGTTAAGGAATGTTACTTAGGGTAAGTGTTTTACTAAGTTTATTAGCGTTAACTGGGTGCGAACAACCGTTAACACTTACTAAAGTGTGTGAGGATACACCGGGGTTATGTAATGATTTAAATACAGACAGTCACTGTAAAGCGCTCCGCGCTGAGGTGATCATGGCCCGCTATCATGAATATAAACAACCAACAGATGATAACAAGTACCTATTATTGAAAGGGTTTGAAAAATACGATCAGTGTGTCTCGCTAGCAGCAAAAATTGAGCATATCAAATTAAAAACAAAGACCACATCTCGTGTAGAAGCACACTTAACCAGCATCAAAGAAATGACACGGCTTTATCAAGATACCAAAAATACTGATCATCCTGGCTTATTATATTATCACTGGTCACGCAATAATAATCAGTCAGCACTTACTAAGTTGCTTGCGCTTGAAAACGATCCCAGTGTGACACAAAGTGCTGAAATGCAGTTTTTCTTAGCCAGTTACTTTATTAAATTTGATGAAGAAAAGACTATTGATTTACTTTATAAAACTTTAGAGTTAAATAAAGCAAACGAAACTCCCAACCCTGAAATTTACACCACTTTGGTCAGTTTATTTTATAAACATGAAAAATATAAACACGCCTATACTTTTGCCAAGGTTGCACAGCTTTCTGGAATAACCAATGTCGAAATATTTCCGATTGAACAACAATTAACTGCGGCAGGAAAAAGTCTGGATAGTTTAGATACATTGGCACAGCAAACTTATGACAGCATCCAATCCGGTCAGTTTGTCTCACCACGCGAATTTTAGGCTCAATATTTAATACTGATAAATTTGCGCAATAGCAAAGAAAAAGGCAGCTTACGCTGCCTTTTTTAATTTATTTGCTCGTGCCGACTTCAACACGAGTTTTCAGCTTTTGACCCGGTCGAAAAGTCACAACACGTCGCGCCGAAATAGGGATATCTTCCCCTGTTTTCGGGTTACGGCCAGGCCTTTCTTTCTTGTCACGAAGATCAAAGTTACCAAATCCAGAGAGCTTAACCTGCTCGCCTTTTTCAAGCGCTGAGCGGATTTCTTCAAAAAACGCTTCAACTAAATCTTTGGCATCCTTTTTATTGATCCCCAATTTTTCAAATAGGTGTTCAGCTATGTCGGCTTTAGTAAGCGCCATATCTAGTCCCTCAACGATGCATTAAACTGTTCGGCCAGTGCGGCCACCACGTTATCAACTACTAGATTGATATCTTTCTCTTCGAGTGTTCTATCAACCGCCTGCAGTGTTAGAGCAATCGCCAAACTCTTGTAATTTGGCTCAATACCTTTGCCCTTATACACATCGAATAAGTTTAGGTCAACCAATTGATTTCCGCCAACTTTTTCTATCACTGATAAAATGTCGCCAGATTTAACCTGATTTTCCACTAAAATCGCGATGTCGCGGCGGTTTGAAGGGAACTTCGAAACTCCAACAGCCTCTGGTAAATTTCTTTTTTCAATGGCAGACATTTCAATTTCAAACACATAAGTCGCATTATTGATATCTAACGATTTTTGTACTTGAGGATGAATAGCACCAAAAAAACCAACTTTTTTACCATCAACATAAATCACTGCAGATTGACCCGGATGTAGGCCATCTGATTGTTCTGCTTTGATCTCAAAACGTGTTATATCATTGGTTAATGAAAGTAATGCTTCAACATCACCTTTTAAGTCATAAAAATCAACGACACGTTTTTCTTCAATCCAGTGCTCACCATGGGCAAGACCGGTGATCGCACCACCAATAACCGCCACTTGATTAACGCCATTTTCAGCATTCTCATCACGTAAAAATTTAAGGCCATGCTCAAATAAACGAATACGTGGTTGCTGACGGTTTTGGTTATACATTACTGACGCAAGTAAACCCGGCATTAAACTCACTCGCATTGCCGACATTTCAATCGAAATAGGATGTGGTAAAACGAGCGCATCGCTATTTGGGTGCAAAATAGTTTGTGCTTTAGGATCAACAAAGCTGTATGTGATTGCTTCTTGGTAACCACGAGTCACTAAGGTATTACGGAATTTATTCACCGCAATTGTCGCTTCATTGTGCGTAGTCATTTTTAATTTAGCAGTTGGTGCTACATTTGGAATGCTATTGTAACCATATACACGAGCAACTTCTTCGATTAAGTCCTCTTCAATACGGATATCAAAACGGTAGCTTGGTACATCCGCGCTCCACACACCATCAACAATTTTAACATCAAGGCCTAAGCGGGTTAAAATGTCTGTTACTTTCGCATCATCAATATGATGGCCAATAACGCGGTCTAAACGTGCACGACGCAGGCGCACTTCGGTGACCTTAGGTAACTTATCAGCTGCAACAGCTTCAACCACAGGACCTGCTTGACCGCCTACGATTTCAAGTAGTAAGGCTGTTGCACGCTCCATTGCATCATGTTGTAGTGCAAAATCAACACCTCGCTCATAACGATGCGATGCATCAGTATGTAAGCCGTAGCTGCGAGCTTGACCTGCAATTGCTACCGGATTGAAAAACGCGCTTTCTAATAAAATATCAGTCGTTTGCTCTGTAACGCCTGATTGCTCACCACCAAAAATACCTGCAATAGCAAGCGCTTTGTTATGATCGGCAATCACTAATGTCGATTCATTTAACTTTGCTGTGTTGCCATCAAGTAATACCAGCTCTTCCCCAGCGTTGGCGCTACGCACTTTGATACCACCTTCAATAGCATTTAAATCAAACGCGTGCATTGGATGACCAAGTTCAAGTAACACATAATTAGTTACATCGACGACAGGATCAATTGCGCGCACACCACTACGACGCAGTTTTTCAACCATCCACAGTGGCGTTTGCGCGTCTAGGTTAATGCCTTTGATCACACGCCCTAAGTAACGTGGACACGCATCTTCATTGACCAATTCAATCGATACTTTATCGTCAATTGTCGGTGTCACCGCAGGAATATCCAGTGCTTTAACATCAATGCTGTTAAGTACACCTACTTCACGGGCAATCCCTTTAATACCAAGGCAGTCGCCACGGTTAGGGGTTAAATCAACATCAATGATGTTGTCATCAAGGCTTAAATACTCACGTAAGTCGGTGCCCACAGGTGCATCACTTGGTAACTCCATGATGCCGTCGCCTTCTTCGCTAATACCTAGCTCTACAAACGCACACAGCATACCGTGAGACGGTTGGCCGCGTAGTTTGGCTTTTTTAATCTTAAAATCGCCAGGTAACACAGCGCCAACAGTTGCTACAGCAACTTTAATGCCTTGACGGCAGTTTGGTGCACCGCACACAATATCGAGTAGCTCATCGCCACCGACATTAATTTTTGTTACGCGTAATTTGTCTGCATCTGGGTGTTGGCCGCACTCAACCACTTCACCGACAACCACGCCTGAAAACTTTGCAGCAGCTGACTCTATACCATCTACTTCTAGGCCAGCCATCGATAACTGTTCCGAAAGAGCCTGCGTGTCAATTGCAGGATTAACCCACTCTCTTAACCACTTTTCACTAAATTTCATGTTATTTCTTCACTCTTAACGGAACTGATTAAGGAATTTTAAATCGTTTTCGAAAAACGCTCGTAAGTCGTTCACACCATATCGCAACATGGTTAAACGCTCGACACCCATACCAAAAGCAAAGCCGGTGTATTTTTCAGGATCGATACCTACAGATTTAAGTACATTCGGGTGCACCATTCCGCAACCTAATACTTCTAACCATTTGCCGTCTTTGCCCATTACGTCCACTTCAGCTGAAGGCTCTGTAAATGGGAAAAATGAAGGACGGAAACGAATTTCCATGTCTTCTTCAAAAAAGTTACGTAAGAAATCATGCAAAATACCTTTTAGCTCTGTGAAGCTAACATCTGTATCAACCATTAAGCCTTCCACCTGATGGAACATTGGTGTGTGAGTTTGGTCATAATCGTTGCGATATACACGCCCAGGCGAAATAATACGCAGCGGCGGTTGTTCGGTTTCCATGGTACGAATTTGCACGCCACTGGTTTGCGTACGTAAAACCAATTTTGGATTAAAATAAAAGGTATCGTGATCAGCGCGAGCTGGGTGATGCTCAGGAATATTTAACGCGTCAAAGTTATGAAAGTCATCTTCTACTTCAGGGCCTGATTTAACAGCAAAACCTAATTCACCAAAAAAGCTTTCAATACGTTCAATTGTACGTGTTACTGGGTGTAAACCACCTGTTGGCATAACACGCCCTGGTAAAGTTACATCGATTGTTTCAGCAGCGAGCTTTTCTTCAAGGGCTTTGCTAGCCAGTAACTCACGTTTTTCATTAATTGCAACTTGCACGTCTTGCTTGGCTTGGTTGATCACTTGACCAGCTTCTTTGCGTTCTTCAGGGGCAATTTTACCAAGGGTTTTTAATAGGTTAGTGATTTCGCCTTTTTTACCAAGGTAGTTAACCCTGATATCTTCAAGCTGCGCGATTTCACTGGCACTGGCGACCGCCTCAAGTGCTTGCGCTAATATATTTTCTAAGTTCATTCGATACCTGATCTTTCACAGAGGTGATTGCATTTTAGTAATAGCTAATGATAACTGAAAGCACAGGCTAGATTCTAGACCTTATACCAATCTTCTTGAATTCTTTCCCATTCTGATTAAACAAAATGGGAACATTCGCAGATTTAACTAGAGTTTGAGGGTGGATTTTATGAACGGGATGGTGAGTTTACGTTGTGCGGCCATTGATGCATGATCGAGTTTATCAAGCACATCGAGCAGTGCTCGCATATCACGACTTAAGCGGGTTAATAAAAACCGCGCACATTCATCACTAAGTTCTAAACCTCGCATATTGGCACGTTTCACTAAAGCTTCGGCTTTATCATCATCACTCATTGAGCGAATTTGAAATGTGGTGCCCCACTTTAGCCTTGATTCAAGATCTGGCAGACTAATGTTAAGCATGTCAGGGAGCAAATCAGCGGTCACTACTAGGCACTTACCCGGTTCATTAAAACGATTAAAAAAGTTAAACAGTGCTTTTTCCCAAGCATCGTTGCCAGCGACTAAGTGCACATCATCAATACACAACACATCGAGGGTATCTAAACCATCAAGCACCATAGGACCAAAATCAATCACTTCTCGCATGGATAACAACATAGTCGATAAGCCATGCTCTTGGGCATGAATACAGGTCGCATACAGTAAATGTGATTTACCCGAATCCCCCAAGCCACACAAGTAAGTATACTGAAATGTGGTCGACAAACTTGCAAACGCATTTTTTAAATGGCTTACTTCCAGTGAGTTTTCGCCGCCAAAGTAAGAGGCAAAGGTTTCATCATCTGGTAATGTTACCGGTAATGCCATTTGCACCGGTTCCATTGCCTGCATTAGAGACCAACCCACTGATATTCTAGATCGTTTTTCGCTGCTACAGGGTAAAATGCACGCGGGTCCACAAAGGGTTTAAAGGCACGGTCAAGTTCTAATGCTTTTTGCAAATCATTCATACTTCCAGTGTGATTTAGAGCAAAACTAACCACCTCAGGTGTACGCGAGATAATAGTCACTTGTGTCACTACACTTAGACTTTGTAACTGACGTTTTGCCAATTCAATATCAACAAAGTTGTTGGTGCCTTTTAATTTAAATACCGCTTGAGCCTGCTGCGATGTGGAGTTTGGATCAACCGCGTACTCAGTTGCCAACCCTGCGGCTAAACTGTCAATCATTAAAGCGATTGCTTGTTGTTTATCCCCAGAGACTCTATTTGCTTCGAATAAGTCGTCGTTTGTAAATCGCCAATCAAGTAGCCATACTTCGCTGTCTGCTTGTTTGTACAATCGTGCGGTAATGCTGCGTTCAGCACTGTAACGACTTGACGCCTGCTCTACCGGCTCAGAGAAGTTCCCCCACACTTCTGGTATACCTACCAGCGCACGGTCTTGTAAATCAAGTAACGGTACCACAACAGGCACGCCACGACGGGCCGCGGTACTATAAATTAATTGCTCTAGTTGTGGGTAGCTTTCTTGTGTCACAAGCTCACGGCGCCAATTGTCTTCAATGGCAAGCCAAATAGCCACAAGTGGACGACGCGTCCCCCACAACGGCAGGCCGAGTTCTTTGACAAGGGCGTTGATCTTATTCGCCTCAAATTTAACCACCAAATTCAGTTGACCATCTGCTTTTTCGTCGTACTCAAATTTGAGCATGTAATCTGAAATATCTTTGCTGCGTTGCTGAGCGGCAGGATTTTTATCCGCGTCGGGATCACCGCTGACCTTGACCAGTACATTGAGTAACGCTTCACGGCTGGCATTCAATCGAGCATCACGAGATTTGTCAGATACTTTTAAAACATCTTGATATAGATCAGTCACTTCAACCGCTGTCGCAGTGAAGCTTAGGAAAATGGCGGCAATAACTATAAGTAATCTAGACACAGGGCATTAGTTCTTGGTTTTAAACTGATTTGATCCTAATTCAAAGCTACCAACAAAGCAAAAATATATTAGTAAAAAAACCACTTACGAATAAGTGGTTTTTAACAAGCTGAAATAAGTAAAAATTAAAAATTCCAGTTCAAGCCAACATAAAAGTTACGCCCGGTCGTGTAGTTATTACCTGCAACCTTTTCTTTACGCTGCGTGTAATAAGCTTCTTGTCCTTGAGGAATACCACCTTCTGGCACTTCAATTTGTTTACGAATGAAATAATATTCTTGTGCTTCATCCAGCAAATTTGTTACTGAGAAAGTTGACATAATATTCTCAGTAATTTGATAAGTCAGTTTCATATCAATTGACTGCCTATCATCAACCACAAGGTCTGATTGCGAGTCAGGGCCAACAAAATACTGTGAGCGATAATTATAAGAAAGGCGCGCGGAAAACGATTCATTTTCAAAATACACTTGTGCATTACCTGTGTGTTTTGAGTTACCTTCAGAGCGAACGTTTTCAGTGTAAGGTGTATCAGTTTCAAAACCAGTTACAATAACATCGCCATTATCATCGGTTTCAGTGATTGGTGTATAATCTTGCGAAGTAAATTCTTCATCAGGCACATTGATAAAAGTGTAATTACCTTGTACTCCAAAACCATTACCAAAATCATGCTGTAGCTGCACTTCGTAACCATTAATTTGCTGCTCACCAACATTATAGTTAGAGGTAATTGCGTACTCACCTTCAGCCAGCTGACCATCATTAGTGTATAAACCTGCTCCCGTTAAATCACGGATGGAGGTTTGGCTGCGGATGATATTTTTTAAGTCTTTATAAAAAGCCGTAATACCAACTAGCGACGAATCAGTAAAGTACCACTCTAAACCAAGTTCAAATTGATTTGCTTGATATGATGCTAAATCAGGGTTACCCACAACACCTACGCGCTGTGCATCCTCTTCGTTAACCGCACCTTGATCATCATAAGTACCACTAATATCGTAACCATCTCGTAATTGTGCCAAGCTTGGGTGATCAATCACTTTAGAGGCCGCTGTGCGTATAACTAACTCGTCGGTCAAATTGTAGCTTAGGTTCATACTTGGCAATACGTCTTGCGTATCTGATTGAGTAGATACAGGCTGCCAAATAGTATTACCAAGTTCATCGACCCCCACACTTTGATAGTTAAGTGATGAACGCTCAGTATCTACAAAACGAACGCCGATGTTACCACGCCATTTTCCACCACCAATATTTGCCATAATATAGGCTTCGTTGATATCACTGCCTTGATCGTAAAATTGCGCCTGCTCTTCTTGGAAGCCGGTACGACAACCACGATAACCAGACCCATCCGCAGCTAATGCTGCTTCACAGTTATCTAAATTATCAACAACTAGATGATCATTTTGCCAAATATCATCACGCACATTTTTATCCACATCAAAAAATGCTTGCGGGAAAGTACCTACGCCGTCACGGACACCTGAAATAGTCCCACTGGCAAGCTCTCCTGCAATAATTCGCTCTCCTTCGCCACGCTTAGAATTAGCAAGATAACGTGAGTTTTGTGAGGACTTTTTACGAATTTTAAAGCCTGATTCGATAGATGTGATATAGAATTCATTATCTAAAGACCAAGTAATATCACCTTGAAAATAGTTTTCATTATTTTCTCTAAATTGCTCACGTTTAAAAAAGCCATTGAGGTACATTTCAGAGGTTGGGTTTGCAAGCCAGTTTTCGGCTCCCCCTGTTACCCCCCAGCCCGGCGTATTTGAGTCAGCATCATAATCATAATATACCCCCACATCGCTGAGACCGGTATCCACGCCTTCTTGAAAATTTAAGTTAAACTCAGTACCAAAATCAGACACGTAAGACTCTGAAGTAGAACGGCCAACTTGAAATTTAACAAACACATCATCAAACTGATAATCAACGGTAAAGTTTAATTGATCATTACTGGCATCGCTGCCATCTCGATCCTGAAACTCCATCGCAAGTAAGTTATTGATAGGATCGCCATAGCGAACCCCCTGCGAATTAACAGCGGTAATATCATTTACATTACCTTGCGCATGCAATAGCAAATCTTGAATACGGTCAACATCGTAGCCTGGAGCCGAGTTAGCTTCACCCGTAGAATAAGCCCAACGTGCTAAGTAATAGTTGCGCATAAGCATCGCGTGCGATTCGTTGTCATTATCGTTGTAGTTATAGGTATAATCTAAATTAAAGTTTAGCTCATCCGTTGGTTGATATTGAAAAGCAAGCGTACCATTTAAACGTTTTTTCTCACGAAAGAAGCGAGCGGAATTAGGTATCCCCCAATAAGCGCCTGGCTTTTCATAAGTATCACTGCTGGTGTTATAGACGTTGTTATCATCAAGCGAGTTATTTATTTGGTTCGGTTTATCATTACGATAATAGCCATACCAACCACCAATCGCTTCATTACCATCGCGCTGGGTATTAACTTCTTGGTAACTGAGGTTGAGTGATGTACCAAATGAGCCTTCTTCATTTATCCAATTGTAAAGACCGCTCATCTGTGGTGACGTTTTATCATACGCATCGTTATAGTTCGCTTCAGCTTTAAGGTAACCAGAATGATTTTCACGCTCTAATGGCTTTTTCGTATGTAAAATTACGGTTCCGCCAATACCACCAGCTGGTAGATTGGCTTGCGGTGATTTAAATACTTCAATCTTAGATATTTGATCAGCAGACATCGATGAAAAATCGAATGAAGCGCTTTCTTCCCTTAATGGAAGTGAAGCTGCTGATTCAAGAGACTGACCGTTTAACAGTGTATTAGTAAATTGTGGTGCAGTACCACGGATTGACACTTGTGAGCCTTCGCCAAATTCATTCGTAATTTGCACACCTGGTACACGCTGTAAGGCCTCTGCCATATTGCGGTCGGGATTTTTAGCAATATCTTCCGTGTTTATTGAGTCAACAATTGCGTCAGAAAAGCGTTTATTATTTAAATTATCACGTAATGAACCACGAATACCAGTGACTTGAATCACTTCTACATCGTTATCTATTTGCTTTTGCTGATCTTGTTCGGCGGTTGATGGCCTTGCTACTTGATCAAGTTCATTTGCAAATGTTGTAACAGAAAAAGCAGATCCTAATAATAAGGCGATTTGCGTCGCCACTATGGTTTTTTTTACCGTTTTTTGTTTCATCAAAACTCCAAAACATAGTTTATCTATCAAGACTGAAGAACATTTGAATGCTTCTTTTACTAAACTGATCAGCACACGTGGTGAATATAAAATCACCAGAAATAGATAAATAATGAATAAATGATTAAGGAAGCGTGAAGTTAACAGATCCTTTTATTACATTCAAATAATTTATTCCAATCAACAAAAACAATTAAATTAAAATATTTACATCTAAATAAAAACAATTATAACTAAAATTGAGCTTTAAAAAGTTCTAACTACTGGTTTATAAGCATTACAAAAACCATTACTATTGCGCGTTCTAAGCATATAAACAACGGATATCGACATGTTCGACTTAGCTGTATTGGCAGCATTTATACCAACCTTCTTTTTTGTCTCTATTACTCCTGGGATGTGTATGACCTTAGCCATGACCTTAGGAATGAGTATTGGTGTACGCAAAACCATGTGGATGATGATCGGTGAGTTACTTGGTGTTGCCATTGTAGCGATTGCCGCCGTGGCAGGGGTTGCTAGTATGATGCTCAATTACCCAACTGTTTTTAATGGATTAAAATGGCTTGGGGCAGCGTACTTAGTCTATATTGGTATTGCAATGTGGCGTGCAAAAGCAACCATACAACTTAGCGAACAAAACCCTGTAAAAGTCAGCCGACAATCACTTTTTTCGCAAGGTTTTATCACCGCCATTGCCAATCCCAAAGGCTGGGCATTTATGATTTCCCTGTTGCCGCCATTTATTAATATTGATTATGCCATTGCACCACAACTGAGTATTTTAGTGGCTATTATTATGCTCAGTGAATTTACCTGCATGATGCTCTATGCCACTGGCGGAAAAAGTTTAAGGTTATTTTTAAATCGAGGCGACAACATAAAATGGATGAATCGAATTGCTGGCTCTTTAATGATCGGCGTAGGTGTTTGGTTAGCAGTTAGCTAATACCAATCGGCTTAAATATTTAACCATTCTAGCGAGCTAAATAAAGCGCTAACTGCGTTATAAATGGTCTGTAACTTATCACGATTGGTATAACTTATTTTAAATTGTCTAATAAAAAGCCTGCAAATGCCTGTCTTTAGCTTTCAAAGAGTTTTTAGAGCGATAAAACTAACTTTGGCTGACAACACGTCGGCCACTAAAAGCATGCATTAAGGTCATACCATCGAGTAAATCAAGTTCCCCGCCAACTGGAATGCCATGTGCAATACGTGATGCAGCAACGTTATAGCGATGGCACAGCTGAGCGATATAATGCGCTGTGGTTTCGCCTTCAACCGTCGGGTTAGTTGCCAAAATCACTTCATTGATGCCGCCTTGCTGCAATTTTTGCTCAAGCACGTCAAGGCCAATTTCATTAGGGCCAATGCCATCAATGGGTGATAGGTGTCCCATCAGCACAAAATACAGACCTTTGTATTGCCCTGTTTGTTCGATTGCCAACACATCAGTAGGTGATTCAACCACACATAAAATACCACTGTCTTGGCGCTTTGGACTCAAACAAATTTCACACTGTGGTTGCTCTGCAAATGTACGGCACGATTGACAATGACCAATCGCGGTCATTGCTTTGCTCAGTGCAGCACCTAGCTGAGCGCCACCTTTACGGTCACGCTCAAGTAAATGAAATGCAATGCGTTGTGCAGACTTTGGTCCAATGCCTGGCTGACAGCGCAACGCTTCAATGAGTGCAGAAAGAGAAGTTGATAATTGCATAAAATACTTTTAGCACCTTAATAATGACGAAAGTGATTGGCTTATTCATAGGATATACCCAAGCCGATTAAGGATACAAAATTCTTCATCCTTAATCATGCTACATACGCGATAATATCAGAAAACATTCCGCTTAGGCAGCTCGAAAAACATCACTGCACAACTATTAATAAAAACTATTTTCAAAAACATGTTCCCAAAAGTGATTAAACCCTGATAAAATTGATACGTTATAACATTTTACAAATCACAATAAAAATATAATCTTTAGCCAGGAACATCATGAACCAGTCTTTAATTACAATCAGTGCCTTCGCGTGCTTGGTTAATTCAAATAACTTGATATCTAATGAATTAGAAAGAATAGAGGTTAACGGTACACGTACTCCTTTGTACAGCACTCGCGATATTAACGCGTCAGCCCTCGGCCCTAAAGATGCACAGAATATCCCGATCTCAATTCAATCTTTCTCTGAAGAGCTAATTAGCAACCAACGCGTAAAAACCCTAGGCGAGGTATTAGCTAATGATGCATCCGTACAAAACACTTCAATAGGAACAGTATTTGATTTTGTTAGTTTACGAGGCTTTCAGCTCGACTGGACCAATGGTTTGCGCCGTGATGGTTTAGCCTTAGCGCCTTATCAAGATGTGCCCCTTGAAAACATCCAACGTATTGACATTATCAAAGGGCCTTCGGGTTTACTCTCAGGCTTTAATAACCCTGGCGGCTCTATTAACTTTGTCACTAAGCGCCCTACTTTAGAATCATTTGTTGATGTAACCGCAGAGCTGCGTAGCCGCGATGGAAAATACCTACATGTTGATACTGGCGGTGCTATAGCCAATAATGAAAATATCGGTTATCGCTTTAATGCTGCAGTTGAAAAAAATGGCGACTTTACCGGCGGTGATGATTTAGAGCGAACATTTTTAAGTGCCGCTTTTGACTGGCAGCTATCTGATAAAGTGTTTTTACGTTTAGATGCTGACTACCAAGATAAAGAAACAGTATCACAACCGCTTATTGGCCTCGCTGTCGACCCTAACGATGAAAGTAAATCAGTACTGCCCCCTTATGTTGATACCAGTGACGTTTTACTTGGTCAACCTTGGGCCAAATATAAAACCGAAACCTATAACCTAGCTGCTCGCTTAGATTATTGGCTGTCAGACGATTGGCTGTGGGTTAACCAAGTGGCTTTTTCGAGTAATAATCGCTTTACTATTTTTCCTGACATTTACCAAGTTAATATGCAAGGTGATGTTTTATCGGCAGCTATTCATGTCACACCTGATGAAGAATACAGTGCTATCTCAGCTCATAGTTTTATCAGTGGTATTGTGCAAACAGGTTCAATTGAACATGAATTAGTAATGGGTCTGAGCATTCGCGACTATCAATCAAAAGACGGTCGCTGGTTTGAATTAGAAAACCCTGTTGGCAATATTTTCAATCCAATTCATACCACAAAGCCTGATTTTCCCGAGTATCCCGATGCAACAACCACAGATACCAACGAAAGCTCGCTGTTTATTACCGATACAATGCATTTTAACGAGGTATTCTTTGCCACGGTGGGGCTGCGCCATATTCAATATGTTAAAAAACAACGTGCGCCAAATAGCAGCCAAGAAACCCTCGAAGATCGCCATTTTAACACACCAATTATTGGCCTAAATTATAATCCATCACAACAACTCGCTTTTTATATTAGTTATTCTGAAGGAGCCGGTGAAGGCGCAGTCGCTGTTATTGGCAGTGGTGCCATTAATGAAGGTGAATCTTTAGGTCCGCAAGAAAGTGATCAAATCGAAGTCGGTGTTAAATACCAAACTCAAAGCATGAACTATTCTGCGGCGCTATTTCAAATTGAAAAAATGCTTGAATATCACAACCGTAATAGTAATTACTTTGTACAAGATGGTGTGCAATCTCATCAAGGGATCGAGTTCAATTTAAGCGGTGAGCTGAGCGATTCATTGTCGAGTGTAACCTCTTTTACTTTGATGAACGCATCACTTGATGACCTTGCTGGCGAACAAAATTTAAATGGTAATCGCCCCGCTAATGTTCCTAAGTTCCAAGCAAATACATTTTTAGATTACACCTTACCTTTTATTGAGGCGCTGAGCGTCAATGCCGGTATTTTTTATGTCGGTGAGCGTGAGCAAAATGTTTTTAATACGCTGACCTTACCTTCCTACACACGCACTGATTTAGGCGTTAAATATTATGCCGCTCCTCTGAATGCAACTTTTAGAGTAAAAGTTGAGAATGTTTTCGACAAACACTATTGGCTCTCTGGAGGCGCTAAAGGCATTGACTGGGGTGTCGCACCGGGCCGTGGCAGAACATTTATTGCGTCTGCATCATTTAGTTTTTAAGGAATGAATAATGAATGACATTAGCACTCATGATCAACAATGTAATGAATTGGAAAATGTGATTGAAATTAGTCAGCTTAAAAAGCACTTTGGCGATTATCAAGCACTTAATAGCATTAGCCTTAACGTTCGTAAAGGACAAATATTGGCGTTACTCGGCCCTAACGGTGCGGGTAAAACCACGACTATCAATTGCTTATTAGGTTTTTTAAAACCAAATGCAGGTTATGTGAAAATTGCAGGCGTAGACCCTCAGCACGATGTGGTCTCGGTGCGCAAAAACTTGGCCTATATTCCTGAACAAGTTGCACTCTATCCTCGTTTAACGGGGCTAGAAAACCTAGTCTATTTCAGCAAAATGGCCAACGTGCATAAATCGACTGACGAATTTTTATCGTTACTTGAATACGTGGCATTACCTAGGCACGCGATCAATAAACCCATCAACAGTTACTCAAAGGGCATGAGGCAAAAGGTAGGCATTGCTATTGCTGTAGCAAAACAAGCAAAAGCGCTAATATTAGATGAACCCACATCGGGTCTTGATCCTTCTGCAAGTTATGAATTTAGCCAGCTGATTAAGCGCTTAGCCCAACAAGATGTGGCTATTTTGATGGCTACTCATGATCTATTTCGTGCCCAAGAAGATGCCCACAATGTGGCTATTCTAAATCAAGGGCGCCTTGTTGATTCACTCAGTTTTGAACAAATTCAAACCGTGCAACTCGAGTCAGTGTATTTACAGCACATAAAGGCGGCACAATCATGCTAGTGCTAACTGCAAAAAAAGAGTGGCTTGATGCAGTCCGACAAGGGCAAGCTGCGTGGATCTGTGCCATTGCAACATTACTACTTTTACTGGCCTCTATTGCCAGTTGGCAAAGTCATCAAAACTACAGCGTAACCAAAACGGCAGTAGCTAAATCAGAGCGTACGCGCTGGCTTGAACAAGGCGAGAAAGGCCCGCATTCTGCGGCCCACTATGGTGTGTATGTGCTCAAACCTGAATTGAGTTTAGCTATGCTTGATCCTGGCCTGCGAGATCATCAAGGTAATGTCTTACGTCTTGAAGCACATAAACGTAATGACACTGTTTTTCGCGCCATTCAAGACACGATTCCAATGCAACGCTTTGGTACGCTTTACCCATCATTCGTATTACAAGCGTTGCTGCCTTTGTTGATTATTTTAGTTGGCTACCCGTTAATTGCAGGAGAACGAGAACAAGGCACACTTAAACAACTACTCGCAGCGGGATGTTCACCAACAAGACTCTTTTTTGCAAAGGCTGCACTATTAATGTCAGTGGCTTGTGTGATGCTAATACCCTTTGCATTATTTTTACTGTATAGCGGCCTTAGCCTGCCAAATACTCATTGGTTAAGAGTCAGTTTGTTTGCACTGAGTTATGTCTCTTATTTATTCATTTGGTGCGTATTAACCATTGCTATCTCAAGCATAATGCCAACAGCAAGACGCGCGCTAATCGTTTTACTTGCGCTGTGGGCCACCAGCAGTTTATTACTACCAAAAGTGGCTATTAGTATCGCAACCTCGAAACACCCCATTGAATCAGGCCAATCATTTCAGGCTAAATTAGAATCACAGGTGTATACCCCTGAACGCCTGCAAGCAATTGCACAATTTAAACAAGACACACTACTAAAACATGCGGTAACAAACACAGCCGACCTCCCTTTTGATTGGTCAGGTGAACAACTACAATTTGGCGAGCGCTATGCTGATAAAATTTTTGATACACTCTTTGATACCCGCACTGCAAAGCTTAGTCAGCAGGCACAAAGTTACCAATGGGCCGCACTGTTAAGCCCTTACATTGCGCTGCAAAGTTTATCAATGGGCTTTGCAGGCACCGACCATATGCATCATCAACACTTCACCAGTGCCGCTGAGCAACATAGAAGAATGATGCAGCAAGTGCTTAATTTTGATCAGCGCGATCATGGCCATAAATCATCAGGCCAATATGTAGCAGATCAAACATTGTGGAGCGCCATTCCTACTTTTAATTATCAAATTCCTCATTTACAACACATGATAAATCATTATTACGTGGCACTATTTTGTTTATCGGTTTGGCTTGTATTGATCTGCCTGTCTAGTGTTTATGGTATTCGTCGTTTAAGTAAAGGAATGCAAAAATGAAGCAATTAATAATCGCAAACGACTTAAAAAATTTATGGCGCGAAAAACTCGTCACCTTTGTTATTGCAATCAGCCTTATATTCGCTGTATTAGCTTTTTATAATGGCTATCAGTTTAGTCAATCACAACTATCAGTTATCGATACCGCAAAGCAACAGCAACAAACAGCAATCGACTTAGCCAAGCAAGGTTTAGCTGCCAGACTCAACAATAACGATGCCATTAATTGGTGGGATGATGTGTATGATTTACGAGGCCAAGCTTTTTATTTAATGATTAATTATGCTACCAAACAACCGCTTGCAACGGCTCCCATAGCTACCGGTCAAGCCGACGTGTTCCCCTATTACTTTCGGATGTTAATCACCGAAAAACAAAATATAGTACAGCAATATGATTACGTTAATCCGTTGCAATTGTTACTAGGTCAATTTGATCTCGCATTTGTGATCATTTACTTATTGCCATTATTAATTATCGGCCTTAGTTACAACGCCTTGTCACAAGAGCAACAATCTGGTCAATTAAGATTGCTATTACTGCAAGGTGCAAACCCATGGGTATTGTTATACAGCCAATTAATACTGCGCGTATTATTAGTGTTACTACCCTTTTTAATTGCCGCTAATAGCCTACTGTTTTTTTACAGTGAAAGTTACACCGTTACCGATGCGGTGGCTTTCTCTACTACCGTGGTAGTTTATTGCTTATTTTGGAGCTGTTTATGCGGTTTTATAATCAGCCGAGGAAAAAGCGCAGCAAACAACGCCGCCATACTGATGACTAGCTGGCTAAGTTTAGTGATCATTATCCCCACCACTTTCAATACCATTAATCTAATGGCAAACCCAACCCCATCAAGGCTGCACTATATCGACTCTTTGCGCAGTAACACTGATGCTGCCAATAAGGCGTCGGAAAAAACCTTAGCAAAGTTTTTTTCCGATCACCCTGAACTGGCAGCCAATAATGACGGCTCAAGTGATTATGCCACAAAAAAGATTGCCACAATTATTGCGATTGAAAAAGCAATGCAACCTTATGATGAGCAATTTGCACAGGCTACAACAACACAACAGCAATACGCGCAAAATTATAAATTTTTATCACCTGCCACCATAGTGTACTCCGCATTAGTTGAACTTGCCGGCAATGGGCTTACGCGTCAGCATGCCTACATGTCAGCGGTAGAGCAACACCATCAAAAGCTGCAGCATTTTTTTAAAACAGAAATTGTAAAAGCAAGTCAAGCAGGTGATTTCTCTCCTTGTAACGGCTGCAATGCCAAACCTACATTGACTGATTTAGCAACCATTCCTCAATTCAACATGCCAACAAGCACAATTCCTCTTGCCATTTGGTCTTTAGCTTTACTATTTTTGATAAGCTTTGGTTTAGCTATAATTACCAAACGCAGAGTGACTCAAATCGGCTTAGCAGATGCTCAGCAGGTAGTAGTGTAAATCCATCAGTAAGGACTTTTAGCTTAAAAACACAAAAGCCCAAGTAAAACTTGGGCTTTTAAACAACGGTTGTGTTGTAATAAATTTAGAACGGCATTTTCATACCAGGTGGTAATTGCATACCACCTGTTACTTTACTCATACGCTCTTGTGTTTCTTCAGCTACACGGCGTACCGCGTCATTACACGCCGCAGCAAGTAAATCTTCAATCATGTCTTTGTCGTCTTCCATTAAGCTTTCATCTAGCTCAACGCGACGAACATTATGGTTACCAAGCATCGTTACTTTGACTAAACCAGCACCGGCTTCTCCAACCACCTCTAAGTTAGCAATTTCGTCTTGGGCTTTTTGCATGCGCTCTTGCATTTGCTGCGCTTGCTTCATCATATTACCCATTCCACCTTTAAACATAACTTTCTCTCTTTCTATTTCTAATTGCCATGAAGATAAGGGCTATTGCAGTGAATTACAATGCCTGAATACTGTTTTCATCGATAATTGCAGAAAATAGCTGCTGCAACTGCACGATGTTTTCATCATTGTTGATCACATCGATCGCTTGCTGATGACGTCCCGCATCTATTTTTTGCTGAATTAAATACGGCGAGTCAATTACTCCTGCTGCAAAGTTAATTGTCAACTCAACATTGTGCTCATAGATAGCTGCAAGTGCTGCACTTAACTTTTGCCGTAACATCGGGGTATCGAGGTGTTTTTGTGATTCATCCACTTCTAAATGCAGTTGTTGTTGCTGTTTAGAATAAATTGAATGCAATGCAAACTGACGCATCCGCCCACCAAGCCCCATACGCTTAATTAAATAAGCCCACTCATCTTGCTGATGCGCAAAACGAATATCGCTGATCGGACTTTGAAAATCATCCGGCACTTGAATATTTATTTCAGGCTCTGCCTCAGCCACCACTTTTTGTGGATTAATTTGCTCCAATAACTCGGGCGCTAAATTTTCTACTATCGTCTGATGCTTTTCTTTAAAGTCAGGCTTGATAACCTTTGTTGGCATACTCTTAGGTGTGTAGCTGCCAGCCTCGGCTTGACTAGGTGCCCCCGTTATCTGGGGTTGTGACTTTTTTTCGTCAGGAGTACTCTCAATTTCGGGAGGGGGACTCGTTTGCACTTGAGTTGATGCTTTTCCACCAGATAAAGTGCCTGCACCTGAAATATTTCTATCACGTAAAATACGAGCAATTGCAGACTGTGCTTGCGCTTCTTGTTGACTAATATCTGTCGCCATTGGTTCCACTGACGAATTGCTACTGTGTAAAGCCGAATCTGTTTGTTCACCATGATGAGCATTGTCAGGCTGAAAACCTTGCTCAACCGCGTTACTCATCACATCATCATATTGTGATGCTAACTGTTGCTCAAGTTCGGCCTCTGATGCGTACTCAGTGTCATGTATATTGTTCAATTGCGGCGTCATTGACGTCGCTTGCATAAGCTGATTATTCGCTACGCTAAATGGCTGTTGTTCCTGCTCTTGTTCTTGCTCTATAACTTGGGGGGTATCAGTATTCCTAATTGTTTTTTCATCATCAACAACCGCAGATGAAGTGGCGTGCTCAGTTGTTTGATCAGCAATAGATTCTGATGGTGTAGGCTTATTTTTATTAAGAATATCCCTGAGAGAGCCCGCACGATCACGCTTCTCATCAGCCAATGTGGCTGTTGAGGTTGTGCTGACAAGTGCTTGGTTATCAATTGGTTGAAATGCCAGTAAACGCAGCATGATCATTTCAAAACCTAAACGTGGTTCAGGCGCCCATTGTAAATCTTTTTTACCGTTAAGCAGCAATTGATAATAAACCTGAATTTGCTGTGAGTCGCAGCTAAGCGCTACTTCACTAATAAATTCTCGGTTGTAATCATCTAACTTGGCTGCATCAGGCACTAATTGGCTTAACTGCACTAAATGTGTCAGACCGATAAGATCGTCTAACAAAGCCGTATAATTTGCATGCTTGCTGGCAACTTGCTCAATTTGCGCCATTAATGCAGCGCCATCTTGGGCTAATAATGCGACCAACAAGTGTTGGCTATAATGGTTGTCCATCAAGCCTAACATTGCTTGTACTGCTTGATGCTTGATATCACCATTGGTTTGTGCAATTGCCTGATCGGTTAAGCTCAATGCATCACGCATACTACCATCAGCCGCTTTGGCGATAATTTGCAGTGCTTGTGTTTCAAAACGGAGTTTTTCTTCGCCTAATACATACTCAAGTTGTTGGCGTATTTCAGACTGCGATAATGAATTGAGATTAAATTGCAAACAACGTGATAAAATTGTGACCGGAAGTTTTTGTGGATCAGTGGTGGCGAGTAAAAATTTAACGTGCTCTGGGGGTTCTTCAAGCGTTTTTAATAATGCGTTAAAACTATGCTTTGAGAGCATATGCACTTCATCGATAAGGTACACTTTGTAGCGACCACGAGTGGGGGCATATTGTACGTTATCAAGAATTTCTCGGGTGTCTTCAACCTTCGTCCGTGATGCCGCATCAATTTCAAGCAAGTCAATGTAACGCCCTGCTTCAATATCTGTACAGCTACTACATTGCCCGCAAGGTTGTGCCGAAATCCCTTCGTCACAATTTAAACTTTTTGCGAAAATTCGCGCGATGGTGGTTTTACCCACCCCGCGAGTCCCAGTGAATAAATAAGCGTGATGCAGTCTATTTTGTGTTAAAGCATTGACTAATGCTTGTTTCACATGTGACTGTCCAACCAGTTCATGAAAGGTCTGTGGTCGCCATTTTCTCGCTAGGACTTGATAACTCATTAATTATTCGCCTTCGAATTCAACCAATTTAAGAATTTTAATACCCATTTTTTCAATACGTTGCTCGCCGCCCAGTTCAGGTAACGATACTACAAATGCTGCATCTGTCGCATGACCACCTAATTTGTTCACTAACTTAGCAGTCGCTTCGATCGTACCACCAGTCGCTAATAAGTCATCCACTAAGAGCACTTTATCACCAGGGACAATCGCATCTGTATGTAATTCTAAAATATCTTCACCATATTCTAGCTGGTAATCTTGAGAGATCACAGCCCGTGGCAACTTGCCCGGTTTACGCACAGGAATAAACGGGATACCAAGCGCATATGAAAGTGGTGCACCAAAAATAAAGCCACGAGATTCAGTACCAATGATTTTGGTAAAACCTTGATCTTTATAGGCACTAATGAATGCATTAATAGTTGCTTGGAATGCAGCCGGATCAGCCATTAACGTTGTTACATCACGGAACATAATGCCCGCTTTCGGGTAGTCCGCAATAGTAGTAATACTATCTTTGATGATAGATGGAGTTACTTGAGTCATAATTTAAATTATTTTATCTGTAATATTACAAAGCAAATAAGTATAACATCACAAAAATCAGTTGTCGGCAGGAAGTTTAGAAAAAGATAAGGCTGCAAAGGCAGCCTCTGAATTTGCTTGGTGCAAAATTAAGATACTGTGGTGATCCAACCTAGGATTGCATTTAAGCAGCCGATCCCAACAAACACAGCTAAAAATGCAAGAAAATACATTGCATTAAATGGGTCTTTAAAATCTTTATCTTCAGACATTGGTACTACCTTTTATTAAGCGCGACAAATTAAGGCGCTCATAATAGACGATGTAAAATAATCAATAAAGGTTTTAAGCGTGATTTTTTGTCACGATGACGCCACGGTCTGCCATCGCACTTAGCGTCGCAATTGCACCTTGCTGTAATTGTTCTATTGTAAATTGTTGGGCGTGCTGCGCAACTTGCGCTACCAGAGCAGATAATTGAATACCCGGTGTACTATCTATAATAGACAACAGCAAAGCTGTCATTGCATTGGTCGCAAGAAACTGCACTTCATCGTCTATATCACGATACACCACAAAGTAATGAGGCTGCTCACTAGGCTGCTGTGGCTGAAAATCAGCACTGATATGCTGTACAGGAAATTGATAACTTAGATTTCTAGCGCTACTACTTAAGTATAACGCCGCCTCACATAACTCCCCAGTAATGGGGCACTCCATTAAGTCTGTTTGCACTATAGATACATCAAGCTCAATCCATTCATAATGGGCAAGCTCCAGCATAAATACAGGATCACTTGCTTGAAATGTGTAGTCACTGCTTAAATATGCAACAAATTCAGCGGCAATATCCAAAAAGTAAGGTGATTGACAATCGTGCTCAGCAAAAAAACGCCGAATTAGCTGTAACCAGTCATCATCACAGTAGAGTGTTTTTAAAACTGGGAAGCCTGAGGAAATAAAACCGTTGATATTATTAAAAAATAAATCACGGTAAATCGCCATGCGACGATCTTCGATACCATCAGGCTTTGCTTGTCGTTGCGGGTTTCGTATATGCGCCATAAAGGCATTTTGGGTATCAATCAAACTCATATTAAGCACTTTCTTTATTTTCAGTAATCGCATGCTTCGCTTGTAACTGATGAATTATATCTAATTCTTTTATAAGCTCAGCTACGCTTGGAATATTAAAGTCACGCTCTAATAAAGTAGGAAACACACCGTGATGTTGGTATGCAAGATCAAGTAGGTGCCATACCGGATCAATCACATCGGCACCGTGAGTATCAATAATTAAATCATCCGCTTCATTATAGTGTCCTGCAACATGCCCATAAGCAATTCGATGTGAGGGCAAATTTGCTAAAAAGTGTTCACTGTCGTAACCATGATTGATTGAATTCACATATATATTATTTACATCAAGGAGCAATTTACAGTCCGCTTGCTGCAGAACCTCATTAGTAAAATCCAATTCGCTGATCTGCTGATCTGGCGCGGCATAATAAGAAACATTTTCAATGGCGATTTGCTGCTCTAAAATATCTTGTACTTGCTTAATGCGCGGTACAACATGCTTAATTGCCTCTTCTGTAAAGGGAATAGGCATTAAGTCATACATATGACCGCTACCAGAGCAATAACTAAGGTGTTCACTAAAAAGTTTAATATTATGGGTGTCGAAAAACACTTTTAACGATTTTACAAATTCAATATCTAGCGGTTCAGCAGAGCCAATAGACAATGATAAACCATGGCAAACGAAATTATTTGTATCTGTCAGTTGCTTAAACTGTTTGGCAAATCGTCCTCCCAACTTTAACCAATTCTCTGGTGCCACTTCCATAAAATCAATTTGACTTGGTATTTGGGTGAGCAGCTCGTCGAGCATCTCACGGCGCAAACCAAGACCTACCATGCCAAATTCATCTTGTTTCATTTCTGCCATTTTAATCTCCACCAATAAAAAGGGCCTATGCAGGCCCTTATTATGCATTGCGACTAATCGTAAAACTTAATTAGCTACGGCCACCGCATTTACCTTCGCCGCACTTACCTTCTTTTTTGGCCTTTGCGTCTTTAGCATCGCCACCGCATTTGCCTTCGCCACACTTGCCTTCTTTTTTCGCTTTTACGTCTTTAGCATCGCCGCCACATTTACCTTCGCCGCACTTACCTTCTTTTTTGGCTTTTGCGTCTTTAGCATCGCCACCACATTTGCCTTCGCCGCACTTGCCTTCTTTTTTAGTTTTGTGCTCTTTTGCATCACCACCGCATTTACCTTCGCCACATTTACCTTCGGTAGCATCAACTTGGTAACCCGTTACCATTTGTTGAAATTCAAAAGGGTTAGCTTGAGCATCTGCAGAAATAAAGCTTGTGCTGCCAACTACGACTGCGCCTAATGTTAACGCAATTGAATTCTTTTTAATTGTATTCATTTTATGACTCTCTCTAAACAAAGGATGTATACCCAAACCACCTCAAGATACTAATTCTGTATCTTGAGGTGGTTTGGGTATATTAGTAGACCTCGCTACAAAAAATAATATTTCACTTGCTCGCAAGTTTTTACATTATTTTTGCTTTCACGGCAAAAGTCACACAACTGACGAGATTAACTATGGGAGTAAAATCGGGATTTATCAATATATATTATAACTAAGCATTTATAGCTTAGCTGCATGATTGGCATCTTGAGGTAGCTTCAGTATACAGGTAGACTACGCTCCCTTTGCAGTAGTATTAAGTGCCTCTATTATGAAATTAGTTTTAGCGCCTATGGAAGGAGTTGTCGACTTTAAAATGCGTCAACTACTCACCGATATTGGTGGTTTTGATCTATGCGTAACAGAATTTGTTCGTGTAATAGATGCTTGTCTACCTGACAAAGTGTTTAATCGCTACTGCCCAGAGCTTACCAATCATGGATTAACTCGCGCTGGTACACCTGTACGTATCCAATTACTTGGTCAAGTGACACATGCTTTAGCTGAAAATGCGGTAAGAGTAATCGAATTGGGTTCCCACGGGGTTGACCTTAATTTTGGTTGTCCAGCGAAAACCGTCAACAAGAGCAAAGGCGGGGCTGTGCTACTCAAAGATCCAGAGCACATGTATGAAATCATCAAAGCAGTCCGTGATGCAGTACCTAGTGAGCATCAAGTCAGTGCCAAAATTCGCTTAGGCTTTGATGATGATAGTAATAGCCAAGAAATTGTTGATGCTGTTGTTAGCGCTGGTGCTACAAGCATAGCTATCCATGCCCGTACTAAACGCGATGGCTACAACCCCCCTGCTTATTGGGAAAAAATTCCACCACTGATTAAAGATAAAAACATTGCGGTGGTCGCAAATGGTGAAATTTGGCAAGTAGAAGATGCATTACTTTGCCAACAGCGTAGTGGCTGCACTGACTTGATGCTAGGGCGCGGCGCGCTTTCTCACCCTGATTTAGCGCGAAAAATAAAAGCACATGTCAATAGTGAGCACTATACAGGCTTGCATTGGGAACATATTCTGCATCATTTAATTAATTCTGCCATACACCATGATCCTGCCAAAGATGAAAAGTATTTTGCTTCTCGTACAAAGCAGTGGTTAGGTTATTTAAAGCGCCAATATTCACAAGCTGATGCTTTGTTTGACGAGATCAGACGTTTAAAAATAAAAGAAGATGTCGCTAATGTTTTGAAAAAATACGCTATTGCACCTTAATTTGACACACATCATAGTAGACTTTTTTTAATTAATGAATACTGCAGCATTGCTCAATCAGGATAATGATAATGGTCAATGCTCAACACCACCTACAACATTTAAATCAAGAGTTAGATCAAGTTAGGGCTTCTTTGCTCTTCACACTATCAAACTCAACTAACCTATTACATCAATCACTTGCTGAAACCTTGCAACAGAATAACCCTGAGCAATGGTTAGAGCTCATGCAAAAACAGCTTGGCACTGAATATAAAGAAAGTATTACTCGCTTAGAAAAGCTTGAAGCTGCGGTATGCCAAATAGATATTGGTCAATATGGTTACTGCTGTGATTGTGAGGAAAAAATTGACTCGCAACGGCTTAATGCCGATCCAACTGTACAACGTTGTATACGCTGCGAGTCAAATTCATAATGTAGTTACTGCGGTGTAAGTAATGAGGCAAACGAGAAGCTTTGTGCTGGGTAAAAAATGATATCAGCAAGTAAATAATCAACTTGTTGTGGCGTCATTTGTAAATGTTTCAGTAAATTCACTCTCGCTTGTTGCACAGTCCAAGCATGGTAATGGATCCCCAAGTCGGTTTCCATCATAGCTAACCAAAATGTGCGCTCTTCAGGCGTTAGCCGTGTTGCGATTTGTGCTGCATTAAGTGTGAGCTCATGGTAATTCTGTGCCCAATCAAAACCAGCTGTGTTCTGCTTAGATAATGTAAAACGTTGTGCAAGTACTGAATGCTGATGATTCTCAGCAAAAGTAATCATGTAAGGGACTTGCTTCATGTCCTTTAGCTGAGCTTGTATTGCAACTAACCAGTTTATTGGTGCTTTAGTTATACCAGAAAAGTAATTTAATTTACTTTGATACCAAGGCCCGCCATTAGATAAGCCATATAAACCAACACTCCCGCGTGGCGTATAGCTTGCTAAATAATCATTAAACTGAATAAGTGTGCGCTTAATTGTCTCAGGTAAGTCACTACGAGCAAGGCTTTTCGTTACCTGTGACTGTAGCGCAGTAAGTTCAATTGAATTGAGTCTTAGCTTACTTTCTTTAGCTGCTACTAGTTGTTGTTGAGTAAAGCCAATCCAGTTATTAATAGCGTCAGTAATGTCGTTATGCTGATTGTGATCCAGCATATTATCCAGCACTGGAATATGTGCAGGCCAAGTAAAATAACGCTGCGGAAAACGCTCTGCAATAATAAGATAATCCAATGAGCTCTGCGCAGCTGGTGTTAACTCAAGCCCTTTCATAGCTTTATAGATATTGTGCCGCTCCTTTAAATAGGCAGCACTGAATGGAAACTGTGACTCAGACACACTGCTAATTGCATCTGTTGGTCTTAGAAATTGATTTAATCTCTGCAATGCTTGTTGAGCTTGCTCTTTATTTTGATACTGGTTGTTTGTATCACCGCATGCACTCAAAAAAAGCACTAAGAGACATAGCCATATTAGGTGTTTTATCATCAGTGTAATCCAATAAAAAAAGCCCCTGAGGGGCTTTTTAATAATTGCTATAGCAAATTAAAGTTAAATTTTAACACCGTTGCGAGCGGCTTTATCTTTAATAAATGTAGACCAACCTTTAGCAAACTTGCGAGTGCGAGGGTCATCCATTGCTTTAGTAATTGCAGCATAAGCTTGCTTATACTTTTCTTGATAGTAATAAGCTTCTGCTAAATCTGAATAAATAGTTCCTTGCTTATCAGAACCTAATTCAAGCGCCTTGTTCAAACGAACCACGGCTGCACTATAATTCTGCGACTGCAATAATAATGAACCTGCTTTGCGGTAAAGCTCAGCGTCGTCATCAAATTTTGCGGCTTCTTCATAGTACTTAGCTGCTTTTTCAATATCTTTAGAGCGATGGTAGTTACTTGCCACTGCGCTGATATTTTGTTTAGTACGTTTAACAATCTTATCATCAATTGACTTCTCTAAAACCTTAGCGGCTTTATAAGGAATTTCATTCAATGAATAGAAGTTAGACAAAACTTTATAATCAACTTCAGCTTCAAAGTAACCGTTTTTGTAAGCTACTTCCATCGTCGCAAGACCTGTTTTATAGTCTTCCGTCTGAAGGTAGTATTTACCTAAACTTACCCATGCTTTTTTATCGCCAGGCCAGATACGAACAATTTCTTCACCAACTTTAACCATATTTTTATAGTCTTTAAGTTCAAAGTAAGAACCTAATTTAAGTTGATAAGGGCCTTTATTAGGCTCTTTTTGAAGTTTAATTGCTTTATCAGCAGGTGAAAAAACGTCTTTGAATAATCCTAACTGGTAGTTAGCTTGGGCTATACGAGTATAAACCGTCGCATCTTCTTCACCAGTAAAATCCATCCACGCTACGTAAGCTTTTTTAGCTTTTTCATACTGCTCAGTACCCGCGTACATATCGCCTAATGTTTTTAAACTTTGCTCTTGATCAGCAAAATTTAAAATATCAGGGGCAACAGCTAACTCTAGGTGTTTAATCGCAGTTTTATACTGCTCTTTTTGACCATACATACTACCTAAGTAGCGGTTAACGGTTGCTTTGTCGAAATCATCAGACGCTTCGATTTCTTTCAACATGGCGATTGCTTCATCAAGCTTTTCTTCGTTATACAAGTCAAACGCTTTAATAACTTTTTTACCAACGCGCTCACCCATAACTCTAGTCTTAGCTTTTTTGCGCGCTTCAATCTTTGCGGCATCCGGCGCTGCTAGAACTGGTGCAGTAAATACTGCACCCGAGAGAGACATAAGTACCGCAAGTGCTGTTACTTTAGATAAATTTCTCATTACTTGCCTCCTTAGTTGCCTTGGTTAATTTTAAAGTCTAGCTGAACTTGTAAACCAACTTGCTTTTGCGGCTTACCGTCAATGATTTTAGGACGGTATTTCCACTTGCTCAGTGCACGCTTAGCTTCTCTATCGAAGATGCGTTTAGGGTCTGCGTCAATTACTTCAACATCAGTTACCCCACCCAGCTCATCGATTGAGAACGAAAGTTGTACCCAACCTTCTTTACCATCACGTGCCGCTTGTGTTGGATATTTTGGTTCAATACGAACGATAGGTGTCGCATCACCATCTCGTCCAAATGCCCCTGGACCACTTAGACCACCGGCCGAACTTCCCACATCGATGCTGCCCATATTAAATGACATTGCACCCGGATTAGGGTTGTTGTTTTCCGGCTGTGGCGGCTGCGGTTTAGGCGGCTGCTTTGGCGGTGGAGGCGGCGGAGGCGGTACACGCTTCCGTTCCTGCACCTTAGATTCAGGCGGATTCGTCATAATTTCGACTATGATCTGCTCTTTTTGTTCCGTATTACGGTCAGCCCCACCAGAGATGAGGAAGGCCATGAAGTAGAACAAGCCGAAAGTAACTGCCCCACCTGCAATCAGTGAAAACAGAAAACGAATCATTACTGATCTCCAGCTATTGAAATTCTCAGGTTATCACCCGTCGCTTTGATCTGGTCCATAACTTTAACCACTGTGCCGTGTTTTGCTTCTTTATCAGCTTGCAAAATTACAACTTCAGTAGGTTGTTCTGCTAGTAAGCTTTCAATTTTTGCTGAAACACGTTCAACATCAACTTGTTGCTTATCAATCCAGATCTCGCCGTTGTTACGAATCGCAATAAAAATGTTAGCATTTTTTTGCTTCGTAGCTTGGGCCGCTTTTGGTTTATTGACCTCGATACCAGCCTCTTTAACGAACGATGTAGTTACGATAAAGAAAATAAGCATGATAAATACGATGTCAAGCATTGGTGTCATATCTACCGCTGCTTCTTCTTCTTCACGAAAACGTTGTTTACGTGCCATATTTAATTCTCTCTCTAGTGATGAGGCATGCTATCTACAAGTTTGGCTTTCACCATTCTCGCTCTTGCCTCAAGGCGTGAGCTAAAGAATACTCCAGATAGTGCCGCAACCATTCCAGCCATTGTTGGGATTGTTGCCATTGAAATACCTGATGCCATTAAACGTGCATTACCTGTACCTTGGCTGGCCATGGTTTCGAAAACCGCGATCATACCCGTTACTGTACCAAGTAAGCCTATTAAAGGACAAACAGCTACTAATGTTTTAATCAACAACATACGCTGATCTAATTTTTCAGACGCTTCAGAAATCCATGCTTCACGGATTCTGTGTGCGTACCAAGACGTAGTGTCTTGGCGGGCATCCCACTTAGCTACAATTTCCTTCGACATGCGAGGAAACTCAGCAAGTAAGAACCAATAGCGCTCAATCATTAAAACCCACATAAGAAAGAGTGCTATCGCGACCACGTATAAAACCTGGCCGCCTGTGCCAACAAAATCCCTGATAGATTCCCAGATCTCCATCAGGACTAGCATTAGGCTTTCTCCTTCTCCGCGTGAGTCGCAACGATACCCGCGCTTTGCTCATCAAGGATGTGTAATACCGACTTACTACGACCCGCAACAACAGCGTGAAGAAGAATAAGTGGTAATGCAGCAATTAGACCTAGCGCAGTAGTTACAAGTGCTAGAGAGATGTTACCTGCCATGATTTTCGGATCACCTGTACCGAACAATGTGATTGTTTGGAACGTTAAGATCATACCGATTACCGTACCTAATAGACCAAGTAACGGCGCGATTGCAGCAAGAATTTTAATGATATTGATACCAGCTTCAATGCGTGGCGTTTCACGAAGAATCGCTTCATCTAATTTAAGCTCAAGGTTTTCAACGTCTTGGTTCTTGTTATCATGGTACACTTTAAGAATACGACCCAGTGGGTTGTTTGTATTCGGTGTAGCAACATTTTTAAGTTGGCTCTTAATCTTACTTGTAGTAAGTGTAAGGTCAACAAAACGAACTGCAGTGATTAAGATACCTAAACCTAATAACGCAGTGATGATGTAACCAACTACGCCACCTTGGTGGAAGTATTCTTCAAGCGTCGCTTTTTGTGTATTGATACGTAAGATAGCACCACGTGTTGGATCCACGTATACACCTGCATAGTTATCAGCAGAAGTATTTGCTAACTCATCGATACCAGCAAGGATATAGCTATCAGGTTGCTTACCTAGCGGCTGAATTGATTTAGTTTCTGGTGAATAGATTAAGTAGCCGTCGTCTGTAACTAAGTTAAAGTTACCGATACGTGTTACTTTTTTCACTGATGGGTTACCGTCAAGACCAGCAACTTCAGTTTCAAATGTAGAAACTTTAGCAGACTCAGTCATTTCAGTTTGTAGTGAAATCCAAAGCTCTTCTAATTCACGTACTGTTGGAAGTTCTTTAGCAGCAGCTAATGAACGTAAGATTTCAGCACGGCCTGGCTTTTCAGCAGAAACAAGTGATGCTTCGATTGAACCGATTGCATCTTGTGCTGCACGACGTACAACACCAAACATCTCACCTAAAGTACCTTGTGCACTTTGAAGAGCTGCTTCTTTTTCAGCTAAGGTGTTTTCGTTTTGTGCATATTGCTTTGTTAAGCTATCACCACGTGCTTTTTCAGCAGCTAATTGGCTTTTCGCTTTGTTAAGTAACGCTTGCTTATCAGCACGATCTGCTAAAAACTCTTGCTCACGTTGCTTATTGATTTTGCCTTCAGAGATACGCTCTTGCTTTACTTGCTCAAGGATTTTATCTAAAGCATCTGTATTTGCATGTGCATTAAGCGCGGTACCTGCAGAAACAGATAGTACTGCTGCAACAGCAAAACCTTTAAATAGTTTCTTCATTATTGATTACTCCGCGCCAAAGATTGGTAGTTTAACAAGTTCTAATGTCGCTTGCTTACGCGCCATACGAATAACTTCTTTAACAGGTTTTAGGTATTCATCACCTAATTCTTTCCACTGCTTAGTGTTGTTATCCCATACCCATGCGTGCTTTAAGTCAAACGATTGAGCAACGTAAGTGATACGACCTAGTTGGCCGAAATCAACGTTGATGCTCTTACCATCAATCTCTAAAGTACCTTGTGATGCAGCAACTAAAGAGCTGTATGCTGCTTCAATTGTGTATGCTTCTAATACTTGACGGAACTTCTCTGAAGTCGTTACAGAAGAAGAAACCATTGTTTCACGTAATCTTTCAACACGCGCCAAACGATTGTCACTGTTAAACGGAACGTCCGCTTTGATGAATTGCTCAAGCGTATCGATCATGCGATACATCAAAGGCACAACGTTTTGTTTTGTGTTGTCGATCGTCGCGATTTGACGGTCAAACGATTCAATTTGTGCATTTTGGTCAGCGACCAAACGTGCAACGTGATCGTTGTATACTTTCAAAAGCTCAGATTCATCAACTACGCTACGGTACTCAGCTAATAGCTCTTGAGTTTGACCATATACGTTGTCAATTTTAGTTTGAGACTTAACCGCAGCCGTTTGAATTTGTAGACCTGCTTTTTGCACGTCATTCAAAGGATCTGCAATCACATTGCTGCTTGCAAATGCAAACGCGCCAACCAACGCAGTTGCTACAAGACTCTTTCTGATTTTAACAGACATAGTTCCCAACCAATTAAGTAATGTTACTTTTATAATTTAATTACCTCCCGAAGGAGACAACCCTGATATCTTTTAATAGATATCAACCCTCCAATAATGCTAAATGCAATGCACGCTGTCAACTTGATGTTTGGAATTAGCTGGAAATAAATTAATTCAATCACTGCAAACTAAAACACGAAAAACAAAGGATTAACATTATTGTAACAGCAGTAATTTCCCATATAGTGTAAAAGCCGCTAACTAAGGAGTGTTTTATCTACTTTAGTTAATTGCAAAACATTAATGTAACATTCTGTCTGTAATTTTTAGGCGCTAAAAAAAGTTAATAATATTTTTAAATAAGCGTAATCATTCAGTAAAAAAGCCTTTTTATGCAGAAGTTCATTCACACCTGTGTTTAAAAAAACTTCAAATCAGAACATCAACTAAAAAAGTGTACTGACATTTTTACATCCAAAACTGCGTGTATGCTTTTTTATGCTGATAATAATCGTAACGGGTGATATTTCTATGCCGCCACGATTTAGTTTTATTTAAAAGCCTCTCAATGAATAACCTTAACTATCCCCAATAAGCAAACAGGGTTAATACCAATCGACTTAAATATTTAACCATTCTAGCGGGCTAAATAAAGCGCTAATTGCGTTATAAATTTTTCATGTACGACTGCATGGATGCAGGAGGTAGAGCAATGCAGGAGCAATTGCCGAGAACAACTACATGTCAAAATTTATGCCTTGTTATCACGCCATTTATCTGTCGCTATAAATGGTCAGTAACTTAACACGATTGGTATAACTCGTTTATGAGGATGAACTTTTCCCACCTGATACATTTTCTGACTATATAAATACAAAAGGTCCATAACAACCAGATTGCTGCTTGCTTCATACTCAATACAGTGCTTAATTACGAGGATTTAAATGAAATAGCGGTTACGTAGAATAAGTATTTTAATGTAGAAGAAAGCAAAGGTAATAAGTAATAGTAGTCAGGGAGTTTTACGAGTAAAAGATTTTTATCTAACGAGATACAGAGCAATTTTGCATTGGTATCTATAAAAGTGAAGAGAGGAAATAGTATTAATAAAGGGGGAATTATGGTGAAACAGAGTCCTGTTTCACCAAGTTGAACCTAGGTTCACATAATTGAAATTATGCTACTTCTACATTCTCAGCTTCAGGGCCTTTTTGACCTTGCTTGATGCCGAAAGACACTTGTTGGCCTTCGCTTAGAGTGCGAAAACCTGAGCCTGTAATAGCGCTGAAATGTACGAATACGTCAGGACCATTTTCTTGTTCAATAAAACCAAAGCCTTTAGCTTCGTTGAAGAACTTAACTTTACCAGTAACCGTGTTTGACATACCAAATTTTCCTGTAAGTCAATAATTAAAATTCAGCCAGATTGGCTATATCCTCCCTGAGTGAGTGCCCAATAAATAGCTGGGATAAAGTACAGGAAGAAGTAATAACCATTAACCGGAAACCTTACACGCCGCACATAAACCAAAAATTCAATACGCAAATACTCAAAGCAAGTTAAGGTTAACACAATATAATTGTTTTAGCTCTATTAATTAAAAAATATTTTAATTGCCCTATTTCTATAGATAAAACAGGACTAAACGATTAATTATAAGGCTAAAATACCTGATACCGTGTTAATGATAAGCGGCTTATTTTACTTGCCAATCAATTACTGACTCAGCTTTAATTGGAACAACATGATCATTACCCAGCGGGTAGCTTGCAGGTACAGTCCATGGTTGCTTAACTAAAGTTACAGTATCTGTGTTTCTCGCAATACCATAAAAATCAGGACCAAAGTGACTTGCAAACCCTTCAAGTTTATCTAGCGCACCTGCATCTTCAAATGCTTCAGCGTATAACTCAAGGGCAGCATGTGCCGTGTATGCACCTGCACAACCGCACGCAGCTTCTTTTTTATCTTTATAGTGTGGCGCCGAATCCGTGCCCAAGAAAAACTTGGTACTGCCACTGGTGGCCGCTTCTATTAGCGCTTGTTGATGCGTATTACGCTTTAAAATAGGTAAGCAATAATAATGTGGGCGAATGCCTCCCGCTAACATATGGTTACGGTTATACAGTAAATGGTGGGCTGTGATAGTTGCGGCCACATTAGCGGGTGCATTATTTACAAAATCAACGGCATCTTTAGTGGTGATATGCTCAAGTACAATCTTTAAGCTAGGAAAGTCTTTTACTACATCAACCAAGATCGTTTCTAAAAATACTTTTTCGCGGTCAAATATATCAATCGACGAATCGGTCACTTCCCCATGGATCAACAGTAACATCCCAACTTCTTGCATAGCGTTTAGTACTGGGTAAATATTCTTCATTGAAGTAACCCCAGAATCTGAGTTAGTTGTCGCACCTGCAGGGTAGACCTTTGCGGCAACAATTTTTCCGGTAGCGTGCGCTTTTTTGATCTCTTCAGGAGAAGTATTGTCGGTTAAATAAAGTACCATCAAAGGCTCAAAATTACCTTGTGGTCCAGCTGCCATGATGCGTTCACGGTACGCAAGAGCCGTATCCGTACACACTGCCGGAGGCACTAAATTAGGCATTATAATTGCTCGTCCCATGTAGCGACTAATATCACGTACTGTGTCTTTTAACTGATCACCATCACGTAAATGTACGTGCCAATCATCCGGACGAGTTAGGGTTAATGTAGCTGTATTTTGAATTTCTTGATTTGACATTACTTTGTTCCACGGCTGAATTTAGTCGATCATAGGCATATGCCCTAGCCGAGTAAAGATTTTATTCTGGTTTTTAATGATGCTCATTAACTATACATCACTCCATCAATAACTTGGCCTGCGCTTGTGTTTACAGCTAAGCACCTAAAATTTTTAATTTTTCTTTGTTTGTAAGTTAACAATCCGTTAATGTGGGACTATATTGATGACAAGTAAACGGTATATTCACGCGTGCCACATGCAAAGTAAAATAGACTTATCTTCAGCGCTTGAGGTTAAAACAGAGCAACTGAGTATTATTAATCAGTTTTCATCAAGCTTACTGCAACTAGATAAACTCGATGAACTGTTCGACTATGTCACTACAGAAGTCGTCAAACGTTTAGGCTTTGTCGATTGCGTTATTTATCTCGCCGATAAAAGTGGTACCGCCTTGCATGAAGTCGCATCTATGGGTGTATCACACGCTAACAGTGACTACACTATTGAACAAAAGACCATTGCTTTTAATCAAGGCATCACAGGTCATGTGGCTTCAACAGGTCGCGCTGTTATCATTGGTGATGTCAGTACCGACAGCCGATATATTGCAGACATGCGCCCTGCTATGTCTGAGCTGTGTGTTCCTTTGGTATATAAACAACAGGTTTTAGGGGTTATTGACTGCGAACATCCTGCGCGTAACTACTTTACCGACGCCCACCTAGAAATTTTAACTACCGTAGCGCATTTGCTCAGCGCAAAAATAAATCAGGTCAACACTGTAGAAAATTTACAGCAAACAGTTAGCCAACTAAATAGCGCGCAAAAGCTCGAAGGCACATTACTACAAATCGCTAATTTAACCTACCAAGCCAATGATTTAGATGCTTTTTTAGCATCCTTGCACACTATTATGACCAACTTACTGCGCGCCGATAACTTTTTGGTAGGCTTATATAATAAAAATCTCGATATCCTGGATATTGTTTATATTGTAGAAGAAGGTGTGCGCTCAAATGCCCATAAAAAGATTTCTAAAGAACAGCTAAAACATACAGCATCCTACTACCTATTAAACTCCGAACAATCACTACTATTGAATAAACAAGAATATCAGCAATATATCGCAGCGGGTCATTTTAAAATGGTCGGCAGACAATCCGAGTCTTGGCTTGGTGTGCCCTTTAAGGTAAGTGATTATATGAGTGGTGTTATTGTGGTCCAAAGTTATGATAAAACCCACCACTATAATGAGCATGACCGAGCTTTACTCACTTATGTAAGTCGTCAGATCAGTATGGCTATTGATCGACAATTGTCTCGCCAGGCACTTGAGCACCGTGCTTTACATGACGAGTTAACGGGTCTTGCAAACCGTTCTTTACTTATTGACCGTATTAAACATGGGATCTTACGACTTACCCGCACACCTAAAGGGACCTATCATGCTCTGTTGTATTTAGATTTTGACAGATTTAAAAGCATCAATGACTCGTTAGGTCATGAAGTGGGGGATCATTTTTTGATTGCTATTTGTAAATCAATTCAAGGGACTATTCGTAATACCGACACATTTGCGCGGCTCGGCGGTGATGAATTTGCCATTTTTATGGAAAACATCACTCATAAAAACCAAGTGAATGATGCCCTAAAGCGGATCAAAAAAGCACTGGCTGCCCCACTTAATATTGATGGTCACTTATTGCAAGCCTCTACCAGCATTGGCGTTGCATTTTGCGAAAGCGAAAACGATAAAGCCTACCAACTACTTCAGCACGCCGATGCCGCAATGTACGAAGCTAAATCAACAGGTCGTGGACAGGTAAAGTTTTTTAATAATACCATGCGTAAAAAGCTAAAAAGCCATGCAGACATAGAAAATGACTTGCAGCATGGTATTGAGCACAATGAATTTGAACTTTATTTTCAACCTATTTTTAGCATTCAACACTGTAAAGTGATAGGTTTTGAAGCTTTAGTACGTTGGCATCACCCTAGTAAAGGCTTTGTAGCCCCCAATGATTTTATTCCCATAGCTGAAAGTACTGGGCAAATCATAAATCTAGACCTTCATTTACTAGAGCTGGCAGCAAAGCAAATTGCAGCTTGGCAACAACAAGGTAAACGGTTTTTGCGGATCACGGTAAATGTCTCATCCAGGCACTTTGCAAGCGTTGACTTTATCTCGCAGATCCACGCTATTTATAATAAATACGCACTCGAGTTAGGATCTTTATGCTTGGAGATCACAGAGTCAGGGTTAATTGAAAATTTAGAGTTAGCTACCAAGATAATTGAAGGTTTAGCACCATTAAAAGTGAAATTATGCTTAGATGATTTTGGCACTGGCTATTCGTCACTCGGGTATTTGCACCAACTCCCCATTCATGTATTAAAAATCGATAAAAGTTTTATCGATCACCTAACCGATACAGCCACCCCACTCGTTGACGCTATTTTATCACTTGCAGCGTCACTAAAATTAGATGTTGTTGCCGAGGGAATTGAAACCCAAGAGCAGCTAAGCATCTTACAAAAAACTCAGTGTGATTTTGGTCAAGGTTTCTTAAAGGCCAAACCAATGCCCGCAGCACAAGCAATCTTACTAATTGATAAGCCACTGTAACGTTTGCATAAAAAAGCCCTGCATTGCAGGGCTTTCTCAGTAATATTACTTTACCCGACTAACCAATGCGCCATAAGTGCAATCACAGGAAGGGTGATCAAAGTTCTAAGAATGAATATTATAAACAACTCAAAAATATTCACCGGAATTTTACTTCCCAATAAGAGCGCACCAACTTCAGACATATAAATCAATTGGGTAACACTCATTGCAGCAATGATAAACCGAGTAACATCACTTTCAATGGTGCCTGCTGCTAAAATTGATGGAATAAACATATCGGCAAAACCTACCATAATAGTTTGCGCAGCGGCTTCAGCTTCAGGGATCTGTAATAACTCTAAAAATGGAATGAAAGGTTTACCTAGGTAAGCAAAAATTGGCGTATATTCAGCAATAACTAACGCAAACGTGCCCACCGCCATTACGATTGGTAATACCGCAAAAATCATGTCTAATGCGTTGTGAATACCTTCTTTCAATGTACCGGTAAAACCTGGTGAATGCTTTGCTTTATTAAGCGCGACATGTAAAGCATGGGTAAGAATATTTTTGTCATGAGGCACGCGCTCTTTATGCGGATCTGGCTGGCTGCCATCAATAAACACATCTTTTTTAAAGCTCAACGGCGGAATGCGCGGCACAATCAATGCAGCAGCAACGCCAGCCAAGCACACAGTTAAATAAAACGGTGCAAATAGCTTCTCAAGCCCTACTTGCCCTAACACCACTAAACAGAAGGTAATCGAAACAGCAGAAAAAGTAGTTCCAATGATAGCCGCTTCACGCTGGGTGTAATGCTTTTTCTTCATATTGGCGGGCAGTCATTAAAATACCCACACTGCCATCCCCCAACCACGATGTTGCGCAATCAACCGCACTTCGCCCAGGTACACCAAATAGTGGCCGCATTACTTTAGTCAACAATGTTCCCACTAATTCAAGTAAACCAAAATTCAGCAGTAAAGGCAGTAACAGACCCGCTAAAATAAACACTGAAAATAACACTGGCAGTAAATCTTTTAATACTAAGCCACCGGTATTTTCTGAAGTAATACCGGTAAAAATAGGCTGTAGCGGCGCAGGGAGTGCCGAGGTTATATCCGGGTTATTAAAACTTAAAACGGTCAGAATAATAAACGCCATACCAAATAGACGGATCACTAACCATAACCAGTGCACATCAAAAAGGTGTTTTAAAAGTGAGGATTTCATTAATGCCGCTGGTTTAAATAGTTTCATCACTAATGATAAAACCCCCGTGATACAAATAATCACAGTGAGTAATAAATCAATATAAGATGCGACAGCCGCCTTTACAGCTTTAGCCAGAACGGCAATGGGAATAGTCATCGCTCCATCCATTGGCACTGGAGTCATGAACAAGAATACACCGATCAGTGACGGAATGATAAAAGTTAACCATACCTTTAAGTCAAACTGCTCGGTAGAAGGAGTTAGATTAGACATTGTTTTCAACCTGTAGAAACCACAAAAAGAGCAAAAGCTCTTTTTGTGGTTTAATTTTATTTATTATTAAATTTTAATACCGCGTTGACGCAAAGCATTTTCTAATGCTTGTTGTAAATCATTCATCGTACCCGGCTCTAAGGTTGTTCCTTCATCATCCATCCACGTCAAGCTCGTCCCACCATCTTTGGTACGGCTCACCAAGATTTGATATTGGCCTTCTTCAATCGGTAGTTCTGCAAGTTCTTCGCCCCAAATTGAATCCCATACACTTGATTCTGGTTTGTTGTAATCAGCAGTGATCAAACCACGTTCTTGATCTATTTCAACGATTGTAAAAGATAGTCGCTCTAAAAATCCTGAGAAACGATCAAAAACAGCAAAGTAGTCTTGCTCAGTCACTAATGCCGCATTACCTTTATTGTCAAAGCCCATTTCTAGTGAAATGATGCCTTGTTGCTTACGCATTTCAACTTCAAGTTGACGATATCTATAATCGAATTCAGCCACAACTTGGTTTAGTGCACGCACTTCTAATTGCTGCTGTAAAATAGGCGTTAATGGCACATCTTTACTGTCATATTCAGCTAATTTAGCACTCAATGCGGCAGTACGTTGGTGCGACTTTTCCTCAATACTGAAGATAAAACGCTGCTGAGAAACTTCTGTTTCACTATCCCATAGCCAACCTTCTTCTGGCTGAATTATTGCGTACCAATCTGTTTCTATTGAGCCTAGTAATTTATCTTCTTTTATTGCTTTAGTTTGATGTTCTGTTAATACCGCCTGAACTGAATCCCAAATAAATTCATCTAAATCAGCAATACCATCATTTTTATCAAAATAAACACGTGCTTGTTTATCTCCTTCTTCAACCCAACTGCCTTTTGCAACAGTTAATACTTGCGCTGGAGGGCGATAGTTTGTTGAATCAGGATTATTATCATATTCTGCCACTTCCATTTTATAAATGGGATCTTGAGCTGGCTGCGCCAATTGTCCTGGCACTTTTACCGGCTCACCGGCACGGTAATTACGCTTATGATGCGCTTCGTCAGTGAACACACCACACCCTGACAAGCTAACCAATACGCTTACAGCAAGCGCTTTTGGGATCCAATACTGCACAGATAATTCTCCTTAGCATACCCTTAATTGTTTTAACAAATATATGAGTGGGTTATGCCGATTTGGTTCAGTGTAAAGTCAATATTAACTTTACGTATCTTGTTTTATGCAAAACCCGTTACTTTGGGATCCGGCTAAATAGCTATGTTAGCCAGCCAATATGCAAAATTTTAACTATGGTACTTTCCCATGCCGTTAAAAACAAGAAACACCGTGCTTTAATGACAGCTTAATTAACTCACTCTGTAGTTTAGTGGTTGTTTTGTGTTAAACTTCGCCGCCGTGTGGTAGTAATTGCCGGCTTAGTTCACTCTGACTGTTATTAAAAATATAACCTAGGTACTTGAATTCATGACTACTTTTTCAAATCATCAGATCGTTTTAACTGCCATTGGTGATGATCGCCCCGGCATTGTCAGTGAATTAACCCAATTAGTCAGTGACTGTCACTGCAATATTATTGATAGCCGTATTGCCATCTTAGGTAATGAGTTTACCTTTATCATGTTGTTATCGGGTGATATGTCAGCAATTAGCCGTATTGAGCACACCCTGCCTCTCAAAGGTATGGAACTCGGTTTACTGACTATGATGAAACGTACTGCCAGTCATACTCAAAGTGAATTTTGTGCAGGCTATACTCTTGAATATACAGGAATAGATACACCAGGCACGTTAAGTAAAGTCACCCGCTTTTTTGCCGACAAACATATCAGCATCTGTTCTTTAAAATCAGATACCTATGATGAAGATGCGGAAACAAAAATGCGCTGTGAACTAGAGTTTAATATTCCTGTTGAGGTTGACATAGACAGCTTTAAAGTCCAATTTGAAGACCTTTCACGTACTCTTAATGTCGATTATATTTTTCGACGCATTCGCTAAGGAGCAAAGCATGAACACTATTAATCCATTACAAGCTGGCGATAAAGCCCCCGCATTTAGTTTACAAAACCAAGATGGCGAAACCATTAGCCTTGAAGAGTTATTAAAAGAACAACAGGTATTAGTGTACTTTTATCCAAAAGCTTCAACACCAGGCTGCACAGTGCAAGCTGAAAACCTTCGCGATGAGAAAGACGTATTAGCACAGCTTAATACGCGTGTGGTTGGTATTAGCCCTGATCCTGTAAAAAAATTAAAGAACTTTGAAACTAAAAAAGAACTTAATTTTGATCTACTTTCTGACGAAGACCATGCCATTGCTGAAGCATTCGGTGTGTGGGGCTATAAAAAGTTTATGGGTAAAGAATACGACGGCATTCATCGTTTAAGTTTTCTAGTCGGTCAAGACGGTACAATTAAGCACTTTTTCGACAAGTTTAAAACCAAAGACCACCACCAAGTAGTGTTGGATTATTTAACGAAAGATTAAGCGGTAAAAAAGTTACAAAAGCGTTGCCAATGGGCAGCGCTTTTTTGTTAATGCCGTTAAAAAGTATAGGGCTAAATATTAAGCGCTTATTGCTGTTCACACTCGCGTAAAAATTTAATACAATACAGCAACTTCTTTTTGATGAGATTTATATGCTTAAGCCATATACCAACATGTTGGCTGTGTTTTTGATTTTGTTTGGGTTTGCCGAACAATCAATGGCGTATAGTGTCTCTTCTCATTCTGATTTTTTCACTACTGCACACACTCCTGCTGGATTGATGGTCGACACCCCACTAATTGACGTGCCGCTCATTAAAGCAAGCGAAGCGCAAGAAACTGACGATTGCTGTGATGTAGAGTGTTGTGAAATAAACTGTATTTGCCCCGCAAATACCTGTATGCCCGCGCTATATTTACCCACTGCTATTTGCTCAGCACAAGTTATTGTCCAAAATCATCCCTCTTTAAAGCTTAATGCTAAACACCCTATTTCAATCTCTGCATTTGTTTACCGGCCTCCCATTTTTATCTCATAAGGGGCTCCCCTTACGTACGCTATAGATCAAAAAGTAGTTAATTAATTTGCGCTTATGCGCTTCATTTTTAATACCTGCGAGATAAAAATGTTTTATAAATACTCTAAGTTAGCAGCGGCTATGCTGTTATTGCCGCAGTTTTCATTGGCAACTGAGCAACACCATGATCACGATGAACATGAACACAAATCGATTGAAAAAATTCAAGTAACCGCATCACGATTAGGCCGTATTGTAAGCGAATCGGCCACCCGTACAGAGATAATAAACGGCGAAGAAATACACGAAAAAGCGCTGATGCGCCCAGGTAATATCTCTATGCTGGTCGCTGAAACCGGGGGGTACGAGTGCAAAACACCTCTCCAGCTTTAGGAAGTGCAAATATACGTTTGCAAAGCCTTTATGGCCGTTATACACAATTATTAAGTGACGGCTTGCCTTTATATGGCGGCCAAACTGCATCGATAGGTTTACTGCAAATTCCCCCCACAGATCTTGCCAATGTTGAGATCATCAAAGGTTCAGCCTCTTCATTATATGGAGGCTCGGCGTTAGGTGGGGTGATCAATTTAATTTCTCGCACTCCAAGTGATGAGTTTGAAGGAGAGGTATTGCTAAATGCAACCTCAAAAGATGGCCAAGATATTACCGCTTATCTTGCCGCACCACTGTCAGACTCTTTCAGTGCTTCAGTAACCGCAGGGTTACATCATCAGTCAGAGCAAGATCTCGATGATGACGGCTGGCTGGATATGGCAAGTTATAATCGTGCAAGTGTAAGGCCTCGTTTATATTGGCAAGGTGAGCATGGTGCTAATTTATATATCACCGTTGGCGCGATGACAGAGCAACGCGATGGCGGTACCACTGATGGTGCTATCATGCCCGATGGCAACCCATTTGCACAAACTCAAGACTCGCTCAGACTTGATTCTGGTTTCATCTTTGATAAACCAATAAATGAGATAATGAACTTAAATATCCGCGGTTCAGCTATGTCGCAAGAGCACGACCATCAATTTGGCGATAGCAAAGAAGACGACAGCCATGAAAGCTACTTAATTGAATCGAGCATATCTGGCTATACAGATAAAACGGCATGGCTGGTTGGGATGGCGTATCAATCAGAAAAATTCAGCTCTGTGGATTTCTCTGAATTTGACTACAGCTATGAAGTTCCAGGGCTGTTTTCACAACTAGACTACGAAGCAAAAGACGATATCAAACTATCTCTCAGTGCCCGTGCCGACTGGCATAATGAATACGGTACTCAATTTAGCCCGCGTATTTCTTTACTATACCACCCAGAAAATTGGACTGTGAGAGGCTCATACGGACAAGGCTTCTTTGCACCAACTCCTTTTATTGAAGATATCGAAGACGCAGGTTTATCTCATTTAGAGCCATTGGAAAACCTAAACGAAGAGCGCGCTACGACTGCTTCCCTTGATATTAGCTATGTATTCGACAGCTTAGAAACCAGCGTCACCTTATTCAGTTCTGATGTTGAGAATGTCACTGAGCTAGAAGTAATTAATCAACAACTTACGCCATCCGATAAACAGGTTCGAATTATTAACGCACCAGGGCAAAGTGAAATTCGCGGCAGCGAATTGCTACTACGTTATCGTTGGCACGACATAAAATTTACGGGTAGTTACTTATATACCGACGCCACCAAAGCAAGTGATATCAGTACTGCTCGCTTACCATTAGCGCTCACCCCACAGCATTCAGCGGGTGCGGTGATCATGTGGGAAGAACACGGCAGCCACCTAGTTGGTTTTGAAGCCTACTACACTGGCACTCAGCAGCTAGAAAACAACCCCTACCGAGACAAAAGTGAAGCTTACTGGCACTTAGGTTTACTAGGACAAATCACCATTGGCCGCGTAAGTTACTTTATTAATGCTGAAAATTTACTAAATGTAAGGCAAACCAGAGAAGACTCATTAGTGCTACCGCAACAGGCGCCGAGTGGACGCTGGACTACTGATATTTGGTCGCGCAATGATGGCTTTACTGTTAACGCCGGCGTGCGTATTAAATTTAATGATTAAGAAAAGATAATTAATGCTGGTTTATAACTCATATAAACCAGCATTTTTACAGCCTAAATAAAACCGTAGCTACAATTAATTCCCCCCACAACAAGCCGATGCCTACTAAACAACGCTAAGGCCCTAGTACATTTGATGGTTTTAGAGAAATATAATCTTAACCTAACCAGTAAGGCTTATTTTAAATTTTTACACAAGTAAAAATGGCATTGCCCGATTTTTCAGCCCACGGGGTAATTGTTTCGTAATCATGTTCAAACACATATATTTCGAAGTAAGGTTGTAAAGCCTTTTTTAGCTGAGTGAAATTAAACGCAACCATCGGATGTTCGTCATGCCATATGAGTGTTTCATCTGCTGATGCTTTTTCAATACTAAGCTTTAACGATTGCTTCTCGCCAGTGCCACTATAATTCCAGCCAGAGCGAAAGGTAAATACACTATCTTCACTTACAGCGCTATGTTCCACAAAGGAGGCATTATCAATGTGGTTTTTATCAACAACGTTAAAACAAAATACACCACCGACTTTTAGTGCATTGTGAACACTTACAATACACTCTTTTAACTTATTAATGCCATCACAGTAATGAATTGAATATAAAAAACAGGTAATTAAATCCAATGGCTCTGTAACAATAAAGTCACTCATATTTTGTAATGAAAATTGTGCTTCAGGGCAGCGGATCCCAGCTCTATCTAACATAGGCTGATTAATATCCAATCCACCACTTTGATAACCAAAGTTAATAAAATGACGTACATGCGGCCCAGTTCCACAGGCTAAATCAAGGTGCATATTTCCGTTATTACCAAAAATCTGCTGGAGCCTGTGAATACCATGACTTTGCGCTTGATAGTCTATATCGGCGCACATTAAATCATAGTAATCAGAAAGGTCTGTGTATAACGCGTTCGCGGACATATAAGGCCTAATAATTTGTAGGAGGGTACGTTAAGGCGCGCATAATAAACTAATTATCACCATTAACGAAGCTGATTGAACGAAAAGAGATTTGTTGGGTTTCGTTTCACTCAACCCAACGTTTATTGTAACCATTAACTTAAAGCTTACCGCTCGCGGCTTTAGTTTATCCCTAAATACTTATGGACTTGCACAGACAAGCGCCAGTTTTTTTCAATACACGTTTCAATTGCAAGTTTAGTCGCGGAAACTTTTTGGCTAATGGGCTGAAGATAAACAAGTTTAGGGCTTACGCCTGTTTTGTTAAACAACGCTTCAAGCTCTTCAACGTGTTTTTGCATGGCAATTGGGTGCTTGATCTCATTAGCACGTTGCATTGCAGAGGTTAGTACCTCGTAGCCACCGCGCATATTGATCTTAGGCGATACTGTGACCCAAGTTTGCTCTGGCGCTAAAATCTCAAAGGTACCACTTGTTTCTATTTGCGTACTATAGCCATTAGCATGGAGTAGCTTACACACAGGATTTAAATCGTACATACATGGCTCGCCGCCAGTGATCACCACATGCTTTGCACGATAAGCGCGCTCTACAAATAGGTTAAGTATTTGCTCTGCGGATGCATCCGCCCAATGATCTGAATCAGCTTTTTTCTCTACCGTGTCATCCAGTGATACTTTATACACATCATCCACTTCCCACGTTTGCTTTGTGTCACACCAAGCACAGCCAACAGGACAGCCTTGTAAACGTAAAAAGATTGAAGGCGTACCCGTAAAGCTCGCTTCGCCTTGAATGGTTTCAAATATTTCATTTATTTTGTACAAAAGTATCTCACTTACTACTTGGCATTAATTATGAGCGTCATTAATTATTGAGCATAAAGAAAGACGATTTGAAAAAATCAAAAATCACGGTCAAAAATTGTTATTTATGCTCCAGCCGTGTAGTATATCGCGCCCTGATATAAACCTCTATTAAAACTAAGAGCAAAACAGTTATGACGCAAAAAGTAGTTGTGATTTATTCCGGCGGTATGGATTCATTTACCGTATTAAATAAAGCCCTGCAACAAGGCCATGAAGTGTATGCCCTGTCATTTGACTATGGTCAGCGTCATGTAAAAGAGCTCAAAGTTGCTGCAAATGTCTGTGAAAAGCTCGGTGTATCACATAAGATAGTTGATATTTCTGCGATCAATCAATTGATCGGTGGCTCATCATTAACGGATGATATTGATGTGCCTGAAGGCCACTACGAGGCCGAAAATATGAAAAGTACCATAGTACCTAATCGCAACATGATTTTATTATCGTTGGCGGTAGGCTATGCGGTATCACTCAAAGCTAGTCAAGTTTATTACGGCGCACATTCTGGAGATCATGCTATTTACCCTGACTGCCGTCCTGAGTTCGTTCAAAAAATGGATGATGTTTGTCGTATAGCAAATTACGATGCAGTAGAAATTTTCAGCCCATATTTAAACGATACGAAAATCGATATCTTAACTGATGGTATCAAAATGGGCTTAGATTATAGCCAAACTTGGACCTGCTATAACGGTCGTGAAAAAGCCTGCGGTAAGTGTGGTGCGTGCCAAGAACGCTTAGAAGCATTTAGTCTGAATAATATAACTGATCCTATCGAATACGAATAGGCACTAAAAAGGCTATCATCTCGATAGCCTTTTTCTTACTGCTAAGCCTTACTCACAGTTTATAACCAACGTTTTACTTGTAACTTATAATCGCTATAGTCTTTGCCAAATATCTTTTGTAACTTTCGCTCTTCAGGGATAATTTGAAACCAAGTTAAATAGCCTATAAACGCAATTACGCACAACAGTGCCCACAACGATGTTAACCACACCCCCCACGCTGTCAGTATAAAGGCAAAACCGACATACATTGGGTTACGAGAGATCCTATATATACCTGTAGTCACCAATCTCGATGCCAGCTCAGGTTTTCTCGGATCGACGGTTGTATTCGCTAAGCGAAAACTAACCACGCCAGCGATACAAAAAACACACCCTATCACCAGTAGAATAATTGCGCTGTAAAAAATAAAAGCCGTAAAATCAATGACGCTATAGTGAGCTATTACGGCCATCACTAGAGCAAAAAAGCACACCATTATTACCGGAGGAATTTTATTGTCTAACATACTAACTCGCTGTTTTAAAATAGTTTAGTGTTTTATAAACACATATTCAGATAAGCCAATTAAACACTCAATACACTGTATCACTCATGAATAATTTGCCAACCCCATTATTTCGACAAATAAAGTTACAATTGTCAGCTTCATCAATCTGGTATTTTGGTTATACTTTAATCATTAACTAACAAGGATAAGGTAATAAAATGTCAGGAACAACAATGGTAGTGATGATCGTATTTATCTCAGTTGGATTTGGGGTGATGTACGATATGTATAAAAAACATTTAGAGTTCAAGCATCGTACACTTACTGATAATAAAGAATCGAATAATCAAATTGCCGCAATAACAGCTGAAATGTTAGCACTTAAAGAACGAGTGCAAACGCTTGAAGCCATCGTTACTGATCAAAGTTATAACGTAAAACAAGAAATCAATAAGTTATAATTCATGCTGGCGGCGCTAGTACCTGAGCATAGCGGTTAATCACGTGCTGGTAATAAATTGGATTTTGATTAAGCATACGTTGATAGTGTGTAAGTAATTTTTGCTGATAGCAATGATGCTGCGGTTGTCCACTATGCCACATACTAGAGCCTGTCAGTGTTAAACGGTGCTTTGCCTGTTTACTTATGTGGATAACCTCATAAAAGCGGTTATTCTCACAAACAATGGCTTCATTTATCAACCTCATCCCTTGCTCTAACAAGCCTTCACGTACTTTATAAGTATGGTGCACAGGGCAAATAATAAACTCCAGCTCGGCTAATATTTCACCTTTATTTATATTCGCAAACTGTTGCTGTGCGGCTAAGATATGATTAATAAAACGCAATAATAATTCACCACCGACTCCTGCGATGATCACTAAGTTTCGCTGCTGGAAGTTAATCGCTATGTCAGCAACATCTATACAATGAACTTGCCAGTGCGCCGCACCTTGAGTTGGGCTGTAACGAGTAAGCTTAGCTGTCAGCTCGTCCATTAATGCAGGCACAATATCAACAAAGTGGATTGTATCGGCAGCTTCTCGTTCAACTAACTGCATTCCCAATAAACCATGATCGCAACAACAATCCCAAATTGCTTGAAAACCAGGTTTAATAAAACTGTCTATTGTTGCTAACCGTTTACTTAAACGCATCGTTATTACTGCGCAGCTGTTTGGTAAATCAAGGCCTTTAAACTACGGTCGCTATCAACATCAACAAAACCAAGAGTCGGCGCTAAACGCTCTACAAATTCAATCGCACCTTGGGTATGCTCAGCAATCAGCGCTTTAAATGCGGCTTCACTGAGCTCGGGGCTATTAGCGCAAAGCAACAGCTTAGTATTATCATTGAGGAGCTCAGGTAAGCGGCGCAACACTTTTTGGTAATCTTTAGTTAAAATAAAACTGCCTTTTTGAAAGCTTGGCGGATCAACAATAATTAAGTCAAATGGCGCCGCTTTTTTGAGCTTACCAAACGACTTTAAAATATCGTGCGGTAAGAAGCTCACACCACGGTCAAAACCATTTAGTTGGTGATTTTGTTTACCTGCGCGTAGTACCCCTTTATTCATATCCATGTTGATCACACTATCGGCACCACCATGCATTGCAGCAACCGAAAAACCACAGGTGTAAGAAAATAAATTCAACACTTTTGCATGTTTACTATGTGCCTGTACAAATTCACGGCCACGGCGCATATCAGGGAAAATACCCGTGTTTTGACGGCTCATTAAATCAACTAAAAACTGGCACTGCCCTTCTTTTACTACATGAGGACTAGGCAATTGACCATATAACAAAGTGTTTTCTGTTTGTTGCCCTGCACGCTGTTGAAAAACCAGCGAGGTAACAGCATCAGCGGCATGTGTTTGTGACCACTCCCATAGTAGCTGACTAAGCTGCTGTAGCTCACTCGCAGGAATTTCCTCATAAGAGACAACAAATAAACACGGTGGATAAAAGTCGATATTTAAATGGCTTAACTGCTCAACACTGTGACCACGGCCATGAAAAACACGGCACAGTTCGTGCTCAGTGAATGGGGCACTTTCAAGTGCGTTAATAAGGGGCGTAAAATTAGGCATTTTTAATTAACTGTTGTTGTAATTCATGGATTTCATCGCGTACAGATGCGGCTTTTTCAAACTCTAAATCACTGGCATAAGCATGCATTTTGGTTTCGAGTTGCTTAATTTGCACTGCTATTTCTTTCGCGCTAAGTACGTGTTTAGATTCTTTGCGGATCAGCTGTAAATTATCTTGTGGACCTGCACGTTCACCCACATCCATAACATCAGTAATCTTTTTAAGCAATGCTTGAGGTTCAATACCATGCTTAATATTATAAGCATGTTGAATATCACGACGACGCTGTGTTTCATCAATCGCTTTAGCCATGGATTTAGTGACATGGTCACCATATAAAATAGCACGGCCATTTAAGTGACGAGCAGCACGACCAATGGTTTGAATTAACGCTCGAGCTGAGCGTAAGAAGCCTTCTTTATCCGCATCAAGTATGGCAACTAAGGACACTTCTGGCATATCCAAGCCTTCTCTTAGTAAGTTAATACCTACTAACACATCAAACACACCAGCACGGAAATCACGTATAATTTCAACTCGCTCCACGGTATCAATGTCTGAGTGTAAATAGCGTACTTTCACATCATGCTCAGATAAATAGTCCGTTAAATCTTCCGCCATACGTTTGGTTAACGTAGTGACTAGCACACGTTCATCTATTTCTACCCGCTTATAAATTTCCGACAATAAATCATCGACCTGCGTCGCTACAGGGCGAACTTCAATTTGAGGATCGAGTAACCCTGTGGGGCGAATTACTTGCTCCGCAATTTCATCACCACAACGCTCTAATTCAAAGTCACCCGGTGTAGCTGATACATAGATTGTTTGCGGTGCAATCGCTTCAAACTCTTCAAAGCGCAGCGGACGATTATCCATCGCTGAGGGCATCCGAAAACCATATTCCACGAGGTTTTCTTTACGACTGCGATCACCTTTGTACATAGCACCAATTTGCGACACCGTAACGTGGGATTCATCAATAATCATTAATGCATCATCAGGTAAGTAATCAAGCAAAGTTGGCGGCGGATCACCCGGCGTACGCCCAGATAAATAACGACTGTAGTTTTCTATACCAGAGCAATAACCAAGCTCGGTCATCATTTCAATGTCGTATTGAGTTCGCTGTGCCACACGTTGCTCTTCAACTAATTTATTAGCACTAAGTAACTGTGCTCGGCGTTCTTTTAGTTCTGCTTTGATGTGCTCAACTGCGTCAAGAATTTTCTCTCTCGGCGTCACATAGTGGGTCTTCGGGTAGATAGTTGCACGCACAATGTGTTTTTCAACAGCACCGGTGAGCGGGTCAAAAATACTCAGACGTTCAATTTCATCGTCAAACATTTCTACACGCACTGCAAAGGTATCTGATTCGGCGGGGAAGATATCCACCACTTCACCGCGCACCCGATAAGTGCCACGGCTAAAATCAATATCATTACGAGTGTATTGAATTTCGGCTAAACGACGCAGCATATCTCGTTGATCAACTTTTTCGCCCACTTTCAGCAATAGCATCATCTTCATGTATGATTTTGGATCACCCAAACCATAAATAGCTGAAACCGATGCCACAATAATAGTGTCTCTACGTTCTAATAATGCTTTGGTTGCGCTTAAGCGCATTTGCTCAATGTGTTCATTGATTGAGGCATCTTTTTCAATAAAGGTATCGCTGGCAACCACATAAGCTTCCGGCTGATAATAATCGTAATAGGAAACAAAATATTCCACCGCGTTATGCGGGAAAAACTCTTTCATTTCACCGTAAAGTTGTGCTGCAAGGGTTTTATTATGTGCCATGATGATCGTTGGACGATTCAAATCACTGATAATATTGGCCATGGTAAAGGTTTTACCCGTACCCGTTGCTCCCAATAACGTTTGATGAGCCAGTCCAGCTTCTAACCCCTCGCATAACTGCGCAATCGCGGTGGGTTGATCCCCTGCGGGCTTAAATTTAGAAACCAGTTGAAAATGGTCACTCATGCTTGGCACTCCTGTACAGCCTGATTACTGATCATATTCAGTTCTTTAATAAACCATTTATACGCTACTATGGCAGTAAATAAATTACCTACCGCTGCGCCTATTAGTAAACCCGGTAAACCGGCATATACATTACCAATATAAGCAAATGGAACATAAAAAATAAATAATCGGATAACACTTAAAATTAGCGCATTCATCGGCTTATGTAAGGCATTAAACGATGAGTTTGTTAAAATAATCACGCCTTGTAAACCGTAGCTCAATGGCAAGGTGAAAATAAATAAGGTGATCACATCGATAACCAATTGCTCTTTACCAAATAATTGGCTGATCACGCCTGAAAATGCAATTAGCAATAAATAAATAATAAATTGCCAAATCATCACAAACTTTAAGGTTGTAGTATACGCGTCTTTAACACGGCACAATTTACCAGCTCCAAAGTTTTGACTAATAAACGGTGGTAATGTCATCGATAATGCTAACACCACAAGACTGGCAATTGACTCAATTCGGCTACCAACACCAAATGCTGCAACAGCCTCAGGGCCATGATACGCCACCATCGCGGTCATTATCGCCATAGCTACCGGTGTTAACATGTTTGCCCCTGCTGCGGGTAAACCAATTTTTAATATTTTACGAATCGAACTTAATGGCGTTTGGCTATTTGCTTTTAAGCTTAATAAGCCTTTTTTAACTGCTAATAAATATAAAATAATAATTACCGCAACCGCCCACGCAATAACGCTGGCAATTGCTGCGCCTTGAATACCCAGCGCAGGGATAGGCCCAAAACCAAAAATTAACATCGGATCGAGTACCGCATTAATAAGCCCTGCCCCGCCCATCACAATACTTGGGGTTTTAGTGTCTCCGCTGGCACGCAATACTGAATTTCCTACCATGGGCGTTATTAAAAATACACTGCCTAAAAACCACACACTCATATAATCGTGGATCAATGGCAGTACAACATCCCCCTGCCCCTAATAGTTTAAAAATGGGGGCGATAAGGAGGTAGCCAAATAACGACAAGCACACCACCATAACAACCGCTATTAGCAACGCCATACTGGCATCAAAGCGTGCTTCTTCAATATTATTGCTACCAAGCGCTTTAGCTATCACCGCGGAGGTGCCAATGCCTAAACCAATTGCAAGGCTAATCACTGTAAAGGTAACGGGAAAGGTAAAGCTAACTGCAGCCAAGGGTTCAGTACCGAGTAAACTGATAAAAAATGTATCTACAATATTAAACATCATTAAAGTGATCATCCCAAAAATCATCGGGATCGTCATTTTCTTCAATGTTGGCACGATGGGAGCATTTAATAAATCGGGAGCTGTGTTAGTCTGCAAAGTTGCGCGCATGGGAATAAATAAACCTCTTTTATTAAGCGTGGTATTTTAAAGCATCGAGGCTTGGCAAGCCATGCATTTATCAAGTGATTATGAATTGCTGATAAAAATGCCTAAAAAATAATAGAAAAGTGTGCTTTTTACGTGCTTTAACGCAATTTCAGTTCGAACCATAGCTAAAAACAATAAAAATACATTTTTGTAACCTTTATCACAAAAACATCGCGACTGGCGGTGCATTTTTACACAAAAATTGCGCTAATCGAATCGTCACGAATAAATTTACTCATCAACCAGACTACTTTCCGCTTATTTTTACAAGTCATTGTTTTAAAATAAGATAAAAAAACTGATTTAAATGCTTGATATCCTCACAGCACCCTAAAAACATGGCTCTGACAACGTTCTTAAAGTTTCATAAACAGAGTTATCCACAGAAACCGTGGATAACTCTTGCAAAGCCACGCTAATAAAGGCCTACAAAGGGGCGACTTAAATCGCCTCGTAACAATGTTGGCAAATACTAACTTTAGACAATTTGCCACAAACAGCTCAGAAAACATACTTAACTGCTGTAGCAAGGTGCTATCGGGATTAATTAAATATCAATATACGATCTAAACATACAACTAACTCAATGATAACAAACAACAAAGAAAATGTTTTTTGCGATTTATTTCATCACTATGCTAATAATATAAAGAGTGAGATCTCCAGATAATTTTTTTTCAATAAAGGACTGGGTTAATGAATTGCTAAATTGAATCTGGCTAAGTTGGCGACTGTACTCAGTTGCGCTAAAAAAGTGCATTTCATAAATTTATTCATACTAAAGTAGATAAATGATCACTTTATATAATTTTCATCGTGGTCAAATTGATTGTTTATTAGTCTTGGGAATTAGCAATTCTATAAAATTGGTCGATCTAATACTGTAAAATAAGGACAAAAAAAGCCACAAAACAGCCAGATCGAACATAAAAACATCGAACAGACTGCTTTTTTTTGTTTATAAGGTTTTATGTGTTGACACTTTGCAGCGCGGTCATTAATATTTCGCCCCGTTGAAAGGCACATACGCTTCCCCCTTAGCTCAGTTGGTTAGAGCGACGGACTGTTAATCCGCAGGTCCCCCGTTCGAGTCGGGGAGGGGGAGCCAATCTTTTCAGCCATAAACGATTCCCCCTTAGCTCAGTTGGTTAGAGCGACGGACTGTTAATCCGCAGGTCCCCCGTTCGAGTCGGGGAGGGGGAGCCAAGTTTATGTATATGATATTGTTCCCCCTTAGCTCAGTTGGTTAGAGCGACGGACTGTTAATCCGCAGGTCCCCCGTTCGAGTCGGGGAGGGGGAGCCAAATCATAGAAAATTAAGTTATTGTAGTTCCCCCTTAGCTCAGTTGGTTAGAGCGACGGACTGTTAATCCGCAGGTCCCCCGTTCGAGTCGGGGAGGGGGAGCCAACTTAAAGAATCCATTAGACTTTCCTAAACAATTCCACTACTCTACTAATGTCAAAACATTTATTCTGAATATACAATTAACCTGTATAAAAATATTTTGATTAATCAAGGATTTGATTCCTTTCCCTTTGATCTACTAAAAGAATAAGACATGGCTGGTTTTAAAAAACTCATATTTATTCAGTTAATATCTTGGCTGTTGTTTGCGAGTATTGGTGGTTACTTTGTGGCTGCGGCGTTTGACAATGCAACAAGTAATGCTCAACACAAAGCACAATTAGTCGTTAATAACTATATTAATAAACATTCGATTGCGGATATTTCCCCTGAGAAACTTCAGCAAGTTCTTGCTGATGGCAATACTTTTTCCTCATTTATTTTGCGTGATCAGCAAGGTAAAGAAGTCGTAAATATTCAATCCCCTACTCCTTTACCTGCTATTGCACAATTAGTAGAAAGCAGTTTTAACTCAATTCGACCGCAATTCGCTGTAAACCAAGCATCAGATATTAAAGTTGAATTCATGATAAATGCCAACAACCTCGGACTGTTACTACAGCAAGGGTTATTTATTGTGATTTTAGTGTCAGGCTTAATGGCAATTATTCCCATTGTTTTCATGAAAACCATGTTCCGCAAATTAAATCGCAATATCAGTATGACTGTAGCTGATGTTATTGATGTGTATATCAATCAAAATCAACTCAATAGCGGCCTTGATACTGCAATTAATAACAGCAAAATAAAACAATTGGGGGTTGATTTAATACCCAGCTTTAATCGACTTTCGCACTTTTTACAAAGTAAACATGATGATATTCAAAATGCGGCTCACACTATCAAACAAGAAGCCTATAAAGATGTGGTGACTGAGCTTGGCAATCGTAATATGTTTGTCGAATATTATGAAAAACACATAGAAAGCAGTGAAAAAAGTACCTTTGGATCACTTGCGATGGTTCGTTGTAGTGAATTACAAGCAATAAACCAAACCCGCGGCTATCAAAAAGGTGATGAATATGTCAAAGCAGTTGCTGACATCATTAAGCATATTAGTGGCACCTATACTGGCAGTAAGGTTTTTCGTTTAAATAGTTCAGACTTTGCTATTGTGCTGCCCAACACGCCACTCAAAGAAGCTGAGCGCTTTGGTGATAACCTGCAATCCCGCTTTACGCAGTATCAACAAAATCAAGAGTTAAGCTCAGTAGCAAATACAGGTATTGTAGGCTACGAAAAAGGTAAGCCATTAGGTGAACTACTTTCAATCGTAGACAATGCCATGAGTATGGCACAATCCAAACAAGCTAATGCATGGCATGTACAACGTGAAACAGATTTAGTAAATAATGTCAGCGCTGGGTTTGGTAATCAAAATTGGCGTAAAGTGATCAATGAAGTTATTGAGTCTGAACGCGTACATTTAGTCATGCAAAACATTATGCCTATTGGTAAAAGCATTAAAGCTTACGCAGAAATTCAGGTACGTTTTAAAACGGCTGAGAATCAAGTGTTGCCTACAGCATCATTTTTGGCAATGGCTGAAAAACTTGATATGGCAATGGAAATTGATCGATTGATTATTGACTCGTCTCTTGAAAAAATTAAAAGCCGTAACTTTTCTGAAAAATTCTTTGGCTTAAATGTGACCGCTTCAAGCGCGCATAACGATCAGTTTGTGATTTGGTTAGAACGCCGCTTATTAAAAGATACCAATATAGCCTCAAAACTGGTCTTTGAAGTCAGTGAATTTGGCTTACAACAAAACATCAAAGCCAGTAAACGCTTTATTGATATGATTCATCGTGTTGGTGCGCGTATTACTGTTGAACGCTTTGGTGTGGGCTTAACCTCATTTAAGTTCTTCCGTGATTTAAAACCTGATTTTATCAAGATGGACGCAAGTTATACTCGCGGCCTTGAAGAAGATAAAAACAATCAATACTTTATGCGTTTAATGGTGGATCTGGCGCACCGCATTGGTGTCAGTGTGTTTGCTGAAGGCGTTGAAAGCCAAGAAGAAAAACATATAATAGAAACCCTTTGTTTAGATGGTGTTCAGGGTTATTACATCGAAAAACCCAAAGATATTTAATCCATGTAAAGGTGCGTTTGCGCACCTTTATACTCCAAGCCTTAGTGTAACTCTGCACGGTAAACTATTCCTCTTGTCTCTACTCATTGCCCTATTGCAGGTATTTTAGTTAATAAACCGTAAATGTTTATTTAGCAATCAGAAAATTTTTAATGCAATTAACTATCATTATTAAATGAGCGGTTTATTTGCCCGCTACGTGTTGTTAAACCGACAATAAAAAAGGATAATGACGACGTTTATTATAGCTTGAGGCGAACATGACAGAATATGTCTTGCTGTTGATCGGCACGGTACTGGTTAATAACTTTGTGTTAGTACAATTTTTAGGTCTATGCCCATTTATGGGAGTGTCTGGTAAACTAGACACCGCAATTGGTATGTCCTTAGCAACCACATTCGTGTTAACGCTTGCCTCTGTAACAAGCTATCTCGTTCATCAATATATTTTGATCCCACTTGATATTACCTACTTGCGCACCCTTAGCTTTATTTTAGTCATTGCGGTGGTCGTGCAATTTACCGAAATGGTGGTTAGAAAAACTAGTCCGACACTTTATCGCCTGTTGGGTATATTTTTACCTTTGATCACCACAAACTGTGCGGTATTAGGTGTTGCACTGTTAAATATCAAAGAAGATCATACATTTTTACAATCTGCGGTCTTTGGCTTTGGCGCTGCCGTTGGTTTTTCTATGGTACTTGTTTTATTTGCAGCACTTCGTGAGCGCTTAAACGCAGCAGATGTACCTACCCCATTTAAAGGTGCATCCATTGCGATGATCACCGCAGGCTTAATGTCGATGGCCTTTATGGGTTTTACAGGATTAGTGAAGTTTTAACATGACCTTGTTTTATGCCTTGATTGCGCTGGGTTCACTGGCACTTATTTTTGGTTTGATCTTAGGATTTGCCGCGGTACGTTTTCGTGTGCAAAGTAATCCTATTGTCGAACAAATCGATACTATTTTACCGCAAACCCAATGTGGTCAATGTGGTTACCCTGGTTGTCGTCCTTATGCTGAGGCGATTGCCAACGGCGACGAAATAAATAAATGCCCGCCTGGGGGCGATGCGACTGTAAAAAAATTAGCAGATTTAATGGGCGTAGAAGCAAAGCCACTAGCCGGTGGTGAACAAGCAGAGCCAGTTAAAACGGTCGCTTATATTCGAGAAGACGAATGCATTGGTTGTACTAAATGCATTCAAGCCTGCCCTGTAGATGCCATTGTGGGTGCCACACGCCAAATGCATACGGTATTGATTGATGAATGTACAGGCTGTGATCTATGTGTTGAACCTTGTCCTGTTGATTGTATTGACATGTTGCCAGTGAAAACCACAAAACAAACGTGGAAATGGCAACTTGATGCAATCCCAGTTACACAAATTGATTAAGGGGCACACATGGAAAAGCTAATTGCACAAATAAAACAAGGTAAAGTGTGGCCATTTCCAGGAGGTATACATCCACCTGGACAAAAAACGATTTCCACAGGCCAAGCCATAACCCGCTTACCTTTACCTGACAAGCTTGTTGTACCTTTAAAGCAACACATTGGTGCCAATGGTAAATTAATCGTCGACAAAGGTCAGCAAGTATTAAAAGGCCAAGCGCTTACAAAACCTGTAGCTAATTGGTCAGTGCCAATTCATGCTCCAACGTCTGGTGTGATCGCTGATATTTGCCAAATGCCTTCAGCGCATCCGTCCGCACTACCTGAATTAAGCATAATTATTGAACCCGACGGTCAAGACCGCTGGTGTACATTAAACCCCGTGCCAACACCAAGCTTGCTTTCACACGAGCAGTTAATCGATATTATTCATGATCGTGGTATTGCAGGCATGGGCGGCGCAGGATTTCCGACTTATATCAAAGCTGATAGCCGTAAAGCTATTGAGTATTTTATTGTTAATGCGGTCGAATGCGAGCCCTACATTACTGCTGACGATATGCTAATGAGAGAGTATGCCAGCGGCATCATTGCTGGTATCGAAATCATGCAACAACTTCTTACACCAACGCTTACAATTGTTGGTATAGAAGACAATAAACCAGAAGCCATCGCAGCCATGCAGGCAGCAGCGGCCCATAACGATAAGATAATTATTCAAACCGTCCCAACGGTTTACCCGTCTGGTGGTGAAAAGCAATTAATAAAATTACTTACCAATAAAGAAGTGCCCAGTGGCGGTATTCCTGCTGATATTGGTGTACTCGTGCAAAACGTTGGTACTTTATTTGCGGTTAATCAAGCGGTGTTCGAGGGTAAACCACTGATTGAACGTGTTATTACGGTAACAGGCAATACAATTCATAACCCTGGCAATGTGTGGGCCTTATTAGGGACTGAAATAAAGCATTTACTTGACTGCCAAGGGTTTTCACCCGTGCCACAACAGCGTGTTGTGATGGGCGGGCCTATGATGGGCTTTACCTTACCTACTGTGCGCATTGGTGTAGTAAAAACCACAAACTGTATTTTAGCGCCAGATCATGAGGAACTTGCAGAGCCCGGCCCTGAAAAAGCCTGTATTCGCTGTAGCGCCTGTGCAGACGCCTGCCCCGCTTCATTATTACCGCAACAGCTGCAATGGTTTGCTAAGTCAAAAGAATATGACAAGCTAAAAGAACATAATCTATTTGATTGTATCGAGTGCGGCGCTTGTGCCTATGTGTGCCCTAGCGAAATTCCACTCGTACAATACTACCGTGTTGCTAAAGTTGAAATAAAAGAGCAACAAGCTGAACAAGTTAAAGCTGAGCGTGCAAAAGAACGCTTTGAACTTAGAAAGCAGCGTCTTGAGCGTGAACAAGAAGCACGGCAAAACCGTCACAAACGCAAACCTGCCACTGAAAAGTCAGCAGACGAAAAGCAAAAAATTGCCGATGCACTCGCCCGAGTTAAAAGTAAGCCAGCAAAGGACGACGATAAATCTGCCGTTGCAGCAGCAATAGCTCGCGCTAAAGCAAAAAAACAAAATCAAGGTGCGGACTTAGAGCCTGATAATAGTGACGTTGCTTTAGAACGTGCAGCGCGCAAGGAGCAAGCTCGTAAGTATAAAGAGCAAAAAGCGGCAGCATCGACCACTGACGGTGATAAAGCAGCCCCTGCCGATGATAAAAAAGCCGCCGTAGCGGCAGCCATTGCGCGTGCTAAAGCTAAAAAGGCAGCCTCCTCTACTACGGACAGCGAAACAGCTGCGCCAGCTGATGATAAAAAAGCCGCCGTAGCAGCGGCCATTGCGCGTGCTAAAGCCAAAAAAGCAGCAAAAGCCGAACAAGCTGATTCACTAGAGGTTGACCAAACACAAAGCGAAACAGCTGCGCCAGCTGACGATAAAAAAGCCGCCGTGGCAGCGGCCATTGCGCGTGCTAAAGCCAAAAAAGCAGCAAAAGCCGAACAAGCTGATTCACTAGAGGCTGACCAAACACAAAGCGAAACAGCTGCGCCAGCTGACGATAAAAAAGCTGCCGTGGCAGCGGCCATTGCTCGCGCTAAAGCCAAAAAAGCAGCAAAAGCCGAACAAGCTGATTCACTAGAGGCTGACCAAACACAAAGCGAAACAGCTGCGCCTGCTGACGATAAAAAAGCTGCCGTGGCAGCGGCCATTGCGCGTGCTAAAGCCAAAAAAGCAGCAAAAGCCGAACAAGCTGATTCACTAGAGGCTGACCAAACCCAAAGCGAAACAGCTGCGCCTGCTGACGATAAAAAAGCCGCCGTAGCAGCGGCCATTGCGCGTGCTAAAGCTAAAAAAGCAGCAAAAGCCGAACAAGTATCTAGCGTAGAAAAAGACAATGCTGTAGATGAAACTGCACCTACAACTAAAAACCAAGAGCCAGGCACTGAAGCTCAACCAGAGCAAACAGCGCAAGATAAGAAAAAGGCCGCAGTTGCTGCTGCAATTGCCCGAGCAAAAGCCAAGAAACTACAACAAGAAGGAAGTGATAAGTAATGAAGCTTACGATGGCCTGCTCGCCGCATAGTCACAGCCATAAATCACTGAGCAAATTGATGCAAACAGTGATCTTAGCCTGTATTCCTGGACTTATCGCGCAACTGTATTTTTTTGGAACGGGCGTATTAATTCAGCTGATTTTAGCCTTGCTCACAGCCAGTATTAGTGAAGCTGTTATCATGCGTATTCGCAAGCGCCCAGTGTGGCCTACACTAAGTGATGGTAGCGCTTGGCTTACAGCCGTATTGTTAGCACTGAGCATTCCACCGTTGGCACCATGGTGGATTATTGTGATTGGTAGCTTTTTTGCCATTGTAATTGTTAAACAGCTCTATGGTGGACTTGGCTTTAACTTATTTAACCCTGCAATGGCTGCGTATGTATTGTTGCTAATTTCATTCCCAGTACAAATGACGACTTGGATGCCGGTCAATGATCTTCTCGCTAATTCTATTAGCTTTAATCAGCAACTAAGCGTTATTTTTAATGGTTTTACCAGCGCAGGCTTTAGTGTTGATCAACTAAGAGTCGGTGTAGATGGCGTAACAATGGCAACGCCGCTAGATACCATTAAAACAGATATCGCCCATGGTTTAACTATCACTGAAAGTATGCAAGCCGCTATTTTTAATAGTTGGTTAGGCCAAGGTTGGGGCTGGGTTAATCTTGGCTTTTTAATCGGCGGCTTATACTTGATTAAAGCAAAAGTTATAAACTGGCATATCCCAGTAGGCGTCATTGCATCCATTGCTGTATGTAGCGCAGTGGGTTATATCGCAGCACCGGGGACTGAACCTGGCGTTGTATTTCACTTGTTTAGCGGCGCCACTATGCTTGGGGCATTCTTTATAGCGACTGATCCTGTTTCTGCAGCCACGACTAACCGCGGCCGATTAATTTACGGCGCATTAATTGGCTTATTAGTGTATTTAATTCGTACATTTGGCGGCTACCCAGATGCAATGGCCTTTGCGGTATTGTTGCTTAACATGGCTGTGCCACTAATTGACTACTACACCCAACCACGTACTTATGGCCATGGGGTAAACAAATGATCATTTCATCAATGACCAAAAACGGCGGTATTTTAGCCCTGTTTGCACTGATCACTACCGGCGCAGTGGGAGTCATTCATACTCTAACTGCAGATAACATTGCAGAGCAAGAGCGCAAACAGCTGTCGCTACAATTGCAAGATGTGTTGGACCCTCATTTTTACGATAATACCCTTTATCAAGATTGCGCCATCATCGATGATCCGTTAATCGGTGATCAGCCACAAACAATTTATCGGGCGCGAAAAGATGGCCAGCCTGTCGCTTTGGTTATACGCCACGTCACGCCAAAAGGTTACAGTGGTGATATCGAGTTATTAACTGCGGTATTTGCAAACGCAGATGTGGCCGGTGTGCGTGTTACTAAACACGAAGAAACGCCAGGACTTGGTGACAAAGTGGAAATAAAAAAATCGTTGTGGATCACCTCATTTAAAGGTCAAACACTACACAGTGAAGACGATCAACGCTGGGCCGTTAAAAAAGATGGCGGCAGTTTTGATCAATTCACTGGCGCTACTATTACGCCACGTGCTGTGGTTGGTTCAGTAAAACAAGCTGTGCTATTCTCAAAAAATAATTTCGATGCGGTATTTAATGCAAGTAATGCATGCCAAGTAGGTGAATCATGAGCCAATTAAAAGAGTTATTTAACGAAGGGATGTGGAAAAACAACCCTGCCCTCGTACAATTACTTGGTTTGTGTCCGCTGTTAGCTGTCACCTCAACGGTTACCAACGCAATGGGACTTGGCCTTGCAACATTACTGGTATTAGTTGGCTCAAACGTGACTATTTCTGCAGTGCGAAACTTCGTACCAAAAGACATTCGCATACCTGTATTTGTAATGTTTATCGCAGGCTTCGTAACCATAGTACAACTACTAATGAATGCCTATACATTTGGCTTATATCAATCACTGGGGATTTTTATTCCGCTGATAGTAACTAACTGTGCCATTATCGGCCGCGCCGAAGCTTATGCCTCTAAAAACCCTGTTCATTTATCAGCGTTTGACGGCTTAATGATGGGCTCAGGCTTTATGGTGGTACTTGTTATACTTGGCGCAATGCGCGAACTAATAGGTCAAGGCACCTTATTTGATGGCGCCGATTTACTACTAGGCCCATGGGCATCAGTGTTACGAATTGAAGTATTTAGTTTTGATAACCAATTTTTACTCGCGATTTTACCACCGGGCGCATTTTTAGGTTTAGGATTACTAATAGCCGCTAAAAATGTCATCGACGCACAAATAAAAGCAAAGCAAGTAGCACCACCTGTGGCCGAAAAAGGCCCGCGAGCAAGGGTCACCAGTTTAACTTAAGGGGAAGCGCACAGTATTTACTGTGCGTTTAAGTTGCATGAATAAAGAAAAACGTTACGAAATACTCTCTCGCCTGCGCGAGCAAAATCCGCATCCTGAAACTGAGCTTGAATATTCAAGCCCGTTTGAGCTACTAGTAGCGGTAACACTATCAGCACAAGCCACCGATGTAGGTGTTAATAAAGCCACCCGTAAGCTCTTTCCCGTAGCCAATACGCCACAAGCCATTTTAGACTTAGGCCACGATACGCTGCGCGATTACATTAAAACCATCGGTTTGTTTAACTCTAAAGCCGCCAATGTGTACAAAATGTGCCAGATTTTAGTAGATAAACACAACAGCGAAGTTCCTGAAAACCGCGAAGCCTTAGAAGCCCTCCCTGGCGTTGGCCGTAAAACTGCAAACGTCGTACTCAACACCGCCTTCGGCTGGCCGACAATCGCGGTAGACACCCATATTGACCGCGTCTCCAATCGCACTAAATTTGCCATGGGTAAAAATGTTGTTGAAGTAGAAAAGAAGCTCGAAAAAGTAGTGCCTAAAGAATTTAAAGTCGATGTACACCATTGGCTCATTTTACATGGTCGTTATGTTTGTACAGCCCGCAAACCAAAATGTGGCAGTTGTATAATTGAAGACTTGTGTGAGTTTAAAGATAAAGTAGAGTAAGTTAGTGACTACTTTGAGCAATAAGCGGAAGTTCGCGAAACACGTTTTTGGACAAAAATGAGTTAGAGCCGAAGGACGGCTTTGTGCCAACTGCTGCCATTCAACAATAACTTAACAACATAAATTCAATTGTGAGAACGGACGTTAAACTAATTTTTGGAAAGAAATGTTTTAGAACAAGCGCTTCAATGTCTAAAATACCAATAGCGAACCTAATGGACATTACTCAAATCAACCAAGCTTAATATTGTGCTAAGTCCGATACGACTCAGCACACAGAACTAAAAATGTTGAATACAAAACTAAAAGCTGGAGAAGAGATATAACTCCTTATCTCAAAGGTATATCACGAGGTAAAGCGATACCTTCTTGATGTTCCTTTTTCATCTCTGAATCTAAATTGATTGCTAATGATAGATACATTATGGAGTTTCTGACTAACTTTATTAATGAAAATAGTCGAACTTCAAGGTCATCAACCGTTATATGAAGTGTATGAGAAGAAAGCTTTTGTTTTTCATATCGTTGAGAGTTTAAGCCCGCAAGTTTATCTTCAAGCTTTTTTTGCTTAGCCCTATTTTTTTGTTCTAAATCCTTGTTTTTCGACCTTCGAGCGTTTGCAATTTTCTGGTTTATTTCGTCTAACTTGGTTTCCAGTTCTGAATAACCACTATTGAAGCGCTCAGTTGATAGCTTATTTACGATATCGAAGTTAGTTATCAAGTGGTATGACTCTGCGTCAACAACAACCAAAGAGCGATGTTCCATAGCGTTTCTAATTTCGCTAAATTTTTCAGCACTCGGATTAATCCATTTTGAGACTGATTCAAACCCTTTTACATCTCTCAATTCTTGTAGGATAAAGAAAAGAGCATTGATGAAGTGGTTTTGACCACCTTCCAACTTCTCGTTTGGCTTCCAACTTTTACTATTGAGCTTTTGGAATAGCTTATCAATGTAGATCTTATTGTCTTTTGATATGTCATTCAAATCAAAGAAGCGGTGAATGAAATAAGCAATTTTATCGAAAAGGGAATATAGGATTTTGAATGCAGATTTCAAATGACTGACTTTTGCATATTCTCCCTAGCTTTGATCACCCAATGGCATTAACTTTGATCGCTTATTCTCATTAAGCTTTGATCACGAAAATTACTTGATAATGATCACTTTTGTGTTCTTAATAATTTTGCCGATCAAAGCTTAATGCCACTCGTTACCGAGTTCACGTTTTATCATTTTTGTAGGTATGTTAAACCGTTATCTAAATCGTTTGATGAGGATAACAATCATGTCAACAAGACCTATATCTATGAGTAAATTACAGGCTATTTTACGGCTGAAATATTCAGCTAAATTATCCCATCGAGAGATTGCCAGAAGCTTAAATATCTCCCCTGGTACCGTCGCTAATTACGTTAAAAAAGCCAATGAGTTAGGCTTAAACCAATGGCCGTTACCTGAAGATAAGCAACACGGTGCTTTTCTTAATACAAAAATCAGGGACTTCTCAACCCGTCAAAAAAGATACCCAACACCTGATTGGCTCGCTATCAACAGGGATTTAAAGCAGCATAAACATTTAACGTTGCAGTTAGTATTCGATGAATTACTTGAGAAAATCGGTGAGCCTTATTACAGCTACAGCCACTTCTGCCGCGCCTACCGGGAATGGTTGGGAAAACAACGGTTATCGATGCGTCAACATCATAAAGGTGGTGAAAAGCTGTTTGTGGATTATTGTGGCCCCACATTGACCATCACATGCCCTACAACGCAGAAGACACGGACTGCTCAAGTGTTTGTTGCCGTACTCGGCGCATCAAATTATACCTATGCTGAAGCAACGTATAGCCAACAACTTGAAGATTGGGTGATGAGTCATGCCCGTTGCTTTGCGTTTTTAGGCGGTGTACCAGCGCTTGTTATTCCCGATAATCTCAGAAGTGCTGTCAGTAAACCCTGTCGCTACGAGCCAGATTTAAACCCCACGTATCATCAATTAGCTGAGTATTTTAACGTCGCTGTCATACCTGCTAGACCTTATAAACCCAAAGATAAATCGAAGGCTGAAGTCGGTGTACAAATTGTTGAGCGTTGGATCATGGCACGTCTGCGTAACCAAACCTTCTACAGCTTAGCGCACCTAAATCAAGAAATAGCAAAGCTACTTGATGTAATGAACAATAAGGTTATGAAGCAATATCAACAGTCACGTAAACAGCTATTTGATAGGGTGGATAAAAGCGCATTAAAGCCATTGCCAGAAAAGCCCTATCACTATACACAAATTAAAACGGTGCGAGTACACATTGATTATCATGTTGAAATAGAAAAACATTATTACAGTGTGCCGTATCAATGGGTTAAGAAACAATTACGCGCACATATAACCAATCAGCTAGTACAGCTTTATCATGACGATACCTTAATCGCACAGCATCCGCGCTCACACCGTTTAGGTGGGCATACAACACAGTCTCATCATATGCCTCTGGCGCATCAAAAACAGCATGAGCAGTCACCGATAAATTTACGCTCATGGGCATTAAGTATCGGGGAGTATACCCACCAAGTTATTGAGTTACAGCTCAGTGGACGGCGTCACCCCGAGCATGCTTATCGCGCCTGTTTAGGGGTGTTGAGTTTAGCTAAAATCTATTCAAAAGAGCGGCTTGAGCAAGCGTGTTATCGCGCAATCGTGATGAATACGACCACACTCAAATCAATAAAGCAGATGCTGAAGAAAGGGTTGGATCAACAACCGTTACCCACACAGCAAACAGAGCCAGAAAAGCCAATTACACACAGCAACATACGTGGTACAGATTATTACCATTAAGGAATGAAAACATGATAGATACCATTAACCAGCAACTTCAACTACTCAAGTTATCGGGTATAAAGCAAGCACTCAAGCAGCAGCTTGAACAGCCAAATCTATATCAAGAACAAAGCTTTATAGAGCGCATCAGTTTATTGCTAACACATGAAATTGACTCGCGTGAGCAAAGAAAAATCGACCGACTCGTACGCCACGCTAAATTCCGCTTACCGGCTCAGTTAAATCAACTGATTTACTCGCCGACACGCAATATAGAAAAAGCACAGATACGTAACTTAAGCCAAAATAGCTGGCTGAACTTACACCAAAATATCTTAATCACTGGCGCAACAGGCTGTGGAAAAACCTACCTCGCATGTGCATTAGGGCATGAACACTGTTTGCAAGGAAAAAGTGTTTACTATATTCGATTGAAAGAACTACTTGAAAGCCTGTTTCTAGCACAAGCAGATGGCAGTTACCGGAAATTACTGGCGAAGCTAATAAAGTATGATCTACTGATTTTAGACGACTGGGGTCTTGAACCACTGAGTGCGCAACAACGAGGTGACTTACTCGAATTAATCGATGCGCGGTATGGATATAAATCACACATAATTATAAGCCAGCTCCCGCAGGAAAACTGGCATGAGATGATAGGAGAATCAACTCACGCTGACGCCATTTTAGATAGGCTAATTCATGGTTCGATTAAGTTGAACTTAAAAGGAGAATCGATACGAAAACAACTAAATAAATTGACTGATGATGATCAGTTAAGCTAATTTAAAAATGGCTCTACAAAATGATAAATCAGGTGATCAAAGCTGATGAGAATCGGTGATCAAAGTCATGAGAATACGCAACTTTCAAATTATCAATCGCACCACAACGAGTATCTACGTGCTGAAAGGTCTTGTTAGAGTAATGAATTTCATCATTTTCAATAGACATTGCTTGATACATTAAGTATCTCGCATAACAGTAATCATTTTTAATCTCATCGTAGTTTCCGTGATAAGTCAGTTCATCAGTTTCACTGAGTAAATCATTGAAGCGTTGAGTAAATGAAGATAAACCAAGTACATCTTGATAAACTATCTCAGACTTACATACATCATTTAAATCGTTGATAAATAGCCGATTATCAGCACACCATGATAAGTATTTCTTCTGTTTGTTAGATTCAAATTGCTCTTTAAATTCATCAAAATAGTTAAATGAATCATTTTCATAATTTTCGTGATACCAGCTTCTAAAATGATGAAGCCGTCCACCCTCATCAATTGGGATACGCTGTTCTGGTTCAAGCAACTCCTCAAAAGGTTTGAGTTCTTCTAACAGTTTCGCAGCAGTATAGTAATGATATTCTCTATGTCCTGAGTCATAGATAGAATCTGCTATAAACAGTTCATTTCGAGCCTTTGCAACGTAGGCAATCGGATTATTGTCTAATCGTATTGCTTCATCATAAAGTTCAATACAACATAATGCTCGCCCTTGTGAAGAAAGGTGATTGGCTAAGTTTGTACAGATCATTGATTTTAACCTTATGGTATTAGGTGAAACCTCAACGCTGTTTATCATTGCTAATGCTTTTCGATAGCAAACAGCTACTTTTACTATCTCTTGTGAGTACCACTTGGACGTTCGAGGGTGATATAAGGCAGAATAACAATTAGCCAATGCGTAATAGTATTGAGCTTCATAAAGTGCTGAATCGAACTGGTACTCATGTGCTTCGTGCTCATCTACGTAGACTTGCAGTTTTACTAAATCACCTGATAGCAGCAGGTCATCTGCTTTTAGTAAAAACTCTACCAACTGTTCATACTTCATCCTAAACCCTTACCTAAAATATCAGCTCTCATATTGCACCTTAACTTAATGAATTTCATCTTAAATTTTCAATAATCCGTCCAACTTTTCATTCTTTTCTTTTGGTATAAAAAGTAAATGAAACATAGCTTTACCTATTCTAAATGCACTAATAACATATAAATATTCTAAGGTTGAACAACTAAGCAGTGTGCAACGCTACAAAAACTTACCACTGCACTTAAGGCTCTTTATAGATTTCTTAATGGAATTTACTGAAACATAAACTGGACACTTCACTTTGGCCGAAGTTTAACGTTGCTAGCACGCAGTGGGGCAATGGTGAGCCAGCGCTGAACTGGCTGACTCGAAGGTGGAAAAAACTATTAAATCATGCGGCATCACTAAGACGGAGGCTTTCGTAATAGTCTTCCGCCAGAGCGGTCATTTTGAACTCAGCATCTACTCCAGCGATTTTCTCAACGGCATCTTTAATTTCCTCTAGATCGACACTGAAGAACTCCTTACGAAGGTTAATTGCATTAACACGTTGAGAATGGAATTCACGATGCAAAGCTGTTTCGAGTGCAGGTGCATCATCAGTATAAATCATGGCATGTACGTCAAATGGGAATGGTACACTGGCATCACCAAGCTCTTTAACTCTGTCCATTGGCTCAAGCCTGCGTGTTAAGCCTATCTTGTAAACATCTTCTCCAAAGGAACCAATGTTACTTATCACGTACACATGGCCCTTACGAGTTTGTTCCGCCATACTCTTGGCACGTTCTTCTTTGGCTTCAGCTTCGGCTAATTGCTGCTCTAGAATGGCTATTCTTTGTTCCATTTCACTACGTTCTTGTTCATTAGCTTGAGCAAGCTCTTGCTGAGCTTTATCAAGAAGGCTTCGATACATTTTTTCTTCTTTCTCAGCTTCAGCAATAGCTTTTTCAAACTCCTTTATTGCTCTCTGCTCTTCACGAATTTGCTCTTTGATGAGCTTCTGCTCGGCAATTTCTTCCTGCTTCTTCAGGGTATATTGATACTGAAGCTTACATTCTTCAAATTTTAGTTCGATGTAGTCAATATCAAAGCCACACTCCATTGTCGCAGCTGACTTTTCTAGATTGTTTGCTAGTTTCTCAATTCGCTCCAGCGTACGACCAAATGAGCTTGGAGAAACCTTGCCAATAAGCATGTCACATTCAATATTGAACGCAGTTAGCATTAGCTTAACTTGACCATTGAGGATTTTTTTATTCAAAGACTTATCATTAGAAATAACGGTCGTTTCTGGGAAGGTGACTGCGGTCTTAGCTTTAATCATGTCTTTTTGTTGCTGCCGTATGTCTTTGATCTCTTCAGAATAGCGAGTTGATGTTTCGTAGAGATATTGTGGCATTTCAAAATGGCCATGAGCAGTATATTCATCGAGTCGTGAATACAAGTCTATCCCACCCATTAGCTCGTTCAGATCCTGTTCGCTCTTTTCAATATTGGCATTAAGTTCATTTAGAGCGTTTTGGGCTGCGTCAAGAGACTGTTGCTGCTCTAGAATACTAACTTTAAGAGAGTCATCTTGTCCTTTCAAAGCTTGTAGGTCGGCAGTTTCAGCGTTAATTTTGGAAAGCGCCTGCTTTGCTATCTCAGTAGTTTTCTGTAGTGATTCATTTGCTTTCTTTAATGTCTCGTGCTCTACTTTGGCTTTCGTTAACGCTTCATCAATTGACTTGTACTGTCCAACTTTTTTATCCGCAGAGCGTTTCGCCACTATATAGGTCAGCAAAACTGCTAACAAAGATATGCCTGCTAATATTAGTAAATTACTATCCATTGTTTACTTTAAAACCTCTTGTATGAATTGTTTTCTAAGGGCGGCTCGTTCTTCGCAGCGGTCTTGGTACTCTTCATTTGCATTTGATAGCGCATTTTTAAATGCTTGCTTTGCTGCGGATTGTTGCTGTCTTACTTGCCGCTGTAGTTCTCGCTGAGCTTCACGCACACCTCTTTCATGCTCTCTAAGTGCTTGAGCTTCAGCACGTTGCCGAGCTTTCTCTCTACGCTGAGCTTCGCGGGTGGCTTGTTTGTTGGCTCTATCTATAGCTTTAACAACCTTTATAGCCGTCCTTAAACCATTTCCTCGTCTGGCCAATGCATTTCTCCTTTAAGCAAATCAGAATTATGCTTCCGATGCTAGCACAACAAAATTGTAAGGGTTACATTGAAATCAAATAGATTGCATAAAGTCTATAGCTACGAGAGCACTAAGGTTTAAAATATCTATGTTTCTCAAGGCAGATTAGCCCCCTTGATTTGGGTTAGAAAAAATATTCCAAATGATAGTATGGAGAGTAATGGCTCATACAGTCGCTGACTCATTTTGGGGCAGAAGTGAGTTAGAGCCGACTATATATGGCACAAATCAGCCTAGCCTTGTGCAATTAGACACATTTTAAATCTACCTTTATTACCCTCCGGTTAGCCCTGTAGCAGTAGACACTCACATCGACCGCATATCAAATCGTACCAAATTTGCGATAGGAAAAATGTGGTTGCGGTTGAACAAAAACTTGAAAAAGTGATCCCTAAAGTATTTAAAGTGACGTGCATCACTGGCTTATTCTTCACGGCGTTATACCTGTGTGGCGCGTAAGCCAAAATGCATAGTTGTATTATTAAAGGTTTATGTGAGTTTAAGGATAAAGCTGCTCAGATAAATATCAAAACCTGTCGAGTATACTTAACAAGCGCGTTCGTGAAATAGCGCATTTAATCAAACATTTTCAAACTATTAATTTCACAAGTGTCAATCCTTTAGTTATGCTGTTGAGCATCATGAAATTTTATTGCGGGAATTCCTATGCTACCTTTACTTCGTATCTTGTTGATTGAGCAAGACCCTACCACCTTACAAGAGCTTTCGACTAATCTGTCGAAAACGATCCCTAATTTTGAGCGCAATGATATTCATATCGATATTATTGAACGCCTCGAGCTCAAGCAAGCGCTGGAGTCTGTAGAGGAAGATGGTGATATTCAAGCTGTGGTACTCAGTTGGGATCTAAGTAACAAAGTTGGTGAACGCACGTATAGTCGCTTTATTGAGCAATTAAAGGGGATCCGTCTTGAGTTGCCGGTTTATGTTATCGGTGACGACACCAAAGGCCTAGAAATAGTTAACGAGTCTGAGGAGATTGAGTCATTCTTTTTTAAAGATGAAGTGATTTCTGACCCAGAAGCGATTTTAGGTTATATGATCAACGACTTTGATGACCGCTCAGAAACCCCGTTTTGGACTGCATATCGTCGTTATGTTGGCGAATCGAACGATTCATGGCATACACCAGGTCACAGCGGTGGCTCTAGTTTTAGAAACTCCCCTTATATTAAAGATTTTTATCAATTTTATGGCCGTAATGTATTTGTTGGCGACTTGTCGGTTTCGGTCGATTCGTTAGGCTCATTGTCAGATAGCACCAATACCATTGGCCGTGCGCAAGAGTCAGCAGCGGCGACGTTTGAAGTCAAGCATACCTATTTCGTAACTAACGGCTCATCAACTTCAAATAAAATCATCTTACAGACGCTGCTGCGCAAGGGCGATAAAGTGATCATCGACCGCAATTGCCATAAGTCTGTACATTATGGCATCTTGCAATCTGCTAGTTTCCCTATTTATTTGTCGAGTATTTTAAATCCTAAATATGGCATCTTTGCGCCACCGTCGTTGGCCGACATTAAACAAGCGATTGAACAAAATACCGATGCGAAGCTGCTAGTTTTAACTGGTTGTACTTACGATGGCCTACTTAGCGACTTAAAACAAGTAGTAGAATTTGCCCATCAACACGGTATTAAAGTGTTTATCGACGAAGCTTGGTTTGCTTACTCTCTTTTTCACCCCAGCCTCCGCCATTATTCAGCCATTCATGCTGGCGCTGATTATGTCACGCATTCAGCGCATAAGGTGGTCTCAGCGTTCTCTCAGGCGTCTTATATTCATGTTAACGACCCTGATTTCGATGCCGATTTCTTTCGCGAAATTTACAGTATCTACGCCAGTACATCACCAAAGTATCAGCTTATCGCGTCTCTAGACGTGTGCCAAAAGCAGTTGGAGATGGAAGGCTATAAGCTACTCAATGCCTTGTTAAACCATGTAGCAGAGTTTAAACAACAAATGGCCTCGCTCAAGCATATTAAAGTACTTGGTAAGCAAGACTTTATGAATATATTTCCACACTTTAGTGGCGATAACATGGGCCACGATCCGCTTAAAATTCTCATCGACATCAGTGAATTACCTTATTCGTTAAAAGATATTCATAAATTCCTGCTCGATGAAATTGGCTTAGAAATAGAAAAATACACGCATAGCACCATTTTAGTTCTACTGACACTTGGCGGGACGCGTTCGAAGATCATTCGTCTGTATAACGCGCTTAAGAAACTCGATAGCGGTAAAGTGAAATTAGCAACATCAATGAGGCGCTCTCGCTTACCAGAGAATTTACCAGCCATAGATTTGGCTTGTATTCCAAGTGATGCGTTTTATGGCGAGCGTGAATCGGTGCCTATTAGCAAAAGCAACAACCGCATCTGTGCCGGTTTAGTGACGCCCTACCCTCCGGGCATTCCACTGTTGGTTCCAGGCCAACATATCACTGAAGAACACATTGAGTATCTAAAAGAGTTAGCTGGACAAGGCTTGACGATTCAAGGCAGTTTTGATGGTGAGATCTATGTACTTAAGGGCAAGGTTAAAAAGTAAAGCGATTCAATAATGACAATAGCAGCAATGTCCATGGCATTGCTGCTAAGCGTGTAATTGCGCGAGTTATATTTAAAGGTTAGGTTACTAAAACGTTGAGGACTAAACAGGAAGTGCAGTAATGCAACTAAAAAATAAAAAAGCACTCACATTAATGCGCATTGCGGCACTAATTATCACCTTCTCAAGTATATACTTTTTTGCGCCTTGGAAATTTGCTTTATATTACTTATCCCCTTTACCTGCAACCGTTCAAGCGCAGACGATTGAAGCTATCGAGCAAGGGGTTGATGGCATTATTGTGTATGTTCATAAGCAAGGACAACAACCGGAGTATTTTGCGCAGGGTTGGCATAATCGAGAGCAAAAAATACCCGCTTACCCTAGTGCACTTTTTAAAATTGGCAGTATCCGAAAGTTATATGATGCAGCGGCTTTAACTAAGCTTACCGCCGCTGGACGTATTGATGTGGATAAAACACTGGCCGATTACATGCCGTCGTTAATTGGCCGTGTTGAAAACGCAGATAAAATAACATTGCGAATGATGGTAAAGCATCGCAGTGGTATTCCCAATTATACAGACACAGATAACTTTGATTGGTCAATTACATACCCTGATCCGCTGGCATTAGTACTCGATAGACCCGCTGACTTTAGCCCGAATACTGATTACGGCTATTCAAATACGAATTATTTGTTGCTCAGAAGGATCATGTCTAATGTACTAGGTTATGATCATAACCTATTTATTAAAGATGAAATTTTAACGCCACTGGGCCTAACGCATACGTTTTCATCAGTGCATGAAATCAATTTAGCAGATTTGATGAGTGGCTATTATGTAGGTTATAAAAATGATTTTAAAGCACTCGATCAAGGCTATGTGGCAACAGCACACGATGTGGGTGACTTTATTATTGCTTTAAACAAAGGCACTTTTTTCAACGCACAAGAGCAAGCTTTATATGCTTCACTTTACGAATATGAGCACACTGGTTGGGTGTTAGGTTATTCAAGCATCGCTCGCTTTTACAAGGATATCGACACAGTTGTAGTGCAGTTTATAAATACTAACGGTAATGATACTGTGATGCTCACCGAAATAATTTATAATCGGATTATTGATATTTTAACAGCGCAGCAATAGTCACAAAGTAGCTGCGCTCTTAAGAATTATGTGAATTTAAAGCAAAATCAAGGGGATTTAAATGCGTTTACTACACACCATGCTACGGGTTGCTGATCTAGATAAATCAATTGCGTTTTACACGCAAGTACTGGGCATGAAAGAGCTACGCCGCGCGGACAACGAAGAATACCGTTACACACTCGCCTTTGTAGGCTACGGCGATGAAAAAGACAGCACGGTATTAGAGCTGACTTACAACTGGGATACCAACAGCTACGATTTAGGCAATGCTTATGGTCATATTGCTATTGAGTTTGATGATATCTATAAAGCCTGTGCAGATATCAAAGCCGCAGGGGGCAATGTTAGCCGTGAGCCCGGCCCTGTAAAAGGCGGCACCACAGAAATCGCCTTTGTAAAAGATCCCGATGGCTATGCAATTGAACTGATCCAGAAAAAAGACAACAACCAGTTTTAACTGCATGAGACTGTAATGATGAAAGGTGCCTAAACCAAGGCACTTTTTTGAAATGACTTAATCTAATGTTTTCTTAAAGCGCATTGCTGCTACCAGCAGCCCGATTACTGTAAAAGCAAATAACCACAGTAAATCCATAGCCATATTTAGAAGCTCAACATCTCTGAGTACAATACCACGAATTAGTCGCATAAAGTGCGTTGCAGGTAAACACTGCGCAATCCACTGCGCAGCAATCGGCATTCCCTCATAAGGAAACATAAAACCAGATAACAAAATTGACGGTAATAAAATAAATACGGTCATTTGCATTGCTTGTAATTGGTTTTTAGCGATTGTTGAAAGCACTAAACCAAGTACTAAACTGGCACAAATAAAAAGCAAAGTAGCTAGGGCTAGCGCGGCTAAATTCCCCCCAAATGGAATGTTAAACAGTATGTGCCCCATACCTAAAATAATAAACAACTGCACAAAACCAATAAATACATAAGGGATCACTTTTCCTAGCATCAGTTCTAATGAGCTCAAGGGCAATGTAATTAATAACTCCATATTACCGCGTTCTTGTTCTCGCACTATCGCTGCAGAGGTGAACATTATCATGGTCATCGTTAATAAAACTGCGACTAAACCGGGAACAATATTAACAGCAGTTCGTTGTTCAGGGTTATAAAATAAGGTTACTTCAAACGTCGGGAAAGTACGATTGGCGGGTTTATCTAAAAGCTCGTTTAATGGCATCATTCGTAGTGCCTTGATACTTGATGCGATTACCGTATCCGAGCCATCAACAAGCCACTGCGCTATTGGCCGAGTTACTGTTTCACTTACTGACTCTGGTAAGCCAAGCCCAACGCTTGGGTGTTGTACTAAGCGATTATCAACATCTTTAGGAATAAACAAAACGGCCCGTACCTTCGCACTGGCTATCGCTCGTTGTGCCTGTTCCAAGCTAGTAAATTGCTGCGTAAAATTCACCACATTAGTGGCTTGCACAGTTTGTATCAATACTCGGCTTAACGCGGTTTGACTGTGATCTACAACTCCCACAGGAATATCTTTCACATTGGTATTTATGGCATAGCCGAATAACATTAATTGAATAAGCGGGATCATCACCACCATGCCAAACGTCATTTTATCGCGTTTTAGTTGCAATAACTCTTTGTTGAATATAGCAAATACCCGCCATAGTGAAGCCCTCATTGTCTACCCTGCCCGGTGCAGGTGACAAACACATCTTCTAAACTGGGTCGTACCTGATGAAGTTGCCAATCTCTGTTAACAAATTTTTGAGTACGCAGAAACTCTAATGGCTGCGAAATATCTTTACGCACTAATACTCTTAATTGTGCGCCTAATTGTGTAGCAGAAAGTACTTCGGGTAAGTTTGCTAAGTCACTTTTCAACTGCCGCGTTTGTGCACCCGACACTTCAATGACATGTGCATCCATGTCTGCCATAAGTTGCTTTGGTGTACCATCAGCACGTTTTACGCCAGCTTCCAGAATGGCCAGTTTATGGCAACGCTCTGCTTCGTCCATATAATGCGTGGTGACTAAAATGGTGGTGCCTGTACTACTCAAATCAAACAATGTTTCCCAAAAATCACGACGGTTTTGTGGGTCAACTGCTGATGTAGGTTCATCTAAAAATAGAATTTGCGGCTTATTCATCACCGCAGCCGCTAACGATAAGCGTTGCCGCTGCCCACCACTCATACTCGCTGCTAGTTGCGTGGCCCGTTCATCTAAGCCATATAAATGTAACAGTTCATCAATGCGAGTACGACGCTCTGCACTAGAGAATGAGTATAAGCTGGCGATAAAATTTAAATTTTCATACACGGTAAGATCGCCGTATAAAGAAAACTTTTGGGTCATATAACCAAGTTTAGTTCGTAATTGCTCTGCATCACGGGGGAGTTGTAAACCCAGTACTTCAATGTGTCCATTTGTCGGTTGTAGTAACCCTGTAAGCATGCGTATTGCGGTTGTTTTACCACAGCCATTAGGGCCTAAAAAGCCATATATCTGGCCTTTTTCAACTGCAAGATCTAATTGGTCGATTGCTTTTAGATCACCAAAGTATTTGTCGAGTTGTGTCGCTTTGATCACGCACTGCGTCATGGCAAAATCACTTGCGCAGGTACACCACTTGCAAGCTCGACTGCCGACTTATCTAATTGCACTTCGGCTAAATACATCAAGCGTGCACGTTCTTCTTGGTTCAGTGCATAATACGGCGTAAAAGCGGGCTCACTTGAGATCCACGTTAACTCACCTGTGAACTGTTGGTTAAGACCATCAACCGTTACGCTCAGTGCCATCCCTTTTTTTAATTTAACCCTGTATGGTTCAGGTATATACACCCGCGCATAAGGCGCGCCCGATGCTAATACAATTGCCACTGGGCTACCTTTGGTTACTCGCTCACCAATATTCCACGGTAAATTATCTAAATAACCATCACGAGTGGCAGTAATTGTTAAATCATCAAGTTGCTTTTGTTGTGCTTTTAGTTCAGCAATACTGGCTTGCAGTTGCGCTTTTGCTATTTGAATATCTTCAATGCGGGCACCATTGGCCAGTTCGTTTAACTGCTGTTGTGCACTTTCTAAATTAGCTGAGTTTTCATCTTTGTTGGCGATAGCTCTGTCCAACGTTTCTTGACTGGCAAGCTTATCTTTAACGAGTAATTTAGCGCGTTGAAAATTCGCTTCACTTTGCGTTAGTGCAGCTTTGGCTGCCGCTACTTTAGCATTGGCTGCAGCAACTTCTTCTACCCGCGCGCCATTGAGTACTTTATCGAGATTTGCTTGTGCTTGTTGTCGTTGTGCATCTGCTTTATCAACCAAAGCTTGCTGTAATACTGAATCAAATTGCGCAATCACTTGGCCTTGTTTGACAACTTGCCCACTGATAACAGGTAACGCAATTAATACTTCACTGCTTGTTGCTGGGTGGATCACTCGCTCACGTTCTAAAGTGCCTAAGGCAATATTTGAGTCTTGATCATTACAGGCTGATAAAAATAATAGACTGATTAATAAAAGTAACAAACGATGGAGTAACATGATAATTCCCTTAACATTGTAAACTAACTATAGATTAATGTGCGTTCAACCTCCATCAGAGAAAAGACTAAATTTAGGTTTTAAGCGGCTGTTAAGCCGCTTAAAACTGCTGCTTAAAGTGTGTAATCAACTACTTTCATACCTAACTTTTCAAGCTCGGGTTTAAGTGATTTTGCATCACCTACTACTACATATACCATGTCTTTGGTATTGAGGTGCTTTGCAGCCAAGGCGTTAATTTCTTCTTTACTGATTGTACTGACTATTTCATTGCGCTCTTTGACAAAACTAGGCTGTAAATCATGTTCAAGGATTTGCGCTAAAAAGCTTAGCTTGGCATTTGGTGTTTCGTATTTTAACGCATCTTTTTGGTTAATTGCTTTACGCATGAAGCTTAGTTCATCATCGCTTATTCCATTTTGCGCATAGTTATTTAGCTCTTTGGTAAATTCAACAATAGACGCGGCGGTAGAATCCGCACGCACAGCTGCTGATGCGGTAAAGCCACCAGAAGTTGCATCTCCCCAAAAACTGGTGCGTGCTCCGTATGTGTAACCTTTGTCTTCACGCAGGTTTAAATTTATACGGCTGTTAAAGTTACCACCTAATGCGAAGTTCATTAAGTTTGCTTTAAAGAACTCACCGGTAATATCTTCTATCATATCGCGCTTACCGATACGGATTTCTGATTGCGGCGCATCTGGTTTATCTACAAGGTAGATGACATTACTTGCGACCTTTGGTTCTTCAAAATGGGCTGAAGGCGCTGGCGCTTTACCTTCCCAGTTATCAAGGGTTGCGGCTACTTTTGCTTGTAGTGCTTGCTGTTCTAAATCAGACACTACAATAACTTCACTGCCTTGCGGTTTAAAGTTTGAGTTATAAAAACCTTTCACATCATCTAGGCTGATCGCTTCGATACTGGCAAGAGTTCCCCCATTTGGTAGTGCTGCAATACTATCGCCATACAATAATTGACTGTAAGCATTACTCGCCAAATACCCAGCATCTTTTAGAGCATGCTGGATATTTTGAATACTTTGTTGTTTATTACGGTTAAAGTCTTCTTCACTGAAAGCCGGGTTAAAGAGTTTTTCTTCAACCAATGCCAATGTCGCATCAAGGTTTTTAGTTAAACTTGATACAAAGATATTAGTATGTGTGCTGTTTGCAGAAATGCGAATATTGCTGCCTAATTTTTCAAGCGCGCCACTCATTTGTTCTGTGGTGTAGTTTTGCGTTGATTCACTGAGCATCGCTGCGGTTGTAGCAGCTAACCCCACTTTTTCAGCTTGTTCACTGTATTGCCCACCAGGCACTTTGATTAATATGGACGTAGTAGGTGTTTCGATACTTTGGGTTCCAAGCACAGCAATACCGTTTGCTGTTGTTGTCTGCCACAATGTAGGTACTTCTACAGCAGGGTTAACACCCGCTGTAGGCTGTTTACTGCGGTCAAAAGTATCAACAGCTTTACGAGCAACTAAATCATCAGCACTGGTTGTTGAAGGGCCACCAAAGTCATGCGAAATGGGTGTGAAGTTATCTTCTGCCGCAATCAGCTGACGTTGGCCCTCAGGCACAACACTCATTATCACTGCCGCTTTGCCTTTCACATATTGATTAAATACACGCATCACATCTGCTTTCGTAACACTATTGTAGCGCGCAAGATCATCCTGAATAAAATTAGGGTTACCTGTAAAAGTTTCAAATGCAGCTAACTGAGAAACTTTCCCTGCTACACTTTGTAAGCCAAAAATAGCGCCTGACTCAATTTTAGCTTTGACTTTATCTAAGTCATCTTGTGTTACGCCACGTTGCTCAAACTCAGTAAACGAATCTCGAACAATTTTTTCAATGTCTGCTAGGGTTTTCCCTGAGGCAGGGTTCGGTAAGGCATAAATACTTAATGAGCACGCCAGCTCACGACACGGATGACTAACACCCGCTTGAACTGCAAGCTGTGTTTTAACCAAGTTTTTATAAAGTAATGAGTTATTACCACCACCAATGATCTCAGCGAGGATATCAAGTGGTGCTTCATCTGCAGCACGTGCATAAGTAGTTGGAAAATTCATACTTAGCAGAGGCAAATGAACTTTATCTTCCATTGAAATATAACGGTCAGCCTCAAGGGTCACTGCAACTTTTTCGGCATCAACAACTTCTGGCCCACGTGGGATGGGGGCAAAGTATTTACTTACTAATGGTAAGACATCTTCAGCGTTAATGTCGCCACCAATAGTGATCGTTGCATTGTTTGGACCATACCAGCGTAAAAAGAATGCTTTTAAATCATTTACATTTACGCGATTTAAATCATCCATAAACCCAATCACTGGCCAAGAGTATGGGTGACCATCTGGGTAAAGTGCCTGAGACACTCGCTCGTTTAAGCGGCCATATGGGCGGTTATCAACTCGCTGACCACGTTCATTTTTAACTGTTTCACGTTGTACTTCAAATTTTTCTTGGGTTACTGCATCGAGTAAAAAGCCCATACGGTCAGCTTCTAACCACAACATTTTTTCTAGTTGGTTTACCGGCACAGTTTCAAAGTAATTAGTGCGGTCTGAATTAGTAGTTCCATTGAGTGTTCCACCCGCTTCAGTAATAATTTTAAAGTGCTCTTCATCAGCAACATTTTCTGAGCCTTGAAACATCATGTGTTCAAAAAAGTGGGCAAAACCAGATTTACCTAGTTCTTCACGGGCAGATCCAACATGATATGTGACATCTACATGCACTAAAGGGTCTGAGTGGTCTTCATGCACAATAACGGTAAGGCCGTTATCTAATTGATATTTTTTATAGGGGATACTGATCTCAGCAGCATTCGCCGCAACTGATTCAATTAAAGTAATACCTGGATAGGCAGACTGTACCGCACTCGCTTTTTCGTTGGTATTATTTACTGAGCTATTACTACAAGCAGCTAAACCTGTTGTCAGTAGTACCGCAACGGCTATTTTTGTTAATTTCATTTTATCATCCATTTTTTAATAACCCATTGAGTTTATGGCTTTATTAAAAATGGAACAAGCGCAGCAAAATAAACAATTGCAGCAATTTGTAACTAAGTGTGAACGGTCAGCGGTCAGCGGTCAGCGGTCAGCGGTCAGCGGTCAGCGGTCAGCGGTCAGCGGTCAGCGGTCAGCGGTCAGCGGTCAGCGGTCAGCGGTCAGCGGTCAGCGGTCAGCGGTCAGCGGTCAGCGGTCAGCGGTCAGCGGTCAGCGGTCAGAAAATTTTAACTTATCTTGGATTACAGTAAAGATTTAGATGTGATTATTTTATAAATAATGAAGATAACTATGAAATGTTATTTAGCACTGTTAATTTTTAAGAGTTAGCACTCTTGATAACATGCGAATAGAAAGTCCGGCATTACACTGCTTTATACATTACTTAAAATAAGTAAGTGGCGTCCCCAAGGGGATTCGAACCCCTGTTACCGCCGTGAAAGGGCGGTGTCCTAGGCCTCTAGACGATGGGGACACAGAAATGTGTCACTAGGACAACTGAATAGTTAAACTCGATTCAGACGAGCTTCTTAATAACACTGCACTTTCCTATTAAAAAATAAGTAAGTGGCGTCCCCAAGGGGATTCGAACCCCTGTTACCGCCGTGAAAGGGCGGTGTCCTAGGCCTCTAGACGATGGGGACACAGAAATGTGTCACTAGGACAACTGAATAGTTAAACTCGATTCAGACGAGCTTCTTAATAACACTGCACTTTCCTATTAAAAAATAAGTAAGTGGCGTCCCCAAGGGGATTCGAACCCCTGTTACCGCCGTGAAAGGGCGGTGTCCTAGGCCTCTAGACGATGGGGACACAGAAATGTGTCACTAGGACAACTGAATAGTTAAACTCGATTCAGACGAGCTTCTTAATAACACTGCACTTTCCTATTAAAAAATAAGTAAGTGGCGTCCCCAAGGGGATTCGAACCCCTGTTACCGCCGTGAAAGGGCGGTGTCCTAGGCCTCTAGACGATGGGGACACAGAAATGTGTCACTAGGACAACTGAATAGTTAAACTCGATTCAGACGAGCTTCTTAATAACACTGCACTTTCCTATTAAAAAATAAGTAAGTGGCGTCCCCAAGGGGATTCGAACCCCTGTTACCGCCGTGAAAGGGCGGTGTCCTAGGCCTCTAGACGATGGGGACACAGAAATGTGTCACTAGGACAATTGATTAGTTAGACTCACATCCTGAGCTGTTAAGGTAATTGCGATTAATACAAATTAAGACTCGAGCCTAATTTGTTCGCTATTTTCTCGGTTAAACCGCCTTTAACTAAAAAGTTAAGTGGCGTCCCCAAGGGGATTCGAACCCCTGTTACCGCCGTGAAAGGGCGGTGTCCTAGGCCTCTAGACGATGGGGACACAGAAAACTGCTACCCTAGGACAAACACTTAAACAAATTGGTGGAGCTATGCGGGATCGAACCGCAGACCTCTTCGCTGCCAGCGAAGCGCTCTCCCAGCTGAGCTATAGCCCCAACTTATTATTTTGCTAAACAGTTACGCAGTTAAAGCGTGCTGTGTATCGCTGAGTGCGGGGCGCATTCTATGCAGCCACCCAAATAATGTCAACATTTTTTTCAGTAACTTTATTCAAATGGTTTATTTTTCAGCAAACTGAATAACGAATAAACCACACTGTTTAAAATACGCGCAAAGCCACTGTTTCGAAACAGAATTTGAAGCTAAAACGGAAAAACAAAGTTACCTTGATTGTTTAAGCTGCTCTGATCAGCAGAGTAATATGTTATACATTTATATGCAAAATAAAGTGACTGTGTTTTTGTACTTTTTAGCCATTAAGTGTCAGGCAATTATTAGAGAATATAAATAAAGGATAGCTTCCCTACCCTAATACGTTTTAGTTAATGTTGTTTCTTATTTTCTTTTATGAGTAAACAGAACTGCCAAAATGCTTTCAGTAATATTCGCCAGCCCAGATTAAGCATAAACAGCTTTAATACGCTTCTAGTTAACAACTAAGAAAGCTAATGCTCAAAAACACAGGAACTCAGCAGAGAACTATTTTCACACAGAGATTGAAATAGCACGTCATAAAATACATAAACTGATTTTACTTATGTAATAAACACAGTGAATTGACTATAAAACAATCTCAATACAGGTTCGTTGATTATAAAAGCTGCATCTAAAACATTTTTACTCATTCAAGTGTTGACACATTTACAACTCTATCTATAATAGCGCCCCACAACAACGCAGCAATGAGTTGTTATTCAGATGTGGGTGATTAGCTCAGTTGGGAGAGCATCGCCCTTACAAGGCGAGGGTCACTGGTTCAAGTCCAGTATCACCCACCACTTTAATTTAAAGTGTTACGCATCTGATATTCTATCCGGGTCGTTAGCTCAGTTGGGAGAGCATCGCCCTTACAAGGCGAGGGTCACTGGTTCAAGTCCAGTACGACCCACCATTCTTAGAATGGTGAGAATATAATATAAGTTTATATGTGGGTGATTAGCTCAGTTGGGAGAGCATCGCCCTTACAAGGCGAGGGTCACTGGTTCAAGTCCAGTATCACCCACCACATATAAAATCTATTATATTAATTGTAATATGGGTCACGAACTCAGTTACAAAAAAGAGAGCATCACCGCTATTTACAAGTAACGGCGAGGGTCACTGGTTAAAGTCCAGTACTATTATTTTTAATAGTCACGTTTTAAAGTTGTAATATGGGTCGTTAGCTCAGTTGGGAGAGCATCGCCCTTACAAGGCGAGGGTCACTGGTTCAAGTCCAGTACGACCCACCATTCTTAGAATGGTGAGAATATAATATAAGTTTATATGTGGGTGATTAGCTCAGTTGGGAGAGCATCGCCCTTACAAGGCGAGGGTCACTGGTTCAAGTCCAGTATCACCCACCACATATAAAATCTATTATATTAACTGTAATATGGGTCACGAACTCAGTTACAAGAAAAGAGAGCATCACCGCTATTTACAAACGGCGAGGTTCACTGGTTAAAGTCCAGTACTATTTTTTAATAGTCACGTTTTAAAGTTGTAATATGGGTCGTTAGCTCAGTTGCAAGAAAAGAGAGCATCACCGCTATTTACAAGTAACGGCGAGGGTCACTGGTTAAAGTCCAGTACTATTATTTTTAATAGTCACGTTTTAAAGTTGTAATATGGGTCGTTAGCTCAGTTGCAAGAAAAGAGAGCATCACCGCTATTTACAAGTAACGGCGAGGGTCACTGGTTAAAGTCCAGTACTATTATTTTTAATAGTCACGTTTTAAAGTTGTAATATGGGTCGTTAGCTCAGTTGGGAGAGCATCGCCCTTACAAGGCGAGGGTCACTGGTTCAAGTCCAGTACGACCCACCATTCTTAGAATGGTGAGAATATAATATAAGTTTATATGTGGGTGATTAGCTCAGTTGGGAGAGCATCGCCCTTACAAGGCGAGGGTCACTGGTTCAAGTCCAGTATCACCCACCACATATAAATCCTTTCGTAAAATCAGTCCGTTAGCTTAGTTACTAAAAAAAGCATCACCGCCATTTACAAGTAAGCGCGAAGGTCACTGATTCAAGTCCAGTATTACCCACCACATATAAATCCTTTCGTAAAATCAGTCCGTTAGCTTAGTTACTAAAAAAAGCATCACCGCCATTTACAAGTAAGGGCGAAGGTCACCGGTTCAAGTCCAGTATCACCCACCACATATAAATCCTTTCGTAAAATCAGTTCGTTAGCTTAGTTACTAAAAAAGAGCATCACCGCCATTTACAAGTAAGGGCGAAGGTCACTGGTTCAAGTCCAGTATCACTCACCACATATAAAACACCTTAATAATCCTATTAATAGTAGAACTTCTAAACTCGCAAACTCTTTACAAACATCAACCTATTTAAATATTTTCTTTAATAGATAATTATAGCAATCACATTTTATTGATGATCGAATTAAATTTGGTTGCGGTATTAAATTTTAAATTCCCTTGTCAGCGACTAGACTGTTTATTATAGTCTCTGATACGTTCATGTGGTCACAAGTCTAATGCCAGCAAAGATTTTTTCTAATGCCAAAATATTAATAGTGGAAGAGCAACCTCTTGCCCAAAGCTATATGAAACAATCGCTCGAAAAACTAGGCTTTCGGCAGTTACGCTTTGCTGAGCATGCTAATTCAGCTAAAGAGCAGTGTCTCACAGAACAATTTGACCTCATTGTGTGCTCGTTTAATCTGAGTAAAAATCAAGATGGCTATCAGCTATATGAAGAGCTACGGGTAAAACGCCTAATAAAACATTCTACCGGCTTTATTTTCATTTCTGCTGAAACTAGCGGCTCGCTTGTTCATAGCGTTTTAGAGCTGCAGCCTGACGACTTTTTAGTCAAACCTTTTACAGTATATGATCTCAAGACACGTATAGAACGAATTTTACTACGTAAGAATAACCTCCAAACAATATACAACTTCATTGACGATGGTAATGACTCAAAAGCATTAAAAGAGATCAACACTGCGCTTGATAAAAAAGGCAATGCTTATAGTGCGATCTTATTACGTTTAAAAGGCGATGCCCTACTTCGCTTAAAACGTGCTGATGTTGCAAAGGATTTTTTTAAGTCCGTATTAGATATTCAGAAGTTCGCTTGGGCCAAAGTTGGATTAGTGGAAGCGTTAATTGCAAATAATGAGCACATTCTTGCACAAAGAATGCTCAAGACAATGCTGCAGCGTCATGAAACACGATTAGTTGCACTGGATTTACTTGGTAAGTTAGAAATCAAACTGAATCAATTTGAGTTAGCTCAAGATTTTTTAAGCCAAGCAGTTGATATTGCACCACGAAATATAGAGCGTCAAAAGTCACTGAGCCATGTTTCCTTGATCAACCACGACTATGAAAAGAATTATATTACGCGAAAAGACATCGCTAATTTTGCTAAGCACTCAATCCACGATCACCCTGATGTGTATTTAAATGCAGCGCGTGCAGGTATTGACTTTGCTCTTACAACAGATCAAAGCGACCAAATTCAACGTATTTCTAGACAAACAAATAAATATTTAACAGACTTAAAAAGCCAGTTTCCTAATAGCCATAATCAAGCACAGATTGATGTTTTAAATGCCCGCCTGCACTACCTAAAGGACGAGCATCAAAAAGCCAAAATGCTGATCGAACAGCTTGATGATGACGATAATCATATTCGCTCGGTGGATGGCGCACTTGATAAAGCAAAAGCATTTCATGAGCTGGGGTTTCATCATAAAGCGCAATCACTGTTCAGCCAGATTATCAGCCATTGTGAGCGTCACCCAACGGTCAGTGATCCTATCTATTTACGGTATATTCAACAGCAACAAAGCGAGCGCCGCGATATAAAAATGGGGCCGAAAGAACTAAACAACCATGCTGTGACTCAGTTTAATCGTGGCCAATTAAATACCGCGCTTGAAGCCTTTACTCAAGCATTTAGGATCATGCCTCGTAACCCCAGCATTGCATTAAATTTATTACAATGTCTATTTGATAGTAACAAGCAAAATGGCCACACATTAAATCTAGTAATGGCAAAAAAATGCTATGCGCTTCTCAATTCAACATCATTAGATAATGAGCAACAGCAACGCTTCAATAAAATAGTTATGCAAGCGACAGCAATGGGACTGACGCTTGCCAGTTTAGAAGAGCCAGATAAAAAAAATAAACAATTATAATAACGTTAGCTAAATTTAGTTACTTTGTATGAGTAATTTAAGTTACAGCTTTTGCAATGATACAGCGTTAATACAATACCGTAAGCCACTTGGCATTGGGCCATCAGGGAATACATGCCCCAAATGCGCATCACACACATTGCACACCGTTTCTATTCGTTGCATGCCGTGGCTTTTATCACTGTTATACGCGATTGAATTAACTTGCGCAGGTTGAGTAAACGATGGCCAACCAGTGCCACTGTCAAACTTCTCATCGCCATCAAACAGTAAGTTATCACAGCATATACAGGCGTACTTACCTGGTTCAAACAAAGTGCAGCTGTCAGAGCTGTGCGGACGCTCAGTGCCTTTATTGCGAGTAACATAAAAAGCTTCTTCGCTTAATTGTTCTCGCCATTGTTGCTCTGTTTTGACGACTTTGCGGCTCGGCTCTGGGTTGCCATTTGTGGCAAAGTTTAAAATATCATTCCAATTCAACATAACTGACCTCATTGACTAAGATGGGCTAATTTACTGTAATCTACATTATCACGGTATCGCGCTAATAGCATTGCGAGCTTAGGGTTTATTCGCACTTCACAAAAGGGTTTGTTTGGGTTTGAAAAATAATAATTCTGATACTGACTTGGTGAGTGTTTAAACTCCCCTGCGCTGAACACTTGCGTGATCAAAGGAGCAAGATAATCAGCCTGCTTTAAATTTAAGCCCTGTAACGCAGCATCATATTGCTCGTCGCTATAAACATAAATAGCCGAACGGTACTTATTACGCATACTGTGAGTACTGGTCGCGCTGTGGGTATCAATGTGAATAGCGATTAAATCAATCAGACTGATTTTTTCTGGATCAAAGTAAAGCCTTATTGCTTCGCTAAATTGACTACCTTGCTCTGTCGTTTTAAACCAGCCTTGCTCCACCTTAACAACCCCTTTTAGTGCACTAAAAATCGCCTCCGTACACCAATGACAGCTACCACCAAGGCCAACTTGCTGCTGCATGCTATACCTCCTACGGTTTTATTGTTGAACTAACTAATACCGTGGTAATCAAGGTTTAATTTCATACGATGGTAATTGACAGCTTTTCATGTTCTGTAAAAAGGCTATTAAAGTAATCTAAAAGTTCAGCTTGAGAAGCAGGTAAGCCTATCGTGCATTGCTGCTGTTCGCTGGAAAAAATAGTGCATTGGTCATCCCGACACTGTATTTTCTCAATACTATCAATTACCAACCACTGTGGGCCATGAACCCTGTCGAAAAATCCTGACAAAGTAAACAATAAAAGGTGCTGTTGCTCTCGCTGAATAAATTTATCTAAAGGATTACGTGCTTTAAAGAGTAGCGTAAGGCGATAACAACATGAACTAAATACAAACAGCCATAAAGCAATTAAAAATATGAACCAAGCCTGTTGTAATAACTCAGTAAATACACTCAACAATACTAATACTACACCAAAGCAACCGACGATCAGCGCCAATCGTTTATTAATTGCTTGCATTGCAGCTCCTCTTAATTTGCATTTGTTAATGGCGTTTATTATCAGTTTCTGGATCAGGCCAATCATTAAAAAATACCGTTAGATAACGGCTTTTCGCTAAATACAGTAACACCCACAATACAGTCACCATCTGTAAGGCTAAAAACATCGAAAATTGATAATAACTATGCGCCGCTTGAATAACTAACCAGCTTAAATCTATTGCAGCGCAAACCAATAATGGCCAGCGCATAAAACGCCATATTCGCGCAAAGCGTGCCGCACTAGCGGCATTTTTTTGCGGCCTACGCAGACAAAACACCACTGCCGGAATAATCGCGATTGCACCGATGGCCAAAGCACTGAAAAAATCACTCTTCGATCGAAATACCAACGACATCAAATCAAGCTCAGGACGGCGGCTAAGTGCCGCAATGATCCAAATAAAATATGCTCGCAGCAAAATCAACAAACTCAAATGAAATGCTATCGGTGTACGGTATGTGCCGTATTTATCCCAATACTCAGGTCCATACCTTTTCATAGCTGATTTTTCCTATCAGCTAAAATACCGAGTAGGATAAATGCAGTGATCGTGGTAACTGCAAGCCAACGCGTGCCAAAAAGCATCAGTAACTGACTAATTAACGGTGTCACAAATACCACTAATAAGCCAAAGCCGAACCCAGTTACCAATACAAAAGCAGCCACCCTCATAATAAAATGACGCCTTGCTACAAATCGTTTCGTGGTTTTAATGATCTCATTGGCATACAGAGACACAATACAAACCACCAACAATAAAGCAATATTATACAAGTACGGTTTTAGCCACTGACCGAAAGTCAGTGCTAAGTCCTGAAAAAGTGTAATAACACTATCCATTATGTTGCGCCAGTAACGCGATTAAATCATCTTCGCTTAGTATATTAATTCCTAAGTCTTGCGCTTTCGTTAACTTAGAGCCTGCTTTTTCACCCGCAATTAAGGCGTCTGTTTTTGCAGAGACACTGCCAGAGACTTTTGCGCCTAATTGTTGTAAGCGAGCTTTAGCATCATTACGGTTAAGCTCGTTTAAAGTGCCAGTTAACACATAGGTTAAGCCCGCAAGTGGCTGTGAGTCTTCACTTGGAGGAGTTAACTCAGGCCAATGGATCCCCTGCTCAACTAATGCATTTACAACGTCTAAATTATGTTGTTCAGCAAAAAAACCACGAACATGCTTGGCAACAATTTCACCCACATCACTGACTTCAACTAACGCTTCTGTGGTTGCCGTGGTGACCTTTTCTAGGGTCAAAAAGTGATTGGCTAGGTTTTGTGCCGTCGCTTCACCAACTTCTCGAATACCTAAAGAGTATAAAAACTTAGCTAATGTTGTTTGTTTCGCATCATCAAGTGCTGCAACTAAATTTTTTGCAGATTTTGGCCCCATACGTTCAAGTGACTCAAAATGCCCTTGCTTAAGAATAAATAAGTCTGCTGGGGTTTTAATAAGCTCTCTGTCCACCAGCTGCTCAACAATTTTATCGCCAAGGCCATCTATGTCGAGTGCTTTTCGTGAGGCAAAATGCTTAATTGCTTCTTTGCGTTGTGCTTGACATACCAAGCCACCTGTACAACGCGCAACAGCTTCACCTTCGATGCGCTCAACATGGGAGTCACAAATTGGACACGTAGCCGGAAACTCTATTTCCTTCGCATCTGCTGGGCGGCGCTCTACTACCACTTGAGTAATCTGCGGGATCACATCACCAGCCCGGCGGATGATCACCGTGTCGCCAATTTTAACCCCTAAACGGTCTATTTCATCACGATTATGCAAGGTTGCATTCGATACTGTAACCCCACCAACAAACACCGGTTCTAAACGGGCAACGGGTGTAATTGCCCCTGTGCGGCCTACTTGAAATTCAACATCAAGTAACTGAGTGATCTCTTCTTGAGCTGGGAACTTATACGCAATAGCCCAGCGCGGCGCACGTGCCACAAAGCCTAAACGTTCTTGCATGGCTTTGTTGTTAATTTTGATCACCACACCATCGATTTCATATTTCAGCGCACTGCGTCGCTCAAGAATGTCATGATAGTAATCTAAAGCAGCCTGCTGCCCTTCTACTAATTTAGTTTCTGGACAAAGTGGTAACCCCCAATCTGTGAGCTTAGCCAATTGCTGATAATGATCACTTGGCAACTCTCCATTGGTAACAACACCAATACTGTAGGCATAAAACATCAGCGGACGTTTAGCGGTAATTTTTGAATCTAATTGACGTAAACTACCTGCAGCGGCATTGCGGGGGTTAACAAACACTTTCTCACCACGCTTTGCAGCCTCAGCATTAAGTTTTTCAAACCCCGCGCTATCCATAAATACTTCACCACGGATTTCAATTTCCTCGGGAAAATCATCACCGCGTAACTTTAATGGCACATTACGAATTGTTTTTACGTTAGTGGTAATATTCTCACCGGTGTGACCATCACCGCGAGTTGCGGCCTGCACAAGCACACCATTGCGGTATAAAATAGAGACCGCTAAACCATCAAGCTTTGGTTCGCAGCAAAATGTCAGCTCGTTATTGTCCATCAAGCGCTCTTTAATACGACGGTTAAAAGCGCTGAATTCTTCTTCACTAAAAGCGTTATCTAACGACAACATAGGAACTTGGTGTGTAACTTGCTCAAATTTGGCAAGCGCAGCTCCACCTACTTTCTGGGTGGGAGAGTCGGCGCTCATGTACTGGGGATTATCAGTCTCAAGTACACTTAATTCCCGTAACAGGCGATCATATTCGGCGTCTGGAATACTCGGTTTATCAAGCACATAATAATTGTGATTATGATCTTCTAATTGCTGACGAAGTTGCGTAATTTGCGCTAACACTAAAGTGGACATACTGACCTCAAAAAACATAAAAAAAGCCACTTTAACGAGTCATCATTAAGTGGCTTATAAAACTCTTAACTAATTAATTTTATACATAGCAAATGATTAAACTGAGAAACGTCTCACTTTTTCAACATACTCGCGCACGCTATCAACCGTCATTGCTTCACGCTGTGAATCTAAAATAGTGGCGCCAAATTCATCCGCTAACTTTTTAGCTGCACTGTGTAACATATTAAATGCTGCAAGGCCGTCACCATCACACGGTAAGGTCATAAATAAGCTGATCCCAGCAGTACTAAATTGTTCCATATTATCAATATCAAACGTGCCTGGGTTGTACATGTTAACTAAGCGAAATAACACAGGTCCGTGGCCGGCTGGATCTAAGTGACGATTAAAAAAACCTTCTTCAGAATATTTAAAGCCAAGGGTGTTAACAGCTGGCAATAATTTACTGCCTTCCATATTTAAGCCTTCCGGCATTTGAATATGCACGATGATAAAATCACTGGCTGCAGGCTGTTCAGGCTCTTGCTCAGGCTCAGTAATGACCTCATCCTGAGGCTCTGCAGGGGCAACTACTGCCTCCTCCGGCTCTGGCGCTGTAAATGAATTAGCCTGGGGCTGCTTGTCTTCTGCGCTAAAGCTTAAATCGCCAAACTGCGGTTCGTCACGCTCAGCATGAGAGACTGGCTCAGGTGCACTTTGACGCTCAATAGGTGCTTGATGATCCGCAGGCTCAACCCGTTCGTCATTTGTCGCAGTGGGTGCATCTTTCTTACGCACTGACCATAGGCCATGTATTAATAATCCACCAATGACTACTACACTGATAATGATTAAAACCCATCTTAATTGTTCGGCCATCCCCTCACCTTTTATTATCTATTTACTCAAATATTAATAATTATGCGTGTGCCATTTGCACCGCTTGTTCTATATCTACAGCAACCATACGCGAAACGCCTGGCTCAGCCATTGTTACACCCGTCAATCTACCAGCCATTTCCATGGCAATTTTATTATGACTGATATAAATAAATTGCACCGATTGTGACATTTCCTCAACTAATCGGCAAAACCGTCCAACATTCGCATCATCCAATGGCGCATCTACTTCATCCAGCATACAGAACGGAGCTGGATTGAGCCTGAATATTGAAAACACTAATGATAATGCGGTCAGCGCTTTTTCTCCACCACTTAAAAGGTGAATTGTTGAATTTTTCTTGCCCGGTGGGCGTGCCATTATACTAACACCACTTTCTAATAAGTCATCACTGGTTAATTCTAGGTATGCACTGCCGCCACCAAATACTTTTGGGAACAACTGAGCAAAGTCGCGGTTAACTTGATCAAACGTTGCTTTAAAACGCGTTTTAGTTTCACGGTCAATCTTGCCAATTGCCCCCTCAAGAGTCATCAAGGCTTGAGTTAAATCTTCAACTTGGGCATCTAAATACTGACTTCGCTGCTGCGCTTGTTCAAACTCATCAATTGCCGCTAAATTTACAGCCCCCAACTCAGCTAAATTCTGCGTCACTTTATTAAGCTGACCTTGATGTGTACTTATGTTGGCATTGTCAGGAAGGCGCGCCAATACCTCTTTCAAGTTTTGCTGTAATTCATCAAGCGGCTCAAGCGCTGCTTGTGCTTTCACTAATAAGCTTTGCTCCTCAAGGGCATGTTGTTGTAATTGCTCTTGCAATAACACCATTTCCGCCTGTGATGCTTTTAGCGTTGATTGCTTATCAGCAAGTGCTGTTTTAGCCTCACTCAATGCAGTTTGCAAATTTTTGAGCTTAATGTCACTTTGTTGGTTTTGCTCTAACAATACTATGATTTGCTCTGCCACTTCTTCTAACGGCATAACAAGCTCTTCTATTTGTGCTGTTAATTCCAGCACAGCCTCATGAGCCGATTCACACGCAGTAATAGCATGTTGTAGCTTAGTGTCACTAAGTTGGCATTCACTACGCGCCTTTTGTTCACTCAGTGTCGCTTGATGAGCCTGTGTTTTATAACGCTCTAACTGTGTATTGGCTTGTCGAAATTGCTCATCACTTTGTTGTTGCCGCAATTGTGCAGCATCGCGATTAGCCGTGATTTCGTCGCGTTGCTTTGCCAGCTGTTCGATATGCTGCTGTTGAGCTGTTAGCTTATCTTCAAGGTTAGCGTATTCAACATTTAACTGTGTAAGTTTGTTTTGTAACTTGTGCTGTTGATGTTGAAATTGCTGTAACTGCTCTTTCAACATATCGCGACGAGTACTGCCAGAAGCCACTTGTTGAGCAAGCTGATGAACCGCAGCTTTTAATGTTTCACTTTGTGTATTAAGCTCTTCACATACTTGCTGCTGCGCTGTTACTGAGGTGTTTTGTATCGTAAGCTCGCTATTGATCTGCGCAGTTAACTGTGTCGCCTCAAGTAACTGCTTATGCTTTACAAGCAATGAATTATCAGCAGTTTTATCCGCTTGCTGCTGCCAGTTTCGGCCATGAATATTACCATCACTATCTATCACAGCCAGCCAGTATTGATCGGCTAAATCATCACCACTGAGGCGCTCTCTATAAGCAATTCTATGTAATAAATCAGGGTAAATTCCTTGCTCTATAAATGTGGCCAGTGAACCTTGAGGTGCGACATCAACAGTGGGCCATATTCCATTAGCAGTGGCCGCAGCGGTTACATTTAACTGTTCAAGCCCTTGCAGTGCCTGCTCAACTAAATGTTCATAGCCACTGCGCACAACTAACTGCGCTAATAAATTACCTTCGGCGTGCGCTTTCGTATCCCCAAGCATTGAATTCAAGCCCGCTATTTTAGCCTTCGTTTCGTTGAGCTGCTGAGTAAGTGTTTGCTGAGTATCTTTATAGCTACGCAAGGTCGCTTGAGCATCCTGCGCGCTGTTATGTACTTTATTTAGCGCGGTTTGTTTTGCTGCAAGCTCCTGAGTTAACGACTGCATTAGTTGCTGTTGTTGTGATACTTGCTCAGCAATTGGATTATCGGCAAGCTCTGCTAACTCGCTAGCCAACGCGGTTTGCTGATCTTCAATATAATGCTGATTTTGCGTGTAGTGTTCAGCAATATTCTGTTGCTGGCTATAGTGCGCGTTTATCGTTTGAAACTGTTCGTTAATAGCTTGCCAATCAGCGATTGCTTGCTCTTTTTCTGCCTGTAACTGAGTAACCGTTTCTGTCATTTCAGCAACCTGCTCTGTACAAATTATGGTATGTTCAATTGCCTCTTGTAAGGTATTTTGTTGCTCATTAGCGTAATCTTTTTGCTGCTGTTGTAGTTGCTGATTTTGCAGTTGCAATTGCTGTTGTTTAAGCAAATTGTGATTAAACGCTTGTTGTTGCTGTTTTAAACTAATTTGTTGTTGCTCAGCGCGAGTAAGTTCAGTGTGCGTTTTATGTTGGGTTTGCTGCGCATCATTGAGCTTTTCCAGCTGATGTTGAACTTGGTTTTCAAGACTTGCCAGTACATCATCATGACCTGAATGGGCGAGCTTAAAAAAGCTAATTTGCTCATTTAACTGGGTCATTTGATCGGCTTTTGCAACTTGCTGTTGATGCAGTTTCTGCCATTTTAATACAGCTAACTGACCTTTAAGAGTTCGCTCTTGCGCTTTTAGCTCTCGGTATTTTTTTGCCTCTACCGACTGTACCGCCAACTTATCAACTTGGGCTTGTAATTCTTTACGTACATCAAGTAAACGCTCAAGGTTTTCGCGAGTGCTTTTAATTCGAGTTTGCGTTTCACGGCGACGCTCTTTGTATTTTGAAACCCCCGCGGCTTCTTCCAAAAATACGCGTAAATCAGCTGGTTTGCTTTCAATCAAGCGTGAGATCATGCCCTGCTCGATAATCGCGTAACTACGCGGACCAAGGCCAGTGCCTAAAAATATATCCGTAATATCGCGCTTACGGCACTTACTCCCGTTAAGAAAATATAATGATTGTCCATCGCGCGTCACTAAGCGCTTGATAGCCACCTGATTACGATCCGCAAAGGTATTGGGTAAATGCCCTTGCGTATTATCAAAAATAAGTTCGACAGATGCTTGCGATATCGGTTTGCGATTAGTTGAGCCATTAAAAATAACATCGGTCATAGCATCACCGCGCAAGTTTTTCGCAGAGCTTTCACCTAGCACCCAGCGCACCGCATCAATCACATTAGACTTGCCGCAGCCGTTTGGGCCTACAACACAGGTCATTTGATCAGGAAATGGAATTTTAGTGGGCTCTACAAAGGATTTAAAGCCCGCTAATTTTATGCTGCTCAGACGCATCTAATTGGTTTACCGATTATTATTGTTATCTGCTTGAGGTTAATTTAACCCACTTTAGGTCAAAAGGTTAAGCTTGGCGTTTAAAATTATCTAAAATAATCCCTGTTGCCATGGCAACATTGAGTGATTCAGCCGCGCCAAATGCTGGAATAGTAATCTTATTAGTAACAAGTGCGGCGCATTCAGCGCGAATACCATGAGATTCGCTGCCCATTAGTAATACTCCAGTTTGCGTGAGTGTTGCTTGGTGCAGATTTTCACCTTCTAAAAAAGCACCATAAATAGGTAAATTAAGCCCATTTAAATAAGTAGGCAGATCAACTTGGCTAACAGCAACTCGAACAAACGATCCCATTGTGGCACTAATGGTTTTTGGATTGTATGGGTCGGCGCTGTCTAAACTTGTAACAATGTGCTTTATGCCATACCAGTCAGCCACGCGAATAATTGTCCCGAGATTCCCCGGATCTGACACACCATCAAGTGCTAATATCAAGCCTTCTGATGCTGGCAAGCTAACTTTAGGCATAGCAACAATCGCTATAGCCGCATTGTTTGACACCAAAGTGCTGGCTTTGGTTAGGCTGTCTTCATCCGCTTCAACCATAGTTACATGAGTAAATTCACTTTGAAACTGCGCAATAAAAGCCGCTGTAGCAAATACATCAACAATCGCCAAGCCACTTGCCAATAACTCAAGTACGTTTTTCTCACCTTGTACAAGGTATTGATTATATTGCTTTCGGTACTTTTTTTGACCTAATGCGCGAATTAGCTTGAGTTGGTTTTTTGAAATCATAACAGCCTCATAAAATGACGTCGTGAGTATAACAGATATAACCGAAAGTTCTAAAATTGAAAAATAAACAATTTATAACGTTTTATCAGTCGTTACAGTAGATTGTGATTGATTAAAAAGCGTTTTTTAAGTACCTTTTATGACTAAAATAAAAAGGAACTGGAAATAAAATGGAACCCACCACACATTCAACTGAATCACCCTCAACTGCAACAAGCTCAACTATTTTTCAAGGCCGAGTCCAATTTAGTGGTCAAGCTGGTGAATTTTTTGGTATTTGGACAGTTAATATTCTGCTGAGCATTTTAACCCTCGGTATTTATTCGGCATGGGCTAAAGTACGCACCTATCGTTATTTTTATGGTAACACCCAAATCGATGGCCATAGTTTTGATTACTTAGCCACCCCAATACAAATTCTCAAAGGTCGTATTTTAGCGGTGGTAGTATTTGTAATTTATAGCCTTGTTGTACAGTTATTACCATTAATTGGACTTTTATTCGCACTCGGTTTTTTATTGGCTATGCCTTGGATAATCAACCAAGGCCTACGTTTTAATATGCGTATGACCCGCCATCGTAACGTACGTTTTGCATTTTCTGGCAACTACGGCGACGCATTCGTTAACTTTGTACTATTGCCTATCGCCAGTGTATTCACATTGTATTTATTACTGCCTTACGCGCTAAAACGTATGGATCAATATTTACATGAAAATATCAGCTACGGTAATAAAGCTATCAATGTGAATCTCAAAGGTGAAACCTATTATATGGCTACACTTATTACAATCGGAGTCGCCATCGCAGGCCTAGTGATCTTTGGTATTTTTGCAGGGCTTAGCGGTGTTGCGATGAGTGTAGGTAATGTTGATGCAAAGAGCTTAAGTATCTCGACAATATTTTTTCCATTACTGATCATGGCTTTATATATTGCGTTTCTGACCTTGATCAGTGCAGTTTATCAATCAATTATTCGTAATCATATTTTTAACAGTAGCGAGTTTAGCGATGTGACCAGCTTTAAATCAGATTTAAAAGCTGCTGACTACGCAATGCTTCTGTTTACTAATACATTAGCAATTATCCTTAGTTTAGGTATGGCTTATCCATGGGCAAAAATACGTAAAGCACGGCTACTCGCAAAAGCGACAGAGGTGACCATCTACAGCGGTGCCCTTTCAATTATTGATACGGCACAACAAGAGCAATCATCATTTGCTGAAGAAGCGGCAAATGTGTTTGATATTGATATTTCGCTTACTTAAATGAGTGATTTTCCTATCACTGGCTGCTATTACTACCCTAATAGCAGCCAGCATCAACAATGCAGCGCTAGTATCACTGGCGAATACTTGCAACTTATTGACTCTCAGCAACAAGTTATACTGTCTTCACCACTTGCAGATTGCCAGTCAGAAAGCCCTTTGCCGGGTATTGCATCCGCAATCAGCTTTTCTGAAGGGGGCCGCTTTGTGCCCCAGGATATACATTTTCGCTGGCCGTTTGCTCCAGATAAACAGGGACTTACTGAACGCTTAGAAAAAAATAAAGCGCTTATTTTACTGTCAATTATCTTAACGCCACTGCTATTGTGGTTTATTTTATACCGAGGCATCCCAGCCATCGCGGTATATAGCGTAAGCTTAGCCTCACCTAGTACCGTTGAAAATATGGGAGAGCAAGCTCTCACTGTGATTGAGAAAGTTGCTTTAGAGCCAACAATGCTCACTGAAGACCAGCAATCAGCATTACAGTTACAATGGCAAACGATGCTCAAGCAGCTGAATTTAGATGCCGCTAAATTTAGACTCTCATTTTATAAATCAGACTACTTGTCGACTAATGCGTTTGCACTGCCACATGGCCGCGTTGTTGTTACCGATGAGCTTGTTAAGCTCTTAAATGATAAGCCGGACGCACTACGCGCAATTTTATTACATGAAATTGGTCATGTTGAGTACCAGCATGGTATTCGCCTGACCGCCCAAGCGGCAGCTAGTAGTATTGTACTCGCGGTTATTTTTGGTGACTTAGAAGGTATTACAGAGGTGGTTTTGGGTTCTGGCTCATCTTTTTTACAGCAAGCATTTTCACGGGATATGGAACGCGAAGCCGATCAATACGCCATCGAAAAATTAATTACATTAGGTTACTCTAGTCATGATTTTGCTGATGCAATTGAAGCCCTGCAAACACGCTTAGATGAAAAGGCTAAACTTGATGATAGCTGGTTAGAATACTTATCAACACACCCAAGCTCACAAGAGCGAATTGATTATGCGAGGCAATATAAGCCAAAATGACACCTGAGTTAACGCTAATTATTTTAGCCGCTATCATGATTGTGCTAGGATATGGTTTTATTTACCCACGCTTTGCGGGGAATGATTTTAAAAAAGTATCGATACAGGATTTATTTGCCACAGCGATCACTTTAACCATCGCAGGCAGCCTTTATTACAATTCGCACATAGCATTTAATTGGCTATGGTTTGAAATGAATTGGTTTTGGTTCACCTTTTTAACTTATCTGGTCATTGAAGTACCAGTCTGTTTACTTTATGCCAAAAAGCATAATATGAAGTTTTCATAACACCTTTATTAGCATACAAAAAAAGCGCCAAATTGGCGCTTTTTAATCTGAATTAAAACATATTAATATTTGTGCTTTAGTGCCCATAAATGCAAAAGTTCACTGGCAATAGTGGCTGCGGCAATGGCAGTTAATTCACTTTGATCATACGAGGGGGACACTTCAACCACGTCCATACCAATCATATTAATGCCTTTCAGAGCACGTAATACTTTAAGTACTTTGTCACTGGTTAAGCCGCCACAGACTGGCGGTGCCAGTACCTGGCGCGAATGCCGGATCTAAGCAATCTATATCAAAGGTGATGTACACAGGTAAATCACCCACTCTCGCTTTAATCTGCTCAGCAATCGTTTGCGCCGATAAATCATTAGCGGTCATCGCATCAATCACTGCAAACTCATGTTTGCTTTGGTCAAAATCAGTACGAATACCTATTTGAATGCTGTGTTCAACATCAATCAACCCTTCCTTTGGCGCATGATAAAACATGGTACCGTGGTCATAGCGAGAGCCATTACTGTAGGTATCTGTGTGGGCATCAAAGTGCACCAACGCCATTTTACCAAAACGTTTAGCGTGCGCGCGCAATAAAGGTAAGGTTACAAAATGATCGCCCCCTAACCCTAAAATTGTTTTGCCTTGGCTTAAAATACCTGTGGCCGCTTGTTCAAGCTTAGCGGTAAAGTACTCAGCATCACCAACTGGGTAAGTAAAATCCCCGGCATCCGCTACTTTTAAACGTTCAAATAATTTGAACGTCCACGGGTATTTTGTTTCTTCCCATGCTAAATGCACTGACGCTCTACGAATCGCATCAGGGCCTAACCGCGCACCTGGCCGCCCCGAGGTTGCCATATCAAATGGCAAACCCAAGACAACAACATCCGCATTGATATCAGTGATATTTTGTACCATTGGCTGACGTAAGAACGTCATGCCATTGGAATACAATGAGTGATCTGGATGATCAAACAAGGTGCCCATATTAAAGCTCTTCTAAATAAGTATAACCGTCTAAACCCGCTTGTAATTCATCAAGCACGCTTTGTTGCTCAGCTTGTGGTAGTTTTGCAGCCACCAGCTGTGCATATGAAGATTGAAAACCTTCAACATCTAAGTGCACATAGCGCATCATATCTGCCACTGTGTCACCTTGATTAATTTCTACGATACTTGCTTCTCCTTGGTCATCCATAGTGATCATCGCACTATGTGTATCACCGAATAGGTTATGCATATCACCTAAAATCTCTTGATAAGCACCCACTAAGAAAAAGCCCATTAAATACGGTTTTTCTGCACTAAATGCAGGCACTGGTAAAGTGCTCTCAATGCCTTGACCATCAACGTAATGATCAAGTGCACCGTCTGAGTCACACGTAATATCTAATAATACCGCACGACGTTGTGGTGCTTCAGTCAGACCACTTAATGGTAATACTGGAAACACTTGATCAATTCCCCACGCATCAGGCAGTGACTGAAACAATGAGAAGTTAACAAAAAACTTGTCCGCTAACCGCGCATTAAGTTCATCAATAATCGGACGATGAAAACGGTTTTTATTATCCATGTGTTTATTAAGTTCATAACAGACACGTAGGTTAATTTGTTCTGCCCATGCACGTTGGGTTAAATCTAATAAGCCCATCGCAAACTGGTTATGCGCTTCAGCTAAATCACCTTGGCTATCATGGTATATCTCAATTAATGCACGGTCGTCCGTCAACACATGCAGTTGCTGCCATGAGGTCCACATATTTTTTAACAGTAGCGGTGCGTCTTCAGCAGGAGCCTGAATTTCTTCTGGCACATAGCTTTCAGTGCCGATAACGTTCGAAATAAGCACAGCATGATGCGCAGTTAATGCACGCCCTGACTCTGAAATAATAGTCGGGAACGGCTGCTCGTATTGCTTACAGATATCACCTATGGTGTACACTATATTATTCGCATACTCTGCCAAACTGTAGTTCATCGAGTTGTGAGATTGGCTACGAGTACCGTCATAATCAACCGCTAAACCGCCGCCTACATCTAAACACTCAATATGAGCACCAAGTTTACGTAGTTCACAATAAAAACGCGCAGCTTCACTCACACCTAAACGTACATCGCGAATGTTGGCCATTTGCGAACCTAAATGAAAATGCACTAACTGTACTAAATCAAGCTGATCAGTTTCTTTTAAGCGGTTCACAACATGTAATACTTGTGAAGCCGATAAACCAAATTTTGATTTCTCACCGCCACTGGCTTGCCACTTACCTTTACCTTGTGATGCTAAACGTACGCGTATACCAATGCGTGGTTTGACGTTAAGCTCTTTAGCTTGGCTAAGTACCATATCCAGCTCAGACAATTTCTCAAGCACGATATACACTTTATGGCCTAACTTTTCACCAATTAGCGCTAAACGCACATACTCTTGATCTTTGTAGCCGTTACACACAATCACTGCACTGGTTTTTTCAGCTAAGGCTAATACCGTTAATAACTCCGGCTTACTACCTGCTTCTAACCCTAGTTGTTTCTTTTCAATATTGGCTTGGCTGGCAACAATTTCTTCAACCACTTCACGTTGTTGGTTTACTTTTATCGGATAAACAAGCAAATAATCTTTAGGGTAACCATAGCTTTCAATTGCGGTATTAAATGCCGCACATAAACTGTGTACGCGATGATGCAAAATTTGTGGAAAACGAACCAAGGCTGGTAAACTTAAGCCTTTGTCTTCTAGTTGTTTAGCGATATCAATAAGTGCAATGGTTTGCTCTGGGGCATCAGCCTTTGGCGCAACATACACATCACCTTGATCATTAATACCAAAAAAACCTTGGCTCCAATGACGAACATTGTAACTCGTGCGAGCTTGTTCTAGTGATGTTGTCTCTTTCATTTATCTTTCTCTTTTATTTAATGAATGCCTTGCGGCTGTTGCGCGCATTAAAAGAAAAATAGCTTATCAAGTCCAACAAGTATTTTTGCTCGTAACGAGTGAGTTTTAGTGTCGATAGAATGGCAAGGTGTATGAAGCATAATTTGGGGATCAGCCTATGTTAATCCCCACATTATTTATATCTAAAAAGAAAAGTTATTGATTCAAGCCTAGTTCCATAAATAAGCTTTGCGGATTTTCAGTGTAGCTACCAAACGGGCCGCAATGTTGAAAGCCTAAGTTTTCATAAAGGCTAATTGATTTCTTTTGTTTTGGTCCAGTTTCCAGCCGGATCAAAGGAATTTGCTCCTCACCTGCATGATGCAGTAAAATTTGCATAATGCGCCGAGACAAGCCTTTGCCACGATAACTTGGCTTCACATACAAGCGGCGTATTTCACCATAGGGGACGGTATCGAACTGTTTAACAATTGCGCCACACGCGACAATACCATCTTCATTCTTTAAGCCAATCGCATAGACATTTGGCTGGCCAAGTTCTTCAACTGATAACGATTGGGCCGTAGCAACCGGATACAGAGAGTTTATAAGTCTATCGATATCCGAGAAAACATTAATCACATCCTGATCATTAGGGGTTAAGTCGACTAACTGCATAAAAGCTCTAATTTATAATTATAATTTGATAGCAAACTATACCTAATTGCGACAAATGAACAACCCAGAATCTCAGATTTATCGTTTATTTATACCTTTATTTGTTACTACTTTTGTCTTGTGACTGTATTTTAATACTCTGTTAGTTACTGTATATATTAAAGTTTTATAAAATAACAAGCTGTAACATCAAGTTCTATCGTGCAGCGCCGATAAGTTATATAAGGTATCGTTAAAGGAATAACAATGAAACTAACTAATTTTAACCAAATACAGCAGATAGCGTTACAGAAAATGTCTGCTAATCGGGCCGCTGAATTTAAAACTGCAACGACTCTTATCGAACCACAAGGTAACTTATCAAAACTGGAAAGCGCAGCAAGTACGCCCTTGCATGACCCCTTTAAAGGCCGTAGGTTTAACTTAGACTATACGCCCTCTTCCTATTTGGGTATGAAACATCACAGTATCGTTTCTAGTAATACCATTAACATGGGAGAAGCAATCACACAGCCGAGCTACCGCTATGGTGATTTTACAGATCACGATGACATTAATGCTTTTTTAGATCAGGTGGATCGTCTAGATGGGGAGTTGAAAAATATGTTTCAACACCTAAGGCCAACCGCTGAATTACTTGAACTCGTACAAAAGATGAGTGATGAAGAACTTACTGCATTTACCCAATTTGCTGTCAAAACCTCAAGTCATTTATTTGGTCTAGAAAACAACAATATTAGCGAGCAATTAATTTCTTCTTTAAGCAAACTCTCAGATGATGCCCTAAGTAGTACAATCTCAACGATGGGTGAACTATTACAGCAAGGGAATGATTATGAAAAGCCAATGTCACCAATCGGTGAGAATAAACATGGTAATGAAACATTAGAAATGATCAGCATGCCTGAAAACATTAATTGGTTTAAATCAAACTATAGCGCCAACACAGCAAAGTATGAGTTAGCAAATAACTATGCCGATTTATTAATTGAAAAAACTCTGAGCGAAAGCCAGCTTATCCAATTAAACGACCACCTGTCTGACAGTACACTTGAGCAAAGCAGCAGTGTGATCGACATGATGAGTCTGTTGAAAACCCATCAAAACGATGATGTATTAGCCATGCTCAATGACGTTGATAAAGCCAGTGAGCCAAACTTATTAGACTATCTTGCACAACAAACTAATTATCAAGCGAATAAACAATATTACCAAATGGACAACGGTAAGTTTGTCGCCCAACAAGACAATATAAGCTCAGACTCTAATAGACGTGAGCTTTATAACAATATCCTAAGCGCCTATAACGACATTGGCATGGGCTGGATAAATGATACTCTAGAGCAGTTCACTGGCACGCCTGCACAAATTCAAAACGAATTATGGCAAACACTACTTGATGATAAAGAGAAAATGCCTGAACAGTTTATCCACTCTGATTCAGTTGAAGCCTGGGCACTAAAAAATATTGCCCGTATCGAAAACGTATTTCACATAGCTCAAATGAATAAAATTTATGATTATAATAGCGAGCGACTCGTGCCTGACTTGATCGGCCAACTTACCTTTTACAGCAGTGGCAACGTTCGCAGTTCAGTAGATAGTGAAGAGCCACAATCAGCTGAAAATCAACCGTAATCAAAAAACTTACGGTGCTCTGCGCCTGCCAAGTTGGCATTCACTTTATTGGGGTGTTTATATTCACGCCAGTTGGCGACATTTCGGCCAACATTTAATTTCGCAAAATTAGTATCGCCATCTGTCGGCATACCCAAGAACTGTTTTAGTTTTAACAAACTACCCGGCTCGCTCACATCAAGGGAGAGAAAATTATCACGACCTTTAAAATATTCTAATACGGCATGTTGATGTTGTGTATAACAAGCTGCTAACTGACACTCAGTCAGTGGGTGAATATTAGGAAATGTTTGGTGAAAGCTGCGTTTTAAGACTGGGCTAAAATGGCCTGTTTTAAGGCACAAATGCGGTGCCATTTTTTCAAGCAACATAGCTATTGATGGCAGCCATTGCTCTAAACCTCGGCTTAAATAAACGAACCTTGAGTTGGGGAATAATGTGTCTAAGTGCATATAATCACTAAAACAGGGCGCATCAGATACTGCATCAGCCTTTTCAAACGCTTTTTTTGTAAACGCAGTATGAGCAACTAACAACCCCATTTCTAATAGCGCAACACTAATACTCGTTGTGCCTGTTCTGGGCAGCCCGATAATAAATACCTTAGACATTAAAAGTGACTCATTTATAAAGTAGCCGTTAGTATACACCCAACCAGCTCAAAAATTTTGGTATTCATGATCACTTTAAGGAACAATATGGTTTATCTTGTTTAATAGGTGCAATTGCAAAATAGGCACAAGTTCAGCCATTAGGTTGATAACGGTATCGTTAGTTTTATCTAATCCTAGCCATCCATCTGTGCTCATAATATCAATTGACGTTATATTAAACACATCAATATTTAGCCTATCCCACAAACCACAAATGCGAAATATTCCAAACTTAGTATCAATGCGCGTAATATTAAATGTATCCAGACGACCTCCTTGTTTTTCGGTATTTAAGCTATTGTATAACTTAAAACTCAATAAGCTATTACGTCATCATGCACAATGTTATTTAACTTCGCATTTGTCTCTGAGGCGATCCAATTATCTTAAGTAAGCAAAGCGTAATCTTAAACACTTTGTTACGCAAAAATACTGTTCAAAAAAGCTGAGCAATTTATACTGTGGGCAATGTTGTTATGATCTGAGGTTTTCACGTGCAGTTTACGCAAGGTATGGAGTATTTTTTTTCGGGCTTTAAATTGATCACTCAAAAAGGCCTAAAGCGCTTTGTGTTCATTCCTTTATTGATCAATATAGTGCTGTTTGGTAGCTCATTATTCTTCTTATACGGCTGGCTTACTGAAGGTTTTGCTTATTTAACTAATCTGTTGCCAACATGGCTAAGTTGGCTCGAGTGGCTAATGTGGCCAATTGCTGTATTAGTTATTTTATTTAGCTACAGCATGGTGTTTACGGTGATCACTAACTTTATTGCTGCACCGTTTAATGGCTTACTCAGCGAAAAAGTTGAATTATATTTAACGGGTCAAAAAATAAATGATGATGGTTTAGCCGATATCGTTAAGGATGTGCCACGCATGCTTGGCCGCGAGTGGACTAAGCTTTGCTATTACTTACCACGCGCAATCGGCTTTTTTATTTTACTCTGGATACTCCCTGTAATTGGTCAGGTACTGTGGGTTATGTTCACCTGCTGGATGTACGCAGTGCAATATAAAGATTATGCGTTTGATAACCATAAAATCGGCTTTCGAGAAATGAAGCAAGATCTAAAGCAAAAACAAGGTTTATCGTATGGATTTGGGTTGGCCGTCATGCTATTGACTGCAATACCTATCATAAACCTGATCGTAATGCCCGTTGCAGTTTGTGGTGCAACACGGTTATGGGTTGATAATTACCGGCCTCATTACCGCAATTAAAGGAAGTTACTAAAAAGCACAGCCAAGGCTGTGCTTTTTGCATTTTAACTGGACCATACTTTTTAGCTGTATAAGCTCTGTGGCACTTTAGTCACGTTCAAATGAACGGTGATCTCTTCTCTGTCATGATAAAGGTGCTTAGCTTGTAATTCATAACTGATACCGTATTTATCGAGCTCTTCTTTGATCATCGTTAAACACTCATAAACACTGTCAAAACGTTTTTTCATGGGTAGCTTTAAATTAAATATTAGCTCTTTCGCATAAGCGTTGACCGCCCAGTCAATCATCAGGCTAGTTACTTTAGTTGGCTTTTCTACCATGTCACATACCAACCAAGTGATATTTCTTTTCTCAGGACGGTACTTAAAGCCATCGACACGAAAATGCTTAACTTGGCCTGTTTCCATTAAATCGTCATTCATTGGGCCGTTATCAATAGCACTGACAAACATACCACGACGCACTAATTGATAGGTCCAACCGCCAGGGCAGGCACCTAAATCAACACTGCGCATACCAGCTTGTACACGAGCTTCAACCTCATTTGGCGGGATAAATACATTAAATGCCTCATCGAGCTTTAACGTTGAGCGACTTGGCCCATCACTTGGCATCCGCAAACGTAATATTCCCATAAAAAATGGCGAATTATTATAGCTATAGGAATGACCAACATACGCCGTGTTATTCGATAAAAACATCACATGCATTACCGGGCGATTCGCTTTTGGTTCGCGTAGCACGGTATTTTGTTTCTCTAACGCTTTTTTAAGAGGAGTTGATATTTTTTTGCAGAAGGTTAACAGCTCTTTGCCTTCGTTGGTATCTGGTGTTTCTACACGCAGCTCTGAGCAAAGCGGAAAATCGACGGCTGCTTTTACAATTTCGCCAACCCGGTCTTCAACAGCCATATTTTCAAGTAAAGTGCCTGCAAACCATTGACGAGCAAAAACCATATTTTTGAAATCAACTTTTTTGATGATTTCGTCGCTATGCTGTGCTTCAAAGCATTCATAAATAACATAGCCGGTATTTGGCTTTGCTTTTACATACCCTGCAAAACCTTGCTCTGCGGCATGAAATGTTATTTCAGCAGCGGCATCATTTTCAAAACCACTGCGACAGTAAATCACTACACTTGACATAAAAACCCTTTAATTGCGCACTTGCGCGATATTCTCTATTAAAACTTGAAGCGTGCCACTTGCACTAATAAAATAGCCCAACCAATGATCAAGCAGACTCCGCCAAGCGGCGTAATTGGCCCTAGCCACTTTTGCCCGGTGATTGCTAATAAATATAAACTGCCACTAAAAAGCACAATACCTGTGATAATAAACCAACCAGCCCAACTTAAGTTAATTCCCCACTTAATTAAAATGGCAACCGCAATTAACGCAAGGCCATGCACCATCTGATATTCTGCCGCAGTTTTAAATACGCCAATTGCGTATTCAGACACTCGGCTTTTTAAACCATGGGCTGCGAATGCACCCAACACCACAGCCAGCATACAAAATAAGCTACCTGCCATTAAAAATAGTTTAATCATAATTGTTCCTGCTAAATATACTGCTTAATAAAACTCACCGCCTGATCTGCCGCGATTTGCTGATTGCCTTCTTGCGTAAAACCACTGCGTTTACGTGGTTTTAATGAATGATCGCCATCTGGCAGCCACACAAAATCAGGACGCTTATCAAGCTGCATCTGAGTTAACTCTTCACGGGTGCCAAATGTGTCTCGCTCACCTTGGAGCACCATAAACGGGTACGCTATTTTACCAAAGTGATCAATACGTAACTTGTCAGGCTTACCTGGTGGATGAAATGGATAACCAAATGCCAATACACCTGCAATGGCCGGTGTTGAGGTTCGCGCTTCACTGGCAAGCATTGATGCCATACGCCCGCCCATCGACTTACCACCAATAAACAGCGGTAGTTCAGGCTGTGCCATGGTTAATATTCGCTCAAAATAATCCAGTAATTTAGGAGCCCGATCCGGTGGTCTGCGTTTGTTAGTTTGCTTGGCGATTTGCATATATTCAAAATCAAACAAGCCAACATCAATACCCTGCGCTGCAATTAATTGCGCAATCTGTTGCATAAATTCAGAATCACTTCCTGCACCCGCACCGTGGGCAAACATAAACTGCGCTTTCGCGGGTGACTGACTTTTGATCCATTCAATCATTATTTAATACTCTTGCTCTTGTTCAACGAGGCTTAACATCCATTCTTTAAACGACACGATTTTACCTAGCTCAGATTGCGTTTCGCGGCTGACTAAATAGTAAGCGTTTTTACTTTCTAAACTATGATTAAATGGAATGACTAAGCGTCCAGCGTCAATGTCGGGTTTAGCAAGTACGCTATTGCCAATAGCAACACCTTGGCCATGTACGGCGGCTTGTAGCACCATGGATGAGTGGCTAAAAATGGGCCCCTGGTTTACTTGCACGTTGCGTACACCTGCGGTCTTCATCCAGGTTTTCCAATTTTTTCGCGTGGTATCATGCAATAAAGTATGATGCGCTAGATCACTGGGTTGATTTAATGGTTTTGGCCCAGTTAATAGCATGGGGCTGCACAGCGGCACTAAATATTCGGTATGAAGTTTATGGGTTTGCACCCCACTCCAATGACCACGTCCATAATAAATAGCAACATCGACATCATCAGTCAGTGAGTTTTCATCTTGATCTTGGGCTTTTATTCGCACATCAATTTCAGGGTGCAATTCATTAAATAAGCTCAATCGCGGTACTAACCATTGAATAGCAAAGCTTGGAGTCAAACTAACTGTTAATGACCCTTTTGCGCCACGTGCTAACAACTTTTCTGTGGCATCAATAAGCTGAGTAAATATTTCTTTAATATCTAAAAAGTACCCTTGCCCTTCTTCGGTCAGTAATAATGAACGATTTTTACGTAGAAAAAGCTTTAAACCAAGGTGCTCTTCTAAGGTTTTAATTTGATGACTCACCGCCGCCTGCGTGACATATAACTCTTCCGCCGCTTTGGTAAAGCTCAAGTGACGAGCTGCAGCTTCAAATGCTTTTAAGGCGTTTAATGGGGGAACACGACGAGACATAGCAACCAAACTTAGAATTAGTTTTTCTTATGGGTGAATTATATATTCAAGGCAATAAAAAAGCGACCTAAGCCGCTTTTTAACTATTTATGAATCACGCATTATAAATCGCTGGCACTTGTATCAAGCGGTGCAAAGCTTTTAACTAAATCATCAACCGCTTTCATTTGACTTAAATAGCCTTCCAGCTTACTTAAAGCCAATGCACATGGGCCATCACATTTCGCTTCATTAGGATTTGGATGCGCTTCGATAAATAAACCGGCAATACCTAATGCCATACCGCTACGGGCAAGTTCTGCCGCTTGTGCACGGCGACCATCCGCTGAATCTGCACGTCCGCCTGGGCGTTGTAATGCATGCGTTGCATCAAAGATAACCGGCGCCATTGGCTTCATGTCATCCATGCCAAGCATATCAACCACTAGGTTGTTATAACCAAAACTCGAGCCACGCTCACACAGAATAACATTGTTATTCCCCGCTTCATTAAATTTAGTAATGATGTGACGCATTTCATGTGGGGCTAAAAACTGCGGTTTTTTAACGTTAACAATCGCACCAGTTTTCGCCATTGCTACTACTAAATCAGTTTGTCGTGCTAAAAAGGCCGGTAATTGAATAATATCAACTATTTCAGCGACGGGAGCGGCTTGATGTGGTTCATGCACATCGGTGATCAAAGGTACATTGAAGGTTTTTTTAATTTCTTCAAAAATTCGTAAACCTTCTTCCATACCCGGTCCACGATATGAGTTGATTGATGAGCGGTTTGCTTTATCAAACGAGGCTTTAAACACATAAGGAATATTAAGCTTAGTGGTCACTTCAACATAATGCTCAGCAATACGCATCGCTAGATCGCGTGATTCTAAAACATTCATGCCACCGAACAGTACAAACGGCTTTTCGTTTGCCAATTCAATATCATTAATTTTTATTAAATGGTTATTCATTTTTCATTCCTTAAGGTGCAACTGCTTGCATCATTAATCCACAAATATACGCCATGTAAGTCCCCACGCCATAACCAAGTACGGCTAGTAACACGCCAACTGGTGCAAGCGACGGGTGAAATGCTGATGCCACTACAGGCGCTGATGCAGCGCCGCCGACATTCGCTTGCGAACCAACCGCCATATAAAATAACGGTGCTTTAATTATTTTAGCAACAATTAACATTAAGCTAGCATGGGTGAGCATCCAAATTAAACCTATCACAAAATACATTGGCGATTCGACTATTGCAGTGATATTCATATGCAAACCAATAGAAGCAACGAGAATATATAAAAAGCAAGAGGCGACTTTTGATGCTCCAAACGCTTCAATGTGGCGCACTTTAGTAAACGACAATGTAATACCAATGGTCGTCGAAATTACGATCAACCAGAAGAATTTACTGTTTAAGCTGTACTCTTGTGCCCATGGGAAATTAGCCCCAAAATAAGGCCCTAAGAAGTCGGCGCAAAAATGAGCAAGTCCAGTAATACCAAATGCAATAGCAATGATCATCATATAATCATTCATTGTTGGCATACGGGCATGCTCTGCTTGGTATTTTTCAACCCGGTTTTTTAACTCTTCAATTGCGCTAGTATCAGCACCAGTTTTTGCATCTATAGCTTTGTGATTAGCAGCCATTAGTAGTAATACTGCCATCCATAAATTAGCGACGATCACATCAACCGTAACCATAGCAGAGAATATATCACCCCCTACTTCAAACATCTCTTTCATCGACGCTTGGTTTGCACCACCACCAATCCAACTACCTGCAATGGTCGTCATCCCACGCCATACTGCATCTGGACCATGGCCGCCAACAGCTTCCGGGTACACTGCACTCATGACCAAAATAGCCAATGGGCCGCCAATAACAATCCCCACAGTACCGGTTAAAAACATAATTAATGCTTTTGGACCTAGGTTAATAATCGCTTTTAAATCAATACTTATAGTCAGTAATATTAAACAAGCAGGCAGTAAATAACGTGATGCAACAAAATACACATTAGATGAATGACCATCAACAATGCCAAACGTGTTAAGTAGTGAGGGTAAAAAATAGCACAGTAGTAATGCTGGGACATATTTGTAAAACTTTTTCAGTGCACTATTTTGACTGTTCGATGTTTTAAAAATAAAGCCTAATATTACTGCGAGTAAACCAAAGACAACTGCGTCATTGGTGATCAGGGCCGTATGGGCGTCAGCCATGTAAATTCCTTAAAAAGTTAATGGTGAGTTTTGTGATTATCTTCAAGTTCTTCAAGTTGATGCTGGATAATTTCAATCGCAGGATCATCTGGGCACTCATCGATAAAAAATTGTAAGTCGTCACGTGCCATTTTCGGACAATCTAACTGGTTAAGTAAATAGCCTCTGTCGCGCCTTTCGTACGGGTCATCGCCTATTAGCTCCATTAACATCTCAACGCAGCTCAAAGCATGACCAAACTTATTGCTCGAAATGAACGCCCACTTTTGTTGCGCTAAATAAAGTTTGTACACTTCTTCGTCAAAAATAAGCTCAAGAGGCTCTTGCTCATCACCATTTTCTTCACTGGCGTTTTCAGGAATGATATACCAACTTTGCTGCCCAGAGCTTGGCTCCAACAAATACCCTTCTTCATCACTGATGGCAACATGGACATTTATTTCACTATTATTAATTGTCACATTGGCATCAAAGTCAGCATGATTAAGTAAGTGGCAAAGTAAAATTGCTAACGTAGTTTCTGAGCCACTGCGCATACTTAACATATAGCTAAAGCTATTAAGGGTATATTCGGGAACTTTCAGGCTAGACACGCTAAATAACCACTGTGTAAAAAACATGTCAACTATCGCGTCAAAACGATCGTGAATGTCGTCGTGTTGTTGGCACAGTTCGGTGACTTGCGTTTCAAAGTCGTTTAAGGTGGCAAAGCTATCACTTAAATCGGCATGGGGATCCCACTTCGCTTCAGCGCTGATGCAACGATACAACGCTTGGGGTGCGAATGTGTCAAAAGCCTCATCTTGATAGGGTTCATTTTGATCTTCAAACCAAGGGGTGGTCATTTATACGGCAACATCTTAAATAGAAAATGAACGACTAGTTTACCTAGTTTTTAAAGCAGATACCAACGCCGTAGTTAAGTTTACTGTGCAAAGGCAAGAAATAGCCATTGCACAGTCATAACTTTAAAGAAATAAAGCCGTTTTAGTAACAGCCAGTTTACCAATTAGCGCTATCACCACTGTTGTTGCAACTAAAAACAACACTTTAACGCTGGTTTTTTGCTGTTTACTGGCAATAATGCCCAAAGCGATATAAGCAATTACAAGTACAATTTTTTCGAGTAACCACATTTGTTCTAACGGATTTATTTTAGCAATCGCCATTAAACTGATGGCTGAAATAAGTAACAAGGTATCTGTGGCATGACTGCCAATAAACACCAATTTATTTTTAGCGATAGCACCACTGCCTAATCGAGAAAATGAACGAATATAAAATAAAACAATGCTTAAAACTGCGATTGCCATGTGTGTGTGTTTTACTGCTAAATAATCCATATGCCCCTAACTACTCATTAATGTTAAAAAATTTTTAATCTGGAAAACGCGCCAATATTTGTTCAAGTTCTTCAAGGTGTGCATTAAACACATCAACTAACTTAGGCTCAAAGTGCTTGCCTTTTTGTTGGTTAATTTCATGAACGACATCATCAACAGTCCACGCCTGTTTGTAACAGCGTTTATGGCGTAGTGCATCATATACATCAGCAAGTGCGACAATGCGTCCAAACACATGAATATCAAAACCTTTAAGCCCTTGTGGGTAACCCGTACCATCCCATTTCTCATGGTGATCACGTGCAATCTCAGCTCCCGCATTAACAATTTCTCGGCGCGAACCTTGTAGAATTAAATAGCCTTTTTGGGTGTGAGTTTTCATCACTTCCCACTCTTCATCGGTCAATTTAGCGGGCTTATTTAAAATAGCATCTGGAATACCGACTTTACCAACATCATGCAATGGCGAAGCTAAGCGCACAAGCTCTGCCTCGCGCTTTGATAAGCCATAACCCAAAGCTAATGTATTACAAATATGTGAAACCCGTTTAACATGATTCCCTGTTTCAGTAGAGCGCTGCTCGAGCGCTTCACTTAAACGAAGTACGAGTTCTTGTTGAGTCGCTTCAATTTCCGATTGCAATTGCACATTCTCATACGCAAGTTGTACATTTTGCGAAAATATCTCAATTAAATGCCGCTGTGTGTCTGTTAAATATTTAGGGATCCCAGAAATAAATAACATTGAATTATGGTTATGCTCACTGCAACAGTATGCAAACAGATAATTATCTTTATAAACTATGGTTTTATCTCTGAGCGCTTGTCTACACGCCGAAAGTTGCTCCGTATTAAGCACTTCTTCAATTGCTTTACCTTCACTGCGCTCAAAATCGCCTCGTCCAGAAAAAACGACCAACTTATGTTGATTATCCTGTGGATTTCCTGCGACTAAACTCGTTGCATACATGGCTTGGTCAACAGTGCCTAACAACGACGTTAGTTGTTGCATTACCCCTTCAATAAAGTGATCAAGTGAATGGGCTGAAAAGATATCTCTGGATGCTGTTATTATTTTTTCAAGCCCTTGGCGAGACTGCTCAATTGATAAAATGTCACGATAAGAACGCAGGCTCGACATTACCACTGTAAATAACTTTTGTGCTGTGAGTTCCGTTTTCGATTTGTAGTCATTAATATCGTAGTTAACGATAACTTGCCGTTCTGGAGCTTGGCCTGGCTGGCCTGTACGAAGGATAATACGAATATGATTATTTTTTGCAACTTCACGAATGTATTGCGCAACTTTTAAACCTGCGTCATCGGTTTCCATTACTACGTCAAGTAGCACCACGGCTGCATCTGGGTTTTCATCTATTTGTATCTTCGCTTCACTGCCTGAGTATGCGCTAATAAACTCTAAACGTTTATCTTGAAATTCAAAATCACTTAATGCTAGCTTTGTTACAGCATGAACCTCGGGCTCATCATCAACTATAATAACTTTCCATGTTCCCTTTATCACTTCACAAACCTCTTCTTGCGGTTCGTCCGAAAATAAAAAATCATCCATCATACTGAGTCCTCAAAGGCATTTATGCTGCTCTCGCACCGTAATTTTTATAGTTATCCAGGCCACTGTGCAAGCGTTACACGATCATTATCTGCTAAATCTTTAACTGTAAGTATATTTGTATACGCCATTTGTGCAAAAAAACTATGCACTTTAGTACTTTGTTGATATCCATGCTCAATTAAAAGCGTACCATTTGGGACTAAAAAATCGCGAGCTTGAGTAATAATATATTTAATGTCTGCCATTCCGTCATCATCGGCCACCAGTGCAGATAGCGGTTCAAAACGCACATCACCTTGGCTTAAATGAATATCATCATGTTCAATATACGGCGGGTTACTAACTATTAAATCAAACTGTTGTGCAGCAACATGACTAAACCAATTACTTTGCACAAAGTTCACGTTAGTAAAACCCAATCGCTGTTTATTTGTATTCGCCAGTGAAACTGCATCAGCCACTCTGTCAACACCAGTTATTTGCCAATCAGGCATTTCGCTGGCCAATGCAAGGGCTATTGCGCCAGTACCAGTGCCTAAATCAAGTACTTTGGCAGTTGTGGGGAGAGCTAAACCTAGAGCATGCTCTACCAGTGTTTCAGTATCAGGACGCGGGATCAAGGTGGTTGGGTTAACTTGCAAAGGCAAGCTCCAAAACTCCCGCAACCCCGTAATGTGAGCTACTGGTTCGCCATTTAAACGCCGCTGACAATACTCGTCAAATTGCTGTTGCTGCGCATCACTAAGATGATGTTCTGGCCAACTAAATAAATAACTTCGAGGTTTTTGTAACACATCGAGTAATAACACTTGCGCATCAAGTTTTGCGCTATCACTGCTACTTTGCAACAACAAAGTAGCTCGTGTTACAGCGCTTTCAACCGTGTCTGTCACAATTATTCATCGCCCATCGCAGCAAGTAAGTCTGCCTGATGCTCTTGCATTAATGGTTCGATAACACAGCCTAAATCACCTGCTACAACTTCATTTAAACGATACAGTGTTAAATTAATACGGTGATCAGTTATACGTCCTTGCGGGTAATTATAAGTACGAATACGCTCTGAACGATCGCCACTACCAACTAAGTTACGACGCTCGGAAGCTTCTGCAGCGTGGCGTTTTTCATCTTCAGCTTGTTGCAGGCGTGCAGCAAGAACTGACATCGCTTTCGCACGGTTTTTATGCTGTGACCGCTCATCTTGACACTCAACCACAACACCCGTTGGTAAATGAGTAATACGAATAGCTGAGTCTGTTTTATTTACGTGCTGACCACCAGCACCTGAGGCGCGGAAGGTATCAACTTTTATGTCTGCTGTATTAATTTGAATTGCTTCAGCTTCCGGAATTTCAGCCATCACCGCCACTGTACAGGCTGATGTATGAACGCGCCCTTGTGATTCGGTCTCTGGTACACGCTGTACTCGATGCGCACCTGACTCGAACTTAAGTTGACCGTACACCCCTTCACCACTGATATTTGCAATAACTTCCTTATAACCACCATGCTCACCTTCATTGGTGCTGACCACTTCCACTTTCCATTTTTTGGTTTCTGCATAACGGCTATACATACGAAACAGATCACCGGCAAAAATTGCCGCTTCATCACCACCTGTTCCAGCACGAACTTCCAAGAATACGTTATTATTGTCTCGTGGATCTTTTGGTAACATCAGCACTTGTATTTGCTCTTCAATTGCCAAAATCTGTGCTTTCGCTTCTTTATATTCTTCTTGCGCCATTTCTCGCATGTCAGGATCTGAATCTTTAAGCATTTCTTCAGCCGTTGCTACATCATCCTGTGTTTGCTGATAGGCAAGGAATGCTTTAACAATTTCTTCTAACTCTGAATACTCTTTAGAAAGTGTACGAAAGCGATTTTGATCGCTGATCACAGACGGGTCACTTAGCAGCGCTTGTACTTCTTCATAACGCTCAACTAAGGTTTCTAACTTACGATATACGGACTCTTTCATGTAACTGCTATTCCTGATCAATACCTAACATTTTCTTTAATTGGCTTAACTGAGCAACTTCACCTTTTTTTGCCGCATCTTGAATTGCACGGGTAGGTGCGTGCATCAAACGGTTGGTTAATTTGTTGGCCAGCTCTAAAATAATTTTTTCTGCGTCTTTACCGGTATTTAATTGGCTAATTGCCTTATCAACCAGTTCAGACTTTATATCATGTACATCTTGACGATATGAACGGATCAAGTCGACAGAGTCGAGAGAACGCATCCACATTACAAATTCGGTACAGCGCTCAGTTATAATATCCTGCGCTTCATCGGCGGCTTGCTCTCTTGAGGCGATATTTTCGCTTACTATTGTCTGTAAGTCATCAACCGAATACAAATAGGCAGCATCTAATTCACCCACTTGACTTTCAATATCACGCGGCACTGCAATATCAATAAATAACATAGGCTTATTACGGCGCTGTTTAAGTGCTTGCTCAACTACACCTTTACCAATTATCGGTAATGTGCTGGCTGTCGAGCTAATTACAATGTCAGCTTGATGTAAACGCTCTGGTAATTGCGCTAATGCAATGATATCTGCATTCACTTCCTCAGCTAATAAGCGCGCTCGTTCAATGGTGCGATTGGCTACTGTGATCTGTTGCGGATCATTTTGATATAAATGTTTAGCAACTAATTCTATGGTTTCGCCGGCACCAATTAACAATACCTTCGTTTTATCTAATTTACCGTATATATGTTTGGCTAAATTAACCGCAGCATACGCCACCGATACCGCACTAGCACCAATATCCGTTTCAGTACGTACTTGTTTTGCGACCGAGAACGTTTTTTGAAACAAGCGATCAAACACTACGCTGACTGAGTTATGATTTTTAGCACTATTATAAGCTTGCTTAATTTGCCCCAGTATTTGCGGTTCACCGAGCACTAAAGAGTCGAGTCCGCACGCAACCCGCATTAAATGATTAATCGCCTCGTTATCTTGATGGCAATATACATTACTGCTCAGTTCATATTCATCCAAACCATGGAAACTGGCTAACCATTGCAACAGTATTTGGGAATTTTGCTGGGCAAGGCTACAATAGATTTCTGTTCGGTTACAGGTTGACACTATAACCGCTTCATTAAACTGATCGTGATCACTCAGTTGCTGTAATGCTTCTGACAATTGCTCAGGCGAAAAGGCAACCTTTTCTCGTAATTCTACAGATGCGGTTTTATGATTAATACCAAGTGCTACTATGGTCATAAGTGCCAAATATTGCTAAGCCGTGCGTGAAAGACGATAATTTTACCAAAAATCAGCGGAATATGGAAAGTAAGGAACGACATTTGATTCGACTATATTTGATTTTACTCATCTTTTTTTTATTTTTAAGTGGTTGCGCGCAGCAAATTCAGCCACAAACAGCCCTTTATGATGACTGGAAGTCGCAATTATCACAACAAAGCAATTGGCAAGTAGAAGGTAAACTCGCCTTTATTAGCCCAGATGAACGCCAATCTGCTAATTTAAATTGGCAACAACAGGAAGCATTAAACCAATTAATTCTCACTAGTTTTATCGGTACCCGTGTTTTGGCATTAACTCAAAATAGTGACGGTGCTGAACTTGAATACGATGATGAAGTTTATCATGATGTAAACGCATCACGTCTCCTTGCGAGACTTACAGGGTTTACCATCCCAATGGACAGGGCTGATGACTGGTTAAAAGGCACCGTTATTGATTCAAGCCTACAGGTTGATGAACTTGGTCGCGCAAAGAGCGTAACTTGGCATGCAGCGGATGGTGCTCAATGGCAAATCAATTACGCTGACTACCAACAATATGCCGGTTTTTGGCTGCCGAAAAAGCTGACTTTAAAACACCGCGATATTAAAATAAAAATTCAACTCTATGAGTGGCACTTTGACTAACATAAATAAACACACTATGACTTCATTTTCTTTACTCGCTCCGGCAAAACTGAATTTATTTTTACACATAAATGGTCGCCGTGATGATGGCTATCATGAGCTTGAAACCCTATTTACATTTTTAAATTATGGCGATCAACTCACCTTTACTTTGAGTGAAACAACAGAGATTGAAATCACAGGCGATACCTTTGATATCCCCCTGCAAGATAATTTAATCTATAAAGCGGCTGTTTTATTACAAAAACACACCAATTCTTCGCAGGGTGTAAAAATAAATTTAACTAAAATTTTGCCTATGGGTGGCGGTGTTGGCGGAGGTTCTTCCGATGCAGCAAGCACGCTTTTAGCGCTTAATAAATTATGGCACTGCCAATTATCGCTGCTTGAATTAGCAGAACTGGGGGTGCAGCTAGGTGCCGATGTGCCTGTATTTATAAATGGCAAAAGCGCTCTAGCTCAAGGTATTGGCGAGAAGTTGCTCGATGTTGAGCTGCCGTCAAAATGGTATTGTGTGGTTCATCCTAGTGAACATGTAAGCACAGCCAAAATATTTACTCACCCCGATTTAAAACGTGATACACCGAAGCTAAAAGGTGATTGGCAACAGCAAACATTAAGCAACGATTGTGAGCCTTTAGTCAAAAAGCTCTGCCCTGAGGTTGAAAAGACCCTCCAGTGGTTGCTAAAATACGCTCCGTCGAAGATGACTGGCACAGGTTCATGCTGTTTTGTTGAATTTGCCACGCAAAAAGAAGCACAACATGTTCTTGAAAATCTCCCCCATAATTGGGACGGTTTTATTGCCAGCAGCGTTAATATCTCTCCTGCCCATACGCAGTTGAACGCTATTCATTTAAGCAATGAAGTAACGTACAAGTAAATTAGTTTAAGTTAATAAGCAGTACTTTATGTATCACTTATTAGTCCAAAAATTCAGTGCCTGAGGAACCCTACCGTGCCTGACATGAAGCTCTTCGCTGGTAACGCAACACCTGAGTTAGCTCAAAAAGTTGCAAAACGTTTATATATTGAAGTAGGCGATGCTGTTGTTGGCCGTTTTAGCGACGGTGAGATCAGTGTTCAAATTAATGAAAATGTTCGTGGCTCGGATGTTTTTATTGTGCAATCAACCTGTGCCCCTACAAACGATAACTTGATGGAGCTTATCGTTATGGTTGATGCCTTACGTCGTGCATCTGCAGGTCGTATTACAGCCGTCATTCCTTATTTTGGTTATGCACGTCAAGACCGTCGAGTACGTTCTGCCCGTGTGCCAATCACAGCAAAAGTTGTTGCCGATTTCTTATCAAGTGTAGGTGTTGACCGTGTTCTTACGGTTGATTTACACGCTGAGCAAATCCAAGGCTTCTTTGATGTACCAGTTGATAACGTATTTGGTAGCCCAGTGCTACTTGATGATATGAAAGAGCGTCAGTTTGATGATGTTGTTGTTGTATCACCAGATATCGGCGGCGTAGTGCGTGCTCGTGCTATTGCTAAGCTTTTAAACGATACCGACCTTGCAATTATTGATAAACGTCGTCCACAAGCGAATGTTTCTCAAGTTATGCATATTATTGGTGACGTTGAAGGTCGTGACTGTATTATCGTTGATGATATGATCGACACTGGCGGTACTTTATGTAAAGCAGCTGAAGCACTTAAAGAACATGGCGCTAAGCGTGTATTTGCATACGCAACCCACCCTGTACTTTCTGGTAAAGCCGTAGAAAATATTCGTAACTCTGTTATTGATGAAGTAATTGTTACTGATTCAATTCCACTGTCTGCTGAATTAAAAGCAATTGATAAAATTAAAGTGTTAACACTTGCAGACATGTTAGCGGAAACGATTCGTCGTATTAGTAATGAAGAGTCAATCTCTGCGATGTTCGAACACTAAGCCGTGTAGTGACATTGTATACTGACTTATTAAAGCGCCTCATTGGCGCTTTTTTTATCTGTCGTGTTTCTTTTAATTGATGGTGGTGGTATGATAGCGCGCCTTTTGGCTAGGGACCTTGGTCGCAAAGGCCCTACACTATTTATTTATTGGAGACATCATGTCTAACGAAACATATACATTTAATGCAGAATTACGCACAGAAATAGGTACAGGTGCGAGCCGCCGCCTACGTCGTGAAGATAAAGTTCCTGCTATCCTTTACGGTGCTGACAAAGAAGCTGCATCACTTACTTTTGAACACAAAGACATTATCAAAGCACAAGAAAGTGAAGGTTTCTACACTCACATTCTTACTCTTGATATCGCTGGTGAAAAAGTTGAAGCTATCCTTAAAGATATCCAACGTCACCCGTTCAAGCCAAAAATCACTCACCTTGACTTCCAACGTGTAGATGCTGCTCACAAACTTCACACTAAAGTGCCAGTTCACTTCATCGGTGAAGACGTAGTAACTAAAGCAGGTAACACTGTAGTTCACCAATTAACTGAAATCGAAATCACGTGTCTTCCTAAGTCACTTCCTGAGTTCGTTGAAGTTAACGTATCTGGCCTAGTTGCTGGTGATTCACTACACATCTCTGACGTTAAACTTCCTGCAGGTGTTTCATCTGTTGATTTAGCGAAAGGTGCTGATCACGACCAGTCTATCGTAACTATCAAAGCTAACAAAGCTGCGCCAGTTGAAGACGAAGCTGCAGAATAATTTTTAAGGTTTGCACCTTGAATTCTATTCAAATGCTTGTGGGCCTGGCTAATCCAGGCCCCGAATACGCAAACACTCGCCACAATGCAGGTGCTTGGTTCATCGAGCAACTCGCTGCACGCTACAACTGTACGCTAAAACACGAGCCTAAGTATCACGGCCTTACAGGTAAAGTGATCATCCAAGGTCAAGAATTCAAATTACTGATCCCCACCACTTATATGAATTTAAGTGGTAAAGCAGTCGGTAGTTTAGCCAACTTTTTCAAAATCCCTGTTGAGAGCATTTTAGTTGCCCATGACGAAATGGATTTAGAACCCGGTGTTGCCAAATTAAAGAAAGGTGGCGGACACGGTGGCCATAATGGCTTAAAAGACATTATTGCAAAAATGGCAAATCAAAAAGATTTCATGCGTTTACGCGTTGGTATTGGTCATCCTGGACATCGTGAAATGGTCACCGGATGGGTGCTTGGAAAAGCAGCCAAAGAAGACCAAGAAAAAATGGATGCCGCAGTAGATGAAGCAGTTCGTTGTATGGAAATACTTGCAAAAGATGGTGTGTTAAAAGCACAAAACAGACTACATTCGTTTAAGCCATAATCGGTTAAGCGGATCTAAACAAGGTATCTTAACTATGGGTTTCAAATGTGGCATCGTCGGTTTGCCTAATGTTGGTAAATCAACACTTTTTAATGCATTAACCAAAGCGGGTATCGAAGCCGCTAACTTTCCTTTTTGTACCATTGAGCCGAACACGGGTGTGGTACCGGTACCAGATCCTCGTCTTGACGAACTTGCAAAAATTGTTAACCCGCAACGTATCCTAACCACCAGTATGGAATTTGTGGACATTGCAGGTCTAGTAAAAGGTGCATCAAAGGGTGAAGGCCTTGGTAATCAGTTTTTAGCTAATATTCGTGAAACCGATGCAATTGGTCACGTAGTTCGCTGCTTTGAAGATGAAAACGTCATTCATGTAGCGGGAACAATTGATCCTGCAGATGATATTGACGTGATCAATACCGAGCTAGTACTTGCCGATATGGATAGCGCTGACAAAGCAATTTTCCGTAATGCAAAAAAAGCCAAAGGTGGCGATAAAGACGCCAAAGAACAAAATGCTGTTCTTGAAAAAGTAAAAGCACACCTTGATGAAGGCCTAACGTTGCGCTCTTTAGCACTAACTAAAGAAGAAAAAGCAGCCATTAGTTCGGTTAACTTCTTAACGATTAAGCCAACAATGTATATTGCTAACGTTGCCGAAGATGGTTTTGAAAATAACCCGCACCTTGATCGCGTACGTGAAATTGCTGCTGCTGAAAATGCTGTTGTTGTACCAGTGTGTGCCGCAATAGAATCTGAGCTTTCTGAGCTTGATGAAGAAGATAAGCTAGAGTTTATGGCTGATCTTGGTCTTGAAGAGCCTGGCCTTAACCTTGTGATCCGCGGTGGTTATGAGCTACTGCAATTACAAACCTACTTCACAGCAGGTGTTAAAGAAGTACGTGCATGGACAATTCCTATTGGCGCAACGGCTCCACAGGCTGCCGGTAAGATTCATACTGATTTCGAGCGTGGCTTTATTCGTGCACAAACTATCGCCTTTGATGACTATATCACTTATAAAGGTGAAAGTGGTGCAAAAGAAGCAGGCAAGATGCGCCAAGAAGGTAAAGAATACATAGTTAAAGACGGCGATGTAATGAACTTCTTGTTCAATGTGTAACAACATGCCACTGTAACTTACCACTGTTAATAATTTTAAAGGCTCGTTTTTACGGGCCTTTTTTATTTCTCCTCTATCATTAAAAAAATAAGTCTCGTTAAATCAGTTAAAAAAACACCGTTTTTAATAAAAAATAGCCGGCTTAGCTTAATTTTCCTGCAAACAAACCCTGATAAGTGTTTTTTTGCAAAAAAGGTGTTGACGGATTTGGGTCATATCAGCATAATACGCCCCGCACTCAGCGATGAAGTGCTAACAAAAAAGATGGCTAAGTAGCTCAGCTGGTTAGAGCACATCACTCATAATGATGGGGTCACAGGTTCAAATCCCGTCTTAGCCACCATTTATTTTTTGTTGCTCAATGAAGAGTTTAAAATAACTACCATGTGTTTAATTACACATATGCAGAAGTGGCGGAATTAGCAGTGGTCTTGAATTAGACGCTTGATTTAGGTTCCAAAATATTAAAATCTGCATAAAGAACTGCGGGAGTGGCGGAATTGGTAGACGCGCTGGATTTAGGTTCCAGTAACTTCGGTTGTGAGAGTTCAAGTCTCTCCTTCCGCACCATGTTCTTGATAAGAACTAAAATTATCAATTGTTTTCTGTTGGGATATCGCCAAGCGGTAAGGCACCAGGTTTTGATCCTGGCATTCCCAGGTTCAAATCCTGGTATCCCAGCCAACAATGGCTAAGTAGCTCAGCTGGTTAGAGCACATCACTCATAATGATGGGGTCACAGGTTCAAATCCCGTCTTAGCCACCATTTCTTCTTTTAGAATTGGCTCTGCAAGAGTTAAATTGCACTCAATGAAGAGTTTAAAATAACTACCATTTCTTTGATTAATTCAAAGAGATAATGCGGGAGTGGCGGAATTGGCAGTGGTCTTGAATTAGACGCTGGATTTAGGTTCCAAAGCATTAAAATCTGCATTTAAAGAACTGCGGGAGTGGCGGAATTGGTAGACGCGCTGGATTTAGGTTCCAGTAACTTCGGTTGTGAGAGTTCAAGTCTCTCCTTCCGCACCATGTTCTTGATAAGAACTCAAACTATCAAACAATTCTTAGTTGGGATATCGCCAAGCGGTAAGGCACCAGGTTTTGATCCTGGCATTCCCAGGTTCAAATCCTGGTATCCCAGCCAACTTCTTCTACCAAAGAATGTTGCTAAAGAATAACTCTTTATGAGTATAAAAACTGTATGCGGGAGTGGCGGAATTGGCAGTTGTCTTGAATTAGGCGCTGGATTTAGGTTCCAAAACATTAAAATCTGCATTAAGGAACTGCGGGAGTGGCGGAATTGGTAGACGCGCTGGATTTAGGTTCCAGTAACTTCGGTTGTGAGAGTTCAAGTCTCTCCTTCCGCACCATGTTCTTGATAAGAACTCAAACTATCAAATAATTCTTAGTTGGGATATCGCCAAGCGGTAAGGCACCAGGTTTTGATCCTGGCATTCCCAGGTTCAAATCCTGGTATCCCAGCCAACTTCTTCTACCAAAGAGTGTTGTGAAAGAATAACTCTAGCTACGAGTATAAACAGCACCCCTATTGATGCGGGAGTGGCGGAATTGGCAGTGGTCTTGAATTAGACGCTGGATTTAGGTTCCAAAACATTGAAATCTGCATTAAAGAACTGCGGGAGTGGCGGAATTGGTAGACGCGCTGGATTTAGGTTCCAGTAACTTCGGTTGTGAGAGTTCAAGTCTCTCCTTCCGCACCATGTTCTTAATTAGAACTAAAACTCATCCAAATTTAGAGTTGGGATATCGCCAAGCGGTAAGGCACCAGGTTTTGATCCTGGCATTCCCAGGTTCAAATCCTGGTATCCCAGCCAACTTCCTAGAGAACCTTCTTTAATCTTTAATCTTTAATCTTTAATCTTTAATCTTTAATCAAATATTATTTGAGTGAGCCTTCACCCACTCTATCGATAATAGACGCTTTTTATACCAATCGTGTTAAGTTACTGACCATTTATAGCGACAGATAAATGGAGTGATAACAAGGCATAAATTTTGACATCTAGTTGTTCTCGGCAATTGCTCCTGCATTGCTCTACCTCCTGCATCCATGCAGTCGTACATGAAAAATTTATAACGCAGTTAGCGCTTTATTTAGCCCGCTAGAATGGTTAAATATTTAAGTCGATTGGTATTAGCCTACTTTGCCACTAATTGCATACTTTAATACCCAATTTTTTACCAGTCCGGTGTTATTTGCCATTTTTAAAAAGCGACTACGCGCCCATTGTAATGGTGTAACTTGGTTGGAGAAACCAAAATAACACGCATCCATCATGCTCATCATTAATAAGTTTGCTTTACGGCGTGTATGCTCATACTGTTGCAAATGTTGTGAAGCACCGATATCGTCAGCATTATTGAGTTTATCAGCAAGCGCGACAACATCTTGAAAACCTAAGTTAACGCCCTGCCCTGCAAGCGGGTTAATAGTGTGTGCTGCATCACCAACAAGCACTATACGCCCTTGTGAGTAATGGTTTGCATGTTGACGTGCCAAAGGAAAAACAGCATGTTCAATCACCTCAAAATCTCCTACAAGCGGGGGAAAGTTATCTAGGACTTGCTGTTTCAACTCTGCAGCAGGTAGTTTTTTTAAACCCTGTAATTTGCTGCTATCGTCATACCAAATAAGATTAGCGTATGGTGCCTGCATAGGTAAAAATGCAACGGGGCCGGTGGGCTTAAATTGCTGCCACGTTTTTACTTGTTGTGGAGCATCAAGTTTAATAAGCACGCCCATACAATGTTGGCCATACTGCCAACCTGTAACACCAATACCCGCTTTTTGGCGCAACATTGATTGCCCACCATCGGCTGCAACGACTAAGTCAGCACAAAACTGTTGTTCTGCGTAATGTAATGTTACTTGTTGATCATCTTGTTCAATCGCGGATAACGGGTGGCTAATCTCAAGCACCTCAATATCATGCGCTGGAAACTGTTGCCAGAGACTTGCTTGGATTAAGTTATTTTCAATTAAATGACCTAAATGAGTGGTATTAATATCAAGACAATCAAACAACAAACTATCACCCGAACGTTCAAATGCTTCGAGCTGTTGATAAGGTGCGTGACGATGCGCGCGCAATGAAGCCATGGCACCGAGTTCATCTAATAAATTTTCTGAAAAACGATTAATTGCCGATACGCGAATATCAACTTTGTCGCTAGCAAGAACCTCAGCGGCATTAATTACGCGCTGCTCAATCACCTTTACTTGGCATCCTTGTTTTGCAAGCTTTACTGCAGTAGCTGCACCGACCATCCCGCCGCCGACAACAATAACCTTATTTTTCATCATTTTTGCATCACTAATCTGGCTATTTTCAGTGTGTTTGATTGTATCGTACTTCTATTTGCAAGTGCGAGTGAGTTTCATCTTAATCGGCTATTAAAGACGCTTTGTTTGACATCAATCCACAAACATAAAAACTATACTTGGATCTGGGCGGGTATCCAGCTAAAATACGCGTCCTTTAAGTAAGCGAACGTGCCACTTATCCTGTTTAGCGCGCTATCGTGCCACTACCGAATTGAAAACGAGGCTATATTTCAATGAGTAAAAAGCTGCATATTAAAACCTGGGGTTGTCAGATGAATGAGTACGACTCTCAGAAAATGGCGGATCTCCTCGATGCAACCAACGGCTATCAGTTAACCGAAGAAGCTGAGGATGCCGATGTCATCCTACTCAATACCTGTTCAATTCGCGAAAAAGCACAGGAAAAAGTATTTCATCAACTAGGTCGTTGGAAATTATTGAAAGATGATAAACCCGATCTGATCATTGGTGTTGGCGGCTGTGTTGCATCGCAAGAAGGTGATTCTATTCGCCAACGTGCGCCATTTGTAGACGTGATTTTCGGCCCGCAAACTCTACACCGCTTACCTGAAATGATCAAACAAGTACAAGGCAATAAAGGCAGCTCTGTGGTTGATATTTCATTCCCAGAGATTGAAAAATTTGATCGCTTACCAGAACCAAAAGCTGATGGCCCAACAGCCTTCGTTTCAATTATGGAAGGCTGCTCAAAATACTGCACATTCTGCGTGGTACCTTACACCCGTGGTGAAGAAGTTAGCCGCCCGCTTGATGATGTTTTACTTGAAGTTGCTCAGCTTGCGGAACAAGGTGTTCGTGAAGTTAACCTACTAGGGCAGAACGTGAATGCTTATCGCGGTGAAACCCATGATGGTGAAATTTGTTATTTCTCTGACCTGATTCGTTATGTAGCAGCTATTGATGGTATTGACCGCATTCGTTACACCACATCACACCCTGTAGAGTTTACTCCTGATATCATCGACGCTTATGCTGATGTGCCTGAGCTTGTAGATCATTTACATTTACCAGTACAAAGTGGTTCAGATCGCATTTTGAATTTAATGAAGCGCGGCCATACTGCACTTGAGTACAAATCTACAATTCGTAAGTTACGTAAAATTCGTCCTAACTTAAGCATGTCGTCTGATTTTATCATAGGTTTCCCTGGCGAAAGCAAAATGGACTTTGAAGCCACCATGAACCTGATTAACGATATCGGTTTTGATATGAGCTTTAGCTTTATCTACAGCGCTCGCCCTGGCACCCCAGCGGCGGATTTACCTGACGATGTAAGCGAACAAGAAAAGAAAGAACGTTTATATCTGTTACAAAATCGTATTACCCAAATGGCTCAGCAAATTAGCCGCCAAATGTTTAATACTGAGCAACGTATCTTAGTTGAAGGGCCATCGAAGAAAAACCCGATGGAGTTACGTGGCCGAACTGAAAACAACCGTGTAGTAAACTTTATTGGCCCGCACACTGTGATCGGTCAGTTTGTTGATGTACGTATCACTGAAGCACTACCAAACTCTTTACGTGGTGACTTAATTCGTACAGAATCGCAAATGAACTTACGCCGCGCGGTTGCTCCTGCTGATATTTTGAGTAAAGCAGCACAGCCTGAACCACAAGCAACGCCAAATGAGATTGGTGTCGCTACATTCGTTCCGTAGGCGACACTTACTGTGCCAGCCTTGCTGGCACATAAAAATAGGAAGTAATTTTGAGTAATCAATTAAAAAAATTAGAGATTTATTTAGAACCCTCCGACAACAAACGTCTTTCATCTTTATGTGGCCCGTTTGACGAAAACATCAAGCACATTGAGCGCCGTTTAGGTGTTGAAATTACTCATCGCGACAACTATTTTAAAATCACCGGAAAAACCACCTGCGCGTTTGCCGCAATGGAAATTCTCAAAGACTTATACGTCGAGACTCAGCCGATTCGTGGTGTTATTACTGAAATTGAAGCTAATACAGTACACCTTGCTATCAGTGAATCAAATGCCCTTGAGCAAGATGAACTGAACGCTTATGGCAAAGAAGTTATGATCAAAACTCGCCGTGGTGTAATTAAACCGCGTAACGATAACCAAGGTCACTACGTATCAAATATCTTCCGTCACGATATCTCTTTTGGTATCGGGCCTGCTGGTACAGGTAAAACTTACCTTGCTGTTGCCGCGGCCGTTGATGCATTAGAGCGCCAAGAAATACGCCGGATTTTATTGACCCGTCCTGCCGTTGAAGCGGGTGAACGACTGGGCTTTCTACCCGGTGATTTAAGTCAAAAAATCGATCCTTATCTGCGTCCCTTATACGATGCATTGTTTGAAATGCTCGGCTTTGAAAAAGTTGAAAAACTACTCGAACAAAATGTAATTGAAGTTGCACCACTTGCCTTTATGCGTGGTCGCACACTAAACGACGCTTTTATTATTTTAGATGAAAGCCAAAACACCACGGTTGAACAGATGAAAATGTTCTTAACGCGGATTGGCTTTAATTCAAAAGCAGTGATCACCGGTGATATAACACAGGTTGACTTGCCGCGCGGTGCGCGGTCAGGGCTTCGTCACGCTATAGAAGTACTGAGTGATGTAGATGAAATAAGCTTTAACTTTTTTCAATCTCAAGACGTGGTACGCCACCCTGTGGTAGCGCGTATTGTTGAAGCGTATGAGCGCAACGATGAAGCAGAGCGACAAAAGCGCGCTGAAAAACAACGCGCTAAAGATTTGCTCGCTAATCAAGAGCAAACGCAAGCTGCGACTAAAGAGTAATAACGTGAACACTGAATTAGATTTACAAATAGCCTGTGAGTTTGACAACTTACCTAGCCTTGAGCAATTTGCACTATGGGCAAACAAAGCTCTGAGTCAATACCGTGATGAGTCAGAGTTGAGCATCGTCATTGCCGATGAGGCGCAAAGCCAACAACTCAATAATGACTACCGTGGTAAAAATAAGCCAACCAATGTGTTGTCGTTTGAATTCGAAGCGCCAGCAGGAATCGAATTGCCCTTAGTTGGCGATTTAGTGATATGTCCAGCCATTGTATTAGCTGAGTCAATAGAGCAAGAAAAGTCATTTCATGACCACTTTGCCCATATGGTGATCCACGGATGCTTGCATTTACTTGGATTTGACCATATAAAGGAGGAAGATGCGAAAGAGATGGAAAGCATTGAAAAGCAATTGCTTGCCGAGTTAGGCATAGCAGACCCATATCGGGACGATATTTAAATTTACGGAGCAAATAGACGCAATGAGCGACGATAACTCGCAGACTAGCCAGGGTTCTTCTGGCAAGACCTGGTTGGGTAGAATTACCCAAATGTTGCAAGGGGAACCCCAGAATAGAGAAGAGCTGGCTGAAGTAATTGCCGATGCGCAAGTTCGGGATGTCATTGATCCTGAAACCAAAGAGATGATCGAAGGTGTGCTCGGTGTGTCAGAGTTAAAAGTGCGAGACATCATGATCCCGCGCTCACAAATGATCACTCTCGAAGTAGACGCACCACTGGAGGAACTCATTCCAATGATGGTCGATTCAACACATTCACGTTTTCCTGTGGTATGTGAAGATAAGGACCACATTGAAGGCATTCTACTGGCAAAAGATCTACTACCACTTATTCTTAACAAAGATGAACTACTGCCGTCATTACGTAATTATTTACGCCCAGCAGTCGTTGTCCCAGAGAGTAAGCGTGTCGATACACTACTGAATGAATTTCGCCAACAGCGCTATCACATGGCATTAGTTATTGACGAGTACGGCGGTGTGTCAGGCTTAGTGACAATCGAAGATATACTTGAGCTTATCGTCGGTGAAATTGAAGATGAACACGACGAAGAAGATCAACAAGATATTCGTCAAGTTGCAAAACACGTGTTCGTTGTTCAAGCCCTTACACCCGTTGATGATTTTAACGAATACTTTAAAACCGGCTACAGCACACAAGAAGCAGATACCATAGGCGGTACTGTACTGCACGCCTTTGGTCACATGCCAAGTCGTGGTGAGCTTATTGAGATTGATGGCTTTCAATTTAAAGTAACTAATGCCGATAATCGCCGATTATTGCAATTACAAGTTACTGTGCCAAAGGCTGATGATAACGACAGTGAAGACATTTCTGACTAACTGCCTGAATTTAGCAAAAGACAAAAAAGCATGGCTCGCACTGGTTGCGGGCCTTCTTTTAACTTTCAGCTATGCTCCTTTTGAGGCTTGGCCCCTCACCTTTGCCTGCTTAGCACTGGCAATTTACACCACTCAAACGACAAAACCTAAACCACAATATGGTAAGTTAGCCAGCAAACGTGCCACTAAATATGGTTTTATATTTGGCCTTGGCTGGTTTGGCGCAGGCATAAGCTGGGTGCATGTTTCAATTGCCACCTTTGGCGGTATGCCATTGATTGCCTCAATATTACTAATGGTGTTGTTATGCGCTTATCTCGCCATTTACCCTGCACTGGCCTTTATGTTTGCCACACGCTTTGCCAGCGGCCCTAATAGCTATGGTTTATTGTTACTCAGCGGTTTTGCCATCACCGAGTATTTGCGTGGCGTGGTAATGACCGGTTTCCCTTGGCTAAGCTTTGGTTATACGCAAACCGATAGCCCATTAAATCAACTTGCCCCAGTGATTGGTGAATTTGGCTTAACCCTTGTTTGTATCGCTATTGGCTTTGCGCTCTACCGCCTGCTGTTTACTCGTGACTTCAAAGCAGCAGTAGCCAGTTTAGTGGCTCTCGCTTTATTGTTTGGTATTACTCATTATACGCGAACTAACAGCTACAGTAACAAAACCATTAGTACCTTATTGGTACAAGGCAATATCAAACAACACCTGCGTTTTGACCCAAGTGAATTTTGGACCACGATGAGTAAGTACCAAGATATGACTCGCCCGCATTGGGATGCAGACTTAATCGTTTGGCCAGAAGCCGCCGTGCCGGAAATAGAAGCCCTTGCAGATAGCTATTTAGCCGGTCTTGATAGCGCAGCTTCATTTAACAACACCGCCCTCATTACTGGTATAGTTGACTATCAACGCGACACTAAAGCTATCTTCAACACCTTGATTGTAGTTGGTAATAAAGAGCACGACGACGAGCATGGCCATTATCAATACCTAGGTAAAAACCGTTACCAAAAACACCAATTACTGCCTATTGGTGAGTTTGTGCCGTTTGAAGATATATTGCGCCCTATCGCTCCCTTATTTGATTTGCCCATGTCATCATTTTCTCGCGGCGACAAAGTGCAAAATAACTTACGCGCTAATGGCTTAAATATCTTACCGGCCATTTGCTATGAAATAGCTTTTGCTGATTTAGTGCGTGGTAATTACCACAATGATTCAGATATTTTATTTACCGTCAGTAACGATGCCTGGTTTGGTGCCTCCCACGGCCCTCACCAACATATGCAAATAGCCCGAATGCGCGCCCTTGAATTACAACGCCCGCTGATACGGGTTACAAACAATGGTATCAGTGGTGTTTACGACCCTATCAGTCAAACACAAGTCAGCATGCCACAGTTTGAAGCCGATACCTTAAAAGTGAACGTTAAGCTCATTCAAGGCGACAGCATCTATAGTCAATATGGCAACTTACCAGTGTGGATAGTCGTGGTATTGATGGGAGTTGTAGGGATAGCAATAAGCAATAAGCGGTAAGCGGTAAGCGGTAAGCGGTAAGCGGTAAGCGGTAAGCGGTAAGCGGTAAGCGGTAAGCGGTAAGCGGTAAGCGGTAACGAGTTTATTCGTAGGTTGGGTTGAGTGCAACGAAACCCAACAATTAAATGTATAATACTCAATCTTTTTCAAGGATAGAATAAATGTCACACATTAAAAAAGTTGCTCACAACTCCCATACCATATCCATGCTTATGTGCTGTACGCTGATGTTGGTTTTCATAGCTGCTTTTTCCCTAGTGCATTGATTGTTGATAATGAGCTTGGACTTAAACCTGAACATATTCTTTCAGCAATTATTAGCTTATTAATGTTTTTAATAACAATCGTTACTGGCTTGATTGCTTTTAAATCTTACCAAATAGCAAAGGCAGCAAATGAGTTAAGTGAGAGAATATTTACATCGCAATAAGAACAAATAGAATCTCAAGATTTTTCACGGCTATATGAAAGATTTGAAAAAAGAATTAATCTAATTGAAAAGCAAAAAAATGTTACTATTTATTGCGAAGGTTTAATTCAAGAATATTTCTCAGCCGGCAGATTCGTTAAGGGTAAATATGAACCTACTGAATTAGAATTGAAAAATGCGATAGAAATGAGTAAGCCTATTAACAGCTTTTACGAAGAAGTCTCAGATAGATGTAAAAACGTTAAAGCAAATATCCCAAACAAGTCATTAACTAAGGATTGGATAAATTCAACTTTTGGTCAGCTAAAAATAATAGGTAAAACGGACCCTATTTATGATTCCTTTATGAGTACTCCTGATGAAGACTTAGTGTCAATTATTAAAGATTGTCATCCAATTCCTGTGAAACGAACTAACCCTCTTTATTATGCTGAAATTCATCGCCTTATTATTTCATCATTATTAGTAACAATGAACCAGCATAAATTGGTAATACCAAACTTGAATAACGAAACAATAGATAATGATTTTTTGATTAAAATAGACGAACTTATTTGGGGACAATAAACGGAGAATAAATAAAACAACATTTAAATTTGTACAAAATATACAATTGTACTGACCATAAACGTAATAAAACCAGTAGAACCTTTACTTTGAGCGCTTCATTAGCTTTTTATACACTGCATCTTTATCTCGTTTGCCGATAGCGAGTACATATACTACAACTTCATCATCAATCACTTCATAGGCAAGCCTGTAGCCTGCTGTGCGCAATTTTATTTTATATACGCTATCAAAACCCCTCAGTTTCGATGCAGGTACATGAGGATTTTCCAAACGCTCTATGAGTTTCTTTTTAAACTGACTTTTTATCGGTGGAGCAAGCTTGTTCCACTCTTTTTGCGCTGCGGGTAAAAATTTGAGCTTATAAGTCATCAATATTAACTTCAACCGCCTCTGATAAGTCTGCTCTGCGACTTTCGACAATTTTTGCTAATTCGATATCGTCGATCAGTTCCATTAGGAACTCATACGTTTGCGCAGGTACTAAATAAGCTGCTGGTTTATTGTGATTTAGAATAGCTATCGCTGAACCATCAGCTTCATTTAATAACGCTGTCGGATTTTTCTTTAATTCTGAAATACTTGCTGAACAGTCTGCTAATATTTGTCTCATAACTCACCAAAAAGACCATAAATATGAGCTAACTTTAGACCTTTTTTAGTTTTATAGCTAGCGCTTTTTGTAGCCTTTTATTTCCTATACACGCTATTTCGTAAATAACTTTTCAAACAATCGCTTTGCATGTTTTAAGCCATCATCCGTAAGGATGACTGATTTGGCTTTACCTACCGGGTCGCCTATTAAACCTTTTTCATGCAGCCGATTGGTTACGTCCCAATCAATTTGTTTCCATGCACGGCAATGGTCGTGCAAGGTTAAATACATCAGTGCTAATGCAGCGTCGTCTATTTTATCTGTGTCTATTTGCATATGCTGATCCACTATTGACTAAAGTTTTACTTATATTGTCATTTTAAAAGTAGCCGTTCAACAGCCACCATTATAATTTACCCAGCTAAAAATCGTCACGCAGCTCAAATTCATACTTGTTACGCTTTATTTCACTGGTTTGTAATTAATCATTAGGTCATACCAAGATTACTTGAGACAATCACCACCGTCATTTTTAAATAGAGTTCATTATGAAACTATTAGTCAGAAATTTAGCACGCACCACTAGCGAACACGATATTCGCACACTATTTACCGTTCACGGTAAAGTTACTAACTGTAATTTAGTCCTAGATAAAGAAACTGGCCAATCAAAAGGCTTCGCGTTTGTTGAGATGCCAGACAATGCTGAAGCGAATGCAGCAATCACAGCGTTAAATCAAACCAGTGTTGATAAAAGCAAAATACGCGTAAAATTAGCCGATGCTTAATGTAAGGAGTTGATAAAACACTTACGCTTGTATAAACAATAATGGCTTGAATCTACAAGCCATTTTTATTACTTATGCATTACGCGTTTTTACGGTGCCGCTGGGTGCTCAACAACAAAGTCTCTGCTTTAGCACCTAAATACACATAAATCGCCAGTGCAATTAATAACCCAACGACTGCTAACATCATGTAAATAGCCGGTAATAAATATTGAGATTGACCCAGTGCTGCTTTAAACATGGTTAGTAAAGCTTCAATAGACACCGCAATCAAAATGGTCGAAATAAATCGCGTGATTGTTCGCCGTGTAGAGCTGTGCCTAAAGATGTCTTTATGCATCAGAATTTCTTCTTCTAGAATAGTTTTACCCAAATCGAATATTGCTAACGCTAAAGTAATAAAAATAATAATACTAAATGGCTCAAGCGGATCCTCTGCTAACGACGTGGTAAAGAGTAAATTATAAATATCGCCAAATACCCGATAAAGTAAAAATAATACTAAACAAAATAAGCAGCTAACAATAATGCCATAGCCAGCTTTAAAAAATGGCGTCATATTTGCGCGAGTACGATCCCCCATAATAAACTCAATTAATTGAGTTAAGCATACATCAATAACTAAATACGCTTGCTCGCCATGAGGGTGATCAAGCGCTTTAACTGCTGATATACATAAGTGATTTGTCGCTATCGAGATATAGGGCGCAGTAAAACGAGTTTGTGATTGCTGTTGAATATCTTGAAAATAAGGGCGTTCACTTAAATCTTGTGCGTCACCACGATTGTTTAAGGTTTTCATATACTGGCGTTTAAAACAAACATTGTTGCCCAACTGCACCCCGTTTTTATCTAAACAATACTGCAATTCCAAAAATGGATATTGAGCCACTAAATGACGGTTATCTTGTTGCTTTTTAACGCCATCGGCAAGGCTTGCTAAAATTGAATCGAGTAATTCATGAATAACAGGTTGATACTCTTGATAACGCTCAACACTACTGATGTAACTCATTCTGGCCATAATTGGAGCTCCTAACTACATTATTAGGATCCAAAGCAATTACAGAACCAACTTTAAAAAAACATAAAAATCAATGCACTATGTTATTTTATAAATAATAACAAACTATTTTGCACCACGTGCGTGCATAGTGCGGTGCAATAAATTTAGCTTGCAAAAAACTAAGGGAGCAAGGTTAGGGATTTTACACTTATCGTAGCTGTGCCGCCGTGCTCATCGGTTAGATCCGGCACTAAATAAATTGCATTGATATGTTCCAGTATCATACCTACATCAATTGATTCAACAGGTGTCCAACTAGGACGCGAAAAATCATCTAATGTAAAACACCGCGTTGTCCAATTATCAGCTGGCGCTAACTTATGTTGATAATGAGCATAACTTTTATCCCCCAGCCCACCATAATCTTGCTGTGACAATTTAACGACTAAGCCGGTACTGCTTTTATATTCCAGTGCAATAGTGGCCACCGCTGCCAATGATTTATTTGGTAAATCATAAATCAATTCAACCCATGAATTACTTTTAGCATTTAACCGTGGCACACGAGAAAACTGGATCCAAATATGATCATCATTAATCAGTTGTGATTTTGTTTGTACACTGCTACCAATGGCATCCGTTGCGTAATGCCAATCGTTTTGTACAACAGAGTTGACTTTCAAGCTCGTGGGGCAATTGTGTTGTGCACTTAGCGGTAATGACGTAGTAACTAGTACGCCACAACTATATAAAGCCACTAGTAGCGGGTAAAGCATATGCATCCTTTTTATTGTTTTTCTTATCCAGTCTTAGGGCTAGTTTGCAGTATTTTGATCGTAAAGTCTGTACCTATTAGGTTATTTTTGACACAAAAAATGGGCTATTCAGCCCATTCTTTAGTAAATCAATTACTTTTAAACTTCATCATCAAAATCTTGCACTTGACGTTGCGCAGCTCGCGCAATGATTTCAACATAGAAAGATTCTAAGCCTTGCTTTTCAATCTCGCTAATTGAATTACTGATTTCAGCAACATGTACTACTTGTGCATCTTCGGCCGTGTTGCCAAATTTACAATCAAATGCCCAGTAATCAGCATCAACTGGCAATGTTTTGTTACGCTCTCTTTTCAAATACTTTTTAACTTCATGCTTTGCAGCATCTACCATACGTGGGTATTTGATTTTCTCATGATTCAGCGTGAATGTTTTCTTCATTACGTTCCTAATTACCTTGATTTAATGATGATGACATTTACACCAAGTAAGTTGGAAATGCCATTTCGGTCATTATAGCAATTGCATTTAGTTTTTGGATGCTTTTTTTACCCGAAAGTAAATAAATCTGCTTGCTGATAATGATATCAGCCTAACATCACGCCTGTGCAAGGTGCAAGGGTTGATGGAGATCGTCATTATTAAGGCTATCGTAGAATGCAACTGCATCCATTTGTGGGTGATCTAATTGGCTTTCTTTATTTAAATGACGCTTGCGTACAACGGGTTCGCAGTTATCAATTACTAGCAGTGGAATATGGTTTTTATCATCGCGGATCACTAATGGCTCAGGTGTAAGGCATGAGCGTAAACGAATATCCGCCATCCCCCCTTGCTGTAATCGCTGCGCATTATGTTGCCCAATTAGCATATCAAATTGCGCAGGTGCCAGTGCTTGCTCAGGACCTGCCCCTAAGTATTTGCGTAATTGAGTTTCACTTTGTGTTGTCGCATGAGTATCAACGGACGTCTTAGGTAAATGAAACTGACTAAAATCGAGCGCATCATGTGAGAGCATTGCCAATAATAATGCAAACTCACCACGGCGTGATTCACTCACACTTTTGGCAAGACGATTATTAAGTTGACTCTCTGTGATTAACAAATCATCGATTTGCATAGACTTTAGCCGATTAAAGTAGGGAATAGATATTTATCGGCATTATTTGCTATTTCTTTAGCTTTTTTCTTTACTTAAATACTCACTTTGCTATTATCAGCGCCGTTGCATTGGAGGGGTTCCCGAGCGGCCAAAGGGATCAGACTGTAAATCTGACGGCTCAGCCTTCGCTGGTTCGAATCCAGCTCCCTCCACCACTTTTCTATCGCTCAGTTAAGTGGGGTCAAATGTAACAAAATTAGTGTGGAGGGGTTCCCGAGCGGCCAAAGGGATCAGACTGTAAATCTGACGGCTCAGCCTTCGCTGGTTCGAATCCAGCTCCCTCCACCACTTTTCTTCTCAAGTATTATCCTTATACCAATCGACTTAAATATTTAACCATTCTAGCGGGCTAAATAAAGCGCTATCTGCGTTATAAATTTTTCATGTAGAACAACTAGATGTCAAAATTTATGCCTTGTTATCACTCCATTTATCTGTAATAACCTAACGCTATTCAATCACCCATTGTAAACCCGCACCATGCTCTTTGAGCCAGGTTGTTGCTTGCTTATATTCAGGGTAAAACTCACCTACTCGCTGCCAAAACGCAGCACTATGATTTAAATACTTTAAATGGGCAAGTTCATGCACAATCACATAGTCAATAATCGTGTGAGGTGCACTAGCAAGTAACAAATTAAAGGTCAGCGCCCGTCGTCGATTACAACTCCCCCAACGACGTTTATAAGTATGAATACGAATACTGCTTGGTAATGCCTCTGCCATTTTTATACAATACTGTTGTACTCGCATTTCTATATAACTTTCTAGTTGCTCATGTAAAAAAGCTTCAATCAGGCTTTGATACATAGCGTGCTGGTGTTTAACACGTCGAGATAAATTTAACTGCAAAGTTGGCTGCACCTGATTATTATCTAAGCGCCACTCACAACGTGTTCCAGTGCCATACACCAGTGTTATAGGCTGATCAAAAACAAGAACTCTATTATCTTTTAAAAGATACTGGCGTGTATCAAGCAACTGACTTTGCTTATAGAGCTGCTCATTTATCCAGCCACTTTTACTCACTAACCAGCCCTCAAGCTCCTCAATAGCAACCCCTACAGGGGCATACACTGTCACACTCTGTTGCTGGACTTTAATAGCCACGGTTTTGCGGCGACGACTACGCTTTAACTTATATTCAAACAAACCTGACTCTTGTAACTGTTCGACAGTCATTTAACTAATTACAGGGTGGCTATATTACCTCGCGAAATAACTGCTAATCTATAACTAAGTGGAATTAAATAAAGCGACGTCACAGATGCCAGATAAGCCTTGTTGTAATTATACTTCTCCTGATGGCCATAATTGCCAAGAAACTGACATGGGTTCAGGCTTCTGCTTTTGGCATGATGGAAAGTTTGATAAGTCAGGTTTAGATCTCACCCAGAAATTAGAACGCTATGCAAAAAAGGAGGATTATTACAAGGGTTACAATTACAACGCGCCAACCTAACCGGACTTAGCTTAATAAAGCAGGATGATGAAGATGGCTTTGATTTATCCTACAGCAATTTTTATCGCGCAACGTTAACACACGCTCACCTATTTAATAATAAAATAGCTCACAGCTCGCTCATGAAAGCCACTTTACATGATGCCAGCCTACATTATTGTAATTTACAAGACACTAACCTGTTGGGTATAAAGCTCAACAACACTCGTATAGATAACATAGATTTAGGCACTGAATTATTACAAGAAAAACAAGCCAAAGCCGCGTTAAAAGATGCCGACCGTACTGCAGCACTTGACCTATTTGAACAATCTGAAGAGATATTTCGTAATTTACGAAAAGCATCTGAGCAGCAAGGGTTATTTGAATTGGCTGGCAATTTCACTTATAAAGAGCTAAGGATGCGGCATGCGCAATACCCTAAAGGCTCAAAAAAACGGTTGGCATCAAGCTTTATTGATATGTTATGCGGCTACGGCGAAAAGCCCGAAAACGTGATCCGCTTTAGTTTGTCACTAATCATCTGCTGTGCCCTGTGTTATTTTATCTTTGGCGTGATGGATGCCAGAGGATTAATGCAGCTAAATACTGGGGCATCATTGGGCGATAATTTATCAGCGCTGTTAAATAGCGTTTATTTTAGCGTGGTTACATTTACAACTTTAGGCTATGGCGATATAACACCTGTCGGTTTTTCGCGCTTAATTGCCGCAATAGAAGCATTTTGTGGTAGTTTTTCATTGGCGCTGTTCGTTGTGGTATTTGTGAAACGGATGACACGTTAACTGGTGACTATTTTACAAACAAAAAAATCACTAGTTAGTGATAAATAGTCGCTATAAAATTGGTTATAAATAGTGCTATCATTATGCCCAATAAAACTTAGTAACTTGATTTTACAAAGATTTTAATTTTGTTAAATTTTATAGTTGAAAATGTAAATAACAACTAAGCAACTCACATGCATTTAAACTTTTATCAACATAAATTTCAGATAGCGTTAAGCGCTGAAATAAACTAAATTGAGCCGTTATGCTTTCAGCTTTTTTTATTACAGATCAAGATCCTAGCCTTATTATCAATGGTGTATATGACCCGTTCCTAGTAACACTGTCTGTTTTAACTGCTATTTTTGCAGCATTTTTTGCAGCTTACCTAATTGATCTCGCTAAAGAAACACGCTTTAAAAGTTATCAAAGATTGGCCAACTCCACAGCTTCCTTAGTGTTAGCTGGCGGTATTTGGAGTATGCACTTTATTGGCATGCTCGCATTCTCACTCTGTACAAATATTAGTTATGATCCAATACTCACTTTATTCTCATTCATTCCTGCATTTTTCGCTTGCTTAGCAGCTGGATCATTACTTGTTAAAAGCAACAATACAATTGCTAGTTTAATAATACCATCTATCCTACTTGGCGCTGGCATCGGCACTATGCATTACAGCGGTATGGCTGCCATGCAATTAAGTCCTTTGTTACGCTACGACCCACTGACATTTGGGCTATCAATCATAGTCGCTGTAGTACTGGCATTCATTTCTTTATATTCGCGTTTTAATATCAGTAAGTACTTTCCATCTTTTACTGCTGCGCAAACACGATTGCTCAGTGCCACCATTTTAGGTTTTGCAGTTGCAGGCATGCATTACATGGGGATGGCCGCTACGCGATTTGTCGCAACTTCGCCATTAATTGGTGATGGTAGTGATAGCTCACAGCTTACTTTTGTTGCCATTAGTGTGGTATTTGCAACCATTATTTTAACTGCGGTTGTTGCGATTATTAATGGCATGGTGCGCTACCGCATGTTACTTGAAGAAAAAACGGGCAACGAATCTCGCTTAGAAGCGATTTTATCGACCGCCATAGATGGCATTGTAACCATTGATCATCGCGGTCACATTTTAAGCTTTAATAACGCAGCGCAAAATATTTTTGGCTGGCGCCAATCTGACGTACAAGGCAAAAATGTAAAAATGCTGATGGCAGATGACATTGCCGTCCATCATGATGAGTACCTTTCAAAGGCGGGTCACATCGATTTAGGAAAAGTCATTGGCATCAATCGAGATGTACTTGCAAAACACAAAGATGGCCATTTATTCCCTATTCGTTTAGGAATTGGCGAAGCAACCCAACCTGGTCAGGACTCAATATTTGTTGGCTTTATTACCGATTTAACCGAGCAGCGAAAACTACAAAAAAATCTCATCGAAAAAGAACAACAATACCGTTCGCTGATGGACAATATGCCAGGTGTGGTATTTCGCTGCGAGTTAAATAAAAACTGGAGTATGATTTTTATCAGCCCTAGCATTAATGAAGTAACAGGCTACGTACCTTCAGAGTTTATTAATAAGCATATAGAATTTGGTGATTTAATTTTCAAAGACGACACCGATCGTATCAATGAAGCAATCGCCCAAGCCGTTGCAGATAAATCACAATACTCAATTGAATATCGACTGCGCCACCGTAATGGCAAACTTATTTGGGTGCTTGAAAAAGGCAGCTTTGAGTTTAACAATCAAGGTGAAGCGGTTTGGATTGACGGCGTTATTGTTGATATTAGTGAACGTCGTGAATACGAAGATAAGCTAAAACTAGCCAAATTAGCGGCTGAAGAGGCAGCGCAAGCGAAGCAATCATTTATGGCAAATATGAGCCACGAAATTCGTACTCCAATGAACTCTATTATTGGTTTTAGTGACTTATTAATGGATACACCGCTTGATCAAGAGCAACAAAAGCATTTGATCACCGTCAACAATGCCGCTCGTTCGCTGCTGCGCCTATTAAACGAAATACTGGACTCGGCGAAACTAGAAAAAGGTAAGCTGACCATAGAACCAGTACATTTTAATCTTCAGCCCGTTCTTGATAGTATTATTTCCACCTTTTGGCTAGAAGCTAAAAAGAAAGATCTTGAACTAACACTAACTATTAAAGAGTCTGTTCACTCTGCTTACTATGGTGATCCGGATCGAATTCGCCAAGTGTTAACTAATTTAATTGGCAATGCGATTAAATTTACAGCACAAGGTTCTGTAAATGTAACGGTCAGTACAACCCAAAATAATTACTTATTTTTTGAAGTACAAGATACCGGTATTGGCATTGCTAAAGATCGCCTTAAAGCCGTATTTCAACCTTTTGTACAAGCTGATGGCACCACCACTCGCCGATTCGGTGGTACTGGACTGGGCACCACGATCAGTAAACAGCTCGTCGAACTGATGGGTGGCATAATCAATGTAGTAAGTGAAGAAGATAAAGGCAGTTGCTTTTACTTTTCATTACCTTTAGAGCCTAGTGATGAAACAAAGATCAACTACTTTGATGAGTTACACACTCAATTACCGCAACTGCGCATTTTAGTCGTTGACGATATAGAGCAAAATGTTGAGTTATTGCAACTACTATTATCGCGAGATCAACATATTATCAGCACTGCAAGCAATGGTTTAGAAGCACTTGCTATCTTTGAAAGCCAAGATTTTGATGTTATTTTGATGGATATCCACATGCCTGAGTGTGACGGTATTACTGCAACACATAGAATTCGTGAAATCGAACAGCAACGACAATTAAAGAACACACCAATCATTGCCCTTACTGCCAGTGTATTACAACAAGATAAGTTAACTGCGAAAAAAGCAGGCATGAATGGTTTTGCAAACAAACCTGTTGATATTAACCAATTGAATCAAGAAATTGCCCAAGTACTTGGTTTTGGCCTAAATAAAGAGACTCTGATTGCACAAAGTGACCCCACGGCACAGCATATTGACTTTAAAAAAGGGCAACAACTGTGGGGCAGTAAATGTAAACAATTGACCGAAATACACCGTTTTCTTAAAGAACAAAAAGAAGTATTTGAGGTCATTTTTAATGATGGATTAAATGCGTTAAAAGATTTTAAAGGCACATTACATACGCTTAAAGGACTTTCAGGTAATCTAGGTTTACCAACAATGATGAAATTATTCTCAGCATTAGAAAAAAGTGAGTCGGCGCAGCAACAAGTACAAGTAATTAAGCAATTAGAACTAGAATTCAATGCGGTAAGTGAGTTTTTGGCTGAAAAAACTCTAGCATGTATGCCCGCAACAAATGTTGAGCAAAGTAGCGAAACATTATCACTGAGTGCATTTAAGGTGATCTGTGAGCAACTACATAAAGATGCTGAAAATGCTGAACTAAACGATGAATTGCTCGCAAAAATCGAAGCTAATGCGCCAATTGTGTACCAAAGTGACGTGGTAGCATTGGTCGAATATTTTGACCAATTTGATTTTGATAGTGCGCAGAGTCACTTGGCAGCATTAATTGAATTACTCAATCAAACAGAAAACGTGGATGCATAATCATGGACTTAATCACTGAACGCCCTCGAATTCTTATTGTTGATGATGAACCTGCCAATCTTAAAGTTATGCGCGAAGTATTAGGCAATCAATATCGCCTTTCTTTCGCCAAATCAGGAGATGCGGCGCTTGCATTAGTCGAAAAAGAATTACCGAAACTCATTTTACTCGATATTATGATGCCTAATATGAGTGGGTTTGAAGTATGCCAACAACTTAAACAGAATCCAGTCACCCAACATATCCCCATTATTTTTGTCACCGCGCTGGCAGATGAAAGTGATGAATTTAAAGGTTTTGAAATTGGCGCGGTAGATTACATTACCAAACCTATCAGCCCAGCGATTGTACGTGCTCGTGTTAAAACCCATTTATCCTTGGTGCAAGCTGAGCAGTTAAAGCAAGCCCATGTCGATTTAGTTCATCGCTTAGGTTGTGCCGCAGAGTACAAAGATACAGATACTGGCGAACACATAATAAGAATGAGTAAATACAGTAAAATTTTAGCGCTGGCCTATGGGATGGATGAGCAGCACGCTGAACTTCTCAAACAAGCCGCCCCCATGCACGACATAGGCAAAATTGGCATTCCCGATGCAATTTTACTCAAGCCTGGAAAGTTAACCGACGAGGAATTTGCGCATATGAAAGAACATGCGCAAATAGGTGCAAAAATTTTAGCGAATTCAACCTCACCATTACTGCAATTAGCTCACCTACTTGCTATGGAACACCACGAAAAGTGGGATGGTACAGGCTACCCCAATGGTTTAAAAGCAGAACAAATATCTATAGAAGGGAGAATTGTGGCAATTGCAGATGTATTTGATGCATTGACATCTAAACGCCCTTATAAACAAGCTTGGAGCGTTGATGAAGCGATTTCTCATATGCGTACACAAGCGGGCAAACACTTTGATCCTCAACTGATTGCTTTATTTGAAGGTCAACTAGATGCAATTTTAGAGGTCTATTTAGCTTATCAAGATTGAGCTAAATATGAGCTGCTATATATAAATAGTCATGAGACGTTATTTCATGACTATTACCACTTAAATCTTGAAAGTAAACAGAGTACGTTACTTTATGATCCGCCACTACGGTTTTAACTCCTAAATCAGCAAAGTGTTTAAGCCAGGCAATAAACTGCTCTCCTGTCGCACCAAATGCAACACCTTTACTAGTCCCTTCTCGCTCAAATAATGCTAAACGAACGCTCGCAGCTGAGTCTTGTAATGTTAACGGCCCTTTACCTTCATCCCAAAAAGCCAACTCTGGCACAACATGAAACCCTAACACAGCTTTGTACCAAACGACGGCATCAGTTAAATTAACCACATTCAAATGGCAATGATCAATACCGGATAATGAAGGAAGCGTCATATTAGCCAATCTCAGATTTTAGCTGGGCGATAAATGCGTGCATATATTCAGTACGACGCGCAGCTTCTGCTTTTGCAGATGGCGTATTCATACTGTTTGCGATGTGTAACAGCTTGATGAAAAAGTGGTCAAGTGTATAAAGAGTATCATTAGGGGTTCGCTGCGCACAGAATGGGTCGACAGGATCATACAAATTACGCCCTATTGAGCCACCAACCTTCATACAGCGGCTAACTCCTATTGCCCCTAACGCATCCATACGATCGGCATCTTGTACAATTTGTGCCTCCACAGTTTCAATTGCAATATTAGCGCTGAAACTATGTGCTGCAATGGCGTGGTGAATTGCGTCAAAATAGTGTGAGTCATGGCCAATTGAAGTTAAGAATGTGATCGCCTTATCCGCGGCCATTGTCGACGCTTTAGCACGATCAGGATGGTTCTTCGCAACAGCAACACAATCATGTAACCATGCAGCTGGTAAAACAATATTCATATCAGCTTGCTCAGCAATACATAACTGCTTAGCAACTCTCACAACACGCTCAATATGGGTAATATCATGCGCTACATCAGCACTGACTAGCGACATAATAAAGTTACGGCAATGATTTTCTAATTGCTGCAATGAATCACTCAGCGCTAAAACGGGCAAAGATTGTTCCATAGTTCCTATAATTTCAAATTAATACATTGAATTATAGTTACTTTACCGCGGTTATAGGGGGCGATGCAAAACATTCATTGTATGTTCGAGCCTGCTTCACTAAAATACGCCCTTAATTTATCTGTAATGAGAAGCCTAATGTCATCTGCTATATACCTACAAGCTGGTCGTGAAAAATCACTGAAAAGAAAACACCCATGGTTGTTTTCAAAAGCCATCAAAAAAATAAAAGGTAAACCAAGTTTAGGTGACACAGTAACCATTCACGATAACGACGGTAAATTTTTAGCTACTGCAGCTTACAGCCCACATTCACAAATCCGCGCCCGAGTGTGGAGTTTTGATGAAAAAGAAGTGATCGACCAAGCATTTTTTGAACGTCGTTTACGCCGAGCGCTTGCTGCTCGCGAGCAAGTAATCACTGAAGGTGGTTTAACCGGTTTTCGTTTATGTGCTGCAGAATCAGACTTTTTACCTGGCGTTACTATTGATAAGTTTGACAATTTTTTAGTGTGCCAGTTATTAAGTGCTGGTGCAGAGCGCCATAAGGGCGAAATAGTCGGTGCTTTGCTCGCTATTTTCCCAGGCTGTGATGTCTATGAACGCTCTGATGTCGATGTACGAAGCAAAGAAGGTTTGGAGCCAACTATGGGCGTGTTATGGGGTAACAAACCAGAGCAACCCGTGTTAATAGAAGAAAATGGCTTTAAAATTGAAGTTGATATTCTTGAAGGCCATAAAACCGGTTTTTACCTTGATCAGCGCGATAGCCGAGCAGCACTAGAGCGTTTTGTAAAAAATAAAAAAGTGCTTAACTGCTTTAGCTACACAGGGACATTTTCATTATATGCACTACGCGGCGGCTGCGAACATGTCACTAACGTTGATGTATCACAACCCGCTCTTGATACCGCTAAGCGCAATGTTGAGCACAACGAGTTAGATTTAAACCGTGTTGATTTTATCAAACAAGATGTGTTTAAGTTATTACGTCAATACCGTGAAGAAGGCGTGCTATTTGACACGATTGTGATGGACCCACCAAAGTTTGCTGATAACAAAGCACAGCTTACAGGTGCATGCCGAGGCTATAAAGATATCAACATGATTGCCATGCAAATTTTAAAACCTGGCGGCACGTTACTCACATTCTCATGTTCAGGGTTAATGGATCAGAACTTATTTCAAAAAGTCGTCGCTGATGCTGCCCTCGATGCCGGTAAAGACTTATTGATCATGGAGCGTTTAAATCAAGCTGCTGATCACCCCATTGCAGGTAGCTATCCTGAAGGTTTTTACCTAAAAGGTCTGATCTGTAAAGTGTATTAAACTGACCGCAACGAATTAACCTGAGCTCATCAGGTTAATTGAACTGCATTATTTCTAGTCCTGCGGTCACCGTGCCATCACACTCTTTGCTAGCACGGATCACTTTGGCGGTTGCATCAAGTGGTGCAATCGCAGGGCTAGTTGAAGCTATGTTCACTTTAACAATGGTGCCCAATTCAAGTAATTCATCCAAATGAACTGATAATCCCGTTGCACTTAAATCAACACAGACTACATCAAATTGTTGGCCAGCAATTGGCTCAAGTGTCGTTAGTTTGGCATCTGCATTTAACTGCATTCGCCTAAAGTTACGTTTATCTTCATTGAGCATTTAGCCCCCTTACATCACCGTTTTTATTTTCTCTAACAACCCCACCACTGAAAAAGGTTTAACTACATAAGCATCGCAACCGGCATCAAACCCAGCCTGTTGTTCTTGCGCTGACTCTAAACCTGACACCATCACAATTGGAATATTGCGAGTTTCAGGGGTATTTTTCAACATTCTACAAGTATCATAGCCATCTAAGCCTGGCATACAGACATCTAACAAAATAGCATCCGGCGGATTTGCTATTGCCGATGACAAGCAGCTCTTACCTGATTCTGCATAACTGAGCTCAAAGTTAGTTGATAGAGCGACTTTAAGCATCTCAAAATTAAAATACTCGTCGTCTACAACTAGTAAACGCAAGGGTGTTTTAGCGGATGAGCGCATGGTTAATTTCGTTCCTTCTCATCTTCAAATTTTTCCTTTGAGCTAGGTCTAATAAATAACCCTAGCTCAATCAATTTCCTTTATAGCATTGAGCACACGTTTTGCTGAAATCGGATATGGTGTGCCTAATGTTTGTGCAAATAGTGAAACTCTTAGTTCCTGCTGCATCCAAAAAATATCCTGTAATTGTTGTGGTACAGGCATTCCTGGCGGTACTTTTTTCAACAGTTTTTGATACTCTTGAGCAACTTTATCTAATTCGAGTACACATAATCTGTCACGATTTGGGTCAACAGGCAACTTTTCTAAGCGTTTTTCTATCGCTTTTAAATAGCGAATTAAATCACTGAGCTTATCGGCTCCATGACTTGAAACAAACCCTTTAAATATTAAAGATTCGAGTTGGCTTTTTATATCACCGTGCGCGGTGATCATGGTTAAATCAACACGGCCTTTCATCTTTTTATGCAACGCATGAGCGATGCTAAGCACTTGTTCAACTTGTGTAGCAATCGCCACAACTGTATCACCAAGCTCCCCACGGATCTGCTCTTTAACCTTTTCAAACGCTTGCTCAGTTCGAACATCGCCAAGCGAAACTAATAAGCTATCAACCCCAGCGGCGATACAGTCATCAATTAAATCAGCCACTTTACCAAACGGATTAAAATATAGACCTAATTTTGCCTTATTGGGTAAATGTTGTTGTAAATATTTTATCGGCGATGGCACATTTAACAAGACTAAACGGCGTAACCCTTGTTGGTGAGCTGCTTGTGCTTTTATTTCATTATCAAATAGTTCAACAGCCGCAGAAGACTTTTTATCCACCAGCGCTGGGTACGCTTTGATCTCATACTGACCTTGTTTTTTAACATAGGATACGGGTAACTTACCAAAGTCCCATTGTATGAGCTCACTTTTCTCTATGCCTTTATCCGCAACCTTAGACAAAGTTTGCGTCACTTTACCTTGTAATTGTGCTTTGAGCTTCGCTAAATCCATGCCCCGTGCAAGCACATTATTCTTATCATCACGTACTTCAAACTGTAAGCGTAGATGAGTTGCCAGTGTGGTGAGATCCCACGCATCTGGCTCCACGCTTACCCCAGTCATTCGCAATAACCGCGTCGTTAACGCTTCAATAAAATTACCTTGCATTGGCTCAATAGCGGCCAATACGGCATCCGCATAATTTGGTGCAGGCACAAAGTTACGACGCAATGATTTTGGTAACGATTTAATTAAGCCGGTGATCAACTCATGACGAAATGCAGGGATATGCCAATCAAAACCAGTCTCTTCCACTTGGTTTAACAAAGCCACGGGAATGTGTACCGCCACCCCATCAACAGCTTGACCCGGATCAAAATGATAACTCAGAGGTAGCATTAGGTTACCTTGCTGCCATACATCAGGGTAATCAAACTCAGTAACGCTATCTGCGCCATGCTGCATTAAATCATCACGGGTCATATGCAAATAGTGTTTATCTTGTTGTTTTTGCGTTTTATACCATTTATTAAATGCTGCACGATTGTTTATTTGCGCAGGGATCTTCTTATCATAAAACTCATACAAGGTTTGCTCATCAACCAAAATATCCCGACGTCGACTTTTGTTTTCAAGGGTTTGGATATCTTCAATTAATTCACGATTAAATTGTAAAAAGCCTTCATTTTGACCTAAATCCTGCTCAACTAATGCGCTGCGAATAAACAACTCGCGGCTTACTTTTGGGTCTATATTGCTATAAACACAGCGGCGTTTAGACACAATTACAAGCCCGTATAACACTTGCTGTTCAAAAGCAATCACTGCCCCCGGCTTTTTCTCCCAATGAGGTTCACTGTAACTGCGTTTTACTAAATGCTGTGCAAGTGGTTCAACCCAATCGATATTAATTTTGGCATTAATACGTGCATACAGTTTACTGGTTTCAACTAATTCAGCCGACATCAACCATTTTGGACTTTTTTTGAATAACCCTGAACCTGGAAAAATATGAAACTGGCTATTGCGCGCGCCTTTATAAAGTTGTTTATCATCTTTAAAACCAATGTGACTTAGCATGCCACTAAGTAAGGCTTGATGAATTTTATCGCCATCAGCAACATTCGTGGTGGCTTTCATGCCCATCTCATTACACACAGTGCTCAACTGATAAACAATATCTTGCCACTCACGAATACGCATGTAGGCCAACATATCTTTTTGACACAATTTCCTAAACTGGCTATTACTCAATTCACTTTGTTGTTCTTCAAGGTAATTCCACAAATTTAAAAATGCGATAAAATCTGAATCAGGATCATCAAAGCGACCATGTTTTTCATTCGCCACAGCGCGTTTTTCTTGTGGGCGCTCTCGCGGATCTTGAATCGACAATGCCGCGACAATAATAATTACCTCGCGCAGCGCACCTATCTTTTGTGCTGTTAGCACCATTTTTGCTAACCGCGGGTCCACCGGCAAGCGACTGAGCTCTAGTCCCGATTTAGTAAGTTGAGTCGTGCTTTTGTGTCGTCCTGGTTTTACCGCTTCAAGTTCTTCAAGCAAAGTTAAACCATCGTTAATATTTCGGCTATCTGGGGCTTGCACAAACGGGAATTGCGCCATATCACCTAAACCTAGACCTAGCATTTTTAAAATTACAGACGCTAAATTTGTACGCAGTATTTCTGGATCGGTGAACTCTGGCCGTGAATTAAAATCTTCTTCTGAATAAAGACGAATACAAATACCCGCTTCAACACGACCACAGCGCCCTTTTCGTTGATTAGCACTAGCTTGAGAAATAGCTTCAATAGGCAAACGCTGCACCTTAGTGCGATAGCTATAACGGCTAATTCGCGCAGTACCCGGATCTATTACATAGCGAATACCGGGTACGGTCAGTGATGTTTCAGCAACGTTGGTTGATAAAATAATATGGCGACGGCTATGCGGGGCAAAAATTCGATTTTGCTCTGCATTTGATAATCGAGAATAAAGAGGTAATACGTCAGCCCCTTTTAAATTACGCTTACTAAGTGCATCAGCTGTGTCTCGGATCTCTCGCTCACCATTTAGGAAGATTAATATATCACCTGGCCCTTCTTGGCAGAGTTCGTCAACGGCATCGAATATCCCTTGCAACTGGTCGCCTTCGGCTTCCATGTCATTTTTATCAATGTCAACCAGCGGTCTATAGCGTACATCGACTGGAAATGTCCGCCCTGATACTTCAATGATTGGCGCATCATTAAAGTGCTTTGAAAAACGTTCTGGATCGATGGTTGCTGAGGTAATGATCACCTTTAAATCAGGGCGCTTTGGTAATAGGTTTTTGAGATAACCTAAAATAAAGTCAATGTTTAAACTACGCTCATGGGCTTCATCTATAATAATAGTATCGTATTGATTCAAAAATCGATCTTGTTGAATTTCAGCCAATAAAATACCGTCGGTCATTAATTTTATGTAGCTATTATCAGAAACTTGATCGCTAAAACGTATTTTAAAACCGACTTGCTGGCCAAGTTCACATTGCATCTCATGAGCGATACGATCCGCGACACTACGGGCTGCAAGTCGCCTAGGTTGCGTATGTCCAATATAACCATCAACACCACGGCCAAGTTCTAAGCACATTTTTGGAATTTGTGTCGTTTTACCAGAACCCGTTTCGCCTGCAATAATCACCACTTGGTTATGCGCTATTGCTTGTTTAATGTCGTCTTTTTTCTGACTAACAGGCAATTGCTCCGGGTAAGTTACTGTCGGCAATTGAGCTAAGCGCACTTCACGCAAATCTTGGCTGCGGGTAATATCCGCGGTGATTTTTTCAACAACGGCCGCTTGTTTTGTTTCATCGGTTATTTTTTTTATGCCATGAAGGCGTTTTTTAAAGATGAATTGATCTTTTCTTAGACACGTTTTTAGCTCACCAAACAATTGACCTAGGTTAACCACCCGCACTACCTTATAATATTTGAAAAAAGACGCACAATTATACCCAAGCTACCTCAAGATGCGAGCGTCGTTGAAATTAAAAGCGATTTTGACAAGACATTGAATACAGATTATGGCTACTCCTTTTTAAAATTAGTCACTTACAAAACTAGTGTAATGTTGACCTGATAAAAGGGAGTAGCGAAATAACCCAGCTAGTTATGCCAAGCGACTTAACTATTTAACTACTGAAGTAACCTAAATAAAGCACTAACTGCGTGAGTCATTTTCAAATGGAACAATAATTATCGTTACTTAATTGCTGCAACGACTGAAATTTCAACTAACAAGGCATCACGTGCCATTTTAGCTTCAACACAGGCGCGTGCTGGCGCATGCCCTTCAGGTACCCACGCATCCCACACCGCATTCATATCTGCAAAATATTCCATGCTTTTTACATAAATGGTGGCACTGAGCATGTGCTCTTTAGAGCTCCCCGCTTCATTAAGCAATACTTCAACTTTATCAAGCATGGTTTGTGTTTGTTCGGTGATATTCTTTTCTGCATCAGCGCACACTTGGCCGCATAAATAAACGGTGCCGTTGTGTTTAACGATGCGGCTCATTCGCGCACCTGTTTGCAGGCGTTCAATTGTCATAGTTAATCTCAGCTATAATTAGTGTGGCGCTAATTTAGCAAATTTTGACATGAACGCAAGGTTACATATGAGTTAGACTTCAACGTTGCTTGGAGCGTGAATACTGAGGTATTGGCTGCGTTGATTATTTTCGTCGTAACTTATCACCGCGACAGCCCCTGTATTAAAAATAGGCATGTTTCCGGTGCTGAGTTGATCAACTAAATAGCTAACTATTGGCATATGTGCCACCACTAACCAGGTATCACATTCAGGGTGCATGGCTATCAAAGTTTCCAAATAATCACCTGCAATTTGTGGATTACCTTCTGGTACTATGTCCGCACAGGTCTCCTCAAATAAAAAAGCATTATGCTTTTTTACGCCTGCAGCAGTTTGCTGGGCACGAATATATGGACTTACTAATAAGGCACTAGGGGCATGCGTTGCTTGCAACCACAAACCCATTTTTTCAGCCTGTTGTTGGCCAACCGAGGTCAAATTTCTACTAGCATCGTCGGCTTGCATTGGTGTCGCTTCGCCGTGGCGCATTATTAGGATTGTTTTCATAAAAAATCAACCAATTAAAGAATATAAAACAGTAGCCAGTTTGCCTGTTTGTCCGCTATATTAAAACAACGTCATACATTTTCGCTCATGATATTCAGGTAGAAATCGCTAGCCATTAAATCGTAATCCTGAAGCTATCATTGTTGTTAACGAGTAAACTTAACGTTTCAGGAGCATCATTTGAATATCAGCCGCAATGATAACAGAACATACCGTGCCCTTACACTGGACAATGGTCTAAAAGTACTGTTAGTGCAAGATAAAGATTCAACTAAAGCCGCCGCATCGATGGCAGTCAATGCAGGACATTTTGACGATCCGCTTGACAGACAAGGGCTCGCGCACTTTTTAGAGCATATGCTTTTTTTAGGAACAGATCAATTTCCTGAGTCTGGAGGCTTTGGCAATTTTGTTTCTCAAGCCGGTGGTAATACCAACGCATGGACGGGAACTGAACACACCTGTTACTTCTTTGATATTAATAATCAAGAGTTTGAGCATGCACTGCATCAATTCAGTCGGTTTTTCATTGCCCCATTACTCAATCCAGCTGAAACCGAAAAAGAGCGAAATGCTATTGATGCAGAATTTAAATTAAAAATAAAAGATGATGGCCGACGAATTTATCAAGCACATAAAGAAACCGTCAATCCCGCTCATCCGTTTGCTAAATTTTCCGTAGGCAATCAACAAACCTTAGCTGATCGCAATGGTTGTGTAAGCAAAGAGTTACGCCACTTTTTTGAAGAACATTATCAAGCGCAATGGATGAGCCTAGTGATCTGCTCCGATGCAGATATAGACACTATGGTGCAATGGGTTAATACCCTGTTTAGTGATATTAAAGGTCAAGCTAAGCCAAAACCTGTGATTGCAGCCTCTTTATATCGCCAACAAGATCTCTGTAAAGTGCTGCATATAGAGCCACATAAGCATATGCAAAAACTAATTGTAAGTTTTGCCATGCCTAATATTGATGAGTTTTATCGCCACAAAACGGTGAGTTTTATTGCCCACTTATTAGGTTACGAAGGGCAAGGCTCACTGTATTCGATTTTAAAAGCACAAGGCTGGATCAACGCACTTTCAGCTGGCGGCGGCATTAACGGCAGTAATTTTAAAGACTTTAATATCAGTATGGCATTGACTGATGAAGGGATTGAATACTATGAAGACATCGTTGAAATGGTGTTTGAGTATATTTGTTTAATTAACCAAAACATCGATAAATTACCACGCTTATACCAAGATAAAAAAAATCTATTGCAAATTGCCTTTGATAACCAAGAAAAAGCGCGATTAATAGACTGGGTTAGTAACCTAAGTATTAATATGCAGCACTACGATGAAGCCAACTATGTACAAGGTGACTACCTAATGGATGGCTTTAATCAAACCGCACACCAAACCGCTATGCAATGGTTAACACCTCATAATATGCGCTTGGTATTGATCCACCCTGATGTTGAGCCTGAACACACAACTCAGTGGTACCATACGCCATATCGAGTCGAGAGTATCTCAAGCTGCTGGCTTGAAGCACTGTGTGAAATCAATGCACCATTACCTGAAATGCTGTTACCCACAGCAAACCCTTATTTGAGCAAAGAAGTCTTACTCTATGATGTTGAACAGGCATATTCACACCCAAGATTGCTAGTCAAAGAGCCCGGATTCGATTTTTGGTTCAAGCAAGACAGCACCTTTCGAGTAGCCAAAGGCCATTTTTATTTAGCAATGGATTCCGACTTTGCTGTTAAAGACATCAAGCACATGGCACTGACGCGTTTATTTGCTGACTTATTTATGGACAGTGTTGCAGAGCAATTTTACCCCGCTGAACTTGCAGGATTAAGTTACCACTTAACATCACATCAAGGCGGCTTAACCTTACACACCGCCGGATTGTCATCTAGTCAATTGGAGTTGGTTGATGAACTACTCGAAGCATTGTTTAATGTCGATATTTGCGCCAAGCGCTTTGCAGAATATAAAAAGCAGCTAGTGCGCCACTGGCGTAACAGTAACCAAAATAAACCCGTCGGCGAACTATTTAGCGTACTTGGCGCAAAAATAATGCCCTGGAACCCTGAGCCAGAGCAACTTGCTGTGGCACTGAAAGATACCAGTTTCCAGCAATTTAATTGTTTTCGTCGCGAATTTTTTAATGCCTTGCATGTTGAGTCATTTTTACATGGTAATTGGCGCGAAAGTGATGCGACTGAGTTTCAAAAGAAAGTGGCTCACCATTTAGCCAAGTCAGCCACAATTGAAGATTTGGCTCGGCCATTATTTGAAATTGAACAAATCACCCGCTCAGCGCAGACCCTTAACTGTAACGATTATGCGATGGTTATTTACTATCAAGCGCAAACCGATGATGTCACTGAAAAAGTTAAAATGATGGCACTCAACCATCTTATTAATCAAGACTACTTTAACGAGTTACGCACCAAACAACAGCTAGGTTATTTAGTCGGTGCCGGTTACGCGCCCTTTAATACCCGTGCTGGGATTGCTTTTTATGTACAGTCGCCAAATTATTCAGCAAACGCGCTGCTTGAGCGCCACAATGCATTTATTGAGCATTATTTAGATTCATTACAACAACTCAACGAAGAGCAGTGGCAACAACAAAAGCATGGTTTAATCACCCATATTGCCGAAAAAGATAAAAACTTACGACTACGTTCGCAACGTTTATGGCTTGCTATTGGTAACCAAGATCATCATTTTCATATGCAACAAAAACTGCTGGAAGCACTCGACAGCCTCAGCTTAGCGCAAATAACAGCCTATATTCGCGAAACTTTTAGCGGATCTAGACCAAGATATGAACTAACAAGTGTGCCAAAAACAAGTAAGTCGACAAAAACAGTACTTTCTTCGCAATCTCTTTGACACAACAGCGTGCTTCTATTAGATTATCAGGTGCAAAAAACAGAAGTGCACAATGATAATAAAAAAAATAAAAGCCAACGCATCCATATTCGTCACATTATTACTGTGCTATAGCCCACTGAGCCATAGCACTGAGGTTGTCGATTTTCATACCATAATGGTGTACTTACCTAGTGCCTTTGTTGCACTGGTACTTCCGTATTTGTTGTTCACTATTCACAAGTTACGCCGCTCACGACAGCAATTAAGTATTTCTGAACGACGCTTAAAAAGCACCGTTGAAGGCAGTGGTGACACCCTTTGGGATTGGAATATAAAAACCGGTGAAGTGCTGCGCATAAACGATAAATATAGGATGGATAAAAATACCATCATTGACGTTCCCCCCAATAAAGCGCTGATCCACCCAAATGACATAGCGCAGGTAGAGCTACTTTTAAAACAGCATTTTGCAGAGCAAACGGCCTTTTTTGAAGCCAGTTACCGAATAAAAGACAGCTTTGATCGTTGGCACTGGGTACTCGATAGAGGCAAAATAATAGAAAAAGACGCCAACTTAAACCCGCTCCGTATGACCGGCACAGTGCGTGATATTACCCAATTAAAATCAACCGAGGCGCGACTCAATCTATTTGCTAAATGTGTTGAATCACTCACCGATGCACTGGCAATTTATGATAAAAACTTTAACTTGGTTGATCTTAACCCTAGCTTTTTGACCCAGTTTGGCGGTAATCGAGATAATTACTTAAATAAACCATTTACCCTCCCCGGCTACGAACAAAGTTATATTGATGATATTAAAGACACGGTACGTGCAACAGAACACTGGCAACAAGAAGTAAAATTACGCAATAGTGAGCGAAAACTACTCCCGATTGAGATCTCAATTGATGAAATTAAAAACGAACATAATCAAATTTGTAATTATGTAATTGTTTTTTCTGATTTAACCGAACGTAAAAAAGCAGAGTCGCAGCTACATAATTTATCAAACCGAGACCGCACAACCGGTTTGCCAAACCGTAATCTCTTTTTTACTGATTTAAAAAAGCTTGCAAAAAAAGACAACCACCATGCATTGCTGGTCTTTGATCTAGATAACTTTAAAAAGATTAATGACTCATTAGGCCACCAGTTGGGCGATAGCTTACTGGCTAAACTGGCAATGCGGTTAAACAAATTAACCCGTGAAAAGGATGTATTTTATCGTTTAGGGGGGATGAGTTTGCACTTGTTATGTCTGGCACTAACGATATCCATACCATCACCCGTATGGCAAAACAGTTTTTAGCAGCCATTGCTACGCCATTTAAAATGGCTGGTCATGAATTAGTGATCACCTCCAGTGTCGGTATCGTGTTATTCCCAGAAGACGGTAATACCCCTGAACTGTTGCTAAAAAATGCCGATACCGCGATGTATCATGCGAAAAAGAAAGGCAATAGCTACTTATTCTTCAACGACACCATGAACCGCCAAGCCGTGAAACGTTTACAGATTGAAAACCTGATGCGCTTTGGTTTAAAAGAAGATCACTTTGAAGTGTACTACCAACCAAAAATGAACATTCGCACGGGTAAATTCACCGGTATGGAAGCCCTTGTACGCTTTATTACCCCGAAAAAAGGTATTATCAGTCCGGGCGTGTTTATTCCTATTGCAGAAGAAACCGGGCAAATTATTGAAATTGGTGAAGTGGTACTCAATAAAGCGTGCCGCGATGTGAAAGCTTGGCTGGACGCGGGTTTATTTAATGGCCGTGTTGCCGTGAATTTATCTGCTAAGCAGTTCAGCCTACCAGATCTAACTACCCGTATTGATGTAATTTTGCAAAATCATGCTTTGCCATCATACTTTTTAGAACTTGAAATCACCGAAGGCACGGTAATGGACGACCCACAAGATGCGATTGCGATTATGCGTTCACTCAGCGCCCGTGGTATCCATTTAGCAATGGATGACTTTGGTACCGGTTACTCATCATTGGCATATTTAAAACAATTTCCATTGAATACTTTAAAAGTAGATAAAGCCTTTATCGATGATATGCAAACCGAGCGTGGACGCAATATGGTGGACTCTATTGTCACTATTGCCCATAACTTAGACTTACATGTTGTCGCTGAAGGGGTGGAACAGGCGGATCAAATTGCGATATTAGAAGAGCTAAATTGCGAAACAATGCAAGGCTATTATTATTCAAAACCGCTCTCACGAATTGAATTTACTGAATTTTTGCAAAAACAACAAAACCAAGCAGCGTTGAGTTTAGTACAACAAGCATAATGCCTTGTATCTTAAGCGCGCCAAGCACATGCACGGATACCCACACAGCGCAGTAATGCGCGACGATAATGTAAATTAAATAAACACCATGCAACGGGCCCTAACAGCCCACCAAGCACAACCCAGCGCTTAACTGGCATGCCTTTTTTAATCACTTCTAATACCAATCGTGTTAAGTTACTGACCATTTATAGCGACAGATAAATACAGTGATAACAAGGCCTAAATTTTGACATGTAGTTGTTCTACATGAAAAATTTATAACGCAGTTAGCGCTTTATTTAGCCCGCTAGAATGGTTAAATATTTAAGTCGATTGGTATAAATACATGATGGCAATAAATGCAGTGCAGATCAAAAAATACAAACGAGGCCCATTATACCAATCGTGTTAAGTTACTGACCATTTATAGCGACAGATAAATGGAGTGATAACAAGGCATAAATTTTGACATGTAGTTGTTCTACATGAAAAATTTATAACGCAGTTAGCGCTTTATTTAGCCCGCTAGAATGGTTAAATATTTAAGCCGATTGGTATTAGCTTATTAAAATCGAGCGCGCAGTGTAACGAAAGTATTGGCGAGTTTAAAGCCACATGGACAAATAGTGAACATAAATAATGGTGATATAAAAAACCGGCACTGATGCCGGTTTTTTATAAGTAAGCTATAAGCGCGATTACTTTTCAGCACGACCCATAAATTTATGCTCAGCCGTATTGATACGGATACGATCACCAGTAGAAATATGTTCAGGTACTTGAATCGTTAAACCTGTTGATAAACGAGCTGGTTTTGAGCGTGCGCTTGCTGAAGCACCTTTGATTGATGGATCTGTTTCTTCAACCACAAGTTCAACGCTTGACGGTAAATCTAAACCCACTGGCGCGCCATCAATGACAATAACGTGCACACCTTGTGTTTCTTCGTTTACAAATAAAATCTCTTCGCTGATCGCGTTTTTATTCAGGTTATATGGTGTGTAATCTTCGTTATCCATAAACACATATTCTTCACCGTCCACGTACGAGAACATTGCTTCGCGACGCGTTAAATCGGCTAATTTTAGCATGTCGCTGTCTTTGAATGTTTCATCTACTTTGCTGCCTGTGACAACATCGTACAAACGCATGCGATATAAGCTTCCACCAGCACGACCTTGTGGCACAGAGCGAACAATATCTTTAACCACTAAAACACGGCCATTGAACTCAATAGCAGTACCTTTTTTAACTTCACTTGCCTTTGGCATCAGTGTCTTCCTATAATTTATAAATCCCGTGAAACATACCACGAACTGGGTTTTCTTCAATAAGAAAATATCGCTTATCACAGTTTTTCTACTAGAGTCTGTATTTACTAATAAATTTTACCTATTGATCGATTTTTCATGACTAAACTACGAAAAAGCTGCTATGGTTAATTTACCATAAATGACTTCAAGGACTGGATCATGGATCAACACACAGCACATGAGTATTTATCTAAAAAACCTCTGGTTATGGTTACCCAACCATTTGGCCAAGAAGTTGATGTATATAAAGTAAACCATAAAATGTTTGCAACGTTGTCAGTTGGCAATGAAGGGCAAACAGATGAAGACGGTAATCCACTTTGGTGGATGAATTTGAAATGCGACCCTGATGAAGCGCAAGCTCTTCGGGACATGTTTCCTTCGGTTATACCTGGCTATCATATGAATAAACGGTTATGGAATACTGTTATTCTAGATGGCTCAATTCCACAAGGTGAAATTGAGCGTATGATCGATAATTCATTTAACTTAGTGGTTGCCAACATGCCTGATAAAGATCGTAAGGCAATTGAAATCCATATGTAACAACCCGTTGTACTGTTCAAAACACTTGAACAGTACAACCTACGTTTTACTTGTACAGTCTAACAAGTAATGGTGATCATCAATTAGCACGCCAGCAATTTCGTAGGCTAAAGGCTCAACGTTCACAAACTTAAAGCCACATTTTACGAGCACTTTCTCCGAGCCAATATTCCCTGCACTAACCACGGCTTTTATTGACTGAATATTAAACTCCCCTCTCGCCCATGTTAAAAATGCATCAAGAGCTTCCGTTGCATAGCCACGACCATAAAACGCTGGTAGTAATAGATAACCCACTTCCTGCGTCTGTGCCGTTTGCGATGCAGTAAACCCAGTTACGCCAACTGGCTTATTGCTGCATTTCTCATGAATAACCATACACAAGGGGCGACTTGAATTTGGCTGCCAAGGCTTTAAACGCTCATTAAATTTTGCGCGTATTTGCACCTCAGAGGGCTTATCGAAGCATTTTTCAATTACCTGAGCATCATTATGCAATGCAAAGAATAGCGGCCAATCGTCAGCCGTTAATAACTTTAGCGTTAGTCTAGGTGTGTTGAGTTGCATAAATAGTTTCTTAGTACTCCTTTGCTAACGACCACTTGGCGCAAGTATGTTATACCAATCGTGTTAAGTTACTGACCATTTATAGCGACAGATAAACGCCGTTAGCGCTTTATTTAGCCCGCTAGAATGGTTAAATATTTAAGTCGATTGGTATTATATCAATCAATAAGCATAAAAAAACGCACTTAAAGTGCGTTTTTATAACAAATAAAGCTCAAAGACTATTTCTTTTCTTTGCTGCTATCTGCAGTATCAGGTTCTGCCACTTCTTCGCTATCAGTTGCTAACACTGGTGTATTTTGTTCATCAAGCTGTTCATTATCCGTGTCATTGGATGTGACCGTAGGACTCTCTGTTGCAGTAACGTCGTCCTGCACTACCTCTTGTTGATTTGCAGGTTTAGCATGTTGAACAGGCGTGACTTGATAAAAGCTTGCGCCAGTATCCGCCATCGCAACTAATGGTGCACACGGGGCGAATACCGCATTATAGTTTGCAAAAGTGGCCATTTCTGAACTGACTTTATCCGCGCCCAACTTGTCCATATAACTAAATGGACCGCCTAAGAACGGCGGGAAGCCGATACCAAATATAGCACCAATATCACCATCACGCGGGCTGGCAATAATGCCTTCATCTAAACATCGAGCAGCTTCATTAAGCATTTGCGATACACAGCGTTTCGCAATTTCACTTTTGTTTAAACGTGGCGATGGGCTAACACCTAACAATTCATAGACTGATTCATCCACTTTTTTGCTCTTTTTATCATAAAGATAAAAACCGCGACCCGTTTTACGGCCTAAGCGTTTAGCATCAATCAAACGTGAAAATGCATCAGGGGCTTTAAAGCGATCGCCCAGTTCCTTTTCAAGTATTGGGGCAATTTTAGAGCCAATATCAATACCCACTTCGTCAAGTAAAGCAAGTGGTCCAACTGGGAAACCAAATTCAACAAGTGCCGCATCTATCTTCTCGATAGGCTCACCAGCAAGTAATAAGTTAGCCGCTTCATTCACATACGGGGCAAGAATACGGTTTACATAAAATCCTGCTTTGTCTTTTACCACTATCGGCGTTTTACCTTGCTTACGGGCAAAGTTTACAATCCGCGCGATGGTCTCTTGTGAAGTACCTTCGTGTGGGATGATTTCAACCAATGGCATTTTTTCAACCGGTGAGAAATAATGTAAGCCTATTACATTCTCTGGGCGGGCAGCTTCTGCTGCAATTTGTGAGATCGGCAATGATGAGGTGTTACTCGCAAAAATAGTGTTATCTTGGCATTCACGTTCAACATCCGCCACCATGCCTTGTTTAAGGCTTAAGTCTTCAAATACCGCTTCGATCACCAAATCAATGTGCTTAAAGCCACTGTAATTAGTAGTACCGGTAATTTTGCTCATGGTTTGTTGCAGGTCAGCTTTAGATAAAATGCGGCGTTTTTGCTTTTTATCTAAAATCTTATAGCTGTAATTCATGGCATTACTAATACCCTGCTCGGCTACATCTTTAATACGCACTGGCACACCGGCTTTAACGGCACTAACATGTGCAATACCAGCGCCCATTAAACCGCCACCCAGTACAGCTGTTTTGGTGATTGCAGGTGCATCCTCGTTACGCCATTCTTTTTTCATTTCGGTGGTAGCGAAAAAGATCCCACGTAATGACTTAGACTCACTGCTCATTACTAACGTAGCAAACCCTTCAGCCTCTGTTTTATAGGCTTTGAGTTCATCAAGCTCAACACTTGCACGTATTGCTTTGATGATCGCCAGTGGCGCAGGATAATGACCACCGGTTTTTTTCAGCACATTTTCTTGCGCTTTTTTAAAGATGATATTGCGACCAAATGGGTTTGACTCAAGCAATTGGCTTAAACGGTCAAGCTTTGGTTTACTCGCTTTAGCTTTGCCTTTTAAAGCAAACTCTTTAGCAACACGTAACAACACAGTTTGTGGTACGCAGTCATCAACTAAACCCGACTTTTTAGCCTGTTTAGCGCGTATTTGCTTACCTGTTAAGGTCCACTCTAAGGCTTTTTGCAAGCCAACTAGTTTAGGTAATCGTTGTGTACCCCCACCACCTGGTAACAAGCCAAGCTGTACTTCAGGCAAGCCTAGTTTGGTAATATCACTGTCGGTACATACGCGGTAATCACAGGCTAACGCGAACTCTAACCCACCGCCTAATGCTGGGCCATGAATAGCGCTTACAGTGGGAAACGGCAATTTTTTCATATCAAAAAAAGCACGGTGGCACAGCTCACTAATTGCTAATGCATCTTCACGCTTTTCAACATTATCGAGCATTTTTACATCAGCACCGGCGATAAAGTTATCACTTTTACCGCTAATAAATACCATGCCTTTTACTGATTGCTGCTTTGCATCAGTAAGCAATGCTTGCAAGTCATCTGCAAAGCTGTCGCGCAGGGTATTCATTTTTTCACCCGGCACGTCGATAGTTACAACAGCAAGTTTTTGCTCATCTATTTCTAAACTAAATACTGAATCTGTCATTACGCACTCTCCAATACAAAGGCTGCACCTAATCCACCAGCCGCACAGGCTGTTGTAAGGGCTAAACCACCGCCGCGACGGTTAAGTTCATGTAAACTTTGGGTGATAAGTCGTGCGCCGGTGGCCGCAAATGGGTGACCATAAGCAAGCGAGCCGCCCATCACGTTAAACTTATCCATGTTAATTTCACCAATGGCTTTATTACGGCCAAGCTTTTCTTGAGCAAACTTATCTGAGGCAAACATTTTCATGTTCGCCAAGGTTTGCGCGGCAAATGCTTCATGCATTTCAATTAAATCAAGATCTGCCAGTGTGATACCTGCTCTATCTAATGCAATAGGCGTTGAGTGTGCAGGTCCCATCAACATGTCTTCATGCACACCAATTGCAGAAAATGCAAAGCTACGTACGTAACCTAAAATGTTATAGCCTAACGCTTTTGCTTTGCTTTCGCTCATCATTAATACCGCTGCGGCACCATCTGTTAATGGTGTTGAGTTTGCAGCAGTTACAGAACCATGTTGACGGTCAAAAGCCGGCTTTAATTTAGCATAGCCTTCAACGGTTGAGTTATGGCGAATATTGTTATCTTGCTCGATAAAGCTTTTATACGGCGCCACATGCGCAGTCATTACTTCATTAGCAAGTTTACCATCAGCCCATGCTTGGCTAGCAAGCGTGTGCGAGCGATGTGCTAAAGCGTCTTGATCTTCACGGCTAATGTTATGGGTTTTTGCCATTTGCTCAGCTGTTTGCCCCATCGATAAACCGGTAGAATATTCTGCAACGGCTGGCGGTACAGGGAGTAAATCTTTTAAGCGCAGCTTTGAAAATATTTTTAAACGCTGACCTAAGGTACGTGCTTTATTTAAATCAACCAGACTACCTGCTAATTTTTTACTCACGCCAATGGGGAGTACAGATGACGAATCAGCGCCACCGGCGATACCCACTTGCACGGAGCCTGCCATGATTGACTCGGCCACATTGGCAATCGCTTGAAAACTAGTCGCACAAGCGCGTGATACTGAATACGCATCAACAGAAACCGGCATACCTGTCCCTAATACGATTTCACGGGCGATATTCGGTGCTTCTGGCATTTGCACCACTTGACCGAATACCAGTTGATCAATTTCAGATTTATCAAAATTAAGACGTTCAAGCATTTCGTTAACCACTAACTTACCCATATCAAGAGCCGGTACATGGTGAAATGCTGTCGCTTGCTTAGCGAACGGCGTACGTAAACCACTGACGATGGCGATACGATCGCCCTTTGCTGTTTTTAGTATGTTTTGCTCAGACATTAATGCTCTCCCGCTGACAGGTCTGACCTGTTTGTTTTCCTCGATTCTAAACAACCCGTGTACTAAAGCCAATAGCGAAATTGAAAATAGTATAATTAGTTACCAACAATAGGCTTTTTTTAACGTATTTACAAAAAATAGTGTGATTTGTGTGCTAGGGTAAAAATCGTTAAAAAATAACGAACTATTTTGTAAATTTAAGTCTAACACTTGTGTTATAGAACAATAATCCCAATAACCATTAAAGCTTTTTATAAACCTTGCTAATCAGGACAGTTTTTTTACTATGGCCACTAACGTATTTTCACAATTAAAAACTTATTTAGACAGCCAAATTATTGGCCAGCCAGAACTAACGCAAGCACTCCTTATCGCTATTTTAGCCGATGGCCACTTATTAGTAGAAGGTCCTCCTGGACTTGCTAAAACCCGAGCTGTTAATGCGCTAGCAAAAGGCGTAGAGGGTTCATTTCAACGCGTACAATTCACCCCAGACTTATTACCTGCTGACGTCACGGGTACTGATATTTATCGTCAACAGACCAGCGAATTCGTGTTTGAAAAAGGCCCTTTATTCCATAACCTCATCTTAGCCGATGAAATTAACCGTGCTCCTGCGAAAGTACAATCAGCATTATTAGAAGCCATGGCTGAACGTCAGGTTACCGTTGGCAAAAATACCTACCCACTGTCTGACTTATTTATGGTTATGGCTACTCAAAACCCGCTTGAACAAGAAGGGACTTACCCCCTTCCTGAAGCGCAATTAGACCGCTTTTTATTACACTTGAGCATTGACTACCCAGGCGCAGAACATGAGCTTGATATTTTACGCCTTACCCGCGGTGAAGCACTGAGCGAGCATCAAGCACCAGCACAACAAATTAGCCAAAGTGACTTATTTGCTTCACGCAAAGCAATTTTAGGCCTGCATTTAGCTGAGCCGCTTGAGCAATATTTAGTGCAATTGATCATTGCCACCCGTGAAGGGGCTAAATTGGATGCGCAACTGGGCAGCTGGATTGAGTATGGCGCAAGTCCACGTGCGACAATCGCGCTTGATAAATGTGCCCGTGCACATGCTTGGTTACAAGGCCGTGATTTTGTTGCCCCCGATGATATTCAAGCTGTACTACATAACGTGCTGCGCCATCGCATTATCTTAAGTTATGAAGCACAAGCTGATGGTGTTACTAAAGATCAGGTTATTAGCCGTATTCTAGAACTCGTTGCCGTACCATAAGCCATGCAAAAGCAATTAGATAATCAACAGTGGCTCCGTTTAAGTCATAGCCATGGGGTCGACTTAGGGTTAAAAGAGCTCATGTATTACAAAGCGAAAGCCCGCTTACTTGAGCTTGCTCCAAAAGTTAAGATCAGAAATAGTCTAACCGGTCAGTATCTTGCTCCCCATAAAGGTCGCGGTATGGAATTTGCCGAAGTACGCCATTATCAACACGGCGATGATATTCGCTCAATTGATTGGCGGGTTACAGCTCGCACCGGTGAAACCCACACAAAACTTTTTCAAGAAGAAAAAGAACGCCCTGTATTTGTGTTTACCGACTTTTCTAATTCCATGTTATTTGGTTCTAAACTGTTACTTAAATCTGTGCAGGCGGCACATATTAGTGCTTTAGTTGCATGGTCAGCATGCCAGCGTGGCGATCGCATTGGCGGTATTGTGTTTAATCAACACGGTCATTTAGAGCTAAAACCCAGCGCACGTGAAAAGGCGGTACTAAAACTGTGTCACAATTTATGTGATAGTCACCACCAAGCCCTGAGCCAAATTGACGACGTTGCCACTAATAAACTAAGCGATAACCTAAAACGCTTAAACCACTTAGCCAAACCGGGCAGCTTAGTGTATTTAGTCTCTGATTTTAGCGCCCTCGATGATGCCAGTTTTAAACAACTCGAAATACTCAGTCGGCACTGCGAGTTGATCGGCTGCCATATTAGCGATCCATTCGAACACCAGCTTCCAGCGTTTAAACAAACCGTTACGGTCAGCGCCAACGGCAGTGATTTTGCCCTGCCACTGATGGATAAAAGCTTTCGAGATAAGTTTGCTAAAACTGCTGCACAAGCCTTTGCTGCACGTTTAGAGCGCTTAACTAAGTCGGGTCTTAATTTAATATCATTCAATGCAGCCACACCACTTGAGCTGCAATTAGTGAGAAAGTAACATGCAAACCTCTCCTTTAGATGGCCTACATGATGTCATTGTCCCAACTCAGGTGTCTTGGTGGCCTTTGGCCCCCATTTGGTGGGTCATTATTGCCATACTGCTACTTACTATTAGCTTTACAGGTTATAAGTTGTATCAAACCTACCAATTTAAAAAAGCCAAGCGACACGCTGTGCTATTGAGTAATCAATATGATGACGATGCTCAACAGTTACATATTTTAATCAAGCGTTTGGTTTTACATTACTACGGTCAAAGCGCAGCATCACAAGGCACAAAGCAATGGTGTAAAACTATTAATAAGCTGACCGGACAACAATTTACTGAAGGTGAACTAATGAGCCTTTATCAAGCTAACAGTGAGCAGAGTGCGCTGGCAGATAAATTAAAACTCGCCATCTCACAATTTAAATTAAAGGAGCCACTGAATGTTTGAATTTAGCTGGCCTTGGCTCTTTGTATTATTACCACTACCTTGGTTATTGCGCTTTTTAAAGCCTGTTCACACTGAAGGAAATACCCGATTACGTATTCCAAGTTTTGCCAAACATAATTTAGCCACACAAGTCGCTCATCAACACACCCGCAGTATTAGCGCATTCGAGTGGCTGATCTGGGCTTTATTAGTGAGTGCACTGGCCAACCCAACTTGGCTTGACGAACCAATTACGTTACCTAATGAAGGCCGCGATATCATGCTCGCAGTAGATTTATCAGGATCTATGACCGAGCAAGATATGGCATATCAAGGCCAATATGTTGACCGTTTAACCATGGTAAAAGCAGTGTTAAGTGACTTTATTGAGCAGCGCCAAGGTGACCGTTTAGGACTGATTTTATTTGGCGATACGGCCTTTTTACAAACCCCACTAACACGGGATGTAAAAACAGTGAGCCAAATGCTCTCTGAAACGCAAATTGGCTTAGTTGGCCGTGCAACAGCTATCGGTGATGCCCTAGGTTTATCAGTAAAACGCTTTGCTAATAAAGATGAAAGTAACCGTATCGTGGTGCTATTAACCGATGGCCAAAATACAGCGGGCAATTTAGATCCAGAAGAAGCTCTATTACTTGCTCGTGAAGAAGGCATAAAAGTCTATACCATAGGGGTAGGCTCAGATAACCCTCGCGGTTTTAGCTTATTTAATATGGGTGGCATGAGCGGCGGCAGCCTAGATGAAAGATTATTAAAACGCATTGCAGAACAAACCGGTGGTCTGTATTTTCGTGCTAAAGACGTTGCGGGCTTACAACAAATTTACCAAGAGCTAGATAAACTAGAGCCCATCAGTGCTGACGAGCAAACGTTTCGCCCACAAAGCGCTTTATTCTATTTCCCTTTATTAATTGCACTGGGTTTGATTGCTTTACGCATTATGTTTATTAGCGCAAAAACACTAAGACAGGAGGCCTAATGGACTTTGAATTTATCCGACCAACCGTTTTGTGGCTATTAGTGCCTGTGTGTGTCGTATTTGCTATTGCAATGTTAAAACACAAAAATGCTAAGCAAGCTGAGTTAATTGCTCCTCATTTAGCAAAGTTTGTGATCAGCAACAATACTCAACAACATAGCCAACCTATGTGGCTAATTGCATTATTTGCAGTGTTAGCCGTTATTTTTAGCGCAGGTCCTAGTTTTGAAGAAAAACAAGTACCAGTATTTCAAAGTAAAAATGCCCGGGTGATTGTAATGGATATGTCGCTGTCTATGTACAGTACCGACATAGCGCCTAGTCGTTTAGTGCAAGCACGCTTTAAAGCACTGGATATGATTAAGTTATTCAAAGAAGGTGACACCGCTTTAGTTGCGTATGCGGGCACTGCGTATACGATTTCACCCTTAACCACCGATGCTACCACGCTCGAGAACCTGATCCCCAGCTTAAGCCCAGATATTATGCCCGATAAAGGCTCTAACGTACTGGCAGGCCTTGATACTGCCAAAGAGCTATTGACCCAAGCAGGTTACCTTGAAGGTGACATTATCTTAGTGACCGATGGGATTGAGCAAAGTGAACAAAATGACATTAGTCAATTTACCGGCAATAACCCGTATCGCTTAAATATTTATGGGGTTGGAACAGAGCAAGGTGCGCCAATCAAGCTTCCTGAGGGGGGATTTTTAAAAGACAGTTACGGGCAAATCGTGGTGCCAACTATCAATACAAGTTTACTTAATAGCTTGGCTAAAAATAGCGGTGGTAAGTTTACCACATACCAGACCAGCGCTCGGGATATTCAAACATTTGCACCCAGTGCAAATAGTGAAGTGCTTAAAAATGAAAAACAAAGCCAAGCATTATGGCGTATAGATGCTGGGATCTATGGCCTGTTCATATTGTTGCCAATGATGATGTGGATTTTTCGCCGTGGTGCATTTGCCGCTGCATTTTTAGTGGTGTGCTTTTTACCACAACAAAATGCGTATGCTGTAGCGCTTCCAACACTCTTTAAAAACCAAGATCAACGTGCCCTAGATGCATATCAACAAGGTGAATATGAACAAGCTGCGACTGCTGATTCAAGTCAATTAAAAGGCGCGGCACTGTATCAGCAAGGGAATTTTGATGCGGCATTAGCCCAATTTAGCGAGGATAAAAGCCCCACTGGTTTATATAATTACGGCAATGCCCTAGCCAAAGCTGGCAAACTAGAAGAAGCCATTAACGCCTACCAGCAAGCGCAACAGTTGCAAGATAACTTTACTCAAGCAAAGGAAAATCAAGCATTAGTTGAGCAACTACTGCAGCAGCAGGAGCAGCAACAACAGCAAGAAGGTCAAGACGGCGAACAAAATCAAGACCAAGACTCTCAAGATGGCGAGCAAGGCCAAGATCAGCAAAATAAAGATAAATCACAACAAGGTGAGCAAGCCGATCAGGATGAACAATCTCAACAAAATGATGAATCCCAGCAAAGTGATGAGCAACAAGATGGGAAACCATCAGGCCAGCAATCTGATGAACAAAATGACCCGCAAATGGAAGCTGAGCCTGAGCAAGCTGATGAGAATGACGCACAACAAACGGATGCTCAAAGCGAAGCAAAAGATGAACCCGAAAATGATGAACCACAAGCACAACTGAGTCCTGAACAACAGCAACAGGCTGAAGAAGCGGCCAAACAGCAAGCCATGCAAGCACACACCGCTGAGCTGACTAATGAAGAAAAAGAGAAAGCGCAACAATTGAGTCAGTTGTTGCGCAAAGTGCCCGATGATCCCGCTATTTTATTACGTAACAAAATGCAATTAGAAGCCCAAAAACGAAACTATCAACGCCGTCCACAAGGAGTCGAAAAATCATGGTAATGCGATTAATCTGTTGTTTATTGCTTATCAGCGCTATGCCCTCGTGGGCGATTACACAACTACAAGCCAGTGTTGATAAAAACCCCGTATTAGCGGGTGAATTTTTTATGCTCAGTATCAGTGCGGACGACAATATTAAAGATGACCAACCAGATACATCGGTGCTGTTAAAAGACTTTGTTGTTGGCCGAACGACTGTTAGCACTCGTACCAATATTATTAATGGCAGTATTTCAAAACAAACAAACTGGTCTGTTAAACTAATGACTCGCGATGCTGGGAATTATACTATCCCCGCATTCACTGTAGCCGGTGTCAGCTCTGATCCCATAGAGTTAAAAGTTGCCCAGCGTAGCCAAGATGCTGAGCAAAACAACGATATATTTATCAAAGCATCGCTTTCTAGCGACAGCTTATTCGTGCAAGAAGCCGGACTGTATACTGTAAAACTCTACCTCGCAAAAGAGTTGCTTGATGGTAATTTAAGCACCCCAACGATGCCTGATGCGCAGCTAAGCCAAATAGGTAAACAAGCTGAAGATTACGAACTAATTGATGGAAAACGTTACTTAGTCATCACGCGAGAGTATTTAGTACAACCACAAAAAAGTGGCAGCTACACAATTCAAGCACCCGCCTTTCAGGGGCGAATTCGCCAAGATTACCGCCAATTAGATGTCTCAGCATTGGGTGAAGATGTAAACGTTGAGATAAAACCAATTCCCAATGACTACCAAGGTGCTTGGTTACCAAGCGAGTTAGTCAGTTTAGATGAGCAATGGCAGCCAGAGGATGACACAGTAGAAGTTGGCACACCAATAACACGAACGCTGACATTAACCGCACTTGGCATCACCAAAGAGCAACTACCCGATATTGATTTACCTGAAATAAAAGGTATACGCAGCTATCCCGATGAAAAGGAAAACAACCACTTAGTCAGAGATGGCCGTGTTATTTCACAACAAACTGCATCGTATGCTCTACTACCACAATTGCCTGGCACCTATACATTGCCAGAAGTGAGCGTTCCTTGGTATAACACTAAAATTAACCGTATTAGCTATGCAACCTTGCCAGCGCGTACCATTACCGTAACGCCAAGCAGTAACGACGTAGTCCCCCCACCCCTGCGGCGCCGACCTCGGCATTACCAACATCCGAAGCGCCAAGCTCGCTAACTTCACAACCAATCCAGGTAAGCCATATCCCTATTTGGTTAGTTATTGTTAGCGTGATTGGTTATTTATTGTGGCTGATCACGTTAATTTTATGGTTACGAAGCCGTTCTGTACGCACAGCTGTTAGCAGTCAGCCTAAAGTACTAAAAAAAGATTCATCGACATCCCTGAATGAACTTAAGAAGGCTAGTAAAAACAATGATATAAATGCGTTTTATCAGGCATTGAACCGTTATGCGGTGCAGCAGACAAAACAATCGCATAGTGCGATAGACAAGTTAATGCTCGACGTTGATAATATTCAACTTAGTCAACATATTGCGAAACTGCAGTCAGCCCTCTATAGTCCTAATAGTACCGAGGTAGACTTGGCAGCCATTGTAAATCTGTTAGAAGAACAGCGTAATAGACAGAGTAAATCTCAACAAGCTGTATTAAAAGGACTTTATAAATAGAGTTTAAGTGCGTAGCAATTCTCCTCGCACTTGGACAGCGGATTACTTAAAATAAATAAAAAAGTGCTTATGCTTGGAAATAAAAACGCGAATAGTCAGGTCTTAGTTGATATGGCAGAGAAAAAAACACGCTATGAAAAACTAGTTCATGTTTATCATAGTGAATTATATCGTTTTGCCTATTGGCTATGCCGTGACCCTAATATTGCTGAAGATCTGGTCCAGGAAACGTTTTTACGTGCTTGGCGAGCGCTTGATTCATTATTAGATCAAAAAGCCGCAAAACCATGGCTACTGACGATTTTACGCCGGGAAAATGCCCGCCGTTTTGAACGCAAACAATTTGATTATAGCGATGTTGAAAACGATACCTTAGTTGATGATACAAGCGTCAGCTTAGATGACGAAATGGAGCAAACAGTGATCCAACGTCAAATCGCTAAGCTTACTGATGAATATCGAGAGCCATTACTATTACAGGTAGTGATGGGTTGCTCCGGTGAAGAGATAGCAGAAATATTAGATTTAAATAAAAATACCGTAATGACGCGTTTATACCGCGCCAGAAACCAGTTAAAAGAGGCTTTAAGCCGTGATGATGAACAACTTAAAGGGGCATCAAAATAATGGATGATCTCGAGTTTCGTCGCCGAGTTAGCGCACAGCCAAACAGCACAGAGAAGGAGCTTTTAGACTTTGCAGAGCAGCACCCTGAGCGACAAGCATTTATAGATGACATGCAAGCATTTGATACACAGCTTGCCGAGGCACTTGATATTCCTGTGCCAAAAGGTCTTGCTGAGCGTATTTTAGCAAATACCGCAGCCCATGCAGAAAACGAAGTACCCAATAGTGAATCGCAGTTTACAGCGCAAACTGATGCAAGTATGCAACAGCCAACTGATAATGTCATTGAGGCAAGCTCACGCTTTAAACTAGGTCGTTTGCCGCTTGCCATGGCAGCCTCTTTATTGGTGGCCGTAGGTGCATTTTTCTTTAGCAGTGAGCAAAATGTTTCATATGCCGCAGGGGAACATGCGCTTGCGCATGTTTACTATGAAATTAATTCGTTACAAAAAACTGAAGCAATCAGTTTAGAAACAGTCAACGAAAAGTTTGCTGTTCTTGGTGGCCACTTAGATGAGCTTCCCGGTAAAGTAACCTATTTGATGTTTTGTGACTTTAAAGGTCAAAAAGGCCTGCATCTGGTGTTTGAATCGGAGCACGGCCCCATGACGGTATTTATCGTGCCATCAAAGGATCAATCTTTTGGCATTGGCGCAGATGATTTTCAAGACGATCGCTTTGAAGGTCATATAAATCGAGGCCCAGAGGCTGATACTATTTTAGTTGCCAGTTTAGGGGTGCCGTTAGAACACTACAACGATCGCATTAACCATGCCATTCGCTGGTTAAATTAAGGATTAAATTGCATTGTCGTTGTAACGACGGCAATGCAATTTACACTTCCTCTCTCCCTTTATTAATTGCTTTAAAATTAGTCAACTATCAACGTTGATAAGCTATTTTAAGCTTAATTAACTTTGTCCCTATTTATCTATTTCTTGAACTGATTTAGAATCGCGCTTCTAATTTGTTTTAAGGAATTTCATGAAAAATCTGATAGTTATATTTTCATTACTTGCTTTGCTGTGCACTGCAAGCTTTGATGTTGAAGCACGTAAAAAATTCGGCAGTAAAAAGCGTGGTCAAACGCCAGAAACACAGCAAACTGCACAAAAACAACAAACAGATACCAACACACTCGCACCTGCTGCAAAGCCAAAATCAAGTAAAAAAGGCATGATGGCAGGTATTTTTGGTGGCTTATTAGCGGGAGGCTTAATTGCCTCGATGATGGGGGATGATTTTGAGGGAATGCAAATCTTCGAAATGATTTTAATGGCCGGTATTGCCTTTATCATCTTTAAACTGGTAATGGGTATTGTGCGCCGCAAAAGTGCCCCAGCGATGGCGCATTCGCAAGGCGGGTTCAATACTGGGCAGATGAAGCAAACTATCCCAGAGCACGCTACAGCAACGGGTTTTAATCACACCAATAGCGTACCATTTAACTTACCGCCTAATTTTGATATGAATGGCTTTTTACAAGGCGCTCGTAGCCATTACCACACTTTACAAACTGCGTGGAATAATGCTGATTATGTAACGATGGCTGAGTATTTAAGCCCCGAGTTGGTCGCTGAATTTAAGACTGAGCGTGAGGGCATTGAGAGCGTAGCTACTGAAGTAATGTTTATTGATGCTGAACTTGTTCGAGCGGATACACACCCTCAAAAATGGCAAGTCAGCGTGCGCTTCAAAGGTAAATACCGCGATCTTGGTGATAATAAAGAGGAGCCAATCTTAGAGATATGGCACTTAGAGCGTCTGACGACAGCTGATGCGCCTTGGTTAATTGTTGGCGTTGAAGACTTAATTGACAGTTAGAGCTAGATGCTAGGCAAAATAAAACCGCACAACAACAAGTGAGTGCGGTTTTTTTAGTCAATAAAACAATTAAATTGGATTATTTACAAACATCTGCAACGGCATTTGCAAAATAATCGATATTTGCTTGACTGATACCAGCTACGTTTACACGGCTAGAACCAACGATATAAATACCATACTCTTTTTGTAAGCGTGTAATTTGCTCTTTATTAATACCTAGGAAAGAGAACATGCCATTTTGACGATCAATAAATGAGAAGTCTTGAGCGATACCTTTTGCTGCTAAGCTATCTTTGATCAAAGTACGTAGGCCGTTAATGCGGTTACGCATTTCATCAAGCTCACTGTGCCACTGCTGTGTAAGCTCAGTGCTGCTTAAAATTGTATTTACAATATCAGCACCATGTGCAGGTGGCATTGAGTAAATACTACGAACCACACTTAACATTACTGAGTTTGAAATATCCGCTGTTGCGCTATCTTTTGCGATGATTGAACATGCACCAACACGCTCACGGTATAAACCAAAGTTTTTCGAGCAAGACGAACAAATAATTAGCTCTTCAACCGCATTCGCTAAAATGCGTAAGCCATTTGCATCTTCCTCAAGGCTTGAACCAAAACCTTGATATGCAATATCAACAAGTGGCGTAAAACCAACTTCTTTAGCCAGCTCTGCAACCGTGTTCCACTGTGTTTCGTTTAAGTCCATACCACTTGGGTTATGACAACATGCATGTACTAAAACAACATCACCTTTAGGCACTTGCTTAAGTGTGGCGATCATTTCATCAAATAATAGATCTTTATTTTCGTAGTCGTAGTACGGGTATTCTTTAACTGTCAGCCCAGCCGCTTCAAATAAGCTAATGTGGTTTGCCCACGTAGGGTTGGTTACCCAAATAGTCGCGTTTGGGTTACAACGAGCAATAAATTCAGCAGCAACACGAAGTGCGCCTGTACCACCTGGGGCTTGCGCCGTACGTACACGATTAGCAAGTAATGCTTGGTGCTCACCTAATAATAGGTTTTCCATTTTTTGACAAAAATCTAAGTTACCCGCTAAACCAATGTATGATTTGCTGGTTTCATTTTCTAAGCGAAATGCTTCTGCTTTTTTAACAGCACTTAGCACTGGCGTGTTGCCAAATTCATCTTTATAAACACCAACCCCTAAGTCAATCTTATTTGGGTTAGTATCTTGCTTATAGGCCGCCATAAGGCCAAGAATAGGATCAGTTGGTAATGGTTTTAATACTGAGAACATTGACTATCTCTTTCGTTATTTAGGGGTTAGCTGTTGCACTTAGCTTAACATAAAAGCTCACTAGATTGACTAGTGTTATTTACACTAAAAAGTGAGGAATTTTAATACAGCACGCAATTAATAGCGCTAATATTTTTTGATTGAAAAAATCGTTATTAAAGGCTTCGCCATCGACGATTCCAACGCAGCGATTTTCGCTATCAAAAAGCGGTAAACAGGCCTCGGATTTTACTTTCGGGTCGCAAGTATAGTACTCCCCACCCTTCGCTAAATATTGCTCAACGTTATTGATCACCCGACCTTTACTGCTCAGCGCCACTTGCACATTGTTACTACCGGCGGCAAATGCTTCAGTTAGGGGAAATAACGGCCTACTTGGTGCGCCAAAATAGGCAAGTTTAAGTAGTTGCTCACCCTCTGGTGTTGCAGTGCTTTGGTAGATGCCGTACCAATCTACATTGGTTTGTGCGACAACGTAATCAACAATCAACTGTAATTGAGCAAGTTTATGGCTGGTTTGCTGGTCTTGCTGTAAAAAATCAGTCAGTTTAAACGGCTCATCCTGTAAATAACCAAATAAGCTACACGCCCCACCCTCACCAAGTTCAGGGATTTGATACTGCCAACGAACAGCAGGAAGCGGGTGACTTGATAAATAATTTTCGAGCTTAATAAGCTCATCAGCGACTAACTGAGCAGGCACATCTAACTGTGCATGAGATAAATAAGAAGAAATCATTTAGCCATCCAAACATCTAAAAGAAGCAAATCATAGCATGGCTAAGCAACCACGACTAGCTTTGTTATTACTGTAATTTATAACACATTTCAATTTGGTTACCCGATGCGTTATAAGTCACCTGCTCTGCGATTTCTTCTAAAATAGAGAGGCCACGACCATGCTCTCGATTATTACTGGTAGCACTACTATCTGTGTTTGAAAAACCATTACCCGAATCACAAATAGTAAAATATAGGCTCAATGTTTCAGGGCAATAGCGTATATCGACAATGATCAGGGCATCCACTAACTTTGCCAGAGTGGCTTCTCTGAGTTGGTAATACTCAATAAAACCATCCTCTTTATTTTTAATCGCAGAATCAAGGCCTAACACGCCATGATCAAGCGCATTATTATAAGCCTCCGACAGCAACAAAAAAATATCTGAGCGATGCGCTTTAAGCCCGCCAACTTGCGACAAAACCTCGACAATTTCCAGCACCGGATCGGTTTGTTTTATTTGCTGAGAATTGAGTGTTAACGAAAAATTAAACGGTAATCGTGAGTACGGCTCTTGCTCTTCAGCCAAAGGAGGAACCGCAACACAATTAAACAACACTAAACTAAGATCATCTTGTTGTGCACTGCCATGAGCAAACTGTGTCACTTTAGCGATCACATCATGACTATTCACTTTCGCCTTACTGGCCAATGCCTCAATAAAACGCTGCTCGCCAAAAAATTCATCTTGCGCATTGGTGGTTTCAATTATGCCATCGGTAGCTAATACCAAGCGCATGCTCTCGTCTACTTCAAAATGAACTAATTCTCGCTCAAACTCATCGCTGTCTAAAACCCCCAATGCCATATGTTGTGACTCTAAGGTTTTTAGCACATTGCCATTTTGATCAATTAAATAAGCATCTGGTAGACCGCCAAGCCAGGCTGAAATACTTTTCCCTGAACTGCTTAACTCAATAATCGTCGCCGCACAAAACATATTACCTGGCAGTAATTGCGCTAGTATCGCATTAACTTCAGTGGCAATATCACTGACCGCCATGCCTTTATTAACCATAGTGTAAAAAACTTTAGACGCCGGTAACGCCCCCACAGCTGCTGCTAAGCCGTGGCCGGTAAAATCCCCCAGCATACAATACAAACTGCCAATCGGACTTTGCGCAATCAAGCACATATCACCATTAAACATCGAGGCGGGTGACAGATGAAAATCAATATTGTCAGTAAATTTATCTTGGTTCTCTAGCGCATTATTAAAAATATGCTCAACGATTTCGTGTTCGCGCTCGGTTTGATTGTAATGATATTCTAAAAGCTTATTTTGCTCGTGAGTTTTTAAGCTTAATTTGCGGGTACGGCTGTGGGCTTTTATTTTTGCGGTTAAAATAACTTTATCGAACGGTTTATGAATAAAGTCATCGCCCCCCACTTCTAAACAGCGCTCAAAACTACTTTGGTCTTCTAACGAGGTAATAAAAATAACCGGTAGGTGTACTTCATTATAACGCTGTTTAATTTTTGCAGCGGTTTCGTAGCCATCCATAATAGGCATAATGACATCGAGTAACACAATATCAATGCTTTGCTGCTCTAATATAGCTAGCGCCTCAACGCCATTCTCGGCAGTGGATACCTGATAATCTTGTTGATCCAACATCACTTTTAACAGCGTACAATTAAGAGGTTGATCATCAACAACAAGAATGTGCATCAATCAATATCAAACTTTTTATCAAATCGAGATATTTGTAGGATCTTCTTTAATTGTGGCTGACAATTACTAATTTGAATTGCATCAACAGAAGTGCCCAAAGTTTTTTTCATGTTTAATAGCATGCCAAGCGCCGAACTATCCATGTAATCGGTCTCACGCAGATCAATCACAATTTTAGCGGTTTTTTCGCTTATATCGGCATAGGCCTGTCGAAACGACTGCACTAAATTAAAGTCAAATTTCCCTTTAATTTGAATAGTGAGTGTCGCACCATCAGCTGAGGCACTCTTGCTTAAACTCATTAGTTAACTCCTGATCAGATTATCCATTCTTAATGAGTATTAAATATAACTGCTTAATGATAAATCAGCAAAAATAAAACCCGCCACACACAAATTTGTTATTAGATTTGTTATTATCTACTTCATTGTTTATTTAACTTTTTCAATGCAGGTTAAGCATGAGTGATAGTAATCTCGTTTATTCAACCGAAACAGGCCGGATCAGCCAACCCAAGCCAAGTAAAGAAGTGGCAAGTAAAGTATTTAAAGACGGCGCCCTGCGCATCGAACGCCAAACCAAAGGCCGTAAAGGCAAAGGTGTTATGTTAGTCACCGGCATCGACAGCGAACAACACGATCTAAAAAAACTCGCCAAAACAATCAAAAGTAAAATGGGCCAAGGCGGCGCAGTAAAAGACGGCATCATTGAAGTCCAAGGCGACGACCGCGAAAAACTCAAAGCCATCCTAGAAGCACTTAAATTCAAAGTAAAAATTGCCGGGGGCTAAGCCCCTCGGTTTTATAGTGTTTACGGGTATTTAATGAGTAATTCATGACAATCTGAGCGACGAGTTTGAGCGATAACCGGCCACTGAAAAATTAAATTTATTCCTGTGTTTTGAGTCGGAACCTAATTTTGTCCGATAACATTATTAAACGCCGCTTTGGTGTGTTCTAAACCATCACAATGGTGTTTAAAGCTGTTATGCGTGAAAGGAGCAGAAATTGAACAAAAGAGTAATGTTTCAAGTTATAAATGCTAAAGGTTTAGTGGATACATCAATAGGTCGAAAAACTATTGATGTTTTAGAACTAAAAGAACTTTATAAGAGTTTTGAAGTAATTCATTTTTTGCAGCCTATCTCATATGCTTACGAGACTATCGAGAGAAACGTTAAAGATCTGGAGAATTTCATTTGTCGAATATCTGACCCCAATAACGGATTAGTTGACGGTATTATGAATCATATGGAGGCTATCAGTTCGCTGGCTGAAGTTCAGCAAAGGTTTACTAACTTACTATCTTCAGGTAATGCATTTTTAAATCTCGCAGAAGCAAAATTAAAGTCAGAATTTGGAGAAAAATCGCAAAAATTATCAAGTTGGAATGCTTACAGAAGGAAACTCCATAAAGAGAATATAAGTTATCGTCTCATGTATGAACTGAGAAATTATGCGCTGCATTATGGTCTTCCTGTAACCTCACTGAAATTCGATATGAACAACCTTGCAAGTGCTCTTCCTCAAAAAAAGGTAAAGCTGAATCTTTCTAAGGTAAAAATACTTAACTCTAATTACAATTGGAGAAGCGTTAGAGTAGATATTGAGGCCCTAGAGGACGATGCAAATCTAACGGAGTTGATTTTTGGATATGCGGATATTATAAGTCGCATATACCAATTTTTATTAAAAGTATTTGATTCAGAATTGAGCGTTTGTAAAAATCGTATCCTAGCATTCTACGAAACGAATAATATTCCTTCCGAATGTACGGCACAGATTATTACGGACTGGAACGAAGGCGATGGTCTTTCGAATATCAAATATGAATATTTACCTGTAAATGAACTTGCATGGCTTGTGCGTGGCAATGCATAATAAAAGCTGCGCTCGGAAACATTTTATACTACTACAGCCATTTTTAGCCCCTTAGCAAAGCGTTACCAATGTCTGCAATTGGCACTTTGAAGACAATCGATAATTCTAATTCCTAGTTTACGTCAGGCACTGTTATTAGCTGTCAGCAATTAGCGTATATTTTATAATGCCCAAAGCGCGAGATAAACTCGCGCCTACAACATACTCTCCTAGCTCCTAGTTACCTTGTATCTACGGCCTTTAATTTAACACCGCGCAAACTGACAGCTTACGGCTAACCACTTACAGCTTATAGCTACTTACCGCTGCGCTCAAAACACCACCGCTTTGCCGCGCCCTGAGGCTTCTGAGCCGGCATCAAGCTTGCCATCGCGTTCGATGATCACGTGCATATCACCAAAACGGCGTTCATCAAGTGTATAACCCATTTTTTCAAGCGCTTTGACAACGCCGGCATCTAAACCTGGGTGATGACGAATAACGTTTTTAGGCCAAAGTTGATGATGAAAGCGTGGGCTGTTTACGACGTCATCAGCAGTCATATTAAATTCCACCGCGTTTAATATAGATTCATACACTGAGCTAATAATGGTGGTGCCACCTGGTGAGCCGGTGACCATTTTTACTTTATTATCTTTGAGTAAAATAGTTGGCGTCATTGAGCTAAGCATGCGCTTATGCGGCTGTATTTCGTTGGCTTTGCCGCCGAGCGCGCCAAATACGTTCATCACCCCAGGTTTTGCGCTAAAGTCATCCATTTCATCATTAAGCAAAAAACCTGCACCTGCGACCACTACGCCACTGCCGTAACCTAAGTTAATGGTAGTGGTATTTGATACTGCATTGCCCCATTTATCAACAATCGAAAAATGCGTGGTTTGTTCGCTTTCATATAGACCAGGTTTAATATCTTCGGTGGTCGATATTTTATCAAGGGTAATGGTACTACTGCGCTTTTTAAGGTAATCACTGGCGATTAACTCTGCTTTTGGTACATCGAAAAAGTCAGGATCGCCTAAGTACTCTGCTCTATCGGCAAATACCCGTTTACCAATTTCAGCTAATAAATGAATATAGCCAGTCGAGTTATGTTCAAGGCCGGCGGCAGGTTTAGTCAACTCATACATTTTTAACCATTGTACAATTGCAATGCCGCCTGAACTTGGTGGTGGTGATGTCAGTACTTCATAACCATTCCAAGTTGCTTTCATTGGTGTACGTGACTTTGCTTGATACGCTTTTAAATCAGCAGCAGTGATAATCCCACCATGCTCACTCATAAAGTCTGCAATGATCTTGGCTGTTTCGCCTTCATAAAAGCCTGCTTTACCTTGGTCGCGAATACGTTTTAAAGTAGCTGCAAGCTCTGGCTGCTTAAAGTTTTCATTGGCTTTGGCACTGGCGAAATAATCAGCAAAGTTAATCGTTACGTCTTTTTTGGCCATACGCGCAATATAGCGCTCAATGCTGTTGGCCAGTTTTGGATGGACGATAAAGCCCTGTTCGGCGAGCTTAACAGCGGGCTGTACAAGGGTTTTCCAGTCAAGCGTGCCGTGTTTTTGGTGGGCAAGCCACATACCAGCTACGCTGCCAGGTACGCCACTGGCGTGAATACCGTAAACCGATTTATTGGCAATCACATTGCCTTTATCATCCAAGTACATATCACGGTGCGCCGCACTGGGGGCAGTTTCACGATAATCAATAAAGTCGCCTTGCCCGTCTTTTTGGATCAGCATAAAACCACCGCCTCCAATATTACCCGCCTCAGGTAAAGTAACCGCTAACACAAACTGGGCTGCAATTGCCGCATCAACAGCGTTGCCACCCTGCTCTAAAATAGCTCTGGCGGTATCACTACTATAACTATCGGGCATAGCAACAGCGGCTTGCGCGGTTTTGCCCGCAGCCAGTACCGTTATTTGTACTTGCATAATAACAAGACTGAAAATCAGCAAATGCTTAGCGCCTGAAAACATATTAAATTCCTTGTTCTTTCTATTTTTAAAATTATTTTATTACACTCATTAATACACACTCTGCAAACCTAGGTCAAACAACTCTATGCTGATTTAAACAAACTTACGATATAACACGGCGGGTAACTCACCAAACTCATCGCTATGTGAGTAATGTTCAACAAACTGCATACCGAGTTTTTCCATGACTTTAATCGAGGCGCGATTAGCTTCTAATGCCGTAGCACTAAGTGTATGTATAGCGTTGTGCTTTATAACTGCATCAGCAACGGCAGCTGCTGCTTCACTGGCATAGCCTTTTCCCCAACTTGCCCGCTTGAAGCGCCAACCAATTTCGATATCACTATGATCCGGCTGATCTGTAAAAAATCCCATAGGTCGAATCAGCACCCAACCTATAAAGGAATTACTTTCTGTTAGGTTTACTTGCCAAAGCCCCCAGCCTAGTGATGGATTTCGATAAGCTTGCATCCGTGGCATAAATATCTCTTTGATGGTGTCTATGGTACTTACCTTGCCACGCGTTAAGTGTGCCATCACTTGTGGATCACTATCTAGTTCAAGTAATAAGGCACTGTCATTTTCATCCATTAATTTAAAGTGCAAGCGTGCTGTTCTAGGTACATTCATTTTATAGCCTGTATATTGCTTGTTTTGAGATTGTCATTAATACTGTACCTAAGGAAATACTCCTTAGTAAATCAATCCTTTTATTAGAGAACCAATATGAACAAATTAGTAAGCTTAGTTTTATTAGGATGTGTGGCGTTAACTGGCTGTGAAGATGCCGACGAAGTAAAAAAAGATGCAGCAGAAGCCAAAGCACAAGCTCAGCAAGCGCTCAATGATGCTTGGGATGAAGTGAAAGAAACCACCAATGAATTTAAAGGTGAAACACTTGAGGAATTACTACAGGAGAGTAAAAAACTTGGCCTTGATATGTACGACGATGGCAAAGAAGTGGCCCTTGATGCCTGGATTGAAAGTAAAGAAGCCGCTGGCGAATTAACAGAGAAAACCAAGCAAAAAGCGCAAGAACTCGCTGACGAGTTAAAAGCCGCACGCGAAGAGCGCGAACAAGAAAATAACAATTAATACTTATACTGTTAGGCTGTCATTGTGACAGCCTAACTAATTCATTATCATTAAAACACCATCCTACTTTCTTTTACCATCTATAGCGTCCCGCGTACTTTGTTAAACCTATAATTAAAAACACTAAATCAATGTAAATTTGTCGATAATTTACGTGTTTACTCCTATACTCCAGCTGAAATCAACATACAAAACTAGTAGGATACACAATGAAAAAACTGCCTATCGCAATTGCAATTTGCGCAGCCTGTTTATCTGCCCCCTCATATGCAGAAATACGTATAAATGGTTTTGCTTCCATCGTTGGCGGTAAAACACTGGATGATGATTCGTCACTGTATGGGTACGACAACGACATTTCATTTAAAAATGAGAGCGTGTTTGCTTTACAGTTATCAGCAGATCTGCAAGACAAACTCAGTGCGACAGCACAAATTGTTGCTCGCGGTGAAAATGATTTTGATGCCGAATTTGAATGGGCTTACTTAACATACGAGTTTACCGATGAGCTGCAACTCAGTGCGGGTAAAATGCGTGTGCCTTTTTATCGTTATTCTGACTTTTTGGATGTGGGTTATGCCTACCGCTGGGTAAGACCTCCTCAATCAGTTTATAACATTCCATTTTCTACCTATGAAGGTTTGAGCTTACTTCATACCTCACAACTCGGTGACTGGGACTCAACAGTGCAAGTTATTTACGGAGGCTATGACGGTACTATTGCGGTTGTATCTGTAAATGGTGACACAGAGCTTAATGATATTGCCGGTATTAACTGGACCTTGAGCTACGACTGGTTTAGTGCTCGCGCAGCCTATTTTGTAGCTGACACCTCTATTGCTATCGAAAATGATACGCCAACAGGGGTCGCCCTTAATGAATTAGAAGAAGCCCTTCGTAACGCGGGGTTTGTTGATCAAGCAAATAACATTGCTGTGGACGAAGACGACGGCTCTTTTCTTGCTTTAGGGGTTTCAATTGATTACAACAACTTGTTATTTGATGCCGAATACACGGAGTTTGAAGTTGATAACAGCGCTTTGGCGAAACAAACTCAGTATTATACCTCTGTGGGGTATCGAATGGATGAGTGGATCGTTCATTTAACTTACGAAAACAACGACGATAAACATGAAAGTAACCGCTATAACGCACTACCCGCTGTGCCACCACTTAATCAAGGCATTAATTTAGTGTTAGAAGGCTCAAAAGCTAAAAGTAACGTATACACTATTGGCACACGTTATGACTTCCATCCATCTGCAGCGCTAAAGGTTGATTTTAGTCGTTTTAAAGATGATATTTCTGATACTGAAACGGATGTGATTGCCGTTGCTGTTGATTTAGTTTTTTAAGGGGAATAGTCATGAAAAAACTAATTTTAGCAGGACTACTTTCTGTATGTTCGTTTAGCGTACTGGCCGATATTGCAGTGATCGTCAATGCAAATAATGGTAATGCTATAGACCAAACTGAGATCAAAAAAATCTACCTTGGTAAAAGCAAATCTTTCGCAGATGGTACGAAAGTAAATCCGGTCAATCAAAACGGCAATAACGTGGCTGATGAATTTAATGACAAAGTAGTTGGTAAATCAAGTAGCCAACTTAATGCCTATTGGTCAAAACTGGTGTTTACTGGTAAAGGCACGCCACCAGAAAAGTTAGATAATGATCAAGCTGTAATCGATTTTGTTAGCAGTAATGCTGATTCAATTGGCTATATTGATAGCAGCAAAGTAACTGATAGCGTAAAAGTTATCGCGACGTTTTAATCGTTTTAACGCTTTTTAACTCGAAAACAACGCCTTGTGGTTATAAATCATAAGGCGTTGTTTATTTTTTTGCGTAGTGAAAATAAAGTTTACTTACTCCACTTTGAATTTAGCGGTGGCATCTAATAAATTATCAGAGAGGTAATGAAGGTTTTTAGCAACATCACGCACAGCGGTAAGCGATGCCATGGTATCTTCAAACGACATATGCATATTAGAGACGTTTTCAACGACCATTGCCGCAACCGATGTTTGCTCCTCCGTGGCTGCTGCAATTTGCGAATTCATACCATTAATTTCAAGCATTTGCTCCGCAATTTTTTCAATTGATATACCCGTGTTTTCTGCTGCTTTTGCATTATTACCGGCCATATCGCGTGCAGTTGTCATGGCGCTGACCGATTCATTTGCAGCACTGGTTAGGGTATTTAATAACTCACGGATTTCGTTGGTTGATTTTGCAGTACGTGAAGCAAGCTCTCTTACTTCGTCTGCAACGACTGCGAAACCACGCCCTTGCTCACCCGCTCTTGCCGCCTCAATTGCTGCGTTAAGCGCTAATAGGTTTGTTTGTTCGGCAATTGCAGTGATCACATTGAGTATTTGCGTCACATTTTTTGTGTCATCCGCTAACTTATTAATTGTTGTAGCAGCACGATTAATTTCAGCACTTAAGGTTTGCGACTGTGATACCGATGTTTGAATTTGCGAACGGCTTTGCTCAACTTCTTGTTCAGCCATTTGTGCTGCACGTGACGCACTTGCCGCTGAATGTGAGATATCCCCTACACTTTGTTTCATTTCTTCCATTGACTGCTTAACTATCTCTGCATCCGCGGTTTGCTTGCTCGTCGCCTTTTCCGCTTGCTCCATCCCCTGTACTAAACGGGTTGAATTTTCCATTAGTGGTTCACACACTGCCATCACTTCTAATACTGATTCTTTAAGCAAAGCAATAAAGGTATTAAAATTAATCGAGACTTGGCCGATTTCATCTTCACTTCGCACCGTAAGCTGCGTGCTCAAAGAGCCTTTACCCTCGCCTAACAAGTGTAAATTTGCCGCGGCATCACTGGCTGCAGCGGCAATACCACGTGCAATCCAAATTGCCATAAATAATAGTAATAACAAGGAGACGGATGAAACAACTAACATTAAGGTTAATGCCTGATCTGAACGTGATTTGGTATTTTTTACTAATTCAAAAAAGCGATCATCGGCACGTTGCTGAGCGACTTTAAGGCTTTGCAACACGGAATTATACATATTCGTTTTAGCTTGAGCTTGTTGTTGGATTTTACTAAAGTCGGCTGTACCGCTGATCATATCATTAGCAATTTTTGATGAAATAGCAGCGTAGTCAGTTAATTGTTTGCGTGTTTGGCTGTCAATGTAGTTGCTATTAATATTGTTTATCGCATCAAGGTTTGCTGTTAGTAAAGTCAAGGTCTCTTTAGCTTTATCAACAAGATCCTGCTCACCAAATGTAACGGCTTGAGTATAAAGCTCGTCTAACTTCTCAAGTAACCCTACATTGGCAGAAGTTAGTTTTACTACTTGATAAGAGGTCTTTTCAAGTTCGTCCAATGAACCTCGATTGTCTTTCATAGCAATATAATTAATCAACACAATTACTATAAAAGCAATAACTGCAATGCATGTTATAGCGTGAATTTTTTTACTGATGCTTAGGTTTTGAAAAGACAAACTTGAAGCCATGCTATTTACCCTATTATTTTAACTGTGTGTATTATCGGCCTATTACCTGTAAGTGTTAACTATATTTTTAATTTATCTAGCTTTATTGCCCAAAAAGCATAAAAACAATAAAAAAGTAAAATGACACCTTGCCGAGCTAAAAACTTAATTATGAAATCAATCGCTTACTTTGTGATTTATAGACTATTATTTAAGCGTTGAATTATTTGCCACGTTTGGCAATATAATTACAGACCACCTCGATATATAACACCATATTGAGCTTGTTTAGCATACGTACCGGAAATACAAATGAAAGGAGTATCAACCTTGGCTATTAAACACTTTTTAAAACCTTTGCTATTAAGCGGCGCTTTAGCAGCTGTTTTAACCGGTTGTCAGCTTACACAACCGAGCTTACCCGCCATTAGCGATAGCGGCACTAAACAACTCGGGCACGTTGTTTGGCACGACTTAGTAACACCCGACCTAAAGCAATCACAAACTTTCTATCAAGCTGTATTCGATTGGCAGTTCCGAGCTGTTAATGATGATTACGTTTTAGTCAGTACAAATGGGCAAGTCATTGCTGGTATGGCTAAGTTAGATAACAAACAAAATAATAGCCACTGGCTTGCACTCGTGTCAGTTGCTGATGTTGATAGCGTGATCAATGCCACTCGCTCAGCAGGTGGTAAAACCTTAATTGGTAAAACAACGATTACAGGACGAGGAGATATTGCGGTACTTGAAGATCCACAAGGTGCTTTATTCTCTGTCATTAACACGATCAATGGCGATCCAAGCCTAACCATAAATAACAATAGTTGGATCTGGCAAGAAGTATGGAGTGATGATCCCGCTGCCAGCAGCGCATTTTATCAGCAGCTTGCAGGGTATAGCACGGCACAGAAAACACTGTTTGGAGCCAACTATTCGTTCTTAAAAATAAACAGCAGCCCTGCTTTTGGATTTGTAAAAAAACCAGACACTGAAATAGGTAATACGTGGGTTAACTATATTAAGGTAGCTGATGTTGATGCAACGATATTAAAAGTAACGGCCGCAGGCGGACAAGTGCTAATGGCCCCTAATGATGCAGTCCGTAATGGTACTGTTGCAATAATTCGTGATCCAGCAGGCGCTGGTTTAGTGATTCAGGAGACTACAAAATGAAAAAGCGATTAATAAAAATAGCCAGCATAAGCGCCATGACTCTTTTATTAGCTTCATGCAGCCCTTACGCAAGTTTAAATGTAAGCGCCCCTTTTAAAGTAGGCCCTGTGTACGTAAACCCAAGCATTGGGGTTGGTGGTTCATTGTAAAACAATAGGCACACTCATGTGTGCCTATATCAGATAATAGTTACACATTGATTTTACACTTTTTTAGTAATATAGTATTGGTTTTCAGGGAATGGAATCATTATGGACATCAATAAACTGTCACAGCACAATCAGGGCAATCTATCTTTTTATAACGACGGTAGTTTCTCGCCGTTATTTATTGTCTCAAAAGAATACAATGTACTCATGGTAAAGTACGCCACTCTTTCTACACTCTCTAGTCAAGAACAAATCGCTAATTTCATGCAGCTATCTGATTGCATATCCTTAGCTATTTTTGATGTACCAAAAGAAGAGTTTCCTAAAAGCTTGAAAGATTGGCCAAACCTCAAGGGGATTTTCTATCAAGATACGAACCTAACAGTTATTAATCAAGGTTTACAAGCGATAAACCAAGGTGAGTTGTGGTTTCCTCGTGCAATCACAGATAATTGGATGCGTGAATACTTAGCTAATGAAGAGCTTAGCAACGCAAAATCAGTTAATTTAACCACTAAAGAGCTCAAAGTATTAAATCTATTAAACAGTGGTTTAAGCAGTGTTGAAATCGCTGATAAACTATTTATAAGCGAAGGCACTGTTCGGGTTCACTTACATAAGATTTATACCAAACTCGCCGTTAAAAATAAGCAACAGGCAATTAAATGGTGCCAGCATAATAGCGATAAAATCAGTAGTGTAATGGGCTAATACTGATCCTAATTATATCTTCGTAACTTCCTGCGGGCCGTTTACTTATATCTTTTATCAACACTTTGAGTGGTAAAAATAGCTCCGCAGATGATGCCTCACTATTAATAGTCAGTCGCTGTGTTTTATTCAGCTCGTACCAGGTTTGATTTACATTGAGTTGATAATCAATCTGGTGCTGTTGTTTATAGATGGTATTTTGTAAAAAGCCAGCATTTTCAGAATCAATGGTCATTTGTACATCAGAGTTGGTAACCACTTTTAGAGTGGGTAAGTTTGTGTATTCTTGCCCAGTGTAAAGCTCACCTAATTGCACCGTATGGTCTGTACTATTGAAGCCTAATAGCGATAGGCTCACATTTGGTTCTACTAGGGTATTAACTGATATTTCTTGTACATCAAGCTCTTGCTGCTTGTCACTGAATAACCTAAATGTAAGCATGTCAGAATATGCACCAGCTTTTACAAATGTTCCGCTTTTTAATATTAAATTAATTGCTAGTTCTAATTGCGCTAGATTAAAAACAGGTTGTTTTACACTGCCAAGATTAGTTGCAGGCGATTCAATAAAAAATTCAAAACGATTAGCATCAGAGATAAAAAAGTTATGATTTTCACTTTCAACCATGACTTTAAGTTGGCATTCGTCATTGTTAATTACGTTAACCGAAAACTCTATTTTTGAATCATAAGACTGTGACTGCCGGTAGGCGGCTATGTCATCATTGTTTTGACTAATATTCGCAAAACGAGCGTCGCACTGGGCAACACTATTTAAACTGAACAAGGTTATAAGTAAAAGGCTTTTACTGTACATGGATCTCTCCTAAACGTTGTAGTTGTTCACCATCAACAATTGTTAATTTAAACTCTTTAAGCGTTTTGTCAGTCCAACTAATAACATAGTCACATGGGATCAGCCCTGTAATAGCAAATCGCCCTTTCTTATTTGTAAAAAATATTTTTTCTTTAAATTCAGGGTGTTCTGGACACGTAGCGGTGCCAACAGCTGCTGCTATTGGTAAACCATCTTTTGCGATAACTTTTGCAACAACGGTTATATTCGCATTCGATCCTATCGTTACTGTATAGCCTGACTTATAGCTTGATTTAAATGCTAAAATACCAGAGCCCAGATCGTAACCTGGCTCTAAGTCGTCTATATCAATCGCTAATGTTGTTTCATCGTACGAATTAATATCACTAAATAAGATGGGACCTAACTGATCATTTGCGGCTCGATAATACTCTTGGGAGCGCCCAAGCTTTATATTCTTATCTTGAATCGACTGATGAGCTTGTACTAAAGCAAAACTATCACTAATTGGTTTGCCAAATGCAACATCAGTCTCAGCGAATGCTAAAGCAGTCGAAAAGTTAACTCTAGATTGATGAATACCAGATTCGCCAAATTGCATGTAATCACTGGCATGATCAGCGCCAATTAAGAATCTATTAGCATTGTATTGAGCATTAAAATCAATAGCTGCTTGCTGGGAATCATTGTGCTCTAAGCCCAAACGAATAGTTTTAGAGTCCACGAACTGTTGGTTTCCAGTATAACTATAATCTAACCTTTGTTTATCATTACGCGAATCTAGAGCAAGGTTATAACGTGTATTTTGATCAAATCGATAATTAATAGATAACGCAAAATTTAGATCATCTTGTTCATTTAAGTTATCCCAGTTAGCCCGTATACTCCAGCGCCAGTCATTAGAGAATGGGCCACTTGTTGAAATGCCATATACTTGTGAAAACTCATCTTCTTGATATTTTTGTTGTAACCTAGCACTCAAGCCAAATTGCATCGACTCGCCAAAATAGTAGTTATAATTTCCCTGCAGAGTATGTTTTATAGTTTGCAAAGTTAGTAACGAATTCGGCTCAGCTTTTAAAGCTGTAAAATCTTCAGATAAATATTCATAACCCATACTGATATTATGGTTTGAACTACTACCATTAGTGAAGTTTTGATATACAAACCTAAATGCACTCCCTAGCTCCTCCGCATAACTGAGCGCGCCTTCAAATGATACTTGCCCAAGCTCAATGGCAACAATATTTTTAGCCGTTAACTGCTGTGTATAACTGTTTGCTTGCAGGCTTGCACCTACTGACCAGCTAGGCGATACACCATAATCAAAGTAACTACTTAAAAATGGCTCTTCATTTAAATATTCAAGCCCGTCAAATGCGAGTGTTGAGGGAATTCCCAGGTTAAACCGATACTCTAATTCTCCCTCGGCCAACAAGTCCAAACCAGTCGTTACATCAAAATCAACCACCCGGGTTATGCCCGCACTATCAGTAATGCGCAAACGGATCTGGTTACTGCCTTGCTCTATAGGAATGTCATTTAAAGAATACACGCCGGGTGATAAATTAAGTCTGTCGACAACAACACCAGAGACAATAATTTCGACTGAAGAAGAACTCTCTAAGATAAAGCTTTGTGATGCAGTGGGTTTTATTTGCCGATCCGACATCATAGAAAAATCCCTCGCCAATGCCAGCCCTAAAAATCGAACAGAAGACTGAAAGTAACTGCCAATACCATAGTTATCACCCAACGAGAGACGCGTTCCATACTCTGGTAAATCATAAATAATGCGTGACGATGTTCGTCTACCGTGAGCATCTGTGCTATTAGAACTAGAAAAATATTCAAATTCATTTTCAATAACTAAGTTTGAAATATTAACTACAGAGTCAAAACGTGAGTTTAATTGTTGATCAGTTTCAGCATTATCGGTTTTCTGGCGGATTGCATTCGCATACCAGTTTAAGTAACCGCTTATTTTAGCTTGTTTAGATACCTTTAAATTACGAGGTTTGCGTTTTAAACTAAGTGCTTGCGGTTTAATTAATGCAGAGGGTACACGCAAATATAAAGAGAAACTGGCCATATCAAAATCAACCATGATACCAAGATCCTGCAGTTGATCAGCCGTTATTCTTTGGTTTTTTACCAAGCTACGCAGTCCACTCACTTCATCATAGTACATAAATTTATCGAAGCTTGCTTCGAGCTCAAGCCATGGCATTGCAAACTCATCACTAGGAGAGATACTCAACGTTATTTGACCAATTGGTGCATTATTTATATAGCTTTCAACTGTAAGTTCAATCGTTTTATTACTGGGGTTAATCTTACTGTAGCCATCTATACTCACTAAAAGTAACAAGCAAAATAATATGTGTTTCATCAGGGGACCAAACGCAAATTATATGGTAACCCTTGTCGTGACTCAGTAAGAGAACTTGGAAGTGGTATCCTTACCTTGCTAATCGTCCCTGGCGCTAAAAACACTTCTATTCCTAATCGCTTTAATTGTTGTTTTTTGTAAAGAGTTATAAAAGAAGAGCTTTCTGTTAGCTCATCTTTTTTTGAAAACGCAATCTCATAATTACTCAATCTAGCATTGCCTTTGCCCATATTTTCTATAAGCGCGACAATTTCATTTTTTTCAATCCAACTTTTACGCAATAATAAATTCGCGTTTAGTGTTGGGTTTTCTAAATGAACAACTAGATTAAAGTTAAATAGCATTTTCACACTGTTTGCGGATAAATCAGTGGCAAGATCTTGTTCAACAAGTGTCACCATATAACTTTCGTCGTTCTCTGGCGGTATATTAGCTAGCCATTGGATCTGTACTTTTTGACTTTGGCCTTTTTTCAAAAATGCAGCTGGTGGAAAGATGAAAAAAGGTGGGTCTTCTTGTAACTCTAAAAAATGCCCATCAGCTAGAAAGTTAATTTTATAAACCTCAACATCAAAGGCAAAATCACGATTTAGCGTATTTGTAATAATACTGCTTGCACTAAATGGTCCGTTTTTAGCATCAATAGTAAGCACCATTGGTGATAACTCGATTGCATTAGCAGTATTGAATATAAAAAATAAACTTAAATATACAAACTTAGTTAGTTGTCGCATCCAGTTTTATCTCTAATTGACTGCGCGAAATATCAAATTTTTCAGGTACTTTAAGTGTTACTTTAAGTTTAGAGTTTGGCATCAGCAGCTTACCTATGAGCGCATCGCTGAGCTCCCTTCCCTCTAAAGTATAAACTTCACTATCTTGTTGAATTAGCCATTTTTCTTGTGCAAGCCTTACGTAGCGATTGCCTTTATTTTCAAGCTCAATTTCCCACACACCTTTAGAAACCATGGTTTTATTCATAATTTCAATATTCGGCCGTGCGCCTTCTGGAACAACATTAAATAAAGTTTGAAAACTCAGTGTCATACCAACACCCGACGTATTCATCTGCGCTAAATCAACGGCTACTTGGTCAACAATAATGCGATAGCTCTTAGACTCTGCGAGCATTGGCTCACCAATGTAACGGATTAATACTGATTGGCTTTTGCCTACAGGAATAACTGTCGTCATTGGCAGAATAAGAAAGTCATCTTCATTTTCAGTTAACAGTTCATTTCCTGCTGCATCTAATGTTAAGTTATTAGCGCTAATTTCAACTGTAAGTGGCTGTTTTGATGTATTAAGTATTCGCATTGTGCGTTGTGATTGTGAGCCTAAACTCTCCAATTCGGCAACCATAGGTTTTACTTGGAAGGCGGCTACGTTAAAGCAAGTGCATAAAAAAAGTGTGACAAGTAACAGTCTCATTGAAGAACCTTAAATATAAAAGGCAGCAACAAGCTGCCTTTAAAGGAGAAGAAAAGTTATTTAGCTGTTATAGCAATCTGTAACGTATCTGTGTAAGTACCTGCGAATACAGCTTCTTCAAGTAGCTCAAGTACTAAAGTGCCTGGTACGCCTTGTGCTAAAGCAACAGAACCTGGGCTTGTGCCTGTAACTGATAGATCATTATCACCATTAATCCAGTTTGTAGGGACTAAAGCAAAATCAAAATCACCCGCTTTAAAGGTAGCTTGGTATGCAATACCTTGATCTTCATGATCAGAACTTTCTAATAAGCCTTCTGTTGATTTAAGAGTGATTTCAGCACCATCAGAATCATTACATTGAACTGTAATGTTGTGTTGAGCGGTGTGACCAATTGCTAATGCACTAAAAGTATTAACAGAGTCAACGCCTGAAATTTGACAAACAGGCTCAACAACACCGCTTAGGCTAACACTTGCAGCCATTGCAGAACCTGTGAAAGCAGTCGCGATTGCAGTTAAAACGAGTAATTTTTTCATTTTATTATTCCTTAAATTTTTTAAAATAATCTTTGCCCTAACGGTTAAATGCCACCTATTAGTGCTGATGGAGTCACTTCTATGCGGAGTACATCATTGTATTCTCCAGCAAATAGCAGTGGCTTTTCTAACTGAAATTCTAATTGCGCTGTTGTATCGAAAAATATTTCATCTATAACGTATGACTTTTCCAGCATTAGGTCCTTCGCCTGCTCGGTGATATCCATATCACTACCTGGTAATTTCATTGTGAAGAAATATGCTTCAATTAAATTGCTTTGTTGATGACGCAAACCACCATTTTTTGACAGTAAAGCAATTTTTATTGGCGCATTACAATTTATAGTTAGTTCTGTGTTAGCAAAACCGGTGGCATCAAATAGAAGTGATTCGGCTGCAGTTGAAAATTCACATCGAGGCGTGATTTTTCCTGCTAGCCTTATGTTGACTTCATCGCTTGCACCACTCATAGGAATGTAACAAGCAAGAGAAAATAACATCGCTTTCATCATCCTTGTTAAACCCTAATCGCTGCCTTGCTAAGTTGGGTAGATAATAGGAGTAAAACTACCTATAGGGGAGTTGGTTTTTGTTTATTGTGGAATATGCAAATATAGCAACAGAGCTAAATACTCTAATTAAAGTTTATACAAATGTTTATATTTTAGGTGGGATTTTTTTCTTAGCGAATAAATACCAATCGACTTAAATATTTAATCATTCTAACAAGCTAAACAAAGCGCTAACTGCGGTATAAATTTTTCATATAAAACAACTATATGTCAAAGTTTATGCCTTATTATCACGCTATTTACCTGTCGTTATAAATGGTCAGTAACGTAACACAATTGATATAACAAGATTAAACAGCTTAGTAGAAAAACTAAACTAATATATTAAAACACTAAAAATAAAGAGCTTAATGGAGATAGAGATAAATAACTTACGCAGATAAATTTGCGCCTCAATTATTTAGATAACGTTCAGCTTGAAATGGAGTGAAAATAAAAAGCAAAAAGCCAGTAACATGACTGTTACTGGCTTTTCTAATATGGTGCGGTTGGGGGGACTTGAACCCCCACGCCCGAAAGCACTACCCCCTCAAGGTAGCGTGTCTACCAATTCCACCACAACCGCATTTTTTAAGCTTTCGCTAAATTGTTAAACTCAATGATTTATCTGAGGAGTATAAATCGTTTAACTATACCTTTTTCAAGTATTAATTTGGTACGTCAGATTGCTCTTTAGTTGATGTTACTGGAACATCATCAGCTGCAGGAGTGACTGTTTCAACTACCGGCGCTGCTTCTAGGTTTTCCCACTCATCAGTCTTTTTGATCTGACCTGCAGTTAAGTTACCTAATACAATGCTTAGCACAAAGAAAACACTGGCTAAGATAGTCGTTGTTTTAGTCATAAAGTTACCAGCACCAGATGAACCGAATACAGTTCCTGAGGCTCCAGCACCAAATGATGACCCCATATCTGCGCCTTTACCTTGTTGAATTAAAACCATACCAACAAGTGCTAAAGCGACAACTAAATAAACTACTAATAAAATTTCGTACATCTTATACGGTCCTTTTTGCACTATTGCAGATTGCAGTGAATGAATCTGCTTTTAGACTAGCACCGCCAATCAGGCCGCCGTCTATATCTGGTTGTGCAAATAATAATTCGCTATTTTTTTCATTCACGCTGCCACCGTAAAGAATGGTCAGCCCTTGTGCTAAATCACTATCTAAAGAAGCAATTTTATCACGGATAAATTTGTGCACATGCTGTGCTTGTTCAGGCGATGCAGTCTTACCTGTGCCAATGGCCCAAACGGGCTCGTATGCTACCACAGAATCTTTCAGTGCTGCTAGACCTAATTTATTAATTACTGCATCAATTTGTGCAGCAACGACTAATTCAGTTTGACCTTGTTCACGCTCTTGCTCACTTTCGCCTACACATAAAACAGGTGTTAAACCTACTTGCTGTGCACGTGCAAACTTAGCTGCCACAATGTCATTACTTTCGCCATATATACTACGGCGTTCAGAATGGCCAACTAATGTATATTCGCCACCTAAATCTTTAATTAATTGCGCATCAACTTCACCAGTAAATGCACCCGGTTCATTTTCAGAAACCGTTTGCGCTCCTGTTGCTACCCCGGTTGCCGTTAGCATTGGTAACAATGGATATGGTGGAAACACCACAACGTTGATCTCATCTGATTTTACGTTGTTGATTGCCTCAGATAATTGCTGTACTAACTCTTTAGAGCCGTTCATTTTCCAATTGCCTGCGACCATCGGCTTGCGTATTGCCATTTTCCCACTCCATATTAGAAAGCGGGCGAGATAGTAACTCGACTCGCCCAAAGTTACAAGAGGTTATTGTTATTAATCAGTTTGTTTGCTCATAGATTCGACAACTGCAGCAATTTTTTGTGCATTATCAAGTACTACTTTCTCTTCTTCGGCTTCAACCATGACACGAACAACCGGTTCAGTACCCGATTTACGTAATAATACACGGCCTTTTCCTGCAAGTTGCTCTTCTACTTGAGCAACTGCAGCAATAACTGCTGGGGCTTGTGTTGGATCAGTGCCTGCCTTATAACGCACATTAATCATCTTCATCGGGTATTTTACAAAGCCTGCACCTAAATCTTTAAGAGTGCGATTTTGTGCAACCATTGCAGCGAGTACTTGCAGACTTGAAATAATGCCGTCACCAGTACTTATCAGATCAAGGTTTAATACGTGACCAGAACTTTCGCCGCCAATCTTCCAACCTTTTTCTTGCAATAGTTCCATTACATAACGATCACCCACTTTACTACGTGCAAACTCAATGCCTTTTGCTTTGAGTGCATTTTCAAGGCCCATATTTGACATTACAGTTCCAACAACGCCACCACCTAGCATGTCATCGTTCGCTGCTTGGCAGGCAATAATGTAAACAATATCGTCGCCGTCAAATACACGCCCATTGTGATCAACCATCATTACGCGGTCCCCATCACCGTCGTAGGCAATACCGACGTCCGCGTTATGCTCTAATACTTTACGTTTTAGTGCATCAACATGAGTAGCACCACACTCTAGGTTGATATTTACGCCATTAGGCTCGCATGCATGACAAATTATCTCAGCGCCCAGCTCGCGCATCACTGAAGGTGCTATATGATAAGTTGCACCATTAGCGCAATCTAAAACTATTTTTAAGCCTTCTAACGATAAGCCTTGTGGGAACTGGCTTTTACAAAATTCAATATAGCGACCATCAGCACTTTCTAAACGACGAGCCTTACCCAATTTGTCAGACGCTACACACGTCATTGGCTCATCAAGCATCGCTTCAATTTGTTGTTCAACTTCATCAGCTAATTTTAAGCCTCGACCACAAAAGAACTTAATGCCATTATCATGATAAGGGTTATGAGAAGCACTGATCACAATACCCGCTTCAGCACGGAAGGTCTGCGTTAAATATGCAACAGCCGGTGTTGGCATAGGGCCAAGTAATACCACATCAATACCTGCAGCAATTAATCCTGCCTCAAGTGAGGTTTCTAACATATAGCCTGAAATACGGGTATCTTTGCCTATGATGACTTTTTTAGTGCCATTTTGTGACAAGACTCGGCCTGCCGCCCAGCCTAACTTAAGTGCAAATTCTGGGGTAATTGGGTATTCACCCACCATGCCACGTACACCATCGGTGCCAAAATATTTTCTTTCACTCATTGTTTAATTCCTTGTTCGCATGCTTGCCATACGCCAAGCACATCTGCGGTTTCTTTTACATCATGTACACGAATAATTTTTGCGCCGTTTTGCGCTGCTATTAATGCCCCTGCCAAACTTCCAGCAAGGCGTTCGTTTGTTTGTCTATTTAATAAGTTGCCAATCATTGACTTGCGCGAGAGCCCTGCCAGAACGGGTAAACCAAAGTGGTTAAATTCATCAAATCGTGCCAGTAATTGGTAGTTATGGCTGAGAGTTTTACCAAAGCCAAATCCGGGGTCTAGAATAAGTTGCCGCCGCTGAATCCCCGCTGTTTCGCATGCTTTGATCCGCTGCGTAAAAAAATCATTTATTTCACGGAATAAATCATCATACTGTGGAGCTGTCTGCATACTACGTGGCTGCCCTTGCATATGCATTAAGCACACAGCAACATCAGGGTGCTGTGCAACGGTTGCCAGCGCATTTAGCTCTTGAAGTGCACGTACATCATTAACTATATCTGCACCCGCGAAAATGGCTTGACGCATTACTTCACTTTTACTGGTATCAATCGAAATGATGCAATTATTAACGGTACTGTCACTGTGGCTACGAATTGCCTCAATTGCAGGGATAACTCTGGCTAATTCATCATCCAGACTTACATCTGGCGCGCCTGGACGCGTTGATTCACCGCCAATATCGAGTATGGTAGCGCCGTCGGCTAATAAGGTTTGAGCTTTTATGACAGCGCTGTCTGTTTGATAGTAGCGACCGCCGTCTGAGAAAGAATCAGGAGTGACATTTAAAATCCCCATTATGACTGGGGTAGTGAGGTGTAAACTGCGACCTCTTGGTAAATCAACTGTGGTCATCTATCACCTTCAATACATCCATTGCATTGATATTTATACTTTATTTATTCTGTAACAAAAAAAGCCCCGACAATCGGGGCTTTTCGTTCTGCTATTTTAACTGTTATTCAGCTTTATCATCAAGATTTGTTTCATCTTTTTGAGCTGATTTGTCGTCTTTTTCAGCAACTGGCTGCACTTTTGTCTCTTCAACGACAGGTTTTTTATCTGACGTATCACGACGGTCATGAGCATCGCGTGGCTCACGCACTGGCTGACGAGCCATTAGATCGTCAATTTGCTTCGCATCAATTGTTTCATATTTCATTAATGCATCTTTCATAGCATGTAAGATATCAATATGATCTTTTAAGATTTGCTCGGCACGCTGATAGTTTCGATCTGATAGCAAACGCACTTCCGCATCAATTTCTTTAGCCGTTTCATCTGACATGCTCATAGCACGGCTACTACCGCCGCCCATGTACATCTCATTTTGGTCTTCAGTGTACATTAACGGACCTAACTTCTCACTAAGGCCCCACTGAGTAACCATTTTACGGGCAATATCTGTTGCTCGTTCAATATCGTTACTTGCACCTGTAGTGACTTTATCTTCACCGTAAATAAGCGCTTCCGCGATTCGACCACCGTATAAACTTGAAATCATAGACTCCAATAGTTCTTTAGAGTGACTAACACGGTCTTGCTCAGGTAAGTACATAGTCACACCAAGAGCACGGCCACGTGGAATAATTGATACTTTATAAACAGGATCATGTTCCGGCACGATGCGACCAACGATTGCGTGACCTGCTTCATGGTACGCAGTCATTTCTTTTTCTTTCTCGCTCATCACCATGGTTTTGCGTTCGGCACCCATCATGATTTTATCTTTAGCGGCATCAAATTCAGCCATGCTAACAACACGTTTATTACCACGTGCAGCATAAAGCGCAGCTTCATTAACTAAGTTTGCTAAATCAGCGCCAGAGAAACCGGGTGTACCACGCGCAATAACTGAGGCTTCAACGTTGTCACCTAATGGTACTTTACGCATATGTACTTTAAGGATTTGTTCACGACCACGAATATCAGGTAAACCCACCACAACTTGACGGTCAAAACGACCAGGGCGAAGTAGCGCTGGATCAAGTACATCAGGACGGTTAGTCGCGGCAATCACGATAATCCCTTCGTTACCTTCAAAGCCATCCATCTCAACTAGCATTTGGTTAAGTGTTTGCTCACGCTCGTCGTGACCACCACCCATACCAGCGCCACGCTTGCGGCCAACAGCATCAATTTCATCGATAAAGATAATACACGGCGCTGCTTTTTTCGCTTGTTCGAACATATCACGAACACGGGATGCACCAACACCTACAAACATTTCTACGAAATCAGAACCTGAAATAGTAAAGAATGGGACTTTCGCTTCACCAGCAACGGCTTTAGCAAGCAAAGTTTTACCAGTACCAGGAGGACCTACCATCAGTACGCCTTTAGGAATACTGCCGCCGAGTTTTTGAAACTTCGATGGGTCACGTAAGAAATCAACCAGCTCTGTGACGTCTTCTTTTGCTTCATCGCAACCTGCTACATCGGCAAAGGTGGTTTTAATTTGATCTTCGCTCATTAGTCGCGCTTTACTCTTACCAAACGACATGGCTCCTTTGCCACCACCGCCTTGCATTTGGCGCATGAAGAAAATCCATACCCCAATCAGTAATAACATCGGGAACCATGAAATTAAGATGCTAGCTAAGAACGATTGCTCTTCAGGTTTAACACCTTTTACATCCGCACCATTTTTTATTAAATCGTTGAGAATGTATTCATCATAAATAGGCATGATGGTTTGAAAACGCTCACCATTTGATTTTACGCCTGTGATCGTACCTGTGGTTCTATCCATTGATACGTCTTGTATAGAGCCACTACGAGCCTCTTTTACAAATTGACTGTAACTAGTTTGACGATCTGCTTGATCGCCGCCATTAAAGCTCTGAAACACTGACATTAGCACAACTGCAATGACCAGCCAGAGTATTAGATTTTTCGCCATATCGCTCAAGGGGTTAACCTCTTGTATCCAATTAATTTAAATTCAACTAAACGCCTGACAACTGTACTACAGTTTGTAGCCTGTCGCTACTATATATACTTCACGCGATCGTGCACGCGAGGCGTCGGGTTTACGGATTTTTACAGTTTTAAAGCTATCACGCACTGTTTTTAAGAACTCATCAAAGCCTTCACCTTGGAATACTTTAACCACAAATGCACCATTTTTCTTTAAAACTTGACTACACATATCTAATGCTAATTCCACTAAATACATACTGCCAGCTTGGTCAACTGAGCTATTACCACTCATATTCGGTGCCATATCAGAGAGCACCACATCAACATTCTTACCATCAATGCGATTTAATAACGCATCTAAAACAGCTTCTTCTCGGAAATCTCCTTGTAAAAAATCAACGCCGGCCAGTGAGTCCATAGGCAAAATATCACAAGCAATAACTTGCCCTTTATCGCCTACTTTCTCAGCTAAATACTGTGACCAGCTTCCAGGGGCAGCTCCCAAATCAACCACCGTCATGGCTGGGCGTAGTAATTTATCTTTATTTTGGATCTCGTCGAGTTTAAAAATCGCACGAGAACGCCAACCTTTCTTTTGTGCCTCGTGAACATAAGGATCATCAAAATGTTCCTTCAACCATCGCTGTGAACTGGCCGAAAGTTTTTTATTCGTCATAAATTAACACGCAACTAATTAGTAATATTCTTTAGATGGCGTTAGAATACCCTTAATTCAAGCCATATTCAGCAAAATTTGTAACAACATGAAATTATCGAACAAACAAAAGCAGTTTTTAAAAGGTCAAGCACACTCTCTAAAACCTGTTGTACTACTAGGTTCTAACGGTTTAACAGAGGGTGTATTAGTTGAAATTCAAAGCGCCTTAGAAATTCACGAACTTATCAAGGTAAAAGTACCAACAGATGATCGTGAAACTAAAGCCCTGATTTTTGAAGCTATTATTCGTGAGACGGGTGCTGAGAAATTACAGTCAATCGGTCACACACTTGTACTTTATCGCCAAAGTGAAGAAAAGAAAATTCAATTACCACGTAATTAATTATTTCTCCATTTGAAAAAAAAACCAGCTTTCGCTGGTTTTTTTATGTCTGCGCTTAGCTACCAATAAATTGTAAAGAAATATATTGAGGTGCTTAAAAATTCATCTTCAAACTTCTTAACTGATAGCCTTGTTCCGCTTTTTGTAAGATAAAATAGCGATCAAATTCAGTTTCTGGCATTTTTTCAACAGGCACTTGCGCTATTAACTGCGCTAATTGTGGGGTGGTATTACTGTGCCCCACAATAACCACGATGCCGCTTTGGGCAAGTACCGTTTTTGTAAATTGAGCTAAATCACCTGGCTTATACGTGTTAACACTCAGGCCAAAATATTCTGCCAAAGGAGCGGCGGTCTCAATGGTACGATTATAATCTGTGCTATAGATGGTGCTTGGTTTTACCTCACCAAACAAATTGAACAAGCGTTCGGCTCTTTGCCTACCGGCCTCTGAAAGAGGTGGGTTTTTACCTGCTAACTTTTCACTATGGCGAAATAAAAAAATAGCGTCGGGTGCTGCGCTTATGTTAGCTGCAAATAAAAAGAGTAAACTTGCTAAAACATAATTCATTTATTTTCCTCTTGATACGCCGTAACTTGCTGCGCACGTTTGTAAGCTAATGCGCGATCAATAAACTCTGTGGTTAATTCATTAATAAGGCCAGTTTCGGCATTGAGGATCAAACTAAAGCCTATATTTAAGTGCGGAATTACAACAAGGTCGCTACGATACCCCTGTACCCAACCACTATGATAATAAAGCGTTTCGTTGTCATAATCATACACTCGCCACCCTAAACCATAATAGGCTTCAGTAAGATGTTTTTTCCATACTCTACGGCGTAACTCTTTTTTAGTATGTGTGTAAGGTCTTGTTTGCGTAGCTAACTCGTCGCTTGATAAGACGGTTGGAAAATAGCCTAATTGGGCTTTTAACCATATAGCCATATCACTCGCACTGGCATTAACCCCTGCGGCTGGCAGTACTTTATAATAATTTTTTTTCAATTTAGCGGTATGCCAACGTTTTCGTCCTCTTACATGGGGATAGGCATAGTTATCATCAATTACCATGGCTGCGTAGCCTAGGCTGGCATCTTTCATACGCAGCGGCGAGAAGATAAACTCATTTAGCCACCGCGAATAATCCATCTGTGTACTGGCTTGGATCACTTCATCAATTAGGCTAAACATCACATTTTGATAACCATAACATTGCCCTGGCTGACAAATTGGCTTAACACTTAGCAACTTTTCAACAATATCAGGGTAACTCATTCTTGACTCAATTAGATTGTCATACGCATTTGGCACCAATCCGCTAGAGTGACTCAATAAATGAAAGATTTTTAAATCATTTTTATATCCAGTATTGATAAAGGCAGGGATGTACTTACTTACCGGATCATCTAAAGAAAATTTGCCTTCAACAGCTAGCTTTGCACTAAGTGAGCCTGCAAATGTTTTAGAAACCGATGCTAAACGAAATCGAGTATGCGCATTAACTGGTAACCCTTTATTCAGCTTTGTAACACCAAAACCCTGCACATAGCTCTGATCTGGGCCATTAACAATCGATAAAGCAGCCCCTGGGATCCCCTTACTTTTTAACTTATGTTCAAGATGTTGATTATAATCTTTGATGAGTTCACGCCACTGTTGATCATCGGCATAAACCAGTGTCGGGAATAACACTAAACAGACAAGTAAAGAAAAAGCATATATAAACGGTACTAGGGTCTTCATTATTTTATTATTTTAATCTAAATTAAGACGTTTGTGGCTTCATAATACCATGAAGTTTTACTAAGACTAACGTACAATATCGTGATTATTGAGTTTTTAAAGGGTTTTACAGTGTTTATTCGTTATTTATCAATTGTATTTTTCACTTTCATTACAACAGCCTGTGTGACTGCGCCCCCCCCTGCTGCGCCTTTAGAAATGCCAGTCAAACCGCAATTAAAAAGCCAAAGCTATCAAGTTTCTTATGAAACGGAGCACGCTTCACCAAAAGTAAAATCTGTACAATTACCTGCCCATAAAATAACGCGTAATCAAACAGTGAAAGTCGTTGCTGATAAAGCGAGTGTGACAGATACTTTGTTCCAACAAATTACCGATGCATTAACAACGATGAATCTGCGCGTAATTGACCAAGGTGATAGTGATTACACACTTGCTATACACCAGTTAGAACTTAACTTTATCGAAGATACTAAATATAAAATTCAGCCACCGGTAAAACCCTATGCTTTATTTGATAACGTTGCCCAGCTATACCCTATTCAACAGTGCGCAACAATCAATGGTGAAGTTAGCATGCGACTTATTCATCGAGCCTCTGGTGATGTTGTGTGGTTTGGTAAGTCATCAATTGATAGCGCCAGTTTTCACCGTGAGCCACTCATCTATAGCTTTAGTGAAGAGCAAGTAATTAGTAATGAGTTAGAGGTAGCCACATTTGTCCATCAACAAAACACTGACCAAGCACGTTTAGCACGAGCAACTCAAGAAGTTGATATCCCTAAATATAAAACAATATCAAAAATGACCAGTTTAACGAAACTGCAAGGACCGTGTAATCGTACTGAAGTGAGTGCCCTAACGCCGATGATGCACTATTATTTAAGCAGTATTTTGATCGATAAAATTAAAGTACATTGAGCCAATGTTTAGATAACCACTACTGGCTACAATTTTTTACAGTTCAAGGGTACTCTTTGACAATATAATACAAGTTAATAACTGCTTAATTAATTTTGGATCATTGATGCAACGTAACCTACTCCCCCTACAGAAACTACTGTTATTATTGATCTGTGTGGGTGTATGGAGTACTGATAGTCATGCGAGTAACCGTTATTATGCCGATAATACCTTAGAGCCAACGTCAGGTTTCGCATGGGACTGGAGTGCTGGAACGGGCTATTACATTGAAGATTCTTATTTAGTTGGCATGGACTCGTACAGTGATGGTCTAGAACTTGATATTAACCTTGCCGTTTCCTACGAACGTTTTTACTTAGATATTGACCACAGCCAACTAAGCGGCGGTATTATTATTGGTTATAGCATAATCAATAAATATGATTGGGATCTAGATATTCTGGGCACTAATGTGCAAGCCGGATTTGATGAAACCGGACTCGACTTTTATAATACCGGGGTTGTACCAGAGCTAAAAGGAATACGTAGCCGTAAATATGATTTTGATACCGGCCTGCGACTCACCCGCCGTTTTGAAAACTCGCAAATTTCTTTCGAATATTTACATGATATTTCCAATGCACATAACGGTTGGGTCATAAATAGCTTTTTTAGCCATATCTTACCTTGGCAAAATTGGGAATTTCGTACAGGTGTTGGCTTAAGTGCTTACTCGGCTGATTTTACCAACTATTATTTTGGCATCACTGCAGATGAAGCAACCGCAACACGCCCCGTTTATCAAACGGATGATGCCGCTGTCAGTTTTATTTTTGAGTTTCATGCTGAATACCCACTAAATCAACATTGGGTGTTTCTTGGCGGCTGGCTATCTACTTGGTTTTCGGATGAAATAACCAACAGCCCTATCGTTTCACAAGGCTATCAGCACAAAGCCATGGTAGGCGTGCGTTATGTATTTTAAAGCTTCCGCCATCATCTGCTTATTACTAAGCGCTAAGCCAGTATTAGCCAATGATGAGCAGACTCAAGACTCGTCATTAATTGCTTTGCCCGATACCTGTGTAGCGCTGCGTGAGGGACGCAACTGTTATGCTGATATTGAGTTAAACTGGCAACAGGACGACATAGGTAACTACTGCTTACGTGACGCCACCTCTAAGCATATAATGCAATGTTGGCTCAGGCAAAAAAGCGGTCAACTAAATTATGCTTTTGACTCAGTTGAAAGTATTTCATTTGAATTAATTAACAGTGATAACGGTAAAACCATTGCTACAACACAAGTACAGTTGCAATGGGTTTATCAAAATCGCCAAAAGAAACGCCGCTGGCGCCTTTTTTAAAACGAGAATAGTATGAATAATTACGGCACAATATTACTTGTTGAAGATGACAGCTCGTTAGCTCAATGGGTGGCAGAGTATTTAACCGATCAAGGCTACACAACACATATTTGTGAGCGTGGCGATCAAGTGGTTAGTCATGTTAAAGAACTAAAACCAGACTTAATTTTACTCGACATTATGTTACCCGGCCAAGATGGTATAAGTGTTTGCCGCGAACTGCGTCAATTTTATCAACATCCAATTATCATGCTCACCGCCAGAGACGAAGAAATGGATGAAGTTATTGGTCTTGAAGTGGGTGCCAGCGATTATATTATGAAACCCGTACGACCACGCGCCTTACTAGCTCGTATAAAAGCAGCACTGCGCACAACAAACGACAACTCAGAGCCGACAACGGATGAAACAATTGTGCAGGTGGGCTCTTTAAAAATCGATACCCAGTCTCGCAATGTCTTTATTAATGACATTGAGCAAGGTGTTTCTAGCGCCGAATATTTATTGCTGCATTACTTAGCCTGTAATGCGGGACAAGTGGTCTCCCGCGATGCTGTGTTTAAAGCCACTAAAGGGCGAGAGTACGATGGACTTGATCGCAGCGTTGATGTGCTTATTTCAGCGCTGCGCAAAAAGTTTAACGATGATCCACAACACCCTGAAAAAATCAAAACAATTTGGGGCCGAGGCTATTTATTGGTCGCCAACGCATGGTAGTGACCACTAAAAAAGCTTGGTTCATCATACTATGAAAAAGTTTTATTTATCTTTACTAGGCAGTGCGTTACTTTCAATTGTGGTGTTAGGCTGGCTCATTGATGCATTTAGCCAACAAACCCATACCAGCCAAGATGAATTTGCACTGCAAAGCAAATTGCTAATGGGCTTTAGCCAACAAATTGCGGCTCAACCAGTACAACAAAGAGCTGAACATACGGCCATGCTTGCAGAGCAATTTTCATTAGGGTTGAGCTATCGGGCCACACAGTCATTAGCACTGCCACCTTCGTTATTAGAGCAAATCAATGCCGATGGCGGATTAACTCTAGAAGATCAAGAAGGCTTTTACCTGCTTTACAGTAATGATGCGCTCGCCCCTTTTCACCTAAAACTACGTCTAGAAAAGCCCCATGAACAAGACCAGCAAAATGATATGCTACTTACCCTGCTGTTTTATGCTGGCTTATGTGTGTTCATGGGATTTATTATCGCCCCTTTAGCGAAACGACTAGGAGTGGTCAACGAAGCCGCTAAAAAGTTTGCCAACGGCGATTTACATGCCCGCATTCGAGTATCACATTTTACCTATATAAAAGATGTTGAACTTACATTTAATCGCATGGCAAGTCAGATAGAAAAATTACTCGATGAAAACAAGCTTATGGCAACGAGCTTATCTCATGATATTCGCACACCTATTGCTTGCCTGCGGTTTGGTCTTGATGCAGCGCTGGATAGCCCTAACCAAGAGAAGATAAAACATTACCTACATCGTATGGAAGCTGACTTAGACCAAATGGAGTCCATGCTTAAAAGCTATTTAGCCTTTGCTACTTTAGAACAAAAAGCCAATCAGCTAACTTATTCAGATACCGAATCAAGTAGTTACTTAAACACTATAGTACAACAGCTGGAGCCCAAATTACTGCAACGACAGCTGGATTTGCAAGTGATTTGCGATAACAGCCAGATCCATGCTGATTTACATTGGCTGGCTCGTGCCATTACCAACTTATTATCTAATGCCTGTGACTTTGCAAAACACAAAATCATTTTAACCGCCTATAGCAAAGAACAAACGCTCATCATAACCGTTGAAGATGATGGCCCAGGTATCGCAGAAAAAAATTGGCATAAAGTGTTCAGCCCTTTCTTTCAAGAGCAAACTCACCGTAACCGAGCAGATAAAAGTTATGGCTTAGGTCTGGCTATTGTTGCTAAAGTGGTTGATTGGCATCACGGTGAAATCACGGTAAACCGCAGTAAAAAACTAGCAGGTGCGTGTTTTACGCTCAAAATACATAACGCACAGCAATTGTAACTTTAATGTTACAGTTTACAGTGGCTAACTTTGAATATATTAATATAAAACAAATGGATAGCGTGTTTTCATGGATACCACTCAATAGCGATCACTATTTATAAATTGCTATTGCATACAGTACCTTGAAAATCTACTCAATAAGAGCTTTTTATTTTTTAACAATTACAGTAGATTGTCAGCGCCGTCACAAAATAGAGAAGAATTAATAATTATGAGCGCAGTCAGAGGGGAGTTTAGCTCCCGTTTTGGATTCATTATGGCCGCAGCAGGTTCTGCTGTAGGGCTTGGTAATATTTGGGGCTTTCCAACCCAAACCGCGAGCAATGGGGGCGCCGCTTTTTTGATTGCGTACCTCATTTTAGCATTTTGTTTAGCGTATCCAGCATTGATGGCAGAACTTACAATTGGCCGTCACGGCCAAGCCAATGCGGTGAGTTCATTACGTAAAATTTCAAATTCATCAAGCCAAAAGCGGTTTGCGTTTATAGTTGGTTTTGGTGGTATTATTTGTGCCGGTTTGATTCTTAGCTTTTATGCTATTGTGGCTGGTTGGATGATCAGTGCAACCATTGAACCTATTGCCACGCTAGCAGGCAGCGAAACCGCTTCAACATGGTTAAGTGAACAATCACTATCAAGAAACCTCATATTTACAGCCGGGTTTATCATTCTCACTGTGGCAATTATTAGTCGCGGGGTTGAAAATGGCATAGAAAAGTGGTCAAAACGTTTAATGCCTGCGTTGTTATCAATTTTATTTGCATTGATTGTTTATGTCATGCTGCAAGAAGGGGCGATGACAGGCCTAAAAGCTTACTTAGTACCTGATTTTAAATCAATTTTAGACCCTGAGTTGCTAGTTAGTGCCCTTGGCCAAGCCTTTTTCTCATTATCGCTAGGCACCAGTGTAATGATTATTTACGGCTCTTATATTAGCAAAAAAGAAAACCTCGTCTCTCTTAGTGCCTATGTTACCCTTATTGATGTATTTATCGCCTTTGTTGCCGGCTTACTAATTATTCCTGCGATGTATGTTGCACAAGCGCAAGGAGTTGAAATATTCTCGGCCAACGGCAAGTTACTTTCTGAAGACACCTTAGTTTTTCAAGTATTACCTGCACTATTTGATGGCATGGGCATGATGGGCTTATTCGTTGCCTTTGCATTTTTTGCGTTGATGAGTATCGCCGCATTAACCTCGTCTATTTCAATGCTAGAAGCCCCAGTATCTTATGCAGTAGAACGTTTTGCGCTTGGTCGTGTTACTGCAACTTGGTTAATTGGTATTATCATTATGCTGATCAGCTTTAGCATCGTGCTTAACCTTGAAACATTATTTGGATTAGTTGTTTCGCTAACCACTAAATTTGGTCAGCCTATTCTAGGCTTGATGTGCTGTTTATTTGTCGGCTGGATCTGGTATCGCAATTCATTACTTAATGAAATTAAGCAAGGTTGCCCAGACGTAGCTAACAGCCTATTTTGGAAAATATGGCCATGGTATATTAAGTTTATTTGCCCTATCGCCATTGGTTTGGTATTTACCAGCTCACTGCTAGGCTAAATTAATCACAAACCACGCTGAACTAGAAAACCGCTCTACACTGAGCGGTTTTTTAAAATCATATCTTGATGTTCAATACCATCTTCTAAATAAGGCTCACCAGTACTCTGAAAGCCCAGAGACTGATAAAAACTCAGTAAATATGTTTGCGCACCTATGTATATGTCTTTACTTGGCCAATGAGTAAAGCAACACTGAATAGCTTCTTTAACCAACAATGCCGCAAATCCCTGTCCTCGCTGAGATTTTTCAATTAACACACGGCCAATCGCACTGTACTGCTCATTTTTATTATAACAACGGGCATAAGCACCTAACTGCTGCGACGCTATCCAATAAAGGTGCTGTGTGGTTGCCATACAATCAACATCGTCTAATTCAGGATAAGGGCACTGCTGCTCAACCACAAACACATCTACTCGAGTACGCATAATAGCAAACAGCTCAGGTGTATTAAGCTCTGAAAATACCTTAGCAACTAACTGCATAGAAACTCCTAACATAAAAAAGCCCAGTCAAAGCTGGGCTACCGATCAAATGAAAACTAATTAGCTATGCAAGTAAACGTTCTAACTGATCACATAAATGCGACAGGTTTACATGGTCATGCTCTATAGTTAAATCTACATAACCATCGCCACGAAAACCACGGTCAAGTTCAATTAACACGTGTGTTTTGTGAGCCTCTGGCACAAATGACAACTCAATTTCTTGAATGCCAAATAAGCTGCGGCTATTTGGTTTATATTCCAGCTCTTGGTAGCACCCAGAAACAGAGTTAAATGTGCTGGCACGTAAAAAGCCTTTTTCAACATCCGCTTTAAGCAAGCTAAAGCCCAATTTTTCCATTGCTTGCATAAACGTCGTTACTGCGTCATTTGGATAAATATGCAACGGGTCTTTATCTTTAGGATCGAGCGCTAAATCAATGTCCAACCCCGTTTCTAGCCAAACGTGTGAGTGATTATACCCTGCATTGATTTCGGTGATCGGAGTTTCAGAATGTAAGCGAGCTTCAAATGGAATATGTCTTTGCTGCCCCGGCTCAATAGTGCCTATCTCTGTAATACGCCACTTATCAATAATATGATTAGTAAAATAAGCACCGTCTTCACCTTCAACTTTGACTCGCGTCATTAGCGCTAGATCTAGACCTGTAATTTCTTGGCTTACATCCCCTGCGGTGATAACGATCTGGGCATTAAAAAGCTGCCCAGGCTGCAAATGCTCAGTCTCAAGCACTGTATCCACTTTAGCTGCACCAATACCGACTGATGCAAGAATCTTTTTAAACATATTTTTCTCCTTAAGCCTAATTCGCTTAACCCTAAATCACGCTTAAATTCCTTTGTTACTGCATCTTAACCATATTTAAAAGCTGCTGTCAGTGAAAAAATAGCTATTTATTGACTTTTTATATGAATAACTGACTAACTGCACATTTTTCATACACAACTCACCGCTATGGGTCTACTTTATACGCACAATATGCACGAATGATTTTCATAAATGCTGATATTTCGCTACACTGACACCCCAAATGAAGTGATACTAAGAATTATGGAACTATTATATTTTGCAGTCGCATTTGTGTGTGGCTTTGCCGTTTATCAACTGAAACTCCCCCCACTAATCGGCTTTCTAATTGCTGGCTTTGTGCTCAACCTATCAGGCTTTAAAACCACGGAGTTACTTAATACGATAGCTAATTTAGGGGTCACATTACTGCTATTTAGTATTGGTTTAAAACTAAAGGTAGGCCAGCTTATGAAACCCCAGGTTTGGGCGCCTGCCTCGTTGCATATTATTCTTAGTAGCGCTATTTTTTGCAGTTTAATGCTGCTACTTGGTGCTCTTTCATTACCATTATTTGTTGATCTTAGCTGGCAAAGTGCGTTACTTGTTGGTTTTGCTTTTAGCTTTTCCAGCACCGTATTTGCCGTTAAAGTACTTGAAGAGCGCGGCGAAATGGCCAGTCTACATGGTAAAATTGCCATTGGTATCTTGGTTATGCAAGATATCTTCGCCGTCATCTTTCTTGCTATCAGCACAGGTAAAACACCTAATGGTTGGGCCTTTGCTCTTTTAGTGGCCTTACCGTTATTAAGACCTGTCATGTTTTGGGTGTTAAATCGCTCTAAACACGGTGAGTTACTTCCACTATTTGGCTTTTTCTTTGCACTGGTAGTTGGTTACAACGCGTTTGAGTTTGCTGGCTTAAAAGGCGACTTAGGCGCGTTAATCATAGGGATGATTTTTGCTCCTCATAAAAAAGCCAGCGAACTTGCCAAATCATTACTTAACCTAAAGGAAATTCTCCTAGTCGGGTTTTTCTTAACCATAGGCTTAGGTGCAGAACTGACCATTAACTCTCTTATGATAGCGACTATCATTGTATTGGTTCTACCAATTAAAGTGGTTTTATATTATGTATTAACAAATGCCTTTAAATTACGCGCGCGGACTTCTTTATTAACCTCGTTTAGCCTTGCTAATTATAGTGAGTTTGGTCTTATCGTCTGCATGGTAGCAGCCAGTAGTGGTTTAATTACCGCAGAGTGGCTTGCAGTAATGGCGATTGCCGTATCTATCACCTTTATTGTCGCTTCTCCGCTGAATAAGCGCTCTAACGAAATTTATGTAAAAATAGAAGCGTGGTTGATGCGTTTTGAAAGTCCAACCCGTTTAGCTGAAGAACTCCCCGTAAATTTAAATGATACCAAAATAGTTATTTTTGGTATGGGTCGAATTGGCACTGGTGCGTACGAAACTATCCATATTACTCACCCAGGTGTTGTAGCTGGTGTAGACATCAAACCCGAAGTTGTTGAAAAACATGTTAGTCGCGGGCGCAAAGTACTATTAGCTGATGCCACCGATCCAGACTTCTGGCAGCGGGTAAACCATTCCCATGTAGAGATGATCATGCTGGCGATGCCAAAGCATATGCAAAATATTTTTGCCTTAGAGCAACTAAAAGCATCGGGCTATCAAGGTCAAGTTACAGCGATTGCCAACTACCCTGATCAACAAAAAGAACTGGAAGATATGGGCGTTGATTCCACCTATAACTTCTATTTAGAAGCTGGTAGTGGTTTTGCTGAACATATAAAACAAAAATTATTTTCTTAATGTAAATATCGTTCTCAGTATCAGGCTAGGTACTGAGAACTATTTTCATCTAATTATCATAACCTTACATCTAGACGTCTAAAACAACTCTTTAATGGTTCCTAAATAAGAGTCAAGCGCATTTACAAAGCTTTACATCCAGATTAGCATTTAGCCATGAAAAAAGAGTACACTGCGTTTGTTGGTTAATCCGTAAGTATCTCTTTTTAGCACAAAAATAACTTTGCCATGCTTTAACATACGTATTCATCAACACTTTACTCTTTGCTATTAAATAAGGTTTTTAGATGAAAAATAAGTTTGCTACAAAGTTTCAAGCCGTGGCGGATGATTTAACCAATCCAAAACTGGTTGAACTTCAAAATCGCCTTGATGAAATACAAAGAAATGGGATGACAGCGTTAACAATGCGCGCTGTATTATTCCAAAAAATGCTTGATGCGTACCAAGTACCAGAAGATCATTTTTTGCGTGACAGTGAAACTCCAAATCGCATTGATGATCCATCAATTATAAACAGACTCGAACAACTCGGATTTTCTAAAAAACAACAACATCAAATCCACTAGTAAATAATGAGGGCCTACTTCCCTCATTAAATAGGCTGTTTCATGCCCGTCACAGCCTATTTTCTTCCCCTCATTTGTAATACACTACTTACCTGAACTAGCAATCAAAGCCCTGTTATGGATCCCGAACTTTTAAAAATAGCGATCAATACTAAAATGCCATTTGGGAAATATGCTGGTCGTCCATTATTGTTATTACCTGAGCCATATTTAGTCTGGTTTAAGCAACAAGGTTTTCCTCATGGAACCTTAGGTGCACAATTAGCGATGATGTATGAAGTAAAGCTCAATGGTTTAGAAGAAATGCTGATGCCGTTATTAGAAAATAAAAAAAGAAATTAAAAAATTATGGAACTTAGCAACATTTAGCCGGTCTATTATATTGCTACTTGTTGATTTTGGTTTTAACCGTTGAAAAGCGCCTTGATGGCGCTTTTTTTTTCGCTATATCTTACTTAGGTAAGCTAATCGTAAATTTAGCCCCACCGAGCTGCGAATATGATAATTCGCAACTCCCTTGATGCCAAGAAACTATTTTTGCCACAATTGCTAAACCGAGCCCGAAGCCACCGGTTTTTTTATCGCGACTTTTATCAAGTCGGGCAAAGGGTTTAAATACCATATCCCACTGCTCTTGCTCTATGCCGGGACCATCATCTTCGACACTTATAATTACTTGCTGGGCATTTTCTATAAGGCTGACCCTTACCTCATGGCGGGCATATTTAAGTGCATTGCCTACTAAATTTTGTACACAACGAGCAATAAAATGACTATCACAAACGTATGTGCACTGTTGCGGTAGCTGTGTATTAAGTTGGATCTGGGTTGCAAAATCAAGCTTAGCAATAACACTTTCTAACAATTGCACTAGATTACATGTCTGTACTTTCAGATTTGGTTGTTGGCTATCAAGGCGAGCATAATCGAGCATTTCTTTAACTAGCGACTCTAACTCGATAATATCTTGTTGCATATTATCAATATAATCAAATGCTTTTTCATCAGTTACTCTATCTTCTAGCATAGCTAAAGCAAATTTTAAGCGGGCCAGTGGTGTTCTAAATTCATGTGAAACTGATGATGTCAGTTCTTGCTGCGCGGTTAATAAATGCTGTATGCGCTGCTGCATTGCATTTAACGTATCTGTGATTGGTAAGAAGAACGATTTAGAGGTCTCGCTCAATTCAAAATCTTGCGAACCATCAACAGCTTCACACGCCAAACGTAATTTGGCAAAGTCGCGCCATAGCAAAAAACTCCACAAACCGACTGGAATGCCTACTACACAAAGCAGTAACAAATATGGCCAAACCGATGGAAATACAGGCGAAGCGACAACAATTGGCCCCACCTGCAATAATTTCTCATCACTCAGTGTAATATACCAAATAGCACGTTGCTGCTGATCAAATACATAAATATAGTGGTTCTGGGTGAGTTCTTGCTGTTGCTCTGTAGGCAGCATGAGGTCTTGCTTTTGAACTATTTCGCTGTCAAATCGCAAAGCGATATTGTCAAGGCCTTCAGGACTTTGTGTTAATAGCCAAAGAGATTGGCCAAACTCATCGTCGAGTGAAAGCTGCTGTTGGGTATCTTCGTAAGGCCAAAGTTGTTCAATCACCCCACTGACTAAAAACAGGGAAACTATAATATACAAATATAAACTTGCGAATAGTTTCCCCATTAACAGTTACAAACCCCAAGCGTCGGAAACAAATAGATAGCCTTGCCCCCAAACCGTTTTTATGCGGTAAGGTTTATCGCTGTTATCACCGAGCTTCTTACGAATCCGCGATACACGAACGTCAACGGTACGATCTAAGCCATCATACTGGCGGCCTATCATGTGTTGATGTACATGTTCGCGACTCAATACTTCACCTGCATTTGAAGCTAATAACCAAAGTAGTTCAAATTCATGGGAAGTAAGTGTAATTTCGTTATTTTTTAATCGCACAATACGACTGGTTTTATCAATCGCTAAATCACCAAATTGTAGTTCTTCTGGCGCTTTTACTGAGGCTTGCCCGCGACGTAGAAGTGCGCTAATACGGGCTAGTAATACTCTTGGTTCCGCGGGCTTGATAACATAATCGTCTGCACCTAACTCTAAACCGATCACCTGGTCAAAGTCTTCACCTTTAGCAGTTAACATCAATATAGGGAGACTAAATTTGTCGCGCACTTGTCGGCAAACACTAAAGCCATCTTTACCAGGTAGCATAACGTCAAGGATCATTAAATCAACAGGATTGTTCTCTAGATAAGTAAATACTTCATCGCCACGGTCTAACACCGCCACTTCAAGGCCATTATTTTCAAGATAATCACGAGTTAATTGCTGTAACCCTAAATCATCTTCTACAAGTAAGATCTTTGCCATTTGCAGCTCCAAGATTAAAAAAAGCTCCACGGTGAACGTAATCTGCGCCGAGTGGTTTTAGCGCGAGTACTCTGTACTTCAATACGTGTTGTCGCCAGCAGTTCATCCGTGTGAGGATTAATTAGGGAGTATATTGTTTCAACCTGAACACGCGCTTTATGATTGAAGTGCTCTGTGGTAACTTGTTGCCAACATTGTATTTTTTGCTGTTCATGATACAAACATACATCCATTTTATAGGGTATATTTAGAGCAAATTTCAAATCAAGATCACAGAATTCTTGTTGTTCGGAAACCACACAGACTTTTGGGGATACTGTTAATATATCTTTTTTTGCGACCGCCTGCTTTGGCCAAGCTAGCAAAAAAACGATGCACACACCAAGTTGTAAATACTTCATATTAAAAAATATGATCGAATCCTATAAAGGCAGTCATGGAATACGTTTGCTCAAACAGCGGACTGTCATCTAAGGCCGAATAATCATAATAAGCCAAATGGAAACGCAAAGAGTTGGTGCCATTAAATGGCCAACGGGCATCTATTTTAGCATAAGGCTGCCAGCTACTACCAACCTCAATTGCACCCGTTGAAGACTCTTTTTCCTTTACACCATAAAAATACGTATTCAGTGCTGCCGATTTATACCAAATCCCTATACTTGGTTTAATAGCAAGTTCACCAATGTTGTTATGCATTTGCCATTGCAATGCTGCACGCCAGCCTTCATAAACACCAGATATATCTGCTAATGTCTGTACTGAAAAAACATGTTGCTGGTTCACATAATGATAGCTCACGCCTGCATCAAGTGCCCATTTACGTTTCTCTAACTGAGCAATTTCAAGTCGAGGCTGTTGAATTTGTAATTCATTATTACTCGTTGCTAATGAATTAGCAGACGTTAATGGAAAAATATTGCTAGGATGCCAATCTACAAAAAACCGCGTTTCTGGATTAAATTCACTTACGATATTAAATACATGCGAAGCATCTTCTGTCAGGCTATAACCTAGGCGACCGTTATCAAAAAAGAATTGTTCGCCATAATAAGCTACTTCAGGGATCACGACCAAAGGGAGATCATCTCCGCCGGATAACGGATTACTCATCACACCTAAGCCAAAATTAAGACTCAAATGCCACTGATCCGTAGTGATGTTTTGCACAGGGTCCGTTTCTGACTGCTGCGCAACACAAGGCGTAGCAAGCCAAAAAGACATGCAAAGTACAAAATGAGTATAAATATTCAACTTCATTATTATTATTTATGCCAAGAAAGCCCAAGCTAGTGGCCTATAATAGCAAGCTATTAATAACTAATCCCTAGCTGATTACAATCATTTACACTTTTGATACATGTGGGTTTATTTCAGGTAAACTCGACGGTTATCAGGCAAGCCTTTAAAGCATAAATCAATTACCTAAGCTATTGACATCTTTTAACGATTGCGCGATTTCCCACAACGCCTTTAATGCCGCGTCAGGTAATGCTTTATGTAACACAGCCAAACCAATTTCAAAACCGGGTGGCGCTTCTTTTTGATCGCTTAAAATCTGCACACGGTCTTTCAACGGGCTATTATCTAATACAATTTTTGGCACCATGGCAATACCTAAGCCTAAACTCACCATAGATACCATCGCTTCATGTCCTGCCACTTGTGCGTATATCTTGGCGTTAATACCATGTTTACGCCACCATTGCTCTAACCGCTGACGGGTAAACCCCTGCTCCGGTACTATAAACTCCAGTTCAGACCAATCAATTTTATCGCCAAACTGAGCCAGCTTTTGCGTGATCAATGATGCATTGCGCGGGGCTATAAACACCAAGGACGAATAACCAATACTCGCAAATGCAATTTGTGCAGGTAACTTATCGGGTTTCGCAGCAATTGCCATAGCTTCATGGCCATCCAGTACACGATTAATGGCAACAGCCGGATCGCCGGTATTGAGTTTTATTTCAATATGCTGATGTTGCAAACGCAATTGCTCTAACATGTGATGTAAAAAACTATAAGATGCCGTAACCGAGCAATAAATACTCACTTTTCCATAAATAGTCTGCTCCGGATCTTGTACATTCGAGCGAAAACGCTGCCAGTTAGTCAAGGTCGCATTTGCATAATCAATAAACGATTCTCCCTCGCGGGTTAACTTTACACTGCGATTATCACGGCTGAATAAGGTTACTCCCACTTCATCTTCGAGCTGTTTAATATTACGACTAAGTGTTGGCGCACTAATATGACAAAGTTCACTTGCCCGAGCAAAATGCAAAGTTTTCGCTAAAGCTAAAAAGTAATGTAAGCGTTTATGATCCATTCGACTCTCTCATTGGCATTCTAAAATCACCATGTTTCATTTTATGAAATACTCTAATGCAAATATATCATTTTACGCAAGGCTAAATTTTCCTTATGGTAGCTTTAAGCAAGGCAAAATGCTTTGCATCTAACAAAATATGAAATAGATAGGATACTAACAATGGCGAATTATTTTAATACTCTTCCTTTACGTGAGCAGCTAGCACAACTAGCACAATGTGAATTTATGGACCCGGCTGAATTTGCCGATGGCGTTGATGCACTTAAAGGTAAAAAGTTAGTGATTGTTGGTTGTGGCGCACAAGGTTTAAACCAAGGCCTTAACTTACGTGATTCGGGCTTAGATGTATCATACACATTACGTGATTCCGCGATTAGCGAACGTCGTCAATCATTTTTAAATGCATCAGAAAATGGTTTTACTGTTGGCACTTACGAAGAGTTGATTCCAACTGCTGATGTAGTTTTAAACCTAACACCTGATAAGCAACATACAGCCGTCGTAAATGCAATCATGCCTATGATGAAACAAGGCTCAACGCTTGCGTACTCACATGGTTTCAACATTGTTGAAGAAGGTATGCAAATACGCGAAGACATCACTGTTATTATGGTTGCCCCTAAGTGTCCAGGCTCTGAAGTACGTGAAGAATATAAACGCGGTTTTGGTGTACCAACACTAATCGCTGTTCATCCTGAAAATGACCCACAAGGGCATGGTTTAGCGCAAGCGAAAGCCTACGCTGCTGGCACCGGTGGCCACCGTGCAGGGGTATTAAAATCATCATTTATTGCTGAAGTTAAGTCTGATTTAATGGGCGAACAAACCATCCTTTGCGGTATGTTACAAACAGGCTCAATCTTATGTTTTGATAAAATGATTGAAAAAGGCATTGATGCAGGTTACGCGTCAAAACTTATTCAATATGGTTGGGAAGTGATCACCGAAGCACTTAAATATGGTGGTGTTACCAATATGCTTGACCGTCTATCAAACCCTGCAAAAGTGAAAGCGTTTGAATTAAGTGAAGAATTAAAAGTCATCATGCGTCCACTTTATAACAAACATCAGGACGACATCATCGACGGCACATTCTCTCGTGTAATGATGGAAGATTGGGCAAATGATGATGCAAACCTATTAAAATGGCGTGCTGAAACTGCTGAAACTAATTTTGAAAAGACCCCTGCTGGTGATGTTGAAATCACTGAGCAAGAGTTTTTCGATAACGGTATTCTAATGGTTGCAATGGTTAAAGCTGGTGTTGAACTTGCGTTTGAAACTATGACAGCTGCAGGCATTATTGCTGAATCTGCATATTATGAGTCACTGCATGAAACACCTTTAATTGCTAACACCATTGCACGTAAAAAATTATTCGAAATGAATCGTACCATTTCCGATACTGCTGAATATGGCTGTTACTTATATAACCATGCATGCTTACCACTGTTGCAAGACTTTATGCAAAATATCGACACCGATGTTATTGGTCGCGGTTTAGGTGAGCGTTGTAACCATGTTGATAACCAAACCTTAATTGCCATCAACAAATCGCTGCGTGAGCACCCGGTTGAAATCATTGGTACTAAGTTACGCGGCTATATGTCTGCGATGAAAAAGATTGTTTAATACCCTGGACAATAAAAGTTTCGCTTGTTAGAAACCAAGCCCACATGCTAAATGCAGTGGGCTTTTTCTATTGTGTTTACAATTAAACTAAAACCTTGATTAAGTTGCTTCGTGAGTTATTACTCTATTTGGTTATAGAACAATCAGCAAAAACCATGCTAAAATGTACCCAATAGTTTGTAACTTTAGTACCCACAATGTCTTATCAACGTCTTACTATCACCCGAAAAATCACGATGCTTGGGATCATAATTGCGTTATCTGTTGCCAGCTTAATCGGGATCACCGCACTGTTATCAGCCAAAACGATTATTGAACAACGCATGATCCAATCAGAACTCCCCAGTAAATTACAGGCGATCGATAATTACATTAGTCTAGAAATTAATAAATTACTCAGCGCTGCGGAGCAATTATCGAGTAACACGTTTATTTTAGAATGGGCAAAAAGTGGCAATAGCAATGATCAAACGTTAGTCACTGAGTTAAACCGAGTGGTAAAACAATACGACCTCGCTACAGCTTCGTGGGCTAATCGCGATACAGCACAGTATTGGAATCAAGAGGGCTTTTTACGTGTATTAGATCGCCAACAAGATAATTGGTTTTTTGATTTTAAAAATTCGCAACTCCCCTACTCTATTAGTCTGTACCAAGAACCTAATGGTGATATGAAAATGTTTGTTAATCATCAGCAAACAAATGGTATTGGCTTAACAGGGCTTGCGAAAAGTATTGATGATATGCAAGCGCTGCTAAATAAATTTACAATCGAGCAAACTGGTTTTGTATTTATAGCTGACAATGACGGCTCGATTAAACTCCACCAAGATGCCAACATTGTGGGCAAAACAAGCCTATATTCTTTGTATGGTACGCAAGTTAGTCGTCGGTTATTAACTAATAATGAGTTTAACTTACAAGAAGTTGAACTCAATGGCGATACATTTTTCATAGCAGCCAGCCCGATAAAAAATACACAGCTATATGTGATTGCTCAGGTGTCAAAAAATGAAGTATTTGCTGGGATCACAACCTTACAATGGCAAATTTTAAGTTTCGCCATTGTTATTGCACTACTTGCATGTGTGATCAGTTTTTTACTTGCCCGCTCCTTAGCTTCACCACTGTCAAAAATGGCAGAGTTATTCACCCGTTTAGGTTCTGGCGATGCGAATTTAGCCTATCGCTTACCACACAGTGAGCAACCAGAGCTAGCCGCGTTGGGAAATGGATTTAATCAGTTCATTAATAAAATTGAAACTGCAATTGCTCAAGTATCGCACGAGAGTTTAGAAATTCGTCAAAGCTCAGATCAGGTCTTTACTCAAGCTAAACGAAATTCTCAAGCGATGGACAATCAAAAAGTGCAAACAATTTCAGTTGCAGCGGCTATCAACGAAATGGGAGCCACGGTACAAGAAATTGCCCACAGCGCCGCAACCGCAGCAAAACTTACCGAAGACAGTAAAGCAACAACGTTACAAAGCCACCAGCAAGTAATGGAAAGCCAGCAAAGTATTACGGCGCTTGCCAGTGAAATAGATACAATTACAGGGCAAGTCAGCGAGCTTGCAAATAAAACCCAAACAATTGCGAGTATCGTTGACTCTATTCGCGGTATCTCAGAGCAAACAAATTTATTAGCACTTAATGCCGCTATTGAGTCTGCTCGGGCTGGAGAGCACGGTAGAGGCTTTGCTGTCGTCGCTGATGAAGTAAGGGCACTGGCTAATCGGACATCGCAGTCAACTACCGAAATTCAAACTATGATTGAAGAGCTGGCAACAACAGCAACAAATGTAGTAGAACACATTGCCCAGTCAAAAACCAAGGCACAACACAGCGTATCGGCGATGCAAAACTCTGTGCAGTTGCTTGATGAAATTACCAATACAGCTAATGAGATCAATGATATGGCCACATTAATTGCTACCGCCACTGAAGAGCAAAGTAGCGTAGTTGCAGATGTGGGACGTAATATTGAGCAAATTAGTGAGATAAGTGACATAGCAATGCGTGAGCAAATTGATACCGAACAAGCAATAAAAGGGCTCGCCACAAGTGCACAAACATTAGCGCGCTTAGTTGCCACCTTTGAAAAACACTGACACAGTTTGTAACAGTTAAAATCCACGCCAACTAAAAATAGACTAAACTTAATAAGTCAGTATTTAGTTGGGGTGTGATTATGACAACATTAACTAGCTCTTCTAAGTTAGCCGTTATTTGCGTATTGTGCTTTTTATCAGCTTGCACTAATACATCTAATATCCCATTACTCACTGCACCGATAGTGGCAAATAACCCATCCTTCACGGTCTACCCAGTAGAGAGCCATGCTGAAATATTCGCTTTAAACGATAAAATAACTCAACAGCTTGATTTAGCCTTTCCAAGTAATAAGCGCAATCTAAATAACACTAAGAAATTGTTAAACTTTTTACTAGAAAATGGTGATGCATCATTATCATATCAAGCTGGGGCGACCTTAACAGCCAATCAAGCATACAATGATTTAAACGCCAATTGTTTATCTTTATCAATTTTAGCTTATAGCATGGCGGAATATTTAGGCCTGCACGGACAATTTCAGACAGTGCATATTCCAGAGTATTGGGCAGTAAGTAACGGCTATAATTTATTAACTGGGCATATAAACTTAGTGGTTAAGCAGCAACGTAATACTTCTACCAGCAGCAATGTTACTTATCTTTATAATAATGAAAACTCACTCATTATTGACTTTGATCCCAACTCGCGTAGTGAGAAGTTTAAAACAACACCAATCACAAAGCAGCGAATTACAGCTATGTTTTATAATAACAAAGGCGCAACAGCGATGCTAAATGGTCTGTACGACTTAGCTTACAGCTATTATTTAGCCGCTACTAAAGTAGATGAAAGTTATTCAGGTGCTTGGGGGAACTTAGCGGTGTTGCTGCGCTTACATTCACAATACGCGAACGCCGAACTAGCCTATAACTTTGCAATAGCACTAAACCCTGACAATAACACTGCACTGGGCAATTTAGCACTGCTGTATCAACTTACCGAACGAGGTGAGCTTGCTGATGAGATTTTGACTAAGCTTGACTTAAAACGTCAAACTAATCCCTATTATCATGTTGCTTTAGGTAACGATGCGTACCTGATTAAAAACTATCAAGATGCTATTAAACACTTTAACAAAGCCAAACTTATTGATAGACAGATCCATGATAGCTACTTTGGTTTGGCACGTACCTATTATCAATTAGGTGATTTTAAGCAAGCATATATGCAACTGCGTTTTGCTAATAAGTACGCTGATTTTGATCACGACAAACAGCGTTATCAAAATAAACTACAGGCTCTCAGTGAAATGACTGCCAAGGTGGATAACCATTAAGCTAATTATTCTGATCCTGAGTATTCTATTTTCTGTTACCGCTTATGCAAACAATGCAAACCAGCAACTCATTTGTGACTTAAATTACCTAAGCTCAGCGGCCTTAAATGGCCGTAAAACTAATACGCCTGATGCCGTTGCCAGCGCTGAGTATATTAATCGACGCTTGCAGCAACTTGGCTATCAAAGTCAGTTACAACCGTTTAGCTATACCGCTGGTTTTTTTACTGAAATGTCAGGGCAGAATGTAGTGGCCACTTTAATGCCCTCACACCCCGTCAAAGCTCATGTGATACTCACAGCTCATTACGATCATTTAGGTAAGCAAGGTGATAGCTTATATGCTGGCGCCAATGACAATGCCAGTGGTGTTAGCGCGTTACTATTTTTAGCTGCACAGTTTGCTGAAACAATCCTACCCTTTCAAATTAGTTTTGTTGCAACCGATGCTGAGGAAAATGGCTTACATGGGGCAAAATTTTTTGTAAGCCAGTTACCCCCTGACGATTCCGTCACCATACTCAACATTAATTTAGATATGTTAGCCGTGAGTAGAGCAGATAAGACCTTGTACGCATTTACATCCTATGCACAGCGCCATGCATTACAAAGTCAATTATCTGCTATCACCAGCGATACGATAAAGATTAAAGTTACCAGTTCCGCTAATACGATGAACCGGCTCAATCAAGGAAGTAATATAGATTGGCGCCGAGCAAGCGACCATTATGCTTTTGCTAAAGCAGGGTTTGCTTATATCTACTTTGGGATGGGTTATGATCCGCATCACCACCAACGCTCTGATCTGCTAAGTAATATTGATCAAAACTTATACATTGAGGCGGTCAATTATATTACACAATTTATTCAGCAACTTGATATGACTAAACTGACGGAAGCTGCCCAGTAGCAACAAATTCGCGTTTTTGCGCTTTGCTTAATTGTTTAATTTTTATTTCAAGCTTTGTCGCCTCACTTCGAGAGCCCACTTCACATTGATAAATGAGTATCAACGGCCCTTTTCCTTTTAAGTTTTTGGCTCCCTTACCGGCCTGATGTGTAGCAAAACGTTTCGCTACATTTGTACTGATCCCTGTATACCAATGGCCGAAACGAGTTTGTACAATATAAAGCGACCAAATCGCGATATTGATTTGTGTACTATTTCTCGCGTTAGTTAAACTTTTAGCTGACTGCGAGGTCAAAATTATGCTCCAAACATCAATAGTTAAAATTAAGTCACAAACAATTGCCTAAAAGGGTTTTACCTTAAGTGACTAATCGGTATCATGCAGTTTATAAAAAATAAGGATCCAAACAAACAATGCAGTCGTTAAAAACTTTTTCTCTTTGGCTTATCGTTGCTCTCACATTAAGTGCAACCGCAGGTTGTTCTAGTTGGGTTTATCGTATCAATATCCCACAAGGTAACTTTTTAGAACAAAGCGATGTTGATAAACTTCGCGTCAGCATGACCCGAGAGCAAGTACTTTATGTATTAGGCAAACCCGTTGCTGAAGACGCTTTCGATAAAAACACGTGGCACTATTTATACTCTTTTAACCTTGGCCGTGATAATGAACAACGCAAATCACTGACGGTTGTATTTGAAAATGAAAAACTGCAGTCAATTAGCGGTGACTATGAACAACCAGCTGAGTTTAACACTCCGCTTGAACAGTAGTGCGAAAAGTGCACAAAATGATAACAAAAAGGTTAGCTACAGCTAACCTTTTTTAGTTTTATACCAATCGTGTTAAGTTACTGACCATTTATAGCGACAGATAAATGGAGTGATAACAAGGCATAAATTTTGACATGTAGTTGTTCTCGGCAATTGCTCCTGCATTGCTCTACCTCCTGCATCCATGCAGTCGTACATGAAAAATTTATAACGCAGTTAGCGCTTTATTTAGCCCGCTAGAATGGTTAAATATTTAAGTCGATTGGTATTATCACTTCGTTTTATCCAAAGGCCGCCCACCGGTGACTTTATTTGCACGACCTTCGTCTTTTGCTTTTTCAGCACGTTTACGCCTCGCGTCTTTAGGGTCTGCAATTAAAGGTCGATAAATTTCAATTCGGTCACCATCCTCAACCACTTGGTTAAGCTTACAGGTACGATTCCAAATACCTAAGGTAAGTGCTAAACCATCAATCTCTGGGCACTTAGCAAGAATACCTGATTGGATCACAGCCTCTTCAGCCGTTGTCCCTGCTGGCACTTCAACGAGTAAACTGGTTGCGGTTGTTGGCAACGCATATACTACTTCAACTTTTATCATCATCGTGGTCCATATACTTGTTTCGCTCGCTGAGTAAAGGCATTTACCATGTTTTTTGCAACATCATTAAATACTCTACCAAATGCCAGCTCAATAAGCTTACTGGCAAATTCAAACTCAAGCTGTAACTGAACTTTACAGGCATTATCATCTAACACTTGAAAATGCCAACGCCCTTGTAGCGCTTTAAATGGGCCATCCACTAAACGCAATATCACGGTATTTTCGTCTTCAAATGTGTTTTCTGTCGTAAACCATTTTTTTATGCCTGCTTTAGAGATTTCTAAACTGGCGGTCATGGTATTGTCTTGCAAAGCGATAACTTTCGCATCTGAGCAATGGGGTAAAAACTCAGGATAAGCATCCACATCATTGACTAAATCAAACATTTCTTTGCTGCTATACATTACTAGCGCACTTTTTTCTATTTGTGGCATACTCACTCCCAACTGTGTGGGCGAATTTTAGCAAGCTTTGCGTTTTTCCCCAAACTTTCCTGGCGCTTTATTTACAGACATTTTTTTACAGGCAAAAATAAAAAATCGATGTAAAAAGCAGAGCTTTACGTATAATATGGGCCACTATGGCTAAGAAAAATTCTAAATCGACAAGTAATACTATCGCGCTCAATAAAAAGGCGCGTCATGAGTATTTTTTACACGACAAGTTTGAGGCAGGTGTTGAACTGCAAGGCTGGGAAGTAAAAAGCATCCGAGCGGGCAAAGTAAACATCTCTGAAACGTACATTCACCTTAAAAATGGCGAAGCGTTTTTGCTTGGCAGTCAAATACAGCCACTCAATAGCGCTTCAACCCATGTTATTTGCGATCCATTACGTTATCGCAAGTTATTATTAAGCAGACGCGAGCTGGACCGTTTAGTTGGTGCAACTGAGCGTGACGGCTATTCATTGATCGCCACTGCCATGTATTGGAAAAAATGCTGGGTGAAACTAGAGTTCCACTTAGGTAAAGGTAAAAAAATGCATGACAAACGCGAAGACGGCAAAAACAAAGACTGGTCTCGCGAAAAAGAACGGTTAATGAAGCACAAAGTTTAATATACATCTTACCCCCTAAAAACGCCTAACTCAGTTAGGCGTTTTTATTTTCTTCCTTAAAAACTCTTAGTAACTGTATTGATTACAGCTCCAAATTTAAACAGCTTGATAACATAATAATTACATGATATTCATATTACCGGTTTCAGTACCAATTATAATTATCATGACAACAAGGATTTAAGGATGAAGAACAGAATACTCCCATTTAAACCAAAGCTCACCGCTTGTGTAACTCTGGCACTTTCAACAGCAGGTTATACTTCTCAATCACTTGCTGCTGACGAAGCAAAAACAGTTGAACGCATTGAAGTCACGGGCTCTCGAATAAAACGTACTGATATTGAAGGCCCTTCCCCAGTACAATCAATTAGCCGCGCCGATATTGATAATATGGGTTATGACAACCTACAACAGTTACTGGAAAGAATGCCTGTTGCTGGCAATGGCACATTCTCTACCCGCGGTAACAACCAAGATTCTACAGCCAATGGTTCTGCGGCAGTATCACTACGTGGTCTTGGCGCAGATGCAACGCTTGTGTTGATTAATGGTCGTCGAGTGGCTATCAGCGCATTTGCTGAGAGTATCACTAACTCATTTGTTGATATCAACAGCATCCCAGTTTCGGCTATTGAGCGTATTGATATTCTGAAAGACGGTGCCTCTGCAATTTATGGTTCCGATGCCGTTGCCGGTGTAGTGAATATTATCTTGAAAAAAGATATCGATGGTTTAGAAGTGAATTTAGGTTACGGCGGCACTGACGGCCCTAACTATGAAGAAACCTCGGCAAGTATTGTTTGGGGGACATCAAACGAAAAAAGCAGCGCGTCAGTGATCGTTGATTATTTTAAAAATACCTCTTTATCGTCAAGTGAAATGGGCCGCTTAGGCACAGCCGATCAAACAGCGAATGGTGGTGAAGACTTTCGATCATCTCGTGGCTTTCCTGGTTATTTCTACGTTGACGGCGTAAAGACTATCGACCCAGATTGTCCAGCTGAAAGTGCCACATCTAGTGGCAGTTGCTTATTCGATTACGGCCCATTTGGCTATATTGCCCCTGCTTCTGAGCGTGTTGGTGCTATTTCTCAGTTTGAATATAACTTTGATAACGGAATAACCGCTTTTATGGAAATGGCTGTTCAACATAATACTTCGATTGCAGCAGGTGCTCCAACACCACTGGATGAAGACGCAGGTTTAACAGTTCCGGGAAGTCACCCTAACAACCCGTTTGGCCAGGATATAGAAATAGGCCGTTACCGAACAGTAGATGCAGGTGCCCGTCAATGGGATATTGAATCTGATACATTGCGTTTTGTTGCAGGCCTTCGTGGCGAAATTAGCGATTGGAGTTGGGAAGCTGCAGTACAAAAAGGCCGTAGTAAATCTATGCAAACTGGCGATAGAACTCAAGGCTGGGTAAGAACTGATTTTTTACAGCAAGAAATAAATGCTGGTAACTACAACCCTTTTGGCGGCACTTATAATGATCCTGCCGTCATTGATCGTATTACCACTAGTTTAGTTCGCCGTGGTGAATCACATATGACTTCATTTGATGCCAACATTACCGGGGAAGCGTTTAGCTTTGGTGACAATATAGTTATGATGGCAGCCGGTATAGAGTACCGCGAAGAGGATGTCAGTGATATTCCAGATGATCAATTTCAACGCGGCCTAATTTTTGGTACTGAGTCCGTGTCTGCGGCCGCTGAGCGCGATCAGTACGCAGCCTATGTTGAGTTCTCTATTCCATTAGCGGATAGCTTAGAATTACAACTAGCTGGGCGTTACGATGATTATAGCGATTTTGGCACCACAACAAACCCTAAAGTAGCACTGCGCTGGGCTCCTAGCGATGAAATTACCGTTCGCGGCTCATGGGCACAAGGTTTTAGAGCCCCTTCACTAGCACAAATTGGCCTAGGTCCTTCAGAAGAAAGTCAGTTCTTCATTGATAGTTACCGCTGTGCTGCAACAGGAGAAGATTGTGGTGTTCTTGATTACAACATCCAATTTGCGGGTAACCCTGATTTACAAGCTGAAGAGTCTGAATCATGGAACGTTGGCTTTATTTGGGCGCCAATGGCTGAACTTGGCTTTAGCATTGATGTATGGAGTATTACTCAAGATAATAAAATCGATGAACAGGCATTCGGCCCAATTTATGATGCAGAATGTAACAACCAAAATAGTACCATCTGCGTTCGCCTGCCTCCGCAAGGTGGGCAAAGTTTAGGGGTGATCCAAAAAATTCACAGTACTTTTGAGAATGTCTCGTCGCAGGAAGTGTCTGGTGTTGATTTCTCAGCAAATTATAACCATTCATTAGATGATTTAGGTTTACTTAAGTTCAACTTAGAATGGGCATACCAAGATAAGTTTGAAAAAGATGACCGCGATTATACCGGTGAATATGGTTACCCTGAACATCGTTGGATGTTTTCAACTAATTGGGAGCTTGGCGAATTCAATACTAATGTAAATATCAGTTATATTGGTGAGTTTGAAGATACCCCAGATATTGATTTTGACGGCACGCTGGATTTTGATAGCAACACATCGAGAATGGTTGATTCGCAAGTTCTAGTTGACTTGCAAACGGCTTATCGTATTACCGAGTCAACCAAAATTTCGATTGGTGTAAATAACTTATTTGATGAAGAGCCACCATTTGCTATCGGTGATGGCGATAGTGATTTATATGGCTATGTATCGGCAGTACATAATCCGCGTGGTCGTTATATTTACACTAAAGTGTCGTTTTCTTTCTAGTTTTACTCGCTAACAAAAAAACCCGCCATTTGGCGGGTTTTTATTAAAAACAAGAGCCTAGATTATAGGTCGCCTTCGTTTTCAGAAAGGAACTTAGCAACGCCTGCAGGGCTTGCATCCATACCTTTTTTACCTTCAGTCCAACCAGCAGGACATACTTCACCGTGCTCGCTGTGGAACGCTAGCGCGTCAACCATGCGTAGCATCTCATCGATATTACGACCTAGCGGTAAGTCATTTACTACTTGGTGACGTACGTTACCTTCTTCATCAATTAAGAATGAGCCACGAAACGCAACGCCAGCTTCTGGATGCTCAACATCATACGCTTTACAGATTTCGTGTTTAACGTCTGCAACTAGTGCATATTTAACTGCGCCAATACCACCATCAGCAACAGCCGTGTTACGCCATGCGTTGTGTGAGAATTGTGAATCAATTGAAACACCAATTACTTCAACGCCACGCTTTTGGAATTCTTCATAACGCTTGTCAAAAGCAATTAATTCAGAAGGACATACGAAAGTGAAATCTAGTGGGTAAAAGAAGATAACTGCTTTTTTACCTTTGATTGTTTCGTGAAGATTGTAGCTATCTACGATCTCGCCGTTACCTAATACTGCTGCAGCGGTAAAGTCTGGTGCCTGGCGGCCTACTAATACACCCATTTTATTCTCCAAATATTTGAGTTTGCTTTTAATTGCTTACGCAATGCTTGCCTTTAATATGGGATCTAAAAATAAAATACCAAGGGCTGACATGCATAATTGTCAAAATATTTTAGAGACTAGTGACTTAAAAGAACAATCGTATTTTCCGATGTCGGCCATCGAAAATATAGAACATGGCGTGAAAGGATTAAAAAAGCCTGCTGAAGCAGGCTTTTTTAGCAGTGGGGATTACTAATCCATAATATTTTCGGGCATATCACCACGAATTTTTTGCCAAATCTCACCTGTTTGATGACCATATTTACGCATCATGGAAATAGCGCCATCATGTTCACGTTTTTCAGCAAGTATCGTTAAGTCTTTATAAAACTGGCGTGCTAGTTGGCGAGTGCCTGGATCTGAGAAGTAATGACAGCCAATTTTCGAGTAAAAACCTTTAAAACCATTGAGAATAAGCACATAAATACGATTATTTCCAGCAACCGCAAGCTCATGATGCACTTTGTAATCATAATCAGCAAATGCTTGTGCACTATCTTCGAGATCATCGCTTTGAGATAAAATTTCAATCACTCTATCAGGTGCCAGTTTAATTGCCGCCCGAGTATAAATAGCGCTAATATTAGTGCGGGCAGAAAGTAATTGGTCTGTCAGCTCTGGCATTTTATCTTCATCAAGACGCGCTAATGTTTCAAGAATATTAAGCCCTGATGTTTCCCAGAAGTTATTAACACGCGTTGGCTTGCCATGTTGAATTGTCAGCCAACCATCACGGGCTAAACGCTGCAATACTTCACGTAAGGTGGTTCGTGTAACACCTATTAATTCTGATAACTCGCGCTCAGCAGGAAGAATAGAACCCGGAGGGAAATCCCCATTCCAAATTGACTCAACAATATACTCTTCTGCAAATCCAGCTGGACTTTTCGCTTTAAAAATTCTCATTCAATTCCCACTCGAGTTATCACACTACTTCACTTAAAAACGATTAACTGACTGATTGTACCAGATGAAGCAAAACTAACAAGTAAAGTCACTTCATTAAATCATTAATGGCCACTGCGCAATATATGTCTGCCAGTATTTTTATAATTACTCTCCCCCTCACGTGCAGAAACAAACACTCCATCAAGCAAATAACTGAAACTTATTTACATAAACGTAATTAAACAGCCGCCATAAATATGCTTTTATAGTCACAAAGCATATTTACCCTTGCGCCTAGTTTAATGACTAAGTCATAATCTCATTGATATATTAATATTTGGAAATACTATGAATTGGTTAGCAAATTTAGCGCAACAACGCACACCTTGGGTTTTATTAGCAGTAACAGCATTTACATTTGAAGTGGTTGCTTTATTTTTTCAGTACCAAATGGGCTTAGAGCCATGCATTATGTGTATCTATCAACGAACCGCAATGTTAGGCCTACTCTTTGCAGGCATTATTGGCGCAATAAAGCCTACTAACATGATAATCCGTGTTAGCGCTTTATTAAGCTGGGCCGTTGCCAGTATTTGGGGTTATCTGATTGCTCGCCAACATATCGAGATGCAAACCACAACCGACCCTTTTGCATTTAGCTGTGAGTTTGAGCCAAATTTCCCAATCCCACTGCATGAATGGATCCCTCAGTTTTTTGCAGCTACCGGGGACTGTGGCAATATTGATTGGCAGTTTGCAGGTTTGAGTATGCCTGCTTGGATGGAAGTGATTTTTGGTGCATTTACATTGGTACTAATAAGCGTTGTCGCAAGCCGCTTAATCATTAAAAAGTCACTGTGATGATGACATTTTTTTCAAGCCAAGTGACGCCATTAAAACCATTTAAAATACGCCAACGTCAGCAAATTATTGCCTTAGCTTTAAGTCACTTAACGCCGATGCAAAAAATCAGTTTGCGTATTTTAAAGTTACTTTTATTGACCCCTGTATTTTTATCGTTAGCGTATATTGAAGGTTGGTTGCTGTTACCAGCATTACTACTAACCGGTGTAGCTTACCCTTTACTAACTACCCCTTTAGAGATCCAATTTGCTAAAGGTCATTTACAGCACGCGATTAAAGAGTTTACACAGGGCGAATAGTTCGCCCTGTTCTTAATGTTTAACTAATTAATATTTAACTGCTTAAAACTTAACTTTCCCTTCTAATTTAGCGACGAGTTTATCGCCAATTCCTTTCACCTGTGCCAAATCAGCAACTGATTTAAATTTACCTTGCTTAGTACGGTAGTCAACAATCGCTTGTGCTTTAGATTTACCTATACCCGGTAGCTGACTAAGTTGCTCAACGGTTGCTTGATTAACATTGATTAGCTGTGTTTTTCCTGCACTTTCGGTTGCCTCTACTTTACTCACAGCTGCATTACTAGGTAATGAAATAGCAAGACCGAATACAACGACTATTAAAGTTAAAAACTTCATGCTTTTCCTCCATGATATCCATACGTGGACTCAGTTAATAGTTGATAAAAGCGCCCTCACTTTTGGACTACATCCAAATAAAGTCATACTGAAAAAGTGCGGCTATTTAAATAAAGTAAAGTTGTACCCATTTGTCAATGTACCCAAAGTAAAAAAATAAAAATGTCTCCTTGCAAAAAGACCAACAAACCATTACTGTACATAAAAACAGTAATCAATCAAGGTGAAGGTATTATTCACCAAGCAAATTGGCAGGAGAAATCATGGCTGTTGTTGTTAAATATGTTGTAGAAAGAAACGGAGTCGAGCGTATGACGTTTACTACTAAAAAAGAAGCAGATGCATATGACAAGATGCTTGATATAGCAGAGTCACTTGAAGTAATGCTAGAAAAAGTAGATGTCCCTTTAAGTGAACAACAAATTGAATCGCTTGCTCTAGAGATTGCTAAGAGTAAAGACGATTTTATCAATGTTCTCAAAGGCGCAAAAGATATAGCCCCCGCTAAAGCAGCCCCGGCTAAAACAAAGAAAGCAGCTGAGAATGTATCTGACTTAAAAGCAAACACGGATAAGGCTGCCAGCTAAAATGGTTAAATATTTAAGTCGATTGGGATAAGTAGTACACACCTGATTGATAAAAAAAGGAGCTTACCTAAGCTCCTTTTTTTGTTATACCTGTTGTAGTTGTTAACTCAACGAGCCCTCAACTTCATCAAATAACTGTGTGATCGCTTTACTAGGAGGTGGTGTTGATAAGCTAACCACTATAATTGCGATACTTGATAAAATAAAGCCAGGAATAATTTCATAAATTATACTGCTTAGTGACTGACCGTTAATGGTTATAGGCGCATAAATCCAAACCAAAACAGTAGCAGCACCCACTACCATACCACTTATTGCACCCTGAAGGTTCATTCTTTTCCAATAAAGGCTAAGCAATACTAATGGGCCAAATGCAGCGCCAAAACCTGCCCAGGCATTACTCACTAAGTCTAAAATCGAACTATCGCGATCATAGGCCAAATAAATAGCGAATACGGCCACTAACAACACACTAATTCGGCCCACTAGAACTAATTCTGTTTGTGATGCACTGCGGTTTAAGTAGATTTTATAGAAATCTTCAGTCAGTGAGCTTGAACATACTAATAGCTGAGAGGAGATAGTACTCATGATCGCAGCTAAAATAGCTGCAAGTAAAAAACCAGCAATTAACGGATGAAATACTAATTCTGATAATACTAAAAAGATGGTTTCTTTGTCATCAATCAGCATTTGATTTTCAATCATATAAGCTGCACCAAACAATCCTGTTAACACTGCACCAATAGCCGAAAGCGTCATCCACGACATACCAATTCGACGCATCGTTGGCATATCTTTCACTGAACGTACAGACATAAAACGTACAATAATATGCGGTTGACCAAAATAACCTAAACCCCATGCTAGGGCTGAAATTATGGCGATAACTGAACCACCAGCAAACCAGTTAAGCATATCCAATGGTACTTGTTCACTTGGTTTCGGATTACTAAGCAATAGATCATAGGTTGCTGTAGAAAGCGTATCAACGACTGAGTTGTCTAACATGCTATAAGTTACTAAAGGCACGATTAACAAGGATAAAAACATAATACACCCTTGCACAAAGTCCGTCAGGCTTACAGCTAAAAAGCCGCCAAATAGCGTATAAACAACCACAACACCAGTGGTTACATACAAGCCCATTTCATAACTCATGCCAAACGAATTTTCAAATAATTTACCGCCAGCAACTACGCCTGATGAGGTGTATAAAGTAAAGAATAAAATGATTATGATTGCAGAAATAACACGAAGAATATTTTTATTATCTACAAAACGATTTGCGAAGTAATCCGGTATCGTAATTGAGTCATTTGCTTTTTCAGTATAAACACGTAATCGAGGGGCGACTAAAAAGTAATTAGCCCAAGCGCCGAGTACTAACCCTATAGCAATCCATACTTTACTCAAACCAAATAGATACATCGCACCGGGTAATCCCATAAGTAACCAACCACTCATGTCCGATGCACCGGCTGACAGCGCAGCTACGCTTGGAGATAAATTTCGTCCGCCCAGCATATAACCAGATACATCGGCAGTCGACTGCTTATATGCATATAAGCCAATACCTAGCATTACGATAAAATACGCAGCTAAAGAAATAATCATTCCAGTTTCCAAATTTGCCTCCAACTCTGAAGTTAAAATCTGGCTTTCAATCCTAATAATGACTCACAATTTTTTAAAGCCAATGTAATATAAAGTCATTATTGGTGTAAAAACCATCCTAGAAATTTACTATATCATGCCAAGGGTGAATAACTCCAATTGCTGCGCTCATCATACAACTGTAGCTGGTAAAGCTGTTTTTACGAGTTGAACAATAATTTAACTATTGAATATGGTAATTAATGCTTAATTACCCTAGGATTAGATCAATGATTACTTAAATAATCAATACTTTAGTATTTATATTGTGAAGATAATTAATGCTATTTATGCGGTTTTACCTTATATTGCCCAAGTACTCGTTTAACTGATGTGGATCCATTGTTTATGTATTTTTATGCTGCACGCCAACCAATTTTAGACCGAAACAAAGAACTTGTAGGTTATGAGTTACTCTTTCGTGACGGCGTTGATAATGTATTCCCTGATATAGATGGCGATGAGGCAACAACGAGGCTAATTGAAGGGAGTCAATTTAATTTTGGCTTGGAAGATCTCACCGATAATAAACCTGCGTATATCAATTTTACTCTTGAGACATTACAAAAAGGCTACCCAACCCTACTGGGTAAAGACCAAATTGTTGTAGAAATACTTGAAACAATTCAACCCGGTAAGCGTTTGCTCGCAATAGTTAAAGAATTAAAAGAAAAAGGCTACACATTGGCATTGGATGACTATATTCATCAACCTGTGTGGCGTCATTTTTACCCTTATATAGATATTATTAAAATAGATTTTCTAAGTTGCGAATTGGCTACCATTAATACCATCATCGAAGAAATTAAACCCTACCCGCATATAAAGTTATTAGCTGAAAAAGTAGAAACTTATGAAAAGTACCAATTAGCGTTAGACCTTGGCTTTACTTACTTTCAAGGTTTTTTCTTTTCCAAACCAGAAATGGTGCAAAGTAAAACCCTACCGCCATCTGAAATCGCGTTAGCAGAGCTACTTTATGAGACGTCTGTTGTTGAGATAAATTTAAAGAAAGTTACCGAAGTATTTGAGCGAGATGTCAATCTGTCTTATAAATTATTACGTTATAGTAATTCTGCAGCATTTACACGCAGAGCGGAGATCAGCACTATAAAACAGGCACTTATCGTATTAGGTGCACAAGAGATCAAAAAGTTCTTATCATTATTATTTGCCGCCCAAGTCGCGGGTGATAAACCAGCAGAATTAATACGGCTTTCCCTAACGAGGGCACGTTTTACTGAGCTATTAGCAATAAACCATAATAAACTAAAAGACACAGGAATGGCTTTTCTCACCGGGATGATGTCATTAATGGATGCAATCTTAGATGAGGACATGGCAAGCGTAATGAAAAAGCTGCCATTATCAAATGACATCAAGTTAGCATTATTAAATGATGAAGGCTTATTGGCCCAGTATTTACGGTTAGTGAAACAGTATGAGCAAGCTAATTGGCAAGGTGCAAATGCAATTCAAGCTGAGTTAGGCTTAGCCGCTGAAAAAGTACCTGATGCTTACCACGATGCTGTTAGCTGGGCGAATGAACAAATGAAAATACTGGGTAATAGTTAGCCCATAATGGTAGCTACCCCAAAACAGAATATAAAATGCCAGCTTGAAGCTGGCATTTTTAGTTATCACTTTCAGATTAAAGGCTTTCTAAAAAGTCTTCATCGAAATCTTTAGGCTCTTCTTCGATCGGTGGGTTCCCGTCATGTAATTCGTATAGCTGACGCTGGAAGTAAATATCCTTCATAAAAATATACGGATCGAGTGACTCATTTAGTAAACTTTCTTGCGGAATTAAAGATGCACGTGCTTCAACAGCTTTTAGTGCAAATACAAGTATGGTTTGCGGGGTTGTTAAGGCAATCTCGGGTAGCACAAAGTTATCAACCACATCACCGGTTAAGTTACGTGCTGTTGAAGGGCCCATGCCAGGCAGCATAAGGTAAGCACCATCACCAATTCCCCATACACCTAGTGTTTGTCCAAAGTCTTCGTCAACAATTGTTAAACCCAGTGAGGTAGCGACATCAAACAAGCCAAAAATACCCACGGTTGAATTAACTAAGAATCGCGCAACACTAATTCCTGCATTCGCGGGCTTACCTTGCAAGGTGGCATTAATAACATCCGTTGGCGCACTAATATTATCTGTAAAATTAACAACACTACGGCGCACCGGTGTCGGTGTTACAGCGACATAACCAACAGCGACAGGACGCAACACATATGCATCTAGCACATCCATATTAAAGTCATACATTGGACGGTTAAATGATTGTAACGGATCCCGTTCATCTATTTTTTCATCAGGGACTTGTGCGCATCCACCAAGCACAAGGAACCCCAATAAAACTAAACTCTGTCTTAACATCTTTGATCCTTTTAAGGTATTAATTCATTGATAAGTAAATCATAGGCCTTGGTCTGGCTGCGCTTTAATACAGCTGAACGCCCTTCTAACTCACCCGTTGAAGGCATCACCGAAGCATCTTTCGAAATACGAGCTGTTAAGGTTATTTCCTCAACACTTGAGAGGGTTAAACCCGCTACCATGGCATTGCTATCACTTAACTGTACTGTAATTGGAAAACGGTAATCTGTTAACTTTACGACCGCCAAAGGCATAGCTGGGCCACTCGCCGCTTTAGCAAATACGAACAAGGTCCCTTGCTCCGGTTGCTTATCAACTAATTGCGGATCAAGTTCAATCGTGATGTTAATAGCGCTCGTTGCAGCATTTGCATTATCTTTCTCCCCTTGCGCGTGAGGTTGTGCTACCGGTGTAAGTTGAGCGTTTTGTTCACTATTTTCAGCTGCTATCTTTTGTTCAATTTCAGTAACGCGCTGAGCAATCATGCTATAACGCGAGTCTTGCTCATCCATGCTATTTAACAGTACTTCAAAAGCCGCTTTTGCCTGAAGCCAATCATGACGCTCATAAGCAATTAACGCTAATAAGGAAATTGCATCTAGATTAGTTGGATCAGCTTTTAACACTTTTGAGAGCATTCCTGCTGCACGCGTCATATTCGCTTCACTACCGTCCAGTAAAAGCACTTGGCTATAACTGATTAGCACAGACATATTATCCGGATCCATACGCAACACTTTATCAAATGACTGCTGGGCCATGTCTAATTCGTTTAATGACATAGCAACCCGACCTAACAGCATCCACGCAACTTGATCATCACCGTTTTGCGCGAGCTTAGTTCTCAACCCTAAAGCAAATGCCTGTAATTCATTTTGTGTTAGTGGCTCACCTTGCTGCATTACGGCTCGCTCACCATAAGCAGGTAAATTATCCATGGCAGTGTGCCAATTTTGTAATTGCTGCTGCGATCCCGTTGCGGTATAGAAAATAGCCGTAAAGACCACTAGAAACGCACTTCCTGTGAATGCAAAAATACGGTTATTACCTTTACTCATCAATGATTTTTCAGGCGATAACTCATTAAGTAAACGGCGTTTAACTTCAACCACTGATTCATCATGATTAACTTGATCAATACGTTGGTTTGCTAACTCACCAGCTAACTCACCAAGACGCTGATGATAAATAGCAATAAGCTCAGAGTTAGCATTATAAGTAAGGCTTTGTACCCGCTCTTTACTTAAAAAAGGCAGAGCGACAAACGCCACAGCTAATAAGGTTAATAATGCAAAAGCAACCCACATTAGTATCATTTAAATCTGCTCCTGACGTTCATTTTGAGCGATAAGCTTGGCTAATAATGCCTCATCTTGTTCACTCCAAGTTTGTTTAACTGCGGCCTTTCGCTGACGAAAAATAATGGAGCTAAAACCAAATACCACAATCAAAACAGGTAATACCCATAACACTAGAGTCGCTGGTGTTACAGGAGGATCGTAATGAACAAAATAACCATAGCGGTCAATCATATATTCAATTACATCGTCTTTGGATTTACCTTCTTTCACTAAAGCTAACACTTTTTCGCGAAGATCTTTGGCAACCACGGCGTCTGAGTCGGCAATATTTTGATTTTGACACTTAGGGCAACGTAATTCTTTGGTCAACTCTGCAAAACGTTGTGCTTGTTCGTTATTATCGAACTGGTAACGATCTTGCTCAGCCATAACCATGCCGCTGATAAGTAACATTGAAACAACTAAAATATATTTCATGGCTGTAACTCCTGCATCAGAGGCGCAAATTTAGCGCGCCAAACTCGCGGGTTAATATCGCCAGTATGATGTAATAAAATAGTGCCTTTACTATCCACTAAAAAAGTCTCCGGTGCACCAGAGACACCTAAATCAAGTGCAAGCGTACGGTGTAAATCAAGCATGTTAAATTGATACGGATCACCGGCACGACTTAACATCGATGTTACTTCTTCGCGTAGTGCTGATATATCAAATTCACCATCAAAGTCAGCATCATAGCTCTGTACATAGTAAAGCCCGATAATTTTAACGCCCTGCTCACGTAGTTGAGTTAAATAATCCAATTCAGCTAAACAGGTCGGGCACCAAGTACCCCATACGTTAAGCAAATACACTTCACCTTTTAATTGGCTATCTTGCCAACGCTTTGAATCCTGCATTAGATCAGGTAAATCAAAAGCGGGCATTGGCTGACCTAAACGCCCCGTTTGAATTTCGCGTGGGTTAGAAAACAACCCCTGAAATAAAAACACACAAACTAAAACAAATGCCAACAAAGGTAGCAGCGCTAATAATTTACGATTCATATTAACTGCTCCTTTGATTTATCAGACTTCTTTTTACTCGTGCGGTAGCGTCTATCACCTAAAATCATAAAACCTGCCAATGAAATTAACACACCACCAATCCACATCCAGCGCACGAACGGTTTATGATAGATACGTAATGACCATCCGCCGTTACTTAGCTGTTCACCCAGCGCAAGGTATAAGTCACGGGTAAAGCCGGCATCTATCGCAGCCTCAGTCATAAACTGCATACCAATATCATAACGACGCTTTTCAGCATGCAATATAGTGACTAACTTATCATTTTTTAGCACGCTAACTTCTCCGGCATGGCCACTGTAGTTTGCCCCGCGAATTGTATTAACGCCTTCAAAGCGATATTGATACTGGTTTAATTGCACTATTTCACCCGGCTTCATTGAGACATCGCGCTCAACAGAGTACGCAGAAGTTAAGGTAACGCCTGCAATAACAAAAGCGATACCTACATGCCCTAATACCATGGCCCAATAACTCAACCCTAAGCGTCTCAAGCCTTGACTGAAACTAGTTTGTACACTTGCTTTTGTATATAGATCAACGCCTGTAGTAATAACAATCCAGGCCGCAAGTGTGGTTGCTAATAATGTAAGCGGGGCTACAACGGCATAACTTGAAAACAACCAAGCAGCGGTAATTACAATGCTCATAAGCGCTGCAATAAGTAATTTATTTTGTAAAAAAGCCCACTTATTTTGCTTCCAACGTAACAAGGGCCCTATGCCCATTAAAATGGCGAAAGGAACGAGTAAAATCGCAAACATTTTATTAAAGAATGGTTCACCAATAGAAATACTACCAAGCCCAAGTTCTTTATGCACCATAGGCAGTAAAGTCCCTAGTAGCACAATAAAGGTTGCTACCACTAAGAAGATATTATTTAGCCACAGTGATACTTCTCGTGACACTAATTTGTAACGTCCTTCACTGCGTACTTGCGCAACTCTAAAGGCATATAAAGTAAGTGCACCACCCACAACAATTGCTAAAAAGGCCAAAATAAACAAGCCGCGGTCAGGATCGGTGGCAAAAGCATGTACAGATACAATAATGCCTGAACGAACAATAAAAGTGCCCAATAAGCTCAGTGAAAATGCAGCAATGGCAAGTAGTACGGTCCAAGATTTAAACACACCTCGTTTTTCAGTCACTGACAGTGAATGTAACAACGCGGTCGCGACTAACCACGGCATAAGTGATGCGTTTTCAACTGGATCCCAGAACCACCAACCGCCCCAGCCAAGCTCGGCATAAGCCCACCAGCTACCAATTGTAATACCTAACGTTAAAAAGCCCCATGCGGTCATAGTCCACGGACGTGACCACTTTGCCCAAGTATTATCAAGCTTACCGGTTAATAGCGCGGCAATAGCGAATGAAAATGAAACAGATAACCCAACATAGCCCATATATAACAATGGCGGGTGAATGATCATACCTGGATCTTGCAATAACGGATTAAGATCGCGCCCTTCCACAGGGTAATAAGGCAACAATAGCTCAAATGGGTTCGACATCCAGAGGGTATAAAGCATAAAGCCAACCCCTAAAAAACCCAGTACGCCGAGAACACGAGCACGCAAAATCCAAGGCAATGAAGTAGAGCGCAGTGCAACCACCGCAGTCCAACCTGCTTGCATCACTAACCACAACAAAATAGCGCCTTCATGGCCGCCCCACGTTGAGGTGATTTTATAGTACCAAGGCAGGGTACTGCTTGAATGATATGCGACATACGCAACAGTAAAGTCATCCGTTAAACTTGCATAAATTAGCGCCGCAAACGAAATTAATACAAATACAAATTGCCCAACAGCTAATGAAGGCGCAGCCCGCATTAACCGTAAATTACCAGTATGGGCACCCCATAACGGAAAAATACATAATAAAACACTAAGCACCATGGCCAGTGTAAGGGAAAAATAACCGATTTCTGGGATCATCTTAATTGCCACTTTCTAAGTTGTATTTAGGTTTTTCATGTTTGATCCCTTTCACCGCTTCAGCAACTTCGGCTGGCATGTATTCTTCATCATGCTTTGCCAAAACCTCAAACGCTTCAATTACATTAGGTTCAACCAACACACCTTGAGCTACAATCCCTTGTCCCTCACGAAATAAGTCAGGCAAAATACCTTGGTATTTAATGGTCACCAAAGGGCCTGTATCAATTAACTTAAAGCTCACTTGTAAACTGGTTTCATCTCTTATCACAGAGCCCGGTACTACCATGCCACCAATACGTAATTTTTGACCAATATGGGGTTTTTCTTTATTTGGGCCTTTACCCTCGACTAATTCACTCGGGGTATAAAATAAATTGATATTCTCTTGTAACGCGTACAGCACCAAACCAATCACAGCGCCAACACCAAATACAATCGCTGTTACAGCTAACAAACGTTTTTTGCGTCTTGGGTTCATACCTGTTGCTCCTGTTTAGCCTGCTGAATACGTGCTTCACGTTCAGCTTGTTGCTGCACAGAAGCCATAATTCGCCTAGTATCGTTTAAAGAACTTAATAAAATACCCAATAAAATCAATGCACATGTACCAAAAGAAAGCCATACATAAAAGCCGTAACCGCCCATGGCAATAAAATCAGAAAAAGAATCAAACTGCATAATTAGCCCCTATTTAACAACTGACGCACCCAAGGGCGGTGCTTCTCACGTTGTAAAATTTCATTTTTAAGACGCATCAATGTCACCGTGCCAACAAAGCCAGCAAAGGCGACTATATTTACCATTAATGGCCAAAACATACTGGAATCAATGGCTTTCGTGTCAAACTTAGTAATCGTGGCACCTTGATGCAGGGTGTTCCACCACTCAACCGAAAAATGGATAATTGGCAGGTTTATAACCCCAACAATCGCCAAAATAGATGCAGCTCGACCCGCTGCTTTTTTATCTTCAAAGGCATGATAAAGAGACAACACACCTAAGTATAAAAACAATAGAATAAGCTCTGAAGTAAGCCGAGCATCCCAAACCCACCATGCGCCCCACATAGGTTTACCCCATGCAGCTCCAGTTATAAGTGCTATTGCTGTCACACATGCACCGACAGGTGCAATGGCTATTACTGCTAACTCGGCATTACGAAGTTGCCATACCAAGGCGATCACTGCGGCAATGGCCATTGATGAATAAGCCCCCATCGATAAAATAGCTGAAGGAACATGAATAAAGATAATGCGATAACTGTCTTTTTGCTGATAGTCGGCAGGCGCATAGGCTAACCCCCAGACCCAACCAACAAGCATGCAGACTACCGTTATCACGGCAAAATAAGGCAGTAACGTATTACATAATTGATATGCACGCTCTGCTTTAGCGTAGGGATGTAACCACTTCCACATATTAACTTACACTCACTTTCAATGCTGACGATATGGCGATTGGTGCGCTAATTACGGCAATAACGAGCATCGCACCAAGGATGGCAAGCTGCCCGCTATAATCCAGTGACATAGTACTGGTATCAATAGCCGACGTTGCAAAAATTAATACTGGGATATACAAAGGTAACACAAGCAGACTCATCAAAATTCCGCCTTTTTGTAACCCCACGGTAAGCCCTGCGCCTATGGCGCCGATAAAACTCAGTAATGGCGTACCTAACAACAAGGTAAGCACCGTTGCTAGCAATGCTTGATTATCTAAATTTAATAACAAAGCAAATAACGGCGTCATTAGCACCAAAGGCACACCCGTGATGATCCAGTGAGCGACAACTTTGCCAAGCACAGTCAAGGATAACGGGTATGATGAGGCGATCAGCTGCTCTAAACTGCCATCATTAAAATCTTCACGAAATAACTTATCCAGGCCCAGCATAGTAGATAGCAAAGCAGCGACCCAAATAATCCCAGGTGCCATACGCGCGAGTAGACCGGGCTCAGGGCCAATTGCTAACGGAAATAAGGTAATCACAATTAAGAAAAAAAGGAGAGGGTTTACTATTTCAGCGCGCTGACGAAATGCCAACTGTAAATCTTTTTTGCATACAGCACTAAACAGCTGCCAATATGAATGCTGACGTAACATCAGTGTCGGTACTCCAAAGTTACTGTTTGTAACTCATTAAAGTGTGTTGTTAAGTCTTGATGGGTGGTTAATAAAATTGCTCCACCTTGCGCTAAATGGGATAAAAAACGCTGCTGTAAAAATGCAATACCTGCTTTATCTAACGCTGTAAAAGGTTCATCAAGCACCCATAACTTGGCATTATTAAGCCATAACCTGATCAGCGCAACACGGCGTTGTTGCCCCGCAGATAAAGTACGAACCGGTACATCTTCAAGCCCTACTAAGCCTATTTTAGCCAATAGCGAGTAGAGATCTTGCTTTGTGTTATAACCTTGTATTTGTAACCAAAACCGTACATTTTCAATCGCACTCAGCTGACCATTCACGCCAGTTTTATGACCTATAAACAATAACTCACGGGCAAACTCATCATAATTTTTTGCAATAGATTCACCTTGCCAAATCACTTGTCCTTCATCGGGCGTAGAGAAACCCGCGATTATACGCAATAATGATGTTTTACCAGCCCCATTTGGGCCTGCCAATTGCATAATTTGACCTGATTTCAAACGGAAATTAAGATCCGCAAATAAACAACGGTCTTGCTTGATGCAGGTGACGGACTTAATGTGTAACAAGATGATGATTCTCTATACCCAAAATTAGGCGTTAGTCTAGCATAATGATAGGGTAATACGAATAATGCTTTGCACCGATTAGTGAAAAACTTGATTTAAAATAATGAATAAACCTACACAGATAACATTAGCAAATTCGCTTTCTGTCAGCCATTCGTCACACAATGCTACAGCACAGCAAATACCCGACCTGAGCGATCAAACGCTCAGTGCTAAAAATATTGTGTTTACTAAAGGCTCAGTACAAATGGAGGTGTACCTGGACAAGCATTGGCAAACCCTCCGCTTAGCCACCACTGAATCGCAAAGCAACCTTCCTAAAATTGCCAGTGCCGATATTCAGCTCAGCCAAGATGGAAAACAACTCTCCATTACCCCAAAACAAGTTGAAATTAGCCTGCGTCAGACTAACCAATTACAAAGTCTTTTAAACTTTATAAACACTGGTGAGCAGGTTGATAATAAACCTTTGCCATTACAGATCACGCTACAGCCCGTTGCAAAACTAGTATTAACTCAATTACAAGCCAGTGTACCTATTAATAAAGAAGTCGCGCAACTACTTCACAATGAACAAGGGCTAAAAGCCATTATTACCGCAAATCAGAGCAATTTTACTTTAAGTGTGGTTAATCGTTTTGCAGATACACTGCATCAACAACCTATAAGCCAAGCAAAACTTGTAGCTTGGTTGAGTAAATTAGTCCCACACGGGCAACTCACATTAAATAAGAACACCGCAGCACTTAGTTTTAATAACTATAATGGCAATATTAAGCTCGCAACGAAGGCACTGCAAAGTAATCTTCCCCTTGGGCAAAACCAACCTGATGTAATGGCACAAAAAGTTCAACTTACAGCACTTAATGAACAATTAATTATAAAAACCCAACAGCCAAAAATAACCTTGCAATTAAAAAACTCATTAGCGACGACGTTTAATTCTTTGCTGCAAAAAAGCCAACAGTTGGCGCCTTTAAGCACACAGACACACGCAACAATTATCAGCCCATCGCTGGCAAATAATAGTCCGATCAGCTCTTGGTTAAAGCATAGTTTTGCCGATTTAAAAACCCGGGTTACAGATGCGGTTCGCTATTTTGAAAGCAAACCATTTAACCATCTAAGTACAACCCACAAACAAAATGCAACAGCAACACCTCAGCCGCCACTTGAACAGCCTTTAACTACCAAAATGGCGCCTAGTTTATTACCTAAATCACTTACCCAAATAAACCTTTCTGCCATGGCAGCTCGCCAGGTTCAACCACTCGTAGCCGATATCAGTCAAGGCACGGCACTGCCGAAACATTTTCATCAGTCACCGCCTTTAGTACAGCTATTTCAGCAACTAAAGGCAGGGTTAGCGAGTATTACAACTCCTGTCCAGCCCGCTTTAAGTCTAACTGATGGCAAAGTACAGATAAATTCACCTATTAAAGACACACTTGCTTTTTCACCTATGCAACCAAGCCAGATTGACAAAAAAGTAGCCCAAGCAGCAACACAACCAAATACAGAAAAGCAAACAATTACAACGCAACCCCCCATGGCGAAACCCTCAGCCAATAGCAAATACACTCAACCAACCAGCTCTATACAGACTAATATAGATAAAACTATGCCTTTCGTTACTTCGCCAATGACCAAAGAGCAAACAACCCAAACGATAAGTAAACAAGCAGCAGCCTTATTGCAGTCACCACAGTCTGAGTTTTATAAAACAAGTAAACCTAGCGCTGAGCAGAGCGCCAGTCAAACAGCACCTAAAACTCGCATACCGCTTGCAGAGCACCAGCACATCCCTGCGCCAAAAATAACGGATTTAGAGAGCAAAACGCAAAAAGTGACAGGTGTCCTTCCTCTTAGCATAACGGCGCCTCCCCTAACTATGGGGGCGGTTAAAGCTCCTATAACCGATTTTCTACCAGCGAGCCAAATCAGCTTGCCTCTTGAGGCAAAATTGCTAGCCCCACTTTTAAGGATGCCCATAGAAAAACCACTGCCAAACTTTAAAGTAGCTACACATAACGATAAACAGCATATTGCTGCACAAATTGATAAGTTTGCGACGAGTAAAGTCAGCGAAAATATTGATTTAAACCGGCTTGTTAATCAGGCTTTTAGCCGCATGATTGATAGTCAATCGTTGCAACCGCTTACTATTCAACGAGAAATACTCAGCGTGTTGCGCCCTGAAAGCTTAAGCGCTAGTGCGCTGCAAAATAGTTTTAGCCAAGCGCTTGAACAGTTAACAGTGGGTATTTTAGCTGCGCCGAGTTTGGCACATATCAGTGCCTTACACTTTAATAGTCAAAGTTCTTTAGATGCGCTACTTCAGGTATTAGTACCAAATTTTAAAGCAACTAATTCGCAAAAACTGCAAGAGCAATTATTACAACCACAGTCGCAAGCATTAGCCGCAGAGCTGAGCCAAATAAAAACGGCAATCAGCCAAGTAAATAGTACGCCAATCAATCAGCAACCAGATACAAACCCGCTGGTACAATTCTTACTACCTATGCGCTTGCCGCCTGAAGCGGCACAAACTGAAATATCGTTAGGGCAATATAAAAAACCCAGTAAAGAAAAACTCGAAGGAAAAAATGTTTGGTTTGTGCGGCTTAATTTTGACTATGCTGAGCTTGGTCAGTTGCAGATCACCGCAGAGTTAATGGATAAAGCACTCGACTGCCAATTACTCGCGTCAAGTCAAGATGTCACCGCTTTGGCCCACCCTCACCTTGAGAGCCTGCGTCATAAACTAACCGCTCACGGCTTGCAAGTAGGCGAAATGACACTTAGTCAAGGCGCACCACAACACCAAGCTTTTTACCAATCCCATGCCATCATTAATATTAAGGTTTAGACTATGAGTGACAATTCTCAGCATAAATCTGCAATTGGCTTACTCTACGAAGCAGGCCGCGCACCAACGGTTACCAGTAAAGGCTTTGGTGAACTTGCGGAAGAAATTATCAGGGCGGCTGAAGAAAAAGGCATTTTGATCCATAAGGATGAGGCCTTAGCAAAAACATTATCGCATTTAGAGCTTGGTGAGGAGATCCCCAAAGAGCTGTACTATGTAATTGCCGAGTTAATTGCTTTTTCGTATGTGCTACGAGGGAAATTTCCACCGGGCTGGCAAGACTTTCAGGGCAAGTTAAATATTAAGGCGTAAATAGCTTTAAGTCAGCGGTAACAAAAAAGCGCTATCTCGCGCCTTTTTGATGGTGTAACGACATTAGTAATTCAGCTTCGGCACGTGGCAGCTCGCATTCACGAATGATTTCTTCGATATCTGCCCCTAATTCAACCATTTTTACTGCTCGCGAGTAAATTTTAGCATCAGGATCATCATATTTTTGCGCGTCTTGTAATTGCGCTAATTCCTGATTACGCTCTTCTACAGCAACTAACCGTTTGCCAATACTGAGCATACCGGTGCGCATTTCAGCAACTTCACTGCGTAAAATACTTAGCTGTTGTTGTGCTTCTTGTAGTTGCAGTGTTCTACTTTTTAACGCCGCAACCTGTTTATTGTTATTAATAAAAATTAGCCCCAAACATACTAAAACAAGTAATAATGAGGCGCCTAGCAACGAGTATAACAACATAGTTTTTCCGTAAGCGCTATAAGCCGCTCAGCTCGTCCCACTCTTCATCATTTAGCAATTTGTTTAAATCAACTAAAATCAATAATTCGCCATCACGGTTACTCACACCTTGAATAAACTTAGCACTTTCTTCTGTGCCAATATTCGGTGCGCTGTCAATTTCTGAACTACGTAAATAAACAACTTCTGCCACACTATCAGCAAGAATACCAATGACCTGCTCTTCAGCTTCAATGATCAAAACACGTGAATTATCAGTCGTTTCTGCTGACATTAAACCGAACCGTGCGCGGGTATCAATTACAGTAACAACGTTGCCACGTAAGTTTATGATCCCCAGTACATAGCTTGGCGCGCCAGGTACTGGCGCAATTTCAGTGTAACGCAAAATCTCTTGTACCTGCATTACATTCACGCCATAGGTTTCTGATTCCAATTTAAAAGTGACCCACTGCAACACTTTATCATTGCCATCGGTATTTTTACTGCTTGATAATAATCTTTGTTCACTCATGTTAGTACTCCGATAATCGTTACTGCTCGCGGCTATCTAAACCTTGCTCTAATAATTGATTTAAACTTTGTACATCAATTAAGGCACACATTTTTTCTTTAATTACACCTGCAAGCCAAGGCCGCTTGCCACTTTTAGCTCGCCATTTCACATCTTCACTACGCAGTGTGATGTTATTAACTAGCTTTTCCGCCAATAATCCCCACTGGCTATCACCTAAAGTAATTAAGTATTGGTAGTTTAATTTGTCTTCTAACTCTTGGGTATACTTTTCTGGCATAACCCAACGAGCGGTATCAACAACATTAAGGTTTTCTTCACGATTTAGCATAACCCCTTTAAACCATTTAGGTTTACCGAACAATTGATTCACTTCCCCTAACTGATGAATGCCACCAAGTGCCTTCAAGGGGACGGCAAGGGTCAATCCCGCAACTTCAAAAAATAACGCTTGGAATTCACCATCAAAGTAATCTTCTTGACGTTGAACTGGCGTTTTCGCCGCAACGCCATCAAGTGATGAACGCTCTTTAGCTATATCATTGATATTAGCTTGGATCTGTGGTTTCTCAAGGGAGGGAGGAGTTTGTTCGGTTATTTCTTGTTGAACATCTGTTGCAGGTTCGTTCAATGCGCTGGGTTGCACAATCGTTTGCTGCGATGCCTTCGCTGGCATGTCAGTGCTACTATTTGTTGGTGATACTTGTTCGAGTAATTTTGCAACCGGCTCTAAGTCCGTAGATTCTTCTTCGCACAATAAAGCCCCCAAGTACTGGGTCATTACTTTTTCATTAGCAAATAACTGCTTACTCATTCATTAACCTTGTTCAATTAAATAGTCGAGTAATGCGCGATAAGCATAAACACCTCTGGAGCGTGGGCAATATTGAACTGGCACTTGCTGAGCTAAACTTGCATCACGAAACTTTGTATCGACCGGTATGACCCCTGGCCACACCTTGTCTTGGTAGCTCTGCTGTAACGTTTTATATGCCTCAAGAGATGCATTGGTGCGTTTATCATACATTGTAGGGATAATGGTATATTGATACTGCTTTGATTGCGAGCTTTGCATTAACTCCATGGTCCGCATCATTCTATCAAGCCCTTTTAGTGCCAAAAACTCCGTTTGCACCGGCACTAAGATCCGTTCACTGGCCGCCAAAGCGTTTACCATTAAAACGCCCAACACAGGCGGACAATCTAATATCGCATAATCGTAATGCTCACTGATTTTAGTTAATGCTTTTTTTAAAATCAGCCCCATCCCTGTTTTATTTCCCATACTACGATCTAAGGTGGCAATTGCCATAGTAGCAGGCAAAATATCTAAATTATCAATATTTGATGGGCACAGTGCTTGTAAAATCTCTTCACTGGCCATGGTGTTACCCCGGGCAAAGATATCATAGACACTGACTTCTAAATCTTCAGAATCAATGCCAAAGTAATACGTTAACGATGCATGTGGATCAGTATCTATCAGTAATACTCGCTTTCCTTGCAGCGCTAATATGCCAGCTAAACTAACAGCCGTCGTGGTTTTACCTACTCCGCCTTTTTGATTCGCTACTGTCCAAATTTTCACATCACACCTTATTGTTTTTCATTGCGCGTTGTAATTCGAATACCGCCATGTGGGAGTTGGATCACTTTAATGCTGTTATCGTCACTTGGCAACTCAATTGGTTGTGGCTCTGGCGCTAATTGTTGCCTCTTCTGCTCCTCAGTGGCTTTAGGCTCCGGTGGCAAACCGTACTTAGATAAGGCCACCACCACCTTACGATTTTCCGCTCGGCCTTGCTCGGTATCATTGTCAGCAAAAGGTGAATATTGTCCATAGCCTTCAATAGCCATTCGAGCCGGATTAATTCCTAAGCTCTCAAGCTCTACTAGCATAGACGTTGCTCGAGCGACTGACAGCTCCCAATTAGACCGAAACATTTCATTTCGAATCGTTTCGTTATCAGTATAACCACGCACCCGTATATAATTATCAACTGGGGCTATAATATCTTTCACGAGTTTGATCACTTGTTTTGCACGTAAGTGTGCCACAGCACTACCACTTGAAAACAACATTCCTGAGCTCAATTCAATAATCAACCAATCTTGGTGTAATTCTAAACTGGCTTCGCCATCACGTATTTCATCAATTAACGCTGATTGCAGTTTAGTCAGTAAACTATCCAATGGTTTACCTAAATGCTTTTGCTTTATATTACTCGTATCGCTTTGACCATCGAGCAACTCTGGACCTACTTCTTGCTTTTGGATACTTTCCCCATACAGTAGCTCTTTTTCGGGGCTAACCCTATCAGTTAATAAGCCTGTTCCAGTTACGCCTTGGCCTTCTTGGGAATGCTGGCGAGCTGATTTATCAAACACTTGCTCTAGCGAGTCAGATAGAATTTGGAAGCTTTCTTCTTTATTGATAGCAATGGCATACATCACCACAAAAAATGCAAACATTATGGTCATGTAATCAGCATAGGAAACCAGCCAACGCTCAGTATGTTGGTTTTTATTTGACGAATGGCGAAGGCGGCGGCGTATCATTATGGTTGCAACTGAGTCGGTCGCTCAACACGATACGCTTCAAGTTTAAGCTCAATATTAGCTGGACTATCGCCTTGACTCATAGCGATAATCCCCTCTGCGAGCAGCTCGTGGTACAGCATTTTCTGTTCAATCTGTTGCTGTAGTTTGTTAGCCATAGGCAAAAATAATAAATTTGCCAAGCCAACACCATAAATAGTTGCTATAAATGCCGTTGCCACGCCCGCGCCTAATTTTTCAGGATCTGTGATAAACGACATTGCCTGAATAAGCCCAAGTACGGCCCCTAAAATACCAATAGTTGGGCTATAACCGCCTAGCGCTTCATAGACACGGCTGGCCTCAAGTAGACGTTCACGCTCCAGTAATAAATCAATTTCTAGCGTGTCTCTAAGTTTTTGTTCACTATTACCATCAATCAACAAACTGAGTCCTTTGGCAACATATGGATCAGGGTGCGTTAATGCAATCTCTTCTAAAGCCAAATAACCTTCTTGACGCGCTTTATGAGACCAACCTTTCACTTGCTCAATAGCCCCATCGATATCATGACGTGGTGGAAAGAACACCCAATGGCTGATCTTGAGTACTTTACTAAAGGTACTGGCTGGTGTTTGTAACATCACAGCCCCGAGTGTCCCACCGAGCACAATGATGAGCGCTGGACCATTAAACAACGCACTAACAACCCCGCCTTCCAATGAGTAGCCAAAGCCAATAGCACAAAGGGCCACTAATAGGCCTAAAAATGACAGCTTATCCACAACCAATCTCACGAACTAATCGAGTAGCAACATCGCTCAGTGCAATACTTGCTGATGATAGCCCCGCACTTGTAACCGCTTGCGGCATACCATAAACCACACTGGTTTTTTCATCTTGTGCCCAGATAGTGGCACCCGCTTGTTTCAGCATCCTCGCTCCATCACGGCCATCGGCTCCCATTCCTGTCAGAACAACAGCCAGTACATCACCTTGAAACGCTTTCGCTGTACTGGCAAAGGTAACGTCAACACTGGGTTTATATGTGATCCGCGCACTATCATCTTCAAATACTCTTAGCGTCCGGTTCCCCCCCTCGCCCTTCAATCAACATTTGTTGACCGCCTGGTGCCAAATAAGCCGTACCTGGCATTAATCTATCCCCCTGCTGAGCTTCTTTTACGTGTATTTTACACAAGCTATTTAAACGAGCAGCAAATGCAGGGGTAAAGGCTGCAGGCATATGCTGGATCAATAAAATAGGATGTGGAAAGTTAGCAGGTAATTGGGTCAAAATGGTTTGCAGTGCAACAGGACCACCAGTAGAGGTACCAATAGCGACAACTTGATATTTCTTCCCTGAAGCGCGAATAGAGGCGGTAGCACCAGCACTTGGTGCTGTATTTCGGTTGAAACTTCTATCCGGCTGAGTAATTGTAGAGCGCAGGGAAGTCGTAGCACCTGAAGGTGGCACTGCTGGCGTTGATGATACTGGCCGACTAAAACGTGATAATCGACGGCGGCCGATTTCTTTTACTTTATTTTGTAATAGCTTAATTGCGTCTTCATTATTACGGGCAATATCTTCAAACTTTTTCGGTAAGAAATCCAACGCCCCCGCATCAAGCGCATCTAAAGTGGCCGTTGCACCATCACGAGTAAGTGAAGAAAACATCAGGATTGGTGTTGGGTTAGCCGCCATGATCTGTTTTACAGCACTAATCCCATCAAGCACCGGCATTTCAACATCCATGGTGATTACATCAGGTCGTAATTGGTTTGCTTTATCCACAGCTTCTCGGCCATTTACCGCAAAACCAATAACTTCAATATCCTTATCTTGCTCGAGTATTTCGCTCACTCGACGGCGAAAAAAACTTGAATCATCAACAACTAAAACTTTAACTGCCATCGGCATACTCTTGTTAAATTTTATCTGTGAGAGCTAAATTAGCTCTCACGTTAAGATAAGAATGGACTAGGCGTAGTGCTTTAACAGGCTAGGCACATCTAAAATAAGCGCTATACCACCATCAGAGGTGATTGTTGCACCTGCCATACCCGGCGTACCTTGTAATAAAGCATCAAGCGGCTTGATCACCACCTCTTCTTGACCAATCAATGAATCAACAACAAAGCCAACTTGTTGTGTGCCTATTTGTACAATCACAACATGGCCTTGTGCTTTGCGCTGAGAACGATCGGCACCTTTAACTAACCAATGTTCTAAGTAAAACAATGGCAACGCTTTTTTACGCACTATGATAGTTAATTGACCATCAACAACATTGGTTTTAGTGAGATCAAGGTGAAATATTTCATTTACACCAGCCAGCGGTAATGCAAATGTCTGCTCGCCAACAACAACCATCAATGTTGGTAAGATTGCCAGCGTTAGCGGTACTTTAATTTCTAAAACTGTGCCTACACCCAGCTCAGACTGAATATTCACAGAGCCATTAAGCTGAGTAATTTTGGTTTTCACCACATCCATACCCACACCACGGCCAGAAATATCCGAGATCTGCTCTTTAGTAGAAAAGCCAGGAGCAAAGATTAAGTTATATGCTTCAGTATCAGATAAACGGGCTGCTTGTTCGTGATCAAGCACGCCTTTACTAATAGCAATCTTTTTCAGCTTTTCAGGATCCATACCCGCACCGTCATCACGGATGGTAAGTAAAATATGGTCACCTTCTTGGGATGCTGACAATGTCACAGTACCTGTACGTGATTTACCCGCCGCTTCACGCACATCAGGCATTTCGATACCATGATCCACTGAGTTACGCACTAAGTGAACAAGTGGATCCGCCAGTGCTTCAACTAAGTTTTTATCTAAATCAGTCTCTTCACCAACCAATAACAAGTTGATGTCTTTTTTCAAGCTACGTGCTAAATCACGGACTACACGAGGGAAACGACCAAACACTTTTTTGATCGGTTGCATGCGGGTTTTCATCACCGCACCTTGTAAATCTGCAGTTACCACATCAAGGTTGGAAATGGCTTTACCCATGGCCTCACTTTCAGTGTTAGTCGCAAGGCTTACGAGACGATTACGTACTAATACTAACTCGCCAACCATATTCATTATTTGATCGAGACGCTTAGTGTCAACACGTACTGTTGTATCAGCTTGTGCCGGTGGTGCTTTTTTCGCCGCTGCTGGTGTTGTTGTTGCAGGAGCCGTTGTCGATGTTACTGTAGGAGCCGGCTTTTCAACTTCTTTACTTACCTCTGTGCGAACTGGCTCTTTTGCTTCAGGCTTAGCGCTTGATGAAGTCGTTGGTGTGGATGCTGACACAGGTACTGATTCTGTCGCTTGGGGAGCACTCCCTTTACCATGCAATTCATCTAGCAGAGCTTCAAATTCATCATCGCTGATCTCATCCGAGCTTGAAGTTTTTGGCGCTTCAACCGGTGTTGAAGGTGAAGCTGCGGCTTGGCTACTGGTCGTATTACTAACGATACCAAAGCTACCAACACCGTGTAACTCATCTAACAGGCTATCAAATTCGTCATCTGTAATATCACTATTCGATGAATCATTACTTACCGAACTTGTTGTGGCTGCCGGGCTTTGCCCTTTACCATGTAGTTCATCAAGTAAACTTTCAAATTCATCTTCTGTAATTTCATCAATTTGCACTTCAGTCGTATCGTTTTCGACCTGACCATCAAATAAAACATCAAATGCAAATGGGTCGTCATCATCTAAAATCGCGTCAGCATCAACTTGTGGAGCTGGAGTACTGTCAATTGGTGATGCACTACTGATTTCATCTGCACTCGGAGGCAGACCAAGTTTGTGTAAAACGGCAAGTAATTCAGGATCTGCAGGCTCAGGCTTTTCTCTACTTTGAATAGTCGCAAACATTTCGTTAATTGTATCGAGTGCTTGTAGGATCACATCCATTAGCTCAGAATTAACTTTACGCACACCTTGGCGTAATAAATCAAATACGTTTTCAGCGCCATGACAAGCATCAACTAGCTCGGTCATACTTAAAAAACCAGCACCGCCTTTTACCGTATGAAAGCCACGGAAAATTGCATTGAGTAATTCGGTATCATCTGGGTTATTTTCAAGCTCCACCAGCTGTTCTGACAAAAGCTCAAGAATTTCTCCAGCCTCAACTAGAAAATCCTGTAAAATATCTTCATCGACTTCAAAGCTCATGCCGTTATCTCCTCTTAGAAGCCCAAACTTGATAATAAATCATCTACATCATCTTGCCCTGAGACAACATCATCACGAGATTCTTTATCAATAATTGGCCCTTCTGGGCCTGCAATTTTATTTTCAGCAGGCATTTTTTCAATGGCTGGTGCTACTATTTTTGTTTCTCGATCGTCTTGGCTACCAAATGCCGTTAACAAATGGATCAAGCTGTCTTCTACTTCTCTAACTAATTCGATCACTCGGCGGATCACTTGGCCAGTCAAATCTTGGAAGTCTTGCGCCATTAACACATTGGTCATTAGCCCTTGCAGTTCATCCGTTTTAGTTTGTGAGTTATTCATAAACTTATCTAAACTATGACAGAGAGTTTTAAACTCACCCAACTCAATTTCACGACTCATGAGGCGATCCCATGTTGGTTTGATGTGTGAAATCTCATCAGCGAGTTGTTGAGCAATAGGTAAACTTGCTTCTACCGCGTCCATGGTTTTATTAGCAGCGTTCTCTGTCATTTCCATAACATAGTTAAGGCGCTGCTTTGCATCAGGAATTGCTTCGGTAGTCAAATCAGCTAAACGTGTGTCGAGTTCAAAATTTTTCAACGCGTCATGCAGCTGACGTGTCAACTTACCTACTTCGGCGAATAATTCTGATTGCTCTTTTGACGCAGCATCAATAATTAATTGATCAGCTTTATCTTGTTCACCATTTTCAAGGTAAACTACAAGCTGACGGGCTTGCTCTAAACTGATCTGAGGCGCAGCTGGTGCTGACATAAGCCTCTCCTATTTATTTAACCTAAACGCTCAAACACTTTTTCCAATTTGGTCTTAAGTGTCGCAGCTGTAAATGGCTTAACGATATAACCGTTAACACCAGCCTGAGCAGCAGCAACAATTTGTTCTTTTTTAGCTTCTGCTGTGACCATCAAAACTGGAATATGTTTTAGGCTGTCATCAGCTCTAATGGCACGCAACAAGTCAATCCCTTGCATACCCGGCATATTCCAGTCTGTTACTACAAAATCAAATTCTTGATTTTGTAGCATTGGCAATGCTGTTGAGCCATCATCAGCTTCTTGTACATTTGTAAAACCTAAATCTCTTAACAGATTTTTGATAATACGTCTCATCGTCGAAAAATCATCAACAACAAGAATTTTCATGTTTTTATCCAAAACATCCTCCGGTGAGGTCTGAACCTATATTTACTTACTACTAATTTATCCAGTCATTGATTTTTGCTTTTAGCTTAATCATCGCCTGACCATGTATCTGACTCACACGCGATTCGCTTACATCGAGTATATGTCCAATCTCTTTTAAATTCATTTCATCGTTATAGTACAGCGATAATACTAGCCCATCTCGTTCAGGTAAGGATTGTATAGCTGCTAACAATGATTTATTAAAGCGTTCATTTTTAACATTATTAAAGGGCTTGTCTAGCGCTAAATCATGTCCTACTGGGGTAATAACATCTTCGTCAACCCCTAAATCTTCTATTCCTAGTACTTTGCTGGAGTTCACATCACTAAGAATATGATGGTACTCATCGAGTGTAATATCAAGTTTTTCAGCAACTTCAATATCTTTAGGCTCGCGATTAAGTTCACTTTCAAGTTCACTAATTGCCTCAGCTACTCTACGACTATTACGATGTACAGAACGAGGTGCCCAATCACCACGGCGCATTTCATCAAGCATTGCGCCACGAATACGAATACCTGCAAAGGTTTCAAAACTTGCACCTTTGCTTGCATCAAAATTTTTCGACGCTTCAATCAGCCCTATCATTCCCGATTGAATCAAATCATCGAGCTGCACACTCGCAGGTAAACGAGCGATTAAATGACACGCCACTTTTTTGACAAGTGAGGCATGTCGTTCAACAATCACATTTAGATTTTGTGTAGATTGATATCCCATCGCTTTATTCACCGATGCTGTCATAGTTAGCCGTTTACTAGTTTTTCTATGAAAAATTCTAAATGGCCAGAAGGTTGATTAGGTATAGGCCATTTAACTGCTTTTGTCGCTAATGTTTTAAATGCTATTGCTGCAGGGGAGTTAGGGAATAAGTCAACAATCACTTTTTGCCGACGTGTTGATTTACGCATATTCTCATCGTAAGGGACAGTGGCAACCAACTCCATCGATACATCCAAAAAGCGGTCTGTTACTTTTGAGAGTTTTGCAAATAACTCATGGCCTTCACGCATGCTGCGAACCATATTAGCCACGATTTTAAATTTATAAACACCATGCTCACGGCTTAATACCTTGATTAAGGCATAAGCATCGGTAATAGAAGTTGGTTCATCGCATACGACGACCATGACATCTTGGGCTGCGCGAGAAAAGCTTAACACCATGTCAGAAATACCAGCAGCAGTATCAACAATCAATATATCAAATTCGGTATTTAATTCGCTAAATGCGCGGATCAGACCAGCATGCTCAGAAGGTGAAAGTTCGACCATGCTTTGCGAACCAGACGTTGCTGGCACTATTTTTATTCCAGCAGGACCTTCCACCAAAATTTCGTCGAGTTCACATTCGCCTGATAATACATGAGAAAGGTTACGTTCTACTCGCAGTCCGAGCATTACATCGCAATTCGCCAAACCTAAATCGGCATCCAGTACTAATACTCGGTTTCCGAGTTGACCTAAGGCAATCGCAGTGTTTAGTGAGACGTTCGTTTTACCAACCCCACCTTTACCACCTGTGACAGCGATAACTTTAACGCCCTTATTATTGTTTTGACTCATTTTACGCAGGCCACTTGCTTGATCTAATACTGTGTTAATCATACATCCCTACTGTGCTTGACGCTACTGCTTGACGTCGTGAATGTTGCGCTTTTGTTCTTTTTAAATACAATTGTTCAGCTTTTTTTACTAATTTCTCTGCATTAGCGACCCGAATGTCTTCAGGCACACGCTGACCATTAGTAAGATACCCTATTGGGAGGCGATTTTGAATCGCTATACTAATAATCTCGCCTAAACTTAACGATTCGTCTAATTTAGTGAAAATACAGCCACTTAATTGTACTTTTTTAAAGTGCCTTACGGTTTCTTGCAATACATTAATTTGAGCTGTAGCACTGAGTACTAGATAGTTACGAATATCAACTCGTTGATTACGCATTAGCGTGTTCAATTGTTCGGTTAAACGTAAATCACGTTGACTCATGCCAGCGGTATCTATTAATACTAGACGCTTATTGCGTAAATGGTATAAAACTTCAGCTAATTCATTGGCATCTTTAACTTGTTTTACACCACAGCCAATAATACGGCCATAAGTAGCTAATTGCTCATAGGCACCAATGCGGTAAGTATCGGTGGTGATAAGTGCGACTTTATCAGCCCCATACTTTTGTGCCCCCAGAGCGGCAAGTTTAGCAACTGTGGTTGTTTTACCCACTCCCGTTGGGCCAACAAGTGCAAAAACGCCGCCTTGGCGTAGAATCTCGTTATTAGTGGTATGCATTTGGTTTTCAACCATTTGCAACAATGCTTGCCATGCTTGTTGACGCGATACATCATCAGGAATAAAGCACGCCATTTGTTCAGCCACTTCGCTATCAATCCCCATGCCAACTAAACGGTCAATCATACATGCACGCGTTGGATCGCGACGTGCTAAGTCTTGTTGCATTAAACCTGAAACTTGATACTCAAGTAATTGACGCATTGCAGCCATTTCATCACGCATCGCGCTGATTTCATCGGTTTTGGCTGCGTTTTTGCTTGGTATTGGGGCATCCAAATCATCAAAGCCACTTTCAAGTTCATCATCAAACCCTAAGCTATGTGCTTGGGTCTCTGGACGAGCTACACTCTGACGACGAGCAAAATCATTATGTGTTGGTTGCTCATGACGAGTTTGCTGTGCTTGTTGCTGTGGCTGATATTGGGTTGCGGTGTCAATTCCTGACTGACTAAACATTGAGGCAAGCTCAGGTGAGCGCGGACGAGGTGATTGGCGCTCTAATAATGCTTGTAAGCTATCTGCTACTGCAGCTTGCGGCTCCGGCTGGGTGCGTTGCGGCGCAGGTTTAACAAAGTGAGTATTTGTTTGTGCTGTTGTTGCCTGTGGCTGTGCCGGCGCTTTAGGGGCCGCTTTTTCATAATCAACGGCGGCAACAATTTCTACCCCATTGGCTAATTTTTTATTTGACATGATGACCGCATCAACACCGAGTTCATCTTTCACTTCTTTTAGTGCGGTACGCATATCTTTAGCAAAAAAACGTTTTATTTTCATGGTTCAACCCCTTTAAAATCCGATTATTGGCCTACTGAGCTGACAATCTTGATCTGTCTTTCATCTGGTACCTCTTGGTAAGACATCACCCGTAATCCTGGAATGGTGTACTTAACAAAACGAGATAACACAGTGCGTAACATTCCTGACGTTAGCAATATCGAAGGTTCACCGGCCATTTCTTGGTTTTGATGCGCTTCATTTAAAGATTGTTGAAGTCGCTCTGCAAGTCCTGGTTCTATTCCGGCCCCTTCGTCGCCTGCATTTTGCAGTGACTGATGCAACATCTGTTCCAACTCAGGCGCCAAGGTTATGACAGGGATTTCTGATGACATACCAACCGCGTCTTGAACTATCAGTCTGCGCAGTGAAATACGCACTGCTGCCGTTAGTACATCTGGGTCTTGACTACGTGGGCCATACTCAACGAGGGTTTGCACAATTGAGCGCATGTCACGAATAGCAACGCCTTCATTCAAGAGGTTTTGCAATACTTTTACAATAACCGTCAGTGGTAAAGTATCTGGCACTAGCCCTTCAACTAAACGTGGATGACTCTTGGCAAGCATATCAAGGAGGTTTTGCACTTCTTCATGGCCCAGTAACAATGCCGCACTATTGGTTAATAACTGGCTAATATGGGTTGCAACGACCGTTGCAGAATCAACTACGGTATACCCTAGCGATTGCGCTTCATCTTTTTGATCGGGCTTGATCCACACTGCATCTAAACCAAAGGCAGGATCTTTTGTTTCAATCCCTTTGATGGGGCCAAACACTTGTCCTGGGTTTATCGCCAGCTCATCACCATGTTTGAGCTCACCTTCACCAGTAGATACCCCCATCATAGTGATTCTGTATGCATTCGGGTCAAGCTCTAGATTATCGCGAATATGAACAGGGGGTACTAAAAACCCCAACTCTTGAGATAGTTTTTTTCGTACCCCTTTTATCCGGTTAAGTAACTCACCACCTTGTGATTGATCAACCAAAGGAATTAAACGATAGCCAACTTCAAGACCTATAACATCAACTTGCTGCACATCATCCCAGCCTAGCTCTTTTTGCTCTTGTTTATTTGCAACACCGGTGCCTGTAGCGCCTCCATTTGCAGCTTCAGCTTCTTTTGCGGCCGCTTCTTTTAGTTTGCTTTGCTGCGCGTAATAGGCAAGATAACCCAGTAGTGCACCCAAGCTTAAAAATGCAAAGTGGGGCATCCCTGGCACTAACCCCATCACAATTAAGATACCTGAAGCGATAAATAATGATTTTTCGTTACCAAGTTGCTTCTTGAATTGGTCGCCCATATTGAGCGATTCATTTTGACGAGTAACAACAATCGCTGTACCAATTGATAGAAGTAATGAAGGAAGTTGAGCCACTAGGCCATCACCAATAGTCAGTAAGGTATAAACTTCCATTGCCCGACTAAAACTTAAATCGTGTTGGATCATACCAACAAATAAACCACCGACGATATTGATAACCAAAATCACAATACCGGCAATCGCATCGCCTTTTACAAATTTACTGGCACCATCCATTGAACCATAAAAGTCGGCTTCGCGGGTTACTTCTTCACGGCGATCTCTCGCTTGCTCGGCACTGATAAAGCCCGCATTTAAGTCGGCGTCTATAGCCATTTGTTTACCTGGCATTGCATCTAAGGTAAAGCGCGCGGATACTTCCGAGATACGCCCAGCACCTTTGGTAATTACCACAAAGTTGATGATGATCAAGATTAAGAATACTACGAGGCCAACCGCATAGTTACCACCGATCACAACCGAGCCAAATGCTTCGATAACTTTACCAGCAGCGTCCCCGCCATTATGCCCTTCCAACAATACCACTCGGGTACTGGCAACGTTAAGTGCTAAACGCATAATGGTCGCAATCAATAGTACGGCTGGGAACATACCAAACTCGACGGGTTTCATGGTGTAGACAGTAACCAGTAAAACCACCAGTGCTAAAGCTATATTAAACGAAAAAAGAATGTCGAGTAAAAATGGCGGGAGTGGTAATATCACCATTCCCAGCGCTGCAAGCACTAATAAAGGCGTACCAACACCTTTCAAATACTCTTTTTTATCTTTATTAAGTTGTTGTAATACAGCTTTAAATTCCATAATTCTACAATTTCAAAAAATTGACACTACACGGAATTTGCAATAACTATTCCAAGTTATTGATTGCTTGATTAATACTTGTAGGCATCAGGAATGGGCAGTGTTTTATTCAATTTGGTTGGACGCTTTCCGCGACCTTTTTGGAATCGTTTAAGCTGAAATACATAAGCTAAAACTTGTGCCACCGCAGTAAAAAGTTGATCAGGGATTTGATCGCCCACCTCAGCGGTATGATACAGTGCGCGAGTCAGCATCGGGGATTCCACAACCGGTACTTCGTTACCAACGGCTATTTTTCTGATCTGCATCGCCATTTCATCAACGCCTTTGGCAACCACAATTGGCGCTCCTGCGCGTTCGGTATCGTACTTTAATGCAACTGAATAATGAGTTGGGTTGGTTACCACCACATCAGCATCAGGGACATCTTGCATCATTCTGCGCTGCGACATTTGTCTTTGCGTTTGCCTGATACGGGCTTTTATTTGTGGATCACCTTCAGAGTTTTTATATTCATCTTTCACTTCTTGCAAGGTCATTTTTAATTCTTTGTGGTGCTTATGACTTTGGTATGGCGCATCAATGGCCGCAATAATTGTTAAGGTGCAGGTCAACCCTAAAAACATCCATGCCAATATTTCTAAAGCGTGAATAATATTACCCGGCGCACTTTCTATACTTAAGTGGAGAATTTCATCAAAGAAGGTATTAATCAAAAAAACGGCAAAGCCTGCAACCACTGCAAACTTTAAAATAGATTTAACCAGTTCAACACCTGCCTGCGGACCAAGCATACGTTTAATGCCTTTGGCAGGCGACATTTTGCTGGCTTTTGGTGCAGCGGCCTGCCAACTAAAGTTAAAGCCGCCAAGTAATGTATTACCAATAATTCCTGCTAAAACAATGATCAGTACAAACATCGCCATAGGAAACACCAGCGCATCCGCCACCATTCCCCATACTGAGAACATTTTTGTCGTATCGTATGTTTCATTACGATTTAAGCTTAGGGTTCGCCCCATAATGTTATACAAACCTTTGCCAATCTCAGGCCCGTATAATAATAAAGAAATCGCAGAAAAAATAAGTACAAACATAGTGCCAAGCTCTTTTGAGCGGGCTATTTGGCCTTTCTTTTTCGATTCCTCAATTTTTTTCCCCGTGGGTTCTTCGGTTTTTTCTTGACCTGAATCTTCAGCCATCACTCTCTCCTACGGGGAACAACCAACTAAAGTACACATTAACTCAACCATTTTTAACCATTGAAATTCAAATTGAGTCACAAAGTTACCCAGCGTTGCCCAAATAATTACTAGCCCCGCAACTAAAGTAAACGGAAAACCGATCGAAAAGATATTTAACTGTGGTGCAGCTCGGGTCATCACGCCAAACGACATATTGATCACTAACATAGCTGTTAAAGGTGCCAGTGATAACACCAGTGCCGTGGTAAACATCCAGCCCCCCCACGTTACTATGTCCCAATAGTGATCCACCGCCCACCAATTACCGTCAATCGGCAAAACCTCGAAACTATGTACCACCATTTGAATCATCATTAAATGGCCATTAAAAACAAAGAAGAGTAACGTTGCTAAAATTAGATAAAACTGCCCCACCGCAGGTACGCTCATACCATTGGATGGATCAACAACCGAGGCGAAACCTAAGCCAGTTTGCATAGCAAGAATTTGACCCGCTAACACAAAAGTATTTAGCATTAGCAATGATGCAAAGCCAATTGCCACACCAATGAGCAGCTGTTGAATGACCACTAGAATCATTTCAAAGGAGAATAAGTTATTAAACGTGGCAGGTGGTAACACGGGCACCACTAAAAACGTAATCACCACGGCTAATCCCATTTTTATTCGTGTCGGCACATTTTTAGCACCTATGCCTGCCATCACCATGATCATTGAACTGATCCGTACCAGCGGCAGTAAAAAATCACTCAGCCACTGGATGATGACCGAAAAAGGGAATTCCATACTAGCCCGCAATCTCTGGGATGATCATGATTAGCCGTGTAAAAAAATCCATCAGCTCTTGGGTTAACCAATGGCCACCGACAATGAGCGCACTAATAGTAATTAATAAGCGCGGTAAAAAACTGAGTGTTTGTTCATTAATTGAAGTTGCGGCCTGAAACACCGCCACCACTAAGCCGACCAATAAACCAGGTACAACAATCGCGGAGACTAATTTAATCACTAAGAATAAGGCATCGCTGAGTATATCAACAAAAATTTCCGGTTCCATGTTGCGCTCCTAGCCGTGTTTTACACAGTGTTGTACAGCCATATCAAGTACCCAAACCAAAGCTTTTCGCTAAAGTACCCATGACTAAACTCCACCCATCAACCAGCACAAATAGCATGATTTTAAATGGTAACGATACGATCATCGGCGATAGCATCATCATACCCATCGCCATTAATACCGATGCCACTACTAAATCAACAATTAAAAACGGAATAAAAAACATAAAACCGATAATGAATGCGGTTTGTAATTCACTGGTCACAAAAGCTGGAATAAGCACGATGAGGGGGGTTGCTTCTGGGGAGTCTAACTGATCATAACCGGCAATTTTAGCGAATGTTTCTAAGTCCTTAATGCGTACCTGTGAAAGCATAAAGGCTTTCATGGGCTCTTTAGCAAGCTCCAGCGCTTGAACTGATGTGACCTGTTCACTCAAATACGGCTGTATAGCTTGCTCATTCACTTTTTGGTAAACCGGTGCCATGATGAAAATACTTAAAAATAATGACATACCTAATAGTATTTGGTTCGACGGTGTTTGTTGCAAACCAATGGCTTGACGTAAAATGGCCAATACCACAATGATACGGGTAAATGAGGTCATCATAATTACCGCCGCTGGAATAAAACTCAGCGCGGTCATAATAGCGAGTACTTGCAACGTCACCGAGTAATCTTGTGAACCATCGGGGTTGGTAGTAATGCTTAATGCTTCAATCCCTTCAGCATTAACTGAAGGGATAAAAACCAATGCAAACAATAGCAGCAGCCACTTAATCATATTATTTGTTCTTTTTAGTATGGTTAGTTTGTGGGTTTAAAAGTTTACCAAAGCGCTCAGCAAGAGCTGGCAACTCTTTTTCGCTCAATGGAGTTTCTAATTTATGCAGGTAGTTAATACTGTGAGGTGTAACACCTAATAAATGCTGGCAATTATCAATTTCGATAACCATCAACCGCTCTCGCGTACTTAACGGTAAACTACGAACAACTTTGAATTCATCCGAATTCGCTAAATTAGGGTTTAGCTTTTTAACCAAAAATGCCAGCACTACAATCAGTACTAGCACCATAATTAAAGACATCACCATTGACAATAAATCGCCCATCGGTGTCCCACTTGGGAGCGCAGCGCTGGCCGCGGTCGATAAAAACAGCCAACTGCTCATCGCAATTTTTTGATCCGTTCAACTTGGCTGATCACGTCAGTGAGACGGATACCAAATTTGTCATTCACCACAACAACTTCACCATGCGCAATCAGTGTTCCATTGACTAATACATCCAATGGCTCACCTGCCACGCGGTCAAGTTCAACTACTGAGCCTTGATTCAGTTGCAGTAAGTTACGAATATTGATTTTTGAACGCCCAACTTCCATAGAGATCGTCACGGGGATATCTAAAATGGTATCGAGTTTGCGCTTTTCTTCGCCACTCATTTCATGTTTAGTATCACTTAACTCATCAAGCTCAGTTACCTTAGGAGCATCAGAGTTATCACTTCCTTCAGCTTCAGCCAGTGCTGCTGCCCATTCGTCCATTGTATCTTGGTCATCACTCATACTATTAAACCTTTTTATTCTTTTACCAGTCTAAGTCCACACCTTCCGAGAGGTGTAAATCATCTTCTAGTTCAGCTAATTCCGCATCTGAATCCAGTTTTTTACCGCCTTTAGTAAAGACATGCAGTTCTGATTTAACTGATTCAGGACGTTTAATTTTTTCACTAATTTGCAGCGCAACATTATCACGAGAACGACCCATTTTAGCTCTAAATGTTGGCAATTCTTCAACGAATACCGTGATATGCTCAGGCATTTCAACAGGGATGATATCCCCTGCTTTTAATTCCATGATTTGCGCTAAGCTTAAATCAACTTCAAGTAATTGTGTTGATATTTCAACTTCCACATCCATGATTTCATCGCGTAGCGCTTTGCTCCAGCGTAGATCGGTGTCTTCGGTATCTGATTGCACACCCGCATCGAGCAACTCACGAATAGGCTCAAGCATTGAATAAGGTAATGCGATATGAAAATCTCCACCGCCGCCATCAAGTTCAATGTGGAATGAGCTGATCACCACCACTTCGGTTGGGCTAACAATATTTGCCATGGCAGGGTTTACTTCGGAGTCAAGGTATTCAAACGACACGTCCATTACCGGTGCCCATGCTTCTTTGTAATCTTCAAAGATTATTTTTAGTAGCATTTGCACTATACGTCGTTCGGTTGGCGTAAATTCGCGACCTTCTATTTTGGCATGATAACGACCATCACCGCCAAAAAAGTTATCAACTAGAATAAACACTAAACGTGCTTCCATAGTGATTAGGCCTGTGCCTTTGAGCGGACGAAAACGCACCATGTTAAGGCTGGTAGGAACAAATAAAGTATGGATATATTCACCAAACTTTATCATCTGTACGCCATTGATAGAGACTTCAGCAGTACGACGCATCATGTTAAACAAGCTGATGCGCATGTGCCTTGCAAAACGTTCGTTAACAATTTCCAAGGTCGGCATACGGCCACGTACAATACGATCTTGTGAAGAGAAATCATATTGCAGCGTACTGCCCCCATCATCATCGTCTTGTAAATCCTCCTCCTCGACTTCGTCGACACCATGTAAGAGGGCATCGATTTCATCTTGGGATAATAAATCACTCACGCTGACCCCTTATTGCATTACAAAGCCGGTAAACAACACCCGCTCAATTACTTTACTACCTTCTACGTCCGTTAGCGCTGCTTGCACTTTATCAAGCGCGGCTACTCGCAGTGTTTCTTTCCCTTCACTCGTGCCTAGTTCATCTGCAGTCGTCGTTGAGAATACGCCAAGTAATGTGCCTTCAATCAGTGGAATATGCTTTTTGGCTATTTCTTCATTCACATCGCCGCGTACTAATAATTGCACTTTAATTTGCACAATACGATCACGGCTAGCACCAGGCACATTGAAAATAAATGGTCGTGGCATAGCAACATATAAGGCACTCCCGATTTTTGCACTATCACCACTTGCGGTATCCTGCTCAGCAGATACAATAGACTCATCAGCAAGTGTTTCTGGTGCAGAATCAGAACCTGATAGTAAGAAAAACCACACTGCTCCAGCAATCACTAAAACGGCCACAGCAATAATGATGATCAACTTCTTTTTCTTTTTGCTACCGTCTTCAATTTCTAAATTTGCTTCTTCAGCCATGCCAATTTCCTTTATTCCTTGATAATAGTGATATTACGAGTGTCACTACCGCCCATCAAGTTATTTATTTTTATAGTCTTATAATAGCAGGTGTTAGGCATAGTAATCTATTGATGATGAAGATTGTTGCCCAGTTGCTACAGTTGATTGCTGAGTGGCGCTATCCTGCTGTTCATTTTGTTGCTGATTTGCCAGTTGGCCTTGGCCGTTGTGTTGTCCATCGCCCCCCTGCTGCGCTTGACCATGACCTTGCTGAATATTACTCTCCCCAAGCTCAATCCCTTGTTGCGCTAGTAACTCACGCAATCGTGGTAATGATTGCTCAAGTGCTTCTTTGGCTTGTTGATTTTGCACAACAAAATTAATATGAGCTTGCTCAGCATCACTACGGATACGAATTTGCATACTGCCCATTTCTGGTGGATCTAGGCGTATTTCAGCTTCTTTATTATTAATACTCAATAACGCACTTACACGCTCTTGTAATAACTTAGCGGCATCACTTTTCACAATATTCAACGCTTGTAATACCGTGGGATCTAAATTCACTTGTTTAGTAGCTGAAGTAGGGCTTGTTTGTTGTGCATGCATTACTTGCATATCAGCCAGTGCTTGCTGATAACTTTGCTCACTCCCGTCATATGCTGCCGTTGCTGTAAGTGCCGTTGTTAGTCCCGTAATCTGGCCAAATAGCTGATTAACACGGGTAATTGAGCTTTCTCGTAATTGGTTTTGCTCTAACTTTAGATGCTCAGCGAGCGGATCTATTTTTGGCTCACTTTTTGATACTCCCTGCTTAACCAATTGCACTTCACTGCCAACGTTGGTTTGTCCTATTTGCTGTTTATTATCAAACTGAACACCTGAAAAAGTACTGGCCTTAGTCGCTGTCGCTTGTGAGCTTTGCGTAGTCATCAGTTTATCACTACTTGTCGGCACCACTGTTGAGTTTGTATCAGCCACACCACTTATCACCGATTGCACACTCTGACTCTGGGCTTGATTGGGCTTTGCTACTGTATTCATTTGCGCAAGTTCATCTATCACAGTATTGATCTTGGCTAGTAGCGTTCCTTTAGGTTGCTCAGTTGCTACAAACTCCTGTAACTTTTGACTTAGCAATTGTTTTTGTTCGCTACTTAATAACGACAACTCTTTACCTAACTGAGTTAACTCAGTTATTTCTGTAGGCGCAGTTTGTGCCAAGGCAGCAGGTTGAGTTGCAGCTGTGCTATTTAAGGTGACAAATTCCGCCAGCGTTTGTTTTAAGCTCGCAACCTTCACTGCGCTTACGCCTTGCTCTTGAATAGTTGCCACTTGTATTTGCAATTGTTGACGTTGCGCTGGGGTTAAATTGCTTAATAATGGATCGGCATTTTTCTGCACTGTCGATTTTTCACTTAACAATAACTTGGTGGTTTGATCGAGCGCCGCGCTATTAGTTGCTGTCAACTGGTCTGTGCTCTGTTCGCTAGTAGACATCGCGCTACTAACATTGCTTAAGTGCTCTGTATTAACTGTTTGCTGCGACTTTGTATTAATTGTTTCAGCCGTCGTTAACGCGGTTTTAATTACTGTCGCATCGGCTGGTAATTCACCGTTATTTTGCTTAGTAGCAGTGCTTTGAATTGCAACTTTCGACTCATAACTTGCCTGTGTTTTTTCACCATCAGTGTCAGCCTCTGCTACTGATGCAGAACTAGCTGGCAGAACAGATTGCAAAGTCTGCGCTTGCTGAGCCATTGGCGTATCTTTTATGGCATGCGGCATATCTTTGGTAGTCAGTGACATCTCTTTTGATGGCAGCGGCATATCTTTTGTTGCCTGTACCGCGTCTTTTAAACTCTCTTTAGAGGTCAGCGGTATATCTTTCACTAGTTGCACATCATCACCAGCGGCATTACCATTGAATTGTAATTGTTTATCAATTGCTTCAGCAATAACACTTTTTTCAGTTTGTAGCGTGGGCTTTAGTTGCTTATCAACAGACTCATCTGCGTCAAAGGGCATATCAATAATTGGCGTGACTTTATCAATGGGGCGCGGTGTTTTGATATCAACAAGTTTATTTTCGTCAATTTCTTCTTGATAGCTACCGAATTGCGTTGTGCGTACAGAGTGAGTGGCTAAAGGGCTTTTTACGCTGGTATCCATATTATTGGCAGCTGTGATCTGTGCGAGCATAGCATCACCGGAATTTGTCGCGTCTTCTTCACTATCTATGTCTATTGTAGGTTCAGCTTTGCTTTGTGCTACAACTGATTCATTTGACGCGGCTTCAATGTCACTTTTTGGCTCTTTCGCAGGAGTTTCAACCGCATTGTGGGCAGTTTGTAATTGGCTAAGAAAATCACCATTTTGGTTGCTTGCACTTTCTGTTGCCGCACTGCCTTTGCTGCCGTCTTTTTTGCTTAACTGAACTTCCTTATCAGCTGAGATAAACACTGAAAGATCACTAATAGCCATAATTCACCTAGATTAAAAGTGGCAATTTGCCGCCGCAGTTTGCCAGAATAAATGCTTCAACTATTAAATAAGCAAGTAATATGCCTAAGCTGACTATTGTTAATAAACTACCGAATAAACTATAAAGCGCGCTGCCTTTGATAAAATTGATTTGCAGAGAATTCATCCAGCATTTTCTGTTCATTTTTCTGCGCTATCGCATTTGCTTTTAACTGTTGTTTTTCTATTAATTTTGCCACCGCTTTGGTTTTTATTTGCTGTTTCAGCCATAAGTTTTGTCGTTGCGAGACCACTTGTTTAGCGGTACTAACCGTATTCGCTTGCTGACGAATTGCCTCTTCAATTTTGCCAATAAAAGCGTGATATTGACTAAACCCAGCACTGCTTAATCCAGACTGCCCCTTCAAATGTAATTGCTGAGTATACTCTAGCCGAAAGTTATTTAACCCCTGCAACTTTTGTTGATTAACTTGCAGATTTTGCTGCGCTTGCAAAAAGTTCATACGTAACGACTCTTCTTTGTCGCTTTCTATTTTTAGCAATAAATTAAGCTTATTATTCGCCATTATGCTTGTCCTAATAATTGCGCAAGCCCTTGCAAGCCATCGTCATAACTGATCACATCTTTCATGCCTTGTTGTAAAAAGGCATTCACCCTCGGCATCATATTTATGGCCTGATCGAGCATTTGATCAGTGCCCTTTTGGTAAGCCCCTAAAGTGATCATATCTTTATTTTGCTGAAACATTGAATACACTTGTTTTAACACTCGTGCTTGCTGCATATGAGGCTCAGATACTACTTGTGGCATGACCCGTGAAATAGACTTTTCAATATCAATAGCAGGGTAATGACCACTGTCTGCAAGTTCACGCGATAACACAATATGACCGTCTAAAATTGCTCGCGCTGCATCAGCGATGGGATCTTGCATATCATCCCCTTCACTGAGCACAGTAAAAAATGCCGTAATAGAACCTTGCCCTTCACCACCATTACCAGCTCGCTCCACCAGCGCAGGTAATTTAGCAAATACTGAGGGCGGGTAGCCTTTTGTTGCCGGTGGTTCGCCCACGGCTAACGCTATTTCACGTTGTGCCATGGCATAACGGGTTACTGAATCTAATAATAATAGGACGTTTAAGCCTTGATCTCGGAAATATTCTGCGATGGTCACTGCGCTTTCACAACCTTTTAAACGCATTAAAGGAGAGGCATCCGCAGGAGCGGCCACGACTACAGAACGTTTACGCCCTTCTACGCCAAGTATTTCTTCAATAAACTCTTTAACCTCTCGACCCCGCTCACCAACAAGACCAACCACGATAACATCGGCTTCTGAGCCTCGGGTCATCATGCCTAATAATACTGACTTACCTACACCGGAACCTGCAAATAACCCCATCCGTTGACCTTGGCCTACGGTGATCACAGAGTTAATTGCGCGAACGCCAACATCCATAGGTTGGCTGATTGGCCGTCGAGATAATGGGTTAATGCTATTTTGTGCAAACTTTAAGTGGTGATCGGCCTTTATAGCTCCCAGTCCATCGAGAGGACGACCAAGTCCATCAACAACGCGGCCCAATAAGCTCATGCCAACAGGCAGTCCAGTGTCATTAACTTGTGGGATCACCCGCGCACCTGGTAGCACACCAGAGATATGATCGTTAGGCATTAAATACAATGTTTGATCGTTAAAACCAACAATTTCAGCATCAACAAAACCATGCATAGTTTCAATTTTACATTGACTGCCGACTGGCGCACGCAGGCCTTTAGCTTCTAAGGTTAACCCTACCACGCGAGTTAAAATTCCCGCAACAGCAGGGACAGGCCGATGAATATGTTGTTGATACTGTTGTAAGCGTTCACTTAATGGACGAGGTTGAGAGCTCATTACTCACCAAAAATAGCGTTAGATACCACTACTATGCAAAAAGCTATCCAATGTTTCTTTGACGCGGGTTTTGATCGTCATATCAATCGATGACTGTGGTGTTTTAACTTGGCAGCCACCACGCTCTAAGGTAGGCTCGGGCACCAATTGCCAGTGATTATCTGCTAAAGCAGTTTCACCATAACTGTTTTTTACCAATTCAATATCATCAGGATGTAAATGAATGCGCACACTTTGCTGTTCATTAGCTAAGACATCTATGCACTGCTTTAGGCTCTGTAAAACGATCTCTGGTGAGGTTTTTATTTCTTGATAAACAAGTGCTTCCGTTAGCATTACGGTCAATTGGACCAGTTGCTTTTCAGCATCTTCATCTACTTTTGCCAATGGTGCAGATAAACTATCTAATAGGCTTTTTAAACCGGTTAGTTGTTCTTCTATAAGTGGTTTTACATCTTCTTGACCTTGCGCTTTGCCAAGCTCAACGCCTTCTTTATAGCCAGCTTCTTTGCCTTCACCGACACCTTTTTCGAAGCCATCAATGTAACCTTGTTCATGGCCTTGCTTTAAACCTTCTTCATAAGCATCTTGGCGAATGCGTTCCAATTCCGCCATCGTCAATGCCGGTAACTCGGGCTCTTCCGGTTCTTGCTGCTGTTCATCTTCTTGAACTTCTTTGCGATAAAGATCAGCCAAAGGCGTGCCAAATGCAGTAGAGCGCCCTGCTAGTTTGCGGGTATCTTGAGTCACATCAGGTATTGGCCAGTTTTCTAATAACTCATCGACCGCTTCACTAGCATGTAAGGGGCGGCCTTGGAATTGAGTAGGTTTTGTCATGGTTTACAAGAACTCCTCGCCACCACCACCGCCAAGCATAATTTCACCCGAATCAGCTAAACGACGCGCAGTCGATAAAATCTCTTTTTGTGCAGCTTCGACTTCGCTGATCCGCACCGGTGCCATCGCCTCTAAATCGTCAGCAAGCATATCTGCAGCACGTTTTGACATGTTGCCTAAAATCTTCTCTTTGAGTGCATCATCGGTGCCTTTAATGGCTTTCATCAGTACATCTTGCTGGACTTCACGTAAAATAGCTTGAATACCACGATCATCAACATCCATCAGATTTTCAAATACAAACATTAAGTCTTGGATTTGTTGCGACATTTCTTCATCATGCTCGCGGATTGAATCCATTAACTGACCTTCAATATTAGTATCGAGGTAGTTCATAATATCTGCCGCTGCTTTTAAGCCGCCCATTTTCGCGGCCTGTGCACCTGCTTGACCGGCAAATTGTTTCTCCATGATCTCATTCAACTCTTGCAGAGCTGCCGGTTGCACTTCTTCAAGGTTGGCGATACGCATGGTTAAATCTAAGCGGACTTTTTCAGGAAATTGCGCCAAAATTTCTGCCGATTGCTCAGGCTCTAAATAGGATAAAACAATGGTCTGAATTTGTGGATGCTCATTGCGAATGATATTGGCAACTTGTTTTGAGTCCATCCACTTCAATGAATCAAGACCTTTAGCGCCCGATCCCATCACAATTTGGTCAATCAGGCTTGCTGCTTTATCTTCACCCAGCGCGGCAGTTAATGCTTTTTTAATAAAGTCTTCAGATTGGAAACCTATCGTACTAAAGCTTTGTATTTGCTCTATAAATAAGTTATGCACGGCGCTAATTTTGGCTTGCGATAGATCATCTATCGCCGCCATTGCCATACCCACTTTTTGCACCTGCTTTGGCTCAAGGTGCTTGAGTATTTGCGCTGCATCTTCTTCAGATAAGCTCAGCAATAAGATTGCCGCTTTATCTACACCGTCTAATTTATCAACATCAAACGCTGCTGGCAGTTGTTTTTGTTCTTGATCAGTCATCTTCAGTTAACCACGCTTTCACAACTTGTGAGGAGAGTTCCGGTTCATTCGCTACCAAGGCACGAACTGCTTTTAATAAGTCTTCATCGCCATGAAGGTCTGGTAACTGTAGTGTACCATCACTTGAGAAGCCAACCGAAGCAGAATCAAAATCTTTATTGAGCATATCGAGTGTATTATCACCGATATCTACCCCAGAGCTAAGCGCATCATCATCATACTCTTCAAGGGTATCATCAGGGTAAATTAGGCGTTTCAGCATAGGTTTAACCACAGCCATAATCAACACGATAATCACCAGTGCACCCAGTACTAAACGCACCACTTTCATAAACCAGTTTTGTTCCCACAATGGCACTTCGATTGCTAAATCCATCGGTTCACGTACAAACGGTACGGTTACAACTTCAAGCGCATCACCACGCTGCAAGTCAAAGCCAACGCCACCTTGTAATAAACGACGGATATTTGACAAAGCTTCAACAGAGCGCGGAACCATAGTGGTTTCACCATTTTCACCCACACTTGCTATGTAATCAACTGCCACCGATACACTAATACGACGGATCACACCACTTTGCTGGCGCTTATGTGAAATAGTGGTATCCAGTTCATAATTACGGGTTGCTTCTTTATGGCTGCGACTAGGCGATGTACTCGACCCTGCACCACCTTGGCCGGCTACTTCGGGAATATTTGAGTCCATTGGAGGCTGGTTCGTCAAAGCACCAGGAATACCAACGGCTAAGCCACCGATATTATTCTCTTCGAAGGTTGTTTCACTGCGTACTGCTGGCAAATCTGGGTTGAAGCGTTTCTGTGTTTCTTCAATTGCACTAAAGTCCATACTCAAATCAACTTGTGCAGTGTAATTCCCCAAGCCAAGCACAGGGATGAGGATACTGTCTATTTTATCTAAATATTCTTGTTCGCGCTTACGCTCAACTTCGTATTCTTTACGAGAACGTGCTGCTAATGAACTTTGTGAACCTGAGTTAAGTAATCGACCGTTCTGATCGGTTACAGTGACGCGTGCAGGCTCTAAACCTTGTACTGCTGAGCCGATGATATCAACAATTGCATCAACTTCTTCACCATCAAGTGTGCGGCCACGTTTTAATGTTAACACAACGGTAGCTGAGGGCTGTTTCTCACGACGTGCAAATACATTTTCTTTTGGAATTGCTAATAATACTTTGGCACGAGTCACATTTTGCAGCTCTTCGATGGTTCGCGCTAGTTGTTGCTCACGACCATGTTTTAAACGCTCACGCTCTAGCCTTTGGCTAACACCAAAGCCCATGTCTTGCATAATAATATCTGTGCCTGAGCTGGGAGCTTGCTCGATGCCTTCGCGGGTCATCAGTAACTTAATATTTTGATATTCATTTTCAGCAACTGACACAACATTGCCATCAAGCTGATACTCTATTTTTTGCGCATCTAAAAAGTCGAGCGTTTGAATAAGCTCTTCTGTTGGCATTTTCCCAAGTGGGCGCATATCTGGCTGACGAGCCCAAATAATCACAAAGATTGCAATGGCTAAACAGATAGCTAAAGCAACAATTAAGGTCACTTGACGCAATACATCAACGCCGTTTAAAGCACTTAAATAGCCTGACTTTTGTTCTTGTTGATCGTCATTATCACTTTGGTCGATGCCACCACCTGCTAAAGCAAGATCGGTTGATTGATTAGATTGCGCCACAATAATTCTCCACTACCTAGTTAAACAGGCATGTTCATAATTTCTTTATAGGCTTCTACAAGTTTGTTACGAACTTGCACTGTCGCTTCAAAAGCCACTGACGATTTTTGCGATGCAATCATCGCATCAGCTAATGACACATTACGATCACCCATTTCTACCGCTGTTACTTTTTGCTTCGCATCTGCCTGAATGTCATTAACAGTATTAAGTGCATTGCTGAGCAAATCACCAAATTGCGCACTTGAAGTCGGCTGGGCTTGAACTGGTAACTTATTGATGTGATTACTACGACCAGCTTCAAGGGCCATAGATTGCATTTCTTGAAATAATGCGCTGTTTTGAACTTTCATAATTGTCTCTGACGATGCAGTTTACTAATAACTTAATAAAGCACAAAGCATGCCAAAAATAAAACATTAAATATCAATGGTTTACTTATTTTTATATTGTCAGAGTTTTGACGAGCTTACGCTCAGCTTTGGCTGAGCGTAATTAAAACAGATGTGTGGTTTTATAAAGGGTAATACTTAAGCAGGTAAAGCAATACCTAAGTCACGCATTTGCGCTAATTTATAACGTAAAGTACGCGGGCTGATCCCTAATGTTTCAGCAACATCTTTACGTTTACCTTGGCAACGGTTGAGAGTTTCTAGAATAATGCGGTGCTCTTTATCCTTTAGTTCATCTTTATAACTACCTGATTCACTGGCTGGTAACTCAGCTAATGGCTTATTTTGCTCTGTACTTGTTTTAAGAGCCGGTGCTTGGCCATCGTAATAAGCGTCATTTGTTACACTGTCAATGGCAGTAGTCGTGCTTACAAAATGGGTTGATGAAGCTTGCGTTAGAGGAGATTCGGCTAAATTCTCGATAAAGATTGCATCCTCATCAATCATGTCCCCATGACGTAGAATCAATGCCCGCTGAATCACATTATCAAGCTCACGTACATTCCCCGGCCAAGCATGCGCTAATAATTTTTGCTCAGCCTGCTTAGTCAATTGCGCAATCGGCTCTTTACTTTTATTAAGGTGGCGCTCGATTAAATGCTTTGCCAATATGACAATATCACCCGGACGCTGGCAAAGCGGTCGCCACATTAACGGAAACACATTTAAACGATAATACAGATCTTCTCTAAACTGATTACTCGCGACCGCTTCTTTTAACTCACGGTTGCTTGTTGCTAAAATTCTCACATCTAACTTTATGGTTTTACGCCCACCCAATCGCTCGACTTCACGCTCTTGTAAAACACGCAATAACTTAGCTTGTAGACCTAAATCCATTTCAGTGATTTCGTCTAATAATATAGTACCGCCTTGTGCTTGCTCAAACTTCCCTGGACAAGCTTGAATTGCACCAGTAAAAGCGCCTTTCTCATAGCCAAACAAAGTAGCCTCAAGCATATTTTCAGGGATAGCTGCGCAGTTTATTGCAACAAAGGGCTGTTCTGATCGCTCAGATTTATCATGGATGAATCGTGCAAGCACTTCTTTACCGGAACCGCTGGGCCCCAGTACCATGACACTGGCATCAGATCTAGCAACACGACTGGCAAGCTCTAGTAACTTAATACTGCTGGGATCAGCAACTATCGGACCATCAGTTTCTTTTTCTGGCTCTGGTAGATAACGACTAACCATATTAAGCAATACTTCTGGCGCAAATGGTTTAGCCATGTAATCAATCGCACCCAAGCGCATTGCCTCAACGGCGTCATCAATCGTGGCATAGGCAGTCATCATGAGCACTGGTAAATCAGGGTGATTCAAGTTAATACTGCGCAATAAATCAAGGCCACTCATTGCTCCCATTTGCACATCACTGACAACCAATGAAAATGCTTCTTTCTTTAGTAATATCATAGCTTGCTCTGCGCTATCGGCAGCGACACAATCTATACCTGACATTTCTAACGTATCAATTAGGGCTTCGCGCAGCCCTGCATCATCTTCGACAACTAAAATCGTGTTATTCATGGTGCCTCCACTGATTTAGGCTCTGTACAAATAGGCAATAGTAAGCTGAAGCTTGCTCCCCCTTGGGCGTTGTTAGTTACTTCAACACGTCCTTGGTGTGCATTAGCCACTGAATTGACCACTGCAAGCCCTAAACCTGTACCTTGGCTTCGTGTGGTAAAGAATGGTTCGAATAACTTATCCGATTGGCTTAAATCAACACCTGGACCATTATCACTTACCGTGATGCGCACTAACTCAACATTATCATCACGCTGTGCACTTAACTGCACATGAGCTTGTGAGCCAATCACTTGAATGCTGTTGTGAATAAGGTTTTGAATCGCACTGGCAAGGGCCGTTTTATTACCCATAATTTCGATGTCTGGTTCCGGTAAACAAACGTCAAGTTGACTATTATTCAGTGCAACCATGGCATCCGCACCGGTTTTTACTTCAGTTAATAACTGTTGCATCGACACACGTTCTACCACTTGTTGATCGCCACTTTTAGCAAACAACAGCATATCGTTAACTTGGGTTTCAAGATCTTTTAAGCGAGACATCAATTTCGTATGAAAATTGCCTCTGGAACTCTCTGGTAAACGTTTAGAACCCAAATTGGCTGCATATAACATAGCGGCAGAAAGCGGTGTGCGTACTTGATGCGCTAGCGATGCTACCATCTTTCCAAGCGCGCTCAAGCGCTGCATATGCGCAACTCGCTTTTGTAAACGGCGTGTTTCAGTCAAGTCAGTCATTAAAATGAGCTGACCTGGCTCTGGCGCCAATGCTGTGATTTCTAGCTTGATGAGACGGCCATCTTTAAGTGAAACCTCATGACCATCATCTTGTTGGGGACGAAACGAGCGTTGGATCACATTAAACCACTTTTCCCCCTCCAGTGGCTCACCTAGCATATCTATTGCTATTTGGTTGGCTTTAGCGATCATACCGCGCGCATCGAGCACAACCACCCCGGCAGGCATGGTATCGACTAAATGACTTAACCAACTCGCTTGCTGGCGTAATTCACTTAGCTCACCAATATACTCTTCTTGCAGTAAGCATGGGTTATATTGAGTAGCTGTGATAAATTGTGGTTTTAAGACATTAGCTAAAGCCATAATGCATTCTCGTTTACAGGATCTAACTAGCTAAATGCACAAATTGTACCAATATTTATATCAATTAATTTCAAATGGTTAGCGTTAAAATAGCGCGACAGAAAAATGACGAACAACACTTTTAGAATAAGGATAAGCTATGAGTTCAACAAAACTGTGCCGTTGCCCTTGGCTCGATACCAGCAAAGATGATTATGTTGCCTACCACGATGATGAATGGGGAGTACCTGTTTATGATGACCAAACATTATTCGAGTTCATTACCCTTGAATCAGCACAAGCAGGGTTAAGTTGGTATACCATTTTAAAAAAGCGAGACGGTTATCGCCGAGCTTTTTTTAATTTTGATGTAGAAAAAGTAGCGCAAATGAATGAGCAGGATGTTGAACGATTAATGCTGGATGAAAGCATAATACGAAATCGCTTAAAAATTGCTGCCACTATTAATAACGCAAAGCGTTTTATAGAAGTTCAGCAAGAATTTGGCAGCTTTAGTCACTATCAATGGCAATTTGTTGGCGGTAAGCCATTAGTGAATGAGTTAGATAAACTCAGTGACTACCCTGCAATTACCGAGGCATCCACCGCGTTTGCCAAAGACTTAAAAAAACGAGGCTTTAAATTTTTAGGCCCCACCACAGTTTACGCTCATATGCAGGCCTGTGGCATGGTTAACGATCACAGTAATGATTGTTTTAGGAAACAAGAAATTATTGAGAAATATTAGGCATTAGGTGAAAGGTGAAATATTTTAACCTACCGCGAATTAATCTCGCGATAGGTTATATTTTTTCATTTTTTCAACTAGGGTTGTGCGGCGCACACCGAGTATTTCGGCGGCACGGGCAACCACATAATCATAGCGTTCTAAGGCCTGAGTAATTAGGCTTATTTCAAGTTCTGCTAAGTATTCTTTTAATTCAATGCCTTCATCAGGTAATAACCCTGAGTCAGGCGCGCCTATCTCAACTTCGGGCTCATCATCATAATCACTAAATCCCGAGCTAAAAATATCATTAAATGCATCACGCTCCATCAACTCCTCTGGATATTCAGGCTCATAAGCATCCACTTCAATATAGCGGTATTTAGCGGGTAGATCAGGAATATCCACGACTTTATCTGGCAACATGATCACCATGCGCTCAACCAGATTAGCTAACTCACGAATATTACCCGGCCACGTATGCTCTTTAAGACTATCAATAGCGCGCTCTGTGAATTTAGCTGTTGAACCACTTTGCTCGCTTATGCGACGCATTAACTCTTTTAATAAAAGTGGAATGTCATCTACACGCTGTGCAAGAGACGGATTTTCAATTGGAAACACATTAAGGCGATAATACAAATCCTCGCGGAAACTGCCCTGCTCTATCATCTGTTCAAGATCGCGGTGCGTCGCTGCAATCACCCGCACATCAGCCTGAATTGCTTTGGTACCGCCAACCCGCTCATAGCTGCGCTCTTGCAATACACGCAACAACTTCACTTGCATTTGCAGTGGCATGTCACCAATTTCATCTAAAAACAGCGTGCCACCTTGGGCTAGTTCAAAACGCCCTTTACGGGCAGAAATAGCGCCCGTAAACGCACCTTTTTCATGGCCAAACAATTCACTTTCTAACAGCTCGGCAGGAATAGCACCGCAGTTAACAGGCACAAACGGCCCAGCGTTTCGTTTAGAAAGTAAATGCACATTGCGGGCAACCACTTCTTTACCTGTGCCTGATTCACCTAAAATTAAGACGTTCGCATCGGTTTTCGCCACTTGCTCAATCAAAAAGCGTACATCTTTAACCGCTTCTGTTTCACCAACAAGGCCGTCAAAGGTTTTATGCGGTTTATGATGCTTATGTTCATTTGGCAGCATACGTTGGTATTGTTGGCAATCATGTAGCAGCTGAGTGGTTACATCATGATTAAATGGCTCACAGATCAAGCCAACAACATTAGCGATACTTAACAGCGGTTTCAGTGTTTCGCCAATTAACAAAAATGGGATCGTGGGATGACGTTTGATCACGTTTTCATGATCTAATTGTTGCAATGCGCCAAGGATGACAATGCATGATTGCTTTTGGTACTTATTACATTCTTGCTCAATACTGGCGTCATCCACAAGCTGAACGGCTTCACCAATAAAAGTCAACGCAGCATGTAAACCAATCGCACGGTTATTATTATTATCTAAAATCAAGATCATTATTTAGCGAACCACAGTTACCACCAGCCATTAATGAGTTAAATTGTAAGCGAGTTTGACAGGGATGCAAGCACAAAGCGGCAGTTTTTTGACATAGATGCCAAAAAACAGACGCATTGCTAATTATAAGTAATACTTAAGAATTAACAAACTAACGATTAAAAATAGTAGCCGCTAAGAACTGCCTATTTTCTGTTTTTACTAATTTCACAGTGTTTGCTATAACTAATCACAATAGATACTTTAGTTTTATATAGGTTTGCCGATAACATACAATCAACCATTGCATTTGGCATTATTATTGCTTTGTTTAACATAGTGATTTTTTAAGCAATATTTAACTAAATTTAGGATTTACTCATGGCCCATATATCTGTCAAAAAATACAGTCAAGTTAGTGTTAGCAACATAAACGAAATGACTCCTTATGAACAAATCAACCTGATATTTAGTAATATTTTAGGTCGTTTAGCTGCAACGAAAGGATTTATCGAGCGCAAAGAGATTGAAAAGAAAGGCGAAAATATTTCTAGCTGTATCCTTTTATTTGGTGCCTTGCAGGATGCTTTAAACTTTGAAGTAGAACAAGATCCTAGCATTTCTAATAACTTACTGTCGCTTTATGATTATTGCCAGCGTAAACTTGTTGAAGCTAATGTCAATAATGATATTGATGCCATCAACGAAGTAATTAATATCGTAAAAGAAGTAAAGGAAGGTTGGGATGCAATCCCGCTAGAAGAGCGTATTAAAAGCCAAGCACAAGAATAAGCACTAATGGATTATGAGCGACAACTCCTTGATATACTCACTTTACTTAACAATAAAGTGAGTGAAGGTGATGCTGAAAAAGCAAATACATTACACGCACAACTTAATGAGTATTTAATTCAATGGTGTGAAAGTGACTCACCACCGAGTCAAACTCAGCTTAAGAGTGTTCAAAAACATATTGCTGATATTACAAAATCAGCAGAAAGCGCTCGTAATGAGGTTCAAAAAAGCTTACTTGAACAGCGCAAATCCAAACAAGCAATTTCTAAATACAAATCAACAAAGCCATAAAAATTACATTTTTCGCAAGATAAATTCCTGCCTACGCTATATAGATCTTCGTAGCTACAATGTTACATCGTAATTTTCACTCAAAGGCTAAAATGAAAAAAGAAGAGTTTCCCCTTCTTTTTTCATATTTAAAGCTAATAGCTATATTACTTAGACTGTCTTACTACTCCAGGCATATTCTCTAGTTGCGCTTGAACATAACTGCTCGTTGAGTTTAATTGGGCTACAAGTAAATCCATACTGTTATACTGCGCATATAAACGTGACTCTAATGACTCCATTTTACGAGCAAAATCAATTCTTTCATCATCAATACTATTCAATTGATTTTGTTTACTATCGATACGATTTTGTACTACTCCATCGCTATCAGTATAAAAACTCATTAGTTCATCAAATGATTGTGCAAAACCGTCATCATCATTTTCACCTAAAAAGAATTCCTGCACTAAATCTACATTGCTTTCAATTTTCTCATCTAAGCGTTCAGAATCTAAGGTTAATTTACCATAACGATCAGCTTCTACACCGAGTTGCGACAACGATAATGCACTGCCATCACTTAAGCCGACTTCGTTGGTCAATTGCTGGCGAAGTTTTGACATAACACCGCGTAGCATAGAGTCACCAGCCATAACCCCGGCTCCACTTTCACCCGACTTACCAAGATTATTACTTAACGTTAATAATTCGTTATAGCTCTCGATAAAACTATTTAAGCCTGCTTTAATATTGCTATTATTTTCTTTGACTGTCAGGTTACTTTGATCATCATCGTCGCTATGAATTTTTTTCGCAGTGATATCAACACCATCAATCACATTAGTGAATTCATTGGTATTGCTTGTTACTGTTAAGGTGCCATCAATAGTTATTTGTGCGTTTTGCGCTGCATTAACTTCAGTTACATTCGTAATATGATTGGCAGGGTCTGCATCAGACACGTCATAAGCTAATCGAGAAAGACCACCTCCGTCAGTATTATTACCATCGCTATCTTGTACGGTTATTGTAATCGCGTTATCTTCACCGGTTTCTTTACTGGTCAACACTAAGTGCTGCCCGGCATCACTGGTTACTATCGTTGCTACAACAGAATCATTGGAGTCTGAACCTGTAAATGGGCCGTTATTAATTTGGTCTCTTAAATCTTCCAATGTATTAGTTGGAGATAACACTGTAGAAAAACTATTTTCGCCAGAGCCAATGGTAATAACCCCGCCGCCTATGGCTTCATCTGCAGCGAATGCCGCAGAGGATAATTTATGTGCCTGTGCTAAGGCATCCACTTTTACATTATAACTACCTGGCTGTGCGTCTTTATTAGATGTAAGCGATATAAAATCGTCATTACCTGACACTGACCGCTTTTGATAATTATCAACTTCGCCCAGCGCTTCCATCGAAGTTTGCAGTTTTTCAAGCGCTGATTTTAACGCCCCTGCCGCAGATATATCTGTAGTCAGTGTTGCTTCTTTTGTATTTAAACGTGACGTAAACGGTGCTTTTTCTGCATTTACCAAAGCATCGACAATATCTGATACTGCTAAACCAGAACCTAAACCATTAAATGAAATAGCCATATTACACCTTCTTAATTACACATCTAACTCAAAAATAGACACTTAAACAGTTTGATCAATTAACATACCTGCCGTTTCAGACAGTTTTGCAACTAAACTCAGTACTTCTTCTGACGGATACTGCTTAATTAACTCACCATTTGTTTTATCAATCACTTTGATGACATCTCGGCCTGACTCTTCATCTACTTGAAACTGTAAACTGCGATTCATTTCGCCCATAAAATCCTGCAATTGTTGCGCCACTTTCTCCAGTTGCTCATGGTTAAGCTGTTTATTAGTCATTTGCTCTTGCAAATTATTATCCGCCGATTTGGGACGCTCAGTTAAGCTGTTATTCGTTTTGTTAGGCTCATCAATGGCTGTTGCTGTAAGTTGCGGGCTTAGGGCAATTTTGTCTTCAGCTTTTTGTGGTGCCATCGCAAAATCAGAACTTTGGGTTATTGTACTCATAACGCATCCTTAATTTTTACCTTCTAGCTAATACAACAAAAGGAGATTAGCCTAAGCCAACCTCCTTTTCATTATTTAACTAATGCTGACTTAATCATTAGTCTAGCTAATCATTAACCTAAGCGCTATTAGCCAATTAAGCTAAGTGCTGCTTGTGGTAACTGATTCGCTTGCGACAAGATTGACGTACCCGCTTGTTGCAAGATTTGGTTTTTCGTCATTTGCGCTGTTTCGCTAGCAAAATCAGTATCTTGTATACGACTACGTGATGCAGATACGTTTTCAGAGATATTTGCAAGATTACTGATTGTATGACCAAAACGGTTTTGCACCGCACCTAAATCCGCGCGTTGCGCATCTATATCAGCCAGCGCAGCATCTATAACTGCTAACGCATCTTGAGAGCCTACAGCTGTCTTTAAATCAATTTTTGCTACATCATCTAATGTTGAATTACCTACAGTTGCAATCTCACCCGATCCCCCCACAGTAAACTTATCTGTTGAAGTAAGGTTTACCTGTGAGTCAACAACAACACCAGTAGCATCACCGACAGAACCATTTAAGCTTGCCGTGCTTGCAGCATCACCAACTAGCAACACACCTGCAACATCTGTTTCTTCGATTAAAATACTACCAGCATCAGCGTCATAAGTTGCATTTATACCTGCCTTACCAAGGTCTGAAGCTAAATCTGACAGACTACCATTATATCCTGACAAATCAAACTCTTTATCACCAACACTTAATGTGCCAGTATCCGCAGAAGTTAAACCCGTAATTGTTGCATTAACAGAAGTCTGAGCTTTTATACCAACTGCTGCCGTATTAATAGCATCAGCAGCTTCCTGAGCGTTCATTGCACTCAAATCAACTGTGGTATTACCATTCGGTCCAGATAAAACCACTGCATTTGAAGCTACGGTAGATTCAGAGTAGGTAGTAGCTGTTGCAGCTCCAACTGTATTATCAAATACAGTACCACCACCTTTAATTGCATGTTGTCCCAAGTTATCAGCTGATATATTTCCTAGGGATACATTAATGGTTTCGTTTGCGTTTGCACCAACTTGAAAAGATTTAGTGCCAAATGTACCATCTAATAACTGCTGACCACCGAATGAGGTGGTTTCTGCAATACGTGTTAACTCAGTTTGAAGTGCTGACACTTCCTTTTGGAGTGACTCTCTGTCTTCAGCTGAATTTGATCCATTAGCCGATTGTAGTGCAAGTTCACGCATACGCTGCAAAATACTGGTCGACTCTTGCATCGCACCTTCAGCAGTTTGTGCCATTGAAATGCCATCATTGGCGTTACGCTGTGCTACTGCTAAACCATTAACTTGAGAAGTTAAACGGTTTGAAATTTGTAGGCCAGCGGCATCATCTTTCGCGCTGTTGATACGCATACCTGAAGCTAAACGCTCCATAGATGTTGCTAAGCCTTGACTTGATTTGTTCAAGTTACGCTGAGCATTTAATGAAGATACATTTGTATTTACTGATAAAGCCATGATAAAACTCCTGATTACTTTCGTAATGTTGCTGTTTTGATTTAACCAAGAACTGTCACAATTGTATGTTCAAGCTCTGTACTGATTAAGTTAACGGCAGGTGAGAATTTATCTTTAGGCTTTTTTTAAAAAAAGTGGACTTTATTTGCAGAATTAAACTTAAAGCACTAATTTTAAACACCTTTTATTTTTATCTATTTTATAATTTTTGGCTAAAACCGTTTGATTACTACATTACAGTGGCAAACACAGCACCGTAAGCAAGATTTTATATCACGCTTTTCATTAAACATTCACACTTATTTCAGCTTTTTATTTTGGTTTTCTCTGTGTAACTCTGCGCATCTCGGTGGTGAAATTGATTTAGACATTAATTACCACAGAGGAGCAAGAGGCGCTGCGCGCTGCACCGAGAAATAAGAAATTTGAGATACAAGAGCGTTAAGTAAATTGCCGCCTACATGCTTTATTGTTACGCGATAAAAAAGCGCAACCTGTGCGCTTTTTTATATATAAAGCTATAACTTTAACTAACCACCTAACAAGCTAATTGCGGCTTGTGGTATTTGGTTTGCTTGCGACAAGATTGAGGTACCTGCTTGTTGTAAGATTTGGTTTTTCGTCATGGCAGCTGTTTCGGTTGCAAAGTCAGTATCTTGGATTCGGCTACGTGATGCAGACACATTTTCAGAGATGTTTGCAAGGTTACTAATGGTGTGCCCAAAACGGTTTTGAGCTGCACCCAAGTCGGCTCTATCTTCATCTATACTTGCCAAAGCTGCATCTATTACAGAAATTGAGCTTTGCGCCCCAACAGCTGTTCTTATATCTATATCAGCAACATTGTCAAGGGTAGAGCTTCCTACAGTTGCAATCTCACCCGATCCCCCCACAGTAAACTTATCTGTTGAAGTAAGGTTTACCTGTGAGTCAACAACAACACCAGTAGCATCACCGACAGAACCATTTAAGCTTGCCGTGCTTGCAGCATCACCAACTAGCAACACACCTGCAACATCTGTTTCTTCGATTAAAATACTACCAGCATCAGCGTCATAAGTTGCATTTATACCTGCCTTACCAAGGTCTGAAGCTAAATCTGACAGACTACCATTATATCCTGACAAATCAAACTCTTTATCACCAACACTTAATGTGCCAGTATCCGCAGAAGTTAAACCCGTAATTGTTGCATTAACAGAAGTCTGAGCTTTTATACCAACTGCTGCCGTATTAATAGCATCAGCAGCTTCCTGAGCGTTCATTGCACTCAAATCAACTGTGGTATTACCATTCGGTCCAGATAAAACCACTGCATTTGAAGCTACGGTAGATTCAGAGTAGGTAGTAGCTGTTGCAGCTCCAACTGTATTATCAAATACAGTACCACCACCTTTAATTGCATGTTGTCCCAAGTTATCAGCTGATATATTTCCTAGGGATACATTAATGGTTTCGTTTGCGTTTGCACCAACTTGAAAAGATTTAGTGCCAAATGTACCATCTAATAACTGCTGACCACCGAATGAGGTGGTTTCTGCAATACGTGTTAACTCAGTTTGAAGTGCTGACACTTCCTTTTGGAGTGACTCTCTGTCTTCAGCTGAATTTGATCCATTAGCCGATTGTAGTGCTAGCTCTCGCATGCGTTGCAAAATATTTGTTGATTCTTGCATTGCGCCTTCAGCTGTCTGCGCCATTGAAATGCCATCATTGGCGTTACGCTGTGCTACTGCTAAACCATTTATCTGTGAGGTTAAGCGGTTTGAAATTTGTAGGCCGGCGGCATCATCTTTAGCGCTATTAATCCGCATACCTGACGCTAGGCGCTCCATTGAGGTAGATAAGCCTTGGCTTGATTTATTTAAGTTGCGTTGTGCGTTGAGTGACGACACATTAGTATTGACTGTTAATGCCATTTTACCATCTCCAAGTTTTAAACAGGGCGTGGTTCAAAATGCCTTTGCAGGAACCACTACTAGATGGTTTTAACAATGCAGTTGTTGTGCCAACTTTAAAAAACACATAACCAACTGTTTATATTTAATAAATTTTATTTGGAAGTATTTTTTAAACTAAAAAATAAAAAAGCGACAATTTTTTGCCGCTTGTTTATCTGGTGAGTGGGGCAAGTTATTACCCTAGGATAAAACAAAAACCTCTAGCTTGGATGCGAATAGTAATGAGTTTATAAATAGTCGAATAATGAAAGGTTAGCTAAACGGCCAAAAGTTGCCTGCGATGCTTGTAATGCGGTTTCTTGTTTTGTGAGTTCACTGATAGCCTCTGCCATATCAACCTCAACAAGGCTGGCTTTATTGGCTTTATTATTTATATCAAGTGCGCTGTTTGAATCTGCTACTCGCTCAACCACAATCATACGAGCACCTAAGCTTGCTTGTGTAAATACCACTTGATCACTGGCATTTTGTAACTGTACTGAGCCATCGGCTAGTGCATCTTGTAGTGCATCACCTGTAAGGTCAGAATTCAAACTAGTAATGAGCCCTTGTAACGTATTAAGTATGTTTTCTTTCGCTGGCTTTTCAAGAGTAAACTCCATCGTGCCCGGTACATCACCTTCTAGCTTAAACTCCATGCCAGCGTATTCAATAGGCTCACCGGTATACTCACCTGTGACTGCTGGTGTGATTGGATTACCATAGCCATCATTTATAACATAGGTATCTGGATCACCGGCGACAAGTTCAACTTGAAAAGAATTATCTGCTACAGTCGCTGTGGGGCTTAAATCATAATTTTCTTTATGAAATTTATCAAAATCAGCTTGGTTTTTAACATATACAGTGCCATCAGTAATGCTGCCACCTAGCGTTCCTGAGTTTGATGCTACATTTAAACGTGCATTCACTTTTTCAAAGGTACTAAAGCCGTTATCACTTGATTTTACTTCAACCCCTTGAGCAATAGTGACCGCGTGTTGCCCTTGATCACCTTGGTATTCGTATTTACCCGTGCCACTATTAAAGCTATAACTTTGAGTACTGTCTTGATAACCAGAAAATATATATTTTCCATCTTCTGATTGGCTATTCATTAAATTGACTAACGATTTTTGCAACTCTTTAAGTTCACCTGCAATTGTCTCTAAATCAGTTTGGCTCATTGCACCATTACCGGCTCGAATAGTAAGCTCTTGCGCTGCTTGAATAGTGGTATTAATGCTTTGCAATATGCTTTCTTCGGTTTCAAGGCGACCATTGAGCTGATTAATATTTTTAGTATATTGCTCATTCATTTGTATTTTATTTGTATACAATGATGCCTGCGAATACGCAGAAGGGCTTTCTGAGGTACTTAAATATTTTTTGCCTGTGGTAACTCGCTCTTGCGCATTGGCAACACCTTGTTGGCCATCAAGTATTTTATTTATATTACTTTGGTACATTTGATTATTTGATAAACGCATAATTACCTCGCAGCACTTAATAAGGTGTCAAATATAGAACGAGCGGTAGACAAAACTTGCGCCGATGCGGCATACGATTGTTGGAAACGTAATAAATTTGCCGCTTCCTCGTCAAGATTAACCCCAGATAAAGATTCATACCAAGCTTCAGACTGCTCTGCCAACGCAGTAAACGCCGCCCCACTGGTTTGAGCTTGATGTGTAATTACGCCGATATCTGATACTAAACCTGTGTATGATTGATTTAAAGTTTTGTGGTTATTACTAGCGTTACCCACTACATTTTGCCTAACTATATTTGAGTTTTGGATATCGGATAACAACTGGCCATTCCGGTTATCGTCAAAACCATCTGCATTAGCCTCGATTGTGAATGAATCACCTAACGCTGGCGTCCCCTCGATGTTAAAATCAAAACCAATCTCCTCAGCTGAAAATGTTGTTATATCATCTAACACACCTGCTGTTTCAGCTTGTTGAATAACATTTTTTCCAGAAGAATCAATTGCAAAAGGATCCGTTGTATTAGTACCATCACTTAAGGTATACATATCTGGGTTTTCAGCGCTTTTTGTTAAGGTTAACGAGCCTGTGGATAATTGTAACGATGGGGTATCAGTAAAGTTTGATACATCAGATACGGTACCAGCTGAAATACTGGCTGCACCTGTATTATTGATATCATTTGCAGTTCGAACAGGCGAAGCAAGAGCTATATCTTCTGGGCGATTTGTTGCAAGCTCTAAGCTCGTTGATGCTTGAGAGTTGAGTTTGACCATAAATTGATCATCAATATTAGGTGTAGAAGACACATCCAATGTTAATTCTAACCCGAATAGATCTAACCCTGTGTTGTTTTGTGAATTAACTTTACCTGTAGCTGGGTCGACTGATGCCGTTGTAAAAAGATTGTTACCATTGGCATCTTTTATCATCTCCCCTTTATTATCAATAGGGTAAATTTCAACCTCATTCGTGTCACTGTACTTTACAATAAAATCACTTGCTGGCAATTCATTGCCTTTACCAGCTTCAACGGTTGCGGTCATGCTGCCGTTGCCCGTGTTTGCTTGATAAGCAAATGCCTGGACTTCAGGAATATTAAAAATGTCGCCCCCTAAATTGCCGTCAGCATCCATCCCTAAGTGGTTTTGCTGATTAAATGTATCAGCCAAAGCCAACCCCATTTGTCCTAGCTGGTTTTGCGCAGGGATTAATATGTCATCGCGAAATGCTAATAAGCCACCTATTTTGCCTTTTAATTTGTCAACATCTAATTCTAGCGGCACAGCTTTGCCGCCATTCACATCCAGTTTCAATTGTTTAAAATTAGGATCTGGATCGCCAGTCATCGAAAATAAATTAAAGGTGCCATTTTCCATAACCAACGCTTGCCCAGTGCCCATGTAAACTTGTTTTGAACCATTTGGGCCGTCAAGCGTTTCAACATCGATTAGCTCAGATAAATCTCGGATAGCTTTATCTCTTTCGTTATATAGACTACTTGAACCAGACTCTTGCGATGTGCCATCTACTGCAGCAATTTTATTATTAAGATCACTAATGTTTTGAATAAGGTTGTTTGCTTCATCAGAAAAAATTTCTAATTGCTCATTAACCACTGATTGCTGATCAACAACGATTCCTGATAGCCTATCCATTTGATCGATTAAATTCTGTGCGTCCGTCATCACTAGTGAACGTGCCACTGATGATGATGGCTGATTCAAACTTTCTTGAATATTACTAAAAAATGAATTGATACCGGTAGACAAACTATTTGACTCTTCTGAGAACAATGTATCAACACGATTTGCTTCAGTGACAAATTGGTCAAAAAAAGTTTTGCTTGAGGTGTCACGATTGAGCTGCTTTTGCGCAAACTCATTTAATAAGCGATACGTTTCGCCACGACCGACTTGATTATCGATCATGGTAGAAAACTCTGTACGCTCTCGTACATACCCTTCGGTATTTACATTGGCAATATTTTTACTTGCAGTTTGCAAAAGCTGCGAACTTGAATAAATTCCTGAGCTTGCTATGTCATAAAGATTAAACGACATCTTAATTTACTCCTTGGCGAACGAGTGTTGTCGCCAGTGTTTTAAGCTCAGTCCGATTAAGAACTTGCTTAATTTTGTCGGCATAGTTGGGGTCGGTGGCATAACCTGCTTTTTGTAATGAATCTAAGAATGCAGCAGGTTTTGCAGTATTTTGTAGTGCTTCTTGATAGCGCGGGTTGTCTGTTAAAAACTGCACAAAGTCATTCACGCTGTCTTTAATTGAATCGTAAGCCCGAAAGCTTGCTTGTTTTTTGACAGGGGTACCTTGCTCAAACTCGAGCGTCACTTTATTGGCTTTATCGCCTTGCCAGCTTTTATCTGATTTAATATTAAATAAGTTAAAGCTGCTATTGCCATCACTTTTATTAATCACATGTTTTCCCCAGCCGGTTTCCAGAGCCGCTTGGGCAACCATCACCGCTGGATTCAAACCAATTTTCTCAGCAGCCGTTTTAGCATGTTCCCAAACGGTACTAATAAAATCATCAGCATTTTCAAACAATGGCTTTTGCTGTGTGGATGACGTGGTATCGACACTGTCCGGTTGCGTTTTACTTGCTGTACTTTGCCCGTTTGCGCGGCGATCACTACTAAAGTTATCGACTGTGCGTAGCACTGAACTAGGTGTAAAGTTTTTAGCGTCAGGGGAGAGTTGCTGCACGATTAAATCGGCTAAACCCAGTGAGCCTTTTGATGACAGATCAACGGATAGTTGTTGATCATGCATTTCTTCAAAGAACTTTACGCCACTGGAATTAAACGGGCTGTCTTTATCTTCAAACGCTTCATTGGCTTTACGCATGCTTTTTAATAGCATTTGCGTAAAAATAGATTCAAATTGTGCCGCTGCTGCTTTTTTAATGCTTCTTTTGACGCTTCAGGCGAGGCATCACTTTTTAAGGCGTCTTGGCGTAACGTATTAAGATTGCCTAAATCAAAGAAGTTTTGTTTATCGAGATGATTAGTATCCATCAGCAATTTGACACAGTGATTAATAATGAAATTAACAATGCAATAATTGAGCCAAAGCGAGTTTGCAGGTTACTTATAAGGAGTGCCAGTTTGCCAAGATGATAGAGATAAGTTCGTTATACAAATAACATCCCCCTAAAGTTTAATCATAAACTTAGGGGGATATATTTTAAATAACAACAAGTTGACCGCTAATTGCGCCCGCTTCTTTTAATGCTTCAAGGATTGCCATTAAATCACCTGGTGCTGCACCCACTTCATTAATTGCCCGAACTAAATCGTCAAGACTTACTCCTGGGTTGAAAACAAATGCTCTTGAATCATCTTGGTCAACGTCAATAATACTTTGATTAGTCACTGTTGTTTCACCATCACTTAGCGCGTTTGGCTGCGATACATTTTGCTGTTCGGCAATCGTGACTGTTAATCCGCCATGAGTAACTGCGGCTGCTTGTAATTTGACATTTTTGCCAATCACTATAGTACCCGTACGAGAGTTAACAATTATTTTTGCAGACGTATCGGCGGGTTTAAACTCAAGATTTTCCAAAGTCGATAAATAAGCGACTCGTTGCGAAGCATCACGTGGAGCAATAACACGAATAGACGCCGCATCGATTGCTTGCGCACTTTGTGGGCCAACCAAATCATTAATTGTTTGCTCTAATCGTTTTGCGGTAGTGAAATCTGGGCGGTTTAAGTTAAAGGTAATATAGTCACCTTGCATAAAAGGGCTGTTAATCGCACGCTCGACTGTTGCCCCGTTAGGGATACGACCGACTGTCGGAGTATTCATCACGACTCGACTACCATCAGCCCCTTCAACGCCTAACCCGCCTACAATTAAGCTACCTTGCGCTATCGCGTAGGTATTACCATCAACCCCTTTTAAAAAAGTTTGCAGTAATGTACCACCGCGTAAACTGCCAGCACTCCCGATTGAAGAGACTGTGATATCAATCGTCTGTCCAGGCTTTCTAAAGGCTGGTAATTCGGCATGAACGGCAACCGCCGCTACATTTTTTATCTTAGGTTTTAAGCTTGCTTCCAATGTGATGCCAAAGCTGTTTAGCATAGCTTTAAAGCTTTGCTCGGTAAAACGACTTTGCTCACCGGTGCCAGGCAAACCGACAACAAGGCCATAACCGACCAATTGGTTTGAGCGAACGCCTTCAACCATAGAAACATCTTTTATACGCTCAGCGCTGGCAGTAAAGTGCCAACCCAACAAACCAATACATAGCAACACTTTTAGACTTTTCATCATCAACTTCCTTTAAAAAGGGAACAGAGCACTGCTAAAGAAGCGTGTTAACCATCCGCCACTTTGCGACTCTTGTATTTGCCCTTTACCAGAATATTGAATACGTGCATTGGCAATTCTGTTAGAGGTCACTGTATTATCTGACGTTACATCTTGCGGACGAACGAGTCCCTCCAGACGAATAAATTCTTCACCGGTGTTTAAAGTGAGCCACTTCTCACCACGGATCACTAAATTGCCGTTGGGTAATACACGCATTACATTCACTGAAATATCACCAAACAGGCTATTTGATTGATTGGACTTAGAATCACCTTTAAATGATGAATCACTACCAATACCAAACTGAATGCTGTCACCGCCAATATTGACAGGTAAGCCACCTAAACCAATCACAGGATCTAAATTAGCATCACTTTCTTTATCTGTTTCTGTTTTTGCTGCCTTACTAGCTTGGGTCGACTCTTGGAGCTTAACAGTGATAATGTCGCCCGTTCGCAACGCTTTTTTATCAGAATAGAGGTCGTTTGATAAGTAGCTATCAAATAACGAACCGGTTGGCACAACTTGCTCGGCAGCCGGCTCTGGGTACATTGGAGCGTAGTATGGATCATCTTGAACCACATGGAGATTTTGAGTAGTCATACAACCACTCAAGACACATGCACCCGCTAAAACTATGGATAAATTACGCATCACTTTACTCCAATAATTATTAAAGTTGTTGATTGATATAACTCATCATTTCATCTACTGCTGAAATAACTTTTGAGTTCATTTCATAGATGCGTTGAGTTTCAATCAAGTTCACCAACTCTTCTGTTACATTTACATTTGAGGTTTCAAGTGCCCCTTGCACCACAGTTCCTAAACCTTCGAGACCCGGATTCCCTTGTACTGGAGCACCACTTACAGCGGTCTCGGTATATAAGTTTTGTCCAACAGGCTCTAGACCCGATGGATTGATAAAATCGCTGATCGTCAACTGACCAATCACCACGTTATCTGGCTGGCCTGCAATGCGAACAGATACTTCACCATCTTGCGACACGGTAATTGATTGCGCATCATCAGGCACATTCATTTCTGGTTGCACAGGAAACCCCGCCCCCGCGGTTACAATACGGCCGTCTTCATCAGTAGTAAATTGCCCATTGCGCGAATAAGCAATATTGCCATCAGGTTGCAACACTTCAAAAAAACCAGGCCCTGAGATCATCCAATCAAGTGAATTCTCAGTGGTTAACATATTCCCTTGAGAAAAGTTCTTTTGGTTTGCAACCACTTTAGCACCGGCACCGAGCATTAAACCTGAAGGCATTTCAGTGTCTTGTGATGAGCGACCACCAGGCTGATTAATATTTTGATACAATAAGTCCTCAAACACCGCACGGCTTTTCTTATAACCAACAGTACTGGCATTGGCTAAATTATTTGAGATCACCGAAATATCGGTTTGTTGAGCATCAAGCCCTGTTTTACTTATCCACAATGCAGGATTCATAGTCGTGTCCTCTCAATAAAGTTAAACAATACGCAGCAATTGAGTATGACGTTCGTCAATTTCTTCAGCTGTTTTCATTAACTTAACTTGTAATTCAAATTGTCGTTGATGGCTTATCATATCCACCATCTCGTGTACCGGATTTACGTTTGACATCTCTAAGGTGCCACTCATTACTTTTACGTCAGTAGCAATATCGCAAAATCCACATATATCATTTACGAGTAGTTCTGGCTTAGGTCTAAACAGACCGTCATTGCCTTTTTCAAGCTCAGAGTTGTTTGCCTTGATCACTTTTAAACGATCAACGACCTCTAAAAAATTAGCAGGTGCGCCCTGTGGGCGAATTTGAATGGAACCATCTTCACTAAATTCAACTTTTTCAATTGGCAGTGGCAAAATGATTGGCCCACCCTCGCCAATAACTTGGCGCCCGTGACTTGTCATCAACGCCCCATCAGGACTGATATTGAGTGTGCCGACTTTTGTATAGGCTTCATTGCCAGCTGCATCTTGTACGGTAAGCCACCCTTTATCACTCATAGCAATATCTAAGTCGCGACCAGTTTCAATAATACCGCCAGAGGTCATATTAGAGCCGGGACGTTCTTGCATGGAAAACACCCGCGTAGGCAGGCCTTCACCAAACGCTTGCATTGAACGCGCTTGTGCGAAGTCAGCTTTAAAGCCTGTGGTATTGGCATTAGCTAAGTTATTTGCTTTAAGCGCAAGGCCCCGCAAACTTTGCTTAGCCCCAGACGCTGCAATGTAGACCATCTTGTCCATATCATCGACTCACGTTGAAAAATCTATAACGAGATAAATGCAAGATAAGTGCCACAATAAATTGACATAACGTTCAGTGTCATTGCATACACAACGACTAACCAACGTATTGAAATAAAAAAGGCTGCTAATGAGTAGCAGCCTAGGTGTCGGATTATAAAAAGTAGCGCCGAGATTATCGGATCTGCAAGATATTCTGTTGGAGTGTTGAGTTTACTTCCAATGCTCGAGAATTGGCTTGGAAGTTACGTTGTGCACTGATCAAATCAACTAACTCGTTTGTTAAGTTTACATTTGATTGCTCAAGTGCAGACGAGTTAATTGAGCCTAATGTACCTGAACCTGGCTCTCCAGCAATAGGCTCACCTGAGGTTAAACTTTTTTTCCAACCTGTATCACCCGCTTGTTGTAAACCTTGCGAGTTTGAAAAGCGTACCATCGCTACTTGACCTAAGAATGACGTATCACCATTGCTGTAAGATGCAACAATTTTACCATCTGTACCAATATCAATACCTGCTAAACGTCCTACTGTTGCGCCATCCTGATCTAAGGCTTTAACTTCAAAGCGACTTGCATATTGAGTAGGTACCTTATTTGCAGTGCCCGCTTCATCGCGCCAGTTAATATTTATATCTTCAGGGAAACTCGCGCCGTTTGATAATAAATCTGAAAGGCCAGTTGCGGCACCCGCACCACCTGGGATAGCTAATGGATTAAATGTAGTTCCAGTATTCGCAGTCCCATCAGTTGCTTGTGGTAGACCACTTGAATCAAATTGAAACGTTGAAATAGGAGTGTAAGGAGCGGCTGTTTCTTCAACACCAGCTGGGCTAAATGGCTTTTCATCTAAGGTTGCATAGGTTTGCCATTCATTATCATTACCTGTCACTGCCGAATCAGTTTTTACAAAGAAAAACTGTAATACATGCGGTTCGCCCAATGAGTCGTAAACCGTTGTTGAAGTCGAGCTGTTATATGACGCGCTCACTTCAGGATCAAACGTTGTTACTGAAGGACTGCTTGCTCGTGAATCTAGATTGAACGACGAGTAAACATTCGTGGTAGCACGTGGCGAGCCTGATGAATCAGGGATTTGTAATGCTGAAGAAGTACTTAAACTAACCGATGTTGTATCACCTGTCGCTTCATCAACGGGAAAGCCCTGTAGGTAGTTACCTTTAGCATCAACAATAAAGTTATCTTTATTTAACTTAAATGCACCAGCACGTGTATAAGTAAAATCTTGTGCACCTAAATCCTGGCTCATTGCAAAGTAACCTTCACCCGTGATCGCTAAATCAAGTGAATTTTGCGTAAATTTTAATGACCCTTGATGGAACTGCTGCGCAACCATAGTTGTTTGTACACCATCACCATTTTTAGTTTTACCTGAGCTAAACACCGATGACGCATAGACATCCGCAAACTCCGCTCTCGACTCTTTAAAACCTGTGGTATTTACGTTGGCGATGTTATTAGCTGTAACATCTAAATCTTTTTGTGCGGCAGCTATGCCTGTTAACGCAATATTGAAGCTCATAATTCACCTCTAACTCTGTCAATGTTTAGCCTAAGGCTAACGAATAATTAAATTTTTTACGCGATTTCTGCAACGTCAGTTAGCCTAACCGCACCTTCTTTGGTGTTAATAATAATGCCATTGGCACCGTTAATATTGACACTTTCGATATTCTTAAAAGTCGCAATAGGCAAGCTGGTATATTCGCCATTTAGCTGCCCTTCAGCCTTAATTTTATATTCACCAGGTGGTAAACGTTCCTCGTTATCATTCATGCCATCCCATTCAAAACGGATCGCACCGGCAGATTGTGCACCTAAATCAATACTGCGTACCAATTGCCCTGACGAATCTTCAATTCGTAAAAACAGGTTCTCAACAGGTTCTTGAGCAACCACTGTGCCTTTAGCTGTGCCTGACTCGTTAAGGTCTAAGCTATCTGATTCAAGTAACGCTTGCTTACCGACTAACGTAGATGCTTGTAATGCTGAATTGGAGGTCATCGATGCTGCTAATGATTGAAAGTTACTATTGAGGTTAGAAATACCTTCCGCCATAGTAAAGTTGGTCATTTGTGCAATCATCTGATCGTTGTCTGCAGGTTTGCTGGGATCCTGAAACGACAACTGCTGCGTTAACAACGAGAAGAAATCTTCTTGTGTTAGTGCATCACTTTTCTCTTCACTTGAGACTTGATTATCTTGCCACTTAAGTGAATCTAAATAAGTTGACGATGCGGTGCTGATATCGTTACTCATAATCTTTCCTCAATTACCGCTGCCCAAGCAACAGTGTTTTACTTAACATTTGCTTCGCTGCATCAGCAACTTGCACATTGGTTTGATAAGAGCGAGAGGCGGAAATCATATTAGCCATTTCTTCAACGACATTAACGTTAGGTTTATAGATATAACCATTTTCATCCGCACTTGGGTGATTTGGGTTATATTCAATTTGCAGCGGTTTATCACTCTCTACAATACCTAGTACTTTAACGCCAACAGACGACCCCTGATTATTATTACCTGTTGATTCTGATGCTTTCATCAGTTCAGCAGCAAACACAGGGTGACGCGCTCGGTATGTTTTGTCTTGGCTTGAGCTAATGGTATTCGCATTCGAAATATTACTTGCGGTTGTATTCAAGCGCACATTTTGTGCACTCATACCAGTACCTGAAATATCAAAAACGTTATATAAACTCATGCTTATGCTCCTTGACTACCGAGGGCTTTTTTAAGGCCTTTAATTTTACTACTCATAAATTGCAGGCTTGCCTGATACTCTAATGAGTTCTTTGTATACAAGTTTCGTTCCACTTGTATATCAACCGAGTTTCCATCACCTGTATCTGTTTGATTTGGCGAGCGAAACATTTCACTATTACCAACATAACGACTGCCACCGGCAATGTGATTTGCATCCGTAGTGACCATGCTATTGCCGCCTTGTTGGTGGCTTTTTGCCGCTTTTAACGCTGAGGCAAAATCGATGTCTTTCGCTTTATAGCCCGGCGTATCAGCATTAGCGATATTGGTTGCTAATAACTCTGCACGTTGCGAACGGATCAACATTGCATGAGGATGAACCCCAAATGCTTTATCAAAACTGATAGCCATAACCATCTCCAAAAAATTGACTTAGGATGATTAATGCAAAAGATGAGCCAACTGAATTAGAATTTCACGAAGTGTTTAATGGTTTGATTTAAAAAGAAAAACGATGTGGTAACACATCGTTTATAAGATTATTAACTCAGTTTTACTAGTAAAACGGTTGGAAATTTAGCATTTAATTTATGTCATGCGAAGGCATTATTTCTTTTGGTAAATAATGCCAGGATTACACCGCACCATATCAAACTCATCGCTTAAACCCGACATAGATTCAGAGGCACCTAAAAACAAATACCCTTTAGGGTTCAGTGCTTGGGAAAATTGAGCAATAATTTTCGCTTTCACTTCTGGCGAAAAGTAAATGAGCACATTACGGCAGAAAATAATATCGAACTTGCCCATCAGTGCATATGAATCTAATAAATTAAGATGCCGAAAACTAACCAACTTCTTAATCGACTCATTCACTTGCGCCATGCCATTACCACTGTCTTTAAAAAACTTTTTCCTGCGTTCTACCGACAACCCTCGGGCCAGAGCAAGTGAGTCATACTCCGCATGTTTACACATATCCAGCATAGTGTTAGAAATATCAGTGCCGATAATTTGCGCACCCATTTTTAACACACCAGGCTGTTTAGCCTGAAACTCTGCAACAGACATAGCAATAGAGTATGGCTCTTGGCCCGACGAACTTGCCGCGGACCAAATTTTTAGCGGCCGACGTAATTCTTTATGTTCAGGGAATAATTTGCTTTGTAAAAGCTCAAACGGATATTGGTCCCGAAACCATAATGTTTCATTAGTCGTCATAGCATCAACAACGGCGGCACGTAACTGCCGCTCATGTGGACTCAACGTTTTACTCACTAATTGTGATAAAGATGCGACATTAAAACGCACCATTAATGGTGCAAGTCTGCTTTTCACTAAATAAAGCTTATTATCACCTAACACAATGCCACATTGTTGTTCTAAAAAAGAACGAAACTGATCGTACTCACTTTGCTCTAAATGCTTATTTTCCAAAGTTACACCGCCTTTTCAGATTAGTCACAATGAACCCATTTTTTCACTGCTGTAGCTAATTCATCCGGGTTGAACTTAGCAATAAAGTCATCAGCGCCTACTTTCTCAATCATTGCCTGATTAAATACACCACTGAGCGATGTATGTAAAATCACATGCAGTGGAGCTAATTTAGGATCTGCTTTAATTTCTGCTGTTAAGGTATAACCGTCCATTTCAGGCATTTCAACATCGGAGATCAACAACCCTACTCGTTCGGTGATATTGTTTTTACAGTCTAGCTCGGCAATCTCTCGTAATCTTATTAACGCTTCTTTGCCATTTTTGGCAAGCTCTGTTTGTACGCCTAGTGGTTCAAGCGCGCGTTTGACTTGATTACGCGCAACCGCTGAATCATCGGCAATAAATACAATACGCTCACCTAAATCTTTTTGAATTTCACCATCATTAGCTATCTCTGCACTGACTTCAGTATTTACTGGACAAATTTCATTGAGGATTTTTTCAACATCGAGAATTTCGACCAGTTCATTTTCAATTTCAGTTACTGCTGTTAAATATGAATATCGACCAGCCCCTGATGGTGGCGGCATTATTTTTTCCCAATTCATATTAACGATTCGCTCAACACCACCGACTAAAAAGCCTTGTACAGAACGGTTATATTCAGCAATGATGATAAAACTATCTTTAATATTTTCGATCGCTGGGCCACCTACGGCCATCGATAAATCGATGACAGAAATAGTCTGTCCACGAATATGCGCGACGCCTCTTATATAGGGGTTTGATTTTGGCATGTTTGTTAAAGGAGGGCATTGCAGTACTTCTCTCACTTTAAACACATTAATACCAAAGCGCTGCCGCCCTCTGAGCTTGAATAATAATAATTCAAGGCGGTTTTGCCCAACCAACTGAGTACGTTGATTAACTGAGTCTAAAATGCCTGCCATTTCAATCTCCTAAAGAAAGCTAATAATAACGGAACAATAATTGCTTTCTTTCTGTAAAGCTACATAACTACACGGGAGCGTCTATTTATTGACGCTAAATATTTATACCCTGTTTTCAACCATAAGCATAGTCGAAACATTATGAGTTTGTTAAAAAAAAGCCGAAGATACAGTGTTTTTTATTTTCTTGCTAGCCTATGCCTAGTTACACCACTGACTGCGCAAACTTACAGTAAAGAGCAACTGCAAGAACTCGCTGTATCTTATATATACGATCAACTTGATCCCGCTACCGCCGATGATAAACAACTTAATGCATTAAGTTTAGACAGTCGCATTCCTGATCGCAGTTGCGAAAGTGCACCTTCTTATACTATTCCAACCGAGCCTCCTTTTAGTCGGCAGATCACCGTACAAATTAAGTGCAATGATTTAAATGGTTGGAGTCAGTATGTGCACGTACGCATGATTGAGCTTTCACCCGTTGTCGTCGCGAGTGAAAACCTAAGTCGCGGTGAAGTCATTGAAGCTCACCATTTAAGCTTGATCATGAAGCCAAAACATTTTGTTCGCGCCCAGTACTTACAAGACGAAGAACTATTAATTGGTAGTCGCAGTAAACGTAATATTCGCAGCGGTTATCCCGTTGCTTTAAATCAAATTTGTATGGTGTGCAAAGGAGATAATGTGACTATTTTTGCTGTAATTCGTGGGTTAAAAATAAAAACTTCCGGTTTAGCCCTAGAAGATGGTACTTTAGGCGAGCAAGTTAAAGTAAAAAATGCAAAATCAGGAAAAGTTTTAAATGCCCGTGTTGACGGTGTTGAGTCAGTGCAAGTAATTATCTAAACTTTTACTTTTATGCTAAAGTTTCTAATGTGTGTGCCGATAACTAGGCATAAGTTGGGTAACGTATAGGTTAAAATCATGGTAAGCCAAGTAAATAAAGGTCAGCAACAGGCTAATGTGTTGACCAATGCCAAACAGCAGAAAGTTGATTTACAAAACAATAATGCAAATACTGCACAAGCAAATGCGCCTAAAGCAGCTGCTGATTCAGTAAGTTTGACGCCGCAAGCTCAGCAATTAAAATCATTACAAGATAAGGCGCAACAATCTTCTGGTTTTGATAGTAATAAAGTTGCTGAACTTAAAAAGGCTATTAGTGAAGGTAAATATCAGATTGATGCTGAAAAGTTAGCCAAAAATATCGCTGCGTTTGAGTTTGATGTGTATGGCTGATCACAATCGTTTAATTTGCTCTAAACTTGTTATGCAATTAAATTGCTTAACATCACTTGCTGATATCTTGGATGATGAGTTAACCGCGATAGCCTCTCGTCGTGGTGAAGGCTTAAAAGATATTGCTAAGCAAAAACTGACCTTTTTAAGTAAAGTTCAAACGTTAGATAAAGAGCTCAAAGCATTACTTGCTAATAATGAAAGTGAGTCTGAAGAAGTATCAGACCTAATTGGTGATGTGCGCAAACTATTAGAATCATGTAAAAAGAAGAATGATGTCAATGCGCATGCAGCACATCAGGCACAATTAACGGTAAAACAGTTAAAAGATATTTTAATTGGTGTGCCAACTTCAACAACCTATGATCAAGGTGGTAGTGTTGTACATGGTAGCAGCAAAATAGTTCATAACTTAAAAGCTTAGCGCTGGCGCTTAAAAATATACTTTGCTCTCTTACTTTCCTAATTCTGATACTTTTTCCATATCTAGATGTATACCCAATAACCACTGCTATACTAATGAGTTGTTATACCAATCGTGTTAAGTTACTGACCATTTATAGCGACAGATAAATGGAGTGATAACAAGGCATAAATTTTGACATGTAGTTGTTCTACATGAAAAATTTATAACGCAGTTAGCGCTTTATTTAGCCCGCTAGAATGGTTAAATATTTAAGTCGATTGGTATTATACCAATCGACTTAACACGATTGGTATTAAAAACCACAAAATAAATACAATAAAGCGCGAGACAACCCGCGCTTTATTTTGCTCACCATGCGATCATTAGCTATCGATTTGGTTATTGCCGCTTTCTATTAGTTTCTTAATCATTTCCTCTGATTGATTTTGTACATCAAGCGCCGGCTCTGCTGATGTTGATGTATCACCATTGAAAGCAATACTGCTTTCTTCGCTCACAGAATCTAAGGCTAACAAATCAGTCTGTTCAACATCGCTCAATACATCATTGATTGTTAACTCAACTGGCTCAACAAGGTTACTGCTAGCGGCATCACTTTCTAATATATGGCTTAAATCGATGCTTTCAGCCATTACAACAGGCTCCGCCATTAGATTTGCTTGCGCGACTTCTGACTCAGTTTGTTGTTCCGCGATAAGTTCAATACCAAATGTATTCTCACTTTCTGGCGCTGTATTAGTCACCGCTAGCTCGGGCTCATTTCCTTGCTCTATAACATTGTTCAATATGTCCCTCACTAAGTAATTGCCAGCGTCATCCACTGTTACAAACCGATAATCTAACCAGGATCCCAAATCAAGCACAGAAAGTAACGCTGACCACTGACCTAAAGCATTGGGCTGGACCTCAAAACCACCTTCTAACACATCAATATCAAGTAAACCCAAACCAAGTAAATTTGCCCCTACTACATAAACACTACTGCCTTCTTCAACGGTTCCTTCTGCAGTAAGGCCAATACCTAATATTCCCCAGTAATAGTTAGTTACTTCAAAAGCGACAGGCGTAGTATCAACGATTAGGCCAGCAGCCGAAGCCGTACCTATATTCCCAGCTTCATCACTTACTTGCGCTATAACGGTATAATTAGCATCACTTAAGCTCACATTCGATGAGATACTCCAATTACCCGAACCATTGGTTGTTGTGGTCACTTCCACCTGGCTGGAGCCGTTATCAAATATTACCGTGATATCGGCATTAAACTCATTTGATGTACCCGTTATCAAAGGTGTTGTATCGGCGGTTAGAATTAATCCTCCAGTAATTGCAATAACAGGTTGAACCGTATCTATAATGCCTGTAGCTGTTGATGTTGTTGTATTACCCAGTGCATCGGCGGCACTTACTGCAACAGTATAATTACCATCACTCAATACTTTTGTTGCTTCAGCACTCCAACTACCATCAGCATTTGCCGTTGTTGTCAGGGTTTGCGAGCTGCCCGCACTATCAGTAATTAATATTGTCAATAAAGTAGCTAATGGTGCATTACTAATTGTGCCACTAATTAATGGTGTCCAATCATTGGTAATTACCGGCGCAGTTACTACAATAACCGGCCCTGTATAATCCATATTGAGTGTAATCGTATCATTACTACTGTTACCCGCTGTATCCGTTATCACAGCTGTAACCTGAGCATCACCTTCAGCAAGCGCTGAGGTTGCAGCAACACTCCAGCTACCATTAGCAAGGACTTGTGTTGATAAAACCTGTGTAGCACCGCTACTATCGACTATTGTTACCTCAACAACAGAGCCTAGAGATGCATCAACAGTAGTTCCTGAAATTAACGGTGTTGAATCAGCCGAAGATAATGCAGAAGTAATTTCAAGTATTGGTGCTGTTAAGTCAATAACAAGTGAAGCTGAACTTGATGACGTGAGTCCGGTCTCAGTAACACTGGCTGTTACGGTGTAAGTTCCTTCTAACAACACTTGAGGGACATCAATAGTCCACACACCTGCGTTTAAAGTTGTGGTAAAGCTTTGCACCTCACCACTTACATTACTGATCACCAAATTAATGATACTTGTATCTGGTGCGTCACTCGTGCCGCTAATTGTAGGTGTAGTATCGTTTGTAGCTGCTAATGGAGTGATGCCAATGCTAGGAGCACTGGTATTAAGCACCCCTGTCGCGCTTAGAGATACACCAATATTGCCAGCTAGATCAGTAACTGAGGCAACAACACTAATAACACCATCCGCTAAACTATCAGGAACACCAACAACCCAGCTACCATCTGCAAGCACTTCAGTTGTATAACTATAAACTTGAGAACTATCCGTTACTGTAACATTGATCACAGTACCTACTGGCTCATCACTGCTACCAGTAATTGTAGGTGTTGCGAGGTTTATTGTGCCTATTGCATTTACAGTCACAACTGGTGTTATCGTGTCTATCTCACCAGTTGTTGTCGCGCTTGACGTGAGCCCTGCAGCATCAATAATTGATGCCGTTACAGTGTAACCACCTTCAGGCAGCGTATTTGCCTGCACTTGCCAATCACCATTAATGTCAACCAACGCTGTTAAAGCATGAGTATCGCCATTACCATCAACAATTATGACTGAAACTGTACTACCCTGCGCTTCATCACTTGTTCCTGTGATTATTGGGGTGGCATCATTCGTAAGCCCTTGGCTGGTCACCGTAATATTTGGAGCGACTGTATCTATAGTGATACTGCCAGTACGAGTAACTGTGTTACCCGCTTGATCTGCTATCGTTGCAGTGACAGTATAAGTACCATCGATTAGTGTCCCAGCTGCCACTTGCCACAAACCAGTTGCTGCAACCGTTGCTGTTAAAGTTTGCCCGTCTATGGTTACAGTGACCTCGCCACCGGTTAAGTTGCTCGTGCCACTAATTAGTGGTGTATCATCACTGGTGATCGCTGTTGCATTAAGCACTAAGCTTGGTGCGGTGGTATCAATAACACCATTGGCCGTTTGCTCTGTTAGGTTACCAACTCCATCGCGAACACTCGCTTTAACGGTGTACTGTCCATCACCTAAACTTTGCGGTACATTAACCGACCAACTACCATTTGCTTGCACGGTCGCAGTAAAGGTTTGTGTCGCCACTCCTTGTCCAGTGACCAATAGTGTTACTTGTGCGCCTTCACCTAAATCAGTGGTACCGCTAATAGTTGGTGTGCTATCCATTGTTAATGTGGGGATAGATAACGTAAGTTCGGGCGCTGTATTATCAAAATCTAAAGTACTAATGGTGGTTGTATTTCCCGCAGCATCAGTTGCAGATGCTTCAACATGAGCAAGTGTCAGTAGTGATACAGATAAATTTAATACTCTCCAATCACCATTTGCGTCAACTGTTGCGGTATAAGGTAGGCCTATTACACCTCCAATTAAATGATTTGTTATGGTCACCACACTCCCTTGCGGTAGATCTGAAGTACCTGACAATGAAACCAAGTTACCAAGTAAAAATGAGGGGACAATCGCAAGTTCAGGCGGCGTAATATCTATTTCTCCCCCAGTCTTACTATCTTCTCCCTGATTACCTGCTATATCAGTGATCATTGCTTTCACTGAGTAAACACCTTCGGCTAAGGCCGTATTTGCAGCGGCTTGCCAATCACCTTGATCATCGGTAGTGACAGTTACAACATGCTTGATACCATCTGCATCTGTAAAAGTAACCTCAACACTGGCATTTGCTTCATCGGATGTACCACTAATAAGTGGTGTTGTATCTTGTGTTAAAACTAAACTACTTTGATTGATTGTGATCTCTGGGTTAATACTATCAATAACAGCGTTAGCCGTTTGTTGCCCAGCATTACCCGCAGTATCGGTGACCACTACAGTCACAGTAAAAGCCCCTTCAGCAAGAGTCTGAGCAGCTTCAACCTGCCATGTTAAGTCCGCAGCAAGTGTTGTATTGATTGTATGACTAGTGCCTTGTGCATCAACAAAAGTAACTGCAACTGTGTTTCCTGCCACGGCATCTAAGGCAGCCCCTGTAACAACTGGAGTTTTATCTGCTGTAGTAGTTAATGGATCAAGCAACACTGTCGGTGCGGTTAAATCTATTACACCTGTTGTTTGAGCTAAATTGCTATTACCAGCGATATCTGTGATTGTAGCTGCAATGCTGTAATTCCCCTCAGCAAGCTCACTGCCAAGCGCTACAGACCATGACCCATTGGCTTTGACTGTAGCCTGAGCTGATTGCTCTGTACCAGCACTGTCGGTGACCAACAACGCAACGACTGTGCCTTGCGCTGCATCTGATGTACCACTAATTAATGGCGTTGTATCATTGGTAATACTTGGTGTGTTAATGGCTAATGTTGGTGCGGTTAAGTCTATCGCTAAACTTGTACTAGATGAGCCAGTTAAGCCATCCTCACTAACACTAGCACTCACTGTGTAACTACCTTCAACAAGTGCATCATTTACCTCAATAGTCCATTGCCCGGCCGCAGCCTGAGTAGTCAATGTTTGTATCACAACACCTGCAGAAATAATCTCAATCGTTACATCAGTACCATCTCTGGCATCTGTGCTGCCAGAAATAGTCGGTGTGGTATCCATCGTCGGTTGTAAACTAACAATCGAAATAGTTGGCGCATTGGTATCTAATATTGCGTTACCAGTAGTCGAGGCTTGATTACCAGCAGCATCACTCACGTTAGCCGTAATAGTAATTGCACCATCATCTAAGGCGTCAATAATTTGTACTGACCAACTGCCATCCGCTTGTACAACGGCACTTAGTTGATAACTGTTTGAGTCATCACTGACATTGACCGTCACCGTTGCGCCGATTTCATCACTACTGCCAGAAATGATTGGCGTATTGTCATTAAATGTACCTAGTCCATCTAAAGTTAAAGTTGGATCTAATGTATCAACAGTGCCGTTACCTTGCGCTGTGCCGCTATTGTTAGCAGCATCAGTGATAGTTGCCGTGACAGTGTAATCACCATCAGCAATATCAGCGGCTGGACTTGCTGAGTAACTGCCATCGGCTTGCACTTGCGCTGTAAATTGCTGACTATCACCATTAGCATCAACCAGAACGATAACAACTTCAGTGCCTTGTGGCTCTGTTGAAGTACCTGAAATGGTCGGGGTTGCATCATTCGTTACACCGGGACCTGTCAGAGTCAATACCGGTGCGATGCTATCAATCGATAATGTGGCAGATGCCGTTTGTTGATTACCAGCAGCATCAGTAATGCTCACTTCGACAGGGTAATCACCATCACCCAATGCTGTTGGAATTGTGACCTGCCACGTTCCATCACTTGCAACCGTTGCTTGTAGAGTTTGCCCATTAACCACTACAGATACTTCACCACCAATTTCATTACTACTACCGGTGATAGTTGGTGTTGCATTAGCTGTTGGTTGTAGATTGTCTATCAGTAAACTCGGTGCGACACTATCAACTACGCCGGTGGTTTGCTCTGTTGTTAAATTACCAACGCCATCACGCACTGAGGCACTAACGGTGTAGGTTCCCTGTGCAATAGCTTGCGGCACTGATACAGACCAAGTTTGATCAGCTTGTACCACTGCGGTAAATACTTGACTGACATTATCACTATCAACCACAGTCAAGTTGATAACTGTGCCTTCGCCCATATCTGTGTCACCTGAAATGACTGGGGTTGTGTCATTACTCAATGCATCAACACTGACAGTTAAAGTAGGTGCAGTGTTATCAAAGTCGAGTGTACTGACCGTACTCGTATTCCCTGCTGCATCGGTTGCGCTGGCTGTCACATACGCAAGATTTAGTAATGGCACCGTTAGGTTAAGCAATTGCCAGTTACCATTTTCATCTGTGGTTGCTGTATAAGTTGCACCTATCAGCCCACCAACTAAATTCTCTGTGATGGTAATAGTACTGCCAGCGGGTAAATCTGAATCACCAGATAGCGACACCAAATTACCAAGCAAGAACGAAGGTATAATTCTCAGATCTGGGGCAACGGTATCCACCACGCCATTGTCAGTAGCGCTGCCAGTGTTGCCGGCTGCATCACTGAGGCTGGCGGTGACTGTGTAAGCGCCATCAAGCAATGGTTGCGCAGCTTCGGCGCTCCAATTGCCACTGCCATCGGTTTGCACTGTCACTGTATGGCTGCCATTGCTATCGGTGAAGGTAATCGCGATATCACTGTTCGCTAAATCCGATGTACCGGTCACTACTGGCGTATTGTCGTTGGTTAATGCCGGTGCATCAATGCTGACGGTTGGCGCTTGTGTGTCTATCATGCCAGTTGCGCTATCGCTGCCGATATTGCCTGCGGCGTCGGTGACACTCACATTGACTGTGTACTCACCTTCGGCTATCGCGTTACTGGCCTCCACGGACCAATTGCCTGCGGCATCCGTTGTCGCTGTCGCGCTTTGGACTGCCCCATTGGCGCCAATGAGTGTCACGCTCACTTGCGTGCCCGCTGGCACGCCACTGCTTTGGCCACTAATGAGCGGGGTCACATCACTGCTGTCTGCCAGCGCATTCACGCTAATAACTGGCGCAGTTAAATCGATGACTCCTGTTACACTTGCGCTGGCGGGGTTCCCTGCTTGATCTGAAACACTCGCTGTCACCGTGTACGTCCCTTCTGCTAATGCGTCCATGGCTGGAACTGACCAGGTGCCGTTTGGTGACATTTGTGTGGTGACTGTGTGTGAATTTCCTTCTGCATCATTAAACACCAGCGTGACGGTGCTCCCTTGTGGCGCACTGGCTGTGCCGCTGATGGTCGGGGTGGTATCGTTACTGTCTGCCGGTGGAGTGATCGTTATATCCGGCATCGTGGTATCGATGATCCCTGTCGCTGTGGCCGTGCCTTCATTACCCGCGATATCTGCCACGGTGGCGGTAACGCTAAAGTCGCCTTCGGCGAGCGCTGTATTCGCGGTAACACTCCACGTATTCCCTGAGACTGTGGTTTGCAGGGTCTCGGCGGGATTAATGCCGTCATTTATCACCACGGTGACAACACTGCCATCAGGTGCACTGCTGGTGCCATTTATGGTCGGTGTGGTGTCGTTGGTTTCGCCAATGACATTGATGGTAACACTCGGGGCTAAGGTGTTGAGTGTGAAGTTATCGGTGGCACTGTTGTTATTGCCTGCTGCATCGCTGACGCTGGCAACCACGGTATAATCATCATCAGCAAGCACCGGCGCGGTGACCGCCCACTCGCCATTACTATCAACCGTGGCACTGAGTGAGGTGACGGTGCCGCTGCTGTCGGTGACGGTGAGGCTGATCACTGTCCCTTGTGGCTCTGATGAAGTACCACTGAGTGTTGGGGTGTCATCATTGATTGCCCCAAGGTTATTAATGCTGATCAGCGGATCAAGGGTGTCTAAACGGCCGGTGCCGGTGTCACTGCCGGTGTTGCCCGCGGCATCCGTGATGCTGGCTGTCACGGTATAGCCGCCATCAGGTAAGCTTGGCGCTGTAACCTGCCATGAGCCATCTTCTTGAACGGTGGCGCTTAACCCATAACTGTCGCCATTGGCATCATCTATCCTGATACTGACCACGGTGCCCGCAGGCTCGGTTGAGGTGCCTGTGATTGTCGGCGTGGCGTTATTGCCCAGGCCATTATCATTAACAGTCACACCCGGCACTGACGTATCAATATTACCGGTTAAGGCAAGTTGCGTGTCATTTCCTGCCGCATCAGTGATGCTTGCATCCACGCTATAGTCGCCTTCACTGAGGCCATTAGGAACTTCAACTGACCATTGGCCATTGCTTTGTACTGTTGCAGTCAGGGTTTGTGCAACCCCGTTTGCATCTGTGACAACTAAGGTGACTGTGCCGCCGATTTCATTACTTGTGCCACTGAATACTGGGGTGACATCTTTACCATCTCCGACCCCTTGCACAGTGAGGCTCGGCGCGGCGGTGTCAATCACGCCGCTAATTGAGTCGCTGGTTTCGTTGCCGACCCCGTCGCTAACACTCACATCAATCGTAAATTCACCATCGGGTAATGGGGTGGTTGGGCTGATTGCCCACTCACCATTGGCATCCACTATGGCGGTGACGGTTTGCGTATTACCGTCTTTATCGGTGACTAACACGGTCACCGCAGCGCCTTGCCCCGCATCCGTTGTGCCGCTGACTTCTGGGGTATTATCGTTGCTAAGTGTATCCACATTCACGGTTAAAGTCGGCGGTGTACCATCAAAATCAAGCGAGTTAATCGTGCGTATATTACCTGCTTCATCGCTGGCACTGGCGGTCACGGAGGCCACACTCAGTAATGGAATGGTTAAACCGAGTAGACTCCAATCACCATTGGCATCGGTGGTTGTGGTGTAGGTTGCCCCAATACCGCCGCCGAGTAAGTTTTCGGTGATGGTGATTGTGCTACCCGCTGGTAAATCGGAAGTGCCGGTGAGGGTCACGAGTTGCCCAAGCAAGAAGGTGGGCACAAAGGCAAGCGCTGGCGGTATGGTATCCACCACGCCGTTGTCAGTAGCGCTGCCAGTGTTGCCGGCTGCATCGCTGAGGCTGGCGGTGACTGTGTAAGCGCCATCAAGCAATGGTTGCGCAGCTTCGGCGCTCCAATGACCACTGCCATCGGTTTGCACTGTCACTGTATGACTGCCATTGCTATCGCTGAAGGTAATGGCGATATCACTGTTCGCTAAATCCGATGTACCGGTTACTACTGGGGTATTGTCGTTGGTTAATGCCGGTGCATCGATGCTGACGGTTGGCGCTTGCGTGTCTATCATGCCCGTTGCGCTATCGCTGCCGGTGTTGCCTGCGGCGTCGGTGACACTCACATTGACTGTGTACTCACCTTCGGCTATCGCGTTACTGGCCTCTACGGACCAATTGCCTGCTGCATCCGTTGTCGCTGTCGCGCTTTGGACTGCCCCATTGGCGCCAATGAGCGTCACGCTCACTTGCGTGCCCGCTGGCACGCCACTGCTTTGGCCACTGATGAGCGGGGTCACATCACTGCTGTCTGCCAGCGCATTCACGCTGATAACTGGCGCAGTTAAATCGATGACTCCTGTTACACTTGCGCTGGCGGGGTTCCCTGCTTGATCTGAAACACTCGCTGTCACCGTGTACGTCCCTTCTGCTAATGCGTCCATGGCTGGAACTGACCAGGTGCCGTTTGGTGACATTTGTGTGGTGACTGTGTGTGAATTTCCTTCTGCATCATTAAACACCAGCGTGACGGTGCTCCCTTGTGGCGCACTGGCTGTGCCGCTGATGGTCGGGGTGGTATCGTTACTGTCTGCCGGTGGAGTGATCGTTATATCCGGCATCGTGGTATCGATGATCCCTGTCGCTGTGGCCGTGCCTTCATTACCCGCGATATCTGCCACGGTGGCGGTGACGCTAAAGTCGCCTTCGGCGAGCGCTGTATTCGCGGTAACACTCCACGTATTCCCTGAGACTGTGGTTTGCAGGGTCTCGGCGGGATTAATGCCGTCATTTATCACCACAGTGACAACACTGCCATCAGGTGCACTGCTGGTGCCATTTATGGTCGGGGTGGTGTCGTTGGTTTCGCCAATGACATTGATGGTAACACTCGGGGCTAAGGTGTTGAGTGTGAAGTTATCGGTGGCACTGTTGTTATTGCCTGCTGCATCGCTGACGCTGGCAACCACGGTATAATCATCATCAGCAAGCACCGGCGCGGTGACCGCCCACTCGCCATTACTATCAACCGTGGCACTGAGTGAGGTGACGGTGCCGCTGCTGTCGGTGACGGTGAGGCTGATCACTGTCCCTTGTGGCTCTGATGAAGTACCACTGAGTGTTGGGGTGTCATCATTGATTGCCCCAAGGTTATTAATGCTGATCAGCGGATCAAGGGTGTCTAAACGGCCGGTGCCGGTGTCACTGCCGGTGTTGCCCGCGGCATCCGTGATGCTGGCTGTCACGGTATATCCGCCATCAGGTAAGCTTGGCGCTGTAACCTGCCATGAGCCATCTTCTTGAACGGTGGCGCTTAACCCATAACTGTCGCCATTGGCATCATCTATCCTGATACTGACCACGGTGCCCGCGGGCTCGGTTGAGGTGCCTGTAATTGTCGGCGTGGCGTTATTGCCGAGGCCATTATCATTAACAGTCACACCCGGCACTGACGTATCAATATTACCGGTTAAGGCAAGTTGCGTGTCATTTCCTGCCGCATCAGTGATGCTTGCATCCACGCTATAGTCGCCTTCACTGAGGCCATTAGGAACTTCAACTGACCATTGGCCATTGCTTTGTACTGTTGCAGTCAGGGTTTGTGTCACCCCGTTTGCATCCGTGACCACTAAGGTGACTGTGCCGCCGATTTCATTGCTTGTGCCACTGAATACTGGGGTGACATCTTTACCATCTCCGACCCCTTGCACAGTGAGGCTCGGCGCGGCGGTGTCAATCACGCCGCTAATTGAATCGCTGGTTTCGTTGCCGACCCCGTCGCTAACACTCACATCAATCGTAAATTCACCATCGGGTAATGGGGTGGTTGGGCTGATTGCCCACTCACCATTGGCATCCACTATGGCGGTGACGGTTTGCGTATTACCGTCTTTATCGGTGACTAACACGGTCACCGCTGCGCCTTGCCCTGCATCCGTTGTGCCGCTGACTTCTGGGGTATTATCGTTGCTAAGTGTATCCACATTCACGGTTAAAGTCGGCGGTGTACCATCAAAATCAAGCGAGTTAATCGTGCGGATATTGCCTGCTTCATCGCTGGCACTGGCGGTCACGGAGGCCACACTCAGTAATGGAATGGTTAAACCGAGTAGACTCCAATCACCATTGGCATCGGTGGTTGTGGTGTAGGTTGCCCCAATACCGCCGCCGAGTAAGTTTTCGGTGATGGTGATTGTGCTACCCGCTGGTAAATCGGAAGTACCGGTGAGGGTCACGAGTTGCCCAAGCAAGAAGGTGGGCACAAAGGCAAGCGCTGGCGGTATGGTATCCACCACGCCATTGTCAGTAGCGCTGCCAGTGTTGCCGGCTGCATCACTGAGGCTGGCGGTGACTGTGTAAGCGCCATCAAGTAATGGTTGCGCAGCTTCGGCGCTCCAATGACCACTGCCATCGGTTTGCACTGTCACTGTATGGCTGCCATTGCTATCGGTGAAGGTAATCGCGATATCACTGTTCGCTAAATCCGATGTACCTGTTACTACTGGGGTATTGTCGTTGGTTAATGCCGGTGCATCGATGCTGACGGTTGGCGCTTGCGTGTCTATCATGCCCGTTGCGCTATCGCTGCCGGTGTTGCCTGCGGCGTCGGTGACACTCACATTGACTGTGTACTCACCTTCGGCTATCGCGTTACTGGCCTCCACGGACCAATTGCCTGCTGCATCCGTTGTCGCTGTCGCGCTTTGGACTGCCCCATTAGCGCCTATGAGTGTCACGCTCACTTGCGTGCCCGCTGGCACGCCACTGCTTTGGCCACTGATGAGCGGGGTCACATCACTGCTGTCTGCCAGCGCATTCACGCTGATAACTGGCGCTGTTAAATCGATGACTCCTGTTACACTTGCGCTGGCGGGGTTCCCTGCTTGATCTGAAACACTCGCTGTCACCGTGTACGTCCCTTCTGCTAATGCGTCCATGGCTGGAACTGACCAGATGCCGTTTGGTGACATTTGTGTGGTGACTGTGTGTGAATTTCCTTCTGCATCATTAAACACCAGCGTGACGGTGCTCCCTTGTGGCGCACTGGCTGTGCCGCTGATGGTCGGGGTGGTATCGTTACTGTCTGCCGGTGGAGTGATCGTTATATCCGGCATCGTGGTATCGATGATCCCTGTCGCTGTGGCCGTGCCTTCATTACCCGCGATATCTGCCACGGTGGCGGTAACGCTAAAGTCGCCTTCGGCGAGCGCTGTATTCGCGGTAACACTCCACGTATTCCCTGAGACTGTGGTTTGCAGGGTCTCGGCGGGATTAATGCCGTCATTTATCACCACAGTGACGACACTGCCATCAGGTGCACTGCTGGTGCCATTTATGGTCGGTGTGGTGTCGTTGGTTTCGCCAATGACATTGATGGTAACACTCGGGGCTAAGGTGTTGAGTGTGAAGTTATCGGTGGCACTGTTGTTATTGCCTGCTGCATCGCTGACGCTGGCAACCACGGTATAATCATCATCAGCAAGCACCGGCGCGGTGACCGCCCACTCGCCATTACTATCAACCGTGGCACTGAGTGAGGTGACGGTGCCGCTGCTGTCGGTGACGGTGAGGCTGATCACTGTCCCTTGTGGCTCTGATGAAGTACCACTGAGTGTTGGGGTGTCATCATTGATTGCCCCAAGGTTATTAATGCTGATCAGCGGATCAAGGGTGTCTAAACGGCCGGTGCCGGTGTCACTGCCGGTGTTGCCCGCGGCATCCGTGATGCTGGCTGTCACGGTATATCCGCCATCAGGTAAGCTTGGCGCTGTAACCTGCCATGAGCCATCTTCTTGAACGGTGGCGCTTAACCCATAACTGTCGCCATTGGCATCATCTATCCTGATACTGACCACGGTGCCCGCGGGCTCGGTTGAGGTGCCTGTAATTGTCGGCGTGGCGTTATTGCCGAGGCCATTATCATTAACAGTCACACCCGGCACTGACGTATCAATATTACCGGTTAAGGCAAGTTGCGTGTCATTTCCTGCCGCATCAGTGATGCTTGCATCCACGCTATAGTCGCCTTCACTGAGGCCATTAGGAACTTCAACTGACCATTGGCCATTGCTTTGTACTGTTGCAGTCAGGGTTTGTGTCACCCCGTTTGCATCCGTGACCACTAAGGTGACTGTGCCGCCGATTTCATTGCTTGTGCCACTGAATACTGGGGTGACATCTTTACCATCTCCGACCCCTTGCACAGTGAGGCTCGGCGCGGCGGTGTCAATCACGCCGCTAATTGAATCGCTGGTTTCGTTGCCGACCCCGTCGCTAACACTCACATCAATCGTAAATTCACCATCGGGTAATGGGGTGGTTGGGCTGATTGCCCACTCACCATTGGCATCCACTATGGCGGTGACGGTTTGCGTATTACCGTCTTTATCGGTGACTAACACGGTCACCGCTGCGCCTTGCCCTGCATCCGTTGTGCCGCTGACTTCTGGGGTATTATCGTTGCTAAGTGTATCCACATTCACGGTTAAAGTCGGCGGTGTACTATCAAAGTCTGTTGAGTTAATCGTGCGGATATTGCCTGCTTCATCGCTGGCACTGGCGGTCACGGAGGCCACACTCAGTAATGGAATGGTTAAACCGAGTAGACTCCAATCACCATTGGCATCGGTGGTTGTGGTGTAGGTTGCCCCAATACCGCCGCCGAGTAAGTTTTCGGTGATGGTGATTGTGCTACCCGCTGGTAAATCGGAAGTGCCGGTGAGGGTCACGAGTTGCCCAAGCAAGAAGGTGGGCACAAAGGCAAGCGCTGGCGGTATGGTATCCACCACACCATTGTCAGTAGCGCTGCCAGTGTTGCCAGCTGCATCGCTGAGGCTGGCGGTGACGGTGTAAGCGCCATCAAGCAATGGTTGCGCAGCTTCAGCGCTCCAATGACCACTGCCATCGGTTTGCACTGTCACTGTATGGCTGCCATTGCTATCGGTGAAGGTAATCGCGATATCACTGTTCGCTAAATCCGATGTACCTGTTACTACTGGGGTATTGTCGTTGGTTAATGCCGGTGCATCGATGCTGACGGTTGGCGCTTGCGTGTCTATCATGCCCGTTGCGCTATCGCTGCCGGTGTTGCCTGCGGCGTCGGTGACACTCACATTGACTGTGTACTCACCTTCGGCTATCGCGTTACTGGCCTCCACGGACCAATTGCCTGCTGCATCCGTTGTCGCTGTCGCGCTTTGGACTGCCCCATTAGCGCCTATGAGTGTCACGCTCACTTGCGTGCCCGCTGGCACGCCACTGCTTTGGCCACTGATGAGCGGGGTCACATCACTGCTGTCTGCCAGCGCATTCACGCTGATAACTGGCGCTGTTAAATCGATGACTCCTGTTACACTTGCGCTGGCGGGGTTCCCTGCTTGATCTGAAACACTCGCTGTCACCGTGTACGTCCCTTCTGCTAATGCGTCCATGGCTGGAACTGACCAGATGCCGTTTGGTGACATTTGTGTGGTGACTGTGTGTGAATTTCCTTCTGCATCATTAAACACCAGCGTGACGGTGCTCCCTTGTGGCGCACTGGCTGTGCCGCTGATGGTCGGGGTGGTATCGTTACTGTCTGCCGGTGGAGTGATCGTTATATCCGGCATCGTGGTATCGATGATCCCTGTCGCTGTGGCCGTGCCTTCATTACCCGCGATATCTGCCACGGTGGCGGTAACGCTAAAGTCGCCTTCGGCGAGCGCTGTATTCGCGGTAACACTCCACGTATTCCCTGAGACTGTGGTTTGCAGGGTCTCGGCGGGATTAATGCCGTCATTTATCACCACAGTGACGACACTGCCATCAGGTGCACTGCTGGTGCCATTTATGGTCGGTGTGGTGTCGTTGGTTTCGCCAATGACATTGATGGTAACACTCGGGGCTAAGGTGTTGAGTGTGAAGTTATCGGTGGCACTGTTGTTATTGCCTGCTGCATCGCTGACGCTGGCAACCACGGTATAATCATCATCAGCAAGCACCGGCGCGGTGACCGCCCACTCGCCATTACTATCAACCGTGGCACTGAGTGAGGTGACGGTGCCGCTGCTGTCGGTGACGGTGAGGCTGATCACTGTCCCTTGTGGCTCTGATGAAGTACCACTGAGTGTTGGGGTGTCATCATTGATTGCCCCAAGGTTATTAATGCTGATCAGCGGATCAAGGGTGTCTAAACGGCCGGTGCCGGTGTCACTGCCGGTGTTGCCCGCGGCATCCGTGATGCTGGCTGTCACGGTATATCCGCCATCAGGTAAGCTTGGCGCTGTAACCTGCCATGAGCCATCTTCTTGAACGGTGGCGCTTAACCCATAACTGTCGCCATTGGCATCATCTATCCTGATACTGACCACGGTGCCCGCGGGCTCGGTTGAGGTGCCTGTAATTGTCGGCGTGGCGTTATTGCCGAGGCCATTATCATTAACAGTCACACCCGGCACTGACGTATCAATATTACCGGTTAAGGCAAGTTGCGTGTCATTTCCTGCCGCATCAGTGATGCTTGCATCCACGCTATAGTCGCCTTCACTGAGGCCATTAGGAACTTCAACTGACCATTGGCCATTGCTTTGTACTGTTGCAGTCAGGGTTTGTGTCACCCCGTTTGCATCCGTGACCACTAAGGTGACTGTGCCGCCGATTTCATTGCTTGTGCCACTGAATACTGGGGTGACATCTTTACCATCTCCGACCCCTTGCACAGTGAGGCTCGGCGCGGCGGTGTCAATCACGCCGCTAATTGAATCGCTGGTTTCGTTGCCGACCCCGTCGCTAACACTCACATCAATCGTAAATTCACCATCGGGTAATGGGGTGGTTGGGCTGATTGCCCACTCACCATTGGCATCCACTATGGCGGTGACGGTTTGCGTATTACCGTCTTTATCGGTGACTAACACGGTCACCGCTGCGCCTTGCCCTGCATCCGTTGTGCCGCTGACTTCTGGGGTATTATCGTTGCTAAGTGTATCCACATTCACGGTTAAAGTCGGCGGTGTACCATCAAAATCAAGCGAGTTAATCGTGCGTATATTACCTGCTTCATCGCTGGCACTGGCGGTCACGGAGGCCACACTCAGTAATGGAATGGTTAAACCGAGTAGACTCCAATCACCATTGGCATCGGTGGTTGTGGTGTAGGTTGCCCCAATACCGCCGCCGAGTAAGTTTTCGGTGATGGTGATTGTGCTACCCGCTGGTAAATCGGAAGTGCCGGTGAGGGTCACGAGTTGCCCAAGCAAGAAGGTGGGCACAAAGGCAAGCGCTGGCGGTATGGTATCCACCACGCCGTTGTCAGTAGCGCTGCCAGTGTTGCCGGCTGCATCGCTGAGGCTGGCGGTGACTGTGTAAGCGCCATCAAGCAATGGTTGCGCAGCTTCGGCGCTCCAATGACCACTGCCATCGGTTTGCACTGTCACTGTATGACTGCCATTGCTATCGCTGAAGGTAATGGCGATATCACTGTTCGCTAAATCCGATGTACCGGTTACTACTGGGGTATTGTCGTTGGTTAATGCCGGTGCATCGATGCTGACGGTTGGCGCTTGCGTGTCTACTACGCCACCATTTTCACTATCCGTGGCTGTATTGCCTGCCGCATCGGTGATGCTGGCATCCACTTGGAATGCGCCTTCTGCAAGTGGTGTGGGTACATCCACCGCCCAAGTGCCATCGGCCAATACTGTCGCGGTTAAGATTTGCACCGCGCCAGTGGCATCGGTCACGGTTAGATTAACAACCCCACCAATTTCATCACTGCTACCGGTAATGGTAGGCGTGGTATCGCTTGTAGCTGCAAGCGGAGCAATATCAAAACTCGGCGCTTGAGTGTCTATTAAACCGCCATTTTCTGCGTCTGAACCTGTATTACCCGCGGCATCAGTTACTGAAGCTACAACCACAAAACTGCCTTCAGCTAATGCTGTTGTAGCCGATATTGACCAAGTGCCATTAGCCTTAACTGTGGTGGTGACTGTTTGATTTGCTCCATTTGCATCAGTGATCACTAACGTCACTTGTGCCCCAGCTCGCGCATCCGTTGTGCCGCTGATAGTAGGGGTTGTATCATTGGTTTCTGCAAGCTGATTGATCTCGATAACAGGTGCAATTGTATCTATTACCCCTTGTGTATTTGCAGTGCCTGTATTTCCTACCACTGTAACATCCGCTCTCACCGTAAAATCTCCTTCGGCAAGAGGTTGAGTAGCCGTTACAGACCAAACCCCAGCTAAGACTTGTGCAGTTAGGATCTCTGGTGCATTAACACCATCATCAATCGTTACTGTAACGAGTGTATTGTCAGGTGCATTACTTGTTCCTGAAATAATAGGTGTTGCGTCATTAGTATTACCAATCTCATTAATTGCAATACTGGGGGCTGTGGTATTGAGCGTGAATGAACTTTGCGCAGTTGTGGTATTTCCTGCTGTATCAGACACTGTAGCACTGACAGTATAATCATCTTCAGCGAGTGTAGGCGCAGTCACGGACCAATTACCGCTAGCATCTACTGTGGCTGATAGTACTGTGTCATTACCACTGCTATCTGTGACAACAAGATTAATAATCGTCCCTTGTGGCTCTGACGATGACCCATTAATACTGGGTGTTGCATCATTAATAGTGCCTAAATTATTGATTGTTAATAATGGTGCTTGAGTATCTATATTACCCGAACCTGAAGCGCTTCCCGTATTACCCGCTGCATCTGTAATACTAGCATTTACTGTGTATCCACCATCAGGTAGGCTCGGCGCTACTACTTGCCAACTACCACCTGCTTGCACGACTGCAATTAGTGAATAATTATCGCCATTACTATCAGTAATAATCACATTAACTAAGGTGTTTTCAGGCTCTGTTGATGAACCACTGATACTAGGCGTTGCATCATTACCAAGACCATTATCATTTACAGTAAGAACAGGCACTAAGGTATCTATGTTGCCAGTTAATGACAGTGACGTTTCATTACCCGCATCATCCGTAATAACCGCAACGACAGTGTAATCCCCTTCGGCAAGTCCATTGCGAACTTCAACTGACCAGCGGTTATCGGCACCTACGGTTGCCTCTAATGTTTGCTCAACACCATTCGCATCAGTCACCGTGAGTATAACTTTGCCCCCAACTTCGTTGCTGGTACCGCTAAATACAGGTGTAACATCTTTGCCATCCCCGACACCCTGAACAGTAAGTGTCGGCGCAACTGTATCAATCACCCCACTGACTGACTCAGTTGCTTCGTTACCCACACCATCTCTAACACTTACATCAACCGTAAACCCACCATCGGCTAAAGGAGTTGTTGGACTGATTACCCAGTCACCACTGGCATCTACAGTAGCTGTTAATACTTCGCTGTTACCATCTTTATCTGTGACCACTACAGTCACACTTGCCCCTTGCCCTGCATCCGTTGTGCCACTAATTGCTGGGGTATTATCATTACTAAGCGTATCAACGCTAACGGTTAAAGTCGGTGGCGTGCTATCAAAATCTGTTGAGTTAATCGTGCGTATATTGCCTGCTTCATCGCTGGCACTGGCGGTAATTGAGCTGAGTGTTAACAGTGGGATACTGAGACCTGCCAATGACCAGTTACCCGCCGCATCGGTGGTCGCTGTGTAATTGATCACCCCACCGCCGAGTAAGTTTTGAGTGACAGTAACAGTGCTGCCCGCTGGTAAATCGGAAGTACCGTTGAGGGTCACGAGTTGCCCTAGCAAGAAGGTGGGCACAAAGGCAAGCTCTGGCGGTATGGTATCCACCACACCATTGTCAGTAGCGCTGCCAGTGTTGCCTGCTGCATCACTAAGAGTGGCGGTTACTGTATAAGCGCCATCAAGTAATGGTTGCGCAGCTTCAGCGCTCCAATTACCACTGCCATCGGTTTGCACTGTCACTGTATGACTGCCATTGCTATCGCTGAAGGTAATGGCGATATCACTGTTCGCTAAATCCGATGTACCGGTCACTACTGGGGTATTGTCGTTGGTTAACGCCGGTGCATCAATGGTGACTGTTGGCGCTTGCGTGTCTACTACGCCACCATTTTCAGTGTCGCTGGCAGTATTGCCTGCTGCATCGGTGACACTGGCATCCACTTGGAAAGCGCCTTCTGCAAGAGGTGTGGGGACATCCACCGACCAAGTGCCATCAGCAAGCACAGTCGCCGTTAAAGTTTGCACCGCGCCATTCGCATCGGTCACGGTTAGATTAACAATACCGCCTATTTCATCACTGCTACCGGTGATGGTCGGTGTGGTATCGCTTGTATCAGTTAATGGATCAATATCAAAGCTCGGCGCTTGCGTGTCAATCACCCCACCATTTTCACTATCCGATGCAGTATTACCTGCCGCATCAGTGATGCTGGCATCCACTTGGAATGCGCCCTCAGCAAGTGGGGTGGGTACATCCACCGCCCAAGTGCCATCAGCAAGCACAGTCGCTGTTAAAGTTTGCACCGCGCCAGTGGCATCGGTCACGGTTAGATTAACAATACCGCCAATTTCATCACTGCTACCGGTGATGGTCGGTGTGGTATCGCTCGTAGCTGCAAGCGGATCAATATCAAAGCTCGGCGCTTGCGTATCGATTACCCCACCATTCTCAGTGTCGCTGGCAGTATTGCCCGCCGCATCGGTGATATTGGCATCCACTTGGAATGCACCTTCTGCAAGTGGTGTGGGTACATCCACCGCCCAAGTGCCATCGGCCAATACTGTCGCGGTTAAGGTTTGCACCGCGCCATTCGCATCTGTGACAGCAATTGTAACAATACCGCCAATTTCATCACTGCTACCGGTGATGGTAGGCGTGGTATCGCTTGTAGCTGCAAGCGGATCAATATCAAAACTCGGCGCTTGCGTGTCAATCACGCCACCATTTTCAGTGTCGCTTGCAATATTACCTGCCGCATCGGTGACGCTGGCATCCACTTGGAATGCGCCCTCAGCAAGGGGGGTGGGTACATCCACCGACCAAGTGCCATCAGCAAGCACAGTCGCCGTTAAAGTTTGCACCGCGCCATTCGCATCTGTGACAGCAATTGTAACAATACCGCCAATTTCATCACTGCTACCGGTGATGGTCGGTGTGGTATCGCTTGTAGCTGCAAGCGGATCAATATCAAAGCTCGGCGCTTGCGTGTCAATCACCCCGCCATTTTCACTATCCGATGCAGTATTACCTGCCGCATCAGTGATGCTGGCATCCACTTGGAATGCGCCCTCAGCAAGTGGGGTGGGTACATCCACCGACCAAGTGCCATCAGCAAACACAGTCGCCGTTAAAGTTTGCACCGCGCCATTCGCATCTGTGACAGCAATTGTAACAATACCACCAATTTCATCACTGCTACCGGTAATGGTAGGTGTGGTATCGCTTGTATCTGCCAATGGATCAATATCAAAGCTCGGCGCTTGCGTGTCAATCACCCCACCGTTTTCACTATCCGATGCTGTATTGCCCGCCGCATCGGTGACACTGGCATCCACTTGGAATGTGCCTTCTGCAAGGGGTGTTGGTACATCCACAGACCAAGTGCCATCGGCCAATACTGTCGCGGTTAAGGTTTGCACCGCGCCAGTGGCATCGGTCACGGTTAGATTAACAACCCCACCAATTTCATCACTGCTACCGGTGATGGTCGGTGTGGTATCGCTTGTAGCTGCAAGCGGATCAATATCAAAACTCGGCGCTTGCGTGTCAATCACCCCGCCATTTTCGCTATCCGATGCAGTATTACCCGCCGCATCGGTGACACTGGCATCCACTTGGAATGCGCCTTCTGCAAGTGGTGTGGGTACATCCACAGACCAAGTGCCATCAGCAAGCACAGTCGCTGTTAAAGTTTGCACCGCGCCAGTGGCATCGGTCACGGTTAGATTAACAACCCCACCAATTTCATCACTGCTACCGGTAATGGTAGGCGTGGTATCGCTTGTATCAGCTAATGGATCAATATCAAAACTCGGCGCTTGCGTGTCAATCACGCCACCATTTTCACTATCCGATGCAGTATTACCTGCCGCATCAGTGATGCTGGCATCCACTTGGAATGCGCCCTCAGCAAGTGGGGTGGGTACATCCACCGACCAAGTGCCATCGGCCAATACTGTCGCTGTGAGATTTTGTACTGTACCATTCGCATCTGTTACAGCAATTGTAACAACCCCACCAATTTCATCACTGCTACCGGTAATGGTAGGCGTGGTATCGCTTGTATCAGCTAATGGATCAATATCAAAACTCGGCGCTTGCGTGTCAATCACGCCACCATTTTCAGTGTCGCTTGCAGTATTACCTGCCGCATCCGTCACGCTGGCATCCACTTGGAATGCGCCTGCTGCAAGGGGGGTGGGCACATCCACCGACCAAGTGCCATCGGCCAATACTGTCGCTGTGAGATTTTGTACTGTACCATTCGCATCTGTGACAGCAATTGTAACAATTCCACCGATTTCATCACTGCTACCAGTGATAGTAGGCGTGGTATCGCTTGTATCTGCCAATGGATCAATATCAAAGCTTGGCGCTTGCGTGTCAATCACCCCGCCATTTTCACTATCCGTGGCTGTATTGCCTGCCGCATCAGTGATGCTGGCATCCACTTGGAATGCGCCCTCAGCAAGTGGGGTGGGTACATCCACCGACCAAGTGCCATCAGCAAGCACAGTCGCCGTTAAAGTTTGCACCGCGCCATTCGCATCTGTGACAGCAATTGTAACAATACCGCCAATTTCATCACTGCTACCGGTGATGGTCGGTGTGGTATCGCTCGTTTCAGCCAGTGGGTTAATATCAAAAACAGGAGCTTGGGTATCGATTACCCCGCCATTTTCGCTATCCGATGCTGTATTACCCGCCGCATCAGTGACACTGGCATCCACTTGGAATGCGCCTTCTGCAAGTGCTGTGGGTACATCCACCGACCAAGTGCCATCGGCCAATACTGTCGCTGTGAGATTTTGTACTGTACCATTCGCATCTGTTACAGCAATTGTAACAATTCCACCGATTTCATCACTGCTACCGGTAATGGTCGGTGTGGTATCGCTCGTAGCTGCAAGCGGATCAATATCAAAACTCGGCGCTTGCGTGTCTACTACGCCACCATTTTCAGTGTCGCTTGCAGTATTACCTGCCGCATCGGTGACACTGGCATCCACTTGGAATGCGCCCTCAGCAAGGGGGGTGGGTACATCCACCGACCAAGTGCCATCAGCAAGCACAGTCGCTGTTAAAGTTTGCACCGCGCCAGTGGCATCCGTCACGGTTAGGTTAACAATACCGCCAATTTCATCACTGCTACCGGTGATGGTCGGTGTGGTATCGCTTGTATCAGTTAATGGATCAATATCAAAACTCGGCGCTTGCGTGTCAATCACCCCACCGTTTTCACTATCCGTGGCTGTATTGCCTGCCGCATCGGTAACGCTGGCATCCACTTGGAATGCGCCTTCTGCAAGTGGTGTGGGTACATCCACCGCCCAAGTGCCATCAGCAAGCACAGTCGCCGTTAAAGTTTGCACCGCGCCAGTGGCATCCGTCACGGTTAGGTTAACAATACCGCCAATTTCATCACTGCTACCGGTGATGGTCGGTGTGGTATCGCTTGTAGCTGCAAGCGGATCAATATCAAAGCTCGGCGCTTGCGTGTCAATCACGCCACCATTTTCACTATCCGATGCAGTATTACCTGCCGCATCAGTGATGCTGGCATCCACTTGGAATGCGCCCTCAGCAAGTGGGGTGGGTACATCCACCGACCAAGTGCCATCAGCAAGCACAGTCGCCGTTAAAGTTTGCACCGCGCCATTCGCATCGGTCACGGTTAGATTAACCATACCACCAATTTCATCACTGCTACCGGTAATGGTAGGTGTGGTATCGCTTGTACCTGCCAATGGATCAATATCAAAACTCGGCGCTTGCGTGTCTACTACGCCACCATTTTCAGTGTCGCTTGCAATATTACCTGCCGCATCGGTGACACTGGCATCCACTTGGAATGCGCCCTCAGCAAGGGGGGTGGGGACATCCACCGACCAAGTGCCGTCGGCCAATACTGTCGCTGTGAGATTTTGTACTGTGCCATTCGCATCTGTTACAGCAATTGTAACAATACCACCGATTTCATCACTGCTACCGGTGATGGTCGGTGTGGTGTCGCTCGTTTCAGCCAGTGGGTTAATATCAAAGCTCGGCGCTTGCGTGTCGATTACCCCGATAGCTTGCGCATCACTTGTTAAACCATCAACGGTAACGCTTGCTGCTACAGTAAACTGCCCTTCTGCAACCGTATTTTGTGCTTCAACACTCCAAACACCTGCAGTGACTGTTGTGGTAAGAGTTTGGTTACTGTTATTACTATCAGTGATCACCACTGTAATAATGCTGCCATCTGGCGCATCGGATGCGCCACTAATAATTGGCGTTACATCATTACTATCTGCAATTGTATCTATGCTCAGACTCGGCGCATTATCATTTAAAATAAAACTGCTATTTGCCGTTGCCTGATTGCCCGCAGCATCAGTAATATTAGCAACAACAGCAATAGTGCCATTTTGCAATGCAGTAGGCACTTCCACCGACCAACTACCGTCCCCATTTACTATCGCGGTCAAGTTTTGTGAATTTGCACCATCATTTACAACCAAGTTTACAACACTGCCCACGGGCTCGCTTGTTTGGCCGCTGATTGTTGGGGTTGTATCATTCACTGTACCTAAATTATCAATAGTTAATGTTGGTGCTGTTGCATCAACAACCCCGGTAGCTGACACTGTACTTTGATTACCGAAAGTATCTGCAACGCTTGCTGTAACAGTAAAGTCACCATCAGATAGCGCGTTATCAGGACTAATAGACCAGCTACCATCAGCGCCTACAACGGCTAACAGCGTTTGTGTAATGCCACTGCTATCCGTTACTAATACTGTTACAACGCTGCCTGTATCAGTATCACTAGTACCGCTAATCAATGGGGTTGTATCACTGGTGAGTTGATCAAAATCCAACGTTAATACTGGACTTGTATTATCAAATGCACCTAATTCAGTATCTGTTCCTGTGTTTCCAGCAACGTCTGTTACAGATGCTGTGATAGTAAACTCACCTATCGCAACAGGAGTTGTTACAGCAAAGGACCAATTACCATTGGCATCAGTTGAAGCAGAATAGGTTTGACTATTGTTTTGTGAATCGGTGACAACAACTGTAACTATACTGCCTGATGCCGCACCTTGACTGGTTCCAGAAATCACTGGTGTAGCGTCATTAATATCCCCAACAGTGTCTATTAATATTATCGGTGCAGTAGTATCAACAATACCCGTAATAGCTGCATTGGCTGTATTACCAAAACTATCAGTTACCATCGCCGTAACGCTAAACTCACCTTCAGCTAAATCCAGTGATGGTGTAACAGACCAATTACCATTAGCATCAACTGAAGTTAACAGTGTTTCGGTTTGACCATTAATATCCGTAATAATAACTTGTACTTGATCGCCAGCAGCAGCATTTAATGTATTACCTGTCAGCTCTGGGGTGGTGTCATTTGTCTCACCAACAATATTTATGTTTATTGATAATAAACTGAGATCAATCAGTCCCGTAGTAGAGTCTGATGCTTGATTACCAGCCGTATCAGCAACCGTTGCCACAACTGAATATTGCCCTTGTGCTAAACTGTTTGGTACCTCAACCGCAAAGCTGCCATCATTTAAAGTTTGTGTTGCAAATGTTTGCTGCACACCATTAGCATCAACCACAACAATAGCCACCAGCGTGCCATTAGCAACACCTTGTACTTGACCTGTAATAATGGGGGTATCATCTGCCGAATCCACCAAGGTATCTAAATTTATGAGTGGAGCAGTTATATCAATTAAACCATCACTGGTGTCGCTGGCCTGATTACCCGCATTATCACTGACTGTTGCGGTAATAGTAAATTCACCTTCAGCCAAGGCTGTAGTTAGCTCAACTTGCCAAGTATTAGTTGTGTTTACAACTGCCGTTAGTATTTGTTGAACACCGTTATTGTCTACGACTGTAACTGTGATCGTGCTACCAATATCAACGCCTGATACCGTTCCTGTAATTACAGGTGTCGTATCATTACTATCTGCAAAAGCGTCAATATTAATTATAGGTGCAGTGATATCAACATCGCCTATTGCGCTATCTTGTGCTGAATTGCCTGCCGTATCTTGGGTTTGAGCGATAACATTAAACTGCCCTTGTGCGAGTGCATTTACTACCGATACGCTCCAACTACCATCACTCGCCGTTATAGTATTAAATACCTGTACTGCACCAGTACTGTCTGTCACTGTAACAGTAACGTTGCTACCTGCTGATAAGCCTTGACTGACCCCGGAAATATCTGGAGTTTGATCGTTTGTATCTGCAATAGCATTAATGCTAATCAAAGGTGGGGTTAAATCAATATTTCCCGTTGTTGTCGCCGTGCTGCTGTTACCTGCCTCATCACTTACACTTGCAGCAACAGTATAATCACCTTCAGCTAATGCAATACTAGGCTCTAGTTGCCAGTTTCCAGCCGCGTCAGTGACGGTAGTTAGTGTTTGTTGATCGCCATTACTATCAGTAATCACTAAGGTCACTGTCGTGCCAGCATTAACACCCAATGTCGTTCCACTTATAGTAGGTGTTGTATCGTTACTTTGTGCGAGTGCATTAATAGTAATAATCGGCGCAGTTGTATCTATTAAACCTACTTCTGTAGCACTTGCTGTATTACCTGCACTGTCTGCCACAGTTGCAGTTACAGTAAATTCACCCTCTACAAGCGTACCAGTTACCTCTGTAGACCAACTACCACCAGCTGTTACCGTCGCTGTTAAGGTTTGTGTTGCACCGTTACTTGCGACAACAGTTATTGATACAAGTGTACCGATGGCCACACCATTTACCGATCCAGTCAATGTAGGAGTAACATCATTGGTATCTGCAATAACATCAATCGCTATGATAGGGGCTGTTAAATCAATGGTGGCAGTGGCTTGCGCATTGCCTTCATTCCCAGCATCGTCAACAACACTAGCTTGGACATTATAAGGGCCCTCTGCTAGTGCTGCTGTTGTAATTGCCCAATTGCCTTGAGGATCAAGCTGGGTAATAAATGTTTGCACTTGCCCGGCGCTATCAGTCACCGTCAGTACCACATCATCGCCTGTATCTAAGCCCACAACAGAGCCTGTAATTGTTACTACAGGCGAAGCAGAGTCAGTTAATGTCGCAATACTGACCAGCGGCGCTGTGGTATCTATATTGGCTGTAATTGTGTCTGAAACTGGCTCACCATCAGGACCCGTTACTGTTACATCTACAACAATTGGGCCATCAGGTAATGGCTCAATTGTAGGTGAGGTAAACGTGCCATCTGGTTGTACAATCACTGTAATGGTTTGTACATTATCTAATGCATCTGTGATAGTGATTAATACTGTTTCACCGGCCAAGTTGCTCGATGTTCCTGAAATAACTGGCTGTGGATTATTTATTAGACCAAGCTCATTCAACGCTAAACTACCAATTAATGCGGTCTCTGGGAGCACCCCATCGGTGGTATCACGAACAGCGAAAATACCATCATTACTCGCCTCAAAACTATCATCAAAAGAAAGGCTATTTGGATCTACAGATTCAGCAATACGAGCTAATTCTACAAAGGAAGTACCACCACCAGAGCCAGCAGCAGCGTTACCACCCGCAGCAGTCGCTTCCAAGTTATCCAATATATCCCCGCCACTTTCAAGGGCATTTAAAAAATCACTAACATTATCAGTTAACGATGAAGCTTCTGTCGTTGACGTTGGATCCGGTTGGTTTAAACTTGCAATAGCATCATCAATACTATCATCGAAAATGGTGGTTTCTGAGCTATCTCTTGCGGCATCAGCAACCAAATCAGGTGTAATTTGCACTCGCTGATTAGCTGGAATAGCAAGCGATATTCCTTTTACATCAATCAATAATGACGAATTAGCTGCGGTGATCACAATATCGCCAACGGTAATTGTGTCCCCTAGTGACAACGCCTTAATAGAGCCGTCTTCTAAAACGATCCCAACAGAGCCCTGTATATCTATGATTAGTAATTGATTTGCGTCCATTTTGCTACCTGCATCATTCGAAATTAAACCTTTGTATGACTAAATTTAGAACAGCACAGTAAAAAGGACACTGGACTAAAGTACAGGTAACAAAACTTAAATTAATATTAAAAGCTTAAAGAACTGGTGAAAAATTTTTTTTATGCTAGGCAAAACTTCTATTTGCACTAATCAATTTCCTTGTCTAAAACTAATCTAAATGATCATCAACTTGGATCTAAGAGGACGAAATGGCTAGGAAAAATAACTTTACCCGCACTAGAGCTACAATTCTAATTGGTTTGGTTTTAGCTACAAATGGATTTACTGCTCATCTTCATGCTGAGCAAACTTCCCTCATGCCTTTGACTTATGTCGCCGACAAAGCAATAGCCAGTAACCCAGAAGTTCAACAAGCTTGGCATGCTTTTAAAGCATCAATTTATGGTATTGATGCTGCAAAATCAGGGTATAAACCTACATTAGATGCATCAATCAGTGCAGGTTATGAAAAACGTAACTACGGCGTAGAAGATGAATATAACCGCAATACCGCAGAGCTTACCTTAGGGCAAATGCTGTATGATGGCTTTCAAACATCAAATACCGTTAAACGATTTGAACGCATTCAACTTATTCGCTACTTTGAAATGCTCTCACAAGCTGAGCAAATAGCGCTACAAGCAAGCGTTGCTTATCTTGACGTGCAAAAATTCACCACCTTAGTAGAGCTGGCGCAGAAAAACCTAAGCGAGCATGAGTCGGTATATCAACAAATTGAACAAAGCGTAGGAGCCGGCGTAGCCAGAGCGGCTGACCTGGAGCAAATCAGTGGTCGCCTATCACTTGCTCAATCCAATGTAATGACCGAATACGCAAACCTACATGATGTTAGCGCACGCTACTTACGGATTGTGGGAGAGCTGCCTCAACAAGGCACGGTTGCAGCTAAGTTAAGTGAAGATAGCATCCCAATTTCTATTAACCAAGCGCTTGATATTGCTTATAAAAACAGTCCTAGCTTTTATGCATCTTTGTATAATATTGAAGCCCAACAAGCGAATGCGCAATCACAAAAAGCTGCGTTTCATCCTAAGGTTGATTTATCTGCGCGTTATGGCTCCCAAGACCGTGATGAACTTGGCTTTAATGAAACCAGAACAGAAGCCAGAGTTGGCATTGATGTGCGATACAACTTATACAATGGTGGTTTAGACAGCGCCAATCTTGATCAAGCATACCAAGAAGTCAATATAGCGAAATTCCAACGTGATCAATCGTGTATTGAAATACGTCAAAACCTGCAAGTTGCATATAACAATGTAAAAATCCTTGAGAGTAAGCTTCCTTCATTAGATCAACATCGTCGCTCATCTGACAAAGTGAAAATAGCCTACAAAGATCAATTTGATATTGGCCAACGTACTCTATTAGACGTACTCGATGCCGAAAATGAATCATTCCAATCTAACCGTTCATATACTGCAGCACTTTACGATCGTCAAGCAGCGATACTCGCCATGCTCGCAGAAATGGGCAAACTACTGCCAACCTTAAATGTAACCTCTGACAAATTTCCGAAAATCACGGAATTAACCGATGACCCTATTGCCCACAATGCCGAATTTATTTGCCCTAAATACGACGTGGCAGCCACCATCAGCCGTCAGGAGTTTTTACAAAAAAAAGCCCAGCAAGATAACGCCTACATGACCGTCACGGCAATGCCAAGCTATCTCAATGCGCCAGCGCTTTCGAGTACCTTTAGTGATGATGATAATGACGGTGTTGCAAACGAACAGGATGACTGTCCATCAACACCTGCTTTTACCGAGGTAGATGAAAAAGGCTGTACTAAATACAATAGTAATACCAGTAATGTAGAAATCGGCATTCCGTTTGCGGCTGACTCCAGTGTAGTACGTCCTGAGTACTTACAGGAAATAGCACGTCTTGCAGACTTTTTAAAATCTCACCCATCTAAAAATGTAGAAATACAAGGACATGCATCACTTGAAGGGCCTGCGCTTTACAATAAAAAGCTCTCTGAAAAACGCGCATTCTCAGTCGCAGAAATATTAATTCAACAGTATGGTGTATTGCCTAAGCGAGTTAAATCACTTGGCTATGGTATAGATAAACCTAGGATCAATGAAATATCCGTACGGGCTAATGCGGCAAACAGACGTATAGAAGCGGTGATCACCGATACCAATACAGGAAACAGTTTTGTCGCATCCAGTTACTAAGACGCACTTACTTTAGAAGTTAAGTGTACAGCTGTGTTTGGCTTTTAGGCGAAAGAAAACTTATCAGTGTAGTTATTCTTTTTAAATAGCAGTAACCACGCATAAATGCCAGCACATGCTGTCTGGATGGCTCTATTTATGGGCATGTTAAAGCGCTGTAAGTAAAAAAGCTTAATGTAATAACAAGGCTCCGCTCGATGCTTAACTAAAACCCATACGCATTAATCGTCCTTTGTTAACTCGATTTCAATCATAACAGAGTAATACGTCCCATTTTTAAATCGTTAAACTTAATGCAATAACAATGGAAGTTATATGGAAATAGATGATGTAGTCAGTCATGGTGGTATTTTAGTAGACTGTTTAGAAATTTTATGTCACTACCATGATCGTGAATTTTCCCGTGAGACTTTGCTTAATGGGCTTCCCCTTGAGCAAGGCAATCTCACGCCTTCTGGTTTTTCACGAGCAGCTAAACGTATTGGTTTTAAAACCAAAGTTGTTAATAAACAACTAACCAAAATCAATACCGCTTTACTTCCTGCTATTTTATTACTTGAGAATAACCAAGCTTGCGTAATTACAGCATTGGATCCACTCACACAAACCGTTGAAGTAATTTATCCAGAGCTAAGCGACTCAGCTGTAACGTTAAATGTGGCAGATCTCAGTCAAAACCCAACTGATGTTATTATTTATACACGTCCAGAATTCACTTTTGATGCACGCTCACCGGTGTTACAAAAATTATCTAAAGATGGCTGGTTTTGGGGGGTCATTAAAGAGTGCCGTTCCTTATATAAAGACGTCATTATTTCAGCCATTGCACTGGGTGTATTATCGATTGCAATGCCCTTGTTTGTCATGAACGTGTATGACCGAGTCGTACCCAATCAAGCGGTAGAAACCTTATGGGTATTAGCCATAGGCGTACTAATAGCACTGACCGCAGACTTTGCTTTGAGGTTAGTACGTAGTTATTTTGTCGAACTTGCTGCCAGTCGCATCGATGTAAAAGTCTCTGCGGTAATTATGGAACGAGTACTGGGAATGCAATTAAAAAACCGACCCACATCAGCAGGCTCATTTGCCAGCAATATCCAGTCTTTCGAAGCTGTGCGTGGCTTCTTTAGCTCCATTACCCTCATCGCATTGGTTGATTTACCTTTTGTATTTTTATACCTCACAGTCATCGCAATCATTGGTGTAGAGCTGAGTATTCCTATTATAGTCGGGGCAATAATATTGCTGTGTTATGCCTTAGCCGCCCACAGAAAGTTAGAAGCACTGTCAGAGCAAACGATGAAAGCCAGCTCTATGCGTAATGCTATTTTAGTTGAAAGCCTTACCAATATTGAAGATGTAAAAAGCTTTCATAGTGAATGTAAAACTCAAGCGGCATGGGAAAAATCAACAATTTACATTGCTCGCGTTAATGCGCAGAGTCGGCTTATATCTGGCTCAATAGCCAACTCTGCCACGTGGTTACAACAATGTGTTGGCGTGATTATAATGATCATTGGCGTGCATTTAGTCATCGCAGGTGATTTAACCCAAGGCGGCTTAATTGCAGCATATTTATTATCATCAAGAACTATGGGACCAATTGGTCAATCCGCTGCGGTACTTGCACAATTTCACCATGCGGCCATTGCAATGCATTCACTGAATGAGATCATGGAAAAAGAGGTTGAGCGCCCAGCTGGTAAACATTGGTTAAGTCACCCTGTTTTACGCGGAGATATAGAATTTCAAAACGTACATTTTAAATACTCAGATGAAAGTAACGAAGCGCTATCTGGAGTTTCGTTTAAAATTAAAGCCGGTGAAAAAGTTGCTATCTTAGGGCGTAATGGTTCAGGTAAAAGCACGCTAGAGAAACTCATTTTAGGGTTACATGATCCGACCTCGGGTTCTATTTTAATTGATAACACCGATATCCACCAAATAGATCCTGCAGAATTGCGCCATAATATTGGTTATGTCCCGCAAACAATCTCGCTATTTTTTGGCTCGCTGAAAGACAATATCACCTTAAGTGCATGGCACGCCAAAGATGAACAAATTATAAGTGCGTGCGAACGTAGCCAATTATTCGACTTAATTAACTCTCACCCTGATGGCTTTGATCTACAAGTTGGCGAACAAGGCCGGCTCCTCTCTGGTGGGCAGCGTCAAGCTGTTGGTATTGCTCGTGCTTTGATAAACGATCCGCCAATACTCATTCTTGATGAGCCAACCTCAGCACTGGATCACAATAGTGAAGCAAAAATCATCGCTAATTTAAAACAGTACAACCATGATAAAACCCTGCTGGTAGTAACACACCGAACATCGCTACTGGAGTTGGTTGATCGAATTATTGTCGTTGATAACGGTAAAATAATTGCCGATGGACCAAAAGCTCGGGTAATTGCCTCGTTGAGTAATCAAACTGTGGAGCGAGCATCATGAGTAAAAACAAACCCACACTAGAACAACGCTCTTTTGAATCTGTAGGACGTGCTATAGAAGCGACTAAAGGAAAAAAACCATCTATTTTTAATAACTTATTCAAAGGCTGGTTATCGCCACCAAACAGTCAAGATTGGGTGGTTGATGCACAATGGGAAAAAATGCAACAACAACCGGCAAGTGCCAAGTTATTGCTGTACTTAATTTGTTTTAGCATGATGTTGTTATTTATTTGGTCTGCGTTTGCTAATCTTGATGAAGTCGCTCGCGGTGAAGGTCGTGTTATACCGTCAAATAAATTACAACTGATTCAATCTTATGATGGCGGGATGGTCGAACAAATTAATGTACGTGAAGGACAAGTAGTCAGTACTGGTGATGTACTAATAAAAATTGATCCTACTCGGTATATTTCTAATTTTCGTGAAAATCAATCTAAAGTGCTGTCACTCAGTGCTAAAGTCGCGCGACTTGAAGCACTTACTAAAAAGCAGCCTTTAATTTTTGACCCTAAGCTCACCACTGATGCACCCGCGGTGGTAATGCACGAACAAGCACTTTACACCAGTAATAACCAAGAGCTTGAACAACAAGTCGCCATTCATAAACGTCAATTAGAGCAACGTCGTCAAGACCATATTGAAGCACAAGCAGCCCTGCAACAACATACCAATGCATTACGTTTAATAAACCGTGAATTACAAGTTACCCGGCCACTCCTTCGCTCAGGTGCAGTATCTGATATCGATATAATTCGCCTAGAACGCCAAGCCGTTGACTTAAATGGCGAGATAAATCGATCCAGAGCGGTCATCAACCGCAGTGTATCTGCAATCAATGAAGCAAAAAACAAAGTAGCCGAGGTTGAGCTATCCATGATCAATCGATGGAACAACGAGCTCTCAGAAGCACGATTGCGGTTAGATGCAATTAAAGAAACCGAATCAGGGTTGGCTGATAAAGTAGCCCAAACTGAAATTCGCTCGCCTGTTAATGGCACTGTACAGCGCTTAATGGTGAACACGGTTGGAGGGATTTTACAACCTGGTAGTGATGTTCTAGAAATTATACCGCTGGATGATCAATTGATAGTCGAGGCTAAGATCCCTCCCAAAGATATTGCATTCTTACGCCCAGGGCAAACAGCAATGATCAAATTTAGCGCCTATGATTTTGCTATTTACGGTGGCTTAAGTGCCGAGGTTATTCAAATTAGTGCCGATACGATAACCGATGAGCGCGATAACACGTTTTATTTAGTGCAACTTAAAACTAACAAAAATCAGTTTGCCGATAATCTCACTATTATTCCAGGCATGACGACTCAAGTGGATATTATTACTGGCAAAAAAACCGTGCTGGAATACCTATTAAAACCAGTATTACGAGCAACATCATTAGCAATGACAGAGCGTTAATTAATATTTTTTCAAACTTTTAAAATGGATTAATAATGCGCCAAAGTGTATTTATCACCGAAGCTGAACTTATTTCACCGCACTGGCAAGCCGCCTACCCTGAATGTGAAATTCGTGAACAGCAGCCACATAAGATCACAGCCGACACCATTTTATGGATTTTAGCTGGCAGTCCTGACTGGCTTAGTATTGTACAAAAATACAGCAAAAGTCGTATTCCAGTGATTGTGATGACCAAAGAGTTAAACATGGCAGAGTTATGTGCTGCATTACAAGTGGGCGCTCGCGGTTATGTTGAAGCTTTTGCTAGTCAAATAATCATAGAGCAAGTTGCAGAAACAATTATCAGTGGCGGTATTTGGTTACCGGGCCAGTTATTATCTAACTTGGTTGGTGTACTCTCAAAGCAAGCTATTAGCTATCAGCACGCCTGCGACCTAACGTTATTAACGAAGCGCGAGCGCCAAGTCGTTGATGTTGTTATTACTGGTGCCAGTAACAAAGCTGTAGCGAATCAATTAAATATCACAGAGCGTACAGTAAAAGAACATATGAGCTCAATATTTAATAAACTCCAAGTTCGTGACCGCATGCAGTTGATGCTAGCAATCAAAGGCAGCTAAACGTACGAAATTGTTACTTTGTGCGTTGATTCATAAAATATTTAAGCCCTTTCACGATGTGGAATGCAATAAACCCCGTCGCGGTATAAAACCTTGTAACCCAGTCGCGATGTAAAATCGCTGCTACACCATTTGTGGCTCCATGCCCGTCGGCTCGGGTTTACCCCATTTATTTCACATACAATACATCGCTTTGTATTTTATTCTATTAGGTCTTCCTGAGTATCATCAATCGGTTGTGATACATAGCCATCGAACCCTATTCCTTTTAATGTCTGCTGATCTTCAGGGCTCTTAACCCCCTCAGCAATCACTTTAATACCTATCGAATGCGCTAATGAACACAATCCTCTGAGGAAGGTCTGATTATCTTGGCTATAGCTTATATTGTGGCCATAAACGCTATCTATTTTAATCATCTCAAGACCAAGCTCATGAATTTTATCAATTTTACTGAAACCTTGGCCAACCCGCTTAAGCGCCACTTTGGCGCCCATGCTTTTCACTTGCATACAAAAGTCTTTAAAAATAGCCAATTCAGCAACCGCTAAACTTTCACGTATATCAAAACAAATATGCTCAGCTAATTTTGGATATGCGAGTAAATACGTCAATATTGCAGCAAGTGCTGCATCGTCTAACAACGTTTCTTGCGATAGCTCCACTGAAATAAGCTTTAAGTCTTCTCTTTGCTCAAATACCTTAACTAAGTATTTAACTAAGCCCCAATCTAAGCGAGCAAGTAGCTTTAATCTTTTTGCCCATTGTAAGTAATAACCGCTACGATACAGTTCACCATTAAGCAATAAGCTTAGACTTACTTGGTTTTGTAATAACTTGCCCGAAAAAGATTTAACGGGGTAAAGCAAAACATCTAAGTCATTATTATCTAGTGCATGCTCAATTGCTTCACGCCAACTATCAGCGTCTGCAAATAATTCATTGCGCTGCTTATTATTATTTACCTGTACCTGTTGTGTTGGCTCTGCTACTGCGGCTTTTAATAAATTATCAACCCGCTTTAACAGTGTAAAACGACTATCCTCACGCTCTATATAGCTACAACTATGAGGTATGGATAATTCAATATGGCTGTAATCATCAAGCAAGGCCTGATGCTGCTTAAATACCTGTGAACTTAGGTTTTCAATATCGTCTGTGTCATTCACCAATACGGCGAAGTCGGTATGAGAAATTCGCGCTATATGATTTTCAGAAAATCGATCCTCATTCGACTCTAAAAAAGCAACTAGAGTTTGCGTAAAACGACGTAAAAAAGTGACCATTTCAACGCGATTAATTTGTTCACTTATTTGATCAAGGTTAACAACTCGAAATAAAAATAATGCGCCATGGGCATGCTCTTTTGATTGCTGTAATTGTGCCTCTAAAGTTGCGCTAAAGTACTCTCTGTTTGCTAACCCTGTTAACTCATCATGTTGGCTTTTAAAACGAAACTCTTCTAAGCGTTTTTTGTCTTCTTTAACAATCCGGCTAAATCGCTTTGAAAGTAAATTCATCGAGCTCACTAACCGTGCAAATTCATAGGTTCTGGGTACTTTCGATCTAATAAAGCGTTTATCGCCTAAAGCATTCGCTTGTTGCACGACATCGTCCAAAGGACGTAATATTTTCCTTAAAAAGTAAGCACTTGCTATACAAGCTATAATCGCAACGATAAAAAAGCTAAAAAATAATCGTATGGCACTTTCCCATAGCGCTTGCTCAGTATATTGGCTGTGACTTTCTAAATATAAAGTACCGAACTGCTGCCAACCATCGCTCACTTGCGCCACCCCTGGCTGAACTTGTAAGTGATAAAAGTGATGAAACCACCCTGGCGCCGTTGTATCAAGCTTACCACTAAAAACGCGTTTTATAAGCGGCTCCCCTAATGGGTTTTGTAACTCTATGCGCTGATAGTGCCCAGTATCAAAAGTAGCTGAAATTAGTAGCTCTAATTCAACAGGATCTTTCTGCAACTGGCTTAGCATCAAAGCTAAGCTATTTGCATTATCGATATTCTTTAAATGTAACTGAGAAGAAAAATACTGTTTAGCAGTATAAGTACTAATTAATACACTACTCATAAAGCCTACTGCAATAATGACTAAAATCCCCAGCCATAACTCTTGCCGTAAAGTGATTTTACTTTTGCGTTTAAACAAGGACATAAATGACATCACCACATAATTCCTTCTTGTTGTGTTTGTTCGAGAATACGTCGCCAGCGAGATAATCTAGCAGTAGGGTTTGCAACACTTTGCGTTGAATTATTAGCCCATAAACCTTGGCTATTAAAACTAAAAACAGGGCTCAGATCTGTACGTTTAGCTGCGGGCAATACCTTTGCAATTAAACTATCTAAAATCAGTGGTTGCGCATTTGGCACAGCAAAGTAACCAAGCACCATATGCGCTTGAGTTTGTCTAGAGTTTGGCCCACCGATCTGTGCTTTTACATAAATAAGCCGTAACTTATCATCTGCAATACCTAGGGCGCGCAGACTGATATACTTAGCAATTGCATAATCTTCACAATCACCCAGCCCTTTCCCTAAAGTTTCAAGTGGAGTTGCCCAATAATCATTTTGTTGCCAAAGCTGCATATCGGTTCGGTAGCGCAAGTTACGAGCAAAAAAATCATTTACGATTAAAATTTTTTGTTGTTCAGTTTTGTTCTGTGACTGGACTAACATTGTTTGCCAATTACGAGCAACTGCCACACGTGAAGGACCAAACTGTTGGTGCATTTTTTCTAAAAAGGTAGTGAACTGAATCGATAGGCGATCGGCACACACAAAAGAGGTTGCAAATATAAGAGGCAGCAAAAAATGCAGTAACGGGCGATTACTCCATTTACTCAAAGGCACACTAACTGAGCGACACTCGCTCACAAAAGCAACCTTGAGTTGTACACTAAAAAACGCGTCAAACTTTTTCTTGCCACAATCTTTATTCAGTAAAAAACAGTAAATAAAGCATAGCACTGAAGCGTTAACAGTGAGATATTTTAGCCATTATTTTGTGACTATTTAACGCTCAATAATTAACTTTAGTAATAAGTGACTTTTTTAACTTCACGTGGCTTTATTTCGCCTATGTATAAGTCATGGACACGTTTCATATCAAGCTGTAACTCGGTAGCGTAAGTATCTCCAACTGCATAGCTTTTAATGACTTGCGCCCCTTTAATAATGCCTTGCACTTGGCTGTGTAATTGATCATTTTGCGCAATACTGCCTTGCACAGTGGTGCCGGCGGTAATCTTTTGCCCATATACTTGTTCTGCAAGCTCGCGGTACGCTTCAAGCTTAGATGCTTTAATTGCCATCAACGAGCGCTGTGACTGATTCTCCCCGGGCTGAGCACTAATTGGCGCATACCCGACCGCTTTTAAAACTGGGTAGTTATCTGGCTCTATGTACTTATATTCCACATGTTTATCAAAAATACTACTACAGCCTACTAAACCTAGACTCGCAAAAATGCAAATTGCAATCACACTACGCATGGCGTCTCTCACGCTTAAAAGAAGTCATAATGTCTAAACCGATGCACAATCAATGCCAAAATTAGTACTTACTGTCGTTTTAGATCAAAGTTGTCAAACAATTGGTATAGTCCTTGCTCTGTCACTGCATATAGCAGATGTTTATGTATAAGGTTTGGGTAATGAAGCATAGTTTATCAACAATCATGATCGCCACAAGTTGGCTAACAGCCAGCCTTTTTTCGCCTAATAGCTCAGCACAGTGGTATGAATCAACAGGCCATGCCAGTATCAAAAATGATGATGTGGCGGCGGCAAAATCTGCGGCCATAAAAGATGCAATCACCCAAGCGTTAGTGTTCTCAGGTGCCCGTGTGAGCTCAATGCAAACCTTAGTTGACGGCGTACTTACGCAAGATCAACTAAAAATAAACAGTCACGGCGAAATTCAAAAAATAGAAATGATCAGTGAAGATCGAAAGTCAGATCAATTTGCGATCACGCTACGCTTGGATATTTTCCCACAACAAGAGCACTGCCCCGCTAATGAGTTCACTAAGTTTGTTGCGATCACCCAAACGCAATTAGTCAATCGTGAACAGGCCATGATGGGTCAAATTTTTGACATCAATAAAGCCACTAGCGAAGCCCTGTATAAAACATTAAGCCAATCGGCAATGAATGCTAAGCCAACCGCTTATTTTAACTTTCCGATCCGCGTGAGCGAGTTTTTTAATCAACAATACGATTACAGTGATGCACTATTAGAAGAAATATCAAGCCGCAGCAACTCACAGTATGTACTGTTGAGTCAGATTGTTGATATTTCTAATAGTGATAAGCTCAATAATAGTTACGCATTCTGGCAAGACGAAACGTACCAACGCTCATACAAGGTGGACTTTGCTTTATTTGATGGCACCACGTATGAACGACTTTGGCAAAAAAGCTATCGCAGCCAAGGTATCTGGCCATTTGAAAAAACACAAATCATCGATGTATTCAGCGAAAAGTTCTGGAGCTCTGATTATGGTCAAAGTATTACTGATATAAACCAAACCGTCAGTTACGATCTACAAGCTGCAATGGCATGCTTAGAGACTCAAGGAAAAATTCTACATATTGAAAACAATAAATTGATCATCAACTTAGGTAAAGCACATGGCATTGAAAAAGGTCAACGCTTGAATATTGCTCATCATAACTATTTAACCGATGCAGCGGGTAATAAAATGCCGAACTTGATCACCACATTAAATCAAGTTCAGGTCGAACAGGTGTATCAGCAAAGTGCCGTTGCCGTGAGTGTTGATCAGCAACCTTTGCCTAATATTCAAATCAATGATGTAGTCGAGCTCACTAATTTAAAACCTTAGTCAATTGTTGGCGTAAACTCGGGTGCTCACTCAGCCAGTTTGCGAGTAACTCAATTCCAGCTAAATGTGGATAATGTTTACGACAAGCCAATACGACACGACGTTGCTGAGTAGGAAAGATTGGTAAATAACGGATCCCTATGCGCTCGCTGCAAGCGAGCTTTGGTACAAATGTAACACCATCATCCATAGCCACCAGTGCCAATAAAGTCTCCAGACTATTACCTTGGTACTCGTTTGATACATCCACCCCAGCAGCAAAACAAAACTGCTGCGCTTGGTCTTTAAAGCAATGACCATCGCTAAGCATCAACAAACTGCACGATTGCAGTTCATCCAAAGCAACTTTATCACGTTTAGCAAGGTTATTTTGATTTGACATTGCTACCAAGAAATCTTCTTTATATATATTAACTGTATGATAAAGCTTAAGTTCAGGCACATCTGCTAAGATTGCAATGTCTAACTCACCATTATCTAACGCAGTTAAAATATTAGCAGTTTGCATTTCAACAAAAGCAAACTGGCTATCAGCAAACGCCTCTTTCATAGACGTAAGCAAAGTAGGGAGTAAATACGGCGCAATCGTTGGAATAATGCCGATTTTTACCCTACCTTGTAGTGGTGCGCTAGAGGTTGCTGCTAGTTCTTTTAATATTTGGGTTTGCTCTAAGATCACTTTGATCTGTGTCAACAAACGTTCACCTTGCACCGTTAAAGTAACTTGCTTAGTGGAGCGATCAAATAAGGTCACTCCCAGCTCTTGTTCTAATTTTTTTACTTGGCCACTGAGAGTTGGCTGGCTGACATAACACGCATCGGCAGCTTTACGAAAATGCTTAAAGTGCGCAATTGCTTTTACATATTCAAGGTCTTTTAAATTCATTGCAAACCACAACTAATAGATAATAACTATCATATTAATACAAACAAACGATTGGAGCTATTATAACTTTCACGACATAATGGCTATCAACAAATCAAGAGGAACTAAAAAACATGTTAAAGAATATTGAAGGTCAAACAATTCCACAGGTTACATTTGCAACTCGCGTAAACGATGAGTGGAAATCAGTAACATCTGACGACATTTTTAAAGGTAAAACGGTTGTTGTATTTTCGCTACCAGGTGCATTTACACCAACGTGTTCATCAACGCATTTACCACGCTATAACGAACTAGCTGCAGTACTTAAGCAAAATGGCGTTGACGACATCGTGTGTGTATCAGTAAACGATACTTTCGTAATGAACGCTTGGGCACAAAACCAAGAAGCACAAAACATTACTTTATTACCAGATGGCAACGGTGAATTTACTGACGGTATGGGTATGTTAGTAGACAAAAATGACCTAGGCTTTGGTAAACGTAGCTGGCGCTATTCAATGTTAGTTAAAGATGGCGTAATTGAAAAAATGTTCATCGAACCAGATTTACCAGGCGACCCGTTTGAAGTATCAGACGCAGACACTATGCTTGATTACATCAACCCTAAGCAAGTAAAACCAGAGGCAGTCAGCATATTTACTAAACCAGGTTGCCCTTTCTGTACTAAAGCAAAAGCTTTACTTGAAGAAAAAGGCCTAGTGTACGAAGAAATCACCATGGGCGCAGGTGCATCATTAACGAGCCTTAAAGCAATCTCAGGCCGTGAAACCGTACCACAAGTATTTATTGGCGGAAAACACATTGGTGGCTCTGACGATTTAGCAAAATATTTTGCTTAATATTTAAACCCCCACGCAATTAAATACAGGGGCTTTTTAGCCCCTTTTTTATACTCATTTTATTAACTTATTTACACACCAATTGATTAATAAAATTGGTATTCTGGAGCAACATAATGAAAGAACTACAAACAGACGTTGTTGTAATTGGTGCTGGCACAGCAGGTTTAAGCGCTTATCGTAATGCAAAGCAACACACTCCCAATGTATTAATGATCGAATCAGGCCCGTATGGCACCACTTGCGCTCGTGTAGGTTGCATGCCAAGTAAATTACTCATTGCCGCCGCAGAAGCAGCCCATGCAATTGAAGCAGCCCCCGCTTTTGGTGTACATAGCTCAAAGCCAACAATTAACGGCGTGGAAGTAATGGCACGAGTACGTAACGAACGCGACCGCTTTGCAGGCTTTGTAGTAGAAGCCGTAGATGAATTACCCAACGAAGATAAAATTCGTGGTTATGCAAAATTTTTAGATGCCAACCGCGTGCAAATTGACGACCATACAATTATTACAGCAAAACGCTTTGTGATTGCCACCGGCTCTCGCCCAGCTTACCCAGGTGTATTTAATAACTTTGGCGACAGATTAATAATTAACGACGACGTATTTGATTGGCAGGACTTGCCAGAATCCGTTGCCGTATTTGGCCCAGGTGTTATTGGCCTTGAAATTGGCCAAGCGCTGCACCGTTTAGGCGTAAAGGTAAAACTGTTTGGTGTAGGTGGCGCTATCGGTCCTATTACCGACCCAGTTATAAAAGACTACGCAAACACTGTATTTGCAGAAGAATTTTTTGTTGATACTGATTCAAACGTATCTGATATGCAAAAAGTCGGTGATAAAGCCCAGCTTAGCTATATTGACAAAAACGGTCAGAAACAAACTGAACAATTTGATTACGTGCTAGCCGCTACTGGCCGCGTGCCAAATACAGATAAACTAGGCCTTGAAAACACCGGTATCGAACTTGATGAACGCGGTGTACCAGTGGCTGATAAGCACACTATGCAATGTGGCGACTCAACAATATTTATCGCAGGGGATGCCAGCAATATGATCCCACTACTGCATGAAGCCAGCGATCAAGGCACTATTGCCGGACAAAACGCCGGCCGCTTCCCAGATGTTCGTAACGGCCTGCGCCGCGCACCTATTGCAGCCGTTTTCAGCGACCCGCAAATAGCTATGGTGGGCGAAAGCTACAAGCAAATAACCGCGCGTTTTGGTGAATGTGGTTGCTTTGAAATTGGCGAAGTCAGCTTTGAAAACCAAGGCCGCAGCCGCGTAATGCTGAAAAATAAAGGCCACATGCGTTTATACGCAGAGCAAGGTACAGGCTTATTTTTAGGTGCTGAATTTATTGGCCCACAAGCTGAGCACATCGCCCACTTACTTGCATGGGCTGTGCAAAACAAAATGACCGTACCGCAAATGCTGGATATGCCATTTTATCATCCAGTGATAGAAGAAGGCCTACGTACCGCACTGCGTGATTTAAACGCCAAACTTAAATTCGGCCCAGATATTATTAACCAATGTATGGAATGTGGCCCGGGGAATTAGGGCTAGGTTGCTAGGATAAAATATAACTAATAATCAAGGAGGTCTAAGCCTCCTTGGTTATGATTGATTAACCCTATCACCATGACTTGGCGGCGTTGAAGTAACAATAAACTCAAGGTTAACTTCGCCATAATTACATAATTGATGCACCAACCCTGCTGGCACATGTAAGCCCTGCTGCGGGTTTAAAATATGGCTCACTGAGTCCACAATTAATGTAGCCTGCCCACTAAGCACAAAAAAGAACTGCTCAGCAAACTCATGCTTATGCGACTGTTCACAACAGCCCGACGGCACTCGCTCTTGGATCACACTCAATGCCGCACTTTTTACTAAATGCCAACCATCGCAGTCATCGCTCCATTTGTAATGTTCAGCGTTATCGACTGAAATAGGCCTTACCATATCTTCGTTATCCTTTAAAAGCTACTGCACAACAAGGTAAAACATCAGCGTTTAAAATGGTAGTAAATTTAATTCACATGAGATAACCACACTTATTCGCGCATAAAAATGTAGAAAAACCCATTTATTCGCGCATAAAAGTGTGAAAACTTGCATTTATTCGCGCAATAAAGTGTAATTAATCATCTAATGAGTAATGTGAGACCTGCCATGCAACGATTAATTTTAGAAAAGTTATTAGATTGGAAATCTAAACCAGCACGAAAACCATTATTAATTGATGGCGCTCGCCAAACTGGTAAAACTTATTTGTTACAAACTCTATTAGGCAGTACTTTTGCAAACGTGATTCGCATCGATTTCTTAGAATCCCCACAAATGAGCGAAGCATTCGCTGATTCGTTATCTCCCAATGACGTACTATCTAATATTGAGTTACTTACAGGAAAAACGTTTAACCCTAATACAGATCTACTGATCCTTGATGAAATAGGCGAATGCCCTAAAGCAGTCACATCTCTCAAATACTTTGCTGAACAAGCACCGTATATGCACATTGCTGCCAGTGGTTCTAATATCGGTTTATTAAACTCCTTTCCGGTTGGTAAGGTGGAACAACATAATCTACGCCCCCTCACATTTCGCGAATTTCTGATCGCCTCGCAAGAAACAGCTCTAATTAAGGCATTTGCAAGGCAAACAAACTCAAGTGCAGCACATAGTAAATTATTCTCAAAACTCACTGATTATTACTTTACTGGCGGTATGCCCGAAGCTGTAAGTACATGGTTTGATTTATCTGATCACAGTATCATTGACCGCGTTCAAGCTGTAACAGAGATCCATAAAAATTTAGTATTGGGATATCAACGAGACTTTGGCAAATACTCAGGAAAAGTAGATGCTGGATTAATTGAGGCTGTATTTAATAATATTCCAGCACAACTATCTTCAGTTGTGGATGAATCTGTTAATCGCTTTAAATTTAAAGGAATGCATGAAAAAAAATCTCGTTATGGTGACTTTGAAAGCGCAATTTCTTGGTTAAATAAGTGCCGCCTTGTACTCAAAAACCACCCTATTGATGGCACACCTAAAAGCCCATTAGCAGCATATAAAAAAGACAATATCGTTAAATTATTTCTTTTTGATGTTGGCTTATTAAATTATATGCTAAACATTGGGTATAAAGAGATAAAACAACAAGGCTATGAATACAAAGGCTTTGTGGCCGAAAATTTTGTACAACAGGAACTTGCTGCACAAGGCATTGACCCAACATATTCATGGGGTGATGCAAGAGCGGAGATCGAATTTGTAGTCTCTGATGACGAAGGCAACATACTGCCTATCGAAGTAAAAAGTGGTAAACGCACCAAAGCAAAATCACTGCAATCGTACATAAATAAATGCCAGCCCATCAAAACAATTAAACTCACAGGCACACAAGGCTCATCACCACTGGAAAAGGAATATATTGTCCTACCGCTCTACTATAGTGAATATGTAGTAAGCATACACCTGAGGCTGATGAATTGATAAAAGATAGACCTATCAAACTAGGCAGCAATTTAAACATTGTTGAGGAAACTGGCGAGTGCTTACAAAGCTATTACGATAGTGAACTGATACTCAAAGTAAAAGGCTTATGGGTCGCTGGTAAAGCCGTTTTTTTTTACAAGGTACTAGCACTAGGCACTATTCATAGAAGGTAGAAAAGGCATAACCAAAAGCTAATACCAAACATCAGTACAAAGCCAAAATCACCTTTAGCTCATCACTTGCCAGAATGGCAAGAAAGGTCTTACTTGGAGTTCTGTAAATAACTGTACTACGTATTAACTGTTATTCGACATATATACTCTAAATAAGTAGTATGTGAATATAGGAAAAAAATTATAAGGATGTATTTGTGAGTGTTTTAGAAACTGGTTCTATATTTTCACCTAAAGAAAATAAGCACTGTAATTATGAAATAGTTGACGATCCAGAATACGCACAAAAAATTGATGATACGTGGCAAACACATTCTCTTGAAAGGGTCTTTGAATTAAAAAAGGCATCAACAACGCTTGAAGACTTAAAATCAGCACTCACGTCAGAAAATATTTCAGATTTTCACTGGTGTTGGAATGATATAGTCAACAGTCAAAATTCAGAAGACTACATTCAAGTCACTTTCTATCTTACAGTTAATGGTATCCCTGAAGGAGCGCTGCATACATACTTCCCTAAAGAAACCCGCTTACATAAAGGTAAAAATCTAGTTTATATTGATAGAATTGCCACCGCTCCTTGGAATAGGCCTCACCAAACAATTAAACATTTTAGTGGTGTAGGAAGTATTCTTATATTATTTATTTGTAGATATAGCCGAGATAAAGGTTGCGAAGGGTGTATAGGTTTGCACTCATTACCCCAAGCAGAACCTTTTTATGATCATTTGGGTATGAAAAATTTAGGTATAGATTTAGCTTATGAAGGTCTTAAATACTTCGAGTTAGAAAAGCACCAAGCTTTATCATTGATAGCAGAGGAATTGTAATGAAGAGCTTTGATTTTAATAAATTAATTGAATTAGAAGACAGAACTTGCCTGAGCTCAGATTCTTCCTCTGCTGAAATTTCCAAGCCTCTAGACTTGATTTTTTGGATGGATAGTCAAAAAGCAGACATTCCATTAAACGAGTTACTGTCAAGAGGATTAGTTAAATCCGAAACGATTAAATCCGATACATTTAAGCTCCTTCAAAATAACATGAATATGAGTTCATCTTCTCTTTACAGGGCAGGGAACCTCAAATCAAATGAAAAGCGAGAGGTTGTTCTTCTAACTTGGCAAGCAATTATAAATAAAAAGGCTAAAGAAATAAGTTCCAATATATGTGAATTTCAAAGGGATAATATTACAAAGGAAACTATCAATAGCATAGCTAAACTGAGTAACGAACCTTGTAATATTAGCAACTTAAAAAAAGTATTAGGTAGCCTAGGCATCATACTTATAATAGAAAAAGCATTTCAAGGCTTAGGCATTGACGGGCTAGTATATCGAACTTCTCGCGGAAACCCAGTATTAGCCATGTCCTTAAGGTATGATAGATATGATAATTTTTGGTTTACTCTTTGTCATGAGCTAGCACATATACACCTCCACTACGAATTGTTGGATGATGTAATAATAGAAGACTTAGATGAAGATAATAAAAATGAAATTGAGAATGAAGCTGATTACCTCGCTAGTATAGCCATTGTAGATAGAAGAGCGTGGAGAAGCTTTAATTTAGCAAAATTCCCTACTGAAGAAAACCTATATAGAGCCTCTGAGGTCACAGGTATTCACCCAATAATACTTGCAGGTAAGCTGAGAAATGAACTAAAAAACTATAAACTATTTGTAAACTTAGTGCACAGTATAAAACCATCTGAGATCTTAGAATTATGAAATATTTTATTTTTTTAAAATCAAAAGCTGGTGACTTTAACTCAATTAAGCACTTAAATAATAAAAATACAGTACCTTTTTTTGACTTTATTGCTAACTCTATAATTTCTGATGAGGTTCAAAAAAAACAAAATAGCTTTATTGATAAAATTTGCCGTTTTTGGGATCCTAAATCTCGATTCTACATTGATCATTATGACTTAGACTCAAGAGCTAGATTACCGAACGGTTTACACCCATACTCAACATATGAAAATCTAATTCTTAAAGGATTCAATTTAGGTATTGTTACGGGAATAGATAGAGACTTAGAACACGATAAAGCCGTAGAGAAAATACTAAGTTCAAAGAAAGATATACCTGTAGTCATCAGGCTTAATCTTAAAGACTTAGTAGCCCCTAGGCTAGTTATTCAGGAAATCGAAGAGCTAATTGATGATCTTAAAAAATTTACAAGTATCATTGATTTAGTATTAGATTGCAGAGTTATTGAATCCGTTGAAAGTAAAGATAAAGCACTCAATATTTTAAAAAAGTTTATTTTAAATTATGAAAATTTGCGAAATGATAGCTTAGTCATAATAGCTTCCTCTTCAATCCCTATGACAATCAACGATATTCTTAAAACAGGGAATAGCATTGCAATTCAAAGATTGGAATATGAACTATGGGAAGATATTAAACTTTTAGATACTGAGTATTCAAGTTTAACTTATGGCGATTATGGAACTGTATCACCAGACTTTCAGGAACTTGATTCAAATGGTCGCCCTATTCCAATTGTCCCCAAAATAACATACACATTAAAAAATGTATTTTATATCAGTCGCGGAAAGTTAACGACACAACACCCTAGAGGCTTTAAACAGTTCAAAGATATTGCTAATGAAGTGATGCAAATTAATGGCTTTAGAGTAAATGCTTCTTTCGGTGATAAATACATAGAGCTAATTGCTGATCATAGTAATGATAAATCTGGTAATGCAACCACTTGGATAACAGCAACTATGAATCAGCATATAAACTATTTAAATGAAATTATATAAAACCTAGATTTAGCCATTTACTTTTCTTTCAAAAATAGTATCAACGAATATGCCCTCTGCTCTCTTTTTGGATACAGCTGACTGAACCTTGTCTACTAGCTCAGCCCTATTAAGTGATTTTTTGTAGGGCTCCTTTATTTCATTCAGTATACTTTTCAGCTCATCATTCCATAAAATACTTAACAAATTATTTGTTGTATCACTGGGATTAAACCTAGATTTTCTATAGTATTTTAATTTTACTTTTTCAGCTTCATATGAAGAAGCCACGATGATGCCCCACCAAGCTGGAACGATTTTTATAGCCTTTTGCAAGTGTTTATCTGTTGTAACTAATGTAACCTTTGGAAAGACCTCACTAAATATTTTAGACTGATTAATTAATCTTGATAACGAATCTACATCACTCTTTATTTCAAAACAATGGGGACGCTTATAAGCAACGACAACATCGGCTATAGCGATACCTCTTTTTACAGCCATCTCTTCAACAACTCTAACAGGTCTTTTAGAGGAAGAATTAAGCCTATCAATCAATTCAGTCCTGATTTTTTTATCATTTAACATTTTTGTCTTTCTAAATAAATCACTATGAAAATTATATCATTCAGATAGCTGGCTAGCATCCATAAACATATTTAAAAATAAATTGAAAAATAGTAAATATATTCTGGTAAAAATATAATATGAATGATTAATATTTATCGGTCACAAAATTACTAAACGGCATGCTACATATGTGCTACACAGAAAATTCGAAAGTGGAAAGCAAAATCATAACTTATTGATTTTGTTGGTAGCCCCTACAGGAATCGAACCTGTAACTGCCCCTTAGGAGGGGGCCGTTATATCCATTTAACTAAGAGGCCACATTCGAGCTTCGAGCTTCGAGCTTCGAGCTGATAGCTGATAGCTGATAGCTGATAGCTGATAGCTGATAGCTGATAGCTGATAGCAAAAGTATAACGGTTTATCCCATTTACAATCAAGCAGTTAAATAGGCTTGATTGACCTTAGTTAATACTCGCGCGTTGTAGGTGGATATCGGCGTTGTTGAGCACGTAATACGGCAGAGTTTTATTGCTGCTGGCGATAACGCGTTTACTGTTGATATCAATAATACGGGCGTTTACTTCTACACCGTTGCTGCGATAAATTAGTGTGCCTGATAACACATGGCTGGCAATGTGTTTATCAGCCAGTTGCTCTATATCACGAGAAAACACAAAATCACCGCGGGCGGTCATAGCTATGTGGTCGGTAGTTTTAAAATCGACAATGCCATAACCAAATTTTTGCAGTTGATGAATAAAGCTCTCTGATAACTGGTTGCCTAATTGGCTGCTGTTATTAAGGCTGGCATCTAAATCAACAAATGAGGTAACGGCAATTGATACATCTAGCTCAGTTTGCATGGTATCTACAAGATCTAGCGCCATTTGCTCAACATAATTAACTAAGGTTTTATGGTGTTTATTTGGCGTAAACTGGGCACCATTATCTATCGGTTCAGCATTGCTTGCTTGAGCCTGTTGCAGCATGTGAGTAAGGTCGTACTGGCTGGTGGTGCTTTGCACTGGCTCAACGGCTGTGCTGTCATTAACCGTACTGCATGCACTGAGAGTACTGAAAAGTACCCCTGTCGTTGCGATTAAAAATGCGCGATGTGTTAGCTTACTCATCATTAGCCTCACTTACTCACTTGTTTTAGCATGACGCCATCTGTGCGGTAGCTACTGTCGAGTGCATCCACCACTGATTGAGGAATAAACCCTTGCGCAGAGCCTACTACGGCTTTACTAGCTAAACCAATTATACGGGCATTAACCAACACACCACCTTGGTGGTTTACCATAGTGCCAGCCAGTACGTAGTTAAAGTTTTGATCTTGGCTAAGCTCTAAATAGTCGCGGCTAAAAACAAAATCACCCGTTGGCGTGACACGCATAAAGTCAGTGGTTTTAAAATCAATCACGGGCACACCAAAGCTGTGTAACTCATGCATAAAGCTTTCGGCAATTTGATTACCCAGTAAAGTAGCGTCGTTGTAGTTGTCATCTAAAAAAATAAAGCTCGACACGGCAAGTGGCGTTTTACTGTTTACGTATTGCAGATTTTCAGCCATATCTTGCATGATGCCGCGTACGTAGTGATTAATATTTTTACGCGTTGGCACGCTAACTTGGCTGCTGTCATTAATAACGGGGGCATTGCTTTGATACAAAGAATTAGTTTGCCCTGGCGCAGCGACAGCTCGTTGATCATTTACCAATTGTGGGGAGTTATTGGTCAGTTGTGCGCCACTGCTCGGTTCCATCACTTGTGCACACCCAAATCCCAGTGGCAAACATAAAGTTAATATTAAGCGTTTCATGAGAGCTCCTAATTAGTATTCGCTGCGGTAGATGTAACCGTCGCGCTGTTGTATTTTTTCATCACCCCACATAACGTTGATGGGGATCTCGGTGCTAGCGGCAGATACAACGCGGCTGTCCTGGGTATTTACCATGCGGGCATTAACTATATAGGCATGTTGTTGCCGTGTAAGTGTGCCGGTGATCACAAAGTCAATATTCTGACGTTGGCGTAATTTACTAATATCGCGACTTAGCATACCGTCAGCGTTACTGGCTAGGTTAAGGTGTTTTTCAAGGCGATATTCAATGGTGTTATAGCCTAGTTGAGTAAACTGGGTTAATAAACTTTCTTGAATTTGTTGACTCAGCCCAGCTCCCTGCCCTTGCGCCAGCTCAGTATCAAGCGCATCGGCTAAGTAAAAGCTAGTGACGGCAATCCGCGCGCTGCTTTTAAATGGCCCATTGACGTGGCTAAGCTGGGTGCTTAAATCGCTCACATACTGATGCACCGTATACGGTGCCATCGTCGCTTTTGGCGCTTCGGTGCTCGGTGCTGGTGGTTTTTCTTGCGTTAAGCTACACGCAGTTAAACTCAGCAATAATAAACATAACAAAAGGCGCATAATTGCCATCCTTACTAAACATGGCAATTACAAAGCAAGTATTATGCCTATTTATAGTTTTACTGGGTTATCTGTGTAGTAACTCACAATACAACTCACTTGCTGCTGTTTTAATTTGTCGCAATCAGCTTGGGCATTTTTTTGATACTGGTAAGCCCCAAGTTTTAAGCGATAGTAAGTTATGCCTTTTACATTTGCCGTTTCAACATTGGCGATAGTCGTTCCCGTCAGTAAACTTGGGGCTTTATGTTGCATGGCTTGCCAACTTGTTGCCAGTTGCGCTTGCTGAGTGACTGAGATAATTTGTAATGCAAATAACGCGGGGGGTATACGTTGTGGCTGAGCTACAGGTGCCTGTATTGGCGGCTGTGCTTGCGCGGTTATCGCAGTATTACTTTGAGCTGGCTCTTCATTGGCTATTGCTGTTAATTGGGTTATCAATAAATTTAAATCACTCTCAATCAATAACAACCTTTCAATATCAGGTTTTATTGCTTGCCACTGCGCTGAGCTTGTTTGTAGCTGTTGTAACTCTGATTTGGTTATTTTTACGTACTGCTCATTGTTTGTTTGCATTGTTTGCATTGTTTGCATTGTTTGCATGGTGCTACTGCAGCCAAAAAGTAATAAGCCAGATAATACAAATACGGCGCACTTAATCATGACAAGAGGTGGTGTAATATTCATTGGCATTCCTTTAATGAAGTATTGTTCGTTGTTCAAGCTTACAGTTTAAACCCTGTGCGATCAGCGACTGGCAGATAGTTGCAAACTCAGGTTGCGCCTGCTCAGCATACCCTAAAGCGAGTATATACTTATTTTGCTGTCGATCGTGAATATAGAATACATCCTGCTGCTGTAACCCAAGCCGTGGGCTTATTAAACGTAAATAGGCTTTTAACATCATTAACGATGAGAAGTTGCCCGCATTTACTATTGTGCCAGCCACTTGTTCTAGGGGTTTGAGGGTAAAATCAACACCAAGTAATACATCTCCCTTCGGGGATAAATTAACCTTAACATGTTGCGTATTTTTTAATGCTTTACGCTCTTTAAACTGCCCATCAATCACCGCCTGATATTGCCCTGGCCGCAAATCGGTAAAAAGATAATAACCATCAAAAGCGGCTTGTGTTTGGGCTACTTTTTTACCGTTTTCATCTAGTAACGCTATGTTGGCATACGGTTGTATTTGCGTATGTTCACCTTGTTGGGTGTATATCACCCCTTCAATTTCACTGGCATTGTTTAACGGGTAATCCATATACTCAATAAATCCGGCCCGTGGTGTGATTGAAAAACCATCGTGGGCGGGGATCATAAATGGATCTGCAAAACTATTTCTATCAAGTATGATATCAGTAGTACGGTTAGCGGGCATGCTGGTTAACAGCGCAATGCCTTGCTCATCTGTAATCGCTTGGCGATGATTTTGCACACCTTTGACTTTAATACCCGCGACCCCCTGCTCGTCAGGATCCATTATGCCGTTGTTATTCTGATCTAAAAATACTTTAACCAGTAAACTCCCCGTACTGGTTAAGCTTCGATTTGACATAAAAGCACGGTTATTTTCCCTATCATAACCAAAACTAAAGCGGCTATATAAGCTAAACAGCCAATTATCATTACTGTCGTAGTTAATAGTACTGCTTAAGTTAAAATCATCATTTTGCCAATTCAAGCCCAGATCTGCAGATTGAACGTTCTCATTTAGGGTATTTCTAAGTGTCAGCTCAGCTTGCAACTTTGCAGTAATACTGCGATTAAATTCGGCTTGGTAACTTAAAATATCACTCTCTGGTGATATTAAATAATCAACACCAAAACGGCTGTATACCCGTCCTATTCGCCCTTGAATGCGTGTTGCGCCATATACTTGGCTCTGTTCATTTACTTTTTGCCATTGTAAAAGGTTGTTTACCGAAAACCCTGAATAGCTATAATTAAATCGGTTATAGGCTTGCTGTAAATCACGACCTGCACTTGAGTGCTGTAATAAAAAGTTATTTTGATAATTAAGCCGACCATAATTATTATCCATCAATTCACCTGACATATCGAATTGATAGCTTTGAAAATCTTGCTGTTGTTCCGAACGGTCCGTTACAGTAAAAAGGAGTGATTGTTCTGCCAGTTGCGTTCTTGCTGTGAGCTCTAATTCATTTTGCTGTTGGTTGTTTTGCTCGTAGTCAACATTAAGCAACAGTCTTTCAAACAAGTTAATGTTGCTGCCAAAAGCGAATTGGTAAAAGTCATCATCTTCGCGCTTTTGCGCCATAGCGCCGGTGTAAATAGCAATATTATCTGTTAAGCCTCGTTCGTAACGCCCCGCAGCCAACCAACCACTTTGCTGTAGATTACTCTCGCTCCCTAATAATTGTTTACCTTGCTCTGAGATTGACACTTCGTATGTCGCTTCACCTTGGCCTAATTGGTTGCCGTCAATAAAGTAATATTCTGTTTTACGTTCAACTTGCCCTTGCGGGCCGTAAAAGATCAATTCAAAGTTATTTTCACCATACAATAAATCAACATCAGCAAAGACATAGCGGCCATCGGCAAGGCTTAACTGTTGTTCAATTAACAAACCATTACGGTAAAGTTCAACATCCCAGCCCGGCTGAATAGCACCGGTGAGGTTAATTCGATTATTATCTATATTGCGGTCTAACTGGTAATTAGAAAACTTAACACCACGTCCGTACTGACTATTATAGCGACTCCCGACTTGTGTCGCGGTGATATCACCAAAGCGTATTTCGCTTGCAGCAAAAGCACCGAGTAAGCTGCTATCTAATGCTTGTTTAGAGAATGTGAGTCGTGAGTCTGTTAATAGGTCTTGCTCTCGCCCGGCTAAAAAGTATTCCGCTGAAAGGTATGCAAAATCTTGCGCACCTAATAATGAATAACTAGTGCGGCTACTGTCATTATCTCGGCGGTAATTAAGTTGTAAATCAGCCACTGGGACAGAAATAACTTGATAAGGGCTTGCTTTCCAAGGCTGGGTAGGCTGATTATCCGTATGATGCTGGTTATTAAATTGACGGTTTTTTCTCTGCTGTTGAGCGACAACAGGAAATAACTCATCAGTGGTTACTTCGAGCGTTAAATTCGCGTAATCAGGGATGATCTCCACCATAAAAGCAGATTCTAAAACCGCGGCATCGATATAAATATCATCATCAATCAATAGTTGCTGTGAAAAAAGTACCACCTCTTGATTATTTACAACGAGTTTAGCGGGTTCAGTAGCACTGAGTGAAAATAAATTACCTTGCTCAATAAACCATCCTGCGGCAGAGCCGCTTGCCACATCAACATTAATAGCAAGTTGTAATATTTCGACTAACCCCGACAAACCAAGCAAGACCCCTTGCTCGCTTTTTATTGCAAACGCTTCACCAAGATACATATCGTTGAGCGATAAAGAAAAAAGTAAAAACTCACCAGCCGCAATACGCTGCGCAGCAGGCTGGCTGTGTTCGACTATAGCGGGCGGTGGCGCACTCACTGGTGAGTGAGATTGATTTAATTTAGCTTGAATGGCTTTAAGCGTGCGCAGCGCATCATTGGCCGGCACAGTGCTTGCAAAACAGTGCGCGCTTAACAACATAAGGCCTATGGCCAATACACGGGTCATTTTAATAACTTAATATCGCTTAAAGTTATTTCCCTATAGCCAAAGTGTAAGAGGCAAAATCAACCGCGTTATATTCTTCAGCCCCTTTGTAATCAATGAGTACATCGCCATTTGCAGGTAACTGTTTATCTTTAAATAAACTGAGCGTTGCTGTCACTGTATCAACTTCAGGGTAAACACTTAAATTGCTAATTTCAGCAATTTTCTCTTGCCCACCCGATGCATTTTTAACATAAGCACTGAGCTTGCCATAACTACTAAAGTTAGTATGTCGTTGCAATTGAACTTGAATTTGTGGCTTGGCTTGATCAGCACTTTTTACAATGCTTGCCTGCGTAATAGTCACCTTGGGCTGCTCTGCTTGCTCACGAAAAATCACGGGAATGCTAAAGCTCATAATCATATTGATCTGTATTCCTGACTTTTGCTCTGTATTTTCGTTAGGTAAAGCTTGAAATAATAAGTGCGAGCGATATTCGCCAGGCTGTAAACCTTTCGGTTTGCGAACTGCAATTTTAACCGTTTGTTTTTCGCCCGGTGCTAAAGTCACCTGTTTCGGGGATAAGCGTGTCATTGGCGATAAACTACCTTCACTCACCTGCTCTAGATTTTTATAACCGCCAGTGGGTAAAGCTTGTTTTTCACTCCAAACTACTCGATACGTACGTTGTTCATTCGAATTGTTGATCACCGTGACTTTAGCACTACGTTGACGCTCATCAAAGGTAACACGAGTAGGTGAAATCAATAAGTTTGCCACTGCCACTTGGCTAAAAAATGCTGTTAGCAGCACACACATCACTGTTAATTTATTGAACATGTCAATCCTTAGTAGTCAATCGAAATTTCTAAATTGGTCGTAGAGGAATAGTCGCCATCTGAGTAATTCTTACTGCTAGGTTTTGTTATTAAAGTGCCGCCAATAAACACTTTAGCTTCACCAAAGTCGTCGGTAATGACAGACATATTAGATAAACCATTTAGGCGTACTTCAAACTCGGCACTACTGCTGCCTTGGGTATTGTGCTGAACTTGTACAGGGCGAACCAATGTTATTTTCAGCTCTGTATGTGCAGGGTAATCGAGTAGTAAAAGCTCGGCTGGACGCCCTTTTTCAAGCACATAAATATTACCTAATGTATTTATGTCGCCGTCAGCTTTGATGATCACAGAGCTCGTATTTGTATTGCTTGGTATAACCAAAGTGCCAAAATCCAGCGACTGCTGCTCAATACTCTTAGCAAGATAATTAGGGCTGTAAATTAAAGCACTTACAGCCACTGCATACGAAAGTAGGCGCATTAAATATGATTAATACGCAACTTCGATTTGAAAAGTGCCGGCATAAACACCGTCAGCATACGTTTTGCTAGTTACTTTGTTAGATGTTTTTAACGTTGCGCCAATATTAAATGACACCGTGCCATCCTGCCCCACTTGTAGATTAGGTGTGCCAGGCGTATAGGGAGCGTTATTATTATCCCCACTGGTGATCACATAATTCCAATCGCCAATAGTAAAATCAGGACGGTCAGTATCTTGCCCATTCTCAAACTCTAAATTTGTTTTAATTGGATCAATAATTGTTAATACCGCACTTGGTACTGCTTCTGATACTGTAAAAGAGGCAGGCTCACCGTCTTCGATAATCGCAAATAATGCACTAGCAGTATTATTTTTACTCTCTGAAATAGGGCTTGCGTCAGGAGTAGCGCTTACCACAAGTTCAGCAATATCAGTACCTGCTGGATCGGCAACCGCACGAACGGTACCAAAATTTAAATCAGTATCTTTAGTTAATACAACGGCATTTTGTACCGTTACCTCTGCTCGAAACGTCTCGGTAGCAGATATCGCACTAAAAGGCACAGCTAAGATGCTTACAGCAAGTAATGGAAAAGATAATTTCATATTAAGTCCTTATAAGAATTGGGATATTACCGTATTTGGCCCCATCATAATTTTTATCGACACTTAGAACAATTACTTTAAGCTTAATTACTAAAAAATCAGATAAATAACTTATTTTATTACAAAAGCTGACCAACAAATGGGGCACTGATACACTTTTGCCCTAAATTTTGCGCTAAAGAACAAAACAGATTCGCCTCTGTATAATTTTTGAATGGCCCAACACGTAGCCCATATAAAGTAACGCCTTTATTTTGACGCTCAGTCATTACAAAATCTAATTGGCTAAATGCTTGAGGGTATTCACGCTGTAACCTTGCTATTTGTGTTCTTACTATTTCCGGCTTTAGATAAAGTCCGAGCTGAGCTCCAGGTAAAGAATCACTTGAATATGGCTGTTCATTACTTGCAGCTAATTGAGTTTGCTCTTTTGACTTGATATCAGCTCCAGGTGCTATGATATCATCCCGACTGTGCACGGCTGCGGTACTCGTTTGACGCAGTACTACTGGGTTTTCAGCTATTTCGGTGTTAGACGAAAGTGCCATTATTAGTAATTGTAAGTCTGCTTCCATTACAGCTAAACGCTCGATACTCTCTTGTTGTGAATGCCATTGCTGAACATACTCTTTGACTTGTTGATCTGATATTAATGCTGGTTTTTTTTCAGGCTCGTGCGCTTTGCTACTGCAGCCGTTTAGCAAAATAGTTATGGTGATCAATGCAGTTGTAGGCCAAGCTTGCTTTTTTAAACACATCATTTTTTGCACATCATGAAATAACAATGCTGTATTGTAAGCAAAGTAAGTGCCAGTTTCAGTATTTTAGATCATAAAAAAAGTGCCATACTGGCACTTTTTAAATTGGATTAGCTAAATGAACTCAAACTAAGGTTTTAATAAAGTCACTAAGCTCATCTTTAAATTCATCACGACGTAATGCAAATTCAATAGTCGCTTTTAAGTAACCTAACTTGCTGCCACAATCATGACTACGGCCTTTAATGGCGTATGCATCAACGGCTTCTTTGTCCATTAACATGGCAATAGCGTCGGTAAGTTGAATTTCATCACCTGCCCCAGCTGGGGTTTTCGCAAGTAATGGCCAAATGTTTTTACTTAAAACATAGCGTCCTACAACAGCTAGGTTTGATGGCGCCGAATGCACGGGGGTTTTTCCACCATATTTTTAATCGGTGCGCTATGCCCTTGTTCTAGCTTAGCTTCACCTAAGTCAACCACACCAAATTTATCAACATCTTGCATTGGTACTGGCTCAACCATAATTTGGCTGTGTGCGGTTTCATTAAAATGCGCGATCATTTCTGCAAGGTTGTCTTTATGCAGATCGCTTTCTACATCATCAATAATCACATCAGGTAAAATAACCACAAATGGCTCATTGCCAATAATAGGGGCCGCGCAGTTAATCGCATGACCTAAGCCTTTTGCTTCACCTTGGCGAACATGGATTATAGTCACGTCCTTAGGGCAAATAGCTTGTACTTCTGCAAGTAATTGGCGTTTTACGCGTTTTTCTAACGTCGCTTCAAGCTCAAAACTGGTATCAAAATGGTTTTCGATCGAGTTTTTACTAGAGTGAGTCACTAAAACGATTTCTTTAATACCTGCAGCAACGGCTTCATTTACTACATACTGGATCAGTGGTTTATCTACAACCGGTAACATTTCTTTTGGGATAGCTTTCGTTGCTGGCAACATGCGGGTACCAAGTCCTGCAACGGGGATCACTGCTTTCATAATATTTTTCCTTAAATAGTAACTATATTTAATGATTATACCGAAAATGGATATTTAATTGCGTCATGGCATTGGTAACCATGTACTTCAAAATCATCACGGGTTACCCAAGTCTCAATGTCTTCAAGTGATTTAATATCTGGGTTGATAGTCAGAGTCGGTGATGCAAATGGTTCGCGCTGTAACTGTACATCACGCATTAATTCAAGCTGATTTTCATAAATATGTGCATTCACAATTTTATGATAGGCCTTGCCCGCTTTATGTCCAGTAATTTGCGCGACTAAAGCAAGTAAAACAAAGCATTGAATTTGGTTGAAATTTAAGCCTAGCGGTACATCACAACTACGCTGATATGACGTTAAGTAAAGTGTATCACCAAGAAGTGAGAATGTATGAGTATGCATGCATGGACGCAAACAGCCTAAATCGAATTCTCCCGGATTATAAAAGGTGATAATTTCACCTCGGTCATCAACCCCATTTTTTAAATTATCAATAACCTTTTTTAACTGATCTAAAGGTGTGCCATCTGGACGCTGCCACTCTCGAGCTTGTACGCCATATACACGCCCCATGTCATCCTCACCTTTGCGGTTTGGATTATTTAACCAGGCTTGGTTTTCATTGGCATTAGCATCCCAAGTCATACAGCCAATGTCGCGAAATTGCGCGGCACTGCTATAACCACGCAAATAACCTAAAAGCTCAGCAATAGCGGCTTTGTAATAGCTTTTTCGGGTGGTGATCATCGGGAACTTGTTATTGGCTACATCGTATTCAAGCTCCGCATTAATAACCGTTAAGCAACGCGTTCCTGTCCGTTTATTTTCGACCCAGATACCTTCATCAACAATGCGCTGACATAACTCTAAATATTGTTTCATTTTTGACTTCTTTTTATGCTTTGGTTGCAACAGTAGGTTGTGGCTTTTTATACGCCCATATTATCAAACCAAGGCCTGCAATGACCATTGGCAATGACAATATTTGCCCCATAGAAATAAAGCCGCCAAACAAACCTAAATGAGCATCGGGTTCACGTACATATTCAACGCAGAATCTAAATACACCGTAACCGAGCAAAAATAATCCACCAACACTACCAGCTGGGCGCGGTTTTTTGGTAAATACATATAAAATAATAAACAGCACTAAGCCTTCTAAAAACGCTTCATACAATTGTGATGGGTGACGTGCAAGCGGCCCGCCAGTAGGAAACACCATACCCCAAGGTACGTCGGTTGTTCTGCCCCACAATTCACCGTTTATAAAATTGCCAATCCGTCCTGCCAATAAACCAACAGGCACGAGTGGTGCAACAAAATCGCCTACTGCTAATAATTGTTTTTTGCGGGTCCAAGCAAAAATACAAATGGCTGTGATAACCCCTAACGTACCGCCATGAAATGACATGCCACCTTGATCGATTCTGAATAAGTAAAGTGGATTTTCTATAAAATAACTAAACTGATAAAACAATACATAACCAACACGCCCACCAAGAATAACCCCCAGCATGCCGTAAAAAAGTAAATCACTGACTTCTTCTTTTGTCCAACCAGAGTTTGGTTTGGCTGCTTGTCTATTTGCCCACCACATTGCAAAGGCAAAACCAATTAAATACATTAAACCGTACCAACGTACGCTTAGAGGACCAACCGAAAAGATGACCGGATCGATCTCTGGGAATTCAAGAGCCATATAAATTAAACCTTAACTAAAAACCATTTGAAGCGCGATAATAACCAATAACACCGCGAACACTTTTTTTATCGTTGAAACGGGTAAATAATGCGTTGCTTTGGCCCCTACTGGCGCCATAAACCACGACGTTATTACTATACCTAATAATGCAGGTAAATACACAAAACCTGCAAAGCCATGTTGTAAATCGGTAACTTGCCAGCCCGCGCTGATGTAGCCAACAGATCCAAATAGCGCGATCACAATGCCGCACGCTGCCGCACAGCCTATGGCTTTTTTAATATCGACCGAAAAATAATGCAGTAACGGTACAATCAATGCGCCACCGCCAATTCCAATTAAGCCCGAGAGGCCCCCCATCAAGGCACTAACAGCGCCAAGAAGAGTGCGGCTTGGCATAGCTTTAGTAGCAACTGCTTTATTACGGGCAGATAACACCATACGGGCTGCGATAAACACGACACTGATAGCAAAGATGATACGTAATAGTTGTTCTGGAATTAAACTGGCTGCAAAACCGCTGATCAAAGCACCGACCCCAACACCCGTCATAACCCAAGGCGCGATGTCCCATGGCACATTATTGTTTTTATGATGAGCTAATGCAGATGACGTAGACGTGAATAAAATCGATGCGAGCGAGGTGGCAATAGCAGTTATGAGAACATGCTCAACCGCCACAACATCAAAATTCACGAGTAACGCACTGAGCACGGGCACAATAATCAAGCCACCACCAATGCCTAATAACCCCGCTAAAAACCCAACCACACAACCTAATAACGCGCAGCTGAGGATCAGTATGATTAAATCATGCATAGCAAACTCTTATATTTAAATTGTTATATGCATATACTAATCGATTATATCTAATCTTTACAGTACTCGTTTAGGTAACTAAGATGCCTGATTAGGGGTATAAAACAGCTCCCCTAATTGATGTTCAATCATAAAGTTACGTGTAAGCCTAAGCACTTGTTTTGCTGTAGATTGTGCTAAACACTCAGCTAGCAATACTTCCATATCACTGGCTTTTAAACGTCTTAACACCCACTTCACTTTACTTAAGGAAGAATAGTTCATACTCAAACGGCGATATCCCATAGCAATGAGTAATATTGCTCCCTCTGGATCACCACCTAATTCTCCACATAAACTAAATGACATTTCATTTTGCTGACACTCGGTAGCTACTTTTTGCAATACTCTTAATACTGCCGGATGATACGGATTAAATAAGTCAGCTACGCGGGCGTTAGAGCGATCAACGGCGAGTAAATATTGCGTTAAATCGTTACTCCCTACAGAACAAAAATCGACCTTATTAGCCCACTCTGGCAGCATAAATACACTTGATGGCACTTCTAGCATCACGCCAATTTCGGGACGCTCAATCGCTTGCTCTGGGTATTGCTCTGCAAGCTCAAAATAAGCCTGCTCTAATAGTGCTAAAGATTCATCGACTTCTTCTGTACCGCTGATCATAGGCAGCATTATTTTTAAATTGCCCAAACCTATATTGGCTTTTACCATTGCTTTGAGCTGATCTAAAAATAACTCAGGGTGATCTAAGGTAACGCGAATACCACGCCAGCCTAAAAATGGGTTTTCTTCTGTTATATCAAAGTAATCAAGTACTTTGTCTCCCCCAATGTCGAGGGTACGCATTACAACAGGCTCAGGGTGATAACTAGCTAAAACTTCGCGATACCAGTTTTCTTGTTCTATTTGTGACGGGAACTGGCCTTTTTGCATAAACCAAGCTTCGGTTCGGTATAAGCCTACGCCATCACACACTTTGGTGTTGGCTTTTTCAGTATTGAGATCCAAACCTGCATTGAGTAATAAACTAATATGTTCACCATCCAATGTCACCGCATCACACTCTTGTTCAGCTATAAATTTATCATTTAATAGACTTTCTTGGTGTTGCAGTTGTAAGTATTCAGCTTGTAACATTTGCGAGGGTGAAATATACAACCGCCCTGCATAGGCATCCAAAATCATTGCTTTGCCATCAAACTGCAACAGGGGTAAGTCTTCAATCCCCCAAATTGCAGGGATCCCCATAGCACGAGTTAAAATTGACGCATGACTATTTGCAGCACCGTTAACACTCACCACGCCAACCAAGTGCCCTTTTGGTACTTCAGCCAACATAGCTGGTGTTAAGGTATTAGCGATAAGTACCGTATCTTTGGGAAAACTTTTTACCGCATGCTCGGTATTAACAAGGTGATGTAATACTCGCAAACCAATGTCTTTCACATCAACAGCACGCTCTTTTATATAAGGGTCCTGCATAGCATTAAATTGCGAAATTAAACGTTCAATAACTATTTTTAGAGCGCTTTTTGCACACCAGCCTTCTTGCAGCTGCGCTTCAACATTCTGCCCCAAACTTCTAGCATCGAGTAGTTGCTGATACACATCAAAAACAGCCAGTGCTTCTTTAGGAATTGAGTCACTTAATGTCATTGATAAGGTATTAAACTCTTTACGAGTTGCAGCAACCGCTTGAGTAAATAAACGACGCTGCTCAGTGCTGTTTTCGTCTTTTTTTAACTCAATGGACTTAAAATCAAGTTTTGGAAGAACAACAAATGCTTGCCCAATCGCAATCCCTGGTGCACTAGAAACTCCTTTAAGAACAGAAGTTTGATGGGAAAATTCATCTTGGCGTAGTACTTCTTTAATTTCCGCATGCGCTAATTGTGAGGCAAGTTGAGCAGATAAAGTAATTAAAAATGACTCTTCGTCTTGGCTAAATACACGGGCAATTTTTTGCTGTACAACAATAACCCCCAGCACTTTCTTCTGATGTACTACAGGCACAGATAAAAATGCATTATAACCTTCTTCATTTACTTCAGGAGAGAGCTTAAAGCGCGGATGGGATTTAGCAAAAGCAATATTTATCGGCTCTTCACGTTGCGCCACTAAACCAACTAAGCCTTCAGTGAAACCGATTCTGAATTTGCCTACAGCATCAGGGTTTAGGCCCCTGGTTGCCATTAAAACGAAATTATCTTGGCTATAATCGGCAAAGTAAATGGAGCAGCACTCAGTCTTCATGGCATCTTTCACCATTTCAACAAAACATGCCAGCGCACTATCCAAATTCGCTTGTTGCGAAACGGATTCAGCGATAGCTCTGAGTGTAGCCAGCATAATACTGCTCCTTATATTATTTACCTTTGTGGCGCCATGTATCTTTTGGCTGTTCACGTTTATTAAAAGGCATCGCGAAAGGTGCAAACTCTTTCATTACACGACGATAAACATCGCGCTTGAACGAGACAACTTGCCTTACCGGATACCAATAACTAACCCATCGCCAATCATCAAACTCAGGATGATGTGTTTTTAGTAAATTTACGTCTTCGTCTTTACAACGAAGTTTAAGTAAAAACCATTTTTGTTTTTGCCCAATACACACCGGACTTGAGTCTCGGCGGATCAATCGCTTGGGTAATTTATAGCGTAACCAATGTTTTGAACTTGCAACAATTTCTACATCTTCAGGGCGTAAGCCAACTTCTTCGTGTAACTCACGAAACATTGTCTGCTCAGCGGTTTCACCGCTATCAACTCCCCCTTGCGGAAACTGCCAAGAGTGTTGACCATAACGTCTGGCCCAAAAGACCTGTCCCTGATTATTGCAAATTACAATTCCGACATTGGCACGAAAACCTTCGGCATCAATCACCTTAGTGCCTCATTTGTAAGTCGATTTTTAATGATTGTTCCACATTACCTGCGATACGGCAATCAATAATGGCAGTTTTACGCATCTTACTCACAGCTTGTGCATAACTTTAGTTTATACAGCTCATTTTGCAAACAAATCCACAATACTAGATCTTATAACTTGCCTTTTCCACAATTTCTGTGGATAACATTGTTCATAGTTGTGTATTTATCCCTGCAAGTTTTCATTCCACTTTTAGCCCCCGTTGCTAAAACAGATTAAAACCTATAAAATTCAACAACTTAACTGCATTCTATACTGATTTTAGTTTGCCTAAAAATACAACCAAGTCACCCTGGACAAAAAACGCCCAAACACAAAGATATCCACGGTTAAACTCTTTTGCTATCATAAGTGGTGAATTTATACAATTAAATAACGCCCTATGCGACCGATAAAACCACATTCAATCAATGAACTAATGCAACGTGTTAATAACATTGCAGGCCTCACTTTAGGTCAGTTAGCGAGTCAATATCAGTTTAAAACACCGGAACACTTATTAAAGGAAAAAGGCTGGACGGGGCAATTGATTGAATATGTATTAGGAGCAACGGCTGGTTCAAAACCCACGCCAGATTTTGAAGAACTGGGTATAGAGCTAAAAACCTTACCTATTTCATACAAAGGTAAACCGCTTGAGACTACTTTTGTATCAGTTACCCCACTTTTAAATGTTACAGGCATGATTTGGCAACAAAGCACTGTTCGCAAAAAACTTAATCATGTTTTGTGGCTGCCAATTTTAAGTGAGCGCGATATTGCTCCTTTTGATAGAACCATTGGCAGCGGCTTTTTATGGCAACCGACCGCTGAACAAGATGCGCAATTACAGCGTGATTGGGAAGAACAAATGGAGCTTATTGCATTAGGGCGTGTTGATGAAATTTCAGGGCACTTAGGAGATGTAATGCAAATTCGTCCAAAAGCTGCCAATAGTCGTATCGTTACCGACGCTATTGGCCCTAATGGGCAAATAATAAAAACCCTTCCCCGCGGCTTTTATTTAAAAACCAGTTTTACTGGCGAGATTTTAAGACAGCAATTTCAGCTTTAATGCCTGAAAATGCACGAGGTAAACAAAACAATCCAACAGATATAAAAAATCCCCGCTGTTGCGAGGATTCTTCTAAAGTTTAAATCAGATTTTTATAAAAAATTACTGACCTTTTACTTCTTTAAGACCTTTGTAAGGTGCTTTAGCGCCTAATTGCTCTTCGATACGTAGCAATTGGTTATACTTAGCAACACGGTCAGAACGGCTTAATGAACCCGTCTTAATTTGACCTGCCGCAGTACCTACAGCTAAATCAGCAATCGTTGCGTCTTCTGTTTCACCAGAGCGATGAGAGATAACAGCTGTAAAGCCTGCATCTTTCGCCATTTTGATTGCAGCTAACGTTTCAGTTAGTGAACCAATCTGGTTGAATTTAATTAAGATAGAGTTAGCAATACCGTTGTCGATACCACGCTTTAAGATCTTAGTATTAGTTACGAATAAATCGTCACCTACTAATTGGATCTTGTCGCCAAGTAGTTTTGTTTGGTGTGCAAAACCATCCCAATCAGACTCATCAAGACCATCTTCGATAGAAACGATTGGGTACTGCTCAGTCAGTTTTTGTAAGAATAAGTTAAATTCTTCAGATGTGAATTGCTTACCTTCACCTTTAAGATCATAGATATTCGCTTCTTTGTCGTAGAACTCAGATGCAGCACAATCAAGTGCAAGTGTAATATCTTTACCAAGCTCATAACCTGCGTTAGCAACCGCTACTTTAATTGCAGCAAGTGCAGCTTCATTTGACTCAAGGTTTGGTGCAAAACCACCTTCGTCACCCACTGCTGTTGAGTGGCCATCAGCTTTCAATACTTTTGCAAGGCTGTGGAACACTTCAGCACCCATGCGTAGTGCTTCACGGAAGTTAGCAGCGCCAACTGGTTGGATCATAAACTCTTGAATATCAACTGAGTTATCAGCATGCTCACCACCATTGATGATGTTCATCATTGGTAATGGCATAGAGTAAACGCCTGGCGTACCGTTTAGGTCTGCGATGTGCTCATAAAGCTCTACTTTTTTAGATTGAGCAGCGGCTTTTGCAGTTGCAAGTGAAACAGCTAGTATTGCGTTGGCACCTAGTTTTTCTTTATTTTCAGTACCATCTAAATCTAACATGATTTGGTCAACCGTGCTTTGCTCTAATGCACTTTGGCCTTCTAGCGCGCTATTGATTTCATTATTAATAAAACCAACCGCTTTTAATACACCTTTACCTAAATAACGTGCTTTATCACCATCACGTAATTCTAGTGCTTCGCGAGTACCTGTTGATGCACCAGAAGGTGCAGCAGCGCGGCCCCATGAACCGTCAGCTAAATGTACATCAGCTTCTACAGTTGGGTTACCACGCGAGTCCATAATTTCGCGACCGATCACTTTTACGATATTTGACATCTTGTTTCCTCTTTTCCCAAAATGGTGAGTTTACCGACTTTATTAATTTTCCTTAATGCCATCGGTTTTAAAAACAAATAAGCCGTGCATAGTGCACGGCTTATTCACATTATGATGACGCTTTTTGATGAGTATGAGCAGCTGCAACAAACCCTTCAAATAACGGGTGACCATCACGTGGTGTTGACGTGAATTCCGGATGGAATTGCGCGGCAATAAACCAAGGGTGATCTTTATTTTCGATAATTTCTACTAGCTTTTTATCTTCAGATAAACCAGTGAAACTCAAACCAGCTTGTTCAAGCTGTTCAACAAAGTTGTTATTTACTTCGTAACGATGACGATGACGTTCAACAATTTCATCACTGCCATAAACTTCGTGTACTTTAGAGCCTGGAGTTAAATGACACTTCTGTGCGCCTAAACGCATCGTGCCACCTAAATCTGATGCTTCATCACGTATTTCAATGTTACCGTCAGCATCTAACCATTCAGTAATTAGACCAACAACTGGTGCAGACGATTTTGCGTTAAACTCAGTTGAGTTTGCATCGCTAAGACCTGCCACGTTACGCGCGTATTCAATTAACGCAACTTGCATCCCTAAACAAATACCAAGGTAAGGAACTTTATTCTCACGAGCATACTGCGCCGCTAAAATCTTACCTTCAACACCACGGCCACCAAAGCCGCCTGGTACTAAAATAGCATCAAGGTGAGCTAGTAGTTCGGTACCTTTGCTTTCAATATCTTGTGAATCAACATATTCAATGTTTACTGTTAAACGATTTTTAAGACCTGCATGTTTAAGTGCTTCGTTTACAGATTTATAAGCATCTGGTAATTCAATGTATTTTCCAACCATACCAATGGTCACTTCACCCGTAGGGTTTGACTCTTGATATAATACTTGTTCCCACTCTACTAAGTCTGCTTCTGGGCATTCTAAGTGGAAACGACGGCATACAAAGTTATCAAGCTCTTGTGACTTTAATAGCGCAGGAATTTTATAAATGCTGTCTACATCTGGTAATGAAATAACCGCTTTTTCTTCAACGTTAGTGAAAAGTGCAATCTTCGCACGTTCGTTGTTTGGCAGTTTACGATCAGAACGACAAATAAGAATATCTGGCTGAATACCAATTGAGCGTAATTCTTTTACAGAATGCTGAGTTGGTTTAGTTTTCACTTCACCCGCTGGGCCTAAGAATGGCACTAAGGTTAAGTGAATAAACAATGCGCGCTCACGGCCGATTTCTGTGCCAAGCTGACGAATTGCTTCTAAGAATGGTTGTGACTCAATATCACCAACCGTGCCACCAATTTCAACGATTGCCACATCGTGGCCTTCAGCACCGTCATATACGCGTTGCTTAATATCGTTGGTAATATGTGGAATGACCTGAATTGTTGCACCAAGGTACTCACCACGACGCTCACGACGTAGCACATCTTCATATACACGACCTTGTGTGAAGTTGTTACGGCTTGTCATTTTGGTACGGATGAAACGCTCATAGTGACCTAAATCAAGGTCGGTTTCAGCACCGTCTTCGGTGACAAATACTTCACCATGTTGAATTGGGCTCATTGTGCCTGGGTCAACGTTGATATAAGGATCCAGCTTTAAAATGGTAACATTTAAACCGCGGGCCTCTAAAATAGCTGCCAACGATGCTGCTGCAATACCTTTACCCAACGAGGAAACAACCCCGCCGGTAACGAAGATAAATTTTGTACTCATGCGAACCCTAGAATATCAGGAATTAAAAGGAAAAATATAGAATCAAGACGGGGCGAAATTATAGCAAAGGCACTGCCATCAATCCAGTGAAAGTTAGCAATTCTCTGCACAAAAAACACACTCAGAGTCCATCCTTATTTACACCTGCTTTTTTATCGCCTCCCATGCATCATCCATTTGTTCTAGGGTGGCCGTGTCAAGAGACAGCCCATGTGCAGCTAAATATGCTTGCACTTTTTCAAACCGCGCCGAGAACTTATCATTCGCGGCACGCAATAATTGCTCAGGATCACGTTTAATATGGCGCGCTACATTAACGGTTGCAAAGAGTAGGTCGCCCACTTCTTCGGCGCTATGTGCCGAGTGCGGATCAACCGCGAGTGCTTCTTTTACTTCATCTACTTCTTCGGCCACTTTAGCTAATGCACCATGATAATTTGGCCAATCAAAGCCTAACCCTGCAACTCGCTGTTGAATTTTTTTAGCTTTAGTTAAACTCGGTAAGTGTAATGGAATATCTTGCCAAAGTGACGAACTAGCAGTTCCTGCTTTCGCTGCTCGCTCTTGCGTTTTAATTGCTTGCCACTGCTCGCTAAGTTGCTGCTCAGTCAATGCGTGTTGTTGCTTAAATACATGTGGATGTCGCCTTACTAGTTTATCATTTAGCCCCGCCATCACATCATTAAAGTCGAATAAGCCTTGCTCTTTTGCCAGTTGCGAATAAAAAATGATTTGAAAAAGTAAGTCACCAAGTTCATTTTTAAGCTCTGTTAAGTCATTTTTCTCAATGCAGTCTGCAACCTCGTACGCCTCTTCTAAGGTATGGGGCACAATTGATTTAAAATCTTGTTTTACATCCCACGGGCAGCCCGTTTCCGGATCACGTAATTTAGCCATAATGGCTAATAACTCAGTCAGCGTATCTGGTGAGATCTCGATTGTTTGACTCATTTACTTACCTACACTCATCTTAATGGCTGCGCTTGGCTTCATGTACGCCTTCGATTTGATCTAACTTTGATAATAATCGGTTAGTACTTGATAAGTCATGCACTTCAACTTGCATAGTAAATAATGCTAGTTGGCGGTCGTCCACAGTTTCCATGTTCATATTTAAAACATTTACTTTTTCATTGGCGAGTACCGAACTGATATCGCGAATAAGACCGGGCCTGTCGCTGGCTTCAATTTTAATTGCTAAGGCATATGAGCCGTTAATTTCATCAGACCAGCTCACCGCAATAACTCGCTCCGGATGCTGTGCTTTTAAATTACTGAACGAATCACAATCAACTCTGTGCACACCAATCCCACGCCCTTGGGTGATATAACCGATGATCTGTTCACCCGGCACTGGACGACAACACTTAGCCACATGGCTCATTAAACTGCCTACCCCATCAACCACAATCCCATTTTTATCACCACTAGTTTTAGTCGGGTTCTTAAAGCGGATCACCGGCTCATCATCTGAGCGGTCAGTGATAAAGTTCAGTAATTGATTTAAGCGCACATCCCCTGCACCAATCGCAACCATCAAGTCATCGAGCTCTTTAAAGTTATAACGCGAAATGGCTGGTTCTAAATGCTTGTAGGTAAGATCGAGCTTTTGTAATTCGTTATCAAGGATCTCTTTACCGGCACTGAGATTTTTATCACGGTCAAGTTGTTTAAACCAATGATGTATTTTTGCTCTAGCGCGAGATGATTTGATATAACCCAGTGATGGGTTTAACCAGTCACGACTCGGATTAGGTTGCTTTTGAGTTAAAATTTCAACCTGATCACCGGTGTGTAGTTGGTGGGTAAACGGCACAATTTTGCCAAATATCTTTGCTCCAATACACCGGTGACCCACGTTTGAATGAATGTAATAAGCAAAATCCAGCGGTGTAGCGCCAAGCGGTAAATCAAAAATGTCGCCACGGGGAGTAAAAACATATACTCGGTCTTCAACAACTTGATTTTTTAGTTCATCAGCTAAATCGCTGCCATCAACCACTTCTTCTTGCCATTGCAGTAATTTACGTAACCAGCTAATTTTTTGCTCATAGCCTGAGCCTCGCCCTGGTAATGCGCCTTCTTTATACATCCAGTGCGCAGCAACACCAAGCTCTGCATCTTGGTGCATTGCATGAGTACGGATTTGAATTTCAACGGTTTTGCCTTCTGGGCCAAACACCACGGTGTGAATAGATTGATAGCCATTTTGTTTAGGGGTGGCAATATAATCATCAAATTCTTTATTGAGGTGGCGCCAATTAGTATGCACGATACCCAAAGCACCGTAACAATCTTGTAATTCATCTACCACAATACGCATGGCGCGAATATCAAACAGCTGGTCAAACTCATAATTTTTTTGCGCCATTTTTTTATAAATGCTGTAGATATGTTTTGGTCGGCCATAAACTTCACCTTTAATGCCTGCTTGAGCAAGTTTACTTTTAACTTGTTCAACCATATCGACCATATAGGCTTCACGACCTAATCGCTTATCATCTAATTGCTTGGCAATATTTTTGTAAACATCAGGGTGTAAATAGCGAAACGCTAAATCTTCTAACTCCCACTTTAATTGGCCAATCCCTAAACGGTTAGCAAGTGGAGCAAAAATATCGGCGGTTTCTTTGGCGGCAATTACACGCTCTTCTTCACTGGCATTCTTAACATCACGTAGATGACACACTTGCTCTGCAAGTTTGATAACAACAGCACGAACATCTTCAACCATGGCTAATAGCATACGGCGGATATTGTCAACTTGAACAGTGCCTGTACCTTGATGTGCCAAAGTACTAATGGTTGCCATTTGTGCCACACCCGTTAATAAGGTTGCTACGTGGTTGCCCATCACATCAGTGACTTTTTCTATATCAATCAGCTCAGCTAAAAAACATGGCGTAATATACGCAGTAGCTAGGGTGTCTGCATCGAGGTTCATTTCTACCAAAATTTCGACCATTTCCATGGCAATATTTTGTTGTTGATGATTATGCAGCTCAGCGCAAAGGGCATTCGCCTTCGTTAAAAGCTCGCGTTTTTCTTGCGTTAAGTTCAGTAAACTAAGCCGTGTACTAAAATCACCCTGCTTGTCGTGTTGGTGTGATTGCCGAGTAGCTACCATAATGCGCTCTACCTCCTTTGAAATAACGCCATTGTTTCAATATGCCCAGTATGCGGAAACATATTCATTAGCCCAATTTTTTCAAGTGAAAATCTAGCTTGCGTAATAATTGCACTGTCACGGGCTAAAGTCACAGGATCGCAAGAGACATATAAAATCGTTTTAAATTGCTCAAGAGGCAGTTGCTCTAAAATAGCGAATGCACCTGTACGTGATGGATCGAGTACTAAAATATCCAACTCTGTACTAAACCACGGTGCTTGCTGCATGTTTTGTGTTAAATCAAAACAATGAAAATGAGCGTTGGCTATATGGTTAGTTTGCGCATTTTGCGTCGCCATTGCAACCGCAGAAGCCACTCCTTCGACCCCAACCACACTTTTTGCGTACTTTGCCAGCGCTAATGAGAAATTACCGATACCGCAAAATAGATCGAGTACTTGCTCCTTTACACTTAAGTTAAGCCAATCAACTGCTTGAGATAACATGGCCTGATTAACCTGCGCATTAACCTGAATAAAGTTTTCTAAACCAAATTCAAACTTTAAACCAAGCTCAGCTAACTGATAAAATGGCATGGGTAAATGTCCATGGTGAATTTGCTGGGTTTCCCCCTGCCATATAATCTGCCATTGATGACTCAACCCAAGTTGCTCAATTGTATTTTTTAATTTATCACTGATGGTTTTAGTATGGCGTATAACTACAAAGTTTTGTTCGTCTGCCTGGCATAATTGAAGATGACTCACACTTCGCAGCTCGCTATGTAGATTTAATACCTCATCAAAAACAGTAAAAATAGCCGAAAAAGCATCGCTTAGTACCGCACAGTGCTGCACACTGACAATTTGCTTGGAGCCTTGCGCCCGATACCCAACACGCATTTTTTTTGCAGTTTTATCGTACATTACCGCCAAACGTGCACTGCGGCGGTAATGTGTTGACTCGCTCAATAACGGATCTTGCCAGTTCAATGTATTAAGTTTTGCGAACTTGGCAAACAATTGGCTCACTGCCAATTGCTTTTCCACTAATTGTTGATCAAGACGCAAATGCTGCAGTTGGCAGCCTCCACATTGTTGGTAGTACTCACAAAATGGTTTTACTCTCGCATCACTAGCTTGTTCAACTTTTACTGTTTTAGCAGCACTATAACGGGCTTTATCTTCAATTAATTTGGCTTTCACCGTTTCGCCTGTAAGTGCCCCATTCACAAAACACACTTTATTATTGTGTTTAGCAATGCCCCGACCTTGATGATCCATGCCGGTAACGGCCAACGTTAACGACTGCCCTGAAAGGGTTTTCTTTTTTGCTTGGAAAAACTGCGCCATCGGGCAACACCTTAAATATTGATTCTACGAGGGTGATTGATTACTAGCTTATAAGTATATACTCTTTAACTAACTAATAATGATAACAACGTTCACTTATGACTAAACTTGGTTTGCGCGACTCAGTTTTAACGCTAACACTCATTCCCACAGTGATTATTGGATTACTCCTTGGCGGCTATTTTACAATAAATCGTTACATTGAGCTTGATGAAATTTTATATCAGCAAGGCACGACAATTTCCGAGCCACTTTCAATCGCCATTGAACAACCACTCTTAGCAAAAAATAAACAGCTACTAAACCGTTTGATCAGTCATGCCCATAATAAGCACTCCCCGGCAATTAAAACGATCGCTATTTTTGACGAGCACAATGAACTGGTATTAACCAGTAACTATCATCGTGACTTTGATGATCTAATGCATACCGAACAGTTACAAATGGGCAAAAGCACTAAAGTTGTCACGAGCAATCACCTTATTACTTTTTTCACACCAATCATCAACCACTCAACCCCAGATGCACAGTGGAACAACGCCGCCTTTCAGACATCTTTGGGGACTGTGGTAATTCAGCTCAATAAAGATCAAGCTATAATAGGCCAGCAGCAAGCATTGTTGATCAGCGGCATCGTGATCATTTTAGCCTTAGTATTAGCAGCTATTCTTGCCATTAGGCTTAGCCACATGTTTATGCACCCTTTAAATAAGTTAGTACTTGCTACCGACAAATTAATTGAAGGAAAAAGAGATACCGGGCTCACAGTGCCGATGATGGGAGAGTTTGAGTTATTGCGCCAAGGTCTCAACACTATTTCAGACACAATGGTGATGCAAAAAGATGAAATGCAAAAGCACATTGATCAAGCTACCAGCGATTTACGTGAATCATTAGAACTGTACGAAACACAAAACATTCAGCTTAGTATTGCGAAAACCGATGCTCAAGATGCGAACCGAGTAAAGTCTGACTTTTTAGCAAAAATGAGTCACGAACTGCGTACGCCACTCAATGGCGTTATCGGTTTCACCCGACAACTTCATAAAACTCCCTTGAATAAACATCAAAAAGACTACCTTGATACCATTGAGCTCTCAGCAAATAGTTTAATGACTATCATTAGTGATATTTTAGATTTTTCTAAGCTTGAAGCAGGCGCCATGGAACTTGAATCTATTCAGTTTCAGCTGCGCGATACTATAAATGAAGTACTCACTTTACTTGCGCCAAGTGCACATGAAAAACAACTTGAGCTATCAATTTATATCAATGCGCAAGTGCCAGATAACATTACTGGCGATCCTACTCGATTTAAACAAGTACTGATCAACCTGATCAGTAATGCCATAAAATTCACTGAAAAAGGCGCTATAAAAATTGATGTTGGTCACCGCTTACTTGATGAAGAGCGCACATCTATTTTGGTGTCTGTCACTGACACAGGTGTCGGTATCCCAATGGATAAACAAGATGCCTTGTTCACTCCATTTGGCCAAGCTGATTCTAGTATTACCCGTAAGTTCGGCGGCACAGGGTTAGGTCTTATCATTACTAAACACATTGTTGAAAACATGGGCGGCCGTATTACCCTAAATTCGGCGCCAGGCAGTGGCACCTGTTTTACTTTTAATAGCGTATTTAGATTACCAAGTCATACTTACACCAGTGATCTACCAAGTAAATCGCTTGCTAATAAACGTATTTTATATCTAGAGCCCCATGAGCATACTCACCATGCCGTGCTTTCATTACTGAATGAGTGGCAAACTCAAGTTACAGCCTGCTTTGATCAAGAAAGCTTTTTACAAGAGCTCAATAAAGAGTTTAATTACGATATTTGTATTATTGGTCACGTCGCTGCTGTTGATGAAATGCAGCGATTAAAAAGCTATATCAAAGCGGTGCGCGAATCAACTGACTACCTGTATTTAATGCTCAACTCAGTGTCGCATAATATGCGTGAAGCTTATATTGGCTGTGGCGCAGATGCGTGTTTAAGTAAGCCGCTCAATCACCGTAAACTCTGTGAAGTGTTAGCTGCACCATATCGACTTGATCACCCAGTGCATAATATTGAAGAGAGTGACGAGAAACTATTGCCACTAAAAGTATTAGTTGTTGATGATAACGATGCCAATTTAAAGCTGATCTGTACTTTACTCGAAGAGCAAATTGAAATTATTGATACTGCTCACAATGGTTCGCAAGCCTATAGCTTAAGTAAGAGCCATAAATACGACATTATTTTTATGGATATTCAGATGCCAATTATGGACGGTATCACCGCCTGTAAATTGATTAGAGAATCATCATTAAACGAAGATACCCCCATTATTGCAGTTACCGCCCATGCCTTAGCTGGTGAAAAAGAACAGCTCATTAAAGATGGTTTTAAAGGTTACTTAACCAAGCCGATTGATGAGGATATGCTGAAACAAATTATTAGTGATTACAGCCCACAGTCTCCCCTCAGACGTGACAAAAGTCGTAATGATTTAGTAACTCAAGAGCCGCCATTTACAAGCAGCTCATTAGATTGGTCTTTAGCGCTACAACGCGCCGGTGGCAAAAACGAGCTGGCACTAGAAATGCTAAATATGCTGCTGCTGAGCGTGCCTGAAACCTTACGCCTACTTGATGAAGCGATTAATAACCAAGATTGTGAACACTTATTGAGTATTATTCATAAGTTTCATGGTGCCTGCTGCTACACAGGCGTTCCTAAATTAAAAACGCTTGCTGAAGCATTAGAAACCGCATTAAAAGGTGATTGTGATTTAAGCTATATTGAGCCTGAATTATTTGAGCTGCAAGACGAGCTTAATAACCTAATGACCGATGCGGGCTTAGCTGAGTCTTAACGGCATTGTATTTCAAGCGGTTTACCTGTTCTTAAACTGCTGATCTGCCAAGTTACAGTTGCATCTTGTTGCGCCAACGTAACCTTAGCAATATCACTGACCATATAGTCACCAGGCACATTAAGCCTCGTTAAGTTGTTTGATAAGCGTTGCTGACAATACGGACCTGTGTCACCGTGGATCACTAAAACAGGCTTTTTTACCGTGCTTGCAAACTCTCTTAATGCATCTCGGTAAACTTTAAAACCATCGCACGCTTGCTGTACCTTTGCGCTACATTGCGGTTGCTCAGTTTGATGTGTATAAATATCAGCTTGAAAAGCAATAATATAGCCTTTCGCTGTTGGGGTTGCTTGCGCCAGCCATTGAAGATTATTAGCATCTCTTGCATCGGCTTGTTGATAAGCAAGTTGCTTATCACTTTTCAGTATCTGCCTACGGCCATTATGTGTGCCAGCAATATGTAGCGTCATAAACTCTACATCTGCAAACTGCCAACGGGCATTTTCAACCATGTTTGCTTGGTGGTTAAATTTCTCTAGTTGCTGGGCTTTTTTAAAGTAGGCACTGTCATACATCAACCCCTTTAAGTAGGCCAAACGCGCTAATTCATCATAGCGCGGCGATAAATTATCACGGTCGCAGTCTGTCCATTCATTATCACCGGGAGTATAAATGAATGGTTGAGCTGTTAACATGCTCAGCAACTGTTTGTTTTTTGTTAGTCGCTCATCAGTACAAGGTTCTGAACCCGATTTCATATCACCTACATGCAGTAAAAAAGCATGCTCCGTAGTATTTATTTTACGACCTAGAACGCCCTCTGGCGCTAAATTGAGCTCATCTATTGGCGTATATGGCATATCCCCCATTACCAAAAATGTATTGCTAGACAACGCCCAAGTTAACCCTATTAAACTCAACATCATCACCCCCCCAAATTACCAATAAAACAACAAGCTTACATTCGCATAGTAACAAATAAATGAATACTTAAAAAAACGGCTTTTTTTAGGCAAGCTTGCTAAAATGGCAACATAGTTACAGCAGAATTAATCAGCCATGTCATTTACGACCACTTATACATTAGATAAACCTTACTTTTATGAATGCTTTGATGAGTCGCTACCTTATAGCGCTCAAGCAAAACCTAAATATATTTTTTTAGTCTTACTTGTGAGCCTAGGACTCACTGCTATTTATGCCTTGGAGCAACACTACCTAGGCAACTTTTTAATTATGGCAGCAGTACTTGAATGTGTGGCATTTTATTATCGCAGGCCTTGGTGGGTCACGCGGCAAATGCTCAGCCGTGCATCGGGATCAGAAGCTACTTTAACAATTGATGATGAAGGCTTTAAAAGTGTAAATCCGCATAAAAACTATCAGCTAGCGTGGCAAGATATTGACGAGGTAATTTATACCTCACGCGGTATTATTTTAAAAAGCCGTCGCGGTATGCAGTACATTTCAAACAGTGTACTTAATGATGAGGTTATTGAATTCATAAAAAAAAGAGCCACTAAATAGTGGCTCTTTTATATCAATTGAATTGATTAAGTTAATTAAGCATTGCCCGGGTTCGGGTTAGACTTTTCAGCTTGAATACGCATGTAAATTTCTTCACGGTGCACTGAAACGTCTTTAGGTGCATTAACACCAATACGTACTTGATTTCCTTTAACACCTAGCACAGTGACAGTTACTTCATCACCAATCATTAGGGTTTCACCGACTCGACGAGTTAGTATTAGCATTCTCTTGCTCCCGTATTCCAATAAATTAAAAGATTCCGCGTTTGTATCTTAAAGAAAATAAAGCGTAAAAGTAAGTAAAAACTCTAAATCGATTCATTTTCTGTTAAAAAAACTGTTTGTAATGCGCCTATTGCCAAGTTTAAGTCTATTTCATCTATTCAAACTCATATTTTAATATTAGATATTAACTTAGTAAGTAAATAGGTTGACCTATGAACACACACTTAATGCACTAGGGTGTGATCCCGTACTCACTGCTAGATAAAGTTTTAGCAACTAAGTAACCACCAGAAATCTCTTTACACTTAATATAATGGTGATTATTGCTCAATACTTCAAGTCGCTACTAAAAATCTTTATCCGCACTACATAGCATAGTCTATTTTCAAAGTTATGATTAATCATAACTATTTTGACGCTCTGGGCAGCAAAAAGTTTCAAATTTAAAGGAAAGGTAATAAAAAGCCGAGAATGTGGGGAGCAAGCACCAGAGAAAACTCAATTGAGTCTTCTCTGGTGCTCCAGCAAAAGCACGATATGCGCTTTTAGGTACGTTCGGTTAACCAAGCCGCTACACTATCCAGTGCTGAGCTTAAATTTTGCGGCTGAGAACCACCAGCTTGAGCCATATCAGGACGACCGCCGCCTTTACCACCTACTTGCGAGGCCATGTGATTAACAAGCTCACCGGCTTTTACTTTGCCAGTTAAGTCTTTAGTTACACCAGCAATTAAGCTTACTTTGTCGCCATCAGCTACACCAAGTGCAATTACACCAGAGCCAATTTTGTTTTTCAGGTCATCAACCATACCGCGTAACGCTTTTGATTCAGTCCCTTCAACGTTCGCAACCAATAGCTTAACACCATTAATTTCAACCACTGAATCTAACAGTGACGCACCCGCAGCGCTTGCAAGTTTATCGTTAAGCTGAGCAATTTGTTTCTCAAGGCCTTTTGATTTTTCAAGCAAAGCCGTTACTTTTTCAAGAACCGATGCACTGTCACCTTTAACCAATGCCGCAACATCATTTAAGTGTTGTTCTTGCTCGCTAACGTAGGCAATCGCATCGGCACCCGTTACGGCTTCAATACGGCGCACACCAGCTGCAATACCGCTCTCTGATACGATTTTAAATAAACCAATATCACCAGCACGGTTTACGTGAGTACCACCACATAACTCGATAGAGTAATCACCAATAGTGACTACGCGCACTTCGTCATCGTACTTCTCACCAAATAACGCCATAGCGCCTTTTTCTTTGGCTTCATCGATTGCCATCAATTCAGTGTTAAGAGCAAAGTTACGACGAATTTCATTATTAACAACGCGCTCAATCTCACGCAGCTCGGCTTTTGTCACAGCTTCAAAGTGTGAAAAGTCAAAACGTAAACGCTCTGGATCAACCAATGAACCTTTTTGCGATACGTGCTCACCTAATAACTGACGCAATGCTTCGTGGAGAATATGCGTTGCTGTGTGGTTCTTTTTAACGCGATCGCGGCGCGCATCATCAATGGTCGCTTCAACTCTATCATTAACGCCAATACGGCCCATCACAGTACCATGATGAGCGAATGCATTACCGAGTTTGGTCGTATTAGTAACGCTGAACTCACCACCGGCTACAGTTAATGTGCCGGTATCGCCAACTTGACCACCCGATTCAGCGTAGAACGGTGTACGGTCAAGTACCACAATACCTTGTTGGCCATCTTCAAGCACTGATACCGCTTTACCTTCTGCAAACATTTCTATCACTGTGCCGCTGTAATGTGTTGCATCATAGCCTTTAAAGTCTGTGTGTTTATCAGACTTTAATTGTTGGTTGTAGTCGGCGCCAAACTTACCTGCTTGCTGAGCCGTTTTGCGCTGTACGTCCATGCACTCTTGGAAGCCTTTCTCGTCAATGGTCATAAAGCGTTCACGAGCAACGTCTGCGGTTAAATCGGCAGGGAAACCATAAGTATCATAAAGTTTAAAGACGAGCTCACCTGGGATAACATCACCGCTTAAGTTCGTTAAGCTGTCTTCTAAAATAGCTAAACCACGCTCAAGGGTTTTGCCAAACTGTTCTTCTTCGATACGTAGAACTTTTTCGATAATTTCTTGCTGCTTAGCTAGTTCAGGGTATGCTTGTCCCATTTGCTCAATTAACGCAGCCACTAATTTATAGAAAAACGCGCCCTGTGCGCCAAGCTTGTTACCATGGCGAACCGCACGGCGAATAATACGACGCAGTACATAACCACGGCCTTCATTTGACGGCATAACGCCATCAGAAATCAAAAATGCACATGAGCGAATATGATCAGCAACTACGCGCAGTGATTTATCATCCATATCTTGAGCATTGGTAACGTCTGCCGCGGCTTTAATTAAGCCTTGGAATAAATCGATTTCGTAGTTTGAATGCACGCCTTGTAAAATAGCAGCAATACGTTCTAGACCCATACCTGTATCAACAGACTGTTTAGGAAGCGGCTCCATAGTACCGTCGCTTTGACGGTTGTATTGCATAAATACTAGATTCCAAATCTCAATGAAACGGTCACCATCTTCTTCAGGAGAGCCTGGAGGCCCCCCCCAAATTTCTTCACCGTGATCATAAAAAATTTCAGAGCATGGACCACATGGACCAGTATCACCCATCGACCAAAAGTTATCACTGGTTGCAATACGAATAATGCGATCTTCAGGTAAACCAATTTCGTTAGACCAATAGCCAAACGCTTCTTCATCATCGTGATAGATAGTAACCAGCAGTTTTTCTTTAGGTAGCTTAACTACGTCAGTTAAAAACTCCCACGCAAACTTAATTGCATCTTGCTTAAAGTAATCACCAAAGCTGAAGTTACCTAACATTTCAAAAAAAGTGTGGTGGCGGGCTGTGTAGCCGACATTTTCTAAATCATTATGTTTACCACCGGCACGCACACAACGTTGTGAGCTAGTTGCGCGGTTATAAGGGCGGCTTTCTGCGCCTAAAAATACATCTTTAAATTGCACCATACCGGCATTATTAAATAATAACGTCGCATCGTTACCCGGAATAAGCGAGCTTGATGGAACAATTTGGTGTTGTTTAGAGGCAAAAAAGTCTAAAAACTGTTGCCTGATCTGTGCGGTAGTCATGTGCTGCATTTGAAAGTCTCACCCATTTTTACTGTGCTTGCATTGCAAAATCAATTTGTTCGTAACTGAACCCTCGATACATTAAGTAGCGCACGCGCTTAGCTTTTTCTTTGTGATCGAAGTCGTCCTGTGAATTTGAATATTTCTTTAAATACGCATCCTGCGCTAACTCAAACCAATCGATTTCGAATGATTCTATAACACTCTCTAGTAGTGTTCGGTCAATCCTTTTGCCCATGGCTTCACTTTGTATACGCTTTAAGCCATGCTTTTTAGCAATATGGCGACGCACAAACCCTTCAACATACCGTTGTTCATTAATAAAATTGTGTTCTTCACACCAATCTAATAAGGCTTCGATAAATTCAGGCGTCGCCTCTTTTTGCTGTAACTTTTGAGTTAACTCACGGCGCGAATATTCTTGGCGACCAAGTAACCAAAGTACGTAATTCTTTAATTTTTTTGTAGCGCTTCATCCATTTCACCAGCCATTATGCGTCAAAGCGACCGCTGTCGTCATTCTGCTGCGGTGCTATAGGCTTGGCATCAGCGGGCGGTACAATCGGCATAAAAATAGCTTGATAAGAAACAAAAAAGCTAATGTAGCAAATTGGCATTAAAACCAACAGAGGTAAGAACGATAAGAACATTGAAACCATCATCAAACCTGCTGCAATCGCGCCATATACACTCAGTGGTGCCATATTATGATAAAACACCATAAGTGAGCTTTTAAGTACCTCAAAAATTCGTCGTTGTTGATTAAAATAAACCAGCGGCACTGCATACGAAAAAGCAGTTAAATACACCGATAAGGCAATTAAAAACAACGCCACATTTGCCATGGAAATACTATCTATCACTTGCTGTAGAGCAATATTCGGGTCAACATTTGGATTACTCATAATTTCAATGGCTTCGGAAAATAAGCCACCTGCCAATAACGCCATCAACACACCCGCAGCCATTTGATAGAGTGCTAAGCGAAGTAATCCCATACGATTACCTTTGTTAGTAAACGGCTTTAGGATATCGGCGAGCATTATTTTTCCACCTTGCTGCTTGGTGATCACCGCTTGATAAAAACCGGCGGTTAAAAAGGGGGTAGCTAATGCAGCAATAATTTGTAAAAAAGGTAGAAATAACGATAACAGACCAATAATACCGATAAATAAATGCATAAAAATAAAGGTAAAAGGCTGAGTTTTAAAAATAAGCCAGCCTGCTTTAAACCATTTCAACCCAGCATCGGCTTTAAATACTCGTAATTCAATTGACATACTTGCTCTTAAATTAACAACAAAACACGCCGAGTATAACTCGGCGTTGGATCGGATAACATAGACGACAGCGTAAAATTAAGGTTTTTTAATCTTCTTTATGTCTAACATATGCGCGCCGTGCTTAATTTTTGTTTCTAGGTAGGACTGGTTGCCCGCCACACCCGCTTTGATATGTGCATGGGTGCCGATAACAGAATCAACCGCAATGCCGCCATCTTTTAACGCATTAAGCTTTTTAGGGTTATTCGTCATTAATTTAACGTGCTTTAATCCCAGCGCTTCTAACATCAGTACTGCGTCTGAAAAATCACGTAAATCGTCAGCAAAACCTAAATGGTTATTCGCTTCATAAGTATTCATACCTTGTGATTGCAATACATAGGCATCAATTTTATTGTATAAACCTATTCCTCGCCCTTCTTGGCGTAAATAAAGCAAAATACCGCCTTGTTCGTGCATCATTTCAATACACTCATTAAGCTGCTCACCACAATCACAACGAGATGAATGAAATACATCACCGGTTAAACACTCCGAATGCATACGAATAAGCGGCACAGGCTGCTCGCTATCGGCACGATTAAATACCAAAGCAACATGCTCTTGGCCATCTTTCAAATCGCGAAATGACACGATTTCTGCGGGAATATCACTGTTTTTGCCAACATTTAGCTGGACTCTAGCTCTTACTTGCGCCACGACACATCCAAATTATAAAGTAATGCGATACTGCAAATGTGATAATATCACAAAGACAAACTGCATTAAAAATAATACAACACCGCAATGAGTAGTAACTATATTGAGGCAGTTACTTGCAATTCAAGCATTATAACTCAGTTTAGCGTCGTGCTGAATCCACTGTAAGTGTTTTATAGTGTATTTCCTTTTTCAGAATGAAACTTAACTTTGCTTCCCTTAGTCGTAATGATCAATTAGGATGAATTGTTCGTAATAACACCTATACCTTGATTTAAGTAACCAACGTTTGAGGAGTTTTGATGAGTAACAACGAAAACTATACCCCACCAGCCGTGTGGCAATGGGATGCAGAAAATGGCGGTGAATGGGCCAAGACCAATCGACCCATTGCCGGCGCAACTCACCCTCAAGACCTGCCAGTTGGCGAACATGCTTTACAACTATACTCTTTAGCAACCCCGAACGGTCAAAAAGTCACTATCATGCTTGAAGAGCTATTAGAGTTAGGCATCTCTGCAGCTGAGTATGATGCATTTTTAATTAAAATTGCTGATGGCGATCAATTTGGCTCAGGTTTTGTGAGTGTTAACCCTAATTCGAAAATTCCAGCGTTAATGGATCACAGTACCAACCCTGTAACTCGAGTATTTGAATCTGGCGCTATTTTACAATACTTAGCTGAAAAGTTTGAGGTACTCGTACCAAGCGATCACACCAGTAAAACAGAGTGCCGTAACTGGCTGTTCTGGCAAATGGGCTCTGCACCTTATTTAGGTGGAGGCTTTGGTCATTTTTACGCTTATGCCCCCTTTAAAATGCAATACCCTATCGATCGTTTTACCATGGAAGTTAAACGGCAGCTAGACGTGTTAAATCGTCATTTAAGCGACCATGATTATATGGCAGGCAGTGAGTATTCAATTGCCGATATCGCTATTTGGCCTTGGTATGGCTCATTGGTTTTAGGCAACCTGTATGATGCAGCAGAGTTTTTAGATGTCGAGTCGTATACTCATGTATTACGCTGGGCAAAACAGATTGAACGCCGCCCTGCGGTACAGCGTGGTCGTCGCGTAAACCGTGTCTGGGGCCCTGAAGAAGAGCAACTCGCTGAACGACATAGTAAAAACGATTTTTAAACACTAACTAAAATTTACAAAAACGCGGTGAACGAAGGATCACCAAGCATTGTGCCACCGCGTTTTGGTTTATGGTTTTAGTTAACTGTAAATTTAGCGAATTACCTCTCAGCTGTGAGTGTATAAAGCTGTTGCCAAAAATACACCTCAAGACATTTCAGATAAAATACTCAAACCTGCTCACCTTGCTTATTGTATGTGCTCACTAAGGCAGTGCATTTTCACTCGAACTTAAGTTATCATAATGTTTTATAACAAAGGACTATCCATGAGAAAGCTCATTATTTTAGCAGCAACTGCCGCTGCATTATCAGGTTGTAGCACGTTAGTACAAATGCGTAATTTTGATGATAACTTAGTGCCACAAAATGCAAATAGAACACATACGCAAGAAAGTGTTGGGGAAGCAATTTTGCTCGCATGTAAACAACTTACTTGGAAATGCCGCATACAAGAAACAGGTAAAATATTAGGGGTGTTAGATATTCGTAAACATCAGCTGCGAGTTAATATTGACTATAATGAAGCGCAGTATGATATTGATTATAAAGACTCGATAAATCTAGACTATAACGGTGAAAAAATACATCGCCAATACGTAAATTGGGTAACTAACCTAACCCGCCACATCGATTCTGAATTAGCAAATTAATAAAGTTCTTAATAACTAAAAAATGCTCACTGATGACCGTTTTTTAGTTATTTAACCTCAGCTCAGGTTTTTATCCTTTATAAGCAAAACTCATTAGTCCCATTTAGCTTACACTCTGTATATATTTGGCTTTTATATTGCAACTGCTACAGTAACTAGCCTATTTCACGTTAAAAATGTGAAGGCTTTTCACAATCAGCGAAATTATTACAAAGGAGATGAATATGACGATTAAGAAATCAGCACTCTCACATTGGTCTGGTGATATAAAATCAGGTAAAGGCCAAATAAACACTGAAAGCGGAGCGTTAACAAACCAACCGTATGGCTTCAACACTCGCTTTGAAGATAAACAAGGGACTAACCCTGAAGAGCTTATCGCTGCTGCGCACAGTGCCTGTTTTAGTATGGCGCTTTCACTTGCACTAACAGAAGCTAATTATGTCGCCGATGATATCACCACGAGTGCGGTGGTTAGTTTAGATGAAGTAGATGACGGCTTTGAGGTGACTCATATTGCGTTACATGTTGAGGCAAAAATCGCTGGTATTTCTGAGCAGGAGTTTAATAAGCTTTGTGAACAAACCAAACAAGGCTGCCCTATTTCCAAATTAATGAATGCAGAGATCTCACTTTCTACGGCACTCAATTAGATTCAAAATGCATATACTCAAACTACCGTGAGGTAGTTTGAGTATAAATTAACTTACGTGTGCTCATGAGTTAAAAGTTAACATCTAACTTCAAATAGCCACGTCTGCCGAGTAAATCGTAGGTCATTACATCAGTATTTGCGTCATTCCATGAGGTTAAAAAGGGCGCTTTTTTATCAAAGATATTATCGATCCCTATCGCTAGTGATGTATTTTGCGTAATAAAATAACGACCTTGAATATCGTTATAAACAATACTCGGTACTGCACTGCCAATGGGCCCGCCGCCATTTACATCATCAGCGGTACCAATATAACGCATGGCATAATGTGCCGACCACGTAGCTGCTTTGACACTCACGCCTAAATTTGCGCGCCACTTGGTGTAACTTCCCTGATCTTCGGTTATATAACCTAATAAACTTTGTGTGGCTTGACCGGCAAAAGGAGTGTTTTCATGTTTTAGTAAACGTGTCGCATCCAGTTCAAATTGACTACTTAAACCAAATAAATCGGTATTGTAGCGGGTGTTAAAATCTATTCCACTGACTTTCTCAAAGGCTGCATTTACTGGCCGCTGGCTTAGGGAGTTAACTTGATCTGTCACAGGATGACGGGTAAATGTATCGCAGTAAGCACTATAAACATCAGGATCGGTATAACATAATTTGAGCGCATCTGAGCCATTTACCGAAGTAATTGCATCTTCCACTTCAATATCAAAATAATCAACGGTAGTAGATAAACCTTCAATAAAATTAGATTGCCATACCATGCCTAAAGTTAGTGTGTCTGCAGATTCTGGATTTACATCAGGATTGCCGCCAACAGAGGTGCGAATTGTAGTACCGTCTTGCACAAAATCAGCGGGTAAACCAGCCGCTAAGCAATTTGCTGCTATCTCACCTGTTGCGTTTTCACAGGGGTCAATAGTGCGAAGATTTTCAGCATTTGTACCACCAAAAAGCTCGGTTATCATCGGTGTTCTAAAGGCTGTTGATTTAACCCCACGCAGCATTAAACTATCAACAACTTGCCATGTTAGGCCTACTTTATAAGTCATCTTACTGCCAAACGTACTGTAATCTGAATACCGAGTCGCAACCTGCGCCTCAACGCTCTCAAGTACAGGGATAGCAAGCTCTATAAAACCTTCGGTTACTGAATAGCTGCCATCAATGGCATCTTCACCGCCATTTGCAAGTACCGTTGAATCAGGATTACGCCAGCCACTTTCATCTCGTTTTTCAAGCCCTGCAGCAAAGGCAAGTTCCCCTGCTGGCAACTCTAGTAAATCACCAGATAAATTAAAGGTCAGTGAACGTAATTCATTACCTCCATTACCTTCGCGACGATATTTTACGTAATCAATCACCTCAGGGGTTAATTCATCAACGCCAAACCAGTCGCCACATGGGATCGCGGCAGCACTTTCATAGCTACAAATAGTGTCATCAAGGGTATTTGCTACTTTGCTAATATCTTGATCAAACGTCCAGCCATCAGTACCGGTGTTGCGACCATAGTTATAAGCTAACTGCCAAGTCCAATTATTATTTAAAACCCCATCAAGGCCAACCACAATGCGCGCGGTATTGGTCTCTTGGAAAAAATACGGTGCACCTAGCTCAACATTACGTCGCCTTGTTAGTTCTAAGTCTTGCCCGGTAGGATTATAAGCAAAGTCTTTTGATACCATAATGCCACTGATACTACGCGGTGTTACAATCTGCTCTGATTGACGATTGCTGTACTGCGCTTCGGTAAATAAATTTAAGTTATCACTTAGCTCATAGGTAAAGTTGGTCGATACATTTATCCGCTCACTTGGGTTAACGGCATTTAAGTAACTGATATAATTAAAGCCATGTTTAGCTGAGTCATAAGCTTCATAGCTATTACCATCACCATTTGGGTCTTGATTAAACTGAACACTGCTACCATCCGCCAATAAAGCACGCCCACCTGCCGTTGTTGCGCTGCCAAAGCATGTTAACTGGCTACTGCCATCTTCATTAACCGTTTCACTTTTAGCGCAATCGATTCTATCTGACTGCCTGACTGCTTCGGTATTTATATAGCCTGCACTAAACACAAAATGGCCTCGTTCAAACTCCCCCCAACATTAAAACTAAATTCTTGGCTTTGCCCTTCACCATCGTCAGCTGCGCCTATTTGAGCGCTAAACTCTGCGCCATCTAGTTGTGTTTTAGTGATGATATTAACCACCCCTGCAACCGCATCAGCGCCATAAATAGCCGATGCACCATCTTTAAGTACTTCCACTCGCTCAATAATAGATGTGGGGATCATATTTAAATCAACTGAACTATTAGCTCCCGTACCACCATTGACAATACGGCGGCCATTGAGTAGCACAAGCGTGCGTTTAATCCCCATCCCTCTCAAATTGACTTGTGCTGTGCCATAACCCCCACTGGTCCAATAGGCATTAGTGGCATTACCTGCAACCCCAGCAGAAAACGACATACGCTGCAGCAAGTCTTCTACATTTACTATGCCCGTTTGGGCGATTTGTGCGGCATCAATAACCGTTACAGGGCTGGTACTTTCAAAATCAGTGCGCTTAATATGAGAGCCGGTGACATTAATGTGCTCGATATTATCGCCGCCGTCATTAGCAACAGTGTGTAAACTTGTTAGTGCAAGGGAAATGGCTGAAAATGCCAGGAGATTATTCATAAATACGGCCTATTAATGATTTTTATTGTAGAAATAGGCGCTTATGATAATGATTTATGTGTCACTGAGAATGTGACAAATTGTCGCAGGAGCAGGTTAACCTATCGAAACTGGCCACAGGTTAACCTATCGATTGTTTATGCTTTTACAGAAAGTAATGAGTCACTTTGTGATAGACCAAACTTCTCTTGCACGGATGCTAAAATAGACGCTTTATCTTCATCATTTAATTGATCTGAATAGTTGGTAAGCAACTCATCTAAGTAACTGACCATCTCTTGGGTGTTAACCTGCTCAGCACCACCTTGTGGTGGAGGGCCAGGCGGGCGACCACCTTCAGGGCGACCCATTTCTCCCACTTGCGCGGCATCAAAGCCTGCCTCAGCCATCAGCTCTTGCATTTCTTGACCAGGTTGAATACCCGCTTCTTGAAAAGCTGCAACAATAGACTGTGCGTCTGCTGTTGTTAAATTTTCTGGGTCAAATTGAGATAAGGTTTCGCTCATTAACTCTGTTTGTTCACTCGTTAGAGGCTGAGCTTTTGGGCGCTGCATTGGCTCAAAACTGGCGCCAGATGAAATACTATTGATCATGGTTGTTCCTTATCTTTGACGGTGCGGTGGTTTATGAGAGGTAAATTCTTCTTCGCTGATCTCACCATTTTGATCGGTATCTATCTGATTAAAAACTTCTTCGATATCATCTACGCCTGGTGGTAGCTCTTGAGCACTGAATTCTGATAGTTCTATAATGCCATTACCATCTACATCAATGGTTGAAAAATCAGGGCGTGGTGGGCGGTTTTCTCGGTTTTTAGCATCTACATGGGCTGTAAAGCCAACACATAATGTAGTTAATAAGGCGATTGCTGTTAACGATTTCATAATTCAACCTCTTGCAGGTATTAAGTAACTACCGACAAGAGTAAGTGTTAAAAGCGCAAACAATGTGCAAAAAATAAGGAAGTTTAAGGTTTTACAAAGCGATAACCAACGCCATAAACCGATTGAATAACACTGTCTTGTTCACACACTTCATCGAGTTTTTTACGTAATTTTTTAATATGACTATCAATAGTACGAAAGCTCACAATACGTTGATCAGTATACATATTAGCCATTAAGCTTTCACGGTTAAAAATGCGGTTAGGTTTTTCAAATAATGGTTTAAATAACTGAAATTCAACACTGGTAAGTTCTACTGAGCGCCCTTTATATTGCACACTAAAAGTATTTTCATCTAGATACATATCCGTATTTTGCTGTGGCTTTGCCAATTCACTACGCCTTAATAAGGATTTTACACGGGCAACAACTTCGGCATAACTAAACGGTTTACAAACATAGTCGTCCGCGCCGAGCTCCAAACCTAATAGGCGATCTATTTCTTCAACTTTGGCTGAAACCATTATGATTGGCACTGTTGAAAACTGTCTGATCTGTTTGCACAACTCAATACCACTTGTTCCTGGCAGCATCACATCAAGTAAAATGACATTAGGGTGATTTTCTTTGAGCCACGGCAGTACTTCATCACCATGATGGATTTGATGAGTAGCAAAATGTTGATTTAATAAAAAATCGCTCATTAAATTAGCAAGTTTAACTTCGTCTTCGACTATAAGTACTTTCGCTGGGGCTGCCATTTTAATACTCCATGGGTAATTTTATCATAATACCTAAACCGCCCAATGGGGCTCTCATCGCAGCGATTTCACCTTGATGGGCATGCACTATATGTTGACAAAGAGACAAGCCAAGTCCCGAACCACCTTGCTGGCGGTTGCGCGCATCATCTACGCGATATAAATACTCGAATAAATGCGCTAAATGTTCATCTTCAACTCCTATGCCGTTGTCTTCAATGTTGATAACAACATAGTTTTGGCTTATTGACGTGACTTTAGTGACTGCTATTTGTAATTTTGAACACTGAGCATAATGCACCGCGTTCATTAAAATATTACCAAATAACTGCATCAAACGGGTATTGTCAGCACTAATTGTTATTTCTTCGCTGAATTCAGTGATATTTAATTCAATTGCGTTATTTTTAAAAATAGTGGTGTATTTTTGTTTAACTGTAAGCAGTAACTCAGCAATTGATAATGGCTGCATCGTAAAATGCATACCGCCTAACTCTGCACTATTGAGCAAATGTAAGTCTTCAATCAAACGCTTTAAATGATGAGCTTCATCATTTGCAGAACGAATATTCTCAACAGATAAAGGGCGGACGCCAAGTTGCATTGCTTCAAGCTCCCCCATTAAAATCGCAATTGGAGTGCGTAGTTCATGCGATGTATTAGCAAGCCAACGTTTACGTACTTGCTCATTGTGGGCGAGTGTCAATGCTAGCGTGTTATAGTCTTCACTTAATTGACCAATTTCATCATGACGTTTGAGTTTTAGTTGATGCTCAAAGTTTCCTTGACTAAGCTGGTGCATACCTTTGGCTATTTGTTTAACTGGGCCGACTAAATTCCGTGCTAACAAAAATGTAATGAGTAAGGTACACGAAAGTGCGATTAAGCCAATCAACCATAGGTAACTGGTTTGTTGCTCTAAAAAGTCTAATTCGTAACCATCAACTAAACCTTTGCGTTTAGACACTGCAAGGTAACCTATTACTTTGTCATTGAGTTCAATAGGGATGTCAGTATACTTTAAATCACTTTTATAGTGCCCTACTATCACTTTTTTATGACTATCAAGTAGCGCATAATCTGCTGCGTGCCCGGGGGGTAATCTGTGCTCGGGGGGGACTGGTCTGTCTAAGGCCATAGAACGCTCAAGCCTTTGCCTATGAGGCTCTCTTTTACGAGGCGGTATATCTGGTACAAATTGGCTGTCTACTAGTTGCTGTATTACTAACCTGAAAAACTGTCGTTCATCACCTTCGAAGCTTCGCCACGATGAATCCCTTTGATAACGCTGTGCAAATTGACTCACTAACGGTTGTAACGCTTTGACTTCTTTTGCATTGACATAATCAATCATGCCTTGGCCTATGCTCCATTGCATCAGCAATACAAGGCTTGTGATCAGTAAAAAGCTGAAACTAAAGAGGATCAAAAATAATTTATTGTGTATTTTCATTTCTACCGCTTATAAAAAAGGTATCCCTACCTTTTGGGAAATATTAATCGTCGCTTGATGTTATCAAGTTACTTGTTTTTAGCTAACTTGGATAGCACTGGAAAGCTTTCAAATCGGTAAGTGATTAGCTCATCTACTTGATCGTTAATATATAAAGTAGCAACAATTTTTTTATCTTGCGCACTCCAATACATATGACCATGATTATTCAGTGTCACCGAAATGGTATTAATACCCGCACTAAACAACGTTGTAGGTAAATGGACATACTGCCCATAAACACGCTGAATTTTAACCCCATTAATATATAAATGAGCATGGCCTGCCAACATGCCTGTTTTTGGGTCTTGCTGTGCAGACATGAGAGCGTTCATACTGATACCCGCAGGTGGCGGTGTCAGTACATAATTTTGGGTATTAATTGTCAGGTTATACCCTGACATCGCATCTTGCTCAAGCGCTAAGCTCAGAGCAGGCACAGGGATCTCAGCGGGCACAGCAATTGGCAGATGTGAGTGATCCATTGCCATAGTTTGCACCTGAGCCACGCCAACACTCAACCTCAGCAAAAGCGTTAAACACACAGTAAAAATTATTACTTTCATCATAACTTCCTACGAACGTGGTGGCGGCCCCATGGTATCACCCGTACTACAACGGCCAATTGAATTCTCTGGTAGCTGACCTTTAAAACGCGGCCCTATTTGGTATGGAAATGACGGTTGCAATTTGCCATTACTATCAAGAGCAAGTGTAATATGGTAGTGATAGCCTTTACCATCATTGGTATCATGGCCGTTATGTTCATCAAGCTGAGCACCTGCTACAGCTTTTTGTGCATAGTAATAATCTTCAAAATAATAACCCGCATCTGCAGCTAATCTATTACCAGAAAGCGTAGTCACCAACTCGCCAATAGCAGGGCCTATCTCGGCACTTTCAACCCCTTGGCTAATATCGTATTGATCGATTAACACACAACTACGTTGACCTTCTGTAGCGCAACCAGCCTCACTTGTTGGCGCGCCATAATCACGTATTTGCCAACCACTGAGTGCTAATTCATCTTTGCTTTCATAAGGTCCATAAAGCGGATATCCATCCGCAGCAAAACCATAAATAGGCGAATGCGCTGAGCCATCATCATTTAACATGTCAGCTAAACAACGGGTATAAAAGTGATGATGATATTCACCATTAGCAGCATGGCCACCGCATACATCGACATCGTACTGCTCAGCAATGGGAGCAAGTGTGTACCAGACATTTTGGCCATAACTCATGCCATCACCCCAGTTAAAAATACTGGTGCCATTAACCATCAAACCAACCGTGCCTAAGCCCGTCTCACACACGTCTTCGTTGTCTGTGGGTTCAAGGGTAAAATAAGCATCAACAGCTTGCTCTGTTGGACAACCAGGACCTGGTGGCCAATAACCGGCCCCCCCGGTATCATTACAGTTTTCAGTACTGCTGTTATAACCGATATCTTCACCAAACAAGACCATTTGCCCCACTTGAGCCGAGGTAACACCATTGGCAAAATCGGTCGCAGCACGAGGACGGTTATTCAACCAGTCTATTTGCTCTTCACTCATAGTGACATCATAACGAGGCACCCCAGTGGCGTTAATATGCATATAATCAACATCAGCAATATTAACCACCTCAGCTAATTGCACATTTTCAGTGACGCCGGTGCTGCTATTTTGAATATAGGTTGAGTTAGTATCATTATTGATAATCCAACTCGATACTAAGCTGCTATCGTTGTTTTGTGCTACAGTGACTAAAACCTCTACGGTATCGCTTACGGCTGCATTTACGCCATCGTCTACCGTTAAAGTAAATACTAAGGTTTCATTGTCTGATAAGGTCGGTGCTATAAATTGTGTCGCCGTAGAGCTACCATCACTTAAGGTAACCTCTGTACCTGATTGCTGTGACCACAGTATAGATACATAGGCATCATCGTCATCAACACTGCCCATCAAATAAACTGTATCGCCACTGCTGACTTGTTGATCAACACCCGCATTTACCACTGGCGAGCTATTGACTACGTCAGTTGAAGTATCTGAATCACTGTTACAAGCCGCTAAACAAACACATAATATGCTGAGCGTAAATAAACTTGAAACTGATTTAAATGTAGACATTGCAAGACCCTTAGATTGAACTTTTAGTAAAAGTACCGTCAAAAAGTGCAAACAATGTGCAAAAATTAAGAAACAGCCAACAGCGCTTGTTATTACTTTACTATTGGTCGTGCAAGACTGAATAAATCGTTTGTTTGTACAAAATAATCACCGCCCATTTTACCCACAGTACTTAACGCTTGAGGGTCAATATAACCATCACGTAATACACTGTCAGCAACATAAATCCCAATAACATCAAGCAGCATTATTTGCCCACCAGCAGGCAATTCACTGATCGTAATAACTTCGCGCAGGGTACATTCGTAGCGTACTTTTGATGCTTTGACACTTAAAGGCTTTACTCGTTTACTCGCGGTTGATTCAATATTGGCAGCCTCAAATTCACTTACCGAATGTGAGTAATTTGCGCAACTTTGATTCATTTGTTCAACCTGCTGATGGCTGACAATATTGATCACGCATTCTTTGGTTGCGAGTAAATTGTTTAATGTGTCTTTGTTTTTATGATCAGCTGGGTTTACCTGAGTCACACTCAATACTGGCGGGTTTACACTGGCCACAGTAAAAAATGAGTAAGGCGCGATATTGCCAATGCCATCGGCACTTAAAGTACTTACCCAAGCAATCGGCCTTGGGGTAATACCACCAACTAGCTGACTATACACATTGATTTTATTGCCTTCCCGCGTTAAATCTAAGTACACCTTCGCTTCACCTCAGTTGTCATAAATGATTATAGATTTGCTCTTTTTAAACGTGTTTTAAGTTTATTATAAATAGGCCCTACATGTATGAGCAAAATGAGTTTACAGACGCTCTCTTCCAGTTCTTGCGCCAACTCAATTATGATAATAAAGTTATTAACAGAAAACAAAAATACTGCGAGCCTGAATAGATAATATAATACATCAGTGCAGTTACTTTTCTATTGACTCTAATAATGTGCATTACAACCTAGAAACACTATAAACAAGCTCATAGAGGGTAATAAACCTTTGTTATGGCCTCCAAAAGTAAGGTAACATCATTGTTATTATTAATAATAAATAGCAATAATTATCCTATAGGCGGTTTTTTAGGGTAAGCAAAAAAATTAAGGGATACTATGAATTGTACAAGTTGTGGTAAAGGTTTACTTAAACCTAGTTTTATTGAAGGCCAATTTCGCTCACACACATGCACCCATTGTAATGGCCACTGGGTACTAATCGAAGACTTTGCGGCTTGGAAAGAGCGTAACCCAAACTTTGCATTTGCTGACAACATCTCATTTGAAGCCGACGTCACAGACACTAAAAAAGCATTAATTTGCCCGGTATCAGGTGTCATCATGCGGAAATTTCGTATTTCATCATCAACTGACTACCGTATAGATTACAGCGCACCGGTAGGTGGGATCTGGTTAGATGCTGGTGAGTGGGAATTACTAAAAGAGGAAGGCTTAGCTGGTACATTGAATGCAGTAGTAACCCAACAATGGCAAAACCAAATTCGTGAACAAAGTACCAAACAAAACTTTAGTGATATATACGCTGACAAATTTGGTACAGACACGTACGCAAAAGTAAAAGAGCTCAGAGAATGGCTTAATGCACAGCCACAAAAAGCCGACTTAAGGGCCTACCTGATGGCCGAAGACCCATACTCAGCAGATAAGTAATGTTTTAATTGAGTAAAATTATACTGCCATATTTAAAAAATAAAGTATGGCAGTAGACTTTCTGTTCCCAAATCCAATGTCATACTGAAAACACACCGAGAAAGATTGCGAACAAACGCAACTAGCAATACAAGTAGCCAGATTTGATTATGCCAAGCAAAGCCTTATACGCTTATGGGTTAAACGCGCTTTTCTAACTGTTCAATAACATTTGGATCAATAAATATTTCTAATGTTATTGATGCTGTTTTTACCGCGATAGCAACCAATAAACCAGTAAGAAGGATCCCCGTCCAAGCGATAATAACGGCCAATACCTTGGATGGTTTCTTTAACGGTCGAATATCGCCATAGCCTACCGTCAGCGCCGTAATAAACGCCCAATAAATTGAATCAAACCGGCTCCAGGATTCTAATCGGCCGACAACCAAACCAAGCCCTATGATCACAAAGCACAATACGGCCAAAAGAGGTAAACCAAGATACACTCCAATAAAAAATAATTGAAAAAACGTAATCGAAAATTCCATACAACACAACCAACTTATTTTTAATTTTTCTTACCACTTATAGCGTGATTTTCTAAGCCTTTAACAAAGCGAGGCGTTTATAGAGCTCGCATACATCACTTAGCACTCCACGCAGTAATCAGTTTTTCAAACTGAGTATGCATATTGTTACTATTGATGCTCTTCGTTTGCTGATTAATTGCATTCACAAGCTCAGTAAATGATGCTTGGTTGTTATTACTACTGACCACTGCGGTCAACGCATTCACAGCCTCTTTGTTATCTAGTGATTGCACTATACTCTGAATTGCTTGTTTATTATCTAAGCTTTGTATATTCACACCAAGGCTTTGCAGTAACTGGCTATAATCGTGATTTAGATTGTTTTTAGTGAGTTTACCAGCAATCTCTTCCAGTGATTGGTGCAAATAACCCATTTGCTCCACCGCCATCATCACAGGACTGCCGGCTCCATCGAGTTTATTTAAACGTACAAAGTCACCTTTAATTTGACTAAAGCGCTGTTGCTCTGATTCGCTTAAGGTACCCCGCAGTTCCCCAAGTTTTAGTAAGTTCTCTTCAGAGCCTTTACTGAGTGTTTGCGCTTCACCACGATAATGATCGCAAATCAGGTTTTCTAGTTCTTCGTCATTCATGGCGGCGACGACTTTCTCCGCCATTTTATTCATATTACGGTAACTGCCTTGTAGTTTAAATGGCGGCTCAGTGCGGTAATTATTATCTTGCGCAGCTGAGGCAATATACTGGGCGTTCACTTTTAATACCGTATTACGAATCGTGATTAATCGTGTGAGGACCGCTTTGATTTCGTTAACTTCCGCTTGAGAATAGCCGTGCTCAAGCTCATTTAATGAAATATCTTCGCCTTGGCACATCCGCACTAATTTATATAGATCCTCCATATTGCGATTAGCCAATGGCGCTAATACTGCATTAGAGGTTAGCGCATTTTCTATAAAGCTCATGGCAAACTCTTGCTCACACCCGGCTAAGGTATCACCAAGATTATAAATATCGGCGCGGTTTGCCAACATATCAGGAATTTTAAAACTCTCGCCCGATTCCGTATACGGGTTACCTGCCATCACTACAGCAAACTTTTTACCACGTAAGTCATAAGTTTTACTTTTGCCATTCCATACTCCGTCTATTCGACGTGAGCCATCACACAATGAAATAAACTTTTGTAAAAATTCAGGATTAGTATGCTGAATATCATCCAAATAGAGCATCACGTTATTGCCCATTTCAAAACTTTGGTTGATTTTTGCAATCTCTTTTTCTGCAGTGGCGTTAATAGCTTGAGTAGGATCCAATGACACTTGATCGTGCCCTATAGACGGGCAGTTTACTTTTACAAAGGTCAATCCTAAACGGTTAGCAACGTATTCTACTAAGGTAGTTTTACCGTAACCCGGTGGCGAGATCAGTAATAACATGCCCATTAAGTCAGTGCGTTTGTTTTTACCTGCTGAACCAATTTGCTTAGCTAGGTTATCGCCAATAATTGGAAAGTACACTTTATTGATCAGCTGATTACGCACAAACGAGCTCAGTGGCCTAGCTTTAAATTCATCAAGCTGCAGGCGCTCTTTTTGCTCTGTCAAAATGTCACTACGCAATGCATGATATTGCTCAAAAGCTGGGACTTGCTCTGTGATGTATTTACGAGTTCTGGCATAAAACTCTGCATAATCAAGATTTAAAACTTGCTCTTGCACTCGCTTATGCTGTCCCATTAAACGCTCAACCTGGGTATTTGGGGTGACGTCTAGCACTGCGTATTTTAATGTTGTGGTGGCACTAAGATGCAAGTAGTTAGCCGCTTCCGCTTGCACCATTGCTGGCACTTTAGGGCTTTGCGAGCAATACGCATTAAGCCAACTTAAAAATAGCAATGCTCGCTCATCAGTTTGCTTTACATTTTCGCACGCCTGAGTCAGCTCGTTAATATAGCCTTTTGCTTTGGCGTCACTATTAAACTGCTCAGCTAAATTTTTAGCTTGTTGAGAAACAATAAATAGCTGTTGATCCGCCGCTTTTTGTTGTGCTAATTGTTGTACTAAATAAGCAGCGGCCAAATCAGTGGATAAATCAGCAAAGCGTGCTGATAATTTACTAATTTGTAGCAAAAAGTCGTTGATCTGTTCACTTAACTGCACGGTTAGCGTGGTGATAAAACTAGTCGCAGCAAAGTGTTTATCCATCAAAATAGCATTGCTCGCTTGATGGAAATATTCGTTCAGTTGTGTGGTTGACAATTGTGCACTAAATAACTGCGCAACAATACGACAACTAGGGGGATAAATAAGTAAGTCCAAACTACTTTTTTGCGTTAATAAGGTATCAATAATCGCACTGGCATCATAATCATGAATGCCTTTTTCATAACCTTCTTGGTAACGCGGTTCGGCAAATTTTTGCACCAGCTGTAATAACTGTTTATCTCGTTGCGCTTGCTCTAACTGTGTAAAAGTCAGCGAGTGCTCACTGTTTTCACATGCAAGTATTATTTGTGCTGCTAAATATTCAGCGCGATAAACGTAATCGTTTTCTGATACTAATGTTTGCTGCCACAAATGACGGCTTTGCTGTAACGTTGCAAGGTCTTGTTTATCAGTTATCGGCTCAAAATAATCTGTGCCGGTTAAGTGCAACATTAGCTGCTCATCACGCGGTAATAAGGTTAAATCGAGTAATTGCTTATTTACACTAAAGGCATGCTTACCAATGCTGACCGTATTGCCGCCGTCAGTGAAAATATCTTGCTTATCACGTAACGAACGGATGCCCTGATCTTTACTGGCTTTGAGTTTTGATTGAATATCATCGGCACGAATTTCGTCGCCTAACTCTTTAAGTTCAGTGGTAAGAACACGCAATTTACTGATCATAGGATCGGCAGCAAAATAAGTGTTTAACGCATCCAACTCAGTAAAACTTTGCGCACGACGGTTAACGCCTTGCAGTATTCGCTCAGCGGCATTGGCTAAATTCAATGCACGGCGCTGGCGGGTGTCAATTAAGCTTTGTTTATGTGCTTCAAAGCTTTCATATACGTCATCACGCTTGGCAATGATCTCTGTCAGGTACTCGTCAAAATCACTAAATTGTGATTCCAATTCTTCAAGCTGAATAAGCAAACGTGAAAGTTGATCATCACATGCTTCAGGCGTTTTGGCATTATTTAATGCATTGGTGATACTTTGTGAAAAGAGCTTAAAGCGTGCGGCAAATTCAGCTTTCGCTTCAACACTACCGAGGCTCTTTTGACGAATTTCAATACTGGCCTTTGCACGATTCACCAATGCATACACAGCGCTGATATCTTCGAGTATCTGTGTGCGCACACGGCTATCGTCTATGTCCAGGTCAAGCATAGTGTGGTTAAGTAAATCCAGCTCTACACTTTGCGCATCTAACTGCGCAATATAGGTTTTAAGCTCGCTCACGCTTTCACTTTTACTGCTGAGATCTTCAAGCTGTTTGAGTTTTTCGTGATACGGCGTCAGCGCGCTGTCTTGTTGTAAAAACGCTGCGGTTGCTTGGCTTACTTCCACCAGCCGCTCATCAATTTCACTTTGTAAGTTATTCAGTGCCGTAATATCAATATATTTAATGTCTTCAAGGCTTATTACTTGGCCTTTGAGTACTTTTAGAGCATCAAGACCTTGCACAAACTCTGGGGCGGTTTTAAAGTTATCTGGGCGCACTTCACGGGTTACGTCCGTGTAGTGCTTATTAATATCCACCAGCGCTTGCTTGGCTTTGTTTTGAATTTCGGTGACTTTTTCAAATTCATCAAGCACTTGCTCAGCGGTTTCATTAATGCTGTGCAAGTTTTGCGCGATTTCTGTAAATTCACTTTCGTTAAGCCAATGATAACGGTCAAAAATATTTCGGCTGAGGGCAATTAAATCTTCGTAATGAAATAAGCTCGGGCTTTGCTCGCTAATGGCTTTACTGACACTGTATAAATCAGAAATACCACGCACTAAATCAGGGTTACCAATTTTGCCAAAAAAGCTGGTAAGTGGTGGCGCATTAGCGGCAAACTCGGCCGAGACAAACGGGCTTTGCCAAATTTGAATGGGGTGTACTCGCTCCGCTTGGTCTTTATCAGCCTTAAAGGTGAGTGTTACACCATCGTTATAAATTGCGTAGCCGTGGCAATAAATCGGATTTTGTAGGTTTTTATCAATAATATTATAGGCAAAAAGTGCGTAACGGCCTTCGCTTGGCTCATAAAACACATATAACACATCTTCGCCATTGGGTGACTTTATATGCCGGTGAAATTCTAAATCATCTATTTGCTCTTCAAATGAACGAGCTTGTCCTGACTGTAAATAATAACCACCAGGGAAAATAATACCGTGATCTTCAGGCAAGGTAACACAGGCACTACCAATTGCATCTTGACGCATCACCAGCTGAGAACGGGTGTTATAAATAAAATAACGCCATGCTTTTTCACGGTATGGAAGAATTTTTAGCAGCACTAAGTCGCCTACTAAGGCGTACTCAACTTCGCCATCAGCAAGGGATTGGTTTTTATCATCAACCGTTTCTTGATAAATCCCTTCACCAGTGTCTGTGCTGTTTTCTATTTTAATGGTCAGTGAGCCACCAATGGTTTCGACAAACACTTTATCGGCAATGTTAATATGAGCGTGACGCCCTTCTACATGGTTACTTCTGTCAGTTTTGAGCCATTCAAAATCATAGTCATGGGCGTGTTGAATATCACGCTCACCGCGATTATCGATATAGTTAATGGTGTTATCTGGGTGAATTTCCCAGCGAAAAACCCGCACATCCGATAATTTGTCACCGATTTGGAATAACGCAAACAGCTTGCCGTTTTGTTGATATAAATGCTGTAAGCTGGTTTGTTTGTAATAAGTATACAATTCTTCAAAGTCACGGATAAAACGACTATCCGTTAAAAAGCGTGTTGTATCAGGGTACGGCTCTATTTCATAATGGTTGTCTTGCGCGACTAGTTTTTGTACACTAAATACGTCACTGATTGCCGTTTCTTTTTTTAAGCCCAAGAACACGTTGTAAGCAAAAATAACTTTGTCGCCAACGATCACGATATCACGCGGGGTACAATTTTGCTCTGTACGAACGCGAACACGTCCTTTAACTTGTAGTTCAGTACTGCCAAACTCGTTTATACGCTGTTTATTAATATCGTCTATTTGCGCTTTTAAATCAGCACCAAAATTATTTAAACGACGTTTAATTAAGTCGTACGAGCCTTGCTCTAGCGCTTGTTGAGTTACGTCCGTCATGAAACCTATCCTGAAATTTAATAAAAGTTAGCCGCAATAATCAACTATTGCGGCTAAAACGATAGAGCTTAGAAGCTAAACTAGTCTTTTGGATCTAGTTGAATTTTTTCATCTAATCCACCGCCTAAATTACCGCCTAACATGCTTAGTAATTGGCTTTTTTCAGCCGCAGACGTATTACTCAACTGCTTTAATAACTTACTCATGTTGAAGTTTTTAAGTGTTTCTGCGGAGCCATTTGCTCCAGCTAACACCCCTTTTAGGTCTTCGATTAAATTACGATCACCGTTTAAATGATCTTTAAACACGGTTTGTACAGTTTTACTTTCATCAACTAAGCCATCGATTGATTTACCTAAACTAATTGCACTCATAAATTGATTAAAGAACTGGCCATCACCGCCCATAATATTGATATCAGCATCACCTAAGGCTTTAGCCATAATATGTGCTTGGTGCTCGGCAATATCTCTGCTGGCGGAAATTTTTGCCAATACCAGCTCTTTTTGCTGATTAAGTTGTAGCGTAAAGCTTTCGTAATCGCGAGCATCTTGGTCCATCGCATTTAAGGCTTGTAGTTTCTCCTCTAGGCCTTTTGCTTCTGCACGCATTTTACGCTCAAGGTTAATCGCTTCTACTTCACCTTGTTTTTCATTCGCATCAGCCATCGCTGTTTGTACTTGTGCTTGAGATAAGCCAATTTCACGGTTACCTTGTGCTTCAGCTTCAAGTTTTTGACGCATTACCTTGGCATCAATCTCACCCTGAATTGCATTTGCCTCGGCTTTTGCTTTAATAACATCCGCTTCAGCAAGTCCTTTAGCAGCTGTTTCAACTTGTTGCGCATGCGCCAAAATTTTCTTCGACTCTGCTTGTTGATTAGCAATTCTAAGTTCAGCATTAGCCATTGTTTCAAGCTCACGGGCTTTATATTCTGCGGCTTGCTCTTGCGCTTTTGCAGCTTCGATGTCTTTTACTAATGACTCTTCAGCTTCAGCTTTAGCACGAATGATGATTGCATTTTTCTCACGCTCTGCGCCTGCGAGTACTTTCACATCTTTAATACGCTCTTCTTCTTCGGCTACTGATTTTTCAACAATGACGCGATCACGCACTACATCGGCAATTTCTTTACGCTCTACTTCCAGCGCTTTTTCTTTATTGATACGCAGGATTTCAGTTTCTCTTTCACGTTCTATCACTTCAATTTCACGTGAGCGGGCAACTTTCTCTTCTTCAATACCCAAAACGCGTAATCGGTTTTGCTCTGCAATATCCAATTCGCGTTGCTTATTTTGCTCGCTAATGCCAATGGCTTCTTCGGTTTGAATGCGGGCTTGCTCTGATTTTAAGCGCTCTTCTTGACGTACTTTTTCAGCTTCTGCATATTCGCGGGCTTTCACGGTTTCAATTTCACGTACTTGACGAGACATGGCATCTTGTTTTTGACGCTCAATTTCTAGTGACTTTTCAGTGGCTTCTTGATTTTGGATCTCAATTTTAGCGCGCTCATCACACTTTAATTGATTGGTAGACACATTTTGTAATGCTGTCATTTCTGTGATGCGGCGAATACCTTCAGCGTCAAGAATATTCTGCGGATCGAGCTTATCAATTGCCGTTTGTTCAAGGTAATCAATGGCAACATCTTCAAGGGTATAACCCGATAAATCTTGGCCTATTACCTCTTTGATATTATCGCGAAATTCATTTCGATGAGTAAATAACTCAACAAAATCCATACGCTTACCAACAGTTTTAAGCGCTTCTGAAAATTTCGCTTCAAATAACTCTTGCAGTGTGTCGTGCTCTGACGCACGGGCGCAGCCGACTTGCTTGGCAACACGTAAAATATCTTCTTTGTTTTCATTAACACGAATGTAAAAAGTAATAGCGATATCAGCGCGTATATTATCTTTACAGATCAAACCGCCTTTATCTTTGCGCTCAAGCACCATACGCTTAGTTGAGATATCCATTACTTCCATTTTATGGATCACAGGATAAACAATGCCACCTGTTGTGGTGACGTCCGGCTCGCTTTTCATTTTATTTATGATCAGTGCTTGGCCTTGCTCTACCTTGCGATAAAACTTGCCTATGATCAGCAAAATAGCAAAAATAACAGCGATTGCTATACCTACAAATGTCAATATAGGTATGAGGTTATCTAAAAATTCCATGTTATGTCCTAACGTGATTATCGATTTTATTATGTGTTACTTATCCCTCAATAAACGCGGGTATTACCAAGGCTTACTAGTAATAATGTAACAGTGTTGCTCTTTGAGATGTTCAAGCAACACTGCGGTGTCGCCTGATGTAAATAATTCGTCATTCTCAGCCCTGACTTCAATTAACTGCTCAGTGCCTTGAAATAGAACCCGTGCTTGGCCGAATTTGTTGGTTACCTTGCCAGTGACAATAATGCATTCTAAGCCTAGTAAATCTGAACTTTGCGAGGTTTCTGCACTACTAAAAAAGCGCTGTAAGGGGCGTGAAATAATAGCGGCAACGGGTATGGCTATTAATAAGCAAGTCAGTAGCATTAACACGCCAAAAATATAAAACCAGATACCGTCACCTAACAGGTTGGCAAAAAACTTATGGGCATAGATACTGATCAACCAGCTACTCATGACCACTAAGCTTATGGAGACAGTAATGGGAATGCCACCAAAACCCGTGCTAAACCATGAACTCAATCCTGAGCTTTGCGATGCATCGGCTTCAATGTCGAGATCAGACTCAAACATATCAATATCAGCAAAGCCAATTAGAGTTATTAGCCAAAACAACATCACAACTAACAACAGAGCTGAAAAAGATAACGGTGGGGAAAGTAAGCGCTAAGTTTAAAAATTCCATCATTACAACTATCCATTTATTTTAAACGCAGTAGGCGATAAAACTTTTTATCATTTAGTGGCTATGATGTTAAGCGTTTTAATGGAAAATTAACGTTTAAATATAAAATATTGTAAATGAACTACTACTTTTTTATGTTTTCTTTGTTTAATTAAAGACTTAGTGGTTAAATTTTTAGCATGCGGTAGCTATTAATCCCCCCTAAAAACTTATAGTATTCGCTCCTAGTTTTGTACCCCCGAAAAGTAAATTATATTAAAATCATTAAGAAAGGACACTTATGCGTTATTTACTACCAATTTCATTACTTGCGTTATCTTGCTCGGCGGCTGTTAGTGCGCAGCAATCAGAGACTCGACAATGGTTTAATAGCATTGAATATAACACGTTAGAAAATACAGACTGGGATTACGATTCAACCCAACTTTCGAGCCATTATTATTTTGCACCACAACAAAATACCGGCGTGTGGGATGATTATGGTTACCTAGATACTGACTCTAACATTGCTCTTCATTACTACGAGAGTAATGGTCATGATAATTTTTCTTTTAACGGTGAAGGCTTTTATGGCAACTGGTTTGTTAGCGCGGAATTACCTGATTTAAGCAATTTAGACAACTACTCTATAGGCGCAGGCTACTTATTTAACGATTCGCTTAAAGCCTCAGTACGGATGCAAGAGTTTGAATATGGAGATGAAATATTCTGGTTTAAAGCACAATATAATCATCAAATGAGTGACACTGACTATATAGGTTTTACTATAGAAACTGATGATGACGTAGATAACTGGAATACATCAGCGCGTTACTTTAGCCACCTTGGTGATGACCGTTATTTTAGCCTAGATGTAGATTATCAAGACTCTACCAATGCTTTATCAGCAATGGCTAATTACTACTTTAATCGTAATGTCGCGATTGGTGCAGGTGCCACTGACTCTGACTTACAACTTGAAGCTAAATATTTTATTAATAGTCAATATTACTTGACCGCAAATTTCACTGACTATGACAGTGGTGATTTATATACTGTGAAATTTGTCGCACAGTTTTAATAAGTGAAAAATAAAAACGCCGCTATTTAGCGGCGTTTTACTGCATAGCTAAATTACATATTACCCAGTTTTACCATCATTGCGGTGTACATTTTAAGGTTTAACTTAAGCTGTTCTACGGTAATAAACTCATGCTCTGAGTGGCCAGTATATTTTTTACCTGGCATTGAAGGGCCAAATGATACGGCGTTATCAAATAACTTGGCATTCGTGCCACCACCAATTGAGACAAACCCAGCCTCTTGATCACCAGTAAAATGTTTAAAAATATCAAGCAAAGCTTGCGCATGCGGTGCGCCATCAAGCAACATTGGTGTGCCAATAATCACCTGCGTATTTTTTAGCTTAACCTGATTATTAGCCTGCCAATTAGCCAGTGCGGTGTCGATTTGTTGCTTTAGCACGGCTTCATCTTTGCCAACTGGGCGGCGCATATTTACCGATAAGGTAATGTCATTACCATCTCGTTTTAATAACGTTGGCGAAACCGTCATCGGCCCCATAAAGTCATGTGCGTAAGCAATATCACCAAACTGCTTGCCATATAAATCAAGACCAATAAGCTGATTGATAAACTCAATGGCTTGGCCGTCGCTGTTATTTTCAAGTTCGATACCTTTAAATAATTCAGCCAGATGCGCTATCGCATTATGCCCTGATTCAGGCTCTGATGAATGCGCAGACATACCCTTTACTGAAACTTCAATTCCAGAGGTAAGCTCTGTGATAGCGACTTTAACATCACTAAGTTGTGCTACATTGCTATTTAATATAGCAATGTCTGCAGGCGTTGCATTATGCAATATGGCACTTGCGTCTTCAGGTATTTGGCTGACAAATGCGCCACCTTTTAAATTACTTACATACACACCGGTTTTTGCTGAACTGCCAACAAACGTTGGCGCAATTAAACTCCAGCCTTTTTCAGCCACGACAACGGGATATGAAGCATCAATTGTCACCGCATACTTTGGCTGTTGGTAAGTTTTCATAAATTCTTCAAGTGGGCCCCAATCAGACTCTTCCGCTAAATAAATCATCAACTCAATGCGATTATTCAACATGATGTTTTGATCTTTAATGGCTTTCATTGCATAAAGCGCGGTGGCAATTGCGCCTTTGTCGTCTTCCGTACCACGCGCAATCAGCTTACCTGGCTCTGAGGTGCTATCGATTTCAAATGGGCTGTTTTTCCACTTACTGGCATCCGCAGGTTGCACGTCGCCATGAGTCACAATGGTGACTTTTTCAGTTTGTTGACCCATACCTATTAATACGGTGTAACCTAAGTCTTGAAAGTCAAAACCAAGCTCAGCGGCTTTCATCTTTAAAAGCGCTTTAAAACCAATAAAATCAGGGTTATCTGGCGTATTGATCCCCTCTTTATTAACGGTCGGGTATGAGACTAAATTAGCTAAAGTATGAATTTGTGCATCTTGATACGTTTTTACTGCATAGTCTGCAGCAGCATCACTGCGACTATTGATATTGGCGTTGGCGTTAAGTGCTAATAATGCCAAACTGGCTAAAACGAACTGTTTCAAAGCAAATTCCTATTTTTTAAAAGACGAAGGGGTGGAAACACACGCTAATTGTAACGCTGTTGACCTTTACTAAGCCAGCACTGTACCTGCTACGTTCTGATTTTATAGCAGAATATTTAATTAGCTTATAGCTTCAATAACGCTGTATACTATGCCACCAATTTTAAGCGCGTGAAGATAAACCATGAACCGCAGAAAAAAGATCGTTACTAAATTTAATCAAAGAGATAAGCGCGCTAACGCTAAATTACACAAAAGTAATAAGCCCGCTTATGTATCAAAGGCTGAACGTGAAAAGCGAGCATTAGAAGCAGAGCAAGCTGCTGTACAAGAGCAATTAAGCGCTGAATAACCACTTAAGCAATTTGGGCTAGGGTAAAATTAGCGATACCGTTTATTACTTATATCGCCAGTGGTTACCAAATAGTGGTGAGGGTTTTAGAGACTTTCCGTGTTTTTTTCATTACTTCAACCTTATACATGAAGTTGATGAATGTGCTTTAATTACCGATATCTCCCTTCCAGTCAAGTAACTAAAACCGTGATAACAAGGCTATCACGGTTGTTGTTTACTAAAAGCTGTAGCTCATACCAATATTAACTGAACGCCCCTGCCCTGCAAGCTGGCTAAAGCCTTGACTCATATCAGCTTTAAACTCAGCAATACTCACTCCACCCAGTGGCTGCTGATAATATTCATCTAATAAGTTAGTAACGGCTAATTGCACTGTTAACTTATCCCAGGTTGCTTTAGTTTGCAGATTAAGCACACTATAACTTTGCGTTGAATTTTCAAGACGCCGTGGATCAACACGGGTTTTACTATCAACCCATTGCCAACTAAGTGAGTTTTGCCATTTACCAAATTGCTGGTCTATAGCAATTTTGCTGTGCAATGGCATTATTTGATAAAGAGGTTCATCGCTGTCGTCGCGTTCACCATGGGTTGCAGTAATAGCTGCGGTTAAATCCCAAGTACCAGCCTTTTTACTATCAACAACGCGAACAATGCTCTCTAGCTTGCCGCCATAGAGTGTGGCATCTAAATTAGTAAATTTTAATGTATTACGTTGTGTTAATGGCATATCAGTACGGTTTGTACTGCCAACAACTGTGCCATCAATATAATCATTCACCTGTGTATACCACGTATTAGCCGTTACTTGCCAAGTCCCATCTGTTGCTGATTTAGTATAACTGGCACTCACCGTATGCGCGGTTTCAGCGGCTAAATCTGGATCACCTATATAGCCATTACCATCGCCAAACCAGCCAATCATGCTGGTTGACATGGTACTCACTCCCCAACTGTAGCGTTCATATAAATTAGGGGCTCGATTTTTACGTGCTAAGCCAAATTCTAGCTCATCTTCATTTGTTATTTGATAGCGCACGAGTAGGCTTGCATCAACTAATGTATCGCTGCGTTCTCTATCCATAGCATTAAATGCCATTGCTGCATCTTGATTTGGATCATCCATCATCATGGCTGACATGTCGCCCATACCCGACATATCACCCATTGAATCCATACCTGACATATCGTCCATGCCGCCATCCATGGTCATATCGCTATAAGGTTGTACTTCGCCAGCATCCGTGTGCACATATTCAATTCGTGCGCCCGCTGATACCCACCACTTTTTATCTAGCTGCTTTTGTAACTCTGCAAAAGCAGTGTAGCGATCGCGTTCACCATCATTTATATTTACGTAATCATTCGGCCCCATCATCATTGAACCTTCAATCGCAGGCCACCAATCATCAATGCGATAACCAAAGTATTCTTGTCCTAATAATAATGTGGTGTCTTTGTCGAGTTCTAAACGCCAATTAAGTTGATAACTGATATCTTGGGCGTCGGTATTCATCGGCATCATGCCGGTTTTTTCAGCCGTGAAAAAACCCATTTCGTGCTTCACATCATTGTAGTTAATTTGTGCTTGGAACTCACCGCTTTCAAGAGTGCGTTTATATTGGCTGATCAACCCATAACTGGTGTTATCGGTCATATCCATGTATTGATTAGGAAAACCTTGGAAAGGAATTTTTTGATGGGTTAGCTTTACAACGAGTTGTTGTTTTTCATCACGAACCGCCGCTGTCAATGCGTGGTTTTGTACACGATAAAGTGTATCAAGTACTAAGTCACCATTGCCATCTTCATAGCTGTCAGCATCTTCAAATGACCCTTGATAGTTAATACTCACCGAATCACTTGCAAGTCTTGCACCGACTCCCACAGCTTGAGCATTATTACTACTGCGATATTGAGCAGATACATACCCCGAATGCCAATCAAACTCGGCCTTATCACTGTATTGTGGTGCTATTGAATTTACTTGAATAACCCCGGCAATATTGTCTCCTCCTGCACTAACCGGTGATACTCCAGCAACAACACGATAAGAAGCAACCTGATTGGCTGAAATATACGATAATGGTGGGTTCATTTGATTACCACACGCAGCTGTTATATCTGCACCATCAACCAAAATTTTTACTCGATCACCCATCATGCCATTTAAAATAGGTAAACTCGACACGCCACCCGCGGCAGAAAAATCAACGCCCAAGTCACTCAGCAATTGTTCAGCTGAGCCCAAACGTTCATGCGCATTTAGGTGCTGACCTTGAACTTCAATAAGTTCAATTGAATCGTCTGCCAGTGCATAAGGAGAAAGTAAACAGGCAATCCAAAGTGCAATTGGGTTTAATACATGCTTTGAATTTGAAAGTGACTGAGGGTTGTTCATTATGTTCTTTATTTACAACAAGTTTAGAATGAGCAAAGTATATCGTTTGGCAATAAAGCTGAACACGTGACAAATTGTCGCACCTAGGCTACTCATAGCAAGATAATAGCAATACGGGATAAATCGTGATTATTTAAAAGATCATGACAAGCGCTGATAAAATTAATAATGCCCCGTTACAGGGCACTATTAAACGAATATAACTAAATCGCTGTTAGCTGGGGGTTAATTTGCTCAATAAACTCATGAATACGCGCAGCATTTTTTCCTAAATCACTCTTTCCGACTCGCGACTTACTACGCACATCAACTAACGTGATACCTTGCTTGCTTTTGATTCGAATAACCACATCATCTTTAAAACCAAACCACGCAGTGGTGTCGGTCGCTTCAATAATACCTTGTGATGGATCGGCACTCACTAATTCCCATCCTAACTGCTCAACGGCATTTTTAGCCACGCCAAACACTGTTTTTGTATTATCCGTGTACTTCAAGGTAACTAGTTCAGGGTACGCTTTTAACTGCTGAGCTGCGGTTTCGGCACCTGCATATTCAACAGGGTTTGGGGCATCCACGCGTATTGCAGCAATTGCTACAAACTCTGGTGGTGCTGCAACATCCGTTGAAATATCATGAATTGGCGGTACGCCTTTGGCTTTATTCATTAAGCTCAATGGCATAGCCACTGCGACAATGGCAAAAACAGCACTCACAATTGTTGCTAACCAATTAATGTTTTTACGCATAAATAGTAGTTGCACAGCCAATAATACTAAACCGGCAACGCCTGCATACACACCAAAGCGAATACCTGTAAACGCGGTACTTAAATCCAATATATGCCATTTATATAAAGGCCCAGGTAACAGGACTAACAAAATAGCCAATGCACATACAAAACTAACAAGCGCTTTCATTTACGATCTCCGTACAACTATTGAAATGGTTTTAAATCTAAACACCACAATACCTGCTTTTTGTCACTAAAGATCATTTTTTATCACTGTTGAAAGTATTTATTTGCTAGCAAAAAGTTGCATTCCCCATGAAGTTGCTAAAACCAAACATTTATACACTTACTTTCAAACCGAACACTGGTAATACTGACTGCTTAAATGTAAAATTCCTCCATTAAAATTAGAACGTTCCTATTCGAGTAAGAACGCTTCAATCTAACACCATATTTTAAGATCTAAGTTCACCGTTTTTTGGATAAGACGCTGTCTTATTTTTATCATACAATTGCGGTTTAATTCATTCTTCAAAATTGTAGTTCTCAGCTTTTTATTAAATAAATCATTTACATTTTTATCGTCTATCTTTTTACAAGGGTTATCTATGTCAGCTGATATCAGCGCAGCCACTAATACGTTAAGTACGACCGCTATTTTGTTAGTACTTGCTCTGGGCACTTTTATTTTAGGGTTATCGGAGTTTTCGATGATGCCTATGTTGCCGTTATTCAGTGAAACATTTGCCGCAACGCCAGCACAAAGTGGTTATACCATTAGCGCCTATGCAATTGGCGTCGTGATTGGTGCCCCAGTATTTATGATCACTACAGCTAACATGCGAAAACGCAATGCCTTACTATTGTTTGTGTCGATGATGTTTGTATTTAACGGCTTAAGTGCATTTGCAAATTCATTAGAGCAACTTATATTATTTCGTTTTTTAAGCGGTTTACCCCATGGCGCTTATTTTGCCGTAGCTATTTTATTAGCTGCAGATATAGCACCTAGTAATAAACGTGCTAGTTTCATGTCTAAAGTATTTATGGGGCTGACCATCGCTACGATTGTTGGTGTGCCAATGGTCACCTTAATCGGGCAAAATTTTAGCTGGCGTTATTGTTTGGCTGGCACCGCAGTTTTGGCACTTGTTGCTTTAGTACTTATTGTAAAATATATCCCAAATACAAAAAATGCAGCTCCTTCGTCGTTATTAAGTGAGTTAAGTGTATTGAAGAACAAGCTTGTTTGGTCAATATTAGGCATCATTATTGTTGGCTTTGGGGGCGTATTTTGTATTTATACCTATATTGCAGATACAATTTTAGTAGTCACCCATACACCAGCCTACACCATCTCAATCGCAATGGTGATGTTTGGGGTTGGCTGTACGCTAGGAAATTATGTACTAGGTAAAGCAGCGGATCATTCCCCGCTTAAAACGACCGGTGCAGCATTAATAGGCGCTATTATTTTTGCTGTAAGTTACGTACTTGCAAGCCAGCATATTTGGCTACTTTATGCAGTCATATTTTTTATTGGCTTTAGTGTAGGATTGGGCACGGTTATCCAAACTATGTTAATGGACGTATCTCCACATGGCCACGCAATGATTGGCGCACTTGTACAATGCGCATTCAATACTGCAAATGCAATTGGTCCTTGGGTTGGTGGCTTAGCTATTGCACAAGGCGCTCTACCGAATCAAACCGGTTATGTGGCAGCTGCTTTATTTAGCGGTGGCTTTATCATGTGGTTACTCAGTGCATTACAAATGACTAAACGAAAACCGCAATTAGTTGCCCAATAAATAAACTACACTCTGCGTATTGGTCGTGCTTATGCTTCTTCATCTTGAAAAATATCTTCAATTGTTAATTTAAATAACCGAGCAGCTTTAAACGCAAGCGGTAAACTAGGATCAAACTTACCTTTTTCAATCGCATTAACCGTTTGCCTTGATACATCGAGTAACTCTGCTAGTTTTGCTTGCGTTAAATTATGCTCTGCACGTAACACTTTAAGGCGGTTTTTCATTCCTCTTCCTCTGTGCCAAGCTGTTTAGTCATTAGTACAACACACACGAAATAAGTTATCCCCATAAACATCACTAAGTGAGAAATACCTTGTCGTAACGAAATGACCCCACTCGTTTGCAATACCGAATAAGCTAAGCCGAAAACTAAACTGCCACCTAAGGTAATCGCCATCGCATTTAAATGTAGCCGTTGCTGCAATTCATCCAAGCCTGATAAATGACGTTTATTTGCCATAATCATCATTATCCCCGCGCATATATTTATTATCACCGCCACTATGCTAAATAATGTATTCGTTTCAGCCCATAATGATCCCGGCCCTATTGACGCCAGCGCCAACGTTAAAACCCATCCCAAAGTCCACTTTGCTAAATAAATTGTATTGAGTTTGTTGCGTTGCTTGAATGTCAATCCTGTTTGTTGCTTCATGATCCTACCTTCTTAGTCAAGTAAACTTGACCAAGTGTTGTCAATGCCAAACAAAAAGTCAAGCAAGCTTAACATAAAGTCATCTAAGTCATACATAAAGGTTTAATATAGCGAGTGAACATTAAACTCAGAACATTGTATTAACTTACTGCTTACAGTAGGATTAAACTAAACTATTAAGAACACCTCAATTTCAACAATAACAATAATGAGCCCAGCATGAGTAAATCTGTTTTCTTTGTTGGTGAATGGCAAGTAAATCCGGCCACCAATAGTCTAAGACGAGGCGCGCAACTCAAACAGCTTGAGCCCAAAGCGATGGATGTTTTATTGTTATTATGCGAAAAACAAGGAGAATTAGTTAGCAGTGAAGAGATCATTAATCACTGTTGGGCTACGGTCGCGGTAGGCGATAATCCCCTACACAAAGTCATCACGCAATTACGTAAAGCATTTGATGACAAAGCCAATGAGCCGCAATACATAGAGACAATCCGTAAACGCGGCTACCGCGTTATCGCCAAAATAGATTTCCCATTAAATGAAGAACAAAAAGCAACTCACGCAAAATGGCAAGGTAGCTCCCCCTTTGTTGGCTTAAGTGCATTTACACCCAATGAAGCGAAAGTATTTTTTGGTCGAACAAAACAAATTACCACGTTGCTACAACGCGTATCAGCACAAATAAGTTATGGCCGGGCTTTTAGTTTATTGCTTGGCGCTAGCGGCTCAGGTAAATCATCACTGGTCAATGCAGGTATTTTGCCCGCATTAATGAGTGAGTCAGGTTTTGATGGCTTTCGAGTTGAGTCATACTGTCAGCTTGATTTTGCTGATATAACTAAAGGCCGACTATTACTCGATTTAGCCTCTACCCTACTTGATTTAGAAATAAACGATGCTCCCGTTTTCAGCAACATGAGTGCCGAAACTCTGAGCGAGTTATTACAAAACACACCAGAGCACGTCATTAGCTACTGCCAAACGGCTTTAAGCCAGCAAAACAGCGATATTAAACCCTATTTGTTTTTATTTATTGACCGGTTAGAAGTATTACTTTCATCGCCCATTTTTAGTGAGTCAGAGCGCAGCCACTTTTTATCAATTATAGAGTTACTAGCAACCAGTAACTGCATGATTATATTTAGCGCCTGTCGAAATGACTTTTATCCACACGTGGTTAATCAACCCAGCTTAATGGCAGGCAAAGCCAATGGCGCCCACTTTGATTTACTGCCACCAACCCGCTCTGAGCTTAAGCAAATGATCCGCCTACCGGCTTTAGCCGCTGGGCTTAGTTGGCAGCTTGATCCTGAGCACCAAACACCACTGGATGAAACTCTCTGTAACGACACCGCCAATAACCCCGATGCCCTGCCAATGTTGCAATACACCTTGCAACAACTGTACTTACAACGCAGCGAAAACGATGAGCTATTAGTCTCTGAATATCAAGCATTAGGCAACATAGAGGGCGCAATTGGCCAAAAAGCTGAGCACGTATTTACGCAGCTGCCAAAACAACAGCAAGCACAGCTCAGCATGGTTTTATCAAAACTAATTACCCTGCATGTCGATGGTGAGACCCTCACTAGCCGCGCTGCACGTTGGGATGAGCTCACCGATCCTGCACAAATCCAGCTTGCACAAGCGATGGTCGATAGCCGCTTATTTGTATCTCACCTTAAAAATAACCAAGCCTGTTTTAGTTTGGCTCATGAAGCACTACTACGTCATTGGCAACGAGCAATCGACTGGGTAAAAGAGCACCAACAAAGCTTAGCCATTAAAAGTCGCTTACAAATCACCACCGTTCGCTGGTTAAACGAACAAAAGCACGGCGATTATTTATTAGCCCAAGGCAAACCACTGCAAGAAGCACAAAGCCTTGTTAATAATGCTATGTTTAGCCTCTCCCCTGACGAGCTTAGTTTGATCAAAGCATCAAATAGCCGAGCAAAACGTAAAAAAAGAGTGTTGCAAGCCACCGCAGTTGCACTTATTTTGCTTAGCTTTATTGCCAGTTTTATGAGCGTGCGCAGTTACCATGCAGAGCAAATAGCCCAACAAAAGCGTTTAGAGGCAGAAAGCCTACTCGGTTTTATGGTCGGAGAATTTGCCGATAAATTGCGTAGCGTTAAACGCATGGACTTACTTGATGGGATTAGTAATAAAGCGCTGGAATATTTTACTAACCAACAGGATAACGACTCGTTATTTAATTTCACCGATAACCAAGCTGACTTTAACAACCGCTTTCAATATGCACAAACCCTTGAGGCCATGGGCGAAGTGGCCTATTCCCGCGGAAAAACAGACGAAGCCTTTACCGCCTTTGAAAACGCCCGCATTCGCCTTGAAACATTATTAATAGCACAGCCAAACAATTTAGAGCTGCTAACCCTTGCAGGTGCCAATGCCTTTTGGTTGGGCCAGTTAAGTTATGATAAAAATGATTACGTTACCAGTGAGCCACTGTTTAAAAAATACCACGCTTACAGTGAGAAAATGTATTCATTAGCAGCCAATGATTTTAACTCCATTATGGAGCTGTCGTATTCCCATAACTCATTAGGCTCCCTGTATTTAAAGCAACTAAACTATACTGCTGCAAAGCAAAGTTTTACGAAATCGCTAACCCTGAAAAACAAAGCCCTTGAGCTTAAACCCAATAATAAAAACTTATTGCGAGATAAAGCAGATACGATTAGTTGGCTTGCCAGTATTGATGAAAGACTCGGTAATTTGAACGAGGCACTAGCAATGCTTGAACAAGCCAGTGATCAGCTAAATGCCTTACTTATACAAAAGCCTGATGATGCAAGTATCCTTAGCGACATATTTAATATTTACATGCAACAAAGTTATCTTTTAACTTATTTCACAGAACAAAATAACGCTTATTTAAATTCCGAAAAAGCAATGCTTACAATAAGCAAAGCACGTATACAAGACCCTGAAAATGAAAATTTCAAACGTAAATATTACACAGCGCTGTCATATCAATTAATGTTACTAGATATAAATAAGACAAGTAATAAAACGGATGAAATTATCAGTTATATTGATAGTAATGGCCTTTCAAACACAAGTGTTGTTAACATGCAAATCAGCTTAATACACTACTTTATCAATCGTGGTAACTTCGAGAAAGCTGAAAGCCTTTTATTTAAAATTGAAAATAACAGTTATTTTAACGAAGCAATTAATGATGCAGCAGAAATAGAAAACAACACTGACCTTATAAAAATATACTTAATAAAAGCAAAACTAGCGAAAGACAAACTAGCCAAACACGCTTTATGCCAAGAAATTATACACACTATAGAGAAAAATAATAATGGAAGCAAAAGCATAAAGTTAATCTACCCGCTCGTGCAAGCTTACAGCTGCTTAAACAAAGCCAATAATATCAGCAGCATCAAAAACAAATTAACCGAATTAGGTATAACTAACTTTGATCTATAAGAAATAATAAGAAGGTACTACATGATCGAAAGTCAAACTTACAATTTTACAGTAAATATTGTACTCGACAGCAATAATGAAGCGATATTTACTTACTTCCAAGATGGCCAACAAGTATCAGGTGGTGGCACAGTTAACGAAAGAAGCTGCCTAGGCATTTATACGTTAAATGAGACAACTTTTGAACAAGGTTTTAAGTTTACTAGAGCCAAGTTTACTAATATTGAAGGGGAATGTGCTCAAGATTTTAGCTATCTTGTAACTGACGCTGGTAAAACTATTCAAATTTCAGATTCAGATGAAAATAGCGGCACAGCTTGTATGATTTTCACTGCAAAGTATAACGGTGATAACTATGAAAGCGCCGATCCACAAATCAAAAATGAAGGGTAAAACTAATTTCGAGAGGCTTTGTCACAAAGCCTTTCAAATAAGCTATGTTAAGCAGCGCCATTCTAACAATGAATAAAATACTTCTACCTGTAAACATGCGAGCAGGAAGCAACACTAAAACAAGGCATTATTGCTCTGTAAGAGCGAAAAATTAAGCCTGAGCCCAGTCTGCAATCAACAAACCTAAACAAGCAAGATCCTTAGCGTTTGAATGTTTCAATATTTAAAATAAAACATTACAATTCAACATATTAAAACCAGAAGGTTACCAGAAGGTTTATTTGCATTTTTTTAAGTAAATTTATAGACACCAAAACGTATGCGAAAGCGAAGGATCAAACGTGTCTAAGCAAACAAACAACAATAACCAAATACTTAGTGTAATTAAGCAATCCGCAACAACTGGTAAAAGCCTTTCAACCTGCCTCTCTCATTTACAGTTTGGTGCTTTAATTGAATTATTCAACGACACCAGTGAAGGTATTTTTATCATCGATGAGCAAGGCACCTTTGAGTTTGTTAATCCGATGGCGGCACAACTTTTAGGTAACTCTCAGCAATCATTGATTGGGCAAAGCTTGCTACAGTTTTTACACGAAACTGATCGCGACAAATACATGTATACGTTACTAAACTGGTTAGATATAAAAGATACTCGCCTTAACTTTGGTCCTAATGAAGTAAAAATAAATAAAGCGGATGGCAGTATACTGGAAGCCGATTTATCTATTTCTAATATGCCAGAAAGTATAGCATCTGCACAAAAACTTTATGTCTGCATTCTACATGATTTAAGTATTCACAAAGCGACATATAACAAATTAAAAGTACAAGCATCTACAGATCATTTAACTGGGCTTGCTAATCGTTTCACATTAGATGAATCATTAAATAAATATTGGTCAGAAAGCATTCAAAGCCACCAGCCATTGAGTAGTATACTCATTGATGTTGATCACTTTAAAAAGTTTAATGATAGCTATGGTCATATTAAAGGCGATAAGTGTTTGCAAAAAATAGCTAAAGTGATTTTACAATGTATACCATCAAGAGACTGTTTAGCAGCTCGCTATGGCGGTGAAGAATTTGCGGTTATATTACCGCGTTGTAATCGTGACAGTGCCAGCGTTGTTGCTAAACATATTCAACAACAAATTAATGCCATGACATTTACAGATATTGGCTTACCGCCAGAAGTTAAGATTAGTGTTAGCCAAGGTATTGCCTGCGAATTTAATAATCAATATCGTACTTGTGAAGCGCTTATATGCGCTGCAGATACTGCATTATATAGAGCAAAGTCAGATGGCAGAAATAAAATTAGCATTAGTATTTAGTGCCAAATAGTAATTTAAATAAATCTTAGTGTTGCTGTAAGTTTGCTTTAAGCTGATTATAAAGCGTTAAATGGTGCGGGCGCAAATACGCGTGATCCACCGCTGCTAGCCACTTTATAGCCTGCTCATTATCTGCAGCTTGCCAATTCACCTGTGCCAACCTTAACTTATAGGTTGCCTTTATAATGTCATCGCTTGGGGTGACCATATTGCCTAATGCTGCAACATAGTATTTATTTGCTTGCTTATACTCTGAGAGCAACTGATAAGTACGAGCTAAATTGCCTTGCGCTACAATAATTTTATTTTGATGCTGTGTGGGGTAAATCCAGTCAAGTGCTTGCTTGCGGCTCTTTCTAGCATTTTCTAGGTCACCAAGAGCATGGTAAGCATTTGCCTTATTAGAGTGTAATTCAAAATTGAAAATGGGGTCTTTACTTTTACCAAATTTTCGTTCGGTTTTTAATAGCATTTGGAAAGCAGTTTCTTTATTACCAAATACATACTGTAAATTAGCCAACTCCAGTATCCGCATTGGATCTGAAAACGATTCATACATTTGTTGTATATCGTTAAAAGCTTTAGTTGCATATACTTTTGCGCGTTCATTATCATTGTAATAACGTAACATTTTGGCGTAATAAAAATACGTTTGCACTTTAAAAACTTTAGGTAAATCATTTCGATCTGCAAAGGGTTCAACAACAAGCTTTAAGCTTGCGTAGTCATTTTTGTCATAGTAATAATCAAATAAATAAGACTTAGCTTTATACCATTGGGTTGAGTGTAACGCCGATTGCTCGATGACTTCATTTATATAGGTTAAGCACTCTTTTTCGGGTTGCTGTAAGCAAAACTGTTCGTGATCGCTAAAGTGCTCAGATGCATTTATGCTGATTGAAAAGAGCCATATCAAAACAATAAGTACACGAAAAGTTTTTTTCATAGCTTAGATACACGTTTAACGTAGTAAAATAAACCTAGATTAAAACATACTTGCATAAAAAAATTAACAAATATTACTCTATAGAATAGTTTTACCATTATTATTCATAACAAAAACACTCGCCATGAATAAAATAAGCAATTACTAAAGCATAGTAATTGCCTAAATCAGTAAAAATTAATTAAGCTGGTACGTATAGCCAATACCTAAGTTTTGGTCAGAGCCGTAATCATTATTTTGAGTTGCACCAAATACTTTAATCTTTTGTTGTTTATCAATTTGATAACTCGCACCTAATGCAGCAAAGTAGCCAGAGTAATCATCAGAACCCATTGAATAGGCTGCAGCGGTGATAAGCGTCCAATTTCCTGCTAATGGTTTTAATGCAAAAGCTCCTAAATACCCGCCATTAGTTGCATTTGGAACCAACACCCAGCCATCGGTAGAGGGCATATCAATGATTGGGCACTGGTTAGTATCTAGCTCACAGGCTATATCACCTTCGGTGTGACTATATCCGCCCATAGCAAATATTTGCCAACCCATCGGCTCTATATCAAAGTAGCTCAACGGCATGAATGTGCCCACACTGTAACTGGTTTTTTCAGCACCATGATCAAAGGATTGCTTACCAAAGTTAAAATTAACGATGCCTATATCAAAAAGCCATGAGCCACCAAATCGCCACTCTTCACTTTCTAAGCTAATACTTGCATTTAACTTTCTAACTGGGTCTAAACTCAGTGAGCCACTGATTTGCACTTCATCAGTATAGGTTGCGCCCAGTTGTGTAACTACTTTTGTGGGATCTTCCGAAAGTTTGTTATCCTCAGCTACAGTACTGTAACTTGGTAGAGCTAACACTATAGCCGTTATTAACTTTGCCGTTAATTTTATACTCATCCTGTTTCCTTTCAACTTAATAATTAAAGTAATAATAGACTGCCTAACCCTAAGAATGTCACAAAGCCAACAATATCGGTTACAGTAGTTAAAATTACCGAGCCTGATAACGCCGGATCGATTTTCATTTTATCTAAAATCGATGGGATCACTACACCAGATAAAGAAGCTGCTATTAAATTGAGTAAAATAGCGACTGTAATAGTAATACTCAGCATCACATCACTAAACCACACATACGTAAGTACACCTATAACCATAGCCCATACACAGCCATTTACCGCACCAACTCGAAGCTCTTTTTTAAGTAAAGCTTTTCGGTTTGAATCTGTAACTTGGCCAAGTGCTAAACCACGTACAATAACGGTAAGTGTTTGACTGCCAGCAATCCCCCCCATTGAAGCTACCACAGGCATTAATACTGCAAGTGCAACAACTTGTTCAATTGTCGCACCAAACAAGCCAATAAACCACGACGCTAAAAATGCCGTGGCTAAATTAATACCTAGCCAAATCCCTCGGTTTTTAGCACTTTTGCGTACGCTGGCAAATAGATCTTCGTCTTCGCGTAAACCACCGGCTTTAGCTGCAGCTTCATCGGTTATTTCTTGACGTAGTTCGTAGGCTGAAGTGACTTTTAAGCGACCAAGTAATTTGTTATCGACATTCACTACAGGCATTGCCATTCTTTCACTGTGGATCACCACTTCCGCAGCTTCATACAAGTCATCATCAGCATGTAAAGATGCCACATCATGTTCAGCAAAACTAAGTAGTGTGTCCGAATCATTCGCTTTAAATAATGCATTGACTGACACCTGACCAATTAAGGTGCCTTTTCGACTCACCAAATAGATCACTTCAGTATATTGCGGTAAGCCTTTTTGTAATATTTTACGCGCTCCCGCAACAGTTAGCTTTTCTGATACTTTAATGGCATCAAAATCAAGCCAGTGACCCAATTGTTCTGGATTGTATTGCTGCGCTAATTCGTATTGCTTAGTTTGCACTTCATCGAGCTGTTGGCGAGCATATTCAACAAAGCGCTCCGGGATAACCTCTTCAAGCTCGAGTAATTCTTCAACACTGACTTCATCAAGTAATTTAAAACCCGCAGCTTCATCAAGAGACTGTAATAACCAACGACAGCTGTCTGCGCCTAAATTTATAAATATTTCGTGTTGGGTATCTTCATCTAATAGCTGCCAAATATCTAAACGCTGCTCTTTTGGCAATGCCTCAAACAATAATGATAAATGCTCAGTTGAGAGAATTTCTTTAGCATCGGCTAAAAGTTTGTTTTTGCGCTCTGTGGTATCGCATTGCAGAAGCTCATCAATAAGCTGAGGGAGTTGGTCAACTGGGTATTCAATCATGTTGAAGCCTTTGAATTTAACTACTTTGTAGTTAGTTTACCTCAGCTTGAAAAAATAGTTTGAGAAATTTGCAACCTATTCCCCACAACCAAATTAGTCGTGGGGAATAATTAATTATTTAAACCAGCCTTGTACTCGCTCCATCAATAAGTAATTAACGGGTACTAATAACAAGGTAATAAAAGTTGCGAAGATAATGCCAAAACCAAGGCTCACCGCCATCGGGATCAAAAACTGCGCTTGTGTGGCTTTTTCAAACAACAGTGGCATTAAGCCAATGAAGGTAGTTAAACTCGTTAGCATAACGGGGCGAAAACGGGCTGCACCAGCACGTTTGACCGCTTCAAGTAAATCACCACCTTCACTGCGCTTTTTGTTTATATAGTCAACCAATACCAGAGAGTCGTTCACGACAACACCAACCAGCGCAAGCATGCCAAGCATACTCATAATGGTTAAATCCATCCCCATGATCCAATGCCCCATCACAGCACCTATCATACCAAATGGGATCACGCTCATGACAATTAGCGGCTGCAAGTATGACTTAAACGGAATTGCTAGTAAGGCATAAATAATAAAGAACACAAACAACAAGCCCCAAGCAAGTGAGCCAAATGACTCGCGCTGCTCTTTCGCCTCCCCCTCTAAGGTGTAATTAACACCAGGATATTGCTGTACTAGCTCGTCTAAATACCCTTTAAGGTCAGCTTGAAGAACCGTCATATTGGTGTTGTTTTTCTCAACATCGGCGGTGACATTTAATGTTCGGTAACGATCAATGCGACGAATACTCGACGGACTCTCACCGGTTACTAACTTTGCAACATGGGATAACGGCACTGTGCCACCATCAGGTAAGTCAATTAAAATGTCAGTTAAATCTGCCACTGAGCGACGCTCATCCAATGGTAATCTCACCATCACACGGACATCGTCACGGCCACGCTGAATACGTTGTGCTTGCGAGCCAAAAAACGAATTACGAATTTGCTGTAATACATCAGTACGATTTAGGCCAAGTGCTAAACCTTGATCGGTCAGCTCAACTTGCAGCTCTTCTTTACCATCTGACAAACTATCTGCAATTTCAAATACTGTAGGATAAGTGGCTAAACGCAGTTTGATTTTCTCAGCGACGGTTTCCAGTGTTTCAATGGTACTGCCTGACAGTTGTACATTGATTGGATCTGAACTTCGGCCAATTTCAGCCCTAAAGGTCATGCTTTCAACCCCAGGGATCACACCAATTAAATCACGCCATTCACTCGATAACTGCTGCGATCCAATATCTGAGTCGCGCTCTTCAGCAGGCGTGATTTCAAAACGCACTGAACCTGTATTTGACGCACCACCACGCCCCCCGGTACTTGCCAAGATATTAAGAATTACACTCTCGCCGTCTTCATCACGGTATTTATCTTGTAACTCTTTAGCTTTATCTGACATCAGCACTATGTATTTGTTAGTCACTTCAAATGGTGTACCAGCTGGGAAAGTGATATTAGCTCGCACAGTTTCACTTGGGATCCGCGGGAAAAATACAAACTTAGTCCAACCACTCGATATAAGCGTTAAAATTATTAAAAATATGCCAACAAACGAGCTTACCGTTGCCAGCTTATTTTTCAGCGCCAAGTTCAAGATCGGCTGGTAGTACTTCATAATCGCCATTTCAAAACCATCTGCAAAACGCTGCTGTAGTCGTTCTAATTTAGACGGCTCAGATTTTTGGTTACGTAATTTGATGTATTTTAAATGCGCAGGTAGCACAAATTTAGATTCAATTAACGAGAACAGTAATACCGGAATAACCACTACAGGAATTTGTGCAAACAAAGCACCACGGCCACCTTCAATAAATGCTAACGGTAAAAATGCCGCTACCGTTGTTAAAACACCAAAGGTAACGGGCGTTGCAACTTCTTGCGTACCGCGAATTGCTGCTTGCTCACCCGACTCGGCGGTTTTTAAGTGAGTGTAGACATTTTCACCGGTGACAATCGCATCATCAACAACAATACCCAGTACTAAGATAAAACCAAATAAGCTCATTATATTGAGCGTTATACCAAACAACGGCATCGCTAAAAATGCGCCCATAAAGGATACAGGAATACCCACAAACACCCATATCGCAATAGCTGGGCGTAAAAATAGTGTCAGTAGTGCCAGTACTAAAATACCACCTTGAATCGCATTGGTTGTTAGTGTGGCAATACGACCTTTAACAATTTGCGAATCATCGTCCCAATAACTGAGCTGAAAGCCTTGTGGTAGGCTATCTTGCTGTTCATTAATGTAGTCTTTTACTGCATCAGCCACACCAATAGCACTTTGCGGGCCAATACGATAAACATCGATAAATGCAGCTTGTTTACCATTAAAACGGGTGCGTACAGGGGTTTCTTCAAAGTCATCAGTAATACTGGCAATATCACCTAAACGAATAATAGTGCCATCAGCTTGTTGTTTAACAACAATTTGAGCAAACTCATCTTTACGATAGGCCTGACCTTTTGAACGAATAAGTACTTCACCACCTTCGGTTTTTAAGTTACCCGCAGAGACATCAGTACTTGAACGAGAAATCGCAGATGAGATTTGCGCTAAGCTTAAATCATATTGACGTAATATATCTTGGCTTACTTCAACAGCAATTTCGTAATCACGCACCCCGCTTAGTTCAACTTGGGTAATTAACGGAATACGTAGCAAATCATCACGTACTTTTTCAGCATACTCGAGTGTTTCTTTTTCACCATATTCACTCGAAACCGTTACCGCTATTACTTCGCGTATACGTTGGTCAAGGGCAACAACGGGCTTTTCTGCATCCACTGGGAAAGTATTAATGGCATCAACTCGGCTTTTTATATCAGCCAATAAGTCTCGCGCATCGTAGCCTGTTTCAACCTCAATGGTCACTGACGAGGAGCCTTCAGAAGAGCTGCTAGAGATTTGCTCAATACCTTCCAAATCTTGTACCGCTTCTTCAATGCGGATAGTAACACCTTTTTCAACATCTTCAGGAGTGGAACCGCGCAAAGTTACTCTTACGCTAATCCGATCCGCTTCAAATGAAGGAAAGACTTCTAAAGGTATTTGGGTTGATAAACTAAATAGCCCAGCCAATACAATACTAATAAGCAATAGATTGGCGGCTACATGGTTTTTAGTAAACCAGGCTATCATTGCTTAGCTCCTTGGCCGCGAGCTTCGCGACGCTGCTTAATTAGCTCTTGAACTGAAATGCCTTGCTCTTTAGCCATAGCTTCCAGTTGCTCTTTAGTTGGGCGCTCACCTCGGCCTTGTTTATTACCACGCGTACTTTGGTAAGCTTGCTCACCCATAATATTTACTTGGGTACCTGAGCTCACTTGACCAAGCGGTGTAATAACTAAGTTGTCGCCTGCTTTTAGACCCGATGCAATAATTGCATCATTGGCATTTTGCCATCTTAAGGTGATGTCTTTACGTTTTAAGACACCTTGCTCTGCAATATACACATAACTGCCTTGGTAAATAGCACTGTTTGGAATGACGATAGCATCTTGTACTTCAACACCTTTAATTTGCGCCGTTATATATTGGCCAATTTTAATTGGGTATTGGTTATTAGCAGTTGCTTTGTATGGATCATTGATTTGACCAACGACATAAAGCTGCTGAGCCGATGAATCAATCGCGCCCTCAGTACGTACTACTTGCCCTTGCCATTGTTGCAAGCCAACCAGATCAGAACGAAAAACTACCGGTGAACCTTGCTCATTACTCACCCCATCACGAAATTGTTCCGGTAATTCAACAAAAGGTAAGTCTTTATTTTTAATCGGCAAACGAATTTCAACGCTGTCGATAGCATAGATAGATGCAAGCTCTGTATTATTATTAACGACTTGCCCTAAATCGACACTGCGACTTAACACTCTACCTGCATAAGGAGCGCTAATTTTTGTGCGTTCTAAATCAAGTTCAGCCTTTTCAAGTTGCGCTTGTGCTGATAACACCTCAGCTTGCGCTGCTGCTAATTGTGGCTGACGTAGCACTAACGAACTTGCTTGTTGGCCATTACCTAAGCGCTGCCAGTCCGTCTGTGCTTGATTGCCACGCGCTTCTTCTTCTAACAAAGCTTGTTGCGCACTTAGTAAATTAGCTTGTGCAGATTTGACCTCGGCACGATGATCTCTATCATCTAATTCAAGTAGCACTTCACCTTTATCAAAAAAGCCACCTTCACGAAATCGGTCACTAATTTTAATGATTTGCCCAGATGCTTGCGACACTAACATACTTTGTGTTCGCGGTTTTACAGTGCCAAAGCTATTGATCATTATTTGATACGGCTTAGCTTCTAGTGGAGAAACAGCCACAGTGACATTTGCTTTAGGAGCAGAGCCAAAACGTCTGGTTTCAGGTGGGTTACCTTTAATAACGACAATCAACGTCGCAGTAACTGCAATTATAATAGTTGGAATTAGAAATTTACGAAGTTTGCTGTTCATAATTATTGCTCTTCTGACTCTTGGTTAGGCTCGGAAAAATCGCCACCAAGGGCAATATGTAGCTTTATTCTATTTAGGATTAATTGGTTTTTGATATTGATCACTGAGTTTTGCGCAGTAAAGGAACGATCTTGCGCATCTAATACGGTTGTGTAATCAACTAAACCACTTTGATACTGTTCAAACGAGAGCTGCTCTGCTGTAATAGCATTGGTTTGTGCTTCGAGGGTTTTCTCGTATCGTTGCTGCAGTGACTGCTCTTGGGTAATCGCATTTTCCACATCACTAAACGCATCGTATAATGACTCAAGATAAACTTGCTCTTGACGTTTCACTGTCAAACGCGCCTGCTCTTCATTAGCAGCTAAGCGACCGCCATCAAATATTGGCATAGCAATGCTGCCCACTAGCGACCACGCTAAACTTGAAGGCGAAAATAAATCGCTAACCCTATCAGTGCTATCACCTAATGACGCAGTCAGATTTAAGCTAGGAAATCGTTGTTTGTGAGCATAAGCTAAACCAGCATCCGTGCTTAATAATTGATACCAACTTGCCATTAAACTTGGTTTACGAGTGATCAGCTCCGATGGCAGGCCGATAGGAATGGGGTTATCGAGTAAAGGTAAATCAGCATCAACGCTCAATGCCCCTTTCGGGTATTCACCAGTTAAACGCTCGAGTACACGAATTGATTCTGTTAAGGTTGCTTGCTGCTCGGCAATATTAGAGCGTTCAGTGTTGAGTTCATTACGAGTCAAATACACATCCAACGCTTCATTAAGCCCTTGGCGATAACCCGACTCAATAATCGAAAGATTTTGCTCTGCAATTTTTTCTCTTTGTTTATAGAGTTCTAATAATTGTTGAGCGGTGATCACATTGAACCAACCACTTACTACATCAGCAACAAGCTGTTGACGAGCTTGCTCAAAGCTTGCCTTCTCTGCCAAGTATTCTAAGTTTGCTTGTCGCTCTGCTGCTGAAAGCTTGCCCCATAAGTCAACTTCATAACTCAATCCAATATCCGCTGAACTTGCGTTGTTATAACTAACAGGGCGGTTATCTTTACTGCGGCTTGTACGTGCAGATAAGTCTAAGCTTGGCCAAAGCGCAGCACCCGTTGCTAGTAGCTGCTGTTGCTTTATTGCCACATCAAAACCTGCTTGCAATAGCGCTTGATTATATTTAAGCGCTTGCTCCACAAGTGCAAATACTTGTGGGTTTTCTAGTTGCTGCAACCAATTATCAGCAACAACCGCAACGATCTCTTTACTAGAATTTTGCTGCCAGTTACTTGGCAGTGTTTCGAGCTGTTGCACCCGCTCTTGTTGAGTTGGTGAGGTTGTGCATGCGCCAATAAACAACATAGATAATGCAACAATACTCGGCTTTAATTGCCCGTTCATGTTTTACCCTGAATACATCTTTTACTGAGTGTAATTCAATCACTCAAGCCTTAATAGCTCAACTGACTTTACATAACATTACAAACTCTTAGCATACAATGCGTTAAAGTGCTGGATTAGTAAGATAAAAGGTTAAAATTTCGGGTTTCGGGTTTCGGGTTTCGGGTTTCGGGTTTCGGGTTTCGGGTTTCGGGTTTCGGGTTTCGGGTTTTTCAAGATTAGAAAATAACTGTAAATCTGAAGCAACAGGTGAGGCTGTTTTTTTACTGTTAACTACCTTAGTGAAAAAACAAAAAAGCCCCGCATTTTCATGCAGGGCTTTAATATAAATGGTGCCTCGACGCGGAAAAAATTGTCAGGAACAATTTTTAACATCCGAAGGATGGCCCGCAGGGCAAAATACATGGATGTATTTTGTAACCGAACGTAGTTCGATGACGCATACACCTAAGTATCTAACAATAAATGGTGCCTCGACGCGGAATCGAACCACGGACACGAGGATTTTCAATCCTCTGCTCTACCGACTGAGCTATCGAGGCACATTAACTGTGCTGATTCACCGTGAGTTTAACAGTAAATCTAAATAAATGGTGCCGACTAACCGAGTCGAACGGATAACCTGAATGAATTACTGATTACAAGTCAGTTGCTCTTTTCAAATTATCTAAATAAATAGTGCCGACTAACCGAGTCGAACGGATAACCTGAATGAATTACTGATTACAAGTCAGTTGCTCTTTTCAAATTATCTAAAATAAATGGTGCCGACTAACCGAGTCGAACGGTTGACCTACTGATTACAAGTCAGTTGCTCTACCAGCTGAGCTAAGTCGGCACACTAAACTGTGTGCTAAGGCACGTATCAATTTTGAAGATTGATAAACTTAAATAAATGGTGCCTCGACGCGGAATCGAACCACGGACACGAGGATTTTCAATCCTCTGCTCTACCGACTGAGCTATCGAGGCACATTAACTGTGCTGATTCACCGTGAGTTTAACAGCAAATCTAAATAAATGGTGCCGACTAACCAAGTCGAGCGGATAACCTGAATGAATTACTGATTACGAGTCAGTGCTCTTTTTCAAATTATCTAAAATAAATGGGCCGACTAACCGAGTCGAACGGATAACCTGAATGAATTACTGATTACGAGTCAGTGCTCTTTTTCAAATTATCTAAAATAAATGGTGCCGACTAACCGAGTCGAACGGTTGACCTACTGATTACAAGTCAGTTGCTCTACCAGCTGAGCTAAGTCGGCACACTAAACTGTGTGCTAAGGCACGTGTAATAATGTTTTAATCATTTAATTTAAACACTATTACTAAAACAATGGTGCCCAGACGCGGAATCGAACCACGGACACGAGGATTTTCAATCCTCTGCTCTACCGACTGAGCTATCTGGGCGTGCGGCGTATTAAACTGGTTTTGCCCTTTCAAGTCAACTTTTTTTTATTCTTTATAACTGTTTGCACAGTTTTCAAACAAAGCGATTAATAAATATAAAGTACGCTGTTTTTTGCAGCAATAACTTTTTATTTTGGGCACTACATAGGTATTTCAATGATGCTTTGTTTATCTAGGCACTAAAAACGTAGTGAATTATTTCTGGTAAATGATAGGATTGATTTCAAGTACAGAAGCGACTGTTTAGATTGCGGTTGATAATAGACAAGTTGGATAATAAATGCAGAGTAAATTTTCTTCTCCTGTAAAAGGCCTGTTGCCTCTTTTTATAATTATAAACCTAGCAGTAACCGCACTCGCTGTAGTTGCGTACTCCTTTTACCCCACACAAAATGCTAACGCAGAGCAAAACTCCGTAAGCTTACTGCAGTTAGCCGAGCAACTAGATACACCTTTAGTAAACGCATTAACTCGCCCAGGGCAAGATAATGCAAACAAACTACTCGATTTAAGTGTCGCACTGAATGCTGAGTTTGATTATTACTTATATAGATATACTCCAACAACACAAGCACAATTAGTTTTCGCCAGTAATGAGTCAGTAATTGCAGCTGTGAAACTAAACCAACACTCAGTTGAACAAGGTATTATTCACCATCAACTAAACTTAAATGATCAACCCGTTGGTGAATTGATTATTAAACAAAAATCCAATTCATCAGCCGTGTTGCCCCAACACTCTTCAGTATTCTCAATGGCTATTGCTGGATTTGCTGTTGTCAGCTTATTTTTACTGGCACTGTTTTTTAATGCTTACCTCAATAATCGGATCCGCAAAAGCAGTGACATGCTTGCCCATGAATTAGAAAGCATTACAAAATCTAACAGCTACAACACCAAAGTCGATGAGCAACTAGATATTGGCCTTGATATTGTGGCAAAAAATATCAATCAGCTATTATTACAAGTACAAAACGCAATTAGTAATAATGATATCGCTCAACGAGATTTACAGAATCTACAAAGTAGCCTTGAAACGGAAGTACAAAACCGTACCTTAGCACTTGAAAATGCAAGCCAAAGAGCTGAACAAGCCAGCGAAGCAAAAACCACATTCTTAGCAACTATGAGCCATGAAATACGTACGCCAATGAACGGTGTTATCGGCACAATTGATTTATTAAGGCAAACCGAACTAAATGGCGCGCAACATCGCTTAACTACGATTATTCGTGAATCGGCCTTTTCTTTATTGGGGATTTTGGATGATATTTTAGACTTTTCAAAAATTGAAGCCGGTAAACTCAACATCGATCCAACGCCATTTTCAGTGTCAGATACAATCGAGGAAGTTGCTAGAGTATTATCATCTGTGGCTAAAAAGCGTCAATTAGAATTAGACCTCGCTATCGCTCCCGATATACCAGTTAATTTAATCGGTGATACGGTACGTGTCCGCCAAGTACTTTATAACTTATGCAGTAATGCAATTAAGTTTACCAGCAGCAATGATGACCGCGTAGGCTATGTGCGCATTTCGGTAGAAGTAGCACAAAATACCACAGATCACTTCACCTTACGTTTTACAGTAAGTGATAATGGTAAAGGCATGAGTCAAACTCAGCTTCGGGAAATATTTAATCCATTTATTCAAGCTGAAGGCTCTATCACCCGTGAATACGGTGGTACTGGTTTAGGCTTATCTATTTGTAAAAGTTTGACCGAGCTAATGCTCGGCTCAATCAGTGTTACTAGCAACATCGGGATTGGTAGTGATTTTGTTGTAGAGCTGCCATTTAGTACAGAAAACAAAATTAAATATGCTCATAAAAACACATTAAAAGATCACCGAGTTGTACTTGTTACTGAGCACCCAACCAGAAAGCAAACTTTAAATCGTTACTTATCATTTATGGGTGCTAGAACAATTACAGCACAAACGGTAGAAGAAATTGAACAGCATCAAGACACTCACGGTATTATTTGGGTGCTTGATGGTGTTGATACTATGGATAAGACCAACTCTTTGCTACGCCGATTATTGTATACGCTTGAAGATAATAACCAGCAAGTTGTGGTACTTAGTAAGTTAGACGAAACAGCTATTAACCATAAAAACATTTTTTACCTAAATGCCGCACCACTGTGTAAATCAAACTTTATGATGTCCCTGTTGGTTGCTGCTGGCCTTCACACACCTAGAGAAGTTAAACCAGTTAAAACCCTTAATAACTATTTAAATATTGAACAAGCTCGCGATGAAAACAAGCTCGTACTACTTGTTGAAGACAATATTTTAAATCAGCAAGTACTCACTGACCAATTACATTTACTCGGGTTTGGCGTAGAGGTTGCTGAAAATGGTGAAGAAGGCTTAAAAATGTGGCAAAGCGGCCATTACCCATTAATTTTAACTGATTTACACATGCCTAAAATGTCAGGCTATGACATGGTCGAAAAAATCCGTGATGAAGCCGCTCAGCTAGAAGATATAAATGCTCAACCTTATATTATCGCTGTAACAGCAAATGCCCTTAAAGGTGAAAAAGAACGCTGTTTAAACGTGGGAATTAATGACTTTATTACTAAACCGGTTGAATTAAATACACTAGAAGCAACCCTTAACAACTGGAGTAATGTAAGCAAGCAAGGACCTGTCGTAGCAACACAAAATAAGCCTACAGCACCGATTAACCTAGAGATGCTTGCCAAATACATTAACAATGATGAAGCAAAACAATTACGCTTCTTTAAAATGTACTTAGAGCAAAGTCACATTTTAGCTAAAGAAATTAATACTGGTGTGATGACTGCTGATTATGAAATAATTATCTCAGCTTGCCATCAGTTAAAATCAATATCGAAAACCATTGGTGCTGACAAAGTTGCCGAGCTCGCCAGTGACTTTGAGAGCCATTGTAAAGAGCAAGACTTAACCAGTGATCAATTAATTGAATTGCGTGATAATTTAGAAATTGAATACTCTCGAGTTGCGCAATATTTAAAAGAGCAAGTACGTAACGCCCAAGAGCAAGATGACCTGATTTAATAGCAAGCATTAAAAAAGGGCTTCAGTAGCCCTTTTTAACTATAAATTATTTCTCTGGTGGGCGATAACCTTCGATCTCCACCTCTTGGCCTTCGAATAAAAAGCCAACCATTTGCTCTTCTAGAAACGTGCGGTGCTCTGGATCCATCATGTTCAAATGCTTTTCATTGATCAACATAGTTTGTTTATGTTGCCACTGGCTCCATGCTTCCTTAGAAATATTATTAAAAATCTTTTCACCAAGTTCACCAGGGTATAGTTGATAACCAAGGCCTTCGGCTTCTTTTTGTAACTTTTGACAAAATACTGTACGTGACATAATTGATCTCTTATGCTGTATTAAAACGAAAGATATTAGCTAGTGTAAACCATTGTGCTAATTTGTTTAACCAGCTTTTTAGTCGGTGCAGCTAAACCGACTTCAATTGACTGATCTAACGGGTACCAAACTAACTGCCGCTCATTAACTACATCGGGGATTTTACTCATATTTAACACATGAGGGTTAATAGTTAGCTCAAAGTGTGAAAACACATGGGTAAATGGTGTTATTTCGGTGGTATTTAATCCAAGCCCCTGCTGTACCAAAAAAGCATCAAGTTGGCTTTTTTGTGTAAATTCAAAAAAGCTAAATAACCCGCCCCAAATCCCTGAGTTTGGCCTTTTTTCCATTAACACTTGGTCATCGCATTGAATAATCAGTTGATAACACTCTTTTTTAGGTACGATTTTTTTAGGTTTAGAGTGCGGAAACTGCTTAACCACTCCCTCATTAAATGCCCTGCAACGTGTACTCAATGGGCAAAGCTCACATTCGAACTTGCTACGTGAGCAAAGGCTTGCGCCTAAATCCATCATAGCTTGGTTAAACTCAATCACACTTTCTTTAGGTGTAAGCTGCTCTGTTAACTGCCATAATTGGTTCTCAACTTTTTTAACACCATACCAACCTTCGACCATAAAGTAGCGAGCAAGCACACGTTTTACATTACCATCTAAAATAGGATGATGTTGACCAAGTGATAACGATAACACCGCTCCAGCGGTGGAACGCCCTATTCCTGGCAGCGCGACAACTTCATCTAACGTTGTGGGAAACTTTCCCTGATATTGATCACGAATTATTTTAGCCGTTTTATGCAGATTTCGAGCTCGGGCGTAATAACCTAAACCAGTCCAGTGATGTAATACCACATCTTCATCTGCATCCGCTAAAGCAATAATATCGGGAAAGCTTGCCATAAATTTTTCAAAATAAGGAATAACTGTTACAACTTGAGTTTGCTGTAACATAACCTCAGACACCCATACTTTATAAGGCGTTTTATTCAGCTGCCATGGCAAGGTTTTACGGCCATGTAAGTGATACCAATCGACAACCTGCCCTGAAAACCAGTTTGCGTCACTGTTGTTTAACTTCAAAATAATTACTTTTATAACTCGACCCTTGATGGCAAGCAGTCTATTGCAGTGAGTTAAAATATCAAGTTCTGAACATACACAAAGGATAAAACCTTGTGATCAAGCCCGTGGTCAGGGATAATACGCCACCATTTTATGACATGTTGTTTTCATCAGGCCAAAATATATGAGTGATTCAAGTAACGATAACCTTGAGCAAGCAAAGCAAGAAGGTAAATATATTCGTACAATTCGCAGCTTTGTAAAACGCGAAGGTCGTTTAACCAAAGGACAAGCTGCTGCAATTGAAAAGTGCTGGCCAACAATGGGTCTTGAGCACAAAAATGGCATGCTTGATTTAGCGCAAGTATTTGGTAATGACAACGACGTTGTTTTAGAAATTGGTTTTGGTATGGGTAAATCATTAGTCGAGATGGCTAAAAACGCACCACACCTTAATTTTATCGGTATTGAAGTTCACCGCCCAGGTGTTGGCGCTTGTTTAATGGATGCCGATGAAGCAGGAATTAGTAACTTACGTATTTTTGAACATGATGCGGTTGAAGTATTTGCTGATTGCATTGCTGAAGGTAGCATTACCACAGTGCAGTTGTTCTTCCCTGATCCATGGCATAAAAAGCGTCATCATAAACGCCGTATAGTGCAACCAGCATTTGTTGAAAGCCTCCGTAGTAAATTAAAAATTGGCGGTGTTTTTCATATGGCTACTGATTGGGAAAATTACGCTGAACACATGCTTGAAGTCATGCAAGCAGCTGAGCACTTTACAAACCAATCACAGACAAACGACTATGTACCACGCCCAGATTTGCGCCCATTGACGAAATTTGAACAACGTGGCCACCGTTTAGGTCACGGTGTTTGGGACCTAATGTTTGAACGCATTAGTTAATAACATACTTAATCAAAGGCAAAGCCATTTATGAGCGCATTAACCAACCCTAGTTCATTATTACTTCGTAATAGCGAAAACCTCAAGGCAGACTCTATTTTAGTGGTTAATTTTGTCCAAGATGGTTTTTTGTCACAGCTTCAACAGCTAAACCCTAACAGTAGGATTAGTGCTTTTAGCTACAACCATGCAAATGGCGAGTTTGCAAAAAGCATCAAAGGTATTGATGTTTGCGTAAGCCATGAAATAGCGGCACACAATTTTGATTTAGTTATTTATTATTACCCTAAAGCCAAACCAGAAGCACTGATGACGCTGGATAATATCCGTGCAGTTATTAACCCTGAAGCCGAACTATTGGTGGTTGGTGAAAATAAAAGTGGTGTAAAATCAATTGAAAAGCAATTTAGCAGTTACTGTGAATACAGTAATAAAATTGACAGTGCTCGCCATTGTGCTTTGTATCTATTTACAGAAATAACTACATTAGCTGAATTTGCAATCACTCGTTACCACAAACAATTCAATGTTGATGTTGCTGGCTTGAGTTTTAATGCGATTAGCATTCCTGGCGTGTTCAACCACGGCGAACTTGATGGTGGCACTAAAATATTGCTTGAGAATGCACCAACTATTAAGTCAGGGAATGTACTCGATTTTGGTTGTGGCGCAGGTCTTATTGCCACTTTTTTGGGTTTGAAAAATCCAGCATTGAATTTTACTTGTACAGATGTCAGCGCCCTTGCCGCTTATGCAACGGAGCAAACACTAAAGCTTAATAATATCAGCGGCAAAGCTTTATTAAGTGATGGTTTAGCTAAGGTAAGCGGAAAGTTCGAACTAATTATTTCAAACCCGCCGTTTCATACCGGTATTGCGACTGATTATACCGTAGCAGAACAATTCTTAAGTGGCGCGAAACAGCATTTGACTAAACAAGGTAAATTAACAATTGTTGCAAACAGTTTCTTAAAATATCCACCTATTTTAGAAAGCCAATTTGGTGAGTATCAAACGGTGCATAAAACCAATAAGTTTGCAGTATATAGCAGCTAATTAAGCCGAAAGCTCAATACCGCAACGCGCTCAAAAAGCTGCTGAAAATAAAAATAGGTAGCTTTACAACAAACTTAGGATATTTTTTAGTTACTTTGATAGGTCTTTGCTAGACTTATGGTAATTCTATCCCAATTATATATTCGGCTTTCATCATAATAATGCCTAAATCAACGTCGCAAACAAGTATTCGTAAAGCTCTGATCAGCGCAGTGATGCTTGTTACAGCCTTGTCTTTATCATTATCAATTTCAATATCTACTTACCTTGATGTAAAAGAACAAAAACTTTTAATAATAAACAAACTCAATATTTTAGCTGAAATTATCGCATTTAATGCGCAAGTTACAGTATTGTTTGATGATAGAAAAACCGAAGAGCAACGACTTAAATCTTTTGAAAGCATTCCACTCGTTAAAAACATACACATTTATGCGATCGATGATATTTCAAACAAACCTGTATTTTTTACCAGTTTCAATGCCAAGAAAACCCCACCTGTGCCGCTGCGTGTAGATAACATTGAACAGCTGCAGCAACCAAAGATCACCGAAGATTATGTAGAGTTGATCAAACCGATCAACTACGAGGGCAATATTAAAGGCTACGTCTATATTCGTGGTGGACTAGAACGTCTCAATGCCTATATTAATAAAAAAATCCTTATCGATATTCTTTTAACATTATTCGTTTTAGTGTTGGTCTATTTTGTTGCAAAGCGCATTCAAAAACGTATTGCCGACCCAATAGACCAGTTAAGCACCTTACTGCAGGATGTCTCAAAAAATCATAATTATGACGCCAGAGCCAAAAAAACAAATATTTCCGAAATAAATACCCTTTCCAATAGTTTAAATATCATGCTGACTCGCACTCAAAACCAAATCGAGCGGCATAAAAATGATAAACAAGAAATTAAGCAATTAAACCAAAGTTTAGAAGAGAAAGTAAATCAACGTACCATCGCGCTCAGAGAAGCTAACCAAGAGCTACTAACAACGCTAGAGCGAATGCATCAATATCAAAATCAAATTGTTGAAAGCGAAAAAATGGCCTCTCTAGGACAAATGGTTGCCGGTGTTGCCCATGAGGTGAATACGCCCATAGGTTTGGGGATCACCGGCTCCACTTTACTACGTGATAAGCTGGCAGAAATAAGCCAAGGGTTTGATCAAAAAACGTTAACCTCAAGCCAGCTAAAACGTTTTATTGATAATGGCATAGAAAACTTAGATCTTATCTATCGAAATTTAAATCGTGCGGCTGAGCTGGTTTCCAGCTTTAAAAAAGTCGCTGTGAATCAAGACGGGGAACTAAGTTCGCTGATTAATATGCATGATTTGCTCAGCAATGTAATCGTTTCAATGCGTACAGAATTACTCGTAAAAAACCCTAACATTGTTATTCATTGTTCATCGCAACTAATGTTTGAAACCAAAGCTGGGCCACTGCAGCAAGTACTGCAACAATTATTAAGCAACTCTATCATCCATGGCTTTCGAGATAATCAAAACAATGAAATCGAAATTACAGTTGAGCGAAACGAAAGCAGCCTGACCATTAACTACTTTGATAATGGTGTTGGCGTTGATAAGAGTATTAAAAAACGTATTTTTGACCCCTTTGTTACAACAAAGCGTGGCGAAGGCGGTAGTGGCTTAGGTATGCATTTAGTTTACAATTTAGTCACTCAAGCCTTAGGCGGGAGTGTTTATTTTGATGACCAAAATTCAACTGGAACCCGTTTTATTATCACCTTGCCATTAACCGAGGCAAGTCGAATATGAAACTAAGCGGTTTACTCCTGGCTTTGATAATCGCTTTTCCATGCTTTGTACTGGCTAAATCACCAGAGCAAGTTAAGTCCGCCTTTTTATTTCAGATTGCAAAATTTGTAGAGTTCCCCCAAATTAGCAATAATCGGCCGGTGACTTTTTGTTTTTACAACATTAAAAAGGGGGTTGGCGAGTTATTAAAGAGTAATTCTAGCCTGAAAATTAACAATAGACCGATTGAAACTGTCTTAATTGATAAAAATCAGCAAATTTCTGAACTTTCTCGTGTTTGTGATATCACATACATTGATGAAACAATGGAAGATGATATAATTCCACTTTGGATCGATACCATTTCATTAAATACCTTAACAGTTGGTGAGAGTATTAATTTTTTAGAAAAAGGTGGCGTTATTTCTTTGATCCAAGAAGGGAATAAAATCCGACTGTATATCAATAAACAGCAGTTGTTGCGCAGTAGTTTTAAAGTGCAATCTCGGTTATTAGCTGTTTCTAAATTTCATCCGAATTGATTTTACTTGTTAACAATTGGATATACTCCTATAATCACTAGTATTCGGTTTTATAATACAATACCGAATTAATTGTAAATAAAATATTCCGAAAAAGGTTAATTAATAATGCAAACGCCAGTCATTCTGATTGTAGAGGATGAAGACGTAACTCGACTAAACCTCGTTAGTTTATTTGAAGCTGAAGGTTACAAAGTTATTGAAGCCATTGATGGCGATGACATGCATGACAAGCTTACAAATAATGATGATGTGAACCTTGTAGTTATGGACATCAACCTGCCAGGCAAAAACGGGCTAATTTTAGCGCGTGAATTACGTCAAAAGCGTAACGTTGGACTTATTTTCCTAACCGGTCGTGATAATGATGTAGACCGTATATTAGGCCTAGAAATTGGTGCGGACGACTATATTACTAAGCCGTTCAATCCTCGTGAACTAACTATTCGTGCTCGTAACTTGCTTTCTCGTACTGCTCTTGGCGGTGAAGAATCAAGCCTTGAAACAAATGGTGTGATCACCTTCAATGGCTGGGAACTTGACGAAAATAGCCGCTGTTTAACATCGCCAAATGGTGACGCTAAGCGTTTACCTAAAGGTGAATACAGAGCACTACGTTTAATGCTTGACTCTCCAGGCCGTATTTTTAGCCGCGAGCAACTGATCAAGCATATGACTGGTCGTGAACTTCGTGCAAATGACCGTACTGTTGACGTAACGATCCGTCGTATTCGTAAACATTTTGAAAGTGATAACAGCACATCTGAGCTGATCAGCACCATCCATGGTGAAGGTTATCGTTTCATTGGCAAAATTGATAGTTAATATCTTTTTTAGCAAATACCTGCAGCATTAACGTTCTAATTGCTGTAAGAATAAATGAAGGGCCTGCTGCCCTTCATTTATTTTATCTGCCAATATAGTTAGCCAATCTTTTAATTCTTCATCACTTTCCTCAATCGCACCGTGTTCCATTTTCTTAGCATGCAATTGCACATCATTTAGACCAACAGAGCCAGCTGCGCCTTTGAGTTTATGTGCTACGGATTTATATTCTTCACGATCTCCATCAGCTAATGATGCAGCTAATTCTTGCTGGTATTGCGGATTCAATTTTTCAAATAAACTACTGCTACGTTTAAAGATCACAATACCCATTGAGTTAACAAAGTCTTCAATGGTCTCAACATCCAATAACTCAACATTGATATTTACACTGGCTTCTTTACTCACTGTCAAACGCGTCTCAGCGCATTGGTGTTGCTGTTTTATATCAAATAGTTCCGCCAACATTTTATCAAGCTTAGTGGTATTGATCGGCTTAGCTAAAGCACCTTGAATTGAGATCCCTTGCAGCTCTTCTTCAGCACTGCGAACATTGGCCGTCAGCGCAACAATAGGTAACTTATCAAAATGACTATCGGCACGGATCTGGCGTGCAACTTCATCACCGTTAATATCTGGAAGTTGCATATCAAGTAATACAAGATCGAGATCATCTTCTGTTTCAACGAACGACAGCGCATCTTCACCTGTTTCAGCCCAGATCACTTCGTGGCCACGCTGTTCAAGTAAGTTAGTGGCGATTTCAGCATTAAGTGGCACATCTTCAACCAAAAGAATATTTAAACTACGGCCAACATAACTATGCTCAGCTGGCGCAATACATAGAGTCAACGGTATTTCTACTACAAAACAGCTACCCTCACCTTCTGTACTGCTAACATGTAACTGCCCTTTCATGGCAGTTACCAGCGCTTTAGTTACGGCTAAACCAATACCCGATCCAATTGCATTTGTGCCATTTAAGTCGGGGGCTTTATAGTACATATCAAAAATACGATGTAATTGTTCTTGTGGAATGCCTTGGCCGGTGTCGGTGACTTTCATTACCAACCACGCACCATCTGCTCGGTTCTCTCGGTTACACGCTAATTCCACCTTACCTTGTTGGGTAAATTTGACGGCATTGTTAATTAAGTTCCAAACAACTTGTCGTAAGCGTGTTGGATCTAACTGTGCGTAAATATCCAACATACCCTTGCGTTTAATTTCAAACTCTAGGCCTTTTTGCTCTGCTATTAGCCCTGCAAAGTTAACAACATCATTTATAAAGTCAGATACATTGATAGAATCAGTCACGATATCAAGCTGTTCGCGGTCAATTTTATCTAGATCAATAATATCGTTAAAAATATTGCCTAACGTTTCAGCGCTTGAAAAGACCGTATTACACCAGCTTCGTTGTTGCTTATCTAAGTCGGTATCAAGCAGCATTCGGGTTAAACCTACAATTCCGTTAAGTGGTGTACGTAATTCATGGCTCAAAGTGGCAATAAATTTCCCTTTATCTTTATACGCAGTTTCAAGTGCCTGCGCAGCTTCTTTACGACTGGTGATATCACGGCCAAACGCAAGCAAACCAATGTACTCACCATCATCATTAATAAACGGTAGTTTTCGCATTTCAAACCAACGCTTTTCATTGCCAACAGGGTATTCAACATCGAGGGTTAATGCTGCGTGGGTTTTTTCAACTTTATTATCTGTAATGAGTACTTCCGGTAAATATTGCGTTGGGTAAATTTCCTCTGCCGTTTTACCGATTAATTCCTCACTCGATTTCCCAATAACTTCCTCAAACATTTTATTACAGCCTGCAAACACGCCATTGTTGTCCCGGTAATAAAATAAGTCAGGTGAGGAATCGACTATAGATCGCAATAACATGCCCTGTTGTGCAAGTTCTTGTTGCGTTTTTTTACGTTCAACAATTTCTCGTCTAAGCTCTTCAATTGCACGATGCTTGGCATGAAAAGCCATTTTACGCTCGTCTATCTCAACATTTAGCCGATTAATATTATCTTTTAATGTTTGGTTTAATAGCTTTTCTTGTTTAGTGGCACTATCTAAATAGGCATATGAGGCATCTAACTGACGAATAGAGTTGATCAGGACGCTGATAATAATAGGAGACACAACCGCAGTAAAAAACATCACGGCAAGCACATCGACAAGCGTTACTGTGCCCACCGCAACATAATAAAACATACACGATAGTATTAATGCGAGCACTAATAGTAATGCATAACAAATAGTTGCGGTTTTGAATTCACCAAATCGAGTAATTAAACTGGAAAGTATTCGAGCCCATGGGCTCAAAGAGGAATCGATCATATAAATCTGTCTCTTAACTATACGTTTGTGTATATAAAAGTCAGCTGATTACACAGCTACACATAAAAAATTACTATTGCTATGATTTTAGCATTTTTGTATTAACTATTTTCATCTTCCGCGACGAAAACAGAAAATTTTCATCTACCACGTATTTTTAGATTTTTTCGTGTAAAATACCGCGCTTTACAATTGTCAATTACGAGATTTTTCATGCAAAGCAACATGCCCGATATAGCAGATACGGCTCCCGCCTTACAATCAGGTAAATTAGACTGGGTTGGTATGGCTGATATTGAACTGCCTTTTATATTCGAGTCTCGTGATCTTGCAGCAATTCATGTCAATGCTAAAGCCCGCGCTTTTGTTAACTTACATAAAGAAGACGCCAAAGGCATCCATATGTCACGGTTATTTTTAGCACTCGATACTTTATCCACTGAGCAACAGGTTAACCCGCTGACGATTGCCCAAGCGCTAGATACCTTTATCTCCAGTCATGAAGGGCTATCCGATCAAGCTAAAATTGAATTCAAATTTGAATTACCACTGCGCAGAAAATCACTGTTAAGCGGCAAGGCTGGCTGGAAAAGCTACCCGCTAACAATAGAGGCAAAAATTGACCGCGGTGTGCTAAGTTTTGAACTGAGCCTTGATGTAACTTATTCATCAACATGTCCTTGCTCTGCAGCATTAGCACGTCAGCTTATTCAACAAGCGTTTGCTGAAAAATTTAGTGGGCAAACATTAAATCATGAACATATACTCAACTGGCTTGGTAGTACTGACGGCATTGTGGCAACCCCTCATTCACAGCGCTCTATCGCCAATGTAAAAGTTAAACTTGCGAGCAATATCACTGAGTTTGATATTTTAAGCCTGATAGATACCCTAGAAGGTGAGCTTAAAACGCCAGTTCAAGCAGCTGTTAAACGCGAAGATGAGCAAGAGTTTGCTCGTTTAAATGGTCAGAATTTAATGTTCTGTGAAGATGCTGCTCGTAAAATAAAAGCAGTATTAGAAGATGCACAATACGCTGATTACTGGTTACAAATAAACCATTATGAATCACTTCACGCCCATGATGCCGTAGCGATTGCTGTAAAAGGAATTGATGGCGGATACCAGCCATAACTTAATGGTTATTAAAGTGTAACTTTGCACCAACTGGGCACGTAAATTGCTATTAGAATTACAGTGTCAATTTGTTGTTGTGGAGTTACCGTATGGAATTCGCTTTATTATCAATTTTAGTATTAGTAGTTGGGGCATCTGTTGTTGCGTCAAAGTTTACCGACGATGGCGGAAATCCTTACCCATTCACGCGTAAAACCAGTGTTTTTACGCAAGTTGAAAGTTCTTTCCTTAATCTTTTAGAGCGCGCTGTAGGCGACCAATTCAAAATTGTTAGCCGCGTGAAATTAATCGATATCATTGATTGTAAGAAAGGTTTGTCACCTAAAGCTAAACGTGCAGCAATCGCTAAAGCAAAAAACAAACAGCTTGACTATGTATTAATCGACAAAGAAAAAATGACCATTGTTGCGGCCGTTGATTTAGTTAATAACGCCAACAAAGATGGCCATAAAGCACAACGCGATTGGTTTGTTAACGGCGCACTAGAAGCCGCTGGGATCCCACATATTCGCATGAAAGTAAAATCTGGCTATCGCCCGAGTGAAGTACGCGAAGCAATTATGTTTAAGCTTGGTAAACCAGCGACGACAAGTTTACGCCCTACTCGTAATCGAGTTACTAAGCCTGCGGTACTCTCTCCTTCTCAAGCCAAAGCACATTCAACTGCTTTAGCTGAAATATAAGCTGCCTTAAACGATAAAATGCGAGCTTTATACGCTCGCATTTTTTGTTTGTTTTACCCTACTCTTATTTTTACAGTATAATCATGGCATTCAATTCGAGGAATTTAAAATTATGAATGTTGGTATTATTGGCGCAATGGAGCCAGAAGTTAAAATTTTGCGTGCAGCAATGCAAAATCCACAAGTGCTAACTAAAGCTGGTTTCACTTTCTACACTGGTGAGTTAGCTGGTAATACAGTAACTTTAGTGCAATCAGGTATTGGCAAAGTAGCCTCAAGTATCGCCACCACCTTATTGATCGATAACTTTCAACCTGATTGCGTGATCAACACAGGCTCTGCAGGTGGTTTTGAGCCATCACTAAATGTTGGTGATGTGGTTATTTCATCAGAAGTACGTCATCACGATGTTGATGTAACCGCATTCGGTTATGAAATTGGCCAAGTTCCGCAAATGCCAGCTGGGTTTGCCGCACACCCTAAATTAATTGACGCAGCTGAGCAAAGCATTGCCCAAATCGGCGATGTTAAAACTATGGTTGGCTTAATTTGTACGGGAGACTCATTTATGTGTGATCCAGTACGCATTGATAAAGCGCGTGCAGACTTTCCAACAATGCTTGCCGTTGAAATGGAAGGTGCTGCAATTGCACAAGTATGTTTTAGCTTAGAAACTCCTTTTGTTGTGATCCGTTCAATGTCTGACATTGCCGGCAAAGAATCACCACAGTCGTTTGAAGAATACCTAGAAACTGCTTCTATTAATTCATCTAAAATGGTTGTGGCATTACTAGAAAAACTAACATCGGTAACGCTATAAGGTGTTATCCAATTTAGTTCAACAACATGTGGACTTTATTGTATTTATATTAGCGCTCCTTGCTGAGCGCTTTTTGCCTTTAGTAAGCTGGTATCACCCAAACACATTTTTAGGCGCAGTATTTAACGCACTAGCCAAACGTGTTTATCGTAGTACAGAATCCACAAGTTACCAGTATTTATCCTCTTCGCTATGTTTCACTTTAGTCATTCTAGTGATCATGACCTTAGTGATCCTGCTGCTTGAATTTGCCTACTACCCCGAACTTTTAGCAGGATTAATCCTTTATCTAAGCCTAGAGTGGCGCACAGTAGAAAGCAAAACGCTACGAATTGCACGACTGCTCAAACAAAACCAAAAAGCCACTGCTCGCGAGTTATTAAAGCCCCTACTTGCCCGTCAAGTTAATACACTATCTAGCCCAGGGATTTGTAAAGCCGCTATGGAGACGTTGATCCTCAGAGTTGCTCGGCACTATTTTAGCGTAATATTTATTTACTTACTGTTTGGGCCAATGGCTGCCCTTGCTTATCGCTTACTTACTTTGATCCATCAAGCTTGGCGCAGAGATTTATTGCCTAATAGCCCTTTTCTAAAGTCACTTAGTGGCTTGTTGTTTATTATTGAGTGGCTACCCACTCGGCTACTCGCATTAACTATTGCAGCTAGTAAAGCGAGTAAATTGAGCATTCATTATATCAAACATTATGGCCGACACTTTTATCAAACCAACAGTGGCTGGTTGCTCAGTTGTTGCTCAGCCTCTATTGGCGTGCAACTAGGTGGCCCTGCTATATACCAAGGAGTTCGTTTTGATAAAATGCGCATCGGCACCGAACGCTTACCAAAAGCAGATGATATTCCGGTGTTGATCAATCGACTCAATCAAGCCCGTGGTTTTTGGCTACTGATAATACTTGGGGCAGAGATAGTTAAAACAATTGTATAGAACACAGAGAGAAAAAAACCAGCCGAAGCTGGTTTTTATTACTTAAATATCTAACTGAATTTTCATTCTTTATTCATTAAGCACAGGTAATGTTTGCGAATTTACGTTTACCAACTTGATAAATTGCCGTCGTGCCTTTTGCAATTTCTAGCTTAGTATCAGTGACTTTTTCTTCGCCATTGATTTTCACCGCACCTTGTTTGATCATTCGCATCGCTTCTGAAGTACTTGCCACTAAACCAGCTTCTTTAAGTAAGTTCGTGATAAATACCGTATCTTCATCTATGGTTACAGTCATATCAGGGATATCATCTGGTAACGCATTTTTTTGGAAACGTTTAATAAAGTCTTCATGCGCTTCTGTTGCCGCTTCATTACTATGAAAACGAGCAATCATTTCTTTTGCTAAATCAATTTTAATATCGCGCGGGTTGGTGCCTTGCGCAACGTTCTCTTTTAGTGCGGCAATTTCCTCAATTGATAAGCTGCTTAACAAATCATAATAACGCCACATCAGCTCATCACTGATAGACATAATTTTACCAAACATATCGTTCGGCGCATCTGTAATACCAATGTAGTTACCTAATGACTTAGACATTTTTTGCACACCGTCGGTGCCTTCTAATAGAGGCATCATTAATACAGTTTGCGGTTTTTGTCCTTCGTCTTTTTGCAGCTCACGACCCATTAGCAAGTTAAAGCGTTGATCCGTACCACCAAGCTCAACATCCGCTTCAAGTGCCACTGAATCCCAACCTTGTACTAAAGGATACAGAAACTCGTGAATGGCAATAGATTGTCCGCCTGCATAACGCTTTTTAAAATCATCGCGTTCCAGCATACGAGCAACCGTTTGCCGTGCTGCTAATTTGATCATACCTGCCGCGCCTAGGTTTTCCATCCAAGTAGAGTTAAACGCAACAGTTGTTTTAGCAGGGTCTAAAATCTTAAATACTTGTTCTTTATATGTTTCAGCATTCGCTAGTACATCATCACGGGTAAGCGGTTTACGAGTTACATTTTTTCCCGTAGGGTCACCTATCATGCCAGTGAAATCACCAATTAAGAAAATGACTTCATGACCTAAGTCTTGGAAGGTTTTCATTTTATTAATTAACACTGTGTGGCCTAAGTGTAAGTCAGGTGCGGTTGGATCAAAACCCGCTTTGATCTTTAGCTTTTTACCAGACTTCAGCTTTTCAACTAATTCGTCTTCAATTAATATTTCTTCTGCACCGCGTTTAATCTCTGCTAGAGCGGTTTGTAAATCCACTGTGTATTACTCCAAAAAATTCAGTCAACCTAGGGATTCTAGCGTAAATTAACGCCAGTTTAAATCTACAAAACACTGGTATTAACGCTTTATTAAGTATATCCTGCAATATTAGTGATTAATTATCTTGACAGCAGGAAAAGGCACGTTATGGTTCGCGTTGTGCACAAACTCCCAAAAAAACACAAATTGCTTATTCTAGGCTTAGTTTCTGCTATTGCTGCTTTAACACTCATACCTTCAGAAAAAGCAACTGCCTCTAAAGACAATAGCGCTGATGCACTAGAAATTGGTAAACGCTACGAATTACAAATTAAAGTTGATGACGTTGAACAATTAACTGAATTAAATTCGCAAGAAGACGCAGCAAAATTACCAGAATATGACCTAGTCGATTTTGAAGTAAAGAACGGTGACAATTTAGCACTTATCTTCAAGCGCGCTGGTTTTAACGCGCAAACCGTTCATAAATTACTTAATACTAATGCGGAAACACGTAAACTAACTAAAATTCATCCTGGTGAAGTGCTTAGTTTTGCCACCGCAGAGGACGGCTCTTTAGCGCAACTACGCTATGTGATCTCAAAAACAGATACTTTATTTGTAACCTTGAACGAAGAAGGTAATTACGATACTTCTATCGACAGTAAAGAGATCGAAACCCTCACTAAATCTACTGGTGGCGAAATTACCAATAGCTTTTGGACCTCTGGTATTGCAGCTGGTTTGAGCGAACGTCAAATTATGAACTTTGCAGATATTTTTGGTTGGGATGTGGATTTTGCTAACGATATTCGTAAAGGCGATCAATTCGGCTTAATTTACGAGTCGCACTATGTTGATGGCGAATTTATAGGCACAGGCAAAATTATTGCCGCAGAGTTTATTAACCAAGGCCAACGCTACGCGGCTATTCGCCATAGCGACGATACTTTTTATACCCCTGAAGGCCGTAGCATGAAAAAAGCCTTTTTACGTGCCCCGGTTAACTTTAAGTATATTAGCTCAAGCTTTAACCCACGCCGCTTGCACCCGGTTACTAAAACGGTAAAACCCCATAACGGTATTGATTACGCAGCACGCACAGGCACACCCGTTGTGTCATCAGGTAATGGTAAAGTAATTAAATCAGGTTACAGCAAGTACAATGGTAATTATGTATTTATTAGCCATGGTACTCAGTACGTAACTAAGTACTTACACTTAAATAAACGTATGGTTAAAACTGGTCAAAAGGTTAAGCAAGGCCAAAAAATTGGCACCGTCGGCGCAACAGGTCGAGTAACCGGAGCTCACTTACACTATGAGTTTTTGGTTAACGGCGTTCACCGTAACCCTAAAACGGTTAAACTACCTAAATCTGAGCCGTTACCACGCGACGAGCTTGCTAAGTTCAAGCCAATCGCAGATAACTTCTTAGCCCAGTTAGAGCGCAACAGAGAGCTACAGTTAGCGCTTAAGTAAGAGCGGTCAGCGGTCAGCGGTCAGAAAATATAAAACCGTTGCTATGCAAATAGCAACGGTTTTTTGTTGAGCAGTCAGTATCACTGCGCTATCTTCTGCAAGTCAAGACTCATATAGACATTTAGAGTTTTATTACCCCAAACACACTAACGAGCGACTTATTGCTCAAGATGCTTGTTTTACTATTTTTTCCTTATCCTGAGGTTCTGGTTGAGCTTGACGATTTACGTAATCCTAATTGTTTCAGCCGTAATAGCCTAAGGTCAATCAAAACAATAACAATTGACGCTTCAAAGAAAGCGCTTTTAAGAGACCAATTAAATATTTTAGGCGTCAACCATATGTCGATGTATCCTGGTACAGAAGGTGTAACTAAGCACATAATGAGCCCATACAAATAAGCAAGCAGTAGGCTATTCTACACATTATAACCCACTATTTTTATCCGCTTAATTCGGTATTTAAGCTGTACGATTATATTTTAAGAAAATAGCTGTTTTATTGGTTCCAAATATATTAATTAATAGCTTAGAATTAATTTTAGGATTTCGTTTTTTAATTGAATTTGGCTGCTGGATTAATTCTACAGCTTCGTTATTTCCTAATGCTAATGGTCGTCGTAATGCCCACCAATGGCGAAAATATATATGCACTCATCATCAAACTTATAAATTAACCGATCTTTTTGTGATATCCGCTTTGACCATAATCCTGATAAATTGTGCTTTAAAGGCTCTGGTTTACCTAAGCCTTTACTTGGATCTGAGCGCATCATTTCTTTTAGTATTTTGCATAAAGCTGTATGCAACTTTTTATCTTTCACTCGTAATTGTTCATAGGTGAGCCAAGTTTTCCCCTCAAAGGTTAATGATCTCATCTAGCTGCTCTTGTGTTGGTTTATAACCTGAATTGGCTGTGTGAGTTTTCATTGAGTCAGCGATTTGTTGCATTAAACTGCTACTCTGTAAAACATGTAAAGTTTCCTGCTCTCGTTCCCAGTCATCTGCACTCATTACTATAAATGCATCTCCTGCACGCCTAGTAACCTTTATAGGCTCATGATCACTAACGGTTTGTTCCACGTATGTTTTTAAGTTTTCTCTAAATTGATTGACACTGATGCTATCCATAATTAAAACCTCATTAATGTACGGTAATGTCGTACATTATAGTTTAAAAAATATATCAAGTCACTTAAAAGGCTTTGCCCAAAGTGAAGAAATAAAAACATTCGATAATGCATTTCTTTGATGCAGACTGAAAGGGTATTTTTTCGTTGGGTTTCGCGGTGCTCAACCCAACCTACGTAGCCTATTTTAACGCCGAGCAGCCTTAAAACTTACAGCTTACCGCTCCTAGCGGCTCTAAAACTGACGGCTCTAAAACTGACGGCTGACGGCTGACGGCTGACGGCTGACGGCTACGCTCTACCTCACCAACACATAAATCAACTGCACTATCAATGAAATCATCACTAATGGCCAAATATACTTGGCATATTTAGTCGCGCCATCTAGGCCCATTTTTGACTGGTACTTTTCAAGTAGTGGCACAAGAATGATGAGTGCAATAAACAGTGAAATTAAAATTACGAAAATATTCATATCAGTCCTTATTTATACCAATCGACTTAAATATTTAACCATTCTAGCGAGCTAAATAAATGGTCAGTAACTTAACACGATTGGTATTATTGAATATCCATCGAGTATACCCAAAAGGCGAGCAAAAAAAAGCGCAGTCTACACTGCGCCAGTCGGTTGGAAGTAAAAAGTTACTTACAGTTGCTCAACATAGTTAAGCAGCTTTGGTTGTCTGTTATTACCCTACTAAGGCGAGCAAAATACCGGCAGCTACGGCGCTACCAAGAACACCGGCAACGTTTGGCCCCATAGCATGCATTAACAAGAAGTTATGCGGATTACTCTCAAGACCCACTTTGTTTACTACTCGTGCAGCCATCGGAACAGCTGATACACCTGCAGCACCTACTAATGGATTAATAGGAGATTTGGAGAACTTATTCATACCTTTTGCCATGAATACACCTGAAGCCGTACCAATTGCAAAAGCCAAGGCACCGAGTACTAAAATACCAAGCGTCTCTACCGTTAAAAACTTATCAGCAGCCAACTTTGAGCCTACAGCTAAGCCTAAAAAGATGGTCGTGATATTTATGATCTCGTTTTGCGCGCTGTTACTTAAGCGGTCAACCACACCAGATTCACGCATTAAGTTACCTAAGCAGAACATACCGACTAACGGCGTAGCTGCGGGTAAAAATAGCATTGTTAATGTAAGCACCATTAATGGGAAAATAATTTTTTCCTTTTTCGATACTGTACGTAACTGTGGCATTTGAATCTTTCGCTCTTCTGCGGTCGTTAATGCACGCATAATTGGCGGCTGAATAATGGGCACCAACGCCATATAAGAATAGGCAGCTACCGCAATAGCCCCTAATAAATCAGGCGCTAACTTTGACGCTAAGAAGATAGCTGTAGGGCCATCTGCGCCGCCGATGATCGCTATAGCCGATGCATCTTGCAGAGTAAACTCAAAGCCAGGTACATAGTTAAGTAAAATTGCGCCAAATAAAGTCGCAAAAATACCAAACTGCGCCGCAGCTCCCAGTAATAACATACGCGGATTAGCAATTAATGCACTAAAGTCAGTTAATGCTCCTACACCCATAAATATTAATAGCGGGAAAACACCGGTATCAATACCAATATGGTATACGTAGTACAGTAAGCCACCAGGGTCTGACAAACCTGCTACTGGGATATTTGTTAATATCGCACCAAAACCTATAGGTAATAATAATAATGGCTCAAAATTACGGGCAATTGCGAGATACAGCAATAAGCACCCCACTGCGATCATAATAAGCGCAGGGAATGTAAAATTAGCAATACCTGTGGCCTGCCAGAGGTTTAATACAGCTTCCATCCTCTGTCTCCTAAGCTAACGAAATCATAGCATCACCCGTTGCCACTGAATCACCTTCAGCAACGAGAATTTCAGCAATAGTACCTGTGTGAGTAGCGCGGATTTCAGTTTCCATTTTCATCGCTTCCATGATGATCACAACATCGCCTTCGTTGACCGTTTGCCCTGTTTTCACCTTTATTTTAAAGATGTTACCAGCTAGAGGCGCGTTCAGTGTTTCACCAGAAGCAACCGACGCTGATTGTGGAATAAGCTCACTGTCTTTAAGTGTTACTTCTTTAAGTTCACCACCTTGTGCAACGACAACGTCATACACTTTACCGTCAACTTTTACGCTGTATTGTTCTGCTTTAACGGTATTGTTGTTGCTTGGTTGATTGTTTGCAGGTTGCTCTTTCTTCGCTGGCTCTGCACTTGGCACAGCTTCAAAAGCATCTGGATTATTACGATTTTTAATGAACTTCAAGCCAATCTGTGGGAATAAAGCATACGTTAATACATCATCAATCTGCTCATCAGCTAGGCTTAAACCCTGCTCTTTTGCAGCTGCTAATAATTCTGCTTGCAGGGTTTCAAGTTCTGGCTGCAATAAATCTGCTGGGCGACAGGTAATTACGTCTGCACCATCAAGTACACGCTCTTGTAGTTCTTTATTCATGGCTGCAGGTGTTGCACCATATTCACCTTTTAGAACACCGGCGGTTTCTTTAGTAATTGTTTTATAACGCTCACCTGTAAGTACATTTAATACTGCTTGTGTGCCGACAATTTGCGAAGTTGGCGTCACTAAAGGTAAGAAGCCTAAATCTTCACGAACACGCGGGATCTCTAATAACACTTCATTGAGTTTATCAGCTGCGCCTTGCTCTTTAAGCTGATTTTCCATATTTGTTAGCATGCCACCTGGCACTTGTGCTAATAAAATACGGCCATCAACGCCTTTTAAGCTGCCTTCAAATGCCGCATATTTCTTGCGAACATCACGAAAGTAAGCCGCAATTTCTTCTAACTGATTTAAATCAAGTTCAGTATCACGTTCAGTGCCTTCAACAATCGATACAATTGTCTCGGTTGCACTGTGACCATATGTCATACTCATCGAAGAAATCGCGGTATCAAGCATATCAATACCTGCATCGATCGCTTTTTGATAAGTGGCTGTACTTAAGCCCGTTGTTGCATGGCATTGCATTGCGATAGGAATAGAGACCGTTTCTTTTAAGCCTTTGATTAACTGCTCACAATCATACGGTTTAAGTAAACCTGCCATATCTTTAATACAAATTGAATGACAACCTAAATCTTCTAGCTGCTTAGCTAAAGTGAGCCACATATCTAGCGTATGTACTGGGCTAACTGTATATGAAATAGTACCTTGTGCATGAGCACCGACTTTTACTGCGGCTTTAATGGCTGTTTCAAGATTACGAACATCGTTCATGGCATCAAAAATACGGAATACATCAACGCCATTTTTGTGCGCTCGCTCGACAAACTTTTCAACCACATCATCTGCATAATGGCGGTAACCTAACAGGTTTTGACCACGTAATAGCATTTGTTGCTTGGTGTTTGGCATGGCTTTTTTCAAAGCACGGATCCGCTCCCAAGGATCTTCGCCTAAATAACGGATACATGAATCAAATGTTGCCCCACCCCATGACTCAATAGACCAATAGCCCGCATCATCTAATTTTTGTGCAATTGGCAGCATGTCATCTAAACGCATGCGCGTAGCTAATAATGATTGATGTGCGTCTCTAAGTACTAATTCGGTTAATTTTAATTTAGCCACAAGTCACCCCTTATAGTTTTTGTTTATTTTTGTACTGAGCAATCGCTGCACTGATCGCAGCAATGTGTGCACTTGGCACACCTGGTGCTTTGATTGACGGCGTACGCGTAGGCGCTGCAACCGGCTGTTCAAAACGGCTCGCTAATTTAGACATAATGATGATTGCTGAAATCAACAACGAAAGAAAAACAAATACGCCTACCATACCGGTGACCATTAAGTTTGCCGCTGTAGCTAGTAACTGACCTATATCCATGCTGCTCCCCTTGACTTCATTTACCCAACCTCGAGATTAGGTAAAAAATCACTTTATTTAAATAATTATGCACCAATGATAACAAAGAAACAGAGCAAGTCCAACACTTTGTAAATTGGTAAAACCAATTAATATAAAGCTAACATACTAACACTAAATTTAACACTCTACATTTTGCGATAATTTTACGAGAACTAGATAATAAAAATAGTGAATATAGCTATAAATTATAAGTGCAAGCCAAGATAAACCTCTGTGCAATGCGCCATCACAAGCATTTTTTGTATATGACTATTGCAATTAGTCGCACCAGATCAATTGGTCTTACCAAATAAATAGAGCTTTAAAGCAAATTTATATAGTCAGGAATAAGTTACAGGTAAAGTTGTAAATTATTCCCATCACTTTCATTTAGCCACATCATAAAAACTATAAACACATGATAATAAAGAGTTTATTCAATTGGCATGCAACTAGCATCATCTACTTCGAACAAATTAACAAACCAAGGAGACAACAATGTTACGCTGGACAATTACATTTCTAGTTATTGCACTCATTGCTGCAGTGTTAGGTTTTGGTGGTATCGCTGGTGCCGCAGCAGGAATTGCTAAGATTATATTTTTTATCTTTATAGTATTGTTAGTTATTTCACTTATTTCAGGCGCATTGCGCGGCAATGTTCCTAAGTGATCCAAATTAATCTCTAACATAATTAACAAAACATTATTTTTTACAAGGAATTACATTATGAAATCGACTACATTAAAAACAGCCGTTATCGCCCTTTTTGCTAGCTTTTTTATCATGGGTTGCGAAGACAACCACGCAGAAGAAGCAGGTGAGCGCATTGATGAAGCAGTTACTGATGTGCAAAACAAGGTTGAAGACGCCTGTGAAGAAGTGAAAGAAGGCGTAAATGCCGAAGAAACTAACTGTTAATATAGTTAGTTCTAAATAATAAAAAACGACTCATCTGAGTCGTTTTTGCTTTTAATCTGATCTCAAGCTCTTGCTTCTAGCATAAGCCGCTTCATATCACGCACGGCTTTATCTAAACCATCAATCGCAGCGCGCGCTATGATCGCATGGCCAATATTAAGTTCGTAAATCTCTTCCATCGCTGCTATTGGTTTTACATTGTGGTAATGCAAACCATGCCCTGCGTTTACTATCAAGCCTAAACTCGCTGCGTATTTTACGCCTTGACGAATGTGCTCAAGTTCTTCTTTCAGCTCTGCTTCAGTCTCAGCATCTGCATATGCGCCCGTATGTATCTCGACATAAGGGGCATTGCACGCTTTTGCTGCATCTAGCTGCGCTTTATCCGCATCGATAAATAACGACACTTTAATTCCAGCGTTACTTAGTTTTGCCGTTGCGGCTTTAATTTTATCTAAGTTACCAACCACATCTAGGCCACCTTCGGTGGTTAACTCTTCGCGTTTTTCTGGTACTAAGCAGACATAAGCAGGCTTTACATCTAGTGCGATATCGATCATTTCATCAGTGACGGCTATTTCTAGATTCATACGTGTTTGAATTGTTTTTGCCATCACATACACATCACGGTCTTGAATATGACGTCTGTCTTCACGTAAATGAATGGTAATGCCATCAGCACCTGCATGTTCTGCAACACTGGCTGCATGTGCAGGATCTGGATAACGGGTACCACGAGCTTGACGTAATGTAGCAATGTGATCAACATTTATACCCAAAAGTATATCTTTCATTGTTTTACCTATAAAAATAACGGTTCAATTCCGCACTAGAGTTAGGGTGAATATCCAAACTATTTGGATATAAAAAGCTCGCGGCTTTTTAATGGTTTTTTTCCTAGCAAAGGTTTCATTAAATGACGGCTTAATTGTTTTGCCATATATAACACATCCGGCGCGCTAAAGTCATGGGCTGCGATGGCGTTTAACTGCGCACCAGAAAAACCACTACCGGTTTGCTGCTGAACAACAAAGCCGTATTCAGCAAAATAACTATAAGTTTGCTTTAACGAAATAGGCTCTCCCGCCGCATCGAAACTAAAGTCAACGCCATAACCTAGCAATTCTAATAATTGAAATTCATAAGAGCGTAATACCGCTTGTAAATTCGGATGTTGATTTAGCTGCTGTAGGTGAGTTTGATACAATTGATAAACCTGTTCAACTGGTTCATTGATAGGAACGATACGATTAGTCAACTCATTGAGGTAAAAGCCACAATAAAGCTGATCTCCTACTAAAGTTGATTGTGTACCATGCAATTCAAAGCGCTGAATATATTTTAGATCGTGCCTGCCAGTGTAATTAACGAGTAGTGTTTGGAAGGGTTGTAGCTGGGCTTTATACTTAGTTGCTTGGCGACCACTGATACGAGCCAGCATACGGAGTTGGCCAACGCCCTCTACTAGCATATCAAGCATTACTTGTGAGTCGCTAAAAGGACGTCGATGTAATAAATATGCTGTGTAGAAGTCGCTATCCATTGGTTTTTCTTAGGCTATTAATCTTCACCATAGCCTAAGCTGCGTAATGCTCGCTCATCGTCAGCCCAGCCTGATTTAACCTTTACCCAGAGCTCTAAGAATACTTTGTTATCAAGCATCTCTTCGAGATCTTTACGTGCTTCACGGCCTATCACTTTAAGCTTTTCGCCTTTATTACCTATTACCATGCGCTTTTGCGTTTCACGCTCAACTAAGATCAAGCCATTGATGTGCCAAATACCATTGTCTTGCCACTTGAATTGCTCGATTTCAACAGTAACAGAATAAGGTAATTCTTCACCCATAAAGCGCATCAGTTTTTCACGAATAACTTCAGCCGCCATAAAACGCATTGAGCGGTCAGTGACATAATCTTCTGGGAAATAAAACTCACACGGTGGTAGGCGTTTAGTTACTTCATCTTTGATAAGGTTGATGTTCTTACCTTGTGTAGCCGACACAGGCATAATACCCACAAAGTCAAATTTTTCACCTAACCACTTCATATGTGGTAATACTAAGTCACGGTCTTTTACTTGATCAATTTTATTGATCACTAATAAAACGGGTTTACCATTTTGCTTAACTTTATTAAGCACCATTTCATCATCGGCATTCCAGTGAGTTCCCTCAACAACAAAAATAACCAACTCAACATCACCTAATGAACTCGATGCAGCACGGTTCATCAAACGGTTAATGGCACGCTTTTCTTCAACATGCAGACCAGGCGTATCAACATACACCGCTTGGTGTTTGCCTTCGGTATGAATCCCCATAATACGGTGACGTGTGGTTTGTGGCTTACGCGAGGTAATACTTACTTTTTGCTCAATAATTTCATTCAGCAAGGTCGATTTACCAACATTTGGGCGACCAACAATAGCGACCATGCCACAAAATGTATCAATATCACCGCTACGAGGTTGGATCAATGTATCAAGATTCATTTTTAAGTATCTTCAATGCTTTTTCAGCGGCTTTTTGTTCAGCTTTACGACGAGAGCTACCCACTGAGATAATGCTATCCATACCTTCAACAATACATTCAACCGTGAACGTTTGATTGTGAGCCTGACCTTTTGTATCGACTACAGTATAGCCTGGCAAAGGTAATTTGCGGGCTTGTAAGTATTCTTGTAATAAGGTTTTAGGATCTTTTTGATTTAAACCCGGTGAAATTGCATCTAAACGCGTTTCATACCAAGCTAAAATTAAATCACCACACACATCGATGCCGCTATCTAAAAAGACTGCACCTATGATTGCTTCAACAGCATCAGCTAAAGTTGACTCACGTCTAAAACCGCCGCTTTTAAGTTCACCAGGCCCTAAACGTAGGTAATCACCCAAACCAAACTCTAAACCAAACTCAGCTAGAGTTTGACCACGCACAAGCGTAGAGCGCATTCGACTCAAGTCACCCTCGCGTGCTTTAGGAAATTTGCTATATAAAGCATTAGCAATAACGAAACTTAAAATTGAATCACCTAAAAACTCTAAGCGCTCATTATGTTGGCCTTTATGGCTGCGATGGGTCATCGCCTGCTCAAGCAGCGCTTGCTCAGTAAAGGTATACCCTATTTTGCTATATAACTCTGTTACATTTTTTTTCATTGTTACTGAATATTACCTAGGCGTTCAAAACGAACACCAGTTGGAACCCAGCTTGGTAAAATGTCATCTGGGCCATTTTCAAATTCAAAACTCATCCATATAAAGACAGCTTTACCCACCAAGTTTTCTTTTGGCACAAAGCCCCATACGCGACTATCTTGGCTGTTATCGCGGTTGTCACCCATCATAAAGTAATGATCAGCCGGCACTACCCATTCGTCAGAACGTGTACCCGGTTGTTGATAGTAACGCCCTTTCATTTCCAGCGCTTCTGGGTTTATTAAAATATCATGTTTTAGCGTAGTTAAGTTCTCATTTAAACGCACTAAATCCATTGAACCTTGTTTAAATTCATCACGGTTTACGATTTCCATATCAATTTTATTAAATTCATTACACAGTAAATCACCTTGTTGTGCTTCTCCTTCTGCACAATTTGGTTGAATATATAAACGCTTGTCACGGTAAACAATTTTATCACCCGGTAGACCAATCGCACGCTTAATGTAATCGACTCGCTCATCTAAAGGGTATTTAAAAACCACAATATCCCCACGCTCAGGTTCCGCAACATCCACTAGTTGTGAACGCCACACAGGGTCTTTTATACCGTACGAATATTTTTGTACTAAAATAAAGTCACCCACCAACAGTGTTGGCATCATTGAACCTGATGGAATTTGAAACGGTTCAAATAAAAACGATCTAAAGATAGTAATGGCCGCTATCATCGGGAAAATTGATTTTGCCGTTTCCGTAATTGTTGGTTCAGGGGCAATCAATGCAGCAGTTTCTTCATCTAGCTCGCCGCCAGCAGAACTCTGCGCCAGCGCCAAGCGTTGCTGTCTTTTTGGTGCAAACACAAAGTGGTCAATTAACCAAATTAAGCCTGATCCCAGTGTCAGCAACACTAAAAATATTGAAAAATAACCTGCCATTCATTACATCCTTAATCTTACGTAATTAGATTACGAAATTTATTTACCAACTTTAAGAATTGCTAAAAATGCTTCTTGAGGCACTTCAACGTTTCCGAGTTGTTTCATTCGTTTTTTACCATCTTTTTGCTTTTGTAGAAGCTTTTTCTTACGACTTACATCTCCACCATAACACTTTGCAATTACATTTTTACGTAATTGTTTTACGGTTGTACGAGCAATAACATGTTGCCCAATTGCAGCTTGGATCGCAATATCAAACATTTGACGTGGGATTAAGTCCTTTAATGCATCCGCTAACTGACGACCACGTGACTGCGCACTGTCTCTATGTACAATAATAGCAAGTGCATCAACCCGCTCACCATTAATTAAGATATCAACTCGCACCATATCTGAGGTTTGGAAGTACTTAAAGTTATAATCAAGTGAAGCAAAACCACGACTCGTTGATTTTAACTTATCAAAAAAGTCCATTACCACTTCAGCCATCGGCAGTTCGTACGTAACAGCAACTTGTTTACCGTGGTAACTCATTTTCGTTTGCATACCGCGTTTTTCGATACACAATGTAATCACGCTGCCTAAATACTCTTGCGGTACAAGAATATTTGCCTCAACCATTGGCTCACGAATTTCTAAAATATCATTTACTGCTGGTAAATCAGACGGATTATCAATCTGAATAGTACCAGCCTTAGTAACTACTTCATAGATTACCGTTGGTGCGGTAGTGATTAGATCGATATCATATTCACGCTCTAAACGCTCTTGAATGATTTCCATGTGAAGCATGCCTAAGAAGCCGCAGCGGAAACCAAAACCGAGTGCCGTTGAGTTTTCAGGCTCAAAGAATAACGACGCATCGTTTAAACTTAATTTGTTTAGTGCATCACGAAAAGATTCATACTCATCAGAAGCAATCGGGAACATACCGGCATAAACCTGAGGTTTAATTTTTTGGAACCCTGGTAAACGCTGCGGCGCCGCATTTTTTTGATGGGTAATAGTATCCCCCACCGGCGCACCATGAATTTCTTTAATACCCGCAATCACAAAACCCACTTCACCTGTTTTTAAAATGCCAGTATTTGTTTGTTTTGGTGTGAAAATACCAACTTGATCAGCGGTATGAATATGCTCGTTCGACATGATTTTTATTTTATCGCCCGTACGTAGTTCACCGTGCTTAATACGCACAAGAGATACTACACCTTGATACGGGTCAAACCATGAATCAATAATCAATGCTTGAAGCGGTTCGTCTTTTTCACCAACCGGTGGCGGGATGTCTTTAACAATCATCTCTAGCACTTCGGCAATACCAACCCCTGTTTTGGCACTACATTGCACAGCATCTAGAGCATCAATACCAATAATATCTTCAATTTCTTCAGCTACACGAAGCGGATCCGCTTGCGGTAAATCGATTTTATTCAGTACCGGAATAACTTCTAAATCCATTTCAATTGCGGTATAGCAGTTTGCAAGTGTTTGCGCTTCCACGCCTTGCCCAGCATCAACAACTAACAATGCACCTTCACAAGCTGCCAGTGAACGCGATACTTCATATGTAAAGTCAACGTGTCCCGGGGTATCGATAAAGTTTAGTTGATAAGTTTCGCCATCATTGGCTTTATAATTTAGTGTTACACTTTGCGCTTTAATGGTGATCCCACGCTCGCGCTCAATGTCCATTGAATCCAATACTTGTTTTTGCATTTCACGGTCAGTTAAACCACCACAAACTTGGATCAAACGATCAGAAAGGGTCGATTTACCGTGGTCAATATGGGCGATGATCGAAAAATTACGGATATGCTTCATAAACTGGATTCTAAACTTCTATTTTAATGGATTGAGTGTATAAAGCCGCAATTTTACATTCAATTGGCCTTAATCACCATCTATTTGAGTTAAAGGAAGACTAATTGGGTGAATTTTTATTACTTTTATATCATGCCTGAGGCTCTTAACTCGGCTTTTAGCAATAGCAAAACCAGTAAAACCACCGCCTATAGCGGCAATGATTTGTAGCCACTCTGGTGCAGAAAAAACTCCAGCCGCCGTTAACGCAAAACCTAAACTTAACACTAGAGGTAACATATACACAACCAAAGCATGCTTTACCATGTGGCTATCATCTAATGCTAAGGTCACTCTTTGCCCTACAACCACAGGCACAGAAAATTGATAAGGGAAGGTTTTTTTAGCCGTGCCGAATAGCTTACTGAAAACTTGTGAGCCGCACCGGCCATTACAACCAGCACATGCTTGTTTTTGTTGGGCTTCTAAATGCGCAGTGGTGCCTTTAATCGACACCACCGTAAGAGTTTGTTCTATCATTATCTGCTTATTTTACAAAGGTCTTGCAACCGACTCAGCAATCGCCTTAGCTGTTGTTGCAGGTATATTCCCCACTACAGACACATCAAAACTGCCACTATTATGCACATAGACAGTTGTTGCACCAGATGACAAAGCACCACTTGGTCTGCGCCCTGGTAATGGCCGTTGTACAAACACCGAGACTTCTACAAAGCCATCTGAATAAAGGTAGTAGTCGGTCAACTCATTGTTTAAATCCAGTTTATGGCGATCTGATTTTAATAAACTAAATCCATCAGGTAACCAGCCAATTTGCCAATTGCTACTACTTGTATTGATGTCACTTTGAGATGTTGCCGTCGCAGGCAATGGGGTTGGAAATTCACGGCTTAGCATTTCCAGCAGTAGTGCAGCTGGCTCTTCTGTTACACTTATGTGGGTTAATTGTAACTGCTCCAACATCTCACCCGCTTGATTCACGTAGGCTGATTTAAGTAACAATGATGATTCAGCATCTAGCCACAGCCAGTAATTAAACTTGTGCTCATCTTTTGATTCGATACGAACAAGCTGAGCCGCTCGCCCTGCTATGCGACCTTTACCACCTAGCACAAAATCATAATGCTGACTTAAACGTTCAATATCTTTAAACAACACTTCTGGGATGGGACCCGCTATAGAATCGGTATCAATTGAGTAAGGCTCTGATTGTGGTTCGAAATAAGTAACTTGACTATCGATACGCACCATTTCCAGGCCGGCACCATTGAGCAAACTTAAATGCTCAAGTTCGGTGTCACCTTGCTTTGCATGTAACCAGCGGTATGGTTCCATTGATTTACCTTTAACGACCACAAAGGACGCGTCAAAGTTGCGGTTATGTACAGCGTCAGCCATTTTCAACAATAGCTGTTTTGCGGGGTTTTCGTCGTTAGCGAAGGCAGGGGCCATAAGCGCTAACGACAAAATAAAAGTGATTACTTTCATTTAATTAGTTTTTTTCCTCTTCGGCTTGCGCCTCAGTGTGAGCTTTTTCTAATGAATATGCAACACGTGCTTGGCGTTGGTGTTCTAAAACTAACGCGCCAATTCGTTGTTGTTGTAACTCACGTAAACCTTGTTCAGCATTTTGTAATGCAGGTTCTGATGAGTAACTAACAGGTGAAGCCATGCCTGTTACAGGTGTTGTTTGTAACATTGGAATTTCATTAGTTGGTGAGTTTTCACCTTGCGGCAAGGTTTGAATACCCACGATTGCAAACATAGCGACACTGGCTGCAATCGCCAGCTGCGCAACTGGTTTACGCCAGTTAAATGCCACAACATTATCAGTGCCCGTTGCCACAGTAACTGCTGATTGAGACTCTTTTTGAGTAAAGTCAGCATAAACAGGCTCACTTTCCAGCGCTTTTGCCACGCTATCACTAATATCAAAGACGAAGGCATCCTCAGACTCAGCACGCATTACATCACCGATTAGCGCATAACGTCCTAAGGTAGCTGCATCTTGCGGTGCAATGACCTCATCAGTTAATGATTGTTCGCCGTCAAGTAACGCGGATAAATGCTGATCATCCAACTTGTTAACGTGTGCTTTTGTCATATTAAGACTCGCCTATTAATGGGTTTAATTTGTTATCAATTGCTTCACGGGCACGGAAAATACGCGAACGCACCGTCCCGACTGGGCAATCCATCACTACGGCTATTTCTTCATAGCTCATCCCTTCAATTTCTCGTAGGGTGATCGCAGTTTTAAGATCTTCAGGCAAACTATCAATAGTGTTAAAAATCACTGCGCGAACTTCTTCGCTTAATAACACGTTCTCAGGTGATGCATTTGAACGCATTGCATCCGCACCATCATAAAATTCGGCATCGTCAGCATCGATATCATTTGCTGGCGGTTTACGCCCCTGAGCCACTAAGTAATTTTTAGCACAATTAACGGCGATACGGTATAACCAAGTATAAAAGGCACTGTCACCTCTAAAGTTTGGAAGTGCACGGTACGCTTTAATAAAAGCTTCTTGAGCAACATCAGCAATATCACCTTGATTTGAAACATAACGAGAAATCAAACTGGCTATTTTATTCTGATACTTCTTTACTAAAAGATTGAAGGCATTTTTATCGCCTTGCTGGACCCTTTTTACTAGCGCTAAATCCAAATCCTGCTCGCTCATTCGAGCCGGTACTCCTCTGTCTGATTATTGCTTGTCATTCATATCCTGCCATTGTTTACGAATACTCTGACTAGCGAATGAATGAAAAGTTCTGTTTAATATTATTTTTTTATAGAATAGACCATAAATTAACTCGCGAACGATGAAAATCACTAATAGTGTCGCGCCAAATATGATACATATACGCCTATCATAATATTATTTGCTCATTGCTATTTATAAGCGAGTAGTGGGCATTGTAACCGCAAAGAACACGGACATGAACCAAAATAAACACCACATCGCTGATGTCGCTATTATTGGTAGCGGCGCTGCCGGCCTTTCATTAGCACTTTCTTTAGCTAATCATTGTAACGTTACCGTGATCAGCAAAGGTGAATTAACGGAAGGTTCTACCCTTTATGCGCAAGGTGGTATTGCCGCCGTGTTCGATAAAAAGAATGACAGCATTGAATCACATGTGCAAGATACTTTAGACGCTGGCGGTGGTTTGTGTGATCGCGATGCCGTTCATTATACAGCAAGTAATGCTCCAAACTGTTTGCAATGGCTAATTGAGCAAGGCGTGCCTTTTGATATGGAATTTGATAGCAAAGGCAAAGAGCGCTTTCACTTAACTCGTGAAGGTGGTCACAGCCACCGTCGTATTTTACATGCTGCCGATGCAACAGGCCGTGCAGTACAAACAACCTTGATCAGCCAAGTTCAAGCACATGCCAATATCACTTTGCTTGAGCAATATAATGCGATCGATTTGATTGGCGATAAAAAACTAGCGCAAACTGGTAAGCATATTCATGGTATCTATATGTGGAACCGGTGTGCTAAACGTGTCGAGACTATTTCAGCTAAGTTTTTTGCACTGGCGACTGGTGGTGCCAGTAAAGTATATTTATATACCTCAAACCCAGATGTATCCAGTGGTGATGGCATAGCCATGGCTTGGCGGGCAGGCTGTCGAGTTGCTAATATGGAATTTAATCAATTTCACCCGACCAGTTTGTATCACCCTGAATTACAAAATTTCTTAATTACTGAAGCTATGCGTGGCGAAGGGGCATATTTAAAGCGTCCTGATGGGACACGCTTTATGAAAGACTTTGATGAACGAGAAGAACTTGCCCCGCGAGATATTGTAGCGCGTGCTATCGACTTTGAAATGAAACGTTTAGGCGCTAATTGTGTCTATCTAGACATCAGCCATAAAGATAAAGATTTTATTATTGAGCACTTCCCAACCATTTATGCAAAATGTTTAAGTGTAGGCCTTGATATTACAAAAGAGCCTATTCCTGTGGTGCCTGCGGCGCACTATACCTGTGGTGGGGTGATGACGGACTTTAATGGCAAAACTGATTTAGATAATCTATATGCAATTGGTGAAGTTGCTTATACTGGTCTGCATGGTGCTAATCGTATGGCCAGTAACTCTTTATTAGAATGTATTGTATTTGCCCATGCTGCAGCTAAAGATATTTTAGCAAAAATACAGCACAGCCCGGCACTCAAAGAGTTGCCTGTATGGGATGAAAGTCGCGTGACTAACTCAGACGAAGAAGTAGTGATCACCCATAACTGGCATGAGTTACGCTTATTTATGTGGGATTATGTCGGAATTGTCCGTTCAACTAAACGCTTAGAGCGCGCCCTACACCGTGTTGAATTATTACAGCAAGAAATTCGTGATTACTATGCAAACTTCCGTGTCTCAAATAACTTACTTGAGCTACGTAATTTAGTACAGGTCGCGGAGCTTATCATTCGTAGTGCGATGGAACGTAAAGAAAGCCGCGGTTTACATTACACCATTGACTATCCGCAATTAAATGACAACCCAACCCCCACTATTTTGACTCCCCACACTCACGACGAGCAGCCAAAGTAGCGCGTTTTAATCGAACAAAACTTTGTTTATCCACCCCACTGGCGTTAATTATTAGCCAGTGGGAGCTTGTAAAGCCCTCAATATAGAGCCATACACTGCGCTGATAAGCGCGGCTTTTGTTACTGATATGACCATTTATCTTAATGGTGTCGTTTTCAAAACGACACTGTTCAGAATCGAGTATAAACACGCCGTGTTCAGGGTGAGATTTGCTATACCATTGCCAACTAATAAAGCCACAAATCGCGCAACAAATCACACAAACTATTTGCGCATAGATAGTCGTTAAAAATAAGCTATAACATATTGCAAACAAGCTAAAATAGACCACAAAAGGCTTGTGGTCCGCTAGATTGTTTTCAATGATAAACCTATACACGAACTCGGTCTAAGATCAGTTGCACCATTTGCTTAAGCTCAGGATCTTTACATTCTTGATGCCCCATAAACCATGCAAATAGGTCCGGATCATCCGCTTCTAACAAACGTTGCAGTACTGCTTGCTGCTGTGCTGATAACGAATCAAATGCCTCATCTACAAATGGCATAAATAACACGTCTAGTTCTAACATGCCGCGACGACAAGCCCAGCGAATACGCGCTTTATTGTGAATTTCAGTCATTTTCTACCTCGAACTTAGTTGCTGTGCAGTTTAACAAATTGCACCTGAATAAACAGCTATTTATGCACCTATACCAGCAGCGCTAACTACGTTATTATATGTGCCTACATTTCTTGTCACGCAGGTTTTTATGTCAACAGTATACGCATGCCCTTTATCACATCAGCTGATCCGTATAAGCGGTGTTGATAAACTCGCCTACCTTCATGGCCAAATCACCCAAGATATTAATAAACTCAGTCAAACTAATTTTTTATGGACTGGGCACTGCAATGCCAAAGGCAAACTCTGGAGTGTTGCCAAACTTTTTGCATATCAAGAAAGTTACTACTTAGCCGCCTCTGCCGCTGAAGTTGCACAATCTCTAGCTGAGTTAAAAAAGTATGCGGTGTTTTCAAAAGTAGAAATACAGACTGATAACAACAAGCTAATTGGCCTTCTCGGTGATGATTTAACAGCAACATTAGCGGCATTAGAGATCCACTTTAATGAGCAAGACAGTGCATGTAATTTTAGTCATGGTAAAGCACTTAAATTAGCAGATAACCGTATATTACTTATGGTTAATGCCGACTTTTCTCTGCCTGACGATGTTATTGCCTTAGAAAACGATGCACTTTGGCAACAACATAGTATTTTAGCTGGCGAGCCTGAGCTTAACGAAGAAGCACTCGGTGAATACGTACCGCAAATGGTTAACCTGCAAGCAATTAACGGAATAAGCTTTCGTAAAGGCTGCTACACAGGCCAAGAAACCGTTGCGAGAATGAAATACCTTGGTAAAAACAAACGTGCAATGTATATCGTATCAGGACACAGTGATGGTGAGCTCGCGGAGCCAGAGCTTGAAACCCAAATGGGTGAAAACTGGCGTCGTGCTGGTAAATTAATCAGTCAAGCCTACAATCAACAAAGTAAAACCTTATTTGGCCTTGTTGTGTTGCCAAACGACAGTGAACCTAGTCAGTTGCTGCGTGCAAAACATGCCCCAACGGTAGAGTTATCAATTCTTCCTCTACCCTATTCTCTCGAAGACGCATAAATAGGAGTGACTATGATCATTGCAGCAAACAAAGTGGTAAAAATGCATTATTCAGTAATGGATAACGACAAAAACTCTATCGATAACTCATTTGATGGCGAACCACTCATCTTTATCGTTGGTACCGGTTACCTAATTCAAGGGCTAGAAGATGCGTTACAAGGCAAACAAGCTGGCGATACTCTAAGTGTCACAGTGCCACCAGAGCAAGGCTATGGTGAGCGCCATGATGAACTAATGCAAGCTGTACCAAAATCGATGTTTGAAGGAATGGAAATTGAAGTTGGCATGCAATTTAGAGCCTCAACAGATGACGGCGACCAATCGGTAATGATCATTGATATTCAAGAAGATGAAGTGATTGTTGATGGTAATAACCCACTAGCTGGTATTACTCTAAACTTTGATGTAGAAATACTTGAAGTACGCGATGCAACAGCTGACGAACTAGCTCATGGGCATGTTCACGGTGCAGGCGGTTGTGGTCACGATCACTAATATCGACAGTATTACCGATATAAAAAAGCGCTACGGCGCTTTTTTTATATTGCCCAAATTATACGGCTTCAATTTCTTCAGGCTGGCTAATTTTATCAGCTAAAGCGGCTAATAACCCAGCTTGATCATTGGTCCCTAATCGATATTGGCTACCATCTTTTAAAGTTAACTGTACTGCACTAAAACCTGACACTGTGTATACCCAGCCATCATGTGTAATACGTAGGCCTATACCATGTCGAAAAGAGTTTTCTACAGCTTTAGCTTCCACGATATCCGCTAATTGTAATGTATCACCGAAGACCCCAGGACCAAAACCCCAACTTATCTGGCTGTCATCCACTTTAATCGTTAAACCATGGAATAAAAAACCCACCAGCACTAAAATCGCAGCAAATACCATTAACGGCATATCTGCACCAATTAAATACCACGCTAAACCTACAAAGCTGGCTATCCAGCTTAAAATTACAAAAATGAACAGTGCAAATTGCTTATGTTGATACATACTACTCTCTAAAAACTATAAACTAATGTCGCACTTAGCTCTGAGTCAAACTTTAATTTGTCGTCTTCCGGTTTGGAGTTATAACGATACAAATAGGCGAACTTTAGGGATACTGAGCCCATAACTTGACTTATTAATGAGGTTTCTGACTTTAATCGCGAGTTGAGCCCTGATAAGGATTGCTCAATACTTAAATCTTGATTAAAGCGAGTGCGTGTTGATACTGTACGCTCCCACTGCAAGGCTAGGCGTAATAAATAACCGGTTTTGGTTTCATCTTCACCCTCTTCGAGTTCGGCATCATCCTCTGCCACAGAGCGATATAAGCCAGGCCCAATATCAAAATCCACTTGGTTCTTCACACCTTGATATAAACGATTACCGTAACCGGCAGCTAACGTACTTTTGAAATCAAGACCACTGAATTCATCTTCTTCATAATCACCATATATAAAGAAGGAGGCATTTTTTTCCCCTACTTTATAATTGCCTTGAGCAGAGAGAAAAATACGGTTAGCAGACACTTCATCATTGCCTGTAGTGTCATTTCGATCACGCTTATATAAGCTATCTATTTTAAATTGATTGCGCCACTTTTCGAGATCTTGATATAAATTACCTTTAAACTTCAAGCTCGTCGAATTGGTATTACCACGGCTAACAATAAAACCAAACTCAGTATCGCCGTATAAAAGCTCACCTTGGTGGATTTTATGGATCTCTTCATCCGAGAGTTGCCCATACTCATGGAAATCTTCAAAAGGATCAACGGCCCAAGCATTAACACTCAGCAAGCAGCTTATTAACAGTAATAACCTAATCACTGTACGCTCACTTGACTGATGCTTAAAACAGGGCGTCTTTCACACAAATACAACATCGATATTATTCGCTATCTTTCCACAAAATATGACAAAACGGGGCGTCTTTATCACGGCTGATCAAAATTTTCGCAAATAATATATCTTGATTGTCGAACTCAAGGCCAACCAAAACCTGTAGAAATAATTCCGGCTCTATTTCCAATGCCACAAAGTCATGCCATTGATCATCAGGTTCACCTTCCTCAATAAAGCCAAGCTCTTCACGGTGTTGATTAAAATCTTCAATATCTTGCTCGCTAAGGTTATCAGGGGCTAACTCTAGAAAGATATCGTAAGCTTGGTGTGTTACTTCTTCTTCGCTGTATAAACGTGGCCCGCTCATGATCTTCACCTGCTAATAATTAATTAGCTAGATAATATCAAACTCCAATTAATTTTTGTCAAAAAAAGTCAGGTTTCCCTGACTTTTCTCTGACTTTACTAGTAATATAAGCAGTTATTCTTCCGTTTGAGGCTGTCCCTTCGCTTTTTCACGCATGCTTTGTACTAACACATAGAATACAGGTACAAACAACGTCCCAAACAAAGTAGCAGCAATCATTCCAGACATGACGGTTGTACCCAGAGATATTCTACTCCCTGCTCCTGCCCCTGATGCTAAGACGAGTGGAAGCACCCCTAAAATAAACGAGAGAGCTGTCATTAATACAGCCCTAAAACGCTGTTTTGCAGCGGTGACTGCAGCATCATAAATACTATAGCCGGCTTCTCTGAGTTCCTTGGCAAACTCGACAATTAGAATTGCCGTTTTAGTTGACATACCCACGAGTAAAACAAAGCCTACTTGTGCATAAATACTGTTACTTAGGCCAACCACGTAAAGTGTAATTAGTGAGCCAAACATCGCAAGTGGCACTGCAGCAACGACGGATATAGGAATTGTCCAGCTTTCATATTGCGCGACTAAAAATAAGAACACAAATAATACTGACAACGCAAATAAAACCCCAGCGACATCTCCGGCCTCTATTTCTTGTCGCGTTTGACCGGCCCACTCAAAAACATAACCATCGGGTAAGTTATCAGATAATGTTTTCATTGCTGCAATCGCATCTCCCGATGAATAACCATCATTTGGCATCCCGGAAATAGACGCACTGCGATATAAATTAAAGTGCTCCATTCGAGTGGGGCCAAGTATTGGTTTTAATTTAGCTAACGTAGTTAGCGGAACCATATCTCCTTCTCCATTTCGTACATAAAAGTACTGCAAATCATCAGGCTTGGCACGGTATTGCGCGTCAGCTTGTATTAACACCTGATACGTTCGACCAAATTGATTAAAGTCATTGATATACAAAGACCCTAATTGTGCTTGCAAAGTAACAAAAATATCACTTAAGGCAATCTGCTGTGCTTTTGCTTTGTCGCGGTCAACTTCAAGGAAGTATTGCGGTGAGCCCGCTCGGTAGGTACTAAATACAGCTTTAAGTTCTGGCCGCTGGTTCGCTTCGTATATCAAGCCACTCATCACTTGTGCAAGTTCGGTTGCATCACGTCCTAACGTATCTTGCAGGCGATATTCAAACCCAGCACTATTACCTAAACCAGGCACTGGCGGTGCATTGAATACCATGATCTGTGCATCAGGCAAAGCCCATAATTCACCTTGTAAACGACTAATAACTTGCTCTGCTTGTAATTCTGGAGATTCACGTTCAGACCAATCATGTAAAACAACAATACCTAGGCCATTATTCGCGCCAGAGCCACTTAAGATACTAAAACTTGAGACTGCGATAAAATCGGATACAGCAGGGTCATTTAATACAATATCATTTACTTTTGCCATCACATCATCTGTTCGACTTAACGCGGCTGAGTCTGGCAATTGAACATCAATGAAGAAATAACCTTGATCTTCTGCAGGCACAAAACCTGTGGCAACATTTTGTGAAAGCCAACCAGTGCTAGCAAATAATACCAACACCAATATACCTACACGCCCAACCCGTTTAATTAAATAGCCCACAAAGCTTGTGTATTTTCCCGTTGTTCTCGTTATAACACGTTCAAAAGGTTGTAACCATTTTACTGGTTTTAGCTTCTCATGACTGAGCATAAGTGCGCAAAGTGCCGGACTTAAAGTTAATGCATTCACAGCCGAAATCACTACCGCACACGAAATCGTCACTGAAAATTGGCGATATAGTTCACCGGTGATCCCTGGCATAAATCCAACAGGCACAAATACCGCAAGTAAAATTAAGGTTGTAGCAATCACGGGACCTGTGATCTGCTCCATGGCTTTAGTAACTGCAGGAACAATTTCAAGTTGCTCCTCTTTCAGAATGCGCTCCACGTTCTCAATGACAATTATCGCATCGTCTACAACGATACCAATTGCTAACACTAAACCAAATAAAGTAATTAAGTTTATAGAAAACCCCATTGCCATCATACACGCAAAAGTACCTATAAGAGACACTGGGATGGCGATAGTAGGAATTAACGTTGCTCGCCAATTTTGTAAGAAAAAGAAGCACACTAATACAACTAAAATAATGGCCTCAAAAAGTGTGTCTTTCACTTCTTCAATTGAACGGTCGATAAACTCTGTGGTGTCGTACGGTATAGTGTAATTAAGCTTATCTGGAAACTCTTCTGATAAATTTGCCATCACTGCTTTTACATTAGCCGCCACTTGCGTTGCATTTGCATCTGGTAATTGATAAATCGCAATAAATGACGTGTCATTACCATTATACTTCGCTGTACCTTTATAGCTTTTTGAGCCTCGCTCAATGCGTGCGACATCTCTTAAGCGAACAAAGTTACCATCGAGCGCCGCACGTACAATAATATTTCCAAACTCCTCCTCTGTTACTAACCGACCTTGAGCCTGAATGGGGTATTCAAATTGCTGCCCTTCTGGCGAAGGCGCTGCCCCGAGCTTACCCGCAGCTACAACGGTGTTTTGTTCTGTTATTGCAGATTGTACCTCTGCAACTGTAACACCCAGTGCTGCCATTCGATCCGGCTTTAGCCAAACCCGCATAGAATATGACTTTTGACCTAGCACTAGAGCGGCAGAAACACCATCAATCCTAGCCAAAGGCTCAGTAATAAAGTTACTGGCATAATTACTTAAGTACATAGAATCAAAAGCTGGATCGTCAGCGATTAAGTTTATACCCATTAACATATTGCTGGAACGCTTAAAGACTTGTACACCTTGTGCTAATACATCAGCTGGTAGGAAAGGTTCGGCTAATGCCACCCGGTTTTGCACATTCACCTGTGCCATATCGGTGTCTGTGCCAACTTTGAAGTACACCGATATTGTTGCTTTGCCATCACTGTCAGCCTTGGACTCGATATACATCATGTCCTCAACCCCATTGACGGTTTTTTCTATTTGCCTTATCACCGTCTCTTCAAGGGTCGTTGCACTAGCCCCCGGAAACTTAGCTTGAATCATTATTTGCGGCGGCACTATTTGTGGATACATATTGACAGGTAATTGCATCATCGCAATTAAACCAGCAATTGTTATCACAATAGAAATAACCAGTGCCAACTTTGGCCGAGTAATAAACGTTTTACTGATCATGATAACTCCTATTGCGCAACAACTGATGTCATGCCAGTTACAGGATTAACTGTTTTCATGACAGGCTTTACCTTAGCACCGGCTTTTACCTTCTGTTGCCCCTCAAATATAATTCGCTCACCTTCTTCAAGCCCACCTTCTACCACCCACATTGCCTCTATACGACGACCTAACTTAACCGCTCGTTGTAACACTTTGTCATCACTGTCTAAAACCAATACAAACTTACCTTGCTGATTTTCTTGTACAGCAGCTTGAGGAATAAGAGCTTGCAATTCTTTTTTCTGACTCTCGAGCATTAAAGTCACAAACAAGCCAGGTACTACTACATCATTTGGATTTGCAAATGATGCCCTAAGCTCAACAGTGCCTGTACTTTGGTCAATTTTTGTATCAGCAAAATTTAATACCCCTTTAGAATCAAAGGCGGTATTATTTGGCAGACGAATACTAATATCCATAGAGAAGTTATCGATCCCTTGATGAGCCTGACGATAGCTAATGTAATCAGCCTCTTCGACTTGAAAAGTAACAAATATAGGATCAAAATCAGTTAGTGTTGCCAATGGGCCTGATGACAAGCCCACAATATTGCCTATGTCATAATTCACCTTGCCTATCTGACCATCAAATGGGGCATAAATTTGGGTATAACTTAAATTCAATTTGGCTTTTTCAAGGGAAGCCTCTGCCGATTTAACCGCGGCTCTAGCTTGATCAAAGTTAGTTGTTAGTTGATCAAGATCTGCTTGAGAGATAAAGCCATCTTGTGCGATTTCTTTGCCACGCTTTAAATCACGTTCAGCGGCATCTAAACCTACAACTTTACTTTTTAAATCAGCTTCAATTTCAGCAACTGAGGAACTAAATTCCTGCGGGTCGATAGTAAAAAGTAACTGTCCTTTTTCAACTTTAGTACCTTCATCAAAATGGCGTTCGATCAGTTCTCCTTCGACACGTGCGCGAATTGCGACTTCTTGAAAAGCTTCTGTTCGCGCAACAAACTCTCGGTAATTACCAATCTCTCGTAAATCTACTTTATAAACAGAAACGGCAGGGAATGGCGCTGCGGGGTTATTCTCTGTAGGTTCAGTACAACCAGATATAACACCAACCATACATGCCATTGAATAGAGTACTTTCCTTATTTTAGTCACTTTAACCTCGTTGAATTTAATAAAATTTCCAAATTTTACTCATCACCAGCACCACAAAAGCAAAGCAATGTTTTATATAAGCAAAGATAAGTGTAGTTTATAATAAACACATCACCGCAAATTACCTAATACAGGCACTACTATAACATTAATTTCTATCAATCAACTTTACTTAATCATCTATTATAAATAAGCTCAAGTAACAGGTCTGAGGAGTTAGCATGATAAACTTTGAAAAACGACAATCGATTGCGTATGTAACATTATCCCGAAAGGATAAGCAGAACGCGTTAAACTTTGATATGTTCAAACAGCTCGCAACAATGATTAAGCTAATTAAAAAAGACGCCTGTATCCGTGCTGTTGTCATTCAAGGAGACGGAGAACATTTTTGTGCCGGATTGGATGTATCAGCCGTGATGAAAAGTCCTGCTAATATTGCCAAGCTGCTGTTTAAGTGGTTACCTGGGAACTGTAATTTAGCTCAGCAAGTTGTTCTTGGCTGGCAATCGTTAAGTGTGCCAGTATTTGCGGTAATTCAAGGTAACTGCTTTGGTGGCGGGCTACAAATAGCACTTGGCGCTGATTATCGTATTGTTCATCCAGATGCTCAATTAGCGATTATGGAAGCACGCTGGGGACTTTGTCCTGATATGGGGGCGAATGTGATTTTACCCAGCTTAATAAAACGTGATGATGCCATGTGGCTTGCCAGTCATGCCGCGCCTATCAGTGCAGATAAAGCATTGCAATTGGGCTTAATTACGCAAGTAAGTGATGACCCCTCACAGTGTTGTTTAGCAATGATAGACACCTTGTTAGCTCGCTCACCCGATACATTGGCGGCAATCAAGCGTGTTACCCAACAAAGTTTTAGCTCCTCAAAAAGACAAATTTTGGCCAAAGAAACAATTAGCCAAATTCGCTTACTGATGAATGGCAATACCAAAAAAGCCATTGCTATAGCAAAAGGCGCCGATAACATTGAGTATCACAATAGCAAACGCTGGTAACAAAACGCGCGTAATATGACGACTCAACAATAAGTCGCATAGTGTTAAGTAACAAAACATGGTGAAGTAATACCCAAACAGCTATGAGTCAATAATTAATGGACGTTAAAACATCTTTGCCCATCAAGCTTCTCCCTTATTTGATCAGCAGTACATTAATTGTAGGCTGCTTAGCCGTTGCCAAGCTGATAATGAATTGGTTGCAAGGCAGTTTCCCCGCCCCATTATTAGGTATGTTGATCTTACTTACACTGCTTTTAACCAAAACAGTAAAAGAGCAGCATATCGCACCATCAGCTAAACCACTGTTAAACTTTATGCCATTATTTTTTATCCCTGCGGGGGTCGGCTTTATCGAGCACCTTGAACTCATCAAACAACAATGGCAGTTCTTAACCGCAACACTTATTTTGGTACCGTTAACTAGCTTATTATTAATCGCTTTTGTGATTGGCTTATTTAAAGGACGCGCTGAGCATGGATGAGCTCGGATGGCTTAGTACCATCGTCATTATCACGTTATTTTTAGGGTTAAAAAAACTGAATGCAATCATTAAGAACCCTTTGCTTAAAGCGCTAACTAACCCAGTTTTGATGACGATTATGTTACTTGCTTTATTATTAATCAGTTGCTCACTACCCTACTCACAACTTGCAAACGATAGTCAATTATTAACTAGCCTGTTGGAGCCGGCAATTGTTGCACTTGCATTACCTCTATACCAACAATTTATACATATACGGAACAACCTAATACTCATTTTGATCAGTTGTAGTATAGGGATAATCAATGCCACCGTCATGGCAACGCTGCTCAGTGCCGCATTTGATGCTCCTCCGCAATTGGCGGCATCTGTTGCCGCTTTATCAGTCACAACACCGATTACATTATTAGTAACCGAATCACTCGGTGGGATCCCTTCTTTAGCAGCTACAATGGTCATTTTTATAGGTATACTCGGCGCATTATTTGCTTTGATGATCTTGCGGTTAGTGGGCGTTCACAATCACCAAGCACAAGGCGTTGCAATTGGCACCACTTTCCATGCCATTGGCACTGCAGCGGTCTTAACTGAGCCTCAAAAAATCAGCGCTTTTGCGTCCGTTGCTATGGCATTAAGTGCATTACTTACGGCATTAATTGTGCCGCTACTTTATCCATTTTTAAGTCAAGCTCTGCTATGATGATCTGTAATATTCTAATCGAACTATTTATGGCAAAGAGATGATCAGCACAGAAATTCAGCAAGTCGAAAAATACTACACCATGATCAGTGAGTACCTCGTTAAATACAGCATGCAGTTAGTGGGTGCATTGTTGATATTAGTTTTTGGCTTATGGGTCGCACAGAAAATCTCAAAAATGGTTGCCGCTTTAATGACGCGCAATAACATTGACGTGACGCTCACCAACTTTATCAGTAATGTTGTGAAAGTTTTACTGATCGTGATTTTTGTCATTATTGCGTTAGGTAAAATAGGCATAAGTGTTACCCCTTTTGTTGCCGCTATTGGTGCTGCTTCCTTAGGTGCAGGTTTAGCGTTACAAGGTATGCTATCAAACTATGGCGCTGGCTTAGCCATTATTGCTACTCGCCCCTTTATTGTTGGTGACACGATTGAAGTTAAAAATGTCAGTGGTCAAGTCAAGACTATCGAACTGGGCTATACCATTTTAATTAACGAAGAAAAAGTCGAAATAACCATTCCCAATAAACATATTGTTGGAGAAATACTGCATAACTCGTTTAACTATTCATTAGTCAAAGGGGAGATTGATATAGCCTACAATGCCAATGCAGAGCATGCCATCGAGCTTATTGAAAAGGTTTTAAAAGTACATGAGTTAGTTGCTGATGAACCTAATGCGCAAGTGGGTATTGAGCGCTTTGCACAAAGCGGTGTAACCATTAGCTATCGATACTGGGTGCCAACAACAAAAATTATCGAAACTAAGCTGGCAATAAATGGCGGTGTTTATAACGCAATTCAGGGGGCAGATATTGAAATTCCATTCCCGCAACGTGTTATTACTATTAATAATCAAGAACGTGATAGTTGACCCTGATAATCTTTGGGGTTTAATTTTCTGTGCCGGTGGCAGGTTATCTACACGAATGTAAACAAGATGCGATAATCAACTCAAATTAATAAGGGAGCAAATAGCTCCCTTATTAATTACGCTATTTTTTAAAACTTATAACGAACATTCGCCGACACCGTACGACGTTGCCCATAAAAGCAGTCGCCGCGCGCCAAACACGAAGTAATAACCGTTTTATCAGTAATATTTTGTGCCTGTAGACTCAGGCTATACTTCTCAAAGTCATACCCTATCATGGCATCAAATAGAGTAAAATCATCCGTCTTGATCGGATCATTCAGTACCACATTATCTATACTGACATAAGCACTACCATCAGAGGTTTCTCCTACATAACGAGCACCAAACCCCACCTTAAGCCCATGCATATTCTCAGGTCGCCATGTTGTCCAAATTGAAGCTTGTTGTTCAGGTAAAGCAGCAAGTGTTGCGCCCTTTTCTCCTAGCGTATTACTTTGGCTCACATAACCATCGCTGTATGCATATGATGCATATACGTCAACACTTTGCCAGGCTAACTGCGCTTCAAGTTCAAGCCCTTTTACGGTAACTTCACCTTGCTGTACTTGGCCATTAGGATCAATAACGTTACTGTCTGTAGCTTGGTCTGCATTCAACGAGGTCGTACGGTTTTGCTCTACTATATGATACAACGCAGCCGTTAATAAATGCTCAGTTCCAGCGGGTTGATATTTAATACCAGCCTCGACTTGCTCACCTGTTTTTGGTACAAATGCATTACCAAACGCATCAGAACCTAATAAAGGTTCAAATGATTCACTGTAACTTGCGTATGGTGACACTCCACTATCAAATAAGTACATTAATCCAAGACGACCTGTTGTGGCATACTGTGATTCAGGCTCACCATTTTGTGGATTAGTGGTGGCTTTATCACGGCGCAATGCTGCTGATATGATCCATTGCTGCGCTATTTTCATACTATCTTGGATATATAAACCGGTTTGATAAGTTTTTGATGAATCATAATCAACAACATCTTCTAAGGTTGGTAAATTATCAACCTGTCCATATTCAGGGCTAAATAAGTCTAAAGTGCCGCCAACTCCATAAGCAGAGTCGTTGTCAGTATAGGCATTTTGATAGTCAAGACCGACGACTATTGAGTGCTCTATATTGCCAGTTACCACATTGCCATGAAACTGTGCGTCACTTGCAATAGCACGTGAATCAGCAGAGCTAATATAAGCTACTCGGCTAACTGTTCGACCATCATCAAGGTACTTTGGTGGCCAACCATAAATAGTATGATAATCAGCATGACTGTCTGTATAACGCGCTGCTAATTTAAATTGCCAGTCGGTATTAATATTTTGTTCTAAAATAGCGGTAACTGACGCTTGCTCAGTATCATAACGGTCAAAACCTGGTTCAGAAACAAATCGATTTGAAGGTATTTGACCGTTTTCATTTTCCAAAATCGTTCCCGAGTGAGGTAAAAAGGAGGTGCTTGTACCAGACTCATTTTTTTGCCAATTGGTTAACAAGGTTATTTTAGTATCTTGTGCGGCGTACCAAGTAAGTGATGGAGAAAACACCATGCTATTATCCGGGACATAATCTGTTTGCGTGTCACTATCACGCCATAAGCCAACAACCCGTCCCTGCAGTGACGCATCATCATTTAATGCACCTGTAATATCACCTGCAACTTGCTTACGAGAGTAATTACCCACTTGCCCCCAAAGCTGCCCTGACGTTTCAGCTTCTGGCTTTTTACTCACTAAGTTAACAATTCCACCAATTGAGCCTTGTCCATAAAGCACCGAACTTGGGCCTTTGAGAATTTCAATTTGTGATAAAGCATACGGGTTTGTACGAACATTATTGTAATAGCCATATAATGACTTTAAACCATCAAGATATTGCACCGGCGACACACCACGAATGACAGACCAATCACCACGTGTATCAACACCATAGGGACCATTATACAGACCTGCAACATAGCCGATTGCATCCTGAACGGTTAGTGCACCTAAATCTTCAATACGTTCTTGCGTTAAAACAGACACAGATAGTGGAGTTTCAATGATTGGCACATCTGATTTTGCACCAGACGCACTCATATATGAAATTAGACCCCGCTGGCTTTTGACCGTAATAACCTCTAAATCTTGATCTTCTTTCGTGATTACTTCATCGCGTGCGATAACTGTCGATGCATTAAAAAGTGTATATAAAGTCAGCGACAATACACTTAATCGCGTAGTTATTCTGTTTAACTGCATTACTATCTCTTAGTCGTAAATTGAAATTGCCTATAGTTTAATAGTACAATTACTCAAATACAATGGTAATGATAATAAATATCATTTAAATAGAGTTTAAAGATGGCAAAAATTAGCAAGCGGTTTTGGTTTCAATTACATGGGTGGTTCTCGTTACCTGTGTGGGTATTGTTCTGTTTTATTTGTTTAACTGGCACTATTTCAGTGATCAGTCATGAGCTAACATGGCTAACAAACCCACACGCGCGCGCTAGTAACCCTGACAACTTACCTGAGAAATCTAAACAATCGCTGATTAATAGCTTAACCAGTGAATACCCAACTGCTGATGTGATGAGTGTTGTTAGTTACGAACCTTATTTAGTTAATGCCATTATTTTTACTGATACCGATAAGCCATACGCAACAGCCTATGTAAATCAATACACAGGTGAAATACAAGCCATAAATCAAACAACATCGTTTATTGAATTCATGCGCACTTTACACGGCTGGTTATATTTTCCATGGCAAGCGGGCTATAGTGTAGGCTACTACCTAGTGAGCGCTATGGCATTAGTGATCTTCGGTGCCTTGGCAACTGGCTTAATAATCTATAAAAACTTCTGGCGTGCCTTTACTCAGCCAAAAATACGCTTTGGGCAAGGTAGTAAAACATTGCTAAAAGACTTACACACTGTGGCAGGTGTTTGGTCTATTTGGTTTATGGCCATTATGAGCTTAACTGGGCTTTGGTACTTAACTCAAGCCATTATGTGGCATAACGAGATCGATATTGAAGAGCATGCGCCGATAGTAAGCGAAGCCCAATTACCTAGCTCTAAAAACACACAAGCAATTGATTTAAATAGTGCTATTACAATAACTAAAAACCAGTTTAGCGAATTTACTCCGACTTACATCATGCTTCCTGAACACAACCGCGGTATGTATAGCATCATGGGGGCTGGCGATACGGTTTTTTATGATGGCTATTCATATTCTACATCTGTGAATCCTTGGACAGGCGAGATCGCAGCTAGCAAAAGTCCTGAAACCATGAGCACATTACAAACATTGTCACATATCGCAGATCCGTTACATTACGGCACAATTGGTGGTATTTGGACCAAAGTAATTTGGTTCCTTTTTGGCGTAATTTTAACGGGCATGTCTGTTACTGGTTTTATGATGTATTCAAAAAAGCTGGTTAAAGTGAAAAAGCCAAGCTCTGTCACACTGAATAATACTGCGGAGACAAACTAATGGCACGTTTACAACAAACCTGGTGGCAAGGTAACAAGTATTTACTCAATGCACTGATCTTGGTGTTGCCTTGTATCTATATTTATCAAGCGTTAAACCCTACTTTTCCTGAGCTATGGCAAGAACACACTGTAGGTGAGTTTAAAATAGCCCCTATGCCATTAAATATGGAACAACCATATTCGCATCATAACGAATATGTAAAAGACTTCTTTTTAGCATTTAACCAAGGTGAAATCAGTAATATTCGCCAAGCTTATTTAAATATAGGCCCGTATCCTTTGCCGCTAACTGAGTTAGCAAAGGGTGATGAAGGTATTATGCACGGCACCAATCATGGACAACACGCCCATGCTATAGCACCGTCAAGTATCAGCAAGGACGATAAGCTTTGGATCACCATTCAAACTTGGCAAGGTGAAGAACTCATTCAACACTGGGCGATCCCAAACCAATTAATACCGTAAACTATTCGCTTGGGGCACCTTGCCCTAAGCCTCTCCCTTCTTAGTGTGCTACTTAAAGTGTGCTCTCGTTTATAAAAACCAGCTTAAATCATTAGTTCATTAACTTTTATTGAACATTACAAAACAAACCCTTTACAAATATATTAATATAATAAAGTATTACAATTTATAAAGGCTAATTATCTGCCTTCGCTAATAATCTAATCCACACACAATAATTTGGAGACACTATGATATTTTCTAATAAAGTGATAGCCACTGCATGTATAGCTGTTGGTTTTTGTGCTAATAGTGCTGATGCAATTGATAACGGTGTTTACACTATTGAATCAAAATACAGCGCCAAACTTGTCGAAGTTAGTAGCGCACAAACCAATGATGGCGCAAATATAAGCCAGTGGACTGCAAATCAACATAATACTCAACGTTGGATCATTACCAATGTTGGAGGTAATAATTACTCTGTGATCAACTTAAACAGTGGTAAAGCGATGGAAGTGTACGACTGGGCCATAGCTGATGGTGCAAATGTCGCACAATATGAATATTCTGCAGTGGCTACACAACATTGGCAAATCAATGACAATGGCAACGGTTACGTGAGTTTCATTAATGCCAATAGCGGCAAAGCGCTCGATTTGTATGAGTTTAACGGTAGCGATGGCGCTAATATTAGTCAATGGACCTACAACGGCAGTGATGCTCAGCTTTGGCAACTCAATAAGCTGGCAAACGTAGAGTCTGCCCCGTTTGATCCTTCAACCACCAATGGTGCAACAAATCATTGGCCATTAACAGGTAGTTTAGTGACTCATGATCCGACCATTAGTTACGAAAATGGCACTTGGTGGATATTTCAAACCGGGCCTGGCATTGCCGGAAAATGGTCAGATAATGGAGTTACTTGGAATGATGCAGCAGCGATTTTCCCTAATGGTTTAAATTGGTGGTCTAACTATGTGCCTGAGCATGATGGCATCGATGTCTGGGCACCAGAGCTGAAAAGCTATAATGGCCGTAGTTGGCTTTACTATGCCGTATCCACCTTTGGTTCACGGGTTTCAGCTATTGGTTTAACGTCAGCCACTAGCGTGTCAGCCGGTAACTGGCGAGATGATGGTTTAGTTATTAATACCACCAACAGCAATAACTACAATGCCATTGACCCTGATCTCGTCATCGCTAAAGATGGCGCCCCTTGGTTAGTCTTCGGTTCATGGAATTCAGGCATCAAATTAATGCGTATTAATCCGATCACCATGAAACCATTTGGTGAGCTCTATTCATTAGCTAGTCGCTCTGGTGGGATTGAAGCACCAACTATTATTTATCGTCAAGGTTATTACTATTTATTTGTCTCCGTGGGTAAATGCTGCGCGGGAACCGACAGTACCTACCGTATCGCATATGGCCGTGCCAGTGATATCCGCGGCCCTTACTTAGATAAAAATGGCAACAACATGCTCTCTGCTGGCGGCAGTATTTTAGATGCTGGTAACAATCAATGGGTCGGCCCAGGTGGGCAAGATATCCTAAATACTGATGTGATGGTTCGCCATGCTTATGACGGCGGTGACAACGGTGTGCCAAAGTTACTGATCAGTACGCTTAATTGGGACTCAAATGGTTGGCCAAAATATTAAATAACCTTGTTAGCTTTTCATCAAGCTTATTTACGCGCTTGATGAAAAGCTGTTAACAGCCAAACCTGTTTGGGCACTGTTAAAATCATTCATAAGCAGTTAATTGCTGAAATGTTTCCATCGTACACAATTGCCTAATTGCACTTAATTAGTGTAGCGTAGGCGAGTTGGTCTAGGTTAATGGGGAATACATGCAAAGCAAACAACGAAATGTTATCAAGTATATTGCCATACTTATACTAATAGTGCTTTGTTGGTTAGAGCAATTTAATAGCTATATAATGGCTTTTCTTGATCAAGCTTTAGTCCAAGCCTCACTCGTGTACGCTTCTGCTCGCAGCGTAAACGGGATTATTTCGTTACTGCAATCGGCCGAAGTGGGCATCGGCATAGCCAGCATTGCGCCTGCACAATTACTTGATCCCGTTAACGATTTAGCCGAATACATTGCCGATGCAATGCGTATGTCATTAGGTTCATTATTTATCCAACGAATATTATTTAGCATCTCTTCAGGTGTCTTTTTCAGTAGCCTATTCACCGCCAGTGCTATTGGTTATCTACTCTGTGATTACTTTGGCTATTTTAAACAGCTCACAAGCAAACTACTCGCCAGTCTTGTTTTAGTGCGGTTTTTAATCCCACTGGTGGTGCTCACCACAGGTCTTGCCAGCCAAGCGTTTTTAGATGAAGAGATTAACTTTCAAAATCAATATGTTGAAAACACCGTTGACACGCTCAGTGCCAAAGCCAACACAACCTCAGCGTTATCAGCGCAGTTAAGCGCAAAAATTAATAGCCAAAAGCAAAGTAGCCTCGATGAACTGGAACTCATTGCTGTTCAACAACAGCAATTAAAGGCAATTATTACCGACAATAAACAACAACTTGATGAATTAGATAAACAAATTGAGGCTATTCAAACAACCCGTAGTTTAACCGAAAAACTCACCTTAACAGAGCTGCCACAAGCCAAACCATTATTAAAAAAACAGCGCGATCTAAGGCAACAGCAAGCGTCGCTCAACAACCAATTAGCGGCATTACATCTACAAAAAAATCAACAGCTGCAATTGTTACATGATTATAATGATCAACTAACGGGTAACTCGGGGAATTTAATTAGCAAAGTTGTTGATACTGTTAGCACTGGTATTGCTGAAATGGCCGATTCGTTGGAAGGATTATTTATTGAATTTTTAAACCTTGTGTCGCTGCTGATCATCAAATTATTTTTAATGCCTTTACTATTTTTATACTTATTTTGTAAGGCGTTTAAAGCTATTTGGCAACGCTCTGTATTACAGGCTTTAGCACAACTAAAATCACAAATAACCACCACTATCACAGACAAATAATGGCTTAGGGTCAAATCAGCTCACCCTGTATTTTATAGATAAAAGAGTCAATAACAACTCAAAACGCTAAATATAAATAAAATTAAAACAATGAGTTATATTATTTAAAGTGATACCTAGATAAAAATAATCAATTTAACCTTTGTGGTAAAAGTCTTAATTTTGTCACGGCTTTGTCATAAAAGTTATTTAGCTTGCACCGCATATCTGGCTAACTTAGGACTTACTTGTGCCAACACTTAAACCACTGGCTTATGCACTGAGCATAATTACATTCACAGCAACATTAGGCGCTTGCAGCAACCAAAATGTGCAACCCTCTGCGTCAGAGCACACTGCGCTCAAGCTAAATAGCACGCCATTTTGGCAACAAAATAATATTCAAGGCTCGCAAGCCGCTTGGCTTGTTGACGACTCATGGTTACTTGCGAGTGAGAGTCAGGGCCTAATTATCGTTTCAAAAAATGGCCAACACAGTGACATTATTAAGTCAGGTAATTTTGAAACATTATCAGTACGCACTATTGCTGAGAACACGTTTTTAGTGGCCAGTATAGATAACGAGCATGATCACGTTGCAATGTTCAAACTAACAAATACTAATGGTAATTGGCAACTTACAACACACTCTGCCATTATCACCCCGCAGGCAAAACCTGAAGCAGTATGCCTATTTAACAACCTCAATACTGGCAGTATTTCAGCATTTGTTGCCGATGTACGAGGTTTAATGACAGAAACCTTAGTGTACAATTTTGTCACAGGCAAAGCTCCAAACATTGCAGTACGTGAGTTTGCAGCGGTCAATGAAGCTGCTGGCTGTACAGTTAATGATAAAAATCAACAACTATTTATTAGTGAAGAAGAACTGGGGATTTGGCAAATGAATGCCAATGCAGAGTCAACGGCAGCTAAGCACCCTGTAGCCATGGTTACGCCATTTGGAGAGCTTGCCAGTGGTATTGGTGGATTAACCACCAGTGCTGATGGCAGCTTATGGTTTACCACCAGCAACGACAATAGCTTATACCGATACAATACCGAGCATAACTTGCAACAAAAATGGCAGCTAGCTGGCGATCACAGTATTGGTTCAGTGGCCGTGACAAATGACGTAGCCGGTACGCAAGCTATTATGTACGATGACGAGACTGGCGCGTACCTCAGCAGCCAACTAGTACTAGAGCCACTTAGTAGCACTTCGTCATCACCGAGCAACGTGACTAAAACAGCACATGTATATGCAAACCTACAAACTGCGCCAGTTGCGGCCTTTGGCGATGCCGCTGACGACCCCGCCATTTGGGTGCACCCAACTGATACCAGCAAAAGCCTGATCTTAGGGACCGATAAACGCCGCGGCCTTATGGTATACAACTTAGCGGGTGAGCAAACGCAAGCGTTGGAAGTGGGTAGAGTTAACAATGTTGATGTTCGCCAAAATCGTCGCATCAATAACCCTACTAATACCTTAATAGCAGCAAGTAACCGCAGTGAAAATAGCATTAGTTTATTCACCGTCGATCTACAAAATAACGTGCAACTGCTAGGCAGCGTAGCAACAAATTTAACTGAAATTTATGGTTTATGTATGTACTCTTCTCACTCTGGGAATTACGTATTTGTTAATGATAAATCAGGGCTATACCAGCAATATAAAATTACCAACCAACAACAAAAAGTGGCCGGTGAACTGGTGCGTGAATTTAATCTACCAAGTCAGCCCGAGGGCTGCAGTAGTGACGATAAGAATGGCGAACTTTTTGCCGGTGAAGAAGACGCTGGAATTTGGTTTATCAGTGCAGAGCCCGATACAAAACAGCAACCCATTTTACTGCAATCAATTAATGAAATGTTGATTGATGATGTCGAAGGGATGGAAATTTATCAAGGTACTAATGAGCGTTTACTCGTGGTATCAAGCCAAGGTGATAATAGCTATGTGGTATATAGGATAAACAAGGGTGAACATCACCCGACACTAGAATTTACCAGCAAATTTAATATTATTGCCAATTTAGCTCACGGCATTGATGGCGTGTCAGAAACGGATGGCTTAACAGTAACCGCTAAGCCTCTGCCAGGTTACCCACAAGGCGTGTTAATTGTGCAAGATGGCTATAACCGTATGCCTCAACAACCGCAGAATTTTAAACTGGTTGATTGGCGCCAGATACAAAACCTGAAATAAAAGTCGCCACTCAAGCCTTGTTATTGCCGCTTTTAGGCGGCTATAGCAAGGTTGTTATCCACCAAATAAGTAACACTAATAGCGTTAAGCCAATCACCGCTTTGGTTTTATGTTTTTTAATAACCCGCTCTGCTTGATTACCCGCAAAGTAAACCACCAACGCCAACCCAAAGTAGCGGATTGAACGCGCGATAGTCGTGGCAATTAAAAACATCACAAGTGAATATTTAGTCGCACCTGCAGCAAGCATGGCAATTTGAAAGGGGATGGGCACGATCCCTAACGTGATCACAAACCAAAAGCCTTGTGCCTGCATTTGCTGTTTTACTTGTTCAAACTGTTCAGGATTTGAAAAAGTATTAATTACCCAATCTCCAACCGCATCAAATAAATAATAACCCAGTGCATAACCAAATAGCGCACCAATGATACAGCCGACTGTCGCCATTAAGGCGATTAACCACAGCTTTTCACGGCGAGCTTGCATTAAAGGCACTAACACCGCTTCAAGTGGGATAGGAACGATTGTTGATTCTAAAAATGAAGCCGCTGTTATGCTGGTAAGCATATGTTTTGAATCAATCAATTGTCGCGTTTTCTGCTTTAAACGCTTAACAACAGTCATGGTAATCCTTTAGAAAATAAATTCATAATATCAATACACTGCAAGCTCAATACCAACCGCTTCAGTGAAATAAAGGCATTGTTTAATAATGATTTTTCTTAAAAAAGTTAATTAATTGGCCGGCTTGTCTGAATGAGGCCGTAAAAATCCCAGTCAAAATTGTAAATTTTACTGTAATCAATAGCTTAGATATTAAGCAAGGTTATATTGGTCTCGCCCACTGTTTTTAGCTTTATATAACGCCTGATCAGCACGCTTAACGACCTCAGTAAGCGATTCGTTGGCAGTCTTAAACGACACCCCAATACTCACTGTAACCTTACGTTGCTTATTCAACTCTATAGTTCGTGCAATTGCGAGTAACTGCTGGCTAAGCTCGATGGCAAATTGCTGATCATCGCCGGGCACAAATACAGCAAACTCCTCACCTCCTAAGCGAGCAAACACACATTCTTGACTAAATGCCTTGCTATATAATGCCGCCAGTTCAGTCAGAACCTTATCGCCCACATCATGACCAAATTCATCGTTAATCGATTTAAAAAAATCGATATCAATAATTATCAGGGTAAATCGCTGAGTTTGCACCTGCTGCATATGTTGATAAAAAAAGCGTCGATTAGCTATTTTAGTTAGATAGTCTGTGGTCAACTCTTTTGATAAGCGTTGCTGAGTGCGCTTTAAATCCGCCATTGTTAGCTTTAAACCATAACAGGTAAGCAACATGCCCGCAGTACGTAAAATATCTTCAACATAAATACCAATAAATAATGGCTGAGTTAAAATTTCATCAAGAAGATCAAAAGTTAATCCTGCTGTCCAAAGCGTCAAACCGAGACTCAAGTGAACATAAGCAGTCGTCGACAAATTGGCTTTTTGTACGATCACAAAAATAGCCACCACAATTAAAAAGTTAATAGCGTCAGTAAGTACACCGTTTAAAAATATATGCTCATCAAGATCAGGTAAAAAAATACAATATAAAACAACAATCAATACCAGTGACAATATAAACATCGACGCAAACGCTCGGTGTAGCCACTTTCTCTCAAGCTGCTGATTAAATTCATTTTCACAGTATGCCATACGCGATTATCACTGCTTAAATTATCACTTAATAACTAACCTTAGCACAAACACATGAACCTATACTGCAGCTAATGCATCACGCGTGTATTTAATAACTTAGTCACCACGATAGAAAAATTTTGACACCTGTGTTCCTAACTGTCGTTTAGAGCAACTTACTGTGCAGCCATGTTTTGCCTTACTCAATCAGGGTAAGGCTAATCTTCGTCAGGTGCTTGTGCAGCCTTTATTCGCGCTTGGTTCTCTTGCATTTGCTCAAATGCCGCTCTGATTTCATCAAGTACTGAGTCTACATTAGCGGCAGTATGATCATCTGCGATATCACCATAAAGCACGGTTTCAGGAGTTAATTCACCCGCTTGGTACAAAGCCCACATTTCTTCACCAAAACGGGTATCGAGTATTTCTGGTGCGTACTGTCCGTAATACAAACGCATATTACGTACGTCACGTAAAAACATCTCGTGGGCATTATTATTCGCCGCCGCATTAACCGCTTGCGGTAAATCAATCACAACTGGACCATAACTGTCGACTAACACATTAAATTCAGACAAATCACCATGCACAATCCCAGCACAGAGCATCAAGCGAATGTAATGAATCATAGTGGCGTGATCTTCGATGGCCTGCTCTGCAGTTAAACTGACATCGTTTAAACGCGGTGCAACATCACCTTCATTATCGGTCACTAAGTCCATGATCAGTACACCATCATAACAACCATAAGGCTGCGGTACTTTTACACCAACCCGAGCCAGCGTGAACAGCGCATCTACCTCTGCATTTTGCCAGACGTTCTCTTGTTCTTTACGCCCAAACTTCGAGCCTTTCTCCATCGCCCGACCACGACGGCTATTACGTACTTTACGCCCCTCTTGGTATTTTACGGCTTGTTTGAAGCTGCGATGCTGCACATCTTTATAGACTTTTGCACAGCGAATGTCATTGCCGCAACGGACAACATAAACCGACGCTTCTTTACCACTCATTAACTGGCTGATGACTTCATCAACGATACCGTCTTCGATTAACGGTAGGATCTGTTTTGGCGTTTTCATAACACGTTTATACCGAACTTAGGCATACCTTTTAATCTTCTCGCACACTATTTTATTTGACAGGCCCTTACGTTAAAGCAAAAGCACATGAAAACCAATGCTAATAAACACACTATCGAATTTATCAAACTGGTTAAATAACAAAAAACTTGACTAAATCAGCTAAATCCACAAACTGCGAGGTTAACAGCCTAAATTATACTTACTTTATATGAATTCAGAAATACGCTACCACTTCCAATCAGCTCAAATAGCAAATCGTTTTTTAAACGAATTAAAACACTGGCCTATCGCTCGGGTGAAAACAAAACTGCTTAATGGTGGCTTTGATGTAAAAGTAAGTTATCAATTTGATGGTGAAGGGTTTGACTACACGTGTGCTGAACTTGATGACTTAGCCGCAAAACATGGCGGCGAAGAAGTCAGCTAACTTTTGTTCAGTCACTGCGATTAATTTTGTTTGTTGTGCAGACAGCAATATACATTGTCAGCGCTCTCAGCTATGTTATTAAAAAACTAAATCATCAATAACATAAGGTACTGCAATGAATAACCCACATTCAGATCATATTCCTCAAGAAGCGTTTGATTGGTACGACGAATACGCCCATGGCAAAATGAACCGACGTACCTTTATGAAAAAACTAGGTGGCTTAGTCGCACTTGGTTACTCCATGACCGTACTCACTTCAGCACTATTACCTAATTACGCCCTCGCCGAACAAGTCTCATTTAATGACGAAGCAATCAAAGCCACTTACCAAACCTTTGATTCACCCGATGGCCACAGTAAAGGCCAAGGTTACTTGGTCATACCTACGGGCCTTACAGGTAAACGTCCCGTGGTACTAGTGATCCACGAGAACCGTGGCTTAAATCCATACATTAAAGATGTTGCCCGCCGTTTAGCTAAAGCGGGCTTTATTGCTTTTGCACCCGATGCACTATACCCACTTGGGGGTTACCCTGGCAATGATGATGAAGGGCGAGCAATGCAACGCTCTATGGACAAAGAAAAAATTCAAAATGATTTTGTCGCGGCCGCTAACTATTTAAAATCACACCCAAACAGTAATGGTAAACTCGGCGCTGTAGGCTTTTGTTTTGGTGGCTATATTGTCAATTATTTAGCGGCTGTGGAATCAACCTTATTAAATGCCGGTGTACCTTTTTACGGCACTCCTGCCAGCGAAGCACTGCGCAAAAATATAAAAGCTCCGTTGGTAATTCAACTTGCAGAGCTCGATGAGCGGGTAAATGCAACATGGCCTGATTATGAGCGTGACTTAAAAAGCCTCGGTGTAGATTACCAAATGCACATGTATCCCAAAACTAACCATGGTTTTCATAACGATTCAACGGGTCGTTACGATAAAGAAAACGCTGAACTTGCTTGGCAACGAACACTGGCATTTTTTAACGAAAAACTCGTATAACTTCAGTGCAGTGTTTAGTAACATAGCTAATAACAAGCTAAGCACTGCCACTTTCTCACTAAACTCATTTAAGAAATCACCGCCCTCATGAGCAAATTTTTCCTGTTAAAATACCTGACATTTTTTTTCGGTTGTATGAGTTGTTTTATTCTTCATACTCAGTTTGCTATTCCTGCTGTTATTGCATCTTGTTTAACTGGCCTCGTTGGTAGCTTTATTCCTTTTCCCAAGCAGTATGAATCTCACCCTTACGCAGCTATTTATGCAGGAAGTTTTGCCGGTATGTGCTCTCAAGGTTTGATCAGTAGTTACTGGGAACTTGCCATTATTTCTTTCATTGGCGCTACGTTATATGTACTGACTAGGAAAATGTTTACTGGCTTTGGTGGGAAACTAGGCAGTATTGCCTTTATCAGTGTTGCTTTATTTGTCCTTGCGAAAGGGATTGTACTATGAATTTAGCATCGATTTTATTGGCATTACTAGGCGCATTCTCGACTTTTTATTTGGCGAGACATCATCGTCTGGGTGCTATTAGAGCCTCTGCCATTTTGTCTATCCTTACTTACCTTATACTCCTGCCGACTGATTTTAACGCAGAGCTATACAGCACCCTCTTTTTTGGTGGCTCTTTTATTGGCATGAGTGCGCCAAAACGCTTTGGTATCTATACCCTATTTTCATCCAGTATTATGTTTGCAATGCTATTTGAAAACTTAATTCCGTATTTTAATAACTTTGGTGGCGCTTTAGGCGTCAGTGCATTTTTATCTGTATGTATTTGCCAAGTGGCAATTATACTTGGCGCGCCACGCAGTAAAAAGCACCACTAATCGTATTGATAAACTAAGGTGATTTAACGGGGATTAACCTTTACGCGTCTTCTTCTTTGCTAATTAAATCAGCCATACGTTGGCTTATTTCGTCTTCGCTAAGATCTTCTTTATGGGTGCCAATAGTCCAAACATGGCCAAATGGATCTTGTAATGTACCTGCTCTATCTCCGTAAAACTGATCGTGTACAGGGCGAATTTCTGTAGCGCCTCCTGCAATCGCGTTAGCAAACACGCTATCTACATCCTCAACGTACAACATTAAACTAACCGGTGTCCCCCCTAATTCATCAGGGCTTTTAAAATGTACCTCTGGGCACATATCTGAAAGCATAATATGCGAGTCACCTATTTTAATCTCCGCATGGGCAATACCGCCATCAGGTAAAGGCATTTGCATAATAAGCTGAGCATTGAATACCTGCACATAATACTCTATTGCTTTCGCTGCACCGTTAATTATCAAATAAGGAGTTATTGCATGATACCCCTTTGGAATAGCTGAAACCGTCATTTTATTCTCCAAATGTGTGTTCTTGCTCATAAAGATAGTCGATCTTAGCTGAAAGTCAGCTTTATAAAGTAATAATCGAGACATTCAATTACTGATCAAAACAATCGCAATAACGATTGCCCCTTTAAAAATAAAATTTCCCCCCAAGGTCTATGTGTACTGTAAGCAATTTAACTAGTTGATAAGGAGTTATGTATGAGTAAGACATTAATCATAGGCGCGAGTGGTCAAATTGGTAAATTAACAACGCAATTACTACTTAATGATCAGCAGCATGTGGTCGCACTGGTACGTGATAAAAACAAACTAAGCGAGTTAAACAGCCCTTACTTAACAGTGCTTGAGCAAGATCTTGAAGGGGACTTTAATCAAGCATTTACAGATTGTGATAAGGTTATTTTTGTAGCTGGCTCGGGCGGTAACACCGGTGCAGATAAAACCTTATTAATTGATTTATGGGCCGCAGTCAAAGCCGTTGACTATGCAAAGCAACATACTATTAAACACTTTATTATGGTCAGCTCAATCGGTGCAAATGACCCAGATGCGATTGAAAGTGACATAAAGCCTTACTTAGTTGCAAAGCATATGGCTGACGAACACTTAATCAATAGTGGCTTAAATTATACGATTGTACGCCCTGGTACACTTACTAACGACAGTGCCTCATTAAAAATTACCACACAACGACCCAGTGACCGTAAAGAGGCCAAAATTAGCCGAGGAAATGTTGCCAATGCATTATTACAAGTAGCTAAAAATGCCCCGAGTGAGAATCAAATTTTTGAATTATTTGATATGAACTAACTCCAAGCAGTGTAGATCGGGGCGTGTATACATGCTCCGATCTAAGCCCAAATTAAACTTCTGCGTTTTTCGCATACCTGCAATTGAAGCTACATTTACTTACAAAACATTACATTTTTAAGGTACAAAAATAGACGTGTCTCTCTAAACTAATTAGTAACTAACACATAAAAGGACTTAGTTATGCTAACTAGAATGCTCTGTATTGTAACCTTATCAAGCTTTATTAGTGCGTGTGATTCTGAAGATCTCGAAACTGCTAATTTTGGTTCTTCACTTTATAAAAATGATTACACGCTAATCAACGCGACGAATAGCGAAATTGATTTCCACATGGCAAATACCGAAATTGCAGGCGATGAACGAGACGTAAGCAGTAATAAGTACTATATTGAAACCCTAGCCAGTGGTGATGAGCCAACAACCATCCGCCACGAACATAATGTGGGCTATAAAATTTCTTTTTATGTGCAAGAGCACAGTAAAGCTAGCCGCCACCACAAAAAGCAATTTAAGGTAAAAAACGATCAGGATTATCATTTCATTGCTTGGCAAGAGCAAGATGCCTTGCGCTTAAGCTTAATGAAAAACCAAACAAACAATAAACCTGACTTTTTTGCAGTGAGATTTTTAGCCACAGAATCAATGACACTTATGGTGAACAAACAACCACTCATCATGGCCAAAGGAGAGATAAGCCTATGGCGCCATGTTGACGACTGTAATGATGATATTAAAATTAATGATGAAACACTCTCAATTTGTCACACATCTTATGGTAACTCTTATACATTCGTGATCGATAAAAGCGGCATTAAAGCAACCATTAACGAATGATAAACCTCGCATTAGTGATGTAAAACATACCTACATTTTTAAATAAAAATCCTTACACAGGGCAATATACTCATCACTATATTGCCCAGCTTCACCATGAATCGTTAAATGGGTCAGCTCACATAAACGAGCCTGATAGGCAAAACACATTAAGCTGCGACTTGGCGCTTTTGCTTTTGTTGTATTCACCAAACAATGGCGTACTAAATGCAAATCTTGCAGTTGTGCTTGTGTTATAAATTGCTGTGCTTCTGGACATGGTAAAATTACATTTAGAAATGACTTTTCATGGCTAAGTCGTTTAAATGCGCTGATAAGCTCACTAAAACTCAAACTATCAGTATGACGTGCTGTATTACGCGCTTGATCATCCCCTTTTAAACTGGCATTAAAATACGGAGGATTACTGATCACTACATCAAACTTAGTAATGCTGTTTACTTGCTGAATAGCTTTTTGCACCAGTGCAATATCGGGCCATGGACTATTGGCAAAGTTTTGCTGCGCATCAGCACACGCATTCTCATCAATTTCAACAGCACTAACGGCCATGCAGGGCTTGCGTTGCTTACACATCAATGCCAATAAGCCTGTTCCCGTGCCAACATCCAGCAACCGCTGTGCAGTGACTAAATCAGCCCAAGCGCCCAGTAAAATACCGTCCGTCGAGACCTTCATCGCGCTGCGCGTTTGCGCTACTTTAAATTGTTTAAACACAAAGCCTGACATTTTTTCACCTTTTCATTCACCAACTGGCGGATAGCGCGTATAATTAACGGCAATTGTCCTCTATTTTTGACACTCTATGCAATTTTCTGATTTTGATATTGATAACAAGCTACTGCAAGCCGTTGCTAAGATGGGTTACGAAACCCCAACGAGCATCCAACAACAAGCTATTCCTGAAGCGCTGCAAGGGCGAGACATTTTAGCTTCTGCACCTACCGGTACTGGTAAAACAGCTGCATTTTTGATCCCAGCTATTCAATACTTACTTGATTTTCCACGTCGGGAGCCAGGCTTCGCCCGTGTTTTGATCATGACGCCAACCCGTGAGTTAGCTTATCAAATTCATGAACAATGTGAACTACTTGCTAAAGGCACCAACCTTAAGATTGGGGTGGTAACTGGCGGTATTAACTACGGTACGCATAAAGAAATATTTGAAAAAAATAACGACATTCTAATCGCCACACCGGGGCGATTAATGGAATATTTAGAAACTGAAAACTTCCACGCCGAAAACGTCGAAATGCTTATTTTAGACGAAGCCGACCGCATGCTAGACATGGGCTTTCGTAAAGAAATGATGCGCATTTGTGAAGAAGCTAAAAATCGACGCCAATGCTTTTTGTTCTCAGCCACCCTTGAAGGCGACAGTGTTGAGCGTTTTGCTGAGCAAATATTAAATGACCCTGCGCTGCTTGAAGCTGAGTCATCACGAAAAGAAAAAGCCAAAATCCATCAATGGATCCATTTAGCCGATGACTACCATCATAAACTCGAGTTATTAGTTAATACACTAAATGGCCCTGATGTTAGCAAAGCGATTGTGTTTGTAAAAACCCGTGAACGCCTTGAAACCTTAATTGGTGAACTCACTAACAACGGTGTTAAAGCAGCATGGTTACGTGGTGAAATGCCACAAGACAAGCGTATGAAGGCAATGGAAAACTTCCACAGTGGCCGCACTAAAATACTCGTGGCGACTGATGTTGCAGCCCGAGGAATTGATGTGGCAGATATCAGCCATGTCATTAACTTTGATATGCCACGCACCGCAGATGTATATGTGCACCGTATTGGCCGTACTGGTCGCGCGGGTAAAAAAGGCATTGCGATTTCATTAGTGGAAGCCCACGATATTGCAATTGTAGCAAAAGTAGAACGTTACACAGAGCAAAAGCTTAAACGTCGTGTTATTAAAGGGCTCGAGCCAAAACATAAAGAAGCTAAGTTGCCAATTAAAAAACTCAAAGATCCGGCAAAAATTAAAGCCCGCAAAAAGGCGAAAGCTAAGAAAAAGAAGTAATCATTTTCTTTAATGTGTACAAAAGCCGAGACTGTTATAGCCTCGGCTTTTTAGTATAACTTACTGGCATTTACCTAAATCTTTCCATACCGCCCATGCAGATGAATTATCAGCAGGGTTGGCACCTTGTGTCCACCACTTAGCGCTGTAACGGTTGCCACTATAGGCGACTTCATTTCCTGCGGTGTAGGCCGTTGAGGCACTCCACGCAGCTAAACCACTGCAACCTGCTGGTGGCGTATCACCATCAGTTACTATCACTGTTTTTACTAAACTGTGATTGAGGCCTTGCGCATCACTTACTGTTAATTTTACTTCATAAGAGCCGGGAGCTTGATAAGTATGAGTTGGTGTTTTTGCATTGGCTGCATTACCGTCGCCAAACGTCCAGTTATAAGCCGTTACCGCTACATCATCGGTTGATGCGTTAGTAAAGCTCACCGCTAAACCAGTTACGCTAAAATCAAAGTTAGCTTTTGGCGCTTGATTTACAGCACCACCACCGCTACTTTGACAGTTACCTTGACGTGACCATACATTCGAAAAGACTGCCGGACTTGCACCCGTTGACCACCAAGTTGCTTTATATTTAGCTTGGTTATACTCAACTAAATCACCGACACGGTATGCTTTTGCTGCATCCCAACTTGCTAAACCATCACACCCACCTACCGGGGTCGATGAAACCGTCACCGTCTGACTGCGTTGATTTGTTTGCCCTATCGTATCCGTCACTTCTAAAACAACCGTGTAGTTACCTTCTGCTGCATAAGTATGAACAGGGTTTTGCGTGCTTGCAGTATTTCCATCACCAAAACTCCAGCTATAACTGCTAATGCCTTTATCATCAGTGGATGTATTACTGAATGTCACTTGTTTGTCATTTACCGAGGCACTAAAGCGCGCGACTGGTGCATTATCAACACCACTGCCATCACCACATTCAGATTGCGCTAAATAATCATAAGCATCTTTTGCTTTAACAATACCAAAGCCGTATGACGTATCACGCCCTGGTGTGCCTTTGTCTTGGGCTGTTACATTAAGTGCATCACGAATTTGTTGATTACTACAATTTGGAAAGTAACTCCATACTAGTGCTGCAACACCCGATACATGCGGTGTCGCCATTGAGGTACCACTAATACTTTTATAACCGCCGTTATTCCACGTTGAATTAGTGCCTACACCCGGCGCTGCAATTTCAACTTGTGAGTTATATTGTGAGAAGGAGGCTTTATTGCCATTACGATCAACCGCAGCCACCGATACCACAGAGTCATACGATGCCGGGTAGCTTAGCGAGCTATTTGCATCATTACCTGCCGCCGCAATATGTAACATGCCTTGCGCATAGCTATTGGCAAATGCTTGACGTTCAGCATTAGATGATTGTGGTCCCCCTAAGCTCATACTTGTCACACTTGCACCTGCTGACTGACACTGAGCAATTGCAGCAACAAGATCAGAGCCGTATGCCCAGTGACCTTGATCGTTAAATACCTTAACTATATGCAGCCCTAATTGACCCGATGAATTAACCCCAACAACGCCCAACCCATTACCGCCAAGTGCCGCAATGGTTCCCGCTACGTGAGTACCGTGACCATTACCATCGTTGTACCAATTCCCCGTATTATTAGCGCCATATCCATCACTACCTGTGATCCCTGTATTTGGTAAGTCAGGATGGTTAAGTGCATAACCGGTATCCATAATACATACTTTTTGATTACCAGTTAGATTGTCTGATAACTGTTGAGCTTGTACCATAGTGATCCCATAAGGCGTGCTCTCAGCCATTAAATAGCGCTTTGGATCTACTTCGATACTGGCTACATCCTCACTTTGCAACAATCGCGCTTTTTGCTCCGCCGTTAAAACCACCGCCATAGCATTAATATCTGGTAAACTTTGCAGCACTTCTACATTTGCTTGCAGAGCAATATCACTCATCAAATTCATTTTAATCGTATCAACGTGGGCTTTACTGCGCGCAAACGCAGTGTGTACCGCTGCTGTTTGCTCTGATAAATGCACGATAAAACGCGCTGATTCTACTTGCTCTGCCATTGCAGTGCTTGCAGTTGATAATAGAATCGCACTCGCTAATGCAGTTATTTTCAATGCGGGGGTTTTCGACGCTTTCATTTTAAAATCCTTGGATGTAAATTTAAATAAGCTATGAATTTACAATTAATTCACAACCCTTTAATGGAAACACCACAAGACAACGCTGTCAACTTAGTAATTGTAATCTATTAAAGTTTAAAATAGAGCAATTAATCTATTGTAATTTAAAGAGAATTATTTCATTTAAATATTTATCCCAAAACTCAGCTACACACCTTTAATTTATTAAGGAATGACATTTTCTGTAAATTAAATGTTACAAATAGCTATATACTGTATTAATCTAATAAAGCTAAAAAAGGAACAAATAAATCTAAAATAATGACCACTCATCGTATTTTTTACTCAGTAGAATGTAAAAAATTCTTAAGGTCACTATGAAAATATTAAATATCTTTAATTTACAATAGGTTAATTTTGGAATGGAATTTGTAACTAAGTAAATGTCATTCACTAAGCAAACTTGAGGGAAATCATGAACCGCTTTAAATTAACTGTATCATTAGTATCACTATGCTGTGTATTTTTACTCGCCTGTGCAACACAAGTCAGTGCAGCCACCAGCACGATTATGATCAGCAGCGTTTCTCCTCAGCCAACTTTACAACAAGCAATAATTGATAAACTACGCCGCAACCCAAACCTAAATCTTACACAACTGCAAGTGCATGTTGATGGCAACAAAATAGCCCTGTACGGCCAAGCTGCAACCGGTTTTGAACGCGCACTGGCACAAAAGTTTTTAGAAAACACCCAAGGTATCGCTATCATAGAAAATAAAATGCAAGTGAGAAATTAAAGAGCTTAGAGAGGCTAGGTTGGAGAATTTAATTGCTCGTTGTGTTTCTATTTAGTGCTTTATTAGTGCTGATTTTTATATTCACAAAAGTTCAACCCTCTTCAATATTGTAATGGCATGTAGTATCAAGTAAACAGTCAGTTCGAACTTAATGCCTGCCAATATAAAATTAATAGCACGAAGATAATTCATCATAATTATTTATGTCGGGCGTTTTTGCGGTTTTGGCATTCATTAAGAATATGCTGTTTTTGTTCTGGGTTGGCGCTGTGCCAAGCTAGGATTTCAGCTAGGGTTCTAAAGCAGCCGAGGCAAATATCATTGCCATCCAAACAGCAATGACGAATACATGGATTGTCGGGCTGCTTGGTGTTCAACTTATGACTATCCATTTTGAACCCCGCGTCGTTATTACTTACTAGACAGTAGCGGGGGTTTTTAGCTGTGTCTAATAAGTAATCTTAAAAAGCAGCACGCAATCATACAAAGCTAACTTTACTTACCTTGATGTTTTGCTAAGAATGGTTGTAGTCTTTCAAGCAGTAGGCCTTGTTTTAACTGCCCTTCTTGCATACCTAACTGCGCACCTATTTGCATTAGCTCTGGTGATTTAGCAAGAAACTTTTGCCCTGTGGGTGTTTCATAAAAGGCGATTAACTCATTGATTTCTTTTTCAGTAAAATTCTCAGAGTAGATTTCAACTAATTCTGTTAAAATTGCTTGTTGATCAAAATCATACTTAAACCAATCTCGGTAAATGTTTTTCAACTCTTCTTTCGCCGCGGCATCTAATTGTAACTGTACCGCCATTTGCTCAATAACTGGTAACATTGCTTCAAAACCACCATTCATCTGCTTATCCATGCCCATTACTGAGAACATTCTTTCAACTGAGCTGGTTGCCTGCTCTTGTGCATAGGTGGGATTGGTTAATATTAATAGTGAGAATGCGCATATTGATACTAGTTTTTTCATTGTAACTTCCTTATAGGGGATAAATAAACCTGTACTTATCTTACTCTTATTGCTGCTATTTCTCAGTAAAAAACTTAATACAGGAAATATGCGCAAAGCAAAATCCTATTGCCACCAGCATATATGTGTAAATTAGCACTATCAGCAAGTAAATATTACCTGCTGATACACTGACTCTAAAGCGAGTAATTACTCAGTCTGCTGTTGCTTTTCACTGATCATTGCATCGAGTTTTTCGCCGCCTTTGATACCAAAATCAAGGGTGCGAATTGGGAATGGAATACTAATATCAGCATCACTTAGTGCTTGCTTAACGGCTACAATTGCTTTGTGGCGTACTGTCATAAAGTCAGCCTCACCGGGGTATTTGATCCAAAACCACACCAGTAAGTTGACACTGCTGTCACCAAAACTGTCAGCATATACTGCGGTTTCCTGCTGTTTAATAACAAAATCAAATTCATTAATTTTTTTAACTATCACCTCAGCGGCAAGCTCAGGATCATCACCGTATGAAATACCCACCGGTACTTCAATACGGCGCACGCCTAAGGTACTGTAATTACGTAATACATTACGAAACAGTATTTTGTTAGGCACTAAAATTAATTGCCCGTAGAAGTTTTCCACCAAAGTGTTACGCAGGTTTATTGACTTAACAGTGCCAAACACATCATCGGTTTTAATGACATCACCTGTTTTAAAGGGCTTGCGGATCCCCATAGCAATACCGGCAATAAGGTTTTCGGTCATATCTTGAAAAGCAAAACCAATGGCAAGGCCCACAATCCCCGCACCGGCAAGCAGTGAGGTCACTGTGCCTTTGAGCCCCATAAAATCAAGTGCAACAAATAATCCCACGCACAATATTATCATTTTAAATATTGATGCCATCAAATCGGCAATTTGTTTAGAGTCCAAAGAGCGGCGTAATAAGTTACGCATCATCGAGCCTAAAAAGCGAGCGAGGATAGAAAATACAATGGCAATGATCACTGCCACTATAAAATTGGGAATGTGGCTTATGACAACATCAAACCAGCCACCGAGTTTCTCTTCTATTAACTTTTCAGCTTCACTGATAGAAGGTATTTTCAACATTATTTAACCCTAAGTATTCTTACATATACTCAAGGTACTGCAAAATAAGCGCCAAAACGTAAAAGCCATGCGGTGCATGGCTTTTTAAACTGAGCGATGTTTAAAAATTAATTTTGCTCGTCACGCATAAATACCGGCTCAAGTGCTTTTTGACTCGCTTCTTCACTGTAGTAGTAACCATCAACAGTAAACTTTTTCAGCTCACTTAACTGCGTGATTTTATTTTCAATAATGTAGCGTGCCATTAAGCCGCGGGCTTTTTTAGCGTAAAAGCTAATAATTTTATATTGGCCGTTTTTACAGTCTTTAAAGTGTGGAGTAATGATTTGCGCATTTAAGGTTTTTTTATCAACCGCTTTAAAATACTCGTTTGATGCAAGATTTACTAAATATTGGCTATCTTGCTCAGCGAGAACAGTATTGAGCTTATCGGCAATAATGCTGCCCCAAAACTCATATAAGTTTTTGCCACGGCTATTTTCAAGCTTAGTGCCCATTTCTAAGCGATACGCTTGCATTAAATCAAGCGGTTTTAATAACCCATAAAGGCCTGACAAAATACGTAAATGGCTTTGTGCGTAATCAAGTTGCCCAGCAGTTAAACTGTTTGCATCTAAACCACCGTATACATCGCCATTAAAAGCCATTACAGCTTGTTTGGCGTTGTCGGTAGTAAACGGTTGTGACCATTCGCTAAAGCGTGCAGCATTGAGGCCGGCAAGCTTATCGCTTATTTTCATTAAACTGCTAATCTGCGCCGGTGTTAACTCCCGACACACAGTCATTAACTCTTCGCTGTGCTCAAGTAACTCAGGTTGCGTGAATTTATCGGTACTTGCTTGGCTCTCGTAATCTAAATTTTTTGCAGGTGAAATAACAGTGATCATAGTTAGCTATTGACTTGGAAATTATTTAATGTCAATTTCAACATTAAATGAAACGAAAAGCACGTTTTGTTTGTATCAATCTTATGATACCTACCTTATTCGCATAGCAAATTAAACGATGCACCTTCGTTCTTTACTGATACGGACATAAGACCTATAAAGCACTGTCACAGTGTTGCAGTATAAGGTAGTTACAGTATTTTCTTTTAACTTGCTTGGAATGAGGAAAGCAAATGACTTCAGCTCTACAAAGGCTCAAACAACATTCATCTATCGTAGCGGACACTGGTGATATTGAAGCGATTAAGAAACACCAACCAGAAGATGCAACAACTAACCCTTCACTGCTATTAAAGGCTAGTGAGATTGCAGCCTACAAACCATATTTAGATAAAGCGTGGAGTTATGCTAAAGAAACCGAGCAAGACGCTGCAAAACAATTAGAGCTCGCGTGTGATTACTTTGCGGTATTACTTGGTAAAGAGATCAGTGAAATTGTACCTGGCTACATTTCTACCGAAGTTGATGCACGTTTATCGTTTGATACTCAGGCAACCATAGCTAAAGCGCATACTTTACTGAGCCTTTATGAAAAAGAAGGTGTCAACAAAGATAAAATTTTAATTAAAATAGCCTCAACATGGGAAGGTATTAAAGCCGCTGAACAACTTGAGAAAGAAGGTACTAAGTGTAACCTGACTTTATTGTTTAGTGATGCTCAGGCTCGTGCATGTGCCGATGCTAACGTATTTTTGATTTCACCATTTGTGGGCCGTATTCTTGATTGGCACGTTGCCAACGGCATGGAAAAGCCTACGGATCCATTGCAAGATCCTGGTGTGCAATCAGTACGTAGCATTTTTGAATTTTATAAACGCCATGATTACAAAACCGTGGTTATGGGTGCAAGCTTCCGTAACACCGGTGAAATCATCGCCTTAACGGGTTGTGACAAGCTAACGATCAGCCCTAACCTATTAGAAGAGTTAGGCAACCTTGAAGGCGCACAAGAGTATTTACTTGAAAGTGATATTGCTAAAGAGCCAAAGCCTGCGCCACTGACAGAAACACAATTTCGTTGGTTGCATAATCAAGATGCGATGGCGACTGAAAAACTAGCCGAAGGTATTCGCTCATTTGCAGACGCGCAAGAGCAGCTAGAAGCACGCTTTAAAGCAATGTAAACGGCTTTATCGACTCGTTAACTAATAAAAGATTAAACGTCGCATATGCGGCGTTTTTTTATGCAAAAATATAATCCCTATTCATTAATTTATCACTTATCTGTAACATAACCGTCACTTTTTTGTTCTATTTTAGTTTGGCCTGTGGTATAGGTATTTTCGAGGTTCAAAAAAATTCAATAGGAGAAGTTCATGGATAGCCTAGACGATATTTTAGAAATGTTAGAAGGTCCTGATACAACAAGAAAGACCTCTCAGAAAAATAAAAAGAGAAAATGGCGTGAGATCGAAGCTTTAAAAGATAAGCAACGTTTACGTAAAGAACTACAGGAACTAGATTTTTTTGCAGACAATATTGCGATTGATGAATTAGATTTTTAATTTAACTACGCAGTAAAACTAACCAACTAAAAAGGCCCTTGCTTAACTGCCAGGGCCTTTGTTTTATCGGTAAATATATATTGCGCGTTGCCTACCCCACGTAATTAAGACTTGTGTAGCAGCGATTTTACATCGCGACTGAATTTTATATTTGCGCGGGGTAAACCCGCGCCTACAATTCTTAAACTTGCCAATCGATCGCGGTTTTACCTTGCTGGGTTAATAACTGATTGGTTGTAGAAAAATGCTGACAACCAAAAAAGCCACGATGGGCAGACAACGGCGAAGGATGTGGGCCATTTAAAACATGATGACGGTTGCTATCAATGCCCTTCCCTTTTTTTTGCGCATGAGCACCCCATAAAATAAACACCACACCCTCGCAGTGTTGGTTAATATGGGCAATCACTTGATCAGTAAACTGCTCCCACCCCAAATGCTTATGCGAATGAGCTTGGCCTTGTTCAACCGTTAATACGGTATTGAGTAAAAACACCCCCTGCTCTGCCCAACGTTGTAAATAACCATGTGTTGGAATGCTGAAACCTAGAATATCAGCCGCCAGCTCTTTATAAATATTTTTTAATGACGGCGGCAGTTTACTGACTTCAGGCAACACAGAGAAACACAAACCATGCGCTTGGCCTTCGCCGTGATATGGATCTTGTCCTAAGATCACGACTTTTATTTCACTCAGCGGTGTTGCATCAAAAGCGCTAAATACCTGTGATTGAGGCGGATATACCGCGATGCCTTCGCTGCGCTTTTGTGCTACCGTATCAAGCGTCTGTTGCATATAAGGTTTTGCACATTCGGTTGTTAAAAAGTCTTGCCAATCACTCATTATGGCTCCTTAATTATTGCGCGTGAATCATCTATTTTAATACACATATCATCAAGGCCATCAATCATCCGTGTTGTAAAACGGTGTAATAAATCAGCATTTACACTAATAAACTGCTTATGCTTCACTGCGGGCACCTCTGGCCATTGCGACCAATCAATCACAGCTTGTTGCTGCTGTGATTTTTCGTCGGGTAATATAATCACTTCAGGCTTTGCCACCACAACATTTTCAATGCTGATCTGCGGGTAGTCAGTACGGCTGTTTGCAAATACATTGCGCCCTTGGCAAATATCGATTAGCTGATTGATCCAAGTATTTTTACCCACCGTCATCATTGGCTCAGGCCATAATTGATAAAATACTGCTACCTCTGTTTTATGTTGGTATTCAGCTCTGATAGCAGCAATTTTATCTGCAAATTCAATTGCAGCTTGCTCGGCAGCTTGCTCTCTCCCAGTCAGCATTCCTAAGCGGCGCAACTCATTTGGCACTTTATCGACTTCGCTGGCATCGCTGTAAGAAACGTCAATTCCAAAGCGCTCAATACGCGCTAAGTCTTCTGCTTTACTGCCTGTTTTCCAAGCTAAGACTAAATCGGGCTTAAGCGCTAATAGCTTTTCTAGCTGAATCCCTTGATGGCCACCAATGCGGGGGATATCGTTAGCTGCTGCTGGAAAGTCTGCATATTCAACTGTGCCAACTATTTGCTCGCCCGCACCTATGGTATAGAGGTTTTCAACAATATGGGGAGCAAGCGCGATAATTCTTAACTGCTGTTTGCTCGTAGCTGCAATAACGCTAAAGCTGTGTAAGATAACTAATAAAAAAAAGGCTAACCTAACCATTAGTAATCAAAGCCTATTTGCGCTTTAACGCCTGCGTCAAACGCATGCTTAACATTGCGTACTTCACTGACGGTATCGGCTAAATCAGTTAACTTACGATGCGCGCCACGACCTGTCACAATCACAGACTGCATTGGCGGACGATTAGCTATCACTTCAAGCGCTTCATCTAAATCAATATAGCCATAGGTGATCATATAGGTGATCTCATCAAGTAATACTAAGTTTATTGATTCATCTGCCAGCATACGTTTAGCTTCTTGCCACGTTGCTTGCGCCGCTGCGGTATCTGACTCTTTATTTTGCGTCTCCCAAGTAAATCCGGTATTCATAATAGCAAACTCAACCCCTGCACCTTGCAGTAAGTTGCGCTCGCCACAAGGCCAAGTGCCTTTTATAAACTGACATACAGCGGCTTTCATACCATGACCGACACAACGAGTTACTGTGCCAAACCCTGAGGTGGATTTTCCTTTACCGTTACCGGTGATCACCTGAAAAACGCCTTGCTCTGTCTGCGCTGCAGCAATGCGTTCATCTACCTTATCTTTTACTTTTTGTTGGCGTTGCTGGTGTTTATCGTTACTTGTGTCGCTCATAGATTACTTCCTTCCCAATCTTGGTAAATTTTTGTGATTTTTTCTAAATCTAAATGTTCTTTACACATTTCTGCTAAGCGCGTTAGTTGCTGCTCGCGATGTGTATCGATGTCTATTAATTGCGTAATACCACTATTGGGTAATACCCAATCAAGTATTAATTGCGTGGCTTCGCGGTTATCAAACAAGCCGTGTAAGTAAGTACCTGCTATACAGTTATCGACTGATATAAAACCGTCTTGCACAACATTATGTGGATGCTGCGTAAATTTTAAAAAAGGCTTATCGAGTGCCGGGCCTTGACTACTACCAGCATGAATTTCATAGCCTGTCACTTTAGCCTGCTGTCCTTGTAAAATGATCATCCCTTGTGCTTGGGTAAGTACTTTTTGCTGCCCAAGATGAGTCACAAAATCTGCAAAGCCTAAACCTTTACAATGAGTTTGCTTGGATTCAACTTCGTCAGGATCAAAAATATCAGAGCCCAACATTTGCAAACCGCCACAAATACCGAGCAATTTACCACCGTAGCGTAAATGGCGCTTAATTTGCTCCCCCCAGCCTTCATTTTTTAAAAAGGCCAAATCGCTGATCACATTTTTACTGCCCGGAATAATAATCAGATCAACATCTGGGATGGCTTGGGTATGGCGGACATAATTAATATCAATCTGCGGATTTAATCGCAGCGCATCAAAATCAGTATGATTACTAATATGCGGTAGCAGCAGTACTGCTATTTTTATTTTAGCTTGGGTTACTTGGTTATCAATCGCGACCGCATCTTCGGCATCTAAGGTTAGATCATGTAAATATGGTAATACACCTAACACAGGCTTCCCTGTGTATTCTTCAAGCCAATCGAGGCCACTTTGTAGTAATGCAATATCACCGCGAAAACGGTTAATTACAAACCCCTTTACTCGCGCTTGTTCAGATTCGCTTAACAGTGCCAAAGTACCAACTAAGTGCGCAAATACGCCGCCCTTGTCGATATCAGCAATGATGATAACAGGGCAATCAACCGCTTCGGCGTATCCCATATTAGCAATATCACCAGCACGTAGATTGATTTCAGCAGGGCTACCCGCCCCTTCAACCACTAGCAGCTCAAACTCTTCGCTTAAGCGTTGTTGCGAGGTGAGCACCGCATCCATCGCGACTTTTTTATAATCGTGGTACGCCTGTGCTTCCATATTGCTAATCGCTTTGCCGTGAATGATCACTTGTGCGCCAGTATCACTGTTTGGTTTGAGTAAAATAGGGTTAAAATCAACCCGTGGCGCAATTTTAGCGGCAATAGCTTGTAATGCCTGCGCACGACCTATCTCACCGCCATCTTCGGTTACCGCGCTATTTAAAGCCATATTTTGCGGTTTGAATGGCGCAACTTTAATGCCTTGCTCGACAAATACCCGACACAGTGCCGCCACTAAGGTACTTTTACCGGCGTCTGATGTTGTGCCCTGCACCATCAATGTTTTCATTGTGATTGCCCTTTAAGTGTTAAGGCAAGACCTGCCATTATAAATTCAACACGCGTAGCTTTTACTGCAATCGCTTGGTGCAACCAACCTGATTCATCCACAAATTGACGACTAAGCTCGCCAAGCGGCACAATGCCATGACCCACTTCATTACTGACAAAAATGACTTGCCCAGGTAAGTTATCAAGGGTATTTAGCAGTGCCGTTTTTTGTTCACTCCAGCAGCTATTGCTATGACATAAACAGTTACTTAGCCACAAGGTTAAACAATCAACTAAGATGCAGTTATCTTTGCTGCTATGTGCTTGCAGTGTTGCTGCTAAGGCAATGGGTTCTTCTATTAATTGCCAATCTGTAGGGCGCTGTTGCTGGTGATGCTTAATACGCGCTTGCATTTCTTTATCATGAGCTTGCCCTGTTGCAAGGTAAATAACAGGCTTATTAGTTTGTTGTGCAAGCTGCTCTGCAAAACGGCTTTTACCGCTGCGCGCACCGCCTAAAATAAGCGTGTGATTAACGTTCATAATAGACTCACTAAAGTTAAATAAATTGCAATTTCACTTAGCTGTTGTGCCGCACCGAGGCAGTCGCCGGTGTAGCCACCTAACTGGCGTTTGAACCAACTTATTAAAATCAATCTTAAAAGCAATAAAACAGCACTGATAATTAGCGCTGATTGCCATGAAATAATACCAAGTAAAATTAAACCAGCCAGTAAAGCGGCGGTGGTTAACAGTAAAATAGTTAAACTTGTAACCGATAAATGCATCGCCAGCGGTTTTACTTTTGAGGTGGCATCTTCACTGACGTAATCCATGCTCATAATTAAACTCGTTGCCACCATACGGCTTAAACATTGTCCGAGTAAAATTGCACTCAGCACACTTGATAATGATTCACTAAGAAAGAGTAGGCTCTGAAATTTAATTAGCAGTATGATAAATAATGCCGCCGCCCCGTATGTGCCAAGACGGCTGTCTTTCATAATGGCAAGTTTTTGTTCTACCTGCCAACCGCCACCAAAGCCATCCCAAACGTCAGCCCAACCATCTTCGTGAAAAGCTCCGGTTAACAGCAGCCCTATTGCCATCATTAATAGGATGCTAATTGATGGCGGAAACAGCAGCTGGAAAACACCATAACTAAGCGCTAATAATCCACCGAGTAACAAACCAACGAAAGCAAAATAACGACTTGCTTGGTTTAAATGCGCAGTACTAACATCAAAGCGTAATTTAACAGGTATGCGAGTTAAAAAGCTGATTGCTAATAATAGTAACTGCCATTGCGTAACGTTATTGTACACTGAGTTATTTTGCATTAACTAACAACCTGCTCTACACCAGCATCAGCAAAACTCGCCATTTGATTATAAAAACCCAGTGCAGCTTGCAGTAACGGGAGACTTAGCGCCGCACCTGTGCCCTCTCCCAAACGTAAATCGAGTTGTAGCAGTGGCTTAACATTTAGAGCCTCTAACATAAGCTGATGCCCTTGCTCATTTGAACAATGCGCAAATATTAAATACTCTTTAACTTCGGGGTTAATCGCGATAGCAACCATAGCTGCGGCGCTACAAATAAAGCCATCAACAACGACAACCATGCCTTTCTCGGCAGCACTAAGCATTGCACCTGTTATATGCACAATTTCAAACCCGCCTAACGCAGCAAGTAAAGTAATCGGATCAGCAAGGTGTGATTTATGTAATGCTAGCGCCTGCTCTACTACCGTTATTTTGCGCTTTACAATATCATCGCTCACCCCAGTGCCTTTACCTACACACTGCTGCGCGGGTAACTTTAGCATTGCCGCCATAATTGCTGCAGCACTGGTGGTGTTGCCTATACCCATTTCTCCAAATGCAACGGTATTACAACCGTTAAGATACAGCTGCTGGATAAGTTGCTTAGCATTATTAAAGCCTTGCTGCACTTGTGAGGTACTCATCGCCATTTCAGTATTTAATGGCTTGGTGATGCTACCTAAACGACAATTGTGCACACTCGCTGCTGTGACTGGATGCAAAGTGCCACAATCAACTACTTCAAGCTGCCAGCCAAGCTGTTGGCAAAATACATTGATGGCTGCACCACCGCTGACAAAGTTAGCAACCATTTGAGAGGTAACATCACTGGGTGCTATCGACACGCCTTGCGCTGCCACACCATGATCCCCTGCAAAAACCAATAAAGTAGGTTTGCTGATACTAGGCGTGAATGCTTTAAACGCGTGTTCCTCAGCCACATTTTGGCTAAACACTGTAACCAGTTGCATAGCACATTGCTCAAGCAGTCCAAGTGCGCCTAATGGTTTGGTTTTTTGATTTATTTTATCAGCGATTATGTAGCTAAATTGGTTCGTCATTGTGGGTATATTAAACATCGGTTAGCTCTCTCGCTTGCGAAAATAAAGTAACGATAAAAAGAACACACTACCAATTGCAGAGGTGATCACGCCAATAGGTAACTCTTGATTGGCAAGTAGAATACGCGACAACACATCAACCCATACCATAAATGTACCACCAACCAGTGCGGTCATCATTAAGCCACTGGGTGTGCCTTGGGAAATAAAAAAGCGCACAATATGCGGGATCATCAAACCAACAAAACCTATACCGCCACACATGGCGACTAATACAGCAGTGATCAAAGAGCTAAGTATCAACATTAATAGTCGAAAACGTTGCACTGGGATACCTAGCGTTACAGCACTTTCATCACCTAATAACATTGCATTGAGCTGACGGCGAAAACCCATCATTATCGCTGTACAACTTAAAATAACTAAAGCAGGTAACCAGAGTGTTTCCCAATGAGCACGAGCAAAGCTGCCTAACGTCCAAAATAAAATAGCGGTGATCGCCTGTGGATCGCTAAAGTACAACAATAAACTAGTAAATGCGCTAAATAAAAATGAGAGCGCCACCCCTGCTAATAACATGGTTTCAACTTGCCCACGACCTGCCCGCCCAGCAATAAAAACCAGTAATAACATAGTGCATAAGCTACCAACAAACGCTGCCGCAGACATGCTAATTCCAGCACTTACACCAGTGATGGTAATAAAGCACACCACGCCAAATGACGCGCCCGATGAAATACCAAATAAATAAGGATCGGCCAACGGGTTACGCGTCACTGTTTGTAAAATTAACCCAGCAATCGCTAAACCAGAACCAGCTAAAAAAGCCAATAAGGTACGCGGCATCCGTAATTGCCTGATGATTCTTTCAATAAAGGAGTCATGCCCTTGCCCTATAAGACTATGGTACACATCAATGAACTTACTGGGGGCAGCACCAAAGCTCAATGCAATAAAAATACTGACAACTGCCAATATTAATGCAGTGACAACAGCTAGAGAGTGATTATTTGCCATTAGTCACTCCCGTCTGATAACCATAAAAGTAGGTAATATGCGGAATCACCTTGTCTAATTGCTCGCTTTGAGGATGCGGGGATACCTCAGCGCACACGCCAAATACATCGCTGAGCATTTTTTCAGTGATCACTTGCTCTGGTGTGCCTGATGCAACTAATCGGCCTTTTTTGAGAACCAACAATTCATCACACATACTCGCAGCGAGATTCAGATCATGAAACGATGCTAAAACGGTCACATTAAGCGACTTAGCCAATTCCATTAGTTGAATTTGATATTTAATATCTAAATGACTAGTAGGCTCATCCATAATGAGTAATTTGGGGCCTTGTACAATAGAGCGCGCAATTAATGCCCGTTGCTTTTCGCCACCCGAAAGAGAATCAAACGATTGCTGACAATGATGGCTCAAGCCAACTTGTTCAATCGCCTGTAAAATTAGTTCTTTATCCGTTGTTGTGGTAGAACTAAATAAGCTTTTGTGGGGGGTAAGCCCAAGGCTTACAACATCATAAAGAGATAAGTTAAATTGCGAAGGTGTTTCCTGCAGTACAACGGCTACCTGTTTAGCATACTCATCCGCACTTAACTGCCAGATGTTCTGTCCGGCAAAGGCAACCTCGCCACTGCCTGGCTTGCTATAACGGTATAAACAACGCAGTAAGCTTGATTTACCTGCACCATTGGGGCCTAACAAACCGATGAACTGCCCTGCTTTTATCGAAAAATCGATACTTTGCAAAATAGTAGTACTGGCTACAGACCAAGATAAGTTGGTAACTTTAAGTAAAGGAGGTGGCGCTGCGTCAGGTGTATGCAATGTGTTGTTCTCTCTGGCGATAGCAAACCCACAGCACTACAACCCATAACATTTATGGTGAAAATAGAAGAGTTAACCCGCTCGTTGATTCAAATTAACGTATTTTGTATCTGACTTATCACCCAGGTGACTTACAGTTGCGGGTACAGTTGAGGACTTTCACCCCATTCCAAAATACATAAGGCTCTATTATGGGCAGGTGAATAAATATTTCAATGAATATCTTTCTAGACGGCTAGTAATCGTATTTAAAAAATAATTCTAGGCCATGCATGACCACTTTCATCAATAAAAACCTCAATGCACACATGCTTACCATAGCCGATGGAGAAAATATTTTGTTGCTGAGATTGTTTAGGTAACTGGCAAATTATCGCGAGCAGCTGTTTGATCACTCCTGCATGAGTGATCACCAACTGCGCTTGAGTGTTGGTTTTTGCAATATCAATTAGTAGAGTGTGCCACCATGTCGCAATCCGTTCATAAAATTCAGCCATGCGCTCGCCACCGGGCGGAGTAACATGCCATGGTTCTTGCCAAAAATCACCAATACTCGGACTATGTGTTTGTTGCCATAAAAATTCATATTTACAACCATCCCACTCGCCAAAGTTATACTCTCGGATTTGATCCGTTAACACTAGGGGGATTTGTTGGCGATTAGCAAGCTCAGTTGCAAATACGCTGCAACGTATTAGCGTAGAACTAATAATGCGTTCTATACCCGTAATTCCGGCAACGGCAGAGTTTAACTGTTCGACACCATTTTTGCTTAATGCAAAATCGGTATGTCCGGCCAAAACACCTTGCTCAACAAGTTCTCCATGACGTAATAAATAAACACGACTAGAAAATGGTGTCATAACATCCTTAGTAAAAATAATGAATCGAGCTTTGAATTATTAAGTAATACCAATCATATCAAGTTACTGACCATTTATAGCGACAGATAAATGGCGTGATAACAAGGCATAAATTTTGACATGTAGTTGTTCTCGGCAATTGCTTCTGCATTGCTCTACCTCCTGCATCCATGCAGTCATTTATACGCAGTTAGCGCTTTATTTAGCTCGCTAGAATGGTTAAATATTTAAGTTGATTGATATAAAGCACCGCTTAAGCTAAACGTATTAAACGCACATCAAAATGCAATACCGCATTAGCACCTATTTTACCGCCATTACCTTTGCGACCCCATGCCAGTTCAGGAGGAATAACAAACTCATAGCGAGAACCAACAGTCATCAATAGGATACCTTCTCGTAATCCTTCAATAGCCTCAGCTAATGCAAACACTTCCGGCATACCCGCTTTATAGCTGTCAGCTATAACACTACCATCTGCTAACATAATACGCTGATTAATTACCACAGTATCTGAATCAGTTACCTGCTCTGCAGACACTTCATCAATTACCTTATACATTAAACCAGAATCACACCGTTGAGTATCAGGGTGACTACTAAACTTTGCAATAAAACTTTCACTGTTTTTACGATTAAGCCCCGAAGAGCCTTTTGATTTTGTTGTCTTTTTCCGTGCCACCTAAGCTCACTTATTTATACTATAAATAAGGTGATTTATCGCATAAGTAGAACAATAAACGCAAGTGTTATAATAAGTTTCGAGTTTCGAGTTTTTCAAGATTAAAATGCAGGAGAGTTAAAGAGGCACCGTTTTAAAGGTGTATGTTGCGCTCTGAGGAGTTCGTGGCGTTCTTTAATCCGTGGGAGCCCTCAACCCACGCTGCGGTATCCAGGTTGACACTGTGCGGCTGATAGCTGACGGCTTAACGCTGACAGCTATACTTTACAACAAAAAACCCGTTACATCGCTGTAACGGGTTTCTATTATTTGGAGCCTGGCGATGACCTACTTTCACATAGCAAATGCTACACTATCATCGGCGCTGTTTCGTTTCACTACTGAGTTCGGCATGGGGTCAGGTGGGTCCAAAACGCTATTGTCACCAAGCAAATTTGGTGTCAGTTCGTATTTCTACGCACTAACTAAAATTTGAAAATGCTGATAATTGTTTTCTTACAACTTAAAGCTTATCGCTTACAGCTGCTAGTAAATCTACTTTAGTTGTCGCGATAAATCACGACCTACAATCTTAACTTCTGCGCTTAAACAGTCACATAAAAATCTGTCTGGAACAGATTTTAACGCACTTGTGCGGCTTTAGTCATTTACATGGACGTAAATGATAAAACGCGTTTGGCGTTGTATGGTTAAGCCTCACGGGTAATTAGTACAAGTTAGCTTAACATGTCACCATGCTTCCACATCTTGCCTATCAACGTTGTAGTCTTCAACGGCCCTTCAGAGACTTTAAAAGTCTAGTGAGAACTCATCTCGAGGCCTGCTTCGCGCTTAGATGCTTTCAGCGCTTATCAGTTCCGAACGTAGCTACCGGGCAATGCCATTGGCATGACAACCCGAACACCAGCGGTTCGTTCACTCCGGTCCTCTCGTACTAGGAGCAACCCCTCTCAATTCTCAAACGCCCACGGCAGATAGGGACCGAACTGTCTCACGACGTTCTAAACCCAGCTCGCGTACCACTTTAAATGGCGAACAGCCATACCCTTGGGACCGACTTCAGCCCCAGGATGTGATGAGCCGACATCGAGGTGCCAAACACCGCCGTCGATATGAACTCTTGGGCGGTATCAGCCTGTTATCCCCGGAGTACCTTTTATCCGTTGAGCGATGGCCCTTCCATTCAGAACCACCGGATCACTATGACCTACTTTCGTACCTGCTCGACGTGTCTGTCTCGCAGTTAAGCTGGCTTCTACCATTACACTAACCGTACGATGTCCGACCGTACTTAGCCAACCTTCGTGCTCCTCCGTTACTCTTTGGGAGGAGACCGCCCCAGTCAAACTACCCACCAGGCACTGTCCGTAACCCCGATTCAGGGGCCAACGTTAGAACATCAAAACTACAAGGGTGGTATTTCAAGGACGACTCCAACAAGACTAGCGTCTCATCTTCAAAGTCTCCCACCTATCCTACACATGTAGGTTCAATGTTCAGTGCCAAGCTGTAGTAAAGGTTCACGGGGTCTTTCCGTCTAGCCGCGGGTACACAGCATCTTCACTGCGATTTCAATTTCACTGAGTCTCGGGTGGAGACAGCGTGGCCATGGTTACACCATTCGTGCAGGTCGGAACTTACCCGACAAGGAATTTCGCTACCTTAGGACCGTTATAGTTACGGCCGCCGTTTACCGGGGCTTCGATCAAGAGCTTTGTCCGAAAACTAACCCCATCAATTAACCTTCCGGCACCGGGCAGGTGTCACACCGTATACGTCATCTTGCGATTTTGCACAGTGCTGTGTTTTTAATAAACAGTCCCAGCCACCTGGTCACTGCGGCTCCCGTCCGCTTAGAGAGTAAATCTCATCACAGATAGGAGCGTACCTTCTCCCGAAGTTACGGTACGATTTTGCCTAGTTCCTTCACCCGAGTTCTCTCAAGCGCCTTAGTATTCTCTACCTGACCACCTGTGTCGGTTTGGGGTACGATTCGGTATAATCTGAAGCTTAGAGGCTTTTCCTGGAAGTATGGCATCAGCAACTTCACCACCTTAGTGGCTCGTCTCGTGTCTCAGTCTTAGCAACCCGGATTTTCCTAAGTCACCAACCTACTCACTTTCACATGGACTACCAACGCCATGCTTGCTTAGCCTGCTCCGTCCCCCCATCGCAATTATACCAAGTACGGAAATATTAATCCGTTTCCCATCGACTACGCCTTTCGGCCTCGCCTTAGGGGTCGACTTACCCTACCCTGATTAACATGGGATAGGAACCCTTGGTCTTCCGGCGTGCGGGTTTTTCACCCGCATTATCGTTACTCATGTCAGCATTCGCACTTCTGATACCTCCAGCAACCCTCCCGGGTCACCTTCAACGGCTTACAGAACGCTCCCCTACCACTCAAAATAAATTTTGAATCCGCAGCTTCGGTGCATAGTTTAGCCCCGTTACATCTTCCGCGCAGACCGACTCGACCAGTGAGCTATTACGCTTTCTTTAAAGGATGGCTGCTTCTAAGCCAACCTCCTGGCTGTCTGGGCCTTTCCACATCGTTTCCCACTTAACTATGACTTTGGGACCTTAGCTGGCGGTCTGGGTTGTTTCCCTCTTCACGACGGACGTTAGCACCCGCCGTGTGTCTCCCGGATAGTACTTTACGGTATTCGGAGTTTGCAAAGGGTTGGTAAGTCGGGATGACCCCCTAGCCTTAACAGTGCTCTACCCCCGTAAGTATTCGTCCGAGGCTCTACCTAAATAGATTTCGGGGAGAACCAGCTATCTCCCGGTTTGATTAGCCTTTCACTCCTAGCCACAGGTCATCCCCTAACTTTTCAACGTTAGTGGGTTCGGTCCTCCAGTTGATGTTACTCAACCTTCAACCTGCCCATGGCTAGATCACCGGGTTTCGGGTCTATACCTTGCAACTATTCGCCCAGTTAAGACTCGGTTTCCCTACGGCTACCCTAATCGGTTAACCTCGCTACAAAATATAAGTCGCTGACCCATTATACAAAAGGTACGCAGTCACAGAACTAGTCTGCTCCTACTGCTTGTACGTACACGGTTTCAGGTTCTATTTCACTCCCCTCACAGGGGTTCTTTTCGCCTTTCCCTCACGGTACTGGTTCACTATCGGTCAGTTGGGAGTATTTAGCCTTAGATGATGGTCCACCTATATTCAGTCAAAGTTTCACGTGCTCCGACCTACTCGATTTCACTTAAAATGCATTTTCATGTACGGGACTATCACCCTGTATCGTGGCACTTTCCAGAGCCTTCCATTAACACATTATAAGCTTAAGGGCTGTTCCGGTTTCGCTCGCCGCTACTTCCGGAATCTCGGTTGATTTCTTTTCCTACGGGTACTTAGATGTTTCAGTTCTCCGCGTTCGCCTCGTTAACCTATGTATTCAGTTAACGATACCTGCAAGCAGGTGGGTTTCCCCATTCGGAAATCTTAGTCTCAAGTGCTTTTTACTAGCTCGACTAAGCTTATCGCAAGTTAATACGTCCTTCATCGCCTCCAACTGCCAAGGCATCCACCGTGTACGCTTAGTCACTTAACCATACAACCCAAACGGGTCTTTGTTTTGTGACAGTTTAACTTCGCCAGAAGTTAATATTGAATACTAAAGTAGATACCAATCAATCATTTCAAAGAAACAATTAAATGGCACTGAATGATACTGCTATCATTCTTTTTTACTTTTGAAAACTCTGTATAAATAACAATGTTATTCATACGAATTTTATTATCAGCTTTTCCAAATTTTTAAAGAGCATATTAATTAATAAACCTTGCGGCTTACTAACTAACAATCATCTGTGTGGACACTTCGAACAAATAAGTTCTAAATCGTATAAGGAGGTGATCCAGCCCCAGGTTCCCCTAGGGCTACCTTGTTACGACTTCACCCCAGTCATGAATCACTCCGTGGTAAACGTCCTCCCGAGGGTTAGACTATCTACTTCTGGAGCAACCCACTCCCATGGTGTGACGGGCGGTGTGTACAAGGCCCGGGAACGTATTCACCGCGTCATTCTGATACGCGATTACTAGCGATTCCGACTTCATGGAGTCGAGTTGCAGACTCCAATCCGGACTACGACGCACTTTAAGTGATTCGCTTACTCTCGCGAGTTCGCTGCACTCTGTATGCGCCATTGTAGCACGTGTGTAGCCCTACACGTAAGGGCCATGATGACTTGACGTCGTCCCCACCTTCCTCCGGTTTATCACCGGCAGTCTCCTTAGAGTTCTCAGCATGACCTGCTAGCAACTAAGGATAGGGGTTGCGCTCGTTGCGGGACTTAACCCAACATCTCACAACACGAGCTGACGACAGCCATGCAGCACCTGTATCAGAGTTCCCGAAGGCACCAAACCATCTCTGGTAAGTTCTCTGTATGTCAAGTGTAGGTAAGGTTCTTCGCGTTGCATCGAATTAAACCACATGCTCCACCGCTTGTGCGGGCCCCCGTCAATTCATTTGAGTTTTAACCTTGCGGCCGTACTCCCCAGGCGGTCTACTTAATGCGTTAGCTTTGAAAAACAGTTCCGAGGAACCGAGCTTCTAGTAGACATCGTTTACGGCGTGGACTACCAGGGTATCTAATCCTGTTTGCTCCCCACGCTTTCGTACATGAGCGTCAGTGTTGACCCAGGTGGCTGCCTTCGCCATCGGTATTCCTTCAGATCTCTACGCATTTCACCGCTACACCTGAAATTCTACCACCCTCTATCACACTCTAGTTTGCCAGTTCGAAATGCAGTTCCCAGGTTGAGCCCGGGGCTTTCACATCTCGCTTAACAAACCGCCTGCGTACGCTTTACGCCCAGTAATTCCGATTAACGCTCGCACCCTCCGTATTACCGCGGCTGCTGGCACGGAGTTAGCCGGTGCTTCTTCTGTAAGTAACGTCACAGCTAAGCTCTATTAAAACTTAACCTTTCCTCCTTACTGAAAGTGCTTTACAACCCGAAGGCCTTCTTCACACACGCGGCATGGCTGCATCAGGCTTGCGCCCATTGTGCAATATTCCCCACTGCTGCCTCCCGTAGGAGTCTGGGCCGTGTCTCAGTCCCAGTGTGGCTGATCATCCTCTCAAACCAGCTAGGGATCGTTGCCTTGGTGAGCCATTACCTTACCAACTAGCTAATCCCACTTGGGCTAATCTTTTGGCGTGAGGCCCGAAGGTCCCCCACTTTGGTCCGTAGACATCATGCGGTATTAGCAGTCGTTTCCAACTGTTGTCCCCCACCAAAAGGCATATTCCCAAGCATTACTCACCCGTCCGCCGCTCGTCATCTTCTAGCAAGCTAGAAATGTTACCGCTCGACTTGCATGTGTTAGGCCTGCCGCCAGCGTTCAATCTGAGCCATGATCAAACTCTTCAATTAAAAGTTTTTATGTTCCGTAGAACAGCTCAATGAATTCTGAATTTATTTAATATCTTTCGATATTGAATTGACTGTGCTGCAATAAATAAATTTATTGCTGTTGGTCACTCAGTTTCAATTGAGACTCTAAATTTGTTTGCGTTACTACCTAAGTAGCTTCGCTGTTAGAACTCAATCTGTACGAGTGCCCACACAGATGATTGCTTTATATTGTTAAAGAACGCTTGAGTTGCCTTGGCGACTCAAGGGAAGCGAATTTTACGCTTTCCTATTTTTTTGTCAACACTTAATTTTAAACTTTATTAAAAATCTAAACTCAAGTTTTACTCGACTTACTAAGTGACTTACTTGGCTCGCTATGCGTTGCCTGCTCTGCCGTCTCAGTGGGGTCGCATTATAGGGCGCCGCGAATTTTACGCAAGCGTTTTTTAATAGAAACATAAAAAAAAGCGAACTTCGCACAAAAAACGCACTAAGACACATAAAACATGTAGTTTACTGAATAAAAAACAGACAAACTTTTCTCGAGAGGATCTTAAGTATTACTTAGGTTTTGTATTTAGCAAGTTTTTAGTATAAAAAAACACCACAGTGGCGTGGTGCTTTTATTGTCTGCTACAAAACTTCCTTAATATAGTATGCTGTAGAGCTTTCTACGATATTTTGCGGCTAAGCTATCGCCATCAGGTAAAGACGCTATTACATCTAAAAAAGTAGGCTTTGCTTGAGCAAAATTTAAATCTTTTTTCAAAATGTTAAAAAGTAGCTCTAACGCTTCTTCTTTACGACCAGCCTGATTTAATGCGTCAGCAAGCTCGGCTTTAATTTCTAAATCATTCGGGTATTTTTCAACCTGAACTTGCAATGCTTTTATTTCTGGTGATTCTTGTGCTAAAAGAGCCTGCTCGCATTTTGCTTGAATATTTGTAAAGTAAGCATCACGCTCATTTTCTGCTACAGATGCCAGTAGTGCTTGCGCATCATCAAGCTTATGTATTTGTATACAGATATCTGCCAACACCAATTTAATTCGTGCATTGGTAGTGTCTAATTCGTAAGCTTGCTTTGCATAATTGAAGGCACTATTAAGATCTTGTGCTATTAAAGCCTGTTTAGCTTGCTCTAGCAGTAATTCGTGTTGTGCTGGTAAATGCTTAGCTAACACATCGCGTATTTGTTGCTCAGACTGTGCCCCCGCTAACATATCAACTGGCGCAGAATCTTTCAAAAACACAAGAGTTGGCAGTGTTTGCAAACCAATTTGTTGTGCTAATTGCGCAGCTAATTGCTGTTCAATATCACAATCTAACGTTGCAACGAGTAAATGCTCACCGTATTGGCTGACAATTTTTTCTAAAATGGCTGCTTGCGATTGACACTCAGGGCTCTGTGCAGAGTAAAAGCTAAGTAGTACCAGTTTTTGCTGTGAAGTTTCACCTAGTACTTGTTGCAGGTTTTGCGGATTAACATTGACCATATTATTCATTACGATTGATTGCCATATCAGACTATTTAGGGTTTTATATGGTGGCAGATACAATAATTACAAGCCCCGCTCACAAGCCATAAATCAAAAAGGTCTTTTATGAAATTTCACAAACTTTACGCCGCCCTACTTTTTATAAGTCCACTGGTCAGCGCCACGACGTTAGATCTCAAGCTAGATAAAACCATGCCTGCAATTGAAAAGTTTTACTTAGATTTACACCAGTCCCCCGAACTTTCTTACCACGAGCAACAAACAGGACAGAAAATAGCAAAACAACTCAAACAACTTGATTTTAAAGTCACTGACAATGTTGGTGGGTTTGGCGTAGTCGGAATTTATAAAAATGGTGATGGTCCAACAATTATGATCCGCACTGATACCGATGGTTTACCTATTATTGAGCAAACTGGCAAACCATATGCGTCTAAGGTCACTGTTACTAATGAGCATGGTGCGACTGTTGGTGTAATGCATGGCTGTGGCCACGATATTCATATGAGTTCATTCATTGGTACTGCTCAGCAGTTAGTGAAGCATAAAGATGCATGGCAAGGTACTTTAATGATGGTAGCACAACCTGCAGAAGAAGTGGGGGGTGGCGCAAAAGCAATGCTCAAAGAGGGGTTATTCTCTAAATTCCCCACTCCTGATCATGTTATTGCTCTGCATGTCAGTGCCAGCGTACCTGCAGGGAAAGTCAGTATGAAAAACGAGTACACCATGGCAAGTGTCGATTCTGTTGATATTACAGTCAAAGGAAAAGGCGGTCATGGTGCTTATCCACACACTACGATTGATCCTGTGGTCATTGCATCACGCATTGTATTAGCACTACAAACCATCACTAGCCGTGAGCTTTCACCGTTAGAGCCATCAGTAATAACTGTTGGCTCTATCCATGGTGGCTCTAAACATAATGTCATTTCTGATGAAGTGAAATTACAACTTACTTTACGCAGTTATAACCCCGAAGTGCGTTTACAACAAATTGCAGCAATCAAACGTATTTCACAAGGGATTGCATTAAGCGCTGGCTTAGAAGAATCGCTTATGCCAGAAGTGTTTGTGCATGAAGATGAATCAATTCCCTCAACTTATAATAACCCTGCACAAACAAATATTGTTCGTAGTGCAATTAGTGCTGCAATTGGTGCTAGTAATGTACTAGAAACAGAAGCGGTAATGGCTGGGGAAGATTTTGGCTTGTATGGTCGAACTGACAAAAATATTCCCATCACCTTGTTTTGGTTAGGTGGGGTTGAACAAGCTCAATACGCTGCGGCACAAAAATCAGGGACCACTTTACCATCATTGCATTCAAGTAAATTTGCACCTGATTATAAAGTAGCACTGCCAACAGGAATAAAAGCGATGAGTAATGCTGCCGTTGCGTTATTTAATCAGTAAATCCGCTAAGCCGATTTTGACTTGGCTTTTCTTTTAAAACGTCGCTTTGGCGGCGTTTTTGGTAAGTGCGCAAATACATTACTATCACAATTTTTGGCTAACTCAACAAACCCAGCTAAATCTGCCAATAAGGGATTTAAAAATTGCTGATAACTCATCTGCTGCTCTGCAATACTTCCCAAAGATGCTTCCCATTTTGCAGTTAAATCTGGACTGGCTAAACCATCAGGTAACGCAGTGATCAATGCTTTACCTGTATCAGTTGCTAAAATAAGTTTACCTTGGCGCTTTAAAAACTGTCTTTTAAATAGCAGCTCTAAAATCCCCGCTCTAGTGGCTTCGGTTCCTAAACCATCAGTTTCTTTTAATATTTTTTTGATTTCTGGATCTTTAACATAACGGCTAATGCCAGTCATCGCGCCAAGCAGTGTCGCGTCATTAAAATGGGCCGGTGGCGTGGTCATTTTATCGATAACTTCGCCCCGCCCACAATGTAACTTTTGCCCTTTGCTTAATGGCGGTAATGTCTGCTCATCTTTTAATGTGGTTTTTCCCATTAATGCTTTAAAGCCTAAACTGACATCTTGTTTTGCGTTGGCTTTAAAAACCCCACCATTAATTGTTATTTCCGCTTTTGTTTCATTGTAAATGTAATCTGGATAAAATTGGATCAGATAATGACGGCTGATCAATCCATACACTTTACTTTCCTCAGCATTCAAACTTACTGATTTCAACTGCTTAGCTGTCGGGATAATAGCGTGATGCGCCGCAACTTTAGCATCGTTAAAGCACTTACTGCGTTTGCCACTATCCGCACCTTGGCAATGCGCCTCACTTTGACCACCATTAATAGCAATAGCCTTTAATATACTCGCAGCTTCTTGGTGATGATCTTTGGGTAAATAACGATTATCTGAACGAGGATAAGTAATGAGTTTATGGCGTTCATATAAATTTTGGCAAATATCCAAGACTTTTTGTGCGGGCATAGAAAATGCTTTTGCAGCGTCAATTTGTAGTGCTGATAAATTATAGGGTAATGGGGCTTGTTGTTTTTTCTGTTTTTGCTCAAGCGCCGTCACTTCACCGGGTTGCTCAGTGATACGTGATGCAACATTTTCAGCAAGACCGCGATGCAGCACTCGCCCCTCTTCATCTTGATAAGGTTCACACGCTTTGCTTGGTTGCCATTTTGCAGTAAATGGCTCTTTATTTTCGGTGCTTAAATGGGCTAATACTTCATAAAAAGGTTTCGCGACAAAATTAGCAATTTCGTTATCACGCTGAACCACCAACCCTAATATTGGTGTTTGTACTCGCCCAACAGAAAGCACATTACCAAACCCTGCTTTTTGCCCAGCTAAGGTATAAGCACGCGTTAGATTCATGCCAAACAACCAATCAGCCCGAGAGCGCGCCAGTGCAGAAACACTTAGTGGAATAAAATCACGATTGGTACGCATACTCGCTAATGCTTTTTTAACTGCACTGACGTTTAAATCACTGATCAATAAGCGTTGAATACTGTGTTTTTTGGCCTGTGATAATTTTACTTGTTCAATGACTTCATCTACAAGCAATTGGCCTTCTCTATCCGGATCGCCAGCGTGAACAAGCTGTTCGGCTTGTTTGATTAACTTTTTAAGTACTGTAAGCTGTTTACGAGTTTTTGACTTTGCTTTTAACTGCCATTGCTGTGGCACTATAGGTAAATCATCAAAGCGCCATTTTTTATATTGCTCATTATAATCGTCAGGTTCGGCTTGCTCTAGCAGATGGCCAATACACCAAGAAACGCAATCACCATTGGCTACTTCAATATAGCCATCATGCTTTTTATGCGGCTTTGGGAGGGCATCGGCAATCGCACGACCAAGGGATGGTTTTTCAGCAATGTATAATTTCATAGCAAGCCACAACAACTGTTTATATAAACAGTAGTCTAGCACACATAAATTTACTGGGAAATATTAACCTTGTTTGACGTTTCCGATTTACGGGATAATAAGTAAATCAATGGTAGATAACACACCACCACTGTTGCAGTATTAATGATAGGTAGCAGTGTTTTATACATCATCGTGCTGTAGGAGAGATCCCACAAGTGACGATCAACCAAACGAAATAATTGTAATAAGGGTGCAGCTATAACTACAAGTTGGCCAATGACACTTTGCCAAAGGTACACCTTATCTTTAATTCCTAAGTAGGCAATCAAAGCCATCCACGCTAGATCGTTAAATGCCCAAACTACGTAACGCCAAATATAAGGGTCATCAAATTCTCTTAGGCTTGAATAAATCACGGCCCCATACGAAAAGAAAAAAGCTGTAATCAAGACGAATCGAAATGCCAGCCAATCCTTACGTAAATAAAATACAAAAATAGCTGGTAGTAAAAATAACACCCAGCTATATTCAAGCATAAAAATTACATTGTTCACCCAATTAGGCATTGGCGTTACTTAACATTCTTCTCTTCTTCATCGCCACCAGAACCATTGCCCGGCATATAGCTATATATATCAACCTTTTTCATACGTCACTCCGTTACACTTGTTAAAAAGTCACTTTAAGCTAAATTAGGTACTTTGCCAAGCATCATTGACGAACATCTATTGGATCAGATTCTTTTGCCTTCCCTTGCATGATTGATATTTCTACGCGGCGATTACGACGTCTATCTGCGTCAGTTTCATTAGGAACTAATGGCCGTGTTTCTGCATGGCCAACTACAACCATACGAGTTTTATCAAAGCCTTGTGCTTTTTGCATTTCGCTTGCTACCGCAACAGCTCGTTTTGATGACAAGTCCCAATTATTGGTATACAGCTCATTAGATACTTGAAAGTCATCAGTATGGCCCGAGACCGTAATTTCACCTGGCACATCTTTTAACAGCGTGGCTATATCACGAATAATAGGTTTGAATTTAGGCTGTAAAAAGGCACTGCCAGAAGGAAATGAACCATTTTCGCGAATACGAATAATAATTTGCTGACCTAACGATTCCAGTTCAATCGCCCCATCCATTATTTGCTGTTCTAATTGCTGCGCTATTTTTTTCACCAGCTCATTAACTTGCTCTTGATCGGCTGCAGCAATTGATTGCTCAGAGGCTTGTTGTTGCGCAGTACTTTGCGACTCACCACCGCGCTTGTTACCACGTTGTTCTTGACGCCCACCCGCAGAGCTTTCATCACCCGCCTGAAATTCTAACATTTGCTGGGTCATTTCCACAGTTTGCTGTTGAATGGTTTCTATCGGAGTAGGTTCAGGTTTACCTGGGGTGAATTCCATGGCAATCACCGATGTACCTTTGGGGATATCTTTTACTTCTATTTTATTTTGCACACCAAAAGCAAACTTCATCGAGCCCGCGATTTGTTTAAATTTCAGCACATCCATTTCTGAAAACGCGAGCAAAAGCACAAAAAAGCACATCAACAATGACATTAAATCCGCAAACGTCCCCATCCAAGCAGGAAGTCCTGGTGGTGGGCACTTGCACTCTTGCTCAGACATGCTTACTCCTCAGTATCGACTTTTCTTTTTGATTCAGCGAGGTAGTTTTTCAAAATGCCTTCGATAACTTTTGGATTCTGACCATCTTGAATACCTAACACAGCATCTAAAATCAAACGCTGGTTCATTGCTTCTTCGTCTTTACGTAGCTCTAATTTAACTTGAATTGGTATCGCCACTACGTTGGCTAAAAATGCACCATACAGGGTTGTTAAAAGTGCGACCGCCATTGCCGGGCCAATTGCTTTAGGGTCATCCATATTAGATAGCATTGCCACCAAACCTATAAGTGTACCAATCATGCCCATAGCAGGGGCAATATCGGCAAGCGCTTTAAATAAGCCAGCTCCCGATTCATGGCGAGTAGAAGTCAGTGCAATATCTTTTTGTAGTGTCGCTCTAACCACATCAGCATCATGACCATCGACAAGCATATCGACGCCCTTACGCATAAATGCATTTGGTATTTCAGCTTCTTCGAGTGCTAAAAACCCTCCTTTACGTGCTGAATCAGCAAGCTCAACGGCTTTTTCGATAAGCTCTTCGGGAGATTCGATTTTAAACATAAACGCTTTGGCAGCAACTTTACCAATGCCAAAAAACTGGCTCATTGTATAATTTGATAACACGATAAAAATCGAGCCACCAAATACAATCACTACAGACGGAGTATTGTAGAACATCGCCACTTCGCCGCTGCTACTCAAAAACATGGACATGACAATCAAGCCAATAGCGCCGAGAATACCTATAATGGTTGCTAAATCCACTTACCCCTCCAAAGGAACTCATGCTTTACTGCCCGCGACAGTAAATTTTTATTATTAACTGCTTATCGGCAATGTATTGAATTACTTAAACCATTTACTGAAAAAAATGAAATGAAAACGTTTAGCTCTATTTGGCATTTTAATCTACCACGCTTAACCTGCAAGGTTTAAATCTGAGTAAAAGCATTTAATCAGTGACAAGAATATAGTTTATTATTCAAAAAAAACGCATCAGCCTTTGACCTAGTTTAGCATTCCCCCTAAAATTGGCCTCACATTTCTATCATCTAAGTTGAATCCACTATGGCGACTAAAAAACCAGAGAACCTAAGCTTTGAGCAAGCGCTTGAAGAATTATCCTTAATCGTCACAGAAATGGAGCAAGGTGAGCTTTCGCTTGAACAATCATTAAAACAATTTGAACGCGGTATTGCTTTGGCTGGCGCATCATCTAGCAAGTTGCAACAAGCAGAACAAAAAGTCGCTATTTTGATGGGTAATGATAGTCAGTCACCGCTTACTAACTTTGATAATGATTTGGAATAACGAGTGTTAATAACAGAGCAAATAAAATGCGCTCAACGTGATGTTGAAGCCACTCTCAATCGGTATTTTGAGCAACCATTGGATACAGAGGATAGTATCAAACAGGCAACTCATTATAGTGTTTTAAATGGCGGTAAACGGCTACGACCATTTTTAGTATACGCCACAGGCAGAATGCTTGGTGCAAAGCATCAGGATTTAGATGTGTTAGCCGCCGCCATAGAATGCATTCATAGTTACTCGTTAGTCCATGATGACTTGCCTGCAATGGATGATGATGATTTACGCCGCGGTCGCCCTACTTGCCATATTGTGTATGGTGAAGCCCAGGCAATTTTAGCAGGAGATGCCCTGCAAACACTGGCATTTGATTTAATAGCCAATCATGTATTTGATGTTCCCGCTCAGCAGCAACTAAAAATGATTGCAACACTTGCCAAAGCATCGGGCATTGAAGGTATGGTTGGTGGTCAAGCATTGGATATTGTCGCAACAAACAAAGCGGTGAGTCTTGCTGAACTTGAGCGAATTCATCAACTAAAAACAGGGGCTTTGCTAAACTGCGCAATCACCTTAGGGGCACTGTGTGCAAAAGGGATTGAGCAAAAAACATTAATACAATTAAAACAGTTTGGTGATGCAATTGGACTGGCTTTTCAGGTACAAGACGATATCCTAGACATCGAAGGCGACACCCAAGTACTAGGAAAACCACAAGGCTCCGATGTTGCTGCCAATAAAGCAACCTACCCTGCACTACTTGGGCTAGCTGGTGCAAAACAAAAAGCTCAACTTTTACTTGAGCAAGCACTGCGTGCTTTAGCTGACATTGACGCAGATACCACAGAGCTTGAGCATTTAGCAAAATATATTGTTGAGCGAGAGTATTAAGCTAGATTCAGCATTTATTAGCAAATAATGATGTACAAAATAACTAAAAAACCAGAGTAACATTGCGTTATAATGATGCCTGGTTAGCGAAGGATGTATTAAAAATCATGACACTTGATAGTAGCAAGTATCCATTATTAGGTTTGGTTGACGAACCAGCCCAACTGCGTGATTTAGCGCAACAAAAATTACCTGCATTTAGCAATGAGCTGCGTGATTATTTACTTAACTCAGTGTCGCAAAGCAGTGGTCACCTTGCATCAGGCCTAGGTACTGTGGAGCTAACGGTTGCATTACACTATGTGTACAATACTCCTGAAGACCGTTTGGTATGGGATGTAGGTCATCAAGCTTACCCGCATAAAATCTTAACGGGTCGTCGCGATCAAATGCATACTATTCGCCAAAAAGATGGCTTACACCCTTTTCCATTTCGTGAAGAAAGCCAATACGATACCTTTAGCGTGGGCCACTCAAGCACTTCAATTTCTGCGGCTTTAGGCATGTCTATTGCTGCACAAAAAGAAGGCAAAGGTCGTAAAACAGTCGCCGTTATTGGCGATGGTGCAATCACCGCAGGCATGGCATTTGAAGCAATGAATCACTTAGGTGATGTAAAGTCGGATATGTTAATCATTTTAAATGATAACGAAATGTCGATTTCAGAAAATGTGGGAGCACTCACAAACCACTTTGCACGCATTTTATCAGGCAGTTTTTATACAAACATTCGTGAAGGCAGTAAAAAGCTACTCTCAGGTGTACCACCTGTAAAGCAATTAGCGAGTCGTATGGAAGAACATTTAAAAGGTATGGTTATTCCAGGCACTTTTTTTGAAGAGCTGGGCTTAAACTATATCGGTCCTATCGACGGTCACGATGTAAATATGTTGGTAGATACATTACGTAATATGCGTAATTTAAAAGGCCCACAGCTACTTCACATCAAAACGCAAAAAGGAAAAGGCTATAAACCTGCTGAAGCCGACCCTATTGGTTATCATGGTGTACCAAAGTTCGACCCTGCTATTTCAAGCTTACCAAAATCAACACCTGGCGCAGCCACCTTCTCTAAAGTATTTGGCGACTGGCTATGTGATATGGCAAGCCAAGATAGCAAATTGATGGCCATCACCCCTGCAATGCGTGAAGGCTCTGGAATGGTGCGTTTTTCGAAAGAATATCCTAAGCAGTACTTTGATGTTGCTATTGCTGAGCAACATGCGGTTACCTTAGCGGCTGGTTTTGCGTGTGAAGGCTTAAAACCCGTTGTTGCTATTTATTCTAGCTTTTTGCAACGCGCCTATGATCAGCTTATACATGATGTAGCACTGCAAAACTTACCAGTACTATTTGCCATTGACCGTGCTGGTATTGTGGGTGCCGATGGCGAGACCCACCAAGGTGCATACGATTTAAGTTTTATGCGCTGTATTCCAAACATGATCATCATGGCGCCAAGTGATACCAATGAATGCCGGCAAATGCTTTACACCGGTTATCGTTGTAACAGCCCTGTCGCTGTGCGCTATCCTCGTGGTAGTGCTGGTACCACCGAAATAAGCGAGCAAATGACTGAGCTTGAGATCGGTAAAGGCCGTGTAATTAAACAAGGTGCTAAAATCGCGATTTTATCTTTTGGTACTTTACTTGAAAATGCTCAATTAGCAGCAAAAGAGCTCAACGCCAGTCTCGTCGATATGCGTTTTGTTAAGCCACTAGATAGCGCATTAATCGACAGTTTATTAGCTGATCATGATGTGCTTGTAACACTTGAAGATAATGCCATAGTTGGCGGTGCAGGCTCTGCTGTGAATGAATATTTAGCCGCAATAAAAGCAAATGTCAGCATCCTAAATTTAGGGATTCCCGATGAATTCATCAAGCATGGCACACAAGAGCAAATGCACGATGAAATGGGCTTAGGTTCACAAGGCATACTCAACAGTATAACTAGTTTTATTACTGACTAAGCGATATAACGAGTAAATCACTCGAGAAAGTCTGGTTAAATAATAAAAAGGAGCATGGCTCCTTTTTTATTATAAAAATCATAACATTAAAAAAACTTCAAGTTATTTCCATTTTTTTGCATCCAATTATTTCTCTGCCACGTTTATTCACTGAGGTTAACTCGTGAGCAAAGCGTTCACGCTTTTATATAATACCAATCGACTTAAATATTTAGCCTTTCTAGCGTGCTAAATAAAGCGCTAACGGCGTTATAAATTTTTCATGTGGAACAACTACACATTAAAATTTATGCCTTGTTATCACTCTATTTATCCGTCGCTATAAATGACTAATAACTTAACACGATTGATATAAGCTGTTCTAAGCAAAACTCTTTGTATGTTCACATTTGATGGAATATTTAAGAAGGTACAAACTATGAAAACGTTTAAATCAGACGCAACAACTCAGTCTATCCACACTCAATCAATGGCAGGTAAACTCTGCTTATCGGCACTTACTTTAGCAATTGTGTTTAGTTTAACTGGCTGTGATGGTGACGACGGCAACGATGGTGTAGCAGGAGCTCAGGGTATAGCTGGAGTTGCAGGCACTAACGGAACAAATGGTACCGACGGCACAAATGGCAGTGACGGTACTGATGGGGCTGATGGCACCACAGGTTTTGCAGCGGCAACCTTTATCCTCGCTAATAATGGTACCGATAACGCAGGTACAGTAGACCTAATAGACCAAAATGCTGCGAAATTAAAAACATTTAATAGTGGTGCGAATGAAGGTGTTGCCTTTGATGGCTTAGGTAATTTAATACAAGCCAGTGACTCTGGTAATGGTGCTATTAGCACAGTTTGCCAAGTTTTGAGTCGTGCAGACGGCACAATGTTTGACAGCAACCGTGACCGCACTATTACGGGTAGTACTACTACCTTAGTCAACCCTAAAGGTATTCATGTATCGACTAAACGTGGACTTATTTTTGTCGCTGACTTTAATGCCATGCAGATCACTGTTTTTGGCGCTACCGCAGCGGGTGATGCAACACCTTTAGCAAGCACAGTCACAGACGCAAAACCGTGGGATGTTACTTATGATGATGTAAACGATCGTTTATATGTGGCGCTAACCAATGGTGATGTGGGTGTATACGACAATTATGTTGATGGTGGCTTTGTCGCAATGCCTACACGTACTATCACCCCAAGTAATGAAGCCGGTGAGAAAATATCAGTCAACATTCATGGTATTGCTTATGATGCTCACACCAATAAATTAGTGCTTTCTGATGTCGGTAGTGCCAGTGATGCAACCGATGGCGCTTTGTTTGTGATCAATAATGCCTCTCTTGCAGATGGTAATACCAGCGTTGCACGTAGCATTGCAGGCCCAGCAAGTATGCTTGGTAACCCTGTTGATATAAGCTTAACAGGCAGCGACCTGCGCGTCGCTGAGAAATCAAATGACGCGGTACTGGTATTTAGTAATATCTTTTCCGGCGCTAGCGGCGATATCAGTCCAGATAGTGTTACTGCGACTATTAAGCCAGAATCAATAACAGAAACAGTTATGCATAATGACATGGCGGACGTGTCGGATAGCTATATAGCTAATATGCCATTAATGGCTGTTGCCGTCAGCAGCAACCCTGGCACTGCCGGCCCTACAACTGGGCAAATATCACGTTTAAATGCGCCACTTACCAGTGAGTTAGGCAATTTTAATGCAAACCAAACAATTGAAAGCGTTACTTTTGATAAAGCAGGTAATAGTTATGCGACCTTTGATAACAGCACCACCTCTACCGGTGGAATTGTCATTGCAAATAAAGTCGCCATGCATCGTGATGGTGAGGTATTTACGCTCAGTCAAGATTCAATTATTAGTGGTTCAAATACAGGCCTAATCTCTCCTAAAGGTTTAGATGTAGCATCAGACAGTGGGTTAGTTTTTGTTGCTGAAAATAACGCCGCCACCCCCGGAATTTTAGTATTCTCTACTTGTACCACTGGTGATGCAAGCCCACTAATCACACTGACACCAAGTAACAGCGCACGCCCTTGGGATGTCGATTACGATGTTGTCACGGACCGAGCATTTGTTGCATTAACCAATGGTACTATTGCCGTATTCGATGAAGTAAAAAGAAAACTTATGGCAGGTATGAGTGTAATTACAGGGGAAGATCGCTTGATCACACCCGCAACCGCTGGCACAGCATTCCCTGCTCCAACGAATATTCATGGAATAGATTATGATCCACTCAGTGATTCGTTAATCGTATCGGATGTAGGCAGTGCAGCAGACGCCACTGATGGCAAGCTATTTGTATTAAATAATGCTGGTACTAGCTCTGGATTGAGCAATGTCAGTGTCAATATCGCAGGCCCGGCGACTATGCTTGGTAACCCTGTCGATATTATGTTTACAGGCAACCACCTTTATGTGGCCGAGAAATCAAATAGTTTAGTCATGCGCTTTGATAATATTTTAAATAGCCCAGGTGGTGATGTTGCTGCTAACTTAAGCTACTCATTCACAGCCCCTGAGTCAGTCGCTATTTTACCCGCTTGGTTAAACCACTAACCCATCAAGGGCAGCAACTTAACTGCCTTTAGTTGGCCTCCCAATGCCTTAACGTTATACGTTAGGGCATTTTTATTACTCTGTATTTTAACTAGCGCATCCATACTTTGATATCAGCTAACCCGTTGGCCTGCAAAACGCTCAACTGCTGCTCAATATTATTGGTTTGTTCAAATTCAAAGGCATCTAACTGCTCATCAAAAGTGATGTTTGCAACGCCATCGCCACCACGTTTTTTTACTTGATGCAGTGCAATATCCGCTAAGTTAACGGATGTTTCCCAACCAATTACTTGGCCACCAAGTAATGGCAATGGGTAAAATGAAAAGCCAATGGATGCTGTTAAGCTAATAGTGTCGCCACTAGGAAGCCTAAAGGAATGTTCTGCAATTACTTTACAAAGCTCTGCAACATAACTATCGATGGCGCTGCGTTTAAAGTCACGCAATAGCAGTAAAAACTCATCACCACTCCAACGCGCTACATAATCTGAACCCTGAGTTCGCGAGTTGAGTAAAGCAGCCATCTGCTGTAAGCAACTGTCGCCACCTAATGGGCCATGCGCGTCATTAATGCGGCTAAAATTATCAAAATTAATGATCAACAGCACTAAGGATTTTCCCTGCGCCTGCAGTGATTGCGAATTACGCTGGAAGTGCTCTATATCTTTTGGTAGCTGATCAAATAAGAATCGCCGACTTCTAAGCCCTGTTAACTCGTCAGAATGACTCATCAGCTTCAACTGTGAATTAACCTGATTAAGCTTATCATTTGCTTGGCGTAACTCACCGGTGCGTTCTGTGATCAGACTTTCAAGTGCCATTTGTTTACGGCGCTCTTGTCTTCTAAACGCCCAGAACACCAGGTAAAATAACAAAATAAAGCTACCAGTGATCAGCAACCTAAAATAAATTGTTTCATCAAAACGCCTTGGCACCACAAATGAATACTCTGTACGCTGTGCCTTTTGCCACCCTTCACCTTGGCGTTTAGCCTCAAGTTGAAATAAAAATGCCCCTGGTGGTAAGTTTGTATAAATCGCTTCACGACGGGTATTGGCATAACGCCAATCACTATCAAGGCCAGTTAAACGATAACGGAATTCAATACTGGTGGGAGCATAATAATCTATTGCCGTGTATTTTAAAGTGATATCACGCTCATCAGTTTCTAACTGAGGATTGCGCCCTAATGCCGCAGTGGCAAGCTTGCGTAACCCTGTATTTAAATTCTCAACTTTTGGTTGTAATGGTTTAATACCAAATAGTTCAATGTCCTTAGGAATTTCAACCACACCTTGCAAGCTTGGATACCAAATCGAATTACCCGACTCAGCCACCGCATCATGGCCAAGGCCGGTACAACATTGGCTTGCTTTACCATCAAGTTGACGATCGTATGATGAAATCACTTGCTCTACTTTTAGGCTTTCAATATCACCGCTAAATTGCTCAACAGGCATACGGTAAACGCCCTTCATGGTACTCACCCAAATGCGCTTAAGCTTCTCATCATAGCGTAAACTAAAAATAGAGCCATAAGGCAAGCCATTGGTTGCATCTAATTGACGCCAATGTCCTTGTCCACTGCGATAAAACAAACCATCATTTAATGAGCCGATCAAGATTCCGACCCCATCAATATTGAGAATACTGGTAACATAAGCGCTCTCAAGACTGGTTTGATCGCCAATTTTTTCAATCCCACGATCAGTAAAGTAATAAGCGCCTTTACTGGTGCCTATAAGGCCAAAATTAGCCTCATCAACAACATAGGTAATAAACTTACTGCCTAAAAAAGCGTTATATGCAAACGGTGTTAAACCACCGTAACTGAGTCGATACATTCCTCGCCCAGTACCAAGCCAAAAGCCGCCTTTACTAGAGCGGCTAATTGCAAACACCGGATTATCTCTTAAGGCACGTCCAGGGACTGCGAACAAGGTATTGTTTTCATAAAAATATACACCTCGACCGGTGGCGATATATAAGCGCGATCCATCAAACTGTAAATCATGCACAGCTGCACGACCATATTGATTACTGGGAATTTGATTAATGAAGTTTTTATCGAGGTCAAAATAACCTACTCCACTGCGATTTGCCACCCATAAACGCCCATCAGGGGCTTGGCTGATAGCCATTACCGCTTCGGTCATTTGCGATATTGCAGAGTGACGTTCAATACGCCCTTCATGGGCAAGCCATAAGCCTTCACTAAAACTGGCAAGCCAAATATTATTATCATTATCGCGAAATAAATCGGCAAACCAAATACTTTGGTCAAGTTGGCTGGGCTCAACCCATTGCCAATCACCTGAGTTATCACGAAATAATAATCGCCCATAGGTCGAAATCCATAAAGCGCCGTCAGAGTCGCTCATAAACTTATAAACCGCGGAGTTATTAGCATTCGGCAGTGGGAAAGGTCTTAATTCATCATCTAAATCTAAAAAGTAGGCACCGAGCTCTGAAGCCAAATATAAATTACCTTCAAGCCAAGCTAAATCATGGATTATGGTTTGCGCTAAGCGCTCTGGGAGCGATATTTTTGCAGTTAACTCTAAACGCAACTTAGCAAAATCAGAAGACGAGTTTGTCAAGCGTAGTAAGTAACGCTCGTTTACCAGCCAAATACCTTCTGGCGATAATGCCAACTGACTCACCGTACCAGCAATTTGTTTTACAGAACTGGCTGTTACTACAGGCGTGTAAGAGTCATATTTGCTATTGAGGTTGATTTGATTGCGAGACACAAAATATAAACCATTGGCTGCGATCCATAAGCTGCCTTTAGCGTCTTCTATAATATCGCGCACAGGGCCTTTTACAGCAAATTCTTGCGCCGCCATTGTGCTTGGATCAATAACGACAAGGCCATCTTTGGTCCCAATCCATAAATAGCCTTCACTATCGACCAGTAATTTATTGATACCATTACTGGGCAAAAAATGGCTATTTAAAGTGTTGTAGTTAGTGAATGTATTACCGTCAAAGCGACTGAGACCAAATTGAGTGCCTAACCACATATAGCCTTGCCCATCTTGCACCACACTTTTCAGTGATTGCGAAGGTAAGCCGTTTTGCATATTCCATTGCTTTACAACATAGTCAGTAATTGACGCCTTACTTGGCATACTGCATAACAGCACAATAATAACCAATAAAAACCGCATCATAACGTCAACACCTCGTTGCAAAACTAAGGTTAAAAGGGCAAATAACCCATTTTAAACAATGCCTGAACACAAATTAAAGAAAATATACCCGCTAAAACATCATCAGCCATAATACCTAAGCCGCCGTGTAAGCGTTTATCGAGTATTCTGATCGGCCCAGGTTTAACGATATCAAAAAAGCGAAACAGGACAAAACCAACTAATAAAGATTGCCAGCTGATCGCGGCACCTATCATGGTAATGTAAAAGCCGGCCACTTCGTCCCACACAATTGCAGGATGATCATGCACCCCAAGATCATCAGCGGTTTTTCCACACGCCCAAAGACCAAAAACACTGATCACCACTGCAAACACTATTTGTAACCACAGTGGAAAATACATAGTAGTAAAAATAAACGGCAGTGCTGCAAATGTACCAAATGTACCTGGTGCTTTAGGTGCCAGCCCTAAACCAAAGCCCAAACCAAAGAATTGGTGAGGGCGTTTTAAATTAAATAACGCGGGTTTATTCAAACCGACTCCTTGGTGAAGTGCTCAAAACCAGTATGTTCATATGCTAGCTTTTCGCCATCAAGCATTAGCTCAATTTGCCCTTCACCACTTTTTATTTGACCAATACAGGCGGCATCAACCCCATATTGCTGTAATTTCACTTCCAACATGCTTTTATTACTATCAGGCACAGTAAAAAGTAACTCATAGTCATCCCCATAATTGAGAATAAAAGGCAGTTGCTGATTTTTATCTAAAGTAGCACGCATTGCATCTGAGGTTGGTATTTTATTAACATCAATACACGCACTTACTTGAGACATTGCCAGTACATGCCCTAAGTCTGCAACCAGTCCATCAGAGATATCAATAGCCGCCGATGCTAAGCCACGTAATACTTGTCCTGCTGCAACACGCGGTGTTGGATAATCAAAGCGCTGATTCACATAACTTAAATACTCGGGAGCGACTTTGATCCCTTGTTTACGCGCCTCAATAGCTAGGCCAGCATCACCTAGTGGCCCTGTAACATAAACCCAATCACCTACTTTAGCGCCGCTACGACGCAGCGCTTTACCGTGCGGCACTGTGCCCTTTGCACAAATAGTGATTGTTAACGGTCCTTGTGTGGTATCACCACCGATAATTTGCACGTTAAAGTATTCAGCAATTTCGTGCATACCTTCGGTGAACTCTTCAAGCCACTCAACGTCAATGCTAGGTAAGGTTAATGCCACTGAAACCCATGTAGGTTCAGCCCCCATTGCGGCTAAATCACTTAAATTTACCGCTAATGCACGGTGTCCTAAAGCACGTGGTGCAATGTCATCGAAAAAGTGTACGCCTGCGACTAGTGTGTCCGTGGTGACGGCTAGTTGACAATTCTCAGGCACAGTAACCAAAGCACAGTCATCACCAATCCCTAAATTAACATCACGGCGACTAATACCGCGACCTTTAAAGTAGCGATTAATTAATTCAAATTCCTTCATACACAAAAAAGCCGGCCTATGCCGGCTCTCCTTTTACGGTGCACATTACTTACGTAACTGCTTTACCGCTTTATCAAGTACACCGTTAACAAATTTATGGCTATCTTCAGCGCCAAAAATCTTAGCAAGTTCAATACCTTCATTGATAGCCACTTTATATGGTACATCTTCACGGAATTTCAGCTCATAGCTGCTTAAACGTAAAATTGCTTTTTCAACCATATCTAACTCATCAAATGGACGCGTTAAATGTGGCGATACAGCTTCATCTAGTTGCTTATGATTTACCGCAACACCACGCGAAAGATCTTTAAAGTATTCAACATCAATTTTAGTCACATCGTTTTCGATCAACATTTGTTGTTCAATATCGGCAATTGCATTGCCGCTAAGTTGCCAAGAATAAACGGCTTGAAGTGCTAAGATACGTGCTTTACGTCTTGCTGCTGGTTTCACAAAAATTCCTTAAACTTAAATTTTATCTAACACATTAACCATTTCAAGTGCACCTAAAGCAGCTTCACCGCCTTTGTTGCCCATTTTAGTGCCCGCGCGTTCAATCGCTTGCTCAATGCTTTCTGTGGTTAATACGCCAAATGCAACTGGGATATCATACTCAAGCGACACTTGCGCTAAGCCTTTATTAGACTCGCCTGCGACAAGATCAAAGTGTGGTGTTCCACCTCGGATCACAACGCCTAGAGCAATAATTGCATCATACTCTTTTTTTGCTGCAACGCGTTTCGCTGCTAAAGGTAATTCAACGGCGCCCGGTACATAAACTACCGTTATATCATCATCTGATACACCACCAGTACGTTTCAATTCATCAACAGCACCAGCTAAAAGGCTGCTACCAATAAAGTCATTAAAGCGAGAAATTACGATAGCGAATTTCTTACCCGGAGCGTATTTATTACCTTCAATAATTTTCATTCGATAACCCTAAAAAATAAGTTCAAGCGGTTGCGATTGCGCAAAAATTGCTGCGTATCATACCATATAAATAAAATAATAGCCTAGTTTAAGCGTCGTGCTTATTGTGGTTCAACGTAGTCAACCACTTCCAGATGAAAACCTGATAGTGCATGGTACTTTTTAGGTAGACTCATTAAGCGCATTTTTTCGATGCCCAAGTCAGCCAAAATTTGTGAACCTACACCAACAGTGCGTGATGTTCCTTGGAACTTACGATGCGCCACTGTTTCACCAGCATCTTCTGCAGCAAAGGCTTTAACTGTCGCTTCTAATTCATCTGTACACTCTTGTTTACCAAGGATCACTAACACCCCTTGGTGTTTTGCGATATAAGCCATCGCATCTGATAAACCCCAGCTTCTATCGGCGCTGCGATCAGATAATAAAATGTCATTAAAGGTGCTTTGTAAATGTACGCGAACTAAGGTTGGTTCATTGGCTTTCACTTCGCCATTGAGCAATGCGTAATGCAATTGACCATCAATAGTGTCTTTATAAGTCACTAAATCAAACTCACCGTGCACAGTTGGCAATTTACACTTTGCCACTTGTTCAATCGTCGTTTCATTCATATTGCGGTATTCAATAAGGTCGGCAATAGTACCAATTTTGATATTATGCTGCTCGGCGAATACTTCTAAATCTGGACGGCGTGCCATCGTGCCATCGGCATTTAGGATTTCAACAATCACCGATGAAGGCTCTAAACCTGCTAAACGCGCTAAATCACAACCGGCTTCAGTATGCCCCGCACGAGTTAACACGCCACCTGGCTGTGCCATAATAGGAAAAATATGCCCTGGCTGTACGATATCACTTGGCACTGCACCTTTCGCAATGGCCGCTTGTACTGTACGTGCACGATCAGCAGCTGAAATACCTGTGGTCACCCCTTTAGAGGCTTCAATCGACATAGTAAAGTTAGTGGAAAATGCCGCACCATTATTTTTCACCATTAGTGGTAAATCGAGTTGTTCACAACGCTCTTGCGTCATGGTTAAGCAGATCAAACCACGGCCGTGAGTTGCCATAAAATTGATTGCTTCTGCACTGATATGTTCAGCGGCAATAATTAAATCACCTTCATTCTCTCTGTCTTCATCGTCCATCAATATAACCATTTTACCGGCTTTAATGTCATCAATAATTTCTTGTGCGCTGTGTAAATTCATAATCTGCTCGTGTAAGTTGTGGAGTTTATCAGGACTTAATAAAACCGGCTTGGGCGAGTAAGCTCATTGAAATATCAGAACTTGCTGGTTGCTCCGCCCCTTTGATCAAGCGCTCTAAATAGCGGGCAATTTGATCAACTTCGAGGTTCACTTGCGTGCCTACTTTAAAATCAGCAATCGTTGTTTGTTCGCTAGTATGCGGCACGATAGTCAATTTAAATTTATTATCTTCTACTGCATTAACCGTAAGGCTTATACCATCAATACAAACCGAGCCTTTGTAAGGTATGTATTTCATTAGTTGGGGATCGGTATTTAACCAGTACTCAGTCGCACGTGCATTGGCCGTAATAGCTGTAATGGTGGCAATTCCATCAACGTGCCCAGACACTAGATGCCCCCCCAGTCGCGACACCGGTTGCATCGCTTTTTCAAGGTTTACTTTTTGCCCTTGTTTATAATGGGCAAAGCCAGTTAACCCTATCGTTTCATTCGATAAGTCAGCGCTAAAGCCGTCGCTGTGCTTTGCCACTACGGTCAAGCACACACCATTTGTTGCAATGCTGTCACCTAAATTGACATCCGACATATCAAGGTTATTACTTTGAATGCGAATAGCTAAGTCGCCTTGTTTTTGCTGTAATTCGCTGATCGTGCCAGTCGCTTCGATGATCCCAGTAAACATAGTCGTTACTCTTTAAATAATTTGGTTAAGGCAATGCAACTCAACGCGGTATTGCAGTTATACGAATATCATTACCAATCAATACACATTCATTAATTGTTAAATCGACCGCGTTTTGCATAGAGGTTAGTTCAGCAAAGTTTAGTAAGCTTTTAGCGTCATTTCCTAACAGTTTCGGTGCCAGATAGATAATATATTCATCAATTAAATGACATTCAGCCATTTTACCCGCTAAGGTTGCCCCTGCTTCTAACCAAATATGGTTAAATTGTTGCTCTTGCGCCAATTGTCGTAAAGCGATCTTTAAATCAACTTTACAGTCTTTTTCAGGCACCACAATATGGCTTACGTAATGCGGCCATTGTACTGATTTATCAAGCTCAGTGGTGATAATTATTATCTCGCTTGCAATGCTAAATAAGGCTAAATCTGGCGTTAAACGATTTTGTGAATCGATAATGATACGCACAGGCTGACGAACCGGCAATTGAGTGGGTAATGGCTCAGGCAGCTCATCAACCCGCACATTAAGCTTTGCATCATCCATTAGGACGGTGTCTGCACCCGTTAAAATAGCGCAACTTTGGGCACGCTGTAATTGCACATCTTGGCGAGCAGGACTGCCCGTGATCCACTTGCTTTGGCCGTTTTTAAGGGCTGTTTTACCATCAAGACTTGCCGCCATTTTGCAGGTGATAAACGGCATCCCCTGTTCCATGCGTTTTAAAAAGCCACGGTTTAACAAGCGAGCTTCTGACTCTAACAAGCCAGATGCAACCTCAATGCCTGCATCAGCTAAAATGGCTAAACCTTTACCTGCCACTTGCGGATTAGGATCCACCATAGCGGCAATTACTTTTACCACACCTGCTGCTTTTAAACCTTCGGCACAAGGTGGTGTGCGGCCATAGTGGCTGCATGGCTCTAAGGTAACATAAGCAGTGGCACCTGTAGCTTGTGTACCTGCCATCAAAAGTGCATTTACTTCGGCGTGACCTTGGCCGGCAACTTGGTGAAAGCCTTCACCTACAATAGTTCCGTTTTTTACCAACACGCAACCTACATTAGGGTTGGGTGTTGTGGTAAAGCGCCCTTGCTTGGCAAGCGCGATCGCACGTGCCATATAAATATGATCTTGCTCAGTGAAATGTGATAGGGGCATTTTATTCTCCCAAGCGGGCGATCTCTTCACCAAATTCTCGGATATCTTCAAATGAGCGATATACGGAGGCAAACCTTACATAAGCAACTTTATCAAGCTTCTTCAGTGCTTCCATTATACATTCACCAATTAAGTGACTTGATATTTCTCGCTCGCCGGTGGCACGTAGTTGCGATTTTATAATGTTAACTACTTCATCTACTTGCTCTGTACTAACGGGGCGTTTTTCTAATGCGCGATGTAGACCATTAAGGAGTTTATCTTCATTAAACGGTTCACGGCTGCCATCTTGTTTGATCACTCTTGGCATTACCAACTCTGCCCCTTCAAAGGTAGTAAAGCGTTCATGGCATTCATTGCATTCACGACGACGTCTTACTTGGTGACCACCGCCAACAAGGCGCGAGTCAATCACTTTGGTATCTTTTGCGGTGCAAAATGGACAATGCATAAGTATTAGCTTCCGTTAAAAAACAAAAAAGGCCGCTTTTAAGCGGCCTTTATAATAGCAAAAAACAACGCTATTGTGATCTAAATTACTGCTAGCTTAACAATTAAGCGTAAACTGGTAATTTTTTACAGATTGCTTTAACTTTCTCTTTTACTTGTGCTTGCACAGACTCATCATTGATGTTGTCTAGTACATCACAGATCCAGCCAGCAAGCTCTTTTGATTCAGCTTCTTTAAAACCACGACGTGTGATTGCAGGAGAACCAATACGCAGACCTGACGTTACAAATGGTGAACGCGGATCATTAGGTACAGAGTTTTTATTTACTGTAATGTTTGCATTACCTAGTGCGGCGTCAGCGTCTTTACCAGTGATATCTTTATCGATTAAATCAAGTAAGAACAAGTGGTTTTCTGTTTTGTCAGAAACGATTTTGTAGCCGCGCTCTTGCATAACTGCAACCATAGCTTGCGCATTTTTAACAACTTGCGTTTGATATTCTTTAAACTCAGGTTGTAGTGCTTCTTTAAATGCTACTGCTTTTGCAGCAATGATGTGACATAAAGGACCACCTTGGCCACCTGGGAATACAGCGCTATTTAGCTTTTTGTAGATAGCTTCATCGCCACACGCAGAGATGATTAGACCGCCACGAGGACCCGCTAAAGTTTTGTGCGTAGTCGTGGTAACAACGTGCGCATGTGGTACTGGACTTGGGTAAACACCCGCAGCAATAAGACCTGCAACGTGAGCCATATCAACAAATAGGTAAGCACCTACTTTATCAGCGATTTCACGGAATTTAGCCCAATCAACAATACCTGAGTATGCAGAGAAACCACCGATAATCATTTTTGGCTTGTGCTCAAGCGCAAGCGCTTCAACTTGTGCGTAATCAATTTCGCCAGTCGCTTCATCTAATCCATATTGGATTGCATTGTAAAGCTTACCAGAGAAGCTTACATGTGAACCGTGCGTTAAGTGACCGCCATGCGCTAAGCTCATGCCAAGTACCGTATCACCTGCTTCTAATAATGCTAAGAATACAGCTGCATTAGCTTGTGAACCTGCATGAGGCTGTACGTTTGCATATTCAGAGCCAAATAGCTCATTAGCGCGGTCAATAGCAAGTTGCTCAACAACATCAACGTGCTCACAACCACCGTAGTAACGCTTGCCTGGGTAGCCTTCAGCATATTTGTTCGTTAACTGAGAACCCTGCGCTTCAAGTACCCGTGGGCTACAGTAGTTTTCAGATGCAATTAGCTCAATGTGTTCTTCTTGACGAGCAGTCTCTTTGTTGATTGCGTCAAATAACTCTGGATCAAAATCCGAAATATTCATGCTACGTTCTAACATGGGGGCTCCTAGGGCAACGTGTATGGTATTTTTTAAAGGCTGAATTATACGCTGAAAACGTCAATTTGCCTATGGTGTTAAGATGAACATATTTAAACAGGGATTGAATTTAATTCACAGTGTTTTTGTAATGATATTTTTTTATTAAAACATAAGTAAAACTAATAAATTAAAGTGTTCGACATTTATATTCTTAATGCTAAAGTTCTTTATATTTACCAGTTATTACACTAGGCTTGTATGAAATATAATCATGGATGATGAACTAATTTATTATGCTGGCTAAACCTATCTACGAATCAATTCCTTATTTTTATATCGCTTTTGGTAGCTTTTGCATGGTCGTTTCCAGCGCCTTACTGCCAACCGCATTAGGTGTGTTGCTATTTTTTAATGGTGCAAATATTTGGCGACTACGTTCTAATGCGCGACGAAAAGATCACCAAGTAAATCGTATCCGTGCTAATAAAAACTTTTACTATTATGAATTTAAGCCATTTCTACTACTTATAGTAGGCATACTAGTAATGCGCTGGATACCTTATAAATTTATATATCCTGCGGGTGTTGTGATCTGTTGTTGTGGGTTATTAATTTTATTTTTGCGTATTTTAAATCGCCGAACTCGTTCTCTAGTATAAATAAAAGAATGCTGTATCCAATACGTTCTAAAGATTAAAAAAAACGGTATGACAGATTGCCATACCGCTCATTTTTCAAACTTAGTTCTACAATCTAGTACTAGCCTAACTTGGCTAATAGAATGTCGCGTAAAACGTTATAGTCATCACTAATATCTTCAGCTAAACACGTTTTAGCTAGTGCATCTGCTAACGGTTTTGGCATTTCAAGTTCAATATCAAGTATTTCTTCAACACTTTCTTTGAATTTAGCAGGGTGTGCTGTAGCTAAGAAAATACCTGCAGAATCAGCAGCTAAGTTAGCTTTCAAGCCTTGATATGCAATCGCAGTATGAGGTTCAGCAATATAACCTGTTTGTTGAATTTTTTTCATCACTGCTTGTGTATCGTTTTCATCAACGCTAGTTGAATAAAAGTCATCATAACTAAACCAATTGTTATCAAGCATGGTTTGTACGCGAGGCCAATTATTAGGTTTGCTCACGTCCATTGCATTTGATAGCGATTCAATTGTTGCATTTGGTGCCCAGTTTTTATCAAGAATAAAACGCGGTACAGTATCATTCTGATTTGTTGTCGCACTAAGTTTACCAACTGGCATGCCGATAACAGCACCAATCATTGCGGCACATACATTACCAAAATTACCACTTGGCACTGAGATATGCGCGTTAGCGCGCTGATCTTTAGGTAACTGTGCTATCGCTTCAAAGTAATAACACACTTGAGCAACTAGGCGACTGATATTTATTGAGTTAGCTGAATTTAACCCTAAGCGCGATTTAACTTCATCATCTAAAAAGGCATTCTTAACCATCGCTTGGCAATCATCAAAGCTGCCTTCAACCGCATAGCAGTGAATGTTATTACCCAGTGTTGTGAACAGTTTTTGTTGCGCTAATGAAATTTTTCCTTTTGGATATAGGATAACAACATCGATATTTGGTTTATTATAAAAAGCATGCGCAACTGCGGCACCAGTGTCACCTGAGGTGGCCGTTAGTATTGTGGTTTTTTCACCTTGGCTAAATTGCGCTAAGCACTCAGCCATAAAGCGCCCACCAAAATCTTTAAACGCAAGGGTTGGTCCGTGGAACAGCTCTAAACAATAAATGTTCTTTTCAACTTCAACCAATTTGACTGGGAAATTAAAGGCATTTTTCACCATCTGTGCAACGGTATCCGCTGGTAATTCATCACCAATTAGGTGCGATAAAATCTTACTGCTACGCGTTACAAAGTCCATATCCAGCAACGCATCAATATCACCTATTGGTGCTAATGATTCAGGAAAGAATACTCCTTGATTGCGCCCTAAACCTGTTTTAACCGCTTCAACGAACGACACTTTTTGTGAATCATCTTTCAAATTATGTAATTGCATTATTAATTCCTTAAATTCTTATAACTGACGCGTGCCGGCGTTATCGAGCTTACAAATATGGCAAAAGCCTTGTTCATTGATATAGTTTTGTTCAAGCCACTGTGCACATTGCTGAGCCGCTGCAAGTGTTTTACACACAGTAAATAATGTCGGCCCTGCGCCTGAGATACTGACTATTTCCGCGCCTAAATCGGGTAATGCGAGTTTCGCTTCATTAAACCCAGCGATAAGCGGTGCGCGATAAGGTTCAGCTATTTCATCCCTCATTATTGATAATGCCTCATCAAAACGACTGGTTAGCAATAGTGTACTAAACGCAGATAAGCGCTGCGCAAATTCAACGCTGGCATGCATACTTAATTCTTTTGGCAACACTGAACGTGCTTTGGCAGTATTAAGTGAAAAGCCAGGGAAAGCGGCCACATAATACCAGCTTTCATCAACCGGCAAGGCGATTGATTTGTTTGGAATTAGATCACCCGTTAGCTGCAAACCACCTAAGTAACATGGTGTGATGTTATCGTAATGACGACCACCACTGACGATTGCTTCAAAGTCTGCCATTAACTCAATAAGTTGCACTTGGCTAAGTTTAGTGTCGGCAAATTTATCCAATGCAGCAAACGTTGCCACAACAGAGCAGGCACTTGAGCCTAAACCAGAACCTATTGGTAAATTCTTTTTCAACTCCAATTTTACGCTTGGCATGGTTGGCGCAACATGTTCACGAAAATGCACCAAACACTGATACGCTAAGTTTTCGCTGGCATCACTTGGCAGCTTGTGGGCGTATTCACCAGAGCAAATAAATTCATCGTTTTGTGCAGGACTTACCGCAACCACATCACCTAATAAAGTGCCATCAATAGGTGCAAGTGCTGCACCTAAGGCATCAAAACCGACTGCAAAGTTGCCTATTGAGGCCGGAGCATATACTTCAATCATACGATTCTCCTAGCGTGATAACGTTTTTAAGATATCAGCAAATACACCGGCTGCGGTAACCGCAGAGCCCGCTCCATAACCACGAATAACAAATGGACGTGGTTGATAGTACGCACTTAAAATTGCCAGCGCATTTTCACCATCACGAATAACTGAAAGTGCATGTTTGCTATCTACCGCTTCAATACCCACTTTACAGTGACCTTCTTTAATTGTGCCTACATAGCGCAGCACTTTCCCTTCATTGGCTGCACTTTCGATGCGATCGTTAAATGCGGCATCTAAACTCGGTAGTTTAGCCATAAACTCCTCAACACTGTCACCTTGTGCAAACCCACCAGGCAGTACTGATTCCACTTCAATATCGCTAAGCTCAAGTTTCATACCGGCTTCACGGGCAATGATTAATAGCTTACGAGCAACATCGGTGCCCGATAGGTCATCACGCGGATCAGGCTCTGTAAAACCGCTTTCTTTGGCTTTAATCGTTGCTTCAGATAATGATAAACCATCTTGTAGCGCACCAAACATATACGACAATGAACCAGATAAAATACCGCTAAACTCAAGTAACTCATCACCTGCACCGAAGAGTGATTGTAAATTATCAATAACAGGAAGACCGGCACCTACGTTAGTTTCGTATAAAAACTTACGATTGTTCTTACGTGTTGCTGCAATTAAGTCTTGATAATACACATACGAACTAGTGTTAGCCTTTTTATTTGCCGCTACCACATGGAAGCCTGCGTTTAAAAAGTCCACATATTGAGCGGCTAACGCATCCGACGACGTGCAATCAACCAGTACGGGGTTGATCAAATGGTTTTGCTTTACAAATTGTTCAACTAGTTTTAAGTCAAACGCTTGCTCAGATACAGCAAGCTTTTGCTGCCAGTCATCAAAAGCAATGCCCTCGCTATCAAGGTGTAACTGACGAGAGTTTGCTACGCCATATAAGTTAAGCTTAATGTTACGCTTTTCAAGCCATGCTTGCTGACGCTCTAGTTGTTGAATCAGTTCTTGACCAACTAGACCACAACCTAATAAAAATACATCGATAGATGGAATATGAGTGAAGAAGTTTTCATGACATACTTTTACTGCGTCATTGCATAATTCACCATCAATTACCGCTGAGATAGCACTTTCTGTTGAATCTTGCGCTATAGCAACTATATTCACTTGAGCTTGGGCAAGGGAAGCAAAAAACTTAGCCGCTAACCCTTTGTGAGCGCGCATATTGTCACCTACTAAAGTAACAATCGCTAAGTTTCGTTGTACATGTACAGGTTCAATCAGTCCCGCTTGCGACTCAAGTTCAAAAGCACTTTGTAATGCCTCTAGCGCCAGTGGCAAATCAGATTCATGAACACAAAAACTGATACTAAATTCACATGAAGACTGAGTGATCAACACTATTGATACATTATCATGAGCAAGGGCATTAAATACTTTTGACGCCATGCCCACTTTACCTTTCATACCAGGGCCTGACACCGTTAACATGGCAAGATTTTGTAAACTAGATAACGCTTTAACTGGCTCTGATGAGACATTATCGTTACTGATCAATGATCCCTGTGCATCTGGGTTGTGAGTATTCTTAATTTCACACGGTACGCCCGCTTTAGCACACGGTAGAATTGTTTTAGGGTGAAGAACTTTTGCACCAAAGTAGGATAACTCCATCGCTTCTTTATATGATAAAAAATCAACTTTAGTGGCTTTCTTAATATAACGAGGATCCGCGCTATACACACCATCAACATCAGTCCAGATCTGGCAGACCTCTGCATCTAAACAGGCTGCTGCAATCGCTGCTGAATAATCAGAGCCATTACGTCCTAACGTTGTTAACTGACCTTGCTCATTGCTCGCGGTAAAACCGGGCATGATATAAATAGTGGCAGGCGCCGCTTTTAGGGCAGCTTGAAAGCGCACTTTACTCGCAGCTAGATCCGCTTCAGCATCAATGAAGCCACCCGTTGAGGCGATACAATCTGTTGCTTCAAGGTAACGAGCATTATGTGAGCTAAGGAGGCTTTGCATTAATGACACGCTGATCCGCTCGCCAAAGCTGATCACATACGCACGTACCTGATCAGGACAGCATTTTATTAATTTAACACCAGCCAGTTTATTCTCTAATTCATTTAAATCAGGCCAGTTTTGTACTTCTCCAAAGTCAGCTGTAACAGCGGCTTTTAAACTATTGCAGCGCGTTACAAGTGCAGACCATTGTTCGCTATAATCAAGCCCCTGCTCTGCGGCACTGGCTAAAGCAACCAATGAATCGGTCATGCCACCAGGTGCTGATAACACCAATAACATTTCATCTTTTAATTGCGCTTTAACTAACTGAGCTACCTGTTGTAAACATGCAAAGTCGGCAAGCGACGACCCGCCAAATTTTAATACTCGCATTTTTTATGTTTCCTCATCCCATAAAACGAAAAAAGGCCTGTGTTCTTAGTGAACACAGGCCTTTAAATTTGTTGCACCGACCTATGCCACTATCCAGTTAGAATGGTGGTTGTAATAATAATGGTCAATACGTGATTATTTGTTTTCATAGCCTTTAGACTGCCTTAAATATGACTATAATGTCAACCCTTAATAAAAAGATAAATTATGCTTTTTGGTTATAAACAAATCTAATGAATGCCAAATTTATGCAGGATTTTATGTAATCTGGTTTTATCTATTGGTTTATCAATAAAGTCAATAGCTCCTAATTTTGCAACACGTTGCTTCATCGCATCTTGAATATCGGCAGAAATAACCAGCACAAAACATTCAATTTTCTGCGCCTTGATACTCTCAAGCACCTGCACCCCATCAATTTCAGGCATTGTTAAATCAAGACACAATAAGTCAAAATTATGCATTTGCAGTAATTCTAGGGCTTCTCGGCCATTTTTTGCTTGCATGATGTCTGCTGTAATACATTCATTTAAACAGCGCACAACTTGTTTGCGTGCTACTGTAGAATCATCACATACCAATACGGAAAAATTCATACTATTGACAACTAAAATACCGATAATAGATCATTAAGTGCAGCAAAACGTCACTCAAAAATCATAATGTTATAAAGTGAGTGTGATTTTATAGCACAAAAATTTAACAGCGATAAGCTTAAGTTTTTGCTAAAAAAAGAAAAGTTGGTAATGTTTGTGTGGTTAAATAAGATTATTTTATTTATTTTTAAACATTTATTAGCTAACTTTAGTATAGGATGTACTCGTTGCTAGGGTATGAATTAAGCTTTGTGTATAAAATAAAGGAGCTATGGGACACCCATGCTACAAAAAAGCCTGTCAAAGAAGCTACTTACCAGTGTGTTGTCCGTCTACTTTTTATTAACTTTTGTAGTGACGTGCGGGCAAGTAATTGCTGAATATATCAACACGAAAGACTATATCCGTGACGAATTAACAACCCTGCAAAAAACATTCAGCCGTAGTTTAACTCGTGCAATTTGGGAGCTTAACACCAAACAAACCATCACTACCGCTGAAGGTTTATTAGCGATCCCAATGATTGAAGGCATTATTGTCCGTGATGATAGCGGCGAGATTATTTCTCAACTTGGCCGCTCTTTGGATATTCGCGAGCTATACAGTCAGCAGTTAGTGCAAGAAGAAGCCATCATCGAAGACACCCCCTCGGGGCTATTTGGCTATACCTTTCCATTGATTTTTGAATTTTCAGGACGTGCCACTCAAGTGGGTGACGTAACGCTGTTTTCAAGCCGCGAGGTGGTATTTAGCCGGATAATGATCTCTATTTATTTTTTAATTGGAAATGCCATGATCAAGACAACTTTCTTGATTATTTTATTTCTAATGGCATTTAGGAAATTACTCACCGAACCTTTAGCACAACTGACCGAGCAAATTGAAGACCTTGAATTAAATGATCTTGAAGGCCAACATATCGAAATTGAAACCAGTGAGCACAACGAATTAAAAGTAATGGAGGAGTCTTTCAATAAACTAATCGATAAGGTCGTACAATACCGCAAGGAACTTGAACAGACACAAAAAAAATTGATAATCAGTAACGAAAAGCTGGATCAACAAAACCTGCAATTAGAGCAAGAAGTAGCACGAAAAACCTCAAACCTTAGTCAAGCGATGATGGATTTACAACAACAAAAATATGAACTAGAAAAACAAAAACTAACACTTACTGAAGAGATTGATTTACGCCGTCATACTGAACAAGAATTACTGACTAAACAAACCGAAATGCAGCGCTATGTCGATGAACTTAATATGGCGCAAGAGCGCCTAGTTGGCTCCGAAAAAATGGCAGCTTTAGGTGGGCTTGTAGCGGGCATTACTCACGATATTAATACCCCCGTTGGCATTGGTGTTACTGCGACCTCATTTTTACAAGAACGATTGCTACAAATAGAAGCTGCGTACCAAGATAAAACGCTTTCCCCAAAAGCATTGGAAGAATTTATTAATGATGCCAAACAAAGCACGAGCTTGCTTACCACCAATTTAGACAGAGCCTCAGAGCTGGTTGCCAGCTTTAAGCAAATAGCCGTCGACCAAGCCAGCGAAGCGGTGCGCACAATCAATTTTAAAGAATATTTGGGTGAGGTTATTCGTTCGCTGCATCCTAAAATTAAAAATACCAGTCATCACATTAATTTAGATTGCCCAACAGATTTAACTCTAAACTTGCCCGCTGGTGCCATTAGCCAAATATTCACAAACTTGATCATGAATTCATTGATCCACGGGTTTGATGGTATCAAAAATGGCATGATTGATATTACAATTAAAGATGAAGACGACCAGGTAATTATCGACTTTAAAGATAATGGCAATGGCGTTACTGAACAACAACTTGAAAAGCTGTTTGACCCGTTCTTCACCACTAAGCGCGATCAAGGCGGCAGTGGGCTCGGTACTCACATCACCTTTAATCTGGTCAAACAAACTCTCAGTGGTGAGATCGAGGTAACCAGTTCACCTGGTGAAGGCCTGCATTACCATATTAGTTTCCCTAAAGACATGCCCAAGCCTTTGTCGATATTTAATAACTAGCTGCACTGAATGTGCTTAAACTGTTTGCCTAACTCTTGGCTTAATTGCTAATCGTTTGGGCAATCAGTCATTTGCGCATCAGCTTTTTATTGTTATGATTGGGCAAATTTACCGAATGGATCAATCTCCCTATGTGGTTTAGTAACCTTATTTGTTACCGCTTTAAACAAGACGTTTCATATACCCAAGAAGACTTTGAAAAAGCATTAGAACAAGATTTGTTTCGTCCTTGTGGCAGCCAAGACTTAAATACTTTTGGCTGGACTAAAGCCTTTGGTAAACACGGTGACACCTTGTCACACTTCTCACAAAAAAGCATTTTAGTCTGTGCTAAGCGTGAAGAGAAAGTATTGCCAGCAGCTGTGGTCAACGACATGCTTGCTGAAAAAATAGAGCTTATCGAAGCTGAAGAAAACCGCCCAGTTAAGAAAAAAGAAAAAGATGAACTGAAAGAAAACATCTTACATACTTTATTACCGCAAGCTTTTAAAAAATCGAGCTTACAGTTTGCTTTTATCGATCAGGAAAATGGCTGGGTTGTTGTCAATAGCGGCAGCTTTAATAAAGCAGAAGAGCTATTAGCACTCTTACGTAAATCATTGGGGACATTACCTGTTGTTCCTGCGTTTGCGAACTATGATCTAGACGTATTTTTAACTGATTGGCTAACTAACTTTAGTACCCCTGAAGGCTTTGCTATTGGCTCTGACGCTGAGCTTGAAGAAGCTGATGACAGTGGTGCACAAGTGAAGCTCAAAGGCCATGATTTAGCCTGTGATGAAGTTAAATCACACCTAGAAAGCGGCAAGCGAGTAACTAAACTTGCGCTTGATTGGCAAGAACGTCTGAAGTTCATGTTGCAAAATGATGGTTCAATTAAACGCTTAAGTTACTCAGAAACCTTAAAAGAAGAAAATGCCGATATTCCTAAAGAAGATATGCTGGTAAAGCTTGATGCCGATTTTATTTTAGCCTCTGAAGAAATTAAGCTCATGCTTGAGGAATTAACAGCGGGTTTGGGTGACGTTGAAGATCTCGCTTAAAGCTATACTGAAACAACAAAAAAGCGCCGCGGCGCTTTTTTAAACTTATGCCAATCGACTTAAATATTTAACCATTCTAGCGAATTATAAATGGTCAGTAACTTAACACGATTGGTATTACTTAACTAAATACTGATTTCACATCATCAAGCACATCGTTATATTCATCCGTAGAGAAAATATCTAACGAAGAAATCACCCCTTTATCGATATAGGTTTGTAGCGCGGCTGATTTATCTGAAACCTGTAAGATACCTTCCATAATTGCTCCAATACGAATGAAGTCCACATAACTAATATGCTCAGGTCGATAATTAGGATTAGCCCAGCTCTCTGCTACCTCAATAAACTCATCAGTAAACTCCCACGCTCGCATAATTGCACCACCGACTTTACCACTGAGCTTTTGAATTGCGTGCGCTAAAAAGCTTGGATTCGCAAATACTTCAGGGTGGCGTTCTGCTTCAGTTAAAATAGGTAATACACCGATGTTATACACGAGTGAAGCTAGTGTGATGGTATCGCGATTGAGTGATGTTTTTTTATTTTCTTTTAAAAAGAACTCCATCAAGGTAATAGAATGACACGCTACTTTGAGTGTTTTTTGCCATGCTTTATCCATATACCCTTTGATCAATTCATTGTTTGAAACAAATAGTTGCTCCATCGCCATTGCTGTCGCAATATTCTTAATTTGACGCAAACCAATTCGGGTGACTGCTTGATTAAGGTTCGTAACTTTAACTGAGCGCCCCATAAAGGCACTGTTTGCAACTTTTATCATGCGTGCAGCTAATGCCGGATCATGGGAAATAACATCAGCCATTTGCGCTAAATTTACATCTGGATTATCGGCAGCTTGGCGTACACGCACCGCAACCTCAGGAAGGGTTGGTAAAACTAATGTGTCATTATTAATACGATCAACCAAAATGGTCAGTAGTGCGTTTTCTGTTGACATAGATGTGCCATCCTTTTGTATTGATTTGTTGAAATGCTCAAATCATGGATTCTTATAGATACAGTATTGTCTAAGTTACCGCTAAAGTTAAGAAAATTACAGAAATTAGTTTAGTTTATTTTGCTAATAAATTTTATATCTCAAACCTTAGCGCAACACAACCTAGGAAGCTTGCTATTTACGCACAAGATTTGTTTTAATGCTGGGATAACAAGGAAGCAGTAGTCCTTTGTACCTAGGGCATATATTCAACTCACTTTTATAACAGGCAACATAATGACTCTTAATAAAATAAGCCAAGCACTCTTTCTCAGCGGTGTCGTGTTTCTTAGCGCATGCTCTGAACCTGCTAACACTTCGAAAACATCGACTGACGTTACTGCTGCACCAGTAAAACAGCAACAAGATAGCGGCCCACAACTTATTAACACTGACGCTAGTCGCCTAGATATCTATACTGACTTTAGCTTAACCACCGATTTATCACATTTAAGCGACAATCAAAAAGCCCTAATAGCAAAACTTATCGATGCTTCAAAAATTATGGATGAGCTATTTTGGCGTCAAGCTTTTGGTGAAGATAAATCCGCTTTTTTAGCCAAAATTAACGATCCTAAAGTACAGAAATTCGCAGATATCAACTACGGCCCATGGGATAGACTCAACGGCGACCACGTGTTTTTATCTGGTTATGAAGAAAAAACAGCCGGTGCACAATTTTACCCAGCAGACATCAGCAAAGAAGAGTTAAACAACGCCGATGTAACTGATAAAAGCGGCCTTTATTCAGTTATCAAACGTGATGAAAATGGCAAACTTTATAGCGTAGCCTACTCGATTGAATACGCGCAAGCTCTTGAAAAAGCGGCAAACCTACTGCGTGAAGCAAGTAAACTGGCCGATGATAAAGAATTTGCTAACTACTTAAACCTTCGTGCCGACGCGCTACAAAGTGATGACTATCAAGCATCTGATTTTGCATGGATGGACATGAAAAACAACCCCATTGACGTGGTGATTGGTCCAATCGAAACCTATGAAGATCAATTGTTTGGTTATCGTGCAGCGTTTGAATCTTATGTACTAGTAAAAGATTTAGCCTGGAGTGAACGCCTAGCAAAGTTTGCTGCTTTTTTACCTGAGCTACAAAAAGGCTTACCAGTAGATGCGAAATACAAACAAGAAGTCCCAGGTTCAGACGCTGACCTAAATGCATATGACGTTGTTTATTATGCTGGTCACTCAAATGCGGGTAGCAAAACCATTGCTATTAACCTACCAAATGATGAGCAGGTACAACTTGAAAAAGGCACTCGCCGTTTACAACTTAAAAATGCGATGCGCGCCAAGTTCGATAAAATTTTAGTACCAATTGCCGAACAACTCATTGTGCCAGAGCAACGCAAGCATATTACCTTTGATGCATTTTTTGCCAATACAATGTTCCACGAAGTGGCGCACGGTTTAGGCATAAAAAACACTATTACAGATAAAGGCACAGTGCGCCAATCATTACAAGAGCACGCCAGTGCCCTTGAAGAAGGCAAAGCCGATATCTTAGGTTTGTATATGGTTGAACAGTTACTTAAAAAAGGTGAAATCACTGAAGGTACACTAGAAGATTACTATATTACCTTTATGGCTGGCATCTTCCGTTCGGTACGTTTTGGCGCATCAAGTGCTCATGGGAAAGCGAATATGATCCGTTTTAACTTTTTTGCACAAGAGGGTGCATTCTCTAAAAATGAGCAAGGTCTTTACAGCGTAAACATGGAAAAAATGGGTCAAGCAATGGAAAAATTATCACGCTTGATTTTAACCTTACAAGGAGATGGTGATTACCAAAAAAGTGGATCAACTGATTGCCACTCATGGTGATATAAAAGCCGAGCTTGCTCAAGATTTAGAAAAACTGAGCCAAGCGAATATTCCCGTCGATGTAACCTTTAAACAAGGCAAAGACGTGTTAGGCCTATAACGGCAACTTTAAAGTGTTACAGCCTAAGCTGTAACACTTTGCAATTTATGATTATTACAAAATCGCGATGAAGATCTCAAGCGACTCTACAATGAGAAGTAACTGCCATGCTTACACAAAGTTTTTCTTTAACAGCTCTATTTGATCTTGTGTATATGGCTTTGCCGTAAATTTACCCCACACAGGTGCAGGCCATGCAGCATCGCTTTTAAAGCGGGCAATATGATGAATATGTAACTGTGGCACCATATTACCAAGCGCAGCTACATTGAGTTTATCAGGGTTAAAAACATCTTTTAGTAATAGGCTTAGCTTGGCTGATTCTTGCATCAGGACCAATTGGTCTTGTTCGCTTAAATCGATACTTTCTTTTAGCCCAGCTTGGCGGGGAACTAAAATGAACCACGGGTATTGGCTATCGTTCATAAGTAACACTTTGCATAAAGGCCAATCCGCTACTTCTATGCAATCACGTGCCAGCTCTGGGGCTAAAGAAAATTCAGTCGTCATTTTTTATTCCTCACTCATTAGTGCTTTTTAGCTACTTTATAGCATTTAGTTGCAGTTGCCCACGCTTGCCTTTACCATCGTGGCAGTTTTTATTCGAGCGAAGGTAAACACGTGTTAAAAAAAATTAAACACCTCTCATGCTTACTTCCTTTGGTGGTAACAGCCATCACAGTGCAAGCACAACCACTTACGTTAGAACGTATTTTTGATGATCCTAGTTTAGCGGGTAAAGCGCCTGTGCAACTTAAGTTTTCACCTGATGGTAGTCGTGTTACCTATTTGCAAGGTAAAAGCGATGATTACAACCGCTATGATTTATGGGAATACAATTTAAAAGACAATAAGAATCGTATTTTAGTGGATTCTGCGCAGTTATTTTCTGGCCCAGAAAACCTTTCTGATGAAGAAAAAGCACGTCGCGAACGCCAACGTATTTTTGGTAAAGGTATTTTAGAGTACAAATGGTCAAAGGATGGTAAAGCGCTATTATTCCCGCTTAATGGTGACCTGTATTATTACGATCTATCATCAGCAAAAAGTCGCAAGTTAACGGACACAGCAGCATTTGAAACAGATGCCCGTTTTTCACCAAAAGGTAATTTTGTTTCATTTGTTCGTGAACAAAATTTATATGCGCTAAATCTCAAATCAGGTAAAGAAATCCAACTGAGTAAAGATGGCGGTGGCGTGATCAAAAACGGGATGGCTGAATTTGTAGCACAAGAAGAAATGGGCCGCATGACAGGTTACTGGTGGTCAGGTGATGAATCAAAAATTGCTTTCACCCGTATTGATGAAAGCCCAGTTAAAGAAGCTATACGCAACGAAATTTATGCTGAAGAAGTTAAATTATTCAACCAGCGTTACCCATTTACTGGTACTAACAATGTAAAAATTCAACTTGGCGTTGTGGCTATTAATGATCAAAGCGTTGATTGGGTCGATTTAGGTAAAGATGACGATATCTACATCGCTCGTGCAAAATGGTTAGAAGATAACAACACGCTATCATACCAATGGCAAGACCGCTCTCAGCACACACTAGAATTACGCTTTTATAACAGCGACACAAAAGAGCAAAAAGTTGCGTTAACTGAAACCAGTGATACCTGGATCAACCTCCATTTTGACTTACAATTTTTAAAAGACAAAAAACACTTTGTTTGGGCCTCAGAGCGTAATGGCTTTAAACACTTATACCTTTACCGCACTAATGGTAAATTAATCCGCCAAATCACTGACGGTGATTGGGTCATTGATAGCTTAAAGGGAATTGATGAGAAAAAAGGCATTGTCTATTTTGCTGGACGTAAAGATACTCCTCTTGAAAGCCACTTATACAGTGTCCCGCTATTTAAAAAGGGTGATATTAAGCGTATTACTGAGCAAGGCCAATACCACAATGTAGTGATTGCCAAAGACAGTAAAACATTTATTGATAACAGCTCGTCAGTAAATAAACCAGGCTCTGCTGCACTGCGTAAAATAAATGGCGAGTTTATTACTTGGCTTGAGGAAAATAAACTAGATAAAACTCACCCTTTAACACCTTACCTCACTGATTTGGCTGAGCCAGAATATGGCACAATCAAAGCTGATGATGGTCAAGTAATGCATTACCGCTTATTTAAACCTGCTACTATTGCTGATGGTAAAAAGCACCCTGTACTTGTCAATGTATATGGCGGCCCACACGCACAACGTGTGACTAACAGCTGGCGCAGCAAAAACTTATACTTTCAATACATGGCGCAACAAGGTTATGTGGTATTCCAACTTGACAATCGCGGCTCGTACAATCGCGGTAAAAAGTTTGAAGATGCCATTTACAAGCACTTAGGTGTAGTTGAAGTAGCCGATCAAATCAAAGGCGTAGAGTTTTTACGCACTCTTGATTACGTTGACCCACAACGCATTGGTATTTATGGCCACAGCTACGGCGGCTATATGGCTCTGATGACCATGTTTAAAGCGGGTGATTACTTTCAAGCAGGGGTATCTGGCGCACCAGTAACCGATTGGGCACTCTACGACACTCATTATACTGAACGCTATTTAGGTCATCCTGAGACTAACGGCAAAGGTTATACCGACAGTGCGGTGTTCCCATACGCTGAAGGCTTAAAGGGCCCATTAATGATTTATCACGGTATGGCGGACGATAATGTACTGTTCACACATGCCACTAAATTATTTAAGCAATTACAGGATAACGAGCAACAGTTCGAAATGATGACCTACCCAGGCTCAAAACATAGTTTACGTGGTAAAAATGTTCAAACGCATTTACATCAAACCATTACCAGTTTCTTCAACCGCCATTTTGACGTTGAATAACACTGTAAACTTATTTTAATTAACTCATAAAAGGCTAATTATATAATTAGCTTTTTTTTTGCACTTATAACCGCTTATTACCTAGATTTTTATACCTTTTTAGCTACGCTTAATGTTATTCGCGAACAATGCGAGCACACACAAAGGATCTTCTATGTCGTATCTCCGCCGTTTTACAATTTTTCAGCGTTTAGCAATGCTGGTCAGTGTAGTGGTAATTGGCTTACTTTTTTTAAGTATCACGAGTCTTACACAACAATACAGTTCTTTAAAAACTGAGCAATACACTAAAACAAAGAACTTGGTAGAAGCCGCTCATAGTATTATTAGCCACGCTTACTCATTAGAGCAAAATGGCACTCTCAACAAACAGCAAGCCCAACAACATGCCTTAGATACCATTGCTGCCATGCGTTATGACGAAAACAACTATTATTGGATCAATGATTATCAACCAAACATGGTGATGCACCCAATTAAACCTGCACTGAATGGTAAATCTTTAGCTAACAACAAAGATCCCGATGGCACGCTATTGTTTGTTGAAATGGTAAACATAGTAAAACAGCAAGGTAGCGGTTTTGTACCTTACAAATGGCCAAAGCCTGGCAAAGAGCAGCCTGTAGATAAAATTGCATTTGTGAAAGGCTTTACGCCGTGGCAGTGGATCATTGGTTCAGGAGTCTATTTAGATACGATTGATGAAGCTTTTTCGGATCTACAAACCCTAGTGATCATCAATGCTTGTATTATTCTATTACTATTCATTGTTTTAAGTTATCTGATTGCACGTAGCATATTATTACCTACACAACTTGCAGCCGATATGATGAAAGATATTTCTCAAGGTGAAGGTGATCTAACACAAGTGTTAGATGAAAGCGGTAATGATGAAGTATCGCGTTTATCGCGCTACTTTAATTTATACACCACAAAAATTCGTGAATCACTTAAGCAAGTGGCAACAAATGCTTATGATGTAAACCATCATGCGCAAACTGTGGATGATGCGAGTAAAACCAATCATTCTTTTATTGAACTGCAAAACGACAGCTCAACCCAAGTAGCAGCAGCAATGGAGCAAATGACCCATCAAATTCATGATGTAAGTCGTAATGCTGAAGCCGCCGAGCATGCAGCCGTTGATGCTGCAAGTAATGCCTCACAAGGTAAGGAAATCGTAGCAAAAACAATTAAAGCTATTGAAACTCTATCACAGAATATTGAAACCGTAAGCCAAGTAACAGCAGACTTAGCCCAAGAAAGTAACAATATTGGCTCAGTGCTTGATGTGATCAGAGGAATTGCGGAACAAACCAATTTACTCGCGCTCAATGCCGCAATTGAGGCGGCGCGCGCAGGTGAACAAGGCCGTGGTTTTGCCGTAGTTGCCGATGAAGTGCGTACACTGGCAAGTCGTACAGGTAAAAGTACTGATGAAATTCAAGCCATGATAGCTAAACTGCAAAAGGGTGCTCAAGCAGCTGTTGAAGCTGTTACTGCAAGCCAACAACTCTCCAGTAGCACCGTAGAGCAAGCTGGCACTGCCAACACCTCATTAACTGAGATTGAGCGACTCGTGTCGGTGATCACCGATATGAATGGTCAAATTGCCCGTGCGACTGAACAACAATCCAGTGCTGCCGATGAAGTTAATTTACGTATTAATGAATTGTCACAATCAACTGAGCATTCATTAGCAAATACAGCACAACTCTCTGGCGCCAGCGATAACTTAAAACACAGCAGCCAAGAATTAAGTGATGTAGTTAGTCGCTTTAAATTAGATTAATTAAAGTGACGGCACATGGATTTGATGTGCGGCACTCACCTATACAAAGAGTAAAGTTTGCCGTACCGTAGACATAAAAAAGGCTCCTCGATATAACTCAGAGCCTTTGGTCAACTTTGGAATTAACTCGGTTAACTTATAGCAAGTAAATGTGGTGTGAGATTTTGGTAATCAACTGCCATAGCAATGCTTAGCGCAGTAATATTAAGGATTGAAAACGCAAACACTTGGCGCGCCCAACCACTAATATCAATGTTACGGCGGTAGCCTCTAAGCGCCATTAACAACCACCAAAAACTAGTGGTACAAGCAACGGCTAAAAACGCCATTCCGGTATAACCACCAATGGTTAATAACATCACCACTAACGCATAGACTGCGATATACAACACAATATGATGCTTAGCTTTATCAATACCGTGCGCTACTGGCAGCACTGGAATGCGCGCAGCTTGGTAGTCTTTATAGCGAAAAATAGCAATCGCATAAGAGTGTGGCATTTGCCATAAACTAAACATTACCAATAAAATCAATGCACCTGTATCAAACTGTGCCGTCACGGCGCAATAACCAACGACTGGTGGTACAGCACCAGATAAGCTGCCTACAAATGTGCCATATACTGAGCGACGCTTCATATATAAGCTATAAACACCCACGTAAATAACATAACCAAACACAGCAAAAAACACTGCAATCCAGTTAGTAAAAATCACTAGTAGAGCAAAGCCAACTACGCCAAGTGCTGTACCATGCAGCAAAGCGGTCTTGGCAGACATCTCCCCCGTTACAGTTACCCGTGTTCGCGTGCGCGCCATGCGAATATCAATATCACGGTCAATCACGTTATTGATTACGCAACCAGAGGCTACTACCAGCGATAAACCAACCAATGTAGCAAGCATTAGCCAGCCATCAATATCACCACGCGAAGCAAGTAAAAAACCACCCGCAACCGAAATCACATTGCCCATAATAATACCGGGTTTAGTGACCTTTAAATAACGACGAAACATCTGCTGTCCCCTATTCTTTGCTTTTAACAATGTACTAGCTGGGGCTAGTACATCATCATGGCGTTCGATTCGTAAATGATCCATACCGACAGCCCTACTACCATCACGATGATCAGCGCACTGAAGATGAACGATAACGAACTGGCTTTACCGTCTTCGGTAGTAAAGTTAAGGTGCAAGAAGTATTTTAAGTGCACCCAAATTTGCACTATGGCCATTACCACGATACACGCAAAAGTCGTTGGTTTTGACAAAGTACCACTCATCACAGCCCAAAATGGTATAGCTGTCAGTACAATTGATAAAACAAAACCTATTAAATAATCTTTAACACTGCCGTGTGCGGCATCGCTATGGCTTTGCGTTTGTAACTCGTTTAATACATGTGATTCACTGTGGCTCATTACATCACCCCCATTAAGTAAACAACGGTAAATACGCAGATCCACACCACGTCTAAAAAGTGCCAGAACAAGCTTAAGCAGCTTAAGCGAGTAACCGTGGCAGGGTTTAAACCACGACGTGACACTTCAATCATCATCGTCGCCATCCAAATTAGGCCTGCGGTTACGTGCAGACCATGTAACCCTACTAATGAGAAGAACGAGGTCAAAAATGCACTACGCTGCGGGCCATTACCATGAGCAATTAAATGATGAAATTCATAGACTTCCATGGAGATAAACACAACTCCAAAAGCAAAAGTAATGGCCAGCCAAATTAAAGTTGTGGCTTTCTTTTGCGCATGAGCAGAGATCATCGCAAAACCAAAAGTGATACTACTCAGTAGTAGTGCTGCGGTCTCAACCGCAACAAAGTCCAGTTCAAAAATATCTTTACCCGACACACCACCGGCGGTGTTCATATAAAGCACAGCGTAGGTTGCAAAAAATGAAGCAAACAATAAGCAGTCGGTCATTAAATAAAGCCAAAAACCAAATACCGTATCGCCGCCTGTATCATGATGCTCGTGAGCATGAGCATCATGATTGATGATATTTATATCAGCAGGGATCGAACTCATGCGCTGAACTCCTTACCTTGGTTAAATGTTGTTGCACTGGCATTATGTGCACTTTCAATTTCAAGAATTTCTTCTGGTTGCACGTAGTAATCAACGTCACTGGTATAACAACGTTTAAAGAATACTGCGGCTCCAGCAATTACACCGACAATGGCCAGCCACCAAATATGCCAGATCATGGCAAAGCAAAATGTGGTAAAACAGGCACTCATCATCACCCCTGCCGCGGTATTTTTTGGCATATGGATAGGCGCATAACTCGATTTTTGCTGATATGCTTGGCCTTTCTCTTTCATGTCAGTCCAAGTATCGATATCGTGCACATGCGGTATCGTAGCGAAGTTATAGTATTGTGGCGGTGACGATGTTGACCACTCAAGCGTGTGACCATTCCACGGATCGCCAGTTGTATCTTTTAGTGCTTCACGGTTTTTAAAGCTCACCAACAGCTGCACAACTTGGAATAAGATACCGAACATAATGATCACTGCACCAACAAAAGCAATGTACAACCAAATATTCCAATCTGGATTATTTGTGTGGTTTAAGCGACGCGTCATACCTAAGAAGCCAAGTACGTATAACGGCATAAATGCAACAAAGAAACCGACTAACCAGCACCAGAATGATGCTCTTCCCCATCCTTCATGAAGTTTAAAGCCCATCGCTTTGGGGAACCAAAATGCAAAGCCAGCCAAATAACCAAATACCGCTCCACCAATAATAGTGTTATGAAAGTGAGCAATCAGGAATAAACTGTTGTGCAGAACATAATCAGCCCCGGGAATAGCTAGTAATACCCCTGTCATCCCGCCCACTGTAAAGGTCACCATAAAGCCTAACGTCCAAAGTACTGGCACCGTAAAACGTAAGCGGCCACGATAAATAGTGAATAGCCAGTTAAACAATTTCACACCGGTGGGCACCGCAATGACCATAGTCATTACACCAAAAAAAGCGTTTACATTGGCACTGGATCCCATAGTGAAAAAGTGATGTAGCCATACTACAAAGCCTAATATTGAAATTGCACCGCTGGCATAAACCATTGATTTATAACCAAACAAACGTTTTCCAGTAAAGGTAGAGATAACTTCAGAAAAAATACCAAACGCAGGTAAAATCAAAATATAAACCTCAGGATGACCCCAAGCCCAAAATAGATTGATATACATCATGGCGTTACCGCCTGCGGCATTAGTAAAAAAGTGAAAATCTAAATAACGGTCGAGGGTTAACATAGTCAACACTGCGGTTAAGATTGGGAATGATGCTGCAATTAAGATGTTTGCCCATGTACAAGTCCAAGTAAAAATAGGCATTTGCATTAATCGCATACCAGGGGCACGCATTTTAAATACGGTCACTAAAAAGTTTACCGCCGTTAATAACGTACCAATACCGGATATTTGCAGCGCCCAAATATAATAATCGACCCCGACTCCGGGGCTAAAAGACATCTCCGATAGCGGCGGATACGCCACCCAACCCGTTTTTGCAAACTCGCCACAAAACAATGAAATATTAATTAATATTGCACCACCAGCAGTTAACCAAAAACTTAAGTTATTTAAAAACGGAAATGCCACATCACGCGCACCAATTTGCAGTGGTAATACAATGTTCATTAAACCAATCATAAATGGCATTGCCATAAAAATGATCATGATCACCCCATGCGCGGTGAAGATTTGATCATAATGCTCTGGCGGTAAATAGCCTGATGCGCCACCTGTGGCTAACGCCAATTGTGCACGCATCATGATGGCATCGGAAAAGCCCCGAAACAGCATGATCAATGCAAGAATAATATACATCACGCCTAGGCGTTTATGATCAATAGAAGTGATCCAATCGTGCCATAGCACGCCCCATTTTTTATACTTTGTGATTAAGGCCGCAATCAATGCACCAACAATCACAACCACCGCTAATGTCACCATCAAAATAGGTTCATGAAACGGAATGGCATCGAATGATAATTTACCTAATAACGACATAATTATTCCTCACCCTCACTGTGCATTGTGTGATTTGCATGACCACTGTGCTGCGGCATGGCTTTGTGCATCTTGTTCATATCACCGTGAGCTTGCATGTACTTCATAACGATGGTGTGGAACAAGCCCTCTTCAACATCACCAAAATAAGTTACTGGGTTATTTTCACTCGGTAATGCCAATGCATCGTAATCAGCTTTTGCAAGCGTATTGGCTTGGCCCTTTACTTTGTTTACCCACTTGTCAAAATCAGCCTCAGTGGGTGTAGCGATGGCATTAAACTTCATACCGGTAAATCCTGCACCACTGTAATTAGCCGAAAAACCTTTAAACGTACCCGGCTCATTGGCAATTAAGTGCAATTTGGTTTCCATGCCCGCCATTGAGTAAATTTGACTACCAAGCTGAGGAATGAAAAACGAGTTCATAGTACTTTCTGAAGTAATTTTATATTCCACAGGTACATTGGCTGGGAAAACTAACTCATTTACCGTAGCAATACCTTGCTCAGGATAAATAAATAACCATTTCCAATTCAGCGACACCACTTCAACAGTTAGGTGCTTACCTTTGCCTTCAAGAGGTTTATAAGGATCAAGCTGTTGTGTTGATTGCCAAGTGATAACACCTAGAATAATCACTATTACAATAGGAATAGCCCAGACGGCAGCTTCAATTTTTCCTGAGTGTGCCCATTTGGGCGCATAAATTTGCTGATCTTGTCCATCACGATATTTCCACGCGAAGTACAAGGTCATGACAATGACGGGAATAACCACAATTAGCATTAGCACTGTGGCGATAATAATCAGATTTTTTTCATCTATCCCAATTTGCCCCTTTGGATCAAGCACGCCACCTTTACAGCCGGTTAGTGCGAGCACAACGGTGCCCAGAGCAATATTACAGAGGTTTCGAATTAACAAAGGACTATCCTACAACCTAAAATTTGACGTGTGCTGCCTTACCCAAGAATACCAAGGTCAAAACAACGGTTTAAACTATTCCTGATGCGGTTAAAACCTATAACAACAGCTTTAAACACTAAGGAAATTTAATAGGGGTGGCCGAATCGCAGACACACTGCGGCTAAGCATTATTAGTGAAGAAACGAAATTAGTAAGCGACTAACTCAGTCAAGCCATCAATAACGAGTAGCGTTCAACCAAGTACAAGAGGTGGAGCACGGCAGCCGTGAGCGCTGTGTACAACAAGTGATGCTTTAGGAGCACGAAAAGCAAAGGCTGCTTTACGTAAAATAACCCCAGCACGACGTGCTGGAAAAAAGTGAAAAATCAACCAACATAAACCAATTAACAACTGGCATGAAACAACTGGATACGCTAAAAAACTCAATACATTAATTAAAGACGACTCTGCAGCCCCTTCAGTTAACAAACTCTTTAACTCTGTTGCCTCTTCAACACTGCCATTTATCAACATAGCTGAATTAATTAATAAAATAACTAATGCAGAGAACAGTTCACGTCCGGCAAAAACTGTACGCGCACGCAGCTGCCAACGTGTAAACGTTGTTTGCAGTAGTGCTTTTGGACAATTTTTTGAGTTCAAACGTACTGGCCTTATAGATTTAGTATGCAGTAAGAAACAGCGCCTACGCTATTTCTTACTTTGTTAGTATGATCTACATCAATAAAGTTTCAGTAATTACTGAAATTTCGGGAGGATTATAGCAAAGTCAACACAAGCTACAAGTGAAAAACAGCGAAGTTGACTATTTTTTTAGCTAAGCGTTGGCTTTTAGCAAACCCCCGCTGATATTTCAGGAAAAAACTGATGCAATCTAGTCTGAATCCTATAAACAGCCTATTGACGGCTTTAGAGGGCAAGCACACTGTTTAGGCTCTACCTAGCTAACAAGCAAATACTGGCTTGGTTATATAAGGTGCTCAAAAATCAAACTACAAAGATAATCAGACCTTAGTAAAGCGCAAACAATGGGCGGCCATTCTCATCATATTTTACTTCCAAAGCACGTGCGTGACGGTTTGGATCATAAAGTGGATCTTTAACAATTTCAGCTAGTGGCCGCGTGTCAGTTTTTGGTACTACACTTGGTTCACCAATAGCACTTTCGTAATCACGTGCATGATAGATACATAACGGTGTTACATCATCTTCTGCCACTGTAAAACAGTTATGACCTGGGCCATAAATTTGCTTCTCAACGTCAGTTTCAAGCACCGGCATACGCGTTTTAGTCCAAGAGTTACGATCAAGTAGGTCAGCATTTTCGTCGGCTTCCATATAACCCATACAATAACATGCACCTGTGGCACTGGCTGAAAAAGCAATAAAGATTTTGCCATTGTGTTTTAATACGGCTGGCCCCTCGTTCACCCAAAAGTCAACGCGCTCCCAATCATAATCAGGAGTTGTTAGCATAAACTGCACGGTTTTTAGCTTAATAGGCGATTCCATTTCAGCTAAATACAAGTTAGATGCAGCAAATTGCCCTCCCGTTTTTTCAGCCCAACAAAAGTAACGTTTACCATTATTTTCAAAAATAGTCGCATCCAATGAAAAATCAGTGAAGGACTTATCATCGCCCTTAGCAGCTTGCATCATACCTAATTCAATCCACTCATCATTAAGTGGATCTTGGCCTTTACATTCAAGTACATAAGGGCGCAGCGCCCAAATATCTGTTTCTTCACTGGCAGCAAAATAGATATACCATTTACCATCTAAGTAATGTATTTCTGGAGCCCAAATATGGCGACTCATTGGGCCGTTGTCATGCTTAAACCAAATATCAAAGGTTTCAGCGCTTTTAAGACCAGTTAATGTTTTTGATTTTCTGAGCTCAATCCGATCATATGTTGGTACTGAACCTGTAAAATAATAAAAACCATCGCTGTGCTTATACACAAATGGGTCGGCCCGCTGCTCTACTAACGGACTATTTGTTTGTACTGTCATCATTCAACCTGATTATTAATTTCAATTTGTATTATTTTATTACTTTTTATATAAAACACAAATATAACATTATTTTTAATAATGTGAGAGTAATTATAAATCACAATAATGGGTGGTTAACCAACATAAAACCCCAGTAATTATGATAAAAACATGGACTAAATCCCCAACTTTTTGCACACATTACAACACGCCTAGGCCCTGAAATAATACTGCAAATATCGATTAACAATTCTTTATAAAATATTTTTTAGCTCAATCTATAGTTTTTGTCCCGTATATAGATAAATTAACTATTAAATATCAAGCAATTAAAAATTACCCACCCATAAAACCTAGTATATGACTGTTTATTTTCTTGCCTAATGCATTTGACAGCGCTGTCAGGCACGTGCTAATTTATTTTTATGTTAAAAAAATGATAATCAAAAGTTACATCAAATGTAATTAACCACTAATTGTCGCACTAAAATTATAAAGTAAGGAAAGTAAAATGAAGAGTCCCCTGATTGGGCGTAAACCCAGTAAAACTTTTATTGCTGTATCACTTGCCACCAGCGCTGTAGTATCAGGCAACGTTTTTGCCGCCAACTGTGATGCTATCAATACCTATCCTAACTTCCCCCAAGTAGACTGGCAGGGTAATCCAAGCCATGCAAATGGTGGTGACTTAATGCAACATGAAGGGAGTGCTTACAAGGCAAAGTGGTACACCAACTCTGTACCTGGTAGTGATGGTAGTTGGGCTTTTGAGCATCAGTGCGGTAATACAACGGATCCAACTGACCCAACAGATCCGACTGACCCTACCGACCCACCTGTGACAACTGATCCTAAGCTAGGTGAGATATGTAAAGACTATACGATTTGGAACCAAGGAACTGTCGCTAAAGCAGGCGATATACTGGTTAACGATGAGTATATTGCTTACACCGCGAAATGGGAAACATCTTCTCGTCCAGGTAGCGACGATACCTGGAATTGGAAAGTGAACTGTGACGGTACTGAGCAAGGTACTGCGCCCTTGCTTTCGCTACCGAATACAAGTGATCCGGTTAATCTAGAAATGCCTGGTTGGCCGAGCCACTTTGTGGTTGCAAGCCCATCATCACCAGCTCCTTTAACCACCACTGCAACGGTTTTAAATAGCACAGACTTAACTGATATCACTAAATTAACGGATGGCTTTGTAGCTCTGATCCAGCTTGCTACGCAAGCGGGGACTTCATCTGTCATTCTACAAAGCAACGTACTGGATAATATCACTCAAGATAAAGGGCTCTCTTTAGGTTCAATTAGTGTTAAACAAGCATTAACTGATGCACTAGCTACAACAAATACTCACAGCATCAATGTCGCAGATATTGACGCTTTAAGTGATGATGCTGCAGGGTGGGCTCAGGCGCAAAACTTAATTATGAGTGAGCTGGCACCCAATGCAACCTTTGGATGGTCATTAAGTATTGGTGATTTTGCTTACGACAACCACTCAGGTAAACGTTCCGTTTGGAATGCTGCGGCAAAAGCCACTGCCGACCTCCTCGATACGCTCACGCTTTATAAAGGCGCTGCAAAAGCTGACTTTATTGCTTTTACTAAATCAAGTAACTCTGCAAGTTTAACTGCTGATCAATGGCATAATGCTTTGGAATACGTTAAACAAGTCACTGATTTCGTGCAATCTCCGGCACTACTGTCTTCTGTACCAACAACACAGGCAACGACTTACTTTATGGGTAATACCCTAGGTGAAAGTCATATTCGTAAAGCCGCACATAACAATATTTTTGCGATTATTTTTGATACAGATAGCGCTGACTTAAGTAGTAAAATAAATCGTTATCAGAGTAATACCGTTCCACTTTACTATGTTGGCGCCCCAGCTAATGTTACTGCACTGACAAGTATTACATCACTAAACAATGACTTAACAAATGCTGAAACAGTCATGGATAGTGAAGTTTTCTTGTATGAAACACCTAATTCAACGTGGGTTCCATCAACTATCTATAAATGGGCAGACTTTTTAACAGGCCTAAACTCTATGCATAACGTAGGTGTAGCTGGCGAGAAATTCTGGTTAATTGATAGCAATGCCGACGACGCTACAAATGCTATTTACGCGAAAGTCGCTATTGCCGCGTTCTTATCACAAAGCATGCAAGAAACCATACGCTTTGATGCATGCGATGAAAACAATTGGTCTGAGGTAAAATACGGCGCGGCTGTCGATTATCCAATGACAGCCAGTTGTGGTCAGTTAGGTCAAAAATATGCTGATTATGGTGTGCATCCGATATCAGGAAAAGATCACCCTTATTCATGCCCTCGTGATGAAAAAATGGAACAAACAGCGACGACTCACGCTAAATGGTATGGCGCACCGGCCCCTATCTTTGTTGCCCCTGATGCCGTACTTGCTGAGCAAGGATTACTCGTTAACGGCAAAGTTGGTCGCTGGACCAACGCAGGGCACTGTAATACGGTTCCCACAGCCATTGATACTTCTAAACAAGTGTATGAGCGTGACGAATGTAAGCAATATGTAGGTCAAAAAGCTGGTAGTTTTATTTGGGATGGTAGTGACGAAAGTGTCCAAGGCTGTGGTTGGTGGGGCCGTGGTGTAATTCAAACTACAGGACGCCAAAATTTCGGTACTCTAAATCACTTCGTTGGCCGCTCACATGTTGACCCTGATACCATAGGCACAACGGTTGATGGTACAACGGTTGCTCCAGCACCTGAAAGCCCGTTATACGCTGACCTCGATTTATGCTCAAACCCTGGGCTTGTTTGTAGCTCAGAGGAACATAAAGAAATAAAATGGATTGCCGGTTTATTCTTTTGGGTAAATTCAGTGCAGGCTTACAGTAATGAAGGTGGCCCATACGCAGATTGGAACTATCACGCTGAGCTGAAAAAATATGTTGATGGTGGCTTGCAAGGCACAGCCTTTGTGGATGCGGTATCTGGTATAGTAAATCGTGGTTGCCCTGATGACCACTGCCCTGTTAGTGGTGAAGTACACGCGATTGCCGAGCGCCGCGCTAACTTTAAACTGGTACTACAAAAGCTAGGTTTAAACCCTCAGTAAAAACAAAAATTAGCATAATTAAATTATCAGCAAATCCGATAAATGCCTACTGGTTTTAACCTGTAGGCATTTTTATATCAAAAAACTATAAAATTAGATCGCTGATTTACACTAAGAACGCTGTATTCAGTAGAAACATTCAAGTCACTTTGACCAAGTGATCTCTGCTAATTGATTAGTCGCTGTTTGGTGAATAATTAGCCCTTTATTACCCATTCGCATATGCCTGATCAACCCGGAGTATACCCCTTCTTTACTGGGTATTTGCCAGCTTTGCATCGTTTCGCTTTCAAGGTCAAATCTAACTAAGGTTTCAGGTCGTTTTGCTGACTCATTAAACCAAATTGCATTATCTGCATATTCAATTGCGTACGGGTGACTATCTTCACCACTTGGGTTATCCCACTCGGTGATTTTCCCCGTTTTTGGATTAAAACGACCTAGTTTACCCATTCCTGAATTAACATAAAAAATCATATCATTAGGTGTTATAGCAAGTCGTCGAGTGTGTGTTTTAGCACCTGGTAACTTAATTTCGCTAAGCTTCATTGTGCCTTTATCTACCTTAACCAAACAATTACTACCATTACATGAAACCCAGGGAGTACCGGTTGAGTCAAGCTTTATACCGTAAGGACGAGAACCCTTAGTTGGTAAAGTAGCAAGCTGTATGTCACCACTTTTAGGATCAAGTTTACCGATCATATTACTGTGTTGCAGGGTAAACCAAAATATTCCCGCCTCATCAAATACACCGGTGTGCGGGTCACGGGCATTTTCATCAGGCATTTTATAAACTTTAAACTGCTCTGTGGCTAAATCTAAATACCCTACAGTGCCATTTTTATTACCTAGGAACCAAGGGGTTTGATTTTTATCAAGCGACACACTGTGCGCATAGGTGCCACGGGGTAAAGGGTATTCTTGCATAGCGCCAGTACTAGGATCTAATCGTCCTAAAATATTCCCCCATTGGCCAACCCACCAAATAATACCGTTTTTACCTTGTACAGGATCGCGTGCACGCTGCCCAAGTGTTGGTACTTGCCAATATTTAAACTGTAGCTTGATATCACCCTCTACAACGGTTGATCCGCGATGAGTATTTACAGGATAATGAGTTGCTAAATATTCACCTATATCTTCTTTTAAGTTGCTATTTTCCCCAGTATCAACCATGTAGCTAATAAGCGTTTGCCAGTCTTCCTTACTATAACCTGCGCTGCGCTTTAGATTGCTTAAACTATGACATGTAGAGCAAAGCTGCTCAACTAATTGACTTGATTGTTTATTTTCGGCTGATACAGCTGCTGCAAATACACTTAACACAGCCGTTGTGGCAATATACTTATTAAATAAAAACTTATAGTTACTCATAACGCCCCCCCTTGTTTTAATTATTAAAGCACAGAGAAAATGCCTTTGCTATGCTTTAATAATGCGCTTGTGAGAGAGCAAATATTTTTAATTATAGAAAAGTAAGCTGTAGGTTAAATAACCGACCCAATTACAATTGTGTTTGCTTAATTCAGTAAAGAGTCAGTCCCACTTTGCTATCACTATTACTGCATTTTTTGGTGTTGTATGAGTCGTAAAACGCTTTGCTTAACCTTAACCAAAGTTGGGGTCAACTATTGAATGCTAAATTTGATTGTAACTAGTTTATAGAGGCCAGCAGCACATTATGACAAGCACTTTTTTAAGTAAGCCACAACAAGTCGCACTACAACAAGCACTGAGCCGCACCAAGCTACTTAATAACGACAAACTAACTCATGAACACATCGTCAGTGCTGAACAAAAAGCCTATAGCTTAGTTGCAGTCATGTTATACCGTTTTAATTTACAAAAAATAAAATGGTCATCTTTTTTAAGTACAGCAATAAAGACGACAACCAATGTATGTCAATGGTTAGCCAACGAACTAACTCGCTGCCAACATGACTATAAGGCACAGCCTAATGAGGGAGTGATCAGTGAGCAAAGCGCATTTATGAATGGTATTTTTAGCGAGGAGCTCGCCTACATTGATGCCTTACTCGGCACAGAAACACAAGCAAACTAAAGATATCGGGCTTGTGCTTGTAGAAGTACTGGGGATATTAAAGAGGGTAACTTCCTCCACGCGCTTATCAATTGCCATTAAATTAGCGATCTAACGATAAAACACTAATCACAAAGCAAAAGCTATCACAATCCCACCATACTAAATGGTGGGATTGTTACGTATCGCTAAACTCTAAATACTATAAACAGTAACGTGCAAATAAACTGCTTAAGCCTGCAGCAGTAGGTTTACCATGCTGCCAATCGCCACCTTCAACACCGCTTCCAGCAATATCCATATGCACATATGGAATTGGCTGAGCAGAGTCGGTGCCATGTTTATCAAGGCCGCCGACAATCGCTAAGAAAGCCATTGGAAATTGATGTCCGCGAGCAGTTACCGCAGATGCCGCATTGTTACTTGATAGCACATCATCGGCGAGTGTACGTGGTTTGATAAAATCATAGTCTTCACGGCGACTACGAGATACTTCAGCACCATCTGCCCATAAATCGCCACAATCAGCTAATTTACGAGAGATATGAGCGGCACGTGCAGGACCATTTTCCACATATGCACTGTATGGTCCCATGGCGCGAGCAGCATGACCGGTTAATGTAGCAACCGTAAAAATCTCTGGATTAACTGCAGTTTTAGCAAGCTCTTTCATTTCACTGAGTAAATCGCCCATTGCTAAGCGACCTTCTGCATCGGTATTACCGATTCGCACACGTACACCTTCACGACTAGTGATAATTTCATCTGGTACAAAGCAATCAGAACCAATCGAGTTACGTACAACGGCTAAAAAGGCAATCACTTTGACGCCTTTAGGAGCAAAGTCCGCCACTGATTTCATAAACCCAGCAACTGAAGCTGCGCCGCCTTTATCACGGCTCATACCCGCCATAAAGCCACCGACTTTTAAGTCTGCGCCGCCGGTATCGTACACTAAGCCTTTTCCAACAAACATCAAGGTGCGCGTTACTTCACCCTCTGGCACATATTCAAGCTTTACAACGCGTGGATGATGACGCTCTACGGCATATGAAGCGCGAGCAACTGTACTCATCATTGGGTACTCTTTATCAATCGTCGCAATATCTGCAATCACTTCAACACTGACTTTAGAACCTTTAAATAAATCGACGCAGTAATCAGCAAAGCGCGGGGGAGCCATACGCTCAGGTTCAGTACCACATAAGTCACGCGCCGCGTATTGCCCAGCAGCAATCGCATTTACAGCTTTAATTGTTTGCTCATTGGCACCAAATAGCGCAATTTGGGTTATAGGCTCAATGCTTTCACCATGATGTTCACGCGCTTCAAGCGGCTGCCACAGCGCTTGGCATGCTCCTAAATAAGCCACTTCTAAGGCATACTGATAACGGCTGTCTTGGCTAGCTTGCGGTAAATAAATAGCAGGTTTAGTACTGCCTGATGCTTTCGCTTCGTTAATAGCAAGTTTAGCGGCATCAAAATAACGACGAACATCATCATAATCACGGTTTAACGGACCTGTTGGCGCTAAAATCACGCGCTTTGAGTCAACCACAAGGAATGTAACTTGTTTCCCGATACGTGCATCTACGGCCATTTGCGATTTAATCGCTTGGCTTAGATTTGGATCGTCTAATTCAGAAAAATTATCGGCAATAATAATAAGCGCATCATGTTTTGCGTTATCTAATTGCGGGGCTGCAACTGCGTGAGGATATGCCATAAAAAAGGTCCTGTTGTCGAAAAAACTAAGGACCTTATTATCATTGATTTAAATAGCTATTGCCAGCAAAGCACGACAAGCTAATATGCCGCTGGCAACTTGCAGTTACAGTGTGAAATAAATCGGCTATTCCTTACCCTGCGATTTATTTTCAGCGCGATGCTTTGCAATGACAGACCACGCTTCTAGCATCACCAATACACTAATGATTAAAACAATAATATCCAATGTCACTAATAACCAGTTACCTTGTTGGTAGTACTCGCCTAGTTTGATCACACCAGCAAAAAATGCCATCACTAACACAAAACTCATTGGAATAAGCGTGTACTTAGCTGGGCGGTTTGCTTTGATCAACATCACTGAAATAACTAATAAGGTAAGACTCGCTAAAATTTGATTTGTTGAACCAAACAACGGCCAAATGATCATGCCACCACTGCCATCTGCGCCACCAGCACCAAAGGCTAATAATAAACAACTTAGCACTGCAATAAGTGTGGCTATTACACCATTTTTAATCACTTTAATATTATAAATATCACCCCACTCTTGAATGATGTAACGCTGTAAACGCACGCCTGAGTCCATCGTCGTACCAGCAAACAGCACCACCATAACAGCCAATAAGGTTGACGCTATTTCGTTGGAAATGCCCCAACCAGTTTCGATGAGATTCGCGCCACCATTGACAAAAGCTGCGACACTACCGGCACCTAAATGGCTGTATATTTCATGCCATTCTTCGGGAGATACAGCAAGTGCAACCCCACTTACAGCAACCAAAGTGATCAGTGCTAACATGCCTTCGCCCACAGCACCTAAATACCCAACAAAACGGCCATCAGTTTCTTTATTGAGCTGCTTAGAGCTAGTACCCGATGATACAATGCCGTGAAACCCAGACACCGCGCCACAGGCAATCGTCACAAATAATAATGGAATAATACTCGGAGTATCTATCGCCGTTTGAGTGTTAAACGCAGGGGCGGTGATATCAGGCATAGAAACAAACACTGCACCATATAACAGTACTAAACCCACCAATAACTGCATGCCATTGATGAAATCTCGCGGTTGTAACAACATCCATACAGGTAACAAAGAGGCGATTGCTGCATAAACAAATAAGATCACAATCCAGTTAGCATTCGCGCTTAAACCAAATAACTCGTCAGGCAAAGTGATCGGCATGCTACTACCTAAATAGATGGTGTAATATAAAATCCCCACACCAATGAAACACAGCGGTATGAGAGAGACTTTTTTACGCAGCAATTGGCCAATCACTAACGCCACCACAATTGCAGCCCAAGCGGGGAAAACCGCATTCGGGCTACTAATAAATGATTTTGCAATCACCACCCCAAACACCGCATTAACCATTAGTAACACCAAAAAAACCACAATCATAAATAACGCACGAGTACGTTTACCAATCACGGTTTCGGAAAGTGCGCCCATTGATTTACCTTTATTTCGCGCACTGGCCCATAATGCGCCCATATCGTGCACACCGGCAAAAAAGATAGTGCCCAGTACAACCCATAACACGGCAGGCACCCAGCCCCAATAAACAGCAATCGCAGGACCAACAATCGGCGCAGCCCCCGCGACAGAGGTAAAATGATGCCCCCAAAGCACCACTTTATTGGTAGGCACAAAATCCTTACCATCTTCGAGTTCATGTGCTGGGGTGACAAAACTGTCATCCATTTTGAAAATCTTTTCGGCGATAAATTTAGAATAAACAAACCAACCAAAAAGCATTCCGACCATACCCAGCAGTACAATTACAACTGATTGCATAGCTCTCTCTCTTATTGTTAACCTAAGCTCTGGATAATAAATTTATTTCCAGCTGGAGACTGTGACTAATATTTATGAATTTAAATCAATATATTAGTAAACCTCTATCCAGAGTCCAGGTTGATTATATAAATGTGTGTTGTTCATTTTCTACACTAGCAAGGTTTGAGCAAAAAACACTCTAAACCTTTAGTCTAATATACTTAACTGAAGGTGCTGTTGCGGCTCGTTTTTTACACCAATCCCAATACCCAGTAATCGTACCGGTTGCTGCTGACCACGTTGATACGCTTTGCTTAACAGTTCAGTAAATATAGCCGTGTCAATTTGATGATAGGACTGATCTGCCGATGTCACCACAAAATTAGCAAATTTAACTTTCACACTGAGTTTATTGATACGCTGTTGTAATTGCTGTTTTGTTAACCGCCGAGTCAGTTCCTCTAGCAAAATAGGTAGCTGATCTAGGCACTCTTGTAAGCTGGTTTTATTGTATTCGTAGGTATGTTCAACACTTAAAGATTTACGCACTCGCTCCGTCGATACGGAGCCTATATATAAGCCCGCACATTTTTGATACAAGGAAACGCCAAAGTTACCAACATGCTGTTGCATCCAATTAACGCCTTTTTCGCACACATCTGCACCTGTATATAAGCCCTTTAAATTGAGTTTCTCTAAAGTGACTTTACCAACCCCTGGTATTTTACCTAAAGGTAATTGTGCTAAAAACTGATCAACTTGCTCAGGTAACACCACAAATTGACCATTTGGTTTATTTTCATCACTGGCAATTTTGGCAATAAACTTTATCGGCGCCACACCCGCCGATGCGGTTAAACCCGTTGCCGCAAAAATATCGGCACGTATTTGCTCAGCCATTAACGTGGCACTGCCTTTACATGCTGTGCTGTCGGTGACATCAAGGTAGGCTTCATCTAAGGAAAGGGGCTCAATTAAATCGGTATAACGCTGAAAAATGGCACGAATTTGTTGGGAGATTGCTTTATATACTTGCATGCGACCAGGCACAATCACTAAATCAGGACAGCGTTGTTTAGCATGATAGTTTGACATCGCCGAGCGCACACCGTATTCACGAGCAATATAATTAGCCGTCGACAATACGCCTCTTCGGCTATTACCACCTATAGCCAACGGTACATTAGCTAACGCTGGATTGTCGCGCATTTCTACCGCGGCATAAAAGCAATCCATGTCGATATGAATAAACTTTTTCATTTCCAAAACCAAACAACTGTATATATGAACAGTTATTATTAATTAACTTTACCCTATTAGCAAGTTATCAACTGGGGGATTGTTCTTCCATACTTTTTTTACGTGAAAATAATTTATGACCAAATAACCAAAATACTCCTTCAAAGACAAAACCAAGGATAACTAAAGCTATTGCTCCCGAGGCATTTCCCATTGCGTAGCAAGTAATTGCTAAACACAACAGTGCAAGCAGGGCCAACCACTTTGTAATTTTTGCTGCAACCACGTTCATAATTTGCTCCTTTAAATCATCAAAAAATATAGCCAAACTATATCTATCGTTTACGTAAGCGTGAACTACTAAAGTTAGCATGTTTTGGTGATTTTTCTAATTTTCTTGAGCTAAAAGCAGCATATTGCTAACCTGAGCGTTCATTACAGTAATCGAGTTTGTTTATGCAATCGTTTATAGAACAACACCCTATTCACACCAAAATTAATGTTGCTTGGGGTGAAATGGATGCCTTACAACACGTTAATAATGTCGTTTATTTCCGTTATTTTGAAACCGCCCGAATTGATTTTTTTAATCAAATTAATTTACTCGAAGATCTACAAAAAACCGGTGTAGGACCTGTGATCAGCGAAAACAACGCGCGTTATAAGCGCCCAGTTACTTTTCCAGATACAGTGCTGGTAGGCGTCACAATTAGCGACATTCAAGCTGATCGCTTTATGATGCATTACAACGTGTTTAGTCAAGCACAAAACGCGTTAACAACTATTGGCTCATCGCAAGTGGTGATGTTCAACTTTAAAACTGGCAAAAAAGCCAATTTAAGCGAGCCTCTTTTAGCAGCTCTTAAAACCTACTCGCAAAATTAAATAAGGAATCATTATGCGTTATAACCCTCTTGGTAGGAGTGGCATCAATGTGTCACGCGTGTGCTTAGGCAGCATGACGTGGGGCGTGCAAAATAATCAAGCTGACGCCGATGAGCAAATTGCCTATGCCCTAGATCAAGGCGTTAATTTTATTGATACCGCTGAAATGTATGCGATCCCCCCCACACCTGACACTTACGGCAAAACAGAGCAAATCATAGGGAACTGGTTATCGCGTAATTCAAATAAACGCAATGACATTGTACTGGCAACTAAAATAGCCGGTAATGGTCTATCTTGGGTGCGTGATGGTGGAGATATTACGCGTCAAGCCGTGATCAGCGCCGTTGATGAATCATTAAAACGCCTACAAACCGATGTCATTGATTTATACCAATTACATTGGCCAAATCGCCAATCCCCGCACTTTAGCAAGCAATGGCCAGGTATGATCCGCTTTAGTGATGCCAACACACAGCAGCAGACTGCAAGTATGTTAGACATTCTTGAAGGGTTAAATGACTGTGTTAAAGCAGGAAAAATTAAACATTGCGGCCTTTCTGATGACACTCCTTGGGGGATTAGCCAGTTTTTACGCTTAAGTGAGCAGCACAATTTACCGCGCATGGTATCGATTCAAAATGAGTTTAGCTTATTGCACGCCAAGGATTGGCCTTATTTAATCGAGCAATGTATTCATGAAGATATTGCCTATCTGCCATGGTCACCACTTGCAGGCGGTATGTTAACGGGTAAATACTTAAATGGCGCTCGCCCGCAAGGAAGCCGCTGGACCTTAGTGCAACGTAACGGTTTGTTCCGTGATACAGCACAATCGCAGCAAGCAATTAGTCACTACGTTGAAATTGCCAAACAATATCAATTAACCCCAGCACAGTTGGCGCTGGCATGGTGCGACCAAGTTGATGGTGTTACCTCATCAATTATAGGTGCAACCAGTTTAGCGCAATTAAAAGAAGACATTGACGCATTTAATATCGAATTAAGTGAGCAAGCACTCACTGATATTGATGCAATATTTAGACAATACCCAATGCCATTCTAAACAAAAAAGCCCAGCTTTTGGTTATTTACCCAAACTACCTCAAGATGCAGAATTTAGCGTTCCACAGGGGCTTAGGTATAAAGCTGGGCTGCAAGCAAAGCAAACAATAAAATAACCACTATTAAATAACTAGTTACTTTAGTAGCATGGTAATCAAATAGTTGTACATCTAAATAACGTATCAATATGCAAACAAATAACACTCTGTTGGCGAAATGGCATTTTATCAGCATATTCCTTATCTTCTTGGCAAGTGCTAACGCCGCAGCAAATAATACGGTTAGCGAAATCACTTGGCTGCAAAGCGATACAGCACCGTTCCATTTAAAGAAAAGTACACATGCACCAGATGGTGGTTTATGCGATTATTTAATTGAACAACTTATTGAAACATTACCCAATATAAAACATACCCGCTTATTGCTACCTCAAAAGCGTATCGGTAAGTATTTAGATGAAGGACAAATGGCTTGCTACCCATGTATGATCCACCGGGAAAAAAGCACTGACAGAGTAACCTACTCAATGCCAACGACGGTTTATCCGCCGTTCAATATAATAACAACCCCAGCAAACGCTGAGGCAATTAGCTTACGTCATGGTGATCCTGTACAACTCATTAATCTACTCACCGACACACACTTTATTTTTGGTCAAACCGCCGCAAGAAAGTTTACTCAGGAAATAAATGAAATAGCCCGCAATACTAAAAGCTACGAAAATGCTTCGTTGAGCTGGAGCAGCGAAAACGAAAGTAGAGCCGTGATTGCACGACTTAACCACGGCTATATTGATTACACAATTGACTATCCGTTTCTAGCTGATTATTACAACCGCTTTAGCGAGTTAAGTAATGTGGTTGCGTTACCCATTGCTAATCACCAAAGTAACTTAGTTTTAGGAGCTGTCGGCTGCTCTTCAAACGCGCCAAATAACTTTGCTAATAATGCGCTTCAGCAAATTAACCAAGTATTACAGCACACTATTTTACCATCAGTTCAATACCAAGCATCACAAAGACAGTGGCTTGAATCGACTTTTCCTGACTTTATCACCCACTATCAGCAGCAAATATTAAACGTTAATCGGCCAGCCAATGCTGCTCCAGCAGCCGTTGAGAATCCAAATAAAGCTGAACAATAAACTCACTGCCTTTGCTGACTTCACCAACCCCTTCTGGGGTGCCTGTCATTATAATATCGCCATCTTGCAAGGTCATAAATTGGCTAATTTCCGTTAGGATGGCATCTGCTTTATGGATCATTAACTCGCAATTACCTTGTTGCTGTATACGACCATCAATCATTAGTTTAAAACTAAATAATTGCTGTGCACTATTAATTGGCACAAACTCGCTAAATAATGCCGAACCGTCAAACGCTTTCGCTCGCTCCCATGGCAAGCCTTTCATTTTTAAATGTGTTTGCACTGCTCGTTTAGTTAAGTCTAAGCCAAGGCCTACAGCACTGAGTTGATTATTTTTAACAATAAAACACAGTTCAGTTTCAAAATGTAAGGTGTCTTGATTATGTTGACTATGCAACTGTTCACTAATAGCACTGTTTGGTTTTGTAAATAACAACATTTCACTAGGGGTTTCATTCCCCAGCTCAGCAATGTGTGCAGCATAATTCCGACCAATACAGATAATTTTATTGGGTATAACTCGTTGCCCAGCAACTTTAACAGTATTCATTTCAAATTTTCCTCATGCACGTATCGTGTCGCTAATAGTGGTAACAAATTAAGGTTATTAACAAGCATTATCATACAATAATCTCTATATTTGCCACTTAAACCGCAGCTGAACAGCTAATAAGCATACAATTATTGTTTAATATTTCTAATAATAACATAAACATACCAATTAACCGTGGGTACAAAAACTAATAACTATTGACGATTGTTTTACTTTCTACTAACTTAATGTAAGCGGTTACATAAATAAAATCGGGTTCGGCGGTTTTTTTTATAACTAAATGTAAGCGCTTACATTATACGCAACAATAAAAACCAGATCTGGAGATTTGCATGAACCACACACATTTCAAGAAAAAGCAGCTTGCTATTAGCCTGTCCATGGCTATGGGTTTAAGTGCGCTAATTCCCCATACAGCTGTTGCCGAAGAAGAGCCCACAGCAAAAACCGATATAGAAGTTATTCAAGTTTCAGGTATTCGCGGCAGTTTAGTGAAATCTATGGATATTAAGCGCCAATCGGCAGGTGTTGTAGACGCAATCACCTCAGAAGACATTGGTAAATTCCCTGATACTAACCTTGCTGAATCGCTGCAACGGATCACAGGTGTATCAATCGACCGTAGTAACGGTGAAGGCAGCAAAATTACTGTACGTGGTTTTGGCCCAGAGTTTAACTTAGTCACGTTAAATGGCCGCCAAATGCCAACTACCGGTGGCCGCTCATTCGACTTCGCAGACATCGCAACCGAGAGTGTGAGTGGTGTTGAGGTTTATAAAACAGCCCGCGCAGATATTCCAAGTGGTGGTATTGGCGCAACCGTTAATATCAGTACCGCAAAACCATTATCTAATCCAGGCTTACATGCTTCGGTTGGTGCCAAAGCAGTACACGACACGTCTAATGAAACTGGCAAAGATATTACTCCAGAATATTCAGGTATCTATAGCAACACATTTAATGATGACAAATTTGGTATTTTAATTTCAGGTTCAGTTCAAGAGCGCGACAACCGCGAGCAATCAATGGCAGTTGATAACTGGATCCCAAATGTGGATATTTCAGCATCACCAGGCTTATCACTCACCGATAATAACCAACGTGCGGATGGCACCACTTGGTATCCACAAAATGCCGGTTATGCATTTTCAGACAACACCCGTAAACGCACCAATGGTCAGCTAGTACTGCAATACGCCCCCTCTGAAAAACTTACCGCAACGCTTGATTACACTTATTCAAAACTTGAGTTTGAAAAAGATGGCCGCAGTTTTGGTGTGTGGTTCAATAACGGTGGTAACGTAAATTCAGCAAACATCAATGAAAATGGTACGTACACGCAAGTAAGTGAGTTTGGTGGTGACTATTCAACTAACTTAAATCGCGGTGCAACCACCAACGAAAATAAATCGTTAGGTTTAAACCTTGATTGGCAAGTGACTGACAATTTCAACATTGAGTTTGATGCCCATAACTCCTCTGCCGAAAGCGCAGGTGTTGGTATTGGCCACGATGCATTTATGATCATAGGTAACACATCATGTGATTGGTGTGAAAACCCAACAGTCAATATCGATGAAAAAATGGCAGACTTTAGCCAAGGCGAAATTCCACTTATCGATATGACTTTAACTAATGGTCAAGCAGAAATACTACCAAGTGATATGGGAACTTTGTTTGCTGGAGTTAATAAAGATACAAACACCAACGACCTTGATCAATATCAGCTTAAGAGTACTTGGTATAACGAAAACAGTGGCGCCCTTTCAAGCATTAATTTTGGTGTGTCACATACTAAAATTGAGTTTCGTACTACGCAATCCTACTCAGAGCAGTTAGCCGCTGGTTGGTGGCTAAACTCTGCAGATTGGTACGATGATAGCTTATTTACTCGTGTTGATAGTTCAGGTTTACTCGATGGCTTTTCAGGTGGTGGTAGCGACAAACTACTTAACTACTACTACGATGCTGATTTTAATGAGATTGTAGCCATTGCAGAAAGTATTGATTGCGACCACCCTGATGGCGGTATTGGTGCATGTAGCTGGCCTGCTGATGTAAATGGTCAAGTGCAATCTGGTCCAATTGATAATGATCACCGCGTTAGCGAGAAAACACTCTCATTTTACACGCAAGCAAACTTTGAAACAGAGTTTAACGATATGTACGTCACCATGGCGGTTGGCTTACGTTATGAGAAAACAGATGTTGAATCAAAAAGTTTAGAAAAACCAGCGGCAGGTATGACTTGGGTTAATGGTAACGAATGGTCATATAATTTTGGTGAACAAACGTTCTCAAATGGTGAAGGTAGCACCAGCGAATTCTTACCAAATTTAGATATAAATGTTGAAGTTGCGCAAGACGTGATGGCGCGCTTCTCTTATAGCCGCACACTGGCTCGTCCTCCAGTAAACTCTCTACGTTCAACGACTTCATTTTTAGGTAACCCTAAAGTCGGCCAGCGTAAAGTGGCTGTAGGTAACCCAGATTTAAAACCTTTTGTGTCTGATAACATCGATTTATCACTTGAGTATTATTATGGTGAAGGCAGCTATATGTCGGCGGGTTATTACCGTAAACAAGTTGAAAATTTCATTGTTAACGTAACAACTCAAGAAACCATGGGCGATATTCGTGACCCATTTATTGGTGAGCGCGCAGAGCAAGCACGTGAAGACTTAGCAGCCGAAGGGATCACACCGTCTGATCAAGCGATTCATGACAAAATCAATGAAAACCAAGGCACTGAACAAGGTACCGGCATCACAGGCACAGCGACGGATCCACTCGCTATTTTTGATGTTGCCCGCGATACCAATGTCGAAACAGGTAACTTATGGGGCTGGGAGCTTGCTGCACAGCATATGTTTGGCGATACCGGTTTTGGTTTAGTTGCTAATGCCACTTTCGTATTTGGTGATGTAGAAGCTGATCGTGATGCTGTCGGTTATCAATTCGCTTTACCTGGATTAAGTGATTCGGCTAACTTCTCTGCAATTTATGATTTAAACGGTTTATCTGCTCGCCTATCGTATAACTGGCGTGATGAGTTCTTAACTGGTTTTGATCAACATTCATCGCCTATCTTTACTGAGTCTTATGGTCAGTGGGATATCAATGTTAACTACGCAGTAAATGAGCAGTTAACGGTGTTTGTTGAAGGCCTTAACTTAACAGACGAAACACAACGAACGTATGTTCGTTACTCTGAGCAGTTGTTACGTGCTAACCAATACGGTGCTCGTTACAACATTGGCTTCCGCTACGCTTTCTAGCATTTTGTTGTCAAAAAGCCGCTGCAAAGCGGCTTTTTTTTCTTTAATATGTTAATTTCAATACATGAAATTTAAGTAACGAGTCGATCTAATGCGTAAAAACGACATAAACCACATCGTTATCATTGGCGGCGGCAGTGCAGGCTGGCTTAGCGCAGGGCTTATCGCGGCTCAAAGCCACCTAACTCACAATGCTAAAGTTACCCTTATTGAATCGCCCGATGTGGCCACTTTAGGCGTGGGTGAAGGTACTTGGCCGACCATGCGTAAAACCTTAAAAACCATTGGTATCAGTGAAACACAGTTCATACGTGAATGTGATGCCTCGTTTAAACAAGGTTCACGCTTTGATGGCTGGTGCGATGATCCAACGAGCAGTCAAAGTAACGAATACTACTATCATCCATTTAGCCTTCCCGTTGGCTATCAAAACATCAATATAGCGCCTTATTGGTTTGCTCAACACGAAGCGGTAAGTTTTAGCCATGCAGTAGCCAGTCAAACTTACTTTTGCGATCACCACAAAGCCCCAAAAACGCATTTACACAGCGATTATCAAGCACAAGCTAACTATGGTTATCATTTAGATGCTGGAAAATTCGCCCACCTATTAATGCGTCACTGTGTCGATAAACTCAATGTAACTCACCTGCTATGTCATGTTGATGAGGTGATTAACGATGACGATGGTTATATTAATGCAGTGAGTACTGGCGATCATGGCTTGATAAGTGGTGACTTATTTATTGATTGCTCAGGGCATCATAGCCGTTTAATTGATAAGCACTACAAAATTCCTTTGCAAACCCAAGATCATATTCTGTTTAATGATCGCGCTGTTGCCGTCCAGGTGCCATATGCTGATGACCAACAAGAAATAGTGTCATACACTAAAGCTACAGCACAAGATACAGGTTGGATTTGGGATATAGGCTTACAAACTCGCCGTGGTGTTGGCATGGTTTATTCAAGTGAATATGAATCAACCCAAGGGGCTAAAGATAAGCTAATTAGTTATTTAAAGACTACACAACATGAGCTTGATGTGAGCCAATTAACCATTCGTGAATTGAGCTTTAAACCTGGTTATCGCACACAGTTTTGGCATAAAAACTGTATTGCAATTGGTATGTCAGCAGGCTTTATCGAACCACTGGAAGCCTCTGCGCTGGTGATGGTAGAACTAAGCTTAAATACTTTATTGGCAAACTTTCCAACCCATCGCAATGCGATGCCTCAGCTGAGCAAGCGCTTTGATCAGCAATGCCATTATCGGTGGCAACGGATCATTGAATTTTTAAAGCTGCATTATGTGTTATCAAAACGCAGCAGCGACTATTGGCAAGCGCATAGAAATACCAATACAATACCACAATCCCTGCTTGATAACCTGGCTCTATGGCAATATCAAAGCCCTTGGTTGAATGATTTTGACCGTGCCCAAGAAGTGTTTTCAGCGGCGAGTTATCAATTTGTTTTATACGGCATGAAATACCTCCCCGAATTTCCTCAGATGAACATGCCAGCAGCCATTATTGAGCACTTTACAAATAATCAGCAAACGGCGAAGCAAGGGTTAGCCAATTTACCTACTAACCGCCAGTTACTTGAACATATTAAAAAATTTGGTTTACAGCCTATTTAACTTTAGGGTTTAACTGAACCAATTGAATTAACTATATTGAAGATCAGGAGGCCACATGGCCAACCATGTTTTACTTGATAATATTAGCCACAAAGCGTTAAAAGTGATCACCGAACGTGGAGCTAAATGGGGCGATAACATCAGCTGTACACCTATTTACCCGAGCGAATTCACTAAAGTGCAGGCGAATCAACCCATCGTATTTCGTAAGCATCCTCAATCGGGGCAGTTTGAAGCACTGGCCTTATTTGGCTTTGAAAATAGTGAAAACTTGCTACTTGATGCACAAGGTAGCTTAACGCTCAACTACTTGCCATTGAGTATGAAGCGCCAACCTTTTTTAATCGGCCAACAAACTCACTATAACCAAGGTATCCCTGAGCAATCTTTAGTGGTGCATATTGATTTAGACAGCCCTCGGATTAACCTAGAGCATGGTGAAGATATCTTTTTAGAGCATGGCGGCAATAGCGATTACTTAAGCCATATAGCCCAAGTATTGAATACCCTTCACCTTGAAAACCAAGCGCTGCCTGCATTTTTTGCACAACTCCTTGAGCTTAATTTAATTGAAGCATTTACAATTGAGTACCAACAAAAAAATGCTGATAAGGTCACTGTCGGTGGTTTTTATACGATTAATCAACAAACCTTAAATACCCTCACTAGTGAACAATTACAAACTTTACAGAGCAGTGGTTATTTACAGGCTATTTATATGGCGATTGCGTCACTTGAACAAATTCCTAGCTTACTTAATAAAAAGTGGGCACAGCAGTAATGCAAAGCGTGGCGCAACAAATAAAACAGCAAGTTAGGCAATGCCATATTGATGAAATTAACGACTTGCCTGCCTTTTTGGCTGAGCAAACTGCGCCTATTGTGATCAAGGACGTCTGTGCGCTCTGGCCTATGGTAAAACAAGCTAAACAAAGTAATCAGCAGGCATTAAGTTATTTAAAAAGCCTTGCTAGCAACTCACCAGTGCGAGCATTTTCAGCCCCAGCTCAAGAACAGGGGCGCTACTTTTACAATGCTCAAATGGATGGTTTTAACTTTAGCCAATATGTCAGTAACTTAGTTGAATTACTTGAGCAATTAGAGCAAGTAACAGCAATAGCTGAGCCAGACTCTTACTACATGGGATCAACAGCGTGTGATTACTGTGCCCCTGATTTTAATCGTTACAACCCGTTACTGGTCACAGCCCATAAGTGTTTAAAAAGCTTGTGGGTAGGTAATCACAGCCAAATTGCCGCCCATTATGATAATGCCGATAACCTTGCTTGCGTTGGCGCAGGAAGTCGTGAGTTTATTTTGTTCGCCCCAGAGCAAGTAGATAACTTATATATAGGCCCGTTAGAATTCACTCCTGCAGGACAAGCCGTCAGTTTAGTTGATTTTACAGCCCCAGATTTTGAACGTTTCCCCCGCTTTAAACAGGCGCTAAATAGCGCGCAGATCGCAAAGTTAACACCCGGTGATGGCATATTCATTCCTGCACTTTGGTGGCACCATGTTAGCGCTCAAAGCGTATTCAACGTGCTGGTTAACTATTGGTGGCGTCAAGCCGCTGATCATTTAGCCAATCCATTTGATGCGCTGCTACACAGCATGCTCGCGATTAAAGATTTGCCCGCAAATCATAAAACGAACTGGCAGCAGTTGTTTAATCATTACGTCTTTAATGACAATATTGAGCTTGGTGAACACACACCCGATAATGTAAAAGGCATACTTGGGAAAGTAGATGAACTTACTGCACGAAAGATTCGCCAGTTACTATTACAGAAGTTAAATCGTTAAGGTTGGCTGGTGGTTTCTGGTGTTAATAAGATGGGTCTTAAGCCTGCAATTACAACGAGTTCGGCGATGTAACTGCAGGCTAAAGACCCAAATAACTTAAAGACGTTTGGGTATAATCTGCTTAGCAGAATCTTGATACGTTGCGCAGCCTTTGCCCGTTTCAGGGTTAACGCTGCATTCAAATACCCGCACATAATCCACCAGCATTTGTTTTGCAAAGCCACTCTCATCCACGCCTTTTTCATTCACGTTTGCAGGCCAATTACCGCCAATCGCGAAATTCAGCAACATATGAAAGCGCTTATTAAAAGGTGCAAAACCTGAATTTTTTAGTAACGTACCATCAGCTTGTTCACTGACTGAATACCACTGTTCACTTTTGAAGGTGGCAAAGTGAATATCATCCACATACCAGCGCATTTCATCTTGCTGCCACTCTAGAGCATAAACATGAAACATATCAGCTGGGTTTTGATCAGCAGCAAATGTATACGCTGTGCCACTGTAAACATTGTTAGGGGCTGGACCACCGTAATGCAAAGTACCGTGCACACGGCTCTCAAGCGTACCAGTTGGCGCCGTTTTATCATCTGTTGGTACTTTAAGATTCACCGCTTCCATAATATCGATTTCACCTGAAGAGGCCCAACGACCATACTCCCAATCAGTAGGTAACATCCAAATTGCAGGCCATGCACCTTGCCCTGCTGGCAGTTTTGCACGAATTTCAAAGCGGCCATATTGCCAATCCCCTAAACCTTTACTGCGTAACCGCGCAGAGGTAAATGACTGGGTCTGAGTAAGTGCTCGCTCTGCATCACTATTAACGTCATCACGATTAAATTTAGGACCCGTGTATTGCTCTTTATGGGCGACTAAATGCAACAATCCTTGCTCAACAAAACTGTTTTTGGCTCGTGCGGTATAACACTGTTTTTCGTCGTTGCCACCACCATGACAGTTTACTTCATGGGACCATTTTTGTGAGTCAATTTGTGAGCCATTAAATTCATCTTGCCACACCAGCTGCCAGCCTTCACCGATGCTTGCGGTTACAGGCCGAATTTGCTCTACTTGTTGGCAAGCGCTAAGTGCGCTTGCCAACATCAGGAGTAGCGGAGCTTTTATTGACATACCACAGCCGACTCTGGTGTACGTTCAGTTGTTATCATTAACTTAGCGATAGATAACTGCCAATCCCCTTGTGTGCTTAACTGCCACGGTGAAAACACTTGCCCTAGGTTCACATTTTGCTGAGCAAAACAGGCTAAATCAATGTTCAATGTTTGCCACTGTGCGTTTTTACTTAATTGCTCAGTGATATCGAACTTGCCTTGGCAATCATCGCCACACTGCATACCTAACCACAGCGGGCTTGCGCCTGCTTTATCCACTTTGACCTGCATTTGTAGCTGCCCTTGTTTTTCAACAAAAGAGCGTAGATCTGATGGAAACGCCGCCATTAAGCGAATGGCCGCCAACTCTTCACCTGTAAAGGTGATAGCACGTGCATCTTCTTGAACGTCTTTATCAAAGGTTTTAACACTCACAGCGCCAACCGCTTCCCGGCTGCTTGCCATCGTTTTTTGTTGCTCACCACTTTGTAATACTAAGCTCCACGGTGCTTTTACAGCGCGTTCAAATAACACTAAATCTTCAAGCTGCTGCGTTACTTGGCTTTGCTCTTCAAGGTCATCAGCTAAGGTGTTTTCGTCGGTGTAGGTTAAACCAAAGCCATATGGCAGCAATGGTGCGTATTCAGTGTCTCCACGGTTGGCATTATCAATTGGGTTGTTAGGCCAAGAGAATGACAGCTTACCTTTAAAGTCATGGTTTACAGAGCCGTCAGCATTGGCAAATAACACATCGCTGATGGCATCCCCTTCACTACCTGGAAGCCAAGTAGCAACAAAGGCATCACTGGCATTTAATTCTGCGTTCACCCACATAGGGCGACCACTAATGAATAATGATACAACTGGAATACCGGCTTGTTTGAACTTACGCAACAACGCTAAATCTGTTTTATTGCCACGTTGGTATTCAAGGTTATCTAAGTCGCCGTTGCCTTCTGCGTATGGTTGCTCACCAAACACCACGATGGCCACATCTGGAGATGTTTTAAACTCACCATTTAAGTCATACTGCACTTGGCCACCAGCTTGCTTAACCGTGTGCTCAATACCATCCAAAATCGATGTGCCGCCAGGGAAGTCACTATTTTCGTTACCTGTCCCTTGCCATGTGATACTCCAACCACCTGACTGCATACCAATGTTATCAGCGCCTAAACCCGCAACAAGCACATTTGCTTTTGGTGAAAGAGGCAGTAACTGCTGTTTATTTTTAAGTAATACTAATGACTCGCGTACCGCTTGCTTTGCAATTGCACGGTGTTCTGCGCTACCTATAACCTCTGTTTTACCTGATAACGGACGCTGCGCTGGGCTTGGTTTATCAAATAAACCTGCACGCATTTTCACGCGTAAAATACGCGTCACCGCATCATCAATTCGGCTTTGAGCAATATCGCCACTTTTAACTTGAGCAATTAAGTTTTCATAAAGCGGCTTCCATGCATCGGTTGGCACCATGTATACATCTAAACCAGCATTGGCTGCCTGCGCACAATTACCATTTGTACAACCGTCGATTTGCCCGTGACCATTCCAGTCACCCACTACAAAACCATCAAAGCCCATTTTGCCTTTAAGCACATCGGTCAGTAAGTATTTGCTGCCATGAATTTTTTCACCATGCCAACTATTAAATGACGCCATAACTGTTTGCGCGCCGGCACCTAAGCCACCCACATAGCCTTGGGCATGGATATCGAACAGTTCTTGCTCTGATGCAATGTTATCACCTTGATCGTCACCACCTTGCGTACCACCATCACCCAAAAAATGCTTAACAGTACTAATAACGCGTTTATCAGATAAAAAGTCTTGATCGACCGCGCCTTGCAAACCCTTTACAATTGCTGCTGAGTAATCACGCACGATTTCAGGGTCTTCTGAATAGCCTTCGTAAGTGCGACCCCAGCGATCGTCACGCACCACAGCTACAGTGGGTGCAAACACCCAATCAATACCTGTTACCATCACTTCTTGTGCGGTTGCTGCGGCTATTTTTTCAATCAACGCAGGGTTGTTTGTCGCGCCTAAACCAATGTTATGCGGAAATAAAGTCGCGCCAATCACATTGTTATGCCCATGTACTGCATCGGTGCCCCACATGGTTGGAATACTAATGCCATCCAGCGAGTCATCGACAGAAGCCTGATACATTTTTTCTGCAAGCTCTATCCAATCAGCTGCGCTGGCGTGTTTATCGTTATTAGGAAACGCACCACCACCATTTAAATATGAGCCAAAACCATACTTACGCATATCTTCCACTGTAATATCGCGAATTTCCGGTTGGATCATTTGTGCAATTTTTTGCTCAAGCGTCATGCTATTTAACAACGTGGTAATTGCCGCCTCCATGTTGGCATCATCATTAATACCCGTGGTGATTTTTGGCCAAATTTCATCGTTTGCAGTTTTGCTCGCTTGTATGTGCTCAGGCCCCGAGCAGCCGTTCATCGCTATGGTCGCCATCACTAGCGCTGTAAGTGTGAATGGTTTTTTTAATGTCATGTTTTGTACCTATTATTTATGACGAGGAGAAGATACTTTTGAGCCAACCAGCGCAAAGTAAGTGATATATAAATAACAGCCTATTGGTAGTAACAGCGCTAACTGCACGCCAATACTGTCAGCGAGTACACCTTGTAGTAGTGGAATAATCGCACCACCAACAATCGCTAAGCAAAGAATACCTGACCCTTGTGAAGTGTATTTACCAAGCCCCTGTAACGCTAAGCTAAAAATAGTTGGGAACATGATTGAGTTACACAGGCCGACCAATAAAAGCGCCCACATGGCAAATCCACCTTGGCCAGTCATTGCCATAACAATCAATACAATGGCAAGTAAGCCATGACATGCCAGCACTTTACCGGCATCAAATTTTTGCATCACTACTGCGCCAATAAAACGGCCTATCATCGCACCGGCAAAGTAATAACTAATGTAATGAGCCGCTTGCTGCTCGGATAAACTGCTAATATGATCAAGCGTTAAAAAACCCACCAAGAAACTACCAATGGCAACCTCAGCCCCCACATAAACAAAGATACCTAATGCGCCAAACAGTAAATGACGGTATTGCCACACACTACCTAAATCAACAAATCCTTCAACCTGCTGACTTTGAACTTGAGAGTCACTTTCTTTACCTAATTTCGGCAATTTTAAAAATGCGAAGATAACCGCAAGCACCAATAGACTGGCTGACAGCATTAAATACGGGAGTTTCACTTGCTCTGCCGTTGCTTGACTCACTTCAGTTAAAATTAACCAACCACCAAAAATAGGCGCTATTGTAGTCCCTAATGAATTAAATGCTTGAGTCATGGTTAGGCGTGATGAGGCTGTTTTAGGCGACCCCAACACACTTACATATGGATTAGCTGATACTTGTAAAATAGTGATACCCGATGCTAATACAAACAACGCCAATAAAAATAATTCATAAACATGTGCCACTGCTGCAGGATAGAAAAGTGCACACCCTATAGCGGCAACCACAAGCCCGACGACAATACCAAACTGATAACCAATTTTACTAACCAACTTCCCCGCAGGGATCGACATTACAAAATAAGCCCCAAAAAAGCAGAACTGAACTAACATTGCTTGGGTATAATTTAGCGAAAACATACCTTTTAAATACGGGATCAAAATATCATTTAAGCAAGTAATAAATCCCCACATAAAAAATAGTGTGGTCAACGACGTTAAAGCAAACGTTTGCTTGCCCAATGGTTGCTGGCTATGTTCGTTCTCTGCCAAAGTGTGTGTGACATGTGCCATATTAAAATCTCTAATTGTTTTTAATTATCAGTTTATTACAACTACTAGCAGGTTCTTTTATTAAAACTATAAAAACAAAAAATAGTTGCAACATTAAATGTAAGCGCTTACATTTATAACATATAAATCGAATTTAGCAATTTATTTACAAAAAACTTGTAAGCGCTTACATTGAAAAGCTATGCTGTCTTCAAAATAAATATTAAGCGATTACGACTACCGAAAATTAAAAGGTGCACCTTGAGCGAATTTAAAACTATATCACTGCCCTCAAATTCCCCCATGCTAATGCCACAGTTCGTATTTGGCGTAGCAACGGCTTCATTTCAAATTGAAGGAGCACGTGATACCCGCTTACCTTGTATTTGGGATACTTTTTGCTCAAAACCTGGAGCAATTGCTGATAATAGCCATGGCGATATTGCCTGCGATCATGTCAATTTATGGCAACAAGATATTGAAATGATCGCAAACTTAGCCGTGGATGCATACCGACTCTCTATTTCATGGCCGCGCGTGCTGCATCAAGATGGTACAGTGAATGAACAAGGCATTAGTTTCTATCGTAATTTATTAACTGCATTAAAAGCACGAAATATTAAAACCTATGTCACTCTTTATCATTGGGATCTGCCACAACATTTAGAGGATCAAGGTGGTTGGCAAAACCGTGAGACCGCCTACGCTTTTGCAGCCTACACCGATGTAATTAGTAAAGAGCTCACCGGCTTGGTCGATTCATATGCCACTTTAAATGAACCATTTTGTAGTGCTTATTTAGGGTACGAAATAGGTGTTCATGCACCAGGTATCAAAAGTCAGCAAGCAGGACGTCAAGCTGCTCATCACTTACTATTAGCACACGGCCTTGCGATGCAAGTGTTACGCCAAAACTGTCCTGATACTGAAGCTGGGATTGTACTAAACTTTAGCCCGAGCTACCCACTGACATCAGCAGATCAAACAGCAGCAATGCTTGCCGATCAATATCATAACCAGTGGTACATCAAAGCAGTACTAGAAGGACAATACCCTGACTTGCTGAGCAAACTCAATATCAACGTACAGCCAGTAATTGCCCCTGGCGATATGGCTATAATTAGCCAGCCAATTGACTTTATTGGGGTTAATTACTATACCCGCATACATTATCGCAACACTGAAGATAACTGGTTTGCCGAGGCTAATATTGATAATGTGCCAGTCACGGATATGGGCTGGGAAGTTTATCCGCAAGGCTTAACTGAGTTATTGGTTTCGTTAAATGAGCAATACCAGTTACCCAAAGTCTATGTAACAGAAAATGGCGCGGCCATGGCAGATCACTTGCATGAAGGGCAAGTAGCTGATTTAGCAAGAGTAAGCTACTATCATACCCATCTTAATGCTGTTCATGACGCAATAATTCAAGGCGTTGATGTCAAAGGCTATTTTGCATGGAGCTTATTGGATAACTTTGAATGGGCGTACGGCTACGAAAAACGCTTTGGTTTGGTTTATGTTGACTATTCGAATCAGCAACGGATACTTAAAGAAAGCGCTAAACAATATCGCCGCTTACTGCAACAACGTAAAAAATAACAATAAAATTGAGTGCCAATTATGCTAACTAAAAAAGAAAAAATAGCCTATGGCTTAGGTGATACTGCCAGTAACATCATTTTTCAAACCGTAATGCTATTTTTGACTTTTTTCTATACTGATATTTTTGGCATATCGCCTGCTATAGTCGGCACTTTATTTTTAGTCGTGCGCATCATTGATGCAGTTACCGACCCATTAATGGGCGCACTCACAGATGCTACACGCACAAAATACGGCAGCTATCGCCCTTATCTATTATGGCTGGCAATCCCATTTGGGGTGATCAGTATTATTACCTTTACAACGCCAGATCTTAGTCCAAGCGGCAAAGTGATTTATGCATTTGTCACTTATACTTTACTGATGTTGGTCTACACCGCAATTAACATACCTTACTCAGCACTAGGTGGCGTGCTTAGCCGCGATCCTAATGAGCGCGTTTCAATTCAATCATATCGTTTTGTATTTGGCATGTTAGGTGGCTTACTCGTAAGTAGCTGTACGCTACCTTTAGTCAATTGGCTTGGTCATGGGGATAACGCCCTTGGTTACCAACTCACTATGGTCATAATGAGCTGTTTTGGCGTGATACTATTTTTAGTGTGCTTTCGATTTACCAAAGAGCGGGTAGTGGCACAGCAGCATAAAACCCTGACTCTTAAAGCACAAATGGCCACTTTATGGCAAAACGGGCCGTTTAAAATACTCTGTGCTGCTGCCCTAATGTTATTAACCAGTATGGTATTACGTACCACCTTAGCAATTTATTACGTAAAATATGTGCTCGGGGAAGGTGATTTAGTCACTCACTTTGTTACTCTCGGTATGATAGGCAATATCTTAGGCTGTGCCTGTGCGCAACCATTGAGTAAACGCATTGATAAAAAAACCGCTTATATTTATCTACAGTATATTTCTGCGGCTCTTAGCTGTGTTGCCTTTTGGTTACCTAGCGAGCAGCTTATTTTGGCCTTTGCAGTGTACTTTTTATGGTGTTTTTTCACTCAAATGGCAACTCCGCTGCTATGGGCAAAAATGGCCGACGCTATCGATTACGGACAATGGCAAAATGGCCACCGCCTAACCGGTCTTGTTTACGCGAGCGTGGTGTTTTTTATTAAACTCGGTTTAGCACTGGGTGGCGCGATTGCTGGCTGGTTATTAGCCTATTATGGTTACCAAGCAAATACTGAATTAACTGAGCTGACTAAAACTGGAATTTTAACCTCGTTTACTCTTTACCCTGCTATTGGCAGCGTACTTGTCGCTTTGATCATGACAAGGTATATTCTTGATAATAAAACTTTAAAACAGATAAATGACGATTTAGTAGCCCACACTCAAAAGGAATAACATGGCCACCATTTATGAGGTGTCAAAACTTGCTGGCGTGTCATTAGCAACCGTCTCAAGAGTGATGAATAATAATGCAAATGTCAGCGATGCAACCCGTGAAAAAGTAACTCGTGCGATGACAGAGTTAGGTTATCGACCAAACTCCATAGCTCAATCGTTAGCATCAAATTGCTCAAATAGCGTGGGATTACTCGTTTCTGAGCTACAGGGTCCTTTTTATGGCCCTATGATGAGTGGGATAGAAACCGCGTTTCGTAAGCAGAGCAAACATGTGATCATCGCCGCAGGTCATAGTGATGAAGAGCGCGAACAACAGGCTATTGAATTTTTAATTAGTCGCAATTGCGATGGTTTAATTTTGCATGTTGAGGCTATTAGTGATGATTACCTAATAGAGCTTAGTAAAGGGAAAACCCCTTTTGTGCTAATCAATCGCTATATTGAAGAATTATCTTCACGTTGTATTATTTTAGACAACGTGAAAGGTGGTTACTTAGCTGCTAAATACGTCTTAGAGCAAGGCCATACTGATATTGCTTATATTAGTGGCCCATTGTGGAAAAAAGATGCCCAAGATCGCTTAGCTGGGCATAAGCAAGCCTTAGCTGAGTATAACCTGAACTTTAATGAGCAATTACTGTATCAAGGTGATTTCATGGAAGACAGCGGTGCTACAGGCTTTCAGCACTTACATAACAATGCGCCTCAATTTACTGCATTGATCTGCGCCAATGATGAAATGGCCACTGGTGCAATGGCCACAGCAAGAGAGTATAAAATTAAATTACCCGAACAATTATCGATTATGGGCTACGATAATGTGTTTTTTACTCGCCATATTTCCCCACCATTGAGCACTATAAATTACCCAATCAGTGCAATGGGTCGCATGGCTGCCGATTGGGTATTGAGCAATGTTTATCACAAAAACACGTCACCATTACAAACTTTATTTGAGCCGGAGTTAATCATCCGCCAATCAGTACTTGCTATCCCTCAATAAGTTGGGTTAACAATGCAAGATTAATTGGTTTTAATAAAACATGCTTAATATTGAGTTGTTCTAGTTGCAACGGTTCAGGCTGCATACCACTGACAATAACACGTGATAACTGAGGGTAATGCAGCTTGATATAAGCTGCTAACTCCAAGCCACTGCCATCCGGTAAATGCATATCTAATAAAACCTTATCAAAGTTGCTATCCGCTTTTAAGATGGCAACACAATGCTCATAACTGGTTGCAATACTTGTTTGTACGCCTAAGCTTTCGAGTAATAATTGGGTTATTTGCGCCGCATCGGCATCATCTTCAACTAATAAAAAACGCATTTTATTTTGCAAACTATCGAGTGCAGGCACAACCTCCTTGGTTTTTTGCGTGTTATTAGCTAAATAGGTTTGCAAGCACAAATACAATAAATTAGCGTCAACAGGCTTGCCTATTACATCATTAAACCCCAAGGCTGTAAGCTCATTATGAATGCCCTTCATCGTTGCGGCGGTAAGCGCAATAATAGCTCCCGTAAACCCAGCCTTTCTGAGCTCAATGGCGGTTTCTTTACCGCCCATCACCGGCATATGGATATCTAAATAAACTATATCGTATGGTTCACCTTGCTGCTGCGCTTTGGCTACTTTATCAAGTGCTTGCTTGCCGTGCTCGGCGTAATCAACTTTCGCTCCAGCAGAGGCAATCATATGCCCTACCAACACCCGCAAATCACGTAAATCGTCAACTACTAACACTCGACCTGTGACCTTACATGGTGCGGTTTTTTGCTGCATATTAGGGGTTAGATCCAACTTTAGTAAATGCCGTTCAACCGCTTGAATATTGCCGGGATATAAAGAAATAGTAAACTCAGAGCCCTTGCCTATTGCCGACTCCAAGGTTATACCGCCTTGCATGCGACTCAATAACTCAGAGCAAATAGCAAGCCCTAAACCAGCACCGCCAACAGAGCGCGATTCAACATCTGCTATTTGTTCAAATGGTTTAAATATCAACGCTTGTTTTTCTGGCGCAATGCCCAACCCTGAATCTTTAATACTAAAAAATAGCATTTCAGTACCATCAACAACTTTTGTCCACGCACGAACAATGATCTCACCTTGCTCAGTAAACTTAATTGCGTTGTTGATTATATTAATTAAAATTTGTCTAAACCGCGTCGCATCAATATTTACCACCAGCGGTAAAGGCTGTAATGATTCAAAACGCAGTGATAAGCCCTTATCAAGCGCAGACACTCGCATCAGAGTAAACACATCAGCCATAAGGCTATCAAGGTTCACATCACTGCAGCTGAGCTCTAATTTATCGGCGGCTATTTTTGATAAGTCGAGCACATCATTCAACAAGCTTAATAAGTGCTTACCATTTCGATAAATTACACCAAGCTCATTATTAGCATGGTCATTTAGGTCACTTTGCATGAGCAATTCGGTATAACCTAAAATGGAGGATAAAGGTGTGCGTAATTCATGACTCAAATGAGCTAAAAAGCGGTCTTTAGAGCGATTTTCGGCTTCCGCTTTCAACCGTTCGATACGCTCATCTTCAATGTCTCGCCGTGCTAATGCATAGCGAATTGAACGTGCAAAACGGCTACTGCTCATTTCATTTTTAACTAGGTAATCAACTGCGCCTGCATCCAATGCTGCAGAGTCAAGTTCATCATTTGACTGCCCAGTAAGCATAATAATTGGCCCAGTAAAGCCATTTTCGACCGCTTGTTTTAATACAACAAGGCCATCCGATGCGCCTAAACGGTAATCAAGCAGGCAGATATCATGTAAGTTTTGACTTAATAGCTGCACTGCCTGCTTGGGGTCACTGATCCACTCTATATCAAATGTATGGGAATTAAGCTGTTCAAGATAATCGCAGGTAAGTATGTAATCATCTTCATCGTCTTCAACCAATAGCAGCTTAGTTGCCTTATCTAACATAGTGTCTCCAGTGGTTACTTTCTAATCGTTATAGGTACTCGGTAATTCTACAAACTCAACCCAATACTTACCGAGTGTTTTCATCAGGTCAACAAGACCATCAAAGGTCACCGGTTTAGTGATATAAGAGGCGGCGCCCAGGTCATACCCTTTAACCATGTCTTCCTCTTGCTTTGAGGTCGTTAAAATCACCACCGGGATGCCTTTTAAGTTCGGATTGGCTTTGATTGCTTGCAGTGCTTCTCGCCCATCCATGCGCGGCATATTTAAATCCAATAGAATTAAACTTGGTCGTGGTGATGAATCTCTGTCTTCAAACTTACCTTTACGCTCAAGGTACTCCAACAATTCCACACCATCTTCAACAAAGTGCAATTCATTAAGCACGCGGCTCTCTGTCAACGCATCTTGAGTTAATAAACGATCATCTTCATCATCATCAGCCATTAAAATGGTGATTGGCTTTACTTTAGTGAACGGCATTTAAGCCTCTCCTTGCAATGTGAAAAGTTCACTTTCCACAGGTAGTTTTATGATGAAGGTTGCCCCCTCACCCGTTTCGCTTTGAGCTGTAATAGTGCCGCCATGACGCTCTACAATTCGTCGACATACCGATAAACCTATACCGGTGCCTTTGTATTGTGAGCGTCCGTGTAAGCGCTGAAACGGCACAAAAATTTTGTCCGTATACTCAGCTGAAAACCCAATACCATTGTCTTTGACTGTAATAACTTGCCATTCTACGTCGGTATTAAGATCTTCACTGAATTGCGTTTGATGTGCGTAATCTATATGAATGACAGGCGCTATTTCTGGCCGCCTAAATTTCACCGCATTCGAAATTAAATTTAAAAACAGCTGCTCCATCTGACTTGGATCAGCTTGTATTACGGGCATTTGAGCAACGTGAACTTGCGCATTTGATTCTTTAATCGCAATCTCCAAATCATTCAAGATTTCATCAAGTACTTTTTGTAAATCGGTATCGACAAAATCTTTGCCGCGGGTAGTCACTCGCGAGAATTCCAATAAGTCATTTATTAAGTTAGACATGCGTTGCGCTGCATTTTTCATTCGCGCTATATAATCAATGCCTTTTTCACCCAGCTCATCTTTGAACATGGTTTCTAAACGATCACTAAAGGCCTGAATCTTACGCAGTGGCTCTTGCAAATCATGACTTGCCACAAAGGCAAACTCTTCAAGTTCACGGTTAGAGCGACTCAATTCATCAGAATATAAAGTTAATTCCTGAGTACGCTCAGTCACTTTCGCCGCCAAAGTTTCATTCTGATACTCCAGCTCTTCACGGTATTTTGCTGAGGTGCGTAAGTTGATCCGTGTTAACACAAACATGCCAATAATTAATAACGCACTCGTCACTGCAGTAATCGCAAATGTGACTTTTGCCTCTTTTTTGATTTGTCCTAACTTTCTAAATTGAGCAAGTTTAAAGGCTGATTCAGCATCTTGAATTTCATCAGCAAGTAAGCGAATTTCCTCGTACAGCTTACGACCTTGGTGAGTCTCTAATAAGTAATGTGCACGACGCTCTTTATCCGCTAAAGCTAAATCGGCGGTTCTGGTTAAGATTGCCACTTTATCATCAACTAAAAACAATAAACGAGCGACTTTATCTGCTTGACCATCGATTTCGGTACGTAAGCCTTTAACTAACTTAGCTTGTGAGTTAAGTTGTAAAACAGCATCGTAATAAGGCGCTAAATACGCCTCATCACCGGTTAGTAAAAAGCCACGTTGCCCTGACTCAGCCTGCACAATAGAAAGGTGAAGCTTTTCAATGGCGGTATTTAGCATCCCAGTATCGTCTAAACGTTGTTGAGTTTGCGTAAGACTTTGAATAGTGTTCATGGCCAAAATAGCATTGCCAACGACAATACATAGCACTACAGCAATAAAGCTAGCCCAGACTACATTGGTTCTACCTTGTTGCTTTTTTTGCTTCATTTACTTTCCCTTAAAAACTGTTTATTCAGTGACATCTGAGTCCGCTATTTTTTGCAAGCTGTCACTGCACTGCTGGCAATTACTAATTATTTTATCTAATGCCGCTAACGCTTTATCTTTAGGCATATCGTTTTCAATTACCAATTTAATTAATTCTGCATTCATTGAGATACGGTTAAGTGGTGCTCGCGCATCATGAACGAGTTTATTTAACGGTTCGTTATTACTCATGTTTCTCCTGCCGAAATTATCTAACTATATTCGCCTATGCCACCGTATGCATTTAAGCGGTTATATAACGTTTTTGTACTGATCCCCAGCATTTGTGCCGCCAGAGTTTTATTGCCTTGTACTTTATCTAACGTGGCATGGATCAACTCTTTTTCAACTTCTTCAATCGTTTGTCCAGCACTGACTTGGTTGACTTGGGTACGCTTATTAATTCGAGAAAATGGCGACTCTAAGTTATCTGGCAGGGTAATAGCCTTACCTTTTGGATCGCTCATAATAAAAGCACGATGAATCGCGTGGCGCAGCTCTCGCACATTTCCCGGCCAATCATAGCTTTCAAGCAATTTTAACTGGCTGGCTTGCCACTGAAAATCAGTATTGTTTTCATCATTTAACTGCTCTAAAAATGCGCTAGCGAGTAGACTGATGTCTTCTTTTCGGTCTCGAAGTGGCGGAATATCAATAGGAAATACCGCTAAACGAAAGTAAATGTCTTCACGGATAATATTATTTTGCGCCAAGTCTTCCAGCGAACGGTTAGTCGCAGAAATAACTCGACAATCAACTGCGCTTTCTTTACTACCACCTACTCGAGTGACTTTTTTAGTTTCCAGCACACGCAGTAAATTCGGCTGCATATCAATAGGCATTTCGGTTACTTCATCTAAAAACAACGTACCGCCCATAGCTTGTTCAAATACGCCGTCTTTGCGGGCAATTGCGCCTGTAAATGCACCTTTTTCATGGCCGAACAACTCACTGCCTATTAGCTCTTTTGAAAGTGCGCCGCAGTTAGTTGCCACTAATGGGCCACTACAGGCACTGGCGTTATGAATCGCCTGTGCCACAACTTCTTTACCAGCACCACTTTCACCCATTAACATCACGTTAGCGCTGGTGTTTGCGACTCGCTCAATCATAGTGTAGAGCCGCTGCATTTGCGGTGACTCACCGATCAAGGTACCAAAATGTTTTTTAATACTCGGCGTTGTTTTTTTCTTAACGGCTACTTTTTTAGGATTTAAAACGCGTTCAATATCTTCACGTTGTAAAGGTTTAACTAAATGGCCAACATTTGGCTCACACATCTCAGCCAATTTACCTTTTACTGAAGGGTGGCCTGAAATAAGCGTTATTTTAGGTTTTTGACCTATACTCTTAAGGTGCTCAACTAAATGTAAGCCGCTGCCGTCTGGCAGCATAAAATCAAGGAAAACGTGGTCAAAGTGATTATTAACAAACCATTGCTCTGCTTCGGCTAAATTTGCCGCGGTGTTGATGTTATGCCCTAAAAACTCAACAATATGACAAACAACCTCACTAAACTCATTGTCATCATCAACTAAAAGTATGTTTAACATGAAAAATCCCTATGCTTTTATTATTACTGAGCCTAACACATTAATCCTTTTATGCTATAGGATTGATTCTTAACCCACAGTTTACGTACGAAAAAATTTTATTGATCACTTTTGCGTTATAATTCTTGAAAATATTTTACAGTTAGGAAAGCTATGCGCTTACTTAAGACTGCTATTCACCCCAGTGTTAATGCCAATGACCCTCGCCAGTTTACTCGCTTAACGGGGCGGGCAATAGCCCTAAATGGAACTGACATTTTATTAATGTACACCGCCCGTTATGAAGATTACAGCCTCCCTGGCGGGGGGATAGATGAAGGTGAAAGTATAGAACAAGGACTCATTCGCGAACTACAAGAAGAAACCGGCGCACAGAATATAAAAATACTTAACGAGTTTGGCCTTTATGAAGAATATCGCCCTTGGTATAAAGATGATTTTGCTGTGATCCATATAAAATCTTACTGCTATTATTGCAGCATTGATGAAAAATTAGGCCAAGCTCAATTAGAACATTATGAGCAACAAAATGGCATGACCGCAAAGTGGGTCAATATTTATGATGCCATTGCCCATAATGAGCGCACGCTGGCAAACAGTGATAAGCAAGGGCTGTCGATCATTCGTGAAACCTACTTATTAAAACAAATAGCCGAACAACTTAAGTAAGCACTGCGAAATTAAAAACATACCGCCCCCTGAAAAACAGCAGTCTAATTTAACCTAGCCAGTGGCGCCTTAATTTAAGTTAAGGCGCTATGACGAATTAATAATAACGATCACCTAATGGTCACATCGCTAAATTATGCATTGTCTGGTGCTAACAGCTTAGTAATTTCAGCAGCGCTCAACGCATCTCTAACAATATATTTTTGCCCACACCATAACGGCGAAAAATCACTTTTACCTTGTGCTTCAGATTTAGCGCGCAATGCACTTAGCGCAATACTGGCAAATGGAAATGCAGGAGCTTGCTGTGGCATAGTGCCAAGCTCGCGCATAATACGGTTTTCAATTCCACGCGCAGCGCGCCCTGAAAAAATCGTTGTCAGTGCAGTGCTATTCACTGGCTGCTGCAAAATAGCGTCGCGGTGCAGCGCTGATGTTGTTGCCTCTTGGCACAACAAATATGCACTGCCAACTTGTACCAAAGCAGCACCAAGTGAGTGCATTTGTTTGACATCCTCAACGGTTGCAATACCACCGGCAGCAATTACAGCTATATTTAGCTCCCGCACACATTGCTCAACCAGCTTAGTCGTTGGCTGCTGTAAACTTAAGTCCATTGATAAAAAGTGCCCTCTGTGGCCGCCTGCTTCTAAACCTTGTGCTATAACAGCATCGGCCCCATTAGCTTCTAGCCACTTAGCTTCATCCACTGTTGTTGCTGTGGAAATAACTTTGCCACCCCAACTTTTAATTTGTTGCACAATTGCTGCAGCTGGTAAACCAAAATGAAAGCTCACTACTGGCGGTTTAAAAGGCGCAATCAGCGCGACAGTGTCTGCATCAATTGGCTGACGTGATGCCGTCATACCTAAGCTTGAATCATCTATACCCAGCTCAATAAAATAAGGCGCAAGCAATTGATGCCATTTTTGTTTTTGCGGTTGTGTGTAGCAGGCCGGTGTATGGCAAAAAAAGTTAAGGTTATAAGGTTTATTAGTTGCTTGGGTCAAAGCGGTGAGCTCACTCAATAATTGCTCTTTAGAGAGCATGGCACAGGGTAATGACCCTAAGCCACCAGCGTTACTCACTGCCGCCGCTAAACGAAAATCTTGCACCCCTGCCATTGGCGCTTGAATGAGTGGTTGTTGAGTATTAAATAAAGATAACGCCATAACTTTCTCCTTGTAACTTTTTCAGCCACCTGCACTTTTTACCGATACAAAAATAATAACTGAATAATAAAAACAATTTCAAAAAACAAAAATTGTTTTATAGCAACAACTTAAAGCTGTGAAATCATTTACCGCAGAGTTGGTGTTAGCTTTGCACACTGCTTACTCAATACAAATTGTAAGGAGATAAATGATGACTAACACAGTAACTACGATTAATCCTGCTACTGAGCAAACTATTGCAGACTATACCTTGCTCGACCTAGCACAAGCAAAAAATGAGATAGATAAAAGTCACGAGGCATTTTTACAGTGGCGTATGACCTCGTTTACTGAGCGGGCTAAACATTTAAATCAGTTAGCCGTGATATTTGAGGAAAATAAACAGAGCATAGCTAAATTAATGACCGCAGAAATGGGCAAGGTTTACTCACAAGGCTTTCAGGAAGTTGAACTTTGCGCCGCTATCTGCCGTTATACTGCTGAAAATGGGCCTGCACAATTAGCGGATGAGCAACGCTCAATGGAAACGGGCCGCGCCATCATTTCTTACCAACCGATTGGGGTTTTACTCGGTATTCAGCCTTGGAATTTTCCGCTTTACCAAGTTGTACGTTATGCCGTGACTAACATTATGGCTGGTAATACCGCCGTACTTAAACACGCGGGTAATGTGTTTGGTATGGCTGAGAAAATAGAGCAGATGTTTGCTGATGCCGGTTTCCCAAGCCATGTATTTAAAAATTTACTCATTGATGGCAAAACAGCCAGTGAGCTGATCAGCCACCCAGCAATTCGTGGGATAACCTTTACTGGCAGTGACGGTACGGGTAAAAAAGTGGCCGAACAAGCAGGTAAACAGGTGAAAAAGACCGTTTTAGAGCTGGGTAGTAACGATGCTTACTTAGTGCTTGATGATGCCGATTTAGAATTGGCAATTAAAACTTGTGTGCAAGGTAGGATGATCAATAACGGTCAAACATGCGTTTCAGCAAAACGCTTCGTCGTCGTTGATTCTTTATATGATGAATTTAAAGCCGGTATTATTGAACAATTTAAGGGCCTAAAACTTGGTGATCCAATGGATGAAAATACCGACCTTGGGCCAATGGCACGTGAAGACTTAAGAGATAAGCTACACGATCAGGTACAAAAATCTATTAAAGCTGGTGCTAAAGTTGTTCTCGGTGGCGAAATCCCCACGCAAACAGGTTTTTACTATCCCGCTACCTTAATTGAAAATTTATCACCAGGCATGCCTGCTTATGATGATGAGCTATTTGGTCCTGTTGCTTCACTGATCAAAGCAAAAGATAACGAGGATGCGATGCGCATTGCCAACGACTCCCGCTATGGTTTAGGTGGCGGTATTTTCTCTAAAGATGAAAAACAAGCTGTTGAGCTGGCGAAAAAATACTTTGATACCGGGATGGTCAATATCAATGGTTACGGTCTTGCTCAGCCCAACTTACCTTTTGGTGGCGTTAAAGACAGCGGTTATGGCCGCGAGCATGGCGGTTTTGGTATCCGTGAATTCGTGAATATCAAAACCATAATGATCGCTGATAATAGCTAAGCAGTGGCTTTGTAAAAAGGGCCTTTATTGGCCCTTTTTAAAGGTTGGTACTTGACGCTTATCAACCCGGTTCATTTTTAACTGCTCTGCTATTTCAGCCGTATCCTCATCTTTTTTTAACAATGATTGCTGCTCAGCATCTTCATATACTAACTCAGTTAACAAAGCAAAATGATCAGAACCATATTTAGCTAGGCGCTTGATGCGTTTAACCGTAAACCCGGGACTGTGGAATAAGTGATCCAATGGCCAACGCATAAAAAAGTAATCTGCATGAAAAGTATTGAAAAATCCCCTCCCCTTACGAGGGTCTAAAAAACCACTCAGTTTCATAAATAATTGTGTGGTACGTGACCATGCAACATCATTGAGATCCCCCGCAACGATAACTGGCCGAATAGGATCTTTAACGGCTTTGGCAACCATAATAAGCTCGCTATCTCGCGTTCGCGAAGTGTCTTTTTCTGTCGGACTTGGCGGCTCAGGATGAATAAAATGTCCTTGCATTTGCAAGCCATCAGCATTTTCAAACAATATATGAATAGACGGAATATCGTCTGAAACAAGTTCACATATCTGTGATTGGATTATTTTATACTTACTAAACACATGCATGCCATAGCGATTATCTTTTGGGCACGCTATACGATACGGGTAATCATTATGCAGCGCTGCGAGCTGATTTTGCCACCAAGTATCAGTTTCGAGTGTGACCAATAAATCCGGCTGATGCTGTTTTACTAAGCTGATCAATGCCTCACTGTTATGATTAGACATCAACACATTCGCACTCATAATACGAATACTATGGGGAGCATGAGAGTGACTATTTTTTACTTCATGACGAGCAAACCTGCAATAAGGATAAATCCAATAACCTTGCAGTATTAGTACCAGCACGTTTGCAATTACCAGAACAATAAGTAGTGGTGAACTCATCACTAAAACAGCATAACTGGCGATTAGCAATAAATTAATAAGCGCACCATAACATACTTGCAAACGAATAAAGTCGCCGCCTCGAACCATATAATGCTGGCTATAAGAAAGTGGCAACACGCTGGCGATAAGTAAGATGGTCGAAATAATGGCAAGTAAAATAAGCACTCTTCATTCCTTTTATTTTTTATACAGCTAGCATAACAGTTACGTATGAATCAGTAATGAAAAACAGAAAAAATACATATGTAATCATTAAATTACAAACTCATCGTACCTGATTGCATATTGAGCGTTCTAAAAATGTGCAAAGCAGTGTAAAATTTGCGCATCTAAAAAGGATTTATAAACTCGCTACGGAACCGCTTTGTTCCGTACTTTTTAGGTGCCTTCCACAATGCGCAATCATCGCTACTTTCTACAACATGGCTTTACTTTAGTCGAACTGATGATAGTTATCGCTATTTTAGGCATTTTATATCGCATCGCGATGCCAAACTACACTGAGCATATGCTTAAAAGTCGCCGTGCTAATATCCAACAAATCATGCTCCAAGGCAGTGCCAGCCTAGAACGTCACTATAGTAGAAACGGTCGTTACCCTAACGAATTTGCCACACAAGATACTGAATACTATGAATTTAATTACAAATCAGATAATATAACTTTTGTACTAGAAGCTGTACCTAAAGGGGCACAAACGGCTGATAGTTGCGGTACTTTAATGACTAATCACAGTGGCCAGCAAACAGCTCAAACTGATAACTGTTGGAATGGCTAATGCGTGGTTTTACTTTACTGGAATTAATGATAGTGGTGGCTATTGTCAGTATTATGGCTGTACTTGCAGCGCCCAATTATATGGCGTTTATCAAACATGACCGTCTTGTCACCCATGCGAATCAATTACAGAGTGTCTATAAATACTCACGCAGTGAAGCTATTAAGCGTAACCAAACGGTGATATTACAAGCAAAACCCGAACACTGGCAGGCAAAGACTGATGTCGATGGCGTAACTACCATCTTGCAAGAATTTACGATTCAGCATGCGAGCATTACTATCGATTTGCCGACTTTAAGTGTCTCTGCAACAGGAGAGCTCAACCAAGCTTATCAAATCACAGTAACGGATCAGGATAGCAGTACCATTGATATGCAATTGTGTATTTTACCAAGTGGACAAAGCTGGCTTAGCGAACAACCGCAAGGTTGTGCTTAATGAGAAACTCAAAAGGCTTTACCCTAATAACAGTATTAATACTCACCTCAATGGCAACTTTAGTAGTGTTAAGCTCACTACGTGACACTATTATTCAAGAGCGCCTCAGCGGGAATTATCAAAAGCAGCTTAATGCCCGTTTAATGGCTGAAAAAGGTGTATACGCCAGTATGCAGCAACTCAACCAACAACTACTCAATGATCCAACACAAAACTTAGCTGATTTAGTCAATCAAAATGCGTCTATCAATGGTAGTGGTACACTGGATGCAACCGCTTTTAATGCCAATTTAACCGTGAATAACGATGGCGAATTAGTGATTTCTAGCACGGGTAATCGCTTTGAAGGCGAAGCTAATTTAGAAGCAATTTTTGAATTTGTACAAACACCCGGCAGTACTGGCAGTTCACCATTCTCACCGGGGATCACCGGGTGTTCAGGTATAAGTTTGAGTGGTAGCGGGAAAATTGACAGTTATGATTCTTCGCTCGGCGATTACAACGCCACTCTAAGTGACGGTAGCCAAAATTACAGCGAACAAGCTTTTGTACAAACTTTAGATGGCGATAGCACCATTGTTTTATCAGGTAATGGGAAAAATTTTTGGAGATGTGATTGCATCCAACAGCATCAAACTTACTGGCTCTGCAGATATCAGTGGTAACGTGCATTCAAATGGCTATTTAAGCTTACCAAGCAATAGCAAAATTGGTGGCAATGTAACCGCGTATCTTTATTACAGCCAACAAAGTGGCAGCGTCGGTGGCAACATTCAAGCAAATGGTGATATTTCCCTAAAACAAACCTATGTCGCAGGTAATATTACTTCGGGCGCTAACATTGCAATTACAGGTAACACAATTGATGGAAAAGTTCTTAGCCAAGGCGATACCACGCTTAACCAACCGACTATTTTAGGAGGAGTGCAAAGTCACGGTAATTACAGCCAAAAAGGGGGGACAGTCAGTGGTGGAGTAAAAGTCTTAGGCAATGTCGCACTTACCCAATGGGGCAGTACTATCAGCAGTGATGATTTACGTTATCTTGGTAATGGTAGTTTTACAGGCGATACACCAGAGTATTACCTCGCCCCATATAAAGCTTCACCACCACTGGTAATTGATACTATTTCACCAGTGAAGAAAATAGACTTTACTGAAAATGGAGCTGCTAGCGGCACTACAAGTTGCGACCCTCTGGGTATCAACAACGCGATTAATGACTTAGATGATCCATTAAATAATTACCAAGATTTGTTCATTAGTGGCTCTGGCAAAGGTGATCACCTGCAACTTTTCACCAGTAAAGCAGAGTTTCTAGTTGATAATGCAAGTACACCTGATAGTGATATAACAGCAAAATCAACGCGTTTTTTAGATAAGCCAACGGATATTATGTATTTTGATAATATCAGTATCAAAGGTCATTTATCTGTAAAAGAAAACCACCACGCCACCTTATTTGTACAAGGTGACTTTACCATGAGTGGTGCCAGCTCACTGACAATCCCTGAGCAAAGTAGTTTAACGATTATAGTTCTAGGCAAGTTTAATATTGGTGCTGGTACCCAAGTCTATACTCCGACAAATGGCATTACGGCACTAGGGAAACCGGTATTTAGCATATACAGTAACTATTCGGGCAATGACACTGGTGTTAGCTTTTCAGGCGGCACTGAGCAAGCTTACGCAGTTATATACGCACCATTAAGCCATGTTGAAATAACTTCTTCGGTTGGCTTTAAGGGCTCTGTGCTAGGTAATACGGTTAATGTATCTGGTGCTGGCGGCATCCACTACGATACCGCACTTGCTGATGTAAGCGCAGGTGGTGGCAGTACTTCAAGCTCAAGCAGCCACTTGGTATTTAAAGGCTGGCGCTATGCGGTAGAGGAAAATAAAGAATAGCAAATAGTTAACTCTAAATCCCCTCTTCCAACATGGCACTTAATACCGGCTCAAAATTGATAAAATCTCCCGTGTATCATGCACCAAATGAATGATGGTATCGTCGATTTCAATGGTAATACGACCATCACGGTCTATCGGTTTGATAACTCGACCATGACGATAAATGTCATCATCTAATCTATCGCCTTTATGGTATTTTTTTTGCCAACCCGGTGGTAATTGCCCGCCATTATCCACTTTCTTTTGCAGCCCAGGCGGTAAGCTCACTTTGCCTTTATTTTTATCTTTGTCATGGTTATCATTTTTTGCAAATACTACACTGCTGCAAAGTACTAACCCTAGCAAAGCAATTGATGTTAGTGTTTTCATCATTTACTCCTTATCTAATTGCTTAAAGAGTAGCAATAGTTCATAAATTCACCATGAAGTTAACTACCCTATCAATGTTTAATGATGACGAGTCACAATCGAAAGGATCTCTCGGGTATCGTGAACTAAATGGATAAGTTGATCATCAACTTCCAATAAAACTAAACCTTTGCGCTCATGACGCTCTATAACTCGCCCATGGCGGTAAATATCTCGTTCAAGGCGATCACCACGGCGGTACTTTTTGTACCACCCCGGCGGCAAACCATGTCCGTAGCCTACTTTTTTATATAAACCCGGCGGCAGCTTTTTATAATATGCTGATTTATGGTGCGTTTTATAATATTTTTTATGATGTTTCTTACTGTGTTTTTTATGCTCATGACGATGTTCATAACGGTCATGTTCACGCTCGTGCTTAGCACTTGCAGCAAAGGGTAATAAACTCAAGCCTAGTAAAGCCAAAGACAATGGCGTTAAGTTGTTCATAGTTACGTCCAAAATAATCTGTGTGAATAACTAAAGCCTAACAAATCAGCCTTAATCGTAAGTTAACCATAATGTAAATATTGTAAAGACAGTAAGCACTCACATAATCATTCCATTTAGACTGCAACAATAAAACCATCGGCTAAATATAAAGAAATAAAAGCGTGACAGTCCCCTTTGAACTGCTTAAAATATCATCTCTTATCTTATTGGAGTTTGCGCATTAATGAATAACTAACACCTGTTGAAATTCGTTTTATTTTTTGAATTTACAGGGTTAGTGGGCGCAAAATTCGTCATATTTCGACCTATCACAATATAATATTATTCTTTGCGCGCCATGCCCTGCACACTCCAGAGGCATTATGCAGTTATTACACATTCATAATTTAAGCTATCAACACGCTGATGGCCATGTACAATTTAAACAACTTAATTTTGCTGTCAGTGAAAAACTCACTGCAATTATCGGTGCCAACGGCACAGGTAAATCGTTGCTGGCACAAATACTCGCAAAACAACTTGCAGCCACCACTGGCAATGTTGAATTTAACGGCTCTGTTTTACTCGTTTCGCAGCAACAACTAACTGCACAACACCTTGAAGAAACGTCAGGTTCTATAGCCCACCAGCTCGGAATTGCACAAAAACTCGCGGCACTTGCGCGCATAGAGCAAGGTAGTTGTCTTGAGACTGATTTTAATCTTGTAAACGATGATTGGCTTTGCGCGCAATACTATCAACAACAACTATTAACCTTGGCTATTGATGCACCATTGACTCAACGCGTGGGAAGTTTAAGTGGCGGTCAGCAACGGCGCTTAACACTTTATTGCGCTTTGCAAGCAGCGCCTGATTTGCTGATTCTAGATGAGCCCACAAATCATTTAGATCATGCAGCAAAGCAGTGGTTAATAGCACAGCTACACGCATTTCAAGGGCATATTATTGTTGTTAGCCACGACCGCGAACTACTCAACCAATGCAATGCAATCATTGAGCTAAACAACCAAGGTGCGACTTACGAAACCGGTAATTACCAGCATTACAGTGAGCAAAAAGCGTTGCAACAAAATGCCCTAGCCAAAAGAATTAATCACCTAGAAAAGGAGCAAAAAAAGCAGCAACTCCAGATGCAACAAAACCGCGAAAAAGCTCAGCAACGGGCGGCACAAGGTAATAAAAATCGCAGCACAGCAAGTCAACCTAAAGTCATGCTAGATTTTAAGAAAAACAGCGCCCAAGCTAGCAAAGGCGCTAGCGAACGTTTAGCCTCAGCTAAGTTAGATTCTTTAGCCAAAAAGCAACAAACCCTGAAACAGCACCTGCCAGATAATATTGAACGAAAGTTAAAATTCAGCCAACCCTCCAGCAATAAACGCTTACTGTTTATTGATAAGCTTTGCTTACCCTATGGTTGCAGTAAAAATCCCGTAACCTTACAAATTAACAGTGGCGATAAATTACGTATTGCAGGGCCAAATGGCTCAGGTAAATCAACGCTTCTAAGGATGATTAGTGAATCCACAAAGTCATGCCTATCAGCGGCAATTCAATTAAACAGTAAGGTGCTTTATATTGACCAACATTGCTCTTTTTTAACCGCTACTGACAACTTAGAAAAGGCGCTAGAGCTACACTGCGAGCTTAAGCCGCAAACAATTCGACATTTACTGGCGAATATTGGCTTTAAGGGCGATGATATATATCGGCAAATACACCAGCTCAGCGGCGGAGAGAAAATGCAATTAGCCATGCTTATTGCTGCGCAAAATGCCGCGAACTATTTACTATTACTCGATGAGCCCGATAATCATTTGGACTTAGCGAACAAGCAACATCTTGCGCAAAACCTCGCTAATTTTACTGGCAGTTTTATATTAGTAAGCCACGATGAAGCATTTGTTCAACAATCTAGTTTAACAGCCCAAATTACCTTAAAGTAACGGCGAGAGAACTTTTTCCTTGATTAAGGTTCAAACTCATCGGATCACTTAATTATAAAAAGGAATAATATGAAAACTCTGCAATTAGTTTTGGTGATAATAATTACTGCATTAGCTGGCTGTAGCACTATGCTCAGCCAAAATGCCAATCAAAAAACGCGCTCAAGTAGTCTTGTGGATTTTTTATACCCAGATGAGCAAAGCCGTCAAGCCCATCAACCAAGCGTACCTACGCTCAATTTACCAGCCACTGTCGGTATTGCATTTATTCCGAATCAATATGACTCAGGCATTCGCAGTAACGACGAAATAGCCTTGCTTGAGAAAGTAAAAAAACAGTTTATGCAATACGACTATATTGACCGTATCGAGGTTATCCCAAGCAGTTATTTAAAAGGAGGCCAAGGATTTACTACCCTTGAGCAAGTATCTAGATTGTATGATGTTGATATTATGGCACTGGTATCTTATGACCAAGTTGCACAAACACTCGAAAATAATGCCGCATTCTTATACTTAACAATAGTTGGTTTATACGTTATTCCTGGCAACGAAAATACCGTACAGACTTTTGTTGATACTGCTGTTTTTGATGTGCGAAGTAAAAAAATGCTGTTTCGAGCGCCAGGAATTAACAAAGTAGAGCAACGTAGTACAGCCATCGGTATTGACGACACCTTAAACGAAAAGTCACAAAACAGCTTTAGCTTAGCTGTTGATGACATGATCACAAACTTAGATGCAGAGCTTGGCTCATTTAAAACCCGGGTTAAAGAAGACAAAATAGCCAATGTAAATCATAAAGACGGTAGCAGTGGTGGTGGCTTATTTGGCTTGCTGATGCTTTTAGCGGTCGTGTTAATCTTAAAACAAAACCAGAAAAAAGCGAAACTACGCTCTGCTTAATTTTAAGCTAACGCTTTAGAATTCCTAAAAAAGGTTATATCCTGCCCTTTTGAAATAGCTTAGATAAAGGGCTTTCATGCTTTCACGAATATTATGCCTGGCGCTGCTCACACCTACTGCATTTAACGCTTTCGCCGCGCAAAACGATATAGAACGTATTACGACTACTGCATCTCGTTCAGAAGTAAACGCTGACCCTCTACCATTGGTAATTAGCAGTATCACTAATGCACAATTGGAGCTAATTGCCCCAACCCATATTGAACAAGTCTTAAAACAAGTTGCCGGTGCAAACATCCAACACGGCAATGGCCAAGAATATTTACCGGCACTGCGATCGCCGGTGCTTTCAGGCGCTGGGGCTTGCGGTGGTATTTTAACAGCAGAAGACGGTATTCCGCTGCGTGCGGCTGGTTTTTGTAATATCAATGAGTTATTTGAAGCGCATACAGAAATGGCCCAGCGTGTTGAGGTGTTAAAAGGCCCAGGCTCTGCCCTATACGGCTCCAATGCCGTGCACGGGGTTATTAATGTGATCACCCCTGATACCACTTATGATGAAAGTTTGCTTGGTGTTGATTTAGGCTCATACGGTTACAGCCGATTTAAATTACGCAGTGGTAAAGACTTGGGCAATCAAGGGATTGGTATTAACGCCAGTGTTACTCGCGATACTGGCTACCGTGATGATGAAAGCGTTGACCAAGAAAAACTCAATTTACGCCATCGCTATACACATGCTGATCTCGCTATTACTACAGGGCTAACTTACACCCATTTAGATCAGCAAACAGCAGGATTTATCGAAGGCTTTGAAAGCTATAAAGATGATGAAATAGCCCAGCAGAATTTTGATCCTGATGCATTTAGAAAAGCCCGTTCTTTTCGGCTTTGGTCAAAAGTGCAGTGGCAAACCGCAAAAGATACGTTCACCATCACACCGTATCTACGCAGCCAGAGTATGACTTTTTTTAAACACTTTTTACCAGGCACTCCCCTTGAAGAAAACAGCCAAAATGGCGTTGGTGTACAATCACTTTGGCAGCATGCTTATACAAATACACTCACTATTAACCTAGGGCTTGATAGCGAATACACCCGTGCAGAATTTTTGCAATATCAAGATCAGCCAACTCAAGGTTCAGCATTTTTAGTCGCTACAGTGCCACAAGGTAAGCATTACGATTACGATGTAACTAGCACGCTACTGGCGCCTTTTATCAGCCTTGATTGGCAATGGCAACAACTTGCTATCAGCTTAGGTGCACGCTTTGAGCAACTTAATTACGACTACACTAATAATATGCTCGCAGGGCGTACAGACGAAAATGGTAACGAATGCGGTTTTGGTGGTTGCCGTTACTCGCGCCCGCCAAGTAGCGAGAACACCTTTACTAATACATCCCCTAAATTAGGCCTTAGTTACCAATTAAGTGCAGATCATTATCTATACGCAAACTTATCGCGTGGTTACCGTGCCCCACAAGCCGCTGAGCTTTATCAATTAGAGCGCGCACAACAAGTTGCTGACCTTGAATCTGAAACCGCAGACAATCTAGAGTTCGGTTTTAAAGGGCAATACCAACAATTACATTATGTTTTCTCAGCGTACGCAATGAATAAAGAGAATGTCATTTTTCGTGACAGTGACTTTTTTACCATTAATGACGGGCAAACTCAGCACCGCGGTATTGAACTGGAGCTGGATTATCAGCTTACTGAATCACTCCAGCTCGCTTTTGCTGCAAGCCATGCCGAGCACACCTACGACTATGACCAAGTTTTATCTGGTATAAACATTAACGGCAACGATATAGACACTGCACCGCGTAATATCGCCAACTTCCAAGCTAACTGGCAAGTTACTAATAACACCTTAATTGCCATTGAGTGGCATCATGTCAGTGATTATTTTACCGACCCTGAAAACCTGCACAGCTACAACGGTCATGATCTAATTAATTTACGTGGGGCTTGGCAGCTAACTGAGCAGCTAAAGCTAACCGCGCGAATTAACAACCTAACCGATGCCGCTTATGCCGAGCGCGCCGACTACACTAGCTTTACCGGCGACCGTTATTTTCCAGGGCGACCACGTAATATAATGTTCTCAGCGAGTTACGCTTGGTAGCAACCACGCTTAAGTAGGTTCGCCAAATAGCGAACATAATTGTACAAAACCAAAAAGATAGCCATATAGCGAACATAAGTCGATTACATTTTACTGAAATAGCTGTTTATATTGCTCAGTTAAGTGCACCTTAAGTTCGGGGTGCGCTGCTAACAATTCAACCAACTGTGTTTTAGCGGCTACTGTATTTCCCTCTGCAATGAGTGTATCTATGCGCTTAAATTTATTTGCTACCTCTGCGGTGACGATTTCAAGCTCTAGTAACAACGTACTTTTCGCTGCCATGCTTGGTACTGCAAATTGCCTTCCAGCCATTTCTTCACTGCGTTGGCGCTGTTGGCTTTGTTTTAATTGCATCATTTTAGCTTGCGCTTCGCTTTGCATCATCTGCAATTGGGCGAGGCATTGGCGGCATTAAGCTAATGCTGGCGTTTGCGTGCATCATTCCCTGTGGCATTGCTTCGTAACTTACAGCATGTAGCCGCTGTGTTTCTTGCACCTGCTCTTGTGCAACTAACATCTGTTCACTGCGGGCTTTACTTTGCGCTATTTCAACTTCATCTGCTTACTCTTTTACTGAGCTTTGTGATGCTTGTTTGCAGCCAGTTAAACCACTAAAACGGCAATACTTAACACCGTAAGACTCTTTTGTTATTGCCATAATCGTGTAAAACGTTATTCATAAGTCACCTTTTAAAGTCAAATTTGGATTACTACAGCTATAAACGGATGACTTTAAAAAGTGGGGTTAATTATTTTTTAATGAGCTATAGATACCACCAATTGTTAAGAATAAGTTATTCAAAAATAAAGACTAAGGAGTAGTCAATTTAATACCAACGCCATTCCCCTTCGGGTATAATTACGCCACCTGCCATCGACTTGGTGACTTTAGTTTTGTATTCAGCGCCTACTAAGCGGACTGTGTTTTCTTCTGCTATTTTAATTCTTGGTATTTTCTTTATTGCCACAAACTTACGTGCTCCAGTAACAGGCATTGCGCCTGTACTTGAGGATATAATTGCGTCTTTTAGCCTTTCACCATCACAAGCGGGTATGTTAACAACACTACCGCTTCTGGCCTTTGCATTAGCGTCACCACTGGCTAATTGGCTTGCTAAAAAACTCGGGCTAGAAATCTCATTATTTATAGCTTTGCTGCTAATTGGTGCAGGTTTAGCGTCACGCTTAATAACAAACCTACCTTTGTTGTATCTAGGCACAGCTATTATCGGAGTGGGTATTGCGATTGGTAACGTCCTATTGCCAAGCTTAATTAAACGCGATTTCCCACATAAAGTCGCGGTAATGACCTCGGCTTATGTACTCGCAATGGCCATTTTTGGCGGTAGCTATGCGGCGATTGTATTCCCGCTGAGTCAGTATCAGGATATCGGCTGGCAACTTGCACTGGCAAGTTATGGCTTGCTGACTTTACTGGGTATTATTCTTTGGTTCCCGCAGCTTAAATACCACACAAAGCCTGTAAAGGAACTGGTTAATACGCAGGCGAACAGTAATGTTTGGCGACAATCACTAGCATGGCAAATCACGCTTTTACTTGGGCTTAACTCATTTTTTACTTACATTATGGTCGCTTGGTTACCAAGTATTTTAATTGAAAACGGTATATCACCACTACAAGCCGGTGCCATGCAAGGTGCATTTCAAGCAGCATCGGCAGTGCCTGGGATTATTTTAATTCCTTTATTAGCGAGGCTCAAAGATCAACGTATTTTAACCAGTACGTTAGCACTGCTTGGCGCACTTTGCTCTTTTGGCTTATTGTTTATGCCTGAGTTAGCACTATTTTGGTCAATAACGTTGGGGTTTTGCTCTGGGGCATGCTTTATATTAGGTTTGTCATTTGTCAGTTTGCGAACACATAATAGCCGCCAAGCCGCGTCATTATCTGCCATGGCACAATGTATTGGTTACCTAATAGCGGCAACAGGTCCAATGCTGGCGGGTGCTTTACATGACCACTTTAATAGCTGGGCACCGACATTATGGTTATGTGCTATCGCCAGTTTTGGCTGCGCCGTATTTGGCTACCTTGGCGGGCGCAATATCACTTTGAAAAAAGATCTATAAGCCAACTTAGTAAAGTCTGCTTTTGAGGTTGTTGAGAGCGGTGCTTAGCAACCCATTTTTTGTTAAGTGCCTCACGCTCTTCACGTCGCGCTTGCGCTAAATTAGCACGGGCAGCAAACTGTTGGCGTTGCTCTGCACTTAACTCATTATCGAATGTAAATTGTGACTCCTTAACAGTCCGGTTTGACTTTACTGAGCTACACATTTTGCCGTCTCCTAAACAATCATCTCATTTAAGTAGACAGCATAATGTCTGTTTCTATTTCACACCTATAAATTAACTACTTGGTGGAACGGTCTCAAAACCCTTTATGTTATTAATTTCTTTTAACCAAGATGGGCTCGAACGACACCAAATTTGTGCTTTAGGAATAAGTTGTTCACGCTGCTCAACCGCACCTAAACGTAGGCCATAAACTTTATCGCCCTCGCCAACTGAAGTGGCATACAAAGAAGTACCGCAATTACCACAAAAACCTTGTGCACGCTTATTACCACTTTCGGCAATCTTTATATATTCTTTTGGTGCAGCAGCAGTGAAGGTAACCGCGTTAGGATGCGATATTACTACAGTGCGAAATGGCGCACTTGCGATGATTTGGCAATCAGTACAGTGACAGTTAATTACCTTGTTTTCGTCTACCTCTGCCGTGTAAGTTACTTCCCCGCAATGACAACGCCCAGTGATCTGCATAATAATCCTTAAAATAATTTATTTAATTAATGTCTAAAACTCTACGTTAAAAATTGCCAAAAACACAGTAATACTGAGCTTTTGCAACAAATAAATTAGACCGGATCAACGATTTTTATATTGCGTCTTACAGTGACTCCGCTCAACTGCGGGATCACGTAATTTAAGATGCTTTGTTACTCGCCCTGCATGGCGTTTTCGCCAAGCTTTAAATGAGCCAGCCGATATATTAGCACGCATAAAATTAACTAACTGAGAGTAATTTAACCCATAAAGATTTTCAATGGCTTCAAATGGTGTGCGATCTTCCCACGCCATCTCGATAATTCTAGACACTTGACTACAATCAAACATAACAGACTCTTTTGCAAAGTACCTTTATACCCAACCTAGCAAAAATTCGATCAAGCTATAATTTCAACTCGCCAAGGTGGATTCAAGCGATTAGACCCCGCCCAATAAAGCTTAATTTTATTGCCTGATGGATCTTTTAACACCGCTTCTTGCCATAAATAACGCTGCTCGGTGATCGTGGATTCAAACTCAAAGCCTTTATCTTTTAAGGAGGCGACCCACTCTTCAAGTTCTTCGCTTTCAAAGTAGATAACCGCACCATTAGTAAACGTATCATCGGTTAATAACAAAGAAAATGTGGCTTTATTAGGGCACTCAAAACGTGAGTAATGAGGCGTTTTCACAATTTGTGTAAAACCCATAGCCAAATAAAACTGGTTTGCTTTTTCGATGTCACAGACAGGTAAAGTGATTTGATTAAGGTTCATGGTCGCTATCTAAATATTGAGTTAGATAACGACTTTAAAACCTTAACTTAACTTGAGGTCAATGAATAATTTGTATCTTGATATTAAGAAGCTTGGTAGCGATTTGCTTGTTTGATACTAGCAAAGTCGTTAAAGCGAACACCGTGTTTTTTCATTACCGCTAACACTTTCTTGCTGATCATCTGACGCAAATAAAACGGCTGATTCGGCACAAAGTGATGAATTGTATGGGTATGGCCAAAGTTAAAACAAAACAAATGAAATGGTGCAAACAAACGACTCGTTAATACATGAGTTTGCTCCAGCATATTGTTTACACCGCCATAGTAATGCATTGAAGATGTTACAAAATTAAGTGAGCTTGAACGTACAATATTAGGCACGATCAGTACCACCATTAAGAACTCAAACACCGCCATCACATCTAACAGTAAAACCGGTGAATTAGTTTCAAGTGGCATAAATAAGTTCACCGAATGAAATACAATCACGCTATATAAAATTGCAAAATACGCGGTAGTTACCGGAAAACCGGCATTAAACACTTTCAAAAAGCTAAAGCCTTTAATTTCTTTACTAAAGCGTTTAGTGTTAATTAGTAAACCAAGCAAGCCGTCAACAATCACTAATGCGCGTAAAAATGGGTTTTTAATGCCGTTACCAACTAAGCGCTCTTCAAGATCTTGATCAGTGCCCGAAGTTTTATGATGATGTAAATGCATTTTGCGGCGATACCATGGGCTAATGGTGTTTGGTCGCATTAGCCAAACGGTTAGCATCATAAAGTTATGTAAAAAAGGTTGGTTACTAAAATACTGTTTATGGATCAGATCGTGTTCGAGTTCGTGTGAAATTGAAGTCGCAATGGCCGCTAATACAATACATAACCAAGCTGGAATAATAGCAAAATAATAAAGCGCACCAACCCCAATTAAGGCACCGAGTGATAATAATAAAATAGCCATCCCGATAGTATTCTGATGGGCTAATAACGGATGCTTTTGACGAAGCTTGGCTTCTTCAGCTTTAATCGCCTTAACAATAGCTTGAATATTTTCTTTAGCACTTAACGTGTTCATAAATAGCAACTGATAATCAAAGTTGCGCAGATGATACCCGAATAAATAAAAAGCTGCCATAGCGGGCAACGGGCAACGGGCAACGGGCAACGGGCAACGGGCAACGGGCAACGGGCAACGGGCAACGGGCAACGGGCAACGAAAAAATAAAAGTGTGGTTAGTTTAAGTCAAGGTGTTCCTTATGGATATTAGCCTTCAAGTTCGTCCTCATTTACTTCTCATTCCCTTCTCTTTGTGCAAAAGATCTTTAATTGAATTATTCACAAAGAGGTTGATAGACGCTGCGCTTAAGAGTAAGGGTCTAAAGGCTGAGGTTGGCGTAGGTCGTGCTTTAGCGCGTCAATTCCAATAGTTAATTGGTTCTCGCCATAAATGACGTATCTACATTGCTAGGTGTATACCCGCAACTCGTTGCTCGAATCCAGTGGCTTGTCATTCCCGTTTCTTTGGGAAAAAGATCTTTAATTGAATTATTCACAAATAGGTTGGTAGACGCTGCGCTTTAGAGGAATATATTTACTTATTAAATTATAATTGACCGTCAATCTTTAAAGGCGGTCAAAAAGCATACTAACACCTATTGACAGAGTTAAGGCTTATATGTGTTATAAGCCAAATGCTCGATGTTTAAATAATGCACTAAAATAACCCAACTATTTTGAATAGTGCTACAAATACCAACAATACAACAATTACATTTGGAAAATACGGATGTTTTGTCTTCATCCACGTTAGAGCCGGTGATTTTTTAGAAGTAACAAGTACACCGCCAAAGTGCAACGCACCGACTATGCAAATAAAAATTACTACAATGCTGCTTACTGGTTCAGAGATCAACGTAGCTCCTTGGGCTTATAATTTTATAGTGCGCTAAGGGCGAATATTTCTGTTCCGACCACACTCACATTTATACTTTAAACAGTTTCAACAAATTATCTATGGCATTGCTATTATTAAGTTTTCTACTATTTTCAAGCAAAGCTAAATGGAACAATATACACGCGTCGCTCATTTCTTGATTGTATGAGCAAAAAACAAGTCGACTACAATACCCTCATGTTAAACATCACAACTTTTAACCATTGCCAGCTTTTCAATACCGTGTTCTGGCGTCCATCTTTTGAACTCAACAAAACCATGTTTTTTATATAGCTTAATAGCGGGTTCGTTTACCACGGCGGTCTCGACGATCGCAGTTGTTATAGCTGCGCAAATAACGCATTCACTTAGCGCATAGCGAATTAACTTATCGACAATGCCTTTTCTAAAATGATCAGGGTAAACCACTAAGCTATTAATTTCTAATCCCTCATTACCGATTGCCAGCTCAATAACCCCCGCGAGCTGCGTATCGTCATAAAATCCATAAAAAAGCGTTGGCGAATTTTGGATGTCAGTAACAGTGCGCGATAAAGGCGGAAAATTAAGTGCACCTATTAACTCAGCTTCTATTTTATAGGAACGCTGTAAAGTGATGTAAATTTGCTTTGCGACAAAATCATTTGCATTGTCTAATTTTGTGATCATTAACTTCACTCCCTGTTATAAGCATTATGTTTGTACCAAGTGCCAATAGATTAAGTTTGTTTGCTCTTCCAATAACATTATAAGTGCTTTTAATCTATCGAAAAAACGACTAACTCAATACATTAACTGCAGACATTTGCACCGCAATGATAAAGTAACTGCGTCGAAAGCTGATATACATTACCTAGCTGTAATACCCTGTAATATGTATTTCTTGGCAATCACCCTACACTTTCCATCGATTAATGAATGCCCGCACAATTGTGTGCAGCACTTAATAAAAGGAAGAATAAAATGTCTGGTGAAAGCTTATATCTCGTAAAATTACAGTTTCAATCTGGTGTTGTTGGTGGTGGCTCAATGGAGATTCAGTTTGCTGTTGATCCAAAAACAGATGCACTAAATGGTCGCGCTAATGGTCATATTCAAGAAGGCACACAACATTCACCACAGTTTACATCTAGCGCTTCAGGGCATATGCATGCAACTGGCTATAATGATATAACTAAAGTTGGCGCGCTAACAGGTCAAGCCGTGGTGTCTTTTCCGCCTCCTGCGATTGGTAGCTATCTGTCACCATTTACAGCAAGCTTTGCTGTAGATAACCAGTGGAATGGCAAAGGTAGCTTTTCAGTAGGTGACAACACCTACCAATGTAAAGTGAGCTTAATTGACTAAACTGACTGAAGTTAGTTTTTATATTAAATGGCGTTCAATCCCCCCTGAATGCCATTTAATGGTTACCAAGCAACAACACTGCGCAGTATACGAGTATCGTAGCCGGCGACGGAGCCATACTTGAAAGCTCTGTATTGTCTGATCCATGAGAGTTTCCATCGCCAGAGATTTCAATATCTTGCCATCTTTCACACTCTGAGGATATGGCTGTAATTATCAAAAGCATCACATAAATTAAAATTAGCCCTGCCGAATACGATTACCCCCATCCCTTTTACGTCCTAACCTCTTTGATTTATTAATATTTTTATTCAATTAACGTCATTAAGCTTTAATAATTAAGGTCTAATGTGGCGGCTACTTTATAACACACGGAACAATCATGAAAACCATGGATCTAACAAGCACTTTTTTTAAAACAACGCTTGCATTAAGCGTAGCACTTTCATTGACAGGATGTATCAGTGATAAAAATGATGATGAGCCATCGCCAACAACGGTAAACTTGCGTGTAATGGAAACTACCGACATTCACATGTACCTATCTAATTATGATTATTTTGCGCAAGCGCCATCAGAAACGCTTGGCTTTGTTAATACAGCAACGTTAATAAAAGAAGCACGCAATGAAGTACAAAATAGCGTACTGGTTGATAATGGTGATCTTATTCAAAATAGCCCACTAGGCGACTATGAAGCAATCATTCGTAAAGATGACATCTTAAATGGCGCTACCCATGTAGTTTATAAAGCAATGAACTTGCTTGATTACGACGTCGCAAATCTAGGTAACCACGAATTTAACTTTGGTTTAGAGTTTTTAGATGCAACTTTGCAAGGCGCAGACTTCCCATATATAAACGCTAACGTCTATATAGATGATGGCGATAACAGTGACGAAAATGACAAAAATCGTTACACCCCTTATTACATCCAAGAAAAAATCGTTTTCGATGAAAACAATAACGAACAAACAATCAAAATCGGTTATTTGGGGTTAACGCCACCACAAATTATGCAATGGGATAATGCACATTTACAGGGTAAAGTAATAGCTAAAGACATTATTAAAACAGCTGAAAAATTCATTCCACAAATGAAAGCTGAAGGCGCTGATATCATCATCGCTATTCCACATTCAGGGTTAACAGCCAGCGCAAAAGAAGACTTAGCAGAAAACACAGCGCTTTATTTATCACTAGTGCCAGGTATTGATGCAATTCTATTTGGTCATAACCACCGCATATTCCCTGGTGATGCTGCTTACGACGGGTTTGAATTTGCTGGTATCGACAACGTAAATGGTAAGCTCAATGGTGTGCCTGCGGTTATGCCTGGTTTTTTTGGTAATCATTTAGGTGTTATTGATTTAGTGATCGACCCAACTAAAGATGGCGGCTGGCAAGTCGTTAGCTCTCGTGTTGAAAATCGTGCAATTAGTGGCACTGATGAAAATGGTGATTTTGTTGACTTAGCCGTAGCTGATACTGATGTTGCAGCCGCAATTGAACTTGAGCATAAAGCAACGATTGAATGGGTTAGCGAACCATTTGCAAAAATCTCTGCGCCTATTTATAGCTTTTTTGCACTTGTTCAAGATGATCCATCAATTCAAATTGTTTCAGACGCACAAATTGCCTGGGGGGAAGCATTTATTCAGGGTACTGAGCTTGATGGCCTCCCCGTTCTATCTGCTGCTGCGCCATTTAGAGCAGGCCGTAATGGTATTGAAGATTACACTAACGTTAAGGCTGGCGATATCGCCTTATTAGACACTGTAAGCTTATACGTTTACCCGAACACTATTCGCATGGTACGCGTAACAGGAAAAGATGTTAAAGAATGGCTTGAGCGCTCAGCAGGTCAATTTAATCAAATAGATGTAAACAGTAGCGCGCAACAAAACCTACTCGATACCACTTTCCCGTCATTTAATTTTGATATAATTGATGGCGTAACGTTCGAGATAGATGTAACTCAGGCTAAACGATACAACAACGATGGTAATTTAGTTAACGCCGAAAGCTCGCGCATTACCAACTTGCAATACCAAGGTGAAGCGATTGATTTAACCGCTGAGTTTTTAGTGGTAACTAACAACTATCGAGCATCTGGTGGTGGTAACTTCCCAGCAATAGATGGCACCAGCCGTGAAACGTTTGAAGGCCCGGATGAAAACCGTGGTGTACTCAGAAACTATATTATTAGTGAAGCAGCTAAAAGTGCAGAAGGCAGCATAGATCCTTCAGCTGATAACAACTGGCGCTTTGCGACAGTGGTCACTGACACTGATTTAAATGTGGTCTTTAGAACATCCCCACTGGATGCAGTAGCAAGTATTGCGCAAACGCTACCAGCTGTAAGCCCTACATCACCTATCGAGTTAGATGAAAACGGCTTTGCTCTTTATAGCATTGACTTAAAGCAATAAAATCTAGCTAAAATACTAAGTCAGTTGTTGGTTTAACAACTGACTTTTTTGTTCTTAAATTTGTATAGCTTCCGCCCGAGTTCACTTTGCTACAGGCATAAAAAAACCCCGACCAATTTGGTCAGGGTTATCAAAAGTGGTACCAGCGGCCGGACTTGAACCGGCACGCCTTGCGGCAGGGGATTTTGAATCCCCCATGTATACCAATTTCATCACGCTGGCATCATTTTTCTTTAACCTTCTAACATGAGAAGATAAAGAAAAACCACTTTAGAGCTAAGACTTATCAAGCTATCTTCGTCTCTATGGCAAGCATTATACAAACAATCACAGACGCAGCAAGCGTTTTTTACAAAACCCCGATCAACCGCTTAACAATTAAGCAACCATTAACATTCCCCTATTTAAACCAATTACGCAGTGGCTAGTATTTGTCTCGCTATTTGCTAAACTAGCGCGCATATTAACTTTATGAGTGTGTTTATGTCTGGTGAGTTTCCACGTGCGGGCTTCTGGCGTCGCTTTGCTTCATTGATTTACGATTCTTTAGTCGTTATTTCATTATCTATGTTGACTGCTATTTTGTATTTTGCTGCGATTCAGAGCTTAGTTGCACTCGGGTTTATTCCACAAACAGAAGATCCTGCCGCGCTAATACAAGATTCACCACTGCTTTATGGTATTCGTAGCGCACTATTTATAGGCGTTAACATTGCGTTTTTTGCTTATTTTTGGACTAAAAGCGGGCAAACTATTGGTATGCGGGCATGGCGTTTAAAAGTACAAACCCTTAATAACGAACTCATCAGTTGGCCACAAGCGGTTATTCGCAGCATAACGGCATTACTCGGGTTAGGTAATTTAGTGGTGTTAGTTGATTTTAAAAATAAACGCGCTTTACAAGATTACCTATCTAAAACCGAGGTTGTTACGCTAACTAAAGAAGAAAACAAACGTATTTACCGTTCGTTAGATTAGCAGACTTTCTAGGAGCCTAGGCTCCTAGAATAACAAGCAACTAGTTACGCTTATTCAGTAAATAAGTGGCAAAACCAATAAAAAGTATACTCGGTAAAGTGGCGCCAATAATTGCAGGAATTTGATAAACCATAACCACGGGGCCAAATATCTCATTGGTTAAATGGAACACAATACCTGTCACCACCCCCATTACAATACGTGCCCCCATGGTTACAGTACGCAGCGGGCCAAATATAAACGACAGGGCTACTAACAACATCACCGCAATTGACACAGGTTGCATTATCTTACGCCATAGCGCCAACTCATAAGTACTGGTATCTTGCTCATTTTGCTTTAAATAACCTAAGTATGACCACAACCCAGTAAATGACAGTGACTCAGGCTTAACCGATACCACGCCTAATTTTTCTGCGGTTAGTTGTGAGTCATAAAACTCTTCATCTTGTTGCTGAGTATTAATTTGTTCTTCAGTCAGCTGCACTTTATTTACATCACGCAATAACCAACCATCTTTTCGGCTAACGGCTTCACGGGCTTTGGTAATTTGCGTAAGTTGCAGCGATTTATCAAAATGGTACATATTTACACCGTGCAACACACCATTTTGATCTACATCTTCAATATTAATAAAGTTATTACCATCTTTTGCCCACACACCTTTTTGCGCGTTGAATACATCACCGCCATGAATTGCATGGTTACGTAACTCTTTAGCTTTAAGCTGCGCTTCTGGTGCTCCCCACTCGCCAAGCGCCATCATACAGATAGCCATAAATATTGCGGTTTTCATTACTGAAATTATGATTTGCAAGCGTGACATACCAGCCGCTTGCATTACAACTAGCTCACTATTTGAGGCAAGTGCTCCTAACCCAGTTAAACCGCCAATAAGTGCAGCCATAGGGAAAAACACCACAAGATCACCTGGCATGCTATACAAGGTATATAACAGCGCAGTGGCGATATCATAACTACCGCGACCAACTGATTTTAATTGCTCGATAAATTTAATAAGGGTACTGATACCCACCAACACCATTAAAGCAAAACCCGTGGTCTGTAAGATGCTGCGGCCTAAATACCAATCAAGCATTTTCATCATGCGCTTAACTCCCGCTTAGTGACGATTGCTTTGAGCCAAGCCCCTAATGGACGCCCTTTGATTATTAAAAACCCACCAATAAATAGCGCCGTAAAGTGGATCCACCATAAACCAATTGAAGGTGGGATCTTGCCATCCTCAACAGCAAACTTGGCGGCATTGAGTAAAATGAAATAGCCTAAATATAAACTAATAGCTGGCACTAATTTAGCAAACTTACCTTGTCGCGGGTTTACCACGCTCAGCGGAACTGCCAGTAAAGTAAGTAACGGTATCGACAGCGGTATAGCTAAACGCCATTGCCACTGTGCAACCGCTTCAGGACCTTGCATAGTCAATAGATCCATAGTTGGTACGGCTTCAAGCTTGCGGCGTTGGTGTTCAATTTCTTGTTCACGTATTTGTACACTGTAACCATCAAATTCGGTTAAATTTAGTGCAGGTGTCTTACCGTCTGTTTCGTATCGCTTACCGTCGCTGAGGATTAATTGTTGCTCGCCACTTTCTTGCTCAATCACCACACCACGCTCCGCATACACTAACCGAGCTAGGTTATCTTTTTCGTTGTCTGGTAGTTGAGCAACAAAAACTTTATGTAATTCTTTACCGCCATTTTCAATATTATGAATAAATACCACGGCTTTTTCGTTACCTGTTTGTTGAAAACGTCCAGCTCGCAGCGCCGACAATCCGGCATCTGCTTTGGCTTGCTCTTTTAGTTGATATTCTTGCTCGCTAGCCCATGGCGCAACATACAAAGTTAATACACCCGCTAAAAGCGCAAGCAGCACACTAGAAATCAAGGTCACTCGTACCACATACCATTCACTGACCCCGCACGCTTTTAGCACCGTCATTTCACTATCGGCATAAATTCGGCTATAGGCGAGAATAATTCCTAAAAAGATACTAAGTGGTAAAATTAATGAAGCTAATTGTGGTAGTTTTAGTGCAATCATCGACAACACTAACTTAGCAGGAATGCCACCTTCAGAGGCATCACTTAAAATAACAACAAACTTTTGCGACAAAAAAATTGTCATCAAAGTTAAAAATACGGCGACCTGAGACTTTAATACTTCAGTGGTCAAATAACGGAAAATTAGCAATGATCGCCCCTGTTAAACGTCGTGTTTCACTTTAAGAGTAAGAAAATTTTAGTAAACTTAAGATTTTATTATATGTCATCAACATTAAATATCATACCTAGCAACTCGATATATTGTCGCTTTAGTGGTATTGATAGTACTAAACATATAAAGTTCAAATACACATAATGAGTCAGCGTTTATAAGCTAGTATTAATCTAATGTCTGGATTTTTATTTAATTGCCCTTATCTAAGGGTTAAATGACTCAAAATTAGGAGTGACAATGGAATTTAGCGTAAAAAGTGGTAGTCCTGAAAAGCAACGTAGCGCATGTATAGTAGTTGGCGTTTATGAGCCACGTCGTTTATCCCCCATTGGAGAACAACTCGATAAAATCAGCGATGGTTATATCTCTAATTTATTACGCCGTGGTGATCTCGAAGGCAAGCCTGGGCAAGTACTGTTATTGCATCATGTACCAAACGTATTAAGTGAACGCATTCTACTTGTTGGCTGTGGTAAAGAGCGCGAACTGGATGACAAACAATACAAACAAATTATTTCAAAAACCATTAATACCCTTAACGAAACTGGGTCGATGGAAGCGGTGTGCTTTTTAACCGAGCAACATGTAAAAAGTCGCGATACGTATTGGAAAGTCCGCCAAGCGGTCGAAACAACTCAAGATTGCTTGTACACATTTAATCAATTAAAAAGCAAAAAAAGCGACCCACGTCGTCCACTGCGTAAAATTGTATTTAATGTACCTACTCGTCGTGAGTTAACTATTGGTGAAAGCGCTATTGAGCACGGCTTAGCGATTGCTGCTGGTAGCAAGTTATGTAAAGACGTAGCAAACATGCCACCAAATATCTGTAACCCAGCGTATTTAGGTGAACAAGCGCAAGAACTTGCCACTAATTTCGATAACATCACAGTGGATATTATCGGTGAAGAAAAAATGGCAGAGCTGGGGATGAATTCATACTTGGCTGTTGGCCGTGGTAGCGATAACGAATCGGTGATGTCGGTCATTAACTACCAAGGTGGCGCGAAAGATCAAGCCCCTATCGTATTAGTTGGTAAGGGCTTAACCTTTGACTCAGGCGGTATTTCACTAAAACCTGGCGAAGCCATGGACGAAATGAAATACGATATGGGTGGTGCTGCCGGGGTAATTGGTGCCATGCGTGCTTTAGCACAAATGCAATTACCAATTAATGTAATTGGTGTTTTAGCCGGTTGTGAAAATATGCCAAGCTCAAATGCCTATCGACCTGGTGATATTCTAACCACTATGTCAGGGCAAACGGTTGAAGTACTCAATACTGACGCAGAAGGACGTTTAGTGCTATGTGATGCACTCACCTATGTTGAGCGCTTTGAGCCTGAAACTGTAATTGATGTAGCCACTTTAACCGGTGCCTGTATTGTTGCCCTTGGTGCTCATGCCACAGGGTTGTTATCAAACCACAATCCACTGGCACATGACTTATTAAAAGCCTCTGAACAAAGTGGCGACCGTGCATGGCAATTACCACTGTGGGATGATTACCAAGATCAACTTGAAAGCCCATTTGCTGATTTCACCAACTTAGGTGGTCGTGCAGCAGGCACTATTACCGCCGCGTGTTTCTTATCTAAGTTCACTAAGAAATATAATTGGGCGCATTTAGATATTGCTGGTACCGCGTGGCGTAGCGGTAAAAATAAAGGGGCAACAGGTCGCCCAGTGCCGATGTTGACACAATACTTACTAAACCGTGCGGGTGTAAGCGAAACCACTCAAGATTAACCTTCGCATACAATGCATTTAAATTAAAATAAGGCGCTTTTCAGCGCCTTATTTATTCTCCACTTAATGAGTGTATTAATTGAAGCAAAACACGTTATATGGCAAAATCTCTGCTTTGATTTAAGTATTATTTTCAATACTGTGGGAAGCCCCGATACAATGAGCATCAACGCCCAGTTTTTCGTTATAAAGCAACAAGATGAGTCATTAGCCAAGGCTGACGATCACTTTCGCTTAGCGGCTGATATTGCGGCTGAACAGTATCGTCTTGGTCATCGTATATTTATTTACGTCGATGATCTTGAAGTCGCCCATGCCATTGATGAAACTATTTGGTCATTTGACCCCGACAGTTTTGTGCCACATAACCTGCAAGGTGAAGGCCCAAAAGGCGGTGCGCCCGTTGAAATAGGCACCACCCCCCGTCGGTAATCGTAAAGTTTTAATTAACTTGGCAGCACAATTACCGGACTTTATTCGCCGGTTTAACCAAGTTTTTGATTTTGTACCCGTAGAAGCCATAGCAAAACAAGCCGCCCGTGAGCGTTTTAAAAAGCTACGCCAACTCGGTGCTAATATCACCACGCAAGATATTAATAGCTAACATACCCTATTGTATAAATAGCTAACTAACTCATTTAAGTACTTATTTAAGGTTCTGTGTAATGGATAAAACCTACAATCCGCAAGATATTGAACAGTCGCTATACCAAGACTGGGAAGAAAAAGGCTACTTTAAACCATCAGGCAAAGGCGACGCATATTCAATTATGATCCCACCGCCAAATGTCACAGGTAGCTTACACATGGGCCACGCCTTTCAAGACACCATTATGGATACCTTAACGCGCTTTAAGCGTATGCAAGGTAACAACACTTTATGGCAAGTAGGTACTGACCACGCAGGTATTGCAACACAAATGTTAGTTGAGCGTAAACTTGCTGCCGAAGAAGGCAAAACACGCCACGACTTAGGCCGTGAAGCCTTCATTGATAAAATCTGGGAATGGAAAAACCAATCTGGCGGCACAATCACCAAACAACTTCGCCGCCTTGGTGCATCGGTTGATTGGGATCGTGAACGTTTCACTATGGATGACGGCTTATCAGAAGCGGTTAAAGAAGTGTTTGTTCGCCTGCACAAAGAAGACTTAATCTACCGTGGTAAACGCCTAGTAAACTGGGATCCAAAACTGCACACAGCAATTTCAGACCTTGAAGTTGAAAACAAAGACAAAAAAGGCTTTATGTGGAACTTACGTTACCCATTAGCTGATGGCGTTAAAACGCAAGATGGTAAAGATTACATTGTGGTTGCAACCACCCGCCCAGAGACCATGTTAGGCGACTCAGGTGTTGCAGTAAACCCAGATGACGAGCGCTATCAAGATTTGATCGGCAAAGATATTTTACTGCCGATTGTTAATCGTCGTATTAAGATTGTTGCTGACGAACATGCCGATAAAGATAAAGGCACAGGCTGTGTAAAAATCACTCCAGCTCATGACTTTAACGACAACGAAGTAGGTAAACGTCATCAACTGCCGATGATCAACATCTTCGATAAAGATGCGGCTATTTTAAGCCAAGGTGAAACCTACACCTTTGACGGCAAAGAGCTTGAATTTGACGCGCCAATTCCTGAACGCTTACATGGCCTTGACCGTTTTGATGCACGTAAAGCGATTGTTGCTGAATTTGAACAGCTTGGTTTACTTGAAAAAATCGAAGATCACGCGCTAACCGTACCTTACGGCGACCGCTCTGGTGTAGTAATTGAACCACTCCTTACCGACCAATGGTATGTACGCGTTGCACCACTGGCTGAACCTGCAAAAGATGCCGTTAAAAATGGCGACATTAAATTTGTACCGCAGCAATACGAGAACATGTACTTCTCATGGATGAACGACGTACAAGATTGGTGTATTTCACGCCAACTTTGGTGGGGTCACCGCATCCCTGCTTGGTACGACAGCGAAGGTAATGTATTTGTCGGTCGTGATGAAGCTGAAGTGCGTCGCGAAAACAATATTGCTGATGATGTAGCTCTGAGCCAAGACGAAGATGTGCTAGACACTTGGTTCTCGTCTGCACTGTGGACTTTCTCAACGCAAGGTTGGCCTGAAAATACCGATGACTTAAAAACCTTTCACCCGTCTGACGTGTTGGTAACCGGTTTTGATATCATTTTCTTCTGGGTGGCGCGTATGATCATGATGACCATGCACTTCATCAAAGATGACAACGGCAAGCCACAAGTGCCATTCAAAACGGTATATGTAACGGGTCTAATTCGCGATGAAAATGGCGATAAAATGTCAAAATCAAAAGGTAACGTACTTGATCCAATTGATATGATTGACGGTATCGACCTTGAGAGTTTAGTGACCAAGCGTACTGGCAATATGATGCAGCCGCAGCTTGCGAAAAAGATTGAAAAGAACACCCGTAAAACGTTTGAAAATGGCATTGAAGCCCATGGTACTGATGCACTGCGCTTTACTCTTGCAGCAATGGCGTCAACCGGTCGTGATATCAATTGGGATATGAACCGCCTTGAAGGTTATCGTAACTTCTGTAATAAGTTATGGAACGCTAGCCGTTACGTACTTATGAATACCGAAGAGCAAGATTGTGGTTTTACAAGCGATGCTGCAAAAGAATATTCACTTGCTGATCGTTGGATCTTAGGGCAATTTGAAGCGACGGTAAAAACTTACACTGAGCACTTAGATAACTACCGTTTTGACCTTGCAGCCAATACGCTTTATGAGTTCACTTGGAACCAATTCTGTGATTGGTACTTAGAGCTGACTAAGCCCGTATTATTCAAAGGTAATGAAGCACAGCAACGTGGTACACGTCATACGCTTATTACTGTACTTGAGAGCTTGCTACGCCTAATGCACCCAATGATGCCATACATCACAGAAACAATTTGGCAACGTGTTGCGCCATTAGCAGGCCTTGAAACAGCCAATACTAGCATCATGGTACAGGCATTCCCGCTATACAATGAAGCGAACGTTGATGCTAAAGCGATGGACGATTTAGAGTGGGTGAAACAATTCATTCTCGCTATTCGTAACATTCGTGGTGAAATGGATATCAGCCCAAGCAAGCCATTATCAGTGTTACTAGCAAATGCATCGAGTGATGATGTACGTCGTATTGAGGAAAATAAATCATTCTTAGCTTCTCTTGCTAAAATTGAAGAATTTACCCTACTTGATAACAAAGATGACGCGCCAGCATGCGCAACATCTTATGTGGGTAACCTTGAGATCATGATCCCAATGGCTGGTCTAATAGATGTAGACGCAGAGCTTGCGCGTATTGCTAAGCAACTTGAAAAAGCTGAGAAAGGCCTAGCCCAAGTGCAAAACAAGCTAGCAAACGAGAAGTTTGTAAACAATGCACCTGAAGCGGTACTTGCTAAAGAAAATGAGAAGCTTGCAGAGTTTTCAGATGCTAAAGCAAAACTACTTGAGCAAAAAGCGAAAATCGAAAGTCTGTAACTACGATCAACGTATATAGTAGCAGCGCGATGTAAAATCGCGCCTACCTACAAAAAAAAGCCGCGTTACTATACAGTAACGCGGCTTTTTATTTGCGCAGGATAACCCCGCGCTTACACATTAAAACGTGTAGTTATACTGTGCACCAAATAAGTACGCATGGCCTTTTGATTCAAAGCCCCACTGCTGCCCTAATTTATCTGATTCAGTAAACTTTTGTGTTTTACCACGTAAAATACTCATACCAATATCTAAGTTTGCTTGCTCACTCATCGTGTAATTAACACCAAACGAGTACCAAAAACGGTCTGTGTCAGGAATAGAAATCGACATATGGTTTTTATCAGCTGGTGATTCATCATACGCAAGACCTGCACGTAGTAGCACAGCATCGTTATACTGATAATCACCACCGATTGAATAACGCATTGCGTTAGAGAAGTTCTCTTCTTTGTCAAATACCGGCTCTTCTAAGCCTGGTACGTAAGCTTCCAGCCTTTCAAAGCTATCCCAACCGGTCCACATTACACTGTAGTGTAAACCTGTTTTCTCATCTAACTGATGTGAACCAGAAAACTCAGCAATTGCTGGTAAAGTAATTTCAACGCTACCCGGTACACTTGCACCCGCTAAACCATTAAAAGGTGCTGATGCTGGTAATTGGTTAGAATATTCACCGTCAAATGTAATGTCTGTTTCACTGCGATAATTAAAACCGAAGCGGCTGTTCTCATCTAGTTGGTACGTAGCACCTACATTCCAACCAAAGCCAGTATCATCACCTTCTAAGTGAGCGCCTTCAGTTTGTGCTGGCACACCAAATGGATTAGCACCAAAGTTACGTACAATTTTCGCGTCTGCGTAAATATAGTTTAAACCAAGACCTACGCTAAATTGCTCGTTAATTTTATATGAGCCACTCACATTCATATTTACAGTAACGATCTCAGTTTCACCAGCAAGTTGACCTGCCGGGTAATCGGCATCAAACTCGGTCGCTAAGCCAAAGTTCGAAAACGCACCAAAACCAACGGCAAATTTATCATCAATAGGCATTACAAAGTAACCGGCTGGAACAAACGCAGCCGGTGCAATGCTACTATCATTTAATTCATTTGGGTTAACTGATGCATTGCTCGCAGAAGTACCACGTAGGCTAACATCAGGAACAACTGCAACGCCTGCAACGCTTAATTGCTGCTCTTTAAATACAGACATTAATGCTGGGTTACGAGCTACGACTGAAGCATCATCGGCTACGGCAGCTTCACCGGCATAAGCACGGCCAAGTCCTGAAGCACTATGCTCAGCTAGTTGAAAAGCTGCTGCAAACGTATCTGCAGACATAACAGCAAGAGATGCTGCGATTAAAGTTTTTGTAAATTTCATTATGTTACCTTAACCAAACTATGCGCTTGGGTTCCCATGTGATGTATCTAATTATTAGGAGTAAGTTACTTCAAAACCTTAGCACATTACCTTATTTTTTAATAAAAAACTGTAACAATTCGTTAAAAAACACCTTTTAAACAAGTTTTTAACAGCAGGATAACACCCTTTTAAAACACATCGGACAAGATGTAGCATTAACTGCAATTGCTATTAATTATCATTTAGGTTGACTTGATTCTAATCGCTAATTAGACTGTTCAACAAGAGTCAGTAAAAGGAGTAAAGCTGTGGAAATAGCATTAATTATTGCTGCATTAGCTTTTTCTGGGGCGAGTGTGTATTGCTTTTGCAAAGCGAACTTTTGTGCCTGCACAAGAGCTGGGCAATGCGACAATCCTGTTAATCATTATTGGTTAGGCGCGATTATTTTCGCCTTGATAGCATTATTGTTTTGCTGTGGAGCCCTGCATACTGAAAAGGGAACTTTATTATGGCTATTATTAATGGTCAGTTGCTTCAGCGGTGCTCTTTTATCAGCAAAGCAGTCAGCTAAAAAGCGCTGTGATCAATCAAAAATTAAAAAATCGCTTAAACCAGCAGATGCTCTTTTAACAAACGAGCCAAATTAAGCTGGTAGTCTAACGGCTTAATACTCGCGAGGATTTTTAAATCATGTTCAGGTGAAGTTAAATCAACATCTTTTGCAGTAATATGATGGCTGTGTTTAGCGTTATAGAAAATTTTCACTTTAGGCTGAATTGGATTCTGGTGATTCCCTTCAGTGACTAAAGCCAAGCGTTCATTAGTTAACTTAACAATAGTCCCTACCGGATGCACGCCTAAACACTTAATAAACCGTTGTACTAACTCCCCATCAAACATTTGTTTATTTGCCAATAAATAACGCAGTGCGTTAATTGGCTCATCGCCTATTTGATGCGGCCTATCTGCGGTCATCGCATCGTACACATCTACAATCGCCATTATTCGTGCTGGCCGACTAAGTTTATCACCTTGCAAACCTCGAGGGTAACCACTCCCATCAAGACGCTCATGATGATTAACAATCATATCAAGCATCAAAGGTGTAATGCCTTTCTCTCCTTTTACTAAGCCAAGACTTTGTGCAACATGCTTTTTAATCGCTTGCATCTCTAACTTGTTCACTTTTTCAGGCTTAGAGAAAATCCCTTGAGGTAATTTAGCTTGCCCTAAGTCATGCAACAATGCCCCCATAGCAAGCTCATGAACAATACTTTCTTTGTAACCTAAGTACTTAGCAAATACAGTGACAAAAATAGCGCAATTGGTCATGTGTCGCCAATTGTACATATGTTTATCTTTAAGACGCGTTAAAATGGTCATTGCATTGTGATTGCGAAATACCGATGCCACAATATCTTTGGCAATATCATCAAGCAACGTCATATTCATCTTTAAACCTGAAGTTACATCGCCATATAAGCTTTGCAAATTACGATTATGTTGCTCATAACTAACACTGGCTTTAGCAAACTCTTGTTCGACAGAGATAACCTTTTTGGCTTTTACTTTTTTAGCTTTTGCTACAGGCTCATTAGTCGTCTGAGTTTTTTGTTGGTACTTAGCGGGGATCCCTACGTCACTTTGAGTAAAGTCGATTAATAACTCTTGCACCCCCTCAGATATTAGTCGCTTTATAATTGACTTATCACGAACTAAACCTCGAGTTTTAATCTTGATACTATCAGCGCCCTCAAATTGCTTGCTGACACTGTCAACAAACATACCTGGTACGAGTTCAGAAATAGGGAGGGTAATGAGCATAAATAGCAATAAGTTACTTTTTCAATAATGGCTTTTTATTATCAACTATCCAGTATAAATGTCTATAACTAAAAGCAGGAACAATAATTAAGTATGAGGTAAACTTATATTTACTTGTCGGTAGTGTGGGTTTGCATTTATTTGTGGATATTGCGAGTTGGCATTTACTTATGGGAGCGCGAGTTGGCGAGATTAGAAACCAAACACAAGGGTCAAGCTGTTTACCCTCGCGAGCTTTACTCTCGCTAACTTTACTCTCTCTAACGTTGCCCTCGCCACTCGCTACTTATTCTTGAAAATACGTGCCCCAGCCGTCGTATTCTACATCGGTATCTACCGCCAGTTGGGCAAGCTTATCAACGTCTTCCATAATAACATCAACATCAAGCTCTGCTTCTACAACGATGTCAAATCCCCAAATTTTACTACCATCTTCAAGCTCTAGCTCGGCAGGTTCTTCAACATCATAACCAAGCTTAAACGCGGCTAATGCAGCTTGCTCAAGCTTTGCAAAGTCTTCACAGACAAAGTGGTGTTCAACTTCATATAAGATCTCTGGATCTGAGCCATCTTCTAATAACGAAGTTACAATGTCTTCACTTATTTCACGCCAATTTTCCATTACTTTTCTCTCACTTGAGCATCTAATTCAGTTATTCTAGCAGCCATTATAGAGTGAATACGTGTTGCGTGTTCACGTGCCCCAACCTTTTTATCAAGGGGGTGTGGCGCTAGCATGTCTATATAGATTGTACCATTGTCCCAGCGATTTAGCTTAATGGTTTTATCCGTTGTACTCATACATACAGGCACTACTGGCACATCGGCATTTAATGCAGTATGAAATGCCCCTGTTTTAAATGGCAATAAACCACGACCATAACTACGCGTTCCCTCAGGAAACATCCATACAGACAAGCCTTTTTGTTTAATTTTATCTGCTGATTTAGAAATAGTCCCAGCCGCTTTTGAGCGATTACCACGATCAATCAAAATGTTTCCCGATAGCCAGTAAAGCTGGCCAAAAAATGGGATCCATTTCAGGCTTTTTTTCCCTAAGCTTACACAGTTTTTTGGTACTGCGGCTGGTAACGTGAAAATATCGTAGTTATTTTGATGGTTTGCAACGTACACTGCCGGACCGCAGTTTTGTGCATCAGGGTGACGTGTAATAACCAATTTTACCCCAAGCATTTTAGCCATAGAGCCAAACCAACTAGCCAAAATATGTACATTATTTATATGGAAAGGCTTTACTAAACAAAGTATTAAACCAAATATACAGCTTAGTAAAATAAATAATGCCATGATCAAAATACGAATAATAGCTAACAAAGAAAACTCTCCAAAAATAATAACGCCGGCATTATAGCGTTATTTTAGTTGCTAAACGAGAGTTTAGCGCACACTTGTAAGCTTAAATTAATTTTCTTTTTAAAAACAAATGGCCTGCAAACGCAGGCCATTTAGTTTAATAACAATTAAGTCAAATTGTTACTCTGTTTCGGTGGACTCACTATCGTCAACAGTAATTAATTCAACCACAGCTTCATCAACTCGCTGTAAACCTCGCGGTAGCTTATTACCACGACGACCACGCTCACCATGATAATGCTCTAAGTCACTTGGTTTTAGGGTCAATTTACGTTTACCTGCATGCAAGGTAACACTCGTTCCTTCTGGCACAACCGCCAACACTTTTACAAACTCTTCTCGCGCTTGCACTTTTGCGCTTGGAATCGAAATTATTTTGTTACCTTTACCTTTACCCAACTTTGGTAAGTCACGTAACGGGAACAGTAACATTCTACCTTCGTTCGAGATAGCCATACAGTAATCAGTGGCAACATCATTGACTCTAATTGGCGCCAATAACTGCCCCCCCTTAGGGACGCTTACCAAAGCTTTACCGTTTTTGTTTTTACTTACTAAATCAACAAAATCAGTGATAAAACCATAGCCTGCATCCGATGCCATTAGCAGCACTTGTTTATCATCAGCCATTACTACATGTTCAAAGTTCGCACCAACAGTGAGGTTAAACCGCCCTGTCATTGGTTCTCCTTGGCTTCGTGCCGACGGTAAACCATGTGCATCGGTGGCAAATGCGCGCCCTGCTGAATCTAAGAACACCGCGGGTTGATTACTCTTACCCCTAGCTGAGGCTTTATATGCATCACCAGCTCGATAACTCAGCCCTTCTACATCTAAATCATGGCCTTTACCTACTCGCGCCCAGCCTTTTTCCGATAGCACCACAGTTACAGATTCTGATGGGATCAAATCTTTTTCACTTAGTGCTTTTGCTTCTAGACGCTCTACAATTGGTGAACGGCGCTCATCGCCATACATCTCTGCGGCTTCTTGAATTTCTTTTTTTAGCAACGTCGACATACGACGTTCTGAGCCTAAAATCAGCTGTAATTTGTCACGCTCTTTCGCTAGCTCATCTTGCTCACCACGAATTTTAAACTCTTCGAGTTTTGCTAAATGACGCAGTTTCAATTCAAGAATTGCTTCTGCTTGAATATCAGTAATACCAAAGCGCTCCATTAACACCGGCTTGGGCTTATCTTCAGAGCGAATAATTTCAATAACTTCATCAATATTTAAAAAGGCAGCGAGTAAACCTTCTAAAATATGCAAACGAGCCAATACTTTATCTAAACGATACTGCAAACGGCGGCGCACAGTTTCACGACGGAACACCAGCCACTCAGTTAAAATTGTTCGTAAATCCTTTACCTGCGGACGGCCATCAAGACCCAGCATATTAATATTAACGCGGTAATTTTTTTCCAAATCTGTCGTTGCAAATAAATGGGCCATTAACGGCTCCACTTTAATACGATTAGAGCGAGGAATAATCACTATGCGAGTTGGGTTTTCGTGATCTGACTCATCTCGTAAATCAGCCACCATAGGCAGCTTTTTTCGCATTCATTTGTGCTGCAATTTGCTCAAGCACTTTGCCACCAGAACACTGATGCGGTAATGCAGTGATCACGATATCACCGTGTTCTTCTGTGTAAATAGCCCGCATTTTTATCGAACCACGACCAGTTTGATAAATTTTACGAATATCAGCTTTTGACGTAATAATTTCTGCTTCAGTTGGATAATCAGGTGCTTGCACATGCTCAAGCAATTGGTCCAACTCAGCTTTTGGGTTATCTAACAATTCACAACAGGCGCTAGCCACTTCACGCACGTTATGTGGCGGAATGTCTGTTGCCATACCTACGGCAATCCCCGTAATACCATTAAGTAAAATATGCGGTAAGCGTGCAGGCAGGACTTTAGGCTCATCCATAGTGCCATCAAAATTAGGCGTCCAATCAACGGTGCCTTGGCCAAGCTCTTTTAACAGTACTTCGGAAAACTTAGATAAACGTGCCTCGGTATAACGCATTGCAGCGAATGATTTAGGATCATCTGCCGCGCCCCAGTTACCTTGTCCATCTACAAGTGGATAACGATATGAAAATGGTTGCGCCATTAACACCATCGCTTCATAACAGGCGCTATCTCCATGTGGGTGATATTTACCTAATACGTCACCAACTGTGCGCGCAGATTTTTTATATTTCGCTGCCGCTGATAAACCCAGCTCACTCATCGCATAAATAATCCGGCGCTGTACGGGTTTTAAGCCATCGCCAATATGCGGCAATGCCCTGTCCATGATCACATACATGGAGTAGTTCAAATAGGCGTCCTCGGTAAAACGCCCCATTGTTTGTTGTTCAATTCCTTGCATTAGCAAAGTATCTGTATCACTCATCAAAGCCTACCTAATTTTTTTTATAGCTTACACGGTAGATCACATTGGCATAATCATCGGAGATCAATAAGCTGCCATCGGCAAGTTCTGCAAAAGCAACTGGACGACCCAATGTTTCTTCGTTTTTCATAAAGCCCGTAATAAACGGCGTATATTTTATCACACGTCCTTGCTCAATGGTGGCAACTGCCACTTTATATCCGGATTTTTTACTGCGGTTCCACGACCCGTGCTCAGCAACAAATAGCTGCTGTTTATAATTAGCCGGAAATTGCTTTCCGTTATAAAAATGAATACCTAAAGGTGCAACATGTGCACCTAACGCTAACGCTGGAGCACTGTAATCTGCAATACTTTTGCCTTTGCCAAACTCAGGATCTAAAATTGCACCTGCGTGCACGTATGGGAAACCAAAGTGCTCACCTTCGCTCGTTAAACGGTTTAACTCATCTGGAGGTAAATCATCCCCCATCATATCTCGACCATTATCGCTAAACCACATAACCTGTGTACTTGGGTGGAAATCAAAACCGACAGAATTACGAACACCTTGCGCAAGCGTGGTCATTTGTTTGGTGCTGACATCCAACGAAAAAATTCGTCCAAACCGCTCATCTTCGCCGCAAATATTACAAGGTACCCCAACTGGGATGATCAATTCGCCAGTAGGTGAAAAACGTAAAAATTTCCAACCATGATGGCGCTCAGTTGGCAACGCATCGTATACCACTTCATAGCTTGGCGCTTTTAATTGTGTATCGATATTTTTAAAGCGAATAATCCGATGTACTTCACCTACATATAAATCACCATCTTTAATTGCTAAGCCAGATGGCATGGTTAAACCGCTGGCTACTAAGATTTGTTTATCAGCAATTCCATCGCTATTGTGATCAATCAATGCATACACATTGCCCGCTTTTCGCGAGCCAACATACACTATGCCTTTTTTTGACACAGCAAGCTGCCGAGCGTTTTCTACATCACTGGCAAATATATTTATTGTAAAACCATCCGGAACACTGAGTTCTTGAATAATTTCTTTTGCTGCTAAGGGCGTGCTTAGCAACCCTACTGCTAGTAGAGATATTAGTAATTTATTCATCGGTTTCTACCCTATTTCGACCACGCTCTTTTGCAGTATAGAGCGCTTTATCTGCGTTTTTTAATAAATCTTTACATGAGTTTAGATGCACACCTTTTTGCGCGACACCAAAACTTGCAGTCATTCTAAGCACATGTTCGCCATAATTAATCTGTGTTTTTTCTATATCACTTTTAATTCGATAAGCGATTTCTACCGCTTCCACACGCGATGTATTACTTAACACCACTAAGAACTCCTCTCCACCAATACGTCCTAAAACATCATTGTCGCGAATAGCGCGTTGCGAAATCTCAGTAATCGCTTTTAATACATGATCCCCAGCTGGATGACCAAACTCATCATTGATAGTCTTAAAGTGATCTAAGTCAAAAATGATCAAACAAAAATTATGATTATCTTTTTTCAGCTGTAGCCACTGTAACTCAGCAAGATCCATGATTTTGCGTCGATTTGCCACACCGGTTAAAAAGTCAGTATTTGCCAATAAACTGAACTTACGTTTTAATCGGTATTGTCGCCACGAAAACAGTAACAAGAGTAAAAACAACAATAACACACTAAACATAATGGTATTTTGTAGTGCTTGCTGTTGTTTAATTTCTAGTAAAGCAAACTCATTAAGCTCTTTATCTTTTTTAAGCAATTGCTTTTCAAGTTCAACTTGTTTGGTATCAAATTGGACTTTATGACGTGAGCGCGACAACTCACGTACTTTATTATAATGCTGATCATTTAACGCTATGAAATCTTGTTGATACTTATAAGCCAGTTGATAATCATTTTGTTGTACGGCCAGCTTTGTTTGTAACCGTGCCAGCTTTAATAACGACGTTATACTATTTTCTATTGGTATTTGTTCAGACATCAACTGCGCTTTTGCTAACGTTTGCGCGGCTTGCTCAGTTAAATTTTGTGCAAGCTCGACAGCAGCTTGAATGTATAAGTGATTGGCAATGTTAGCGACATCTTCAAGCTTATCGAAAAACTGGTTACTGAGTGCAAGGTAATGACTAGCACGCGTTATATCTTGTTCAAATAAATACGCTTCGGCCAATATTATATAACCGTAGTACACTAAGTTTTCATTTGCTACTTTGTGGGCCATTGCGAGCATTGTTTGGCTACTATCAATTGCCTCTTGGCTACGCTCCATCTTTAAATATACTTTAGCTAAATGAAAGTACGACACTAAACTATCAAACACTAAATCATTCTCTAGGAAATAAGCTAACGCCTTGTGCTGCATTTGCAGTGCTTTATCGTAATCAAATAAATACTCATACGATTTTGCCATGGTCGATTCTATGTAGGCTAAATCAAGTAAATCTCCGCTGCGCTTAATAATCTCATAGCTTTTATAAAAATAGTCTAATGCTTTAATATCATCATGATTATAAACATAAAAACTCGCTAACGCGCCGTATACTTTACTTCTTAACTTATCATTACCAAGTAGATCGACTTGCTGCTCAGCGGTCTTTAAAATCGCTAACGACTTATCAGCTTGACCCGAGTAACTATGGATAGTGGATTTTATTAAGTAGTAATTGATCAACGACTCATTACTTAATACTGCCAATTCATTGGCAAGTTGTTTTTCCAGCTCTATGGCTTTAGTCAACTCACCCAATAATAAGTAATTTTCAGCTAAATCAAGTTGTAACTCACTGCGTTGTAAGGGCGTTAAGCGAGTGTGCTGTTGGGTTAATACTAATTCTAAAAACTCAGTAGCTTGACCTGGATCTTGAACACTTTTCTCATGTGCAAGGTCGCGTTGTGTCGCCAACCATTGCGCATCTAAAGCCGGTTGCTGCGCTGCGTTTGACGCAGCGCAATATAAATACAAGTACGCAAATATGCTGAGTAATAAAACACGTATGTGTAAATAGCTAAAACAGCTTCCTTGTTGACCTTGCATATTTACACCCTGGCTTAATTACACTTGAGCACGATTTCCATGGTCTTCTAACCATTGACGACGATCTGATGAACGTTTTTTCGCAAGCAGCATATCCATCATTTCCATGGTTTCCACTTCATCTTCTAAAGTAAGTTGTACTAAGCGGCGAGTATTAGGGTCCATGGTTGTTTCACGCAATTGTAGTGGGTTCATTTCACCCAAGCCTTTAAAGCGCTGTACATTCACTTTGCCACGTTTTTTCTCAGCTTCAATACGAGCTAAAATGCCTGACTTTTCATCTTCATCCAAGGCGTAATAAACGTCTTTACCAATATCGATTCTAAACAATGGCGGCATCGCAACAAACACATGCCCCGCTTTTACTAAGGTAGGAAAATGACGCACAAAAAGCGCACATAATAAGGTGGCAATATGTAGCCCATCTGAATCAGCATCCGCTAAAATACAGATTTTATTGTATCGTAAAGAAGAAATATCTGCGGAATCTGGATCAATCCCTAATGCAACTGAAATATCGTGTACTTCTTGTGATGCTAAAATCTGCCCTGATTCAACTTCCCACGTGTTCAAAATTTTACCACGTAGCGGCATAATAGCCTGAAATTCACGGTCACGCGCTTGTTTTGCTGAGCCGCCTGCTGAGTCACCTTCGACTAAAAATAATTCGGTGCGATCATTATCAGCGGCACTACAATCGGTTAATTTACCAGGTAATGCGGGGCCTGCTGTAACACGTTTACGCACCACCTTTTTAGCAGCACGTAAACGTTTTTGAGCATTTGAGATACACAGCTCAGAAAGCAGCTCTGCAGTATCAGTATGTTCGTTCAGCCACAAGCTAAATGAGTCTTTAACCACCCCTGATACAAATGCAGAACACGAACGAGATGAGAGTTTTTCTTTGGTTTGGCCAGCAAATTGTGGATCTTGCATTTTAACTGATAAGACATAGCTACAGCGCTCCCAAATATCATCGGGGGTCAACTTTACGCCGCGCGGTAAGAGGTTTCTAAATTCACAAAACTCACGCATCGCTTCAAGTAAACCTTGGCGCAAACCATTCACATGGGTGCCGCCTTGCGCTGTAGGTATTAAATTAACATAGCTTTCAGCAATTGATTCGCCGCCTTCTGGCAACCAAACAACGGCCCAATCAGCCCCTTCAGTTGAGCTTGAGAATTCGCCTGTAAATGGGTCTTGTGGTAAAACCTCGTATCCTTTAACGGCCTCGTTTAAGTAATCTTTTAAACCCGTTTCATAGTACCACTCTTGCGTTTCTTTGGTTTGCTTGTTAGTAAACTTAATACGCAAACCCGGGCACAATACAGCCTTAGCCTTAAGCAAGTGATGTAGCTTGAGTAATGAGAAGTTAGCGGAATCAAAATAGCTGGCATCCGGCCAAAAACGCACTGTGGTACCGGTGTTACGCTTACCAACAGTACCAATGACATGTAAGTCTTCAACTTTATCGCCATTTTCAAACGCCATCATGTATTGCTGTGCATCACGACGCACAACCACTTCAACTCGGGTCGAGAGCGCATTTACTACAGAAATACCGACACCGTGTAAACCACCAGAAAATTGGTAATTCTTATTGGAAAACTTACCACCGGCATGCAATTTAGTGAAAATTAGTTCAACCCCAGGGATACCTTCTTCTGGGTGAATATCAATAGGCATACCACGGCCGTCATCGCTGACCTCTAGTGAATTATCTTCGTGTAAAATAACATCAATTTTAGTGGCATGGCCGGCCATTGCTTCATCGACACTGTTATCAATAACCTCTTGTCCCAAGTGATTAGGACGGGTAGTGTCGGTGTACATGCCAGGACGGCGTTTAACAGGTTCTAACCCATTTAATACTTCAATGGCTTCGGCGTTATAATTTTGCTGACTCATAGTTTTTATCTTTTATGCGCTTAGCTATGTTTTACGTGATTTTAAGAAAATCTACAATACTAGCAATGGAGTCTTCAAAGCCAATAAAGCTATGATCACCCCCAAATTCTACCCGTTGCTGGCATTGTGAATAATATTTAACGGCCTGCTGATAATCCAAAACTTCGTCACCCGTTTGCTGTAATAAATACAGTAATGATGGGCGTTTCAAGTATGGTATCGACAGTGACTTTAACGCGTTAATATGACTATTATTGAGCTCGTAATGGCTATCCTGATACGGATTATAGTTCGGCCCTAACAATGAACTCAATAATAAATAAGGTTTAACAGCAGGATTGATCAGCGCTGCTGGTAATTGATATTTCTGCGATAAATAAGTGGCGTAAAAACCACCTAAAGAACTGCCAAGTAATACCGTATTTGGCGTTATTAATTGCTCAAGCTGAATTATTGCATGATACGGTTCATGACTCAGGCGCGGCACACAATAATCAACGTCATAGTGTGCCATATACTCACCAAAGCGGACAGCTTTAAATGATTTCTCACTGCTATTAAACCCATGAATATAAATTACTCGTTGAGCCATACTAGCTCCGAATCAACAATTACGTCATCGCTTGACTTAGCTATCGTTAATAACCGATAACTCGCACCTAAATTTTGTTGCTGCCAATGGTGACTATTTTTAGTAAATTGTACTGAACTTGCAGGGGTCGCCACCACCTCAATATTTCTGAACTGAAATTGATAGTCATTATGAACATGACCATGAAATACATGCCTAACCTGCCCACTGTTTTGTAACATGTTAAGTAACTGTGGCCCATTTTCAAGCATATGCTTATCTAAATAGCCGTTAATTGGCAGCGGATTATGATGGCAAAAGACCACACTCGGTGACACTGTATTTGCTAATAATTCAGTGATCTCATTTAAGTGCACTTCACTTACCCAGCCTGCGGGAGTTGGGCCTTTAGAGTTAATCAATAACACTTCGAAACCCTGAGCAATTAAACGCTTAGCGTTGCTTATTTGGCCGCTAGAAATGTGTTTCATGGCAGCTATATCGTCATGATTTCCTGGCAGCCAAAATACCTGACAGGTAAGCGCTGAGTCAGCAATCAACTGAGCAAATAACGAGTACGATTCAATACTGTGATCTTGAGTTAAATCACCACCAAAAATAACCGCATCTAATGACTGCGCTGCCATGTGTGCCAGCGCGCGAGAAAAGTGCTCTGCGGTATTAACCGAAAAATACTCACCTTGTGGATCAGCAAATAAATGGCTATCGGTAATATGCGCTAAACGTAGTTGATTGTGCTTGAAAGTGGCATGTACATCAAACCAAGCCATTATTCACATCCCAATTGAGTACAGAGCGACCACTTTCTACACATGCCACTAACCAATCATATAAAAATGCATTGAGCTGATATTTTTCATCTTTTTGATGCATTTGCGGATTAGGGTAACCATAGGATGGTTTAATTCTTTGGTGGTAGTCATGGTGAATTATTTCTGCCACCTTTGCATCATGGTACAAACGCACAGTCAAAAACAGTGGGGTGAAGCCTGCTAACATGCCCGTTAATTGCGTAATAGAAATATCCATAGTGTACTTTGCACACCCATCTACTTTAATTGCAAACTGGCTATTGCCTAATTGTACTTGTCGCGTACTGCCTTGTTTGCGCTCGTTAGGTAGCAACTTTAGCGCACGTAAGTAATTATGCTCACACAAGGTCAAGTATTTAGGGAGACTTTGAATATATCGTTGTTTCACTGCAAGTGCTGTCACGTTACCGCCATAAAATTAGATGTTAAGGGTAGTCTATTTATTCATTATACGTTCGCGATTAAGTGCTAACCACTGTAATGAAATAACCGTAGCGGCATTGTCTATTTCACCACTGGCTAGACGTGCCATCGCTTCACTGTAACTGATGATGTGAGTTTTTATATCTTCACCTTCTGTTTCAAGCCCATAAACACCACTTTGCAGCTGACTTAAATCAGTAAGCGCTAAATAAAGGTGTAACCGCTCAGTCGTGCCGCCTGGGCTTGAAAGATACGATAACATAAACTCTAATTCATCCAGTTCAAGTCCCGCTTCCTCAAATGCCTCACGTTTCACTACAGTCTCATAATCAGTGCTGCCATCCGTCATACCCGCGATGCACTCTAATAACCAAGGAGACTGCTTACTCTTGATCGCACCAATGCGAATTTGCTCGATGAGCAATATATTATCTGAAATAGGATCATACGGTAAAACGGCTACGGCGTCACCGCGTTCGAGTATTTCTCGGCGGATCGTTGCTGATTGCCCACCAGCAAAAAGGGCATGCTGAAACTGATATAAATTTATTTTAAAAAAACCTGCATATAAATTTTCTATTGGCGCGATAGTTACATCATTGCTGCTGAACTTTGCTACGGTCTTATCGGTCATTTATCTTCCTAAATCGCTTTATTAACTCAAATAGTTTGAGGATTATTATATTCTGTTACACTTGTTTACGCTGTTTTACGCAATTTTTTTTTTGTTATTAAGTAAAACAGGTTACCATGCTTTTAGAACGAAAATTGTCTAAGGACTGAACGAATAATGAAAAAGAACATTCTTGCTGCGCTAATTGGCTTATCCTGCGCATTAACGGCTACAGCATCTAATGCTGAAGATTTATTACAAGTTTACGAAATTGCTACAGCTAACGATCCAACTGTTTTAAAAGCAAAAGCACAAGCTGACGCACAAGCGTATAACAGTGATCGTGCGATGAGTGCTTTATTACCGCAAATCAATTTCTCTATGGGTTATGATAAAACGGACAGTTCTACATACACTGGGACCGATAACGCAGGTTATATTCATACAGATACTGATACCGATTCATTTAGTCGTAGTCTTACACTCAGTCAAACTCTGTTTGATTTAGGTGCATGGAATTCATTAGGCATAGCTGACAAACAAGCATTGCAAGCAACGGCTCAGTACGACTTTGCTAAACAAGACCTCATTGTTCGTGTTGCAGAGGGTTACTTCAACGTATTAAGCGCCATTGATAATTTAGAGTTTGTACAATCAGAAAAACGCGCTATTGAACGCCAACTTGAGCAAACTAAACAGCGTTACGCTGTAGGTTTAACGGCAATTACCGATGTTCATGAAGCGCAGGCGCAGTACGATAACTCTGTTGCTCGTGAGATCGTCGCAAAAAATGGCGTTGAAACAGCCCGTGAACAGCTTCGCGAGATCACCGGTAAATATCATGCCAAACTTGATACATTAAATACTGAAACGTTTTCTACAGTCAAACCAACCAAGCAATCAACTGATTACATTAAGTTGGCAGAAGAAAACAACTTAAATCTACAAGTGTCAAAAGTAACCGTTGATATTGCTAAAGATCAAATTGATTTAGCGCAAGCCGGCCACTATCCAAGGTTAACATTAGACGCCAGCTACGGTGACACACTTACTGATAGTAACAACAATAATATGAAGCCTCGTGGTGACAGCGCCAATGTAGGCATTAACTTTAGTGTGCCAATTTATTCTGGTGGTGCAACCACAGCTGCGACCGATCAAGCACGTGCTTTTTATGTAGCAGCAAGTGAAGACCTAGAAGCAAGCTTACGTGCAGTTACACGCAATACGATCACTTCGTATAATCAAGTGGTATCTGATATCGCCACCTTTAAAGCCCTTGAGCAAGCCGTTGTTTCCGCGGAAAGTGCATTAAAAGCCACTGAAGCAGGTTTTGAAGTGGGTACTCGTACTATTGTTGATGTATTGATCAGCACACAAAACCTTTTTAATGCAAAACGTAACCTTGCTGATGTGCGTTACCGTTATGTAGTCTCAACACTGCGCTTAAAACAAGCTGCGGGGACTTTAACAAGCGATGACTTACTGGCGATTAATCAAGGCTTAAAAGAAATCTAAACGACTCTTTTAATTAACCCTTTATAAAAGCCAGCAAATTGCTGGCTTTTTTGTATTTTTTTATTCATCCAGTTAAACTAAGTACTTTTCGAATATGAGATATTTCCGTGGTCAACTCATCTGCATTTAAATGGTCTTTCCTAGGCCCGCGTTATTGGCTTACTTGGCTAGGTGTTTTTATTTTATATACGGTCTCTTGGTTACCGTCTAAATTGCAATTATGGTTAGGCAAACAACTTGGTCGCTTGGTACACCGCACGATGAAAAAGCGCCGCCACATTGCTGAAGTTAATATAAAATTATGCTTTCCTGATATGCCTATTGAAGAGCAACGTGCACTGGTTAAACAAAATATGGAAAACACTGGCATTGCAACACTTGAAACAGGTATGGCATGGTGGTGGCCAAATTGGCGGATCAAACGTGTTTATGGTTCTGTGAAAGGACTTGAGCACTTTGAACGCATACAACAAGCTGGTAAAGGCGTGCTATTGCTCGTTCCCCATATTTTACACCTTGAAATAGCCAGCCGTGTAATGGGACTTAATCACCAAGGCATCGGCTTCTATCGTCCGCATAATAATCCGCTAATGGAATTTTTTATGACCCGTGGCCGCTTACGCTCAAATGAGTATTTAATTGGCAAACGCGATGTCAAAGGGCTATTAAAAGCACTGAAAAACAAAAAAGTCTGTTACTACCTGCCCGATCAAGACTATGGCCGTAAACGTTGCGAGTTTGCACCTTTTTTTGCAGTTCAAGATGCAGCAACCACCACTGGAACTTTACTGTTTTCAGCCAGTAAAAACTGTGAAACAGTCAGCTTAACTAGCCGTCGTGATGAGCAAGGAAAATACCATTTAGAAGTATTGCCAGCGCTGGAGAATTTCCCCAGTGGTGATGATAAAGCAGATGTAACTCGGGTTAACCAACGCATAGAGCAAGCTGTAAACGTTGCCCCTGAGCAATATATGTGGCTGCATAGACGTTTTAAAACGCGTCCAGATATCGATGCGCCTTCTTATTACAAGTGACAATATCACTGGAATATGCTTTTATTAACAAATACAAACACAAGAGTATGAGTTATGTGGTTTTGGGTTAAGCATTTATCATTAGCAGCCATTTTAATTGCCGCAGCACTTTATTTTTTATTAGGCCATGGTCCAGTCATGGATATGAAAGAGACTAAAAATGCCGCGGCACAAGGTTTATCGCGCTTTTATTCTGCTTTACGTAACCAAGTTAATAAAAACAATGAACGTGATAAGTATGTACTTAAACTCCCGGCTCCAGATATAAATATTGATGCTGCGTTAACCGAGCGTGCGAAAGTCGTTGAGCCTTCTTCACCAAACTGGACGGGGGAGTATATTCCCAGACGTTTCGAAAACGGCTCCACATTAAAAAAAGTGTTAACTGAATACGCACGTGATGAAGACATCGTCTTATATTGGTATTTAAATAAAGATTATGTAGTCAAAGATCATTTTAGAGTGGATAGTAATTTTAACTCAACTCTCTATCAAGTAGGGCGCGCTATCAACGATGACTTTGAGAACGAAGTCTATACGTTTTTTTGCTTTAAACAACGGGCAGCGGTGATCACTGAGCTGCCCTCTGAATATTTGCGCGAGAATTGCAAACGCCTAAGAAGTTAATTCAAATACCTGCTGCCATGCATTACTAACAAACGCAATATGTGTGGCAAACTCTTCTTTAGTTACACAACGCCCCTGCTGATCTAAGCTCAATACATGATAACGAGAGCGGTAATCAATATAAGCTGCAATCAAGCCTTGCTTAGTCTCTTTACTAATACAACCAAGGCGAGCCGCATCAGTTAAGATCCTGACATTATCTGAATAGGTTGTTAGCTCATCAAAACGGTGAGCATTATTGAGCACTAAGTATTGTGTTAAAAACTCAATATCAGCAATGCCACCGGCATCTTGCTTTAAATCAAATTCAATATCATTACCTTTGGCTAGATGCGTTCGCATTTTTTCACGCATGGTGATCACATCTTCTTTGAGCTTTTCTGGATCTCGTTGCTGGCACAAAATACCTAAACGAATTTTCGCAAACCGCTGTTGTAATTCAGCTTGGCCAAAAATCATGCGTGAACGCACCAAAGCCTGATGCTCCCATGTCCACGCTTGAGTTTGCTGGTAATGATTAAAACTTTCTAAATTGATAGCCATTAGCCCTGAAGCGCCTTCTGGGCGTAATCGCGTATCCAGCTCATATAAAATACCCGATGCTGTACGGGTATTAAATAGATGCATTAATCGTTGCGCCAGTTTTAAGTAAAACTGACGAGAATCAATCGCTTTGCTACCATTTGTTTGCTCTGAGCCATCACTATTATGTACAAAAACTAAGTCAAGATCGGAATCATAACCAACTTCAAAACCACCGGTTTTACCGTATGCAATAACAGCAAAGCCTTTATGTTCATCATCAGTATTAGGGGGAGTACCAAAGCGCTGTGCCATTTGTTGCCACGCCAGATTAACAGCTTGCTCTACAATTGCTTCAGCTAATGCAGTTAAGTGATCGCTGACCTTCATTACATCTAGTACACCCGTTGCATCAGCGGCAGCAATACGCAATTGATGGGTTTGTTTAAATTGACGCAGCGCCTCCATTTGCTGCTCTAGATCTTCACCATCAATACGTAAAAAATAGTGACGTATTTCATCTTTGTAGGCACTCAATGGGGTTGGCTTATACAGCACCGCAGGGTCAATTAGCTCATCAAGTAAAATGGGATATCGAGAAATATGTTCACCAATCCATTTACTGTGACAGCATAATGAAACTAATTGCTTTAACGCACCTGGATTTTCATAGAGTAATTCTAAATACGCTGTACGTGAAATAACCTTACTTAACACTTGGCAGATCATACTAAATACATCACCGGTTACCTGACTATCAGCAAGTTGCTTCAACAATAACGGCATGAGTTTATCGAGAATGTCACGACCGCGGTGACCAATTTTGGTTTTTGTTAACCGCGCTCTAAAATCTTCTAGCGGTATTTGCCACGCATCATTGGGTTGTTCTAACACGCTAATATCGGTATGCTCCCAAGCACTAATAAAGGCACTTTCACATGGATCGACAGGTTCACTTTCATAGCCAATAACTTGCTCAAACTCACTATGTATACCCGCCATAATGCCATTTATTTGCGCTAAAGAGGCGTTGAAGTCCCCTTGCCCTAACAAGTAATTTAACCGCTGTTGATTGAGTTCATCATCAGGTAATGTTTGCGTTTGTTGATCGGCAAATATTTGTAAATACTGTTCTACGCGTCTTAAGAATAAATAATTATACCGTAATAACTGCGCTTCACTTTCAGCAATAATTTGAATATTCTCAAGTTCCGCTAATGCTTTTTGCAAGGATTGCGTTTGCAAATTTGCTTCTCGACCGCCCCTTACCATTTGCAAAGCTTGCACCACAAACTCCACTTCTCGAATACCACCTGCACCTAGCTTTATATTGTTAGTCAAACGCTTACGGCGTACTTCTTGGGCTATCATTTGTTTCATTTTACGTAGTGATTCGATCACTGAAAAATCAATATAACGACGATATACAAATGGTTTTAATAACTGGTAAAACTCATCGCTATAACGGGTTGGCGCGCCAATCAAACGCCCTTTAAGCATGGCATAACGCTCCCACTCACGACCTTGATCTTGATAATAGTCTTCTATTGCAGTGAAACTCATCACTAAAGGACCACTTTCGCCAAACGGACGCAGTCGCATATCAACTCTAAACACTTGGCCATCAACTGTGCTTTGGTTCAGTGCTGCAATCAGCTTTTGCGCAACTTTAGTGTAGAATACTTGCGCCTCTAACGAGCGACGCCCGCCTTGAGTTTTGACGCTGCGAGGATAAGAAAAGATTAAATCGATGTCAGAGGAGTAATTTAATTCTTGGCCACCTAATTTGCCCATGCCCAGAACCATCATTGCTAATGGTTGATGTTGATCATCTAATGGTTCGCCGTTTACGATAGCAACTTGAGCAAATGCCCAACGATTAGCACTATCAATTAACTGATCAGCAAGTGCTGAAATATAGCCAATGCTGTCTGCAATGTCGTTGTTATAACATAAATCTAAACACGCGACTTTTAACCAATAACGTTCACGATAACGACGTAAAATTTTATGACACTGCGCTTCATCCACTTCTGCCAAATTTAACTCTTGAAATGGATCTGGGCAATCACGCAAATTCATTTGCGTATCAGACAATAGTATTTCAATTAACTGTGGTTGAGATTGCAAACAACGCCATGCAAAGTCACTCAAGCCTATCAATTTAATAATTAATTCACTTGGGGAGCGTTCAGGGTAAAGCTGTACAAAGCGCTCGCGACCGAGGTTGTCGAGTGCTGCTGGAAGTTGCTCGCTTAGTGTCATCAAATACTCTCTTTTATATCTGTCGTAACCGTACTAGAATGATTAACATAATAATAACCACTCTAGGTTCTTAATGTCATATTTATCTTTATCTAACACTAGTTTACTTGCGATTGCTATCTGTTTTACGGTTATTTGTGTAGCAGTTATTTGTTTACGTGTAATTAGTCAGCTCAAGGCTAAGCAGGCTTTAAAAGAAGAACTAGCTCAGCATGATAACTTTGCAATGGGGATCAGCTTTGCCTCAGAAATCAGTGTAGTGATCGCTACGATGGCTTTCTTATTTGATGAAATCAATATTAGCGCAGCCCAATCAAACCCGATTAAAGTAGTTGTATTAATAGTGCTTTTATTCACTTTTATCAAAGTAGGTCACCTCATACACCGTAAGTGGATTTTACACCGCTTTAACGAAGAAGCCGCCATCTTAAAACAAAATGTCTGTGCCGCTTTAGTTGATTCAGGCATGTTGATAGCCAACTTTATCATTACCTTAGGACTTTATAACTGGTCTCACACGCAAGGATTTAGCAATTTGCTCATCGCATTTGTTAGCTTCTTTTTACTCCAAGGTTTTTTTGCTTTAGACAGCAAACTACGTGAATACCGTTTTGCCCGCGCTAATCAAGGCGCGTCATTACAAAATAATTTTAATTTAGAAAACACCTCAATCGGCATCCGCTATGCGGGTAAATCGATCGGACTTGCATTAGCTATCTATGCAGGCCTAGCCAGCGCGACCTTCCATAGTGGTAAAATGGTTGAGAATTTATTCACATTAGCTTTACATTGCGGCACTATGTGGTTATTACTGTATTTATTAACGACTATTATCAAGTTCATTTCTTTGCCAAACATTGATACTGCGCTTGAAATTGATCATCAAGATAATATTGGCGTAGCCTGCATTGAATTTGCTGTTTTCAGTGCAATAGGCTATTTACTAATAAGCATGTTTTCAGTTTAAGCTTGGAAATATTCAAACACGTGGGGCCTTATGCCGTTTGAAGTAAGTAACTATCTACTGATCGACAACGACAGTGAATTCAGTCGGCAATTTACTGAGCACTATTTTGCTCAGCCACACGGAACTCGCCCCAGCACTTTAGTGGTAGCAGGCACACACACCCGCCAATTAGTAAAGTTAATGTTTGATGAGCTAATCAAAGATTACTGCTATTGTGATTTTAGCAATGAAATTAGCGTGTCAGAATTAGCCAGTTACTTACACGAGCATCATGATATTGCCGGGGTGCTATTCAATGAAACGGATTATTTACTCGCTGATGATAAACAACGGTTTATATTTAACTCATTACACTCTGTTCGCTTTTTAATAAAAGAAACCGTTGATGGCTATCAATTTGAACCGGTCACCGATGTCGCGCAGAACAATCATTTATCATGTCAAACTGAAATAGCCGAGACCCCGCAAGATTTAGATGCATTATGCGAAAAGCTCAATAACTAATTATGCAGCTCTCACAATTAGTATTTGCACCAAAGAGATGACTTACTTACCATAACAACATTAGCTATTTTTGTTGAAGGTCAACATGCGAGTTCCTCATATTTATCAAGCAAGTTCCATTGAAATTGCCACCCGAGTGCAATTAGAAGATGATGCCGCAGGCCACATTGGTCGCGTGTTACGTATGAAAGTTGGTGAGCATATTTCATTGTTTAATGGCCAAGGTGGCGAATACCTGTGTGAACTCATTGACGTTAGTAAGAAATCAGTCGTGGCAATGCCACTTTCATTTGCTGACAAAGACGTTGAATCACCACTTAGCATTCACTTAGGGCAAGGTATTTCCCGTGGCGATAAAATGGACTTTACGATTCAAAAATCGGTGGAGTTAGGGATCACTGAGATCACGCCGATTTTTAGCCAACGTTGCGGGGTTAAATTAAGCCCTGAAAGACTTGCAAAGAAACACCTACAATGGCAAAAAATAGCCATTGCAGCTGCCGAGCAATCAGGACGTAATACTATAACCACCATTCACCCACCGATTGATCTTAGCCAATGGCTTGCACAAAACAGTGACGAAATTAAACTGACCCTGCACCCTCGCGCGGAGCACAGCATCAAAACAATCCAAGTTCCCAGTGCTGGCGTACGCTTCTTAGTGGGTCCTGAGGGCGGTTTTACCGATGAAGAAATTGCGCAAACCAAACAACACGCATTTGTTGATATTCGTATTGGTCCACGTGTATTGCGAACTGAAACTGCCGCTTTAACGGTCTTAAGTGCATTACAGCTACAATTTGGCGATTTAGCTAATTGAAAATAGCTAAATCACCCTCATATCAATAGTAATATATTCAGTAAGGCAACGAACATGGCAATTAAATTAGGTATAATTTCGGATCCGATCAGTGGATTTAACATCAAAAAAGACACTGGTTTTGCAATGATGATGCAAGCCCAAAACCGCGGCTATGAAATTTACTATATGGAAATGAATGATCTTTCATTACGTAAAGGCAAAGCCTATGCCACAGCAGCAAAAGCAACCGTTTTTGACGATGTTAACCACTGGTATGAACTTGAAGAAAAGACCACCATCGCACTTGCTGATTTAGATGTTATTTTAATGCGAAAAGATCCGCCTTTTGATACTGAATACATTTACGCCACGTACATTTTAGAACGCGCAGAACTTGAAGGCACATTGATTATTAATAAGCCACAGAGTCTACGTGATGCGAACGAAAAATTATTTACAGCATGGTTTAGTGAACATACTCCTGACACCTTAGTAACCCGTTGTAAACACCAAATTCGCGCATTCTTGGCCGAACATAAAGACATTATCCTAAAGCCTTTAGATGGCATGGGGGGCGCGTCGATTTTTCGTGTCACTGAGCATGATGCCAACATCGGCGTTATCTGTGAAACACTCACCGAACACGGTAGTCGTTTTGCCATGGCACAAAATTATATCCCTGAAATCAAGCAAGGCGATAAACGTGTATTGGTAGTGGATGGTGAAGTGATCCCTTATTGCCTAGCTCGGATCCCGCAAAATGGTGAAACACGTGGTAATTTAGCCGCAGGTGGCCGCGGTGAAGCACGCCCGATCAGTGACTCTGACCGGAAAATTGCCGAAGCCGTAGCGCCAACATTAAAAGCGAAGGGACTTATATTTGTAGGCCTAGATATCATTGGTGATAAATTAACAGAAATTAACGTGACGGCACCAACCTGCGTAAAAGAAATTGAAGCCGCTTATGATATTTCAATTACTGGGCGCTTATTTGATGCCATAGAAAGAAAACTGAGCCATACTTAAATTTACTAACAATAAAGGGGTATCGTTATGCAATCATTAGAAAATCATTTTTTAATCGCAATGCCATCAATGCAAGACCCTTTTTTTAAACGTGCTGTCGCGTATATTTGTGAGCACAATGAAGACGGGGCTATGGGGCTGGTGATCAATCAGCCCATCAATATTACTGTCGGTGATTTACTCGACAAAATAGAGATCGATAACGACAAGTCAGCCCATGCCGCAAGTGTTGCTGTATTTGCAGGAGGGCCGGTAAAAACGGATCGTGGTTTTGTGCTGCATTCGCCAAAATCCGGTTATAGCGCAAGCCAAGAACTCAGCAGTGATATTATGATCACCACATCCAAAGACGTATTGGCCAGTTTAACCACAGCGCAAGCGCCGGAACAGTTTATTATTACACTCGGTTACTCTGGTTGGGAACAGGGGCAACTTGAGCAAGAACTGCTAGAAAATTCATGGCTTATTATTAAAGCTGATCCTGATATTATTTTTAACACTCCAATTGAACAGCGCTGGGAAAAAGCAGTCGCGACTCTTGGCATTGATATTAGCCAATTAAGTTCTGAAGTTGGCCACGCGTGAGCGTGGTCAAGCAGCAATATAACGCACAGAGATAACATGACAAAGAAACAACTAAAGCCCAAGGGTCAACGTACCGTAATGGGCTTTGATTTTGGCACCACCAGCATTGGCGTTGCAATTGGCCAAGAGTTAACAGGCACAGCCTCAAGTCTCACTGCAATTAAAGCAAAAGATGGCATACCTAATTGGGATTTTATTAAAAAGCATGTCGATGAATGGCAGCCTGATTTACTGGTTGTCGGTTTACCGCTCAATATGGATGGTAGTAATCAAGAAGTTACTTTCAAAGCTAAAAAGTTTGCCAACCGCTTACATAACCACTATGGACTTCCTGTAGAGACTCAGGACGAACGTTTAACCACTGCGGACGCCAAAGCACGTTTATTTGAGCAAGGCGGTTACCGTAGCTTAGGTAAAGGCAATGTTGATAATATGTCGGCGGTTATTATTCTGGAAAGTTTCTTTGAACAAGCTTACCAGTAACTATCAAAACCACCTAAATGCAAAGCTTGCTGCGCGATGATCATATCAACAACATCGCGGCGAATAAACTGACCACTAAAATCAGTGATACCTTGTGGCTGTCTTCCTGCTAAAAAATGCCTCTAATCATAATACACCTCATCATGAATATTGATTTCAGTTGCTTGGTGTAATTGCGGCTGCTCAGCAGCCAAAGCAAAAAATGGTGTACTCACAATATGAGTGGTAGTCGTCACAAGTAACCATTTGATGCTTTTTTCATACTACTGACCTTTGGGCTCTAGCCCATCGATGGTAACTCCTTGTAAAAAGCCAGCTCCTTGCTGTTCATTGTTTCTAAGCTTAATCATCAAACGTAAATCGTTTGGTGAGTCAGCGTGGTGCAATGCATCAGCATAGTTAATTCGCTGCTGCTTATAAAGTTCAAACAATGCCTGATCAAAAGTTTGCATACCCATGTCTTTTGCTTTCGCCATGGCTTCTTTTATACCGCCAATGTCACCTTTTTTGATAAGCTCGCCAACAATTGGCGTATTCAGCAAAATTTCGATCGCAGCCACACGGCCATTGCCATCAGCGGTAGGCACTAACTGTTGCGCAATAATAGCGCGTAAATTTAAAGATAGGTCATATTTTAACTTGTCGTGCTTTTCTTTTGGCACTAAATGCATGATCCGATCAATCGCTTGGTTAGCATTATTAGCATGCAGAGTTGCCACACATAAATGCCCTGTTTCAGCAAAACTCAGTGCATATTCCATGGTCTCTTGTGAGCGTATTTCACCAATTAAAATAACATCTGGAGCTTGGCGCAATGAACTTTTAAGAGCCGATTCAAAGCTTTCCGTATCAAGGCCAACTTCACGTTGGGTAATAATACTTTTTCGATGTTCATGTACAAATTCAATGGGATCTTCAATAGTTAAAATATGTCCACGTTGATTACGGTTACGATAACCTAATAGTGCAGCAAGAGAGGTCGATTTACCCGTCCCAGTACCACCAACGAATAACACTAGGCCCCGCTTCGCCATGATCACATCTGTCAGCGTTGAAGGTAGACCAAGCTCTGTGACGTCTGGAATTTTTGTAACAATGCGGCGAATAACCATACCGGCACGATCACGTTGCCAAAATGCCGAGATCCTAAAACGCCCTTCATCAGTAGCAATTGCAAAATTACATTCTTTAGTACTATGAAACTCTGCTTTTTGTTTTTCATTCATCGCTGATTCGACTAACGCGAGCGACTCCTCATCTGATATTTTTTCGTCACCTAATGCAATCAACTCACCATTAATCTTAGCGCTGACCGGCAATTGACTTGAAACAAATAAATCAGACCCTTGCTTTTCAAGCATCAATCGTAAAAAGTAATCTAGAGAATGTGTCATTACTGTCCACCAAAGTTATTTTTATCTTGTGCTTTAGCGCGCGCCTCAGCATTGGTAACTACACCGTGGTTTACTAAATTGGTTAAACATTGATCCATCGTTTGCATACCGTGTGATGCACCTGTTTGAATAGATGAATACATTTGCGCAATTTTATCTTCGCGGATCAAGTTACGGATCGCAGGCACTGCAATCATAATTTCATGGGCTGCGACTCGTCCCCCGCCCACTTTTTTCAATAAAGTTTGTGAAATAACCGCACGCAATGATTCTGAAAGCATTGAGCGGATCATGCTTTTTTCTTCGCCAGGGAATACATCAATAATACGGTCAATGGTTTTTGGTGCTGAGGTAGTATGCAAAGTACCAAATACTAGATGACCAGTTTCAGCCGCGGTCATAGCAAGGCGAATGGTTTCTAAATCACGTAGCTCACCCACTAGTATAACATCAGGGTCTTCACGCAAAGCGCTACGCAGTGCTGCAGAGAAACTATGAGTATCACGGTGAACTTCACGCTGGTTGATCAGTGATAATTTATTGTCATGAACAAACTCGATTGGATCTTCAATAGTTAAAATATGATGATGTTTATGTTGGTTAATATAATCGACCATTGCAGCTAAGGTGGTTGATTTACCAGAACCGGTTGGCCCAGTAACGAGTACCAAGCCGCGTGGCGTATCTGAGATTGTTTTGAAGATATCGGGGGCGCCTAAATCATCGAGTGTTAAAACTTCGCTAGGGATAGTACGAAATACCGCTGCAGGGCCACGGTTTGAGTTAAAGGCATTAACACGAAAACGTGCTAAATTTGGCACTTCAAACGAAAAGTCCACTTCTAAGTTTTGTTCGTAGTCCTTGCGTTGATTATCGTTCATAATGTCGTAAACTAGGCTGTTCACATCTTTGTTTTCCAGCGCTGGTATATTAATACGTCGCACATCGCCATCAACACGGATCATTGGCGCAACCCCTGATGATAAGTGTAAATCGGATGCTTTGTGCTGCACACTAAAGGCCAATAATTCGGTAATATCCATTTATGACTCCACAACTAACTGATAATTATATGGTTACAATAGCAGAACGACTTAAATCCGCCTATGCTAGAATTGCCCTCGCGGCAAAAAAACATCATCGTAACGAAGGTGATGTTTGCTTGTTGGCTGTGTCGAAAACCAAGCCTGCTGATTTTATTTTAGCGGCTTATCAACAGGGCCACCGAGAATTTGGTGAATCATACGTCCAAGAAGCTGTAGATAAAATAACCCAACTAGCAAATTATAGCGATATAGTTTGGCATTTCATTGGCCCGATTCAATCAAATAAAACCGCGGCAGTGGCTGAACATTTTGACTGGGTACAGAGTGTTGACCGTGAGAAAATAGCAAAACGTTTAAACAGACAAAGGCCAACAGATAAAGCCCCGTTAAAAGTACTGATCCAAGTGAATATTAGTTTAGAAGAGACTAAGTCAGGTTGCCAGCCAGCGCAACTCGATACCTTAGCTGAATGCATTCACCACTGCCCGAACTTAGAGTTACGTGGGCTGATGGCTATTCCAGCAAAAACAGACGACAAGCAGCAACAAATACAATATTTTGAGCAATTACGGGCTTGCTTTGATAGACTTAAAGCCCAATATCCTCAAATAGACACCGTATCGATGGGGATGAGTGGTGATGTAGAAGCTGCGATTGCAGCAGGCTCAACCATGGTACGCATCGGCACGGATATTTTTGGCCAACGAAGCTAAGGTGATAACTAAGATATGACAGATAAAACAATTGCATTCATAGGCACAGGTAATATGAGCTACGCCATTATTGGCGGCATGGTAAAAAAAGGCTTTGCTGCATCGAATATTATTGCAACAAACCGTAACCAAGAAAAACTCGCTAAGGTAGCAGCAGATTTCGGGGTTAAAACCACCGCAGATAACAACGCAGCACTGCGTGATGCCGATGTTATTGTGTTATCTGTAAAACCGCAAATGATGGGCGATTTATGCCAATCTTTTCAAGATTCTGGTATCGACTTTAGCGATAAGCTATTTATCTCTGTGGCAGCAGGCTTAACCGTTAAACGGTTACGTGAAATGCTTGGTCAAGACGTTAAAATGGTCCGTTGTATGCCAAACACACCATCATTGCTCGGTCGTGGTGTATCAGGTTTATTTGGCGCAGGCGAAACTACGCAAGAGCACGAGTTTGTACAGCAAGTATTTGAATGTACGGGTATTGCTGTGTGGGTTGAGCAAGAATCTCAAATTAACGATATTATTGCCGTAACGGGTTCGTCTCCTGCGTACTTTTTCTTATTTATGGAAGCTATCGAAGAAAAAGCCAAAGCGTTGGGCTTTAGTGATGAAGATGCACGTCGCTTAGTGCAGCAAACTGCACTAGGCGCAGCCGAAATGGCGGTATCGCAACCTGAAATCAGTATTTCACAGTTACGCGCTAATGTGACCTCAAAAGGCGGCACCACACACGCTGCAGTTGAGCATCTAAAAGCGCAAGGGCTAACTGGCACCGTCGCTGATGCAATGGATGCCTGTATCGCCCGTGCAGAACAAATGGAGCAAGAGCTTTAAAAGCGCTTAGCCCAATTTAATGTTTAAGGTTTTTTAATTAAGGTACGTTATGAACGCCATGCAATTTTTAATAAGCACATTATTCGATCTATTTTTAATGGTCGTATTGCTGCGCTTTTGGTTACAAGCCGCTAAAGCTGACTTTTACAATCCGTTGAGTCAGTTTGTAGTTAAAGCGACTTCATTTGCTGTAAACCCTCTGCGTAAAATTATTCCAGGTTTAGGTGGCTTAGACTTAGCCTCATTATTGCTGGCGTTCATTGTCGCTGCGGCAAAAATTACTGCGTTGATCTTTTTAGTGGGCGCAACTTGGGAGGTGGGCTTTGTACTCTTTAATGCCCTAGTAACAGTAGTTAAAGAAGGTCTAAACTTGCTGTTTTGGGTGTTAGTTATCCGCGCCTTATTGAGCTGGGTTAGCCAAGGCAATAACCCTATCGAAGCTGTTTTCCACCAATTAACAGAGCCAATGCTTAGACCTATTCGTAAAGTATTACCGCCACTTGGTGGTTTAGATTTATCAATTTTAGTGCTAATTATTGCACTACAATTTGCCCAATTTTTGTTTATGGATTTAATCCGTTAATCTCATTCTTCACACCGAGGCCTATAAATTTAGGCCTCTTACTTAAGAGCTTCCTATGAAAAAAATAGTGAGTATTTTATTCTTTGCATTAGCTGGTATTACATTTAGCGCTCACAGTGAGAAAATGCAAGGTGCGCAATATAAAGAGCTTGGCCCATGGCAAGTGCACTATATTGCTTTCCCATCTACGTTTGTTCAACCACAAATAGCCAAAGCTTACGGTCTAGAGCGTAGTGGTTACAAAGGGATTATTAATATTTCAATTTTGAAAAATAATGCCGATGCAACAGCGCAAACAGCCACTCTTAAAGGTACAGCTAGAAATTTACTCGGCAATAAACAAACCTTAGATTTTAAAGAAGTCATTGAAGGCGACTCGATTTACTATCTTGCACAAGTTGATTTTACCAATGAAGAAATTCTTCGCTTTGAAGTTGAAATACAACAAGCTAACCAATTTCAAAAGCTGCAATTCCAGCAAAAATTTTATGTAGATTAAACCATGAAAAAAACCTTAGTTTTAGCCACAGGTAACCAAGGAAAGGTCAATGAATTAGCACAGATGCTAAGCCCGCTTGAAATAAACGTCGTACCACAAAGCGATTTTAACGTGTCAGCAGTCGCCGAAACTGGCACCACCTTTGTTGAAAATGCCATTATTAAAGCCCGCCATGCAGCAAAAGTAACCGGCTTACCAGCCATAGCCGATGACTCTGGTTTAGAGGTAGATGGGTTAAACGGTGCACCGGGAGTTTACTCTGCACGTTTTGCAGGGGAACAAGCCAGCGATCAAGATAATATAGATAAACTATTAAACGAACTTGCTGATAACCCTAACCGCAGCGCACGATTTTGGTGTGTATTAGTATTAATGCGCCACGCCGATGATCCTACTCCACTAATTTGCAGTGCGAGCTGGGAAGGTCAGATAACACAAAGCCAAGACGGTCAAGGTGGCTTTGGTTATGATCCCGTATTTTATGTTCCAGAACTTAAGTGCACCAGCGCTCAGCTGACTAAAGAACAAAAAAATGCTGTTAGCCATCGTGGCACAGCATTACAGCGCTTACTAACTGAGCTTAAGCTCAAAGGCGGCCTGTGAATTTACCACCGTTAAGCTTATACGTGCACGTGCCTTGGTGCGTGCAAAAATGCCCTTATTGTGACTTTAATAGTCACGGTCAAAAAGGCGATATTCCTGAAAAGGAATATGTACAACATCTCATTGATGATTTAAAAACCGACTTACACTTAGTGCAAGGGCGAAAAATTCACTCCATATTTATTGGTGGCGGCACACCTAGTCTATTAACAGGTGATGCCTATGTAACATTGCTAAGCGCTGTTGAGCAATTAATTGGCCTGAGTGAACACTGCGAAATTACCTTAGAGGCCAACCCCGGCACCGTGGAAACTGGCCGTTTTAAAGAATACGTCGCAGCGGGAATTAATCGTATCTCAATCGGTGTGCAAAGCATGCAAAACGATAAGCTCAAAGCATTAGGACGAATTCACGGTGCAGATGAAGCAACCTATGCCGCACAGCAAGCCCATGACGCGGGCCTAACGAGCTTTAACCTTGATTTGATGCACGGCTTGCCTGGCCAATCATTAGATGATGCGCTGAGTGATTTGAAAAAAGTGATAGCCTTAAATCCGCCTCATATCTCGTGGTATCAACTGACAATTGAAGCCAATACCCAATTTGCTTCTAAGCCACCGACTTTGCCAGCGGATGACATTTTGTGGGATATTCAGGAGCAAGGCCAAGCACTGCTTGCAGCAGCAGGCTACCAGCAATATGAAATATCAGGCTACGCAAAACCAGGTTACCAATGCCAACACAACCTAAATTATTGGCGCTTCGGCGACTATTTAGGCATAGGCTGTGGTGCCCATGCTAAGGTAACTGACGCTAAAACAGGCATCATTACCCGAACTGAAAAAGTAAAGCATCCACGCGGATATATGGATCTAGCGAAGCCTTATTTATTTAAACAATGGCGAGTTGAACAACAAGACTTACCGTTTGAATTTTTTATGAATCGCTTGCGGTTATTTGAACCATGCCCAATCAATGACTTTACTGCATTAACGCAATTACCACTGCAAAGCCAAGCCAAGGCACTACAACAAGCAGTAGTAAAGGGGTTGCTCATACAAACGGATAACCATTGGCAAGTAAGCCAAAAAGGTCATCGTTTTTTAAACGACCTGCTAGAATTATTTGTGTAATTACCTCTGGTGATTACTTCATTTTAATAATAACTAATAACCTGTAATGGTTTCTAACAACAAAAGGGAAAACATGCGTAAACTTACCTTTATCGCCGCCGCAGTGAGTATTGCACTGCTAGGTGGTTGCCAGCAAACACCTGAGCAATCAAGCACACCCATTGTACAATCACAGCCTGTGCAAAGTGAAATAGACAAAGCCAATGCATTTTTCGAAGATACCTTCAACCGCGATGTAATGAGCAGCCCGGTTTACCAAACTTATATGGGTATCAAAAAAGATTATGACAAATGGGATGACGGCAGCGAAGCTCGCGTGCAAAAAGATCATCAACAAACCAAAGATGATTTAGTTGCCCTAAATGCGATTAACCGTGACTTGCTAGATGACACCACAAAAGTAAGTTATGACCTAAAAAAACAAGAGCTTGAAGAAAGCATTGCCGACTTTAAATGGCGTTACCACAACTACCCTGTAAACCAAATGTTTGGTACTCACTCGATGATCCCAGCATTTTTAATCAACCAACATCAAATTACTGATGTGGCTGATGCAAAAGCGTATATCTCACGTTTAAATGGTGTAACAACCGTAATAGATCAATTGATCAAAGACTTAGATGTACGTGCTGATAAAGGCATTATCGCCCCGAAGTTTGTGTTCCCACATGTGATTGATTCAAGCAAAAATATCATTCACGGTGCGCCGTTTGAAGCGGGTGAAGACTCAACTTTACTAGCTGACTTTAAACGTAAAGTTACAGCTCTTGAAATCGCTCAAGCTGATAAAGACGCGCTAATCACAGACGCTGAAAAAGCCCTAAAAGCCGCTGTTAAGCCATCTTATTCTAAGCTAATTAATTATTTAGCGCAGCTTGAAAAGCGTGCTGATGATCGCGATGGTGCCTGGAAGTTCCCTGACGGCGAAGCGTTTTATAATAATGCCTTAGCGCGTACTACCACCACAGATTTAACCGCGAAAGAAATTCACAGCATTGGTTTAGCTGAGGTTTCACGTATTCATGATGAAATGCGCGAGATCAAAGAAAAAGTCGGCTTTAAAGGCGATTTAAAAGCGTTTATGCAGTTTATGAAAACCGATAAGCAGTTTTACTTACCAAATACTGAAGCCGGTAAGCAGCAATACCTCGATGAAGCGACTGCACTGATCGACAACATGAAATCACGCTTAGACGAACTATTCATTGTAAAGCCAAAAGCAGACATGGTTGTGAAGCGTGTCGAAGCATTCCGTGAAAAAGCAGCAGGTAAAGCATTTTATCAACAGCCTGCACCGGATGGCTCGCGCCCAGGTATTTACTACGCCAACCTTTATGATATGGAAGCAATGCCAACTTACCAAATGGAAGCGCTGGCTTACCACGAAGGTATTCCGGGTCACCACATGCAAATTGCCATTTCGCAAGAGCTTGAAGGCGTACCTAAGTTCCGTAAATTTGGTGGTTACACTGCCTACATTGAAGGCTGGGGTTTATACTCTGAATTACTACCAAAAGAAATGGGCTTATATGAAGACCCTTATTCTGACTTTGGTCGCTTATCAATGGAGCTATGGCGCGCATGTCGCTTAGTTGTAGATACCGGTATCCACGAAATGAAGTGGACTCGTCAACAAGGTATTGATTACTACGTAAATAACACACCAAATGCCACGTCAGACGGCGTTAAAATGGTGGAACGTCACATTGTAATGCCTTCGCAAGCAACGGCTTATAAAGTGGGCATGCTGAAGATTTTAGAACTAAGAGAAGCTGCGAAAGTGAAACTTGGTGATAAGTTTGATATTCGCCAATTCCACGATGTTGTACTTAAAAATGGCGCAGTGCCACTTAACGTACTTGAGAGCTTTGTTGATCAATGGGTTGAAAGTAAATTAGCCATGTAACCAGCTCGGCTATATAACAAATTCAAAGGTCGCACTCGCGGCCTTTTTTATTGCCCATATTATTGAGAAACACTTGACCAGTGAAGGCGTTAGGCTAGGATAGATTGATAAAACGAATAAGAGAGCAACAATGGACGCCTGTATTAACCAACTAAACCAACAAATGCAACAGCATCAGTTACCAGCCATTGTTGATTCATTTGTGCGCTTATCTGACACACAGCAAACGCTGCAATTACTGCATTTGTATGAAAGCGCCCAACGAATGAGCGTAAAATATGCTTACTTACAAAATATTGCCACACGGATACTAACCCAACACTCACTACCAACTGCCATGATAAACCAGTTAAATAACATCGATCAGCTAAGCTTTTTTACTCCGGGGTTAAAGTTTAATCATGGTTTTACGCAGCAAAACCAACAGCAAAAAAATGTCTTACACAGCTTATTCAGCGAATCTGATAATACTAAATTACCGTTTAATTATGTTCGTTCATTGATGCTCTTTGAAAGTAACGAAAATTTACTGCAAGCATTAGCACAAATTAATAATGTAGGGCTCACCCCAGTTGCAAGCTATATAGCAAGTAATCCTAATCAGCACTCTTTACCTAAACATGAATTTTCAGCGTTATTAGCATTAATGGAAGTTGAGCTAAAACAAAATAAAGGCAATATAAATACCGCCGCTTTCTTAAAAGCATTACTCACATTAAGCCATTCAATAACTGGGCAACTCAGCGAAGATAAAATACTCCTCTGCGGTGCTTACTTACGCTGTAAAACAGCGCAAGTTGAGCGCTACCTTGTACAAAATAAATGAAATTAATCTGACAAGTAATATTCTACACTGGTTACAACTCGTACTTTTTTTATTTGTGGGGTGTTTGAATCTCTGTCAATAATACTGAATTGCCCTTGTCTTGCAGTGCGGATTTTACCAAGCTTAGATTGTGAATCTTTGGCAAACTTAAGAGCAACTTCACGGGCTTTCTCAGTGGCCTCTTGCACCATTTCTGGCTTGATATCATTTAAGCCAGTAAACATGTATTCAACTCGGGTTTCATAATTATCTTGTACAATTGCAATACCTTGCTTTGCCAACTGCCCCACCTTTGTTAAAGCATTTTGTACTTTATCAGGTTGCTGTGAATACACAGTGATATTAGCACGGGCAATATAACGAAATTGCTGATTCTCAGCGCCATATTCGCGCGCTTGTTTATCAACGATTGATTGTTTACTCAAGCTTATTTCTTGATCATCAAAACCATGTAGCTTCAAAAAGGCGACTACGGCAGTGCTTTTTTGCTCAACCCGCTCAACCAGCTTTTCTAAATTATTATCTGCATCACTAAATTGCACAGGCCAGATAACGGTATCAGCTACAACTTCACGCTCAGCAAGTCCTTTAACTTCAACGGTGCGCTCCATATTTTTTACATCAAGTGCCGCTGATTTTAAAATCCAACCACAACCTAAAATAGCGATGCTTAATACGGCAGCGCCAAGTAATTGGTAATATCCATTTGGCTTATTCATTTACGTTCCTTTGATATTAATCATTAATTTATGGGTATATAGACTCGAAAAATTGACCTAAACAGGTTACATTGAGCATATACCCAAACCACCTCAAGATGCGAGTGTCGTTAGCAAAAAGATTCTCTTGCATCACCTCGCAAGAAAACATACAACCAGCAAGGATAGGCCATGAGTGTAAAACGCATTAGTCAGTTTTTTAACCCTACATCAGTTGCCGTAATTGGTGCCTCTAATAATGTTTCTCGGGCAGGGTTTGTGGTAATGCGTAACTTATTACAAGGCGGATTTAACGGCCCGATAATGCCAGTAAGCCCAACACACAGCGCCGTACATGGCGTACTAGCCTACCCATCAATTGCTTCCCTACCGAAAGTTCCCGACCTTGCGGTGATCTGCACAAACAAGCACACATTGCAGACAATTATTGCTGAATTAGGTGAATTTGGTTGTAAAAATGCCGTAGTGATCGCGGCAGGACTTAATTATGAACAAAAAATAGCACTGCAAGATGCAGCCAAAAAAGCCAAAGTATCACTACTAGGCCCCAATTGTTTGGGTTTACTGATCCCCCATATTGGCCTTAATGCGAGCTTTTCTCACACTGTTGCCAGCGAAGGAAAAATAGCCTTTGTATCGCAATCAGCAGCGGTATGTTCAACCATTTTAGATTGGGCTAAAAATAAAGAAATTGGTTTTTCTTATTTTGTATCTATGGGAGATTGTTTAGATATTGATTTTGCTGAGTTGTTAGACTTTCTAGGTCGCGATGCCAAAACTAAAGCTATTTTGCTCTATATTGATAATATCGAAAACATACGTAACTTTATTTCCGCCGCTCGCGCTGCCGCGTTTAGTAAACCAGTGATCGCCATTAAAACCGGCAAAACAGCCGCAGGAGCACTCGCGGCAGAAATTCACACCGGCGGAAAACAAAGTTCAGATGCCGTGTATGATGCGCTATTTCAACGCGCTGGTATGCTACGAGTAAATGATCTCACAGAGCTGTTCGCTGCCACACAAACCCTTGCCATGCACCCTAAGCTATTAAAAGTAGAGCAACTAACTATTTTAACCAATGGCGGCGGTCCTGGTGTTATGGCCGTTGATAGCCTATTGCAAAGTTCCGGCAAGCTTACGCAACTAAGCGAAGAAACACGCTGCGCGTTAAACAAGGTGATCCCACAGTCAGATATGACCTCTAACCCGGTGGATATTTTTGGTGATTCAGCCCCCGCGCGCTACCAGCAAGCGCTAGAAATTTTACTGCACGCAAAAGAAGTGAAGAACTTACTGATCATTCACACGCCATCAGCACTGGCACCTAGCGAAGATTATGCGTTGATCATTGCACAGACGCTCAATAAGCTACCGAAAATGGCACGTCCTTATGTGATCACAAACTTTATGGGTGAAGATGCCGCCTATGCTGCACGTCGCTTGTGTAGTAACTACGGTATTCCGACTTATCGCACACCAGAGGGCGCCGTTCGTGCCTTTATGCACTTAGTCAGTTATCGCCGCAACCAAAAACACCTTACACAAACTCCGGAATCAAATACAGACGATGCAAAAATTAATAAACAAGCCGCAAAAGCCATCGTTAATGAATTTTTAGCAGAGCAGCAAAGCTACTTATCAACCCATCAAGCGAGTCAAATACTGGCTCACTACGGAGTTGAATGTATTCAAACTGAAGTAGCATACACACCAACAGAAGCGAAAGAGCAAGCTATCGAGTTAGGTTTTCCTGTTGCACTGAAACTGATAAGCCCTAGCATCCCATCTAAATCTGAAGTCGGTGGCGTAGTGCTTAACCTAAATGATGCCCAAGAAGTTGAGCAAACCGCCTTTGCAATGCTGTTACGGATTAAAAACACCTATCCCGACGCCATCATTGAAGGTTTTTCATTACAAAAAATGGCCCCCCGTGCAGGCGCAAATGAACTGCGTATCGCCATCAAAACAGAGCCAAATTTTGGCCCGGTTATTTTACTTGGGGAAGCCGGCACTGGCCTTGAATTTGCTCAAGCAGCGGTCGCTTTGCCGCCATTAAATATGAACTTAGCAAAATACTTAATTGCCGCAGCTCATGATAAAGGCGTACTCAAAGACCGAGTACTACCAGAAAAAGTCGATAAGTATCGCCTCTGTGCGCTACTGACCCGTATTTCGCAGTTAGTGATTGATCAACCTGATATCACTTCTGTAGAGCTAAACCCGATTTTAGCCAGTAACGGACAATTCTTAGTCCTCGATGCCACCATGACTTTAAGCCGCTACCAAATACAGTCGCACCGTAAGCGCTTATCAATCCGCCCTTATCCAATTGAATTGGTTAAGCAAGTAACGCTCAAAAATAATACTCAAGCGACACTGCGACCCATAAAACCTGAAGATGAACAAGCCCATCAAGAGTTTGATCAATCACTTACAAAAGAAGATCGCTACAAACGTTTCTTTGGTGAGTTGCCACAATTTAACCATGATCAACTCGCGAAAATGACGCAGATTGATTACGATCGTGAAATGGCCTTTATTATCACGCAAGACAACGCAACGCTTGGTGTCTCTCGGGTATTAATGGATCCTGACAAACTCCATGCCGAATTTGCTATTGTGGTACGTTCAAACTGCCAAGGGCTTGGCTTAGGTGGTTTGTTAATGCGAGCAGCCATTGAGTATTGCCGCAGCCAAGGGGTACAATTTATTGAAGGTATCACCCTACCAGAAAACACCGGTATGATTGAATTAGCCCGTAAGTTAGGTTTTAAGATCAGTCGTGATTTTGAAGAAGGCAGCATTAACATGGTACTTAATCTCAATAAATAAACACGGATAAGAACTTGAAAAACTTACGACAACGCACAGCTTTACTACTCGAGGGCAATGGTGAATATCGCCAAATCGGCCACATCATCGACATATTTTTAATAACGCTGATAATGGTTAATGTGATTGCGATTGTCCTTGAATCTGTCGTTACTCTAGCTCATCACTATAAACAGGCATTTTTAATACTCGAGATCGGCTCGGTGAGTATATTTGCTGTCGAATATTTATTACGTTTTTGGTCATGCGTTGACCGCGTAGAATACAAAAGCTTAGAGTGCAGTGACTTTAAACGCCGCTTAAAGTACTTAATTTCCCCGCTCGCTATCATAGATTTACTAGCTATTTTACCAACACTACTGATGATGTTTATCACGTTTGATTTACGTTTCTTAAGGGTATTTAGGCTGCTCAGGATCTTTAAACTGACCCGCTACTCACGGGCTATGCAGCTACTATTGCAATCATTCCGAGAAGAAAGTGGTTCACTTATCGCTGCATTTTTTATCATGGCTGTGGTGCTCATTTTAGCCTCTTGTGGCATTTATTTAATTGAACATGATGTTCAGCCAGATAAGTTTGGCTCCATTCCTGCGGCAATGTGGTGGGCAATGGCAACCCTAACAACGGTAGGCTACGGCGATGTTGTGCCCGTAACACCATTAGGCCGTATTTTTGGCGGTGTAATAACACTACTCAGTATGGGGATGGTGGCTATTCCGACAGGTTTACTTGCTTCAAGTTTCTCAGAGCAGTTACGCAAACGTCGCGTACTTTTTTGTGATGCCGTGCATGAATGCCTTCATGACGGTAAGCTAGATGATGATCAGCTAGAGCATTTAGAACACTTACGTTGTAAGCTTGGCCTGAGTAAACAAGAAGCAAATAAAGCAATTAAATCTCAACTAAGTGCACGTACTAAAAATCTTTATTGCCGTCACTGTGGTGAACGCCAAGACTAGCAAAGCTTTAGTTCAAGCTTTGTCGCCAACACCACAATTAATTAGATTATGGTGTTGGTTCTCAACAAGGTTATTACTCTTCGTTAAACAATGAACGCCAATCTTTGCTTAATAATGCACTTACATCATCACCTGGAATTGGTTTACTAAACAAGTATCCTTGAAATAAATTACAGCCTAAGTTGCGTAAAAAGGTCAGCTGTTGCGCCGTTTCAACCCCTTCAGCAACACATTCTTTACCTAAGCTTTTTGCTAATGCCAGCGTTGACTCAATAATCGCTTCATCATCGCTATCTATACCAATATCAGTCACAAAACTACGGTCAATTTTTAGCACATCGATAGGAAAACGCTTTAAATATGTTAAAGACGCATAGCCAGTACCAAAATCATCCATATATAAACGACAACCTAACTGCTTCAATTTCGACATACTCGCAAGAGCTTGTGAAGAATCATGCATCAACACGGACTCTGTAATTTCAAACACCACTGAGCTGGCCGACACATCTGCAGAGACCAATGCTGTGCGGATCTCTTCAACTAACGATTTATATTCAAAATCCAATGCCGAAAGATTAATAGATACATATAAGTCAGGTCTTTGCTGTTGCCACTGTTTCAGCTCTATCAATGCTCTAGCCAAGGTTTGCAGCATAATCTTGGTGATCAAACCAACACTCTCTGCCGCAAGTGCAAACTCTTGTGGTTTATAAGTGGTGTTTTCCGGCCAACGCAGCAATACTTCAAGCCCATCGGCTTGGTGAGTTTTAGCATTAACAATGACTTGGTAATGATTACAAAATTCGCAGTTCTGATAAGCTTGGGTTAATTGCGATTCCAAGTGTAAGGCGCGCTGCACATGTTGATTCATTTCTTGCTTGTAAAATTGATAACAGCCTTCCAAGCTCTTTTTAGAATGATAAAGTGCTATATCAGCGGCTTTTATTAAATCCTTCGCATTGAGCGCATCATCGGGAGCCATAGCAACACCAATGCTTAAACTGATACTAATGGCCTGATCATGAATGATAATATTGTCATTCATACTAGCCATCAATTTAACACATAATAAAACCACCTCTTCGATTTGTTGAATACCTTCGACTAGCAGCATAAATTCGTCGCCACTGAAACGAGCAACACTATCTTTGGCTTGCAAACGCGATTTCAACCTTAGAGCCACTGCTTTTATGATCTCATCAGCAGCTTCATGCCCTAGCGAGTCATTAAAATATTTAAAGCGCTTAATATTAATATTAAGCAGTGCAGCTTTTGTATTTTGGGCTTTGGCTTGCTCAAGCGCATGCTCAACTCGGTCATTAAATAAAGTGCGATTTGGTAAGCCGGTTAAGCTGTCGTAATTTGCTAATACAAACAATTCATTCTCTGCCAGCTTTTGCGCATTTATATCAGTTAAAATCACAACGTAACTTTCTAAGCGTTGCTCAGAATCAGCAACGGCACTCACCTTGATCAACACATGGCGCGGCTCGCCATTGGCAAGATATACGGTATCTTCAGCAGAAAAATGCTCACCGACTTGTAATTCTTTCATAACCCGTAAGTAATTAACGCGAACACTGCGGCTTAGCCCTAAATGTAATGAGCAACTAGAACGATACTCAACCGGGAAATCAAATGCACTTTGTAATGCTTTGTTGGTCGCTAAAATTCGTAAACTTTTATCTAAAATAAATACCCAGTCGCGGGTTTGCTCAAATGCAGCACCAAATAAGCGCGCACGCTCTTCAAACACTAATTCACGTGTCATATTAGTGTAAGTGCCAGCTACTTTATCCGGTGTAGTACCTTGCCAGGCAACGACTTTGCCAAAATCTTTATACCAACGCCAATGCCCTGACTTATGACGTAGTCGATAAGTACAATTAAAGTACCCCTTTTCTGTTGATAAAAACTCTAACCACTCGATACGAAAATTTTGTTTATCTTTAGGATGAATTTTAGCTAAATAATCATCCAAATTAACCGATTCAACATCATAGCCGAGTTCATTTTTAAGCCGTGGTTGATAAATGATTGGACTGCTGGAATGCCAGTCCCATACCCCTGAACGACTCCCCTCTAAGGCTAGCTTTAAGCGCGCTTCACTTTCTTGACTTTCTCTATGAGCTGCAAGCAATAGCTGCTGGATCCGGTTACGACGCATAACCCAACTGGCAATTAAGACAAAAAACACTACCGCATAGAGCACCATAAATTGAGGTGCTCGCCATAGTGGATACTTAACCACAATATCCAGCACGGCCGGTGCAGTGTAATCTCCAGTCATTGGATCTGTCGCCCAAACTTTTAATTGATATCGACCGGGATTTAATTTTGGAAACAGCACTCGATTATTATTACGAGTATAAGACTTCTGCCCATCTGAGAGTTGGTATTCGTAAATAATACGTTCTTGATAGTTAAATGCCATCGCCGAAAAAGCCACTTCAAGACCAATATCATCATGTTCTAAAACAATTTTTTTGATCGGTTGTTTGAGATCAGTCGACAATTCACGCGACATTAAATCAATACTGGTGATATTAACGTGATCAATTAAGCCATGCTTTGGGTGATTTTCATTTGGGTAAAAGTACGTAAACCCCTTTAATGTGCCATACACTATTTGTCCGGTTTTTAAACGCGTAACTGCACCACTGTTAAACTCTGTAGAGGCCAAGCCTTCTGAAGTCGTAAATTGTTGAAAGTGCTTATTCTCAGGGTTTAGTCGCCAAATACCTTTATGACTACTCATCCAAATCATGCCCATCTCATCTAATACCATGTCGTACATTAAAGTACCGAGCTTATTTTTATCTAAGTCGATGGTATAAAGTAACTGGTAGGTCGTTGCATCGAGGCCAATCAAGCCAAAGTTAGATAAGCTGATCCACAGCACATTATTATTATCAACAACATAAGACATCACGTTCACAGCAAGGTTTTCATGCTGCTCAGGAACGGTATAAATTTTTGTCAAAGCAAACGTATTTGGATCAACCTGATATAATACCCCAGCATTAAAAAACAGCGGTGATTCAGGTTTGGTAGATAATGGCGGAAAGAAACCATAACTCAAAAACGGCTCAAAACTTTCAAACTCACCACCTAAAGAGGTTATTGTTTGACTATCAACATTATAAACAAACATGCCATGATCGGAATGAACATAAAATAAGTCTCCAGTAGGCATTAAGATAGAACCATGCACCTTGCCAGTGATCAGATGTTGTTGACTAGGATCGGCCGTTTTAGCAGGAAAAATTTCGTGGCTCTGTGGATCAAAACTGAATATGCCGCGATTAGTATATAACCACAGTCTATTTTTGTAGGGAGTGATTTTGTAAATATTAAATGCGGTAGTAAATAAATCTGCTTGATAGTCTTTTAAAAATACCTGACTTTGGTTAGTTTTTAAATCAACCGCAGTTAAGCCATTATGGGTCGCTAACCAGAGCTTGTTTTCAAACTCGGTTATTCCCCAAATAGAAGGATGTGACAACCCATCACCTGAAAGCATACTGGCATTCATATTTTCAAAATGGTAATTGTCATAAGGTAAGTAAAATGCCCCATCACTTTTTGTGGCAGCCCACATAGCACCATTTCTATCTTTAACTATATCGATAATACTTGGATCCACCAGTGAGTATTTACTTTCTTCTAACCTTTTGTTTTTAATGAGCTCGCCAGTAGTTAAATTTAATTTGAATAAGCCCTTATCTGTACCTAGTTCAAGAGTGCTATGTTCATTAATTATTTTCCAAACATTAAGATCGGCAAGAATAGTTTTATTTTTAAAAGGGATATCTGGGCGTTCAAACATAGTAGGTAAATCACTAATATCAACTTGATACAAGCCGCGTACTGCCCCCACATACAATTGTTCATTTTCGCCAATGGCTAGTGACTTTACATAATTTTGATAGGCATGCTCAGGCTCTTTACTTAAGTGCTCTAACTTTCGATATTGCCCAGTAGGAATATGATAAACATAAGCGCCGCTACTGGCAGCAATAAAAATATAATCTTTATAATGCAATAAATTCCGGATCACTGTGCCACGATCGCGTTCTCCGGGTAGTTCAAAGATTGTTTCAATTTGCCCCGTGGCTAAATCAAGACGAGCAAAGTCCCAGCCTCGACCTATCCATAATGACTTGTCATCGGTTGCGAGCATAGTAAATACAGACTGACTTAAGACTTGCTCTTCACTTATAGGTTTTGATAAAAACTGTTGATAACTATCAGTACTTGGATCATAACGAAACAGCCCAGCAACTAATGAAGCAATCCAAATATAACCTGCGGGATCTTGATAAAGAACATCAATCATCGCTTCATCTAACTCGCCATTAGGCCCCGCTATGTGCACAACTTGATAGCCGTCGTAACGATTCAAGCCACCTTCTGTCGCGAGCCATAAATAACCACTGTTATCAATTAGCATGTTACTTACATAGCTTTGTGACAAACCTTCACTAGGCGATAAACGTTTTACCTGTGCTAAAGCAAATTGGCTAGCAACTACACAGGCGGCTAACCAACATAAAATACAAGCCTTAAACCATTTAGCCATTTAAATTTCCACATCTTTGTTGAACAAATTAATACTGCATGGCCACTATTTTGCGTTGTTGATAAACAGCAAACAATGTATCCAAAGGTGTTGGTAATGTTAGCACAAAGTTAAAGCCTATTGATTGATAAAAATCAGCTAATTCTACGTAAGCAAACGTATAAACGAGTGAATTTTGATTAGACAAGACATGCTTTAGTAGTTGCTTTGCGAGCCCTTGACGACGTCTATTTGGTGCAACCAGCACAGTTGATAAGAATAAATAACCGTCACGATGTTGAATTCGACATGCAGCGACAATAATCAAGTCATGGTAGGCAACCCATACTTGATCACCTTTGGTTGCTCGGCCACGGGCATTATATTGACTGTAAAACTTATTAACTAAGGGGGTTTTAATCGCCTCTAAACGCTCAAAACGTAGTGTGCCCATCAACTTTGCATCGTTGCTAAATACTGTTCAAACTGTTGTTTTAAAAACATTTGCTCTGCAACCGGACGGTTATGAATAGTATTATATATTTGCTCACGAGTAGTCTTACCGCGCTTTATTTGATAAGCCCAAAATGACGCCTCGTAATCGAGCTGTATTTGATATTTTTGCTCACGCGGCAGTAAACATAAATTAAACGACATAAATTACCTGCTATCACTGTTCATATTAATACCTAAATTATAACAAACAACTATACCCAAACCACCTTAAGATGCGAGCGCTGTTGGAATAAAAGGCAATTTAGGCAAGATGCAAAGTTACGCCTTGATATTAAGCCCTGTGAAACGCAGAATTCTGCATCCAGGGGGGTGGGTATAAATAAAAGAGTCTCGGCTAAACTTGCGCTTTTTAGCTTTTAAACGTAGATTGAAGGCGTTTTTCGTCCCAATATGGAAACGATGTGATTAAATATTTCTTCCAATACATCATAGTATGCAGTTTGCTTGCACCATTTGGTAGTGTTGCAAAAAACCAACATATGCTATTTAATCGCCCGGCAGACACGCCGCAAGCCAGCTATGTTATTGAGTTAATGACCCTTGCTTATAACGAACTTGGTTATGAAGTACATATTATTGACTTTAACCACCAAAGCGCTTTATCTGCTGCCAATAATGGTACTCTTGATGGTCAATTAGGGCGCGTTTCAACAATCAGCCAACAATACACAAACTTACATGCAGTAAACTTCCCACTGTTTGAATTTAATCTAGTACTTTTAAAAAACTGCCAGCAATGTACATTTGAACAAATTAACAGTATCGCCATTCAAGTTGGCTACCCTGCAGCACAAAATTACTTAGACGAGCACCCATTTATGGGGGATATAATTAAAGTGAAAAGTGTTACTGCACAGCTCAATCTACTCACTCAACAAAAAGTACAAGGGGTATTACTGCTCGATTTTTTATTATCGACGAAGCACCCTCAGTTTGATGTTAATAAATTTCAAATTGAGCTACTTGCGCCGATCCAAAGCTTTCACTTTTTGCATTCTCGCCATCGTGCGTTAATACCTAAACTCGAAGAACAACTGCATAAACTAAATGAAAACGGCACCATCAGATTGCTCAAAGCTAAATATAATCTTGATTAGAAACCAAAATCTTCCTGCTTAGGTGAAGCGGCTTGTTCAGTAAGCGCTCTGCGTTTTTGTAAGTAACGCTTATAGCGCTGTTGGCATAAACTGATGACATGTTTTTTTTCAACATTTGAAAATGAATTCCAGCCAAACCGTTCTTCGCGGCTGCGATAGCAGCCTTTGCAATAGCCGCGGTTATTCACCTCACAAATGCCTTTGCAAGGGCTTGGAATTTCAAAAATTTCAATTTGTTGCATAGCCAGCATCAGTCAATAAAGCGTGTTTTGAGTATAGCCCGTTTTTTAAACGAAAAAAAACCGTAACTTAATGACGGTTTTAAATCTATTGAACCTGAACCTTGGTTAATTTTATTGTTCGTGTTCTTTACTGTTGTATTCAGCTTTACGATGAAAAGGCTTTGCATACATAGCTAACACCAAGGGCTTTAACTCATCCGGGACATGCGCCATGCGTTGCTCAAATGACTGTGCGTCTGCTTTATCAATGACAGCTTGCTTACAACCACCGGCAATATAATTACCCGGGTGTAAAAAGAATGAGTCAATGATTTGTTCATCGATGGTTTTTGCTAACTGTTCAGGCGACTCACAGCCTGTTTCAATTGGCTGGCCAAACGCTAAATGAACATGTCCTTTGGCGGCACTAAAGCCTTCAACAATACTGGCAATATCTTCACCGGCCGATTTTACATACTGACCATGATGTTGCCTATGGTACAACTCCTTCGCTTTCGCAATTGCACACGGCTCATATTGATAAGAAATTGATACCGGCACAATTTTTAGCTCACGTACGTATTCAGAAAACTCTTTCTTTTGTTTGCGGCCATTTAATTGCAACATTTTCAGTAACGCTGGATCGGTTTGATCAAAACCATCTTTTGCACGACCTTCTTTTTGCGCAATCCAAATAGAATGACCACCAGCAAGTGAATCATAGATATACGCTGAAAGTTGTGATAATGCTTTGAGCATCTCTTTAGGTGCTTTAGCTGAGCGCTTAACAATAAAACTCTTATTAAGACGCATTAACTCCGTAATATAAGGGATCTGCAGTAGGTTATCGCCTATAGCGATACGCACTGTTTTCATATTATGGCTAAACAATCCCCAATTCACTAATGCAGGATCAAGTACGATATCGCGATGATTTGAGATAAATAAATACGCTTGTTTTGGATCCAGTTGCTCTAACCCAGAAAAAGTAACTTCTGAGGTAGTGCGCTTCACTAATAATGCTAAATACTTGGCCACCTCTTGCTGTACTTGTTCAACAGAGTTAACAGCCCCCCATTTTTTTTGTAGTTGGCGGCGAACTAAAAAACGCGCAAAAAATGGCACCGAGGATATAAAGCGCGGCAAATTATATTTTGCTAATACATCAATAAATGCGTTATCTGCAATCAAACGAGCAACTGAGTCAGCTACTTCGTCGTCGTTGTAAGGTCTTATATCGGCGTACTTATCCACTAATTCACTCATTACTGCTTCTATAAAGTTAAAAAAACGGCACGTAAAATACGTACCGTTTATATTATGCTCCCGATTATAACTCAGGCAAACTAAAATGCGAACTAACTCACACTATTGCATTTTAGTGCAAACTGAGATGCGCTCTTGAAAGTACTTATAGAACACTTAATTACGCAATGCTCTTACCAGTTACTTGACGTTTTTTTTGCCATGCTATCGCAACTAGACGCAACATCAGTATGATTAAAATTACTCCGCAAATAAAACTTAACCAGTGTGGCAACACTTCATGTTCTTCACCTAATAATGGGGTAACAACAAAACCAAACTCAGTTACTAAATAATCAGTTAAAAAACCAAAGCATAATGCAACACCGATGACGCCAGTTAAATAAGCCGCAACAGCACGTTTACCAAGCTCATTAGCCACAACACCTAAAGTAGCAATATTTGTGGCTGGTCCTGCAAGCATAAACACTAATACAGCCCCTGGAGATACCCCACTCAATAACAAACCAGCCGCAATAGGCGTCGATGCTGTGGCACAAATATACATAGGAATACTGATCAATATCACCACTAACATAGCGAGAATACCGCTACCCCACTGTGTTAAAAAGGATTCTGGCACATATGTTTGTACTAATGCCGCAAAAAATAAACCAATCATTAACCACACCATAGTATCGGATAATAGCTTGTTACAGCTAAAGCTCAGTGCTTGGCGCATCTTTTGCCATTGGCTTGGCGCTGCAACGCTTGATGTATCGCAACAACTGGTTTCAGCTGTAGGCGCTGCCGGTTTTGACGCGCAACAACTACTTTTAATTTCTGGATCTACCTGTTTAGGTGCGCAGCAACTTGCTTTAGTTTCTGACGCTGCTGCTTTCGCGGTGCAGCAACTGCTTTTAACTTCAGGCTCTAATTCTAGGTGCTGCTTATCAGTGTCACGCCCTACTAACACACCTGCCACAATGGCACTGCATATTGCGGCTATGGGGCGGATAATCGCCATAAATGGGCCTAATAACACATACGATACTGACACCGAATCAACCCCTGTTTCAGGCGTTGAAACTAAAAACGCCGTCGTAGCACTTTTTGAAGCGCCTGCTCGCCTGAGACCTATCGCCGCAGGAATAACACCACACGAACATAAAGGCATTGGTGCGCCAATTAAAGCCGCTTTTACTGTGGTCCAAAAACCTTCTTTACCTAAATGGGTATTTAAGAAATTTGCCGGTAAATACACATTTAATATCCCAGCAATGAGCAAGCCAAGCATTAGCCAAGGAGCTGATAATAGAAATAGCTGCCAAAAATTATTGAGTAAGTCCATCTATGTCCTCCAACGTGGTTAATATCGAACAATTATCGGCAGGCTCTTCACCGCCGCAGCACCTGTCAGCCAGTATCGATAATGATTTATGAAAGCGTGTTAATTCAGCAATACGTTTTGCGACTAAATCACGTTTTTGAATTGTTAAATTTTTCACTTCATGGCATGAGTGCTGGTGCTTTTTAAACTTAATTTGCAATAATTCTTTGATCTCTGACAAACTAAAACCAACATTCTTAGCGCGTAAAATAAACTCCATTTGTTTTAATGCGGTTTCATCGTAATCACGGTAACCTGCCCCAGTTCGACTCGATGGCGTTAACAAATTATGTTTTTCATAGTATCTTAGAGTATCTGTAGAGACACCTAATTGATTAGCAAACTCACCTATTTTCACCTGTGTCTCCAATAAGAGTATTAGCAACTGATGCCTAGTATAAACCTTAGAGTACACACCAAGGTCAAGCATTAAAATCATTTTATTTAATAAGGAAAGCGCATGAATATTACCCTTCTCGATACTGCCACATTAGCAGGCACATCACTTGAGCCTTTTCAAACGCTTGGTAATTTCACCAGCTATCCGCTAACTAGCCCTGAACAAGTATTAGCTCACAGTAGCGGAGCTCAGGTGTTGATCACCAATAAAGTGGTGCTTAATCGTGAAACGCTGGCAAAACTTCCAGAGTTGAAGCTTATCTGTGTAGCTGCAACTGGCACTAACAATGTTGATTTAGCAGCCGCTAAAGAGTTTGGTATTGCTGTGACTAATGTTGCGGGCTACTCAACGCCTTCAGTTGTTCAACATACTTTTGCGTTGATCACCAACTTACTCGGTAACACCCACCGCTATATTGCTGACTGTCAACAAGGTCTTTGGCAACAAAGCGACATGTTCTGTCGTTTGGATTATAGCTTTAATGATATTGGCGATAAAACCTTCGCTATTATCGGTTATGGCTCGCTTGGCAAAGCCGTTGCTGATGTTGCAAAGGCGTTTGGTGCAAATGTGATCATCAGTGAGCGCAAAGGTGATAAGCCAAGAGAAGGCCGCACGGAGTTTTATCAGGCAATAAAGAATGCAGATATTATCAGTATTCATTGTCCATTAACGGATGAAAGCCGAGATCTAATTGGCAGCGAAGAGCTGGCAATGATGAAACCAAGCGCCATTTTAATTAACACTGCCCGCGGTGGGATTGTTAATGAAGCACAGTTAGCGCAGGCATTGACTAATAAACAAATAGCAGGAGCTGGATTTGATGTATTAACCAAAGAGCCTGCGGCAGAGAATAACCCATTAGCCGTTTATCGTGGCGACAACTTAATTTTAACTCCCCATATAGCATGGGCAAGCGAGGAGTCAATTATTCGCTTAGTGAAACAGGTGAGCCTAAATATCAGTGCATTTAGCCAAGGCGAAAGCTTAAATAGGTTGGTGTAATAAACTAAATTTTAGCCTTTAACACTATGCAAGGTGGTTAAATACAGTTTTCCACCTTGCAAAAAACAACTAACCATATGATTTTTAATAAGTAAAAATATTGGCAGATTCTTTGCTACTAAATAAAAAATTAATAAACACTATTTAGTATCAGGATTAAATAATGAAAAAAGTACTTTTAATTGCCGCACTAACAGCTCCTTTTTTAACCGGCTGCGTGATTGCCGTATCAGACGGCGAAGCAGAAAGTCATTGGGCCGGTAATAATTCAAGCTGGGAAAAACATCATCAAGCGAATCGTGAAAAAATTGCATCACTAGCGTTAGATACCAGCTATCAGAGTGTTTTAAGCCAATTAAAAACCCCTGAATTTACAGAGTTATTAAAAAAAGAAGATGATGTATACCAAGTATTATTCTATGCAACGCACAGCATCCACTCTGACGGAAAAATGACAAAAGATGAATGTACGCCACTTGTCTTTAAAAACGACAAGTTAATTGGTGTGGGTGATAGTATTTATAATTCTCTTAACGCTATTTAAGCTCAAATCAACTAAAGAGTGAACAAACATTCACTCTTTAGTTACAGTAATGACTCACTTTTACCACTTGCGGCAATAACTCGAGCAACAATTCTGTCCCGCCCAGTATCTTTCGCCTCATATAAACCAAGATCAGCTTCTTCAAGCAAGGTATGCTCAGCATACACTTGGCCAAACTCAGTGGTAGCAATACCGATACTAATGGTAATGTGCTCAGCATTAAGTGAGGCTTTATGCGGTATCTTGAGAGCATTTACAGCACTTCTAAGCTTATTAGCAAACACCAATGCTTCTTGTTGATTGATATTAGGTAATACAGCGGCAAACTCCTCTCCACCATAGCGAGCAACAAAGTCACTACCACGTTCACATGCAGTAACTAACGCATGTGCCACTCGCTTGAGACAATCATCCCCAGCACGATGACCATAACAATCGTTATAACGTTTGAAGTGATCTATATCCATTAATAACACCGATAATGGCGTACCTGCACGGCGACTTCGGCGCCATTCTCGCGAAAGATTTTCATCTAAATAGCGACGATTGGGGATCTCCGTCAAACCATCAATTGACGCTAGCATTTCAAGCAAATCATTCTTTTGTTTGATCAGTAACTGATTACGTACCCGGGCACGCACGATAGCCGTGCTAAATGGTTTAGCAATATAATCCATCGCCCCTAATTCAAACCCTTTAGCTTCATCATCATGGCTAGTATTAGCTGAAATAAAAATGACAGGGATCGTTTGCGTACTCGGATTTTCTTTTAACTGAATTAAAACGTCATACCCATCAATTCCCGGCATCACAATATCGAGAATAATTAAATCAACTTCGGTTGATTTAACAAACGTTAAGGCTTTTTCGCCACTTTCGACCAAAAATATTTCATGATCACTCGCCAATGTTTTTTCTAACACTAATCGATTTAATGGGTCATCATCAACGATCAGTATTTTAGCTTTCTTCAACATCTGCTGATCCCTGTAGTTGAATGTATCTATTTATTTGCTCTAATTCGAACACAAGTTGAGTCAAGTCTAATTGCTCTACACTTTGCGATTTTTGCAGTTCAGTTTCTAATTGCTGAGCAACCGCACTAAGACGCTTAAATCCGAGATTTCCTGACACACCTTTGATGGTATGCACTAATCGTTCCAAGGCACTAAGCTCAGTAGAAACTTGCAATTGCTGTATATGACTATCACATAACTGAGCAAACTTATCCAACATAGTCTGTAGTAAAGTATTATCACCTGAGAATTGAGCTAATGCAAAAGAACGATCAAAAAATATAAACTGGGATGTTTTAAGCTCATTGATTGCCGCTAATAAAGCTGCCGCAATAACAGGTTTAGTGAGATGCTTATTCATACCGGCTGCGAATGAACGCTGTTCATCAGCCAACTCACTGTGCGCCGTAAGCGCAAAAATAGGTAGCTGTTGCTTATTATAACGTTGTCGCAATAAGGTCGTTGCTTGCAAGCCATCCACTTCTGGCATCTGGACATCCATCAGGATCAAATCAGGTTTTACTTGTTCTACTAAAGCAATTCCAGCCATCGCCGAATTTGCGGTCATAACATTAATATATGCTTGGCTTAAAACATTGCTAATAATATCGAGGTTTAACTGATTATCATCAATCACTAATACGAGTAACCCAGCAACATCAATGGTTACTGCTGATGTTGCAGTATCAGGCGTATCACCTTCGTTGAGCTGTAGTAGCCGTTGTACAAGGGCAGAACTTTTAACACTGACACTATGCGTATTATGGCTGCTAGGAAGCTCGATATCGGCATCATTTTTAACAACATATAACTGGGTGTTATTTTTCAGCAACGCCGTTTTTATATTAGGCCACTCTATAATGCTAGTTATATCAAAGTCATTTATAATAATTCGCTGCACCGCCGCAAGGTCTGTTGTATCTGTAAATTCAGATAACATACAATAACGTAGCTGCTGCAGAGGCTGTAACGCTTTGGGTAAATTAATCCCCCGAGAAGAATGTATAACCAATGTATTTGGCCAACTACGCGCTGTTGATTGCTGCTCAAGCGAAAACGTCACTGTGAAGAAAAACTCACTGCCTTGGCCTTTATCACTGACTACGTTAATTTCTGCGCCCATTAATGCGAGTTCATGTTTAACAATCGCAAGCCCTAACCCCACGCCTTGATGAGCTCGAGTGAGCGATTCATCGCCTTGTGTAAATGCATCAAATAATCGACTTTGATCAGCTTTATCAATACCAACCCCAGTATCTTTTACCGTAAAGCACAGTGTTTGCTGTGTTTTAGCTATATCATGGGCTGTTATTGTCAGTGTGATAGTGCCGTGCTGGGTAAATTTCACCGCATTCGTCAACAAATTACCGAGTACTTGTTGCAAGCGAATATGATCACCAATCAGCTGCGGGGCGATTAACGGGTCAACCTCAATATTATAAGTGAGGCCTTTTTGCTGGCAAAGCCCGATTAATACACTTTCACAACTATCTACAAGCGCAACTAACTCAAAGTTAACCAAATCTAATTGCACTTGGTTATTCTCACTACGTGCAAAATCAAGCATCCTGTTAAGCATAGTTAATAAATTTTGCGCAGCATTTTTTGCTTGCGCCGCATGTTGCTGCTGCTGAGTAGTTAAACCTTGTTGCACAACCATATCAATCAAGCCTGTCACCGCATTAAGTGGTGTACGGATTTCATGGCTTAAATTAGCAATAAAACGACTTTTAGCCTCAGTTGCACGCTCGGCATCCTGCTTAGCTTGCGTTAAATCACTCACATCTTGAATATGAATGACGTAATAATAAGGGGCTTGCTGTTCATCCCACACTAAAGATACGCTCAATTGCCACCAAAGATTGAGCTCTTGTTGCCCTAATGTAAGGTGGTACACTTTCTTTTTTTCGTTCAGTAATAGCGCTAATAACACCGCTATTTCTTGCCATTGCTGCTGTGAGAATAACTGCTCTAATGACAAATTTGAGGATGCTTTATCAATATCAAAAATCTTTCGAGCAGTCCGGTTCAGCTGTAATACCGTATGCTCAAGTGACAATAAAATCACCCCATTGGCAGCATACTCAATCGCACTGCGAAACTTAGATTCTGAGGCCTTTAATGCCAATAATGCATCTTGCTGAGCTGTGATGTCGCGGCCAATCCCCATTGACCCCAAAAGTTGATTTTGTTCGTTATAGAATGGCGCTATTGTTAATTGAAATGTTTGCTTAGCGGTTTCAATACGTTGTTCAGCTTTCGTTTTAGTTTGTAATACTTGTTGCTCAAGCTCACTGATTTGGCCACTATCATCACTAATATCACACAGCTGATGACCAACTAGCTGCCCTTGCTCAACCCCAATATATTGCTCATAAGCACGGTTGCAGCCTAAAAATGAACCATCAATATTTTTAAAATAAATTAGATCAGGCACACTATTCAACATAGTATTTAACAAGGCTAAATGCCGTTCTTTGGCTTCATAACTGCGCGCGAGTTCTCGTGTTTTTATTTTAACTTGTTCATCAAGTTCACTATTAGCTCGCTGGAGGGAGTCAACCAACTGCTGATTTTTACTAAGCACCCATTTTATTCTGCTAAACCATGGCTGCCAGTTAGTGGGTATTTGGTAATTTGAACGGGTTTTGTAGTGCACCTCATTTTGTTCAAGGTACGACATCAAGTAAGTCATCGGTTTTACAAAAATACGCTGACTCAACCACAATAACGTACTGAACATCATTACTAAAAACACACATAAAAAAATCAGTTCAATGCCTACCTCTATCAATATAGGGGAAATTAATTCAGCATGAGACTCAAAGTAGCCAGCATAAATAGGCAGCTGCTTTTGCGCTTGCACAAAAGTGATATTACTAAGTCCAGCGCCCTTTGATATTGAGCTATTCGTAAGACTCGCCATAGGCCAATACTCTGCCAGCGGCACACCTTTAATCTCATTTAACGAACTTGCAATGATATTTTTATCGTTGTTTAAAAAGATATATTCACCATTGCTTGGAGATATTTTGTGTAGCCAACTAGAAACCGCAGCCAAGTCATAAATTAAAATAATGTAATCTTCACTGCCTTGCTCGCGCGCGCGCCCGATTGAAAAATAGTGTTTACCCGCAATTTCGATTATCGCACTTGATGACAATGAGTTATCAACAAATTTAGGGAGTAAATGGCCATCAAGTACGTGGGTTAACATTAAGCTATCCCCATCATGACGACGCTTTATATATGCAAAACCTTGTTCATTCACATAAGCAACTGCAGCTAATGATTGAATTAACGATAATGCCGTATTAAAAGCGGGACCAAGTGCAATAACTTGTTGCCATTGGGTGACTACATTGGCCGTAGAAGCAAATTTACCCTGACCGACAATTTCACCACCACCGTCAGGGATTTTCCGATAGTAATAATTGGTTTGCTGATCAATATCTGCAAGCCATTGTTGATCAAATTGATAAGAAAGAGGTTGCTCATATTGTGAGAACAAAGTGCTCAATAAATCATTAGCAGCATTCATCGCATGCTCAACTTGTGCCGCTAGATTAGTAAAATCAGCTTCACGTTTAGCAACAGCTCGGTCCAACTTAATATTGTATAAATGAAGACACAATAGAAAAGCCACCAGCAATGGCACAATAAGTGCCACTGCCAATGAACGGTAGTAATGTTTTAAAGGTAGAAAGTTCAATCTACAGCCCGTCACTTGACGCTAATTTACAAGTTAGGTTAGCGAGCCAAGTGAACCAGTGCAAGCTATAAATTTTCCTCTGCAAATGAAGCTAAGCGACTTCTTACCACGCCATTTAAGTTAACCGTGGCACTGCCCTCAAAGTTTTTAAAACGCTCCACAATATAAGTTAAACCAGACGTTACTGGGGTTAAGTAATTACTATCTATTTGTGCAAGGTTACCAGAGCAAATCAGCTTAGTGCCTTCACCGCAGCGGGTAATAATCGTTTTTAGCTGCGAAGCGGTTAAGTTTTGGCTTTCATCTAAAATTACCACTGCGTTTTGAATACTACGACCACGCATAAAGTTTACTGACTTAAACTGTACGTTGGCTTTTTCCATAATGTAATTACGACTCGAAACGGGGTTTTCATCCCCCTTGTGTAGCACTTCTAATGTATCGGTAATGGCCGCAAGCCAAGGCGCCATTTTCTCTTCTTCCGTGCCGGGTAAAAAGCCTATTGATTCAGCGATTTCAGGAGTATTACGAGTAACGATAACTTTATCGTAAATGCCTTTTTCAATCACCATTTCCAAAGCACAAGCAAGCGCAAGTAAGGTTTTTCCACAGCCTGCGGGGCCAGTTAAAATAACCAGTTCAATACCCGTATCGAGTAACGCGTCCATCGCCATACCTTGGTAAATATTTTTTGGTTTTACTCCCCATGCTGATTGATGCATCAACCGCTCAATGCCGATGTCTTTGAGCATAATATGTTGATCATCGTAGGATTTGACCCTTGCCGCAAAATGGCCACTGTCATCCAATAAATATTCATTGCAAAAGACATCAGGGATCAAGCTTTTTGCTACTTTATGAAATGCATCGCGCCCGTGCTGCTGTGTTTCACATTCCCCCACATGTTGCCAAAAATCCCCGGTAATTTTTTTATAGCCGCTAGAGAGTAATGCAATGTCGTCAATCAATTGGTCGGTGCGGTAATCTTCAACAAATTTAAGTCCTGCACCTTTTGCTTTTAAGCGCATATTAATATCTTTGGTTACTAATACGACTTTACATTGAGCGTGTTGCTTTTGTAGGTGTACGGCACAATTGATTATGCGGTGGTCATTCTCATTGCCAGGTAAGCCAGAAATAGAATCCGCAAATAAATGATCATTAACAATAATTAGCGTGCCTGCTGAAGACGCTTTCGCTTTTTTATTACTAGGTAACGCGACGCCTTTAAGCATTTGCTCTGGGGTGGCGTCTTTAAGCACTTCATCCAAACCACGAATGGCCACACGGGCATCGCGGCTCACATCGTGTTTACGGTCTTTAATATGATCCAGTTCCTCTAAAACTGTCATAGGAATTACAACGTCGTGTTCTTGGAAAGATAAATAAGCGAGGGGCTCGTGGAGTAATACATTGGTATCTAGCACATACATTTTACTATCAAGGTTCGAAGCTTTTTCCATAGCACTTTCCTTACGTTTTATGATTTTTATGCTATACCCAACTAATTAAAATAAAACGGGTGCATGCTCCACCCTGAAAAACTTAATTGTTAAGGTATAATCTAAGTTTAGCTTAGATGTCATAAAAGTCTGTTTTATGACAAACCTTTTTTTTGTTTTGAATTAATCCTTAATACTTCAACTTAAATAGGAATAATTCACAGTTGATAAATTAATTAAAAGTGAGCTAGTTCGCACCTTGCAGTGGTGTTAGCTAACAGGTAACATAGCCGCCTTTTTCTTCATAGACGAGACATATATGAATTTTTCCTTAGGTCAGCGTTGGATCAGTGATACAGAGTCAGATTTAGGATTAGGCACAGTCGTTGCCCTAGAAGGCCGTCAGGTCAGCATTTTATTTCCCGCCAGTGGCGAAAACCGTGTTTATTCAATGCTAGAAGCACCGGTAACCCGCGTGGCATTTAATCCTGGTGATGTGATCAAAAGCGTTGAAGAATGGGAACTTACAGTCGAGTCAATTGAAACAATAGGTGATCTGCTTTGTTATCACGGCACCCGTGTTGACAACGGCGAGCCAGCACAATTAAAAGAAACCTTTTTAGATCACTTTATTAAATTTAATAAGCCGCAAGACCGGTTATTTGCTGGCCAAGTCGACCGCTTTGATCGATACACATTGCGCTATCAAACCTGGCAACACCAGTTTGAACGCCAGCAATCGCCAATTAAAGGCTTAATTGGTCAGCGCGCAAGCCTTATTCCTCATCAGCTTTACATTGCCCAAGAAGTTGGCAAACGCTTTGCGCCACGCGTATTACTCTCTGATGAAGTGGGTCTTGGGAAAACCATTGAAGCAGGGATGATTTTACATCAACAAATCATTAGCGGCCGCGCTAGTCGCGTACTGATTGTAGTACCTGAAAACCTCCAGCATCAGTGGCTAGTGGAAATGCTACGCCGTTTTAATTTGCACTTTTCTATTTTTGATGAAGAACGTTGTGATGAAGCATTTGCTGACTCACCGAATGTTTTCGATACTGAGCAATTAGTACTTACCAGTCTTGAATTTTTAGCGAAGAAAAAACGCTGGTTTGAACAAGCGACCATGGCTGATTGGGATTTATTAATAGTTGATGAAGCGCATCACTTAAGTATTAATAATGGTAAGCCTAGCACTGAATACCTGCGCATGGCAGAACTTAGCCAAGATATTCCAGGCCTGATATTACTGACCGCAACACCTGATCAACTTGGTCACCGCAGCCACTTTGCACGCTTGCAATTACTCGACCCAGATCGTTTTTATGATTACGATGCCTTCGTTGCAGAAGAAAGTAACTATAAGCATGTTGCCGAAGCTGCCAATCAATTGCTGCAAGAGCAGGCCCTTGATGACAGTGCAAAAGCCACATTAATTGCGCTATTAAAAGAAACTGATATCACAACACTTCTTGAACAAGCACAAAATGGCGATACTGCGGCCCGTAAAGAAATTTTAGCCATGTTATTAGATCGACATGGCACAGGTCGTATTTTATTTAGAAATAGCCGTAGCGGCATTGATGGCTACCCTAGCCGTAAACTGCACGCATATCCAATGGCCATGCCAAAACAATATAAAACCGCCATTTCGGTATTAGGCAATATGGGCGGCATTCAAAATGCTGAACTTAGCGCGCAACGTGCCCTTTTCCCAGAAAAGATTTTTCAAGAATTTGAAGGTGAAAGCGCCAGCTGGGGACAATTTGACCCTCGTGTAGATTGGTTAATCAACACGCTAAAAACCCTAAAACGCGAAAAAGTGCTGCTGATCTGTGCTAAAGCAGAAACAGCCATTAGTCTTGAGCAAATATTACGTGAGCGCGAAGCAATCAAAGCATCCGTGTTCCATGAAGGCATGACGATTATTGAACGTGACCGGGCAGCGGCGTTTTTTGCTGACGAGTACGACAATGCGCAAATACTGTTATGTTCTGAGATTGGCTCTGAAGGTCGTAACTTCCAATTTGCCCATCATTTAGTGTTGTTTGATTTACCACTAAACCCTGATTTACTTGAGCAACGTATTGGTCGTCTAGACCGTATTGGTCAAACTCAAGATATCAACATTCATGTGCCATACTTCGAAAATACTGCGCAAGAAGTATTACTGCGTTGGTATAACGAAGGCTTAGATGCCTTTGAAACCACCTCAAGCACTGGGCAATTATTATACAAAGAGTTCAAAGATGATCTGCTTGATTTTATTGCAGCGCATAACTGTGATGAAGACGAGCTAGAGCCATTACTCGAGCAGGTTGCCAGCCAAAACGCCGTGCTGCGTAAACAAATGGAAAGTGGTCGTGACCGCTTGCTAGAGCTACATTCTTCAGGGCAAGGCGCTGCTGATTCGCTGGTTGTCGATATTGAGAAACTAGACAATCAGTTTGAGCTTCCTAGTTATATGATCAATGTATTTGATACCTTTGGTGTTAGCCAAGAAGATAAAGGTGAAAATACCATTATCTTAAAACCGACTGAGCACATGTTAAATCCATCATTCCCAAGTTTAAAAGACGATGGAATGACAGTGACCTTCGACCGAGACACTGCATTAGCGCAAGAAGACGTGCATTTCATCAGTTGGGATCACCCTATGGTACAAGGTACCTTAGATATGATCTGCGATGATGACTTTGGAACCGCCTCAGTAGCACTGCTTAAAAATAAAAAATTACCCCCTGGTACTTTTTTTGTTGAGCTCATTTATGTTGCTACCGCTATGGCACCTAAAGCCCTGCAGGTTGGTCGTTTTTTACCGCCAACGCCAATTCGTATTTTGTTAGATAAAGCCAGCAACAACCTAGCTGATAATGTCGGCTTTGATGGTTTTAATCAGCAACTTTCAGCGGTAGGTCGCCAAACTGCGAGCAAACTAGCTGGCGCATTACAAAGTGCGATTCACCCAATGCTTAAAACTGCACAAGAGATGGCACAAACTAAGTTAGAGGGCATTCGCACAGCAGCTCTTGAGCAGATGCAGCAATCACTCAGTGAAGAGCAAGCTCGTTTAGCGGCACTTAAACAGATCAACCCTAATATTCGTGAAGAAGAACTGACCTTCTACGATAAGCAACGCACAGAGCTGGAAAACTATATCGGCAAAGCACAGTTACAATTAGATGCCATTCGTTTGATCGTGGTATCGCATTGATTTGGGAGCTGAGCTTTAAGTTATAAGCGGTAAGTTTTAAGTTCAAAAAAGCGCGATGTATTAAATACAACGCGCTTTTTTATTGCATTTGCGCGGGGTAAACCCGCGCCTACAAGGTATTACAAATTCGTCGCAGCGATTTTATATCGCGACAGCCGCTGTTTAGTGGCTGAATCTTATCCCGTGCTTATATTTTGCATTTGCGCGGGGTAAACCCGCGCCTACAAGGTATTACAAATTCGTAGCAGCGATTTTATATCGCGACAGGCGCTGTTCCGCGGTTAAATTTTATCCCGTACTTACTTTTAGCATTTGCGCGGGGTAAACCCGCGCCTACGAGGTATTACAAATTCGTAGCAGCGATTTTATATCGCGACAGGAGCTGTTTCGTGGCTGAATCTTATCCCGTGCTTATATTTTATATTTGCGCGGGGTAAACCCGCGCCTACGAGATATTACAAATTCGTAGCAGCGATTTTATATCGCGACAGGAGCTGTGCCGTGGCTGAGTTTTATCCCGTGCTTATATTTTATATTTGCGCGGAGTAAACCCACACCTACGCAGGTCTGCCTTTGTTGCGTTTACCCAATAAATACGCATCGCGGAATTTCATAAAATGTTGCTCGAGTTTAGTTGCAGCATCAGCCTCACCAGCTAACGCTAACACCATAATTGCCACTTCCGCGGTGCCAAGTTGATGGGCATGCGGCGCTATACGCAGGCGATAATCAGACAGCTTCTCAGCGGTGATCGACAGCACAGGTAAATTATCAAGATACGGGCTTTTGCGGATCATTTTTTTCGCTTCACGCCATGTGCCATCTAAAAAGATAAACAATGGGCGTTTATTTGGTAGATGCTCTACATCTGTAATAACACGCGTGGCATCTTCAACATCCGTGGCAGGAAAAATCACCATAGGCTGATACTGCGGATCGTTCAATAACGCTAACAGCTTTGCATCAGGTTTGGTTCTGTCCCAGCGAAAAGCGTAATTGTCAGGGACTATTTCAGCAATCAAACGACCGGTATTAGAAGGTTTAAAGCTTTCATTATGATACATCAGCATGCAAACAGCGGCATTGCACTGCGCCTGCTCTACGCCGTCACAAATACAATAATGCTTTGCAATTAAGCATTGCTCACAACGATCCATTTTGCCGCCACGGGCATTAAATTCACGGCGAGATTCACTAATTTGCTGGGCACGCAAGACAAGTACTGAATTAGAAGAGCGGTTAGTCACAAACTTTAATACCTAAAAATTGATCGGCGCGTATTGTAGCCAAAAACAGCGGGAATAGATATCAGATATCAGCTATCAGCTATCAGCTATCAGCTATCAGCTATCAGCTATCAGCTATCAGCTATCAGCTATCAGCTATCAGCTATCAGCTATCAGCTATCAGCTATCAGCTATCAGCTATCAGCTATCAGCTATCAGCTATCAGCTATCAGCTATCAGCTATCAGCTATCAGCTATCAGCTATCAGCTATCAGCTATCAGCTATCAGCTATCAGCTACAGCTATCAGCTATCAGCTATCAGCTATCAGCTATCAGCTATCAGCTATCAGCTATCAGCTATCAGCTATCAGCTATCAGCTATCAGCTATCAGCTATCAGCTATCAGCTATCAGCTATCAGCTATCAGCTATCAGCTATCAGCTATCAGCTATCAGCTATCAGCTACAAAATTTTGCTCATATTAACTTAGGTGTCAAGACGAATTTGTCTTAAACTGACGGCTGACGGCTGACGGCTGACGGCTATAAAAACAAAAAACCCAAGCCGGGGCTTGGGTTTTTAAACAATTAACTAAAAGAACTTACTTCTTCTTTTTAACTGCTTTTTTGTTTGGTAAATCAGTGATTGAACCTTCAAAGATTTCAGCTGCTAGGCCGATTGATTCGTTCAATGTTGGGTGAGCGTGAATAGTCAGCGCTAAGTCTTCGCCATCTGCGCCCATTTCAACTGCTAGGCCGATTTCGCCAAGCATTTCGCCTGCGTTAATACCAACCATAGCGCCACCGATAATACGGCCACTGTCTTTATCAAAGATAAGTTTAGTTTGACCTTCTGTACGAGCAGATGCAATTGCACGACCTGAAGCTGCCCACGGGAATACCGCAGTTTCGATGCTTAAGCCTTGCTCTTTTGCTTCTTTCTCTGTTACACCAACCCAAGCGATTTCTGGATCAGTATACGCGATTGAAGGAATACATTTAGGGTCAAAGAAGTGTTTTTGACCTGAGATAACTTCAGCAGCAACGTGTGCTTCATGAACCGCTTTGTGCGCAAGCATAGGTTGACCAACAATGTCACCAATCGCGAAGATGTGATCAACATTTGTTTTAAGCTGTTTATCAACATTGATAAAGCCACGCTCATCAACGTTAACACCTGCTTTGTCTGCATCAAGTAGTTTGCCGTTTGGTGTACGACCAACAGCAACAAGTACTTTGTCATAACGTACTGGCTCTGCCGGTGCATTCTTACCTTCAAACGTTACATATAAACCGTCGTCTTTTGCTTCAACGCCAGTTACTTTAGTAGAAAGCATTACGTTGAACTTTTTGCTCACGTATTTTTGATAAATCTTGATCACGTCTTTATCAGCTGCTGGTACTAGTTGATCAGCAAATTCTACTACGTCGATGTCAGAACCAAGCGCACGGTATACAGTACCCATCTCAAGACCGATGATACCACCACCTAATACAAGTAGTTTTTCTGGTACATCTTTAAGTTCAAGCGCGCCAGTTGAATCGATTACACGGTCATCTTCAGGGATGAAAGGTAAGTTAACTGGTTGCGAACCTGCTGCGATAATAGCATTATCAAAGGTAATTATCGTTTTGCCGTCTGCGCCTTCAACATCAAGGGTGTTGCTGCCAGTGAATTTACCGTAACCGTAAACCACTTTAACTTTACGCATTTTAGCCATGCCGTCTAGGCCACCAGTTAATTGACCAATTACAGACTCTTTCCAAGAACGGATTTTGTCTAAATCAATTTGTGGTGCGCCAAAAGTAACACCATGAGATGACATTTCAGCAGCGTCATCAATTACTTTAGCTACGTGTAAAAGTGCTTTTGAAGGGATACAACCCACATTAAGACATACACCGCCTAATGTGTCGCGAGATTCTACTAATGTAACTTCTAAGCCCAAGTCAGCAGCACGGAAAGCCGCAGAATAACCACCAGGACCACCGCCTAGTACAACAACTTGAGTTTTTAATTCGTTGCTCATGCTATTACCTTAATTGTTTGAACGGGACACTGCCCTAAAGTTTAACTGCCATGTTTCTGCATGGGCAGAAAGGGAGAGCAGATCAAAAATTTATGCAAGATAGATAAATATTGTATCATTGCAAATGGTAAAAATCCCAGCAAAAAACAACTGGCTGGGATTTGATTCTATTTTATTTATATTGCTTACACTAACTGCCTACATAACCAGTTGGCGAATATCGCTCATGTAACTTGCTAAAGTTACAGTAAAGCGTGCCGCAAGTGCACCGTCAATCACCCTATGGTCGTATGACATTGAAAGTGGAACCATTAATTTTGGTTCAAACTCTTTGCCATTCCATTTTGGTTTCATTTCAGATTTAGATACACCTAAAATTGCCACCTCTGGTGCGTTAACGATTGGTGTAAATGCTGTACCACCGATACCGCCTAAGCTTGAAATAGTAAAACAGCCGCCTTGCATATCAGATGCAGTTAACTTGCCATCACGTGCTTTTACAGACACTTCCATCAATTCACGTGATAATTCAATGATGCCTTTCTTATCAACATCTTTAAATACAGGTACCACGAGTCCATTTGGTGTATCAACGGCAACCCCGATATTGATGTACTTTTTAAGAATTAAGCTTTCACCGTCTTCAGACAATGACGAGTTAAATGTAGGGAACTCAGCAAGCGCTTTGGCCGCTGCTTTCATTACAAATACCAACGGGGTGATTTTAACGCCAAGCTTTTTCTTCTCGCTAAGGGCATTTTGCTCTTTACGGAACTCTTCAAGGGTGGTGATATCAGCTTCATCAAACTGTGTAACGTGAGGGATTTGCACCCAGTTACGATGTAAGTTTTTACCCGATAGCTTTTGAATGCGAGACAGTTTCTTCTCTTCGATTTCACCAAACTTAGCAAAATCAACTTTTGGCCATGGAATTAAACCAAGCTCACCGCCGCCCGCATTACCATTACCCGCAGATAACTGACCAGACTCAACTTGCTTAACTAGGTTCTTCACATAGTTTTGCACGTCTTCTTTAACAACACGGTTTTTACGACCAGAGCCTTTTACGTTCGCAAGGTTGATACCAAACTCACGAGCTAAACGGCGAACAACTGGCGATGCATGCGCATACGCGCTGTTATTTTCAAAGCTCTCGTTGCTTGCTTTTGCAGGTGCTGCTTGTGGTGCTGGCGCTGACTCTGTTTTAGCCGCAGGTGCTGATGCCGGCGCTAACTTTTCTGCAGGAGCTGCTGGTGCACTACCTTCAACTTCAAATACAAAGATAAGTGAACCGGTCGATACTTTATCGCCCGCAGCTACTTTAATCTCTTTAACAGTTCCTGCAAACGGCGCAGGTACTTCCATGGCCGCTTTATCACCTTCAACGTTTAAGATTGATTGATCTTCTTCAACCTTATCGCCTACTGCAACCATCACCTCAGTGACTTCCACTTCGTCACCGCCAATATCAGGCACGTTGACTTCTTTGCTGCTTGGCGCTGCGCTTTGTGCAGGTGCTGACTCTTGCGCTGGCGCTGCTTCGGCTTGCGCAGGGGCAGACTCACCACCGGCAACTTCAAAAACAAACACTAACGAGCCTGTTTTTACTTTATCGCCAGTGGCAACTTTAATTTCTTTAACGGTACCGGCAAACGGTGCTGGTACTTCCATCGCCGCTTTGTCGCCTTCAACGTTTAAGATAGATTGCTCTTCTGAAACCTCGTCGCCAACTGCAACCATGACTTCGGTTACTTCAACTTCATCATCGCCGATATCTGGTACGGTAACTTCTTTCGTGGTTGAGCCTGAAGAGGCAGCTGGTGCTGCATCTTCAGATTTAGCCGGCGCTTCTGGCGCTTTTTCTTCGCCAGCACTTTCGCCTTCAAAGATCATAATTAAAGAGCCAGTGGTAACCGTGTCACCTTCACTAACTTTAATTTCTTTTACTGTACCGGCTTGTGCAGCTGGTACTTCCATTGATGCTTTGTCGCCTTCAACGGTTAGTAGCGATTGGTCAACTTCAACTTTGTCACCAACGCTTACTAAGATTTCGGTTACTTCAACTTCATCGCCACCGATATCTGGTACATTAATTTCAATACTCATTGCAAAACCTCTTATGCGTAAAGTGGGTTAACTTTGGTCGTGTCGATGTTGAACTTCTTAAGTGCCTCAACAACCACTGACTTCTCAACCTCACCACGTTTAGCAAGTTCAGATAATGTAGCAACCACAACATAACCTGCATTAACTTCAAAGTGACGGCGTAAGTTTTCACGGCTATCAGAGCGGCCATAACCGTCTGTGCCTAACACTTTATAGTTGCTAGTTGGAATGAATGAACGCGCTTGCTCAGCGTAGTTTTTCATGTAATCCGTTGCGGCAACAGTTACTGAGTCGTTTAATACACTGGTGATGTAAGCTGTTTTTTGCTCGCCTTCAGGGTTAAGCATGTTGAAACGCTCAACATCTTGACCATCACGGGTAAGCTCATTAAATGACGTTACTGAGTAAACATCTGACGCAATACCGTAATCTTCACTTAAGATAGCCGCTGCTTTACGTACTTCAGTCATGATAGTACCTGAGCTTAATAGTTGTACGTTGGCTTTTTTGCCTGCGTAGCTTTCAAGCTTATAGATACCTTTACGAATACCTTCTTCAGCACCTTCTGGCATTGCAGGTTGTGCATAGTTTTCGTTCATCAGTGTTAGGTAGTAGTAAATGTTTTCTTGGTTTTCACCGTACATACGACGAATACCATCTTGCATGATTACCGCTACTTCATACGCATAAGTTGGATCATAAGAGATACAGTTAGGTACAGTGTTAGCAAGAATATGGCTGTGGCCATCTTCGTGTTGTAGGCCTTCACCATTTAGCGTTGTACGACCTGCCGTAGCACCTAGTAGGAAGCCACGAGCTTGTTGGTCACCGGCCATCCATGCCATGTCGCCAACACGTTGGAAGCCAAACATTGAATAGTAAATGTAGAATGGGATCATTGGTAAATCGTTCGTGCTGTATGATGTTGCCGCAGCAACCCATGAAGACATAGCACCTAACTCATTGATACCTTCTTGCAATACTTGCCCTGATGTCGCTTCTTTATAGTAAGAAACAATGTCACGGTCTTGTGGTGTGTAGTTTTGGCCATGCGGGTTATAAATCCCGATTTGACGGAATAAACCTTCCATACCAAAGGTACGCGCTTCATCAGCAATAATTGGTACGATGTTTTTACCAATGCCTTTATCTTTTAATAAGATATTAAGTGCACGAACAAAGCCCATAGTGGTAGAGATATCACGCTTTTGCTCTTCCAATAATGGTTTAAATGCTTCAACTTCAGGTAATACTAACTTTTCAGTAAAGTTAGGGATACGTGTAGGTGTATAACCTTTTAATGCATCACGACGTGCATGTAAGTATTTATACTCAGGTGAGCCTTCTTCAAGCTCTAGATAAGGAAGCTCTTTTAGTTGCTCTTCAGATACTAAATCATCTAAACCTAAACGTGAACGTAAATGAGCAACATGTGACATGTCCATTTTCTTCACTTGGTGCGCGATGTTTTTACCTTCAGCCGCTTCACCCATGCCGTAACCTTTTACTGTTTTAGCTAAGATCACAGTTGGACGGTCTTTCGTTTCTTCAGCCTTTTTAAATGCAGCGTATAGTTTTGATGGCTCATGACCACCACGCTTAAGGGCAAAGATTTCGTCATCTGTCATATCAGCAACCAGTGCGGCTGTTTCAGGGTAACGACCAAAGAAGTGCTCACGTACGTATGCGCCATCTTTCGCTTTATAAGTTTGGTAATCACCATCGATGGTTTCATTCATCAATTGTAATAACTTACCCGTAGTATCTTTAGCAAGTAAGATATCCCAACCGCTACCCCAAACTACTTTAATTACGTTCCAGCCTGCACCTTTAAATAGACCTTCAAGTTCTTGAATGATCTTACCATTACCCATTACTGGGCCGTCTAGGCGTTGTAAGTTACAGTTAATAAGGTAACAAAGGTTGTCTAGCTTTTCACGAGCAGCAAATGAGATAGCGCCACGTGATTCTGGCTCATCCATTTCACCATCACCTAAAAACGCATAGACGCGTTGATTTTTGGTGTCTTTTAAGCCACGACCATCTAAGTATTTTAAGAAACGCGCTTGGTAAATAGACGCGATAGGACCAAGGCCCATAGATACTGTAGGGAACTGCCAGAATTCAGGCATTAACTTAGGGTGTGGGTATGATGGTAAACCATTGCCATCAACTTCTTGGCGGAAATTATCTAACTGGGCAGCAGATAAACGGCCTTCAACAAATGCACGCGCATAAATACCAGGCGAAATATGACCTTGGTAATAAACTAAGTCACCGCCGTCTACTTCGTTTGGCGCTTTAAAGAAGTGATTAAAGCACACTTCATAAAATGCCGCAGATGACTGGTAAGACGCCATATGGCCGCCTAAGTCGAGATCTTTTTTCGAAGCACGCAATACAATCATAATTGCGTTCCAACGAATAATAGAACGAATACGGCGTTCAAGGTTTACATCACCTGGGTAAGCAGGCTCTTGATCGACCGGGATCGTATTAACGTAGTTTGTGTTGATACCAGTTGGCATATCAACACCGTCTAAACGGGCTTGCTCTAATACTTGCTCAAGTAAAAACTGAGCACGTTCAACACCTTCTTCACGCACAACTGATTCAAGAGCTTGTAACCACTCTTGTGTTTCTAGCGCGTCTACGTCAATTTTATTGACTTCAGACATATGGAGGTTTCCTTATGTTTAAAATACGAATGTTCTTAATTAGCACTGTGGTAATAGTGTTGCCATATAAACAGTACTTGCTTAAATTATTTATCTTTTACTTAGTTTTTAATTACTTAATTTTGCTTTGTGCGTCTTAAACTACGTTCAATTCGCGAATGCTCTTTGCCGGCTTCCAATAATGCTTCTTCAATGAAAGCTAAGTGAGCATTACTGGCAAGTCGCGCTTGCTCCGGATTCCCTTCAATCACTGCATCCATTAATAAACGGCGGTGCTCAGCTAAGCGCTTACTAATATGTGGCTTCTCTAACAACACCGTTAAATTTTGTAATACATTTTGTTCAAGTAATGCCTGCATACCACGTACTAAGTGCAGTAACACCACATTATGTGATGCCTCTGCAACACTAAAGTGAAAGGCATTAATTGCTTTTGCTTTTTGTTGCAAATTATCATTCGCTAAAGCAATGCACTCAAAACTTTCTTTTACTTTATTAAAATCAGTACTCGTACCACGCAGCGCGGCATAATAAGCAGCAATACCTTCTAATGCATGACGAAATTCTAATAAATCAAACTGTGATTCAGGGTGCTTACTGATCAAATCAAAAAGCGGATCTGTTAACCCTTCTTCAAGTTGATTTTTTACATACGTCCCGCCACCTTGCCGACGCGTTACTAAGCCTTTTGCCTCTAACTTTTGAATTGCTTCACGCAATGAAGGTCGAGACACTTCAAATTGCTTTGCTAATTCCCGTTCTGGCGGCAGTTTCTCACCCGGTGCTAATGAGCCCTCAAGAATCATATTCTCAAGTTGCTGTAAAATAACATCCGATAGTTTTGCAGCTTTAATCTTTAAAGACATTAATCAACGTCCGCATTGTAGTGGGAATAAAACCTGATAAACTCAAGTTTGTGCCCATAGTCAAGACCAAAAGGTAAATTGGTCATACCAAATTTGAGCCATACGTTATCAAAAAGCAACTTTGCTGTCAATTTACCTAGATTATCTGTCGTAAATCCAGCCTAACGCATTTAGCACAAAGATTAAACAGTATGAGATACAGTCAGTGTTTGGAAAGGGTTTTAACAGAAAAAACAAATGGTCTGACCAGACAGTTGAGATTTTAGATTTTAGATTTTAGATTTTAGATTTTAGATTTTAGATTTTAACCATAACTTCCCTAACGCCCAGTAACTTCCTCAAACCTATTCTTATAATTACGTCTCTAAAGCGCAGCGCCTCATAGCCTCTTTGTGAATAAATTTTAATTGCGCGGGGTAAACCCGCGCCTACGTGGTAGCAGCGAGTTTACCTCGCGACAATGGAATGGCATTCGCGGTGGCAAGTCACTCGCCTACAAGTAATACCCACCGCGCTCCTGTAGGTCGTCATTTATGGCGACAAGAATATTTCACCACCGAGGACTGGAGGCGCTGCGCGCTACACCGAGAAGACAAAAGTAAAATTAATCACTTAAAACCATTGTGCACAAAGGAAAAAACGCCACGGGCTTCGAGCTGCGGGCTTTAAGTTCACCTAGCAGCTAGTCACTTCCCTAGAACCTATTTTCCTCTAAAGCGCAGCGCCTCTTATCCTCTTTGTGAATAAATTTTAATTGCGCGGGGTAAACCCGCGCCTACGTGGTAGCAGCGAGTTTACCCCGCGACAATCACTTCCCTAAAACCTAGCACCTGTTTCTTTACGCTAACCCGCCAAATAGGGTGAGCAAAGCAATTAGCACCAGATAAAATAAAACATTGCGTTTTACTAGCTTCATCATACAGGTTGCCTCATACGTGCAGCCAAAATGTTGTTGCTCAATTTGCTCTGCTGCAAGTGCGGTATTGGTTACCACTTTACGATTACTCACCGTAAAATCGAGTACATATTGCAACCAACACCCCGTGCCTTTATTAAAGTTACCTATTATCAAGTAACCAAAACTCGCAATTCGCGCTGGTAACCAATCAAGCCAAAATAATAAAGTATGAATTAATTTAAAACGGTTAGCGTACGCAACTTTATGATCATCGCGGACTAAATCTGCGTAAGTACGCACTAGCGCGTACAGCACCGCACCAGGTGCACCTAAAATAACAAACCAAAATATAACAGCACAATAAAAACGAAAATTAACCCACGCTAACGTTTGGCCAAATGTTTCACCACCTTTTTCGTCTTCGGTTTTCTTTTGTCCCATTTGCAATGCGTACAAGCTTGCTGCCTGTTGATCATCACGGGTTAATGCATTCAAATACGACTTATATAAAGCACGCTGTTTTGCACAACCAAAACACACTAGCAGTACTACAATATTTATAGCTAACTGCCACAGTACAAAATCAGACAAAGTGAAAATAACGGCAATAATCAATACTGGCAAAAACAACCAAATCATAAACCCAACTGGCGAATTAAATAAACCTTGCTCGCTAAGCTGTTTATTTGAACGTGTTAAATAACCTTGAGCGTAATAGCTTATTTGCCAATAGTCTGAGCGGGCACCTAAACGCTCTAAAATAAGAGCAATAATGATAGAAATTAAGATCATACTTTTTTCATTCCAAATTGGCGCTGGTTAAAGGTAGAGCAGCAAAATAATAGTTCCAATCAAAACTGTCCCCTGGGTCAGTTTTTCGCCCTGGTGCAATATGACAATGCCCTACAATACGCGAGCGCGTGATCGCGGGGTATTTATTTATCAAAGCCTTAGTTAAGGATTGTAATGCATTATATTGATTTTGGGTATACGCCGTTGTGTCCGTGCCTTCAAGCTCAATACCAATACTAAAGTCATTACACTGGCTACGCCCTAAGAACTCAGAGCGTCCTGCATGCCAAGCTCGTTTACTAAATGGCACATATTGAACAATTTCACCCGTGCGCTTAATAAAGCAATGCGCGGATACTCGCAGCCCTTGCAAATCAGTAAAACTTGGGTGCGCTTGGCAATCTATGCAACCCATAAATAAATCATCAACAAACGGTGTGGCAAACTGCCCCGCAGGCAAAGAAATATTATGAATGACTAATAAAGAGATGTCTTCATCATTCGGGCGTTCATCAAAATGTGTACATGGCCGTTGAACCGCGGTATCAACGATTCCAAAAGAATTTATTTTCATAATGAGTCTGTAAACAAATGCATAATCAGATGCTAATAGATTTCCAAGCAGAATAACAGTAAAGCAATTAATGCACTTTTATTGTTCTGCGCCGGTAGCAGCGAGTTTACCTCGCGACTGTTCCTACATTTACATAGACAAACCAATTTCACCACCGAGAAGAGAAAGCCACGGGCTACGGGTAACGAGCTGCGGGCTGTAAGTTCACCTAGCAGCTAGTCACTTCCCTAGAACCTAGTTCCTATTTTCCTCTAAAGCGCAGCGCCTCTTATCCTCTTTGTGAATAAATTTTAATTGCGCGGGGTAAACCCGCGCCTACGCATTAGTAGCAGCGAGTTTACCTCGCGACAATGAAGTTATTTTCGCGGTGGCAAGCCACCCACCTACAAGTAAAATCTGCTGTGTTTCTGTAGGTCGTCATTTATAGCGACTAACCAATTTCACCACCGAGATCAGGAGGCGCTTCGCGCTACACAGAGAAGACAAAAGGTGAATCAATCACAGTTGCACAATAAGAAGAACAAACACCACCGGCTTAGTGCTGGGGCTTCGAAAACACCCCAACACCTAATCACTGCCTAAAACCAAGAACCTCTCGCCCTAGAACCTAATCAAACTTATACTTCCAGCCTTCTCTTTCACTTTCAAACCATGTAAAATTTTGCCAATTTCCTAATTATAATGAGCTTTATAATGTCTATCCCACACAGCCTTTTAAGCCAACTGGTAAAACTTGCCCTTGATGAAGACCTTAATTACCAAAGCGCTGAACAAGGCGACATCACAGCACAATTAATTCCAGCAGACCAACAAGCCAAGGCTAAAGTGATCACCCGTGAAGACTGCATATTTTGTGGTAAAGACATTATTTTAGAAGTGTTTAAACAAGTTGACCCGAGCGTTACTGTTAACGTACTGGTTAATGATGGTGATACAGTAAAAGCCAACGATACCCTATTCACAGCAACAGGTTCAGCACGCGCGATTTTAACTGCCGAGCGTACCGCGCTTAATTTTGTGCAAACCTTATCAGGCACAGCCACCACCACCGCACATTATGTAAAAGAACTCAGTGGCACCACAACGCAATTACTCGACACCCGTAAAACGATTCCAGGTTTACGCGCATTGCAAAAATACGCGGTAAAAAGTGGTGGCGGCGCAAACCACCGGATTGGTTTATTTGATGCATTTTTAATAAAAGAAAACCACATCGCAGCGTGTGGCGGCATTGATAAAGCGGTAGCACAAGCAAAACTTAACCACCCAAATAAAGCTGTAGAAGTCGAAGTTGAATCACTTAATGAGCTAGATCAAGCCATCACCGCAGGTGCTGATATTATAATGCTTGATAACTTTAGCGTTGAACAAATTCAACAAGCGGTAGTACTTACTGATAAACGCGCTAAGCTTGAAGTGTCTGGCAATATGACGATAGAAACGCTTAAAGCGTATTCACAAGCTGGGGTTGACTTTATTTCCAGCGGGGCACTTACAAAAAATTTACAATCAATCGATTTATCTATGCGTTTTGAGTAATTATTCTCACACCTTAGAATTTTATATTTACCTAATCCGTTGACAATTTAAACAAAAAAGCATTAAATACGCCGAAAGGCTTATTGTGTAACAAATTGTTAAATTTAGTACCTAATGGACTAATAAACAGTGTTAACATAAGCCTCTAGGATGAATTAAACACCTCTTTAACCAATCCTAAAGAACTATTTTTTAGTGTTACTTTACTAAGTATCGCTTTTTTAGCTAGCGCCTTTAGTAAAATTAACAGCAACAAACATAACTATCGAGTGCAGAAAACGCTTTAATTTCGATAAAATGCAGCTAAAGCCCCTTTCAATAAGTAGTTTTAGTGCTAAAGTAGTTCTAACAGAGTAATTTTAATTGATACTAAAACCTAGCAGCTGTTTTAGTTAGGCGCTAATCTAAATATTAGCTTAGGTATTAGTAATTTAATGATTTTAAAAAAACCGTAAGATAAAGTGATTACAGTAGCAATCGTGACAACCCACATTACTAACATAATTTCTTTAACTTACAAAAAAACACTATCCTTTAGGAGAGGAACATGGAAAAAATGACACAACAAAGTCAAAAGGGTTTTACCCTAATTGAATTAATGATTGTAGTAGCAATCATCGGTATTTTGGCAGCAATTGCGTTGCCACAATATCAAGATTATACAGCAAAATCACAAGCTGGCTCAGCCTTCGCTGAAGTATCAGCACTCAAAACCCAATTTGAAGTTGCTGTTAACGAAGGAAAAACACCATCTCTTACAAATACAGAGGCTGGTTTTATTGGTCAAACAGCTAATGGTGGAACATACTGTGATATCGCACTAACTGGGACAACCGCTATTGCGTGTACAATGAAAAACGGCAACGCTGGAAAAATAAATGGTAAAACACTGACTCTAAACCGCAGCGCAGATGGAGTTTGGTCTTGCGCAACTGGTAATGGCTTAGAAGCCAAGTTCAAGCCAGGTAATTGCAGCTAATTTGCGTTCATTCACTTACTTAAAAGGCAACTGTAAAATGTTGCCTTTATCAACCCAAGCCTTTTTAGCATCAGTATTCTTTATTTATGCCCTATTTCCATTAATCCCCAGTTTGTCATATAACTTTCACAACGGCCAACGTATTACACAAATATTTTTATTGACCTTGCTTTCTATTTACTTACTAAGAAAAAATACGTTGTATCTACCTAGAAAAGAGATTACTTACTCTGTCGCTATTTTATTATTTATCAGCTTCATTTCATCATCGATTTCTAACTTCCCATTATCAAGTCTTTTAAATACATTGCATTACGGACTACTTGCATTTATAACTTTGTTGTTCATAAACTCAGACAGAGATATAAAATTATTATTCATTGTTATATTTATAATGCATACATGCTTGATAGTGATTTGCACTCTCAATATTATTTTCATTATTTTTGATAATGGCTTTTTCCATGCTCACAACATCATCATGAAATTTGACAACGTTAGGCATTTCAACCACTTACAAATTCTAATTTTACCTTTAAGTTTCTACATTTTAAAAAGAACCAAGTTAAAAACATTAGTAGGGGCTACTATCGTTTTAAACCTTTTAATTTTAACTATGAGCAGTTCACTTGCCGCCTTAGTCTGCTACTCGTTAATACTTATCATGTATGTAACTTTTAAAATGTATGAATATTTAAAAAGTGCATTGTCACTTACTATTATTTCATTATTTCTTTTTTTAATTCTAATAGCAATTGAACCTGAGTCAGCTAATCCCCCTGCATTCCTAAGTGATTCTGGAAGAATTGAAATGTGGTTAAACTCTATTCCTGATTTTGAAAATATATTGTTTGGAATCGGTTCAGGGAACTATCAAATAAGGCTAAACTCTGTTGTTTTAAGCCACCCACATAACTTTGTTATACAAATATTCGTAGAGCAAGGTTTAATTTCGTTAATAACCTGCTTTTATTTTTTATTTATAATTACATTTGTTTTTCTTAAAAATAGACATAAAAAAACAACAAACCAAGAAAAAGTGGCATTCATAACTTTTGTAACAGCAGTTATATATTCTCTTTTCTCTGGCCTAATAGTAATGCCTATTACACAAATAATTTTTGTTCTTATATTTAGTCAGTTAATTGAATGTAATGAGACAACTAAATTTAATAGAAAGTTGAAAATCATTGTTGCAACTATAACTTCAATATATTTTACTCTTAGCATGATTTCATTCTACAAACTTGAACCAAACACCCCAAAAATGGCAGGTCCAAGCTTTTGGTCTGCTGGGGAAAAAACCTAGAAGGTTTATATAAATGAATAAAAACTCGGACCAAATGAATAAGGATACTTTTTTATGGGTCGGTGTCAGCGCTCGTGGTAAACGTTTAGAAGGTGAGATGTCTGGTGCCAGTATAGCGCTAGTAAAAGCCCAGCTTCGCAAACAAGGTATCACGCCGTCTAAAGTAAAGCGCAAAGCCAAACCGCTGTTTGGTATTCAAAACATGCAAAAAATTACGCCAAAAGATATTGCGCTCGTTACCCGGCAAATCGCCACTATGTTGATGGCGGGCGTGCCGCTGATTCAATCAATCGAAATGATTGGCACGGGAGCTACCAATAAAAGCGTTGGAAAGCTAATGGAGACCATTGGCGATGAAGTAAAAGCCGGTGGTACATTGTCAGAAGCATTACGAAAACACCCTCGCTATTTTGATGACTTATATTGTGACTTAGTCGCCTCTGGTGAGCAATCTGGTGCACTGGATAAAATATTTGACCGCGTTGCTCTTTATAAAGAAAAGTCTGAAGCGCTAAAGTCAAAAATTAAAAAAGCCATGTTCTACCCTATTGCGGTGTTAGTTGTGGCGTTAATTGTTACCTCCATCCTACTTATATTTGTGGTGCCGCAATTCCAAGATATTTTTAATGGTTTTGGTGCTGAACTCCCTGCTTTTACCTTAATGGTGATTGGTATTTCTGAGTTTATGCAGGAATATTGGTGGATGATGTTAATTGCCCTTGTTGGTTTTGGCTGGGCTTACAAAGAAGCATTGCTAAAAAGCAAGAAGCTGCGTGATGCTAACGACCGTGCTATTTTAAAGCTGCCTGTTATAGGTATGATTTTAAACAAAGCCGCAGTGGCGCGTTATGCGCGTACCCTTTCGACCACCTTTGCGGCCGGTGTACCCTTGGTTGATGCGCTGGACTCTGCAGCCGGTGCTTCTGGTAACGCGGTTTATCGCTATGCTATTTTAGATATTAAAGCTGAAGTAAGCTCAGGTAATCAAATGAACTGGGCAATGCGTAACTCAAAAATATTCCCCGATATGGTGATTCAAATGGTGGCCATTGGTGAAGAGTCAGGCTCTTTAGATGGCATGCTGGCCAAGGTCGCTAATATTTATGAACAAGAAGTTGATGATGCGGTAGATGGCTTATCAAGCCTTTTAGAGCCGCTTATTATGGCGGTACTCGGCGTGTTAGTGGGTGGTTTGATCATAGCGATGTACTTACCAATATTCCAACTTGGGTCGGTTATATAAAAGCTGTAAGCTGTAAGCTGTAAGCTGTAAGCTGTAAGCTGTAAGCTGTAAGCTGTAAGCTGTAAGCTGTAAGCAAGAATGTTCCTAATTTATATTAAGTAATGCAAGCCTTTTTATTTGAGTGATTAATTCAGAAAGAGGTTATAGGTGCTAGATGTCTTGCTTTTTGTGGGAACAGGCTTTAGCCGTAATTTTTAAGTTTGAGGTATATGTTAAGCCTCATCGGCGCTAAAGCGCTCTCCTACGATTGTAGAAGTATATAAAGTCGCGAGGTGAACTCGCTGCTACCAATGCGTAGGCACGGGTTTACCCCGCGCAATTAAAATTTATTCACAAGAGGTTAAGAGGCGCTGCGCTTTAGAGAAGTAATAAAGGTTCTAGGGAAGTGATTAAGTCCTAGGTGTATTTATTCCACGGCTCGCAGCCCGTGGTTTTTTCTCATTTACTCTCATTCACTTCTCTTTGTGAAAATGGTTTTTAACTTAATTTTTTAGGTATGTAATGCACGAATTTTTTCTCGATATAGTTACAGTCATGCAAAGCCAGTTATGGTTTTATTTACTCACTGTTGGCTTAGTAAGCTTATGTGTTGGCAGTTTTTTAAACGTTGTTATTTATCGTTTGCCACTGATGATGCAACGCGAGTGGCAAACTGAGTGCCGTGTTTTACTCGCAGACGAACTAAAAAGTAATAAATCAGCAAGTACGCCAAAGCCGTTTAATTTAGTGACACCTAACTCGACCTGTCCAAAATGCAAAACAGCCATTAAAGCATGGCAAAATATCCCAGTGATCAGTTGGTTAATACTAAAAGGCCGCTGCGCCAGCTGTAGTAACCCAATATCAGTGCGCTACCCTATTATTGAAATGCTTACGGCAGTGTTAAGCCTAATAGTGGCTTATACCTTTGGCGCGACTGAACAAGCGCTGCTGTATATTTTGATTACTTGGGTATTAGTGGCACTGACATTTATAGATATTGATCACATGTTGCTGCCCGATCAACTCACATTACCATTAGTTTGGGTGGCACTGATTGCCGCAGTAACGGGTATTACAATTTCACCTACTGATGCAATTATTGGTGCGGCATGTGGTTACCTCAGCTTATGGAGTGTTTTTTGGCTATTTAAGCTAATAACCGGTAAAGAAGGCATGGGTTATGGCGACTTTAAATTGCTTGCTGTTTTCGGCGCACTACTTGGCTGGCAATCACTACTCACCATTATTTTACTATCGAGTGTGGTGGGCGCGATTATTGGTATCGCACTATTAAGTATTCAAGGCAAAGATAAAGCCACGCCTATTCCGTTTGGGCCTTATTTAGCCATAGCTGGTTGGGTAACCTTGTTATGGGGCTCACAAATCCAAGCGTTTTACTTTAATTGGTTAGGCTATTAATATGACTTCCCCATCACGTAAATCAATTGATAACTGGGTGCTCGGTTTAACAGGTGGTATTGGCTGCGGTAAAAGTGCGGTAAGTGCAATGTTTGAAGAGCTTGGTATTGCGGTCGTGGATGCTGATATTATTGCCCGCCAAGTTGTTGCTCCTGATAGTGCCGGATTAACTGCTATTCACGAACATTTTGGTGATGCAGTATTAAACCCCGATGGTAGTTTAAATCGGGCTCAATTGCGTAAAATAATTTTTGCTGATAACGCACAAAAAACTTGGCTTAATAGCCTACTGCACCCACTTATTCGTGAAAAAACGCTTAATGATTTAAGCACCGCTAACAGCCCTTATGTTGTACTTGTTGCCCCGCTATTGTTTGAAAATGGCCTTGAACAATTCTGTGATCGCACGTTGGTAATAGATGTACCTGTAGAAATACAAATTTCACGCACTATCGCCCGCGATAACATTGACCGACAACAAGCTCTGAGTATTATCGCCGCACAAATGTCTCGCGAAGATAAATTAACACGCGCAGATGATGTGGTTGATAATAATCAATCCTTGGCTCAAGTAGCCATTGTGATACAACAATTGCATAAACAGTATTTAGCACTAGCCGAGAATAAGTAAACAGCCGCGAGCTAAACTCACTGGCCAGATATAGCCGCGGTTTTACCCCGCGCCATTAAACTAAATACCTAGATAAATAAAAACTTTTCAGCTTTTTGTTGTCAAATTACCTTAAATCGACAAGACTAATGTTATACCATTCTTTTTTCTGATAAATTGCTGGCTATGAAAGGATCTAACCAAGGTGCGCAATGAATATTAATTCACCATTACTTAGAAAGTTTATTACGCTTGGTCGTATTGACGCAGAAACAGTCAAACTAAAACAACGTGAGTATGCCTCAACAGCAGAGCTAATAGCAAAGTGCAGCGGTATTGATGGCCATGAACTTGCCGAGCAATGCATTGATTTATTCCGAGTACCTTATTTTGATTTACGTGATTTTGATGTAGAGCTGATCCCTAAAGAGTTAATTAAAGAAAAGCTGATCAAAGAACACCATATTCTGCCTTTGGTAAAAAAAGGCCGTAAGCTCTATATTGCAGCCTCTGATCCGACAGATTATGGTGCCTTTGAGAATTTTGAATTCAGTACTGGGCTCTCTTGTGAAGTTGTCGTGGTCGATTATCGTCAACTCGAAGCAAAAATAGAGCTGTTGCTTGATGCCTCAGGCAGCTTGCACTTAAGCGATGAAGAATTTAAAGAGTTTAGTGATCTCGATACTGAAAGCCCACACGAGCCGCAAAACAGCAATGAAGATGAAAAAGACGATGCACCTATTATTGTCTACATTAATAAAATTTTAATGGATGCGATAAAAAAGGGCGCCTCCGATCTACACTTTGAACCCTATGAGCATAAATACCGCGTACGTTTTCGTATTGATGGTATTTTGCATGAAATGGCCAGCCCCCCTAACAGCCTTGCTACCCGCTTGTCAGCACGTATAAAAGTTATGGCGCGTTTAGACATTGCCGAAAAACGTAAGCCGCAAGATGGGCGTATTAAATTAAAAATTACCGAACGTAAAAGCATTGATTTTCGGGTAAGCACCCTGCCTACTTTATGGGGCGAGAAAATCGTAATGCGTATTCTTGACTCATCCAGTGCAATGCTAGGCATTGACGTACTTGGCTATGAACCTGAGCAGAAAAAGCTCTATATGGATGCGCTGCAACAACCACAAGGCATGATCTTAGTTACCGGCCCTACGGGCTCTGGTAAAACGGTTTCACTTTACACGGGATTGAATATTCTTAACCAACCAGAGCGTAATATTAGTACTGCGGAAGATCCTGTTGAAATAAACCTCGAGGGGATCAACCAAGTACAAATTAACCCACGCGCCGAGATGACCTTTGCAAACGCGCTAAAAGCCTTCTTACGTCAAGATCCTGATGTGGTAATGGTCGGTGAGATCCGTGATCTTGAAACTGCTGAAATATCTATTAAAGCGGCACAAACAGGTCACTTAGTGCTATCAACACTGCATACTAACTCAGCACCTGAAACATTAACCCGTTTACTTAACATGGGGGTGCCTGCTTATAACGTGGCCAGTTCGATTAGTTTGATCATCGCGCAGCGTTTAGCACGACGTTTATGCCCTAAATGTAAAACACCTGAAACACTGCCAAGTGAAGAGCTACTGCGCCAAGGCTTCACGCCTGAGCAAATAAGCGAACTGACTTTATTTGCCCCTAAAGGTTGCGATAGCTGTACTGAAGGCTATAAAGGCCGTGTTGGTATTTATGAGGTAATGCAAATTACTCCAGAAATAGCGCAGATCATTATGCGTGGTGGCAACTCGTTAGAAATTGCAGAGGTATCGTTAAAGTCAGGTTTTAATAACTTGCGTTTATCGGGGCTTCGTAAAGCCGCAGATGGTTTAACTTCACTGGCCGAAATAAACCGCGTTACTAGTTTTTAAGAACGTAGATCCCTAAGATTTAGGCTATAGGGATCGCAAACAAATATATGAGAAAATGTTATGCCAACAGTTGTAAACTGCCCAACATGTAAAGCTCAGGTTGAGTGGTCAGAAAAAAGCCCACATCGCCCTTTTTGTTCAAAGCGCTGCCAATTAATTGATTTAGGCGAATGGTCGTTTGAAAACAACAAAATTTCCGCACCAATTACCTCCGCGGAAGATTTAAGCCAAGATATGATTGAAGATATTGAAGCCATGCTTGCTAAAAATGACGACGATTTTTTCAAGTAAGCAATTGAAAAATAGGAACTGGTTTTAGGTGTATTTATAGCCCGCAGCTCGTTACCCGTATCCTGCAGCTTTTTTCGTTTACCCTCATTTACTTCTCTTTGTGAAATAAGTTTTTGTAATTCGGGCTTTCGCCCGAAAAAAGAGTAAAACAGTCGCGAGGTAAACTCGCTGCTACATAACGTAGGCGCGGGTTTACCCCGCGCAATTAAACTAACGTTCTTTAAGTAATTTGTTCACAAAGAGGTTAACAGACGCTGCGCTTTAGAGGTAAATAGGAGCTAGGTTCTGGGGAAGTGACTAGCTGCTAAGGGGGTATTCGAAGCTCGTTACCCGTAGCCCGTGGCTTTCTCTTCTCTGTGTAGCGCATAGCGCCTCCTGCCCTCGGTGGTAAAATACTCTTGTCGCCATAAATGACGACCTACAGGGGTTATATTACTTGTAGGCGAGTGGCCTGCCACCGCGATAATCATTTCAGTGTCGTGAGGTAAACTCGCTGCTACCCGCGCAAATGGCATTTACCCAAGCTGCCAAACTAAAAACACCAACGCAAAGCCAACTAAATAAATTAATCCTAGCCAACTCAAGCTGCGTATAATTTTAGAATGTTGAATACTTGGCTCTGAACGCACTAAGCTAAAATTCAACCATGCAAAAATAGGTGTCGTTATAAACGCTAAAGTCATAGCAAAAGTGAGCATTGGGCCCAGTGCTGATTTAAAAAATAAGATCACCGCCATTCCAGCAAATGCTTGTAAAATAAGCCACGTATTTAAACTGTGTTTACTTTGCTTAAACCCAAGCAATTTATGGGATTCATTCAATGTACGAGCATAACCATCAAGTACAGTAAGCGTGGTGCCAAACATACATAAAAATGCGATTACTGACACTAACGGCCGTGCCCACTCACCTATAGTCAGGGCATACATGTCTATCAGTTGCTTAGCGAACGCAACGCCGCCAAGCTCTATTTGCGTACTTTGACCATATTGCACTAAAACACCAAGCGCAAAAAACACTAAGGCAAGCCCTGCCGTGAGCCAATAACCTAAATTAAAATCAAACAACCCTTGGACTTTAGTCACCGTTTGCTGACTTTGTTTTTCTTTTAGCCATAACGAACTAAGCGCTGATATTTCAATCGGTGCTGGCATCCAGCCCATTAACGCCACCATAAAGCCAAGCATGGCAAGTTCATAAGGCGATGGGCCAACGTAATCAACAGGCGCCATAGGGCCGTTACTAAATGCAATAGCAAGGGCAATCACCGTAGCGAGCGTTAATAGCCCCATAATCGCTTTGGCGACGTTATCCAGCGCTTTAAAATGCCCCAGTAATAAAATAACTAAGCAGAGCGCTAAAATTAGCCAACATAATAAAGTAACCGAAATACTAACTGGTAACGCGTAGTGCAGTAAGCTGGCTGTTAATAATAGAACACCTGCAGTATTAACCACCGCAGCGATAATATTCAAACCAATAAAGCTATAAAAAAACCACGGGCCTTTACTTTGATACCCCTCTACCAAACTTTTTTTAGTCGCTAATGTGTATTCAATACCAAAACGAAAAAAAGGGTATTTAAGTACATTAACCACCACGATGAGCCAAAATAGTTGCCAACCAAAAATGGCGCCAGCTTGGGTTGATGCCACTAAATGTGAACCACCTATTGCCGCCGTGGCCATTAAAATACCGGGACCTAATGCGTTTAATCGGGTTTGCCAAGTTGATACTACTGATTGCATGTGTGTGCTTACTACATTGTTTTTATTAATAAGCAAGTTACAGCGTTTTAGTGTGGATTGAAAGTGAGAAAATTAGTGGAAGAAGAAACGGTTTGCTAGATCCTAGTTACCTAGAACCTAGCGCCTTTTATTTTTTAACGTAAATCCATTTCTTGAATAATTTCATGAGCAATTTCAGGTGTCGTGCTCACTGGTTTTTGGTGTAAATTGGCTTTAATTTGGCCTTTACGATGCTTTAATGCCGCATCGAGTTTTTTAGCCGCGTTTGCAATCGCTGGGTAAAGAACTTCGTTCTCGCCTTTAACTGATAAACGCGCGCCTTCATAAATAGTACTAATTTCTGCTTGGAGCTTGTGATGCTCTTTTGAAAGAATAATATCGAGTGCGATCAGAGATGGAAAATGGCTCGCAATTTTTGAAAATTTTTCGTTGATGTGCTCTCTAATAGAGTCAGTAACGTCAACATGGTGACCAGAAAGATTAATTTTCATAGGGTATCCTTTTTTATGTTACCTCATAACTAGTATTGGGGGCTATTTAGATTAACACAAGGCAGAAAAGCATAAATATGACATTTATTTGTTATTAAAGGTAATTAGATCATTCTTTATGTATTAAATATGCAAAAGCCCGCGCATGGCGGGCTTTCAGCGTGTTACTTAATTTGTATATTAAGTATACGAACAACAATAATCAGCAAAGTCAGCAACTTTAACTTGGAAAGTCACGTTAGCATCAACGTTAAATGACTCACCCGCTGACATGATTTTCCACTCGGTCTCGCCTGGTAGTAATACTTGCCACTGACCGCCGTTGAGTTCCATTAATTCTTTTTTACTAGTGGCGAATTCAAATTCACCCGGCTGCATAAAGCCTAATGTTTTCGTGCTGCCATCGGCAAAAATTACCGTACGGCTTGAAACTTTACCATCAAAGTACACGTTTGCTGTTTTAACAACACTTACATTATCAAACTGAGACATCCTCACTCCTGTTTATATTTATAATTTAACTGCGTCCACATTGCCCTAAGCAGGCATATCATGCAAGTGTAGTGATGTGAAAAATACTCATGGGCTTCGGGCTTCGGGCTTCGGGCTTCGGGCTTCGGGCTTCGGGCTTCGGGCTTACATTGTAGGTCGTGCTTTAGCGCGTCAAGTGTTTAAGAGTTAAATAAACACTACTAACGCTCTAATCAGCCGAGCCGTTGTTTGGCATCGGCTGAATTTGCTTGTTAACCATACTAGTCTCGATTTTTACCTTCACACCCGACATATAATCTTGGCTGAACCAAAGTAACTTACCTATTGGAAAGTCACTAAAAGTTAATTCCATATCTGACGTCCATAGCACTTTTAAATTTTCAGGCTTGCCGTCCAGTCCAAAGAATCCGTTATACTCTTTGCCTGATTTCACATCAACGATGCTTACCCCTGTTTGCCAGTTAGTTGTTGCTCCACAATCAGAATAACCAAGCTTCGCAATTTTTTCACCACTTGGGGAAGCAAACTCTGCTAGGTCGGTATATGAACACAATGATGGGCCTTCAACTCCTAGAATATCCATTCCATACCCTATGACCTTAAATCCAAACCATATAAAAAATAGAAGAGCGCCAAGATCCCAGACAAATTTTTTAACCTTTGCTACAACGTTCATGCAGTTCCTTTTGTTTAGCTAACAGTTTTACAGCGCACTAATCGCGTATATTTGTGCTGATTTAACGCTCATTTTTACTTTATATACTTTTAACAAATTAGCTAAGGTATTACTATCACTAAGCATTTGTTCAGCTTAAAGCGAAAGCGAAATCAAATAAACCTACTTAAACACCATAAAATCAGGAACGAGGCTCCAATAAGATCGGGGCTGAAGCGCCCTCCTACGATTTTACTTGGCACAGCGCCTCAGCACTTTAACTGACAGCTGAAAGCTTATGGCTGACGGCTGACGGCTGACGGCTGACGGCTGAAAGCTGAAAGCTAACATCTCTATACAAAAAAGCCCGCACTGCGTTTAACACAGTGCGGGCTTTTAAATTTTAATCGTTAAAGTTAAAACAATTCGTTTGCTTTGTTTACGATATTCTCTACCGTGAAGCCAAAGTGCTCAAACAGCTCATTAGCTGGCGCTGATTCACCAAAGGTGGTCATGCCCACAACTGCGCCGTTTAGGCCAACGTATTTGTACCAGTAATCAGCAATACCTGCCTCTACTGCTACGCGGCGTGAAACTGCAGCTGGTAGTACGCTTTCTTTGTAGGCAGCGTCTTGTGCATCAAATACATCAGTTGATGGCATAGATACAACACGTACTTTTTTACCTTGCTTACGAAGTTCAGCCGCTGAATCTTGGGCTAACTGCACCTCAGAACCTGTCGCGATAAAGATAAGCTCTGGCTCACCATCACAGCTAAGTACATAACCGCCTTTTTTCACATCGCTTAATTGCTGCGCTGAGCGAGTTTGTTGCTCAAGGCCTTGACGAGTGAAGATAAGTGACGTTGGGCCATCTTTGCGTTCAATTGCTTGTTGCCATGCAATAGCAGATTCAACTTGGTCGCACGGGCGCCAGTTAACTAAGTTAGGCGTTAAACGCATGCTAGCAATTTGCTCTACTGGTTGGTGCGTTGGACCATCTTCACCTAAACCAATTGAATCGTGCGTATAAACAAAAATGCTTGGCACTTTCATCAACGCCGCCATACGTACTGCATTACGTGCGTATTCCATAAACATTAGGAACGTAGCACCGTAAGGTATAAAGCCTTTATGCAGTGCAATACCATTCATAATAGCTGACATACCAAACTCACGTACACCGTAGTAGATGTAGTTACCGCTAGCATCGTTTGCTTCAAGACCTTTAGAACCTTTCCAAATTGTTAAGTTAGAACCTGCTAAATCCGCAGAGCCACCCATAAATTCAGGTAATAAAGGACCAAATGCATTTAATGCATCTTGCGATGCTTTACGTGATGCTGGGTTTGCAGGGTTTGCATCAAGCTGTTCAATATACGCTTGTGATTTTTCAGCCCAATCAGCTGGTAACTCACCACTGGTGCGGCGTTTAAACTCGGCTGCTAATTCAGGATGTGCGGCAGCATAAGCGGCAAACTTTTCATCCCAGTTAGCTTCTAGTTGCTTACCTTTTTCTTTGCCATCCCACTGACTGTAGATATCAGCTGGGATGTCAAATGCTTCACCAGTCCAACCAAGGAACTCGCGCGCAGCTTTGATTTCGTCTTCACCTAGTGGTGCGCCGTGGCAATCATGGCTACCTGATTTGTTAGGAGAGCCATAACCAATCACTGTTTTACAACAAATTAGAGTTGGTTTATCAGTGATGCTACGTGCTTCTTCGATTGCTGCACGAATTGCATCTGAATCATGGCCATCAACGCCGCTTACCACATGCCAGCCGTAGGCTTTAAAGCGCGCTGGGGTATCGTCGCTAAACCAGCCTTCAACTTCACCATCAATTGAAATGCCGTTGTCATCCCAAAATGCCACTAATTTACCAAGGCCTAATGTGCCTGCAAGTGAACACGCTTCGTGAGAAATACCTTCCATAAGGCAACCATCACCTAAGAAAGCATACGTAAAGTGATCAACGATATCGTGACCTTCACGGTTAAACTGTGCTGCCAATGCTTTTTCAGCAATCGCCATACCTACCGCATTTGTGATCCCTTGACCAAGTGGACCCGTAGTGGTCTCAATACCTGGTGCATAACCATACTCTGGGTGACCTGGAGTTTTTGAATGCATTTGGCGGAAGTTTTTAATTTCCTCAATTGGCAAATCATAACCACTTAAGTGCAATAGAGAATAAATCAGCATTGAACCGTGGCCGTTTGAGAGTATAAATCGATCTCTGTCTACCCACTCTGGATTGGTTGGATTGTGATTTAGATAGTCGCGCCATAATACTTCTGCGATATCCGCCATGCCCATAGGGGCTCCAGGGTGGCCTGATTTGGCCTGTTGTACTGCGTCCATTGATAAGACGCGAATAGCATTTGCAAGTTCTTTGCGAGACGGCATGAATTCTCCTACCTTTAACTGTATTTGCGCTGGTTGTTGTGTGTTTTTCAAGAACACCCATTCTTACTTATTGTAGGGGCTGTGTGCAATTAAAAACCCTGATTAAATTAGCTATTATGAAAATTTTTTAAGAACAAAAAGTTATTAGTAATTTTATTTAGACGTCTAGGCGTAAAAACACTATGCAACTATCGTTGTTTTCGATAAAATACGCCCCTTAATTTTTTAGCGCTCTTACCGACGTTTGTGAAGCGCAATATTTGTGAGCAGAAAGACAATGGCAAAACATTTATTTACTTCTGAATCAGTTTCTGAAGGTCATCCGGATAAAATCGCGGATCAAATCTCTGACGCGGTACTTGATGCCATCTTAGAGCAAGATTCTCATGCACGTGTTGCGTGTGAAACTTACGTGAAGACCGGTATGGTTATGGTTGGTGGTGAAATCACTACTAGCGCCTGGGTTGATATTGAAGAAATCACCCGTAAAACGGTACGTGAAATTGGTTACACACATTCAGACATGGGTTTTGATGCTGATTCGTGTGCAATCTTAAATACAATCGGTAAGCAGTCTCCAGACATCAACCAAGGTGTTGACCGTACTAGCCCTGAAGAACAAGGCGCTGGTGACCAAGGTTTAATGTTTGGTTATGCGTGTAACGAAACTGAAGTATTAATGCCTGCACCTATCACTTACTCTCACCGTTTAGTACAACGCCAAGCGCAAGTACGTAAAAGCGGCGAGCTTGAGTGGTTACGCCCAGATGCAAAATCACAGGTTACTTTTGCATATGAAAACGGCAAACCAGTCGGCATTGATGCAGTTGTTCTTTCTACTCAACACTGTGATTCAATCTCACAAAATGATCTAGTAGAAGCAGTGATGGAAACCATCATCAAGCCTGTATTACCTGCAGAGCTAATTTCTAAAGCAACTAAGTTCTTTATTAACCCAACGGGTCGTTTTGTTATCGGTGGCCCTATGGGTGACTGTGGTCTTACTGGTCGTAAAATCATCGTTGATACCTACGGCGGTATGGCTCGTCACGGTGGCGGTGCTTTCTCTGGTAAAGATCCATCAAAAGTTGACCGCTCAGCTGCATACGCTGCGCGTTACGTTGCGAAAAACGTGGTTGCTGCTGGTCTTGCTGATAAATGTGAGCTACAAGTATCTTACGCAATTGGTGTTGCGGAGCCTACGTCAATCAGTGTTGAAACGTTTGGTACAAGTAAATTAGAAGAAGGTCGTTTAATCGAACTTATTCGTGAACACTTTGACTTACGCCCTTACGGCCTAATTCAAATGCTTGATCTTGAGCGCCCAATTTATCAACCAACCGCTGCTTACGGGCACTTTGGTCGTGATGAATTCCCATGGGAACGCACAGACAAAGCAGACGCACTTCGCGCAGCAGCTGGCCTTTAATTCCAGCCTTTGTGTGAATGTAAAAAAAGCGCCAATCGGCGCTTTTTTTTATACCTGCTGATTATACTGTTATAAACTTTAGGTTATTTGTCGCGAGGTAAACTCGCTGCTACATGGCGTAGCCGTGGGTTTATCCTGCATAACGTAGGCGCGAGTTTATCCCCGCAATTAAATTAATGTGCTTTAAGTAATTTATTCACAAAGAAATTATGAGGCGCTGTGATTTAGAGTAAAATAGGGGCTAGGTTTTAGGGAAGTGACTAGCTGCTAAGGGTGTATTCGAAGCTCGTTACCCTTAGCCCGTGGCTTTCTCTTTTCAATGCTGCGCCTCGGTGGTGAAATAGACTTGTCGCCATAAATGGCGACCTACAGAAGCACAGCTGATATTACTTGTATGCGAGTTGCTTGCCACCGCGAAGGTAAAAGTTATTGTCGCGAGGTAAACTCGCTGCTACACGCGTAGCCGTGGGTTTATCCCCACATAACGTAGGCGCGAGTTTATCCCCGCAATTAAACCTAGATGCTAGCGTGTATTCTGAACCCGTCGCCCGAAGCCCGTAGCGCTTTACCTAACGCCTAACTTATCAATGTAAGTATTTTTTCATACCCAGCTACACCCCACACTATCATCAATATCAACAGCGCTAAACTAACCGCTGCTGAAGCAATATCTTTCGCACGTCCTGAAAGCACATGGTATTCAACGCCAACGCGGTCTGTTAATGCTTCAATGGCTGAGTTGAGGAGTTCAACCACTAATAAAAATAAAAAGCTAACAACCAGCATTACCCAATGTTGCAGTGATTGCGCAAGCCAAAATGATAATGGGAGTAACACTAGCCCTAAAGCGAGCTCTGTGCGAAAAGCTGATTCTTCCTGAAAAGCCGCTTTAAACCCCTTAATTGAGCATTGAGTGGCTTTAAAAAGACGACCTAAGCCTATGCCATTTGGTTTATTAACTAGGTTAATGTTTGGTTTGTTCATGTTTAGTATCTTAACAGCTCATCAGAAATTATTTGTGCCTTGAGTTAGCAAATGCCACGCTTGCGCCATGTATTGATTATACGCATGCTCTGTTGCAGCATCGATCACTTTAAACGATTGTGTTTGCGTTGGCATTAGCTGTATTTTATCGAGCGAGTTTACAGCATAGTACTCATATAATGCATTTAAATCACCACGCCATAATTGCTTATTATTACGTACAGTTTGAAAACCAAAAACAGTCCGTTCAGCGGGCGCTGTTAATAGTGACTGTCCGACACTATAAAATTCCGTACTAGCTGGTGCTATTAAATTCAACAAGGTTGGCGCGATATCCATATGACTAGCTATTTGTTGAGAGTTCACCATATTTGAGTTCACTCCGTTGCCATAAATAATTAAAGGCACATGAGTCAATTCGTATAAATTAGGCCGAGGATGTAAATAGCGCCGGCTGTAATGGTCACCCGTAATAATAAATAACGCATCGGGGTAGCGTTGTTGCATATTACGTACAAATGCGCCTAACATTTTATCGCTATACCATAAGTGCCCAAGCACATAAGGATCAAGTACTTGTGTTTCTAATTCTTGAATTTCTGCAGGGTAATCAGCGGCAGTTTTAAACGGGTAATCATACTGATTTAGATCTAAGTTAAAAGGTCCATGATAACTGCCACTCATGATCACATTAAAGCTTTTTGGCTGTGTTTTCGCAGCAACCAAATCAAATAACTGAGCATCATCAATCCCCCAAACCCCGGCACTCCCCTTACCGCCAGCATCTGTAGCAGAGTACACCTTATCGGCACCTTGAGAGAGGACATATTGGCCAACATTCTGCCATGACAATAAACCGCCATAAAAAAATTGACTGGTATAACCTAACTGTTCCAACTGATTGAATAATGACAATTTACTAGCTGGTTGCTGTGGCCCTATAAGGCTCATATTGACCCCTGCATAAGGGATCCCAGATAAAATACTCGATAACGAGTTCATAGTGCTACTGGCTGCTGGTAACACGTTATCTAAATAAATCCCCTTGCTAGCGAGGTTTTTTAGCTCGTTGGTTAAGTTAAGTGAAGCATATTTTTGTTGTAACGGCCATGAATCGTAACTTTCCATCACAATAAAAAATATTTGTGACGGGGCTGCCAACAGCGGCTCACTGCTGTGTTGCTTTAACTCTACTAACCCGTCTGGAGCAATTGTGGTATTACTTTTTAAGTATGGATTTTCACCGTCTAAGCCATGACTTTGTAGCTCATTATAATCCTTAATAGCATACACAAAACTGCGAAATGGATTTATAACTAAATTATTTACAAACGGATCAAGGGTAACGGCAGACCACTTTCGCGAAGCTGGGCGTGACTCGAACGAACCGCGAATAGCACAGACAAATAACACTATGATCAAAACAATTAAAAATGTTCGTTTCCACTTACAATCAGTAAAAATACGCTCTAAAAAACCATAAGGTTGCCGATCAATTAACTGGCATAACTTAAATGCAACCACTAACAATACTAATAAACTCAGGACACTGCCCCATGGCTGATATTGCTTTATTGCAGTTAAAGCAATTGCTTGCTGATCGTCATGTAGCCCTTCAAACATAAAGTAATTGAATTGACTGCCGTATTCAGCAATATATGTGATGCTGGTTATACAAAGTAAAATAGCAACCACAAAGAAAAGCTTGGCGGTCAATACACGCACCGCTCTGACCCAATGCCACAGTCGCAGTGGTTGTAAAATACAATTGAGTAGAAAAGGAATACTAAAGCAGACGCCACTGGCGGCGGAGTCAAATGCAAACCCCGTTTTTAAGGTATTTAAAATTGTATCAACATCTAATGGGGCAGTGATCCGGTTATGAAAATAAACCAAAAAGAACACCCGAAAGCTCATAAATAGCAAAACACCCATAAACCAAAGTGTCGCTATGCGCCAGCTTTCGTTAACAAATGCAAACCATCTGCTTGATTTAAATACCGATGATACCAACACCTTTGCTGTCCTTAAAATAGAATATTCCCAAAAAGGGAATGTTACCTATTTTAGTTACGCAAACAATGCTGACTTTGTAATATTTTGTAAAAAAGTTCAAATAAAACACTTAAATTACATGACGTTAACAAATCAACGCGATTCCTATTTTTACGTGTTGTTGGGTTATTTCTATTACTGCTGATGAGTACAGTCGCCAAGCTGTGTTATTTGCTCATTTGGTTGGAAAGTTTTATCAAGTAAACGTTGCTTTAACGCAAGTAAAGTGTGTAATGCACTTTTGAGCCCAATTTTATTACTGAGCCAATGAGGAAGCGCCCCGCCTGGGTCCGCGTATACAACATGACGAATAGTCAATTGCGTCAGCCCTTGATTACGAACTTCAGTTAATAACCAACTTGCCTTAAGGTCAGTGATGCGGATCACTTCCTCGCGCTTATCAAGGAAATCTGGAAAAGCAGCAATCGTTAACTCAGTTTGTGTGTCACTAACACGTCGGTAGCATGAGTAGCTCACCATATCGCGATCTGTAACCGGCCATGGTGAATCAAATTGGGTATAAACGATGTTTTCTGAGGGACTTAAACGCTTTAATACTTGTACATTAGCTACATTTTCAATCCATAAGGGAGCACTTTCGGTATCGCTTAGCAACGCCATAAAATCACTCGCTGTGACCCCTTCGATAGTAATCTCAGCCTGTACTTCAAAAATACCATTTGCATGTTTTTTATAGTGCACGCTCGCCCCATCATACTGCTTCCAAAGCTGCCACTGGGCAGGCTGTGCCCCAAGCTGGACGCTAAAAAGCAGCGCTAATAATAGCATTTGCTGTCGCATACATACTCCCTTATGCGCTGAACAATCCTTATTGCCAATAAGGCGGTATTTTATATGACGCTAAACGACTTTGCTCCATTGCATTAACCAAGAACTCTGATTTTTTTTCTAGCCAGCTTTGGATTTTTGCAAGCTCTTCATCATCCTGCCCAGCGCATAGCTGTTTTAGGTACTCTAGTGTACTCAGCTCATACATACCGTGTGAAATATCTAACCACGGGATGCGAAACTCACTACGTTCATCTTTTTCAAATAACGCCCCTAAACAGTTACCACTGAGTAAGCTATTTTCAAGACGGGTACGTAAATCCAAATAATCTTTTGATGTTAATGTTTTTTGCTCTGGCAGCAATTGGTGAAGGTCTTGCCAGTCTTTTTCAAAGAGACGATTGGCGATCTCTGCAACCGGTTGCTCGGCAGCTTGAAATTGCACTTGCCCCCAACTTTTACGCCATTGCTTGTCCACCAGCCAAGTAGTTAAAGACAGTAGTAAACGGTTATAACGAGCACTATGGAACAAACTATTAATATCATCAATGCTCGGTTGTAGTTCTTTTAAGTCATTGATAACTTGAGTTAACTCTGGCGCACTATTTATTTTCTTATAGTAAGCATGGCGCTTAGAAGTGTAAGTTTTAAGTTGAATCGCATTTTCAACCCAGGCTAACTCACTGAGTAACCACTTAAGCTCTGTACGTAATGCCTCCGTGGTGCTTTTATCAACAATGTCATCAAACAACCAAAATGTATGGCGAATCAAACTAATGCCATCAGTTACACGTTTGAGGGTTTTTAAACTAGGTTTGTCAAAGTAGCATTGCTCGTGCTTTTGTACAAAACGAATACCAAAGTCAATGGCAGCTATGAGCGCTTGCTCCTGCGTCGCATTTTTAGGCAATGAAACAAAGCCTATTGATTTACTTGGCTTGAGCGGTTTATTGTCTGCTAAGCGATAGCCACGAGCCGCCTTAGAGTATAGACCTAATCGAATATTACTTTGGCTAACCAGTTTATCCGCTAAAGAAAACAATTCATCGCGGCTGCCTTCTATAAGTTCTATTTCTAGTTCACAGATAGGTTCCATCAAACCTGATGCTGAGACTTCACCTTTATCTTGTACAACTTCAATTTTGGCACCATTTTCTGTTTCAATCAGCCAAGTACGACGGATAAAGTTTGTACTAAAAATAGGATAAAGATTCGCAGCAATCGCGCTCACTTGCATACCATGAGGCCAGATACTAGCATCAAATGCGGTTATATTTGGTCGGCTACTCTCAAGCGGTAAATTATATTCAGGTCGTTGATGTAACCCCCCTACAACGTCTCCTGCAAGCTTAATTGTCTGCTCGCATTGGTTATCCGCACAACGGGTTCGAAAACCAATATCAAGCGCTCTTAATTCACGACTTGGCGTGTCAAAGTACGCATTTTGCAAACTACGAGAAGGCTTGTTGGTAACGGTTTTTGCAAATTGAGTTATTAATGCGGGGATCAGTGGAATTACGGCGTCTGACACCAAAAACTTCAGTTCTATCTCAGTATCCATTAGGCTTGAGGATTACCTTTAAAATAAATGAGAGCTCAAAATAAACAAAGCTGCCCGACATTGCAAATTTTTTAGCTGATTTGAATCTATAAACAGTAGCAGTGATTACAATATCAACCTTGCTATTGGCGCGTTAAATCCATACTATCTCAAGACTTAACTATGAATAATACGATTGCTGTCCCACAGACGGTTACATTAACAGGGTAGATTGATGTTAAAACATTCTTTATTAACTTTGCTATTTGCAGCGGCCACATTTTTAAGCCATGCTGAAGAAACTAATTCAGCTAGCGATGCAAACACCGCATATATAGTCGATAACCTATATACATTTATGCATTCAGGTGCGAGTAAAAATTACCGTATTATTGGCTCTGTTGATGCTGGCACTAAGTTGACGCAATTATCAGCTGAAGAAAATGGCTTTATCAAAGTGCTTGATGACAAAGAACGTGAAGGTTGGGTTGAGGCTAAATTTGTAACTAAATCTGCAGGTATTCATCAACAGTATCGTACTCTAAGTGCTGAGATGACATCTATGCAAGAGCAACTGCGCCAAGCACAAATTGAATTACCGCAACTACAAGAGCAAAACCAGACATTAACTGATCAAAATACCGCGTTGTCGGAACAAATTACTAAATTAAAAAATACCTTAGACGCAGAGCGTACACAAAAACAACAAGCAGGCGCTAAAGAAAAACGTCAACTATTAACTTATGGTGGCGCGATTGCATTTATTGGTTTGTTCTTAGGTATTATTTTGACCATCGTATTATCACGTCGTAAACGCTACGACGGCTGGGCGTAATAAATAATCACGATATTTGATACACAAAAAGCACCTTTTGGTGCTTTTTTGTGCGCGGGGTAAATCACGCCCCTGTAGGTCGTCATTTATGGCGACAATAGCTATTTTACCACTGAAGGCGCGCTGCACAGAGGAACTCAACTAAAAGCATCACTACCTCTTATTTCTTCTCGGTCTTCTCGGTGGTGAATAAATCATGCGCGGGGTAAACCCGCGCCTACTTTTGGTTGCTGCGAAGTTAAGTATCCAGCCTCAAGCCTGTATCTTGTTTGATCTTTTCTATCACCATATAAGTATGGTGTGTACCAACTCCTGGTATATCAACTAAATCCCCTAGCACTTGGCGATATTCGTCCATGTCGCAAACACGAATTTTTAATAAATAATCATAACCACCTGCGACCATGTCACATTCAACCACTTGTTTAATTCTTAAAATATGTTCACGGAATACTTTAAACACAGCAGTATTTGAAGTCACTAGTGACACTTGTACGTGCGCGACTAAGCTCTGATTAAGCTTGGCTTCGCTAAGCTTAGCAAAGTAGCCTTCAATATAGCCTTCTTGCTCAAGTCGTTTTACTCGGTCAAGACAAGGGCTGGGGCTTAAATTAACCTGCTTTGCGAGGTTAACATTAGAAATTCTGCCGTTTTTTTGCAGAACGTCTAAAATAGCTAAATCAATGCGATCTAGCAGGCGTAATCTATTGGAACTTGTCATAACAGAATTTTATGCGGATAAGTTTAAGGTATGCCCTGTAAATTATCGTAAAACGCCAAATTTAACCAGCATATTCTGCTGGATTTTAATTAGAATGCACGCATTACAGACATGATAATCGAGTAGCTACTTTAGTTTAGCTACAAGACTCCACACATCAGAGGTTACTTATGTTATTCAACGGCGATTTGACAACAACGTGTCCAATTCGACAAAAAATCCGTGACTTTTACCGCATTGATGAGAATGCCGTAATTGATCATATTTTACCACTGGCCGAAGTAGGCGTTAAAGCCCGTAGCCGTGCATGGGAACGTGCGCGTCAAATAGTTCATAACATTCGTCGTGATCAAGATGGTCAAAGCGGTGTTGATGCACTACTCAATGAGTTTTCACTCTCTAGTGAAGAAGGTGTGGTACTAATGTGTTTGGCTGAAGCCCTACTACGTGTGCCAGATAAAGCCACTCAAGATACCCTCATTCGCGATAAGCTTGCTAAAGGCGATTGGAGCTCTCACTTAGGTAGCAGTGACTCTTTATTTGTAAACGCTTCTTCTTGGGGCTTATTAGTAACCGGTAAAATGGTTAACTACACAGACAAAACCAAAGAGCAGCAATTTGGTGTCTTGAAAAAGACCATTGGTCGTTTAGGTGAGCCGGTAATTCGTAAGTCAGTAAACTTTGCTATGAAGATCATGGGTAAACAGTTTGTAATGGGTCGCACCATTGACGAAGCGATTGAACGCGCTGCTGAAAAAGAGCAAAAAGGTTATGTATATTCATACGATATGCTAGGCGAAGGCGCTCGCACCATGAAAGATGCCGAGCGTTACTTCAATAGCTATATGAATGCGATTCATGCAATTGGCAAAGCAGCTAATGGCCGTGGTCCAATTAAAAGCCCTGGTATTTCAGTTAAACTCTCTGCTATTCACCCGCGTTACGAATTCACTCATCGTGAACGCGTCATGGCTGAAATTGTGCCTAAGCTAAAAGAGCTGGCATTAGTTGCAAAAAGCTATGACATCGGCTTTACCGTTGATGCCGAAGAAGCTGACCGTTTAGATATCTCACTTGATGTAATTGAAGCGGTATTTAGCGATGATGACCTAGCAGGTTGGAATGGCTTTGGTTTAGCCGTTCAAGCCTATCAAAAACGTGCTATTTTCGTTATTGAGTGGTTAACTAACCTTGCTAGCCGTGTTGATCGCAAACTCATGGTGCGCCTAGTAAAAGGTGCGTACTGGGATACAGAAATCAAAACCACACAACAAGATGGCTTAGATCACTACCCAGTATTTACCCGTAAAGCCACAACGGATGTATCTTACAAAGCGTGTGCAATCAAATTACTTGAAGCGCGCGATGTACTATACCCACAATTTGCCACGCACAATGCTTACACTGCGGCCACTATTTTAGAAGTCGCAAAAGGTGACAATCAAGGGTTTGAATTCCAACGTCTACACGGTATGGGTGAATCATTATTCGACCAAATAGTCACTGAAGAAAAAATTCAGTGCCGTGTATATGCACCAGTAGGCCAACACGAAGACTTACTTGCATACTTAGTGCGTCGTTTACTTGAGAACGGTGCAAACTCATCGTTTGTAAATGCGATTGTTGATACCACTAAGCCGGTAGAATCATTATTACCTGATCCGGTAGAAACACTGCAAGGCTTACGTAATAAGTACAATACCCAAATCAAGATGCCTATTGATCTATACGGCGCAGAACGTGCTAATTCAAAAGGTATGGATTTAACTGATATCAATGCTATAACGCCGTTTAAGGAAAACCTTGATAACTGGTTTGCTGAGCATCGCATTAGCGAAAACGATGTTCCTGAAGGTTCAATTGCAGTAAAAAACCCTGCAAACCATAAAGAAATCATCGGCCATGTTAAATTACAAAACAGTGACGACATGCTAGCGCTATTAGCAAATGCTGAAGCAGCTTTTGAGTCTTGGTCACAAACGCCAGTGAAAGAACGTGCTAACTTACTTCGCCGCATTGCTGACATTTTAGAGCGTCATCACGATGAGCTTGTCGCAATCTGTATCAAAGAAGCTGGTAAAGTAGCCCAAGACGGTATTGACGAAGTACGTGAAGCCGTTGATTTTTGTCGTTACTACGCAGCTCGTGCCGAAGAACTAAGTGAAGATGAGCGCTTTGAAGCCCGTGGTGTGATCTTATGTATCAGCCCGTGGAACTTCCCACTAGCTATCTTCTTAGGTCAAGTGGCTGCTGCAATCGTCACCGGTAATACGGTTATCGCTAAACCTGCCGAGCAAACCAGCTATATTGCACTTCGCACTATTGAGCTAATGTTATCAGTAGGTTTGCCTGAACATGTGGTACAGCCTGTTATCGCTCGTGGTAGTGAAGTGGGTAAAACCATCGTTCCTGATGAGCGTATTCAAGCTGTGATGTTCACCGGTTCAACAGAAACGGGCACATTAATTTCACAAACTTTAGCTGCTCGTAACGATATCCAAGTACCATTGATCGCCGAAACCGGTGGTCAAAACTGTATGATCGTCGATTCAACTGCGCTCCCTGAGCAAGTTGTTGACGACGTAATTAGTTCAGGTTTCCAAAGTGCCGGTCAACGTTGTTCTGCGCTTCGCGTATTATTTTTACAAGAAGACATTGCTGATGGCGTGATTGATATGATCAAAGGCGCGCTAAAAGAGTTACACGTTGGCGATCCATCATTACTATCTACTGATATTGGTCCGGTGATCGATGAAAAAGCCCTGAAGAACTTAAACGAACACGTTGAGTACTTAAAAGGCAACGCAACGCTGCATTATGAGTGTGATATTCCTGATAACAGTGAAAATGGTGCGTACTTCTTTGCGCCACGCTTATATGAAATCAAAGACTTGTCAGTGCTTAAGCGCGAAGTATTTGGCCCATGCGTACACATTATTCGTTTTAAAGGCTCAGAACTTGATAGCGTAATTGACCAAGTTAACAATACTGGCTTTGGTTTAACTATGGGTATCCACTCTCGCATCGAAGAGCGTTGTGAATACCTAGCGAAAATGTCTCGTGCTGGTAACGTCTACGTTAACCGCAATATGATTGGTGCAATCGTTGGTGTGCAACCATTTGGTGGCCGTGGCCTATCAGGCACAGGTCCTAAAGCCGGTGGCCCTAATTATTTAACTCGTTTAGTTAAAGAAAAAGCATCGCCAGAAAACGTGCAAATGACTAACTTAACCCCAGACGAACTCGACACTCACCACTATTCAGGTGCTGCCGAGCAAGTTGAAAAGTTAATGACTAACTCAATGCGCGACGAAAAGATCTGGCGTGCAACACCACTGAATGACCGTGTGTCTGCAGTACGTCAGTTGCTTGCTAAAGTAGCTACGGTTGATATTATCGATGAGCTAGCTGACGATTTAGCGTTAACGCTTGCTGATGCACGCGCACAGCTTAACCGTCTTGAAAAACACATGCGTAAATTTACTACGCTGCCGGGGCCTACGGGTGAATCAAACACTCTACACCTTGAAGCGCGTGGTTGTGTGGTATGTTACGCCGATAAGAGCACCTCGTTTAACTTCTGGGCTATTTCGATCATCACCGCACTTGCTGCGGGTAATACCGTGATCACTGTAGCATCAGAGTTGTTCTATGACGAAGCTGTCGCGTTTAAAGATAAATTTATCTCAACGGGTATTGCTGAAGGTGTATTCCAAGTAGCTAAACCAAATCAGTTACAAGCTATTTTGGCGCACCCTCATTTAGCAGGAGCCGTGGTTGCCGCTCGTTCTTCTCGCTTAGGCTACTTCAGCCAACAGCTAGCACAACGTAAAGGCGCTATCTTGCCAGTGATCAGTTCTGAGTACTACGACACCTTAATTAAGCGTCTAGTAACAGAAAAGACGATTAGTATCGATACCACCGCATCTGGTGGTAACACATCACTAATGACACTCGTTGAAGACGACGAATAAAGAGTCTTAAACAACAAAAGGGCGCTATTTAGCGCCCTTTTTGCTACTTATCTATCAAAAAATTTGCTAGTTTTATAACTCTGTAATTTTTTATTGAAGTAGATACATTGAAAATAATCCCAATCAATCAACTTGTGCCTGGTATGTTTGTACACAGCGTAACGAAACAAACGGGTAAAATAAAAATTAAAAAGCAAGGTTGGGTCAAAACACCAATTGGCGTGCAGCAACTAATCAAAGCCGGTATTCTAGAAATAGAAATTGATCCTGATAAAACCATCATTTCACAAAGTGCACCGGTTACCACTGATGATGTAAAAGTTGAACCAATAAAACCACGTGATCCATGGCAAACAACACACAGTGTTGAGCAAGAAATGGATAAAGCTTTAAAACTCTACACCGAAGCTAAGCAATTACAGAGTAAGGCATTTACCGAGATAAAATCAGGTAACAGTATAGATATTGCACCATTTAAAGAGCTTGCCAGTGGCTTTATTGATTCTGTATTTCGCAATCAAGACGCCCTAGCCTGCATAACCCGAATGCGCGAAAAAGACACCTATTTGCTTGAGCACTCAATTAATGTATCTATTCTGATCAGTATTTTTGCCAAACACTTAGGCTTTGACAAAGCGTTGATCGAAGAACTTGCCACCGGCGCGCTATTACATGATATTGGTAAAATTCAAATCCCTGACAACATTCTTAATAAGCCAGGCAAGCTCACCGAAGATGAATATAAAATCATTCAAGATCATGCACTGTTTAGTAAACAAATTTTAGAACAATCAGGTCTCAAAGGTATTGCCGTCGATATCGCAGGCTATCATCATGAGCGATTAGACGGCACAGGTTATCCATTTGGCAAACAAGCAAGTGAGATTAGCCAATATGTTCGTATGGCTTCCATTGTTGATGTGTATGACGCACTTACTGCAGAACGTGTTTATAAAGCAGGTATGGAACCAATAAAAGCCTTTAAAATACTCAAAGACGGATGTCCCGATAGTTTTGATGGCGAGTTATTAACTAAGTTTATTCAATGCATTGGTATCCATCCGGTAGGAACGTTAGTTAAGCTCTCCAGTCAAAAGGTCGGCTTAGTGAGTAAAAGTAACCCTAGCAGCCCACTCAAACCCGTTGTAAAAACCTTTTATAACGCAAAACACGCCCGCTACACTGAGGTAGCTGATATTGATTTAGCGCATAATCGCACGCAAGATAGTTTAGAAGCGGCGGTAAAACCTGCAGATTTTAATATTGATTTAATTAAATTTTTTAAACATTCAATCTTACCGTAAAGAGTTTTTATAAAAAACTATTCCCAAATATCACCCTTCGTTCGTTTATAGATTTACAAAGCCAATAATCCATAACAACAACGAAGGGAATACGATGAACAACAACAGAACTTATAATAAACACCTCATTGCGTTGGCAGTAAGCAGTGCATTATTCAGTATTAATACCGTTGCAGTAGAACAAAGTGCTGAGCAAAACTCTCAACAGAGCGCTGAACAAAATGCTAAACAGAAAAAACTACTCGATCTTGAGCGCATAGTCGTTACAGGCAGTGGTGGCCGCGGACAAACAAAATTAGAATCATCAGTCTCAATCACCACCTTAGATGCAGAGCAACTAGCTCGAGAAGCCCCGCTTGGTACTGCTGATTTACTTGAAGCCGTGCCGGGTTTTTGGGTTGAAGACTCAGGTGGTGAAACCAATAACAATGTAGCGCCGCGCGGCCTTAGAGGCGGCGAAGGGTTTCGTTATATTGGCGTTGAAGAAGACGGCTTACCTGTGGTGTACGATGGCGTGTGGGTAGATTTTTATCAACGCCAAGATATTACTATCGAACATATGGAAGCCGTACGCGGTGGCACATCAGGTTTACTGACCACTAACGGCCCTGCGGCACTGGTTAACTTTATTACTCGCAAACCTGATGACGTTGAAGAAGCCACTATAAAGCTCACAACTGCCGATTATGGTATGTACCGCAGCGAATTTTTTTACGGCACACCAATTAGTGATAATTGGAAAATGTCGGTAGGTGGTTTTTACCGCCGTTCAGACGGAGTAAGAGACACCGAATTTACAGCCGATCACGGTGGTCAGCTTAGGCTCAATTTAGTACGCGAGTTTGATAAAGGGCAACTCACTTTATCTGCTAAGCACTTAAACGATCACACCACCTTCTTTGTGCCAATTCCATTGCAAGATCAAAACAATCCAAAAGGCATTCCGGGGGTTGATCCGCAACATGGTACGTTAATTGGTAATGGTCAGCGCTTACTTAACTATTTACAAGAAGATGGCAGTTACCAAACGCGCGACCTTAAAGACGGCCAACACACTAAATTTAGTACCTTAAGCTACAACCTTGATTGGGAACTAAATGATCGCTGGTTACTTAATACCGCGGGGCGTTACTCAAAGTTTGAAAACGACATGTATATTTTGCTTAACTTTGACAACTCAACTTTAGTTAATGCCAATGACCGGCTTGGCCAACAAGATGTACTGGCAATGCTTGACCAGTTTGCTGATGATGGCGCTGTAGCGGCGCAGTATCGTTATGTAAATAGCGGCGAAATGCTCAATGATGTAAGTAATTTAAATGGTAATGGCTTAGTCACTACCAGCTATCCGCTGTATTCTCGCTACGATGCCGAGCAATTCGTTAATAAGCTTAATTTTACCTACGAAGGCGATAAACATACTTTCACTATGGGTTGGTTATTTGCTTATGTCGATGCTGATTCATTACCTGTTGATAAATGGGAATCGCAATTTTTAACCGAAGTTAAAGATAACGCGCGCTTACTCGATATTGTTGCCGTAGATGATAACCAACAAGTGGTTGGTCAGCTCACCGACAACGGTTCAACCGGCTATGCACCGGGCTGGGGGCAAGCGACAGCATTTGGTACTAGCACCTCAAATTCATTATTTATTAATGAGCAATATCAAGCAACTGACAACTTACGACTGGATGGCGGTATTCGCGTTGAATGGCTAGAGCTTGATAGCACAGCATCTGGCACTGAGTTTGCAAAACCTGTTGATGGCGCGTTTGATGCCAATGGCAATGATGTAGATAACAACCTAGCGAATAACTACGTTGATACCACCTCAACAAAATACTTATCAAAAAAACGTGATGAAACAGAAACCGCTTGGACAGTGGGCTTTAATTACACCTTCAGTGACGATGTTTCCATGTTTGGTCGCTACGCAGACGCATTCGAAATGCCGCGTTTAATGAGTTACGGGCAAAACATTCATGCCGGAATTGATGCCGATTTTAATGACAGTGTAAACCTAACTTTTAGCGAACTCGGCGCCCGTTATTCTGGCGATACCTTAGGCGCGTCGGTCACCTTGTTTCGAACTAAATTTAACGACTTAGTAGAGCGTAATTTTACTGGCAGTAATGGTGAAGTCGCCAACCAAACCATTGACACTATCACCGACGGGGTCGAATTTGAGACCGTTTGGCAAGCACTTGATTCATTACAACTTGAATTAACCGGTGTGGTACAAGACCCGAAAATGGAAGGTTTTACCGGTGTGTTCTCACACTGGAACGGCAAGCAAGTTAAACGCACGCCAAAAGTGCAATTACGCCTTACTCCCACTTACTATTTTGACGATGGCGATGTGTATTTAACTGTGCATCATTTAGGTGAGCGCTACTCTGATGGCGAAAATAAATTTGAACTACCCGCTTACACCACCGTTGATATGGGTATCAATTATCGCTTCAATGACAGCGTTGCCTTACATGTTAAAGCCACTAATCTCAGTGATGAGCTTGGTTTAACTGAGGGGAATCCGCGAGCAATTAACGATGTTCAAGCAGGCTACGATTATTACTACGCCAGACCCATTTTGGGGCGCACGATCAGCGCATCTTTAACCCTTAATTTTTAAAGTCCCCTTGCTAATTTGCGCTATGCCCAGTGCTGATTAGTTTAACCAAGCCCGCAATTGCGGGCTTTTCTCAGGAAGTTACAATGCCTCAACGCTATTTTGGTATATACCTACAAAGCAGCCTACTCTCACTGCTATTACTTATTACTCCCTACTTTGCTGTTGCAAAAATAACCCCAAAACCAACCAGCAGCCACTATAGCCAAGGCCATTTTGCTTTGTCTTACGATACTGAAATTCATTATAACCACAATGAAGCCAAAGCGGTCGCGCAGCAGTTTGCTGATTTTCTGCGCCCACCAACAGGCTACCAATTACCCGTAACGCAAGCGAATAACACCGTTAAAAATAGCGTGTTCTTTAAGCTTGTTGAGCACCCAGTTAGCGCTGAAGGCTACCAATTGATTGTCGAAAAAGAATTTATTGAAGTCAAAGCAAGTACTGCACAAGGGCTATTTTGGGCGATGCAGTCGCTACGCCAGCTATTGCCCGCAGCAATAGAATCACGAATGCCAATCAATCGCCAAAGCTGGCTTATTCCACAAGTTAAAATTGACGATGAACCACGCTTTAGCTATCGCGGCATGCATTTAGATGTGAGCCGACACTTCTTTGATGTGGCCTTTATTAAACGTTACATTGACTGGCTAGCTATGCATAAACTTAATGTTTTTCAGTGGCATTTAACCGACGATCAAGGCTGGCGCATTGCAATAGATGCCTATCCAAAACTTACCGCTATCGGCGCTACTCGCCCGTATACTGTAGTAGGCCATACTTATGATTATAAACCGCTATTTGATAACCAAGCAGTAGCTGGTTTTTATACTAAAGCCCAAGTTAAAGAAGTGCTTGAATATGCCAAAGCACGTCATATTGAAGTCATTCCAGAGATTGATATTCCAGGCCATAGCACCGCTATTCTTGCCGCTTACCCTGAACTTTCATGTCACCAACAACCCGTTAATGTACAAGCCCAATTTGGTATTTTTGAAGATGTGCTATGCCCACGAGAGGATGTTTTTGAGTTTCTCGCGGTGGTTTATCAAGAGGTAGCTGAGCTATTCCCGAGCCAATATATTCATATCGGCGGCGATGAAGTGATTAAAAAGCAGTGGCTGGCAAGTGCTGAGGTGAAAAAGTTAATGCAGCAGCATAACCTTAAAACCCCCGAGCAAGTACAAAGCTACTTTATTAAACGGGTCGCGAAAATAGTGCAAGCGCTTGATAAAAAAGTAATCGGCTGGGATGAAATTCTTGAGGGCGGTGTTGCAGATGATGCCTTGATCATGTCATGGCGTGGCACTGAAGGGGGTATTCAAGCTGCAAAAATGGGCCATCAAGTGATCATGAGTCCGTATCAATATATTTATTTTGATGCCTATCAATCACGCAATCTCGACGAACCTAAAGCGATTCATGGCTTGACGGGGTTACAAGATGTCTATCAGTATGACCCTCAACCGAATGATTTAAGCGCTGAGCAACAAGCTTACATTATTGGCGCACAAGGCGCTTTATGGACTGAGTACATTAAAACCCCTCGTCACGCCGAGTATATGCTGTTTCCTCGTTTGAGTGCGCTGGCCGAAACCCTCTGGTCTAGTAAAGACAATAAGTCCTGGCCTGACTATAGCCAAAACCGCTTGCCAAAATTATTTAAGCGTTATCAGCAAATGCATATCAACACTGCGAATAGCGCCTATAAACCGACTATAAGCAGCACCATTGATGATACTGGTTTACATGCAGCAGTCACCACAGAGATTGCCGATATACCCATTTATTACACCTTAGATGGCACAGAGCCGACTCTCGCATCAATACGCTATAACAAGCCAATATTGATAACAAAAGAGACACAACTGCGCGCTAAAAGCTATGCAGCGGCAATTGGTCAATTAGTTGGCGATGCGTGCCTCACTCTTAGCCCGCACTTAGCGCTAACTAAAAAAATCACTCTCAGTCACCCGGCGGCTGAAAGCTCTGCCGCCAAATTACAAGATGGCCAGTTTGCCTATGACCAATTTTACAGCAGTGACGATTATGCGATTTTTTACGACACTGATTTAGAGGCGATAATCGACTTGGCAGAGCCCACGTTGGTGACCCAAGTTAAACTGGGTTACAACAGTGGACGCCATCGCCAGCTTCATCCACCCGTAAAAATTCAGGTTCTGGGCTCAAATGATCAATACACTTGGCAGAGCTTAGCCGAAGACACTAACCCGCAAGGGCCTGTCTCTGCCTTGTCATTTACTAAAGTGAAAGTGCGTTACTTAAAAGTCATTGCGATAAATAGTAAGCAATCTGATGACCCACAAATCCCTAAGCTGCCGCTTTACATTGATGAAATTGCCGTAAACTAAAACCGCCCAAAGTTCTAGGGCGTGTTTATCTTTCGAGGTTGAATTTGCAGCAGTATGTTTGGTTTTTAGGCAAGGCAGAGCCTATGTAGTGTGGTTGTTCCCCATAAATAGGCGATAACGCAGCATAAATGCCAAACATGCACTGCCCGAAGGGTTCTGCCTAGGGGCGATTAACTCTTTGTTACTCGGTTTTTACTTAGCCCACTAGGTTACAAACCTCGCGCCGCGATTAAATCGCACCTAGGTTGAACAAATTTTAATCCTGAAAGGTCAACACGCCCTAATACTAAATACGTATTTAGGGCTTTTTTTTAATAGCGTATTCTCAAACAAGCTCTTTAGTTCGTTTAGGTAAAAGGAATTAAATTCAGCAAGGATTTATAATGAGTGGTTTGTTACCTCTTTGGAAAAATAAAAAGAATGATGGAAAACAAGTTGAGCGCCGTAAGCAGGTTGAACAGTTGTTTTTACAACAACAGCAAAAGTTGGTGCGTCATATCATGGCCAAAGGGCTGGATCAGCGCGAAGCTGAAGACATAGCGCAAGAGGCATTCGTAAAGCTATTGGGTTTAGAAGATACTCAAGTGAGTAATTATATTGCGGCTTATTTATATAAAATAGCGACCAACTTAACTATTGATAAACTACGTAGAAAAGCCCGCAGTCCATTTGCAGATCACACTCACGATAACGAACAAATGCCACAGCCTGGCGACAGTGCCAATCCTGAGAAAAATCATCATAACCAAGAATTACTTAAAGAAATGGAAAAATCACTCGCAAGTTTACCAGACAAATGCAGACTGGCTTTTTTACTGTATAAAATTCGTGGTCAAAGTTATGAAGAAATCGCTTTGACCTTACAAATATCTCCCAGTATGGTACGAAAATATGTATTACGTGCAGTTCGTCATTGCTATCAACAGTTACAACATGAGCTTTGATCATGAGTTTTAAGGATATTAGCATGAACCCATCACCTGACGATTTAGCTATTATTGAAGAGCAAGCCGCTGACTGGTTGCTGTTATTAGAAGAGCAACAGTTATCCGTAAGCAACTGTCAACACTACCCCATTGAGTTGCAAGATTGGCTAGCGCAAAGCGATTTGCATCGTGAGATTTTTCAAAAAATGCAGCAACTATGGCAAGTCTCCACACAATTAGATAGCGATTACGTAGCGCAGCAACTTGGCCAATTACCAGCAACAAACGATATCAATAAACGTGCTGAAAAACGCTCTCGACTCGGCTACTTTGCACTTGCTGCGGCGTTTTTCTTATTAAGTTTTACCGTGTTCATTAATGTTGAACAACCCAGTAATAAAGCGGTTACGGTCGCCAATAACAGCGCTGCAATGACCAACGTTCAGAATCAGTTTTTTCGCACCACAATTAACGAACATCGTACTATCACCCTAGCCGATAACAGCCGAGTAGATTTAGGGGCAAATAGTCAATTAGCGGTGCGTTATAGCAATAGTTCGCGAGAATTAACCTTGTATCAAGGAGAGGCACTATTTTCAGTCGCCAAAGACAAGCAACGGCCCTTTATTGTGCGCCACCAGCAAAGCCAAGTAGAAGCATTAGGCACGGTGTTTAATGTGCGTGCAAACCCTGATTCTATCCGCGTTGATGTACTTGAGGGCATAGTATCGCTCGCGCAGCAACAGGTTATAAAGTTAAGCCAAGGACAAGCCGCGCAAGTAACTCAATCCGGCACTATTACCCGCAGCAAAGCACAAGGAGAAAACCTTATTATGGATTGGCAGCAAGGTCGGTTAGTGTATCAAAATGCCCGCTTAGGGGATGTACTCAATGATGTTGCTCGTTATAGTGAAATAAAAATAACTCTTCGTAGTCAGCAGCTTAGTCAATATACCTACAATGGTAGTTTGTTCACTTCTGAAATAGACTCCTGGCTGCATAGCCTTGATAAAATTTACCCAATTACTGTGACTAAACAAGGTAAAGAATATACGTTAACAGTTAACTAAATAACCTGAACTCTGGTTAAGAGATGTACTAATGTATTGATATTAAATCACAAATATATTTATTAGTCTCCAATCGGAGACTTTTAGCGATAACAAGGCGAATTTACGCGTCAATAGCTGGCCTATTGCAAGTAAATTCAACGCAGTTAGCGTTGAAAGTAGCCGCTAGAGATAGATTTATTATCCAGAGTTCAGGTTAAATAGTAAGTTAGCTAAAAGTGGCATGGTATACGCGATCTAAAAATGGTACAAAGTTTGGACAATAATAAAAATATTGAATCAAACCATGTTATTAAGCTTATTAACCAAGCAATTACCTTGGTTAATATTATTTAGTAGCTATGTACATGCTACCAACAACTATCACTTTAATTTACCTGAAGCCACTTTGCAGCAGCGTATCCTCGATGTTGCTGCGCAAAGTGGTTGGCAACTCAGCGCCGCTGAATTAGCAGAACAAACACTTATTCCTCCATTACAAGGACGCTTTACGCTTGAGCAATTACTGGCTAAAACCTTTGCCAATAGCCAATATCAATTTAGCTTAGACCCCAGTCAACAGCGTATCTTTGTAACTCCAATAGCAGCTAACAAACAGCAAGATTTTGAGCGCATCATAGTCACTGGCGTTAGCGGTAAAACCCGAAATATTTTAAACTCCTCCATTTCAGTTACCCAATTGTCAACACAGCAACTGGAACAACATACTCCATACTCCACCGCTGAAATTCTTAAAAATGTCACGGGCTTTTGGGTAGAAGATTCCGGTGGTGAAACCAACAACAATGTATCGCCACGTGGTCTTAGAGGCGGTGAAGGGTTTCGTTTTATTAGTTTAATGGAAGATGGACTACCAATAACCTACGACGGTGTTTGGAGTGACTTTTTTTACGCCCCGATTTAACCCAGCAAACCATTGAAGCGGTAAGAGGCGGTAGTAGTGGTATATTCACCCTCAATGGCCCCGCAGCTATGGTGAACTATATTGGCCGTCGCGGCTCAGAGACACCATTTAACTTAGTAAAACTTAGCCAAGCGGTAAATTATAACTACACACGCCTTGATGGCGTCTTTAGTGGCCCCATTAATGATCAGCTATTTTATACCTTAGGGGGCTTTTATAGAAGCTCAAATGGCATTCGAGAACCTGGCTTTAACAGTGACTTAGGCGGCCAATTCAGCGCCCGACTAAGTTGGTTAACTGATGAGCTTGAACTGGATTTTAGCTATAAACATTTAAACGATAAAACCAGCTTTTATGCCCCAATAGTGATGCAAAATCAAGGTACTATCAAGCAGCTGAAGAGCCTACCCTATGACTTTGGCACGTTACTTAGCGATGATCTAAAGTTATTAAATTTTCACACCCCAGAAGGCACACGCCAGCACGATTTGGAAGATGCTCAGCAGAGCTTAATGAACAGCTACACAATACAATTTAAAGGGGGGTTGTCAGAACAATTACAACTTAATAATATTGCCCGCTACGCGAATTTGAGTAATCGCCTTTATACGTTAATGAACCTAGGCAACGAGAGCATCATTGATGCCAATAGCCGCTTACAATTTGATGATATAACAAAATTTAAAAATCATTTTTCAAATGTCGCATTGCCAGAAGAGTTGCAAGCTAAGTACCAACGCAGTACAGATAAAACGTTAATTAACGACCCTAGCCTACTCAATGGCAATGGGCTGATCACTTCAAGCTACCCGTTATATTCAAGTTATAAACAACAACAGTTTATAAATCATCTCAGCGTAAATTACCTAACAGAGCAGTGGTCAATCAGCTTAGGCCATATTTACGCATACAGTGATTTTAGCTCCCTGCCGTTGGACCAATGGCTTGGACAATTACTTACCGATGTTAAACACCAACCTGAACGGCTTGATATTGTGCTGGTGGATCAGCAAGATAAGGTTGTCGCTAATTTCACTGAACAGGGCTTTTTAGCATACGCAGGGCCGGTGTATTTAACAGGCCAGGGACAATCGCGATCGCACTCAGTTTACGCCAGTTTAGACTGGCAAGTAACCGATAAATTAAGATTTGATTTTGCCCTGCGTAATGAGCAGCTCACGTTAAGTAGTCGCAGCCAACAAGGGCTGCTATCAACTACGCACAATACAAAAAACTATTACTCACATTACACGCCTGCCAACTCACTAACGGACTCATTTAATGATAATGCGCTCAGTATCGGCGCCAACTATCAACTTAGTGAGCAACTCGCGGTGTTTACACGTTATGCCGATGCCTTTGAAATGCCGCGGCTTATCAATTATGGCAATGCTCGTGGCTGGGCTAAAAACGCTGAGCAACGCGCGCAACAAAACTTTGGCCAGCCAATCAGTTTAACTCTGAGTGAGGTTGGTTTGCGCTATCAAGCGCCACACTGGCAATTTAGCGGCACTGTATTTGATACCAACTTTGATCCTCTACCTTTTACCGTATATCGAGGCGCTGCAAGCACTCAGCAAGCGATATCAATTAATACCCAAACCCAAGGGTTAGAATTCGAATATAGCTATCAATTTAATCAGGCTTGGCAGTTTGCTGCGATAGGGGTGTGGCAAGATGCGGGGTTTTATGGCATTCCAAAACAGTTACCACAAAGCGAATTTAATGGAAATCAAATAACGCGAACTCCAGAATTACAACTACGTGTAACTCCACAATACCAAGCCGGTGCGGTAACAGCAGCTGTGACCTGGTCTTATGTTGGAGAGCGTTATTCTGATATTGCCAACCAATTTGCATTACCAGCTTATCAAACTTGGGACTTTTTTGCAGAATACGTGCTGACACAGCAACTCAGTGCACAACTTGAAGTGAAAAACCTAACCAATACACTAGGTTTAACTGAAGGGAATCCAAGGGATGACTTAAGCCACCAAGAACCATTATTTTATGGCCGACCTATTTTTGGTCGTACCATAAAAGTGGCTCTCAGTTATCAGTTTTAGCTACTGCGGCCAATCTTGCAGTGCTTTTAAACTAAATTCGTAATCATCAAAACTAAGTACAGTTTGCTCTGGGGTGATCTCCAACACTCTTAATTCACCAATACTATCACCTTCATATAGCTCGCGGTTATTGAGCTTCACCCAACGTTTATCTGGCGACGATGAATAAATATGAGCTTGGTATTTAATATCTGGGATTATGGCAAGTAACGCATCCGGCAACAACTCAATTGGCTCAGCGTAAGATGAGTTTTTAGTGCCTTGAGTGATTTGGTGCGGCCTTGTATCTTGAGTGTCTTCAATGGCACGAGCAAAGGCATCTTTTAATGCTGTTGGTACGGTTTCTAATTCTTCATCATTTGCAGCAGGTTTTGCCTGCTCGCGAGCAGGCTCCCCCATAGGTTTACCTAATACCTTGTATTTACTCATGTCGATATTGCTAGCGCTATTATTAATAGTCGGCTGCATTTGCATGGTATTCGGATTGTATTGCGGCGGCGCTGCATATACTTGCTGATAGCCATTAGGCGTTTGCACTAACATAGGCTGACCTTGCGGATACGTAGGCATATTATTTACTGGCACTTGCACCCACTGATATTGCCCTGCAGCTTGTTGATATTGCTGCGGCTGAACAAACTGCTGCTGCGGTACAGGCTGTGTGCTGGCCACTGGCGCTGGATTAGTTTGCGTTGGATTAGCTACTACTTGTGCTACTTGCTCAAGCTCCTTTTTAGCTGGTGTAGCGGCTTGTTCATCCGCAGGCAGCGTAGATTGCGGCTCAACAGAGCTGGTTACTTGCTCTGGCGTAGTTAAATGATTTGTTTGCAGCCATTTACCAATTGAAAACCCCGCCATCAAGGTCAGTAAAAAAGCAACCAACAAACCAAGAGAAATAGCAATAAAACGATAACGTTGTAACTCTTGTTGCTGTTTTAACTGCTCAGCATTTCTGTCATGTGCTGACGATTCGTCATGCTGTTCTGATTGTTTTAAGGCATCTAATAAGTACGACATATACGACCATTAATTAAAGAATAAACGACAAACCAATACCCATCGAGAGCACGGCTAAAAAAGCCAACGGATAAAGCCAGTTAAACGACGACTGCGGCTTTATGCTAACCGCGCTTAACGCACTTGGCGGTAATGCTTCTTGTGCTGAGCGCATCACTATATCACTATCAATCATAGTTAGCTGCTGAGAAAAAGCGCCCATTAAACAGCGTTCACATAATAAATTAACTAAACGTGGTATACCTGCCGTAACTAAATGAATTGTTTTTAACGCATCATTAGAAAACAATCCTCGATCACACCCTGCAACATATAAACGGTGTTTAACGTAGGCAAAGGTTTGCCCTTCAGTCAACGGCAATAAATGATAACGCGCGGTGATCCGCTGCGCGAGCTGACGTAACTCATTGCGTTTCAGTAAGGCTTGCAATTCAGGCTGACCCACTAACACGATTTGTAGCAACTTTTTATGATTGGTTTCAATGTTAGTTAATAACCGCAGCTGTTCGAGCACATCGGGAGCCAGTAACTGAGCTTCGTCGATAATTAAAATAGTATGGCCACCGGCTTGGTGATTCGCTTCTAGGTGCTTTTTTATAGCATCCGTTAACGTTTTTAAAGTGGCGTTTTGCTCATCATAAGCGATGTTAAATTCATCGCAAATACTCGCTAGCAACTCCAGCTGTGACAAGGCTGGATTATGGATCAAAGCCACTTGAGTATTTTCTGGCAATTGTTCTTGCAAGCTACGAGTAAGCGTTGTTTTCCCTGTGCCTACTTCACCTGTAAGCAATACAAAGCCGCCCGCTTCACCCAATCCATAAGTTAGGTGTGCCAAAGCTTCTTTATGACGCTCACTTAAAAATAAATACTGTGGGTTTGGCGCGATTGAAAATGGTTTTTCCGACAAGCCGAAGTAGCTTAAATACACCCTAAATTTCCTTACTGATTAAATCACCGCCTATAATGGCAAAAAAACAGCGCAAGTGAAAACCTTGTTAGCGTTTTATTAGTTAAATAACGTAAAATAGTTTGCACAGTTAATATTCAGGGTGAGTTATGCAAGTTTATTTGGTTGGTGGCGCGGTTCGTGATGAATTGCTTGGACGAGTAATAAAAGAGCGTGACTACGTAGTGGTTGGTGCAACACCCGAACAAATGCTAAAGCAAGGCTATCAACAAGTTGGTAAAGACTTTCCGGTATTTCTGCACCCCAAAAGCAAAGAAGAGTACGCCCTCGCCCGCACTGAACGCAAACAAGGACAGGGTTATACCGGTTTTGTCTGTGAGTTCTCAGCAGATGTCACGCTCGAAGAAGACTTACGCCGCCGCGATTTAACGGTCAATGCCATCGCTAAAGCCGACGATGGTAGTTTGATCGATCCCTACGGAGGTAAGCAAGATTTAGACAAGCGTATTCTACGCCATGTATCAGACGCTTTTAGTGAAGATCCGCTGCGTATCTTACGTGTTGCGCGATTTGCCGCCCGCTATCATTATTTAGGCTTTATTATAGCCGATGAAACTCAACAATTATTAACGCAAATGATCAACCGTGGCGAGCTTAAGACACTCACCGCAGAACGTATTTGGTTAGAGTGTGAAAAGTCACTCGCTGATGGAGCATTTGCAGAGTTTTTAAATATTTTAGCGCAGCTGGGGGCTCTCAGTGCGATCAGCCCAGCTTTGGCTAATAACTGGAACGACGAGTTATATCAACAACTAACAATTCGTTACGCCTATGCCCAAAATCACCATATCACAGATCAGGCATTATTGTTCGCACAAGCCACCAGCTCGTTAACCGCCGATGACATCAAAGCCATGGGTCAAACTATTCGCCTTCCTAATGATGTACGCGATTTGGCATTACAACTCAATGCTCACCAAGCAACTTTAACAAGCTCTACAATTACCGCAGAGCAATTACTTGCTTGTTGTAATCAACTCGATTTGTGGCGTCGTCCAGAGCGGTTTGATGCCGTGCTCAGCGCCATTACAATTAACCAAGCTGCACCACTTACCAATCAACAACAGTTATTGGCAGCAACCAAGGAAGCTAGGGCAATCAATCCACAACAATTTATTGCTCAAGGGATAAAAGGCGCGCAAATAAAAACCGCGCTAGAACAAGCGCGGTTAGAAGTGTTTCAGCAGTATTTAGCTTAAACAAAATTACTTTTCATAACGGACTAAACGCAAATAAATGAATGCTTCTTTATCGTGCAAGCTGTTTAGTCCTCTGTCAAAGGTATATACCCAAGCCGCTGTTTTATCTGCTATAGCCGAAGTACTGGTCCAATAGTTTTCACTTAAACTGCCCAAGAACACTTCTTCATTAATACTCGGTGTCACGCAGCTGTGCTCTAAAATACTGGCAAGCTCCTTATTATTAGGTACTTGCCAATCTTTATAAGCGCCAGTGCGATCATTTACCGCCGCTCTTAATGCTTCTTGCCAATTAACTTTCACAACACTGTTTAAACAACTATCAGTTGTAACATCATAGCTTTGTCCATAGCTACAAGTTTGCCACATGAGTCCGGTAACGCTATCGCTCACGGTGCCATCAGTGTGTTGTGTAAACCGCGTGGTAGGCGTCGTATCGGCTATGCTTTCGTAGCACGTTTGCCCCGTCACGGCCATAGGACTCAATAATAATAACCCCGCTATTAATTGATGTTTCATTGCGATGCTCCTGCGGTTCTAACTAGACGGACAAAGGCTGTATTACTTTTAGGATAAGCTAGATCATTACCATCACTCATATCAAACACATACGCTTGCGATAAGCTTGTACCATCAACGGCAGTTTGCGATGTCCAATAAATGAGCCCATCCGCAAGTAAGTTGCTATTTGGAGTATTAGGGAAATAGTTCTCATCAAGCAATATTGATTGTCCATGCTTTCCATAGTTAAGTAACGTTAATAGCTCTGTGTAAGTAGGCACGCGCCAGTTAGTACCGCCACAGTAATCAAGAGCATTCACTTCATTAACGTACACTTGTAAATTACAGTTGCTATTACTTGGGCAGGTGCTGTTTGGCGTGCCAAGACTACTGCCTGATTGCACTCCCTCTTCATTGGTTAAGTACCAAGTATAGTGATTTTGCCCTTCGCGCAGTTGCGTGTTAGGTAACACGTTTGTGTTAGGGCTTTTTACTTCCCAAATCAACCCTGTAACATTATCGCGAATACAGCTGAAATTAGAGGCATTATCTAATAACTCATCAGCAAACTGGTTAAGTTTTGTAAAGTCAAAAGCTTGTTCACCTTTACCCACTTTTTCAATATGTGTACCAACCCCACTATCGCGGCCTACATAAGCATCTTGGCGCGGAAAGTCAGGACTTGTGCAGGCTATTTCTTGGGTATTGTTATAGCACTTGGTCATCCCAGTATCATTGATCAGCCCCAGAGGCTTAGAGTTAACCACAATATCAACACTATCTTTTTCAGTTCGCCCTTTGTAGTCAGTTACGGTTACTTCAAAAGTATGGGTGTTCACCGCTTCAGTTGCTGGTGCGATGAAAGAAGTGACACATTGCTGTTGGTTATCAAGCACCGCACTACCTGCTGTTTGCTGCCAATAACATTTATATGTGTTAGTCACAGTTTGCGAATCGGTGGCATCCAATGTCACCTTCTCCAGTTCAATCACACTCTGATCACTGCCCGCGTTAGCAATAATTACTTCTGTGGTTTTGTTTAAAGTATGAGAATATTCGGTGCTTGATTCTCCTCCTTCATCGTCTACCACAGTAATTAACCATGTGATCAAGGTATTCGTATCGAGTAAAGGATGCGAAAAACTAATTGTCGCATTGCTATTGCTATCCACTGCAAGTGCTGGCCCTGCAATTTGTTGCCAGTTGTAACTATTAATTTGGCCATTCTCATCAGGGTCTATCGAACCTGCTGCACTCAGGGTGATCGTATCTTGATAATCAGAAGGGAGTGTTGCTGGCGCTGTTTGCGTAACAATGACTTGCGGTATTTGATTATTCGATTCTATTGCAATAAGTAAGTCATCACTGACTAACTGACCATCGGTAGTCTGATAGCTAACTCGCAATACAAGTTCGCTATCCGCTTTAATATCAGGAGCGGTAATCGTTTGCAGTGCACCATCAAGCGGGAAATCTTCTATAATAGGACCACTGATCCTTTGCCAAGTAAATGTACCGTCGGCTGGCGATCCTTTAGCTTCTATTGTAAATTCACTTTTTTCAATAATTTGCTGGTCATTTCCTGCAAATACTGATGCGGCGACAACGGGATTGTCGTTCCCCCCTCCACCGCCACCACATGCGGCTAATAAAGTGAAAAGTGGAGCAACTATTAAGGGAGATTTCATGCACTGCTTCCTCATTAAAATCGAAATTACATAGCGCTAAAGACTATGCCAATTTATTTATGAAGCAATTACAGTGCCAGTAGAGAAGAAGAAAACTATAAATAACTATCTTGATGAATACGAACAAATAACTTTGTCCCTACTTTACTGTAATCAATCTTATATTCACGGCCATCCAGCGCCTGAATAAACAGTAAACGCTTTTCTTCACCAAAAATATCAACACTCGTGATATACACCACTTCTAAATAACGTTCTTTAGCTTCACGACGGTTTTTTGGCAGCTCTTCTTTAAATGGCTCTAAACCATGTTGAGTGACTTTAATTTTGGGGTGAATTTCAGAATTCACGATCACTAAATCGAGTTTTTTATCTTTGTGGATAATGGTATTTCTGCCACTTTTAATAAAAGATCTATCTTGGCTCATCGCTTCATCCTACTTACTAACGTTTATTGTCAAACGTCTTTCTCTCTAATTGAGATTGTATAAATACTACTGGATTACTCCGCCATGCATTTAAACTACGGCTAAAGTCCCAAATACTGCTATCTAATGCACTTGCAGGTAACAACAAATCATATCCGGTTAATTGTTGCAAATGTCGCATTCGGTTAGCAAACATGGCAATCAAGCCATCAAAGCTACACCCATGCACTGAAGTGTAATGATTATCTTCAATTAGCCATTCTGATGGGCAATTGCCATTTTTGCAATGTTTTTGAACTACTTGCATAAATAAGTGCCTTTGCTCAATCAATAATTTACCCGCGATCCTTGGTGCTAATTGTGATAAAAACTCATCGGTATTGTAAAGTTTAATACCTACCGCATTTAACTCAAGTTGTTCAAACTCTTGTTCGACTTTAGGGATCCCACTGTGTTGGAAGTTTTTTTGCTTAACACTCCAATAACCATATTTATGCTGATATATAAGCTCTTGTTCTGTAATAACTAAACTATAAAATGGCTCTTGAGTTTTTAAAAAGCCAACAAAAATTGCCGCCAAGCATAAACTCACCAAAAAAATTTCCAAAAAACTAATTTCACCAGGGCGTAGTAAATTAACCAGCATTATAAATATAAGCCCGATAGCCCCAACGGTTAAAATTTCTATACCGTTACGTGCACCTTGCGCGCGCAACTTCAACACACTCTGTTTGCATTTAACCATAACGATAAAAAACAATATAAAAAACGTACATAATTATAGCCCAAATAATCAATTTACGTATTTTCAAACAACGTGAACATGTGTTCGTCAACTTCATAACTCTCTCATTTATAATTACAAAACAGGAACAAATTGATAAATAATTTAACTTTTACGCCTAACCGACAAATTTATGAGATACGCGACAGCTATTTCACGCTGTTATTTTGTACACTAGAGGCAATTAATTTTCCGGTACTCTTAAAATGTATTCAAAGCAATCTGGCAAAGCGCTATTTCCATTTATCATTACCCTGCTTTTAGGGCTATGTGTTTACCTTTACTTGCCAAGTAGTCAAGGTGAACAATCAGACTTTACTGCAAGTGCAACTCAAGTAACGGCTCATACGGTGGCAAGCGAAGAAAATGCTGTCCTCATTGAGGCTATCGGCAGCGCGCGTGCGAATCAAGCAATTTATATTAAAAGCGCACAAAATGACTATGTTACTGATATCTATTTTAAAGATGGCGACTTAGTCAGTAAAGGCCAAAAGCTAGTGCAGTTACAATCACTGCAAGAAGAATTAACCGTAAAAGAATTGGCTATCAACTTGCGTGAAGAAAAACGTCAACTGGAACGTTTAACAGAGCTTTCTCGCTCACAGGCAACCGCAAAGTCACTGTTAGAAGAACAACTTTCTCGTGTTGATGCAACCGAAGCACAACTTGAGAATGCCAAAACAAAACTAACTGAAATGACGATTACAGCCCCTTTTTCAGGTATTTTAGGTAAGCGTCAAATTTCAATTGGTGCTTATGTAAATAATAGCACCATAATTACTAGCCTAGATGATATCAGCATAATCAAAGTCGACTTTAAAGTACCGGAGAAATACTTAGCGCAATTAAACGTGGGCATGAAAGTTATGACCCAAAATGACGCTTATCCAGAAAAAACGTTTACCGGTAAAGTCACCCATGTAAGCGCACGTATTGATGCGATTACTCGTAGTGTTGAAGTAACCGCGAGTTTTGCTAATAAAAGCGGCTTATTACGCCCGGGTATGCTGCTGAACACCGCTTTACAACTAAGCTCAAACCAAGCCATGATGGTGCCAGAAAAAGCGGTTATACCACAGCAGGATAAACATTATGTGTTCCAAATTGAAGATGGTATAGCCACCAAAGTAGAAGTTCATGTTGCAGGTCGCCATAACGGTTGGGTAGCTATTGACTCAGGAATTAGTAATGGTCAGCTCGTTGTTACAGAAGGAATTATTAAAATTCGTTCTGGTAGCAAAGTTACTGTAAAGGGGTAGACCGTGAAAATTACTGATACAAGTGTTAAACGCCCGGTTTTTGCGATCGTAATAAACTTATTGCTGCTAACCTTTGGTTTAGTCGCATTTTCCATGTTACCGCTGCGTGAATATCCTGATATTGAATCACCCATTGTCAGTGTGAGCACTGAATACACAGGTGCGTCAGCCGAGATAATTGAAACTAAAATAACCCAAGTACTTGAAAACCGTATATCAGGTATTGAGGGCATTAAGAGTATTAATTCATCAAGTCGTAATGGCCGCTCTAATATCACGATTGAGTTTAATATAAACCGTGATATTGATGCTGCATCAAACGATGTACGCGAACGTGTCGCCCGTGCTCTTGACAGCTTACCTGAACAAGTACGCCCACCCGAAGTGTCAAAATCAAACAGCGATGAAAGCCCTATAGCATGGTTTTTACTCAACAGTGACACCATGAACTCGCTACAGCTTTCTGATTATGCACAGCGCTTTATTGTAGACCGCTTAGCTGTTGTTGATGGTGTATCGAATGTTCGTGTTGGTGGTGAACGCAAGTACGCGATGAAAATCTGGCTCAACCGCCAAGCGATGGCGGCGCGTGGCATTACCAGTAGCGATATCGAAAACACCCTGCGTACAGAAAACGTAGAATTACCAGCGGGTGAAATTGAGTCTATCGACCGTGATTTTACTGTGCGAACTGCCCGTAGCTATAAAGAGCAACGTGACTTTCAAAACCTTGTCATTAAACGTGGCGACGATGGTTATTTGGTACGCCTTGGTGAAGTAGCCGACGTACACCTTGAAGCCGCTGATGATGAAAGCTTATTCCGTGGTAATGGCCGTAACATGGTAGGCCTAGGTATTGTAAAACAAGCAAAAGCTAATACGTTAACCGTGGTTGATAACGCCCGCGCTGAACTTGAAAAAATCAAACGTAACTTGCCAGAAGGCACGAGCATTCAAGACAGCTATGATTCATCAATCTTTATTAAAGAATCAATAAACGAAGTGTACAGTACACTGGCGATTTCTATGGCCTTAGTGGTGCTAATTATTTTCTTATTTTTAGGAAATATTCGCGCAACGTTGATCCCCGCAGTAACAGTACCTGTTGCGCTAGTGGGCAGCTTTATGTTCTTACTGGCAATGGGCTATTCAATTAACTTATTAACCTTACTTGCCTTAGTATTAGCGATTGGTTTAGTGGTTGATGATGCGATTGTAATGCTAGAGAACATCCACCGCCGCATTGAGTTAGGCGAGCCTGCATTATTGGCAGCGTATCGCGGTGCTCGAGAAGTTGGTTTTGCGATTGTTGCCACGACGCTTGTATTGATCTCAGTATTTGTACCCTTAGTATTTATGGATGGTCGTATTGGTGCTTTATTTACTGAGTTTGCTATGGCCGTAAGTGCGGCAGTATTTTTCTCAAGTATTACCGCATTAACACTGTCTCCTGCGCTGTGTTCATTAGTCCTTAAACCCTCTTCAAAAGAAGGCAAGTTCAGTCAATGGATGGACCGTACTTTTGACAAGATTGAACAAAGCTATAAGAACGCATTACGCTCAAATATGACTCGCTCAGGTGGCTTAGCAATTACCTTACTACTGGCGGGTTTTGTTAGTTATGCATTATTTCAGCAAACACCTTCAGAGCTGACCCCTAAAGAAGATCGCGGAACCTTCTTCCTAATGATGAGTGGCCCAGAAGGTGCTAGTTACGAAAATAACGCCGCAAATATGGCTAAAATAGAAGAACGCTTAATGCCCTACTCTGAGTCTGGCGAGCTAAGCCGCGTATTAGTGCGTGTGCCTGGCTGGGGCGGCACAGGCGGTGTTGCTATTGTAGGCATGGCCGACTGGGATGAACGTAAACGCTCAACCTGGCAAGTCATGGATGAGATCAGTGGCAAAATGGCCGAAGTTACCGATGTACGCACATTCGCTATTATGCGCAGCGGTATTGGCGGTGGTGGTTCTTCTCGCCCTATCGAGTTTGTTCTACAAGGTAACGATTATGACCAACTTGCCGATTGGCGCGACCGTATCATTAAACGCGCAGAGGAAAACCCAGGTCTGGTGCGAATCGATCATGATTACAAAGAAACTTTCCCACAATTTTTGATCAGTATAGATAAAAATAAAGCGGCTGATTTAGGTGTATCAGTCTCTGATGTAGGCCGCACCCTTGAAACAATGCTGGGTCAGCGCCGAGTAACCACGTTTATCGACCGCGGTGAAGAATACGATGTGATCTTAAAAGGCACTAAAGCTGACTTTGCAGATCCAACCGATATTTCAAATATCTACTTAAAATCACGCAGTGGTGAACTAGTGCCATTAGATAGTTTGATCAGCCTAAAAGAAGAAGCCACTGCATCACGTTTGAACCGTTATAACCGTATGCGCGCGATTACACTCAGTGCCAACCTTGCTGATGGTTATACACTCGAAGAAGCACTTAACTTTTTAAATGAGGTAGCCGCTCAAGAGAATGATATCGATGGTGCGGTTGATTACAAAGGTGAGTCACAATTATTCTACGAAGGTGCTTCAGCAATGACCTACGTATTTGTTTTAGCTCTTACTGTTACCTTCTTAGTATTAGCTGCGCAGTTTGAGAGCTTTGTACACCCATTTGTTATTATGTTAACAGTACCTCTGGGGTTAATGGGGGCGATGTTTGGATTGTGGTCTACAGGGCTTACTTTAAACATTTACAGCCAAATTGGTATTGTCATGTTAATTGGCCTCAGCGCTAAAAATGGTATTTTGATTGTTGAATTTACTAATCAGCTGCGAGACCAAGGTGTTGAGTTTAGTGAAGCAATACTACAAGCGGCAACAATGCGACTGCGCCCTATTATTATGACTTCATTAACCACGGTAATGAGCGCCGTGCCGCTAGTATTAGCATCAGGCCCTGGTGCTGAAAGCCGAATGGTAATCGGTGTAGTTGTATTTACCGGCGTGATTGTTGCGACCATACTCACACTATTTGTGGTGCCTGCCGCCTACTATGCGCTCGCTCGCAACACCCAATCACCTGAGTTTTTACAACAAAAACTTAATCAGCAAGAAGCTGAAAAACCACTTAAAGAGCTTTAAGCAACTTTTAGCGTTGCTGCACTATGCAGCAACGCTTTTCCCTTTCCTCATTCTGATCCGTGAAATAAAACACCGTCTTAGCCGTTCTTCTGCTAGGCTAGAACATCTGCGTAATTTAACGTTTTTAGGAGTACATATATGAGCAAAGCAATTGAAACTGCTACCTTTGGTGGCGGCTGTTTTTGGTGTATTGATGCCGCATTTAGACGGGTAAAAGGCGTTACCCATGTAAGCTCTGGTTACACCGGTGGCGAAACAACAGATCCAACCTATAAACAAATATGTACAGGGCTTACTGGCCATGCCGAAGTAGTTAATATCGAGTTTGATAGCAGCCAGATAAGCTTTGAGACCTTGCTCGCAATGTTTTTTACACTACACGATGCCACACAGCTTAATCGCCAAGGCAACGACGTGGGGACGCAATACCGCAGCGTAGTTTATTACCACAATACTGAGCAACAAACGCAAACAACTGACTACATTGCTAAATTACAAAGCCAAATACGCGAAAAAATCGTCACAGAAGTGAGCCCTGCAACCACCTATTACCCGGCAGAGCAATACCATCAAGACTATTACAACGAAAATCCAGAGCAGCGTTATTGCAGTTTATTGATTGCACCTAAGCTGCAGAAATTTGCTAAAGACTACAAAGCGTTTTTAATAAGTTAAGTAAAACTCAGCCCACATAATATTTTTATATCAATACGAAAAAAGCCCGACACACAAAAGGTGTCGGGCTTTTTTATTTAGGTTGAAACGCGATTAAAACTGGTAACTGGCGCCAACAAAGAACTGTCTACCAGCTGCATTGTAACCAAGTAAGTCACCGTTAGCGGCAAACCCAGTACCTGCCGTAAAGTATTCTTTATCTGTAATATTCTCAATTCGAGCCTGAAATGATAACTCATCCAGTAATTGATAATTTGCGGCTATATTGAACACTGTATAAGCAGCCAACTCAGTATCATAATAAGCGATTGATGGACGTGAAGAGCGATATTGCATTGCGATATTAGCGTCAAAATCACCCCAGCTTTTGCCAAGGGTGTAATTAAATGTTTCAGATGGTCTGCGCGGTAAATCTGTATTGGTTGTTTCATCTTTAGCGTCTAAGAAGCTAAGGTTGATGTTATGTTGAAATCCCAAACCTTCAAAATCAGCAGATAACTCAACACCTTGCATAGAGACTTTATCAATATTTGTTGCTACATACTTACCAATTTCAGCATCATATTTATTATCAATTAAGTTATCAATGTTGTTGTCGAAAATAGCGATATCGTAACGCCCCCACTTTGTATCTAAAGTAACACCAAACTCATTATTAACTGACTCTTCAGGTTTAATATCACTATTAGGGGCATACCAAAGACTATCCGTGACAAAGGCATTGATCAGCGATGGTGCTCTAAATGCGGTTCCGTGACTAAGGCGTACACTAAGATATTGATTTGCCTTATAGCCTACACCTGTTGTGTAAGTATTTGCGCGGCCATGAAATTCGTAATCATCAGTTCTAACAACTGCGTTACCAAGCCAAGTTTCATCATCATAAAATACACCAACGAACACTGCATTATTATCGCGCTCTTCTTCAGATGAAGAAGCTGATGATGCAGATAAATCTTCATTTAAGTAATTAAATCCACCAGTAAGATCTAACGATTTTGTTACTGTATAAAGTCCACTGTATTCAAACTCAACACGCTCTGTGCTATAAATTTGTTGATCATCAGTCCCTGTTTGAATATTTTCTTCTTGGGATACACTCACTGATGCGCTTTGCGTATATACGTCCGAGCTTTTTTTCCAGCCAAGTTTTGCAATATAGTTTTCAAAATCGTACGCGTCATTACCCCATGCATTATCATACTCACCTTGGCCTTCGCTATACTGGCTAAGTAAGCTAAATTCACCTGCATTCAATGTTCTATATGCCAAGTTAAAGCCAATGTTTTTATTAGTGTAACCGTCATCATCATGATCTTTTGTTACTGCTAATGATGGATCTTTACCTGTTACATCATAACCATCAGTATCTTCATAACCTAAGTTATAATTAAAAGTGATAGCATCTTTTACAAGCCCGCCAGCTATTTGGTAGTTAGAATAATTATCACTACCTAATGTGGCTGACACAGTATTTTTACTTGCTTGGCGGGTAATTATATTGATAACCCCTGCCACTGCATCTGAACCATAAATTGCCGCTCTTGCGCCTTTGACAATTTCAACGCGTTCAATACTATTAACTGGAATATTGGTTAATGATACACTACCGGAACTTGCATCACTTACACGTACGCCATCAACTAACACTAGTGTATGTTTTGCACTGGCCCCACGAACAAATACATCAGCTTTTTGACCAAAGCCACCATTGCGAACAACATCGACACCAGCAATAGTGTTTAGAAGCGATGGTAAATCCCGATAATTATTCTTTTCGATTTCTATACGATCAATAATATCAACAGTCGCTAGCGTATCAGTAATTGATTGCTCAAATTTGTTAGCTGTTACCGTAAGACGCTCAATTGATTGCTCTGCAGACACAGAAAAAGATAACGCGGCAGCGATTGCTACGCCTAAAGTAGATTTGTTTAACATGATATCCCCTGACCCGCGCCCACCGCACAAGTGATAGTAAATTGACTTCAAGGCCGGTCTCCGGACTTAACAAATATACGTGTATATATTATGTATCACCGTTGCGGGGGCAGTGTTGGACTGTATTTGTATCCTACAAATATCACCAACTTCCCGATTATCTTGCTGTACCTATCAACAACCTTGAAAAGTAACTACAAGCACCTTAAAAATAGGTGGTTATTGTGATTATTTTAGGGATAAAAGTCAATGGACGGCTATACATCTAAATATTCGAACTTCGAGCAAGCATAAGTGCCAAAATACAAAAGCCAAACAACAAAAAGTCATTTGGCTTCAATAATATCTTCAAAAATAAAGAGTGCAGCTGGATAAACTCGGGGCTCGCAGTTCGTTACTCGCAGCTTAGTTTTTAATCGCGGAAGTTTTTGAACTGAAATGGCTGGCCAAGGTCAGCATTACGCACAACTTGCATTGCTTCTTGTAAGTCATCACGCTTTTTACCTGTCACGCGTACTTCTTCACCTTGAATTGCTGCCTGTACTTTTACTTTAGAGTCTTTAATGGCTTTAACTACTTTTTTCGCTACGTCTTTTTCGATACCTTGCTTTAATGCAACATTACGAAATACATTTTTACCTGCACGAGAAATATCTTGTAGCTCTAAGCTAGCTACATCCATACCGCGTTTTGATATTTTACTTGCTAAAATATCAAACAACTGCATAACCTGTGAATCAGCTTCTGCCTTTAATTTAATCGTTTTGTCGTTAAGTTCAATCGATGCATCTACACCTCTAAAGTCAAAACGGGTTTCTAATTCACGGTTAGCATTATCTACCGCATTCTTTGCTTCGTTCATTTCCACTTCTGAAACAATATCAAATGAAGGCATGGGTCTCTCCTAACAAGATTTTTTAAAATTAATATGAGGGAGATTATAACGCCTATTTTAAAAATCTTTACATTTTTATGCACTTTGTTCAGGTGCGATACGAAATTTGTTTGATATACTGCGGCTCTGTTTTTAAACGATTTTAGGATTTATCGTGACTCGGCGTGTTTACCAAGCACTATTTTTAGTGAGTATAGTGGCGTTTACTTTTTTGTTTGCCAAGGAAATTAAAGGTGCTGCAAACTTATTTCCGCATGTTGATAAAGTAGCACATTTTGGCATTTTCTTTATTCTTGCCGTGGTGATGGATAAAGCATTCAAAATCCCGCTACTTATGCAAATTTTGTTGCTAGCAAGCTATGGCGCTGCAATTGAAATAATGCAAGATATGCTACCGTATCGCCAAGCATCCGTTGCCGACTTTATTGCTGATTTTGCCGGTGCTGCGAGCTACTTTGCCATTAAGTTAATGTTCCATATTGGTACAAAACCAAATCATGGCTAATATTGTTATTGTTGGTGATGGGGCAATTGGCCTACTATATAGCCACTTTTTAAGTACAGGCAATCAACTTACTATTGTCACTAGACGTGGCTGCCGCCAAAACAAATATTATTACCAACAAAATCAGCAACAACACCGTATAACAGCAAAGGTATTAACCACTCAACAATTACCTGAATTAGCTCATCAACCGATTGATATGGTGATTTTTGCAGTTAAAGCCTACCAAGTAAGCGATGCTTTTAAGCAGCTGAAACCTTACTTTTCTGCGCAGTGTAGTATTGTATTATCTCATAATGGCTTGAGTAACCTTGCACCACTACAACGCCAATTACAAAGCCAGCAAGCCCTGTTTTTTTTAACAACTCGATTAGCTGGCTTTAAAATCACACCGACTACCGTCACTCATACCGGCAACGGCGAAAGTGTCTTGGGCAGTTGTAATGCAGTAGCTGCTGCTCGCTACCAAGATGTAATGCAACAACTACAAGGTTTACCCAATATCAGCTTTAGTGAGCACATTACTCTATTACGCTGGCAGAAGCTGTTAGTGAACATTGCAATCAACCCACTTACAGCTTTACATAATGTAAAAAATGGCGCACTTACAGCACCACAATTTAGTGGAAAAATTGTAAATGTCTTGAATGAAGCCTGTCATGTAGCCAACTTATTAGGGATCAATGTGCAGCTAGCCGATGCATTAGCAAACGCCTACCAAGTAATGAGTGACACCAAAGACAATTATTCATCTATGCACCAAGATATCGCTCATAGCCGTATGACTGAAATTGATGCTATGTGTGGTTATATTTGTCAACAAGGCCAGCAACTCGGTATCAGTACACCTCATAATCAATCGCTTGTTGATGCGATCAGGCATAAAAAAAGCGCGATTTAACTCGCGCTTTCCAATAATCCTATCAACTAATTTATGGGCGATATACTTTTACATTGGCAAAGCCATTTTCATGTAAAATAAGCGCCTGTAGCTGACTCATGACCCCTTTAGCACAATATAAGTAGTAATCCTTATCCTGCGGCAAATCACCAAACTTTGTGGCAAGGCGGAAAAACGGTAAATGTACAACTTCAATCCCGTCAATTTCAAGGGGGCTGGCGTCTTCTTCTTCTGGGGAGCGAATATCAACAACCACCGCATCAGCTGGTAAATCTGAAACCGATTCAGCTTCTTTAAGCTCTTGTTTTGCTTCAACATCAATGTCACGTACATCCATAATACGCGCATTTTCAACTACCGTATCCAGCACATCAAAATCAAATTTTTGTTCTTCAGCTTCTACTACCGCAACTTTCGCTTTAACAGTAGGCTTTTTAGAGATCACACCACAATACTCAGGCATGGTTTCAGCCATTTCTGCCGTGCCAATTCTGCGGGCAATATCGATAATCTCTTGCTTATCATGCTGAATGAGCGGGCGTAATATCAGTGTTTCAGTAACACGGTCAATCACGCTTAAGTTGGCTAATGTTTGGCTTGATACCTGACCAAGACTCTCACCGGTAACCAAGGCTTGGATCCCCATTTTTTCAGCAATTTTGCTACCAGCACGCATCATCATACGTTTTAAGATCACGCCCATTTGGCTGTTTTCAACATTCTCTAGGATTTCGGCAACAACGGGTTCAAAGTCAACACTGATAAATTTAACTTTGTGCGTTGAGCTAAACTGCTTCCAAATATAATAGCTGGCTTGTTTAACACCGATTTCGTGCGCCGCACCACCGAGGTTAAAAAACAAAAAGTGAGTACGTGCGCCTTTGCGGATCATTTGATAGCTGGCAACGCCTGAGTCAAAGCCACCTGACATTAACGAAAGTACATCTTCTTGAGTAGGTAATGGGAACCCCGCCATACCAAGATGAGTATGCGTGACGATATACGCTTTATCATCTTTTATTTCAAGACGAATAACGACTTCAGGATTTTTTAATCTGACGCTTGCACCTTCTACATGCTGATTCAAACCGCCGCCAACATAGCGCTCAACATCGGTAGAAGTAAAATCATGATTACCTTGGCGCTTACAACGCACACAAAATGTTTTCCCCACTACAGTGTGACCAATCATATCGAGCGCTTTTTCGTAAATATCATGCAGGTTTTCGTAACGAGTTTCGGTCACCTCAATAAATTGCACTATACCGGGGATGCGTTGCAGGCCATTAATAAAATCAAGGCGCGTTTGTGCGTCATCAGATTTAGTTACAACCGATATATTGTCCCAGTTGTTCTGTACTTGTACTTTTTCGTCAATCTTACGTAATACAATTTTAATGTTATTTTCTAACAACTTAGTAAAACGTTTACGCACAGAGCGGCTTTTAATGGCTATTTCAGGATGGAGTTTGACGATAAATTTAAGCATAGTTTACTCGTTAGACAATATTTAAGGATTCACGCACCCACGTGTTGGGCGCGCGATTATAGCAAAAAATCTAACGTCTAGGAAATAAACAAAAGCCAATGCTTAGCTGGCAGGCTCTGTCTGCGCAGCGAGCGCGCTATATTTCTCACGTAATAGGTTAATTTGTGGGATGCTTTGCTCTGTGCCAAACGCTTTAAAAAGTGCTAATACTTTCAAAATACCGTTATAAATATCTTGCTGCATGAGCTCACCGCTTAAGCGTCTCGCTTTAATATAAGGTGTCCAAAAGCTTACCGTGATTTTTAACATGTGAGCAAGTTCAATGGCATCCTCATCATCAATCGTGATCATGCCACCTTCACGTAAACCAATCACAATTTCACGAACTTGGCTTAGCAAAGCCGCTTGAAATTCAATGTAGTCTTTTTTCAGTACTTCATCACGAGATAAAATATCTCCCAAGTTGTCATAGAAAAAATGAAAACGCCACATCAATTCAAATAAGGCATCAAGGTACCCAGTTAAGTGTGTCAGTGCTTCATCATGCTTGGCCATAGGCACAAATTGAGTGTGTAAATGCTGGCTGTATAAAGCAAAAATATGACGAATAATGTCTTCTTTATTTTTAAAGTGGTAATAAAGATTACCGGGACTGATCCCCATATGAGAAGCGATATGGTTAGTCGTAATTGCACGCTCACCGTGTTGATTAAATAGCATGATGCTAGTTTTAATAATTTTATCCTTGGTACTCATATCCTGCTGCTCTGGTTGTTTTAGTTAAGTAAATGCTCAGAATTCACTCAGTATTATTAGCCGCGCAGTATATACAAATATAATCCAATAAAATACCACCTTGAAAATTTCTAACCCATAATTCGTAGTTCTTGCTTATAAATGAAATTAACTCATTTACAATCGAAGCTGTGCAGTCGCAATTTGCAGGCTGATCTAGACAACAAAGACTGGTAATATGACAGCCCAAATAACACTAAGCCGATATTTATGAAAGTCACCGCAATTTACCCAGGCACCTTTGATCCATTAACGAATGGACACACAGATTTGATCCAGCGGGCAGCAAAAATGTTCGACACAGTAATTGTTGCAATCGCTCATAACCCTAGTAAACAACCTTGTTTTAGCTTAGATGAACGTGTCGCACTTGCTAATAGTTTACTGACCCACATAGATAACGTTAGTGTTATTGGCTTTTCCGGATTACTGGCTGATTTAGCACGCGATCATAATGCCAATGTACTGATAAGAGGTATTCGTGCGGTGTCTGATTTTGATTATGAATTTCAGCTTGCCAATATGAACCGCCGCCTTAACCCTGATTTAGAAAGTGTATTTTTAACCCCAGCTGAGAAAAATTCATTCATTTCTTCAACATTAGTGAAAGAAGTTGCTCGTCATAAAGGCGATGTCAGTGAGTTTGTACACCCCATTGTTGTAAAAGCATTACAGGAAAAGTTACACGGATGAAGTTAAATGCCTATCTAAGTCTGCTAGCTATCAGCGCTGCACCTGCATTTGCAACCCCTTGGATTGAAAGTGATGATCCATTACTACGCGCATCAATTGAAATGTTGTTTAATCAAGGCATCATTAAGCAACCAATTAATAGCTATCCATTGATGTGGCAAGGTATTGCTAGAGATTTAAATACAATTGAAGCCGGTTCGCTAGCAGCGCAAAGCCAATTTGCTTATCAGCATGTAAAGCACGCATTAGAGAATGCCAAACAAAGCACCAGTTCCGGTGTTAGGGTTAATTACAATAGCGATCCTGAGCTACAGCAGAGCTTTGGTAAACGCGATCAACAACAAAGTGGGATCAATAGCTATGGTGCCATAACTGGCAACCGCGTTAGCGCCAAAGTAAGTGTAAATTACGCTGATGACGCACTGGATGATGAGTACACAAATTATCACGGCAGTTATTTGGCTGTATTAATGGGTAATTGGTCTGTCAGTGCCGAGCAAGTCAGCCATTGGTGGGGGCCTAGCAACGATAATGCCTTGCTGCTTTCAAATAACGCATCACCAATGAAAGGGCTACGAATAAACCGCGCCAACACACACTATGTGGGGCCAAGCTGGCTATCCTTTATTGGCAACTGGCAATTAACTGGAATATACGCCAAACAAAAGCCATATTTAGATAGCAGTGAAAAAGGTGACTATTGGGCTTTACGCTTTGCCAGCACTCCACTTGCAGGGCTTGAGATTGCATTTAGCTCAGCGGGCTCTGACTATTTAACCAGCACAGTAAAAGACCCCAACTCGCTTGAACTAATAACAACTAAACAACGATTAACCAGTTTAGATGCTAAGTACTCGATCAGCATCGGCAATCAACCCGTTGCTTTTTATACTGAGCTAATGGGTAAAAATGACAGTGGTGTAGCACCCAGTGATCCTTTTTATACCCTAGGTGTAGAAAGTTTTTTTGGTGATCAAAAACAGTTATTAAAAACTTATTTTGAATATTCAAATACCCAACAAGATTGTACAGCCCAACTTAGCTGTAATGAGGCTAATGAGAGCTTTACCAACTATGCCCAAGCCTATAATCATAAAGATCGCTTAATTGGCTCTGCAACGCCGCTGCAAAGTAAATCAGCCGTATTAGGTGCCTATTACCATACTATGAATGGTTATGCCGGTTATGCGAAGTTACGTTGGTCACAAAGTGACATGCTCGGCCTAATAGACACACCGCAAACATTTGATCGTCTGCAATTAGAACTTGGCTATCAACAGGCTATTTTTAATGGTTTGTGGAAAATCAGTGGCTCTGTGTATAAAGACGAATTGAGTGACGAATCTGAGACTAACAGCGCATTAAAAACCAGTTGGGAATATCGATTTTAAGCTCCACTAAAGGCTTAATATTTATTTAGGCCTTTAGTAAACCTGCTTTTCGTAACAACCTCATTAGCCCTAAGTAGTCTTTATTTAAGACTAAGGCCGTGATCATCATAATATCCATCAGGTTGACTGCCACAGAGTAGAATGACCAAAACCACCAAGCTTCATGGTTACTAAGAGTAATGGTATCAATATGCATACCTATAAATAACACAATATTTACTGTTAAGCCTGCTACGACATAAAGCTTTGCGGGTAACTCGGAGACTTTCTTCTTATAGGTTATTAACAAAATAATTATAAGAGTGAAAATATCACACGCACTGAAAATTAAATATACGTTCGTATAGTCTATAGAATCAATACCAAGTGTTTTGTTTAGGAGTGGGTCAAACAGTAAGTAAGAAAGAAAGATCGTTAGCGAAATCCACATTAGCGTACGATCACCGTTTGGCATAAATGATTTTTGTACCAAGCAATACAAAAAAGTCATTAAAAAGCCCCACAAGATAAATGTAGACATGTAAAAACTAAAGTATTGCTGAAAAAAATCCACGGATGATTACAGTTTTGATTTATATTAACAATTTTTCAAGTTACTAATTTTTTTATTCCGACCACGCTTAGAAAATAACTTGCCTATATGCAGCCAGTCTTTGCCAAAAATAAGCGTAACGACCATAAAGAAATCAATTGTGTTTATTCCTAGCGAGAAGAAACTCCAAAACCACCAATATTCAGTTCTACCATAAATAACAATATCGATATGTAGGAGAATATAAAGAAGAGTATTCAGAGATAGCCCTATAACTATGTAGTACAAAGAAGCTGAGAAACGTAAATTAAGTAACTTATGAGAGGCTAATAAAATTAAAATGGTTACGACATCATAAGACGCCCAGATTGAGTAAATTGATGTCCCAGCATTTAAGTCAACTATCTCATAACTTAATGCGTATGATGATAGCATTAACGTAGAAACAACGAGTGGTGAATTACTTCGATCTTCGACGGCAAACTTCAAAAACAAGTTATATAAGCAAGCCATTAATAATCCCCAAATGATAATCGTATCAAAGTGGATCCCTAAAGACGTTAAATCAAAATACATACACCATCTCGTTTGTTACTAAACCTTAGCAACAAATTTATGAAGGACGACGACGATCCGGCTCGATAGTTATACCACCACCACCACGCTGGATTTCAGCTTCACCTTTAGATGCTAATAAGGCCTCATTAGATATAGACACTGTATCAGATTGTAGGGTTTTATTACTAGCGCTTTGTTCAAGTGCTGGCTTTGATTGTTGCATAGAGTTGTATGCTTGCATTTGTAGCTGGCTGTTTGCAGTAATTTGCATGAGATTGATCCTTTCAATAAATGTTGAATTAGTAACTAGTTAGTAAGTTACAGTTGCTTTAGCGCTCTGATTATTTTTTGGCGCTTTTAAAGATGAACTCACGCTGAGCCACCTTACACTTTATATAAAGCAATTACCGATCCAACATTTTTATAAACGATCTATTTTGATCCTTATTCGTACAAAAAACAAACCAACAGGTCATACCAGATGAATTTGGACATAAAAAAACGCACAGGGGTAACCGTACGTTTTTTACATCCAGGGATTTTAAGCTACGTTTTTACACGGGATCTCCGTATTCCGACTTGGCTTCAAAATAAATTCCATTGCGACTTCATCACAATTGTCTCTGCGTAAACATAGTTCACAATCTTTCATTACCTTTTCAGGTAAACTGTCTTTAGTACAGAATGTGAAACCTTGTTTTTCAAAGAAATCAGGTACTCGCGTCAAAACGATGATGCGATTAAGTGCCAATTTTTTGGCTTTAACTAATAAGTGTTCAACCAATTGGCGGCCTTGCCCAGTAATTCCTGTATCAGGATCTATACCAAGAGAACGAATTTCAGCAAGGCCAGTATCATAAATATAAAGCGACGCACAGCCTGAAACCTTTCCAGCAACTTCTGTCACAGCGAACTCATTAATTGAGTGCACCATATCACTTTTAGCTCGCGGTAAGTTTTCACCTACAGTAGCCCAGTGCTGGATTAGCTTAGCTATCGACTCAACATCATCAAGATTGGCGTCACGAACCGTTATTTGCTGTTTTTTTTTGGCATCTTTGACAGCAATAGTTACTTGCTCTAAAGATGTACCACCAAGTGCTTGACGTGCTTTTAGACACGCGTCTATTTCTAATACAGGATATACATCTTGTTCAAAAATACTATGCACAGACTTAAATTGTTCTAAACTTAAATCTTCTAAGTTATTCCCTTGCGCAATAGCCATTTGTACCAGTACGCCAACGATATGATGACCTTCTCTAAAAGGAATACCTTTAGCAACTAGATAGTCAGCCAATTCGGTCGCATTTGAATGACCACCTTTAGCTGCTGCAAGCGTACGTTCGCCATTAACTTTCACGCCTTTAATACATGCTTGCGCCATATGAATACAAGCAAGCCAAGTTGGCATAGCGTCAAACAAGCCTTCTTTATCTTCTTGCATATCTTTGTTATAGGCCAATGGCAAGGCTTTCAACGTCATCATCATAGCGCTAAATGAGCCAAATACTCGGCCCGTTTTGCCACGAATAAGCTCTAGTGCATCTGGGTTCTTCTTTTGCGGCATCAATGATGAGCCTGAAGTGACATTATCTGCCAATTCAATAAAACCAGCTTCACCCGAGTTATAAAAAATTAAATCTTCTGCCATGCGAGATAAATGAATCATGGAGATAGACGCACAACTTAATAGCTCAACAACAAAGTCACGATCTGATACGGCATCTAAACTATTTTTAGTTGCAGCGGTAAAACCTAGCCCAACGGCAAGTGCTTGCCGATCAATTGGGTACGCAGTGCCAGCAAGTGCACCACTGCCAAGCGGACAAAAATTCATCCGTGCTTTCGCATCCGCTAAGCGACTTTCATCACGCTCAAGCATTTCAACGTATGCCATACACCAGTGGCTAAATAATAATGGCTGTGCACGTTGCAAATGAGTATAACCTGGTAAAATTGTACCCAGCTCACGCTCTGCCAACGCAATAAACTCACCTTTTAATTGCCCTAACGCTTCTAAAAGATGATCCGCAGTATCACGACACCATAATCTAAAATCGGTTGCAACTTGGTCGTTACGGCTACGCCCTGTGTGTAATTTTTTAGCAAGATCGCCTACTTTTTCAATTAAAGCAGCTTCAACATGTGAATGAATATCTTCAGCGCCTGACGTTGCCACAGCTTGTGGATCCGCTTTTACTTCATCGAGTAATTCATATAATGCAGCCACGAGCGATTGATGCTCATCACTTGTTAGTACATCAACTTGCTTAAGAGCACCTGCCCACGCAACAGAGCCAACAATGTCTTGCTCTGCGAGTTGATAATCGAAGGGAAGTGAGTCGTTAAATTGTTTAAACGCCTCATCTGGACCCGTAGAAAAACGTCCGCCCCATAATGCCATGAAATATCTCCAAACCCTGAAATTGCCCCGCTTGTTGACGGGGCTGTAGTAAAATTACTTCTTCGCTAGTGCTGAAATTCTGCTTGAAAGCGAGAATAAACGAATAAAGCCTTCAGCATGCGATTGGTCATACACATCATCTGCACCAAACGTTGCAAAATCTTCGCTGTATAAACTATTTGGTGATTTCTTCTGTACTGCTGTTACTTGACCTTTGTACAGCTTCAGCACAACTTCACCGGTCGCCACTGTTGATAGCGCTTCAGCACCTGCTAAAATTGAATCTTTAAGCGGTGTAAACCAGCGACCGTCATACACTAAGTGTGAGAACTCGCCGCCCAGTACTTCTTTCCATTTACGGCTGGCTTTATCAAGCACAAGCTCGTCAATTGCTTGTAATGCCGCCATGATCACTGTTCCACCTGGTGTTTCATAACAACCACGAGACTTCATACCCACTAAACGGTTTTCAACGATATCAACACGACCAACGCCATGCGGGGATGCAATATCATTAAGCTTAACTAAACAATCATACGGTTTAAGTTGCTCGCCATTAACAGCAACAACTTCACCTTCAACAACATTTAGGGTGACAAATTCTGGCTCATTAGGCGCTTGCTCTGGTGAGTTAGTCCATGTCCATACTTGATCACTTGGTTGACACCACGGATCTTCAAGCTCACCACCTTCGTGAGAAATATGCCATGCATTTGCATCACGGCTGTAGATTTTAGTTGCCGATGCTGAACATGGAATATTACGCTCAGCTAAGTAATCAAGTAACGATTCACGGCTTGATAAATCCCACTCACGCCACGGTGCAATCACTTGCAGATCAGGGGCAAGCGCGGCAAAACAAGACTCAAAACGTACTTGGTCATTACCTTTACCAGTACAACCATGAGACAGAGCATCGGCACCTACTTTACGGGCAATTTCAACTTGCGCCTTTGCGATAATAGGACGCGCCATTGATGTACCCAGTAAATAAGTACCTTCGTAGATTGAACCGGTTTTTAAGGTTGGGTAGATGTAATCACTGACCATTTCATCTTTTAGGTCAACAACATAACATTCTGATGCACCTGATGCGATAGCTTTTGCTTCAACGCCTTCAAGCTCTTCAGCGCCTTGACCTACATCGGCCACGAACGCAATAACTTCACAGCCGTAATTTTCTTTTAACCATGGCACGATGGCCGACGTATCTAAACCACCAGAATAGGCTAATACAACTTTTTTAATAGAACTCATTGGTGATACCTTACACAAAATTTGGATTTAATAATGAAACAAGCAACGCGTTTTGCGCATGCATACGGTTTTCTGCTTGTTGAATAATTTTTGACGCCGGGCCATCCATTACTTCTGAAGTAATTTCAAACTCACGGTGCGCAGGCTGACAATGCAAAACAGTATCTGCCCCTGTTTGTTTAAGTAATGCGGCATTTAATTGATACGGCATATACTTGTCTTTTACTTGTTCAAGCGGCGTGTCATCACCCATTGATACCCATGTATCTGCATACACGGCATTTGCACCAACAGCGGCTTCAACACGGTCGCTGACCATTACTGATGCGCCATTCATTGCTGCAATTTGCTCTGCTTGCTTCAGAATTTGCGAATCTGGTGAGCTGCCTTTTGGGCATACGGCAACAAAATCAGTTCCTAAGGTTGCAGCGAGTAACATCAGTGAATGTGTTACATTATTACCCTCACCTAAATAAGCTAACTTTAATTGGCTTACATCACCGTATACTTCTTGCAATGTTAAAAAGTCAGCCAAAGCTTGGCACGGATGGTATAAATCACACAAACTGTTGACCACAGGAACGCTCGAAAATTCAGCAAGTGTGGTTAACGTTTTATGCTGATATACACGTGCAACAATACCATCTGCCCAACTTGCAATGTTTAAAGCAAAATCTTTTACAGATTCACGCGCGCCCATAGCGCCATTTTGTGAATCAAGATATACAGCATGGCCACCTAACTTATTGATACCTATATCAAACGATAAACGCGTACGTAAGCTTGGTTTTTCAAATAAAGTAACCACTGACTTACCAGCCAATGCTTGGCTAAAATCAATAGGGTTTGCTTTAATTTTTTGCGCTAAATTAAGTAATTTCAGTGCGCCTTGTTGGTCTAATTCTAGACCCGATAAAAAATGATTAAACATATAAAACCTATGGTGTAATTTTTGTTCCGACGTGCTCACCCGCAAGTAAAGCGACTAAATTCTCTGGCTTTTGCCAGCTCGAGATGTAAACGCCACGTCGTAAGTGCTGGGCAGCAAGAAGACTGGTCTTAACTTTGACCTCCATCCCACCCAAAATTACTCCTTCTGCGATCAACGTATTGATCTGATTTGTATCAAGCTGATGTAACGGCTGCTTATTTGCATCAAGTACAGCTTCTACATCAGTCATAAAAATAATTTCAGCATTTAGCTCTTTAGCAATGGCTGCTGCTGCTTCATCTGCATTTACGTTATACCAAAGCCCATCTTCACCAAAACCAATAGAACTAACTAAAGGAAGACGACCTAATTTTAACAATTGCGGTATTACACTTTGTACACCACCGTCACATTGTCCAACTTGACCAAGTGCTTTTAGCTTTTGTGATGAAATAATGCCCGCTTCATATAAACTAAGACCTACAGGTTTATGCCCTGCGACAATTGCCTGACTCATCAATTGTTTATTTGCACAGCCTGCTAATGCGCCGACTATATATGGCATTTGCTCTTTAGGGCTAATACGTAAGCCCTGATGTTTTGCACTGGCAAAGCCCGCTTCTTTTAGCCAGCTATCAACCAATGCGCCACCACCATGCACAATCACAAACTGTGCTTGAGTTTGTGATGCCAGCGCCTCAAATAACGCTTTTGCCGCGTCTTCCGTATTGAGTACTGCACCACCGAGTTTAATGACCCATGTTTGCATTACTAGTTACCCTTTTAAACCTGTGCTATGAGGTAAACCCATCGCTAAATTAATACATTGCAGCGCTTGCCCAGCGGCACCTTTTAACAAGTTATCAATAGCTGCCATTACAATTAGCTGAGAGCCTTGTTGTTGCCAAGCAATGTCCACATATGGCTGCTTTGCAACCCCTTTAATTGACGGGATTTTACTACCAAGCAATCTGATCAATGGCTCATCAGCAAGCACTTGATAGGCTTGAGTAACTTGCTCAGACGTAACATCAGCTTTTAATTGCACATAAATAGTTTCTAAAATACCGCGTGGGAAATTACCTAGGTGCGGTGTAAATAACACTTTGTGGCCTAAATGCTGCTCTATCTCAGGGCTATGTCTGTGATTGAACAATCCGTATGGTGCAAGCGACACTTCACAAAAATGCGTGCCTACGCTTGCTTTACGTCCAGCACCTGTGACACCCGATACCGCATTAATAATCACTGGCTGCTCCGCAAGCAAGCCTGCTTGCTGAAGTGGCTTTAACGCATTTAATGCAGCTGTTGGGTAGCAACCTGCCACAGCAATAAGTTGTGCTTTGGCAATAGCTTCGCTGTTCCATTCTGCCAAGCCATACGCAGCTTCATTTAGTAACTCAGTATGTTGGTGCTCAAAGCCATAATAAGTTTGATAATCTTCATTACTACTTAAGCGGTAGCCACCTGATAAATCAAAAACTTTTTTGCCCATGCTTAAAAAACGTGGCGCTAAATCAACACTCACTTTATGATCAGTGCACAAACAAACAAAATCAGCTGAATTTTCGATATCGCTATACGCACGTTCGCTTAGCGGTAATAAAGGAGTGTCAAGTAAACCAAGGTGCTCAGGATACAAGTCGCTTAATAGTTTGCCTTTATCTAAGCTTTGCTCAGATACATAGCATGCTGCTAAAGTTAACTGTGGATGTTTTGCTACTAAACTTGCTAATTCTGCGCCGCTATAACCACTTGCGCCAATAATTACTACTTTCATTCGTTACTCTTTTTGGGTTTTATTACTACATTTACATTCAAATCGGGTTAAACAGCGTGAAACACACTGTTTGGGGAATGAAACTGAATTATCGTCGTTTTATATTCATTGCGTCGCTTTAATATATTTATGCTTAAAAAGTGAATTGATATTCATAATAAATACTTTTATATTGTTATGCAATTAGATTGAATAATTATTTTGGATTTTTTTATGCCTTTACCCTCTTTTTTGTCCATGTATCAGCAGTTAATTGCCGCCCCTTCCATTAGTGCTATGGATGAATCTTTAGCCATGAGTAATAAAGGCGTGATTGATCTACTTGCAAACTGGTGCACCAGCTTAGGTTTTGAATGTGAGATCACCGAATTATCAGGGCCTAAAGGTCGTTTTAATTTACTCGCCAAACGCGGCCACGGTGATGGCGGATTAATGCTTGCTGGCCACACTGACACCGTTCCTTTTGATGATAGCCGTTGGAATTATGATCCATTTAAATTAAGTGAATATGACAACAAATTATATGGTTTAGGCAGTATCGATATGAAAGGTTTTTTTGCTTTTGTACTGCAAGCAATTAGTGAACTTGATAAAAACGAACAAACTCAACCTATTTTGATTTTAGCCACCGCCGATGAAGAAACAACTATGGCCGGTGCGCAACAAATTTGTAAACATCCAAATTTAAAACCGGCGCGTTGTATCATAGGTGAACCCACTGATATGACACCAGTATTTACTCACAAAGGTCACATGAGTACAGCGATTCGAGTGGTTGGCCGTTCAGGTCACAGCTCCGATCCTGAGCGCGGTTTAAATGCCATTGAAGTCATGCATAAAGTCATTGCGAAGTTATTACTGTTAAAAGAAGAGTTAAAGAATAAATATTCAGTAGAGCATTTTGTCATTCCCTACCCAACATTAAACCTCGGGCATATTCACGGTGGCGATAACGCTAACCGTATTTGCGGCTGTTGTGAAATGCACATTGATATGCGCCCATTACCGGGTTTGAGCGTACAAGAACTACAAATGATGCTGTTAAAAATAGCCGCTGAAATCAACAACCAATACCCAGATGCAGTGAGTGTAATGGATATGCACGAGCCTATTCCTGCGTTTACAGGGAGTACTGACACAGCATTAGTACAATTGGCAGAAAAGATATCAGGGGAGCAAGCCGTTGCGGTAAATTACTGCACCGAAGCACCGTTTATTCAACAATTAGGCTGTGAAACGATTGTTATGGGACCGGGCTCTATCAATCAAGCTCACCAACCAGATGAATTTTTAGCGATGGAAAAAATCAAACCATCACAACATATAATTAGTGAAATGATTAAAGCTAGTTGCTTTGGGTGATCACTAAAAGCGATGGCGCTTCTTTACGATAAGAAGCGCCACTGCGTTGCTAATCCATATATTTAGATAAGAATTTTTTAAATACAGGATCGGTTTTCGCGAGTGCCTTTTGCTCTGTCAAGATTTCTTGAAGAATACTCTCTGATGTCAGAGGGTTGGCAAGTACAACGCGAAAAACCACTGTTGGCTGATGAGCATATTGAGCTGGCGTCAATCGCGTACGTGATACAAATGAACGCCCAGCTTCACGTTGACGCTTTTGCATACTGGCGGTGAAACGATTTAGTGAAGCAAATATATCCAAACGCGTTTGTTCATCCGCTTGCGCTATTTTTTGCTTAATTTGCTTTGGTACATAACGATAAGTTAAAAGGCACAGCTCAGGCTCTGAGATCAGTTCAAAGTCATCATCTGCTTTTATTAAGTCAGCAAAGTAACGGGCTTTTTCAATGCCTTTGTCGATTAAAATTTCATAGCCTTTACGGCCAATAACACGTAAGCAAGCATGCACTAACATTGCCATACCTGGGCGGCTACCTTCGAGAGTATGACTACCTAAATCTTTTGAGCCTTTACGCAAAATATATTCAGCATGATGCTCAATGGCATCTGTCGCTGCAGGATCTTTAAACAGTACAAGACCTGCCCCCATTGGCACGTACATTTGCTTATGTGCGTCAATGGTAATTGAATCAGCGCGCTCAATCCCTTTTAATAAAGGGCGGTAAGTATCAGAAAGTAGCGTTGCTCCTCCCCATGCAGCATCGACATGGAAATGACAATTAAGTTCCTGACTTAAATCAGCCATCTCATCAAGCGGGTCAATATTACCTGTTTCGGTCGTGCCAGCCACAGCAACAATTGCCATCACTTTGATCCCTTTAGCCGCTAATTGCTGCGCAGTTTCACGCATGGCTGCAATATCAACTTTATTATCATCGGTGGTTTTCACCGCAACAAAGTTATCACGGCCGATACCTAATAGGTCGGCTGTTTTACCTAAAGAATAATGACCGCGTTCTGATACTAAAACAGCTAAACCTTTATAGCCATAATGTAACATTGCACTGACAATGCCTTCAGCTGCAATGCCTTTAAAATTACCATCAGCTTTTAATAGTCGGTTTCTGGCAATCCACAAAGCAGTAATATTCGCCACGGTGCCACCGGAGCAAAAAGCACCAAGTGAAGTTTTGGCACTGTGCATCCACTTACTATAAAAAGCGTCATCTTGGCCATAAGCTAAATGATGCATCATGCCCAAGACTTGGCGTTCAAGTGGCGTAAATGCTTTAGAGGTTTCAATCTTGACTAAGTTTTGGTTAAGACCCACCATCAACTTCGACAGTGGTAATACAAAATGCGGGAGCGCTGATGTCATATGGCCAATAAAACTTGGCGCGGCAGTGTGCACTGAATGAGCAACTAATTGCTCCATAATATCCTGCGCATAAGCTGAAACAAAAGTCGGATCTTCTGGGATCACTGCCGATTGAAAATCTTTCTCAATCTCATGCAATGGCTTTTCAATTGCCGCGATATTCTCATTCAGAAAACCAGCTAAATTGCTCGAGATCTCAAGTTCGATTTTACTCAAAGTTGAGTCAGGTGCTTCAGGCACAGTAAATATACGCATCAGAGTTTCTTTAGAGGCGACGGCACAACGCTTTTGATCCATCTTAATACCCAATAAATGTAGTTTTTTTGGCTAAAGCCCCTAAGCTGGGCTTCATTAACAATAACATCAACTACAATGATTCTACGAAATGCGTTAACTTTACTGCAATAGAGTAGAAATGTCTCGTATTAAGCCATAAAAGCACTCAATTGCATGACAGATTGATGATAGTTTGATTAAAAAATGCTTAACTATATTTTTATAGGTGATGTAGTCTTTTTTTGTATAATGGGGAGGATAATAAATAAAGGATGAGCATGATAAACACAAATTTACGGACGAATTGGATAATCGCAGGCTTCATACTGTTTTTTATCAGTTTATTAGGCTATATCTATTACACTTATCACAGTACCCGCAATGATATAATGCAAAGCGTTGATACTCGCTTACTTAATGCTGCATTAAGTGTTAAGCATATATTGGGAGATGACTACCATAAAAAAATTAATGCAGGCCTTCGCATATCACCATCTGCATATCAACAAACTAGTCGGCAACTTTCAGAGTTTGCTAATGCGTTAAATATCGCTTACGTTTATGCCATGGTACTAAAAGACGACAACGTATATTTTAGTGCTTCGAGCTATACACAAAACGATCAAAATAGTGGCAAAGTAACCCAGTTTCTCGATTTATATCCGGAAGCCACCGCTGCGAATATAGGTGCGTTTTACTCAACTGAACCGGTATTTGAAATATCAAGAGATCAATGGGGCCATTTTAAAACTATTTTTGTGCCCTTTGTTGATGCCAACGGCGTAACCTACTTAACCGGTGCCGATATTACAATCTACGATCTCAATCAGCGATTAGCTGAGAGTGTTTCGAAAGCAGCCGCCATGGCGGCATTCTTCTTTTTTATTGCTCTATTAGTTGCTGGTATTTATGTGTATTTGTTAAAACGCGCAATTTCTACCGACACCAGCAGCGGTTTTGCCAACCACATTGCGCTGGAATACTATATTAAAAAATCGTCGAATCATCATATGCAGTTAGCGGTTATTTGGGTCAATGAAATTGAAGATATTAGTAGTTTTTATGGTACTGAAATAAGTGATCGGGTGATGAACACCTTATTGCATTACTTTAGAAAAAATCGCCCAGCTGCAAGCCGAATATTTCGCTTAGCAACTAATAAAATTGTGCTTATAGCTCCTTTTAATGACGATGATATGAGCTTTAACGATGTGATCCAAGCTTATAATTACAGTACACCACTTCTTACTGATCCGTTTATTTACATCACTTTATGTGCGGGCATCGCCAGCGGCAATAAATCTATGTTACTTGAAAATGCCCATATTGCAGCACTGCAAGCGAAACAAGGACGCCACACTGTAGTTAATTATTCGAGCGCGCTTCATGATGTAAAAAATCAATACCAATACAATGTAGCGATGGCCAAGGAAGTACGAGAAGCATTTGAAAACAATAGAATTGTCCCATACTTCCAAGCTATTTATAATAGTGACAACAAGACGATTATTCAATATGAGTGCTTGGCTCGAATGATCACTTGTCATGGCGAAATTCTTAAGCCTGACTCTTTCTTGGACGTTGTAAACCGCTCTAGAATGGATGGCATGTTAACCCGAACTATGCTCACGCAATGTTTTGCGCGCTTTAGAAAAACCAGCATTTGCTGGAGTATTAATATTACCGTTCAAGATATGCTCGATCCTAGCTTAACTGAGTTTTTGGAAGATGAACTCAAGCGCTACCCCCTACCCGGTAATATCACCTTAGAGCTTTTAGAAACCGAGGCAATTGCTAATTTTTCTGAAGTTAAAGCATTTATCACCCTAGTAAAAAACCGAGGAGTACGAGTAGTTATTGATGATTTTGGTACGGGTTATTCAAATATATCTAATGTACTGAAATTAGAGGTAGATGGAATTAAACTTGATGGCTCCTTAATTCGTCAAATAGTTAATGACCAAGATATTTATTTATATATTGAGCACATCGCCAGTTTCGCAAAACAACTCAGTTTACAACTAATTGCAAAAAATGTGGAAAGCCGACCCGTCGTAAATGCGCTCCGTAAAGCGAATGTGGCGCTGATGCAAGGGAATCATTTTAGCGAAGCAGCGCCACACGTTAACCTCGACGTTAGGACTGCCCTGTCAAAGGGACCACTAACCGATGACTCTGTTGCCCACTCGCCCAATATTTTCGTTCAAAAGGAGTGATAGCAATATCACTTTCATAGTGCGCTACTTCGCAACTATATCCGGCTAAATTAAGTGCTTGCGCAAACTCTTTGACGTAGATATCCCAGTTACTGCGTACTTCTAGCAAGCCTCCCAGTTTAACGATGAATGGGAAAATAGCTGCACCGTGCCAACGCCGTTGAATATGCTTAGCTTTAGGCCATGGATTTGGGTATAACAAATAATGATGTGTTGGCTGCCAGTTAGCGGCCACAGCTAAACGCCAAAAATCATTCAAGTCGGCTTGCACTAAAATATACTGGCCTGAGTCAGTTTGTTTGTACTCGATATCATGTTTATCTAAACGGTGCGACGATTTATCAATGCCAATGACAAGTGCATCAGGATGACGCTTGGCTAAATTCGCCGTGCTTTCACCTACACCACAGCATGAATCTAAAATGATTGGCCCCGCAAAAGCCTGCACTTTTTCATTTACTTGGTCAAAAGCCGTTTGCGTGTGCGCTGCAATCGGCTTTTTAAATTCAGCAGTTAAATGCTTATTAACTATCTCATCCAGCTTTTCGTGTAAGCCTTGTTGATTCGATACAATACTACGTGAATTTGCATCACTCATCAGTGTCTTAACCCCACACCTTTTTTAATTAGCGTTAATGCTAACGTAAATAAGGCTGTAATAAATATTAACAACACGCCAAATGCGACTGACAAATCAACATCAGATACACCTAAGAAACCATACCTAAAGGCATTAACCATATAAATAATAGGATTAACCTGCGACACACCCTGCCAAAATTCAGGTAATAAGGTGATGGAATAAAACACCCCACCTAAATAAGTAAGTGGTGTTAATACAAAGGTCGGGATAATACTAATATCATCGAAGCTATTGGCGTAAATTGCATTGATCAACCCACCTAATGCAAATACCGCAGAGGTGAGTATTACCGTCGCAATGATCACAAAAATGTTATGAATTTGAATATCAACAAACAGTAACGATACGCAGGTTACGATTAAACCCACCAGCATACCGCGGGTCATCCCGCCGCCCATATAGCCAAGCACAATGATGTAGTTTGGTACTGGTGCAACTAATAATTCTTCAATGCTTTTTTGAAACTTGGTTGAATAAAAACTGGATGCAACATTGGAATAGGAGTTAGTGATCACCGACATCATAATAAGGCCAGGCACAATAAACTCCATGTAACTAAAGCCGCCCATATCGCCAATGCGCGAACCAATTAAGTTACCAAAAATCACAAAATACAAGCTCATGGTAATGGCAGGCGGTACTAACGTTTGCACCCAAATACGCAAAAAGCGAATACACTCTTTGATCCATAAACTTTTTAAGGCTACGCCATATTTAAACATCTACTTGCCCCGCCCTTGCTCTAATAAACCAACAAATAACTCTTCTAATCGGTTTGCTTTATTACGCATACTGAGTACTGTATTTCCCTGCTCAGTCAATGCTGTAAATACGGCATTTAAGCCTTGCGACTTTGCCACTTCCACTTCAATTGTATGATCATCAGCCATAGTAAACTTATAACCATCAAGCGTTACTGGCTGCACTGGCTGTTTTAAATCGAGAATAAAGGTTTCTTTATCTAATTTAGCCAATAAAGCCTTAATAGTGGTATTTTCAACGATAATACCAGAATCAATAATGGCGATATTTTTACACAGTAATTCAGCTTCTTCTAAATAATGGGTGGTGAGAATAATCGTTACACCCTGTTCGTTTATTTGTCGTAAGAAATCCCACATTGAACGACGTAGTTCAATATCAACACCTGCAGTAGGCTCATCTAAAATAAGCAGCTTTGGTTCATGCATTAACGCACGGGCAATCATTAAGCGGCGTTTCATGCCTCCGGATAACGTACGCGCTTGTTTATCTTTCTTTTCCAGCAAGCCTAACTGCGTTAAATATTTATCCGCACGCTGATGAGCCACTTTACGTGGTACACCATAATAACCCGCTTGGTTTACCAGTATTTGTGTCAGCGTTTCAAACTGGCTAAAGTTAAACTCTTGCGGTACCAGACCAAGCTGCGATTTAGCCGCTTCTAAGTCACTATCGATGTCGTGACCAAACACTTCGACTTTCCCTTGGCTTTTATTAACCAGTGACGAAATTACGCCGATAGTCGTTGATTTACCCGCACCATTAGGGCCAAGTAGGGCAAAAAAATCGCCTTCATAGACTTGAAGGTCAATGCCTTTAACGGCTTCAACGCCATTTTTATAAACCTTGGTAAGGCCTTCAATATTCAAAGCTACTGCTTTACTCATGATTTACCTTCTCCATAACCCCAACGTTTCGTTAGTGTATGTTCAATATTTAAGTGATCTAAAATGCGTGCAACCATAAAATCGACTAAATCATTGATGGTTTGCGGTTGATGATAAAACCCTGGTGCTGCAGGCATAATAGTCACCCCAAGCTTGGCCAGTTTAAGCATGTTCTCTAGATGTATTTCACTAAACGGGGTTTCTCGTGGTACTAAAATAAGCTGACCGCGCTCTTTAATCACCACATCTGCAGCCCGCTCAAGTAGATTATCTGATGCCCCTACCGCAATGGCTGAGACTGATCCTGCACTGCACGGGCAGACGACCATTTTTTTCGGCGCTGCTGAGCCTGACGCAACTGGGCTAAACCAGTTATCTTTACCAAACACTTGTAGCTGACCTGCCGATGCATTAAACAAAGCACTCAACTGCTCGGTCGCCTTATCTTCATTGCCCGATAATTTTATATTTGACTCAGTATCAAGCACCACACGAGCTGCACTTGAAATCAACACATAGACACGAAATTGCTGCGCCAGTAATACTTCAAGCAGTCGTAAGCCATAAGGCGCACCTGACGCGCCACTAAAGGCAAGCGTAATGGTTTCTTTATATTGCACTGTCGCTCCGGTTTATTACGAGGTAAATTTATGCTGTAAAGCTGTGATTAACTTGTCATGAAGGCCATCAAAGCCCCCATTACTCATAATTAATATATGCTGCTGCGGTTTTGCATTTGCAACTACGCTTGCAATGATCTCATCGGTATTCGTTAGGCACTGCATACCCGCTTGTTTGGCTTGTTCACGTAATGACCAGCTTAAATTTTCTGGTTCAAATAGATAAACCTCATTAGCATCAACTAACGATGCTAATAACGTATGTTGATGTACGCCCATTTTCATCGTGTTTGAACGAGGCTCTAAAATCGCAATAATTTGTTCATCCCCCACTTTTGCACGCAGGCCAGCAAGGGTCGTTTTTATTGCTGTTGGGTGATGGGCAAAATCGTCATAGACATTGATGTTAGCGATATTTGCTTTAAGTTCCATGCGTCTTTTGGGGCTAATAAACTCAGCTAATGCCGCAATACTGTGCTCTATAGCAATACCTACATGGCGCGCCGCTGCAATCGCCATAATCGCGTTTTTAACATTATGCTCGCCAATAGCTTGCCACTTCACAGTACCTACAGCTACATCACTGAGCAATACCGTAAACTCACTGCCATCACTTTTATGTAAATCATAACGCCAATCACCACCGAGTGTTTCTTTATCGCTCCAACAACCTTGCTCAATCACCTCATTTAAGGCTGACTCGTTAGTTGGCCAAATAACCTTGCCGCTACTCGGTAGTGTACGCATCAAGTGATGAAATTGTTTTTTAATTGCGTTTAAATCGTCAAAAATATCCGCGTGATCAAATTCAAGGTTATTTAAAATAAGCGTGCGTGGTAAGTAGTGAACAAACTTACTACGCTTATCAAAAAATGCAGTGTCGTATTCATCGGCTTCAATAACAAAAAACGGCGTTTCACCAACCCGTGCAGACAAGCCAAAATTTTGTACTATGCCACCGATTAAAAAGCCCGGCTTTAAACCTGCGTACTCTAAAATCCACGCCAGCATACTTGCAGTAGTTGTTTTACCATGAGTCCCAGCCACTGCAAGTACCCAAGAGTTTTGCAGCAAATTATGCTTTAACCATTCAGGACCTGAGGTGTAAGGTAGCCCTTTATCTAACACATATTCAACACACGGATTGCCGCGGCTCATTGCATTACCAATGACAACCATATCAGGTGCAGGCTCTAGCTGTGTAACATCATAGCCTTGAGTTAGCTTAATGCCCAACTCTTCGAGTTGTGTGCTCATTGGCGGGTAAACGTTTAGATCTGATCCCGTTACAGTATGACCTAACGATTTAGCTATCGCTGCAATACCGCCCATAAAAGTGCCACAAATACCTAAAATATGAATATGCATATTATTCCTTTGCCGCTAAATAGCCTTTGCAGCGCTAAAAATCGATAATAAATAAAGTGACTATAATGCCAAAAATAGCCATCAGTTACCATCGCCATCTACTGATGAACACTAGCGAAAACATCGTGCATTACAACTTTTTCAGAAAAGTTCCTTAAACAGGGTTAACCGAGCAAAAAACGAACATCAAAAAACATACAAAATTAACATTTTAGACTCATAAATAAACGATTTTATGTATTTATAATCACAATTTGGTTAATGACAACAGACCCACACTCACCAAAAAGCACCTCAAAAATGACAATGTAAACCTTTGAATACAATAAATTTTCACTTAAAACAACGAAGTACCCAAAAACACACCAAAATAAAACATAAAACACTTTTTAGCAACAAGCGTTACATTTAACAGGTACAAGACTCAATATATCTGCTGTGATAAAACATGCCGCTAAATTACATTTGGTTACATTACTGGTGATTTTTTTAACGCTAGAACTGTGACTAGATATTCGTGCAATCGACTTAAAATATTTTTTTGCATTTTAAGTTGTCGAAATTAAAGGTGTTATGTTGAAAAAATTAAATCTCATTACTGCTGGCATTCAAATCGCCATCATTACCGCTGCAGGCACTTCAGTAGCCTTTGCTAATACAACTGAAGATGTAAAACCAGTAGAGCGCATTCAAGTCACAGGTTCAAAAATAAAACGATTTAACCTTACTTCACCAACCCCCGTAACGGTGATCAGTGGTGTTGAGATGGAAAATGCTGGTGTCACTAACGTGAATGATCTACTTGCTGAACTGCCGCAAGCAACGGTTGGTTTATCACCTGAAACAACAACCAATTTCATTTATGCATCAGGACTAAACACCACTGATTTACGTGGTTTAGGATCTGAACGTACGCTGGTATTAGTCAATGGCCGCCGTTTTGTTGCAGGCTCTGTTGGCAGTACAGCTGTAGATTTAAACAATATTCCAACCACATTAATTGAGCGTGTCGAAATTGCCACAGGAGGTGCAGCTGCAGTCTATGGTGCAGACGCAGTGGCTGGTGTTGTCAATATCATTACAAAAAAATCATTCGATGGTATTGAAATTGATGCATCAACTATTCGTCCAGAGCAAAGTGGCGGCGAGCAAAGCTTCTTCTCTATTACCGGCGGTATGGAAGGTGACAAACTATCTTTTGTTACATCGTTGAACTACTCAAAAACAGATAGCTATAGTAAGTTAAGTCGTGACTTTTACCGCAACCCGGTAACCTCTTATGCAAATCCAGCAAATACCTCAGGTGCTGATGGTATTCCTGAGCGCATTATATTAGGTAAACCAAGTACGCTAAGTTATTACTCTGAGGGCGGTGATTTTTTTAGTAAAACAGGCTCACTTAGCGACGATCATTATAACAATCATCATTGGGCATTTGATGATAATGGTAATATTAAAGCATTTGACTATGGCTTAGGTCGTGTAGAAAACTCTGGTGTAGCGAATGCTTCTGCAAACAATCGTTATTATGCCGATGCCAATAACCCTGGCGATGGTATTTTTAGTCATGGTTACAAGAGCTATTTCCAAACGCCATTAGAGCGCGCTATTTTATCAACCTATGGCACATACGAAATCAACGATGATCACGCTGCAACATTTGATTTTACTTGGTCAGACTCAAAAGCAACAACAGAAAGCTCACCGGCATTCTTTGCTCATACAATCCGTCGTGACAATGCTTTCATCCGTGATGATATGGCTAAAATTATGGATGATAATAAACTAGACAAGGTAACTTTACGCCAAGCTAATGAAAATCTATGGGGCGATCGCGCCTATCAACAAGATCGCTCAGTGATCCGAACTTCACTTGGCCTTGAAGGTATCTTGAGTGATGACTGGGGCTATAGCACCTACGTACAATATGGCCGTATCGAGCAAGATACTTTATGGCGCGGTGAAGTTTTAGAGCAGAACTTAGCCAATGCTATCGATGCTGTTAAACTAAATGGCCAGATTGTATGTGCACTTCGTGATGCTGATGGCAATGTAACCGGTGCACGCGAAGATTGTGTTGCTTTTAACCCTATGGGTGCACATAGCGCTTCACCAGCACAAATGAATTATATTGCTACTAATGCAACACGAACTGCAAAACAAGATCAACTGGTTGTTGCGGCTACATTTGATGGCTTATTGTTTGAATTACCTGCCGGTGCAGTAGCGGCTGCATTTACCGTAGAACACCGCCGTGAAAGCGCAGAAACCAACCCTGATCAAGCAATGCAAAATGGCCTTATTTTTGGTAATTCAAGCTTACCGATGAAAGGTGATATAGATGTAAATGAATTTTCAACAGAAATTTCTGTACCTTTACTTTCAGACCATTTCTTGGCAACTGACTTAACTTTTGAAACGGCCTATCGTTATATGGACTACTCAGTTACCGGTGGCGATGATGCATGGAAACTATCATTAAATTGGGGCGTAACAGATGAAGTACGTATTCGTTTAAACCGCTCTAAATCAGTACGTGCACCGAGTTTAAGTGACTTATTTACTCCAAGTTCGCAAACCTTTAGTTCAGGTCGTAAAGATCCTTGTCGCGCCGATGAAATTGCCAGCTCGGGTAGTGAATACAAAGCCAATGTCATTGCTAACTGCCAAGCTGATGGCTTACCTGAAGGTTGGATGCCGACCGCAGAATGGCAAGCTGCAGGTAGCTTACCAGGCTATGTACAAGGTAACCAAGACTTACAAAATGAAACTTCAAACGACTACACCATTGGTTTTATTTATACCCCAGAGTTTATTGAGGGGTTAGATTTAACCCTTGATTATTGGTCATTCGAAATTGAAGGAGCGATTGAATATTTTGGTCGTGATAGTGTTGAGCTATGTTATGAATCATCATCACTAAACAGCCCATTCTGCTCAAATTTCGTGCGTGATCAGCAAACCGGCGATATTATTAATTATTATCAACGCCCAATTAATGCTGCTGTAATCAATAAAAAAGGCTTAGATATTGAATCAGCCTATCGTACAGAGCTCGGTAATGGTGATTTAGCACTTAAATTAACAGCGACTTACCTTGAAGCGGATAGCGAAAACTCAACTGGCCGCGCGGAAGATTTTCGTTCTAACGTGGGAGAAATTGAAGATCCTCGCTGGAAAGGCCGCTTTAATGCAGTCTACTCTCACGATGATTCAAGCTATATTTTAACCGCGAACTATCGCCATAGTAGTGTCGAAAGTAATGAATGGAACATTGAAGATAACAACTACAATGATATCCCGTCTTACACAACTTTTGATTTCATGTACAAAACTTACCTGCTGGATGAATTACAGTTACGTGTAGGTGTTAACAACATTTTAGACCGTGAGCCACCACGTAATCCATTCACTTACGATGATGGTGAGTTTTATGATGTGAAAGGCCGTCGCTTATCGTTAGGTGCTAAGTACACTTTCTAATTAAAACTGTGTTTAACTGATAAAAAACGCCTCAGTTCATTGAACTGAGGCGTTTATTTTTTCCAACAACTAAAAAAGCCAATTCACCTGCATATTTAACGATAATTGCATCGCTTTATTTGGATTTAACTTATCCATCGCGATCTCCAGTTTAAAATAATCAATTTTATACCCTAGCTGAGGTGTCAAATTAATTGGGTCGAACATTAATTCAAACATACTTTTTTTGTAAGCAAATTGAGCGCCTATTTGCATAAAGTTAATATCACCTTGACGCAATAAGTGTAAAGCATAATCTACTTGTTCATGAGCGTAAGTAAACGCTAAAGCTATTTGCTCAGGTATTTGATATTTATGCTCGCTTTGCCCTTCAAACCCTTTAAGTAAAGGCCTGAAACTACTAAATCCTTGGTTATCAACAAAACTGCCTTTAGTATTTATATTGGCGGAAGTATAGCCCAAGCTCTCGAGGCTAAAACGATTATAAACATCAATAAAATCGGCGCGTATAGTAAGGTTGTCAAATAAAGAAAACTCAGTAAAAACGTCCATAGAGTAACCATTACCATTGGTATCCCAATCACCTTCATTTGGACGCTTTAAAAAGTTATTGTGCGTGTAATATTCCTCATAATTAAGTTCCCCCAGCAAACTATTATCCTGACGTCCTTGCACATTTCCAGTCACAATTGAATGACGAAAATAATCAACATTCCAATAACTTCCTTTTATTTCGACAAGGAACTTATCTTTGAAGGTGTGGCTATAAGTCACGCCAAAACCCTTACTTTTATTGGCAAAGTAATCAAGCCTTACTCGGTAATTTTCTTTATCTAAGAGTGGGATCTCTTGTTGCTCTTGATAGTAACCTAAGGCGGTATCCGCATTACTCCTTACAAAATAATCAAGTCGTTGTTCTATATGAAATTCAAATTCTTCAAAACTTAAATGCTGATAACTTACGCCAAGCCTTGTTTGCGAAAAGCCTTTATCAGCATCAGATTTAGGAGGACTTTGCCAATCATCATCGACTAATTCCAGTACCGGTGAAATATTACTAAAACTATTTGAATCAATATAAAAAGACACTTGTTGCTGCGCATTACTATGCAGTGCCATTAAACCCAAACAGCCTAAAAGGATGTTTTTTATCATTTATTAATCTTTTTATAAAAAAGGCCTGCAAAGGCAGGCCTTAAATTTGATGCAAACTTATAATGTCTCAACAATGCCATTTTCATACACTATTAAAACAAGTGAATCGCGCTTAACAATTTCAGCGGCTTTTTCATCACCTACCATAATTGTCCCCAGCACTTGCTGTTCTGCGTCTTCATCTGCAGGTTCTGCTAATACCAGTTTAACATTTTCAGCATTTGTAGCTGATAATGTCTCAAGCTTAGTGTCATAACTCACAATAAAGCTGCGTTGTTTATCACTTTCAGGCAATAGATACTTCACATCGAGTGCTAGTTTACCTTGCTCTAGCTCAGTACGCTCACCGGTCAGGTTTAACTCTAGGTTATATTCACCCACCTTAACCTGCACATTTAGCGCGGCATTCACATCTAAGAAAGTTTCCTCATTTTCAACATTAGTCCCTAACTCAGGTTGTGTTAAATACATATCAATTTTATATGTACCATCTGCAGACCATTGCATGTGTTCAGGTTGCGTAAAATCAGCTCTTACTTCACCTAAACCACTCACAAAACTACGATAATAAACAGGTTCAAATGTTGGCTCTTCGCCAGGGATTGATGGAGGATTAATACTATATAAACGGCTCTTAAATGTATCTACGGCGGTAAAACTAGCAAGGTTTTCCCCATTTATACCAAAACGAGAAAACTGCCAGCTATAAGCAAATTCTGTAAAGTTCGCAAAATTACCACAGTTACCGCTTTGCTCATTAATATCAATTAAGTTCCCATCATAATCGTAATACAAACCATCTACTGTTTTACTATAAAAATCAAAGTTAACACAATTGAAAGAGTCCGTGATTTGATCATCATTACTATCAATTGCGGTCAACTTTTCATAGCGACCCCAACTATCATCAAGGTATCGATCAAAAAATTCAACGGTTATTGTTTGTGCTAAACCTTCGCCTTGAGTTTTTACCGTCAGCGTTTCACTTTGTACAAAGTCACCATTCTTAGAGACTGTAACATTATCTACTGAGAAATTAGTTTCTGAGGATCTTGCAACATTAATCGTCTGCACTTCTCCATCTTGAACGGATGCTTGTAAAGTTGCGGCTTCATCACTAACAGTAATAGTAAGCATATCTTCTAAATTTGGTGAAACTAAGTAACCATTCAGCTCTGTATTAAGGCCAGCTACAAGCGATGTATCATTATCGTCAAAGATTAAACGATACGAACCTTTATCCCCAACAACAACACTAAAGTCATTCGCGAATGCATCGTCAAAATAATCAGTAATTGTGGAGATTTGCTCAACTGGCGTTCGAATCCCAATATTCAACCCATTTAGCGCATCATCATAATCATGGTACTCACCATAATTATTAAACATGATATCAAGTACAGCTATACTGCTTCCGTCCTCAGTAATAAGCACACCATCATTATATTCTTTAAAATACTGATAATGCCTTTTAACTACAAATGGTTGATAATATTCATCAAACTCTACTTGTTCAATGAATTCAACATAACCATAATAATCATCATTTCCCTCGTTATAGTAGTTGTATAAATAAAATTGCACACCTTGATAAGTAAACGCTTCTCTTGTAAAACTCCCTTGAAAGTACCCTTCAATATCAGTAGTTCGATTAGCAGACACTTTCCAGTTTCCAGCATCTGGCGCAGTCTTTACAAATGTATAAGCAGTCACTGTTTCATCGTCATTCACTGATAGATTTAACGCTGTATTGGCTTCATTTATAGTGATTTCAGCAATACCTTTATACATTTCACCAAAACCTTTAAGTTCTGGCGGTATATATGATTCAAGATCTTTAATGTTGACGGTTGCAGTAGCTTTTACTAATTCGCCTTCAAGAGATGAAAACTCACCGCTTAAGCTGGCCATTTTAGGGAGCACTAGCATATCTTGTTCAAGCGTATAGTCCCAAGCAGATTGATTCCAGCTGCCATGCGAATACTCAGCACTGTATACTTGAAGCGGGAGTAATTCTGCCGTTAAAGCACCGGTAAAACTTACAGGGTTTGTTACTGTCGTGGTCACCTTTTGTGCAAGTGCCACATTTAGTTTCAGCTCCCCTTTGGTAGGTTCGGCATTAACATCACCACTTTCAATTTGAGCTCGGGTAACTGCACTATCTAAAGTAAGTGTTGCGTGACTTCCTTCAGCAATTGTAAATTCAACAGCTGCATTTTCAGCCATACCCGACAATAACAACTGATACTGTGTATTTTCTGTTAATGCGTTAATAGCAACATCAAGGCTTAATTTCTCTTCCCCGGACTGTGCAGTAACACTAAATATCAGGTTTTCTTCATCTATGGTTACTCTACCTGTACCCGCTGTAGTTAAGTAATCCGCTAAATCAAAGACAGTGCCTGTTACTTCACCGTTTTCAAGCTGTTGATGAATCTCTGTAACAGCTTCAATAACATCACTTAAAAGTGCAAAACTATCCGCTTGCTCTGCAACCATGTCTCCAGCCGCTTCTACGAGGCTGACAAACTGCTCGCCCTGGGATTCAAAATCTGCCCCAGACGAATTCGTAACATCAAATAAATTTGCAAACAAGCGTATATCATTCACCATTGCGCTGGCTTTTGCTATCGCATCACCTTGTGTTTCATCACTTACTTTGCCTTTAATCCGCCCATCATCACCCGCCTGTGTGATTTTTACCTGAATTTCATTCGCAAGATTCGTCGCCGCCTGCTCTAAGTCATCTAAGTGCTCAATCAGTGCAGGATCATTAGCAATCACTTCAATGAGCTGCGCCAACGCTTGCTCTGAGCCTGTTAAAACGTCTTCCAGTGAAAATTCAAAATCATCGTCATCATCGCTTTTACTCGATGCTAAAAAGGCACCATTCGCTGCTACCATGTCCGCAACTGCTGACGATAACTTGGTACTAAGCGCGAGCTCTGGTTCTTCTAAGTACAAGCTATTGGCAATACCAGCGTTGATAAGCGCATAGCGCATCGCATTACTATTATTACTATCAAATAAAGATGACGGTGCTTCTAGCGCGCCGGGAGTCAATAAGTTCAACGCCCCTACTAAACCAAATGTATTGGCTATTTCTGACTGTGCATCTGCAATCGCTTGCTCCGATACACTCCCGCGACTTTCCGCTAGTGCTGTCGCCATATGTGTTAACGGAGTTATATTAGCGGTATCTTGTGTGTTAGTGTTTTCACTGCTAATAGATAAAATACTCGTTAGAGAAAACTCAGGATCTTGCAGGGTTAAATTTACGTCATCACCAAATTTTACCACTGTATCAGTATCGTCAACTCCACAACCTTTAGGGGCATCACAAACCATTAATGTAGGAGATTCAGCATCACTACTTGCTGACACTTGAACTTTAACGATCCCTTTCACATCATTTAATGTAACTTGATATTGACCATTTTCATCCGTTACAAGGGATGATTCACCAAGTTCATTAGCCGTAAGCTCAACCGCCTCACCTTCTACATATTTAAAAAATGTCAGTTGGGCATTTTTTAGCGTCCCTTTTGAAGCAACCCCCTGTACTAACGCTTCACTTACAACGGGTGTAACAGGATCCGTTACTATAGGGTCTTTGCCATCAACGGGTTTATCATCTGACGACCCCCCACACCCAGATAACACTGCAACAATACTCAATGCCAATAATGATTTTTTAAATTCCATCTCTATTCCTTAATCAATTTATTTACAAACGTTACCAAGTGTAGTCAAAAAGGCAAAAAAAAAACACCTACGAAATCTAAGTGTTTTTTTCTCATAATATTGCAAATTTAATTAAATTATTTTTAAAGGCTTAAGAAAATAATTAATCCTGCTCCCAAGAGTAAACGGTAAATGACAAATGGCATCATTCCCATCCGCTCAATTATTTTTAAGAAGAAGAAGATACATGCATAAGCAGAGATAAAAGATAAACCAGCACCTAGAATTAACGTGGTCCAATCAACGATATGATCACCTAATGCTAGTTCAATGGTGTAATAAAGACCCATCATAGAAATTACAGGAATGGCCAGTAAAAATGAAAAGCGTGCGGCGCTTTGCTTGTTCATGCCAAGCATTAAACCTGCCGTCATGGTGATCCCTGAACGAGATGTACCAGGGATCATAGCCATCGCTTGTGCCATGCCAATCATTAATGCTGATTTCCAGTTTAATTGATAAATGGTTTTAGTTTGTTTCCCTTTAACGTCTGCATACCAAAGCAAAAGACCAAAAAGAATTGTTGTTATAGCGATGACCCATGCACTGCGTAAATAAAGCTCAATTAAATCTTTAAAAACCAATCCTAATACCGCAGCTGGAACAGTACCTAAAATAATCCACCAGCCTAACTTACTATCATCCGTAGCGCCTTGTGCACCAAATGACTTAAACCAGGCTCCTAATATTTCAACGACCTCTTTGCGAAAGTAAATGACTACGGCAATCAAAGTACCAACATGCACAGCAACATCAAAGGCAAGACCTTGGTCTTGCCAACCGAGAATTTGTGAAGGGAGAATAAGATGCGCTGAGCTAGATATGGGTAAAAACTCAGTCAATCCTTGGATCAGGGCTAAAACGATAATTTCGATAATACTCATGGGTTAGTAAACTCCACCTTCCATAGTTTTTGCTTGGGGTTGTTGTAAGCATCCCACAGCTGGGCGATTGTTTGCTTAGCTGTAGGGTGGTAAAAATCCGGGGCTATTTCAGCTAATGGTTGTAGTACAAAAGCATTTTTGGTTATTTCATCGCGGGGCAACTGCGCAGGTGTGTCACAGATCACATCGTCATAAAATAATAAATCGAGATCAAGGGTCCGTGGGCTAAACTTTTTATCGTTGTCAGTGCGGCCATTATCTCGTTCAATCAGCTTCAATAATTGGCAAAGCTCAGACAGCGGTATTTGTGTTTGCGCACCCACTACCGAATTATAAAAGTTATTGCCAGCAAAACCAACAGCTTCACTTTCAAATACACTAGAGTGCTCAAACTCAGTTAAGTGAACTTTTAGGGCAATTAGCGCTTGGCGAAGATAGTGCTCTTTATTAACATTGGAGCCAAGGCTAATATAAATTTGCGCCATCTTAACAGGCCTTACTTCGTGTAATTTCAACACCAACCGTGTTTGCTTGCGCCACAGCTGCGGGCTTACTAATGCGTATGGTCACTTGGGTGGTGGTAAACTCGGTTAAAATAATCGCTGCGAGTTGTTCAGCTAAAGTTTCTAATAACTCTACCGGTTTTGCTGTCGTGTGAGCAATTACTCGCTCGCTTACTTTTGCATAATCAAGCGCTAAAGCAATATCATCAGTTGCTGCAGCAGGTTTAATATCGCACAGCATTTCGATATCAAAATACAAACTTTGCTTAGTTTCTTTTTCAAAATCGTATACGCCTATGATAGTGTCAACATGTAGTTGTGATATAAAAACCTTATCCATAACTGCTCCAACTGGCAAAAGCTTAATCTCATTAATTTGAGTTTAGTTAAGCTATAATTTGTATTTATAGCCCTTATACACTGTAAGTGTGTTTTATTATGTAAAAATTACCCATACAATAGCGTATAGGTACACCATGTAAAATTAGTGTGTGGGTACATCACGTACTTGCATTTCAGTCATAAAAAGTATGAATGCAATTTTTGCGGCCAATGATAGCCGAAAAAGTGCGATATAAAAATAAGGAAGCGCGTGATAGCCGTTTTAATGTTAGTTTTAGCCTACTTACTAGGGTCGATTTCATCGGCTATTCTAGTGTCGCGGCTATTTAGACTACCCGATCCACGCAACCACGGCTCAAATAATCCTGGAGCGACCAACGTTTATCGCCTAGGAGGCGCTTTCCCAGCTTGCTTAGTATTGGTGTTTGATATTCTTAAAGGAACAATACCAGTGTGGGGCGCATACTTCTTGCAGCTTGATCCGCTGATGCTAGGGCTAATTGGTGTCGCCGCATGTTTAGGCCATATGTTCCCAGTATTTTTTCACTTTAAAGGCGGTAAAGCCGTTGCTACGGCTTTTGGGACATTACTACCCATTGGTTTATCACTTGGTGGGTTATTGATTTCGACTTGGGTTGTGGTGGTTGCGGTAACGCGCTATTCATCACTTGGCGCATTGATCGCTGTTTCATTAGCACCACTGTATACATGGTGGATCAAACCACTTTATACATTGCCAGTTACTTTTTTAACTATTTTGATAATCTTTCGTCACAATGCCAATATCAAACGTTTATTTAGTGGTAAAGAACCTAAAATTGGCGACAAAAAAACGCCGCCAACTGAAGATGAATAAAATTAAATTGCGTCTAAACTATCTATTGGCCAACGAGGCTTAGTTTTCATATCTAGGCTGGCAAACTGCCCTGCTTTTAAACGCTGCATACCAGCATAGGCAATCATCGCACCATTATCAGTACAAAACTCTGTACGTGGATAATAAACTTGGCCTTTCATCCCTTGCATTACACGTTCTAGCTGAGCACGCAACTGCACATTTGCACTCACCCCACCAGCAATCACTAAACGGTTAATACCCGTTTGTTTTAAAGCTCGTTTACATTTAATTACTAAAGTATCAATCACGGCAGTTTGAAATGCATGAGCGATATCAGCTTTAGTTTGCTCATCGTTTTCATTATCACGAATTGTAATTGCCGCTGCCGTTTTTAAACCACTAAAACTAAAATCAAGCCCCGGTTTATCCGTCATTGGCCGAGGGAAAATAAAGCGCTTAGGCACTCCTTGCTCTGCAAGTTTAGCCAGACGAGGACCTCCTGGGTAATCCAAACCAAGTAGTTTAGCTGTTTTATCAAACGCTTCACCTGCGGCGTCATCAACAGACTCGCCTAATACTTCGTATTGACCAATACCAGCAACTTTAACCATCATCGTATGGCCACCTGATACTAATAAGGCTATAAATGGGAACTCTGGGGTATTTTCTTCAAGCATTGGTGCCAGTAAATGCCCCTCCATATGATGCACCGCAACAGCGGGGATATTCCAACCATAGGCGAGAGAACGACCAATTGATGTCCCCACCAATAACGCCCCAACTAATCCTGGGCCTGCGGTATAAGCTATCCCATCAATATCTTCTGGGCCACAACCTGCCTGTGCAAAGGCAGCATCAATCAATGGCAAGGTCTTACGTACATGATCTCGTGATGCGAGCTCAGGTACCACACCTCCATAGTCCGCATGTACTTTTACTTGACTGTATAATTGATGCGCCAGTAAACCTTGCTCATCATCATAAATTGCAATTCCAGTTTCATCACACGACGATTCAATGCCTAAAATTCGCACTGCAGTTTTCTCCCATGCCTACTATGGCACTTTATAAAATAATCAAATAATTAAAGCGAAATACCAATATTTGTTTGCCCATCAGCGATAGCATGCTGCTTTAGTGCTTTAACATTTTCAGCCGTTACTCTGCCCATCTGCTCAACAAAATCAATGAGCTCACCTAACACTTCAATTTCATATTGCATTAATGGATGCTCACGTACCGCAGTATTATCAGCCAGCTCCCCTGTCACTGTTAATTGATACTCAATGAAACGTGCAACGGTTGCCTGCGATATTTTACTAATGCTGATAAACTCTTGCTCATCTTTAGCAATTAGACCATGCATTAAACCTAACAGCGCAGTCGCAGCATCGATAGCAGGGTACGTTCCGAACATATCAAAATCAGCAAGTTCAGGGACATTCGGCTCAATTTTTTCAATTTGCTTTTCAAGGCTTATTTTACTTTTCGGCAGTAATATTTTTTCCCAGCAGAGGTTAAGTGCACTGCGCAAAACAGCTTCATCACCAAACCCTGTCGCTTCACTGAATAAACCATAATTAGGTAACATGCGTTCAATTAATGCTGCCGCAAGTACCGCTTGTTGCAAATAGTTAAGCTCTCGAATGCGCTGAAAATTATTCGCTTTAGTCATTATTAGGTGTCCTACAAGACCAACAAAAATCAAATGTTGGCCCATTATGCTCATTACAATTGGGGCATACCCAATCAGGAGCTGATTGTTGTACTTGAGTGTAGTTTACCAATATTTGTCGCGCCTGGCGCTCTTTAATCGCAAAAACCTGCACCCTAACCTGAGTTTGCTCTAAAGGTATTTCACCTACTGCTCCTTGTAATGATTCACCAAGTAATTGGCAGTCAATATTATTGTTAAGAAATAGTCCTTTCACAATATTTGCTTCTATCGCATTCGCAGCACAATAGATTGTTAACCATTCAAATGGCGCTTGCTGTGTATCGTTATTTATTTTATTTTGCAATGACAACCTCTTTTACTTTGCGAACTAATTACCCTAAGCTACTCTAAGCAAAGTAATTGTTATATAGGAAATAATCATGACCCTCACAACGCCTGGACTGCTTTTCCCTGCAATCTCTTTGTTGTTATTAGCGTATACCAACCGCTTTTTAGTACTCGCACAATTAATTCGTGAACTCAATGCCCGTGAAGGCGATACTATACGACCACTCGTCGTTGCACAAATCACTAATTTAAGAAAGCGCATTAAACTAATAAGAACCATGCAAGTGTATGGCGTTGCTTCTTTTTTGATGTGTACACTGTCCATGTTTGCACTCTTTATCGAGTTTAAAACTACGGGAGTGATTTTATTTGGTGTGAGTTTAGCGTGCCTTGCATTGTCATTATTAACATCTTTGTATGAGATTCATATTTCATGTGATGCAATTGAAATTGAACTTAAAAACATTGAAAAAAAACCACTGAGCAGTAAGGCAGACTAAAAAACAGACACTATACTCTTTAGTACGATGATAAACTAAAGGTGTAAACGTGAACGACTTTTTATTTTCAGAAAATTCCCCTGAAGAGTCAGAAGCTCTTACACCACAAGCTTTCTGGGATATTCTCGTCGTTGATGATGAAGATGATATTCATCAAGTTACCAAGCTTGTGTTATCAGGTTTTACCTTTGAAGATAAAGCGTTACGTTTTCATCATGCTTATTCAGCTCAAGCCGCAAAAGAATTATTACGCCAAAATCTGGACTTTTCAGTTGGCTTAATCGATGTTGTCATGGAAACCAGTCATGCTGGATTAGATCTAATAAAATTTATCCGCGATGATCTAAACAACCACGATATTCGGCTTATCTTACGCACCGGCCAACCAGGTGAAGCCCCTGAAGAATCTGTGATCCGTGAATATGATATTAACGATTACAAAAATAAAACTGAATTGACTGCAATAAAAATGAAAACCTTATTGTATTCTGCTTTGCGTGCACACCGCGACATTCAAATTATAGAGCGACACAAAAAAGGCCTAGAAAAAATCATCAATGCCTCTAGCTCATTTTTAAAGTGTGATAGCGTGCATGAATTTGCATCAACTATTTTATCTCATGTAACCAATGTGATGGGCTTAGATGATACTGAAATTTATTGCGCGGCGGCGGTTAATCAACAAACCTCTCCAGCTACCGATTTTAAGCTACTGGCCGCATCCGGTGTAGAGCCTGAGGCTAATACCAACACACTACCTGATGATGTAAAACAGCTGTTTGTTGAAGCCCATAACCGAAAATCATCTCAAAAAACCACGCGTGACTATATTGGTTATTTTCCCACCCAAGCTGGTCTTGAAACCATGCTCTACGTACGTAAAGGTTCATTATTAGAAGCTACGGACTACCAACTTCTCGAATTTTTTGCCAATAACATTGCACTCGCTTACGATAACCTTAAACTGCGCGAAATGATGAAGGAGTCGCAAAAAGAGTTGTCCTATATCCTCGGCGAAGCCGTTGAGAAACGCTCAAAAGAAACCGGGTCGCATGTTAAAAGAGTCGCGCATTATAGTGAATTATTAGCTAAGCTATACGGATTAAATGGCTTTGAATGTGAAGTTATAAAACTCGCCTCTCCTTTGCATGACATTGGTAAAATCAGTATTCCTGATCATATTCTCAATAAACCCGGCAAACTTGATGCTCAAGAATGGGCTATTATGCAAACTCATGCCGAAATAGGCTACGACATTCTAAAAAATTCAAGTAACGAAATTTTAAAGTGTGGTTCAATGATAGCTTACCTACACCATGAAAAATGGGATGGTACTGGCTATCCTAACCAACTGGCAGGTGAAGACATTCATATTGTTGGCCGCATTACCGCACTTGCAGATGTATTTGATGCATTGGGGAGCGATCGTTGTTATAAAAAAGCATGGCCTCTTGAAGATGTGCTTGATTTAATAAAAAGCGAAAGTGGTAAACAGTTTGAACCTAAACTTGTCGATTTATTTATCAATAATTTAGTACTTTTTTTGGAGATAAAAGAGCGTTATCCTAACTGATAGTTGTAACATTTGTGTAAAATGCACTTTTCAAATTAGGTACAATGAATTACTATCTATTAAGATAAAATCAATTATGTTCGCCACTAGTGCGGCTTACTTATACAAAGGACTATAAAAGTGAGATTTGAACAATTAGAGCAATTTGTAGCATTAGGTCAGCTACGCCATTTCCGCCAAGCGGCCGAAACAACCAAAATCAGCACCTCAGCATTAACACGCAGTATTCAAACCTTAGAAGATGAAGTTGGCTATGAACTGGTCAAACGCTCAACTCGTTCTGTGAAATTAACGCCAGAGGGCGAGCTTTTTTTAGAGTATGCACAAGACACACTCACCAAGCTTGAAGACACTAAAAAACGTTTATTCCAATCGCTTAATGGCTGCTCAAATGAAAAGCTAGTTATTGGTTATACCAACAACGCCAGTGCTATCGTACCTATTTCATGCGGGCAATTTTTAGCACAATATCCACATGTTAAAATCGAAATGCAATTACAAGAGCAAAGTGAACTTGTACGTAAACTACAATTAGGTGAAATTGATATTAGCGTGTGTTCACAAGCGGTAAATAGCATAGGTAATGATATACACTTACCTGATCAATTGATTTTGTTCGTTGCAAAAACCCACCCTCTTGCCAATAAGACTGATCTCTGCAAACAAGATTTAGCTGACTACCCTATGTATAGTTGCTTTTCACAATCAAAACAAGTCCAAACAATGCTAAATGAAGCTGTTGATAGCTTGAACAAAACGAGTAGCATTAAAGTAGGCAGCATTGAGCAAGTAATGGATGGGTTATGCAAATCAAATCATGTTGCTATTAGTAGTATTGAGCATGCCAGCTCGGTCTCTGAAAATAGTAACTTAGTACAGCTAAAGACCAATAAAAATTTAGCCCATGAGCAGTTGATCGTACAAACTAGTCAACAAGTTGCCGTTGGTGATCCAATAAATCAATTACTGTCACTAATAGAAAAGACAGCGCTATCAATAAACTCTTAAATGTATCAATTTAAAACCAAGTCAAAAGCATTAGTTTGGCTTGGTTTTAAATCTGCAGTAGTATCTTCTATTATTTTTAAGCTAAACTACGCACCTTCACTGCTATATAGTACAATTAATGATCCTTAATTTTATCCCTGAACGTTATTTAACTGACATCGAAACTAATGGTTATGCTGTAGTTGAAAATATGTTTGACGCTGCACTGACAAACGCGTTGATGCATGACTGTTATCGCATTAACCCTAGTTTTAAATTAGCGGGAATTGGACGCCAACAAGATTTGCAGATAGACAAAAGCATACGTTCTGATAAAACATTTTGGTTTGACGGCAGCAGCCAAGCTCAGCTTGATTATCAAGCCGCGTTAGAAGATATTAGAATTAATTTAAACCGTTATTTCTTTTTAGGTTTATTTGATTATGAATGTCATTACGCTAAATATCAGCTTGGTGATTTCTATAAAAAACATTATGACGCATTTAAAGGTCGTTCTAACCGTGTATTTACCACGGTATTTTACTTAAATACAGTGCAATCAGGTGGTGAGTTAGTCATTTATAAACCTAAAAGTAAAGAAATAGAGGTAACGATCCAACCAAAAGCCGGTACTTTGGTGATGTTTGAAAGCGAACGTTTTATGCATGAAGTATTACCTACCGTAGATGTTCGTTATTCTATTGCAGGCTGGTTTCGTAAAAACACCTCTATCAGTGGTATTATTGATCCACCACGCTAACTCTATAAACTGAATGGTAAAGATGTCATTAAACCAACAAATATTACCATACCAACATAATGATTGTTTAAGAAGGCTTTAAAGCATTGCTCTCTATCACGGCTATGTATTAGCCATTGTTGATAAATTAAAAAACCACTCGCGACACATAAACTGAGCCAATAAGGCATGGTTAATTGGCTCATATATCCAATCAAAGCCAATAAACCAACAAAGATACCATTTAGCGCAAAAATAATGATTCTATCTGCGCTACCAAACAATATTGCTGTCGACTTTACACCAACCTTTAAATCATCATCTCTATCAACCATTGCGTACATAGTATCGTAAGCAACTGTCCAGGCGATATTAGCCGTAAACAGTAGCCAAGCCAGTAGAGGCACACTGCCAGTCACAGCCATAAAGGCCATCGGAATAGCCCAGCCAAATGCAGCCCCCAATACAACCTGCGGTAACTGAGTGTAACGTTTCATAAATGGGTAGCTAAATGCCAATAGTAATGCCCCAAATGAAAGCAAAATAGTTTGCCAACCTAAAAATAGCACCAGTATAAATGCGATGAGGATCAGTAAGAAAAATAAGCTCAGGGCTTCACCACTACTCACCATACCTGCTACGAGAGGCCTTTGAGCTGTGCGCTTTACAGCACCATCAATGTTACGATCAGCAAAATCATTGATGACACACCCAGCACTGCGCATTACAAATACACCTAAACTAAATACGATTAGGTAAAGTAAGCTTGGCATACCATCACTTGCCAACCAAAGAGCCCAATAAGTAGGCCACAATAACAGTAAGGTGCCAATGGGCTTATCAATGCGCATTAGTTGCTTATAATAAGGTAGATGAGCGGTGTGTAATGCAGCTAGTTTCATAAATATAAATAAGCCTCCGGCAAAAAAATCTCTGCAACTAAAAAACGGCTTTGAGCTAACGAGAAAACACTACGACGCCCCCATAGCGGCTTTGTCACTTCTGAATATTGACTTACGAGTTGCTGCACAGGATGCAGGCAATCAAACTGCGCGACTTCTATTTCAGTGCGTTTTAGGTCTGGATGCTGAAAAATCACATCGCCCAATGGCCTATCTCCCAGTGCCAATAACTGCTGTCGTTGCATAGCATCACTAACAGGCAGCCAACTTTGCGCATAAACCATAGGTTTAGCATCACAAAGTAATAAAACTTCACGGTTAATAGCTAACGACTGAGAACACGCTAATAATTGTTGTTGTTTGTGGGTGAGTGAAAAGGTTTGTTCATTTAATACCTGAACCGTAAATTCAGTACAATGTTGTTTTAATTTGGCAGTCAATGAATTGGGTTCAAGTAACCAGTCTTGCTCAATGCCTGACAAAGAATTGATTGATGTGCCTAACTGCCAATTTGCAGCTACAGAAACAGGAAAAGTGATCACGCTAACTCTATTTAATAACAACCTTATAAATGATACCACTGCCTGCGCTTAGGAAAAAGTGATGATTAATGAATATAATAGCTTCATCAACCTGTATCTTAGCTATTATTACGTATAGACTAATAAGTATTAATCGCATGGCCTATTACTGAATATGAAAAAAACCCTTTACGTTGGTATTTTAATTAGCACTTTGCTTGTTAGCTTATTTAGCAGTTTTATGAGCCGTGCAGAATCTACCGTCGGCTACTTTGGCTTTGAGCCCGATATTATTACTAATTACATCGGCCAAGGTAATAAAAAACTGGGGTATGTACGTATTACAGTTGATTTAATGCTCAGCGATATGTCAACTATTGCTATTGTTGAGCACCACACGCCATTACTACGTGATGCGTTAGTGGAAATTCTATCTAAAGAACCTGAAGAAAAAATTAAATCACTGACTGGCCGAGAAGAGATCAGAAAACGCTGTGCGGATAAACTCAAAACCCTGCTAAAGCAAGAAACAGGGCAAGAGATCATCCGCGAAGTATTATTTACTAAATACCTCTATCATTGAGGTTTAACTGTATTTTTAGTGAATAACTGAGCGGTAAACGCATAAGCCATACCGCTTACTAAGCCACCTAAGTGTGCCCAATTAGCCATACTTACAAACAACATATCGCCAAAGCCAAGTACCAACCAAATCAACATAAAGCCGATAATACCATTGGTTACTAAAGCTGGCTGTTGCGGATTTAGAACTCGATGGATCCAACAAAAACCAAGCAAGCCATAAACTACACCACTCAAGCCACCAAAGTTTGGACCTACCATAATAAACTCGGCCCAATTACTAAATAGTGCGGTCACTAAAAAAAGCCCCATTAAAGTACTTTTACCACTGAGCTTTTCAATGCCATCACCTAAAGTGATCCACCACATAATATTAAACACTAAGTGCACCGCAGTAAAATGCACAATTGCCGGTGTCAGCCAAGTTAACGGCTGGTCGGGTTTAAACTGTAATGCACTATAAATTGACTCGAAGCCACCCATTAAAAACGCCAAATAAATGCCTACACAAAGAAGGGTGACGGTTTGATTTAACCAGCTGAGTGCTTTAAAGCGTGTTTTTAAATTTAATCCTTGGCCTTGGTATGTGAGCGGCGACTCAGTACTGCCTACTTGCCATGATGCTTCTTGGTAACGTACATGGTTTGGATTTTCAACGAATGCTAACCATAATGGTTGTGCTTGGTGAAAGTGCTCTGGGGCAACACAAATAATAACCGTGGTGCCATCCTCTGAGCGTAACTCGCCATGTATCCCTTGGCTTTTTATATAATCAATAAAACCTTGCGCAGCACGTGGGTTATTTATACTGCCAAGCTCTATCATTGTTCTACCTGCTCTGGTAGCTGAACTTCCCACTGGGTAAAGCCGCCATCCATACTATATACATCTTCAAAGCCCTGTTCAGATAAGTAATTAGCAGCACCTTGTGAACTCATACCGTGATAACACACAATAATAATTGGCTGGTCAAACTCTTTGTTCATCATAAATTCGCCAATATTAGCATTTGATAAATGTTCAGAGCCTGGAATATGTCCTGCTTGATACGAATTAGGATCGCGGATATCTGCAATAACGACATCTTCGCGGCCTAACATAGCTTGTGTTTGTGCAATTGAAATATGTTTAAATGCCATAATACTCTCTAAATATAAAAGGCGACCTAAGCCGCCCTTCTTAACGCCTAAATTGAATTAATCCCAATTTAGAATAACTTTACCCGATTGACCTGAAATCATCATATCAAAGCCAGCCTGGAAGTCATCTATTGAATATTGATGCGTAATGATTGGGTTTAGATCAAGCCCTGATTGAATAAGGCTGGCCATTTTGTACCAAGTTTCAAACATTTCGCGGCCGTAAATCCCTTTGATCACTAAGCCTTTAAAAATAACTTGGTTCCAATCAACTGCCATGTCTGATGGCGGAATACCTAGCATGGCAATTTTACCGCCATGGTTCATGTTATTTAACATACCATTAAATGCAACCGGCACACCTGACATTTCAAGTCCAATATCAAAGCCCTCTGTCATACCAAGCTCTTTCATTACATCTTCAAGCTTTTCATTTGCAACATTGACGGCACGAGTCGCCCCCATTTTACGGGCTAAATCTAGGCGATATTCATTAACGTCAGTAATAACAACGTGACGAGCCCCCACATGCTTAGCCACTGCCGCTGCCATAATACCAATTGGCCCTGCACCTGTGATCAATACATCTTCACCCACTAAATCAAACGACAATGCCGTGTGTACAGCATTACCAAACGGGTCAAAAATAGAGGCTAGCTCATCGCTAATATTGTCTGGAATTTTAAATGCATTAAATGCTGGGATCACTAAATATTCTGCAAATGCACCTTCACGATTTACACCTACACCCGTTGTATTTCGGCATAGATGAACTCGTCCTGCACGACAGTTACGACAGTGGCCACAAGTGATATGACCTTCGCCTGAGACCCGGTCACCTACACTAAAGCCACGTACTTCTTGGCCCATATCAACTACTTCACCTACATATTCATGGCCTACCACCATAGGGGTAGGAATGGTGTTTTGCGCCCATTCATCCCACTTGTAAATATGTACGTCAGTACCACAAATCGCAGTTTTGCGAATTTTAATTAATAAGTCGTTATGGCCAACTTCAGGTTTTGGCGCATCAGTCATCCAAATACCTGGCTCTGCTTTTAATTTAGATAATGCTTTCATGAATCACACTCAATAAAAAAACCGCTGCAAAGGCAACGGCTTAAAATAAATTAATTAAATAACACCCATTTCTTTACCAATACGGGTAAAGGCGTCAATTGCGATATCTAATTGTTCAATACTATGCGCAGCTGAAATTTGTGTACGAATACGTGCTTGGCCTTTTGGTACAACAGGGAAAGAAAAACCAGTCACGTAGATACCTTCTGCTAACAATTTATCTGCCATCGCTGATGCGATTTTAGCATCTCCTAGCATTACTGGAATTATCGCGTGATCTTTACCGGCACAGGTAAAGCCAGCCGCTTCCATTTGCTCGCGGAAGTATTTTGCGTTTGACCATAACTTAGCACGTAACTCACCACCGTTTTCTAGCATTTCAAGCACTTTGATTGATGCAGTAACAATTGAAGGAGCCAATGAGTTAGAGAATAAATAAGGACGAGAACGTTGACGCAACCATTCAACAATTTCTTTTTTACCTGATGTATAGCCGCCCGATGCACCACCAAGCGCTTTACCTAAGGTGCCAGTAATAATATCGACACGGTCTAACACATTACAGTACTCAGGTGTGCCTTTACCATTTTCACCAACAAAACCAACGGCATGTGAGTCATCAACCATAACAAGCGCATCATATTTATCAGCAAGATCACAAACTGCTTCTAAATTACAGATCACGCCATCCATAGAGAACACGCCATCGGTTGCAATAAGTTTTGTTTTTGCACCCGCTTCATCAGCGGCAATCAATTGCTTTTCTAGGTCAGCCATATCGTTATTTGCATAACGGAAACGTTTAGCTTTACATAAGCGCACACCATCAATGATCGATGCGTGATTTAACGAGTCGGAAATAATCGCATCGTCTGCGCCTAAAATTGTTTCAAATAACCCCGTATTCGCATCAAAACACGATGAATATAAGATAGTGTCTTCTGTTTCTAAAAATGCACTGATTTTTTGCTCTAACGTTTTGTGAATGTCTTGCGTTCCACAAATAAAACGCACCGATGCAACACCAAAGCCATGCGCGTCTAAGCCTTGCTGTGCGGCTTGAATAAGCTCGGAGCTATTTGCCAAACCTAAGTAATTATTAGCACAAAAATTAATAACTTGGTCGCCAGAAGCTACTTGAATTTGAGCTTGCTGCTGTGATGTGATCACTCGCTCATTTTTATACAAACCTTCGGCTTTTACTTCATCAATTTGCTGCTGAAGCTGGCTAAAAAACGCAGATGCTCTCATCTGAAATCTCCAATTTATTGAACGGGGCGAGCGAACATGAATTAACACGGCTCATCTATGCGGCTATTGTAAAAGTTTAGTCAAACAAATGCACTGTTTGTAGTTCATCGCATAAATAAGGAACTGACAACTTATGCTGCCAGTTTACATTCGGTTATAGCAGTAATGCGGGTAAATCAGCTAACGAATCACAAACATAATCCGCCGAGTCGATAGCTAGGGCATCAAACTTTTGCCCTGACCGTACCAGCACCCGAGTGCCTATAGCAGCTTTACTTGCCGCTTGCATATCACTGAGTTTATCACCCACCATAATACTTTGAGTGACATCAATATGATGTTCAGCAATACCTTGTAATAGCATGCCTGCTGCTGGCTTGCGACAATCACACAGTTTTAGATAAGCTGGTAAGGCTTTTTTTGGGTGGTGGGGGCAAAAATAAACATCCGCGACAGTGACTTGATGCTCAGCAAATTGACTTATCATCCAGTGTGTCAATATATGAAAATCAGCCTCAGAATAATAACCGCGGCCAATCCCTGATTGGTTAGTCACGATGATCAGTTTATAACCCGCATCGACAAACGCTTTACATGCGGCAAACACGCCAGGCACAAATTCAAACTTATCAGGCTCATAAACATAACCATGATCAATATTAACCACACCATCACGATCTAAAAATAAGGCTTTATTAAAACGACTCATAACTGCTCTTTTTTTACCACAAGGTCAAACATCAAGGTTACTTCATCAACTGTTATTTGACTCATTAAGTCACTGCCTTTAATTCGCGTGCCCCAAGGTAGTTGTTCAGCCGTTTTACCTGTTTGCTTGAGTAAGTTTTGATGGTAAACCTCAACAACATAGTTTTGATATAAATAAGGCCCTGTTCGCTTTGGGTTTGAATGAGCATATAAACCAATTACCGGTGTGCCCACGGTTACCGCCATATGCGCAGGACCAGTATCAGGAGCTAGAACTAATGCCGCTCGCTTTAATACACATAACAGTTGCTTAAGCTTTGTTTTACCCACAAGGTTAACAATAGGTGTGCTAGTGGCAGCGATAATCTCATTACTGAGTGTCACTTCAAGCTCAGTTGGACCGCCAGTGATCACCACATGAAAACCTTGGCTGTGCGCATGCTCGGCAAGCTTAGCGTAACGCTCAGCAAGCCAGTTACGCTCTTTTTTACTCGCGGCAGGTGAAATCACAAAAATGCGCCCGGCTAATCGCTCTGCGCCAAGTAATTCATCCGCTGTTATTTGGTCCTGCTCAGTGACGGGCATAGCCCAATTAGGCTGATAATCTGCAACACCTATCGCTTGTGCAAAACCTTTAAAGCCTTCTAACACATGAGCCTGCTGCTGCGCTGCTATACGTTTATTAATAAATAAACTATGTAATTCTTTAGAGCGAACCCAATCAAAGCCAATTTTAACTTTCGCAGGGATACAACGCGCGACTAAATTAGCCCTTAATGCTACTTGCATATGCAGTAACACATCAAACTTACGGCCTTTAAACTGCAGTTTTAGCTGTTGATAAGCCGCCTTCCCTTGCTTTTTATCAAACACCACCAGCTCAACACCGGGTAAACCTGCCAGCAACATGGCTTCAACTTTACCAATCACCCAGGTGATTTTTGCATTTGGGTGCGCTTTTTGAATCGCTTGCACCGCCGATACAGCATGACAAACATCACCAATTGCGGAGAGTCTTAAAATACAAATATCTGAATAGGTGATTGAGTCAGTCACAGAAATCCTTAGCTTATGCTTGGTAATAGTAATGATCTTAAATTAACTACTCGCTATTGCAAGTACTTATACTCAGCTTTAAAACAGGTTAAGATACCGTTATCGCCTGTAATCAAGTAAATACATTATGTTTAACCAACAAACCATTAATGAGCACATCATTTTAAGCCACCCTGAATACAGTGCTTTAATAAGCTTAAATTGGTTTGATGCTGAGTACTGGCAGCAGCAGGATAAGATCGTTGGTACCAAAAAAGGCCGCGCGACAGCATGGTTTTTTTGCCATAACGACCTAACAGCCGTGCTTAGACATTACTGGCGTGGCGGCTTAGTAGGTAAAGTATTAAGCGATCAATACCTTTACAGGGACGTTGCAAAAACCCGAGTATACCAAGAATTTGCGCTGATGATGCGATTGATCAAGCTTGGTTTAAACGTACCAATGCCAATTGCAGCAAAGATCAGTGTAAATGGTTTAATATACCGCGGTGATATTATTACTCAAGCCATTGCTGGCGCACAAAGCCTGTTAGATGTGCTAAAAATACGTAATTTAACTGAGCTGGAATTGCTAAAAATTGCCGAGACAATTGCTAAATTCCATAACAATGGGGTGTATCATGCTGATTTAAATATAAATAATATTTTATTTAATGAAGCGGGTGACGTATTTATTATCGACTTTGACCGAGGTGAATTAAGAACTCCACACCTTAATTGGCAACAAGCAAATATGGCTCGCCTTGCTCGCTCGTTTAATAAGGAGCAAGGACGAAATCATGTTATGCATTGGCAGCAAAGCGACTGGCAGCAGTTACACGCAGCATACCAGAGCGCCCTTAAACATAACCGTTAAGCCTTTATTTTACTGATTACTTTTGATGTAGAGCAGCCATTTAAAAACTCCAACACCTCGACTTTGCCACCATGGCGAAGTACATGTTCAGCACCCGCTATTTGCTCTACAGTGTAATCGCCTCCCTTCACTAAAATATCAGGGCTTATAAGCTCGATTAATTTAGCTGGTGTATCGTTTTCTTCTACGGCACCAAATGGGATAACCCAATCGACTGATGCCAAAGCGCTCAGCACCATAGCTCGCTCATCCAACGGATTAATAGGACGCTCAGGGCCTTTCAAACGGGTGATTGATTCATCGTTATTTAAGCCGACGACTAAACGATCTCCTCGTGCTTTAGCTTGCGCTAAATAGCGTACATGCCCAGCATGAAGAATATCAAAGCAACCATTTGTGAACACAATTGTTTCACCATTTTGCTTTGCAAACTCAATATGCTTTAGCACATCATCAAATGGCGTTTGATAATGCTCACCGGTCTTTTGTAAATATTGACCTAGTTTGCGGCTTAGCTCTTCTGGCGATACCGTTGCAGCACCTAATTTACTCACTGCAATACCGGCAGCTAGGTTAGCAATCTCAACGGCATCTTTAGGCTGCATGCCAGCACCTAACATTACCGCAAGAGTTGCAATAACAGTGTCGCCTGCTCCCGTTACATCACTTACTTCAAGCTGCTGTGCAGCAAAATCGTGCTTTTCATCAGCACTGATAAGCGACATCCCTTGCTCTGAACGAGTTAAAAGCATTGCTGCAACACCGGCACCTTTAATGAGTACCCGTGCGCTATCAGTCAAGCTTTGTTCTGAATCAGTTTTACCACCAGCAAGTTTAAACTCATTCAAGTTGGGAGTAATATAGTCAGCACCACGATATAAATTTAAATCTGGTGATTTAGGATCAATTAATACAATTTTACCTGCTGCTTTTGCAACTTGGATCATCTGTTGAATTAAACTCAATGAGCCTTTCGCATAATCAGAAAACACCACTAAATCATATTGATCTAATACCAACTCTAACCGATTAAGTAGCAATTGACTGTGCTGGTCGGTAAATGTTTCTTCTAAATCTAACCGCACCACTTGTTGATGACGACTGATCACACGCATTTTTGAAATCGTTGGTAAATCACACACACTTACTAGTTGTGAGTCAATGCGCTCATCGGCCAAAATATTTTCTAAAATTTGCCCACTTTCATCTTCACCAATAAGACCAAGTAAGCCAACCTTACCATCTAACCGAGCAATATTTTTTGCTACGTTTGCAGCACCACCCGCTTTGTCTTCAAACTTACTGACTTTGACAATCGGCACTGGCGCTTCAGGAGATATACGCCCAGAGTCGCCATGCCAATAACGGTCCAGCATTACATCACCAACCACTAAAATTCTTGCGTTAGAAAGGTTCTTAAATAACCCTAAATCCATTAATTTTGCCCCGCTACGACCATATCGATGGCTTCACACAACCAATGACCAATAAACATATGCGCTTCTTGAATCCGCGCTGTTTCATCATTTTTAATAATAATAGGTAATTTTGCGATGTCTTTAACTTTGCCGCCATCGCGACCAGTAAAAGCAACGGTAAAGGCACCAATTTCATTTGCTGCCGCAAGTGCTAAATTTATATTAGCGCTGGTGCCAGAGGTCGTTAAACCAATCACTAAATCTTCAGGTTTACACAATGCCTGTACTTGACGCTCAAATACCGTATCAAAGTGATAGTCGTTACTGTGCGCAGTTAAGATAGAAGTATCTGTTGTTAGCGCCATAGATGCTAATGGACCACGTTCTAATTTATAACGTACCACAAACTCCGCCGCTAAGTGCTGCGCATCTGCTGCGCTGCCACCATTACCAAACCAAATCACTTTACCACCCGCTTGTAAAGTACTGTGGCAAACCTCAAGTAATTGCATAACTTGAGGATGGTATGTTTCCATCGTTTCAAATAATACTTGGTGACGAGTTAAACTTTCAAGGTAGCTGGTCGCTACAGAATCAATTTTAGACATTTAAAGTCCCCTCAAAATAAGTCTGACTAATTACTACCAAAAAAGTGCCACGGATAACCACGTATAGTTATCACCGAACACATCTTCACCATAGGTCAACGTAGTTTCAATATTGTACTCTTGCCATTTGCGGTTATTACTAATTTGCAGCTCAATGGCTTGTTCATAATCCGCAGTTGTTTGGCCCCATTCATTTAAATAATTACTTTTATTTTCAATGCTGGTTAATTTAGCACGCCACAAAGAACTAAAATTATCATTATAGACAAGTTCTACGGAATGAACCTGAGTCGGAGGAGCATCAGCATATACTCTTAATGGTTCATCGGCGTGCTCATTTAAATAACGCTGATCTGCCGCAAAGTGGCCGGTGCTAAACCCATCTTTAGTATTACCAAAAACTGGATATATTTCGTTTACGTACCATAGGCTATGCATATTGGTATATTCATACCTAAATGATAGATCATCTGTTAGCAGTGGTAAGAATAAGCCTGCACTAGCAACCGTATTTCCAAATTGGTAATTTTTATGGTTTTTAGTATCTTCCCCACCGTATTCAAAATAAAATTCCGCAGGCATTCCCCAGTCAAAATTTATGCTACTTGTGATTGTGGCGTATTGATCACCTAACTCATTATCTCGCCCACCTTCAACCATAGCTGCATTATCATTTCCTGCAGGATCAAAAAACGCTTTTACTACATCGCTGAAGCCAACTTCACGGGGACCACCACCAAATTGCATCATGCGGTTTAAGCCAATTTTCCAGCCCGAAACTGGCTCAATACTAATATGTGTTCCTGCTAAACGAGGGGTGCCATCATGCAGCTCACCTTGATATAAAATCCCTTTTTCAACATGCTCAAGCTCGGAGTAATAAAGTTCAAAATCAAAGTTCCACCAATTATGCGCCGGTGCCACCATACCTAATGAAATTGACGGTGAAGTACGGGCATTGGTAGAAATGATTTGCGCTGATTGTTTAAATGGCGAAAACCAATGCTCCTTATAGCCGATATTTAGTTGTAGATCATCGCCAGCAAAACTTACAAAGCTATTATAGTTCACAAATTTATTTTGCTTAGCGCGGTAATCCACCCCAACTTGCATCAAGGTATAGTCATTCGGACGCCAAATACCTTCAAAAAATACCTGCCCCCATTCGTCAGAACTCACACCTCGTTGATTAGCAAGTTTAGTTGATTTGTCTCCATCAACTCTAAGTTTCACACCAACGCGAGTAATATTGTCACTACCTTGGTAAGGCTTGATTTTCGCACGTATGGCTGCAACTAAACTCGGTTGTGAATCTTGCAATTTAGTCAGTGCGGCTTCAACTTCAGTTAAACGATACGGTTTAGCCATCGGTGTGCCAGAGCTAAGCGCAAATAAAGTATCGAGCTGATGATCAAGCTGTGCATCCATACCAATCGGTAGATACGCAGTAGGTGTTGCAAATAAAGGAAATGCGCAACTTATAAAACTGCTTAGAACCGCGGCTTTTATCAATTTTAATTTCATAACAACTATATTTTTCACAAAGGTGCTGAAATATTACCAAATTAGCCACAACTAAACACTCAAAACTCGCAACTGGAACGATTTTTAACAATTTCGCATTTTGCTCAGCAGGTATCCGCGTTATCATTAACATTTATAATTTGAGGCTAGAAAATGGCTCGTTTTTTTTATTCGCTGATTCTTTATCTGCTAAGCCCACTTATTGTCTTTTATTTGTATCTGTTAAGAGGTAAAAAAAATCCTGGCTACCGAGAATATTTTGCAGAGCGGTTTGGTCTTATTAGCGAACAAAAAAATTCAACTATCGTCTTCCACTGCGCCTCTGTGGGTGAAGTGTTAGCTGCATCGCCATTAATTAAACAATTACAAAGTCAGCTGCCAACTTACTCCTTAATGATCACGTGTAATACACCGACAGGACGGGAGCAAATATATAACAACTTTAAAGACTCGGTACAATGCGTCTACTTACCACTTGACTTCCCATGTGCAACTGCGCGATTTTTAAAGCAAGTAAAACCCGCTATGCTGTGTATTTTAGAAACCGAGCTGTGGCCAAACTTACTTGCACAAAGTAAACAACGTAATATTCCGGTACTGGTACTTAATGCCCGCTTGTCAGAGAAATCTCAACGTGGTTACCAAAAAGTAGCGCCGCTGACGCGAGCACTGATGGCTTCTATCTCAGCACTGGCAAGTCACAACCAAGACGATGTCACTCGCTTTATCGAGCTAGGCCTTGATGCAGGAAAAGTACAAGTAACAGGGTCGATTAAGTTTGATATAAAACCAACCGATGAACAGTTATTAAAAGTTGAAACTTTAAAAGCACAATACAATAGTCAGCGTTTTATTTGGGTTGCTGGTTCCACCCACCCTATTGAGCATCAATTAATCTTAAACGCGCATCAACGCCTTTTAGAAGTAGCTCCAGATGCATTACTGGTTATTGCCCCGCGCCACCCAGAACAATTTGATAAAGTTGCGGAATTACTCCACGAGTCAACTCTGAGCTTTAGCCGTCGTAGTCAAAATGACTATCACAACGAGCATGTACTCCTTGGCGATACCTTGGGGGAACTGCAATGTTTATATGGTATGGCTAACATAAGCTATGTCGGCGGTAGTTTAATTGAGCGCGGTGGGCATAATCCGCTCGAATCAGCGGCTTTCTCTGTGGGAGTATTAACGGGCCCACATACTTATAACTTTAACCATGTTTACCCAGAGCTAATTGCCCTTGGTGGGGCTAAACAAGTAGCCAACACGGATGAATTAAGCTTGCAACTAATAGAGCTTTATCAACAACCCGTTCGTTGTAAAAAACTAGGCGAGCAAGCCGCAGTGTGTGTGGCTAATAACCAAGGTGCAATTGCGAAAACAATTGCTATTATTAACCACTATTTAGAGCCTAATCGTGACTGATCAAACATCATTAAGTTTACCAGAACAACAAACCCGCGAATGGGTTTCAAGTGTCATTGTTAAATACAATTTCTGTCCATTTGCCCGTAAAGAAGTGGAAAACAATTGTATTCACTATCAAACAAGCCAAGCCACCAGCATTGATGACGCCGTGATGGAGATGATTGAGCAGTGTATTGAACTTGACAGGCAGCCAACACGAGAAACGACATTATTAATGTTTGAACAAGGCTTCGCTGATTTTGAAGCGTTTTTAGATTTAGTGGATTTAGCAAATGCATTACTTGTTGCACAGGGCTTTGAGGGCAAGTACCAAATAGCTAACTTTCATCCTGATTATGTATTTGCCGATAGCGATGAAAGTGATGCCGCCAACTATACGAACCGAGCACCTTTTCCAACCTTGCATTTAATTCGTGAAGCCAGTATGAGTGCCGCATTAGATGAGTACAACGAGCCGGAATCTATCCCTGAACACAATATCAATTTAGCACGCCGTAAAGGCATCGACTTTTGGCAACAATTACTTGCTGGATGCAAAAAACCGAGCGCTTAACAGCTCGGTTCCCTCATAGTATAGCTTACTTTTTAACCCACTCGCCGTTCACTTCAATAAAGTGACCAGATTGAGTTTTTTCAATCGTTTTCGCTGCCGCTAACGCTTCAACTTGAGCAAGCGACAGATTATTTTTTTTCGCCAGCTTTAAATATTGTGCTTTTCGTTTTTCATTGATTTCATCAACAACCGCTTTTGCCTCTGCATTTTGTACCACAAGGCCCAAATAACCCGAGCTATCCTCACCCACTAAACCTTGGTTTTTGGCATCATCTAAGCTAATTGCCCACGCCGAGAACGACAAGCAAAAGGCACTCAACAATGTGATTATATTTAATTTTTTATTTCTTACTCTGCTCATAATGGTTCCTTAGAATAATTCGCTGTCATCACTAAATAAATTATCGAGCTCTTTATCAACTTTTACGCGGATCTCATGATCAACTTTTACATTTAAGTTGATTGTTATTGGCTCTTTTGCTGCCACCTCAACACGATGCGTGCATGCACTGAGTAAACCCAGTGCTGTTATTATCACTAACCATTTAGTCATTATTACTTCCTTTTGTTGAATACTCTTGTTCAACCTTTTGTGTAATTTCATCACTTAAGCGTAATGCTCGTAATAGCGTAAACACATTTTCTTCATGATTGTAGTTAAAGTTAACTTGCTGCGCTTGTGGTTTATTATAACCTTGTAAATTAACGCCTAAGGTCATCCAACCATCTGGTTTTAAATTAACACTACTTTTAATACTTTGAATATCTAAATCTTCAAGCAAACCAAGTATAGGGCTAAGCTCTTGCTGCTGTGCTTTGACCGCATTAAAAGCGGCATTATTAGTAATAAGTAGCTTCGCTGCACCTTGGTTTGTGAGCTGCCCCTCTTTTACTTCTATACCTAACTCAGAAAAATATACCGGTAATGTGCCAGTAACTCGCCCCGTTAAACTGATCCCTGACTTTTCATCAAGCGTGATCACTTTACTTGCATCAATATTTTTAAATGTGACTAACGCTTGCTGAGGCTGCTCAGTCACTCGGTACTTATCAAGTGTAAAGCTGCCTCCCATCACGTTACCAGTAATAGCTGTGATGGCAGGTTCACTATTATTGATCTGCAATTGCCCAGTTATCTTTTCAACAATCGCACCAGCACGAAGTTCATTAATATCAAATTTAGTCGGCTTAACATTAAGCAGGCCTGAATCATACTTCCCTACCAATTGACTACTAAAGCCATTGAGCAGGTAATCTGTATATAGGCCATTAATACCACTTAACTGTACAGTGATATCAGCGGCCAATAAGTTAACATCTCCTTTGACATGGGCTGATACAGAGCCCCCCGTTAATGTCGCAAGCGGAGCAAACTGATGTAAAATGGGGTTAAATCGTGAAACCGACTGTTCAGGAATAATCACTTCCACAGGGTGTGCCGTACTACTCATATGATGTGTAACAATCACTTTAATATCATCAATCATTACTTGATGCGAAGCCTGCAATGCACGGCTTTGCATTGCACGAGAGCTTACCTTGATATTGTTAAGGTCAACTGCCTCACTTTGTAATGCTGCTAAAGTAGTTTCACTGCTAATATCAATAAACAGCTCTCCAACTCCAAGGTCACCAGAGGCATTCAAGTTATTTGTTAGTTGCGTTAATTTATAATCGCTGAAACTCACTGTATCGACTTGGCTGGCGAGTGCAGCTGTTGTATAACGCTGTTCATTAATTGTTGCTGTCAGTGTTCCTTGATACTTGCTTACAGTGAGTTCATCAACAGCCAACTTCCCAATCGCTAACTTCGCAGACAGTTTTCCCTGTGCTGTAGTCAAAAACTCTTTTACAGTAAACTCGCCGTTACTGGTTATGTTTTGTGCATCTACGGCAATAAAATCAGGTAACTGCACTAGATCTAATTGATACCTGCCTACAACGTCATAATTAGCCATGTTAGTAGTTATGCTAAACTTTTTAATGTCATCATTTTGCAGCGAAAAAGCCAGCTCGGCTTTTAGGCTGTTGGGCAGATCATTACTATTTACATCGAGATTATTTATTCTTAACTCACTTGTAGCAGCAACAAAGTTAATCGCATCTAGATTCAGGCTGCCATCCTGCCAGCCAATTTGGTCAGGTAATTGCAACTGCCAATGAAGTGGAATTTGCTTGGCAATAAATTGCTGTTGCTTAGTATCTGCTGTTAATCTTGCTATTTGCTGCAAGCAATTTTCTTGTGCATCTAGCGAGCTTGTTAATTGCTGCGCATCCAAAATTAATCGCTGAGAGTTTAAATCATACTGGCTGCTTACATGGCCATTGGCCTTAAATATAATTGCACAATTTTCAAGTTCAGCGACGTATTGGCCATCAATCTGTGAATCAAGCGTTAAACTTAAACCATCAAAACTAAAGCGATTTTGACTATTAAGATTCAAGTTAGCAATGTGTCTTACCTTGCTCACTAACTCATTATCAAGCTTCACTTGCCCTGTTATACGATCTGTAAATAACGACGCACTAGCGGTGATATCTCCACTGACCACAAATTGATTCAAAAGGGGTTCATTTATACTGATAGTCAGGGGGTTGGCTAGCTGCGGATATGAGATCACTAACCGATTAACCGTCAGTAAAGGTCTACTTTCAATGAGTGTTAACGCCAATTTTTTTGCTGTGGATGACTCAGCAGTAGACGTTGGAGTCGTTACGCTAAGATTGGCACGGTTAATAGTAACCCGTTTGGTATTAACCGTTATATCAGCTAATTCAAGCTGCTGCCCTTGGTAGCCAATACACGCTTTTTCTATATGGAGATCTAAATTGCTTGTTAACGACCAGTCCAAACAATGCAATTCAACACCGGATTGCTGTAATGAAGGGGCCGCAAAATGCAAAGTGAGCGGCATGCGAAAAACATAACCAAGTGTCAACACACTTAGCAGTAGAATGAATAACCCCCAACCTACACGCTTAAACATATTATCCTTAAATAAATTTTGACCTTTGACCAGCATAAACAAAAAAGGCTGCACAATGCAGCCTTTTATTCTATCGCTAAAGTATGAACCTAGCTTGTATAAATGTAAATTAACCTACATTTTTACGTGCGTTACGGAACATACGCATCCATGGGCTATCCTCGCTCCACTCATCTGGGTGCCAAGAGTTAGCAACCGCTCGGAATACGCGTTCAGGGTGTGGCATCATCACAGTCGCACGACCATCAGTAGATGTAATACCTGTAATGCCCTCTGGCGAACCATTTGGGTTAGCCGGATACTGAGTTGTTGGGTTACCGTAGTTATCAACAAATTTAACCGCAACAGTACCTGACTCAAGCGCCGCTTTAACCGCAGCACCGTCTGCAAATTCAGCATGACCTTCACCATGAGACACCGCGATAGGCATACGAGAGCCTGCCATACCGTTAAAGAATACAGAAGGATTCTCCTGCACTTCAACCAAGCTAAAGCGTGCTTCAAAACGCTCAGACTTATTAGTTACAAAGCGTGGCCAATGCTCAGTGCCAGGGATCAACTCTTTTAACGTTGATAGCATCTGACAACCATTACACACACCTAAGCTAAATGAGTCTTGACGCTCAAAGAAGCTTTGGAACTGATCGCGTGCCATATCATTAAACAAGATTGATTTAGCCCAGCCTTCACCTGCACCTAGTACGTCACCGTAAGAGAAACCACCACATGCCACTAAGCCTTTAAATTCTTCAAGGCTTAAGCGCCCTTCAAGAATATCGCTCATGTGCACATCAACCGCTGCAAAACCTGCACGGTTAAACGCAGCAGCCATTTCTAGGTGCGAGTTAACACCTTGCTCACGTAAGATAGCCATTTTTGGCTTAGCGCCTGTAGCAATATACGGCGCTGCCACATCTTCGTTTAAGTCAAAATTTAATTTAACGTTAAGACCAGGATCTTTAGCGTCAAACTTGGCATCGAACTCTTGTTTAGCACAATCTGGATTATCACGACGCGCTTGCATTTGGTACGTTGTTTCGGCCCAAATTGTACGAAGCTCTGTACGTGTATTACTAAGTACTGTGTTGCCTGCACGATTAAAGACTACAGTGTCATCACCGTTTAAAGAACCAATTGCGTGGCTGATTGCTGCAATACCGTGCTCAGCAAATACCGCATTTACTGCGTCTAAATCACTATTAGCAACTTGAATAACAGCACCGAGCTCTTCGTTATAAAGAACTTCAATATCTGAGCCTGTTAGCTCATCAAGGTTGACTGTTACACCCGTGTGACCAGCAAATGCCATTTCAGCTACTGTGGTAAATAAACCACCGTCTGAACGGTCATGATAAGCAAGTAACTTGTTATCTGCGACTAGTGTTTGCATTGCATTGTAGAAGCCTTTTAATAATTCAGGGCTATCAACATCTGGGGTTACATCGCCTAATTGCTTATAAACTTGCGCTAAGCTTGATGCACCCATGCGGTTTTTGCCTGCACCTAAATCAACTAAGATCAGTGACGTTTCACCTTTATCTGTACGTAACTGTGGGGTCACCGTTTTACGTACATCTTCAACACGGCCAAATGCAGTGATGATTAACGAAAGCGGTGCAGTAACCGATTTTTGCTCGCCATTCTCATCCCATTGAGTTTTCATCGACATAGAGTCTTTACCCACAGGAATAGTGAGGCCGAGTGCAGGACAAAGCTCTTCGCCCACGGCTTTAACTGCTTCGTATAAACCGGCATCTTCACCTGGGTGACCTGCAGCAGCCATCCAGTTTGCAGATAGCTTAATATTCTCAAGACCACCAATATTGGCACATGCAATATTAGTTAATGACTCAGCTACAGCTAAGCGTGCTGATGCGCCATAGTTCAGTAATGCCGCAGGTGTACGCTCACCCAGTGACATAGCTTCACCATGGTAAGTATCATACGTTGCAGCTGTCACTGCACAGTTAGCCACTGGTACCTGCCACGGGCCAACCATCTGGTCGCGCGCAACTAAACCTGTTACAGAACGATCACCAATCGTGATCAAGAAGGTTTTTTCTGCAATGGTTGGTAAGCGTAATAAACGCTGTGCAGCATCTGCGATATCAATTTTTGCTGTATCTAACGCTTCACTAGTCGCTTTTAAAGAGTGCGCTTCACGGTGCATTTTCGGTGCTTTACCTAATAATACATCTAGCGGTAAATCAACAGGGTTGTTATCAAAGTGGCTATCAGCAACTGTTAAATGACGCTCTTCAGTAGCTTCACCAATGACCGCATATTGTGCACGTTCACGCTTACAAATAGCTTCAAAACGGTCAAAATCTTCAACGGCTACGGCAAGTACATAACGCTCTTGTGATTCGTTACACCAAATTTCATGCGGCGCCATACCTGGTTCATCATTAGGAATGTCGCGTAGCTGGAATTTACCACCACGACCACCGTCATTCACAAGCTCAGGGAATGCATTTGATAAACCACCTGCGCCCACATCGTGGATAAACGCGATTGGGTTAGCATCACCAAGTTGCCAACACTTATCGATCACTTCCTGACAACGACGTTCCATTTCAGGGTTTTCGCGCTGTACAGAAGCAAAGTCTAAATCTTCATTTGATTGGCCAGATGCCATTGATGAAGCGGCACCGCCACCTAAACCAATGTTCATGGCAGGACCACCTAATGCAATCAGTTTTGCACCAACTGGAATTTCACCTTTTTGTACATGCTCAGAACGAATATTACCTAAACCACCGGCAAGCATGATTGGCTTGTGGTAACCACGAACTTCGACACCATTGTGGCTATTGACTTGTTCTTCATAAGTACGGAAATAACCTAATAAGTTTGGACGACCAAACTCGTTGTTAAATGCCGCGCCACCTAGTGGGCCATCAATCATAATATCAAGCGCGTTAACAATACGACCCGGTTTACCAAAATCAGTTTCCCACGGTTGCTCATAACCAGGAATACGTAGGTTTGATACAGTAAAGCCAACTAAACCCGCTTTTGGCTTAGAGCCACGACCGGTGGCGCCTTCATCACGAATCTCACCACCAGACCCCGTTGCCGCACCTGAGAATGGGGCAATGGCTGTTGGGTGGTTATGCGTTTCAACTTTCATCAAGATTTCAATGTTCTCTTGATGATACGCGTATTCACCTTCAGCATTCGGGAAGAAACGACCCGCTTTAGAGCCCGTCATTACTGCAGCGTTATCTTTATAGGCAGATAATACATTTTCAGGATTATGCTCGTAGGTGTTTTTAATCATTTTAAACAGCGACTTTGGCTGTTCGATACCATCAATTGTCCAATCTGCATTAAAAATCTTGTGACGGCAATGCTCTGAGTTTGCTTGTGCAAACATAAATAATTCGATGTCGTTCGGGTTGCGCCCTAACTTTTGGAAGTTCTCTACCAAGTAATCGATTTCGTCATCTGCCAGTGCAAAGCCTTGCTCAACGTTTGCCGTAGCAAGCGCTTCACGACCACCGCCTAAAATGTCTACTGATGACATTGGACTTGGTGCGTCAGTGCGGAACAATTTAGCGGCATCGTCCATTGCGCCATGTGTTGCTTCAGTCATGCGATCATGTAACAAGGCTGCGACTTGAGAAAGCTGTTCAGCGTTTAAATCACCTTCAACATAGTAAGCAATACCACGCTCTACACGGTGAACTTGCGCTAAACCACAATTATGTGCAATATCCGTCGCTTTTGAAGCCCAAGGTGAGATTGTTCCTGGGCGAGGCGTTACTAACACCAAAGTACCTGCTGGTGTATGTTCGGCAATCGTTGGACCATAGGTAAGTAACTTCTCAAGCTTAGTTTGCTCGTCACTTGAAAGCTCTGCCGTTAAATCGGCAAAGTGTGCATACTCAGCGTATACATTAGTGACTGGAAGTTGCGCCTGTTGGCAACGGGCTAAAATTTTCTGAACTCTAAAATCGGAAAGTGCTGGTGCACCACGAAGGATCAACATAGGTATTTTCATCCGGGGTTAGGGATTGAACGATATTTTAGGCGGGCATTATATACCCAAGTAACTCGGAAATACAGGTTAAGGGGGGAATTAAAATTGCGTCAATGCCCGTATTTGTTCGCATCGTTTATCCCGAATATTACCGTTCAGCACATGGAGATATTAAAACAGCGCAACATCATCTACAACAAATCGACAAGTGACGCCACGTTAAAGTTTTGATATAAGGGGATAGTAGCATTCAAGGGGCGCGGTATGTTTAAACAAAAGCTAATAACAATCATTACGTTAGTAATGTTTTTATGTGCCTGCGATATGCAGCAGCAACAATCTCAACTCAGTCAAATTAAAGCACACAATAAAATCCGAGTTGGTACATTAGCAGGGGCAAGTAACTACTACCAAGCCGTACAAGGCGAACAAGGGTTTGAATATGAGTTAGCGCAAGAGTTTGCAGACCATTTAGGTGTCGAGCTTGAAATGGTGCCGTTCTTTAACTTATCCGATATGTTTTCTCGTTTAGATAATGGCGACTTAGATTTAATAGCTTCCGGTTTAACTTATGACAAAACTCGTGCTCAAACTTACCGGTTTGGCCCAACATATCGCACCATTAGTCAAAAATTAGTTTATAAGCAAGGACGTGTAAGACCTCGTGACTTTGATGATCTAACTGGTAACTTAACGGTACTGGCAAAAAGTAGCCACTCATTAGCACTTCAACAAATAAAACAAACTCACCCGAATTTAACTTGGCAAGAAACCGAAGAGTTTGATGAAGAAGAGTTACTGCAAGGCGTAATAGATGGAGACATAGATTACACCCTTGCAGACTCGCACACTTTATCTTTATTCCGTCGCTACCACCCCAATTTAAGTATTGGTTTTTCAGTTACCCGCAATGATCCAATTGCATGGTTATTGCGCAAAGACGGTGATGATTCACTCTACGCATTAATGGTGCCGTTTTTTGGTGAAGTGAAGCAAAATAATCAACTATACGTTCTTGAAGAAAAATACTTTGGTCACGTGCGCCAATTTAACTACGTCAATACCCTCGCCTATATTGAAGCTATCAAAGACACTTTACCTAAATATCAACCTTGGTTTGAGCAATATGCGGGGACGCTAGATTGGCGCCTGCTTGCAGCTTTAAGTTATCAAGAATCAATGTGGAACCCACGCGCTAAATCACCAACGGGGGTACGTGGTATTATGATGCTCACTCGCGATACAGCAAAACAAGTTGGTGTAACGAACCGTTTAGCACCAGAGCAAAATATAAAAGGCGGTGCAGAGTATCTAATGAAACTAGAAAAACGCATCCCAGATCGAGTCCCGCAACCTGATCGCATGTGGTTGGCATTAGCGTCATATAATATTGGCTGGGGTCATGTAAATGACGCGCGGATCATTACCGAGCAACAAGGAGCAAGTCCCGATAAATGGGCAGATGTGAAAAAACGCTTACCATTGCTCATCAAAAAGCGTTATTACCGTAACACCAAGTATGGTTATTCCCGTGGCGATGTCGCAGTGCAATATGTTGATAATATTCGCCGTTACTACGACGCTTTAGTATGGCTTGATGAAAATGATGCGATTGCCCCTGCTGAGCCTGAAGTCGTCCCAGCAAAAGAGTCTAACGTAAAACCGCAAACTGAAACACAAACAGTAATTGAGAAACCTGCACAGCAAGAGCCCAGCAGCACAGCTGATTCAATACAAGAAGCCCCTATAACCACAGAAGCGAGTAAGTCAACGACAACTCCCCCCGTATTATCTCCCAAAAAAGACGATGACAAAGAATCAAAATAACTTAAAATACAATAAGGTTACGATATCTATTTACTTGTCATCAAATGATCACTAATGTGTAGTATCAAGTTATTTCTCACTCTCACATTTTTAGGAGATACTATGTTGAAACGTCGCCGGACACATTCGTTCAAACGTAACGTGATTTATTCATCATCAACACGGCGCAGAATTATGCTGCGCAATTTACATAAAAAAGTTATTTGGCGTCGTCGCATGTTTGCGATGCAACAAATGGCAGAATTAAATACAGCGACGCCTGTAGGTTAAGCCTTCAGGTCTCGCTGCGCTTGCTTTTTAGCTTTAATTTCTTGGCGGCGGCGTTTAAAAAAATTAGAAATAGTCTGTCCACTTTGCTCCGCTAGCACCCCTCCCACAACTTCTACTTGATGATTTAACCGAGGATCTTGTAATAAGTTCATGATTGATCCAGCTGAGCCTGTTTTAGCATCAGCAGCACCAAAAACTAACCGCTTAATACGACTGTGTACCAACAAGCCCGCACACATTGAGCATGGCTCCAATGTAACGTACAAAGTGCAATCTATTAAGCGATAGTTATCAAGCGCTTTACCTCCTTCACGGATTGCTATCATCTCGGCATGAGCGGAAGGATCATTATCAGTAATAGAGCGATTATAACCAGCTCCAACTTGCTGATTATCTTTAACCAGCACAGCCCCGACAGGAATTTCATTCAATTGCTCAGCTTTTTGTGCATACTCGAGTGCTTTTGCCATCCAATATTGATCATCCAACTGTTCAGTCATTGATTTAACCTTTAACTAATTATTGTTTAATTATACTCACTTAGGCTGATAAAACGCTAAACTTAGTAATTAGTGATAAAAATAAAACAAATTAAAGCAGCATTTACGTGGCTCACCTTAGGTGATTTACGCTATAATCTCCCGCTTTTTTTATTTAGCTCACAACACACGGGTAGCAAATGAAATTTCCTGGACGCCGCAGGCATAAACATTATTTTCCAGTGGAAGCCAAAGATCCACTTACAAATCAACTTAACGCCAGTGATCGGTTACAGCGCAGCTACATCACAGGTATTGACCAAATAGTAGTTGATATAGAAGCTAAAGTTGATCAAGCTTTCCTTGATGAATTTCAGCTACGTAGAGGCATGTCGCAAGTTATAGATAGTGATATAACCAATGCTTTATATGACCGTTTAAAACTGAACGACATGATCGACTATGAATTTGCCGGTGGCACTATAGGTAATACCATGCACAACTATTCTGTATTAGCGGATGATCGTTCTGTGTTACTTGGTGTAATGAGTGAAAACATCAAAATTGGTAGTTATGCGTACCGCTTCTTATGTAATACCTCAAGCCGCGTAGATTTAGACTATCTACAACCAGTAGATGGCCCTATAGGTCGCTGCTTTACTTTAATTGATGATTCAGGCGAACGTACCTTTGCAATTAGTGCAGGGCTTATGAATCACTTGCGTCCTGAATCAATTGATCAGCAGTTAATAGAAAACTCATCAGCATTGGTGATCAGCGCTTACTTAATGCGTACACAAGGCGCAGAGACGATGACCGAAGCAACAATGCAAGCAGTAAAATATGCAAACGATGCTGGCGTACCCGTCGTGCTAACATTAGGAACAAAATTCTTAATCGAACAAGATCCAACTTGGTGGGCTGAGTTTGTCGCTAAGCATGTTGATATTTTAGCAATGAATGAAGAAGAAGGTTTCGCTATCACCGGTTTTGAAGATCCACTATTAGCTGCTGATAAAGCGCTTGATTGGGTCGATTTAGTGATCTGTACCGCTGGCGAAAAAGGCTTATTCATGGCAGGTTTCGTCGATGAAAAGTTTAAACGTGAAACTGAATATCCTCTCTTACCCGGTGCGATAGCTGACTTCAATCGTTATGAATTCTCCCGTGCAATGCGTCAAAGTGACTGTGAAAACCCAATTCGCGCTTACAGCCACACAGCCCCATTTATGGGCGGGCCTGACAGCATTAAAAATACAAATGGTGCTGGTGATTGCGCATTAGCAGCAGTGTTACACGACCTATCAGCCAATGTTTATCATAAACTCAATGTAGGTAACTCGGCTAAACACCAGCAGCCCGCAATGACCTACTCATCTTTGGCGCAGATCAGTAAGTACGCCAACCGCGCCAGCTATGAAGTGCTTGTACAACACTCCCCTCGTCTATCGCGTGGTTTACCTGAACGAGAAGACTGTTTAGAGCAAGTTTACTGGGAACAGTAAACTTGCTAAAAAATAGAAATATCGAGCTTTTTAGATAGCAGCTCTAAAGCTGCTATTCCAGCCACAGAATTACCAAAAGAATTTAAACCCGGCGAATACACCGCTACCGTAAATTTACCAGGCAACACAGCCAAAATAGTACCCGACACACCAGATTTACCAGGCATCCCTACTCGGTAACCAAAATCACCTGCGGCGTCATACAAGCCACTAGTAAATAACAAAGAATTTAGCTGTTTAGTTTGCAGGCTAGAAAGCACTCGTTTGCCACTCAAGTAACAAACTCCTTTATTTGCCAAAAAACTATACCCTTTAGCTAACTCAACACAATTAAGCTCAATTGCACAAAAGTTAAAGTAAGCCCACAGCACATCATCAACTTCATTATTAAAGTTACCAAATGACTTCATCAAATGCCCCATTGCAGCATTGCGATGGCGGAACTCATACTCAGAGTTAGCCACTTTTTTATCTATAGTAATACTTTTATTTCCTGATAGTTCTCTGAAAGTCTCAAGCATAGTATGCATAGGTGCAGATAAGCGGCTATATAAAGCATCGCAAGTTACAATAGCACCAGCATTGATAAAAGGGTTACGTGGTATGCCTTTTTCAAACTCAAGCTGCGTCAAAGAGTTAAAAGCAGTACCAGAAGGCTCTTTACCGACACGTTGCCATAGTTCATCACCATAACGCTGTAAGGCCAGAGTCAGTGTCATCACCTTTGACACAGATTGAATAGTAAAACGCTGCGCGCAATCCCCAGCACAAAAAGTTTGCCCGTCAGTTGTATAGATAGCAATCGAGAATTGATTAGCATCAACTTCAGCTAGCGCGGGAATGTAATCAGCCACTTTTCCCTCAGATAGTAATGGCTGAACTTCAGCGATAATTTCATTTAAGACATGTTGGTAATCAGAGTTAGCCAATATAGCTCTCACTCTCTATGTTGATAAAAACAAAATTCTAACATGATAGTTGGGATCAGTTGGTGGCATTTGTAGATAAAAATTTGCGAGTTTCGAGTTTCGAGTTTCGAGTTTCGAGTTTCGAGTTTCGAGTTTCGAGTTTCGAGTTTCGAGTTTCGAGTTTTTCAAGATTAAAGTATGGGAGAGTGAAAGAGGCAAGCCGTTTTAAAGGTGTATGTTGCGCTCTGAGGAGTTCGTGGCGTTCTTTTCTCCGTGGGTGTCAGAGACTCATCACGGTGTATAGGTTGACACTGTGCGGCTGATAGCTGACAGCTATACTTTATTCCAGACAACAAAAAACCCGTCACATTGCTGTAACGGGTTTCTCTTATTTGGAGCCTGGGATGACGTAGTGCCTACAGCGGTAGAGAGCCACATAGCAAATGCTACGCTCTCATTGTCTGTGGCTTTATTTATCCATGAGTATCAGATACTCAACCCACGCTACGGTGTCCAGGTTGACACTGTGCGGCTGATAGCTGACAGCTATACTTTATTCCAGACAACAAAAAACCCGTTACATCGCTGTAACGGGTTTCTATTATTTGGAGCCTGGCGATGACCTACTTTCACATAGCAAATGCTACACTATCATCGGCGCTGTTTCGTTTCACTACTGAGTTCGGCATGGGGTCAGGTGGGTCCAAAACGCTATTGTCACCAAGCAAATTTGGTGTCAGTTCGTATTACTACGCACTAACTAAAATTTGGAAAATGGCTGATAATTGTTTTCTGACGGCTGAAAGCTTATGGCTTACGGCTGTCAGTAAATCTACTTTAGTTGTCGCGATAAATCACGACCTACAATCTTAACTTCTGCGCTTAAACAGTCACATAAAAATCTGTCTGGAACAGATTTTAACGCACTTGTGCGGCTTTAGTCATTTACATGGACGTAAATGATAAAACGCGTTTGGCGTTGTATGGTTAAGCCTCACGGGTAATTAGTACAAGTTAGCTTAACATGTCACCATGCTTCCACATCTTGCCTATCAACGTTGTAGTCTTCAACGGCCCTTCAGAGACTTTAAAAGTCTAGTGAGAACTCATCTCGAGGCCTGCTTCGCGCTTAGATGCTTTCAGCGCTTATCAGTTCCGAACGTAGCTACCGGGCAATGCCATTGGCATGACAACCCGAACACCAGCGGTTCGTTCACTCCGGTCCTCTCGTACTAGGAGCAACCCCTCTCAATTCTCAAACGCCCACGGCAGATAGGGACCGAACTGTCTCACGACGTTCTAAACCCAGCTCGCGTACCACTTTAAATGGCGAACAGCCATACCCTTGGGACCGACTTCAGCCCCAGGATGTGATGAGCCGACATCGAGGTGCCAAACACCGCCGTCGATATGAACTCTTGGGCGGTATCAGCCTGTTATCCCCGGAGTACCTTTTATCCGTTGAGCGATGGCCCTTCCATTCAGAACCACCGGATCACTATGACCTACTTTCGTACCTGCTCGACGTGTCTGTCTCGCAGTTAAGCTGGCTTCTACCATTACACTAACCGTACGATGTCCGACCGTACTTAGCCAACCTTCGTGCTCCTCCGTTACTCTTTGGGAGGAGACCGCCCCAGTCAAACTACCCACCAGGCACTGTCCGTAACCCCGATTCAGGGGCCAACGTTAGAACATCAAAACTACAAGGGTGGTATTTCAAGGACGACTCCAACAAGACTAGCGTCTCATCTTCAAAGTCTCCCACCTATCCTACACATGTAGGTTCAATGTTCAGTGCCAAGCTGTAGTAAAGGTTCACGGGGTCTTTCCGTCTAGCCGCGGGTACACAGCATCTTCACTGCGATTTCAATTTCACTGAGTCTCGGGTGGAGACAGCGTGGCCATGGTTACACCATTCGTGCAGGTCGGAACTTACCCGACAAGGAATTTCGCTACCTTAGGACCGTTATAGTTACGGCCGCCGTTTACCGGGGCTTCGATCAAGAGCTTTGTCCGAAAACTAACCCCATCAATTAACCTTCCGGCACCGGGCAGGTGTCACACCGTATACGTCATCTTGCGATTTTGCACAGTGCTGTGTTTTTAATAAACAGTCCCAGCCACCTGGTCACTGCGGCTCCCGTCCGCTTAGAGAGTAAATCTCATCACAGATAGGAGCGTACCTTCTCCCGAAGTTACGGTACGATTTTGCCTAGTTCCTTCACCCGAGTTCTCTCAAGCGCCTTAGTATTCTCTACCTGACCACCTGTGTCGGTTTGGGGTACGATTCGGTATAATCTGAAGCTTAGAGGCTTTTCCTGGAAGTATGGCATCAGCAACTTCATCACCTTAGTGACTCGTCTCGTGTCTCAGTCTTAGCAACCCGGATTTTCCTAAGTCACCAACCTACTCACTTTCACATGGACTACCAACGCCATGCTTGCTTAGCCTGCTCCGTCCCCCCATCGCAATTATACCAAGTACGGGAATATTAACCCGTTTCCCATCGACTACGCCTTTCGGCCTCGCCTTAGGGGTCGACTTACCCTACCCTGATTAACATGGGATAGGAACCCTTGGTCTTCCGGCGTGCGGGTTTTTCACCCGCATTATCGTTACTCATGTCAGCATTCGCACTTCTGATACCTCCAGCATACCTCCCGGTACACCTTCAACGGCTTACAGAACGCTCCCCTACCACTCATCCTAAGATGAATCCGCAGCTTCGGTGCATAGTTTAGCCCCGTTACATCTTCCGCGCAGACCGACTCGACCAGTGAGCTATTACGCTTTCTTTAAAGGATGGCTGCTTCTAAGCCAACCTCCTGGCTGTCTGGGCCTTTCCACATCGTTTCCCACTTAACTATGACTTTGGGACCTTAGCTGGCGGTCTGGGTTGTTTCCCTCTTCACGACGGACGTTAGCACCCGCCGTGTGTCTCCCGGATAGTACTTTACGGTATTCGGAGTTTGCAAAGGGTTGGTAAGTCGGGATGACCCCCTAGCCTTAACAGTGCTCTACCCCCGTAAGTATTCGTCCGAGGCTCTACCTAAATAGATTTCGGGGAGAACCAGCTATCTCCCGGT